>NZ_CP074149.1:0-2409766 GCF_019968765.1 Enterobacter sp. JBIWA008 | reverse complement strand
TCCGACAAGGGATAAGACAGACTGGTCGCTGTGGCTGGCGAAACAGGAAAGTCCTGGTTTTGTCATGCACAAAAATCAACACTTCGACACGATGGATCTCGCCATTACGGCCGCCATTCAGGGGCTCGGCGTCGCCATCGCCGACGAAACGCTGGTGGCAGAAGATGTTCGTGCCGGAAGGCTGGTACGGCCCTATGAAACAAGCATAAAAACCGGCGCGAGCTACCGGCTGGTGCTGCGCGAAACGCCAGGCGAGGAAAATGGTCTCGCGGCGTTTCGCGCCTGCTTGCTTAATCGAGGCTGACGTGGTGCTTCATCACCCGCTTGAAAAGGCTCATGCGGGCACGCATAAAGCGGTTTTCAAGCCTGAAAGCTGCATGTTTATTCACGCCAATGCGTAACAGAACGTCGCGCCCTTTGCGGCACGCAGGCCAGTGCGTTGGCCCGGGCAGGATGTCGCGACGACCAGCTTCACGCGCAAAGCTCACCCAGTAATCCGCCACGTGGGCAGCAAACTGCAGATCCCGCTCATTGACGTACTGACGTGAAGGCTCCACCTGACCAAGCGTATCGAAGACATAGGGAACTTCGTTGCCGTGCCAGGCGCCGTTGATGTACGTGGCATGTTCCGCCTCTGCGACATAGTCAAACCAGTAACGCCAGCACAATCCGCCGACGCGCTGCTGCGCCTGCATCACCACGTAGCCCATGGTGGTAAACGCCATGTCGCGGCATACCTGTCTGCCCAGCTCTTCATCGCCTTTCACGCCCGGGTAGAGCAGCTTAATCAGCCCCAGCCCGAAGCGGCGTTCCCGGCGAAGCTTCTGAATTTGTCCGGCGAGATCGATGCCAAACACCGCCATCACGCTGGCCTCATCGCTGTTGGAGCCAATCATTACCGGCACCGGATGCTGACGGGCGGCGAAAAAGACGTCCAGCATGGCTTCGGGCAGAACACAATCTCCAGCGATGGGCGCCGGGGCGACGTTCAGCGGCGCGGTGAGCGGCCAGAACGCCTCGGGCGGAATGGCGCGCAGCTCCCCGGCGGTCGCATTTTTCAGGCCGAAATAGGCGGCCAGCGCCTCCCCTTTTTGCAGGGCCTGCTCGCGCGGCGTGTCCGGCAAGGTGTATCCGCTTTGCACTATCGCCTTATGGAACAACCCAGCTGCCAGCGGCGAGGCCAGCAGAGAGAGCACGCTGCGCGCGCCGGCGGATTCGCCAAACAGGGTCACGTTAGCGGGATCGCCACCAAACCCGGCGATGTTCTCACGCACCCATTCGAGCGCGGCGATCTGATCCAGCAGGGCAAAATTATGCACCACGCGATCTTCCTCCCCTTCCAGCGCGGGATGGGCGAAAAAGCCGAGGTGGCCGAGACGGTAGTTGATCGTCACGACAACCACGTCGCGCGTAGCCAGCGCTTTACCGTTATACGGCGGCAGACCTCCGGCACCAATCGTAAACCCGCCTCCGTGCAGCCAGACCATAACCGGGAGCGGCTCGGCGCGTTCTGTGGGAGACCAGACGTTCAGATAGAGGCAGTCTTCTGAGAACTGGCCGGGATCGCCCCCGCCCAGCTCCTGACAATATTCGCTGCTTTGCCAGCTTGATGCCGAAAAGGCGGTGGCCTCGCGAACGCCATCCCACGGTTCAGGCGGCCGCGGGGAGCGCCAGCGCCACTCGCCCACGGGCGGTGCGGCGTAGGGAATACCGCACCAGACGTTGACATTTTCATTGGTAAAACCAGACAGTGCGCCCTGGCGCGTTTCAACCACAGGGGCGGAAGGATTTTGCATAACGACCTTAATTTTTCCATCACACCCCAGCAGAGTAACGATTTCAGAGCAAACCGCAACGCTGTTTGCTGCGGGTTTCAGCCTCCTGGTAGAGGGTAAACTCGTCATACACCGGGCAGCCCAGCGCCGCTTCAAACGCATCGCGGCTGGCATCACCGTGGCTTCGGGCCTGTGTTTCATTCCCGAGATTGGACTGGAAAATCCCCGCGGCGCTGACCGGGAGGAAATCTTCGTAGGTGATCGGCTGGGCAACCACCCATCCGCGCTCGATCAGCGGCTGCGGATCGTCGCCCGGACGAAACGCATGACGATGGGCTTCCCCAGCTGGCGTCAGGCGGTAGCGGAAATAAGCCAGCTCCTGACGGCGCATTAACAGTTCGCTGTCCGGGAAGACGCTAAAGATCTCCCGCAGATGCAGCTGATGGGTCAGGTTATCTTTGCCGGTACCGGCCTGGGCAAGCAGGCTATCGTACAGTTCCCGGCCTTTCGGGGTCAGCGCCACGCCTCGCTGTTCAATCTCACCGAAGCGCGCGGTGTGGGTACCTTTATGTTCACCGGCAAACAGCACCGGCTCTTCAAGCGCCTTGAAGCTGGTTTGACGCAATAAGACGGGCACCTCGCGACGCGGCGGCCCTTCGATCAGAATTTTTGGCTCGATACCGTACTTCGGCATCAGCTCCTGCACCCGGTCAATATCCAGCGTGCGCGGCGTGAGGTGGTTAATATGGCAGCCCGGGAAGCAGACCACGTCGGCAATCAGCCGGTGCTCGTTGCTCAGGGCCAGATAGGTTTCCCGATCGACCGTCGCATGGCGGTGCCAGCGGAAGGTTTCCAGCGCTTGCTGCACAAACTCGCGCGCCTGCTCGTCAGTAAACTGCCCTTCTGATTCATACAGATCGAGAAGCGCAAGACAGCGCGGGGTGAAGATGTTCCGGTGGGACAGGATCTCTGCGGCACGCTCGCGCAGCGCAACGTTTTCAATCAGTTCAAGACGCAGCAGCGAGGTAAAGATACGAAACGGATTTCGACACAGGGCCGCATCATCAACCGGACGAAACGCCGTTGAGTGGACCGGCACCCCCGCCTGAGAGAGATCGTAATAGCTGACCGGGTACATGCCCATAATGGCAAATATACGACGAAGGGTTGAAAGTTCCTGCGCCGTACCGACGCGGATCGCCCCGTGCCGCTCCACGTTCAGGCGCGCAAGCTCATCGGCGTTTGCGAGTTGTTCATGTAATAGTGGGTTATTTTCCAGCACCGCCAGGTTTACGTCCGCAACCAGTTCGAGCAAGGTGCCGTACTGCGGAACTTCCTGCTGGTACATCGCCGACATTGCCTGCGAAAAGTGTTCCCGAATGTCATCAGCCGTGATGGTGTTCGCCATGATGTCATGCCTCCAGTGAATATTACCTGGAGTGTAGAGAAACCCGTTCCTTCCGGGGGGAAAGATTTCTGATTTGTGATCTTAAGACGACAGTGGTCAAACCGTGTGCGACAGGCCTATGAACAGGCCTGTCGGAACCGACCTTTCGCGTCTCCTGTTTTAACAGGATTATCCTTATAATTATTTAGCGCTTCGTTTCCTGGCTGTAAAAAATAATTTTTCACTCCGAGTCGGCTGAAAATGAATCAGATTTATCACACCATTATTTTTATCCTCAGCTTACAGCTTTTAAGAGAAACTTAGGACTAATCCGATCTTTTTTTACAAGTCCTTCCCACTCCTCCCTATTTTTTCGTTAAGCGAAGCGTAATCTCGTCGATATTTAAAAATAACGTAACCGCTAATAGCAAAACGCATTTGACGGATGACGCACAGCGACTAGATTTATTACTCTAACGACGAGCGATACGGAATATTTTCATATCGCACTGAAATAACCAATATATGACTATGAGGTTTAATATGGCAGAGCATCGTGGTGGTTCCGGTAATTTCGCGCAAGACCGTGAAAAAGCGTCAGAAGCTGGCCGTAAAGGTGGCCAGCATAGCGGCGGTAACTTTAAAAACGATCCACAACGCGCTTCTGAAGCGGGTAAGAAAGGAGGACAGAACAGTCACGGCGGAGGCCGTAAATCTGATAACTCCTGATTTTATTTAATACTCTTTTAATAAATCCCGAGAGCATGCTGCGGGCTGAAAAGCTCGCAGTAACCTTTATTTATTTACCGGAGCGTAATTATTATGAATATGAAAAGTATAGAGGACGTATTTATTCATCTTCTCTCTGATACCTATAGCGCAGAAAAGCAGCTTACCCGAGCGTTAAGCAAACTTGCCCGCGCCGCCTCCAGCGAAAAGCTGAGCGCCGCTTTTACCGCTCATCTTGAGGAAACGCAGGGTCAGATCGAACGTATCGACCAGATCGTCGAGCAGGAAGACGGTATCAAGCTCAAGCGTATGAAGTGCGTGGCGATGGAAGGCTTAATTGAAGAAGCCAACGAAGTCATCGAAAGTACGGAAAAAAATGAAGTACGTGATGCCGCGCTTATTGCCGCCGCGCAAAAAGTCGAGCATTACGAAATTGCCAGCTACGGTACTCTTGCCACATTAGCAGAACGGCTGGGCTATAAAAAAGCCGTTAAGCTTCTTGCCGAAACGCTGGAAGAAGAAAAAGAGACCGACCTTAAACTCAACGACCTGGCCGTAGGAAATATTAACCAAAAAGCGCATAAATGACGCAATAACACAGGTTGAATAAAATAAGCATCACTCCCAGGACAATTAAACGGCGCCATTTAACGGCAGCTACAATATGACTCATTCTCGCCACGGCGAGATGGCCGACTGGTTGATCCCCCATACCCTCAGACGACGGAACAGTTCCTGCTACGATCAGATCGGACGCATCGGGTGTGGAAGCCCAAAAATAATCCACAAAGTACTACACTCTATCTGAAGGTGGAGATAAACCATCATCGGCATTGCCAGGCAGCGCTAACCTGCCCGGCAACTCGCGTGCCCCATCGTCTCAGAGGTACGGACCATGTTCGAACTCGATGCATTTCATCTGGCCAGAATTCAGTTCGCTTTTACCGTGTCGTTTCATATCCTTTTCCCTGCGATCACCATCGGCCTCGCCAGCTATCTGGTGGTGCTGGAGGGCATGTGGCTTCGCACCAAAAACGACGTCTGGCGATCGCTTTACCATTTCTGGCTCAAGATATTTGCCGTTAACTTCGGTATGGGCGTCGTTTCCGGGCTGGTCATGGCGTACCAGTTTGGCACCAACTGGAGCGGGTTCTCCCAGTTCGCGGGCAGCATTACAGGCCCACTTCTGACCTATGAGGTGTTAACCGCCTTCTTCCTGGAGGCCGGTTTCCTCGGCGTGATGATGTTCGGCTGGAACAAGGTCGGCCCCGGCCTGCACTTCTTTTCAACCTGCATGGTGGCGCTCGGCACGCTGATGTCGACCTTCTGGATCCTCGCGTCCAACAGCTGGATGCACACGCCCCAGGGGTTCACTATCGAGAACGGGCAGGTTATCCCGCAGGACTGGCTGGCCATCGTCTTTAACCCCTCCTTCCCATACCGCCTTATTCATATGGCGATCGCCGCCTTTCTGAGCAGCGCGCTGTTTGTTGGCGCGTCCGGCGCGTGGCACCTGCTGCGCGGTAACGATACCCCCGCAGTACGCACCATGTTTTCCATGGCGATGTGGATGGCGCTGCTGGTCGCCCCCATCCAGGCGGTCGTGGGGGATATGCACGGCCTGAACACGCTTGAGCATCAGCCTGCCAAAATTGCCGCCATCGAGGGGCACTGGGAAAATCCGCCGGGCGAGGCCACCCCGCTGCTGCTGTTTGGCCTGCCGGATATGGAGGAGGAGCGCACCAAATACGGCCTTGAGATCCCCGCGCTTGGCAGTCTTATCCTGACGCACAGCCTCGATAAGCAGGTCCCGGCGCTGAAGGATTTCCCTAAAGAGGATCGCCCAAACTCGACCATCGTTTTCTGGTCGTTCCGCGTGATGGTCGGGATGGGACTGCTGATGATTACCCTCGGCCTTATCAGCGTCTGGCTGCGCTATCGTCATCGACTTTACCACTCGCGTCCGTTCCACTGGTTTGCCCTCTGCATGGGGCCTGCCGGGCTGCTTGCGCTGCTCGCCGGCTGGGTGACCACCGAGGTGGGCCGTCAGCCGTGGGTGGTCTATGGCTATCTGCGCACCATCGACGCGGTATCGCTGCACAGCACCCTGCAGATGAGCATCAGCCTGCTGGCGTTCTTCGTCGTCTATTCGTCGGTGTTCGGGGTGGGCTATGTTTACCTCATCCGGCTGATTAAGAAAGGACCGCAGCCTGTCGATACGCTGACGTCAAACACCTCGGGCACGCCTTCCCGTCCGCTGTCTGCCGCTGAGTCTGTTCCGGAAGAGGAGAGAATCTGATGGGCGTCGATATCTCAGTGATCTGGTTTGCCATCATCGTCTTTGCCACGCTGATGTACATCATTATGGATGGCTTTGATTTGGGCATCGGCCTGCTGTTTAACTTCGTGGGCGATGCGAAGGAGCGGGATGTGATGGTCAACAGCGTGGCGCCGGTCTGGGACGGCAACGAGACCTGGCTGGTGCTCGGCGGCGCGGGCCTGTTCGGCGCGTTTCCGCTGGCCTATGCGGTCATTATTGATGCGCTCACCATTCCTCTCACAGCGATGCTGATCGGCCTCATTTTTCGCGGCGTCGCCTTTGAGTTCCGCTTCAAAGCCACGCCGTCGCACCGCAAATTCTGGGATTACTCCTTTGCCGGCGGCTCCCTGCTCGCCACCTTTAGCCAGGGCGTGGTGGTGGGCGCCGTGATCAACGGCTTCGACGTTGAGGGGCGGCGTTTCGTCGGCTCCGCGCTGGACTGGCTCACCCCCTTCAACCTCTTCTGCGGCATCGGTCTGGTCGTCGCCTATACGCTGCTGGGTACCACCTGGCTCATTATGAAAAGCGAAGGCGCGCTGCAGGTCCGCATGCGCGAGCTGACCCGCCACGTGCTGCTGGCGCTGATGGTGGTTATCGCGGTGGTTAGCGTCTGGACGCCGCTCGGCTGGCAGTACGTGGCCGACCGCTGGTTCACCCTGCCCAACTTCTTCTGGTTCCTGCCGGTTCCGCTGCTGGTCGGGCTTTTCAGCGTGCTGATCTGGCGCCTGACCCGCAACCCTGACAGCCACGCGCGCCCCTTCCTGCTGACGCTGGGGCTGATTTTCCTCGGGTTTAGCGGGCTCGGCATCAGCCTCTGGCCGAACATTATTCCGCCGCGCATCACCCTGTGGGAAGCCGCGGCCCCGCCTGCCAGCCAGCTGTTTATGCTGGTAGGCACGTTGCTGATTATTCCGGTGATTCTGGTGTACACCGCCTGGAGCTACTACGTCTTTCGGGGCAAAGTGTCGGATACTGAAGGCTATCACTGAGGAACGCTATGACCGAGAGGCATAAACGAGTCATTATTTATCAGTCAGCGGCTCGGCCAGCGATAGATGCACCGCCTTTGCCACCAGGTCACCGCCTGCTCACTGGCTGGCGTGAAAAAGATTGCTCATCTTGCCGCCTCTTATTTCTCGAAAGGAATGATTGAAATATGCCATCGCGCTCAAGCGATGGCATATTTGATGTCACTTATTTCTGTAATGCCATTATTTTGACGCGCTGATACCAGAATAGCAGAAGTGCCCAGCTGACCAATAAAACCCACCTGACGAAACGCGTATTCAAACGCCAGCAAGCGATAATTCCCCTCTATCCCGGGTAACTTTTATTTCTAACGCGATTGTTTTTAGGACTTATCACATTTGCCACATAAAGGAACAGCAACAATACTTTATAAGTCAAGACACGCAAAATGAAGGATATCGGATGAAATTATCGCTTATTTCCGCTTTTTTAATATTTCTGGTTCCAGCCGCCTGGGCAGATAATAACGGCGGATTACAAAAAGGCGAAGCGCCACCGCCTCCCCACGCGCTTGATAGCGGATATCGCGGAACCGACGACGCGCGTATTATGACCATCGATCAGGCAAAACAAATGCACGACGGCGCGACCATTTCATTACGCGGTAATCTTATTGACGGTAGCGGCGATAAGTTTGTATTTCAGGATAAAACCGGAAAAATCGACGTTATTATTCCCCAGGCAGTCTTCGACGACAGAACGGTAAAACCCGACCAGATGATCGGTATCAACGGTTCGCTTGATAAAAAATCATCTCCTGCCGTCGTCCGTGTCGATCGTTTGCAGAAATAATTCAGCGAAGCGTTAACGCTGCAGTTATCCATCAAATCTCACCCCTTGGCTTAAGGAGTCAGCTATGAGTGATACCAAACAACGTACGAACGCTTACCCGCAGCCCCCGTTCCCGGAACAGCCGCAAACGCCGCCGGGACTGGCATCCGAAATGCAGCCTGTACCCGACCACGGGGAAACCAGCTATAAAGGGCATGGCCGCATGGCCGGCAAAAAAGCGCTGATTACCGGCGGAGACTCCGGTATTGGACGCGCGGTGGCAATCGCCTATGCCCGTGAAGGCGCTGACGTTGCCATCAACTATCTGCCTGAAGAAGAAAAAGATGCCGCTGAGGTCATCGAGCTGATCGAAGCCGAAGGCCGCAAGGCCGTCGCGCTGCCGGGGGACGTCCGGGACGAAACCTTCTGCCAGAATCTTGTCGAAGATGCCGTGTCGAAACTGGGCGGGCTGGACATTCTGGTCAACAACGCCGGGCGTCAGCAGTTCCGTGAATCGCTTGAAGAACTCACCACTGAGGATTTTGACGCAACGTTCAAAACCAACGTGTACGCTCCTTTCTGGATCACGAAGGCGGCGCTGCGCCACCTGAAAGCGTCGTCCGTTATCATTAATACCTCCTCCGTTCAGGCGGTGAAGCCCAGCCCCGTGCTGCTGGACTACGCCCAGACGAAAGCCTGTCTGGCGGTATTTACCAAATCCTTAGCCAAACAGCTCGGTCCAAAAGGCATTCGCGTCAACGCGGTTGCCCCCGGTCCTTACTGGACGGTGCTGCAGTCCAGCGGCGGGCAGCCGATGGAAAAAGTGAAGGAGTTCGGTGGCGACACCCCGCTGGGACGTCCGGGCCAGCCCGTCGAGATCGCCCCGCTGTACGTCACGCTGGCCTCGGATGAATGTTCATTTACCTCCGGCCAGGTGTGGTGTTCTGACGGCGGTGACGGCGTGATCTAACGCCTCTCAGCAATGAGCAATAAATGAACAAGGACGTTCGCTATTATTTCCCTGCCGAAAAATATGTTGTAACTCAAACAGATCAAATGTTAAAAATATTTTGCTATCAGGTTATCAAAATTAAACAACTTAACTTGTCACCCGCATCGCTCTGTTTTTAACATCGCCTATGGAAAAAAATGGTCTGTTCAGTCAGCGCATACGCTTGCGCCATTTGCATACATTTGTGGCCGTCGCTCAACAGGGAACGCTGGGGCGTGCGGCTGAAACCCTTAACCTGAGCCAGCCTGCGCTCTCAAAAACCCTCAACGAGCTGGAACAGCTCACAGGAGCCCGTCTTTTTGACCGCGGGCGGCTGGGGGCTCAGCTTACCATCGTGGGCGAACAGTTCCTCACGCACGCCGTTAAAGTGCTGGATGCGCTCAATACCGCAGGTCAGTCCCTGCATCAAAAAGAAGCACACAGCAGCGAGGTCGTCCGCGTCGGGGCCCTGCCTACCGCCGCGCTGGGCATTCTTCCGCCGGTGATTGGCCAGTTCCACAAGCAGCAACGGCATACCACGATTCAGGTTGCCACCATGAATAACACCATGCTTCTCGCGGGGCTGAAATCGGGCGAGCTGGATATCGGTATCGGTCGAATGTCCGACCCTGAACTGATGGGCGGTCTTAATTACGAACTGCTGTTCCTGGAGTCCCTGAAGCTGGTGGTTCGTCCCAATCATCCCCTGCTGCACGACACGGTAACGTTAAGCCGCGTTATGGAGTGGCCGGTAGTGGTTTGCCCGAAAGGGACCGTCCCGCGCCAGACCGCCGAAACCTTGCTGCAAATGCAGGGATGTACGCTGCCTTCAGGATGCATCGAAACGCTATCTGCCTCACTTTCACGCCAGCTTACGCTGGATTATGACTACGTCTGGTTCGTCCCCTCAGGCGCGGTAAAAGATGATTTACGCCAGGGAACGCTGATCGCCCTGCCGATTACCTCCCCTGGCCCCGGTGAACCTATCGGCATTTTGACGCGGGTAGACAAGCCACTCTCAACGGGCGCACAGACGCTGCTAAGCGCTATCCGCAAATCGATGCCGGTTTAAAGCCTTTTTCACCCCTCACCCTAACCCTCTCCCCTTAGGGGCGAGGGGCTTGACCTGTGCGTTAATCAAATAATGCGGAATAAATCATTAACAATTGCGTAAAACAATTTAACAGTTTTATCATAGCGGCGAATTCACCAGATGGTTCGTAAATCATTTTACAACTCCGAATTCACTCGTGTTAATCATTATTCCCTTCGCATTTATTACCCAACTGGTACACACCCAGCACGACGGGGGGATCTAAAGGAGATAGAAATGGCATTTGGCAGCGCGCCGCGCGGGATACCTCGTATTCTGCAGTGGCTTCTTGCCGGACTGATGATGCTCATCGGTCTGGCGGTCGGCGGGCTGGGCTTTAAGCTCGCCACCGTAGGCGGAAGTGGATACTTCCTGATAATGGGCGTGGTGATGGTGATTGCCGCGATCCTGATTTTCCTCAATCGCAGCAGCGGGATCGTGCTTTACGGCATCGCCTTTATTGCCTCGCTGTTCTGGGCGGTAAGCGATGCGGGCTGGGATTTCTGGCCGCTCTTCTCTCGCCTGTTTACCTTTGCCGTACTGGCCTTCCTCTGCGCCATCGTCTGGCCTTTCCTGCGTGCTGCGAACCGCAGCGCCGCGAACAAGGCCCCCGCTTTTGGCGTCGCGGCCGTGCTCGCGGTAGCCATGCTGGTCAGCCTGGGCTGGATGTTTAAGCCGCAGACCCTCGTGGCCGCGAACGAGCCCGTTCCGGTGAAACCCGTCGCCCCCGGCGAGCAGCAAAAGAACTGGGAGCACTGGGGCAATACTACCCACGGCGACCGCTTCGCCGCGCTGGACCAGATTAACAAGCAAAACGTCAGCGATCTGAAGGTCGCCTGGGTTGCGCACACCGGCGATATTCCGCAGAGCAACGGCTCCGGCGCGGAAGATCAGAACACGCCATTGCAGATTGGCGACACGCTGTATGTCTGTACCCCGTACAGTAAAGTGCTGGCGCTGGACGTGGATTCTGGTAAAGAAAAGTGGCGCTATGATTCCAAGGCCACGGCGCCTAACTGGCAGCGCTGCCGCGGTCTGGGCTATTTTGAAGATCGCTCAAGCGTGACAACGTCACAGACAGAGACACCGCCTGCGGCATGCCCTCGCCGCCTGTTCCTGCCTACGACTGATGCCCGCCTGATTGCCATCAACGCGGATACCGGCAAGGTCTGCGAGGACTTCGGCGACCATGGCACCGTGGATCTGAGCGTCGGCATGGGCGAGATCAAGCCCGGATATTATCAGCAGACCTCCACGCCGCTGGTCGCCGGCAATGTCGTCGTAGTCGGCGGTCGCGTCGCGGATAACTTCTCCACCGGCGAACCGCCGGGCGTGGTGCGCGCCTACGACGTTCACACCGGTAAGCTGGCGTGGGCGTGGGATCCGGGCAATCCAAACCTGACCGGCCTGCCGCCGGAAGGCCAGACCTACACCCGCGGCACGCCGAACGTCTGGTCAGCAATGTCTTATGATGCAAAACTCAATCTGATTTATTTGCCAACCGGCAACGCCACCCCGGATTTCTGGGCGGGCGAACGTACCGCGCTGGACGATAAGTACAGCTCCTCCATCGTCGCCGTGGACGCGACCACCGGTCAGGTGCGCTGGCATTTCCAGACGACACACCACGACCTGTGGGATTTCGACCTGCCTTCCCAGCCGCTGCTGTACGATCTGCCAGACGGTAAAGGCGGCACCACGCCGGTGCTGGTGCAGACCAGCAAGCAGGGCATGATCTTCATGCTTAACCGTGAAACCGGCAAGCCGGTGGCGAAGGTAGAAGAACGTCCTGTTCCGGCAGGTAACGTTGAAGGTGAACGCTACTCTCCAACCCAGCCGTATTCCGTTGGCATGCCGATGATTGGCAACCAGACGCTGACCGAATCCGACATGTGGGGCGCGACGCCTGTCGACCTGCTGCTGTGCCGCATTCAGTTTAAAGAGATGCGCCACCAGGGCGTCTTCACCCCGCCGGGTCTCGACCGTTCCCTGCAGTTCCCTGGCTCACTCGGCGGGATGAACTGGGGCAGCGTCTCCGTTGACCCGAACAACAGCCTGATGTTCGTCAACGATATGCGCCTGGGCCTGGCAAACTACATGGTGCCGCGCGCTAACGTGGCGAAAAACGCCAGCGGCATCGAGATGGGTATCGTACCGATGGACGGCACGCCGTTCGGCGCGATGCGCGAACGCTTCCTGTCGCCGCTGGGCATTCCGTGCCAGAAGCCGCCGTTCGGCACCATGTCGGCCGTTGACCTGAAAACCGGCAAGCTGGTGTGGCAGGTGCCTGTCGGCACGGTGGAAGATACCGGCCCGCTGGGCATTCGCATGCACATGCCAATCCCAATCGGTATGCCGACCCTGGGCGCATCACTCTCTACCCAGTCCGGCCTGCTGTTCTTCGCCGGCACGCAGGATTTCTACCTGCGCGCGTTTGATACCGCCACCGGGAAGGAGATCTGGAAAGACCGCCTGCCGGTCGGTAGCCAGTCCGGCCCGATGACCTACGTGTCGCCGAAAACCGGTAAACAGTACATCATCATCAACGCCGGGGGCGCTCGCCAGTCGCCGGACCGCGGTGATTACGTTATCGCGTACGCGTTACCCGATAAGAAGTAACAGATGAAAAAGGGACCGAAAGGTCCCTTTTTTGTAGGTCAGATTTTGTAGGTCGGGTAAGCGAAACGCCACCCGACACTGCTGGCGACTCAGAACGTCTCCCAGTTATCCCCGTTATTCGCAACAGCCGGACGTAGTGCAGCAGGTTTTACTGCCGCAGAGTTCTGCTGCTGAGTGCGCCCCTGAGTCTTGCCGCTCAGACGAAACGCCCCAACCGCCTCGGTCAGACGGGCGCCCTGTTCTTCCAGAGACGCGGCGGCCGCAGAGGCTTCTTCAACCAGCGAGGCGTTCTGCTGGGTCACTTTATCCATCTCGGAAATCGCCTGACTCACCTGGACAATACCGCGGCTCTGTTCATCGGACGCTGCGGCAATCTCCAGCATGATGTCGGTTACGCGTTTAACCGCTTCGACGATTTCATTCATGGTGTTACCGGCGGCGACAACTTCACCGGATCCCTGGTCAATCAGAGAGACCGATTCATTGATCAGGCTTTCGATCTCTTTTGCGGCATTCGCGCTGCGGCTTGCAAGGGTTCGGACTTCACTTGCCACCACGGCAAACCCGCGCCCCTGCTCGCCCGCACGCGCCGCCTCTACCGCCGCGTTAAGCGCCAGGATATTGGTCTGGAAGGCAATGCTGTTAATCACGGCGGTGATCTCCGAGATCTTCTTCGAGCTGCTGGAGATATTGCCCATGGTTTTCACCACGCCGGAGACCATCTGGCCACCGCGGCTGGCTTTACCTGAGGCATCTTCCGCCAGCTTGCTGGCATGATGGGCGTTATCGGCGTTCTGTTTCACCGTCGCGATCAGCTGTTCCATGCTTGCGGCGGTTTGCTCAATCGCCGCAGCCTGTTGCTCGGTGCGCGAAGAGAGATCGGTGTTACCGGCAGAAATCTCGCTGGTACCGCGGTAGATCTCCTCTGCACCCTGACGTACGGTGCCTACGGTGTTTTCAAGCGAATGCTGCATGGTTTGCAGATCGCGCGTCAGGCGGCCAATTTCGCTGCGCCCTGCCACATCGTCCGGCATCGTCAGGTCGCCTTTGGCGATATTCTCGATACGTTTCGCTGCACGCTGCAAAGGATTGATCACCGTGCGGCGCAGCACGACAAAGGTCATTGCCGTCAGCGCCAGCGCCAGCGCAAACGCGCCCACCATAAACATCAGGCCCAGCTGCGTGCGGCTGTGCGCCTGCGCCGTCAGCGCATTGGCACGGTCGGTACGGATCTTGATCGCCTTCAGCAGAACGGCGTTGTAAGCGTCATCCAGCGGACGGGCCGTTTCGTTTTCGTGGTTGATAATCGCTTCGAACATGCCGTTTTTGGCGAATTTCACCATCGGCTGTAGGCCCGCAATATAGGCGTCGTAGCGCGCCTTGAGATCCGCATCCAGCGCCTGGCCCTCGGCGGTACGCACGGCACGATTCATATAGGCGGTAAAGCTCTCCTGAGACTGCTTAATCCGCGTTTCCGCTTCGCTGATGTTCTGCTTCATCGCATCCATCTCCGCGATACGGCTTGCCGCACCGGCGTGGATCAGGTTGATACGCGCGGTTCGCAGATGGTTTGAGCTGTTCGACAGCCCCATACGCACCTGAATTTCGGATGTGACATCCTGCTGATCGCTATCGGCCTGCAGCAGGAAAAACCCCGCCAGACCCGAGCTCAAGGCAAACAGAAGAATAATGCCACCGAGAATGGAGGAAAACAGCGGAACCAGCCTGATGTGATGCAAGAAGCTCAGCTTATGCTGCGCCTGCATCGAAGTAGTGTTGTCCATGACCGTCGACTCTCTTGTAGGTAAGATGCGTAAAAACACGCCCGTTAAATAGTCATCGGCACGGCAGAGATTTAGATTACGGCTAAAAACGCCGCACTGGTCACACTTTAGAGAAGATTATTAAAGAAATGCCAGCGGCGAAAAACCGCTGGCAGAAGAATTACTTGTCGCCGAAATGAATCACAGTACGGATGGATTTTCCTTCATGCATCAGATCGAACGCCTCGTTGATCTGCTCCAGCGGCAAACGGTGGGTAATGAACGGATCGAGCTGAATCTTTCCGACCATAGCATCTTCAACCATACCCGGAAGCTGGGTACGGCCCTTCACGCCGCCAAACGCGGAACCGCGCCACACGCGACCGGTGACCAGCTGGAATGGACGGGTTTTAATTTCCTGGCCCGCGCCGGCCACGCCAATGATGATGCTCTCGCCCCAGCCTTTGTGACAGCATTCGAGCGCGGAACGCATCACGTTCACGTTGCCGATACACTCGAAGCTGAAGTCCACGCCGCCGTCGGTCATCTCAACAATGACGTCCTGAATCGGTTTTTCGTGATCTTTCGGGTTCACGAAATCGGTCGCGCCCATTTCGCCCGCCAGCTTGAATTTCTCCGGATTGGTGTCGACCGCGATGATACGACCGGCTTTCGCCTGCACCGCGCCCTGAATCACCGCCAGACCAATGCCGCCGAGACCGAACACCGCCACGGTGTCGCCCTCTTTGACTTTTGCCGTGTTATGCACCGCGCCAATGCCCGTCGTCACGCCGCAGCCCAGCAGGCAGACTTTGTCCAGCGGCGCCTGCGGGTTCACCTTCGCCAGCGAGATCTCCGCGCAAACGGTGTATTCGCTGAAGGTGCTGGTGCCCATGTAGTGGTAAACAGGTTCGCCGTTATAGGAGAAACGGGTGGTACCGTCCGGCATCAGCCCTTTCCCCTGCGTGGCGCGAACCGCCTGGCAGAGGTTGGTTTTACCGGATTTACAGAACTTGCACTCGCCGCATTCCGCCGTGTACAGCGGGATCACGTGATCGCCCGGTTTCAGGCTGGTCACGCCCTCGCCCACTTCCACCACCACGCCGCCACCTTCATGACCGAGGACCGCCGGGAAAACGCCTTCCGGGTCGTCACCGGAGAGCGTAAACGCATCGGTATGACACACGCCGGTATGGGTGATTTTGATCAGCACTTCGCCTTTCTTCGGCGGTGCTACGTCGATTTCAACGATTTTGAGCGGCTGGCCGGGACCAAATGCAACTGCAGCGCGAGATTTCATCATGTCTTCCCTTTTTGTCAGGTGTGTGGGTTTATTTTAGATAAGAGCGCAGCAAATGGCCGACTTCTGCCATTCGTACGGCTCGCTGATCCGGCGTGGTTTCCCCCGTCACCAGCTCATCTTTGAGGTGAATTTCAACCATCTCGCCCATCAGACCATTGGCAGCCCCGCGCACGGCGGCGATTTGCTGCAGGATGGCCAGACAGGGGTCGCCCGACTCCAGCGCGCGTTCAAGGGCATCAACCTGGCCCCGAATGCGACGGACGCGAGTAAGAATACGTTTTTTATCTTCGGGTGAATGCGGCATACGCCCTCCTGATACTATAGGGGGGTATAGTACATATTTTGTTACCGCTGTGTATACCCTTTTTTTGCAGCTGCCCACAACGCTGTATCGGCTAAAATCTCATCTGGCCCTCATCAGTCCATCCTCTTCGGTGATTCTTGATGAATTTGAATTTTTCCGTTTACCTCAGGTTCTAAGCGCAAATTGGCGGTATGATTGTCAAAAAAGGAAATGTTATGAATATAAAAATTGGTTATATCGCTGCAGCAGCAATTCTATTTTCAGCATCCGCACGGTCGGTTGATGTATCCAAAGTTTATGGAAACATCCAGGTCGTTGATGCCTTTCCGGATTATAAAGTTAAGGTGGTCAGCGCGTTTGCAGATTTGGATGTTCAGGTTGTGAATGCCTTCCCGAATGCACCTGGAAAATGGAAAATGGTCAATGCCTTGCCCGACTATAAAATTCAGTTTGTCGATGCGTTTCCTGACTTCACTATCAGGTACGTCACTGCATTCCCAGGAAAAAACAGATAACGACAGCGCTGATTGACTGCTTTTCATCAACTCCTGTCTGACCAAACTTCACGCTAACGTTCGCGCCGGGTAGTCAGTCCCTTCCCTCCTCATCAGCATATGTCCGGCGCTGCGGTTTTCTGCACGCCCCTGCACATATCTATCGTTGATTGCAAAACATCAAATACACCTTTAGATAAAAGCCACTTACTCTGACAAGCGTTCCCGGGTAGCCTTCTGAAACACGAAAACAGAGTGGTGAATTAAACATCACAATGATTGTTCTGCAGATAAACCAACCCACGGAGATAAAATGCTGGTACTTTTTACAATGTTTATATTTTCACTGACGCTTTCGTTTTCTCCTGGCCCCGTTAATATGGTGATTATATCGTCTGGTGCCATTCACGGTTTTAGAAAGACCTTCTCATTTGTCTCCGGTGCAACGATAGGGTTTACGTTATTACTTATCTTTATATGCTTCGGTTTTTACGCTGCAATCGAAAAATATCCTGGGTTTTTCCGGTATCTTAATATTGCCGGTTCTTTATTTATCATGTATCTGGGCTGTAAGATAGCGTCGTCCCGGCCCGATATGTCATTAACCAAAACGGATGCACCCGGTTTTGTTCAGGGTTTTGTCATGCAGTGGATCAATCCCAAAGCATGGACCGCGTGCGCCTCAGGAGCTGCGATGTTTTCAGAACCCGCAAACCCTGCAACAGCACTCGTCTTTATCACGGTCTATTTTTTAGTCTGTTACCTGTCGCTTTCTGCATGGGCATTAATGGGAGAAAAGGTGTCGACGCTGCTCAGGGGCACACGGCAGCTCCGTACGTTTAACGTGTTGATGGGCGGACTGTTGCTTATTACGGCGTGTTACATGCTCTTTTTAACATTTTAAACCCGTTATAACGCCTGAAACTCAATCGCGTTATAAATATCATTAATCAATTTGTAGGCAATACTGCTGGTCGACATATTAGAAGGCCATACGGCATAGACTTTCAGCGGTTCTAATGACCAGTCAGGAAGTATTTCCTGCATTTCTCCACGCTTAACGTCCTCTTCGCTTAAATAGCGGGGAGGTGCGGCGAGACCAATTTGTTGTCTGGCAAGGGCATAAGCGGCTTCGACATTATCTACATACACCGTGGGCGTATACGTCACGACAGCCACTTCCCCATTTTTATGCCGAAATTCCCGGTTATTCTGCCTCATATTGAGTCCAATCCATGGCAGTTTCGCCAGTTCATCAGGATGCGTAATCGTCGGGTAATGGCTGAGCAATTCCCGGGACGCAACTACCTGGCACGGCAGCACAAAAAGATGGCGCGCTTTAAGAGAGCTGTCCGGAAGCTCGCCGATTCGAAATGCCACATCGATACCGTCGGCAATAATATCTTTGCGCGTATCGCTGTAAGAGATATTCAGTAAAAGGCCCGGATGACGTTTTATAAAATCGGCCAGATGGCGAGTAAACGCACTCTTCAGAAAAACGGCAGGAAGAGAAATAGTCAGCTTATTCGCCGTAGAGATCGAACGCTGCTTAAATTCAATGACCCCCTGCTCATAAAGCGCCAGCATCGATTTGGCCGTTTCCAGCAAATTTGCGCCATCGTGAGTCAGAGAGAGTTTGCGGGTGTTTCTGTACAGCAACGCGCAGCCAAGATTTTTTTCCAGCTTTGATAAATGGGCGCTTGCCGTTGCGGTTGTAAGCCCTAACGCTTCTGCTCCACCTGAAATGGATCCTGCCTCAGCAATCTTTGCAAACACTATCAGATAACGAATGTCATCAATCATTTATCGTCCTGTCGCGACGGCGTTCCTGCGAACTATGCGTTTAATCATAGAATTACGATATCGTACTTTCCTTCCCGGTCGCATCTCTTTTTACTGTGTGGACTTTAGCGCCCTACTCATTTTGCGAGGCGCTGCAGTGTCAACCCGGCGATATCCTAGCCTGGGAGCCGGACGGCCCGGAATGACGCGCCTGCGCCAGCGCCTGCAGCTCCTCCTTAAGCCAGCGGGTCGCGCCCCGCTGGCCGCTGCGTTTATGTGAGTAAATTTTCACTTCAAACGTGCGTATCGAAAACAGTAAAGGAAAAATCCTCAGCGCGGTAAAGTCCGTAATCCCAATTTGTAAGCTTTCGGTACTGCTGGCCGGGTCAAACTCCGGCTGCGGGCTCAGCTCATGATTCAGGAACGACAATGTGGAAGCTATGGAAGGCTCAAGCTGAGTGGCATACACGCTGGGGGACATGCGATGCCCCTCCCGAAAAAATAGCGGGTCATTAAGGGTGATGCTCAACGCCATCAATTGAACACAGGCTAAAACACAGGAAAAACAATGAGCATCACCATTCGTCAGGCCCGCCCCGAAGATGCGGCGGCAATTTACGCCATGATCTATGAGCTGGCGGTAAAACTAAAGTGCGGCCGCCTTGAATGGAGCGTGCTGGACTGGAATCAGCCCACCATTGATTTTTACCTGAGCATAGGCGCGCTGCCGCAGTCCGAATGGGTTCGCTATCGTCTTGATGGCGAAGCGCTGCTGAAATTTGCCGAATAGCGACACATGGTACCCGAGAAGATCCCGCCCCGCGCGATCGCTCTAACCTGCCTTGATCCCGTCTCAACAGATGATGAATTTATGCTACCCTTCCATAAATTTCATAAACATATTGCAGAACGCCATGACGACAACCCCTTTTATCCGCCCACAACTTTCCCTGCCAGACGGTGCCGACAAACTGCTGCTGCACTCCTGCTGCGCCCCCTGCTCGGGCGAAGTGATGGAGGCTATTCAGGCGTCGGGCATTGAGTACACCATTTTCTTCTATAACCCCAATATCCATCCGCAAAAGGAATACCTCATTCGTAAGGAGGAGAATATTCGGTTTGCGGAAAAACATGGCGTGCCGTTTGTTGATGCCGATTACGACACCGATAACTGGTTTGAGCGCGCGAAAGGCATGGAATGGGAACCCGAGCGCGGCGTCCGCTGCACCATGTGCTTCGATATGCGTTTCGAGCGTACGGCGCTTTATGCGGCAGAAAATGGATTCAGCGTCATCAGCAGCTCGCTGGGGATTTCCCGCTGGAAGAACATGCAGCAGATAAATGACTGCGGCCAGCGTGCGGCCGCGCGCTATCCGGGTATGGTCTACTGGGACTATAACTGGCGCAAGCAGGGTGGATCCTCACGCATGATTGAGATCAGCAAGCGGGAACAGTTTTACCAGCAGGAATACTGCGGCTGCGTTTATTCGCTCAGGGACAGTAACCTGCACCGTAAGTCACAGGGACGCCCGCTGATCCGCATCGGGAAACTGTATTACGGTCAGGATGACAATGAGAAATAACGGGTTCCCGGTATAGAGATATATCCGAAAACCGCCTTTTCAGGTGCCGAATTTAGACTTTCGTCTCCCGTATCCGCAAAGAGCGGCTATCCTTTAATAATCAACAAAAGGAGGCAAAAATGTCTGATTTCGGTACTGATAAAAACACCCAGTTTGCTGAAGATAAAGCAAAAAATAAATTTGATGAGCTTGCAGGTTCAGCGCAACAGCAGTTTGGTGAATTCGTTGATTCACCAAAGCATCAGGTAAAAGGTGCGGCAAAAAAATATGCCGCGCAGGCCAGCGATGCGGTTTCCGACGTCACTGAAGCTGTCAGAAATAATCCCCTCACCGGCCTCATCGCAGCGGGTGCTGTCGGTATTGTTCTCGGCCTGTTGCTGGGCAGGAAATAATAAAAGCCCCTTCGGGGCTTTATTTTTATTAACTAAATAACCTCACCATGCGATCTAACTCTTCCTCTTTCACAGCACGCGATAAATAATACCCCTGGAAGTTTTTGACGCCCAGCTCAACTAATTTCTCAAACTTTTCCTCACTGTCAACACCCTCTGCAATACAGTCAGTACCGGTCATGTCGCTGTAAAGCTGTATCGCTTTAATCAGGTTATAGTCATTGTCATTTGCCACAAAATGCTCAACGATGTCCCGATCCAGCTTGAGTCCATCAAAATGCACCTGCCGAACCGGGAACATGGTTTGATGATTAGAGAAGCAGTCATCGAGAAACAGTCGGCACCCCGTGTCACGCAAATGCCGCATGGTTTCAGGGATCCTTTTGTCCTTCGTGACGTCAATATCTTCCGCAAATTCAAAGACCAGCTTTTCGGCCCATTGCGGTTTGAGCAGCATGTCGATAGCTTTCCTTGCCATATCAGGCAATGCATTTCCGGAGGCCAGACGAGGTGGAATATTCACAGAAAAATAGTATTTACCATTATATTTATTAATTCCCGACACGGCGGCATGGATGACTAACGCTGTTATTTTTAACCATATCTCATGATTTGAGATATCCGTGAGAAAACTGGCTGGCTTGACAATTTTACCGTTTTTATTCCAGCGAATCAGTATCTCAAAGCCTACACCCTTTTTGTCACGATCGGTAATGATCTGATAGGCAGGGAAGATCTCTTTTTTATATAATGCATTAAATATCTCTGATTCCTTATCCGTTAAATCCGTATTTTGGCTACGCTGCTTGATACTTCTTCTCGCATTGAAATTGTGAGAATCGTGTAACCAGCGCTTAATTAAGCGTAATTTCAGCACGCCTTCCTTACGGTGGGTATAAACCGTTTTATTAGAAAGCCCCATTTCATCGCACATTTCTTTTACGGACATACCACGGTAGAAATTTAATAAAACGTCAATCTCTCTTTTTGTTAGCCACTTTACGTTTTCTTGCGAAGAATTATCCCTGCAGCGATCGCGTAATAAGTACGAGCGCTCCTTAAAACCATGATGGTGCGTATGAGTACAGATTACGATATCTGAAACGCGAGCTATACGAATCAATGATAATTGATAACTGTTATTTAAAAGACTGCCCAGGGTTCGATAAAGCCAGCCATCCGGTATGTCGCCATACAGAGTGACGCGTCGAATTACGTGTAGTGTATTGAGCAAGGATGCCAGCCGCTTCAGGCTTTCCAGGAGATTGACGATACCTTTTCCGAGAAATACCACAATATGAGCATTTTGATTTATAAGGATATTTTCTAAATCCTGTTGGGATATCTCATCCCCCTCAAAGTGAATATGCGAAGCCTGTATTCCGTACTGCTCAAGGATCAGACGATATCCCTGGAACGTAAAACCGCAGGCTGAGATGACAAATTTTTGTTCATCGCACGCCCCATTTCTGAGAGAAATTTTGTGGGTCATAAACTGCTCCTGGGCACGAAAGCGCCATTTCCATTTGTAAATACGTATAATTTAACGCACCTGTTATAAACATTAATTTTACAGTACCGCCTCAGGGTAAGAAACAGTTATCCGCTGAACTCGCAGGAACATCTTTGCGTTAATCACCGTCGTTTAAATATACTTTTATTTTCAAATAACCACGGCAAATGTCTTATTCTCAGGTATAATGAAAATTCCGAAAAAGAAGACTGGATACTTCATCTATCGGCTCATTCAAATACGAGAAAAAATGCTATGGATAATCATATCTCATCCAGGGCCTTGCTACATCGAAGGGATGTTATAAAGAACAACCCGCGGTTTAGTGAGGCAATATTAGAGCACTACACAATTAATGACACCATCTACAAAAAACAACCTCTTTTCTACAAGACAATGCTGCAGGAATCACGATTTAACATTATCCTCGCCATGTGTTGTTTTATTTTTGGAGATCAGGCCGAGTCCGTCTCAGAAATTAAAGACTTATGTTCTCGCTATAAGATAGCCAGCCCCAACAGCGTTATTGCGATCATTACAATACTGAGAACCACCGGGCGCATCAGGACCTGGCGCTGCACGGAAGACAGACGTAAAACGCGAATCGTACCGACTGAAAAAGGTCTTAATGAACTTAAGCGATATATGACCGGCGCTTTTCTGCCCGTCAGCATTCTTTATCCAGCATTCAATATTAATGTTAACCTACTGGATAATGACATTTTGAGAAACAACTTTTTCCGCCGCGCGGCAGAATATCTTTTTCGGGGATTAACGTTCAGAAAGGTATTGCCTGAGGTGGGGCTATTTATCGACAAAGATGGAGGGCGCATGATTATGCTTTATATTTACCTGCAGGCTATGAAAAATAAATCCGCCCACGGTGCCATCATTAACTATTCAGCAAGCACGCTGGCAAAAGAATTTTTCGTTTCGCGCATCCACGTCAACCGAATTATCAAATCGGCTCAAGAGGCGGGCTATCTGAAAGATCGGGGTGATGGTCGGTTGTCGGTATATCCGGCGTTTATCGAACTCGTCGAAAATTATGCCGGATTATATTTTGCGTATGTTACGCATTACATCAACGTTGTGCCTAAAGAGCGACGCCACGCTCAAAGCGTGACGTCAACCGTATAATCCAGCAGGCGTTCGGAGTTCCGAACGCCTTTCCACTATCGTTCCCGCAGCGCCTCTTTTGCCTTGTTCAGCGGTTTCAACAGATAATCCAGAATGGTTTTGCTGCCGGTTTTGATATCAACGGTGGCAATCATGCCCGGAAAGACCGGAAACTCCTGACCTTGCTTATTGGTCAGATGGTTACTGTCGGTACGAATATAGACGCGATAGTAGTAAACATCCCTTTTCACCTCATCCTGAAGGGTGTCAGGTGAAATCATGGTTACTTCCCCTTCCAGCCCGCCGTAAATGGAGTAGTCATAGGCCGTAATTTTAACCAGCGCTTTCTGGCCGGGATGGATAAACGCCACATCACGCGGCGAAATTTTCGCTTCAACCACCATCTGATCGTCAAGCGGGACAAGACTCATCAGCTTGCCGTTTGGCGGGATAACGCCGCCCACGGTGGTGACGTCAATATCTTTAACGATCCCGCGAACCGGTGCATTGAAGGTCAGCCGGGTCAGGGAGTCCTCACGCCCTTTCATCACCGAACGCTGGGCCTCAATCTCCGCATTGGCTTTTGCCAGCTCCTCGCGGGCGCGAACGTAATACTGGTTATTCATCTCGGTGATTTTATTCTCAAGCTCATTTTTTTGACGCTCAAGACGTAACACCTCAACCTTGCTGGCCGCTCCCTGAGTCACCAGTGGACGGGTTAACGACAGCTCACGCTGCACCAGTTCGGCGCCCTGACGCAAACCGGCCAGCCCTTTTTCGAGGCTTTCACGACGGGACTGGTAGAGTGCCGTTTCCTGTTTGACCAGCTCAACGTCGTCATCCAGCTCGTCCGGAAACGCGAGCTCCGTGTCGTTCACCTCAGCCTTCAGGCGCGCAGCGGTTGCCAGCGCCGCATTCAGGCGAGACTCGCTCTCCAGCACGCTCGACTCGGTTTTTGTCCGGTCAAGCTGCGCGAGCTGCTGCCCGCGTTCCACGATGTCACCTTCGTGCACCATCAGGCTGTGGATAATGCCGCCTTCAAGAGACTGGATGACCTGCTCATGAGAAGACGGTATGACCTTACCGCTGCCGGTCGTCACTTCATCAAGATGGAACAGGCTTGCCCAGGTGATAAACGCCGCCAGCAGGGCGAACAGCGACCATGCCACCAGTGACGAGCGCGGCAGGCGTGGCTCCTTCAGTCGACTATTGAAACGAGATAAATCATTCATGCCGCGCCCTCCTGTGCAACCGTCGCCGGCTTCATGGTCACGGTGCGCTGCGCCGTTTTCTGCGGCGCCATACCGTGCTGGTGCAGTATGGCGTCGCGCGGGCCGTCCATCACCACCTTGCCGTTTTCCAGCACGATGATGCGGTCGACCAGGTCCAGAATCGGCAGGCGATGCGTCGCCACGACCAGCGTCCGGCGTTTACCCAGCCATTTGTGAAGATGCTGAATAAACTGCTTCTCGCTCATTTCGTCCAGCCAGGCGGTAGGCTCGTCCAGCAGCAGGATATTCGGGGAGGTAATCAGCGCGCGCGCCAGCAGCAGCGCCTGACGCTGGCCGCCGGACAGCCCTGCTCCGCCCTCGTTGATAATGTAGTTCAGCCCCATTTTCTGTTTGCGCACAAACTCCAGCGCGCCGCTGTTCACCAGCGCCTGATGTATCTCATCGTCGGTCGCCAGCGGGTTGCCCATCAGAATGTTGTCCCGCACGGAGCCAAAGAACAGCCGGGCCTGCTGGCTGAGCAGCTGCATGTCGCGACGCACGTCGGCCGGGTCCAGATGATTGAGGGCAATATCGTCCAGCAGGATGCTGCCCTGCTGCGGCTCCTGCATGCCCGCCAGAAGCTGTAACAGCGTGCTTTTCCCTGAGCCATTCCGCCCAAGCACCGCAACGCGTTCCCCGGCGCGGATCTGCAGCTTGCTAATGTTGAGCACGGTAAGTTTCTCTTCCTCGTCGTAATAAAACCCGACGTCCTCAAGCGCATAGTCGCCGCGCAGGTGGGCTTTGTGCACCTTCTTGCCGTGCTGCGGATCGTCAATCGGACGCTGCATCAGGTCGTCCAGCCCCTTGCGGGCCACTTTTGCCGACTGCCAGCGCGAGAGCACGCCTGAGATCTGCGACAGCGGCGCGATGGTACGCGACGCCAGAATCGAGGTTCCCACCAGCGCACCGGTGGTCATGTCGCCGCTGATGACCAGGTAACAGCCCACCAGCAGTACCACCGCGTAGACGATGGACTGCACCTCCTGCGTCCACGTGAGCAGCAGGCCCGTCAGCCAGCGCTGCTTCATGCCGACGCTGGCGGCGACGTCGTTGGTGTTGTTCCACTGGTTCTGGAAACGCTGCTCGGCGCGCATCAGCTTGATGTCTTCAATGCCCTGCACCGCCTCCACCAGGGTGGCGTTACGAATGGCGGATTCACGCATCCCTTCGCTGGAGAGTTTCCCCAGCGGGCGCTGTACCAGCAGGCCCGGAATGAGCAGCAGCGGTACGGCGAGCAGAACCACCAGCACCAGCGGGCCGCCAATCATCCACAGAATAAAGACGAACAGCAGGAAGAACGGCAGATCGGAGATGGCCGCAATGGTTGTGGAGGTGATCAGCTCGCGCACCGACTCCAGCTCGCGGATCTGGACAATAAACGATCCGGTTGATTTCGAGCGCGCGCCGTTTTTAATCCGCAGCGCGTGGGCAAAAACGCGTTCAGAGATACGCAGATCGGCGCGTTTCCCCACCACGTCAGAAATATGCACGCGCAGCATGCGCATGATGAATTCGAACACGATGGCGATCATTACGCCGCCAAACAGGACCCACAGCGTGGCTTCCGACTGCGACGGTACCACCCTGTCATAGACCTGCATGGAAAAGACCATCCCGGAAAGCGCCAGCACGTTGGCGACCAGCGCCACCAGCATGATGTCGCTGTAGCGTCGCCAGTCCTTCAGCGCCAGCTGCCAGAACCAGTTTTTCTCATACGGTTTGATGTAGTCGTCCACGCGGGCATCCGGCGTGGACTCGAGTGGACGCAGCACCATCAGGCCTGTTAACCGTGAACCCAGCTCCTCACGCGTCAGCGTCGTCTCCAGCCCCACGTCGCCGCTAAACTGCAGGCTGACGTTGCCTTCTTTGTCCATGCGGTTAATGACCGCGATTTGTCCGCCGGTAAATTCCGCCAGCAGCGGCAGGCGCCAGGGATCGAGGGATACCGATTCAGCTGCCACCACACGCATCCCCAGCCCAAGCTGACGCGCCATCTCCTCCAGCACCAGCTGGCGTGGAGACTGGCTTTCATGGTTAATCGTTACCCGAACATGCTCCGCGGAAAAATCCAGCCGATAATGCTTCGCGATGATGAGCATGCCCTGCAGCCAGGGTTCGTACTGTGGATGTGTCTTCATAATGCTACGTCCTGTCCAGCGCGATAGTTACGCACTGAAATGATACCTTTACGGGATGATTGAAAAACGAACGCTCTCTAAACGAGCCCGCAAAATAATCTTGTGAAATATAGGGTTATGGCTATTCATGTAAAGAAACGCAAAAGGCCGCGAGGATCGCTCCCCGCGGCGTTGTTTTACGCAATCAACAGCTGATGATTCGCCAGCAGCGTCGCCAGATCCGTCTGCACGCCGTTCAGCGTCACCAGGGTGGTTGGCGAGAACTGACCGCCGGTACCGTCCAGGTCAACCTGAATTTCGGTATTACTGCCGTTCTGCACCACGCGGATGTAATCGCTGATATTGCCCGCGCTGCTGTCCAGCGTGGCCACGCCGTTCACGTAGCTCGCCGAGCCCGTGCCGGTGTAGCCGCTGCCGGAGAGCAGATCGCGCAGGTCAATACGATCCGTGTCCGCCGTCCCTTCCCAGGTGCCGACCGTAAAGCCGTTCACCACGTCGTGACCGTTACCGCCCGTTGCGTCTGAGGCATTGATCAGCTTGTAGAGCAACGTATCGTGACCGCCGCTGCCGATGTTGAAGGTGTCGTTCCCGCCGCGCCCTTCGAACTGGTTATCACCGCTGTTGCCGGTAATGACGTCGTCGAAGTCCGAGCCGTTAATGCCTTCAATGTTCAACAGCCGCGTGGTCCCGAAGCCGGTGTCCTGCGCGGTTGAAAGGCGCAGGTCAACGGTCACGCCGGAGGTCGCGTTGCGGTAATCCACCACGTCCATCCCGCCGGTGTTGCTCCAGGTGTCGTAGTCGGAATGGGTATTCCAGCCGCCGGAGCCGTTGTAGGTATAGGTGCCATCCTCTGCAATAAAGGTGTCGTTATACCCGGTCCCGGTGATAGTTCCGCTGTGGCCGCCGGTGGCGGCTTCGGCCGTCAGGACATAGCCCTCTTTGCCGTTGCCTGCCTCCAGGCCGCTCCAGGTCACATTGTCCGACACGCCGTTGGTGATCTTCAGGATCTCCGCCGAGTAGGTCTCATTCGGATCCAGACCGTAGAAGCTCACCAGCGCAGAGGTATCGTTCGACCCGATACCGGACTGGGCGTTGATGATCTGCGAGGCCACCAGCACGCCCGCAGAGTTGTACAGCTTGACCGTGTTGCCGTAGTAGGCGTTGATGCCCTCGCTGTCGACAATGTGCAGATGCATCGCGGTGCCGTCAGCAATGGTTTTGCTGTTTTGCACCAGCACCACCTTGCCGTTCTGCTGAGACACCAGCAGATCCTTAGCGCCGTCCCAGTTGTAGTCCACAGCCGCCACGCCGGTGGCGTAGGCAATGCCGGATGCCAGCTGGCTGGAGTTCCAGGTGGAACCGTAGCCGTTGTTGGTGAACAGCGTCGCCGTTTGTGCCCCGCCGTAGGTGCTGAGCTTGATGATGTCCATCTGCCCGTCACCGTTCCAGTCCACCGCCACTGACAGATAGCCGGCCGTGGCGTTAGAGGCTTCCACCGCGCTCTTGGTGGCAGAGAGCTTCCCGGTCCCGTCGTTGTAGTAAATCACCCCGCCGTTGTTGTTGTAGCTGCTGCCCAGGTAAAGATCCATGTAGCCATCGCCGTTGAAGTCCGCCCACGTCATGGACGCCGCCGTGGTGGTATTCGAGGCGTTTACCACAAACACGTTGGTCAGGTTCTGGCCGATAGAGAGCGTGCCGTTACCGTTGTTGTTGATCACGGTTAACGAGTACGCGCTGCTGCGGTTGGTGTGCTGAACAATATCCACCGTACCGTCGTTGTTCAGATCGACGCCGGAGATTTCGCGCCCGGAATCGAACTGACCGTAGAAACCCCCTTCGCCACCGGTGCCGTCCGGCGATAGAACGCCGTTGTTGTTCACCAGGTAGGTCAGTGAGTCCATGCCGGCGTCGCCGTAAGCTAAATCCAGATAACCATCACCGGTTTTGTCGTAAGCAATCACGCCGCCGTACCAGATGGTGGTCCCCATCGCCAGCTGGCTGGCGTTATAGGTGCTGCCATCGTAGGTCCACATCACCTGCGTTGACCCCGCGTAGGTATTTTCCGTCGCGAAGATATCCTGCGTGCCGTTACGGTCAAAGTCGGCGGCGGTCTGGCTCACCACGTAGTAGCCGCGGGTATTGGTCAGCGTATTTCCTGCATAGGTCGAACTATCGCTGCTGGAGTAAGACTGGCCGTTAGCAATGATATTCCACAGACCGCTGCTGTTAATGCCGAGGGTCATAGTGGAGTTGTTGCTGTTCCCCGCCGTGGTGGCCCAGTCGGTATTCACCGAGGTCGTATCAATTACCAGGCTGCCGGTCGCCGTGCCCGTGGTATTGCCGTTACCCGCGCTGCTCTTCACCTGCGCCGTCACGCTGTAGCTCGACACGCTGAGCGCATCGCTGTCCGGGATCTGCAGATACCAGGTGTTGTGATCCGGGTCGACCACCACCGCGCCGCCGGTCTGCGAGGTGTAGGTTTTTCCGTTCACCGTCACCACCAGGTATTCACCGTTCACCAGGTCAGCGGAGACGGTACCGCTGACAATCGGCGTGGTGTCCGACGTGGTCTGCGCGGTAATCGCCGCCGTGGTGGTCGGGATGCTGGTATCAACGTTCAGCACAAAGCCGTCGGATTCCGTGTAGTTACCGGCCCTGTCGGTGACGCGCACAATGTAGGTGTGGTTACCGTCGCTCAGGCCGTTGTCCTGGAAGGACCAGCTTGCGCTGCCGTTCATGGTCACCTGGCCGAGCAGGACGCCGTCACGATAGATCTGCACAATTTCACCGTCGTCCGGGGCGCGGTTAAGCGTCCCGTTGATCAGCGGCGAGTTATCGTCTGTTGCCACCGAGCTGCCAAAGGTGCCCTGACGTTCGCCTTCTCCGTCGGTATAGCTCACTACCGTGCCTACCGTGGTCGGCGGCGTGGTGTCCACCGTCACCACCTGAGAGGTGGTGGAGCCAACGTTGCCCGCCTGGTCGATAATCCGCACCTGGTAGGTGTAGTCCCCGTCAGGCAGATCGCGGGTATCGGTGTAGCTCCAGCGCTGGTTGGTGACCGTGGCGTCTGACCAGGTATTCCCGCCGTCCAGGCTGATCTGTACGCGCTCGTCGTTTGCCAGCGCGCTGCCCAGCGAACCGTTGATGGTCAGCGTGGTGTCCATGGTGATGAAATCACTGCCGGACTGGCCGGTATCGTCGCTGATGCTGTCGATGGTGATGCCGTACTGCGGCGCCTGGGTATCCACCGTCACCGCCTGCGAGGTGGTTGCCCCAACGTTCCCCGCCTGGTCGACGACCCGCACCTGGTAATTATGGCTGCCGTCGGTCAGGGTACGCGTATCGCTATAGCTCCACTGCGTACCGCTTACGGTGGCGTATACCCAGGTGCTGCCGCCGTCCATGCTCACCTGCACGAATTCACCCGCGCCAAGTTCAGCGCCGAGCGTTCCGTGCAGCGTGTACGAGGTCGAACTGGTCAGGAAGTCGTTATTGTCGAAGCCGGTATCCACGGTGATGTTATCCACGGTCACCGTAATCGTCGCATCCGGGGCGACCGTATCGACGGTCACCTGCTGATGAGCGCTGGCCCCTACGTTACCGGCCGCATCCACCACGCGGACGTAGTAGTCATAGGTCTGGTTACCCAGCGTGCGGCCGTCCACGTAGTACCAGCTGTTGCCGGTAACGATCACGTTCTGCCAGGTGACGCCGCCGTCAATGCTGATCTGGGCATACTCGCCGTCGGCCAGCGTCGCGCCGAGCGAGCCGTGCAGCGTCAGGGACGTATCGCGAGTGATAAAGTCGCTGCTGCTCAGGCCGGTATCGTCGCTGATGCTGTCGATGGCGATGGTTTTGCTGGCGTCCGGCGCAACGGTATCAATGGTCACCACCTGAGAGGCGGTGGCGCTGATGTTGCCCGCGTCGTCGATCACGCGCAGCTGGTAGTTGTAATCGCCGTCGGCCAGCGTGCGGCCATCAACATACGTCCAGCTCAGGCCGCTGACGCTGACGTCGGTCCAGGTGACGCCGCCGTCGAGGCTGATCTGCGCGTGGTCGCCGCTGCCCAGCGCCGCGCCGAGCGTCCCCTTCAGGCTGATCTGGTTGTCGCTGGTGATAAAGTCGCTGCCGGACAGACCGGTATCCTGCGTAATGGAATCCACGGTAATGGTGGTTGCCGCAGGCTTCGTCAGGTCAATCACCACGTCCTGGCTGTCCGTCGCCCCCACGTTGCCCGCGTTATCAATCACGCGCACCAGGTACTGATACGTGCCGTCCGTCAGGGTGCGGCCATCGGTGTAGCGCCAGGTGGTGCCGGTCACGGTCAGGTCAATCCAGGTGACGCCGCCATCCAGGCTGATCTGCGCCTTCTCGTTATTGCCGAGCTGCGCGGTCAGGGAGCCGTTGACCACGACCTTAGCGTCGTTGGTGATGAAATCACTCGCGCTCAGGCCGGTATCGTTTTGCAGCGAATCAATACCGATCCCCATCGACGGCGCCGTGAGATCCACGGTGACGGTGTGGTTATCGCTGGCGCTGTTGCCGATGGTGTTGCTCACCTGCGCGTTAATCACGTACGAACCGCCGTCTGCCAGCGCGGTCACGTCTGCGCTGCCGACCGTATAGCTCCAGGTGCCGTCATTCTGGACGGTAGCCGAATAGGTTTTACCGTTCAGCGTAATGGTCACCGTCTGGCCCGCCGGGGCGTCGGTGGTGCCGCTGACAATCAGCGGCGTACCGTGCTCGGCGGCGTTGACGATATCGTCCTGCGCAAAGGTGTTAATGGTGATGGTTGGGACATCGCCGTTCAGCGTCACGTCGTGCGTTGCGCTGCCCGGGTTGCCCGCCCTGTCGTTCACCGAAGCGGTGATGGTGTAATCCCCGTCGCTCAGGCCGAGGAAATCACGGCCCGGCACGAAGACCGACCACGATCCGTCCGCCCCGACGGTCGCCTGATAGCTGTGCCCGTTGAAGGAGACGGTCACCGTCTGGCCCTGTTCCGCCGTGGTCGTACCACGGATCGTCTGGCCCGCCAGCTGCTCCGCGTTGTTGACGATATCGTCATCGGCCACGGTGCTGATGGTCACGGTTGGCGCGACGGTATCTACCGTTAAGGTGTGCGTGGTCTGGCCGCTGTTACCTGCTTTGTCGTTGACCGAGGCGGTGACCGTCAGCGCGCCCTGGCTCAGGGCGGCCAGGTCTGCCGCCGGAACGTCGAGCGTCCATGTGCCGTCGTTTGCCACGGTTGCAGTGTAGGTTTTACCGCCCAGCGTCACGGTGACGGTCTGACCCGCTTCCGCGCTGGAAGAGCCGTGCACGGTCAACGGCTGCTGCGCTTCAAGCGCGTTCAGCATATCGTCAACCGACAGCGTCGCAATGCTGACCACCGGCGCAGTGGTATCCACGCTGATGCCGTGCGTCGCCGACGCGCTGTTGCCCGCGCTGTCCTGAGCCGACACGGACACCTGATAGCTCGCGCCATCGGCCAGCGCGCCCACGTCTGCGGCCGGTACGGTGGTCGTCCAGCTGCCGTCGCTCTGGATGGTGGCCGTATAGCTCTTGCCGTTCAGGGTCACGGTGACCTGAGTCCCGCTGGCGAGCTGGGCGCTGGAGCCGTTAATCACCAGTGACGAACCGGCTTCAACCGCGTTGATGACGTCGTCACCGCTAACGGTGTTCACCGTCAGCGCCACGGAGGCCGTATTCACCACCACATTGTGGGTCTGGGTGCTGCTGTTGCCCGCGCTGTCGGTAATCGTCGCGCTGAGGGTCACGGTGCCGTCTGTCAGCGCGGAAATCACGCTGGCCGGCACGCCCACGCTCCAGTTACCGCTGGCGTCAACGGTGGTGGTGTACTGGTTCGAACCAATGGTGATGACCAGCTTATCGCCGACGCTCGCGCCGGTTGCCGTGCCGCTGACAATCTGCGCCTGCCCGTGCTCCACGCTGTTGATGACGTCATCGCCCGCGACAGCGTTAAAGCTGACGGTCGGCGGCGTAGTATCAAGCGTAATCGCTTTGCCCGCGCTGCCCGGGTTACCCGCGGCGTCGCTCACGCTGGCCTGCACGGTGTAGCCGTTATCCGCCAGTGCGGACAGGTCGGTACCCGGCACGTTCACGCTCCAGATGCCGCCCTGCTGCACCTGCGCGGTATAGCTATTACCGCCGAGCGTCACGGTGACCGTCTGCCCGACTTCCGCCGTGGTGGTGCCGGAAATGACCACGCCCGAAGACGCTTCGCTGGCGTTAATCACGTTATCGCCTGCGACCGTATCAATGGTCACGGTTGGCGCGGTGGCGTCCACGCTGTACTCCCGGCCCGCCGAGGCGCTGTTGCCGTGCGCGTTGGTGACGCTCACCTGCACGCTGGCATCGCCGTCTTTCAGGCCCGCGAGATCACCTGACGGCACGGTTGCCGTCCAGTTACCTTCAGCATCCACCTTCGCGGTGTAAGTCTTGCCGCCGAAGGTGATGGTAACGGTCTGGTTTTCCTCCACGTTCGACGTGCTGCCGGACAGCACCAGATCCGCGCCTTTCTCCGCCGCGTTAATCACGTCGTCAGCGGCAATCGCATCAATGCTGACGGCAACGGCAGACAGATCGACGGTGACATCGTGGCTGATGGTCACCGGGTTGCCCGCCGCGCTCTGGCCAGCAACGGTCACGGTGACCGTGCCTGCTGCCAGGGCCCCGACGTCCGCAGCGGGGATCGCCGCGCTCCAGGTGCCGTCTGCCAGCACGGAGGCCGCATAGGTTTTGCCATTGAGGGTCACGGTGAGCGTAGTGCCTGCCGCCAGCCCGTCGCTGGTGCCGGTGACGATCAGATTCTGACCGTGCTCGATGCTGTTGATCACATCGTCGCCCGCCACGGTATCGACGCGCAGGCCCGGCAGGCTGGCGTCTATAACGATTTCGCGCTCACCCGCGCCGGTGTTGCCGTGGCCGTTGGTGACGGTTGCTGATACCGTCAGGTCACCGTTGCCCAGCGCCGTCAGGACGGACTCCGGCACATTCACGGACCATGTGAGATCGCTCTGCACCGTTGCGGTGTAGCTGTTGCCGCCAATAGTCACGGTGACCGTGTTGCCCGCTTCCGCGTTCGCCACCTTGCCGCTAATGGTCTGGCCCGCAGCCACTTCCGCCGCGTTGATGACGTTGTCGCCCGCCACGGTATTGATGGTGACGGTCGGCAGCGCGGTGTCGACCAGCAGGTTCGCGGTATTGCTGACGCTGTTGCCCACGCCGTTGGTCGCTGCTGCGTTCAGGGTGTAGTTGGCTTCGCCAAGACCCGCCAGATCCGCAGCCGGAACCGTCAGGCTCCAGGTGCCGTCTGCCGCCGTCGTGGCCGTGTAGTTTTTACCGTTGAGGGTCACGGTCACCACGGTGCCTTCCGCGAGGTTGGCGCTGGTGCCGCTGACGTTCAGATCCTGACCCTTCTCCGCCGCGTTCAGCACGTTATCGCCGCTGATGGCGTTGAACGCCACGGACGGCAGACCGGTATCGACGATCACGTCATGGCTGTCTGTACCGGTGTTGCCCGCCGCGTCGGTGACTGACGCAGTGACGGTCACGGTGCCGTCCTGCAGGCCAGAAATGACGCTTGCCGGTACGCCCACGCTCCAGTTCCCCGCCGCGTCCAGCACGGTGGTGTAAGTCTGCCCGCCGATGGTGACGGTGACCTTATCGCCCGCTGCCGCGCCGGTGGCGGTGCCGCTGACGATTTGCGCCTGAGCGTGCTCAGCGATGTTAATCACATCGTCGCCCGCCACGGTGCTGATGGTCACCGCAGGAACGGTCACGTCCACCGTCAGAGTGTGATCCACGGACGCCGGGTTGCCCGCCTTGTCGCTGACGCTCGCCGTCACGGTGACGCTGCCGTCGCCGAGCGATGCCAGATCCGCTGCCGGAACGTTCAGCGTCCAGCTGCCGTCCGCGCCTGCGGTTGTGGTGTAGTTTTTGCCGTTCAGCGACACGGTCACGGTCTGACCCGCTTCGGCGGTAGTGGTGCCGGACACGGTCAGATCGCTCTTCGCTTCTGCGGCATTCAGAATATCGTCGGTCGCCAGGGTATGAATGGTCACGGACGGCGCGGTTGCATCCACGCTGTACTCGCGACCCGCCGAGGCGCTGTTACCGTTCACGTTAGTGACGCTCACCTGCACGCTGGCGTCGCCATCCTTGAGGTGTGCCAGGTCCGCAGACGGTACGGTGTAAGTCCAGTTACCGCTGTCGTCCACTGTCGCGCTATAGATTTTGCCGTTCAGGCTGATGGTCACGGTCTGCCCGGCTTCCACGTTGGTGGTCGCACCGGACAGCACCAGATCCGCGCCCTTCTCCGCCGCGTTAATCACGTCGTCGGTGGCGATGGCGTCAATGCTGATGGCAACGGTCGCCAGATCCACCGTCACATCGTGGCTGATGGTAATCGGGTTGCCCGCTGAACTGTCGCCGGTAACGCTGATTTTGACGCTGCCTTCCGGCCACGCGCTCACGTCGGTGGACGGGATCGCCGCGCTCCAGGTGCCGTCCGCCAGCACCGTAGCCGCATAGTCTTTACCGTTGACGGTGACGGTCAGCGCCGTGCCTGCCGCCAGGCCGTCGCTGGAACCGCTGACAATCAGGTTCTGCGCGTGCTCAATGGTGTTGATCACGTCATCACCCGCCACGGTGTCGACGCGCAGACCCGGCAGGTTAGCGTCGATAGCAATTTCGCGCTCGCCGGTGCCGGTGTTGCCGTGGCCGTTAGTGACGGTCGCCGTTACGCTCAGGCTGCCGTTGCCCAGCGCGGTCAGCACGTCAGACGGCACGTTCACGGACCAGGTCAGATCGCTCTGCACCGTTGCGGTGTAGCTGTTGCCGCCAATGGTTACGGTGACGGTGTTGCCCGCTTCGGCATTCGCCACGCTACCGCTCAGGGTCTGGCCTGCAGCCACTTCCGCCGCGTTGATGATGTTGTCGCCCGCCACGGTATTGATGGTGACGGTCGGCAGCGCGGTGTCCACCAGCAGGTTCGCGGTGTTGCTGACGCTGTTGCCCACGCCGTTGGTGGCGGTCGCATTCAGGGTATAATTGGCCTGGCCGAGACCCGCCAGATCCGCTGCCGGAACGGTCAGGCTCCAGGTGCCGTCTGCCGCCGTCGTCGCCGTATAGTTTTTACCGTTCAGCGTCACGGTCACCACGGTGCCTTCCGCGAGGTTGGCGCTGGTGCCGCTGACGCTCAGATCCTGACCTTTTTCAACGGCGTTCAGGACGTTGTCATCGCTGATAGCGTTGAAATTCACCGATGGCAGACCGGTATCGACGGTCACGTCATGGCTGCCGATGCCGGTGTTGCCCGCCGCGTCGGTGACTGACGCAGTAACGGTCACGGTGCCGTCGCTGAGGCCGGAAATCACGTTCGCCGGTACGCCGACGCTCCAGTTCCCCGCCGCGTCCAGCACGGTGGTGTAAGTCTGGCCGCCAATCGTGACGGTGACCTTATCGCCTGCTGCCGCACCGGTGGCGGTGCCGCTGATGATTTGCGCCTGGCCGTGTTCTGCGATGTTAATGACATCGTCGCCCGCAACGGTATTGATAGTCACCGCAGGCACGGTGATATCTACCGCCAGGTTGTGATCCACGGACGCCGGGTTACCCGCTTTATCGCTTACCGATGCGGTAACGGTCACGCTGCCGTCGGTTAATCCAGCCAGATCCGCCGCCGGAACGTTCAGCGTCCAGCTGCCGTCTGCGCTGACGGTTGTGGTGTAGTCTTTGCCGTTCAGCGACACGGTGATCGTCTGGCCCGCTTCGGCGGTGCTGGTACCGGACACGGTCAGATCGCTTTTCGCTTCGGCGGCATTCAGAATGTCGTCGGTCGCCAGGGTATTGATGGTCACGGACGGTGCGGTCGCATCCACGCTGTACTCGCGACCCGCCGAGGCGCTGTTACCGTTCACGTTGGTGACGCTCACCTGCACGCTGGCGTCGCCGTCTTTCAGACCAGCCAGATCGGCCGCTGGCACCGTGGCGGTCCATTTACCGTCAGCTTCCACCGTGGCGGTGTAATTCTTGCCGCCGAAGGTAATGGTAACGGTCTGGTTTGCTTCCACGTTCGAGGTAGTGCCGGAGAGCACCAGATCCGCGCCCTTCTCGGCGGCGTTAATCACATCATCGGTGGCAATGGCGTCAATGCTGATGGCAACGCTCGCCAGATCCACCGTCACATCGTGGCTGATGGAAACCGGGTTACCGGCGCTGCTCTGGCCCGCAACGGTCACGGTAACCGTGCCTGCACTCAGTGCGCCGACCTCCGCGGCCGGGATCGCCGCGCTCCAGGTGCCGTCCGCCAGCACGGTCGCCGGATAGGTTTTGCCGTTTACGGTCACGGTCAGCGCCGCGCCAGCCGTCAGCCCGTCGCTGGAACCGGTGATAATCAGGTTCTGCCCGTGTTCGATGCTGTTGATCACGTCGTCACCCGCCACGGTATCCACGCGCAGGCCCGGCAGGTTAGCGTCGATAGTGATATCGCGCTCGCCCGTTCCGCTATTGCCCACGCCGTTCGTGACGCTGGCTGACACGGTCAAATCGCCGTTGCCCAGCGCGTTCAGAACCGATTCCGGCACGTTAACGGACCAGGTGAGATCGCTCTGCACCGTTGCGGTGTAGCTGTTACCGCCAATGGTCACGGTCACGGTGTTGCCCGCTTCGGCATTCACCACCTTGCCGCTGATGGTCTGGCCGGCTGCCAGCTCCGCCGCGTTAATGACGTCGTCACCTGCAATGGCGTTGATAATCACGCCCGGCAGAACGGATTCCACGTTCACGGTGTGTGACGTGCTGGTATTGTTGCCGACGCTGTCCGTTGCCGATGCGGTAACGGTGTACAACGCTTCACCCAGTTGGCTTACTTGATCCGCCGGAACGGTAGTGGTCCATTTCCCGTTGCTATCGACCATCGCGCTGTACGCTTTGCCGTTCAGCATCACGCTCACCACCGCGCCTGCCGCCAGGCCGAAAGCCGTACCTGAGATCGTCAGATCCTGAGTTTTATCGGCGTTGTTGATCACATCGTCACCGGAAACGGTGTCGATGGTCAGCACCGGCGCGGTCAGGTTCACCGCCACGCCGTGGGTGGCGCTGTTGCTGTTGCCCGCTTTATCGGTCAGCGCCGCGGTAATGGTGTAATCCCCCGCGGCCAGCGCGGTTACGTCCGCCGCAGGTACGCCTACGATCCAGCTGCCTGAGGCATCCAGGGTGGCGGTGTACGATTTGCCGTTGAGGGTCACGGTGACCACGTCGCCCGCCGCCGCGCCGGTTACGGAACCCGTGACAATCAGCGCCTGCGCATGCTCGGCGCTGTTGATCACGTCGTCGTCGGAAACGGTGTGGATGGTCAACTGCGGGACGGTGGTATCGACCAGCACGTCGCGATCCGCTGAGGCCGGATTGCCCGCCTTATCAGAGACGGCCGCGCTGATGGTGTAGTTGCCGTCGGTAATACCGCTCAGATCCGCGGACGGCACGGTCACGCTCCAGCTGCCGTTTGCCTGGACGGTGGTGGTGTAGTCCACGCCGTTCAGCGTTACGGTGACGGTTTGACCCGCTTCGGCGCTGGTCACGCCGTTAACGACCAGATCCTGCTGCGCTTCGGCCGCATTGATGATGTTGTTGTCGCTGACAATTTCAATAGACACCGTCGGCGCGGTGGCGTCCACGCTGTACTCGCGGCCTGCCGACGCGCTGTTGCCGTTCACGTTGGTGACGCTCACCTGCACGCTGGCATCGCCGTCTTTCAGGCTGCCCAAATCGGCAGACGGTACGGTCGCCGTCCAGTTGCCGCTGGCATCGACCGTCGCGGTGTACGACTTGCCGCCGAAGGTAATGGTAACGGTCTGGTTTTCTTCCACGTTGGTGGTCGAGCCGGACAGCACCAGGTCCGCGCCTTTCTCCGCCGCGTTGATCACGTCGTCAGCGGCAATCGGGTCAATGCTGATGGCGACTGCCGCCAGATCCACCTTCACGTCATGGCTGATGGAAACCGGATTACCCGCCGCGCTCTGGCCTTCCACGGTCACGGCGATCGTGCCCGCATTCAGCGCGCTGACGTCTGCCGCCGGAATGGCCGCCGTCCAGGTCCCGTCCGCCAGCACGGTTGCGGCGTAGGTTTTGCCGTTGACGGTCACCGTTAACGCCGCGCCCGTTGCCAGGCCTTCACTGGAGCCGGTGATAATCAGGTTTTGAGCGTGCTCAATGCTGTTGATCACATCGTCGCCCGCCACGGTATCGACGCGCAGGCCCGGCAGGTTGGCGTCAATGGTGATGTCGCGCTCGCCGGTTCCGGTGTTGCCGTGGCCGTTAGTGACGCTGGCTGTCACCGTCAGATCGCCGTTACCGATGGCGGTTAAGACCGTGGACGGCACGTTGACCGACCAGCTCAGATCGTCCTGAACCGTTGCGATATACGTATTTCCGCCGATTGAAACAGTGACAGTGTCACCGCTCGCCGCACCGCTCACTTTGCCGCTTAGGGTCTGTCCGGCAGCCACTTCCGCTGCGTTAATGACATCGTCCATGGCGACAGGATTGATGGTGACCTGCGGCAGAGCGCTGTCGACCAGCACAGTGTGGCCGGTGCTCGCGCTGTTGCCCGCGCTGTCGGTTACGCTCGCCGTCACGACGTAGCTCGCTTCGCCCAGCGCAGAAACATTTGCCGCCGGAACGGTTACGCTCCAGCTGCCGCTGGCGTCTGTGGTGGCCGTATAGGCGATCCCGTTCAGGGTCACCGTAATGGTGGTTCCGTCCGGCTGGTTGCTGGTGCCGGACACCAGCAGATCCTGACCTTTCTCGGTCGCGTTAATCACGTCGTCAACCGCCAGGGTATCGATAGTAACCACCGGCGCGGTCAGGGAGACGTCAAACTCGTGCGTCGCGGTGGTGCTGTTACCGGCTTTATCGGTGAGGGTCGCGGAGATCGTCTGTTCGCCGTTTGCCAGCGCGCCCACGTCCGTCGCCGGAACGCCCACGCTCCAGCTGCCGGACGCGTCCAGCATGGCGGTGTAGTCTTTCCCGTTCAGGGTCACGGTAATCACGTCGCCCGCCTGCGCGCCCGTTACCTTACCGGAGACGATCAGCGCCTGGCCGTGCTCGGCAATATTCACGACGTCGTCGCCCGCAACGATGTTGAACGAAATCTGCGGTACGGTAGTGTCGACCAGCACCGAGGAGCCCGCGCTGGCCGGGTTGCCTGCCTTATCGGACACGGTCGCCGTTACCGCCGCGCTGCCGTCGGTGATGCCTGCCATATCAGCCGCCGGAACGTCGAGCGTCCAGCTGCCGTCCTCCTGCACCTGCGCGGTGTACTGATTGCCGTTGAAGGTCACGGTGACCGTCTGGCCTGCTTCGGCAGTAGAGGTACCGCTCAGGGTCAGATCCTGCGCCGCCTCCGCCGCGTTCAGCATATTGTCATGGCTGATGGTGTCGATGGTCACCGCCGGCGCGGCGGTATCGACGCTGAATTCCTGCGCCGAAGATGCCGCGTTGCCGTTCACGTTGGTGACGTTTACCTGCACGCTGGCGTCGCCGTCTTTCAGGCCGCTCAAATCGGCAGCCGGTACGGTCCAGGTCCAGTCGCCGCTGGCATCTACCGTCGTGGTATACGTTTTCCCTGCGAAGGTAATGGTGACGGTCTGGCCCGCTTCAACGTTGGACGTGGTGCCGGAAAGCACCAGATCCTGGCCTTTCTCCGCCGCGTTGAGCACGTTATCGTCGGTCACGCTGCTGATGGTGATGGCGACAGGCGCGAGATCGACATCCACGACGGTGCCGATAGCCACCGGGTTACCGGAAGCATCCTGCGCACTTGCCTTGATATCCAGCGAACCGTCCGCCCACTGGGATACATCGGCCGCCGGTACCGCCGCCTGCCAGGTGCCGTCCGCCATGACCGACGCAGAGTAATCCTTGCCGTTGATGGTCACGGTCACGGTGCTGCCCGCCGCCAGATCGGTGCTGGTACCGGACACAATCAGGTTCTGAGCGTGTTCAATCACGTTGATCACGTCGTCGCCTGCGACCGTATCAATACGCAGCCCCGGAAGCTGGGCGTCGATGGTGAAGTCGAGCGAAGAAGAGCCGGTATTGCCGTGCGCGTTGGTCACGCTGGCGGATACGGTGAGGTCGCCGTTGCCGAGCGCGGTTAACTGGCTCTCGCTTAACGGCAGGCTCCAGGTGAGATCGTCCTGCACGGTGGCAGTGTATGTCTGGCCGCCCAGGATAATCGTGACGGTGTCACCTGACGCCGCATTTGTCACCTTACCGGTCAGGGTTTGCCCTACAGCCACTTCCGCTGCGTTAACGATATTGTCGCCCGCCAGCGTGTCGATCGTTACCACCGGCAGCGAGCTGTCCACCAGCACATCGTGTGAGGTTGAGGCGCTGTTGCCTACGCTATCTGTGACGCTCGCCGTCACGGTGTAATGGGCCTCTCCCAGCGCGCTTACGGCCGAGGCCGGTACGGTCACGCTCCAGCTACCGCTGGCGTCAGCGGTGGCCGTGTACTGAATGCCGTTCAGGGTCACCGTAATGGTCGTGCCTTCCGGCTGGTTGCTGGTGCCGGAGAGCAGCAGATCTTCGCCCTTTTCGGTCGCGTTGATCACGTCGTCCGCAGCCAGCGTGTTGATACCGATGACAGGCGTCACGGTATTCACCACCACATCCAGTGAACTGCTTCCGGTGTTACCGGATCTGTCGGTCACGGAGACGTCGATGGTCCAGGTGCCGTCTGTCAGGCTCTGCACTACTGACGCAGGCAGGCCGAGGCTCCAGTTGCCGGATGCATCCACCACGGTGGTGTAATCGACGCTGTTAATGGTGATGGTGACCAGGTCGCCTGCCGCCGCACCGGTGACGGAGCCGCTCAGGATCTGCGCCTGTGAATGGGCGAGCTGGTTGACAGTGTTGGTGTCGGTAACAAAGTCGTTAATGGTCACCTGCGGTACGGTCGCGTCCACCAGCCCCACGCGATCTGCGCTGCTGGCGTTGCCCGCCACGTCGCTCACGGTTGCCGTCACGGTCACGATGCCATCCGTCAGGGCACCAACGTCAGCCGCCGGGACGCTTAGCTGCCAGGTACCGTCCGTCTGGACCGTGGTCTGATACGTTTTGCCGTTCAGCGTCACGGTGACCGTCTGGCCCGGTTCCGCAGTGCTGCTGCCGCTTAACAGTAAATCCTGCTGCGCTTCAGCCGCATTGATGATGTTGTCGTCGGTCAGGTTATCGAGCGTAATCGCCGGCGGCTGCGTATCCACCGTGACCACGCGCGACGCGTCTGCGCTGTTGCCGCTGACGTTAGTGACGCTGACGCTCACCTGCGCGCGCCCGTCGATCAGGGTTTCCATGGCGCTGGCGGGCACGGTCAGGCTCCAGGAGCCATCCTGCTGCACCTGCGCGGTGAAGGTCTGGTCGGCGAATTTCACCACCACGGTCTGCCCCGCCTCCACGCCCTGCGTCTGGCCGGAAAGGGTTAAATCACTGCCTTTTTCTGCCGCATTCAGCAGGTCATCGCCGGAGACGGTATCAATGGTGACCGCCACGGCATTCAGATCGAGCTCAATCGGGTGTTCAGCCGCAACGGTATTGCCCCAGGCATCTACCGCGCTGACGCTAACCGTCATGCCGCCCGCCGTCCAGGCCTGCAGGTCCGCCGCCGGAACGCCGATCTGCCAGCTGCCGCTGGCGTTAACCGCGGTGACGTACTCAACGTTGTTGATGGTGACGATAATCTGCGTGCCCGCGGCCAGATGACTGCTGGAGCCGGTGACGCTCAGATCCTGCTGCTGTTCGATGGCGTTGATCACGTCATCGCCGGAAATAGTGTTCACGCGCAGACCCGGCAGTTCCGCGTTGATATTGATATCACGCTCGCCGGTGCCGGTATTGCCGTGCCCGTTGGTCACCGATGCGGTGAAGGTTAAATCCCCATCGCCGAACGCCTGAAGATCCGCTGCTGGGATTTTCACGCTCCAGGTCAGGTCGCTGCCAACCGTCGCGGTGTAGCTCTTGCCGCCTGCGGTGATGGAGACGGTATCGCCCGCCGCCGCGCCGGTAACGCGACCGCTGAGGGTTTGATCGACGCCCGATTCAGCGTTATTGACCAGGTTGTCACCCGCAAACGTATTGATAATGACCTGCGGAAGAACGGTATCCACCAGCAGATTCGCGTCGGCAGAACCGCTGTTACCCACGCTGTCGGTACCGCTGACGCTGACGGTATAAAGCGTGTTCGCCAGATTCAGTACGTCCGAAACCGGCACCTGGACCGCCCAGATACCGTTTTCGACGGTGGCCTGATAGTTGACGTTGTTAAGGGTCACGGTGACGGTGGTGCCGTCCGGCAGGTTGCTGGTGCCGGTCAGGCTCAGCGGCTGCATCGCTTCCTGGGCATTCAGGACGTTGTCCTGGCTGATGGCGTCAATCGTAAATTCTGGCGGGTGTCCACTCAGCGTAATGCCGTGGGTGGCATTGCCGGTGTTGCCCGCCGCGTCGGTTACGGAAACTGAAATCGTATGGTTACCTTCCCCCAGCGCGCCCAGCACGGATGCAGGAACGCCCACGCTCCAGCTGCCGTCCGCCAGCACCACGCCGGTGAAGGACTGGCCGCCAACGGTCACGGTGACCACATCGCCCGCGGCGGCGCCGTTTGCCTGCCCGGATATAATCTGCGCCTGCCCCTGCTCGCTGATATTGAGGATATCGTCGCCCGCCACGGTATGGATCGTAACGACCGGCGCGGCGGTATCAACCGTGAAATCTGCCGTCACGGACGAGCCGTTGCCCGCTTTGTCGCTAACGTTAACCGTCAGGGTGTGATTACCCTCATTGAGGGCCTGCACGTCGTTCGCGGCAAGCGTGACGGACCAGGTGCCGTCGCTGCCCACCGTGGCGTTGTAGTTTTTACCGTTCAGCGTGACCGTGACGATCTGACCAGCTTCCGCATTCGTTTTACCGGTCAGGGTCAGCGGCTGGTTGTGCTCAGCCGCATTAATGATGTTGTCCTGCGCGAGGGTATCGACAGAGAGCGTTGGCGCGGTGGTATCCACGCCAATCGTCTGGCTTCCGCTGACGGTGTTACCCGCCGCGTCTTTACCGCTCACGTTGACCGTCCAGGTTCCGTCGCCCAGCGCCTGCGCGTCCGCCGCAGGCACGTCAACGCGCCATGCGCCGTCTGCCCCTACTTCAGCCGCGTAGGTTTTGCCGTTCAGCGTCACGGTGAGTGCGGTACCCTGCGCCAGGTTTTTGCTGGCACCGGAAAGCGTAAAGCCCGCGGACTGCTCGCTGGCGTTCAGCACGTTATCGCCCGCCGTGGTGGCCAGCGTAATGGCGGCATCGGCGGTAGAGACCGTCACGGTGATACTGCCCGCAGAGGTGGTTTTACTGCCGTCGATCTGTACGACTGACCAGGTGTGCTCCCCGTCCGTCTGGGTCGGTAATATTACCGTCCACGTGCCGTCTTTACCGACCATGGTGCTGGCAATGGTGCTGCCGCTGCTGTCTTTGATCTGGATGGTCGCGCCCGGCTGGCCGGTACCGCTAAAGGTTGGGTTGCTGTCGTCCGTGATCTCGTTTGCACTCAGCACGCCCTGCTTGTCACCCGCTTTATCCGACAGCAAAAAGGTCGGCGTGGCGCTTTCAACTTCTTTAGTATTATCAATGACTTTTGTTTTATTTTCGCCGTCACCGCCGTTTGCCAGCAGAGCCCCAATGGCACCGCCGCCTAACGCAGCCCCCGCAATCCAGCCCCACGGCGCGTCGCTTAAAACGCTTTCCTGCTCGAGAAAAGGTTGAATGCTGCTAATCGGCGTGGCCTGGGCGGTTAACTCGGTCACCACAGCGCCTGACGCTTCCCCGGCATCGGCAAAAGAAATATGCGTCAGCTCCTGACGGTCGTTGAACACCAGCTCTGACTGATTATGCGTTTCAGGATCCTCTACGAAATAGTTATTGCAGCGAATTACGCTGCCATCTTTCATATAAATGAGGAGATCTTTACCCTGGCGGACATAACGCGCCACATCCTGAGCAGAACCCTGGATTTCAATCACGCTCGGCGATGAAATAGAGACCGACAGATTTCCGTCGCCGGTTAATTTCGTTTTCTCCGCCGTTTTGCGAATGATGACATCAACAACTTTTATGTTACTCATATTCTTCTCCTTACAGGTGTACGGATTCCTGTGGATATGTCCACCAGATGGATGTAGCTATCCCTGGGAAAAAACACCCATTATTTTTAGTCTTACTTTGCGCAACACGGCGCGTCTTTTATTAACTCAAATCGGGTAATTTAGCGGCAGCGTTTTTCTCAATTCCAATAAGCGGCATTAAATTATCAACCGCGGCAGCATAATTAATTGCCGAACTCCAGCCGTCATACTCGGCGATTATTTTCGCTGAGGTGGCCTGCCAGACATCCTGCTCAACGCTGAGCAGATCGTTAATGCTCCGCTTGCTCAGGGTGTATTCATTTTTATAAACATCGCGGGCCCGCAGAGCATTTTCCAGCTGTTGCTTCCCCGCCTCCATTCTTCCCCGTGCGCCGGTCCAGTCAGCCTGCGCGACGGAGGCTTTTTGCAGGACATCGAATCGCGCCTGATCGACCTGAGAGGAGGCCATAGCCCGTGCGCCTTCCGCCTGACGAACGCGAGCGGAAACCGCGCCGCCCTGATACAGCGGAGCATCGATATTGAGCTGTATCTGGTCGTCCCAGTACGATCGGTTGTCCGATTCATAACGGGTGCGCCCCCCTTTCAGGCTTAACGTCGGCCAGTGCTGGGACTTCGCCGTTTCCACGCCATACTGGGCAGAGCGCTCCATGTTTTGCGCGGCCATCACCGCCGGTATCAGGGAATAATCTATGCGGTTGAGCGAGTCCGGCTCCACGGCAAGATTCGCGGGCACCGGCGAATAAGCCTCTGCCTGCATCCCGGTTAATACCGCAAGCCTGGCGCGCGCGCTGTTTAAGGCGGCGTGATACTGTGCGACCGTCGCCTGCATGCCCGCAATACGCGTTCGGGTCTGGAGCTCGTCAGACGTGGAACTCACGCCTGCGTCTGCGCGCAGCTTTGCCAGCTGTTCGACGTTTTTGAGCGCCTGAACGTTCTCTTTTGCCGCCTGCAGCAGATCGGAATAGCGTTTGACCTCTACATAGCTAAGCGCCGTTTTTTCCGCCACATCGGAAAGCGTGCCCATCAGCTGATAGCGGTAGCTATCACGCTGGGCGGAAGACTGGCTGATGCTGTTATTGGTCTTGCCAAAATCGTACAGCAACTGCGTCAGGCTCAGCCCCCAGGCGGCTGAATTCTTCAGCGACCCGCTGGAATCGGTGGTCTGGCTGTGCCCTGTACTTCCGTTCAATGATATTTGCGGCATCCAGCCGCTGCGCGCCTCGTCTATTTGTGCCTGGCCAATACCTAATTGCGCGGCCTGCTGACTAATTGACGGATCGCGATCGATAGCAAAAAGAATACTTTCTTTTAAGGTTGTTGTTGCCACCGGGGCAATACCCGCCTGATTACTATTGGCGAACGCCGTATTTATGGCTAATGAAATGAATGCCAGTGCTGCTGTAAATCGGCGTAACATAGGCTTTCGTAATATCGTCATGTTATCTCCCTGACTCTGAGTGATACTCAAGCAAATACCAAAAAAGAGGTATAGATAATTAGACAAATATCTTATTTAGCTATTCTGCTAAATTTCAGGTAATACTCCCCATACCCATTTCCACTGGAGATGAGATCTGCCTGCGTCTTATTTCAATTAAGAATTTACTTATTTCTTAAACTGGTTAGCAGCATAACAAAATGTGGTATAGCTCACTACACCCACAATGTTAATGCGGTGTTACAAGCAAGAAAAAAAATGGGGTTTCTGGACAATACCCTAAAAGTATCCTTTCAGATGAAACATATAAACCCCCTGTTATCTAAGGAAAATTCTTAATTCGTTACGTGTACATCTTTGCGTTAATTTCAGATCGAGTCAGACACAAAGATTTTCAAAGAAGTGTCAGTTTTAGTAACCTAAGTGGTTTGGTAGAAATTAAAAACCATTAAAAAACTAAAGAAAGAAATTTAATTCTGATAATTTTAAAAATATCAGATTTTAAATCCACAAAATGGCAATACAATGGTTACATAACCTAAATTGTTAAATAAAACATAACAATAACATTGTGATTAACATTCAAAACGGCTTACTTATACCTGCTTAATAAAATTTTAATAATCACGCATCTAAATCATCATGTCGCTGTACATCGTCATGAGGACATTCCCCTTCTCTCTGCGTCAAAATGCTGTATTATGCAAATTATTGCGACATTTTGCAGGAATGTACTCTTATGCATAAAACCGCTCGTCAACGCTACGTCCTGGATATCCTCAGCGAACAAGGCCAGGCCAGCATCACTGAACTGGCCGAAAAGCTGCAGGTTTCAGCGGATACCATCCGTCGGGATCTGACCGATCTGGAAAACCAGGGCCTTGCGCAGAAGAACCACGGCGGAGCCATCGCGCTCAACCTCTCCGCGATGAATCGTCAGGGCCGCAATACGCTGCTGCCGGAGACCAAACAGCGCCTGGGTAAACAGGTTGCACAGCAGGTTCCACCGGGCTCCACCCTGTTTCTGGATGCCGGGAGCACGGTGATGGCCGTCGCTACCTTTCTTCAGGGGCCGCTCACCGTCATTACTCCCTCGCTGGATATCGCCCAGCATTTTAGCGACCGGGAAGATATTGAGCTGATCCTGCTCGGCGGGAAATGGGACCACAAGCAGCGACTGTTTGCCGGAAGCGCTACGCTGTCTTTGCTGTCCCGTTATCGGGCAGATATCGCCATTCTTGGGGCGTGCGCTATTCATGCTGAACTCGGTTTGAGCGCCGGTAAAGAAGCGGATGCCGAGGTAAAACGCGCGATGCTCGACGCAAGCCATGCGCACTGGATCGTCGCCGACCACCTGAAAATTAACCGCTGCGAGCCGTATCTGGTTTCCGGGTTATCCAGCATTCAACAACTCTTTTTAGATCGTCCCTGGCCAGAGCTTGGGGACCATAGCGCATTGCAGGTTACAGTGTGCGCGAATTAACGTGGAGAAGGTCATGAGTAAAGTTCAAACAATCAACATTGCGCTGATCGGGTATGGATTTGTCGGTAAAACCTTCCATGCCCCGCTGCTCCAGTCTGTGGATGGGATTAAGCTGGCAGTGGTCTCTTCTCGTGATGAAGAGAAGGTTAAACGCGATCTGCCGGACGTGCAGGTGGTGGCAACACCGGAAGAGGCCATTCAGCATCCTGATGTCGATCTGGTGGTGATCGCCTCCCCTAATGCCACGCACGCGCCGCTGGCGACGCTGGCCCTGAACTCGGGTAAACACGTGGTCGTGGATAAGCCTTTTACCCTCGATATGCAGGAAGCCCGCGACCTGATTGCGCTGGCGGATGAAAAGCAGCTGCTGCTCTCCGTCTTCCACAACCGGCGCTGGGACAGCGATTTCCTCGGCATTAAGCAGGTCATTGAACAAGGCACGCTCGGCAAGGTTAAACACCTGGAATCGCATATTGACCGCTTCCGCCCGGAAGTGCGCGTGCGCTGGCGCGAGCAGAACGTCCCCGGGAGCGGTCTGTGGTTTGATCTCGGCCCTCACCTGATCGACCAGACGCTTCAGCTCTTTGGTCTGCCGCAGTCGGTTCAGGGGAATATCGCGACGCTGCGCGACGGCGCAGAAATTAACGACTGGGCGCACGTGGTCTTAAACTACCCGGAGCATAAGGTCATTCTGCACGCCAGCATGCTGGTGGCTGGCGGTACGGCACGCTTTACCGTCCACGGGGACAAGGGCAGCGTGGTGAAGGCCAGAATCGATCGGCAGGAAGCGCAGCTGCTCTCAGGGGTGATTCCCGGCAGTGAAGCCTGGGGCGAAGACATCGACAGCATGGTGTTCTTTGGGGCAGATGGTGCACCGCAGACGATCCCTACCCCGAAAGGGGATCAGCGCCAGTATTACATCAACGTCCGTGATGCGTTGCTCGGGAAAATCGCCAATCCTGTCCACCCTGTTGAGGCATTAGCGGTGATGGCCGTGCTGGAAGCGGCGGTGAAGTCGTCGGAGACGGGGTCAACGCAGGCGCTGGCGTTAACTGCTGAAGAGCTTGCGCTGCTGGGTTAAAAAATATGCCGGGTGGCGCTGCGCTTACCCGGCATACGATTCACAACCGTTTGTAGGCCCGTGCAAGCGAAGCGTCGCCGGGCGAGATGACTACTGACGCTTTTTAGGCATCATGCGCAGAAGAGTATTATCTTTCCAGAAATAGTGATGCATCAGCGCCGCCGCCGCGTGCAGGCCAATCACAAAATAGCCCAGGTTCGCCAGCGTCTCGTGCCATTCTTTCAGCACATCAACCAGGTCAAAATTTGATTCCGCCGCATGCGGCATCGCCATGCCAAAAGCAAACCATTCGCTGCCCCGGTTATACATCATCACAATGCCAATCAGCGGCAGCGCAATAAACAGCAGATACACCACCAGGTGACCCAGATGGGACAGCCCCGTCACCATCGCCTTTGGCTTCGGCTGAATCGGTGGCGCGCGGAATTTCAGGCGAACCAGCAGGCGCGTTACCATCAGCACCAGGATACCGATCCCGCACGAGACGTGGATCATATTGATCAGTGGACGTGCGGTGCGCGGGAAGAAACCTTTGAATTCCATGGCGCAGTAGGCGACGATGATTAACAGAAACACCAGCCAGTGGATGCCGATTTGCAGGCTTGTATATTTAGTGCGCATGTGATTTTCCGATTAAAAACAGTTACCGCGCCAACATAATCCCCTTTCCTTAAAAATTCATTAACTTTTCTGTATGGTTTTTCAAATACTTCCTCCCGCATGAAGCATCTTCAATTGCCGCCCTGCCCGTGATGGTCTAAGCCTGGATGAGTTCAAACTGTCGCATCGACACGTTTACAGGAGAACACCATGAGTAAAATTGGCATTAACGGCTTTGGACGCATTGGGCGCCTTGTACTGCGTCGCCTTCTTGAAACCCAGGACAGCAATACCGTCGTCGCGATCAACGACCTCACCTCACCAAAAGTGCTGGCCTACCTGCTCAGGCATGATTCCAACTACGGTGGCTTCCCGTGGAGCGTGGATTTCACCGAGGATGCGCTGATTGTGGACGGTAAAACCATTGCGGTGTACGCCGAAAAAGAGGCGAAGCACATTCCGTGGAAAGCCGCAGGTGTGGATATCGTCGTGGAGTGCACCGGTTTTTATACTTCCGAAGAGAAATCACGGGCGCACCTGGACGCCGGCGCAAAAAAAGTGCTGATCTCTGCGCCTGCGGGTGACATGAAAACCATCGTTTACAGCGTGAATGACGACACCATTGACGCCAGTGACACCATTATTTCCGTCGCATCCTGCACCACCAACTGCCTCGCCCCGCTGGCAAAAGCCCTGAACGATGCGTTTGAAATAAAAGTGGGAACCATGACCACCATTCATGCCTATACCGGTACCCAGGCGCTGGTGGACGGCCCGCGCGGGAAAGATCTTCGCGCCTCGCGGGCGGCGGCAGAGAATATCATTCCCCACACCACCGGTGCGGCAAAAGCTATTGGTCTGGTGATCCCTGCGCTCAGCGGCAAGCTGAAGGGCCACGCGCAGCGCGTGCCGGTAAAAACAGGTTCGGTAACCGAGCTGGTGGCGATTATGGGCAAGAAAGTGACCGTTGAGGAGATCAACGCCGCGCTGAAAAAGGCGACTCAGGGCAATAAATCGTTCGGATATACCGACGAAGAGATTGTGTCGTCCGACGTGATTGGCTCGCATTATGGTTCGGTGTTTGACGCTACGCAGACGGAGGTGTCAGAAGCGGGAGAGCTGCAGCTGGTGAAAGCGGTAGCGTGGTATGACAACGAGTACGGTTTCGTGACGCAGCTGGTGCGGACGCTGGATAAGTTTGCGGCGCTGTGATTCTTTCCCCTAACCCTCTCCCCAATGGGGCGAGGGAATTGTTCCGTGTTTAGATTATCTTACGCTCCCCCTTCAGGACCGGATCCTGCTGCAGCTGTTTCCACGCGGCAATCACCGCCTCAGGAAAGTCAACGTGCGCGATAAAATCCCTTCCGGCCGGGCCATAGCCGTTAACGTCATCATACAGCCGCGGCAGCTCCCCCAGAACCAGCGAAAGGTAACGCTCAACGGGCCAAACTCCTGCGTTGCCCCCGATAAATTCCACGCCATCTTTACCGTTTTGCAGCGCTGGCGTAAACCCCGGATGGCTGATCCACTGCGGCGATGCGAGTTCATCGCGGCACACGCGGGCAAACGTCGCCATCGTGCGGCGCTGCATCGTCGGATCCTGCACCACCAGCACCCGCCCGGTCGTTTGATGGTGCTGATTCAGCATGTTCCAGCTAAAACGCGCGTTTTCACCGCAGTTGGTGGATTGGTCTTCAATCCACAGACGCGCCTCGGGGATCTGCCAGAACTCCCGCGCAATGTCGGCAAGAATGCGCGCTTCCGCCCGCCCAGCCACCGGGACGGTGTGATAACGCGGATGACTGCCGACGGCTGCGTATAAAAAGGTGGTCGAGTGGCCGATGCCGCCGCTTATCAGGAGCGGCACATCTTTCTGAGAGGCAATCCGGCAGGCCGCGTCAATGGTCGGGATTACCGCGTTCCCAGCCAGAATCACCGCATCGACGTCCGGGTGCTGGCGGCTGCCGCTCAGGTCGTCCTGCGCCAGCCATTCACCGACAGTATTGATGGCCGCCAGCGTGGCGTCCGCCAGAAGGGGAAAATGGGGCTGAACCATGGGGAACTCCTCACGTTGTTGAATCGCCGAATTTATCATTTTTCTGAAATAACCAGAAACATCCAAAAATCATCGGGTTGCACCTGCCTATTATGCTTTTGATTTCCAGCCTTACAAAACATTGTATTGTGCAGACGGCATGAAAAAGCACCCAGCGCTGCTTATTTCACCGTGATCTGACCAGTTTTATCCCCCCTGCGCTTGCCAAAAACAACATCCAACCCTAAGTTGCTTAACAATTTCACAACCTTTTTCATCATCACAGGTTGCACCTGAAGCGCGCCAGGTGACACCTCATACATCATCAACGTGGCGGGGTTTCAGGTCATGACAGAACATGAAAGTACGACGACGGTATTACGAAAAAATAAGAAGGTCCTAATCGCCAGCCTTACCGGGAGCGCCATTGAATGGTTTGACTATTTTCTCTACGGTACGGCGGCCGCGCTGGTCTTCAATAAGATCTTTTTCCCGATGGTCGATCCGGTGATCGGACTCATTCTCTCGTATCTCTCTTTCTCATTAACCTTTTTTATTCGTCCGATTGGCGGGGTACTTTTCGCCCATATTGGCGACCGCATCGGACGTAAAAAAACTCTCGTTCTCACGCTCTCCTTGATGGGAGGTGCAACCGTTATGATTGGCCTGCTGCCCACGTATGAGATGATTGGCCTGTGGGCGCCCGCTCTGCTGATCCTGATGCGTATCATTCAGGGGATGGGCATCGGCGGTGAATGGGGCGGCGCGCTGTTGCTGGCCTACGAATACGCACCAGAAAAACGTAAAGGCTTCTTCGGCAGTATTCCGCAGGCGGGCGTGACCATCGGCATGCTGATGGCGACCTTTATCGTCTCGCTGATGACGCTGTTCAGCGAGGAGGATTTTCTCTCCTGGGGCTGGCGCATCCCGTTCCTGCTGAGTTCGGTTCTGGTGTTGCTCGGCCTGTGGATCCGCAAAGATATCGATGAAACGCCCGATTTTAAGAGAGTGAAAGCGTCCGGCCAGGTGGCTAAGGCTCCCCTGCGCGATACGCTGAAACATCACTGGCGTGAAGTGCTGATTGCCGCCGGTTTGAAGGTCGTGGAAACCGCACCCTTCTATATTTTCTCTACGTTCGTGGTGAGCTATGCCACCAGCACGCTGAGCTATCAGAAATCGCAGGCGCTGGAAGCCGTGACGCTGGGAGCCCTGGTGGCCACGGTTATGATTCCGTTAATGGGGCTGCTTTCGGATAAAATTGGTCGTCAACGCATGTATGCTACCAGCGTCTTCATCCTGGGTTTATTTATCGTGCCGTGGTTTATGCTGCTCAATACCGGGACAACCTGGGGAATTGTGCTCGCCACAGTCATCGCCTTTGGCGTGCTGTGGGCACCGGTAACGGCGGTACTCGGCACGCTGTGCTCTGAAATCTTTAGTGCAAACGTGCGCTACACCGGCATTACGCTCGGCTATCAGCTTGGGGCCGCGCTGGCCGGCGGTACCGCGCCGCTGATTGCCACCGGCCTGCTGGCAAAATATGACGGCGACTGGGTTCCGGTGGCCTGGTATCTTGCCGTCACGGTGGTTATTTCCTTAATCGCGATTCTCTGCGCCAGCCGCGTTAAGCGCACCTCACTTATCGGGGCGCAGCCCGAACGTCTCTGACAGTTCCCGGCCCGACTTTCGGGCCGCTCTTTTTCCTTAAATTTCCCTTCACCATTTGATTAACATGCGCAAATCATATTCACTTGAATTATCATTTGCGACAGTCGTAGAATCGCTAGCCCGCTAATTATTCAATTATTTCTAAGGTAAACGACGTTATGCGCCTGCCCGAACGCGACCCTTATGCTCCTCGCGAGTGGCAGCCACATGAAAAACCCGCTCTGCTGGGTTCGCCCTCCACGCCTGAGCACGCTACGCCAAAACGCATTGCCTACGGCATCGTGGGCCTGCTGGTCTGCCTGACGGGTGCCCTGGGAAATGCGGTGGTGACCGCCAACCTGCAAAATTTGCAGGGCACGTTCGGCGCCTGGTCTACCGAAATTGCCTGGCTGCCCGCGGTCTACGTCATGACCAACATTTCCATTAACCTGCTGCTGGTGAAGTTCCGCCAGCAGTACGGTTTGCGCGCCTTCACGGAAGGTTTTCTGGTGCTGTACGTGCTGGTGACCTTTTTCCACCTGTTCGTTAACGATCTCAGCTCGGCGCTGATGGTTCGCGCCGCGCACGGGATGGTGGCCGCCGCGCTCAGCTCGCTGGGGATTTACTACCAGATCCAGGCCTGGCCTGCGAAGCACCGCCTGAAGGCGCTCACCATCGGCATTACCGGGTCGTCGCTCGCCATTCCTCTGGCGCGTCTGTTTTCCACCGAGCTGCTGCAGCTGGACGAGTGGCGCGGGCTCTATTTCTTCGAACTGGGGCTGGCGCTGATCTCCCTGGCCTGCGTAATAGCCTTAAAACTGCCGCCGGGCGACCGGCGTAAAGTCTTCGAAAAAAAAGACTTTATCACCTTCTTTTTAATGGCCCCCGGGATGGCCCTCCTCTGCGCCGTGCTCTCTTTAGGCCGTCTTGACTGGTGGTTCGAGGCGCCCTGGATCGGCTGGTCGCTGGCGCTCTCGCTGGTGCTGATTGTCGCTGCCATCGTCTTTGAACATAACCGCGCCAACCCGCTGCTGAACACCCGCTGGCTGTCGAGCGGCAGCATCGTCCGTCTGGGGCTGATTATGCTGCTGATCCGCATCGTGCTGGCAGAGCAAAACACAGGCGTCATCGGCTGGCTGCAGTACGTGGGGCTACAGAACGAACAGATGACCCACCTGGCGTGGTCCATTTTCGCCGGGATCGTCTGCGGGATCGTCACCAGCTGTCTCACCATCAAGCCCACCAAACTGGCGTGGCCGATTATTACCTCCCTGGCGCTGATGATTGTTGCCTCACTGCTGGACAGCCAGTCCAATAATCTGACCCGACCGGATCAGCTGATGTTAAGCCAGTTCCTGCTGGGCTTCGGCAGCGCCTTCTTCCTCGCGCCCGCCATGCTGGCCGCCATTGGCGGCGTGATCGCAGACCCGCGCAACCTGGTCAGCTTCTCGGTGATGTTTGGTATGAGCCAGAACCTTGGCGGCCTGCTGGGCTCCGCCATCCTCGGCACCTTCCAGACCTGGCGCGAGAAGTACCACTCCAGCCTGCTGGCGGACCAGCTCACCACGCTCAATCCGCTGGTCAACGAGCGCATCCAGGCTTACACCCAGATGTACCAGAGCCTGATTGGCGACAGTTCGCTGCTGGGAGTCCAGGCGGTAACGCAGCTGCAAACGGTGACCGCGCTGGAGGCGAATATTCTGGCCTACAACGATACTTATCTGCTGACGGCGAGCATCGCTGCCGCCACGCTGGTCTGGATTTTATGGCGCTTGCTGCGCCTGCGCATCACTGCCCGTATGGCGCTTAAGAACGCCACCGGCAAAAAATAATTGAAATATTTCTGGAGAGTTTATGAGTCAGCAGGATGCCGCCAAAGAGCAGGCCAACACGCGCAAAAATGTGCGGATTGTTTCCGTTTTCACCGCCGCCGCCATCGGTATTGTTGGCGTGCTGGTGATCCTTTATGCGTGGCAGCTACCGCCGTTCACTCGCCACACGCAGTTTACCGATAACGCCTACGTGCGCGGCCAGACGACGTTCATCAGTCCCCAGGTGAATGGCTATATCACCGAGGTAAAGGTTCAAGACTTTGCGCAGGTTAAAAAAGGCGACCTGCTGCTGCAGATTGATGACCGCATCTATCGTCAGCGCGTGCATCAGGCAGAGGCGCAGCTGGCGATGAAAATTGCCGCGCTCAATAACAACCTGCAGCAGCGTAAAAGCGCCGAAGCGACGATCGCTAAAAACGACGCGGCGCTGAAAAATGCCCGCGCCCAGAGCCTGAAAACGCAGGCGGATTTAAAGCGGGTTAAAGAGCTGACGTCTGACGGCTCGCTATCCATTCGCGAACGCGACGCCGCGCTGGCCAGTGCCGCCCAAGGCAGCGCCGATATCGACCAGGCCAAAGCCACGCTTGAGATGTCGCGTCAGGATCTGCAGGCGGTGATTGTCAATCGCGGTGCGCTGGAGGCGGATGTCGAAAACGCGAAAGCGGCGCTGGAGCTGGCGCAGATTGACCTGCAAAACACCCGCATTATCGCCCCGCGCGACGGCCAGCTCGGCCAGATTGCCGTGCGTCTCGGGGCGTACGTGACCGCCGGGACCCACCTCACCACGCTGGTTCCGCCGCAGCACTGGGTGATCGCCAATATCAAAGAGACGCAGCTCGCAGAGCTGCGCGTCGGTCAGCCTGTCAAATTCACCGTCGATGCCCTGAACGACAAAGCGTATCAGGGCCGCGTGGAGAGCATCTCGCCGGCAACCGGGGTTGAATTCAGCGCCATCACGCCGGATAACGCCACCGGCAACTTTGTCAAAATCGCTCAGCGTATTCCGGTGCGCATCGAGGTGCTTGGTAAGCCTGAAGAGTCCGCCCTGCTGCGTCCGGGCATGTCGGTGCAGGTAACGATTGATACGCGGGAGGGCAAACAATGACCCTTCGCCCGATAGCCGGTCTGGTGCTGGCGGTGACGCTGGCCGGATGCCAGTCCGTCGACGTAAAACCGGCGCAGCCGACGCTGCAAATCCCCGCCCAGTGGCGCGCCGATTCCGGTCCTGCCAGCCCGGCGGAGCGGCTCTGGTGGCGCAATTTTCATGACAACAACCTCAACCGCTACGTGGATCAGGCGCTGAAGAACAACAGCGACGTGCTGATCGCCCGCGAACGAATTAACGAGTATCAGGCGCGGGTCTTTGCGGCCGACGGCAGCCTGTTTCCGTCGCTTGACGCGGGCGTAACCGGGACGCGCGCCCGTTCGCAATCCGCCGCGACCGGGCTGCCTGTCTACGGCACGCTTTACAGAGGGAGCCTGACGGCGAGCTATGACGTTGATATATGGGGCGTCAACCGCAGCACCTCGCGCGCTGCCGAGGCCTCGCTGGAGGCGCAAAAAGCCGCCGCCGCCGCCGCGGATTTGACCGTCGCCTCGTCCGTTGCATCCGGCTACGTCACCCTCCTCGCGCTGGATCAACAGCTGCGCGTGACCGAGTCCACGCTGAAATCGCGCGAGGAGGCATTTAACCTCGCGAAGCGTCAGTTTGAGACGGGCTACAGCTCGCGCCTGGAGCTGATGCAGTCGGATTCCGAACTGCGCTCAACGCGGGCGCAGGTGCCCGTGCTGCAGCATCAGATTGCACAGCAGGAGAATGCCCTGAGCCTGCTGCTGGGAAGCAATCCCGGGGCGGTGGCGCGCAGCGAAAGCTTCGCGGCACTTACGCCGCTGACGCTGCCGTCACAGCTGCCTTCTTCGCTTCTGAACCGTCGGCCGGATATCGTTCAGGCTGAACGACAGCTGGTTGCGGCTGACGCCTCGCTTGCCGCGTCGCGCGCGAGCCTGCTGCCGTCGATCAACCTGACCGCAACAGGGTCGATACAGGATCGCACTCTATCCGGCCTGCTGGACAACCCGCTTCAGCTCTGGAGCGTCGGAGGCAGTATTCTCGCTCCGCTGCTGAACCGCCAGGCGCTGAATGCGCAGGTGGATATTTCCCAGTCCCAGCGTAACCAGGCGCTGTACGCCTACGAAAAAACCGTGCGTAACGCGTTTGCCGAAGTGAACAACAGCCTTGATGCCATTACGCGCTATCAGGAACAGCTGACGGAGCTGCTTGCCCAGCAGGATGTAGCGCAGGAGACGCTGCGCATTGCGCAGAACCGCAATCGCAACGGCTACTCCTCCTATCTGGACGTGCTGGACGCACAGCGTACGCTGTACTCGGTTCAGACCAGCGTCGTGCAGGTGAAAAATAACCTGCTGCTGGCACAAATTGATTTGTACAGAGCGCTGGGCGGCGGCTGGAAGAGCGTGTGAACCCGGTTTGCGCGCTGATGCACTTACCCCGGACCTCTCCCACAGGGAGAGGGCGAAAAACCAAGGAGTCAATCTATGCAACAACAGTGGTCTGCAGTAGATAATTACATGATTTCTTCGCTTATCCCTGACGATGACGTACTTCATCAGGTACTGGAAAACAACAAGCGCGCCGGGCTACCCGAACACGATGTTGCGGCCAATCAGGGACAGCTGCTGGCACTGTTCGTGCGCATGACGCAGGCAAGACGCATTCTTGAGATCGGTACGTTGGGCGCCTATAGCTCAATCTGGATGGCGCGCGCCCTGCCGCCGGACGGAAAGCTGATTACGCTTGAGGCTGACCCGACGCATGCCGATGTTGCCCACCAGAATATTCACCTCGCGGGGCTGAACGATCGTATTGAACTGATTGAAGGCCCGGCGCTGAACTCGCTAGAGAATTTCGGTGACGTTCCGCCGTTCGACCTGATCTTTATTGATGCCGATAAGCCAAACAATCCCGGCTATCTGGAGTGGGCGTTGCACTACTCCCGCCCGGGTACGGTGATTATCGGCGATAACGTGGTGCGCGAGGGCGAAGTGATTAACGGGCAAAGCGACGACGCGCGCGTGCTGGGGGTGCGGCGTTTTATTGAGATGACAGGGGATAACCCGCGCCTAACCGCCACCGCGCTGCAAACGGTGGGGGTTAAGGGATGGGATGGGTTTACGCTGGCGATAGTGAACGGCTGATAAAATGTGCGGGCTGATGCCCTCACGCGCCCCTCTCCCAGAGGGAGAGGGATAAAACCGGGTTTTAACCGGAAATCTGCTCCATCGCCTGCAGAATACGCTTATCCGAAATCGGATACGGCGTACCGAGCTGCTGGGCAAAGAAGCTGACGCGCAGCTCCTCGATCATCCAGCGGATCGTCTGGACGTCTTCATCATCGCGGCGGGCAGGCGGCAGCTTGTTCAGCCACTGCTGCCACGCCTGCTGCACGCTTTCTACTTTCAGCATCTGCGCGCGATCGCGGTGCGGATCGACCGCCATTTTCTCCAGACGTTTTTCAATCGCCTGCAGATAGCGCAGCGTATCGCCAAGACGGTTAAAGCCGTTGCCGGTGACAAAGCCGCGATAGACCAGCCCCGCCATCTGCGCCTTCACGTCAGACAGCCCCAACGCCATGGTCATATCCACGCGCCCCTTCAGGCGCTTGTTGATATTGAACACGGCGGTGAGGATCTGCTCGACCTGTTTGGCAATCTCCACCACGGTGTCGTTCAGCTCCGCGCGCACCCTGTCATGAAGCTGTGCAAAGCCCTCTTCCGTCCAGACCGGACCGCCCGCCTCGTGGATCAGTTTGTCCACGCCGCAGGAGATGCAGTCGTCAATCAGATCCAGCACCTTGCCGTATGGGTTAAAGTACAGCCCCAGCTTGGCTTTGTTCGGCAGCTTCTCGTGCAGATATTTAATCGGCGACGGGATGTTGAGCAGCAGCAGTCGACGCAGCCCGCGCCACATCATCTGCTGCTGTTCCTGCGGATTATCAAACAGCTTGATCGCTACGCTGTCGCGCTCGTCCACCAGCGCCGGCCAGGCTTTGACCTTATAGTTGCCGCGCTTCTGTTCGTAGCTTTCCGGAAGCTGACCAAAGCTCCAGATGTGCAGCCCGCTCTGCTCGATGCCGTCGTCCGCCACCGCAGAGAGCGTCTCCTGAACTTTGCCTTTCAGCGCCTCTTTCAGCTCGCTCAGCGAACGCCCTTCCAGCAGCTTTTTGTTTTTATCGTCCACCACGCGGAAGCTGATTTTCAGGTGATCGGGCACCTGATCCCAGTTCCAGTCATCGCGGTCGATGGTGGTGCCGGTCATGCGGCGGAATTCACGCTCCAGAGCGTCCAGCAGCGGCAGCTCCAGCGGCGTAACGCGGCCTAAAAACGCTTCCGCATAGTTTGGCGCAGGCACAAAGTTACGGCGTACCGGTTTCGGCAGGGATTTGATCAGCGCAATCACCAGCTCGCGGCGCAGGCCGGGGATTTGCCACTCGAAGCCGCTCTCGTCAACCTGGTTTAACAGCGGTAGCGGAATATGAACGGTCACGCCATCCGCGTCGGCACCCGGCTCAAACTGATACGTCAGACGCAGCTTGAGGTTGCCCTGATGCCAGAAGTTCGGGTAGTCGAGCTTGCTGACCGACTCCGCCCCCTCTTTAATCAGCATGCTCTTTTCAAAGTTGAGCAGGTCCGGCGTCTCTTTGCTGGCCTTCTTCCACCAGCTGTCGAAATGGCGAGCGGATATGACATCGTGGCTGATGCGCTGGTCGTAAAACTCAAACAGCGCCTCATCGTCCACCAGAATGTCGCGGCGGCGCGACTTGTGCTCAAGCTCCTCCACTTCCGCGCGCAGCTTCAGGTTTTCGCGGAAGAACGCATGGCGCGTCTGCCAGTCGCCCTCCACCAGCGCGTGGCGGATAAACAGCTCGCGGCTGAGCGCCGGGTCAATCTGGCTGTAGTTAACCTTACGCGCGGCCACCACCGGCAGGCCGTAAACGGTCACTTTCTCGGTCGCCATCACCGCGCCCTGCGCACGCTCCCAGTGCGGTTCACTGTAAGAGCGTTTCAGCAGGTGCTGGGCCACCGGCTCCACCCATTCTGGATCGATGCGCGCTGCAATGCGCCCCCACAGGCGGCTGGTTTCCACCAGCTCGGCGACCATGGTCCATTTCGGCGGCTTCCTGAACAGGCCGGAACCGGGGAAGATGGAGAAACGGGCGTTGCGCGCGCCGGTATACTCCTGCTTTTCTGCATCCTTCATCCCAATGTGGGAGAGCAGGCCGGTCAGCAGCGCGATGTGAATCTCGCGGTACTCCGCCGGTTCGCTGTTCACCGGGATCCCCAGCTCTTTCACCACCTGGCGCAGCTGGGTGTAGATATCCTGCCACTCGCGCACGCGCAGGTAGTTGAGGAAATCTACGCGGCACTGGCGGCGGAACTGGTTCGAGGAGAGCGCTTTTTGCTGCTCGCCGAGATAGTTCCACAGGTTCACGAAGGCGAGGAAATCGGACTCTTTGTCGTGGAAGCGACGGTGCTTTTCGTCAGACGCCTGCTGCTTGTCCATCGGACGCTCGCGCGGGTCCTGAATGGAGAGCGCCGAGGTAATGATCATCGCCTCGCGCACGCAGCCGTGCTTTTGCGCTTCCAGCACCATGCGTGCCAGACGCGGGTCGACCGGCAGCTGGCTGAGCTGGCGGCCCAGCGGCGTCAGCCTGTAGACCGTGGCCTGCTCGTCGGTGGTAATGGCCCCGAGCTCTTCCAGCAGACGCACGCCGTCCTGAATGTTGCGTTTGTCCGGCGCTTCGACGAACGGGAACGCCGCGATGTCGCCCAGCCCCAGCGCGGTCATCTGCAGGATAACGGACGCCAGGTTAGTTCGCAGAATTTCCGGCTCGGTAAACTCCGGACGCGACAGGAAATCATCTTCGGAATAGAGACGAATACAGATCCCTTCCGACACGCGGCCGCAGCGGCCCTTACGCTGGTTAGCAGACGCCTGGGAGACTGGCTCAATCGGCAGCCGCTGGACCTTGGTGCGGTAGCTGTAGCGGCTAATGCGCGCCGTACCCGGGTCGATCACGTATTTGATCCCCGGTACGGTCAGCGAGGTTTCCGCCACGTTGGTCGCCAGCACGATGCGGCGCCCGCCGTGCGGCTGGAAGACGCGGTTTTGCTCGCTGTTTGACAGGCGGGCATACAGCGGCAGGATCTCGGTATGCCGCAGGTCGCGCTTGCTGAGCGCGTCGGCGGTATCGCGGATTTCACGCTCGCCGCTCATGAAGATCAGAATGTCGCCCGCGCTTTCGTTGCCCAGCTCGTCAACGGCGTCAAAAATGGCCTGCAGCTGGTCGCGCTCGGTGTCGTCCGCCTCTTCCACAATCGGGCGATAGCGCACTTCCACCGGGTACGTGCGTCCTGACACCTCGATAATCGGCGCATTGTTGAAATGCTTCGAGAAACGCTCCGGGTCAATGGTCGCGGAGGTGATGATGATTTTCAGATCCGGGCGACGCGGCAGAAGCTCTTTCAGGTAGCCGAGCAGGAAGTCAATGTTCAGGCTGCGCTCGTGCGCTTCGTCGATGATGATGGTGTCATACTGCATCAGCAGACGATCCTGCTGGATTTCCGCCAGCAGAATACCGTCGGTCATCAGCTTCACCATGGTGTTATCGCTGACGTGGTCGCTGAATCGCACCTTGTAACCGATGCAGCCGCCCGGCTCGGTCTGCAGCTCTTCGGCAATACGGTTCGCCACGGTACGCGCCGCCAGCCGACGCGGCTGGGTGTGGCCAATCAGCCCTTTCAGGCCGCGTCCCAGCTCCATACAGATTTTAGGCAGCTGGGTGGTTTTTCCCGAACCGGTTTCGCCCGCGACGATCACCACCTGGTGGTCGCGTACGGCCTCAAGGATGTCCTGTTTTTTCTGGCTGACGGGCAGGTTTTCCGGGTAGGTAATCGCCGGACGTGCGGCTTCGCGCAGCACAACTTTCCCTGCTGCCTGCTCAATCTCTTTCGCCATCTCCTGGTAAATGGCCTGTTGTGCATCAGGATTTTTAACCTTCTTCACGCCGTGCAGACGGCGCGCAAAGCGCTGCTTATCGCGCAGCATCAGAGAATCAAGCTGCTGCAGGAGCATCGGGAAGGTGATTTTTTGTTGTTCTGTCATAGCAATAGTGGGCAGTGCTCTGCCGGGTAAAATCTCTTTTTAATGATTGATATAGAGTACCACATCAGCGCTTTTAGCGCCTTATTCAAAAAATTCGAACATAGGCTTCGATATATTGCGCTATCCCTGCGACAGGATTGTGAATAGAGTGTCAACAAGCAACGGGGCAACCCCCTTCAATCAAATGCAAAAACAGGAATCACCCATGAGCAAAGTATTAGTTTTGAAATCCAGTATTCTGGCAGGGTACTCTCAGTCTGGTCAGCTGTCTGATTACTTCGTTGAACAGTGGCGTGAACAGCATTCTGCTGATGAAATCACCGTGCGTGACCTGGCTGCAAACCCAATTCCTGTGCTGGATGGCGAGCTGGTTGGCGCGCTGCGTCCAGGCGATGCGCCGCTGAGCCCGCGTCAGCAGGAAGCACTGGCACTCTCTGACGAGCTGATTGCCGAGCTGCAGGCGCACGACGTTATCGTGATCAACGCCCCAATGTACAACTTCAACATCCCTACCCAGCTGAAGAACTACTTCGACCTGGTGGCGCGCGCTGGCGTAACCTTCCGTTACACCGAGAACGGCCCTGAAGGTCTGGTGAAAGGTAAACGTGCGATCGTCCTGACCAGCCGTGGCGGTATTCATAAAGACACCCCGACCGACCTGGTTGCGCCGTACCTGAGCCTGTTCCTGGGCTTCATCGGCATCACCGACGTGAACTTCGTGTTCGCGGAAGGTATCGCTTACGGTCCGGAAGTGGCGACCAAAGCGCAGAGCGATGCGAAAGCCGCCATCGACAGCCTGGTAGCAGCGTAAGACTTCGCCCTCTCACCACCCGGTGAGAGGGTTTTTCTTTTCCCCCGCATTTCGTTATCATCCGCTCCCACTCTCCAGCCGGGCGGCCTGATGTCTGCGATTATTGATTCTTTTATTGCCCCACCGTGTCACGACGACATTCAGATCCTCTGGCAGGATGAACATCTGCTGCTGATCGATAAACCTTCCGGTCTGCTCAGCCTGTCAGGTAAAAATCCGCAAAACCTTGATTCTGTCCATTATCGTCTGGTCCAGACGTTCCCCGGCTGCACGCTGGTACACCGTCTGGATTTCGGCACGTCAGGGCTGATGGTGGTTGCGCGCAATAAGGCCATAAATGCGGCGCTGTGCCAGCAGTTCAGCCAGCGCAGCGTGGAGAAGGTCTACAGCGCCCTGCTTTGCGGGCATCTGGAAAACGATGAAGGCGTGATTGATGCGCCGATTGCCAAAGACCCGCTGCTGTTCCCGCTGATGTCGATCTGCGCCATCAGCGGAAAGCCGGCACGCTCCCGCTACCGGGTCCTGGAACGTTTTTATCAGGGTGCAGATCTGCCGTTAACGCGGGTGATGCTTACCCCAGAAACCGGGCGAACCCATCAGCTGCGTATTCACTGCCAGCAGCTGGGACACCCGATTCTGGGCTGCGATCTGTATGGCGGTCTTGCAGCGCCGGGGGCTGAGGAAACGCCCCGGCTGATGCTGCATGCCAGCGAGTTGAATTTTATTCATCCCGTGAGCGGAGAGCCGGTTAACGCCCGACACGCCGCCCCGTTCTGAATGCGGCTTACCACATCAAATCGTCAGGGATTTTGAAGTCCGCGTACGGATCGTCTTCGTCCTGCTCTTCCTGGCTGAGCGCGCTGTTTAACACGATGCTGTCGGCATCGCGCTGGGCAATTTTATCGGCTACTACCGCCGGGATAATCGCGTATTCGCTGTCGCCGTTGGCGTTAATCACCAGACGGGCAATCGCCAGACGGCCGTTAATCAGCTGAGCCTGGGTTTGTTTGTCCACCTCGATTTTCTTGATCACATTGCCGTCGGTGAAGTTAAAGGTGATGTTTCCTTTCGCCACGGTGATGCGGTTCATCTCAATCAGCTGCTTAACCTGTGCCTTAAACTCTTTCGCCAGCACGGCCTGCTTCTGCTGCTCGCTCAGCAGCTTGTCGCGCTCGATCTGCGCCTTCTTGTTCTCTTCTACCGCTTCACGAGCCTCACGCGCCTGAACGCGTGATTTCTTTGCCGTGCGCTGCACTTTCGCCGCTTTCTTGCTGCTGACTAAGCCCGCTTTCAGCATCTGCTCTTGTAAGGTGAGTTTTGTCATGATTGTTTCTAAACCGGTTGGAAATTTTGGGGATTATAGCGGGAATTGCGGAGCGTGTGCCAGAGAAGTAGGCATGGCGTTTTGTTGCCTGAGTCTGGTTCATTATTCATTCAGCATTGACTAACGTTGACGCCTAAAGAGTGATTAAAAATTGTCAGGTCATTTTCTTAATAAAAATGAGCAACTCATAAATATGATTTGAGTTGAATATCTGTACCCGCTTCAGGCGTAGGCTGCCTTTCTCTTATTAAAAGGGTGCGGAGAATTCGCATCAAAATAAAGGATAAGGATTTCATATGTTTCGACTCTACAGGTCATATGAGTTAACACGGCAATTAGACCCTGAAGATTTTCAATACATTCTGACGCCAGCGGGCTCGCTGAGAGAGGCGTGTATTCATTACGATCTGTCTTATGAAGCGAACGGTCACAGTCTCACTTTTGGCCTCCTCCCCAAAAAATATAGTGTCTCTCCACATCAAAGATCGTATGAACGAAGGGATCGCAGTTACGCAGATCCCATTTATGATGAAGTAGAACACGAGCTACAAATTGGTTGGCTTGTAGGTGTGGATACCTCCAGGCGCTGGAGCAGCGACCGGAACCCGTTTTATATCGACAACAACGGCGAGCTAATTTTTACCCCTACTTCCTCATCGTGGCATGCATGGTATAAGGACGAAATCGTGAGCGCCTACCGGCACGTTATTGCCGATCCGCCAGGCAGGAAGCCTGCTCCCACTCAACGGATGCATTATGATTCTGACGGGCCAACAACTGCGCCGTTGGGAAAAACGCTGAACAATAAAGCTGTTGGCCGACTGCTCGCCGCGGGTGGTGTGTATAACGGCAATATTGAAGGTTTTCATGAAACCGCGCATCAACTTGGTGGGGATGCTCCAGCAGGTTACGATCAAATCATGAACAGCAAAGGGTTAATCATTGCGGGTGCCTCTGTTGCGGCAGGATTAACAATGGGCAGATTGAACCCTTTAAGCGAAATGGATGAAATATCGAGTCTCAGTAAAATACCAGCACTTGAAAGCCCATATGTAAAAGGTTTCACCTCTGAGAGTGGAACATTAGTGAATGCTGAACACGCCGTTATCGACCCGAAAAAACTCGCGGCTTATGCTTTAGATTCAACACATCCTACAGGTGGGCATAAAGCCAGGGTGTTTGAGTCAGCGCTGGGATACAACCCAACTAATGCAGATGTTTTAGCCGCAAGAATTCAGGAAGGCGTATTATCGGCCCCAGCAAAAGTGTTGCAGGCAAATAATTACGGCCAAACAATGGCTGTCGACATGTCCATTTCAGGCGTCAATGGTGAAACAGCGATCGTGCGTACAGGCTGGATGTATGAAACAGACGCGTTAGTTCCTCGCCTGACAACCATGTTCGTTAAATGAGAAAATATAAATGAAAAGAGCCGAATTAGACGTTGTAGTTTTAGGTGAGGATTTACCGAATGAAGGACTGGTAAAAGGGACTATTGGTACGATTGTTATGGTTTTCGATGCCCCGACGCGGGGCTATCTTGTCGAGTTTTGCGACGAGGAAGGAAAAACAATAGCAATGCCTGCTTTGCTTCCCGCTCAGCTAAAGAGTTATTTCACTCCAGGTATCCTTAAAACACGGCTAGTTGACAATAATTTCCCGGTAGCCAACCCAGTAAATCCAGACGTAATGGCAGACTTGATGCGCAAAGCCGCCCCTGCTGAATGGGATGCTCGGAAAAGAAGAGTTTACGAGGATATCCAACGCCTGATGATTAACCGGCTGGACTACTCTGGTATGTTCGAAATCATGGATGGACTTGAGTATAAAGGTTTGACGCTGTACAGCCTGGTGCAGGCGGAGAAAGGTGAACCCGTATGGTCGAATATCTACATTCGGAACTTTGAAATACGTGACAACGAAATCTATGTTGATTCGAACCTTTCTGACAAAGTACTCATTGGTGAAGATGGTACGTCCGTATTTGCCTACAACTTCATAGGTGACTGTTTCGAGATCCGTGATAAAGAATCGACGGACTATCTCATTGAATCACATAGTAATTTCAACGAATTGTTTTCAGCGCTTATTGATACGTTGAACTGAAATCCGCAACATCAATTGCTGGTTATATTTGTAACCAGCCTATTGGATCGCATTAATAAGGAGGTATAACGAAAACATTCCGATGCCCCTTACCCTTACTCTCTCACTTCCATCTCCAGCCTGTGCGCGACACTGTTCATGAAGTTCGCTCATGTTGCATTGAAATTAAGTCACTTCCCCTGTGCCGCGGGCTCAGGCATAAATTATGCATTGGTAACTTCTTAGCAACATGAACTTAGGATGCATAACCACCATGAGCAAAGCTTTCACATATAACCTTAAGCGCAGTTGCTTCGATGAGAATTACAACCCGTCAGAAAATACGCGTACGACCACCAACTTTGCCAACCTGGCGCGCGGGGAAAAACGTCAGGAAAACCTGCGCAATACGCTGGTGATGATCAACAACCGCTTTAACGCCTTAGCCCGCTGGGATAACCCAAACGCCGATCGCTACGCGGTTGAACTGGAAATCATCTCTGTCGATTTGAACATTGGCGCGGAAAAGCCGTTCCCGGCCATTGAGATACTGCAAACCACCATTGTCGACAAGAAAAACAACCTGCGTATCCCTGGCATCGTCGGGAACAACTTCTCGTCTTACGTGCGTGATTATGATTTCAGCGTCCTGCTGCTGGAGCATAACAAGAACCAGCCGCACTTCAGCATTCCGGAAAAGTTTGGGGAACTGCACGGCAATATTTTCCGCCACTTTGTGAATTCGCCGGAATACAAAGAGAACTTCAGAAAGGGACCGGTGATCTGCCTGAGCGTCTCCAGCAAAGACACCTACCGCCGCACCGGTAACCAGCACCCCGTGCTGGGCATTGAGTATCAGCCGGATGGCGAGTCGCTAACGGAGCAGTACTTCGCGAAGATGGGCCTGCAGGTTCGCTATTTCATGCCGGAAAACAGCGTGGCGCCGTTCGCGTTCTTCTTTACCGGGGATTTGCTGAGTGATTACACCGATCTGGAACTGATTGCCACCATCAGCACGATGGAGACGTTCCAGAAGATCTATCGTCCGGAAATTTATAACGCCAACTCGGCGGCAGGGCTGTGCTACCGCCCGGATCTGAACCAGCAGGATCACTCATTAACCAAAATTGTGTATGACCGGGAAGAGCGAAGCCGTCTGGCGATTGAACAGGGTCGATTTACCGAAGAATATTTCATTAAGCCTTACAAACACATTCTTGAGCAGTGGTCTGATAACTACACGCTTTAATACATCAAAAAAGGTCTTTTATTATGAAAACATTGCTCCCGACTTCAACGGCCGGCAGCCTGCCTAAGCCAACTTGGCTTGCGCAACCTGAAACGCTCTGGTCACCCTGGAAATTACAGGATCAGGAACTGCTGGCAGGCAAGCAGGATGCGTTGCGCCTGTCTCTTGACGAGCAGATCCGGGCGGGAATCGATATCGTCAGCGACGGGGAACAGACCCGCCAGCACTTTGTCACCACCTTTATTGAACACCTGAGCGGCGTCGATTTTGAAAATCGCCAGACCGTCCGCATTCGTAACCGCTATGACGCCAGCGTGCCGACCGTGGTCTCAGCCGTCGCGCGCCAGAAACCTGTCTTCGTGGACGATGCAAAGTACCTGCGCCAGCTCACGGACAAGCCGATCAAATGGGCCCTGCCGGGGCCAATGACCATGATCGACACCCTTTACGACGCGCACTATAAAAGCCGTGAAAAGCTGGCATGGGAATTTGCCAAAATCCTCAACCAGGAAGCGCGCGAATTAGAAGCCGCGGGCGTGGATATTATCCAGTTCGACGAGCCGGCGTTTAACGTCTTTTTTGACGAGGTCAACGACTGGGGCATCGCCGCGCTGGAGCGCGCCATTGAAGGGCTGAAGTGCGAGACCGCGGTCCACATCTGCTACGGCTACGGCATCAAGGCCAATACCGACTGGAAAAAAACGCTCGGCTCAGAGTGGCGCCAGTATGAAGAGGCCTTCCCTAAGCTGCAGACCTCTAACATCGACATCATCTCCCTGGAGTGCCACAACTCCCGCGTGCCGATGGATCTGCTGGAGCTGATCCGCGGCAAGAAAGTGATGGTTGGCGCGATTGATGTGGCAACCAACACGGTTGAAACGCCGGAGGAAGTGGCCGATACGCTGCGTAAAGCGCTGCAGTTTGTTGACGCCGACAGGCTGTATCCGTCAACCAACTGCGGCATGGCTCCCCTCTCCCGTCAGGTTGCCAACGGCAAGCTGAGAGCCTTAAGCGCGGGCGCGGAGATCGTCAGACAGGAGATCCTGGCGAAATAGCCGTCCGGCTACCGGGTGAGGCGTAAACGGCCTCGCCCGGAGATCCGTCATGCAAAGAGATCTCTCAGCCAGCCGTGCACGCTTTCTGAAGTCAGATGCGCTGGCGCCCGCGATATCTCCTGCCCTCCCCTGAGCGCCAGCAGCGCAGGCAGGCCGCGCACGCCGAGGCGGGTGGCCAGCGCCGGGTTCAGGTCAGCGTCAAGATAGCGTGTATCAAGCCGGTCGGTCAGCGGGATGGCCGCCTCCTGAGCCAGAATATGCCAGAGTTTTCGGCAGTGTACGCAGCGTTCTGCGCCGACAAACAGCAGCACCGTCCCCTCATGTTCCAGCGCGCTTTCATCCTGAACCGGCCTGAACCGGCTCTCCTCCACGCGGAACAGCTTCGGACTGCGGAGAAGCGTATCGTTATCCGTCGCGACGCACAGCGCATCGGCACCTTTACTGTAGGGCTGCACCCCGGCAACCCGAACCACGCTTTGCGCCGGGCCCGCAGCCGCCGCACCCGGCCGCCGCAGCGTTCGCACGTCCACCGGTTCAATCGGCGTCTCAGCCGGCTGGCTAAGCTGCGGGATCCAGGCATAAGGAATGCGGTAGGCGCGGTAAACCATATTGTTGTTCAGCGTTTTTCCCCATCAGGGAGAGATATACTCCCAGACGATTTCATGATCGCGCGTCACCTCAAAGATCCGTCCGTTTGATCCTTCGTTAATCAAGGTATTCCCGTTTTCCAGGCGCTGCATATTGCTGATGTACGGGCTGTAGAATCGGTAGGAATCGGTCGGCTGAGGCAAGTTTGCCTCGTACGGCGAGTAGCGCCACTCGATGTCCAGCGTGACCGGGTTGATTTCCAGGATCCGCGAATGATCTCGCCAGGCGTTTTTTACGCCGTCCGCCGAGGCCGGGTTTGGCGCGCCGTACCCGGCCCAGCCGCCGTTATCAAAAATCAGGATATTACCCGCCCCGGGCAGGCCGTGGGGGATCATATGGGCGTGATGCTGTCCGATTATCCAGCCGATGTGTTTCAGCTCCGGCTTGCTGTAATCGGGCCCCAGCTGCCAGACGATGCGGCCGCTACGCTTATCAACAATGGCGATGATGTTGGATTCGCGCGCATCCCATATAATGTTGTCTGGATGGAAGCGTTCATCTCCTGCGTCATACCATCTGTTCGGCCCGAGCGCCGACATCGAGTTGATATGCATCCAGTCGCCCATTCCGCCGCCGCTGGCGCGCATGTTCGGGTTATTGTAAAGCGCAGTTTTCGCCGCGTCGTCGAAGCCCAGCTCGTGGAAATGGTCGCTGCAGCGCCACTCCCACACCACGTTACCCTGCCAGTCAACTTCGATGATGGTGTCATCCAGCAGGACCTTGTCTGAAATTGCCTCGTTAACCAGGTTGGTATGGGCGAGGATCAGCGTATTGCCCCCGTCGACCTGCGGCTCCAGCCCCGGCGCATAATAGCCAACCGGATTGCCCGCGCGCTGATAGTCATGATGCGCCCTCGCCATCCAGCGCGGCTCGTGGCCCGGATCGCCGATTTTTTCGTAGCGGTCAAATTTCCAGGTGACGTTCCCCTCCCAGTCCACCTGAATCAGGTCAAGCATGTCCTGCATTCCGTAGCGCGGGTCGCGTTCGCCGCTGTGCCCGAGGATAGCCCCTCCGGGCAAGATCTTGTTCGGAAAACCGTGCAGCTCTGGCCATTCCCGCACTACCGTGCCGTTCATGTCCACCAGTACGGCACCGTGTTCAGTGGCCTGAAAAAGCGTATAGCCGCTCCAGGCGCGCGCCGGATCGTACAGCGTTGCGCCGGTGGGAAAGACGGAAGGATGTCCCATGTTATTACTCCTTAATTGAATGGTCAGGATGAGGTAATCAGGTTTCGTATCTGGCGACAGGCTGCCGTGAAGGCAGCCTCGTCACGCTGGCGAGGGTGAGGCAGCGCCAGGCTAACCACGTCGCGTATGCGTCCGGGGCGCGGGGAAAGCACCACGATCCTGTCCGCCAGCGCTACCGCCTCTTCAACGTCGTGAGTGACCAGCAGCGTGGTGGTGCCTTCACTCTGGTGGATATGCAACAGCTCCTGCTGCAGGGTGTGGCGCGTCAGCGCATCCAGCGCGCCAAAAGGCTCGTCCAGCATCAGTATCTGCGGGCGCGCCACCAGGCCTCGCGCAATGGCCACGCGCTGGGCCATGCCGCCAGAGAGCTGCGCGGGGAGTGCGTTGGCAAATTCAGCAAGCTGCACGCGCGCCAGCATCTCCTCTGCGCGCTGGCGCCTGGCTGCCCGGCTGAGTTTTTCATCCGCCAGGCCCAGCATGACGTTGTCAATGACGCGCAGCCAGGGGAACAGGCGGGGCTCCTGAAAGACCATGCCGCGCGCCTTCCCCACGCCGCACACCCGCTCGCCGTTGACGCGGATTTCACCCTGCGTGGTGGGTTCAAGGCCAACCAGCATCCGCAGCAGGGTCGACTTTCCGCAGCCGCTGCTTCCTACCAGCGCGACCAGCTCACCGGCGGCGATATCAAGACTAAAGTTCTGCACGGCGGTTACCTGCTGCCAGGATTTACGCACCTGCTGAAACGAGACCAAAGGCGTATTGCTCATGATGGCTCCTGTATGCGCCAGCGGGTGGCGCGGATTTCCAGTAAACGTCCGGCTTTATCCAGCGCTGCGCCGGTAATTCCGACGAGCACCATGCCGCAGAGGATGGTGGGCATGTCCAGCAGCTGCTGGGCATTGATCATCAGGCTGCCAATCCCGGTTCCGGAGGACATGAAATATTCCGCGCCAATATTGCCAAGCCAGGCGTAAATCAGCGCCAGCCGAAGACCGGCAAAGATACCGGGCGCTGCGCCGGGCAGAATCAACGTGCGCAGACGCGTCAGCCCGCTTAAGCGCAGCACCCGGGCCACCTCGTCCAGATGCGGATTACGCTGAAGGACGGCCTGCAGGGTATTGAAGAACATCGGGAAAAATGAGGCCAGGGCAATAAACACCGTTTTTCCACCGTTATCATTACCGACCCACGCGGTCAGAAGCGGCAGCCAGGCGAACAGGGCAATATGGCGCAGGACGTTGAGCGTCGGGGTGACGATCTCACCGGCGCGCGGGCGCAGGGCCAGCAGCAGGCCGCATAAAAGTCCCGCGGCTATTCCCACGGCACCGCCAACAACGGTGCGCTCCAGGCTCGCCAGCATGGCTGACGCCAGCTCTCCGCTCGTCGCGCCCTGCACGAAGCGCGTAACAACCGCCAGCGGGGATGAAAACAGCGCGGCATCAATCCAGCCCTGCTGGCTTGCTACCTGCCAGAGCGCCAGCAGCGCGGCGGGCAGCTGAAACGCCTGCCAGCTGGCCTGCGGTTTCCACGCCAGACGCCCGACGGCAGCCTGGGGCCAGAACACCAGGCGCGACCCGATCCGGCTGGCTGACCAGTCCATTACCATGCCGCTAATGCCGACGACGGCAATGGTCACAAAGACAATATCCAGCTGGAACAGCTGACGTCCCCAGACCATCAGGTAGCCAATGCCCTCCGAGGAAGCCAGCAGCTCAACCACAATCAGCGAAACCCATGCCTGCGAAAGCGCCAGCCTGAGACCGGTAAACCAGCCCGGCAGGCTAGCCGGGATCACCAGCCAGCGCAGGCGCTGCCAGCGGGAAAAATGCATCACTTTTCCGGCCTCGCTCAGCGACTCGGGCACATTCGCCACCGCCTGCTGGGTATTGAGGGTCAGGGGGACAATCGTGCTTTTGATGATGACCGCCAGCTTCAGGCCGTTATCAATCCCGAAGAGCACCATAAACAGAGGGATCCAGCCCAGCGTCGGGATCTGCGCCAGCGCATAAAAGAGCGGCTCCACGCGACGGGCCACGCCGGGTACCAGACCAAACAGCGCGCCCAGCACGGTACCGATGATCGCCCCCAGCAGCAGGCCGAGCGCCAGATGCTGCAGGCTGAAGGCCCACTGCGCCAGCAGATCGCCGCGCAGAAGCGATAGCGCCGTGTCAGCCACCACCCCAGGGGCGGGCAGAATTTGTTCAGGCATCCACCGCGCATACGCGGCGACGTACCACAGCAGCAGAAGTAACGCAGGCATGAGCCACGGCCAGCCGTTGAGCCGGATCCTCGGCCTGCCGGAAGGTGCAGTTTTTAAAATCATTTGCGACATAGCGGTTCACTGATTAACGAGCCATGCCGCTATCAAAACCCCTCTTACGGCCCGTCGTCATTGCGTTACGCGAATAATCCCGATGCAACAAATGCATGTGAACCTGCCGGGTGCACGGACGCTGATTTAGCTTTTTTTCACCTGTCCTTTTCCACTAAAAGCATTTAACAGTCGGGCGACGAGGTCTTTAGGGTGAGAAAAAACAACAGGAGTCACTCGTTATGATGAAAGCTTTTATCAACCGCACCCTGCTGGCGCTGGCAGCCGTGATGGTGCTGACGGCGAACGCCGGCGCCGACCCGCTGCGCACCATACGTATCGGCGTACCGGACCAGAGCGCAGGCAGCAAACCCTTTATCGGAGGCCCGCTCGGCATGGCGTATATGCGCCATCAGCTGGAGGACGTGTTTAAACCTCAGGGCGTTAGCGTTGAATGGCAGTTCTTCAAGGGCGCGGGACCGGCGGTGAATGAGGCGCTGGCTAACCAGCAGCTTGATTTTGCCTGGCTTGGGGATCTTGCGGCTATTATCGGAAAGGCAAACGGCCTTCCGACGCGCCTGCTGCTCGGCAGCCGCGGGTCCGAATCCTACCTGGCGGTGACCCGAGCCTCGGGCATTCGTTCTTTGGCAGACCTGAAGGGGAAACGGGTCGCGGTCTATCGCGGCACGGCGGATCAGCTGGCGTTTGACCGCGCCCTGCGCACGGAGGGGCTTACGGAACGCAGCCTGCAGGTAATTAATCTCGACTGGAACTCCGGTAAGGCGGCGCTGGCCGCTGGCCGCGTGGATGCCGTCTGGGGCGGCGTATCGCTTCTTGCCTTACGCGGCGAGAAAATAGACGTGGTGGCCAGAAGCGGCGACGCTGGCCGCCAGAATACGACGCAGGCTGCGCTGCTTGGTACGCAGCGCTTTATCGACGCGTGGCCGCAGGCTACCCAACGGATCGTCGACATTCTGGTGAAAAATGCTGCTGAGATAAGCGAGCCGTCCAGCCGCAACGCCTGGTCGGCTGAAATGGCGCAGCAAAGCCAGATCCCCCAGGCGCTCTTCCTGGAAGAGCTCCGCCCCGATGACCTTAACTTTACCACCTCTCCGCGCATCGACCCGTTCCTGACGGACAGCTTCAGCCACAGCGTTGAACAGGCGCAGGCGTCTCGCCTGATCCGTAGCGCGTTTGATGCCCGAGCGTGGGCCGAGGGAAAATTCGTCGAACAGGCGCTCATCGCGCTGAAGCTGGAAGCCCGCTGGCCGCAGTACGATGCAGAAGGACAGCCGCGCTAAACCTCCTCCTGCGCCAGCAGCTGAAGCGCGTGCTGGCGGTCAACGTGGAGAATAATGTCGATCATCTTCTCGACCAGCGGCGGCTGAGTTGCATGAACCGGGGAGATAATCCCAAACCGGGTCTGCATCAGGCGCCACTCTTCCGGCAGATCGCTGAGCTCCAGCTTGACCAGGCGGTGGCTCTGCTGACACAGCGCAAAGCCGTCCTCGCTGGCGAAGCTGACGGCGTGCGTATGGGCCAGCGTAGAAAGCAGCGCGTAAATGTGGTCACACTGAATTGCCGGCGAAAAATCCTGCTGCTCGCTCAGGGTTGCCAGCACTTTGCGCACGCCGGGCGGCAAATAGGGTGCGGCAAACGGATAGCGGAGCATGGTCTGGACGGAGACGGGTCCCTCCTTCGCCAGCGGGTGATCGGCGTGGCAGATAAAGAAGCAGCGCTGCGGGCTCAGCGGCTGAACGCGAAGTTGGGGATCGAGTTCGGCCTGCCAGCTGTCGGCGACGACGAACGGATAGTGGCGAGAGGTCAGCGCCTGATGGAGGGCAAACCAGTTATCAACCTGAAACCTTACCTTCGCCTGGGGCATGCTGCGGTGGAATGCCCCCACCGCGGCGGGGATCAGCCGCGCCGACGGTGCCGGGCCGCAGCCGAACATCACCTCGCCGGTGAGCGCCTCCTCCGCCTCGCGCATCTGGCTGCTTAGCTCAACGTTCAGGGCCTGAAAGCGGCGAGCATAAGGAAGCAGCGTTTGTCCGTGCAGCGTCAGGGTGGGAAGCTTGCTCTGGCGATCGAATAAAGGATGCCCCACGCTCTGCTCCAGCGCCTGAATGCTACGGCTAAATGCGGACTGCGAAAGGCAAACCGCCTCTGCCGCCCGGTTAAAACTGCCGTATTCAACCAGCGCGACAAAGTTGCGAAGTTGGCGAAAATCAAGGTGCATGGCCGAATCATCCTCTGTTGATATCCCTTAACACTACTGGATGCCGGACCCGTCACGCAATCCCGACGGTAAGCCTCGCCCGGCTTGCCAGTACGGCGGCGTGCCAAAGCGCTCGACGTAATAATCAATCACCGCCCTGACGTTCAGTGGCGGATGTCGGGCATCGGGATAGATCGCCGCGATTGCCTGCTGTTCCGTATTAATGGCGCATTCCAGCGCGGGCAGGAGCGGAATCAGCTCGCCGCGCTGGAGCTGCTCGCTCACCAGCCAGTCCGGAAACAGCACAATCCCCATCCCGCCCAGCGCCGCGGCCAGTAACGCTTCCGCATTATTCGAGGTCATCAACGGCGTCACGGGATAATGTGTCCACGCCTCGCCCGCTCTGCGCAGCAGCCAGCGGTTAGGCCCTGACGATCCGCGATAGACCAGACAGCGATGGCGGTTCAGATCGTCCGGCCCTTCAGGCGCACCGTACTTACGCACGTAGTCTGGCGACGCGGCCAGGTGATACACCTGCTGCCCGAACACCCGCGCGTGAAGCGAGGAGTCCGTCAGCACGCCAATCCGGAAGATAACGTCCGCGGCATCGCGGTGCGGATCGATAAAATCATCGGTCAGCGTCAGCTCTACGCTCAGGCGCGGATAGCGTTCCGAGAGGCCGGGAAGGCCGGGGGCAATGTGCTTCTGGCCGAAAAACACCGGTCCGTTAATGCGGATCGCGCCGGACGGCTCCGCCGCGCGCGCGTCCAGGTCACGTCGCGCTTCTTCCAGGTTTTCCGCCATCGACCGGGCATAGCGAATAAAAAGATGGCCGCTTTCCGTGGGGATGACGGCCCGCGTATTGCGGTAGAAAAGTTGCTGCCCGAGCGCATCCTCAAGCTGGTGGATCACGCGCGATATCTGCGAGGCCGATATCCCCTGCCGCCGCGCCACAGCGGAGAAGCTCTGTGCTTCATACACGTCAATAAAGATCAGCAGCGCGCGGATGTTGATGTTGCTGGCGTCGACCATTAATGCAAATCCTGCAAAGGTGTTTCCAGCATTATGGCATTTTTCTCACCAGGCTCGCGACGTAATCTTCTTCGCCTGAAAACGGAGGAAGAAGAATGCAGTTTGTTTTGATTTTACTGGTGATCGCTGGCGGGATGGGCCTCTCGGTCGAGGCGGGATTGCTGGGGCCGCTGGGCGGCGAAGTCGGAGATTTATGGGCGACGTTCAGCATTTTTGGCGTCGGCGCCGCGCTGACCTTTCTGCTGATGCTGTTTTTCAGCCCGCGTAACAGCCCGTCGTTTTTCGCCCAGCCAGGCTGGCAGCTGCTCGGCGGCGTGCTTGGCCCTGTTTACGTGGTCATCCTGACCGTGGCGACACCCGCCATCGGCATCGCCATGACCATGATCGGCATTCTGGCCGGTCAGGTTTTTAAAAGCCTGATCATTGACCACTACGGTCTGCTGGGTACACCGCACAGGAGGATAAACGCGAAACGCATTATCGCACTGGGTTTCATCATTGCGGCACTGGTTCTGGTCGCACAGGGGTAAAAAAATGACGCTGATTATGATTCTTTTGGCCGTGTGCGGCGGCGCAACGCTGAGCATTCAGGCCGCAATTAACGGGCAGCTCGGCAGCAATGTCGGAGTATTTAAAAGCGCGTTCCTGACCTTTTCCGTCGGCGCCCTGGTGACCGCCCTGCTCATTTTCTTCTTTGAGCCTAAGCAGGCGGTCACGCTGCTGGACGTGCCGAAATGGCAGCTCCTCGGGGCGATGTTCGGCGTGCCCTACATTGTGATCATGGTCGTGGCGGTGCAGCGCATCGGCACCGCCGTCGCCACGGTGGCGGTGATATTCGGCCAGCTCGCCATGAGCATGCTGATTGACAGCTTTGGCTGGCTGGGGAATGCGGCCATTCCCTTTTCGACGAGCCGTCTGGCGGCGGTTGTCTGCCTGGGGATTGCGCTTGTCTTTATTTACTCAGGAAGCAAATCCCGCGCCGACAGCGCTTAAAATCATCCCTTGCGGGTGAAAAACAGCGTCACCGTGGCGACGGTGACGCCCAGCTTCTTCATCTCGGTTTTGTTAAACAGATGCGTCTCATCCTGCAAATACATCCAGTCGTCGAAGTTCAGTAGCCAGGTGCTGCCGTTGGCCTTCACGTTCATGCTGTAATGCCAGTTAAAGGCGTTGCCTGCGGCCTGCCCTGTGGCAACCCCTTCAATATCCCCCGCCGTTCCCTCGTAGCGATCGTTCCCCACACGCCGGATATGCCAGACCCGCTGCTGCTTCTCGCCGTCATCATAGAGAAAGTGCTCGTTCAGCGTCAGCGTATCGCCGATAACGTCCCCGGCAATCTCAACGTGGAAACGGCGGATCTGCTTGCCGCTGCGATCCTGCACCATCCCCCACGCTTCGGTTTTGCCCTGGAAGTAGTGGAAGATATCAAGCCGTGGCTGCTGCTGGCGATACTCGGCCACCTCCGTGCTACAGCCCGCCAGCAGCATCGTCAATGCCAGCGCCATCATCAGGAAACGTTTCATTTTTGGCCTCCGATTAACTGCTGACGCAGTTCAGGGTATTGCGTTCGGGGATCGAGCCAGATGGCCAGAAAGCGGGTGCTGAACGCCTCTGACTGTCGCGGTCCGAGTGGAATAAAGGCTGTTTGCGCCGCTGAAGCGCGATACCAGAACTGCCCTTGCCCGTCGTCGAGCACAAACGCCAGCTGTGCGCCCGGCCGGACATCCGGCCACAGAGAGCGGAGCATCTGTAACCAGGCTTCGCTTTGCGGTTCCTTCGCCAGGATCCCCTGCGCCTGCCACTGGTCGCGGGTCGCCTCAACCAGTTCATCGCGATCGATGTCGCGCGCATAGGTAATAATTAGCGCCTGATCCTGATTACTCCGACCGTAACGCCCGTCCGGCGTGCGCAGCTGGGAGGTATAGACCGTGAAAGGCCCCCAGGTGAGCGTGGCGTCACCCACCTTCCGCCAGGCAAGCCAGTCGGCGGCCTGGGCAGCAGGAACAACCATTGTTAGCCAAAGCAGCAAAACCGCAGCTCTCATTTTTGTCTCCCCATCAGCAGGTGGAAAAACAGCATCAGCACCAGCCAGCCCGGCACCATCCAGCTGACGACGATAAAGGTCGGCTCCAGAAACGTGATGGCCCCCAGCCGCTCGCCAAACAGGTAGGCCACCGGTCCGCCCACGGCGGCCAGCAGGGTCAGCAGCCAGCCGGGTAACGTGGTGGTTCGCGTAAGCTGCGTCCAGACCGTGGCGAACATCAGCCACAATGCCACCATCCATAACGGCATCAGGGACTCGCCCGTAAAGGCAATCAGCCCGGTCAGGGCCCAGAGTGCGTCCAGCAGGCTTCCCGCCGCGGCCAGCCCAATGACGTAAAAACGGTAAGCAGGCGGCAAGAGCAGGCACGCCATGATCGCCAGCGCGAGCCAGATAATCAGGCCCTGTTCGCGAAAGAGCACCACCAGCGCCCAGTAAAGATCGAACGCGACCGCCATCAGGAAGACCTGAAGATACCGTCTCATACGCGCTCGGCGGTCAGTTGCACCACGCTGATGGTGCGGGCGTTAAACCCGGCTTCGCAGTAGCCGAAGTAGTACAGCCACATGCGGCGGAACCGTTCATCGAAGCCGAGCTTTTCAATCTCCTGCCAGGCATGGACAAAGCGCTGCCGCCAGTGGGCCAGCGTGCGGGCGTAGTCGGGCCCCATGTCGAAAAGATTGCGCACCACGAAATCGGTATGGCGCGTCATCAGCTCGTTCATCGCCGTAATGCTCGGCAGGAAGCCGCCGGGGAAAATGTAGCGCTGGATAAAATCGACGCTTTTGCTGTAGTCGCGATAGCGCTGGTCCTGAATGGTGATGGCCTGAATCGCCATTCGTCCTCCCGGGCGCAGCCGCGCCTGGCAGGTACGGAAGAACGTCGGCAGATAGCGTTGCCCGACGGCCTCAATCATCTCTATCGAGACCAGCTTGTCGTACTGCCCGGTGAGGTCGCGATAGTCGCAGAGCAGCACCTCAACGCGATCCTGCAACCCGGCGCGGGCGATGCGCTCTGTCGCCCAGCTATATTGCTCCTGCGACAGCGTGGTGGTGGTCACCCGACAGCCATAATGACGGGCGGCATATTCCGCCATCGCCCCCCAGCCGGTGCCAATTTCCAGCAGGTGGTCACTCGGTTCTAGCGCTAGCTGGTCGCACAGGCGCGCCATTTTGGCCTGCTGAGCTGCCGTGAGATCCTGCTCGTCAGCGGTAAACAGCGCGCTGGAATAGAGCAGCTCTTTATCCAGAAAATGGGCATAGAAGGTATTGCCCAGATCGTAATGGGCGGCAATATTTTCGCGCGCCTGCACGCGGGAGTTACGCCGCGTCCAGTGGCGAAGACGCTCCAGCGGTCGGCCAAGCAGGCGGAACCCTTTTTCCAGACGACCAAGCACCTCGCCGTTGAGCGCCAGCAGCTCCAGAAGCGGCGTGAGGTGCGCGGTTTCCCATTCGCCGTCCATCCAGGCTTCTGCCGCAGCAAGGCTCCCGCCCGTTAAGACGCGCCAGTAGACGCCGGGAGAAAGGATTTGAACATCCGCATGCAGCGCCGAGGATGTCTCGCCAAAATGAAAGGTCTGAGCCCCTTCACGCAGCGTGAGCGAGCCGCCGCGAATGCCGCTTAACAGACGAAACAGCAGCCATCGCGCGATGCGGACGTTGCGCGGGATATCGGGTTCTAACGCAAAGACGGGATCGGTCATGAGCGTTCACTCCTGCTGACGGGATGGTTATACAGCGGCACGCGCTTGAGCCACAGGCGCAGCGCCTGCCAGTAAATGGCAAAAACGGTTTTCAGGGTCATCAGCGGAATGCGCAGCAGCAGCGAGCGCAGCGCCGGGCGCGTTAAAGGCTCCCGGCGCAGGGCCAGCGTGGCGTCAAAGACCTTCGCTTCCTGATGATTTTCAATATGCATATGCAGCGTGTTATCCGGGGCGTTAAAGCGCCAGTGATAGACCATGTCCATCGGGTTGAAGGGCGAAACGTGAAACGCTTTTTCCGTGGGCTGCGCATCCTGTCCGTTGACGGCATAGTAATGACGTTCATTCCACGGCGTGTTGCGGACCTCCGCCAGCACCCAGCGCAGCGTTCCCTTCCCGTCGTAGCAGTAGTAGAAGTTGACCGGATTAAAATGAAAGCCGAAATAGCGCAGCTGCGTGAGGAGCATGACCCGCCCATCCGGACGTTCTCCGGTCAGGCTCTCCAGCCTGCACAGCACGTTTTCTTTGAGCGGCGTGCCGAGCGGATAGTCGGCGTCGTGGAACGAGGCGGCGGCAAAGCGATTGCGCCGCACGCCGACGGACGCCAGCAGCGGCAGTTCATCAAGATCCAGCCAGGCCATAAAGACGCTGTAGCTGAATTCGTGGGTTTTCGGCTGGAGGCGGCGGTGGCGTAAGACGCCATGATAGAGGCAGCTGTTCATCTCAGTTCCCCTCTCCGACCGCTATCGCATTGACCACGTCCAGCGCGCTGCGCACGCCGTCTTCATGAAAACCGTTGTACCAGTAGGCCCCGCAGTACCAGCTCCGGTTATGACCGTTGATCTCGCCGCGCCGCGCCTGCGCCCGCCAGCTTTGCGGGTTAAACAGCGGGTGTTCATAGACAAAGCGCTGCCAGACGAAGCGTTCATCTACCGGCGCGTCCGGGTTGAGGGTGACGCAGAACAGCGGGCTTCCCGCAGGCAGCCCCTGCAGGATGTTCATGTTGTAGGTGACGCAGGCGCTGGCCTGCTCCTGCGCGCTCAGGCGGTAGTTCCAGCTGGCCCACGCGCGCTGCCGCACCGGCAGCCAGCGCGGGTCGCTGTGTAAAACGACCTCGTTGCGCTGCCAGCCGATATCGCCCAGCACCTCGCGCTCTGCGGGCGTCGGGTCATCAAGCATCGCCAGAGCGCTGGCGGAGTGGCAGGCAAAGATCACCCGATCGAAGGTATGGCTGCCGTTTTCGAGCTGAAGCGTAACCCCGTGCTCGTGGCGGCTCACCCGCTGCACCGGAGAATTGAGATGCAGATTCAGACGGTCGCCCAGCTTGTCGAGCATGGCGCGGATATACTCCCGCGAGCCGCCCGGCACCACGTACCACTGCGGGCGCTGGGTGATATCCAGCAGCCCGTGGTTCTGGAAGAAACGTAAGAAAAGCGGCAGCGGGAAACGCTTCATCTCCTGCAGCGACGAGGACCAGATGGCGGCCCCCATCGGCAGAATGTAGTGGCGCGCAAAAAACGGCGTGAAGCCGTGCTGGTCCAGAAACGTCTGCAGCGTGGCGTTCGGGTCCACCTCCCCGTCCAGCGCCTGTTTTGCCAGACGATTGAAGCGGACGATCTCCCCGAGCAGCCGCCAGAATGCAGGGTTCACCAGGTTTCGGCGCTGGGCAAACAGCGACGTCAGGGTGTGGCCGTTGTACTCCAGCCCCGTCGCCGGGTTGTGTACCGAAAAGCTCATCTGCGTTTTTTGTCCGCTGATGCCCAGCTCGCTGAGCAGGCCCATAAAGCGCGGATAGGTGCGGTCGTTGTAGACGATAAACCCGGTATCGATCGCGTATGTGCCCTGAGGCGTCGAGACGTCAACCGTTGCGGTATGGCCGCCTGGCGTGGCACCCGCTTCAAACAGGGTCACCTGATGGTGTCCGGACAGGCGCCAGGCGCAGGTCAGCCCGGCAATCCCGCTGCCGATAATCGCAATGTTCATGAACGCACCATCCTGCGCAGCAGCGCGCGCTGAAGAGACGCAGGCAGCCAGGAGAGCAGCCGCAAAATGAAGCCAAATCCGGCAGGAAATGCGATGTGCATTTTCCCAGCCGCCAGCCCGGTACGGATAGCCTTGACCGCCTCGTCGACGCTCACCCTGCCCGGCATGGAAAAATCGTTTTTCTGCGTCAGGGGCGTATCGACAAAGCCCGGAGAGACAACCGTGACGGCAATCCCTTTTGGCTCCCAGTCCAGGCGCAGACTCTCGGCAAACCAGCTCAGGGCCGCTTTGGACGCGCCGTAGGCCTCTGCCCTTGGAAAAGGCAGCCAGTGGGCCATGGAACTCACCAGCACCACGCGGTTACCGCCAACCAGCTGCGGCTGCAGCGCCTCAAGGCAGTTCACCGGCCCGAGGAAATTAGTGTTCATGACCCGCTCCACCAGCGCCGCATCTACCACGCCCCCATCGAGATATTCGCAGGTACCGGCGCAGAGAATAATCAGATCGGCGTAGCTGCCGGTCAGCGCCTGGCGACAGGCGTCCCTGTCTGTCATATCGAACAGGCGAACGGTGAGATTGGGGCAGGTTTGATGCAGGGCTTCCAGGCGTGCCAGATCGCGCCCGCAGGCAATCACATGATAGCCGTCAGCGGAATAGGATTTCGCCAGCCCGGCACCGATGCCTGAGCTTGCCCCGGTAATCAGCACCGTCTTCATGATTTGACCCTCCGCTTCACGCCGCGTACAGCCCAGCCAAGCAGAGGGAGGTGTTCGTAGATCATCTCTCCCGCATCGTAGTAGTCGCGCTGGTGCGTGATGAGATCGTTCTCCGTGTCCACCACGGAACATCCAGGCAGTTCGAGCGGCTCGCCCCCGGCAATGCGCGGGTGCGACCAGTGCATCACCCAGGTAACAGCAAACCGGTTCCCGCTGCACAGCGGCGGATCGATGGTAAAACGGCACTGCTCGACGTTGGCCAGCAGATGGGTGAAGTAGCGCTGAAGCGCGAAAATCCCGTCATGCTCGCCAAACGGATCGATAAGCGTGGCATTTGAATGGTAAAGCCCGACCAGCGCGGACGGCGGCTGGCTATCCAGTGCGGCGTAGTACTCAACAAACCGACTCACGACAGAGGGCAAAGTGCTCATGGGTCACATCCTGGCTGTAAACAACGTGGCGTTATCGCATAATTAAAACTTACACAATTAACGTTATTTGTCCAAGTTTGTGACGATCTATTTTTTATATTAGCTATATATCAATGAGTTGAGGCACCATCAAAAAGTGGTTTTTGTAGGCCGGGTAAGGCGTAGCCGCCACCCGGCCTTCACTTTCGGGTTATCCTTAAGGCAAACTTTCAGGTCTTCTTCCAGGCTTATCCTTTTTAATTCATAAGGATGCCAGACATGAAGCGCTTCTTTCTCTCGCTTTTCTCCAGCCCCGAATCTTTGCTTCAGGTGATGAGCCAGCAGGAAATTATTGAAGCCGTCGAAGATGGCGATCGCATCATCATCGACCAGGACGGGAACGCCTCGGTGAACTACAAAAGCAACGAGGTGCGGCAGGATTTTCTGCGTCACGTCGACACGCTAAAGAGGGCCTGATATGGGAACGGCGATATTTATGGTGTTGATGGTATGCGGGTACTGGTACACCAGCCGCGATCTGTCGACCCGCTTTAAAATCAAGCGCTCCTTTGGCTGGGACGTCTATTTTCTCGTTGCACTTTACGGTTGTATTTTCGTTCTGCAGGGCGTGATTGCCACCGGTCTGCTCTGGCTGCTCCTGCTCGCCCTTTCCGCCGCCAATAACGCTTTTCACTTTGCCTCACCGAAATATACCGACTGGCAAATCGACTTTATGAACTGGAGCTTTTTAGGCATTCAGGCGCCGGTGGTCGTGATGCTGGCGTTTGCCATCCTGTTTTGCCTCTACCGCTCTAACTGGGCAGGCAGCGCCAGGCTGGACGGCGAAAGCCGGAAAAAGCTCTACAAACGTCTCGCGCAGTCGAGCGGCATTGAACAGCTGCTGTACCAGTGCATGGAGCAAGGGGAACTGGCGCAGGTCACGCTCCGGTCAAGGCGGATTTACGTCGGCATGATCCACACCGCGACGCTGGAATATGAAAAAACGGCCAATATCGTGCTGATCCCGATGTTAAGCGGTCATCGAGACGCGAAGACCATGAATCTGCGCATCGAGAATAACTACAGCAGGTGGTATGCGGAGCATGACATTACGCTCGACTCCGAACCACGCAGCGCCATGTCATTCCGCAGGGTGATTTTACTCAATCAGATTGAGAGCCTCTCGCTGTTCGATCCCGCCAGCGCCAGCGCGCTATCGCTGGCACAGCGCGACGAGAGCACTCGCCCTAAAGAGACATCCCCATAATTCGGCACGGGTGGCCTGTCGTATTCGAAGAGTCATGGACGGTATCCTTTTTAATAACCCTTGTTGATGAACGGCGAATGAAACAATTTTATGGCGTCATTCACCGTTGGGCATTTTGATAGAGATCCCAGCGGTTGCCGTACATATCTTCAAACACCACCACCGTACCGTACTCTTCCTCACGAGGTTTTTCGCAGAAATGAACGCCTTTGTCTTTCATTGCACGGTAATCGCGCCAAAAATCGTCCGTCTGAAGGAACAGGAAAACTCTGCCGCCGCATTGGTTACCGATAAAGCTTTCCTGCCTCTCGTTAGAAGCACGAGCCAGCAAAATATTGCAGTCGCTTTCCGGGTTGGGGGAGACTACCACCCAGCGTTTACCCGGTTGAGGCGTATCCTCGACGAGGGTAAACCCCAGCTTGTCTGTGTAGTATTCAATGGCGCGATCGTAGTCATCCACCACAATAGCCACGCAGCCAAGGCATCGCTTCTGTGTTCTCATTTTCCGCTTCCTTTACCCTCAATGGTTATGCTCAACGCTTTCCCACAGAATACGCGCGCATGAAAATATTTTACAGACTGATAAGTCTGCTAAGTACGCTCCAGGCTCAGACACACTAAAACGGGTGGGTGAAAAACCTCGTCCGATCGCGTTAATCTGCCTCTGATGAAGGGATGATGGGTGATAAAAACTTATGGAAATTATTTTGATGCGGCATGGAGAACCTCAGCACAGAGATGAGCCAAAAGTGTCGTACAGGGAAATGGCAGAGTGGATCGACAGCTATAACCGCTCTTCAACGGGCAGCGACAGACCTTCGGAAATTGCTAAAATCCTGGCGTATCGCGCGCTCACGTTTCTCAGCAGCCCTCTCCCGAGAGCCCTCTCATCGTTGCAAACGCTGGGGTGTCAACCGGGCTTAATTGATGAGGTTTTTCGGGAAGCAGAGCTGCCGGTGTTCCGTATTCCGGGGTTACGGCTATCGCCTTTTTACTGGGCGGCGCTGTTTCGTATTCTTTGGCTCTGCGGCCTGTCTGGCGAGGCAGAGTGCGTAAGCGTCGCAAAAAAACGTGCCGCTAAGGCGGCTGAGATCCTCGTGACGGCGGCTAAGGGCTCCGACGGCCCCGTCTTGCTTATGGGGCATGGGATCATCAACCGGTTTATTGCGAAGGAACTGATCGCATCAGGCTGGAAAGAACAGACCCGCCCGGGTACCGGTTACTGGGGAGCGGGGGTTTACACCCTTGTGTAACAGCACATACTGACGCCGGGGATTTTTCATCCCCGCCGCACTCCTCGTCGGCAAGGAACGGGATGCTGAGAAAGCGCGGGCTGATTAGTGCTCCATTAACTCTGCTATTGCCCTGTTCAACGACGTGATGACCTCATCCGTATCCATGCCCATTTGCGCATGAATAATTGCGCCGTCAATAAGCAGCATGGTTTCATTGACGACGCGCTCATCAGCGATCTTCGTCAGCGATGCAATCTTTTTCTTTGTTTCGATTTTATGATCGCGGCATATCGCTTTTATTTCGCTTTCAATATCTTCCGATTTTGCCTCTGCGCTGGCGTTAATAAAAGCGCAGCCGTGGAACTCAGGCGAAATAAACCATTCGTAAAGCGTTGAAGATATCGCATCAGCAGGTTTGTCGCCTTCATCGAGATGTCGACGCAGCGCGATCTCAAACCAGTTAATCCATATTTCATGACGATAGTTCAAATAGGCAAGAATAAGCAAGCTCTTGCTGGGAAAATGGCGATAGAACGTCACCTTAGTCACTTTAGACGCTTTAATCAGCGTATCCACCCCCGTCGCCCTGAAGCCCGTGGAATAAAACAGATCGTGCGCCGTGAGTAATATCTTATCTCTGACGCTGATTTTTGCATCGTTGCCTGCGGGTTCTGTTTTCACTTTTGGATAGCCTCAAAAAGGATGTTGACAGCGTTATTTTACAGGCATAGATTAGCGCAAGTAGACAGACCTGTCTACATAATATAACGCTGAGGTAATCGCCATGAACACACGTCCTCCTTTACCGCCCTTCACTCGTGAAAGCGCCATCGAAAAAGTCAGACTGGCAGAAGATGGCTGGAATAGCCGCGACCCGGCGAAAGTCGCGCTTGCCTATACGCTGGATACCCAATGGCGCAACCGCGCAGAGTTCGCCACCAACCGTGAAGAAGCCCAGGCGTTTCTGGAGCGGAAATGGAAAAAAGAGCTGGACTATCGTCTGATTAAAGAGCTCTGGGCATTTACGGAGAACCGGATCGCGGTGCGCTATGCCTATGAATGGCATGATGATTCCGGCAACTGGTTCCGCTCTTACGGCAATGAAAACTGGGAGTTTGAGCCGGACGGACTGATGAAGCGCCGCTTTGCCTGCGTAAACGATATGCCGATCAAAGCCTCTGAGCGGCTGTTCCACTGGCCGCTGGGCAGACGCCCGGACGATCACCCTTCGCTGAGCGATCTTGGCTTATAGGATTTTCGCATCACTCCGGGCCGCCCCGGAGTGATGACTTTACAGCGCGCCCAGCTGTTTCATCAGCGTCAGGTTGTCCTCAATATGCCAGTTAGCCACAATTTTACCGTCAGCGATCTCATAAATATCCGTGGCGATAAAATCTATTTTCTGCCCCTTTCCTTTCAGCTTGCCGAATGTCCCGGTGAATGTGCCGTGAAAATGTAAATGCGAGACCACGCGATTGCCTGAAATAATCATTTGCTCAACGTCACAGCGCAAATCAGGCACGGCTGCGCGAAACGCACGGGAAGCTAAAATAGCGCCTTCGGGACCTTGCTTACGACCTTTCGGGGGCGTTTTATCAATAAAACCTGCCGCCAGGGCATCACGCGCCAGAGTTTCATTACCCGTGTCCCAGAATGAGGCATATTCTCTGGCAACGGCTTCATTCGCCTTTAATTGCGCCTGCGGCAGGCTGTTGTCCACTATAAGCTGTTTCGGCTGAACCCATTCGCCCTGCGCGGAAATCGCATTGCCCGACAGACCTGTAAAAATAACCATCGCTACAGCCGAATGAAAATACGTCGAATATTTCATGATATCTCTCAATAGAGTATTACATTACCCGCATTCGATTTCCTGCGGTTCAAATCAGAGGGAGTCAGTTAATTAACGCCCCGCCCTCAATATCAATGACCGCCCCCGTGACAAAGGGATTATCAATGGCGAAAAGATACCCTTGCGCGATGTCCTGCGCCCTTCCCCAGGCCTTGGCTGGCAGAGTTTCCGCCGCGCCAGCGAGCATTTTTTCCCGCGCGGCGGCGTCCATCCCCGCGTAAGCTTCCGTGTCGGTCAGCCCAGGACTCACGACGTTGACGCGCAGCGGGGAAAGCTCTTTCGCCAGCACTTTTGTCGCGGCCTCAATGGCGGCATTCATCGTCGTTTTGACAATGGCGCCCGCCACGGTGCGGCGCGCCACAAACCCGCTGGTAAAAGTCAGCGTACCGCGGGGGGCGATGTTCCCGCTGAGATAGCGGGCGACATTGATGCTTCCCCAGAATTTCGTATCAAAGGCGAGCCTTGCCGCGCGGAGATCCAGCCCGGAAAGAAGCCCGCCCGGTGCCTGCGAACCCGCCGTGACGACGATATTATTAACCTCACCCAGCGTTTCACCGAGTGTAACCAGCTCTGCCTCACGGCTTATATCCAGCAAGAGGGTGTGAACAGACGCGGCGTGGGCGCTCAGCCGCTGCCGCGCGGCGTCCAGCTTCGCGCCGTCGCGGCCCGCAAGAATAATCTCCTCGCCGCGCCCGGCAAGCAGGCTGCCTACGGCGAAACCGATGCCGGAAGCGCCGCCGATGATTAAGGTTTTACTGGTCATAACGTTTCCTCCTGCAGGGTGTAAATGGGGTAATCGGTATATCCCGTCGCGGTGCCGCCAAACAGCGTGGCGGGGTCGCGCACCCGGGCCAGAGGCAGCCGGTGCGCCAGCCGGTGGGGTAAATCCGGGTTGGCAATAAACGGCCGTCCGAAGGCAATCAAATCGGCATAGCCGGCAGCAAGGATCTTTTCCGCTTTTTCAAGGTCATAGTTCCCCGCAACGATAAGGGTTCCGCTGAACGTCTCGCGAAGCGATTGACGGAACTGTTCAGGCACCTGCGGCGCGTCGTCCCAGTCGGCTTCCGCCAGGTGGATGAACGCAATCCCTTTTTGTTCACACCAGGTCGCGAGAGCGAGTATGGCTTCCGTCACCTGCGGATCGTTCATCCCGCGCTGGGTAATAAACGGGGAAAGGCGGATGCCCGTGCGCTCGCGGCCAATGGCCTCGGCAATGGCGCTTAACACCTCCTGAGCAAAGCGGATCCGGTTCACCAGCGTGCCGCCGTACTCATCCGTGCGTTTGTTGGAGGTTTGACGCAGGAACTGGTCGATCAGATAGCCGTTTCCGCCGTGAACCTCAACGCCGTCAAACCCGGCCTGAACGGCATTTAGTGCCGCCTGACGATAGTCCGCGATGATGCTGTGAATGTCCTTGCGCGAGAGCGTTCTCGGCGTCGGGCAGTCAACCATTTGGCCTTCCCCCTTTTCATTCACCACCCACACCTGCGCGTCCGGCGCCAGTGCTGATGGGGCGACGGGTTGACCATCCTGATGAAAACTGGCGTGCGACATTCGCCCGACGTGCCAGAGCTGCGAAAAAATCACCCCGCCCGCCTGATGCACGGCGCCCGTCGTGAGTTGCCATCCCGAAACCTGCTCCGGCGAATGGATGCCGGGCGTCCATGAGTATCCCTGACCCTGAGGCGAAATCTGGGTGGCTTCAGTGATGATTAATCCGGCGCTGGCCCGCTGCCGGTAATACTCCGCCATCAGCGCCGATGGAATATTTCCCGGCTGCAGGGAGCGCGCGCGGGTCATCGGCGCCATGACGATACGGTTTTTCAGGTCTTGCTGACCCAGCCTGTAGCGTTCAAAAAGTGAGATAGGTTTCATGTCTTGATCCCTTATGGTTTGGATGAAATCACTTTACAGGCGGCATCTGATTTTGATAATTACGCTAAAAGCAGATGCACTTTTCGGAAAATATGAATAATGGGCAAACTCGAAGACATGGCGTTACTGGTGGAAGTGGCCGAGGCCGGCGGTCTTTCTGCCGCCGGACGACGCCTGTCGCTTTCCCCCGCCACCATGACCGCCAGGCTGAAGGCGATTGAAGAGCGTTACCAGACGCGCCTGTTTCACCGCTCAACGCGATCCATCACGCTGACCCGCGCCGGGGAAGAGTTTTACCATGCCGCCCTGCGCGTGCTGGAAGAGGTGCATCACGCCGAGTCGTTACTGACGCAAAAAGAAGGCGTGCTCAGCGGCAACATTCGCCTTTCTGCGCCCTCGGACTTTGGCAGGCAGTATCTTAGCCCCGCCGTCGTGGAATTCTCCCGGCGCCATCCCGACGTTAAGTTTTTCATCTCGCTAAGAGAACACGTTGAGGACCTGGTCGCTAACCGGCTGGATATGAGCGTGCGTTTCGGCAACCTGCCGGACAGCAGCCTTGTCGTCAGAAACATCCGCCCTAACCATCGGGTGCTGGTCGCTTGCGCAGAGTATCTTAACGAACGCGGTATCCCCGCCACGTTTGCCGATTTAGCTCAGCACCGGTGCCTGGCGCTTGAGTCTCAGGGCGTGGTGATGAACGAATGGCGCTTTGAAAAAGATGGGGAGGAAAGCGTCGTTCGCGTAGAGCCTGCCATGGTGTGCGACGACGGGGCTTTGCTTCGTCAGTGGGCGCTCAGCGGGGCTGGCATCGCGGGGAAATCGTGGTGGGACGTCAAAGACGACGTTGAGGCCGGAAGACTCACGGTACTGTTTGCCGACAGCTTCACCGGCTTTAGCCGATACGACCGCAAAGATGTCGGGCTGCAGTTTGTCTACCCGCAGCGCAAACTGCAGCCGCTTCAGGTCACGGCGTTTAGCCAGTTTTTTCTCGACTGGCTAAAAGAACATTAATTTGTTCAGCATCAGGCAACTGTGGTTAATTTATCGCCAAAACAAGAGGCGGCGCGCATTTTGGTGACAACCTCAGGACTACTCTGAGAGCGGTTTTCAGGAGGAACAAAACATGAAAAAGCCTCTGATATGCTGTTTGTTTGGTAATACCGCAAACGCTCTCGCCAGAAAGATGCAGTCTCTTGCAGATCGCGAAGGCTATCCGCTGATGATTAGCGCTGTTGGGCTGGATAACTTCGCCAGCGTCGCTCCCGCTTTCGATGGTTTCCTCATCGCGCCGCAATACAAGGCCGCATCGGTTTTGCGACCTCCTCTTACCCGGCGATCAAAACGTGTCGACACAAGGCTGTCCGACCTTATTAAGGGCGTTTTTCAACCTGGCTCTGAGTTCAATTAACGCCGCTTCTTTCTCTTCAAGCTGCTGCAGCTTGCGCTGCAGAGAAGCCTGTTTTTGCTCGGCGGTAAATTTGTCGTCAACCCAGACAGCTAAAACCTCTGAAATTTCGGCTAAGGTAAAGCCCAGCATTTTGGCATGCCCGATCATGTTTAAACGCTGTAAATCGACGGCGGAATAAACTTTATAGTTATTGCTGCGATTCGGCTGCGGGATATTCTCCAATAGCCCCTGCCGCTCATAGTAACGCACCGTCTCTTTCGACAATCCCGTTTTCGCACACAGTTCACCAATTCGCATCGCGTCGCCCTCACCTTGTAAAAATCACGCTTGACCGTGTACCTAAGTGCACGGTTTATCCTGTGCGGCAGACATTAGGGAAACGGAGTTAAACATATGAATTCTTTTGATTATACAGAAAAAACAGCGCTGATTACCGGAGCATCTTCGGGCATAGGCCGTGATTTCGCCAGACAGCTCGCTGCCCGCGGCTCGGCATTGATCCTGGTCGCCCGCTCCGGGACAAAGCTGCAGGCGCTTGCCGCAGAGTTAGTCAGAAAGCACGGCGTATCCATCACGATTATTGTGCAGGATTTAGTAAAGCCGCAAGCCATTCCCCACATTGTGGAACGGCTTAAAACCTTAAGACGTTTCCCCGAAATTTTGATTAATTGCGCCGGATTCGCCACCTATGGGCGATTCGAAAAGCTGTCGATCGACAGGCAGCGTGATGAGATATACGTGAACTGCCTGGCCCCGGTGGAGCTGACTCACGCCTTGCTGCCGGGAATGCTGCAGCAAGGCACCGGGGTAATTATTAACGTTGCCTCAACGGCCGCGATGCAACCGGATCCCTATATGGCGATTTATGGCGCAACCAAAGCCTTCCTGCTCTCGTTTTCGAATGCGCTGTGGGGAGAATATTGCTCAAAGGGCATTCGCGTCCTGGCGCTTTGCCCCGGCGCAACGGATACGGCCTTTTTTGATGTGGTGAATGCTGAGGAAGCCTCGGTAGGTAAAAGAATGCCCGCTGACAAGGTGGTCACCCTGGCGCTGAAGGCCGTGGAGAGTAACCGTAGCTACCTGATTACCGGTTGCGGTAACTGGCTTCTGGGACAGCTACACCGGTTCGTGACGCGCAGGCGTCTGGTGCTTATCGTTGAAAAAATATTGCGTCCGCGCTCGGCTTAAGCAAAAACGGATCTGTTCAGCGTAAGGGAATTGCGCTGAAATCCTCGCTTATCGCAGACAGATAGATGCCATAGTGCGCGAAAAACAGTGATACACTTACCCCTCCTGGTTGATCGTCCCGTCTGAAGGGCTGATGATGAATGACGGTAACCAAAGTACAAAATGGTCACTCGTTGTTAATCATAGCCTGTCACGCTAAGCTTAAATAATGACTAAAAATATGAACCCCCCATCCGCACGTGGTCCACTTGACCACGCTGTCAGAGAGCAAATCGTCGAAGCCGCTTTTGAGCACTTCGGTCACTACGGCTATGAAAAAACCACCGTCGCCGAACTGGCTAAATCAATCGGTTTTTCAAAGTCCTACATTTATAAGTTTTTCGATTCCAAACAGGCTATCGGCGAGGTGATCTGCGCTAACCGCCTGGAGCTGATCATGGCGGCGGTGCTTTCCGCCATCGAGGATGCGCCGTCAGCAAGCGAAAAATTACGCCGTCTTTTCAAGGCGCTTACCGAAGCGGGGAGCGAGCTGTTTTTCCACGACCGTAAGCTTTACGACATTGCCGCCGTCGCCGCACGCGAGCAGTGGCCGTCGACAGAACGGTATGCAGAAAGCCTGATGAAGCTGATAGAGAGCATCATTATCGAAGGCAGGCAGGCCGGAGAGTTCGAAAGAAAAACGCCGCTGGATGAGGTCACACAGGCTATACACATGGTGATGTGTCCTTTTATCAATCCCATCCAGCTGCAGTATAACCTCGAAATGGCCCCCACCGCGGCGGTGCTTCTCTCTTCACTGATTTTAAGAAGCCTGGCCCCCTAATTTGTGACCATTGACAATTTTGGTCACTAGCCAGAGAATGCGGATACCGTCCTGTTACGTCAAAAAGGTTTCCCATGCTCAGGCTCACTTCAGCCCGCGTTGCCGTTTGTCTCCTGCCGTTTGCCCTGGTGGGGTGCGGAGATATTTCCGCGAGTGACGATCCGCGCACAAAGCCACCGCTCGTCAGATCCGCATCCGTCGAGCTTGCTAACAATACCGCCCGCGCCTTCACGGGCGTTGTGGTCGCAAGAACGCAAAGTGATTTAGGCTTCAGGGTTCAGGGAAAAATCCTTGAGCGACTGGTTGATACGGGACAGACCGTCAAACGCGGCCAGCCCTTGCTGCGACTGGATCCGGTTGACCTGAAATTGCAGGCCCAGGCGCAGCAGCGCGCGGTGGATGCAGCCCAGGCGCGCGCGCGAAAAGCCTCCAGCGATGAGGCGCGCTATCGCGGTCTTGTGGCGTCCGGCGCCGTGTCTGCCTCGGAGTATGACCAGATCAAGGCGGCGGCCGATACGGCCAGGGCCGATCTCAGCGCCGCCCGGGCGCAGGCCAGCGTGGCGCAAAACGCCACGGGCTATGCCGTACTGCTGGCGGATTCAGACGGCGTGGTCATGGAGACGCTCGCCGAGCCGGGTCAGGTCGTCAGTGCCGGACAGGTGGCGATCAGGCTCGCCAGAGCGGGACAGCGTGAAGCGCTCGTGCAGCTTCCGGAAACGCTGCGCCCTGCCGTCGGCAGCGAAGCGCAGGCCACGCTTTATGGCAATGAAGCACACCCGGTCACCGCAACGCTGCGCCTGCTGTCTGACTCGGCCGATGCCGCTACCCGCACTTATGAAGCCCGCTACGTGCTGGATGGCCTGCTGGCGAACGCGCCGCTGGGGGCAACCGTCACGCTGAACATTCAGGACAATAAAGCGGAAGGTCAGGTCATGCAGGTCCCGCTGGCCTCACTCTATGATGCAGGAAAAGGTCCCGGCGTCTGGCGCATTTCTGCCCAGCCGGCAAAGGTCGCATGGACGCCCGTCAAGGTGCTGAGCGTGAGTGAAGATGCGGCGCAGGTCGCGGGCGGCGTGAAGCCCGGGGAGAAAATTGTTGCGTTAGGTGCCCATCTTCTGCACGAAGGTGAGGTAGTCAGGCTTACTAAGCAGCGCAATGCCGCCCTGGCGGAGAACACGCCATGAGCGGAAGCCGCTTCAACCTGTCTGCGCTGGCCGTCCGCGAACGTTCCATTACGCTGTTTCTGATCGTTCTGGTCACGATTGCCGGAATTTACGCCTTCTTTGGGCTCGGGCGCGCGGAAGATCCGCCCTTCACGGTAAAGCAAATGACGGTGATAACCGTCTGGCCGGGCGCCACCGCGCAGGAAATTCAGGATCAGGTCGCCGAGCCGCTGGAAAAGCGCCTGCAGGAACTCAAATGGTATGACCGTACCGAAACCTATACCCGTCCCGGCATGGCGTTTATCACGTTGTCATTGCAGGACAAGACCCCGCCTGCCGAAGTGCAGGAGGAGTTCTATCAGGCGCGTAAGAAGCTTGGAGATGAATCGCAGCGTCTTCCGGCGGACGTCATCGGCCCGATGATCAATGACGAATTCTCCGATGTCACCTTTGCCCTCTTTGCCCTGAAAGCAAAAGGCGAACCGCAGCGGCAGCTGGTACGCGATGCCGAAGGCCTGCGCCAGCAGCTTCTGCACGTTCCCGGCGTGAAGAAAGTGAACATTATCGGCGAACAGGCCGAGCGGATTTATATCTCCTTCTCCCATGACCGTCTGGCGACGATAGGGCTCTCACCCCAGGATATTTTCAACGCCCTCAACAGCCAGAACGCGTTAACCGCGGCGGGTTCCATTGAGACCCGAGGCGCGCAAATTTTTATCCGCCTGGACGGCGCGTTCGATGAACTGCAGAAAATCCGCGATACGCCTTTTGTGGCTCAGGGCAAAACGCTCAAGCTGTCCGATGTGGCAACGGTTGAGCGAGGCTACGAAGATCCCCCGACGATGCTGATACGTAATCAGCATGAACCCGCCCTTCTGCTGGGCATCGTGATGCGCGAAGGCTGGAACGGTCTGGCGCTGGGTAAAGCGCTGGATGCGGAAACGGCAAAAATAAATGATAGCCTGCCGCTGGGCATGTCCCTGACCAAAGTTACCGACCAGTCCGTGAATATTCGCTCGTCGGTCGATGAGTTCATGATCAAATTTTTTGTCGCCCTGCTTGTGGTCATGGTGGTTTGTTTTGTCAGCATGGGCTGGCGCGTGGGGGTGGTCGTTGCGGCGGCGGTACCGCTGACGCTGGCGGTCGTCTTCGTGGTGATGGAAGCCGCGGGAATTAACTTTGACCGCGTGACGCTGGGCTCCCTGATCCTCGCCCTCGGCCTGCTGGTTGATGATGCCATTATCGCCATCGAAATGATGGTGGTGAAAATGGAGGAAGGTTACGACAGAATCAAAGCCTCGGCCTTCGCCTGGAGCCATACCGCCGCGCCCATGCTGGCCGGTACCCTGGTGACGGCCATTGGCTTTATGCCGAACGGCTTTGCCCAGTCGACCGCCGGGGAATACACCAGCAATATGTTCTGGATTGTCGGCCTCGCCCTGATTGCCTCGTGGTTTGTCGCGGTGGTGTTCACGCCCTATCTTGGGGTGAAAATCCTGCCTGCGATCCCGAAAGTCGAAGGGGGTCATGCCGCCATCTATAACACGCCTCGCTATAACCGTTTTCGCCAGCTGCTTGCCCGCGTTATCGCCAGAAAATGGCGGGTGGCCGGGTTGGTGGTCGCCATTTTCATCCTGGCCGTGCTCGGTATGGGGCTGGTTAAAAAACAGTTTTTCCCGACCTCCGATCGCCCGGAAGTACTGGTTGAGGTGCAGATGCCCTACGGTACCTCGATTGCGCAAACCAGTGCCGCAACCGCAAAAATCGAAGCGTGGCTGGGCCAGCAGCCCGAAGCCAAAATTGTCACGGCCTATATCGGTCAGGGGTCGCCCCGTTTTTATCTGGCGATGGCGCCTGAACTGCCCGACCCGTCTTTTGCGAAAATCGTGATCCTGACGGACAGCGAGACGTCGCGCGAGGCGCTCAAGCTCCGGCTGAGAGAAGCGGTCGCCAATGGCCTTGCCCCCGAAGCGCGCGTGCGGGTCACGCAGCTGGTGTTTGGCCCTTACTCGCCCTTCCCGGTTGCCTGGCGCGTGTCGGGGCCGGATGTCGAACAGGTGCATGACATCGCTGACAGGGTGAAAGCCGTGCTTCAGGCGAGCCCGATGATGAGAACCGTCAACTCCGACTGGGGGTCGCGCGTTCCCGTATTGCATTTCACCCTCGATCAAAACCGCCTGCAGGCAACCGGATTAACCTCCAGCGCCGTTGCCGATCAGCTTCAGTTTCTGCTCTCAGGCGTGCCCGTCACCTCCGTGCGGGAAGATATCCGCTCGGTTGAGGTAATTGGCCGTGCGGCGGGAGATATCCGTCTTGATCCGGCAAAAATCGAGGGTTTCACGCTTGTTGGCAATGCGGGACAGCGCGTTCCGCTGTCTCAAATCGGCAAGATTGAGATCGGCATGGAAGACCCGATCCTGCGCCGTCGCGATCGCATCCCCACGATTACCGTGCGGGGCGATATCGCCGACAATCTTCAGCCGCCGGACGTGTCGGTCGCCATCATGAAGCAGCTCCAGCCGATTGTTGATGCGCTGCCGGCCGGCTACCGTATCGACATGGCGGGTTCGATTGAGGAATCGGGCAAAGCCACGCAGGCAATGATTCCGCTGTTCCCGATCATGATTGCCCTGACGCTATTGCTCATCATTTTGCAGGTGCGCTCAATCTCGGCGATGGTGATGGTGTTCTTAACCGCGCCGCTGGGGCTGATTGGCGTGGTGCCCGTGCTGCTGATTTTCAATCAGCCGTTTGGCATCAACGCGCTGGTCGGCTTGATCGCCCTTTCCGGCATTCTTATGCGCAATACGCTGATCCTGATCGGTCAAATCGATTATAACCAGAAAGAGGGTCTCGAGCCGTTCCAGGCGGTGGTTGAAGCGACGGTGCAGCGCGCACGTCCGGTCCTGCTGACCGCCATGGCCGCCGTGCTGGCTTTCATTCCCCTGACGCATTCGGTGTTCTGGGGCACGCTGGCCTGGACGCTGATCGGCGGAACGCTGGGCGGGACGATCGTCACGCTCGTCTTCCTGCCAGCGATGTATGCGATCTGGTACCGGATCCGCCCTGCGGAACAACGCGTGCAGCACCCCGCAGAAAACGTGTAAACTACCATGAGTAGATAAAAATTCTGAGGAAAGCATGGTTGTTAAGCGCTTGAGAAAAGAGGACCGCCGCGTGCAGCTGCTGGAGGTTGCGCGCGGAATCGTTCGTCAGCAAGGCACGGAGGCGCTGACCCTTGGCTACCTGGCCGAGCGGGCTAACGTGACTAAACCTATCCCCTACGACCACTTTGGCGATCGTGAAGGGCTGCTGATGGCGCTGTATCAGGACTATAGCGACCGGCAGCTGGCGAAATTCCGCGAGACGCTGGCGGTCGACGGCAAAACGCTGGAGAAGACGATCAGCTTTTTCAGCGCGGCCTATATCGACTGCGCGATTGCCGCCGGGCCTGAAACCGGGCCAATAGCTGCCGCGCTGTCCGGTTCTCGCGCGCTGCAGACGTTCCGGGAGGCATGCGTGGCCGAATGTGCCGACTGCCTGCGCACCGCGCTTTCCCCTTTTATCGTCTTAAAAGGCGTTCAGGGGGAAGCGGTACTGACGGCCATCATTGGCGCGGCGGAAGCGCTCAGCACCGCGGCGGGCAACGGCGTGCTTGCCCGGAATGTGGCGGAAGATACGCTAAGCGGTGCCATGACCGGCGTGCTGGAGAGCTACGCGAACAGCACAAAATGATCGCCGGGGGCGGATTGACACCTAAGTTACCAATAGTAATATAGGCGTCAATTCTCACCCATTCGAGGTCGCTATGTCTGCTACAAATGCCATTAATAACGCACTGATCGTGACGGCTCACCCTGTCGACAATTCGTTATCCCATTCGCTGGCAGCCCATATTGCCGGGAAATTACGCGAGCAAGGTACGCAGGTTGAGATCGCCGATCTGCATGCTGAAGGGTTTAATCCGGCGATGACCCGCGCCGATCTCGATTTGTATCACGGCGATCCGAGCGCCCTTCCCGACGATATTCTGCGCGAGCAGCAGCGCGTCGAGCGAGCGGATATGCTGGTGTTTGTCTTCCCCGTGTACTGGTGGTCGGTCCCCGCGCTGTTGAAAGGCTGGTTCGATCGCGTATTAACCCTGAACTGGGCGTATAAGGTGGCCGACGGTGGCCGGATTGTGGGCAACTTACGTGATGTTCCCGTCCGCCTGATTGCCACCGGCGGCAGCGATCTCACCGGGTTCGACAAGCACGGCTATTCGACGGCGATTCAGACGCAGATAATCGAAGGTGTATTTGGCTTCTGCGGGCTAAAGAACGTTAAGCTCGATATCCTTTACCAGGCAGACACGGCGACGCCTGAGCAGGTTGAGGAGTTCCTGCAAGGGCTAGAGAGCCTTAAATAAAACCAGCATGCGAGAGTTGTGTTTGCGGGACCGCTCTCTTTCCCGGCACGCCTTTTCGCGCGCCGGGCAAACGAGATAAAATTACAGGGTAAAACCCCCGTCACCCACCTGCGCCTGAGCGTACCATTTCATCAGCTCCGCGCAACCGGGCGCGTTCTCAGCCGGTGACCATGGGGCGGTATCGTGCTCCGGAACAGGCTGGTAGCCGCCGTGTTTTACCTCAAAAATGACGCCGCCTTTATCCAGCGACAGCACGGCATGCCAGGTACCGGCATCCATCTCCAGCACCTTGCAGTCTTCACCTAACACCACGCGCTGGGTCACGTTACCGCCGTCATCAAAATTCAGCACCAGAAAGCGACCGCTCAGAGCCGTCAGCAGTTCAAACGTGTGCGGATGGCGATGGGGGCGGACATACGTGCCAGGCTCCATCGCGATGGCCAGACGCTGCACCGGGTCGCTCAGCTCAGGATGTAAATTGCGATGCGCGCGTAAGCGAGGTGAATTGGCAGCCTGCTCGCTTTGCTGCTGCAGATCACTTAACGTAATTTGTTTCATATACACCTTTGTGAATGGAATCAGCGGGCGGCAACCCGATTGCCGCAAGACGTTATACCATTCTGAACGGTCGATGAGCGATGGCGTTTGTGAAACAAAACGCTGCATCGGTTTCGCAGGCTCTGTTACGACGTGCTCAAAGCAGTGAGATGGACTCATCCAGCCAGCCGGGGAGATGTTCTCTGTACCAGCTCAGGTAGAGCTTAAAATCACTTTTTTTCCTTTCGTGCAGAAGTAACACGACTTCAGTGACAATCCATGCTTTAGCAAGAGCGATTTCTCTGGCTAATCTGCCTGCGACCGAATGCGTGGCAAAAACACGGTAGCGCTCGGCAAGTTGCAAAAGGCTTTGTTTTGAGCCCATCCCTTTTACCAGCGGAGCAAGGTCAATAGCCGGGCTGCCTGTACCGAACCTTTCCCAGTCGAAAAGTATCGTATCGCCGTTTTCTCTTCTGCCCCAGTTACCCGCATTGGTATCACCAGAAATTAAACATTCCTGACTAAACAAAACGCTACTCCCTTGCTGAAAACACCGCATCTGCCGCTCAGCCCTGACGGGCAATTCCAGAAGAGACAGAGATTTTTCTAGCGCTGACTCAGACCAGGTATGGGTGTGATAAATCCATGCAGGGTCGGCAGGATAATCGTGTAGACGTGAAAGTCGTTTCAGTATGTCGTTTCCCGCAACCTCATCCTGTGAGATCTTATGAGGAACGTATTCAAGCGTCAGGCTGCGTCGGTGTGGATCGGCGTTAAAAAGTCGTGGGGATTCGACAACGCCACTGAGTGGTTCCGCCGCATGTTCATAAAAGCCGTATTCAACCTCACTAACAGGGTATTTTTCTATTACCTGATTACCATGGTGATCCACAATCAGATGGACTTTTGCCGCGCCCATCTTGGACAAGTTTTCGCCAGCCATACCATCCTCATGCCACACGTTCGGTTTCTGAACGTAAGTATAGTGCGATGGATCATCATCCGACATTGAGTAAAACTCACATTAATTCCCACTATTTATCGTTTTTCAAAAGAGCCCCCGCTGAAATACCATCCATTCATCCCTGGAATAGAAAAAATAATACCAAGCCTGTATGGAGCACCTATGACACTCGATGTTTTATTCCCTGTAATGAATAAACAGCACACGAACACGTAGAGCTCTCATCCTCACGGACAGCACTCCTGTTGCTCTTTTTCGGCGTGGGAACGGGAGCCTATACGCTGGTGTTAGCCTGGCTGCCCCCGTTCTATATTCAGGCGGGATGGTCCGCCCGCAGCAGCGGCTTCATGCTGGCCTGGCTGACGTTAACCGAGGTTGTCGCCGGGTTTGTCGTCTCCGCGCTGATCGGTAAATTCCCCGACCGTCGCGTGCCGCTGATCGCCGTACTGTTGCTGCTGCTGGCGGGATTACTGTCTCTGGTCTTTTCGCCGGGTACGACGCCGGTATTATCCACGTTGCTGCTCGGGGCCAGGATCGGCGCCCTCTTCCCGCTGTCGCTCATCGTCACCTTCGATCATGCGCGAACGCCCGCGCAGGCCGGGAGGTTACTGTCTAAAGTTCAGGGAGGTGGGTACATGCTCGCCGCGCTTACGCCGTTAATTGCGGGGATCGTTCGCGACAGTTCGGTCTCGCTGACCAGCGCATGGCTGATCATGAGTGCGGGAGTCGTGCTGCTGATCGTCATCGCGCTGAATTTTAAACCCGTCGTGGACGTGCAGGCACGGTGAATGCGAGACCAGAATTGAGAGTCGTATTTCAGTCGGTCGTAAGATAAATTCATGGTGAATCTCACCTCATTCAGGAGTGGATATGTCGCAGACGTTACCAGAAATTGATGTCTTGTTCGTCGCCGGGTTCGGGGCCATTTCGCGGGATACGGAGACCAGCACCGCGTTTTATGTCCAGACACTCGGCCTTCCGCTGAAGCCGATGGAGGGGAATACCGATTACCTTCTCACTGAAGAGGGCCAGCTGGCAGGCGTGAAGCATTTCGCTGTCTGGCCGCTCGCACAGGCGGCTACGTCATGTTTTGGAGAAGAACAGTGGCCCACTGAGTACCCGATACCGCAGGGATGGGTTGAGTACGAGGTTCAGGATCTGGACTCGGCAACCCGCATTCTGAGTGAAAAAGGCTATCGCCTGCTGGTGGCCAACCGCACCGAACCGTGGGGCCAGACCGTTACTCGCCTGCTCAGTCCGGAGGGACTGCTGACCGGATTGACGATCACACCGTGGCTGCGCGGGTAAACGGAATGTGTTTGTGGCGCCGGTTACAGTGAATAACAACGTTTTATCCGCAAACGACCGTTGTTTAGCATCAAGCCAGTAGTCATGTAAATATTAGCGGTCGCCTCCTTCAGGCGGCCCAAAGTTAAATATTTCTCCTTACGTCAAATTATACAAAATTACCAAAACTGGCAGTTGATTCTTATTTGTATGACTTTTAATATTCCCCTGCAACTCATTGATTAATTTGTTTTAGGGAAATAAAAATGACAAGAAATATTGTTGCGGGAATGATGATGGCCGCGTTTTCAGGGGCAGTATATGCAGGTTCCTTACAAGCCACACCGGATTTCTCACCGGAAAGCTTCACGGTTTCAGCATCTGCCGGGATGCTGAGCGGAAAATCCCACGAGATGGTTTATGACGAAGTCACAGGAAGAAAAGTTAGCCAGCTGGACTGGAAAATAAAAAATGTCGCTATTTTGAAAGGCGATATTTCCTGGGATGCATACGCCTTCTTGACACTGAACGCTCGAGGCTGGACATCCCTGGCATCAGGCTCAGGTCATATGGATGACTATGACTGGATGAATGCCAAACAATCCTCCTGGACAGACCATTCAAGCCATCCTGCCACTAACGTTAACTACGCCAATGAATACGATCTCAACCTAAAAGGGTGGATCTTCCAGGGCGATAATTATAAAGCGGGCGTAACCGCAGGTTATCAGGAAACACGCTTCAGCTGGACGGCGACTGGGGGTACTTATAATTATGATAACGGCGCCTATCAGGGGAACTTCCCGGCAGGCGAACGCGGTATTGGTTATAGCCAGCGTTTCTCTATGCCTTACATCGGCCTTGCAGGGCAGTACCGCTTTAATGACTTTGAATTTAATGCCCTGTTCAAATTCAGTGACTGGGTGCGTGCACATGATAACGACGAACACTACATGCGCGATCTGACTTTCCGCGAGAAGACAACAGACTCCCGCTATTATGGTGCGTCTGTTGATGCCGGGTATTACGTCACTCCGCGCGCCAAAGTTTTTGCTGAATTTACCTATAGCAGTTATGAAGAAGGTAAAGGCGGTACGCAGATTATTGATACCAATACTGGTGACTCCGGCTCTATTGGTGGGGATGCGGCAGGTATTTCTAACCATAACTATACGATTACAGCGGGTCTGCAATACCGCTTCTGATTCAGGCGAAACGCAGTCCATAGTTAAAGCAGACCAGGCCCCTGATGGGGCCTTTTTCGTTGCGTTGAGCGAATGCCTTGCCAGGGACACTCCCAAGACGCCTGACATCCAACTCCAGGTGTTGCGACAAATTCTTGAAGTACAATAATTGTCTCTTTATCGCACTACTGTCATCTTCATTTCCTTTAGCTGACGCGTTACAAAAAATAACAGTTTTAACTCAAAATAATAGATTGTAATATGGTTCCAAAATGCTAACAAACAAAGGAGTGACATGTTTTCTCAAATACCACGTGTCAAAACATGGATAGGAATTTCTTAGCGAAACCTTTAGATCAAAAAACAATCAATTACGGGCATGGCGTTAGTTATTGGTGAGTCTGGTTCACGCACAACGTCACCCCAAAAAAATGAATTTAAGTTATCAAGGAAAAAAATGAAAATCATCATATCAAGTGTAATCATTGGCGCGTCAGTGTTGTTATCATCTGCGATGTTATCAGGAAATCTGGAGTTTAAGAAACAGAACATTTTAAGTAATGATAACGGTCATGTATCATTAGGAAAAGTTTATAGTGAAAATGCATTTATTGATGTTGAATTAAAAACAGACAGTGATAACTCAACCATCTTCAAACTTACCGATTTATCTGTCGGTTCTTATCAAGACGGCATTAAGAGAGAAATCCAGTCAATTATTGATGATTATAACAAAGATAAATCGGATGAGAAAAAAACAACTATTGATAGACTTTCCTTAAAAGTCCCTGCAACACTGACACTGAAAATCCACAATGTATATCGCGCTGAAAATATTCCGATGTACAATCTCACAATAGATACCCAGTCCATAAAATTTGGCAAAGAGACTTCACTATTAAAATCCGTATTAGAAGCATCAGACAAAATAGTGAAGGATAATAACCAACGAATCCAGGAAACATTTTTCTTGTCGAAAAAATAGCGTTATAATTTATAAGCTCGTAACGTCCGCTCCCGGCACAACGCGGAAAAAACAGCGTTTAGTCCGTCAGGCACACAGAGCGGACGTTATCTTCTCTCCGGTGTGAGTATTTCGACCGGCTCTAAAGGAGAAAGGTCCGGCTATCAGAAACCTTACATTTCCAGTGCCGCATGAATTGCAGGATCTATTTTTTCTGGCGTCGTCATCGGTGCAAAACGCTTGAGTGGTTTACCGTCGCGTCCGATCAGAAACTTAGTAAAGTTCCACTTGATCCGCCCACCCAGCACGCCGGGTAATTCGTTTTTCAGATAACCAAAAAGCGGGTGCGCTGCGCTACCGTTGACCTCGACCTTCTCGAACATCGGGAAACTTACGCCGTAGTTGATGTAACAGGTTTTCGAGATTTCGTCGGCGCCGCCGGGTTCCTGTTTACCGAACTGGTTGCAGGGGAAGCCAAGCACCACTAACCCTCGATCGGCGTATTTCTTGTATAGCGCTTCAAGCCCAGCGTACTGAGGCGTGAAGCCGCACTGGCTGGCGGTATTAACGACCAAAACCACTCTTCCCGTATAGTCTGCCATTGAGATCGGTTGGCCATCAAGGCTGGTAGCCGTAAATTGGTAAAAGCGCGTCATCTGTGTGGTACCTGTTCTGCTAAATCAAGAGGTGGATACAAAAATACGAGCTTCAGGACTGACATTCCAGATCTTCGCGAGTGGGCCCCTGAAAATAGACGGTACCAATATGGCAGCTACGTGGCTGAGTCAGCACAAAACGCATCGTTTCCCAGACCGATCGTCCATTCATTAAGCGCTCCCCCATTCGCGATCGATCGTCTACAAGCGCATCTAACCCGGTAAGTTCAAAATCGGGTGGATACAAGCCGGTCACCCTTATATTTTCCAGTGATAATTCTTTTGACAGTTTGGTGATAAAGCCGCTCATTCCATGTTTGCTGGCAAAAAAAGCGGGATGGGCAATGGAATCTGTGAAGTTCGGAATACCGCATGCAGATATAATCGCAATGATGTCTGCGCCGTCTGAGCGTCGTAATCCTGAAAGCAGCGCCTTAGTGAGCAGGATTGAACCTGTCAGGCCTGAACTGACGGTATTGACGATTTCAGTGCTCGATTGTTGGTCTATTGTCCCTGACAACCACTGAGCGGCATTCAGTATTAAAATATCGATTGGCCTGCCTGAACTTAGAACCTGCGAAGAGAATTGAGAAACGGATTCCGGCAGGGCTAAATCGCAGAGATACCCTCTTGCTCCCCCCCCTTCAGCCGCGATGAGGGCGCAGGTTTTATCTCTATCCTCCACCCGACGGGCGCTAAAATCCACTTCAACGCCCTCTCGTGCCAGCCAGACGCACAGCGCCTGACCAAATCCTCCGCCACCGCCCGTGATAACAGCGCGTTTACCTCTCAGCATAACTCTGCGTCCTTTGTCGTGATGAGTCTGTATCGGAGGATTAATAGCATGATGAGGCGGGTAACATCTTCCCGTTAGTGCTGTGGTGCGAACCTCCCGTCCTACACCGCCGACTTCGGCCTTAAATTCTCGTCAAACGCCAGCCGTTTCCGGTCAGGCTCAGCCTCGCGCAGCGGCTCCACCTGGTGCATCGTCAGCTTGCAGCGTTCCACCAAAACCTGATACTCCCGCGTGCCCTGCTGCTTCCATGCCAGCTCCTGCTCGCTGAGTTCGCGAATCGCTTTGGCCGGGCTGCCGATAATCAAATGGTTGGCGGGCATCTCCGCTTTCGCCTTCACGAACGCCGCCGCGCCGACGATGCTGTTTTCACCGATGACCGCGCCGTCCATCACCACCGCGTTCATGCCCACCAGCGCATTGCGGCGGATCACGCAGCCGTGGAGAATGGCGCTGTGGCCGATATGCCCGTCCTCTTCCACCACCGTGTCCTGCTCCGGGAAGCCGTGCATCACGCAGTTATCCTGAATGTTCGCACCGTCTTTCACCACGATGCGGCCAAAATCGCCGCGCAGGCTGGCGTTAGGACCAACATAAACGCCTTTGCCCAGAATCACGTCGCCAATGAGCACCGCCGTTGGGTGAACATAGCTGTCGTCAGGCACGACCGGCGTCAGGCCATCAATTTGATAAACGGGCATCTTCACTCCTTATGCGCTTGTAAGACCACCAAAGCGTTGATAGTAGAGCGTGCCGGGCACGGGCAGTTCGCCCACGGAGGTTTCGCCCTTCTCGCTGACAAACGCCAGCGCCCCCGGCGCGACACGCTGATAGATATTAATGCAGAGCTGTCTGGCGCTTTGCCCCGCCCAGTGCGCGGGCAGCAACTCTTCCGGCAGCAGCGGGTCTTTCAGCACCACGCGACGATAAAAATGAATCAGCAGCAGCTGGATCTGGAAACAGCGTTCCGGCGTCAGCTCCTCCGGCGCGGCCTCTTTCAGCAGCGGCAGCAGCGGCCGGAACGAGCTGATAAAGGACTCGTACATCGCGTTTTGCTCGGTTAACTGCCAGCACTCCTCCACCCGCGAACGCAGCGCGGCGCGGGAGAGCGCCAGCGGCGAATGGGCTTCAAAGAAAATCACGTTTTCCGCCACGCCGGCATCGTGAAGCAGAGACTGCACGTCCGCCAGATGCTGCGACGGCGAGGCCATCAGGCTCGGCGCCAGCGTGCCAAACCCCTGCCAGATCAGCTGTTTTTTGACGTCGGCAAGGGTGGTTTTATCCAGACCTTCTGAGAGCAGCAACAGCCACTTGCCGTCCCAGGCGGGCAGTTCCGCACGGTAGATCTTATTCTCCGCCCGACGCGTCAGCCGCAGCCCTTTATCGCTCAGGCGGTAAAAGCTGCGACGCCCGATGCGGGAAACGTCCAGCCAGCCCTCTTTGTTGAGGCGAAACAGCGCGGTGCGCACGAAGCGCTCGCCAAACCCCATGCCTTCCAGTAAGGCGGCCAGGCTGCCGAGCCAAATCTCACCGCCGCGATGGGAAAGCGCGTCACCGTATAGCGAGGAGATAAGCGAGGTTCCGCTGACGGGAACGGAGCTGACCGCGTGCTGGATAAAGGCGTCGAGTTTATTCATGTGATTCATTCTGTTGTTATTTTTTTCCTGGATGAATCATAGCATAGGATTCTGGGATAGCCCCTTCCCCTAACCCTCTCCCTTTGGGAGAGGGTCGGAGTGAGGGAAAGCTCAACCGTTGGCTGCGGCTTTACGCAGGTCAAACACCCGGCATGCTTTCCCCTCCGAGCGCGGGATGCTGCCGCAGTTAACGATCGTCACGTCGGTGGAAATCCCCACCATCGACTTAATGCGGTGGCGCAGCTGGTGACAGACCTGGCAACGCTGCTCGTGCGTCAGCGTGAGGCTACTCTCCTTCAGCTCCACCTTCACGGAAAGTGAATCAAGATGCCCGCGACGGTTCACCTCCAGCTGGTAGTGCGGAGAAAGGTGTTCGAACTTCACGATCTCCTCTTCCAGCTGCGACGGGAAGACGTTGACGCCGCGGATGATCAGCATATCGTCGCTGCGGCCGCTAATCCGGTCCATACGGCGCATGCTGCGCGCGGTTGCCGGAAGCAGGCGCGTCAGGTCGCGGGTGCGGTAGCGGATCACCGGCAGCGCCTCTTTGGTCAGCGTGGTGAACAGCAGTTCGCCCTGCTGGCCGTCATCCAGCGGCGTGCCGTCGTTCGGGTTGACGATCTCCGGGTAGAAGTGGTCTTCCCAGATGGTTGGGCCGTCGACGGTTTCGATACACTCCATCGCCACGCCCGGCCCCATCACCTCGGAGAGGCCATAAATATCCAGCGCCGTAATGCCTAAGCGTTTTTCAATTTCGCGACGCATGGCCTGCGTCCACGGCTCGGCACCGAAGACGCCCACGCGCAGGGAACAGCCGCTGGCATCGCCGCCCATCTGGCGCTCCAGCTCCTCAATCAGGTTGAGGCAGTAGGACGGCGTCACCATGATCATGTCCGGCTGGAAATCACGGATCAGCTGCGCCTGTTTCTCCGTCTGGCCGCCGGACATCGGGATCACCGTCGCGCCTAAACGCTCGGCGCCGTAGTGCGCGCCCAGCCCGCCGGTAAACAGGCCATAGCCATACGCCACGTGAATTTTGTCCTTCGCGCTGCCGCCCGCCGCGCGCAGGGAGCGGGCCACCAGATTGGCCCAGTTGTCGATGTCGCCCTGCGTATAGCCGACAACGGTCGGTTTGCCGGTGGTGCCGGATGACGCGTGAATACGCACCACCTGCTCCATCGGCACGGCAAAGGTATCGAACGGATAGTTATCCCGCAGGTCCTGCTTGGTGGTGCACGGGAATTTGCGGATATCCGCCAGCTCTTTGAAATCGTCAGGGTGAACGCCCGCGGCGTCAAACTTGCGTTTGTACATCGGCACGTTGTTCCAGGCGTGATGGAGCGTCCATTTCAGACGCTCGGTCTGCAGCGCCTGTAACTCGTCAAGGGACGCGGTTTCGATCGGGTCAAGCTTTGTTGTATTTGTCATTGTAGGGTACTCACATTGTTTTTATGCTCAAACACGCTCAAGGATCATGGCAATGCCCTGACCCACACCGATGCACATCGTACACAGCGCGTAGCGCCCGCCGCGTCGGTGCAGTTCATTACTCGCGGCCAGCGCCAGCCTGGCGCCGCTCATACCCAGCGGGTGGCCCAGCGCAATCGCGCCGCCGTTTGGGTTGACGTGCGCGGCATCATCCGGCAGCCCCAGCTGACGCAGCACGCCCAGCGCCTGCGAGGCGAAAGCTTCGTTAAGCTCAATCACGTCCATATCGCTAATGCTGAGTCCGGCGCGCTCCAGCACCTTACGGGTGGCGGGTACCGGGCCGAGCCCCATCAGACGTGGCTCCACGCCTGCCGTCGCCATCGCCACGATCCGCGTGCGCGGGACTAACCCCTGCGCCAGCGCCATCTTCTCGCTGGCGACGATCAGCGCCGCAGCGCCGTCGTTGACGCCGGAGGCATTTCCCGCCGTGACCACCCCGTTTTTACGGAACGGCGTTTTCAGACCGGCGAGCTGCTCGAGCGTGGTGTCCGTGCGCGGGTGTTCATCCACGCAGAACTCAGTGACCGTCCCTTTTTTGCCCGGCACCGGTACCGGCACAATCTCCTGCGCCAGAATGCCGTTCCGCTGCGCCTGCGCGGTACGCTGCTGGCTGCGCAGCGCGAACGCGTCCTGATCGGCACGGCTGATATTTAACAATTCAGCTACATTCTCTGCCGTTTCCGGCATACTGTCAGTTCCGAATTGCTGATGCATGAGCGGATTCACAAATCGCCAGCCGATGGTGGTATCAAAGACTTCCGCCTGACGCTGAAACGCGGCGGTGGCTTTGCCCATCACAAACGGCGCGCGCGACATCGACTCCACGCCGCCCGCGATCAGCAGCTCGCCGTCGCCCGCCTTAATGGCCCGGGCAGCAAACCCAATCGCGTCCAGCCCCGACCCGCACAGGCGGTTAATGGTGGTTCCGGACACCGTCTGCGGCAGCCCGGCCAGCAGGGACGACATGCGCGCCACGTTGCGGTTATCTTCCCCCGCCTGGTTGGCGCAGCCGAAGATAACATCATCGATCCGCTCGAGGTCGAGCTGGGGATAGCGGGCCAGCAGCGCGCGCAGCGGCACGGCACCGAGATCGTCGGTTCTTACCGTAGAAAGCGCGCCGCCGTAGCGACCCACCGGGGTTCGAACGCCATCACAAATAAATGCGTCACGCATCAGGCCTCTCCCGTCACGCTGCCGCCGATGCGGTGAGATTTTCCGCGAAAAAGGGCGACGGTTTTCTGTTGTTGGTTCTGGATTTCAATGTCGTACACGCCGGTCAGCTTGCCCTGATGCATCACCCGCGCGGTGGCGGTGAGCGTGTCCCCGGCAAAGCCCGGACGCAGAAAATCAATCGAGCAGCCTGAGGCTACCGCCGCCAGCCCCTGGCTGTTGCAGGCGTAGGCAAAGGCGGTGTCTGCCAGCGAAAAAAGCTGCCCGCCGTGGCAGGTTTTGTGGCCGTTCAGCATCTGCGGGGTGATGGTCATGGTCACGACCGCATAGCCCTCGTCCATGTCGACAATGTCCATCCCCATCGCCTGAGCGCAGGCGTCCCGTTCGTACATCGCGCGGGCGTTATGCCAGGCGTTATGACTCATAGCTACTCTCCAGAAGCGCGCGCTGGCGCAGCAGTGAACAGGGGCGATAGCGCTCTTCGCCGTAATGACGCTGCAGGTTCTCCAGCAGCGTCAGCAGCCGCTGCCAGCCCAGACGCTCGCCCCAGGCGATCGGCCCGCTCGGGTAGTTCACGCCCAGGCGCATGGCGGTATCGATGTCCTTTTCGCTGGCGACCCCTTTCTGCAGGGCATCCAGCGCTTCGTTGGCAATCATCGCCAGCGTGCGCCAGACCAGCAGGCCGGGATAATCGGCAATTTGCACCACCCGATAACCCTGCTGCTGCAGGTAGCGGATAACTTTTTGCGTCGCGGTGTGCGGGTTGCTGGCGGCCGCTGCAATCACCGCCACCTCGCGCTCAATGCGGTCCACCACCACCACCGGGCCGTTGAGCCGCAGCGCCAGCGCCTGAGCGGTTTCGCCCTGCGTTTCAATCAGGTACGCATCATCAACTTCAGTGACACCGTCACCTATTTTTTCCACGCGCATCGGGCTGTAGCTGTCGTTCACGGCTGGCACCCAGCGCACCTCGGGTTTGTCACCCTCCCAGTCGTAGACGCCCTTCCCGCTCTTTTTGCCCAGCCTTCCTGCCAGCACCAGCTCCTGCTGCACCAGCGAAGGCAGAAAACGACGCTCCTGCCAGAAGGCGTTAAATACCGAGCAGGTCACCGCGAAATTCACGTCCTGACCAATCATGTCGGTCAGCTCCAGCGGCCCCATCGGGAAACCGCCGCCGTCGCGCAGGGCGGCATCAATGACCTCCGGCGGCGCGACCTGCTCTTCCAGCGCGCGCCAGGCTTCGGAATAAAACGGACGCGCGACGCGGTTGACGATGAACCCCGGCGTTGACTGACAGCGAACGGGCTGTTTGCCCCAGTTCAGCGCCAGCTCGCACAGCGCGTCGGCCACTTCCGGGGAGGTCGCCAGCCCGCTGACCACCTCCACCAGCTTCATCACCGGCGCCGGGTTGAAGAAATGCAGCCCTGCGACGCGCTCCGGGTGGTGGACGTCCGCCGCAATCGCCGTGACGGAGATGGAAGAGGTATTGCTGGTCAGCACCGTTTGCGGCGGGCAGATCTCAGCCAGCTGTGCAAACAGCGCCTTTTTCACCTCCAGACGCTCGGAGGCTGCTTCTATAACCAGATCGGCCGCGGAAAGCGCCTCGATATCCGTGACCGGAAGCAGCCGGGCGAGGATCTGGCTCCCGGCATCGGCGGAGAGTTTTCCGCGCGTCACCCGGGAGGCCAGACGCTGGCGGATCCCGTCGATGGCGCGGGAAATGGCGTCGGCAGAAATGTCGTAGATCAGCACCTGATGCCCATGGCTGGCAGCCACTTCGGCAATCCCTGCGCCCATCGTGCCGCTGCCAATCACGGCGACAGTACGTATGTTCAGCATCTTATTTCCCCGTAAAGTTCGGCGCGCGCTTCGCCAGGAAGGCGCTGACGCCCTCGCGGTAATCGTTGCTGCGCCCGGCCAGGCGCTGATAGTCGCGCTCCAGATCGAGCTGGGCGTCCAGGGTGTTGGTTTCCGCGGCGTTGATGGCCTGCTTGATCAGCCCCAGCCCGAAGGTCGGTTGAGACGCAAAGTGCAGCGCCATCTGCTGCGCCGTGGTGGAGAGCTGTTCGTCATCCACCACCTGCCAGATCATCCCCCACGCCTGCGCCTGTTCGGCGCTGAGCTTGTCGCCGAGCAGCGCCAGCCCCATGGCGCGGGCGCGTCCGGCCACGCGCGGCAGCAGCCAGGTGCCGCCGCAGTCCGGCACCAGGCCGAGCTTGCTGAACGCCATCACAAAGCTGGCGGAACGGGCGGCGATCACCATGTCGCACCCCAGCGCCAGCGTGGCCCCCGCGCCGGCCGCCACGCCGTTAACGGCACAAATGACCGGTTTCGGCAGCTTTGCCAGGCGGCGCACCAGCGGGTTATAGAAGGTTTCAACGGACATCCCCAGATCCGGCGCCGGGCCGTTGGGGTCGACGTTGCGGTCGTTCAGATCCTGACCGGCGCAAAAGCCGCGTCCTGCCCCGGCGATCAGCAGGCAGCGAACGGCGTCATCCCGCTCGGCCTGCTTCAGGCACTCGGCAAGCTGCTCGTGCATCACGTCGTTAAAGCTGTTCAGACGCTCCGGACGGTTCAGCGTAATGGTCATTACGCCCTGCTCAACATGACTGAGAATAAATTCCACAATTAGCGTCCTTTAAAGTCGGGGGTGCGTTTTTGTAAGAAGGCGTCGATGCCTTCCCGGCGGTCTTCGGTGGCAGAAAGCAGCGTAAACAGCTGGCGCTCCTGGGCGAGACCGGCCTGGAGCGGTACCTCCTGAGACTGGCGCAGCGCCTGTTTCGCCGCCTGCAGCGCCAGCGGAGAGTGGCGCGCCATCAGCGCCGCCTGCTTCAGGGCATACTCCAGCGTCAGCGCTGCCGGGAAAACGTCGCTGACCAGCCCGGCGCTCAGCGCCTGCTCTGCGGTAATGCTCTCGCCGGTCAGCACCATTTTGCCGGCGAGCGATTTACCAACGCTGCGGATCAGACGCTGGGTGCCGCCCGCGCCGGGCATAATGCCCAGCGTAATTTCCGGCAGGCCGAAACGGGCGTTGTCTCCGGCGATAACCACGTCGCACAGCAGCGCCAGCTCGCAGCCCGCGCCCAGCGCAAAGCCGTTCACGGCGGCAATCAGCGGTTTAGGAAAAGCGTTGATTCGCGCCCACAGCTGTGGGCGGATATCGTTCAGCGTGGCGGGCAGGTCTTTCTCCGCCATTTCGTTGAGATCGGCCCCGGCGGCAAAGCAGCGCTCGCTGCCGTAAATCACGCAGACGGCGATGTCGGCATCCACGGCGGCGGCCTCAAGCTGCGCAGCAATCTGGGTCAACAGCGCGTTGTTAAGGGCGTTGCGCGCCGCCGGACGGTTTAGCGTCAGCTGCAGCACGCGGCCATGACGGGTAACAATCAGTTCGCTCATGCCATCCCCTTCGCGTCGAAGTCGACGATCACGTCGGCGGTTAGCGGCAGCGACTGGCAGCTCAGCACATACCCGGCGGCCAGCTCGTCCGGCTCCAGGCTGTAGTTGGTCGCCATATCCACCTTCCCGCGCAGCACTTTGCATTTACAGGTGGCGCACACGCCGCCCTTGCAGGCATACGGCAGATCCGCCCCCTGACGCAGGGCGGCATCAAGAATGCTTTCGTCGTCCGCCGTCAGGGTGATTTCACGGTCGCGCCCGTCCTGGCGAACGGTCACTTTTTGTCCTTCCGACTGCACGTGCGCCGCGCGCCTGACGGTGATTCCGGAGGTGTTAAAGCGCTCAAGGTGAATGGATTTGTCCGGCATCCCCAGCGCCTTCAGCGTGGCTTCGGCGTCGTCCATCATCGCCGACGGGCCGCAGATAAACGCCTCGTCGTACTGGCGGAAGTTAATCAGGGTTTTCGCCAGCGCCTGCAGCTTTTCCCCGTCGATGCGGCCAAAGAGCAGATCGCTGTCCAGCCGCTCCTGGCTGAAGATGGAGACCAGCTGCAGCCGCTGCGGGTATTTGTCCTTCAGGTCCGCCAGCGCCTGGCGGAACATCATGCTCTGGCTGCTGCGGTTGCCGTAGATCAGGGTGAACTGGCTGTTGGGTTCGGTCGCAAGCGTTGCGGAGATAATCGCCAGCATCGGGGTGATTCCGGAGCCTGCCGCAATCGCCAGATAGTGGCCTTCGCGGTCAGCCCGCGGCTGGTAGCCAAACTGCCCCTGAGGAACCATCACCTCCAGCGCCATGCCCGCTTTGATCTCATCCCGGGCATAGCGGGAAAAGCGCCCGCCTTCAATCGCTTTGACCGCCACGCTGATTTCGCCCGGGGCGGTACTCCGGCAGATGGAATAGCAGCGGCGCAGCTCGTCCCCGCCAAGCTTCGTTTTTAACGTCAGGTGCTGGCCGGGACGAAAGCGGTAGGCCTCCTGCAGCGCCTGCGGCACCGCAAAGGTGATGGTCACCGCGTCGCGGGTTTCGGGTTCCACTTTTGCCACTGTTAATGAATGAAACGTTGTCATGGCAGCCTCAAATGCATTTGAAATAGTCGAAGGGCTCACGGCAGGAATTGCAGCGGTAGAGCGCTTTGCAGGCCGTCGAACCAAATTCACTGATAAGCGAGGTGTCGGTGCTGGCGCAGCGCGGGCAGCTCACTTCGGCTGGCGCGTGCGCGTGGCAGCTATGCCCCACGGGTGGGCTGATGCCGTACGCCCGCAGGCGCTCGCGCGCGTCGGCGGTCATCCAGTCGGTGGTCCAGGCGGGTTCAAGCTGGAGCACAACGTGCACCGGGGTATAGCCGTGCGCGGTCATTGCGTCGCGGATCGCCCCCAGCAGGTGTTCCGTTGCCGGGCAGCCCGAATAGGTTGGCGTGAAGCCAATGACCCAGCCTTCCCCCTGCGCCTTCACGCTGCGCACCATGCCTAAATCGGTGATGGTTAACACCGGCACTTCCGGGTCCGGGATCTGGCTTAACAGCGACCAGATCTGCGGAATTTGCGCGGGCGCGATGTCGACGAGGCGTTGCATAGCGTTCTCCTTTACCACTGCTGACCGGGATACGCGCGCTGGAGATACTGCATTTCCGCCAGCATCGGGCCCAGATGTTCGGTATGTAGCCCCTTCTTACCCCCGGTGCGATACGCAACCTCTGCGGGCACCTGCAGGCAGGCTTCATGCAGACCGGCATAAACTTCGCTTTCCCATGGCTGGCGCAGGACGCGCGGGTCAACCGCCACGCCGGCGTCAATCAGCGCCAGCTCGACCTCATCGGCTTCAAACAGCTCCGCCGTAAAACGCCACAGATTGTCGATAGCCTGCTGCATTTTTTGCGCGGACGTTTCGGTTCCGTCGCCCAGACGCACCAGCCAGCCGCGGCTGAAGCGCAGGTGGTAGCGCGCCTCTTTGATTGCTTTGGCGGCAATGGCGGCAAGCTGGCCGTCGCTGCTTTGGGTCAGGCGTTCATACAGCGCCACGTTCCAGGCGTCCATCAGGTACTGGCGGGCAATGGTGTCGGCGAAGCTGCCGTTCGGCTGCTCTACCAGCAGGACGTTGCGGAACTGGCGCTCGTCGCGGCCAAACGCCAGGGTATCTTCATCGCCCTGGCCTTCCCGCTCCGCGGCATAGGTCAGGAAGTTGCGCGCCTGGCCCAGCAGGTCGAGACCGATATTGGCGAGCGCGAGGTCGATCTCCAGCTCCGGCGCGTGGCCGCACCAGGCACCGAGGCGCTGGGAGAGCACCAGACCGTTGTCGCCCAGACGCAGGGCATAGGCAGTCACTGAATTCATTCTTTGCCTCACATATGCTCGATGCCGTCAGGGATGGTGTAGAACGTCGGATGGCGGTAAACCTTGCTTTCCGCCGGGTCGAAGAACTCGCCGCTCTCTTCCGGCTGGGAGGCGACAATCTCGCTCGCCTTAACCACCCAGATAGAACACCCTTCGCTGCGGCGGGTGTAGGCATCACGCGCGTTTTCCAGCGCCATGCGATCGTCGGCGGCATGCAGACTGCCCACGTGACGGTGGGATAACCCTTGTTTGCTGCGTACGAACACTTCGTACAGCGGCCAGTAGACGTTGCTCATCGTGATTCCTCTCAAGCCACTTTACGGGCGTGTTGTTTTTCCGCATGCGCCAGTGCGGCTTCGCGCACCCACGCCCCCTCTTCCCAGGCTTTACGTTTGGCGGCCAGGCGCTCGTGGTTGCAGATGCCGCGCCCGTTAATGACCTCGTCAAACTCCCGCCAGTCGATCTTGCCGAAGCGGTAATGACCGCTCTCTTCATCCAAACGCAGGTCGGGATCCGGTACCGTCATGCCCAGCATTTCCACCTGCGGCACCGTGTTGTCGACAAAGCGCTGGCGCAGCTCGTCGTTGCCGAAGCGTTTGATTTTCCACGCCAGGCTCCGGGCGCTGTTCGGCGAGTTATCGTCGTTCGGCCCGAACATCATCAGCGCCGGCCACCAGAAGCGGTTGATGGCGTCCTGCAGCATCTGGCGCTGGGCCTCGCTGCCCTGCGCCAGCGCCATGCAGGCCTCAAAGCCCTGGCGCTGGTGGAAGCTCTCTTCTTTACAGATTTTCACCATCGCGCGGGCATACGGACCGTAGGAGGTCCGGCACAGCGCCACCTGGTTGACGATGGCCGCGCCGTCCACCAGCCAGCCAATCACGCCGATATCGGCCCAGCACAGGGTCGGATAGTTGAAGATGGAGGAGTACTTCATCCTGCCGTCGAGCATCTTCTGGTAGATGTCTTCCCGGGCGCAGCCCAGCGTTTCCGCCGCGCTGTAGAGGTAGAGCCCGTGCCCGGCTTCGTCCTGCACTTTCGCCAGCAGGATTGCTTTTCGGCGCAGCGTCGGCGCGCGGGCGATCCAGTTCCCCTCCGGCAGCATGCCGACAATTTCGGAGTGCGCATGCTGACCAATCTGGCGGATCAACGTCTTACGGTAGGCGTCAGGCATCCAGTCCTGAGGCTCAATCGCCGTCTCCTGCGCTATGCGCTGCTCAAACCGTTGTTCTTGCGTCACGTCATCACCTTTATGATTCGTTAGTTTGCAACTTAAAGCGTAATGTTGAATCACTTTGTTTTTTAAAAGTTACACAAAGGTTAAATATAACCCCAAGAATTGTTTACTGGTTTTGTGATGCTGCTCGCAAGGCTTTTGCATCAAGCCTTGCAACAAGCGCCTTTACGCGATGAGATTCATCCAGCCAGATCACAACGCTAACAATTCATTAAAAACTCAGCTTGCTTTTTATGATTCATAATTAAACTATTAATGAGCAAATCACGTAACATTTGGAGATAAGCGATGCAGCAGTTAGCCAGCTTCTTATCCGGTACCTGGCAGTCTGGCCGGGGCCGCGAACGCGCCATTCATCACGCCATCAGCGGCGAAGCATTGTGGGAAGTCACCAGCGAAGGGCTGGATATGGCGGCCGCTCGTCGCTACGCGATTGAGCGCGGTGGCGAAGCGCTTCATAAGATGACCTTTATTGAACGCGCTGCCATGCTGAAAGCGTTGGCAAAGCACCTGCTTAGCGAGAAAGAGACGTTTTATGCCCTGTCGGCCCAGACGGGCGCGACGAAGGCTGACAGCTGGGTAGATATTGAAGGCGGCATCGGCACCCTCTTCACCTACGCCAGCCTGGGCAGCCGCGAGCTGCCGGACGACACCCTGTGGCCGGAAGATGAGTTAATCCCGCTGTCGAAAGAAGGCGGCTTTGCGGCGCGCCACGTCCTGACCTCCAAATCCGGCGTGGCGGTACACATCAACGCCTTTAACTTCCCCTGCTGGGGGATGCTGGAAAAGCTGGCGCCGACCTGGCTTGCCGGGATGCCCGCCATCATCAAACCCGCTACCGCTACCGCACAGGTAACCCAGGCGATGGTGAAATCCATCGTCGACAGCGGGCTGGTGCCGGACGGCGCCATCAGCCTGATCTGCGGCGGCGCGGGGGATCTGCTCGACCAGCTCGACAGCCAGGACGTGGTGACCTTTACCGGCTCCGCCAGCACCGGGCAAAGCCTGCGCGTGCACCCGAATATCGTGGCGAATTCGATTCCGTTCACCATGGAGGCCGACTCCCTGAACTGCTGCGTGCTGGGGGAAGACGTTTCGCCGGACCAGCCGGAGTTTGCCCTGTTCATCCGGGAAGTGGTCCGCGAGATGACCGCCAAAGCCGGGCAAAAATGTACGGCCATTCGCCGGATTATCGTCCCACAAAACCAGATTGATGCCGTGAGCCAGGCGCTGATTGCCCGGCTGGAAAAAGTGGTGGTGGGCGACCCGGCGCAGGACGGGGTAAAGATGGGCGCGCTGGTGAATGCCGGACAGCGCGCCGACGTGCAGGAGAAAGTGGATCAACTTATCGCCGCAGGCTGCCAGATCCGTCTGGGTGGCAAAGCGGATCCGCACTCCGCTGGCGCGTTCTTCCCACCGACCCTGCTGTTCTGCCCGCAGCCGGACGAAACCCCGGCGGTGCATTCAACTGAAGCCTTCGGCCCGGTAGCGACGCTGATGCCGTATCGCAATTCAGAGCACGCGATGGCGCTTGCCCGCGCGGGCGGCGGTAGCCTGGCGGGTACGCTGGTCACCGCAGACCTGGACATTGCCCGCCAGTTTATTGCCGGCGCGGCGCGCGCCCACGGGCGTATTCAGATCCTCAACGAGGAAGCCTCGAAAGAGTCCACCGGCCACGGCTCCCCGCTCCCTCAGCTGGTGCACGGCGGCCCGGGCCGCGCGGGCGGCGGCGAAGAGCTGGGCGGCCTGCGCGCGGTGAAGCACTACCTGCAGCGCACCGCGATCCAGGGCAGTCCGACCATGCTGGCGGCCATTGGCAAGCAGTGGGTACGGGGCGCAACGGTGCAGGAGGATCGCGTGCATCCGTTCCGTAAATACTTTGAGGAACTGCAGCCGGGCGACAGCCTGCTGACGCCGCGCCGCACCCTGACGGAAGCGGACATCGTCAACTTTGCCTGCCTGAGCGGGGACCACTTCTACGCCCATATGGACAAGATTGGCGCGGCAGAATCGATCTTTGGCGAGCGCGTGGTGCACGGCTACTTCCTGATTTCCGCCGCGGCAGGACTGTTTGTTGACGCGGGCGTCGGGCCGGTTATTGCCAACTACGGCATGGAAAACCTGCGCTTTATCGAGCCGGTTAAGCCGGGCGATACCATTCAGGTGCGTCTGACCTGCAAGCGTAAAACGCTGAAGAAACAGCGCACCGCCGAGGAAAAACCAACCGGCGTGGTGGAATGGTCCGTTGAGATTTTCAACCAGCACCAGCAGGCCGTGGCGCTCTACTCCATTCTGACGCTGGTGGCGCGTCAGCGGGGCGATTTCAGCTAAGTTCCCCTCACCCTGAGCCTCTCCCCAATGGGGAGAGGAGATTGGTCTGCACGACCCTGTGATTTATCCCCGCTCTTTTTTTAACCTGGCAAGGCTGACAAATAATCTGGCAGATGCAGGCAAACGCTTTTCTCAGGCGCCTGTCAGGATAAGGCTGTCACAACACAATAAACCCTAAATAATTCGAGTTGCAGGAAGGCGGCAAGGGAACGAATCCCCGGGAGCGTACATAAGTACGTGACTGGGGTGAGTGAGTGCAGCCAACGCACCTGCAACTTGAAGTATGACGGGTATAAACACAACAAGATGAGGTCTACGATGGGAAGCAATTCTTCTTTTTCTGCCCGTAGAACGGCGCTGGCCATGGCCGTTGCGCTGTGTTGCGCCTGGCAATCCCCTGTTTTCGCCCACGGCAGTGAGGCGCATATGGTCCCGATGGACAAAACGCTGCAGGACTTTGGCGCGGACGTTCAGTGGGATGATTACGCACAGATGTTCACCATTGCGAAAGACGGTGCCTTTGTGAAGGTCAAACCGGGCGCAAAAACCGCCATCGTCAACGGTAAAACCCTCAAGCTCGAGGTGCCGGTGGTGATGAAAGGCAAAAAAGCCTTTATCTCTGAGACCTTCATCAACGACGTTTTCCAGTCCGGCCTTGACCAGACCTTCCAGGTTGAAAAACGCCCTCACCCGTTAAACGCGCTAACGGCGGACGAAATTAAGCAGGCCGTTGAGATTGTGAAAGCCTCGGCGGACTTTAAACCGAATACCCGCTTTACCCAAATCGCCCTTGCCGAGCCAGAAAAAGCCAAAGTGTGGGACTTTGTGCTGAACGGTACGGCAGTGGACGCCCCTCGCCAGGCGAAGATCGTGATGCTCGATGGCAAGCACGTTATCGAGAGCGTGGTGGACCTGAAGGATAAAAAAATCCTGCGCTGGGAACCGGTAAAAGACGCGCACGGCATGGTGCTGCTGGATGATTTCACCGCGGTTCAGCAAATTATCAACGACAGCACCGAGTTCGCCGAGGTACTTAAAAAGCACGGCATCACCGACCCGAAAAAAGTGATTACCACGCCGCTGACCGTCGGCTATTTCGACGGTAAAGACGGTCTGAAGCAGGAAGATCGCCTGCTGAAGGTGGTGAGCTATCTGGATGTCGGCGACGGTAACTACTGGGCGCACCCGATTGAGAACCTGGTGGCCGTGGTGGATCTTGAGCAGAAGAAAATCCAGAAAATTGAAGAAGGCGCCGTTATTCCGGTGCCCATGACCCCGCGCCCCTACGATGGCCGCGACCGTATAGAAACGCCGAAAAAACCGCTTAACATCACTGAACCGGAAGGCAAGAACTACACCATTACCGGGGATATGGTGCACTGGCAGAACTGGGATTTCCACCTGAGCCTCGACTCCCGCGTCGGCCCGATGATTTCAACCGTGACCTATAACGACAACGGCAAAAAGCGCCAGATTATGTATCAGGGGTCTCTCGGCGGCATGATCGTCCCGTACGGCGATCCGGACGTGGGCTGGTACTTTAAAGCCTATCTCGACTCCGGCGACTACGGCATGGGCACCCTGACCTCATCGCTGGTGCGCGGTAAAGACGTGCCGTCCAACGCCGTGATGCTCAATGAAACCATTCCCGACTACACCGGCGCGCCGATGGAGATCCCGCGCGCGATCGCCATTTTCGAACGCTACGCGGGGCCGGAATACAAGCATCAGGAGATGGGCCAGCCAAACGTCAGCACCGAGCGCCGCGAGCTGGTGGTGCGCTGGGTGAGCACCGTGGGCAACTACGATTACATCTTCGACTGGGTGTTCCATGAAAACGGCACCATCGGCATTGATGCCGGCGCAACGGGTATCGAAGCGGTGAAAGGCGTTCAGGCGAAAACCATGCACGATGCCACCGCCAAAGACGATACGCGTTACGGCACGCTGATCGACCATAACATCGTGGGCACCACCCACCAGCACATCTATAACTTCCGCCTGGATATGGACGTGGACGGCATCAACAACAAGCTGGTGGCGATGGATCCGCAAGTGAAGCCGAATACCGCCGGTGGCCCGCGCACCAGCACCATGCAGATCAATCAGTACGATATTGATACCGAGCAGCAGGCGGCGCAGAAATTCGACCCGGGCACGATTCGACTGCTGAGCAACACAAGTAAAGAGAACCGCATGGGCAACCCGGTCTCGTACCAGATTATCCCTTACGCGGGGGGGACGCACCCGGTGGCGACCGGCGCGAAATTTGCCCCGGACGAGTGGATCTACCATCGCCTGAGCTTTATGGACAAGCAGCTGTGGGTGACCCGCTACCACCCGGATGAACTCTACCCTGAAGGTAAGTTCCCTAACCGCTCCATCCACGACACGGGCCTGGGGCAGTACAGCAAGGATAACGAGTCGCTGAACGATCGGGATGACGTGGTCTGGATGACCACCGGCACCACCCACGTCGCCCGTGCGGAAGAGTGGCCGATTATGCCGACGGAATGGGTGCATACCCTGCTTAAACCGTGGAACTTCTTCGACGAGACGCCAACGCTCGGGAAGAAAAAAGAGGATAAATAACCACCCGCCGGGCAATTGCCCGGTTTTTTTTGCCTCTGCATTTGAGCTTCGTCCGGGCTTGCTTATAGTTACTGATATCTCACCTGCATGATTTATCCCCCGGACGGGAAAGGGCTTTATGGAAAAAAGAAAAAAACCGACGCTTGAAAGAGCAACCTGGCCGACGCGCCATGCCATGGTGATGCATGGGCTGGCGATGAACCTGCCGTGGCTGGCCTTCGTGAATATCAGCTTCGCGGTGATGATCCTGCTGCGACACGTCCTGCTCAAGGCCAGCGATCCCCTTTATCCCCACTCGCCGCAGCTGACGAAAATGATCGATGCCTCGATGCTCGGCATTATCCTCCTCTCTGCCGCGCTGGTCCTGATGGCCTGGCGGCGCATCGCCGGTATCAGCGTAGTGCTGTTTATCTGTAGCGCCATCTGGTCGGTCTCCTGCTTCTGGTTTATCACCCAGCTGCTGCTCCCGCACGTCTGGCCGCTGTGCGTCATTCTGCTGCTCGCCGGCTTAACGGCGCTCTATTTTTACCCTGAGGGGCTACTCGCCTTTGTGCTGCCGCTCTGGATCACCCTGCCGATAGCAAGCTGGATACTGAATGATGGCCTCAACCTTCACTTCATTGTCATCTGGAGCGTGTTTTCGCTGATCCTGATCTGCGGGCGTTTCATCCTGCTGAGCTGGTTTGACGAGGCCTGGCGACGTAACCAGCAAAACCAGCTGCTGATCTCCAGGCTGGATGCGCTGGCGCATCAGGATCCGTTAACCAAAACCGCCAATCGCCGGAAAATGGAAGTGGTGCTGGAAAACGCGGTAGAGCAGAAAAAAACCTTCTCGGTGATTATGCTGGATATCGACTATTTCAAACGCTACAACGACACCTACGGGCACCAGGCGGGCGACGACTGCCTGACGCGCGTGGCGCGGGTGCTGAAGCAGTCGGTGCGCACGCCTGACGATGTGGTTTCACGCTACGGCGGCGAGGAGTTCGTGGTGATCCTGTTTAACTGCCCGGAAAACATCGCGGAAAAGGTTGCCCTGCGTATTCAGGACGGCCTGCGTACGGAAGCCATACCGCACGACGCCTCCACGGTCAGCGACCATGTCACCGTAAGCATGGGGATTGCGAGCATGGCGGAGGGGCTGGCGGGCACCGAGATCATCGCCCGCGCCGATGCGGCGCTGTACCGGGCGAAAGAGGCCGGGCGGGATCGGTGGTCGCTTTAAATAGAGAGAACAAACACTAAAAAGGCAACCTCCAGGTTGCCTTATGCTTTTGCTAGTAGCGCACGCACACCGATTTGGTTTCGCACCAGCCGTCCAGCCAGTCCGGACCAAAGTCGCGTCCGGTGCCGGACTGCTTCATGCCGCCGAACGGCAGGTTGGCGTCAATCAGCGTATGGCTGTTCACCCAGACGGTGCCCGCCTGCAGCCTGTCGGTATACTCCAGCGCCTTACTGATATTTTGCGTCCAGACGCTGGCCGTCAGTCCATATTCGGTGTCGTTTGCCAGCTGGAGCGCCTCTTCCCCGTCGGCGACGCGTACCAGGTTGACCACCGGGCCAAACACCTCTTCACGCGTCAGGCGCAGCGAGGCATCCGGGTTCACCACCAGAGTAGGCGCAACGTAATAGCCTTTGCCTTCCGGCCCCCGGTTACCGACGATCAGCTCCGCGTTGCGCGACTTCGCTTCGTTAAGGAAGGTCTGCACCTTGTCGCAGTGCGCGCGCGACACCAGCGGGTTGATAAACGCTTCCGGCGACATGCCCGGCCCGACGCTCAGGGATTTCACCGCCTGCTCAAACCCGCTGACCAGCGTGTCAAACAGCGGCGCTTCAATATAGATGCGCGAGCTCGCCGCACACACCTGCCCCTGGTTCAGGAAGCTCCCGGTCATCAGGCCTTCGATCACCCACGCCGGGTCCGCGTCTTTCAGTACGATAGCCGGGTTTTTACCCCCCAGCTCCAGGGTCACCCCGGTAAGCGTGTCCGCCGCCGCGCGGGCGATTTGCTTACCCGTCGCCGTGGAGCCGGTAAAGCTCACCTTTGCAATATGCGGATGCGAGGTCAGCGCTGCGCCGCACACCGCGCCGCTCCCGGTTACCACGTTGAACACCCCGTCCGGAATGCCCGCTTCACTTGCCAGTTCCGCCACGCGCAGCATCGTCAGCGGCGTGGTCTCTGACGGTTTAATGACGATAGAGCAACCCGCGGCCAGCGCAGGCATCACTTTCCACATGCCGATCATCAGCGGGAAGTTCCAGGGCACAATCCCGGCCACCACGCCAACCGGCTCCTTACGCGTCCACGCCTGATAGCGGGCGCCCTGCGGCAGCGGGATGGAAAGGTCGAGGGTCTTACCCGAAATTTTGGTGGTCAGCCCGGCGGTATAACGCATCCAGTTCAGGGTGCAACTGACTTCAAACATGCGGGAAATGTTAATGGATTTGCCCTGTTCCAGCGTTTCAAGCTGGGCCAGCTCCTCGCCGTGCTGTTCGACCAGATCGGCGAAATGAAGCAGGATCCTCTCGCGCTCCGCCGGGAGTTTTCCGGCCCAGCTGCGGGAGACAAACGCGCGCCACCCGGACATGACGGCACGGTCAACGTCATCGACGCTGGCATCGGCTGTCGAGGCAATGACCTCGCCCGTGGCCGGGTTGTAGACGTTCAGCCGTTTTTCACTGTCCGATGCGGCCTGACGCCCTTCAATCCACAGGCCATGCTGTCGGTCTAAAAATTGCTGCACGGCAGGCTGAATAGCTACCAGTGATTCAGACATAGGATACTCCTTCGTTATTCTTTGCAGGGTGTTCATCCAGTCTAAGTGGGGTTTTGCGTTCTCGCTTTTGTCTCTGTGACATTCGCTTTGCCACCTGTGACAGGCTCCGCAAATCGCGATAATTGCCGCTTATATCGCTGTTACCGGTGAGTGTTCTTTCCTATAGTCAGCCTCATAGCTCTGACAAAATGCAACACAAATGCAACAATGCGAAAACGTTGACGGTGCAGTGAGAGAAACGATGGCGTGTGCAAGCGAGCAGGAACAGTATCAGCAGTGGCTGGCGCAAATTAACCAGGTTTGCGGGCGTTTTAACGCGCAGCCCACCGGGGGGAAATTCTTCGGCGAGCTGGAGACCAGCTATGCGCGCAGCCTGAAGCTCAGCACCGTGACCGCAGGCGGGGTTAACCTGTTCCGCTCCCGTCAGGAGATCGCTCAGAGTAACGATGCCTGGTTCTATACCGTGTTCCAGCTCGATGGTAGCGCGGAAATTGAGCAGGATGACCGTCGCGCGTTGCTCAGAGCCGGCGATATCACGCTGATTGACGCCTCACGTCCCTGCTCGATCAACTGGCAGGAAAAATCCCGCCAGATCTCGCTCCTGGTTCCCCGTCAGATTATTGAGCAGCAGTGCCGTTTCCAGGAGATAAGCTGCGCGACCGCCCTTTCCCGCACCTTACCCACGGTACAGCTGAGCCATCGCCTGTTGATGGAGAGTATGAGCAATGCCGACCTGAGCGATCGTGAAAGCGAAGCCGCGCTCGAAGCGATGATCTGCCTGCTGCGCCCCGCTTTCCAGCAGCGTGAAATCATTCAGCCGCGCAAGGAGCGCCAGTTCCAGCATGTGGTGGCGCTGATTGACGACCATATTCAGTCTGAATCGCTGCGTCCTGAATGGATTGCCGCCGAGAGCGGTATGTCCGTGCGCAGCCTCTACCGCATGTTTGCCGAAAAGGGGCTGGTGGTGGCGCAGTACATCAAAAACCGTCGTCTGGATCTCTGCGCGCAGGTACTGCGCACTGCCGGCGATGATGAAAAGCTGGCGGGCATTGGCTACAGCTGGGGGTTTACCGACCATAGCCATTTTTCAACGGCGTTTAAGCAGCGTTTTGGCGTCTCGCCGGGTGAATACCGCAGGCGCTACCGATAGCTACTTTTTAAGCCATTTTCCGTTAATGCCCTTCACATACTCGCCCGGCTGCGCGCGGGCAACCAGTTTTTGACCTGCCATTTTGGCCACTTCATCGACCGGCAAATTATTGCTGTCAGCCAGCTTCTGATAGTTTTCCGTGCGCGCCGCATTGATACGATTGACCAGCGCCAGCGTTTCCGCGTCCTGTTGAATCGGGGCAAGATAGCCGCTGAGGGTTTCCCCCACGCGCCCCTGCGCCCGGGCGTCGTTTAAGGTCAGCGCAGCCGCCTGCACGTTCATCCCCAGCGCCAGTAAAATCAGAGCTAATCGTTTCATGGCATCCTCAGAACAGATCGCTGCGCGATTTCAGCAGAGTTTCAACGTCTTTATCGACCTTGATATGGATCTCATGTTCAATTTTGACATTCATATTGATGGTAATCGGCTCCTTTGGCGCAGCGACTTCAATGCGCGGCGTACAGCCTGTCAGTAGCGCGGCAACGGTGAGCGCACCAGCCATCTTTTTCATTGTTGTTCCTCACTTTCCTTGCCAGTCGAACTGCGGGGAGCAGGTATCGCCGCGTGTTGCTCAAACCAGGTTTGCAGGTTGTCCCCAAAACGCAGGCTGCGCCAGAGGGTAAAGACATTCTCGTCATGGGTATAGTTCAGGTTGACGGAGCTGCTTTTGCCATCCACCCGGCTGGTCCCCTTGATGGTCGCCTGCATGGTTAATTCACCCAGGTTATCTAAATTGATTCTCGTCCACGAACGCGAAATTTCCATATAGCGAAGCCAGTTAATCGCCGCGCCCGCAACCATATTATCCTTCACGATGGCGTCTGCCGTATCTTTGTCGATGCGCAGCGTCATGGGCCCCGGGTTGGTCAGCCAGCCATCTTTAATGATCCATTTTTCATTGTCCAGCCAGAACGGCAGCGCCCCGCTCACCGGCCCCGACATGGCAAACTGTTTCGGATTAACGGCGCCGATCAGCTCGCTGGAGGAGATATTGTCCACGCGCAGCAGGGCCGGATCGTGCTGCGGCATCCGAAGCTGCTGCATGGTGATTTTCCCGCCGAGGGTTTCCACCTTCACGTTGGTGAGGAGCAGCGGATTATCCTCCGTCCAGGGATAGTCCCCCTGTAGATCGGCGGTAATGTTGCGCGCGGTCACCAGGTTTACCACTTCGCCAATGCGCAAGGTGACCGGACCGCGCGTGCCGAGAGACCAGGTACCCTCGCTGAAGCGGAACGGCAGGACAAAATCGACGCCGTTAATCTGGTTATCCGGCATCCATGCGCTGCCGGATTTCAGCACGCCGTGCCCGCCCGCCTCAAAGCCCTGATCGGCCGCCGCCGAGAAGGCGACCTGCGCGTAAAGCTCCCCGTCGCGCAGCGTCATTTTCCAGTCCGGCGGGATCAGCGGCTGGAACACGGTGAGCGACTGTTTCGGCCACCAGGCCTGCCCGCGAAGACGCACGCCATCCCAACGACCGTTCACCTGTACCGGACCGATTTTGTCCGCACGGAGGTCGCCCTTAAACTGGAAAATGGTCGGGTCGGTGCCGTCGACGCTGAAGGTCAGGACCGAGGGCGGCAACGCGCTGCCGCCGGAGAACAGGGTTTGCCCGGCATTGAGCGACAGCGCGCCGCTGAAGGCCGGTTTTTCGGGGTCACGCAACCAGCGCACCGGTTGATCCAGCACCAGACGCGGCTTGCTGACCTCCATCGTACCGTACTGGAGCTTGTCAAAACCGGTGGAGAGCGCCGTTAGCTCAATCAAGTTGTCGCGCCACTCGCCTTTCCCGGCGACGTCCCAGCGGGCATGCATCGGCGTAAAACCGCCTTTCCCCCAGTAGCGCCACTGCCACAGGCCGTTGTCGGGTAAAAAGTCGTTGGCCTGGCCGTCCAGGTGAAGTTCAAAATCGCCCATCTGGTTTTCATGGGCGCGCAGAATGGCCTGTAAACGCCCGTCCACGCCCTTCTGCGTCAGCTTCACTCCCGCCAGCGGCCAGCGGATTTCATCGATATCGAGTGAGTCAATGATGCGCCCGCGCGAGCGGAGCAGCGCGCCCGGCTCAAAGGCCAGCTGCGGTTCATACAGGCTGCCGGTCAGCGTTGCGGGCAATTTGGCGTAAAGAATAAGATCCTTTTGCTTCGCCTCGCCGCTGAGATGCAGAGGCATGTCGCTGTTTTCCATGCTGAGCCTGCCGGGCCCAATATTCAGTACCGCGTTGCCTTTCCCCGCGTCACCCTGGGTCAGCACGTTCAGTCGTCCGGTCAGGGTGGTTTTATCCAGCCCCTGCTGCCAGTTGTCGGCACGAAGCGAAACGCGACCGCTCAGCGGCATACCCGAAAGATCCCAGTTCCAGCGCCCGTCGCTGATGTTCAGCTGTTCCGCGGTGATCTGCCACGGCAGGTCGAGCAGCGGATCGGGGTTGTCCCGCGCCATCACCACCAGCTGTCCCTGATTGTCTTCCCAGTCCAGATCGGCATCGACCAGAGACGTTAACTGTGGCACGTTAAAGGTCGCGACCGCGTGGCCTTCCACCGGCACGCCGTCCGGCACCAGCGGCAAGGTAAACTCGCCCACCAGCTTAATCGGCTGCGGCTGGTCCGGGAGCTGTACATCGAACTGGCTGACCGAGAGCGTCTGGCCGCGAAGCGTGCCTTTAATGCTGACCTGTTCGCCTTTATAGGCGATCTCTTGAATGGACGGCGTCAGCGACGCATGCAGCTCGCCCTGCCACTGCTGCCAGGGCGACAGCGTCAGACGGTGAACCGTGATCCAGGTATTCGGTAATACCGCCTGCCACTGGGCCAGCGTTTTGGGGGCGACCGTTGAGGGCGCAGACTGGGGAATTTTGCTCAGACAGACGGAGTTAAGATCCAGCGCGCCGATATCCAGCTTCCAGCGGCTCGGATGTGACAGCGTCACGTTTTCGATACGGGCAATTTCGCAGTCTTCAACCAGATAGCGAAGATCGGGGATCGCCAGCGCGTGGCGGGTGAGTTTCGGATTCTCTTCGAAAGCGATGCGCGTCCCGACGGGCAGCCAGATCCCAGCGAGCGTCGGTACCCACTGAGCGAGCGTCATCAGCAGCGTCAGCGGCAACAATATGAACAGCAGTAAAAGCGCAAGAGCGGCTTTGTATTTACCCTTCATGGGCAGTTAATATCCTGATTTAGCGAAAGAATTAAGCCGGCAGTGCCGATCATTGTCGCATGTTTAGCCAGTCAGTTGAAGGGAATGCCATTTTTAAGGATAGATGCTCTAGAATAATTGATAGAACTTATTGAATTCAATAATATTTTAGAAATTGTAAGATAATTTTAATCATGCTAACGTGAATGCAAAATCACTGGAGAAAGTCTTATGAAACTCGCGGTATATAGCACAAAGCAGTACGACAAAAAGTATCTGCAACATGTTAACGAGGCTTACGGGTTTGAGCTTGAATTTTTCGACTTTCTGCTGTCCGAAAAAACCGCCAAAACGGCGCACGGCTGTGAAGGCGTCTGTATTTTTGTTAACGACGACGGCAGTCGGCCGGTGCTGCAAGAGTTGAAAAAACAGGGGGTGAAGTACATCGCCCTGCGCTGCGCGGGCTTTAATAACGTGGACCTCGACGCGGCGAAAGAGCTGGGTCTGAAGGTGGTGCGCGTCCCGGCGTACTCCCCGGAAGCGGTGGCGGAACATGCGATTGGCATGATGATGTCGCTCAACCGTCGTATTCACCGCGCTTATCAGCGTACCCGTGACGCCAACTTCTCGCTGGAAGGGCTGACCGGCTTTACCATGTACGGCAAAACCGCGGGCGTTATCGGCACCGGTAAAATCGGCGTCGCTGCCCTGCGCATTCTGAAGGGCTTAGGCATGCGTCTGCTGGCGTTCGATCCGTACCCAAGCGCCGCGGCGCTGGATCTGGGCGTGGAGTACGTCGACCTGCCAACCCTGTTCTCGCAGTCTGACGTGATCTCCCTGCACTGCCCGCTGACGCCGGAGAACTACCACCTGCTTAACCAGGCGGCGTTTGACCAGATGAAGGATGGCGTGATGATCATCAACACCAGCCGCGGCGGGCTGGTTGACTCTCAGGCCGCTATCGAAGCGCTGAAAACTCAGAAAATTGGCGCGCTGGGGATGGACGTGTACGAGAACGAACGCGATCTGTTCTTTGAAGACAAGTCTAATGATGTGATTCAGGACGACGTATTCCGCCGCCTGTCCGCCTGTCATAACGTGCTGTTTACCGGACACCAGGCATTTCTGACTGCAGAAGCGCTGATCAGCATTTCGGAAACCACGCTGGGTAACCTGCAGCAGCTGGAAAGGGGCGAAGCGTGCCCTAACGAACTGGCATAAGCGTGACGCCGGGCGGCGGCTATGCCCCACCCGGCGTACTGTCTGTTTCCCAGGTCCGGTGCGCAAAGCACCACCAGATCAGGACGGCCACCAGCGCAATCGCGCACAGGACGCTGAATGCCGCTGCAAATGAGTAATGACCCGCAATCGTGCCGGTTAACGCCGGGCTCATGGATGCCCCAACCCCCTGCATCAGCATCACCACGCTCTGCCCGGCATTGACGTGCCCGCTTCCGCGCAGCAGCACCACGATAAACGACGGAACCACAACCCCCAGGATCCCTGCGGCCAGCCCGTCGAGGATTTGTACCGGGATCATCATTAACGGCGCGTCCGTCGACGCCGCCAGCCCCGCGCGCACCGGCATCACCAGCAGCGCCAGCAAAATCAAGCGCCAGTAGCCGTAGCGGTCTATTCGGTGGGCGACCCAGATGGCGACGGGGATCATCACGGCCTGCGAGATAATGACGGTGGCCGCCGCGTACAAACCGGGGTTGATCGAGGCAGGTGCCGCGGCCACCCTCATGCTCAGCATCGGCAACAGCGCGGCGTTCGCCAGGTGAAACAGCAGCAGCGTCAGTCCGGTCACAAACAGCGCCCGGTTTTTAATCAGCACGGCAAAGCCGGGAACCGGCACGCTCGCTGACGAAGAGAGTCCCCGCGCCGCGTCGTTATCGATATCTCCGCTGCGAATGGCAAGCAGCGCGCAGAGCGTTAACAGCGTGGTACAGGTCATCAGCAGGAAAATCCCGCCGACGCCCCAGTACCAGGCAATGCCGCCCGCAATCAGCGCGGTGACAAAGTTGCCGCCGTGATTGAAAGCCTCATTTCTGCCCATCTGCGCGCTGAACCCGCTCTGGCCGGTCAGCCCCAGCGTAATTCCTGCGATCAGCGGCCCGACAAACGCCGCGCAGATACCGGAGACGATTTGCGAAACCGCGACAACTGCGCTCTGCTGGCTAAACCAGAGCAGGAGCGTGCTAAGGGTGATGAGCAGGCACACCAGCGCCAGCACCGTCCGCTTGCTGCGTGAGGTGTCGGTGATGAATCCCGCCGGCAGCGTAGCGATTAATCCCGCCAGCCCACCTGCCGTCATCAGAATGCCAATATCATCGGGGGTCCAGTGGCGTTCGGTCAGAAAAATACCGAGAAAAGGACCGAGGCCATCGCGGACATCCGCAATGAAAAAACTTGTCAGGCATAATGCCCGCAGCGAACGAAGAGACATACTGCCTGCCTTTGTCTGTTATCGCCTGTAAAAAAGAAAATGTAGTATACCGGGTATTTTTGAAAATCAGATGACGTCTTAAAAACATGCCCTTCGAACTTAAACAATTCATAACGGAGGCTGTTTTTTCGCTTTACTCATTATCGGCCCTGACTATACTGGCAATAAATTTTCACAGGAGTCCTTCGTTGGAAAGTTATTTTATAGTCGATACGAAGGTAAGCTAGCGCAAATTTCTCGCTGCTTACCTTAAACGGTGGGCAGCAATCCTCTTTAAGCGATTGTATCCCGAAATAGTAAAACCGCTCAATTTGTGGGGCATCGCGATGTTCATTTTTACACATTCACTCTTTCCGCCACCGTCATCCTGACACGCTTAGCATTTAAATGGCGTTATGATGTGCTTTGCAAAGCGCTGACGCTTATTCTTTAATAACGTTAACAGGCGACAGGCTGATGTTCCCTTATATCTCTCATCTGCTCGCAGCGATGCTGCTGGGCGCAATTATTGGCGCGGAAAGACAGTGGCGCCAGCGTATGGCCGGGCTTCGTACCAATGCACTGGTTGCCACGGGTGCGGCAGTGTTCATTTTAAGTTCCGTATCTACTTATCCTGATAGCCCGGGGCGTATCGCAGCACAGATCGTCTCCGGAATAGGCTTTCTTGGCGCAGGCGTCATTATGCGTGAAGGAATGAATATTCGTGGTTTAAACACCGCCACAACGCTGTGGTGCTCGGCCGGAATTGGCGTGCTGTGCGGATTAGGTCAGTTCTGGAATGCCGCCATGGCCAGCCTAATTATTCTCTGCGCCAACATTTTGCTTCGCGAAGCCGCGCAGCGAATTAATCAACTGCCCGTGCTCCATGAAGGTGAAAAATGCTATGTCCTGAAGATCACCTGCAATAATGAGCATGAAGATGCGGTGCGTCAGAGCGTCGTTAATATGGCGAAAGAGTTGACGTTAGGTCTGAAAGCGATTTATTCCGCTACGGCGCAGGCTGAAGGAAAAACCGAAATTCGGGCTGAGGTAATGACCCGGGAGGAATACCGAAAATTACTCGATCTGATTATGGGTAATATTGGCGGTAATAAAATCATGGCATCCGTAAGCTGCCACGCAATATGACCAGGATACCGGGCGTTGCGCCCGGTTGAAGCTTTGCCATTTTGCTGAAAACGGACCATGAGGCGAAAAGATTCATCCCCGGATGCCCCTGCTCGTGAAACGTTCGTCGTCACGCCACGTTGACGAGATCGCAGGCAAGTTCGACTGCACGAATATCACATAGCCGAAATTTGTCCCCGTTATGACAGCCTGCTCTCTGTTTTCCTGACATTAGCGGTCTAACCTGAACTGTGTGAAAAACACTCAGGAGGGTCAAATGTACAACTCAATTTTGGTTCCAATTGACATTTCGGAAGATAGCCTGACGCACATGGTTATCCCCTTCGTCCAGGCACATTCAGCACTTAACACAGCTAAAGTTCACTTTCTTACTGTTATTCCATCGCTTCCGTATTATTCATCATTAGGCCTGGCCTACTCGGTAGAAATGCCGAAGCTGAAAGAGTTCCAGCGCGCGGCCTTAGCGAAGCTGGATGAAATCGTTAAGCAATTCAAAATCCCTCCCGACAAGATCCAGACCCACGCCGTGACGGGATCCCCTAAGGATCAGATTCTTAAGCTCGCTGACACGATCGATGCAGACCTGATTATCATCGCTTCCCACAAGCCTGATATATCGACATATCTGTTGGGTTCAAACGCTGCGGCAGTGGTACGGCATGCGAAATGCCCTGTGCTTGTCGTAAGATAAAAAAACCGGGCGCGAAGCCCGGTTCTTTTTTCTGACGAGACTGACTCTATTCGTTCAACCCGCGATTTTCCAGCATCGGTTCAATCTTCGGATCGTGGCCGCGCCAGTTCCGGTAAAGTTCAGCTAAATCAGTACTATTGCCGCGCGACAAAATCGCCTCACGGAATTTTTGTCCGTTTTCACGAGTCAAACCACCCTGCTCGACAAACCACTGGTAGCCGTCGTCTGCAAGCATTTGCGTCCACAGGTAGGCGTAATATCCCGCCGCGTAGCCACCGCCGAAGATATGGGCAAAATAGCTGCTGCGATAGCGCGGCGGTACGGCGGGCAGATCCAGCCCCTCTTTTTTCAACGCTGCCGCTTCAAAATCCTCCACGCTCGAAACAGCCTCACCGATGCCGTGCCAGTTCATGTCCAGCAGCGCGGCAGCCAGCAGCTCCGTCATGTCATAACCCTTGTTGAAATGGGTCGCGTTGAGCATGCTTTCCCGCAGCGCGTCCGGCATCGGTTCACCGGTTTCATAATGGCGGGCGTAGTGGGTAAACACCAGTGGATGGCTGGCCCAGTGCTCATTAATTTGTGACGGGAATTCAACGAAATCACGCGGCGTATTGGTGCCGGAGAGCGTGGCGAAACGCTGGCTGGCAAACAGGCCGTGCAGCGTATGGCCGAACTCGTGGAACAGGGTGATCACGTCATCCCAGGAGAGAAGCGCGACGCCGCCGTTAGCCGGTTTTTGGTAGTTACAGACGTTGTAGATCACTGGACGGGCAGCAAACTCGAAGGATTGTTCGACGAAGTTCCCCATCCATGCCCCGCCCTGTTTGGAATCACGGGCAAAGTAGTCGCCGTAAAACAGCGCCATGCCCTCACCGGTATGGTCGAAAATTTCCCATACCCGAACGTCCGGGTGATAAACCGGGATATCGAAGCGCTCCACAAAGCGAATGCCAAACAGCTGGCTGGCTGCCCAGAATACGCCATCCTGCAGAACGGTATTGAGCGCAAAGTAAGGCCTGATCTGCGACTCATCGAGGGCATATTTTGCCTGGCGAACGCGTTCGGCATAAAAGGCCCAGTCCCAGGCCTGCACGGTGAAACTGCCCTGCTCGTCATCAATGACTTTCTGAATATCGGCCTGCTCGCGCTCTGCGCGGGCGCGGGCGGCGGGCACAATGCCGCGCATAAATTCCAGCGCGGCGTCCGGGGTTTTCGCCATCTGGTCGGCAGTGCTCCAGCTGGCGTAATCCTCAAAGCCCAGCAGGCGGGCCTGCCGCGCACGAAGCGCCGTAAGGCGCAGGATCAGCTCGCGGGTATCGTTTTCATCCCCTTTCTGGGTGCGCGTCCAGCCCGCGTTGAACAGGTTTTCGCGGGTCTGACGATTTCGCAGCGCAGAAAGCGCGGGCTGCTGGGTGGTGTTCAGGAGCGGGATCAGCCAGCGATCGTTCAGCCCTCGCTCCGCGGCAGCCTGCGCCGCGTCGGCAATCTCGTTGGCGCTGAGCCCATCAAGCTGGTGCGCGTAATCCACCACCAGCCCGCCCGTCTTATCGGCAGCCAGCAGACGCTGGTTAAACTGGCTGGTCAGGGTCGCCGCCTCGGTATTCAGCGCCTTCAGCTCGGCTTTTTCGGTTTCATTAAGACGCGCGCCGGCGAGAATAAACCGCTGCCAGGTCTCCTCGACAAGCCGACGGGATTCGGCATCCAGCGCGGCACGGTCCTGCCAGACGCTCTCCACGCGGGCGAATAGCGCGTCATTCAGCCAGATATCGTTTGCCAGCGCGGCAAGCTCGGTGGAGAACTGTTCCTCCAGCTTCTGTAAATACGGATTGGTGTGCGCGGAAGTCATGGCGAAAAACACGCTGCTAACGCGCGAGAGCATGGCGCCGCTTTTCTCCAGCGCCAGCACGGTGTTAGTGAAGTCCGGCGCAGCGGCCTGAGAGACAATCGCGTCAATGTCCGCCCGCTTCTGGCGAAGGGCTTCATCAAAGGCCGGGCGATAGTGGCCGTCGTTGATCTCATCAAAATGGGGTGCCTGGTAAGGCAGCAGGCTAATTTCAAAAAAGGGATTCGTAGCCGTCATCTTTCGCTCCTGAGTACGGGTATCCTCCCAGAGTAGGCCAGGCCGCCATCCCCTGCAACGCCGTCATACAAATGTTGCCTTAACGCACCCTCTGCGGCCGTGCTATGTTAGTACAACACAAAAAGCGTTGAGGAACAGTGAGATGATTATTTTAGTTACCGGGGCAACGGCAGGTTTTGGTGAAAGCATCACGCGTCGCTTCGTCGCCAACGGGCATAAGGTTATTGCGACCGGCCGCCGCCAGGAGCGTTTACAGGAGCTGAAAGACGAATTAGGCGACAGCATTCTGACCGCGCAGCTGGATGTGCGTAACCGCGCGGCCATTGAAGAGATGATTGCCAACCTGCCCGCCGAGTGGCGCGCCATCGACGTGCTGGTCAACAATGCCGGTCTGGCGCTGGGCATGGAACCCGCGCACAAAGCCAGCGTGGAAGACTGGGAAAACATGATCGACACCAACAACAAAGGGCTGGTCTATATGACCCGCGCGGTGCTGCCGGGCATGGTCGAGCGCAACCGCGGCCACATCATCAATATCGGTTCCACCGCCGGGAGCTGGCCTTACGCGGGCGGCAACGTGTATGGCGCAACGAAAGCATTTGTCCGCCAGTTCAGCCTTAATCTGCGGACCGATCTGCACGGCACCGCCATTCGCGTCACCGATATCGAACCAGGCCTGGTGGGCGGCACCGAGTTCTCCAACGTGCGTTTCAAGGGCGATGACGCAAAGGCGGGCAAGACCTACGAAAATGCAAACGCGCTGACGCCAGAAGATGTCACCGAAACGGTCTGGTGGGTGGCGACGCTGCCAAAACACGTCAACATCAATACCGTGGAAATGATGCCAGTCAGCCAGAGTTTTGCCGGACTTAGCGTCCATCGTGGCTAACGCAGCCCTTCCCGGCCTGCGGGCCGGGTCTGTTTCGGTTTATAAAAGAATGGTAGTATGTTCAGGCTAACTCTCTGAGAAATGACAACTCATGGCCGCTGAATCGCAACTCAATCCCACCCAGCCCGTTAACCAGCAAATCTATCGCATTTTGCGACGTGATATTGTCCATTGCCTGATCCCACCGGGAACGCCGCTTTCTGAAAAAGAGGTCTCCGTGCGTTTTGACGTTTCCCGTCAGCCGGTGCGTGAAGCGTTTATTAAGCTTGCGGAAAACGGTCTGATTCAGATCCGCCCGCAGCGCGGCAGCTACGTGAACAAAATTTCACTCTCTCAGGTACGCAACGGCTGTTTTGTTCGCCAGGCCATTGAATGCGCGGTGGCGCGCCGTGCCGCAACGCTTATCAACGACAACCAGTGTTACCAGCTGGAGCAGAACCTGCACCAGCAGCGGATTGCGATTGACCGTAAGCAGTTGAACGATTTCTTCCAGCTTGATGATGAATTCCACCAGAAACTGGCGCAGATTGCGGATTGCCAGCTGGCCTGGGACACCATCGAAAACATCAAGGCTACCATTGACCGCGTGCGCTACATGAGCCTCGATCACGTCTCCCCGCCGGAAATGCTGCTCCGACAGCATCATGATATTTTCAGCGCCCTGGAAAAACGCGACCCGGACGGAGTGGAAAAAGCGATGACGCTGCATCTGCAGGAAATCAGCGAATCCGTGCAGCTGATTCGTCAGGAAAATAGCGAGTGGTTTAGCGAAGAGTAATATTCGCCGCCCCTTTCGGGTGCGGCGATAGGTTTAGCGAACGACCAACACCGGAATAGTGGCGTAGCGCAGGATAGATTCCGCATTTGACCCCAGCAGATGGGTGGTGATGCCCGGATTTTTCGATCCGATGACGATCACGTCATATTCCCCTTCCTTACTCAGCCTGATAATTTCATCCCGGACGTTGCCAAAGCGTACCAGGCTGTCAATTTTCTCCGGCGAGATATCGAACAGTCTTTTTAACGCGTTCATTTTCTTCCCGGACTCCTCAGTCATATATTCTTCGAACTTTTTAATATCGGCGTTAAATCCGCGCAGCAGGGAGCGACTGCTGGCCGGCAGAATATTGACCAGGGTAATCGAGGCACCCTCCGCCTTCGCAAGGTTTGCCGCGTGGCGAACCGCTTTGTCGCTCAAATCCATTTCAAACACATCAACAGGCATCAAAATCTTCTTATACATAAGCCTGACTCCTTATTTTGATAAAAGGGTTATTTCCTGTACCCAGAATGGCACCGGGAATATAAACCAACCCTCAACGCTTCCCTGCTGAAACTATCAATGAATGAAAATAAAGGTCCACTTTGTAAATTGCTGTCTTGAACGGTCAGCGCCTTACACAATAAAGAAAAAAGTGTGAGTTTGATCAAAAACAAAAACATGTGATGCAGACAGGCGTATTTATATGCTCCGTGAACGGCAACCCTGAAATAACGCCGTAACGAACAGGTTAGAGAGGAGAAAATACCATGATGACATACGACCGTAACCGCAATGCAATCACCACCGGCAGCCGCGTCATGATTAGCGGCACGGGCAAAACTGGCGTGATTAAAGCGATCCACAGCGACGGGCTGGATGCCGCACAGGTACGCCGCAGCAAAACGGTTGAAGTGGAAGGATGCGAAGGTAAGTTCGAGCCGATTGAGCTGATTCGCCTGGGGATGCACTAAACGGTGTGCAGACATGCCGCCGCGAACGGCGGCATGTGCTGAATTACCGTTGAGACGCGTACTGCGCGACGGTCGCTTTCGCACCCTTTTGCAGCAACGACTGGTACGCGGTCATCACCGCAGCAACAAAGCGCGGCTCCTGCGGTAACTCCTTACCAAAGATGGCCTCAATGCCGAGCAGCGCCTTGACCCGGCCTTCCCCTTCCGCACTTCCCTTCACCGCCGCCTGAATCACCGCCAGCTGCGGATCGCTCACGTCGATGGCGTTACCCTGCTCGTCCACGCCGCCGACATAACGCATCCACCCTGCCACGCCCAGCGCCAGCAGCGGGAAAGGTTTCTGGTGCACCAGGTGCCAGCGCACGGAGTCCAGCATACGCTGCGGGAGCTTCTGGCTGCCGTCCATCGCGATTTGCCATGTCCGATGGCGGAGGGCCGGGTTGCTGTAGCGGGCAATCAGGAGATCGGCATAGCGTCCTAAATCGACGCCTTTGACCTTCAGCGTAGGTGCCTGCTCGCTAAGCATCAGCGCGTGCGCGGCGAGGCGGTAGTTCTTATCTTCCATACAGTCGTTGATATGCTGATAGCCCGCCAGATAGCCCAGGTACGCCAGGAACGAGTGGCTGCCGTTGAGCATGCGCAGCTTCATCTCTTCAAACGGGATCACGTCTGACACCAGCTCGGCTCCAGCCTTTTCCCACTCGGGACGTCCTGCCACAAAGTTATCCTCGATCACCCACTGGCGGAACGGTTCACAGGCGACCGCCGCCGGATCGCGCACGCCGGTCAGCCGTTCGATTTTATCCAGCGTATCGGGCGTAACCGCGGGCACGATGCGATCCACCATGGTTGACGGGAAGGTGACGTTAGCCTCGATCCAGTCCGCCAGCTCGCCGTCTACCGCCCGGGCGTAAGCGCAGGTCACATTGCGCATCACGTGGCCGTTCTCCGGCATGTTATCGCAGGACATCACGCTAAACGCAGGCAGACCCGCCGCTTTGCGACGCGCCAGCGCTTCCACCACCACGCCCGGCGCGGATTTCGGCTGGTGCGGGTTTTGCAGATCGGCGACGATAAACGGGTGATCGAGCATCAGTTGTCCGGTCGCCGGTGAGTGACAGTACCCTTTCTCGGTGATGGTCAGCGAGACAATTGCCACCTGCGGTTCGCACATCGCCGCCAGCACGCTCTCCAGCCCGTCAACCTGCGCATGCAGCGCCTTTTTGACCACGCCAACCACGCGGGATGTCCATGCATCGGCAGACATCTCCGCCACGGTATAAAGATTATCCTGCGCGTTCAGATCGGCAATCTGCTGCTCGCCGCCAATCAGGTTAACCTCACAGTAGCCCCAGCCGCTGCCGTGTTCGGCGGCGAGAATGTCGGCATACACCGCCTGATGCGCGCGGTGAAATGCGCCAAAGCCTAAATGTACAATGCGTGCTTTAAGGCTATCGCGATCGTAAAGAGGCAGCGTCGCGTTGGCCTGTAATAAGGTATTTTCCATGATTAAGACTCGTTAATTAGAAAGCCGTGGATCGCTGCCGCGCCTTCTGAAGCGGCAGCGCCTGCTGACTACACCAACTAGAATGGCAGTTGGAGTAAAAAAGTAACTGCCATCAACCATACTGATACTGCCGTTTGATATTTTGATTTATATTAACTTTTGGTCATGTGGTGTGACATAAAAACAAAGTTGTGTGACATGTCGCGCAAGCTATAAACCACTAGCGTCGCGAGGAGACAGCGCCATAACCGACCGTCTCTTTTGGCGCAGACTCGGCTGCATCATGCGCTGCGCTCAAATCACGGTCGCGCACTTCCGGCATCAGGATCGCCGAGACCAGCCCAATCACGGAATAGGCCACCATCATGGCGACAATCGGCCACCAGGTGCCGGTCATATTGCAGAATATACCCGCCAGTACCGGACCAAAGCCCACCGCCACCAGACCACCCGCCTCTTTCGAGATAGCCATACGGGTAAAGCGATTTCGCGAGCCAAACATCTCCGCCATGGTGATATTTTCCAGCGCAAACAGCCCCAGCACGGCAAAGTTATGAATAACGATGATAGAGAGCATGATCGTCCCCGGCGCATAGCTCTTATCGACGATGATCGACAGCATCGGGTATGCGAGAAGAATGGCGGAGATATTGAGGATAATGTACGGCAGACGGCGCCCTACTTTATCGGAAAGCCAGCCCAGCAGCGGAATGGAGATAAACCCGAGAATGGAGCTGATCATCAGCGCATCGGTAGGAATGGCCTTATCGAACAGCAGCGTCTGAACGAGATAACCTGCGAGGAACGTCTGGATCAGACCCGAGTTGCCGGCCTGGCCGAAACGCAGGCCGGTCGCCAGCCAGAAGGATTTACTTTTCACCATTGAACCCAGCGACGTGTCCGGCTGCGCGGTTTGTGCATCGTTCACTTTCTCAAATACCGGGCTCTCCTTGAGGTTCATACGCAGCCAGATGGCAAAGATCATCACCACGACGCTGGCGAGGAACGGCACGCGCCAGCCCCAGGCTATCAGCTCTTCACGGTCAAGGGCAAAGAACATCACGGCCCAAATCGCCGTTGCGCTCAGCGTCCCGCAGTTCGTTCCCATCGCCACCAGCGAGGAGATGATGCCGCGCTTCCCTTTCGGCGCGTACTCCGCCAGCATGGTCCCGGCCCCGGAGATCTCAGCCCCGGCGCCCAGGCCCTGAATAATACGCAGCGTCACCAGCAGAACCGGAGCAAAAATCCCGATCTGTTCATAGGTGGGCAGGACGCCAATCAGCGTGGTGCAGATCCCCATCATGGTGATGGTGATAAACAGCACCTTCTTACGGCCAATGCTGTCGCCCATTCTGCCGAAGATAAAAGCGCCGACAATACGTGCTATGTAGCCTGCGCCGTAGGTGCCCATCGCCAGGATCAGCGCCATCGCGGCTGACTGTTCCGGGAAGAAAATCTCGTGAAAGACCAGGGCCGCCCCCAGCGAGTAAAGCTGAAAGTCCATAAACTCCAGGGCGGTGCCCAGCCAGCCGGAAACGGCGGCTTTCACCAGATCTGAGGTGGTTCTTTGAGGTTGTGCTTGCGTCATAATGGCTATCTCTGAAGGGTAAGATGCGTACCACATAGAGCCTGTCTGCGCAGGCTCTTAACCGCGTAAATGATTATTGACCGAACGTGAGCAAGACTTTGCAGCACTGCCGCTGGTCCTTCTCAAACAGTTCAATGGCGTCTGTTACATGGTGATAGTCAAAGGTATGGGTGATCAGTTTTTCAGGGTCGATCAGCCCTTTTTTCAGCCAGTCGATGACGACCGGGAATTTGTTGGCATTGAGGCGCGAGGAGAAGATTGCCAGCTCTTTGCCGGTGATACCCTGCTGGACAATCTGGCTCGGCTCGCTGGAGAAGCCCATCAGCACGATGCGCGCCGCCGGTGAGGCCAGGGTAATCGCTTCCTGCAAAATCGCAGGATGACAGGCGGCATCAATGATTAACGTCGGTTTGATGCCCCTTTCTTCCAACGCGGCCTGCAGCGACTGCTCGCCGTTATTCAACACCCAGTCCGCGCCGCTGCGCTGGGCCATTTTCAGACGTTCGTCAATGCGATCAACCACGATAACCTGCTTCACCTTATAGACGCCCTTCAGCGCCTGCACGGTGACCAGCCCCATCGGCCCTGCGCCGTAAATCAGCGCGACGTCCTGCTCGGTGGGACTGGCCTGCCCCGTCACGTTGGCGGCGATGGTGAAGGGCTCAACCATGACGGCGTGTTTATCAGGAATGTCATCCGGGATGGGCCAGGCATTTTTAGCCGGTACCGCCGCGTATTCGCTGAAGCCCCCGTCGCGGTGTACGCCCAGCACCACCAGCGAGGTGCAGACGTTCGGTTTTCCGACGGAACACGGATAGCAGTGCCCGCAGCTGATCACCGGATCGACCGAGACGCGCTGGCCCAGACGGGCATTGTCGACACCCTCGCCCACGGCGTCGATCGCGCCAAAGAACTCATGACCGATCACGCGCGGATACTTCGCAAACGGGTTATGGCCGCGATAGATGTGGCTGTCTGAACCGCAGATCCCCGCCAGCTTAATTTTGACACGCACTTCACCAGGGGCTGGCTCCGGAAGTGGCCGCTCTTCAATCACCAGTTCGTTCGGCTGTTGAATCACTACGCTTTTCATCGTTCGCTCCTCGTTTACCAGTTCCACAGCGTGCCGTCTTCAAGACGGGCCACCGGCAGATAGGCCGGATCGTAGGGGTATTTCGCCGCCAGTTTTTCATCAAACTCGATGCCCAGCCCCGGCTTGTCGCCCGGATGCATATAGCCGCTATCAAAGCGCCAGCTGTGCGGGAAGACCTCCAGCATCTGTTCGGAATAGCCCATATATTCCTGGACGCCAAAGTTCGGCACCCACAGGTCGAAATGCAGCGCGGCGGCGTGGCATACAGGCGAGAGATCCGACGGACCGTGCGAGCCGGTTCGCACCTGGTAGAGCGAGGCGAAGTCCGCGATGCGACGCATCCCGGTGATCCCGCCCGCGTGGGTAATGGTGGTGCGAATATAGTCGATGAGCTGCTCTTCGATGAGCTGCTTGCAGTCCCAGATGCTGTTAAACACTTCCCCCACCGCAATTGGCGTGACGGTATGCTGGCGGATCAGCCGGAAGCAGGCCTGGTTTTCCGCAGGCGTTGGATCTTCCATCCAGAACATGCGATACGCTTCGATGCTCTTGCCGAAACGCGCCGCTTCGATTGGCGTCAGGCGGTGGTGCATGTCGTGCAGGAGATGTTCATTAAAACCAAATTTACTGCGCACCGCGTCGAACAGCTTCGGCGTGAAGTCGAGGTATTTTTCGGTGGACCACAGCTGCTCTTCTGGCCAGTCGCCTTTGGTCGCAGGCTCGTAGGCCAACCCTTTCCCTTTGGCCATGCCGTAGGTGGTTTTCATGCCCGGCACGCCGCACTGCACGCGGATAGCCTTGAAGCCCATCTCTTTATGGCGGGCGTAATCTTCCAGCACGTCGTCAATGGTGTGACCGGTCGTGTGGCAGTAAACCATCACGCCATCGCGGGATGCGCCGCCCAGCATCTGGTAGAGCGGCATGTTGGCCGCTTTGGCTTTGATGTCCCACAGCGCCATGTCCACGGCGGAGATAGCCGACATGGTGACCGGTCCACGACGCCAGTAGGCGCCCTTATAGAAAAACTGCCATATGTCTTCGATGCGGTGCGCATCGCGGCCAATCAGCTGCGGGCAAAGGTGGTCTTTCAGGTAGGAAGCAACGGAGAGTTCACGCCCGTTCAGCGTAGCGTCACCGAGGCCGACAATCCCCTCGTCGGTGGTGATTTTAAGGGTGACAAAGTTCCGCCCCGGGCAGGTAACAAACACGTCAGCCGCGACAATCTTCATAATTCCTTTCCTTACATCGTTCGTTGTGATGCTGGAAATTTACGCAACTACACTACTACCATACAAGTATAATGATCATGAAATCAGCTAACGATCACAAAAACCGGGGACTCAGGCCCGTCCCCATCCCGCCACAATAATCAGCATGCCGCACAGGGCAATCAGCGCGCCGGCCCAGTCGTATGCGCTGAGCTTGACGCCGTCCACCACGCGTAGCCACAGCAGCGCCGTGCAGACATAGACGCCACCGTAAGCGGCGTAGACTCGGCCGCTCGCAGCCGGATGCAGCGTTAGCAGCCAGACAAACAGGGCCAGCGCGACGCCCGCCGGGATCAGCAACAGTGCGCTTCCCTCCTTCTTCAGCCAGAGCCAGGGCAGGAAGCAGCCGATGATTTCGCAAAGCGCGGTGGCAAAAAAAAGCAGCGTCGTTTTAAGCATATTTCACGTCAGATGAGGATTTATTTAACCATCATACCTGATGATACCCTTTAGTTTTCCATACTTGCCCTGCGGGTATGACGTCATTTCGCTTTGGTGTAGAATCTGTTCGGGGTAACTTGATTATCTGCACCCGTTTAAAAGGAAACGCTATGACCACATTAAGCAAACGCCTTTGTCTGACAGCCCTGCTGGCGCTGTCATCGTTCGCCTTTGCCACCTCTGCGACAGCGGAAACCAGCAAGCTCATTATTGAGTCTGGTGACAGCGCGCAAAGCCGCCAGAACGCCGCCATGGACAAAGAACAATGGAATGACACCCGTAACCTTCGTCAGAAGGTCAACAAACGTGCTGAAAAAGAGTGGGACAAAGAAGACGTCGCTTTTGACGCGCGCGATAAGTGTCAGCAAAGTGCAAACGTCAACGCCTACTGGGAGCCTAACACCCTGCGCTGTCTGGATCGCCGCACTGGCCGCACGGTAGCCCCGTAATGTCGGTATCCTGCGACGTTAAACTCCGTCCGCTGGAGCGTGAAGACCTGCGCTTCGTCCACCAGCTCGACAATAACGCCAGCGTAATGCGCTACTGGTTCGAAGAGCCTTACGAGGCCTTTGTTGAACTGTCCGATCTCTACGATAAGCACATTCACGATCAAAGTGAACGTCGTTTTGTTGTGGAGTGTGAAGGCGAAAAAGCCGGTCTTGTGGAGCTGGTTGAGATCAACCACGTTCACCGCCGGGCGGAGTTTCAGATCATCATCTCCCCTGAGCATCAGGGAAAAGGCCTTGCCTCAAGGGCAGCAAAGCTGGCAATGGATTACGGATTCAACGTTCTGAATCTCTACAAGCTTTACCTGATTGTGGATAAAGAGAACGAGAAAGCGATCCATATCTACCGCAAGCTGGGCTTTATGGTGGAAGGCGAGCTGATTCACGAGTTCTTTATCAACGGCGAATACCGCAATACCATTCGCATGTGCATCTTCCAGCATCAGCACCTGGCCGGGCACAAGCCGTCAGGCGCCAGCCTGCTGAAACCGACCGCGCAGTAATCTGCGCGGTTTTATTCTCAGTAGTATTCAATCGTGTTTTTGATGGTGTATTTGCGCTCAACGGCGGGTTTGACGCTATCATCGGTGATCGTTAGATCGCAGCTCACCGGGTTATTGTGTCGATCGTAATCGCAGCTTTGCTTGACGTTACCGAGCGGCTTGTCGTTCAGCATGCTCACTGCCGAGTAATCCATTCTTTTGCGAACGTCTTTAGACGGCGTCGACTGAACGGACAGATGCCGATCTCCGGAGACGGTGGTTTTGCCCAGCGGGTAGCCATCCGCATCGTAGCGATACTTCACTTCCATCTCTTTGCCGTGCGCCGCCACCACAAAACCGTTGTCGTCGGTATCCCACGTCACCCCGGCTGACGGCAGTTCGGCCAGCTGGCATTTCCCCTGCAGCTTCACTTTGCGCTGCTGGGTTTCCGCATCAAGATAGTAATTGGCATCCAGCACCAGCGCCACGCCGGTGTTCGCCTCAAGGTCGTGCAGCTCAAGGGTATCGAAACAGCCTTCCGTTGACACGGTGCCGGTGACCCGTTTGGACACTTCACCCTTCTCGTTGAACAAGGTCTGGGTAAAGTCTTTGACCGGGCCGCGCAGCGGGTCAAAATCAAATTCGTTCGAAAAACTCGCCATCTCGGGCGTAAACGACAGCGGCGCGGAGCTGTTATCGCACCCCACCAGTGTTGCTGCCAGTAGCGTTATCGCTGCGTATTTCTTCACATTTATTACCGTACAGGGAGATTATTCCCAATCATATTAGCAAATACAGTTGTTTACACGAAGCCTGCTAAAATTAATCTCTACACAGAGAAAAGGAGCGACATGATGAAACGGCTACCCTGGATTACCGCCCTGCTGTTAATGAGTGCCTCAACGGCCGCGCTGGCGGCACCGGATTCCTGCGAGCGCGTGAAAAGCGACATTCAGCAGAAAATTATCAACAACGGCGTGCCTGAATCAGGTTTTACGCTGAGCATTGTGCCGAACGACCAGGCAGACCAGGCGGGCACGCAGGTGGTGGGCCATTGCGCCAACGACACCTTTAAAATTTTGTATACGCGTACAGGCAACGGGGCTGCTGACGCCCAGTAATTTACCCTCAATCCCCTTTGATTTGATAAGGATTAAGATTTAATACCCCCAAATCAGTAACACTCACCCCATCATTAGCCCGGTTATCATTTCGGGAAAAATAATACGCAATTATAATGATGGGGTGAGCCATGTCCGATATTGAACATCACGGCGGGATTAGCCGTCGAACTCTCGTGAAATCTACGGCAATAGGTTCTCTGGCGCTTGCCGCTGGTGGGATCTCGCTTCCTTTTGGTTTAAGAAGCGCCGCCGCGGCGGTGAAGGACGCCGTTCAGCCTTCTGAAGATAAAGTGGTCTGGGGCGCCTGCTCTGTCAACTGCGGCAGCCGCTGTGCGCTGCGTCTGCACGTCCGTGACGAGGAAGTGTACTGGGTCGAAACGGATAACACCGGCGAGGATATTTACGGTAACCATCAGGTGCGCGCCTGCCTGCGCGGACGTTCAATTCGCCGTCGGATCAATCACCCCGACCGCCTGAACTACCCGATGAAACGCGTGGGCAAACGCGGCGAAGGCAAGTTTGAGCGCATCACATGGGATGAAGCGCTGAACATCATCACCGCCAGCCTCAAAGACGTGGTCGACAAATACGGCAACGAAGCGGTGTATATTAACTACTCTTCCGGGATTGTCGGCGGCAATATCACCCGCTCCTCCCCTTACGCTTCGCTGGTGGCGCGCCTGATGAACTGCTACGGCGGTTTCCTGAGCCACTACGGCACCTACAGCACAGCGCAAATCGCCTGCGCCATGCCCTACACCTACGGCAGTAACGACGGCAACAGCACCTCGGATATTGAAAACACCAAACTGGTGGTGATGTTCGGCAATAATCCGGCGGAAACGCGCATGAGCGGCGGCGGGATTACGTATTATCTGGAGCAGGCTCGCGAACGCTCCAACGCGCGCATGATCGTTATCGACCCGCGCTATACCGATACGGCAGCCGGACGCGAAGATGAATGGATCCCGATCCGTCCGGGTACCGATGCCGCGCTGGTAGCGGGGATCGCCTGGGTCTTGATCGATGAAAACCTGGTCGATCAGCCGTTCCTGGATAAATACTGCGTTGGCTATGACGAAAAAACGCTGCCAGAAGGCGCGCCTGCTAACGGCCACTACAAAGCGTACATTCTCGGCCAGGGTGATGACAACACGGCTAAAACGCCGGAGTGGGCCTCACGCATCACCGGCATTCCCGCGGATCGCATCATCAAGCTTGCCCGCGAAATTGGCTCTGCAAAACCGGCCTACATCTGCCAGGGCTGGGGACCACAACGCCAGGCGAACGGCGAGCTGACGTCCCGCGCCATTGCCATGCTGCCTATCCTCACCGGAAACGTGGGCATCAACGGCGGTAACAGCGGCGCGCGTGAGTCAACCTACACCATCACCATTGAACGTATGCCGCTACCGGATAACCCGGTCAAAACCCAAATCTCCTGCTTCAGCTGGACGGACGCCATCGCCCGCGGGCCGGAGATGACCGCCCTGCGCGACGGCGTGCGCGGCAAGGATAAGCTGGACGTGCCCATTAAGTTCATCTGGAACTACGCGGGCAATACCATCATCAACCAGCACTCGGATATCAATAAAACCCACGAAATCCTGCAGGATGAAAGCAAGTGCGAAATGATTGTCGTCATCGACAACTTCATGACGTCGTCAGCGAAGTACGCCGATATCGTGCTGCCGGACCTGATGACTGTCGAGCAGGAAGACATCATTCCTAACGATTATGCGGGCAATATGGGCTACCTGATATTCCTTCAGCCCGTGACCGCGCCGAAGTTCGAGCGTAAGCCGATCTACTGGATCATGAGCGAAGTAGCGAAACGCCTCGGGCCGGATATCCATCAGAAATTTACCGAAGGACGGACGCAGGAACAGTGGCTGCAGTACCTGTATGCCAAAATGCTCGAAAAAGATCCTAAACTGCCGTCCTATGACGAGCTGAAAAAAATGGGCATTTACAAGCGCAAGGATCCGAACGGCCACTTTGTGGCCTATAAAAAATTCCGTGAAAATCCGGAAGCGAACCCGCTGAAAACGCCGTCGGGTAAGATTGAAATTTACTCCAGCAAGCTGGCGGAGATTGCTGCCACCTGGGAGCTGGAAAAAGATGAGACCATCAGCCCGCTGCCCGTCTACGCATCAACCTTCGACGGATGGGATGCGCCCGAGCGCGCGCAGTTCCCGCTGCAGCTGTTCGGTTTCCACTTTAAGGCCCGTACCCACTCGAGCTACGGTAACGTCGACGTGCTGAAAGCGGCCTGCCGCCAGGAGATCTGGCTTAATCCTGTTGATGCCGAAAAACGCGGCATTAAAAACGGAGATACGGTGCGCGTCTTTAACGACCGCGGTGAGGTGAGAATTGAAGCGAAAGTCACGCCGCGCATCATGCCCGGCGTGAGCGCCATGGGTCAGGGTGCCTGGCACGATGCCAATATGAGTGGCGATCGTATCGACCACGGGTCATGCATCAACACTCTGACCACGCACCGCCCTTCACCGCTGGCAAAAGGCAACCCGCAGCACACCAATCTGGTGCAGATCGAGAAGGTGTAGCGGGTGAATTGCGTGACAGTGGTTTATTCTATGGTCAGTATTATTGGTTAACTCAGTCACGCGGACACCCTCCGCGCAGGCAAGGAAGATTTAATGAAAGACGTCTCACATCGTGAATCGTTCGCGTTCAGCGCCCGGGTGCTGGGTGCGCTGTTTTATTTCGCGCCAGACAGCGAGCAGGCCGCGCCGCTGGTGCAAGCCCTTACCGCGGGCGAATGGGTTCAGGACTGGCCCCTGCCGCCGGAAACGCTGCAGCCCGTTGCCGATACGTTTGCCTCATCTTCCGATGAGCCGCTGACGGACGCCTGGCAAAGGCTGTTTATTGGCCCTTACGCCCTGCCCGCTCCGCCCTGGGGATCCGTCTGGCTGGACCGCGAATCCGTGCTGTTTGGCGACTCGACCCTCGCGCTGCGCCAGTGGATGCGCGAGAACAATATCGCGTTTGAGATGCAGCAGAATGAACCGGAAGATCATATCGGAACGCTGCTGCTGCTGGCAGCGTGGCTGGCCGAGAATGGCCGCGAGTTGGAGTGCGCTCAGCTTTTGGCGTGGCACCTGCTGCCGTGGAGCACCCGTTTCCTGTCGGTATTTGTCGACAACGCCGGGCATCCGTTTTATACCGCGCTGGGCAGGCTTGCGCAGCTGACACTCGCGGACTGGCGCTCCGGGCTGCTTATTCCGGTTGCGGAAAAGACGCTGTATCGCTAAGGCGGGTGGCTTGCTCGCAGTTGGCGGGCAAGCCTTTAACTTCTTATGCCTCTCCACCTGATTCACTCGCACTCTCTTTACTTTGAATGAACCGAAGCGCGAGATAGAGGTCTGGCGCAAGAATCATGTCTTCGTCATTCATCGTTGGCCGACTGTCTTTAAACCAGCGCGTTAATTCCGTTTTTCTGCCCGCAAGGATTAATTTAATCTGTCGACCTTTCAGGTCGCGCTTTAACTCATTAATGGTTGCCAGAACGCTGATGTCTGAATAGGTGAAGCAAGCAACGGCATCAATGACCACCCATTTAGGTTGTATGGCTGCACCATCAACCAGGTTTAATACCCGACGCTTAAAATAAGCCACATTAAAATAGGTCAACGGTGAATTAAATCGATACATCAGCACACCCGGGACCATTTTAATATCGTTAGTATTTCCTAATGAGTGAATCATTCCATCTTCGTCAGTGCCCAGCAGGTGCTCTGAGGGACGAAACACTGTACGAAGGAACTGTAACAGGCCAAGCAACACCGCAAGGCCGATCCCCTGGATAACGCCGATAATTAAAACGCAGCCAAAGGTAAAGAAGGCCAGACGAAATGCCTGTTTATTTCTGCGCCTCAGGTTCCATAATCCACGTAAATCAATCAATGACCAGGATGCGTACATCAGAACAATACCTAATGCAGATACCGGAATAAATTGTAATGGCTGAGTGAAAAATACCACGACGATACCGATGAGTAAGGCTGCGATTACGGAAACCAGCTGACTTTTCCCTCCAACTGAATCATTAACCGCGGTCCGGGAATCGGCGCCACTGATAGCAAACCCCTGAGATAACCCAGACATAATGTTCGCAATACCCAGCGCTCTGAACTCAGCATCAGCATTAATTTCATAGCCATTTTTCGCGGCAAAACTGCGGGCGGTCAGCATTAGACTAACAAAACTGACCAAAGCCAGGTTCAGCGCCGGGATCACTAAATCACGCATCGGACCGGGCTGGAACGCTCCCCAGTGAACGACGGGTAAACCAGGCTGGAAACCGTCTCCCCCAATCGTGGCGATACCATACTGCTGCGCGGACGTCGCCCACACCAGTGCCGTTGTCAGCACAATGGCAATCAACGGTGCTGGCCACTGGCTGCGATACGTTTTAATAACCATTAAAATAATTAACGTTAAGAGTGATATCCCTACGGTTAATAAATGGCTTTCCGAAAGTCGGCCTGGCAAGGCCATTATTTTCTCAATAACCTGCGCTTCATCTAGCTTGATCCCCAAAACCTTGCCTAATTGCCCGACAATAATCGTCACGGCTACGCCATTAAGCAAACCCGTAAGAATGGGATGAGAAAGCAGATCGGCAAGTGCGCCCAGGCGAAACTTACTGGCAAGCAGGCACCATCCGCCCATCATCAATGTCATGATGATTGTCAGTTGCCAGTGCAGTTCGGGATTACCCGCAGAAAGAGGAAACACGACGGCCGCAATCACCGCGCAGGTCGTGGCATCAGGGCCGACGATAAGCTGACGTGAAGAACCAAACAGTGCATACGCTATCATCGGTAAAACGCAGGAATAGAGCCCCACTATTGCCCCAACCCCCGCCAGCTCAGCATACGCAATAGCAACGGGTAGCGCGACAGCCGCCACGGATAACCCGGCTTTAACATCCTGTTTTAGCCAGCTTTTATCGTAGGCTAACAAATTTTGTAACCCTGGCATGTAGTTTAATAAAACTTTTCCGAACACGTTATTCTCCGGATATAAATATTACCCACGTAATGTTGGCACACTTCTCAGTAAGCCTCTGGTATTTAAATGCTCCGGACTGAGGCAGCCAACGTTCTGACTGGTTATAAGAGCGTGAGGAATGGTTTGCTGACAGGTTCTGTAACCCCCAACAAGTGACGTGAGCATCTCAATTCCCTGTATATATGCTAGAGTTTGTACAGTTGCATGCCGAAACTAGCCCCTTTAAATTCAGTACGTTAGCCAAAGTGAGCAAGTATGTATAATATTCCACATAAGCAGACAGTTCGGAAAAGACACCCCACATGGCTGTGGTGCGGAAGTTTTTATCTGGTTACATTGCATTGCTCTGCAGATGAAATAAATTTGTACTCAATTAACACTGGCTCATACGTTTATCATCTGACACATAATCACGGACAATACACAGAGAACTTTGAAAATAAGTTTGTATCCGTAGAGAGGAAATTCTCGGACACGTCGAAATATAGCGTTGTGCTCGGCACAATGAAAAACAGCTTTAATGACAGATGTCTGGCTGCCGGCGTTAGAAGAGACTGGGCTGGATGGGATAACGGTTGGGTTTTTAAGGGAATCTATGGATATGTAGGTGAATTTTTCTTTGATACTTTCGACGATTGTGGCGACCATGGTTCGTACCATGATTTTAAAAAAGTAACAGGTATAGGGTTCTCTCCGTACATTTATCATGGGTTCCAGTATAATTTTACCTCTTATTTTGGAATGGATGTGGGTCTAATCATCCCCTCTGTATTTGTCATTACAGCACAATGGAGCTTTAGATAAATCCGATATTGGGCTATCACCCGCTTCACCGTGAGCAGAGAAACGCCCGCTGAGTTGAGCACTTAACCAGAAGTCGTGGAGACGGTTGACTTCCCGGACCGCACGTTTAGCTAAACCAGAACAGGGGGTTTGATCGCAAATGCCGCAGATTGCTTCAAAATAATTACCGTATTTGTTATATTGTTGTTTATTGCTTATTCACCTCTGCGGTGCCAAAAAGAACAAGATTCACCGCAACCCAGGATACAAAAATGTTAGATTACCGCTTCCCGACAGCTTTGCAGATGGTTCTCAGCGTAGCGATGGCGGAGCAATTGGGTGAACGTTCGACGAGTGCAATTCTGGCCTACGGCCTGGAAGCGAACCCGAGCTTCATCCGTAAATTGATGGTACCGCTGACGCGTGACGGCATTATCGTCTCAACGCTTGGCCGTAACGGCTCCATTCATCTTGGTCGCCCGCCGGAAGAGATCACCCTGCGCGACATCTACCTTTCGGTTATTGAAGATAAAAAGCTGTGGGCCTCGCGCCCTGACGTGCCGGCCCGCTGTGTGGTCAGCGCTAACGCCTGCTGGTACTTCAAATCAATATCCGAAGAAGCCGAGGAGGCTTCGTTAGCGGTATTAGCCCGCCATACTGTGGCAAGCGCGCTGGAAGAAGTGAAAAAAGCCGATACCAGCGGCTGCGATCCGGTGCCTGAACTTATCGCCAAATATAAAGAAGCCCTTTAACTTTCATTGAGTGCAAAAAAAACCGCCTTGCCATGAAGGCGGTTTTTATTATCTACAGCGTCCCTACGCAGGCAGAACGTCCCTTTCCTCTTTTTTCCCGCGCGTCACCAACTTACGCAGCGTCACGTAGAACACCGGCGTCAGGAACAGACCAAACAGCGTCACGCCCAGCATCCCGGAGAACACCGTAATCCCGGTGACGCCACGCACTTCTGCGCCCGCGCCGTGTCCGAGGATCAGCGGAATGGTCCCGGCAATAAAGGCGATGGAGGTCATCACAATCGGGCGTAAACGCAGGCGGCACGCCTCCAGCGCGGCCTCCATAATGCCTTTGCCCTGAATTTCCAGCTCGCGGGCAAACTCCACGATAAGAATCGCGTTTTTACACGCCAGCCCCATCAGTACCACCAGCCCCACCTGCACGAACACGTTGTTATCGCCACCGGTCAGCCAGACGCCAAACAGCGCGGAGAGCATGGTCATCGGCACGATGAGGATCACCGCCAGCGGCAGCGTCCAGCTTTCATACAGCGCCGCCAGCACCAGGAACGCCAGCAGAACCGCGACCGGGAAGACGATCAGCGCCGTATTGCCCTGCGTCGCCTGCTGGAAGCTCAGGTCCGTCCATTCAATGTTCATCCCGTTTGGCAGGATCTGCTTAGACATCGCGTCCAGCTGCGTCATCGCCTGCGCAGATGAGAGCACGCGCGGGTCGGCATCGCCAATCAGGTCTGCCGCCGGGTAGCCATTGTAGCGGATCACCGGATCCGGCCCGTAGGTGGTCGTGATTTTCACCATACTGCCAATCGGCACCATTTCACCCTGGCTATTACGGGTGCGCAGATTCGCAATATCTTCCACGCTGTCGCGGAACTGCCCGTCGGCCTGCGCCATCACGCGCCAGGTACGCCCGAACTGGTTGAAGTCATTCACGTACGACGAGCCCAGATAGGTTTGCAGCGTACCGAAAAGATCGGTCAGCGACACGCCCTGCGCTTTCGCCTTGTCACGGTCAACCTGCACGTCCAGCTGCGGAACGTTAGCCTGGTAGGTTGAGATCGGGAAATGCATCCCCGGCGTCTGCATAATCGCGCCGGACATGGTGTTCACCGCGTTTTGCAGCGCGCCATAGCCCAGACCGCCGCGATCCTGGATGTACAGAGAATAGCCCGACCCCTGACCCAGCCCTAAAATCGGCGGTGGCAGGATGGAGAAGCCAAAGCCTTCCTGAATTTGCGCGATTTTCGCGTTGATCTCCGCGTTAATTTCCGCCGCAGTATGTTTACGCTGGTCGAACGGCTTCAGGCCGAAGAAGACCGTTCCGGTATTCGGCGTGTTGGTGAACTGCAGCGCGTTCAGCCCCGGGAACGCGACCGCGTAGTCCACGCCTTCGGTATTCATCCCGATTTCGCTCATTTTGCGGATCACCGCGTCAGTGCGCGCCAGCGACGAACCTTCCGGCATTTTCACGCCGCCAATCAGGTACAGCTTGTCCTGCGTCGGAATAAACCCGCCGGGCACCGCTTTAAACATGACGCCGGCGGCACAGAGCAGCAGCAGATACACCACAAACACCGCGCCGCGTCGGCCGAGCGTTTTGCCCACCAGCCCCTGATAGCCGTTAGAGCTGCGGTGGAAAAAGCGGTTAAATGGACGGAAAATCCAGCCGAACAGACGATCGATAAGCCGTGTCGGGAAATCTTTCGGCGCGCCGTGCGGTTTTAACAGCAGTGCCGCCAGTGCCGGAGAGAGCGTCAGCGAGTTAATGGCGGAGATGACCGTAGAAATCGCGATCGTCACCGCAAACTGCTTGTAGAACTGACCGGTAACGCCCGAGAGGAACGCCATCGGGACAAACACCGCGCACAGCACCAGCGCAATCGCAATAATCGGCCCGGACACTTCTCGCATCGCCTGATGCGCCGCCGCAAGCGGCGCCAGCCCCTCTTCTATGTTTCGCTCGACGTTTTCCACCACCACGATGGCGTCGTCCACCACGATACCGATGGCCAGCACCAGCCCGAACAAACTCAGGGTATTCAGCGAGAAGCCGAGCAGGTAGAGAATGCTGAAGGTACCCACCACCGAAACCGGCACCGCGATCAGCGGAATGATCGACGCGCGCCAGGTTTGCAGGAACAGGATCACCACCAGCACCACAAGCACCACCGCTTCCAGCAGCGTTTGCACGACCGCACGGATCGAATCGCGCACGAAAACGGTCGGATCGTAAGGTGCCGCCCACTTCATATCTGCCGGGAAGCGCGTGGACAGTTCGTCCATTTTCGCGCGCACCGCGTTAGACAGATCGATGGCGTTCGCCCCCGGCGACTGGAAGATACCAATCCCGACCGCGTCTTTATTGTTCAGCTGGGAACGCAGCGCATAGCTGCCGGACCCCATTTCGATACGCGCCACGTCGCGCAGGCGGACGACCGTACCGTCCTGCGTCGTTTTCAGGACAATATTGCCGAACTCTTCTTCGGTATGCAGACGCCCCTGGGCGTTAATGGAGATCAGGAAATCGCTCTCTTTCGGCAGCGGCTCGGCGCCAAGCTGCCCGGCGGACACCTGCACGTTCTGCTCCTGCATCGCCGTCACCACGTCCGAAGCGGTTAGCCCGCGGGCCGCCACCTTGTTGGGATCCAGCCAGACGCGCATCGCATATTCACCCGAGCCGAAAATCTGGATCTGGCCGACGCCGGGCAGGCGCGCCAGCTCGTCCTTCACCTTCAGCGTGGCGTAGTTACGCATATACAGGGAGTCGTACTTACCGTTCGGCGAAAACAGATGCACCACCAGCGTCAGCGTCGGGGACTGTTTCTGGGTAGTGATGCCCAAACGCCGCACGTCTTCCGGCAGACGCGCTTCGGCCTGCGCAACGCGGTTTTGCACCTGAACCTGCGCCTGATCCGGATCGGTTCCCGGACGGAAGGTGACGGTAGTTACCAGCACGCCATCGGAACCCGCGACGGACTTCATGTACATCATGTTCTCAACGCCGTTGATCGCCTCTTCCAGCGGCGTCGCCACCGTCTCGGCAATCACTTTCGGGTTGGCGCCCGGGTACTCCGCGCGCACCTGCACGCTTGGCGGCACGACGTCAGGATATTCGCTCACCGGCAGCAGCGGGATGGCGATTAACCCTGTGATAAAAATCAGAATCGACAGCACCGCGGCAAAAATCGGCCTGTCGATGAAAAAGCGGGAAAAGTCCATGGAGTGGATTCTCAGGTCAAGGGATCAGTTGAGGGCGCTGGTGGCGGTCATGGCAACGGTTTTCGCGTTAACCGGCATACCCGGCATAAACACTTTCTGTAAACCCTCGACGATGACTTTATCGCCAGGGTTCAGCCCCTGCCGCACGATGCGTAAACCGTCTGCCAGACGGCCCGGCGTGATGTCCCGGCGCTGCGCTTTCCCCTCTTTATCGACGATATAAACGTACTTACGATCCTGATCGGTCAGAACCGCTTTGTCGTCGATAAGCGTGGCTTTGAACTCCGCGCTGCCCGGCAGGCGTACGCGGGCAAAAAGTCCCGGCGTGAACTGGCGCTGCGCGTTATCCAGCAGCGCGCGCATGCGGATGGTGCCGGTACTCGGCGTCAGCTGGTTATCAAGGAAGTCCACTTTGCCCTGATGGGGATAGCCCTCCTCGCCCGTCAGGCCAATCTCAACCGGAAGCGCCGTGTGGTTGCTGGACGCCCCCTGCCCGCTGCGGGCCAGGTTTTGATAGTGAAGATAGGTTGACTCGTCCACGTCAAAGTAAACGTAAACCGTTTTCTGCGAGACCAGCGTGGTGAGGACGCTGGCGGTGTCGCCCGCAGTCACCAGGTTCCCGCTGGTGATCATCGCCCGGCTGGCGCGGCCGTCGATAGGCGCGGTGACTTTGGTGAAGTCCAGGTTGAGCTGCGCGGCGTCCACTGCCGCCTGCGCGGCGCGAATATCGGCCTGCGCCTGAGTGGCTGCCGAACGACGCTGCTCCCACTCTTCGCGGGAGACAACGTTGGTATTGACCAGCTTATCGGTACGGTTAGCCTCGCTTTGCGCCAGGCTGGCCTGCGTTTTGGCTCTCGCCAGGTTAGCCTGCGCCTGTTCCAGCGCCGCGCGATAGGTTCGGTCATCAATCGTGAACAGCACCTCGCCCTTCTTCACTTCCTGGCCGTCGGTGTAATTCACCTTATCAATGTAGCCGGACACGCGCGGACGGAGCTGAACGCTCTCCACCGCTTCAATCCGGCCGTTAAAGCTATCCCACTGGCTAATGGATTTCACCACCACGTCAGCAGCGCTGACGGCGGGCGCAGGCGGCGCTGCATTTTGCGCGACGCTATTATCGCATCCGACGAGCAGCACGGAGAGCAACATTGCCCCCAGCGCGCTCATATGAGAGTTACCCCAGGTTTTTTGCAGGCTCATTATTTTTATTCCGGTAATTGTCGCCGCCGGGCAAGACGCAGCAGGAGGCACCGCGCCACTTCCTTTGTCCGGTGGCTGTCTTAAGGCCATTTGTGTCGTTCATCGCCACAAAACTGTAACAGTTGCGAATACACTATTCGCGGCGATTGTAGGAAGGCGCTTAACTAAGTGCAAGAATAATTGTTGCACTTTATGTGCTATTTGAGCGGATGTGAAAAGACCCGTTTCGGCCAGGGATTTAAATGCAACAATAAAACTTGCAATTAATACAAAAACGCGCCACCTTTAAATGCAACAGATAAAGATACTTTTATACAGGCAGCGTGGGAGTAATCAGATGAACACTGGCGCATTTATGCATGATTTACTCGACTGGATCGACAACAACCTGGATAGCCGTCTGGATATTGAGTCCGTCGCCAGGCGATCCGGCTACTCAAAATGGCACCTCCAGCGCCTGTTCAAAGAGCATACGGGCTATCCCCTCGCCGGGTATATTCGCGCGCAAAAGCTGCAAAAATCGGTTGAGCGCTTAACCCGCAGCGATGAACCGATTCTTAACGTGGCGATCGCGCTGGGCTTTGACTCCCAGCAGTCCTTCAACCGCAGCTTTAAGCGTCAGTACGGTCAGGCGCCTGGGGCATGGCGGCGGAGCATGGGTGGCCCGGAAACGCAGCAGCTACGCTAGCAATGAAATTGTCACGGATGACATCCTCCCTGCCTGCGTCCCAGGCGATGCCCACCTTCCAGCTGATTGACTCCCCCGTTAGCGGAATAATCGCCAGCTCCGGCGGCGCGATATGCGTCACGCTGGTTGGCAGAATGGCCACACCGATACCCGCAACCACCATCGCGACGATAGTTTGGATATCGTCAGTCAGCTGAGTCGATGTGATGAAAAGGCCGTTGTCATGCAGGAAGCGGTCAATCTGCGCGTTTAATCCCCGTCCCCGCTCATCATACAGCCGCAACAGAGGGCGTTTCGTGAGCCACTCTCCGACAGACATCGTCGGCGACTCAGCGGGTGCAACCAGGACCAGCCGATCGGTAAATAACGGCAGGTATTCAAGCGCCACGGGGGGAGGAACCCTGACAAAACCGACCTGCAGCTCATCGTTTTGCAATCGCTCGTACTGCTGGAAGGAAGGCAGATCGGTCAATGACATTTCTACTTCCGGGTAGTCCCGACGAAAGTCAGCGATACAGCGTGGCGCCAGATAAAAGCTTGAAAGTCCGAACCCGACGGCGATATGCCCTTCAACTCCTTTCGATACCCGATCAGCATGCTGCATAAATTGCCGGGTCTGCCTGACCACCTTCTCAGCCTCTGGCAGCAAACGCCTGCCGCTGGCGGTCAGTATTGCGCCGTGACGACCTCGTGAAAAAAGAGACATCTTCACCAGGGATTCGAGGAGATTAATCTGTTTGGTCAATGCCGGCTGCGAGATAAACAGCGCCCGCGCCGCATCGGCATAATTTCCTTTTTCCGCCAGCATCAAAAAGGCCTTTAGCAACCGGGTGTTCATTTTTGCATTCCAGATGGTTATCAAATTCGGAAATGATTTGATTATACAGTTATCGGCAATCGTTATGTAATTCAGTCTCGATGACAACCGGAGACGCAACATGAACGAACTGACATCCTTAAAGGCGGCAACCGTACAGTTTCAGCATCAGGCCAGTAACAAAAAATACAATCTACTGATAATGGAGAAATTTATTGAACGGGCGGCGCTTGAGCAGGTGAACATTCTCACTTTCCCTGAAATGTGTATCACCGGCTACTGGCATGTCCCCAAGCTCACCGCCGCGGAGGTGTCTGCGCTGGCAGAGCCGATTGCGGACAGCCCTTCCCTGACGCTCATTCGTTCCCTGGCGATAAAACACCAAATGCTTATTGGTGCCGGTCTTATTGAACGCGCCGACGATGGCCGCCTCTACAATGCCTATGTTGCCTGTATGCCGGACGGCTCAATGCATACGCATCGTAAACTCCATGCTTTCGAACATTCGGCCATCAGCAGCGGGGACAGCTTTACGATTTTTGATACGCCGTGGGGCGTGAAGGTCGGTATCCTGATTTGCTGGGACAATAATCTGGTCGAAAATGTGCGCGCGACGGCGCTGCTGGGTGCCGATATTCTTCTCGCGCCGCATCAAACAGGCGGTACCGATTCCCGCAGCCCTCACGGGATGAAGCCGATTCCGCTGGCGCTCTGGGAGGAGCGGGAAACGCGTAAGGAAGAAATTACCGCGGCTTTCAAAGGGCCAGGCGGTCGGGAATGGCTCATGCGCTGGCTGCCTGCCCGCGCGCATGACAACGGCTTATTTCTTCTCTTCAGCAACGGCGTCGGTGCCGATGATGACGAAGTGCGCACGGGCAATGCCATGATCCTCGACCCCTATGGCAGGATCGTGAATGAAACCTGGGCGGCCGAAGATGCGATGGTGAGCGCTGAACTCGATTTAAGCCTGCTTGCTATGAGCACAGGACGCCGCTGGATCCACGGTCGCCGTCCTGATTTATACCAGATACTGACGCAGCCCCAGGGCTATGAACGTGATGCGATTACTGCGAGATTTTCGAATGAGCCCCCTGCTCGTTAAAATGTGAGCAATTTTTAGCTGCAACATTAATCCGGAACTGTTATACTGTATATAATTACAGTATGAGGTGCGCATAATGGCTGTTGAAACAAAATTTGTTGTCGTAAGAAAAGGTGAAGAGAAAATGACATTTGCCAGTAAGAAAGAGGCTGACGCTCACGACAAGCTGCTCGATATGGCAGACGCGTTCACCGACTGGCTGTTGCAAAGCGGAATGCAGATGGATGAAACGCAGGCTGAAAATCTTGGCCTGTATCTCGCCGAGCAGAAAGAGACCGTGCAGCATATTCTGCGTACCAGCAAGCTTCCCGATCTCAACGCTCCAGCTGCAGCGGATAAAACTGAATCCGACGCAGTTGACACGAAAAAAATCAGGGCTGTGAAAGCGGCCTGATTGTCAGAAAAACCATCACCGCTCCTGGAGCCGTAAGCAGCCATCTGCTTGCGGCTTTTTTTAGCCCGAACATTAAAAGACTAAAGGAAATGACGTGCGGCAAGGAATGAAGGAAAAAATCATCAGGATCTGTGATTCAAAAATTGCCTCTAAGGGAAGCGATGTTGGGCTTTCGTTTTATGCTTTTTTTGCTAATAAAAATGACGATCCTGAACTGCTTATGGAAGTGGCGCACTGGTGGATTATGGAGATGAAGCTGGACCATTTTGAAAAGGCTGAAAAGATCAGAGATCTCGTCTCAGCCCTGTAACACGCTAAAGCGGGATGGCCTGTAACACGGGATTTCGTCTCTCTGGCCGTCGCATAACTCCTCTGAGAGCCGTCTGCTAATCGTCGCTGCGCACGTCACGGCTGTGTGCATAGAGGCGACGTATACCGTCCTGCTCTCATCAGCAAAACCAGGAACGGAATACCCATCCTGAATAACAGGACGCTCTCCTGTTGAGTACTGGATCAGAGCAGCCGACTCTGCACCCGTGAGACAGCTTCTTACCGCGCGTTGTGCTGCCTCCGCTGTTTCCCTGACGTTGCCGCTTGCCGGGTAATTTTGTTACTGGTGCGGTCCGCTTTGTGCCAGAAGCTGCCTTTGCTAGAATCTTATTATGTCAAAAGTCCAACTGCGTATCATATGTAAATTATTTCAACTAATAATTAGAACTCCTGACGATACTTCCTTTAATTAGTAGCGTAACCGCAAAAAGAATTTTTGAGTTTTCTTGTATATTTAAGTTTCTCGCAGAATATATTTATACATCTGTTATTGTTTTTGATATAATTAGGTGAGTCTAAACAAAAAAGGTTTTCGGAAATTATATGGAAATCATTATTGTACCCCGAGAGCAACGTATTCCTGCCGTAGGCATTAGTACGGCTTACCTGCATGTGGATCGTTGGAATGACTTTTCGTTCATTACAATGTTTTACATGTATCTGTTTGATCAGAAAGGTGAACGGCATGATATTGGGAATGTCAAGATTGGCTTTCAAGGACAAACTACTGAAAAATCAACTTACTCCACGTTAGGGCGCAGGTTTAGAATTCTCCCAGAAGGATATTTTTCCGTTGGTCAGGATGTCGACTATTATCAGAAAATTTCGAATTTAACAGAATCCGTCAAAGTTTCATTACTTGAGGCGCTCAAAGATATAGCTTATGCGCCAGAACTTATAGATCTTGTTAAGGATGAGGAGGTCTTTAAAACGTCTTTGCTTCGGTATGTTAGTTTGTCTGTTATTAAAGGGCAGTTTGCGCGAGTGCTTGAGGGAAAGAATCCACTGACTAATTTTGAGTTTAAGTTCATTCGCCCTACACAAGACAAAATTTCCGATATCGAATTATCATTTAAGGTGAAAGTAGGAGAAAAACCAAGCACCAATATTCACGCGATCATAGGTCGTAATGGTGTGGGGAAAACGACAATTCTAAACGGAATGATTGAAGCTGTTACCAGTAAAGGTACGTCGAATGCAAAATTTTATGATCTGGAGGGGTGGAGTAATGATCCGATTGATAATGATTACTTTAGTAGTTTAGTCTCTGTGTCATTTAGCGCATTCGATCCATTCGAGCCACCAAGTGAACAGCCTGATCCATCAAAGGGAACTTGCTACTTCTATATAGGTTTGAAAAAAAAAGGAGAGTCGTTGAAAGGACTAAATGATATTCATGAAGACTTTCTACAAGCTTTGACGCTATGCTTTAGCCAGATTCCTAAGCGTGAAAGATGGCTGCAGGCTATTGATACTTTGGAGTCTGATGAAAACTTTGCAAACATGGAGCTGAAAAATCTAGCCGGATATAATGGTGAGATGCTCGTTAGTAATGCACGGAAACGTATAAAAAGAATGAGCTCCGGTCATGCGGTTGTGTTATTAACACTTACACGTTTAGTCGCAACGGTGGAAGAAAAAACGTTAGTGCTAATTGATGAACCAGAGAGCCATCTTCATCCACCGTTGCTGTCTGCTTTTATTCGTACGCTGTCTGATTTGCTACTTGATAGAAATGGTGTTTCTATTATTGCAACTCACTCACCTGTGGTACTTCAAGAGGTTCCTAAACGATGTGTTTGGAAAATCAATCGTTCAAGATTGTCTACCGAATCTCGCAGGCCAGACATTGAAACATTTGGTGAGAATGTAGGAATCTTAACAAGAGAGGTATTTGGTCTTGAAGTAGTTAAATCCGGTTTTCACGATTTATTAGTCCAATCAGTTAAGTCAGGTGGAACATATGAGGATATAGTCGATGAGTATCGTAACCAGCTTGGTGTTGAAGCCCGAGCTCTATTGAAAGCGCTTGTCACACATAGAGATCGGAGTATTAAGTGATGTTGAAACTTAAACAACCTGCTTATACATATGCCGATATGCTGACTAGCTGCCGCGAAGGCATAACTGGTAATCCGGGCTTGTTGCTGAAAGTGAATGAAGCAATAACTGATTTGCAAACATTGGCAGCTTCATACAACGCATCGGCATTAACTGGTGAGCTTTATACAATACAACCACTGCAAAACAAAGATGAGGAAGACCCTATTGTTGTAGGTCGGTTAAAGAAATCTGACTTTGTTAAGCTTTATGGAAATTATGTTGTTGGGAAGAAAAAGCCTGCTCGAGCTATTTATGATGCCCTGATGACTGCTGCTAATGAAAAATGCCCATTCTGTGGTGGGATTGGGCGCCCTCGAAATTTAGATCATTACTTGCCTAAAGCTCACTATCCTCAGTTTTCTATATTGCCTGTTAATCTTGTGCCAGCTTGTCGAGATTGTAATATGGATGGTAAAGGGGAAGCTTTTGCAAGAAATGAAGCAGAACAGATAATACATCCCTATTTAGACGACAGCCGTTATTATGATGAACAGTGGATATCGGCTAGATACTTGGTTGGCAAAAATGATGAGCCTGGAGTTATTGAATATTTTGTTTCTCCACCTGCTGATTGGGATAATGCACATAAACAAAGAGTGGAAAAACATTTTAACGATTTTGATTTATCTTTAAGATACTCGAAAGAAGCTGGTGCGAGGTTAGTTGTGCTTTTAGCTCTATATAACTCAGTACTACCAATCTCCGTAGATAAAAATGCTGCTAAAGACCTTATATTCCAAACAATAATCAATAATTCGCCTTTTGTGAATCACTGGGAACGGATTATGTGTTTGGCTCTAATGTCAGACTTGTAGTAATGCTTGGAATTTTTATTTCTGTTCTTATTGATCTGCTCTCCATTGATTAACACGCCGTAATGTGAGTAATGCAACTATTTGGCCGGGAGATTAACCGCGAAGTTCTGCTTTTCGCTCTTAGCAAACCTAACGTTACCCCTCAACTTCCCCCCTACGCCCCCCGCCACAAAACCTGGTAGCTATACAAACACGCCAGGCTGTAACGTTAATACGTGTTTACCCCTTAACGAGGAATCGCGCATGACCCCACATCCGCTACGCCAGATCATTGAATCCTGCGACCACGCCATCACCACCAAAAACTATGACGCCCTGATGGAGTATTACGCGGAAGATGCGGCTCTGGTGGTCAAGCCGGGCATGACGGTTAAAGGCAAAGAAAACATCCGCAGCGCGTTTATTGCTATCTCTGATTATTTTCAGGATCAGCTGCTCGTCGAACAAGGGGAGATGCAGGTAATCGAAGGTGGCGGCAATGCCCTTGTTATTATGGAAACCGTTCTGCGTTTTCCTGATGGTCAGGGTGGGATAACGGAAATGTCGCGCCGCGCAACCTATGTTTTTCGGCAGGAAAGCGACGGTCGCTGGCTTTGTACCATCGACAACTCCTACGGTACGTCGCTTCTGGATCCCGGGAACTCATCACGTTAATTACACGGTTTCAAAGGGGCGCTACCGCCCCTCCACGCCAGCGCCCTTAATGCGCCGTAATGCGCGGCTCCTTCACAAACTCAGCCAGCAGCCACACCATATCGTGCAGCAGGCCCGTCAGGTCTTTCGCTACCTGAGCGGGCAGCGTTCCACCCATAACCGCTTGCGTCAGCGCCACCACATAGTCCACCTGAGTCAGGGTATCCTGCCAGCAGTCCGGTACGCAGGAGTTCATTTTCTCACCCATGATCAATTGCGCGATCAGGTCAGGCGGAAGATCGACATCGCAGAGTTCTCTTAGCTTACGCAGGGCGTGCAGCAGACGCTCGCACAGCGCAGTAAACATCTTCGCATCCTCGATTTCGACCAGCACGCTCACCAGTGCGGCGCAGTTGTCGGCGACGACGAACAGATCGGCATCAGCCGGAAGCGGCCGGGAGATAAGTTGCAGAATGACGCTTTCGTCAGACGGGAGATAATTCAGGGTTGGAATAGTAGCCATACAAGGCATCCTTCTATATGCAATTCATTTAACCAGCCAATGAGTTCCTACGCTCGGGGGGTAGCGCTGACAGAGGTAGGAATACCGCCCATATAGAAAAACGGCCAGCCTAACGGCTGCTCCGCCAGCGCCACCGCAATTGTAGCGGGATCGGCGCTGCCGCGACATTCGAAATGTCACTATATGGTGGATGCGGGTTCCTACGCCCGATTGCGGATATTCCGCAACGCAGGCACTTTACGACCCCGATCGGTTGAAGAAAAGACATAACCCCGAATTTCGCACGGTTAATTTGCGGTTTGCGAGGCGCCTTCCAGAATAACAACGCTGCCCTAAATTTTAAGCGTATCTATCACCGCTCTAAGCGCAGGCGACACGTTACGGTGCGGATAATAGAGGTACAGCCCGTCCATGCGCAGGCTATAGCGCTGCAACACCCGGATAAGCGTTCCGCGCTCCAGATCGTCAGCCACCAGCTCCACCGGGACATAGGCCAGCCCCAGCCCCTGCCGGGCGGCTTCGGCTTCCATATAGCTGTCAGACAACGCCCATTGTCCCTCTGGCCGATGAGTGATTTTTTTCCCGTCCTGCACCAGCTCCCACTGATAGTCACTACCGTCGACAAACTGGTAGGCAATGCAGGGGTGCGCCACTAAATCCGCAGGCGTCTGGGGAAAACCGTAGCGTCTGAAGTGTTCCGGGGCAGCCACTGCGGCCATTTCCATATCAGGCGTGATACGCACCGCAATCATTCCCTGCCCCACTTCCGGCCCCAGTCTGACACCCGCGTCGAAACGCTCGGCGATAATGTCGACGAAGCGGCTTTCATTTATCAGTTCCAGTCGGATATCCGGGTAACGCTGTTTAAAAATGGCGAGCTTTGGCAGCAGACATTTGTCGATCGCGTGCTGGCTGGCATTAATGCGCACCGTGCCGGACGGCGTCTGACGATAGTGTGCCAGCGTCGCCAGGCCCGTATCGAGCGTATCGAACGCGGACTCGGCGGTCTGGTAAAGCTGTTCGCCCGCGTGGGTTAGCGACAGCTTACGCGTGGTGCGGACCAGAAGCTGAACACCCAACCGCTCTTCCAGCTCGCGAACCGAGCGGCTGATCCCGGATTGCGCCAGACCAAGCCGAAGCGCGGCCGCCGTGAAGCTCCCCTCCCGTACCACCTGCATGAACAGGTACAGCTCATTATAGTTTTCCCGCTTCGCCATCACGCCCCCGATTTATAACAATATGATATGAATCCTAGCAGTTTTCGGCCTCTAATCAGCACTATTTCTGCTAACTATAATGACCGCAACACAACAACCCAGGGTCCATTTTCATGAAAACATTCACCCAAAAAATGTCCGTTGCGATGCTGCTTTGTGCATCATTAAGTGGAGTGACGACAATGAGTTATGCAGAAACCACCAACCCAAACGCACCGGTTTCGATGGTGAGCACATGGGATAAAACCTTCGCCGAAAGTAATAAAGTCGATCACCGTAAGGTGTCCTTCCAGAACCGGTACGGGATCACCCTGGTAGGCGATCTGTATCTTCCCAATAATCGCGGCGACCGCAAGCTGGCGGCGATTGCGGTCAGTGGGCCGTTTGGCGCGGTCAAAGAACAGTCCAGCGGCCTGTACGCGCAGACCCTGGCGGAAAATGGGTTTGTGACCCTGGCGTTCGATCCGTCCTATACGGGCGAAAGCGGCGGCCAGCCGCGCAACGTCGCGTCTCCGGATATCAACACCGAAGACTTTAGCGCGGCGGTGGATTTCCTGGGGTTACAGAAAGAGGTGGATCGTAACCGCATCGGTATTCTCGGCATCTGCGGCTGGGGCGGTATGGCGCTGAATGCGGCCTCCATGGACACCCGCGTGAAGGCGGTCGCCACCAGCGTGATGTACGACATGAGCCGGGCGATGGGCCACGGCGTGGGCGACGGGAAAGATCGCTATTCAACGTCTGACCGCCGCGCCGTTCTGCAGTATCTGAACGAACAGCGCTGGAAAGATGCTGAGAACGGTACCTTCGCGCACGGCGGCCATGACATTTATGTCGATGAGAACGGCAAGGTGACGGCGGCTGAACGTATTCTGCCAGAGGCGCTGCCAGCAGACCCGAACCCGGTACTGAAGGAGTTCTATGACTACTACCGCATGCCGCGCGGCTTCCACGCACGTTCCGTCAACTCCACCGGCGCATGGACCGCGACAATGCCGCTGTCATTTATGAATATGCCGCTGCTGAGCTATGCCGGGGAAATTACTATCCCGACGCTTATCGTAACCGGTGAAAAGGCGCACTCCCGCTACTTTGCAGAAGATGCGTTTAAGGCGGTCGGCAGCAAGCGAAAGGAACTGGTGATTGTTCCGGGCGCAAACCATGTCGATCTCTACGACAATGCTGCCGGGAAGATCCCGTTCGGCCAGTTTGAACAGTTCTTCAAAACCAGCCTGAAATAAACCTCTCCGCCGTCCGCGTTTGGCGGGCGGCGCTTCGTGAAAGATGACTATGTCCACCCTGAACTCTACCACCTTACAGAATGAGGAACGCGCGCACTGGGGCGGTATTTTTGCCATGACCCTGTGCGTATTCGTCCTGATTGCCTCGGAATTTATGCCCGTCAGCCTGCTTACCCCTCTTGCCAGAGATTTGGGCGTTACGGAGGGGCTCGCTGGCCAGGGGATCGCGATTTCCGGCGCGCTGGCGGTTCTGACCAGCCTCTTCCTTTCCCGGCTTGCCGGGAATATGAACCGCAAACACCTTCTGCTGGGCATGACGCTCCTGATGGCGCTCTCGGGGATGATTATCGCTTTCGCCCCAAACTATCTGTTTTACATGACTGGCCGCGCGCTGATCGGTATCGCTATAGGCGGGTTCTGGTCCATGTCTGCCGCAACGGCCATTCGCCTGGTTCCGCAGCATCAGGTATCTCGCGCGCTGGCGATTTTCAACGGGGGAAACGCGCTGGCGACGGTAGTCGCCGCCCCGCTCGGAAGTTATCTTGGCGCCACCATTGGCTGGCGCGGCGCCTTCCTGTGCCTGGTTCCCGTGGCGATAGTGGCGTTCCTCTGGCAACGTTTTAGCCTGCCCGATATGAACGGCAATAAAAATACGGCGTCACGCGCATCCGTCTTTCGGCTATTCCGCCAGCCAGTGGTTTTCATTGGTCTGCTGGCCTGCGGCCTGTTCTTTATGGGACAGTTTGCCCTGTTTACCTATGTGCGACCGTTTCTCGAAGCCGTCACGCAGGTCACCCCCTCCGGCTTGTCGCTGATTTTACTCACCATCGGCGTCGCGGGTTTTGTTGGTACACTGCTCGTTGCTCTGACCCTGAACGCCGCGTTTTATCTGACGTTAATCGCCATACCCCTGCTGATGGCCGTCATTGCAGGCGCGTTGATACTGACCGGTCACAGCGTGTGGATCGTTGCCCTGCTGTTAGGCTTCTGGGGGATGCTGGCGACGGCAGCACCCGCGGGATGGTGGACATGGATTGCGCGAACGCTGCCGGAAGATGCTGAAGCCGGTGGCGGGTTAATGGTCGCCGTGATCCAGCTCGCCATTGCGCTCGGTTCAACTGCCGGTGGCTTGGTATTCGACCATCTCGGCTGGCAGAGCACGTTTTTATTAAGCGGAATATTGCTCCTGGGCGCGGCGGTGTTGACGCTTCTGCTTTCGCGTCTTCACAAATCTCTCGCCGGATGATTAGTTGACGCTTTTCTTCACCGCTGGTGTATTGTTTTTAAACGATTCATCACTCTGAAGAGAAGCGGCGACATGATTAACATCCTCGGCAAAACCACCTCCATAAACGTGCGTAAAGTGCTCTGGACCTGCGAAGAAGCGGGCCTCGAGTATCAACAGGAAGATTACGGCAGCGGTTTTGCCTCTACTGAAACGGATGCGTTTCGTGCCCTGAACCCCAACGCCATGGTGCCGGTGCTCATTGATGGCGATTTCGTGCTGTGGGAGTCCAACGCCATCTGCCGTTATCTGGCGCGCAAGGCCGGGCGTCACGATCTGCTGCCTGCCGCACCGCAGGCCTGCGCCAACGTCGAGCGCTGGATGGACTGGCAGGCGACCGAATTCAATAACGCCTGGCGCTATGTCTTCCCGGCGCTGGGGCGTAAAAACCCGGACTTTAACGACCCTGAGCGCATTGCGGCGGGAATAAAAGAGTGGAATCACTGCATCACCATTCTGGAAAACCAGCTGCAGCGCACCGGGGCCTTTGCGGCGGGTGAGGCTTTTACCCTTGCGGATATCGTGCTTGGGCTGTCGGTGAATCGCTGGAAGATGACGCCGTTTGATAAGCCCGACGTGCCCGCGATTGAGGCCTGGTTTGAACGTCTTAACCAGCGCCCGGCGTTTTTGCGTCACGGAAATAACGGCATGATGTAAAGTCTTCACGCCCCTGTCTTGAGCAAGGATATTTTATTTAATTACTTAACCCTGAAATTCGCCTGAGGGAATAATAATTAAGCTATATCCTGGACAGCCTGTTGCACCGCTTTGCTAGCCTGACTATTCAGGCAAAGCTCAACCCGGAGGTATTCTTGCTGATTAGACTCAAGAAAGAACGAACGCATAAGGAGGATCGCCGGCTTGCTCTCTGGCTGGCGACCTCGGCAGGTTTGCTGAATGCCATCGCCCTCGGTGCATTTGGTTTTTTCCCCTCACACATGACCGGCAACACCTCACAATTATCCAGCGAAGTTTCTTCCACCGACCTGAGCGATATTATTTTTTTCGGCTCGATCATTCTCTCCTTTGTCGCAGGCGCCATTCTTGCGCGCACGCTCGTGATATGGGGCATTATTCATAACGTCAGGCTGATTTTTTGCCAGATTCTGTTTATCGAGGGGATATTACTGACCGGCATCTCCTTCTACGAGATGTATTTTCATGCCCTTACCAGCAACAGCGCGATTATTCTTTTTCTCTGCTTTCTGATGGGAATTCATAATTCCACCTCCACGCAGCTTTCCGGCGGGCGGGTGAGATCGACGCACATTACCGGCACGCTGACGGACGCGGGGATCTCCCTGGCCTCCGTAATGGTGGCAATGCTTCGCAGGGATTACTCCAAAGATACGGCGGCGCAAAAAAGTCAGCTGAAAACCCACTTAACCACCCTTTTCTCGTTTATTACGGGCGGTATCGCGGGGCTGCTGCTGTTCAGGTGGATCGGGTTTAACGCCATGCTGGCGCTCGGGTTGATGCTTGCCGTGGTCGCTATCGTTTCAATTATCACCGTCTCGACGCGGGTTCGACGGGTTCGCTCCTCTCTGTGAAGATAATGACGCCAGTTCAGTGCCAGGACTTTTTAAATGTGACAACGTCACATTTAAAAAGTCGCTTTAGGACTATTCTGCCTGCCCCTCAATCAGCCCTTACGCCATAAGGCTTAACCTGAGGTTGTCACTGTTTTCATAGGGTTACTGATTTTACCCCTTCGCTGGAACCCTTCCCAAACGCTTGCTATAGGTGAAATACCCCTGCCGAAACATGGCATAACAACAGGCAACCGGTGGTTGCAATAACGCATGCGCACAGGGAGACACACCGCAATGCACCTATTACTCAAACGTTCGCTGCTGTTTGTCGGCGCCATTATCGTGGTCCTCGTCCTCCTCGCCTGGGGGATCGGGCTGGAGACCATCAGAGCGCGTCAGGTTGACCTGATCTATCTCGGGCAACAGCACATGATTCTGGTTTTCTCATCGATGTTTTTTGCCCTGCTGGTGGGTATTCCAGCCGGTATTCTGCTGAGCCGCCCGGCCGCGCGGGGTATCGCCGAATATGTGATGCAAATCTTCAACGTCGGCAACACGCTGCCGCCGCTGGCCGTTCTGGCGCTGGCGATGGTGGTGATTGGTATTGGCGATACGCCCGCCATTATCGCCCTGTTCCTCGCCTCGCTGCTGCCGATCGTGCGCAATACCTATGCCGGGCTGTGCTCCGTCCCGCCATCGTTGCTGGAAGCGGCAAACGGCATTGGGATGACCAAATGGCAGCGCCTGCGTCAGGTTGAGCTTCCCGCTGCCTGGCCGGTCATGCTCTCGGGGATCCGCATCGCCACCGCCATTAACGTCGGTACCGCGCCGCTGGCGTTCCTGATTGGGGCCAGCAGCTACGGCGAGCTGATTTTCCCCGGCATTTACCTGAACGATTTCCCGACCCTGATCCTCGGCGCGGCGGCCACCGCCCTGTTCGCCCTGATCCTCGATACCCTGCTGGCTGCGCTGGGTCGCGTGATGAGTCCCCATCTCGCTCGATAACAATAACAAGGAGCTTTTATGAGACTGTTTTCCGGCCTGACGGCGCTGTGTGCCGCGGCGCTGTTCACCAGCCAGGCGATGGCGGCCCCGCTGATTCTGGCGACCAAGAGCTTTACCGAGCAGCATATTCTCTCGGCGATGACCGTGCAGTACCTGCAAAAGAAAGGTTTTCAGGTCCAGCCGCAAACCAACATTGCCACGGTGATCTCCCGCAACGCGATGATCAACAAGCAGATTGATATGACCTGGGAGTATACAGGCACGTCGCTGATCATCTTTAACCACATCAACAAGCGCATGTCGCCGCAGGAGTCTTACGAGACGGTGAAACGCCTGGACGCGAAGCACGGTCTGGTCTGGCTCAAGCCCGCAGACATGAACAACACCTACGCTTTCGCCATGCAGCGCAAGCGCGCCGAGGCGGAACATATCAACACCATGTCAGAGATGGTGGCGAAGATTGAGCAGATCCGTAAAACCAACCCGGACAAAAACTGGCTGCTGGGCCTGGACCTGGAGTTTGTCGGGCGCAGCGACGGCATGAAGCCGCTTCAGGCAGCCTACAAGATGGATCTGGACCGTCCGCAAATCCGTCAGATGGACCCCGGTCTGGTCTATAACGCGGTGCGCGACGGCTTTGTTGACGCCGGTCTGATTTACACCACCGACGGGCGCGTGAAAGGCTTCGACCTCAAGGTGCTGGAAGACGATAAAGGCTTCTTCCCGAGCTACGCGGTGACGCCGGTGGTGCGTAAAGACACCCTGGAGGCTAACCCCGGTCTGGAAGAGGCGCTCAACACCCTCTCTGCCCAGCTCAACAACGACGTTATCACCGAGCTGAACAAGAAGGTGGATATCGACCATCAGTCACCGCAGCAGGTCGCCCGCGATTTCCTGCGTAGCAAACAGCTGCTGTAGGAGGCGCAATGGAGACGATTCACTACATTCTGGACAACTGGGATTACATCTTAACCCTGACGCTGCAGCATCTGTGGCTGGTGGCGCTGGCCGTAGGGTTAGCCATCATCATCGGCGTACCGCTGGGCATTCTGATTGTCCGCCACAAGTGGCTGGCAACGCCGGTGCTGGGGATAGCCACCATCGTGCTGACCATTCCGTCCATCGCCCTGTTTGGCCTGATGATCCCGCTGTTTTCGCTGATCGGTCAGGGTATCGGTGCCCTGCCCGCGATCGCGGCGGTGTTTCTCTACTCGCTGCTGCCGATTGTGCGTAACACCCATACGGCGCTAGACAGCCTGCCGCCGGGCCTGCGCGAAGCCGGACGAGGCATCGGCATGACCTTCTGGCAGAGGCTGCGCTGGGTCGAGATCCCGATGGCGCTGCCGGTGATTTTCGGCGGGATCCGCACCGCCGTGGTGATGAATATCGGCGTAATGGCGATTGCCGCCGTGATCGGCGCGGGCGGTCTGGGCCTGCTGCTGCTCAACGGCATCGGCGGAAGCGATATTCGCATGCTGATTGCGGGTGCGCTGATGATTTGTCTTTTAGCGATTGTGCTCGACTGGCTGCTGCACCGTCTGCAGGTGGTTTTGACTCCAAAGGGGATTCGATAATGATAAAACTGGAAAACCTCACCAAACAATTTTCACAGAAGCACGGCCAGACCTTTAAGGCCGTCGATAACGTCAACCTGAACGTGCCCGAGGGAGAAATGTGCGTCCTGCTCGGCCCATCCGGCTGCGGGAAGACCACCACCCTGAAGATGATTAACCGTCTCATTACGCCCAGCAGCGGGACGATCCTGATTAACGGCGAAGATACCAGCGGGATGGATACCGTCACCCTGCGCCGCAACATTGGCTACGTGATCCAGCAGATTGGCCTGTTCCCGAACATGACTATCGAAGAGAACATCACCGTCGTGCCGCGCATGCTGGGCTGGGATAAAGCGCGCTGCAAAACCCGCGCCGAAGAGCTGATGGATATGGTGGCGATGGATCCCCATAAGTTCCTCAACCGCTACCCGCGCGAAATGTCCGGCGGCCAGCAGCAGCGTATCGGCGTAATCCGCGCCCTTGCGGCGGATCCTCCGGTACTGCTGATGGATGAACCCTTCGGCGCGGTGGACCCGATCAACCGCGAGGTGATCCAGAACCAGTTCCTCGAGATGCAGCGCAAGCTGAAAAAGACCGTCATGCTGGTCAGCCACGATATCGATGAGGCCCTGAAGCTTGGCGACCGTATTGCGGTGTTCCGTCAGGGGAGAATCGTGCAGTGCGCCAGCCCGGATGAACTGCTGGCGAAACCGGCGAATGAGTTTGTCGGCTCGTTTGTCGGTCAGGACCGCACCCTGAAGCGCCTGCTGCTGGTGTCGGCAGGCGACGTCACCGACCAGCAGCCGACCATTACGGTGCGGGGCTCTACTCCGCTTCCCGAGGCCTTTGCGACCATGGATGATAACGATATTCGCGCGATCACCGTGGTTGACGAGCACGGCAAGCCGCTGGGCTTTGTGAAGCGTCGCGAAGCGCGTAACGCCAGCGGGACCTGCGCCGACATTCTGCATCCGTTCCGCATGACTGGAAAAGCAGAAGATAACCTGCGCGTGGTGCTGTCACGCCTTTATGAGAGCAACACCAGCTGGATGCCGATTGTGGATGAGGATGGTCGATACAACGGCGAGATTTCGCAGGACTATATTGCCGAGTACCTGAGCTCCGGGCGTACGCGTCGGGCGCTGAATATTCATAGCGACGGCTAACCTTTCAGGCCGGGCATCGCCCGGCTTTTTCGCACGCAGACCTTTTGCTAACCCCGCGACTTCCCGCCACAATATCGTATCGTCCCCGTTAAAACGCGACTCATGGAACGTCTTCATTCTTACCCCGACATCCGCGCGATGTTTCGTCGACTACTGATTGCCACCGTCACCGGCGTGCTGGCAGCGATGGCCGTTGCGGTGTTCCGCCACAGCATGTACCTGCTGGAGTGGCTGCTTCTCAGCAACGACAGCGGCAGCCTGGTGAATGCCGCCGCGTCGCTCTCGCCCTGGCGACGCGCGCTGACGCCTGCGTTGGGTGGGCTGGCTGCCGGGCTGCTGCTCTGGGGATGGCAGCGCCTGACCGCGCAGCGGCCTCACGCGCCAACCGATTATATGGAAGCACTGGAGACCGATGACGGCCAGCTTGACTACGGCGCCAGCCTTGTGAAATCCCTTGCGTCGCTGCTGGTCGTTGCCAGCGGAAGCGCCATCGGGCGTGAAGGTGCGATGATCCTGCTTGCCGCGCTCGCCGCCTCCTTTTTCGCCCGGCGCTTTACGCCCAAATCCGAATGGAAATTATGGATAGCCTGTGGTGCCGCGGCCGGGATGGCCAGCGCCTACCATGCACCCTTAGCCGGAAGCCTGTTCATCGCTGAGATTCTGTTTGGCACGCTGATGCTGGCCTCGCTCGGCCCCGTGGTTATCGCGGCGGTGGTGGCGCTTCTCACCACGCAGCTCCTGGCACCCGGTGCCGGCACGCTCTATGAGGTCCATCTGAGCGGCATCCTCACCGCGGCCGATTATGGCCTGCTGGTCGCGATGGGGCTGGTGGCGGGTCTCTGCGGACCGCTGCTGATGTGGCTGATGGACTTCAGCCACGGACTTTTCCTGCGCCTCAAGCTTTCGCCGCCGTGGCAATTAGCGCTGGGCGGTGCGATCGTCGGAGTGCTGTCTCTCCTCACGCCGAAGGTGTGGGGGAATGGCTACAGCGTGGTTCAGGCTTTTCTGCTCGCGCCGCCGCTGTTGTCGGTGATTGCCGGGGTGTTCATCTGTAAGCTGCTGGCGGTACTGGCAAGCAGCGGATCGGGCGCGCCGGGCGGGGTGTTTACGCCCACGCTGTTTGTCGGTATGGCAACAGGAATGCTGTTCGCGCAGCTTTTCGCGCTGTGGCTGCCGGGTTCTGAGACGCTGATTTTGCTGGGGCTGGCGGGGATGGCAACGCTACTTGCCGCGACCACGCATGCGCCCATTATGTCGGCGCTGATGGTCTGTGAAATGACCGGGCAGTATTTTTTACTGCCCGGCCTGCTGGTCGCCTGCGTGGTGGCGTCCGTGCTGTCGCGGACGTTACGCCACGACTCGATCTACGGTCAACACGCCACCGAGGGCAGAGAGATCGATGTACTGCGCTAGCTCACGCTGCTCTGCGCGCGGCAGATAAGGCAGTTCACCCACCAGCGGCCCGGGCAGTTTTTTGCTCAGCACGTCAATGATCTCCGCGTAGTGCGCCAGGCCCGGGTTGATGCGGTTTGCCACCCAGCCAATCAGCGGCAGGCCGTCATTGGCTATCGCCTGCGCCGTCAGCAGCGCGTGGTTGATGCACCCTTCCTGGATACCTACCACCATTACCACCGGAAGCTGTTCCTGCACGACCCATTCGGACAGCGGACGCAAATCATTCATCAGGCTGCGCCAGCCGCCCGTCCCTTCCACCACCACGTGGTCCACCTTCTCGCTCAGGTTCGCCAGACCGTCGGACAGCAGGGGATAATTAATCAGGCCACTGTGCGCTACGCTGCTCTCCTCTTCGCTTAACGCAATGGGATTGACCGCGTGATAAGGCAGTTCCAGTGACGAGACGCTTTGCAGCACCAGGGCGTCTTTATTACGCAATCCCTCTGGCGTCTCTTTACTGCCTTTTGCGACCGGTTTGTACCCTGCCACGCGTTTACCGCTTGCTGCCAGCGCCTGTAGCAATGCGCGGGATACGACGGTCTTGCCGACAGAGGTATCTGTACCAGTAACAAAGAAACGCTTAAGCATGACTCACTTCACCTCTTGGGTATGCTTCGAAAATATAAACCAGCTAAATAATTCAGAGGAGGAAGTCTACGGGATGCATGCGCTACCCGGCTTGAGATAGCGCAATTTTTCTTACATCTGCGGAAAAGAGTTAACCCTGCAACAGCCGGATCAACAGCGAGCCGTTATACATGGCATCTTTGACCAGCGCCGCGCCTGCCATCGTACCCTGGTTGGAAAACTGGGTGCTTTCTACCGCAATATTTTTGCTGTAGGCGGGAAGCGACTGCTGGTGGATACAGGCCGAGATCGCCGGGAAGAGGATCTCCGCCGCCTGACTCAGCGGTGAGCCAATGAGGATTTTTTGTGGGTTGAAGAGGTTCACCATAATGGCCAGAATGCGGCCAACGTTATTCCCCACGCCGGTAATAATGTCCTTCGCCAGCAGATCGCCCTGGCGCGCGGCGGCGCAGAGGGAATCCACCGTCAGGGGTTGTCCGTGCAGCGAGGAGCTCATGGACTGGCTGAGCCGTACCTGCGCCAGCTCCAGCACGCTTTCCACGCTGGCAATGGTCTCCAGACAGCCGTGGTTTCCGCAGTAACAGCGCTTACCGTACGGGTCGACCTGGGTGTGGCCAATTTCCACCAGGCTACTGCTACCGGCGTGAAGAAGACGCCCGTCGGTAATCACGCCCGCTCCGACGTTATGGTCGATAACGACCTGGATCACATCCCGCGCACCGCGGGAAGCGCCAAACAGCGCTTCCGCCATCGTCCAGGCGCTGATGTCATGCTGAATATAAACCGGCACGCCGGTATGATTTTTCAGCACCTCGCCCAGCGGCATCTCTTTGACATCGTCGTAAAACGGCATGCGGTGAACAATACCGTTTTCGGTATCAATAATCCCCGGCATGGTGATGGCAATCGCCGTTAAGCGTTCAAGCCGCTGCTGATGGCGAATAAAGAAGCGATCGATGTGTGAGACAATCGCGTCGAGGAGCGGTTCCTCCGCGTTGAGCGGCAGTTCAAGGCGGTCTTCCACCACCAGCTTGCTGCTCAGGTCGCGCAGCGCAAGGAAAATCTCCCCCCGGCTGATGCGCATTGACAGGTAGTGCCATGCTTCCGTTTCAACCACCAGCCCGACTGCCGGACGGCCACGGCTGCCCGGCTCCTGAATTTCCGTCTCCTGAACCAGGTGCGCTTCCAGCATCTCGCGAACAATCTTGGTGATACTGGCAGGTGCCAGCTGTGCCAGGCGCGAAAGATCGATACGCGAAACCGGACCAAGCTGATCAATCAGGCGATACACCGCGCCAGCGTTGGTCTGCTTAATCTGATCGATATGCCCTGGCTGACTATCAGCAACCACCTCGTACTCCCTTATTTTCGAGCTTCGAAATAAACTGTTTGCTATGGTGAAGCACTTCCATATCCGTCGTCAAATATTTACTTAGCCATGTGATTTACCGCACATTTTTGCCCCCTTTTCCGTGGAAATGCCGCCCGGCAGAGGCGCTAATTAGCTGCTGTTTGAAGCGCTGCGCGGCATGGCCCTGTTCCCGGTGTTTTGACCAGACCAGCCACATTTCGGAGACAGCATCCTCTTCGGCGATGCTCACCCAGCGCATTTCGCGCAGTTGTACCCGCTTAAAGGAGGCCGGAAGAATAGACACGCCAAGCCCGGCCGCGACCAGGCCGATAATGGTCATTGCCTCCCCGACTTCCTGGGTGATGACCGGGGCAAGATCGTAGCAGCGCATCAGCCCCAGGATATCGTCATACAGACCCGTCCCGACCTGTGGATCAAAAAAGACAAACGGCTCTTTTGCCAGCTCTGCCAGCGAGACCGCCGGACGCGACGCCAGCGGGTGATCGTGCGGGATCATGGCCATCAGCGGCTCGCGCAGGATCACCTCCCACGCCAGCGTGTCCGGCAGCTGGGTGTTACGCATCAGCCCCAGATCCAGCGAACCTTCATTCAGCGGCGCAATCTGCTCGCGGGTGTTGATTTCGCGCGTCTGAATGTGAACATCCGGAAAGTGACGACGGAATGACGACAGGGTTTCCGAGACGGCGCTGATAAACGGCGCGGACGAGGTAAACCCGATGCGCAATTCTCCGGCTTCCCCGAGATAGAGCCGTTCTGCCCGTGCGGCGGCGTCATCGACCATGCTCAGAATTTGTCGACTGTCGATCAGAAACTGCTTACCCGCCGCCGTCAGGCTCACGCTGCGGTTGGTGCGGGCCAGAAGGCGCGCCCCGACCTGCTGTTCCAGGATCTGAATCTGCTGGCTTAACGGTGGCTGAGAGATATTCAGCCGCGCCGCCGCGCGGCCAAAATGCAGCTCCTCGGCGACGGCGACAAAATAGCGAAGATGACGCAGCTCAATATTCATATTTTTAAAGTATCATTTGAGATTATTAATATATTAGACAGAATATTTACATTTTCCTACCCTGAACATGTGGTCATACCCGTCACCAGAAATCACGGGGATGTTTAAGCAAGGAAACTCTGTGAGTCGTACAACTACTATTGATATCGATCCGGCTAAAGATATCAATGATTTACCCGCAGCATCGCAGCCGGTCCAGTTCATTAAACGTGGTACCCCCCAATTTATGCGCGTCACGCTGGCGCTCTTTTCCGCCGGTCTGGCGACCTTCGCCCTGCTCTATTGCGTTCAGCCGATCCTGCCCGTTCTCTCTCACGAGTTTGGCGTATCGCCAGCCAGCAGCAGCGTTTCACTCTCTATTTCTACCGGCATGCTGGCGATCGGCCTGCTCTTTACCGGGCCGTTGTCCGACGCCATTGGCCGTAAGCCGGTGATGGTGACCGCGCTGATGCTGGCCTCGGTCTGTACGTTACTCTCGACGATGATGACCAGCTGGCACGGTATTCTGGTGATGCGTGCGCTAATTGGGCTCTCGCTCAGCGGCGTGGCGGCGGTCGGGATGACCTACCTCAGCGAGGAGATCCACCCGAGCTTTGTTGCCTTCTCTATGGGGCTTTACATCAGCGGGAACTCCATTGGCGGAATGAGCGGACGCCTGCTGAGCGGAGTCTTTACGGACTTCTTTAACTGGCGTATTGCCCTGGCGGTGATCGGGTGTTTTGCGCTGGCATCGGCCCTGATGTTCTGGAAAATTCTGCCAGAATCGCGCCATTTCCGCCCGACCTCTTTGCGCCCAAAAACGCTGTTTATCAACTTCCGCCTGCACTGGCGTGACAAAGGGCTGCCGCGCCTGTTTCTGATCGGCTTCCTGCTGATGGGCTCCTTCGTCACGCTGTTTAACTATATTGGCTACCGCCTGATGCTCTCACCCTGGCATCTGAATCAGGCCGTTGTCGGTTTACTCTCGGTTGCTTATTTGACCGGAACGTGGAGTTCACCGAAAGCCGGGGCGATGACCGCACGCTACGGACGCGGCCCGGTCATGCTGTTCTTCACGGCGGTGATGCTGGTTGGCCTGCTGCTGACGCTCTTCTCCTCCCTGTGGCTGATTTTTGCCGGAATGCTGCTCTTCTCTGCGGGTTTTTTCGCCGCTCACTCGGTCGCCAGCAGCTGGATTGGCCCGCGCGCGCGTCGCGCCAAAGGCCAGGCATCGTCGCTGTATCTGTTTAGCTATTACCTGGGTTCCAGCATCGCCGGGACCCTCGGCGGCGTGTTCTGGCATCACTACGGCTGGAACGGCGTGGGCGGGTTTATCGCGCTGATGCTGTGCGCGGCGCTGCTGGTGGGCACCAGTTTGCATAAACGTCTGCATTAACATTCCAGCGCCTTCGTGTTTAAATCAAGCCGATGCTAATTTTTGTCATCGGCTGATTCAGACACGAGGACTTCATGAAAAACAATAACTACCAACAGCTCACCCGCATCTTCCAGCGTCTCTCCCGCTTCTCCCACCTCTCCTCCATCGCCAGCTGGGATATGTTCACGATGATGCCGCCGGGCGGTAGCGCCGCGCGCGGTGAAGCACTCGCGGAGATGAGCGTCCTGCAACACCAGATCCTGACCGATAAAAAAGTCGGCGACCTGTTAGCGGCGGCGGCAGGTGAAGATCTGAATGATGTTGAACAGGCCAACCTGCGCGAAATGACGCGCCACTACCAGCAGGCTACCCTGCTGCCGGAATCGCTGGTGGAAGCGAAATCCCTGGCAGGCAGCAAGTGCGAACACGCCTGGCGTACCCAGCGCCCCGCTAACGACTGGCAGGGCTTTTCCGCCAACCTGAAAGAGGTGGTCAAACTCAGCCGCGAAGAGGCTTGCCTGCGGGCCGAAGCCAAAGGCTGTACGCCGTACGATGCGCTGCTGGATATTTTCGAACCCGACATGACCAGCGCGCGTCTGGACGTTCTGTTCGGCGATATGAAGTCCTGGCTACCGGACCTGCTGGCAAACGTCGTGGAAAAACAGGCTCAACGGTCGTTTATTCCGCCGCAAGGCCCCTTCCCGACGGCAGCCCAGCGTGAGCTGGGCCTGGAAGCCATGAAGATGCTTGGCTTCGATTTTAACGGCGGTCGCCTGGACGTGAGCGCGCACCCTTTCTGCGGCGGCGTCCCGGAAGACGTGCGCATCACCACGCGCTATGACGAAGATGAGCTACTCAGCGCGCTGTTTGGCGTGATCCACGAAACCGGACACGCGCGCTACGAACAAAACCTGCCGCGCGCGTGGGCAGGACAGCCGATAGCGCTGGCGCGCTCAACCGCAATTCATGAGTCACAGAGCCTGTTCTTTGAAATGCAGCTGGGACGCAGTGAAGCCTTCCTCAGGCATCTCCTCCCTGCGGTGCACGCCCGCTTTGGCAGCCAGGCGGCGTTTAGCGAAGAGAACTTTATTGCCTGGAACCAGCGCGTGAAACCTGGCTATATCCGCGTCGATGCGGACGAAGTGAGCTACCCGGCACACGTGGTGCTGCGCTATGAGATTGAGCGGGCGCTGATCAACGGTGAGATTGAGGTGGACGATATTCCCGCCCTGTGGGACGAAAAAATGCAGGCCTGGCTCGGGTTATCCACCAAAGATAACTACCGCAACGGCTGTATGCAGGATATCCACTGGACCGACGGCGGTTTTGGTTACTTCCCGTCATACACGCTTGGCGCTATGTACGCCGCGCAGCTGTTCCATGCCGCCAGGACCGCACTGCCGGGTCTGCAGGCCTCCATCGCTGAAGGTGATTTCTCCGCACTCTTTGAGTGGCTGCGTCAGAACATCTGGCAGCACGGTAGCCGCTTCAGCACGTCGCAATTAATCACCCAGGCGACGGGTGAAGATCTGAATATCCGTTATTTCCGCGAACATCTGACCTCACGTTACCTGTAATACGCCGCGCCGGGGCAACCCCGGCGTTGTACATTCCGTTACACGCCGATACCAATCACTCACGGAAACCTCGAATTTACAGGGATATAGTTATTTCAACGGCCCCGCAGTGGGGTTAAATGAAAAACCAAATTCGAGGGTATGAGAATGAATAAAGTATTAGCTCTGGTTGTTGCCGCTGCTATGGGTCTGTCTTCTGCTGCATTTGCTGCTGACACTACCGCAACTACTGCACCGGCTGCCGCACCTGCTGCAACCACCACCGCTGCGCCAGCAAAAGCGGTTCACCATAAAAAACATCACAAAGCTGCAGCGAAAAAAGAAGCCGCTGCACCTGCAACCGCAGCACCAACCGAGCAGAAAGCGCAGGCTGCCAAAAAGCACCACAAAAAAGCCGCTAAACCCGCTGTAGAGCAGAAAGCGCAGGCTGCTAAAAAGCATCACAAAAAAGCCGCTAAACCCGCTGTAGAGCAGAAAGCTCAGGCTGCTAAAAAGCATCACAAAAAAGCGACCAAACCGGCTGTAGAACAGAAAGCTCAGGCTGCTAAAAAGCACCACAAAAAAGCAGTAAAACACGAAGCTGCTAAACCAGCTGCACAGCCAGCTGCGTAAGAGTACAAGCTTAACCGTGCCCTTCGGGGCACGTTGGTAAACCGGCGCTGAACCGGAAAAGGTTCCGCGCCGTTTTTTTATCCGGAGGGCGTATGCTGCGACGCTATCGGTTTGAGCTGATTCTGATCCTGCTTATTTTATGCGCGCTCATCGCCAGCCATTTTTATCTTTCCTGATTGTAGCACGCTGATTTTGCTCCCACTTTAGCGCTGTCCCGTCTATAGTATTTTCATAGGGTTCACTTTTAATAATCATAATTACCCCCACCAGAGTGTGATATGCGTAAATCTGTTGTGTTGTTACTGGGAACGTTTGTTCTTTTTTCTGGATTCTCACATGCGGATGATGGCGGTGATGACACCATTAGCGCGAAAGAGCTAAAGACGCTTTTTTTCGGTCATGACGATCGCACGCGCGTCTCCGATCCTACCCAGGCCCCCTGGGATGCTATAGGTCAACTGGAAACCGCCAGCGGTAACTTATGCACTGCGACGTTGATCACCCCTCAGCTTGCCCTGACGGCAGGCCACTGTCTGTTAACGCCGCCTAACGGCAAGCCTGATAAAGCGGTGGCCTTGCGGTTTGTGTCGCAAAAAGGAACCTGGCGCTATGAAATTCACGGCATTGAAGGCCGGGTCGATCCGTCTCTCGGCAAACGCCTGAAGCCTGATGGCGACGGCTGGATAGTGCCACCGGCGGCTGCCTCATGGGACTTTGGCCTGATCGTTTTACGCTACCCCCCTTCCGGCATTACGCCGCTGCCGTTATTTGACGGCGACAAAGCCGCACTCACCGCCGCCCTGAAAGCCGCCGACCGCAAAGTGACGCAGTCCGGCTATCCTGTCGACCATCTGGATACGCTTTATACGCACACTGACTGTATTGTGACGGGCTGGGCGCAAACCAGCGTACTCTCGCACCAATGCGATACGTTGCCGGGTGACAGTGGCTCACCGCTGATGCTGAAAACGGACAGCGGCTGGCAGTTGATCGGGGTTCAGAGCTCTGCACCGGCGGCGAAAGATCGCTGGCGCGCAGATAACCGGGCCTTGTCCGTAACCGGTTTTCGCGACAAGCTGGAAGCGCTGGCTACACAGTAAGCCAGCGCGAAGGCCTGAAACTAAGGATCACAACGTTATCAGGCGAGTTTTATCATGATCATGCCGGCAAGCAGCAAGATGAGCCCCATCCAGCCCTTGTTGTTTAAGCGCTGGCCGAAGAGCACCCAGCCTGCGGCCAGCGTGGCGGCGATACCAAAACCGCCCCACAGCGCATAGGCCACCGAAAGATCGATCCCTTTTACCGCCTGAGACAAGGCGCTGAACGCCCCCAGAACTGCGGCAATCGACATCAGGCCGTAGAGCTTACGGCGAAAACCATCGGAGAATTTCAGCAGAACGTTCGCCAGAATCTCCAGCACGATGGCCAGCCCCAGCCAGGCCGCATGAACCCACTCAAACTGTTGCATGGTTCTGCACCTTCTGCTGTTTGCCAGGTTTACGGGTACCCGATTTAATCAGCACAATACCCGCGACCAGCGTCGTTAATCCGGCGACCTTCATTGTTGTTAATGTTTCGTCAAATATCAGCACGCTGAACAGCGTAATCAACAAAATACCGATCCCTTCCCACAGGGCATACGCGACGCCCAGCGCAATTTTTTTCACTGCAAATGAGAGGAAAATATATGAAAGCGAAATCATCACCAGCATCAAAATAAAACCGGTATTGCCATCGCTGACGCTTGCCCACTTCATAGACAGCGTGCCGGTAATTTCAGCGATGATAGCCAGCGCTAATAGGATCCAGTAAAACATGTTTTTCTCCTGCTTGAGAATATAATCCATCGTGGCCTGCCGCGTGCAGCAAACCAAAAAATACGAATTGAAATCAGATAGCTAAGCGCTTAGCGCCAGCTCAGGCAGAAGAAGTGTCTATAGTGCGGTGCGCCAGTGTTGTTCACCAGAAAGCAGGCAGAAAGAAGTGGAGTATACAGCGGTATTGTTTGAAGAGTACGTCCTGAACATATTGTCCATAAAATTACAATTATCCGCGTTGTTGCTTCTCGTCTTTGCGGATGAAAATTGTCCTCGGTAGTTAAACACGCCAAATTTGTACCATAAGCTAAGATTTTACTCAAAGACTTTGCAATTCTTTACCCATACCGTTTGATTTTGGTTAGTTTATTGCAACGCCTTTCAACATTATTATAAATATAAAGAAAATTTCGGAGTCACCATGGCCAAACCCATTATTACCCTGAACGGGTTAAAAATTGTCATCATGCTGGGCATGCTGGTGATCATACTGACGGGCGTTCGTTTTGCCGCTGACATTATCGTGCCCTTTATTCTGGCCCTGTTTGTTGCTGTGATCCTTAACCCGCTGGTACAGCGCATGACGCGGCTACGCATCCCGCGCGTGCTGGCCATCACGCTGCTTATCAGCATCATTATTGTGGCGATGGTCTTGCTGGTAGCCTATCTGGGTACCTCGCTAAATGAACTGGCGCGAACGCTGCCAAAATACCGCTCTTCGCTGGCAATCCCGCTGCTGCAGCTGGAGCCCTGGCTACAGCGCGCGGGTATCGAAGTCTCGGTTGAGGAACTCCTGAAATATATCGACCCCAATGCGGCCATGACGATCGTCACCAGCCTGCTGGCGCAGCTTTCCAATGCCATGACCTCCATTTTCCTGCTGTTTTTAACGGTGGTGTTTATGCTGCTGGAGGTGCCGCAGCTGCCGGCAAAGCTCCAGCAGATGATGGTCCGGCCGGTGGAAGGAATGGGGGCGATCCAACGCGCGCTGGACAGCGTCTCCCGCTATCTGGTGCTGAAAACGGCGATTAGCCTGGTCACGGGCGGTGTCGTCTGGGGAATGCTTCTGGCGCTGGACGTACGCTTTGCGTTTGTCTGGGGGTTGCTGGCGTTTGCGCTTAACTACATTCCCAACATCGGCTCCGTGCTGGCGGCGATCCCCCCTATTCTTCAGGTGCTGGTTTTCAGCGGGCTTTATGACGCACTGATCCTGCTGGCCGGCTATCTAGTCATCAACCTAGTGTTCGGTAACATTCTGGAGCCACGCATGATGGGACGAGGGCTGGGACTCTCCACGCTGGTGGTCTTTTTGTCCCTGATATTCTGGGGCTGGCTGCTCGGGCCCGTTGGGATGCTGCTCTCCGTCCCGCTGACCATTATCGTCAAGATTGGCCTGGAACAGACGGCGGGCGGGCAAACCATCGCCGTGCTGCTAAGCGATATGAGCCACAAATAGCGCTGGCAGGAGGGACGTATTGGCCCTCCTGTCTTCGCGATAAGCGCCCGGATAGTTACATATAGAGAATCACGCCACGCGTTATCCCTGTGTGTCGACTACTCGCGCCAGCCCATTGCCGGTGCGACATGTTTGAGAATGGACTCAATCACGTGCGCATTGTAATCCACACCGAGCTGGTTCGGCACGGTCAGTAATAACGTATCGGCTTCGGCAATCGCGTCATCCTTTTTCAGCTGTTCAATCAGCTTGTCCGGCTCCGCCGCATAGCTGCGCCCGAAGATCGCGCGCGTTTTCTCATCAAGGTAGCCCACGCTATCGCTGTCGTTCCGGCTGGCACCGAAATACATCCGGTCGCGGTCGTCCATTAGCGCAAAAATGCTGCGGCTGACAGACACCCGCGGCTGGCGCGTATGCCCTGCCTCTTTCCAGGCCTGACGGTACGCGCGGATCTGTTTTGCCTGCTGAATATGGAACGGTTCGCCGGTTTCATCGTCCTTCAGGGTTGAATTTTGCAGGTTCATTCCCAGCTTTGCGGCCCATACGGCCGTCGCATTGGAACCGGCGCCCCACCAGATACGCTCGCGCAGCCCTTCAGAATAAGGCTCCAGGCGCAGCAGCCCCGGCGGATTCGGAAACATAGGCTGTGGATTGGGTTTTGCAAACCCTTCGCCGCGCAGTACCTCAAGCAGCACCTCGGTATGACGGCGCGCCATGTCCGATTCGTTTTCCCCTTCCTGCGGGACATAGCCGAAATGGCGCCAGCCATCAATGACCTGCTCCGGCGAGCCACGGCTGATGCCAAGCTGCAAACGACCGCCGGAAATCAGGTCCGCCGCGCCCGCATCCTCGGCCATGTACATCGGGTTTTCATAGCGCATGTCAATCACGCCGGTACCGATTTCGATGGTTTTCGTTTTTGCGCCAATTGCCGCCAGCAGAGGGAACGGCGAGCTAAGCTGTCGTGCAAAATGGTGCACGCGGAAATACGCGCCGTCTGCCCCCAGCTCTTCAGCCGCCACGGCTAAATCGATGGACTGCAGCAGCGTATCTGCCGCCGAGCGCGTGCCGGACTGGGGTGAAGGCGTCCAGTGACCAAAGGATAAAAACCCGATCTTTTTCATAACCATGTGTCCTGATAATGCATTGCGTTCTGTCCACTTTACGCATTACCCGGTAAGAATAAATGCCGTTTATTTAACGGAAAGCATCAAATAAATTGACTGAATAGCGTGGTTCGTCATTCCGCCCCATAATGCGATATAATCTTCCCCTCTCTTTTCATGGCAGGTAAAACCGGCAATGGCTTTGATCCCCAAAAACTACGCGCGGCTGGAAAGTGGCTATCGCGAAAAAGCATTAAAAATCTATCCATGGGTGTGTGGACGCTGCTCGCGCGAGTTTGTCTATTCCAATTTGCGCGAACTCACGGTGCACCATATCGATCACGACCATACCAACAACCCGGAAGATGGCAGCAACTGGGAGCTGTTGTGCCTGTTTTGCCACGATCACGAGCATTCGAAATACACCGAGGCGGATCAGTACGGCACCACCGTGGTGGCCGGGGAAGACGCGCAAAAAGACGTGGGCGTCGCCACGTTTAACCCGTTTGCCGATTTAAAAGCGATGATGGATAAGAAGAAGTAATCTTTCGCAGCGCCTCCCTGCTGTTCGGGGGACACAGGCCCCCTTCTGTTTTTACGCGGCGGTCAGCGCAAAACGGTCTTTCAGGACATGGCGGATTTCATCCTCCGCCAGTTTCCGCGTTTCGGTGCCATTTACCGTGATGGTTTTCAGCATGTCGCCCAGCAAAATCTGGCGTCCTTTCGGGCTATGCTGCACCACCACCACCACCCGCTTCTGCACAAAGATGGCATCCGGATGCGTGGAGTTAAGGTAGTTGGCCGGAACGAAATCAATCCATTCTGGGGGGTGAGATCAAAGCCGCACTGCCGGGCCCAAACGGTTGAGTAAGCCCTTAACCCTGATGCTATGGACGCTGCCCACGTGCGGCGTCCACAAAGCATCTGCGGTCCTTTTTCATAGATTGAGGAATGAGCGTTCTTTAATGACAGCGTCAGGATTGGCACTTTTTATCGCCGCCAGAAAAGCCGTGAAGTTGTGATTCCAGAGGGTGAGATTGTTATAAAACTGTACTTGCTTTTCATTAGCACCATCACGGTAAATAACAATCCAGACCCGTCTGCTATTTATTTCGGTATTTCCCGGCCCGATTTTAATGATGTTAGCCAGCGCAATCTTACGGGTGGCGTTTTTTTTAACTTCATATAAAAACAGGTCATCATAAAACCAGGTTTTACCTGCATTCCCGCCAAATATTGAGGGGTTGGCAGATATTTTTTTCATCCCGTTACAGTCTGAAATGATGCGTTTTGCCTGGCGAATGCGTCTGACAAAAAAGCTTAACAGAATGAAAAGCGCAATGAGGGGCAGCGCGACTGATATCATTTTTAAACTCTCGTGCATCCCTCTGCCCCGCCATACCTTTTTTATTAACGCGTGAGTATAACGCGCCGATCGTTGATGACAACAACCCTTACGGTCAGGGAATAATCCGCGCGGCTCTCAGCTGCGCGAACAGGCTGAAAAACATCTCATCGGTCGCCTGCATTTGCGTAAAGCCCGCCCTGCGCAGCTTGCTCCCGTCACCGAACATGTCGTAATTCCAGCCAAAGACAAAATCGGCAAAATGCCCGTCGCTCAGCTGCAGAATATCCGCTTCCGCCAGCCGCTCCACGGCAAGCTCGCGCCATACCCCGCGATAGTCGTTAAACAGCTGATGAAATGACAGCCTCACCGGCGGCGCAGAGTCCAGTTCAAACCAGCGTGCGATGCGCGGCCAGAGCTCGCTCCAGCGCCAGATATCGCCATTATTCACATTGAAGGCCTGATTCTGTGCCGCAGGTGACGCGGCGGCCCACAGCGTGGCCTCGGCCAGCAGCCCGGCGTCGGTATGGTCAACGATGCTGTGCCAGGCCTGTTCCGAACCGGGAAAACGCAGCGGTAACCTCAGCGCCCTGCACAGGGAGGCGTACAGGGCGATGCTCAGCGCAAGGTTCATGGCATTCCCCGGTACCGGGCTCCCCACCACGCCCGGCCTGATGGCATTCCAGTGCCAGCCTTTCCCCCGCTGAAACTGGCTGAGCCACGCGAGCTGCGCGGCGTTAAATTCGGCACCCGGCACGCCGGGATCGCTTTCGCGCGCCGGGGTTTTAAACGGCCCGAGATGCGCACCATAGACTTTGTATCCCTGCATCAGGCTTACCGTCTGCAAAGGGGCCGTTTTTTCGAGGGTGCTGACCAGATTACGCAGCATGGTGACGTTCGGCTCAACCATGTCCGTCCAGTTAGCCGCGTTCGCCCAGGCGCTGTAAAAGATGTGGGTGACACCGTTCAGGCCGTGCAGCGCCCGTGCGGTATCCTGCGCATCCAGCAAATCGACGTTCACCACGGGAATGCCGTCCGGATGGGTTACCTCGCGGCGACTGAGGCCGATAACCTCCCACTGATGGTGCAGGAGCGTGTTGACCAGCTGTCTGCCGACAATGCCGCTGGCGCCCGCGACCAGGGCGACGTTGTGTTGCTGCATCTTATTCATGGTGTTTCTCCGGAAAGGGTGACAGACGCAGTGTGATATATTATTTTTCCTGGAGATATACCCTGAAACCGATGGCACTTATAAGCAGAATCATTAAATGAATAATAAGCTCAATGCCATTTCCACCTTTCTACGCGTCGCTGAAGCGGGCTCGTTTTCGGCCGCCGCCCGTCAGACCGGTATTAAGCAGTCCGCCGTCAGTCAACAGATCGCGGCACTTGAGGAATCACTGGGCGTGGTGCTGCTGCACCGTACGACGCGTAAGATGAAGCTGACCGAACAGGGTGAACGTTACCGGCGTGATATGCAGCTTGTGCTGGACGCCATGGGGGAAGCGGAAAGGCGTTTACATCCTGTCGACCCTGGCGTTCAGGGACGCGTCCACGTCCAGCTACCAAGCGGCCTGGGGCAGATCTTTTTGCCGCATCTGCTGGCGCTACAGCGCCTGCATCCCGAACTGCAGCTGATGATTTCCCTGGATGACCGCCTTGCCGATCTGGTGACGGAGGGCGTGGATATCGCGATACGGCTGGGCAGTGAGCCTCCGCAGGCGCACGCGGCTCGCGTGCTGGCGCGAATTGAAGCCGCGCTGTTTGCCGCTCCCGGTTTTCAGGCTGTACACGCCGTCAGCGAGCTGACCACGCTGCCACACGTACGGTTCAGCGGTATTCCGCTGGATGCCCCCCTGCGCCTGATTTCTGGCGAGGAAACGGTCGAGGTCAACGTGAATACCGTTTTCCGGGCCAATACCAGCGACGCGCTGCTGCAGGCGCTGGAGTCCGGGATTGGTATCGGCGGCCTGCAGCGACCGCTCGTGGCCAGGGCGCTGCAGGCGGGCACGCTGGTACCGGTGCTGCCCCACTGGCGGTTACCCGATCGCTTCCTCTATGCCGTTTATCCTGACGCCCGCTTTATTCCGCAGCGCGTCAGAAATGTCGTCAGCGTGATCGAGCAGTTACTGCCTGAGATCGCGACGTATGAAACCACAAAATAGTCGCCTTCTACCTCGCCACCGGTAAATCCGCGTACCGCGTCGTGTAGGCCGGTGACAGCATTTCCCGCTTCATCGCCCACGGTTTCTCAATCCCCTGCCCGGCAAACCATATCTTCCCTTTGCCGGAATGATTCAGGCTGTCGATCATTTCCATCAGCGCCGCGCTGTTGGCGCGCAGACGATTATCGTCAAACAAATTAAGCTGGGCGACGCCGCTGCTGAAAAAGTCCGCCAGCATGACCCCGGCTTTCATATAGCGATATCCGTCGAGCCATATACGCCCCAGCGCCTGCGTGGCGGCGCGGATGATATCCCGCGAGTCATTGGTGGGCGTCATCAGGGTGACCGAAGCCTGATTGCCGTAATAAATTTCGTTGTCCGCGTGCGGGCTGGTGCGCACAAACACGCTGATAAAACGACAGTATTGATGCTCGCCGCGCAGTTTTTCCGCAGCGCGTTCCGCGTAGGCGCAAATGGCCTGGTGCATCTCCTCGTACTGCGTAATACGGTGTCCAAACGAACGGCTACAGATAATTTGCTGCTTCGTGGGGGTGAACTCTTCCAGATCAAGACAGGGCTCACCGCGAAGCTCGCGGGCCGTCCGTTCCAGTACCACGTTGAAATGTTTGCGAATGACCCAGGACGACGCTTCCGCCAGCTCCAGCGCAGTGGTAATGCCCATCGCGTTCAGTTTTTTTGTGATGCGCCGCCCTACCCCCCACACCTCCTCTACCGGAACCTTTGCCAGCAGCTTACGCTGCCGCTCGCGGCCTGAGAGATCGACCACGCCGCCGGTGCTGGCCCAGCGTTTCGCCGCATAGTTGGCCAGCTTCGCCAGCGTTTTTGTCGGAGCAATACCGACGCCAACGGTTAAGCCGGTATTTTTAAAGACCTGCGTGCGCATCTGGTGACCGAACGCTTCCAGTGACAGGCAGTGGCTGACCCCTGAAACGTTCACGAACGCCTCATCGATAGAGTAAATCTCTATTGCCGGGGCGAGATCGGTCAGCGTTTGCATGACCCGACTGCTGAGATCGGCATACAGCGCATAGTTCGAGCTAAAGACGTACACCCGCGACGGGTATAGCTTTTCTTTGAATTTAAAATACGGCTCACCCATTTTTATGCCGAACTGCTTTGCCTCCCGCGACAGTGAAATAATGCAGCCGTCGTTATTGGAAACCACCACGATGGGCTTCCCCTCCAGATCGGGGCGGAATACCCGCTCGCAGGAGGCATAGAAGCTGTTCACATCAACCAGCGCGAACATATTTATGCGTTTTAAGCGTGTGGGTGACGACGCCGAAGATCTGCAGCTCCTCTTCGGACTGAAAGGTAATCGGCTGATAGCGGGCATTATGCGGCAGAAGTCTCAGAACCGGACGGGTCTGTAGCTCTTTAACCGTAAACTCACCGGCGACCGACGCCACGACGATATCCCCATGTTCGGCATTTAACGAACGATCGACCACCAGCAGATCGCCGTCGCCGATCCCCGCTCCAGTCATGGAGTCTCCACTCACCTTGATAAAGTAGGTCGCGCTGGGGTGCCTTACTGCCAGCCGGTTAAGATCGAGACGATCCTCCACATAATCCTGCGCCGGGCTGGGAAACCCACAGGCAACACGTTCTAAAAATAACGGTAATTCAATGATTTGCTTTGGATGATAAGAAAAGAGAGTGTCCATAATGCCTTTCTCGCCAGATACTGTATATAAATACAGTATTACGGATTATGGACAAGGATCAAGGTCATTTCCGGAGGTGAACCCAAACGCGTTGAAGTTTGAGCGGTTTTAATTGAGCAACATCGCCTGCCGTTAACAGGCCTGATATCATAAGTCATATAAAAGTCATCTGGTTTATGACTTATAAAAAATAACATCACTATGCAATAACTACACATTGACTTTAAAGTCAGATAAAAGCATATTTTACAGCACAAATTAACAAGACTTACTGGAGAATATTTTCCATGCCAGCCCGTGACTATCCAGACAAGCGTGTTGCACGCGGTCTGGCAAAGGAGGCCGATCTCAGGATGCTGAGCGCCCGCATCGATCCCGATCTGATGGAGTACATCAGAACCACCGCCTTTGAGACGCGTAAAAGTAAGCAGGAGATTGTGGCGGAAGCGTTAGCGCTGCACAGGCAGAAAAGTCAGACAGGAGCCTAAGCGCGCAAAGCCGGAAGCACCCTTCAGGCTTTGCGCGTGTTACCTTTAATCCATCAGCGAATTCAATGTTTCCAGTGCGTCAGCCGGTAACTGCAGCTCCCCCGCCGCGAGATTTTGCCGCAGATGCGCCACGGAAGAGGTGCCAGGGATCAGCAGAATATTCGGGGAACGTTGCAGCAGCCATGCCAGCGCAACCTGCATTGCCGTTACGCCCAGTGAGTCCGCGACAGCCTTCAGCCCGGAAGATTGCAGCGGCGTAAAGCCTCCCAATGGGAAGAACGGCACGTAGGCAATTCCCTGCTGCGCCAGCAGATCCACCAGCGCGTCATCCCCCCGGTTCACAATGTTGTACATGTTCTGCACGCACACCACCGGGACCATCTTCTGGGCTTCCGCAACCTGGGTGGCCGTGACGTTGCTCAGGCCAATATGACGCACCAGCCCCTGCTGCTGTAATTCGGCCAGGGTGGAGAGCGGTTCAGCAATCGACCCTTCCGCCGGCCCGTGTGCGCTAAACATGATCCGCAGATTCACCACGTCCAGCACGTCCAGCTGCAGATTACGCAGGTTGTCATGCACCGCCTGAGTCAGTTCCTGCGCGGAAAAGGCCGGCAGCCAGGCGCCTTTGTCGTTGCGACGGGCGCCAATCTTGGTGACGAGCGTCAGATCGTCCCGGTAAGGATGAAGCGCCTCGCGGATCAGCTGGTTAGTGATATGAGGACCATAAAAATCACTGGTATCAATGTGGTTCACCCCCGCCGCCACCGCTTCGCGCAGCACGTCCAGCGCGGCTTGCTTATCCTTCGGTGGGCCAAAGACGCCCGGTCCGGCGAGCTGCATCGCACCGTAGCCCAGTCGTTTAACCGTCCGCGTCCCAAGCGCGTACGTCCCGCTTTTATCAATGCTGCTCATGTTAACCTTCCTCATAAAAATGATCCGGATTTACAACAGGTTCCTCACCGGAGCCCTTAGTTAAGCGCGAGTTAATTAAAGTTTACATTCTCTACGACGATAGTAATGAGGTAACCCTGCATCTTCTCTAACGGACGACCGCTATGCTGAAAAATCTGCACGTGATTACCGGTATTATCTTTGCCCTCACCATATTCTGTCTGTTGCAAGTTGTCACGGGAGGGTTGTTCTACTCTGCCGTCAGCAACGATCGCCATAACTTCCAGAATTCCGGCGTGCTTAATGCCCAGCAGGAAAGCCTGAGCGACAGCGTGAACACGCTGGTGAAAACGCGCGTCACCGTCACCCGCGTGGCGATCCGCTACCTGAAAAACCAGCGTGACCCGGCTTCCCTTGCGGCGATCAATAAACTGCTTGGCACGGCAACCGACTCGCTGGCAAAAGCCGAAGCCTATAACAAAGAGTGGCAGAAACTGCCGCAGGTTAACGGCCAGGAGGCGGCTTTAACCGACGAGATGCAGAAATCCTGGAACCAGATGCACGAAGTGATGCGCTTATCGATTGAGTATCTGCGTGCCGACAACTACCAGGCCTATGGCGATCTGGACGCGCAGCAGGCGCAGGACGAGATGGAAGCGGTCTATAACCGCTGGCGCGCCGAAAACAACACCCTGCTGAAGGCGGCAACCGAAGAGAACCAGAGCAGCTTCACGCAGATGCAGTGGACCCTGGCGGCTATTCTGCTGGCCGTTATCGCGGTTCTGGTGGACATCTGGCAGGGCTTACAGCACCTGCTGTTGAAACCCCTCCACTCCATTATGAACCATATTAGCGCCATTGCAGGGGGCGACCTGACGCAGGAGATCGCTATCTCCGGTCGCAATGAGATGGGTCAGCTGGCCGCTGGCCTGCACGAGATGCAGCAGTCGCTGGTGACCACCGTCAGCGCCGTACGTGGAAGTACCGATTCCATCTACACCGGCGCAGGCGAAATTGCCGCAGGAAGCAACGATCTTTCCGCCCGCACCGAGCAGCAGGCCGCCTCGCTTGAAGAGACCGCCGCAAGCATGGAAGAGCTGACCGCGACGGTTAAACAGAACTCCGATAACGCCCGTCAGGCCACGCTGCTGGCGAAAAACGCCTCTGAAACGGCCGCGCGCGGCGGTCACGTCGTGGATAACGTGGTTCGCACCATGAACGAAATCGCCGACAGTTCGCAGCAAATCGCGCATATTACCGGCGTGATTGACAGCATCGCGTTCCAGACGAACATTCTGGCGCTTAACGCAGCGGTGGAAGCGGCACGCGCCGGGGAACAGGGTCGTGGTTTTGCGGTTGTTGCAGGCGAAGTCCGTACGCTGGCGAGCCGCAGCGCGCAGGCGGCGAAAGAGATCAAAGGGCTTATCGAGAACTCCGTCAGCCGGGTGAATACCGGTTCTGAGCAGGTCAGCGAGGCTGGCACCACCATGAAGGAAATTGTCGCCGCCGTCACCCGCGTGACCGATATCATGGGTGAAATTTCATCAGCCTCTGACGAGCAGAGCCGCGGTATTGAGCAGGTGAGCCTGGCCGTTTCGCAGATGGACAGCGTGACGCAGCAAAACGCCACGCTGGTGCAGGAGTCCGCCACGGCGGCTGCGGCACTGGAAGATCAGTCCGAGCAGCTGCGCCAGGCGGTAGCGGCGTTTCGTCTGAACGGTAAAGAAAAAGCGGTCGCTCCACGCCCGACCAATCTGAAAACGCCACAGCTGCTGCGTCCGGCAACAACAACCGCCTCTACCGACAGCAACTGGGAAACGTTCTGAGTTTCAGGCGGGCGAGGATATCGCCCGCTAGCGGCTGCGCTTGGCGTGCCGCTCCCAGTTTTCCTGTTTTGCCTCATCTGATTTTCGCAGTGAAACATAACATGCCCCGCTGCCGCCGTGGTGCGGCAGCGCCACGCAGAAAGCCTGCACTTCTTCGAACTCGGTTAACCAGCGCGCCAGATAGCTGCGCACCACATTGGGATGCGAGTTTTGCTCGCGCCCTTTCCCGTGAATGATAATTAGATTACGTAACCCGTCACGTCCGGCCTGGCGAATAAAAGAATAGAGCATCTGACGGCAGCGTTCGGCGGGCTGACGCAGGAGGTTTAAGCTGGCCTGGCGGGCATATTTACCCGAGCGCAGCTTATCGATAACGCCCTGCTGTACCCCTTCGCGCCTGAACGCCAGCGGTTCTTCCAGGGGAAGCATGTCAAGAAAATCCAGCGTCAGGAAGTTATCCAGCTGTTCGCTATCCACCTCCTCGCGCGCCCGCGTATTGCGGCTGGGCTGCCAGTGAATATCCGCGCAGCGCTTCAGGGGCTGGACATCTTCCATGGCGTCAAGAAAAAATGATTTGTCGTCAGGGTTCATGGACATCCTCCGGCTACATCTGAGGATTGTACTATACCTGCGCCAGAGACCGGCCTCAATCACCGTTACAGGTCGATGCGTGGCAATAATATTAACCTGATGAATATATATAGTAATTATTAAAAAAACTTAAATCACACTTAACTAAAATTTCAGCAAAGGTAAAACACGTGATTTATGTAAAAAATTCATTAAATCAATCACTCGCCTGCCTTTCATTTTTTAGAAATGGTGTTATACCTAAATATACCTGCCCCATGGAAATAATACCCAGGATTGGCGAAAGGAAGCACTGCTGTGTGTACTATAGGGTCTGTCTGATGTCGGGCAGATCCTGTTTTTTTAATATTAATTTCACACGAAAATTATTTTTCTCGCTTCCCTCCTGAATTGCGTAATTAATGACTCGGCAAGGGGCGTCTGACGAGAATCACGGCGCTGAATTAAATAATAGGTCGCCTTAGGAAGCGATTCGACAACCGGAAGCATAACCAGACGATGCGCCAGCAGCGGGTCGCAGCCTAACTCCTGCGGCAATATGCTTAAAAAATCACTTTGCGCGACCAGGCTAATACAGGAAGAAAACGTTTCACACACCACGCCAATTCTCGGTATTTGCGAACGATGACTAAATACCTCTTCTAGTTGTTTATAATAACTTCCCCGCGGCGTCGGCATTGTCCAGTTATAATGCAAAAGTTCATTAATAGACGTAGCCCCCATCGCCGGATGCCCTTCCCGACAAAATACCGCAAACGGCTTCTCGAAGAGTTTTTCAAACGTAAATTCCTGGTCGTAAGGTCCCTGATAATAGGTGTTGATGGTGAAATCCAGCTCCCCCTGCCGTAATTCATTGATCATCGACACCAGCTGCCCTTCCATAATCCGCACCTTGACCTGCGGATGCTGAGCATGAAAGCGGGTAATGACGGCGGGCATAAGCGTGCGTGAAACGCTGGCCCCCATCCCGATGTTGATCTGCCCGGCCAGCTCTCCCTGCCGCTGACGGATGTCATCCTGCGCCGCGCGCAGCTCTTCCAGAATCAATCTGGCGCGCTGGTAAAAACCCTCACCGCATTCGGTCAACGCGACGCCCTTACTCCTGCGCACGAAAAGCTGCGCCGCCATCCCTTCCTCCAGCTCTTTGATGGATTTGGTCAGCGCCGGCTGGGAAAGATTCAGCGTCCTGCTGGCACCGCGAATGCTGCCCTGACGCGCAACCTCAACAAACGCCCGGATTTGATGAAATTTAATCTGGAATGTCATAGCCCGACCGATAACCGTTGTTTATCAGAGTAAAGAAACTGTCATCTACTTTAATGGAAAGGGATGTGCGAGGGTAATTCCTGAACGGTTAAAACTGTGAAAAATCGGTTAGTGATAAGTAAAAACTATCACAGCGTGAAGCAGTTCACATATTTTAATAATGACAGGAACAGATATGGACACACTGGCGCAGTACATCCAGACGTTATCCCCGCAGCTGAGCGCATGGCGGCGCGATTTTCACCATTTTGCGGAATCCGGCTGGGTAGAGTTTCGAACGGCCGCGAAAGTCGCGGAAATCCTCGACTCGCTGGGTTATGAACTGGCGATGGGTCGCGACGTCGTGGATGCCGAAAGCCGGATGGGATTGCCCGATGCCGCCACCCTGGCGCAAGAGTTTGCCCGCGCGCGGGCGCAGGGCGCGCCTGAGAAATGGCTGGCACCGTTTGAAGGCGGGTTTACCGGCATTGTGGCAACCCTCAATACCGGGCGTCCTGGACCGACCCTGGCGTTTCGCGTCGACATGGATGCCCTTGATTTAAGCGAAGCGCTGGATGAAAGCCATCGCCCGTTCCGCGACGGTTTTGCCTCCTGCAATCCGGGAATGATGCACGCCTGCGCGCACGACGGACACACCACGATTGGTCTGGGGCTGGCGCAGGTGCTTAAGCAGAATGAAGCGCAGCTCAACGGCACCCTCAAGCTGATCTTCCAGCCTGCCGAAGAAGGCACCCGCGGCGCGCGCGCCATGGTTGCCGCCGGCGCGCTGGACGACGTGGACTATTTCACGGCTATTCATATTGGTACCGGCGTGCCAGCCGGAACGGTGATTTGCGGCAGCGATAACTTTATGGCCACCACCAAGTTCGACGTGAACTTTACCGGCGTTGCCGCACACGCGGGCGGTAAACCGGAGGACGGACGTAACGCCCTGCTCGCCGCCGCGCAGGCCGCCCTCGCCCTGCACAGCATCGCCCCGCACAGCGAAGGCGCCTCCCGGGTGAACGTCGGGGTGATGCAGGCGGGCAGCGGACGCAACGTGGTGCCCGCGAATGCCCTGATAAAGGTTGAAACGCGCGGCGAAAGCGAAGCGATTAATCAGTATGTCTTTGAACGCGCGCAGGCGGTCATTACCGGCGCAGCGGCGCTCTACGGCGTGAGCGCCGAGATGCGCCTGATGGGCGCCGCAACCTCCAGCGCGCCGACACCGACGTGGGTAGATTATCTGCGCGAACAGGCGAGCCAGGTTTCCGGGGTTGTACACGCCATAGATAAGGTGAAAGCACCAGCGGGTTCCGAAGACGCCACGCTGATGATGGCCCGCGTGCAGGAGAACGGCGGCATGGCGTCGTATATGGTGTTCGGCACGGATTTGAGCGCCGGACATCACAACGAAAAATTCGACTTCGATGAGCAGGTCATGACTATCGCCATCGAAACGCTGGCGCGAACTGCGCTCAATTTCCCGTGGACGCGAGGTGTGTAATGCAGGAGAACTACGCTTTTATTGCCGATGCGATCGACACGCGATGTCGGACGTTAACCGATATTGCTGACGCGATCTGGGATCGTCCTGAAACCCGCTTTGAAGAGTTCTGGTCCGCCGAACGCCTCGCCAGCGAGCTGGAGGCCGAGGGCTTCACGCTAACGCGCGAGGCCGGCGACATCCCCAACGCCTTTATCGCCAGCTTCGGCAGCGGGAAACCGGTCATCGCCCTGCTGGGCGAATACGACGCTCTGGCAGGGTTAAGCCAGCAGGCGCACTGCGCGACGGCGCAATCCGCCACGCCGGGAGCCAACGGCCACGGCTGCGGGCATAACCTCTTAGGCACCGCGGCGCTTGCGGGCGCGGTGGCGGTGAAAAGCTGGCTGTCGCAGCACGGCGGCAGCGGAACGGTGCGTTTTTACGGCTGTCCCGGTGAAGAAGGTGGCTCCGGGAAAACCTTTATGGTGCGCGAAGGTCTGTTTGATGACGTCGATGCCGCCGTCACCTGGCACCCGGAAGCCTTCGCCGGGATGTTTAACGTCAGCACGCTGGCGAATATTCAGGCAGCCTGGCGTTTTCACGGCGTGGCGGCGCATGCAGCCAACTCCCCTCATCTGGGACGCAGCGCGCTGGACGCCGTGACGCTGATGACGACCGGCACCAACTTCCTCAACGAACACATCATTGAGAAAGCGCGCGTCCATTATGCCATTACCGATACCGGCGGGATTTCGCCCAACGTGGTGCAGGCCCAGGCTGAGGTGCTGTACCTGATCCGCGCCCCGGAAATGGCCGATGCACAGCAGATTTACGAACGCATCGAGAAAATCGCCCAGGGCGCGGCGATGATGACCGAAACCACCGTCGAGTGTCGCTTTGATAAAGCCTGCTCCAGCTACCTGCCGAATCGCACGCTCGAGGCGGCGATGTATCGCGCCCTGCAGCACTACGGCACGCCGCTCTGGACGGAGGAAGAACGCGCCTTCGCCCGCGAGATCCGCGCCACCCTGACGCCCAACGATCTGCAAAACAGCCTGAAAAATATTGCCGCAACGGGTGGTGACGCGGGTAAAGCCTTTGCCCGTCGTCATCAGGAGACGCTGCTGGTGGATGAAGTCGCACCTTATGCCGTCACCGACAACGTGCTGGCGGGTTCAACCGACGTGGGCGACGTCAGCTGGAAAATGCCGGTCGCCCAGTGCTTCAGCCCCTGCTTTACCGTCGGCACGCCGCTGCACACCTGGCAACTGGTGGCGCAGGGGCGTACCTCCATTGCCCACAAAGGCATGCTGCTGGCCGGAAAAGTGATGGGCGCGACCGCGCTCAATCTGCTGCAGGACGCAGCGCTGCTGAAAAAATGCCGTGAAGAGTTCGAACAACAATTACAAGAAAAACCGTACGCGTGTCCGATCCCACGAGGCGTGACACCGTCACCTTTAAAATAAAAAAACACAACAACACAACACTCCCGAGGAACGCCCATGAGTATGTCATCCATACCTTCGCATTCCCCATCCGGTAAGCTCTATGGCTGGGTTGAAAGGATCGGCAATAAAGTGCCGCACCCTTTCCTGCTGTTTATCTATCTGATTGTGATTTTAATGGTCGCCACCGCCGTGCTCTCCGCATTTGACGTGAGCGTGCGCAGCCCGGCTGACGGCAGCCTGGTGGCGGTGAAAAACCTGCTCAGCGTTGACGGGCTGCACTGGTTTTTACCCAACGTGATTAAGAACTTCAGCGGCTTCGCCCCGCTGGGCGCCATTCTTGCACTGGTGCTGGGCGCCGGGCTGGCTGAACGCGTGGGATTGTTGCCCGCATTAATGGTGAAGATGGCTTCTCACGTCAGCGCGCGTTACGCCAGCTATATGGTGCTGTTTATCGCCTTCTTCAGCCATATCTCCTCCGACGCCGCGCTGGTGATCATGCCGCCGATGGGGGCGCTGATTTTCCTCGCCGTCGGGCGTCATCCCGTGGCGGGCCTGCTGTCGGCGATTGCGGGCGTGGGCTGTGGATTCACCGCTAACCTGCTGATCGTCACCACTGACGTTCTGCTCTCTGGCATCAGCACGGAGGCGGCGAAGACCATTGATGCGGCCATGCACGTCAGCGTGATCGACAACTGGTACTTTATGGCAAGCTCGGTCATTGTCCTGACGATTGTCGGCGGGCTGATTACCGATAAAATCATCGAGCCGCGGCTGGGTAAATGGGAAGGCCGTAGCGATGAAAAGCTGGAAACCCTGAGCAAAGAGCAGCGCTTCGGCCTGCGCGTGGCTGGCGCGGTCTCGCTGGCCTTTATCGCGCTGGTGGCACTGATGGTGGTGCCGGAAAACGGCATCTTGCGCGATCCGGTTAAGCATACCGTCCTGCCGTCGCCGTTTATTCAGGGCATCGTGCCGCTGATTATCCTCTTCTTCTTTGTCGTTTCGCTCGCCTACGGTATTGCGACCGGCAAAATCCGCCGTCAGGGCGATCTGCCGCAGCTGATGATCGAGCCGATGAAGGAGATGGCGGGCTTTATCGTGATGGTGTTCCCGCTGGCGCAGTTTGTGGCAATGTTTAACTGGAGCAACATGGGCAAGTTTATGGCCGTGGGCCTGACCGACGCGCTGGAGGCCGCCGGATTAAGCGGCGTGCCGGCGTTTGTCGGCCTGGCGCTGCTGTCATCCCTGCTGTGCATGTTTATCGCCAGCGGCTCCGCCATCTGGTCGATTCTAGCCCCGATCTTCGTGCCGATGTTTATGATGCTGGGGTTCCACCCGGCATTTGCCCAGATCCTGTTCCGCATCGCGGACTCCTCGGTTATTCCGCTGGCGCCGGTCTCGCCGTTTGTTCCGCTGTTTTTAGGCTTCCTGCAGCGCTATAAACCGGAAGCTAAACTGGGTACCTACTATTCGCTGGTTTTACCCTACCCGCTTATCTTTTTAGGAGTATGGCTGGTGATGCTGGTGGCATGGTATCTTGTCGGCCTGCCGATTGGGCCGGGGATATACCCGAGGCTGAACTAGCTGAACTAAAGGAATGAAGATGCTGAGATTACTCGAAGATAAGATTGCTACGCCGCTTGGGCCGCTGTGGGTGATCGCGGACGAGCAGTTCTGCCTGCGCGCCGTCGAATGGGAAGAGCATAGCGACCGCATGGAAGAATTGCTCAATGTTCACTACCGCTCGCAGGGGTATGAACGTATTCGCGCCACCAACCCGGGTGGGCTGAGCGACAAGCTTGCGGCCTACTTCGAAGGCGATCTCAGCATCATTGATACTCTGCCGACCGCCACGGCTGGCCCCCCTTTTCAGCGCGAAGTATGGCAGGCCCTGCGGTCGATACCGTGCGGGCAGGTCATGCATTACGGCCAGCTCGCGGAGCAGCTAGGCCGCGCAGGAGCCGCACGTGCAGTGGGTGCCGCGAATGGCTCTAACCCGATCAGCATCGTGGTGCCCTGCCATCGCGTCATTGGCCGTAACGGTACCATGACAGGCTATGCCGGTGGCGTGCAGCGAAAAGAGTGGTTGCTGCGTCACGAAGGGTATCTCCTGCTCTAGCTCCCAGGCTTTTTGTGCTTAATTTTCTACCGGTTAGGCTAAAAATCCATAATCAAGCTGTGGAATTTCAAGAAGATGGAGACACGTTGCCGTCTCTTGCTCTTATTGAGGGTTTGTCAGGCTTACGTACTTACCAAAAAGATGTTAAAATTGACCAATATCAATTAAGGCTTGAGCAAACCTATGATCCCGGAAAAGCGAATTATACGACGCATTCAGTCTGGCGGTTGTGCTATCCATTGCCAGGATTGCAGCATCAGCCAGCTCTGTATCCCGTTTACCCTGAATGAGCATGAACTCGATCAGCTTGATAATATCATCGAGCGCAAAAAGCCTATTCAGAAAGGGCAGACGCTGTTTAAAGCGGGAGACGAACTGAAATCGCTCTATGCTATCCGTTCTGGCACCATCAAAAGCTACACCATTACCGAACAGGGTGATGAGCAGATCACCGGCTTCCATCTGGCGGGTGACCTGGTAGGCTTTGATGCCATTGGTACGGGCCATCATCCGAGCTTTGCTCAGGCACTCGAAACCTCAATGGTTTGCGAAATCCCGTTTGAAACCCTGGACGATCTGTCCGGTAAGATGCCTAACCTGCGTCAGCAGATGATGCGTCTGATGAGCGGTGAGATCAAAGGCGATCAGGACATGATTCTGCTGCTTTCCAAAAAGAATGCAGAAGAGCGCCTGGCCGCGTTTATCTACAACCTCTCCCGCCGCTTCGCCGAGCGTGGCTTCTCGCCGCGTGAATTCCGTCTGACGATGACGCGTGGCGATATCGGTAACTACCTGGGTCTGACCGTGGAAACCATCAGCCGTCTGCTGGGCCGTTTCCAGAAAAGCGGGATGCTGGCCGTTAAAGGTAAATACATCACTATCGAAAACGGTGAAGCGCTTGCCGTTCTTGCCGGGCACGCCCGCAACGTAGCGTAACTCTCCGCATGTAGATGACCAGACTGATAAATTCTTGTGGTTTATTGGTCTGGTATAATCACTTCCGTTTCAAGAAATTTTCACCGTAGCACGTCCCCACACAGCACCCAAAAGGTTCTCGTTGAGGTTATGAATTGAGAGAAAGTTTGTTTTTCATTTCAGTCGTGATTGCCTCAGTGACCTTTATCTTCATCTGGATCATGCTTGTTGGCCCGATGAAGGGGGAGGAAAAAACCTACGTACAGGATTCCACGACCTTTGCGATAGCGGTGATGGTGCTGCTGTTTATTGCGTTTGTTGCGGTAACGACCACGGTGCTTTTCCTCTGATAAATTTTCATGAATTATTGATCTGGCAAAACTTCCCCTCTGTTTCATTCAGGATATATAGGTTACTCTTTTAATTACAGACTGTGGTGACAGTAGTAAGGAGACCTGTATGGCCAAGTATCAAAACATGCTGGTAGCAATCGATCCGAATCAGGACGATCAGCCGGCATTACGACGTGCTGTGTATTTACATCAACGGATTGGTGGCAAAATCAAAGCGTTTTTGCCGATCTATGACTTCTCGTATGAGATGACCACCCTTCTGTCGCCTGACGAGCGCACCGCTATGCGTCAGGGCGTCATCAGCCAGCGTACCGCGTGGATCCGTGAACAGGCGAAGTATTACCTGGAAGCGGGCGTGCCCATTGATATTAAAGTGGTCTGGCATAACCGACCTTTCGAAGCCATCATCCAGGAAATTGTCGCCGGTGGGCACGACCTGCTGCTGAAGATGGCTCACCAGCACGACAAGCTGGAATCCGTGATCTTCACCCCGACCGACTGGCACTTGCTGCGCAAATGTCCTTGCCCGGTCTGGATGGTGAAAGACCAGCCGTGGCCTGAAGGCGGGAAAGCCGTTGTGGCGGTAAACCTCGCGAGCGAAGAGGATTACCACAATTCGCTGAATGAGAAGCTGGTGAAGGAGACCATCCAGCTTGCTGACCAGGTGAATCATACCGAAGTGCACCTGGTGGGTGCCTATCCGGTCACCCCGATTAACATTGCCATTGAGCTGCCAGAATTTGACCCGAGCGTCTATAACGATGCGATCCGCGGTCAGCATTTGCTGGCCATGAAGGCGCTGCGCCAGAAATTCAGCATCGATGAGAAAATGACCCACGTGGAAAAAGGGTTGCCTGAAGAGGTGATCCCGGACCTGGCGGAACACCTGCAGGCGGGGATTGTGGTGCTGGGCACCATCGGCCGGACAGGTATTTCGGCCGCCTTCCTCGGCAATACCGCCGAACAGGTGATCGACCATCTGCGCTGCGATCTGCTGGTCATTAAGCCAGATGAATACCAGACGCCGGTTGAGCTGGACGATCCGGAAGACGATTGAGCCCTGACGCCCGGGAATAAAAAAAACCGCCGAATTCGGCGGTTTTTTCGTTTCAACGCAACTTACAGCGCTTTCAGAATCGCATCCACGCTGGCTTTAGCATCGCCAAACAGCATGTGGGTGTTCTCTTTAAAGAACAGCGGGTTCTGAACCCCGGCATAGCCGGTATTCATGGAGCGTTTAAACACAATCACGTTCTGCGCCTTCCACACTTCCAGAACCGGCATACCGGCGATTGGGCTACCTGGATCGTCCTGTGCAGCAGGGTTAACGGTATCGTTAGCACCGATGACCAGCACGGTGTCGGTGTCGGCGAAATCATCGTTGATCTCATCCATTTCCAGCACGATGTCGTAAGGCACTTTCGCTTCCGCCAGCAGCACGTTCATGTGGCCTGGCAGACGCCCTGCCACCGGGTGAATACCAAAGCGAACCTTGATGCCCCGCGCGCGCAGCTTCTCGGTGATTTCCGCAACCGGATACTGCGCCTGCGCCACCGCCATGCCGTAGCCCGGGGTGATGATCACGGAGTGCGAGTTTTTCAGCATGTCTGCGGTATCTTCCGCAGAAATTTCACGGTGCTCACCCACTTCTTCATCCGCACTGGAAGAAGACCCATCGGTCCCGAAACCACCGGCGATAACGCTGATGAACGAGCGGTTCATCGCCTTACACATGATGTAAGACAGGATCGCACCGGAAGAGCCCACCAGCGCACCGGTGACGATCAGCAGGTCGTTGCTCAGCATAAAGCCTGCCGCCGCTGCCGCCCAACCGGAGTAGGAGTTCAGCATCGAGACAACCACCGGCATATCCGCACCGCCGATGGACGCCACCAGATGCCAGCCGAATGCCAACGCGATGATGGTCATTACCAGCAACGCCAGCACCTGCAGGCCCACGCTTTCGGTACGCACGAAGACCACCAGCAGTACAAACGACACCACCAGCGCCGCAAGGTTAAGCTTATGACGGTTTGGCAGCATCAGCGGCTTAGAGGAGATCTTCCCGCGCAGCTTGCCGAACGCGACAATGGAGCCGGTGAAGGTCACCGCACCGATGAAGATACCGAGGAACACTTCCGTCAGGTGGATGTTCACCAGAATCGGTTCCAGGCCCGGTTCGTGATACAGGTAGCTGTTGAAGCCCACCAGCACCGCCGCCAGACCCACGAAGCTGTGCAGAATGGCAACCAGCTCCGGCATCTCGGTCATTTCAACGCGTTTTGCCAGGCGAATACCAATCGCGCCGCCGATGATCATCGCTACCAGGATCCACGCCACGTTGCCGGTATCCGGCCCGAAGATGGTGGCAATCAGCGCAATCGCCATCCCGGCGATACCAAAGTTATTACCCTGCTGAGACGTTTCGTGTTTGGAAAGCCCCGCCAGACTGAAAATAAACAGGATTGCAGCAACAATGTATGCGGCTGTCACTAATCCTCCAGACATATGCTACCCCTTAGCCTTTACGAAACATTTTCAGCATGCGCTGAGTCACGGTGAAACCACCGAAAATATTGATACTGGCAATCAGCACCGCGATAAAGCTCAGGAAGCTGATCCAGCCGCCGTGACCAATCTGCAGTAACGCCCCCACCACGATGATCCCGGAGATGGCGTTGGTTACCGACATCAGCGGCGTATGCAGCGCATGGGAGACGTTCCACACCACGTAGTAGCCTACGACGCAGGAGAGCGCGAAGACGGTAAAGTGGCCGAGGAACTCTTTTGGCGCAACGTCAGCCAGCCAGCCGAACAGAATAATCACCAGCGCCAAGATCGCGTATTTGCGCCACGGAGAAGCCGGTTTTGCGGGTTCTTTTGGCTCAGGCGCCGCTTTCGTTGCCGCCTGAGGCTGAGCAGAAACCTGAATTGGCGGCGCAGGCCAGGTAATTTCACCTTCACGGACCACGGTGACGCCGCGCACCACCACATCGTCGAAATCAACGGTGACGTTGCCGTCTTTCTCTTTACAAAGCAGCTTCAGCAGGTTGACGAGGTTGGTGCCGTAGAGCTGAGAGGACTGCGTAGGCAGACGGCCCGGCAGATCGGTGTAGCCGATCACCTTCACGCCGTTAGCGGTCGTGGTCACCTGATTCGCTACGGTATATTCGCAGTTACCGCCGTTTTGGGCGGCAAGGTCGACAATCACGCTGCCCGGCTTCATGGAGTCAACCATCTCACGGGTAATCAGCTTCGGCGCCGGTTTACCCGGGATAAGCGCGGTAGTAACAATAATGTCGACGTCTTTCGCCTGCGCGGCGAAGAGTTCCATTTCGGCTTTGATAAAGGCTTCGGACATTACCTTCGCGTAACCATCGCCGCTGCCTGCTTCTTCCTTGAAGTCCAGCTCAAGAAATTCGGCGCCCATACTCTGGACCTGTTCCTTTACTTCAGGACGGGTGTCAAAGGCGCGTACGATAGCGCCCAGGCTGTTTGCCGCACCGATTGCGGCAAGGCCCGCCACGCCCGCGCCGATCACCATCACTTTCGCCGGAGGGACTTTACCCGCGGCGGTGATTTGACCGGTAAAGAATCGACCAAATTCGTGGGCCGCTTCAACAATGGCGCGGTAGCCGGCAATGTTTGCCATGGAGCTCAAGGCATCCAGCGACTGCGCACGCGAAATGCGCGGCACGGAGTCCATCGCCATCACGGTCACGCCACGGGCCGCCAGCTTCTCCATCAGCTCCGGGTTTTGCGCAGGCCAGATGAAGCTCACCAGGGTCGTCCCCGGATTCAGCAGCGCAATCTCACTCTCTTCCGGTGCGTTTACCTTCAGAATTACCGGCGACTGCCAGACGTCAGCACCGTCGACCACTTCCGCGCCAGCCTGGATAAAGGCCTCGTCATCGAAACTCGCCAGTTTGCCTGCGCCGCTTTCAACCGCGACCGTAAAACCCAGTTTAAGCAGTTGCTCCACCGTTTTCGGTGTTGCCGCTACGCGGGTTTCATTGGCTAACCGTTCTTTTGGTACCCCAATACGCATAGTTTTCCCTTCCATCGGTTTTTGATGATGGTTTATCGATAAATGCCCGCGGTTTGTATCAATTTTCGCCATCGCGCGAGCGACGAGAGATGATTAACCCCGGAAAATAAAACAGTAACAAACTGTCTATAACCTACTGAAAATAGCGCCCGTGATCTACCGCCAGAAAACACTATTTCTTACTTTATCTGTGAAAAATAAGCGATCGGCGTCACTGACAGTGATATTTACCTTAAATTCACTGCCAGAACCGATAAATCGCGTAAGCGAAGCGGTAAAAACATGATATAGCGCCATAAGAGAACAACTTATTAACATTAAATTAACTTGTAAAAGTCATATGCTTTATCAGTTTTACTTGTCAAACGCGTGTTTTTTCAACATATCACTAAATGTTATCTAATTCGGTGATTCAGTAAGCACAGGCAGTGAAAAATGGCGCAGACAGCGACGGGTTTTAAATGCAATAATCGGGACCGTCTCAAATTAACAACAATACCAGTACATGGTTTGCGCAAGGCGAAGGATCATTTTTATGAAGCTTAAGAACACACTCCTGGCGTCCGCACTTCTTTCCGCGACCGCCCTGTCTGCGAATGCCGCAACAGAGTTAACGCCGGAGCAAGCGGCAGCGTTAAAACCTTTTGACCATACGGTCATTGTGGGTCGTTATAATTCTATTGGCGACGCCGTCGCCGCGGCATCAAAAGCTGCTGATAAAAACGGGGCAGCCTCGTTTTATGTCGTTGACCAGTCCGATTACGGCAACAGCGGTAACCAGCGCGTGACCATTGCGCTGTTCAAAGACAATGCGCCAAAAGCTGACGCACCGAAAAATCGCGTGATCAACGGTGTTGTTGAACTGCCGAAAGATCAGGCAATTGAGCTGGAACCTTACGACACCGTCACCGTTCAGGGCTTCTATCGCAGCCAGCCTGAAGTTAACGATGCCATTACCAAAGCCGCGAAAGAGAAAGGGGCCTACTCTTTCTTCATCGTGCGTCAGGTCGATGCTAACCAGGGTGGCAACCAGCGCATTACCGCGTTCATCTATAAAAAAGATGCGAAAAAACGTGTTCTGCAGAGCCCGGATGCCATCCCGGCGAATTCAGAAGCAGGCCGCGCGGCTATAGCAAAAGGCGGCGAAGAAGCGAAGAAAGTTGAAATTCCAGGCGTAGCAACGACGGCGGCCCCAAGCGCTGAAGTGGGCCGTTTCTTCGAAACGCAGTCCACGAAAGGTGGCCGTTACTCCGTTACGCTGCCTGACGGTACCAAAATTGAAGAGCTGAACAACGCCACTGCAGCGCAGATGGTGCCGTTCGACAGCATCAAGTTTACCGGCAACTACGGCAACATGACGGAAGTCTCTTACCAGGTCGCGAAGCGTGCGGCGAAGAAAGGGGCGAAGTACTACCACATCACCCGCCAGTGGCAGGAACGTGGTAACAACGTGACCATCAGCGCCGATCTGTACAAGTAACAAAATCGTTTACGAAAGGCGGCGCGATGCCGCCTTTTTTTGTTACTTTTTTTGAATTTCTGCCCCACGTCATTGCATGCTTTCGTTACACTCCGTAAAATCCCGCGCCTTAGTGTGATCCACCATTTTTATGCGCCTGAGCGAAATAATTATTCTGGATTTTGACCTTTCATAACAGGAAGCCAATGGAAAAGAAACTTGGCCTGAGTGCTCTGACTGCACTCGTTTTAAGCTCAATGCTGGGTGCGGGCGTATTCAGTTTGCCGCAAAATATGGCGGCCGTCGCCAGCCCTTCCGCGCTCATTATTGGCTGGGGCATTACGGGTATCGGAATACTGCTGCTGGCCTTCGCCATGCTGCTGCTCACCCGCATTCGCCCGGACCTGGACGGCGGCATTTTCACCTATGCGCGTGAAGGTTTCGGCGAGCTGATTGGCTTCTGTTCCGCATGGGGATACTGGCTGTGTGCCGTTATCGCCAACGTCTCCTACCTGGTTATTGTTTTCTCGGCGCTCAGTTTCTTTACCGATACGCCTGAGCTGCGCCTCTTTGGCGACGGGAATACCTGGCAGTCTATTGTGGGCGCCTCGGTGTTGCTGTGGTTCGTCCACTGGCTGGTATTACGTGGCGTACAAACGGCCGCCAGCATCAACCTGGTGGCGACGCTGGCGAAACTGGTTCCGCTCGGCCTGTTTATCGTTCTGGCCTTTATTGCGTTCCGTCTGGACGTATTCAAGCTCGATTTCAGCGGCGTTGCGCTGGGCGTTCCCGTCTGGGAGCAGGTGAAAAACACGATGATGATTACCCTGTGGGTATTCATCGGCGTTGAAGGCGCGGTCGTGGTTTCTGCTCGCGCCCGGAATAAACGCGATGTGGGCCGCGCTACGCTGCTGGCCGTACTGGCTGCGCTCGGGGTCTATCTGCTGGTGACGCTGCTGTCGCTGGGCGTGGTGGCACGTCCTGAGCTGGCGGAAATGCGTAACCCGTCAATGGCAGGCCTGATGGTGAAAATGCTCGGCCCCTGGGGCGACGTGGTAATTGCCGCAGGGCTGATCGTCTCCGTCTGCGGCGCATACCTGAGCTGGACCATCATGGCGGCTGAAGTGCCGTTCCTGGCCGCAACGCATAAGGCGTTTCCACGTCTGTTCGCCCGTCAAAACAACAACAGCGCGCCGTCGGCATCGCTCTGGCTGACCAATATCAGCGTTCAGGTCTGTCTGGTGCTGATCTGGCTCACAGGTTCAGACTATAACACCCTGCTGACCATCGCCTCGGAGATGATTCTGGTACCCTATTTCTTAGTGGGTGCGTATCTGTTAAAAATTGCCACACGACCGGCGCATTATGTCGTAGGTGTCGGTGCCTGTATTTACGGCCTGTGGTTGTTGTATGCTTCCGGGCCTATGCATCTGCTGCTGTCGGTAGTGCTGTACGCACCGGGTCTGCTGGTGTTTATCTATGCCCGCCGCACGCATCAGCTGGAGAACGCGCTGAAACGCCGTGAGATGGCATTAATTGGACTGTTACTGGTTGCTGCCCTACCGGCAACCTGGATGTTAATGGGATAGCGTCGCCTTTCCCATTGTTGAACTGTAAAGGAGAATACGATGGGAAATGCACCGCTTCGCCCAATACTGATTACCGGCGGAGGCCGCCGTATCGGCCTCGCCCTCGCCCATCACTTTCTCAACCTTCGCCATCCGGTCATTGTCAGCTACCGTACGGAATACCCGTCGATTGAAGGGTTACGCAAAGCCGGGGCGGTCTGCATTCAGGCTGATTTTTCAACCGATGAAGGCATTCTGGCTTTCGCGGAAAAGGTAAAATCGATCACGACGGGACTGCGCGCCGTTATCCATAACGCCAGCGCATGGCGTGCCGAAAAACCCGGCACGTCACTCAGCGAAACGCTCTCCGCCATGCTGCAGATCCACGTCAATGCTCCTTATCTGCTTAACCACGCACTGCAGGATCTGCTGCGCGGCCATGGGCACGCGGCGGGCGACATTATTCACTTCACCGATTATGTGGTGGAGCGCGGCAGCGACAAGCACATCGCCTACGCGGCCAGTAAAGCCGCACTGGATAATATGACGCGCTCGTTTGCCCGCAAGCTCGCGCCCGAGGTGAAGGTGAACGCCATCGCCCCGGCGATGATTTTGTTTAACGAAAACGATGATGCGGAGTATCGCCAGCAGGCGCTAAATAAGTCGCTCATGAAAATCGCTCCGGGCGAGAAAGAGGTGATCGACCTTGTGGATTACCTGCTCACCAGCTGCTACGTCACCGGCAGAACCTTTGCCGTGGACGGCGGCCGCCCGCTGCGCTAGTGAAAGCGGCTCCAGAAGAAAATTAACACCCAGGCGCTGAGTCCCCAGCAGACCACCGCCCCGCTCAGCGCCAGGGGAAGACGCAGAAAACCGGTGAAATACCACAGCGAAAGCAGGTAGAGAAAATACGGAATGATAGACCACATGCCAAACACGATGGTCGTACGTAACGCTTCCGTACCCCGCTCAGAAGCCACAATATAGTGAGCAATCAGCGCAAAGGTCGGGAAAAGCGGGATCAGCCCGGCAATGTAGTAGTTTTTCGTTTTTGCCAGAATGCCAATCAGTAACACCACCAGCGCGCCCAGCGCGGCCTTGATCACCAGCCCCATACTTTTCCCTATAACAATCAAGTAACAATATGAGCCAGAATAACGGAACCGGCGTTAATTTTGAAAGATTAATGGAAGGTTAAGGTTCCGCGGTGTATGTTGGCTTTTTTCACGAAAACAGACGCTGTATGAATAAGATTGTTTATGTTGAAGACGAACCAGAGGTCGGGCAACTGATCGCCGCCTATCTGGGTAAACATGATATGGACGTCATTGTTGAACCTCGCGGCGATCGTGCCGAAGAGGTGGTCGTCCGTGAAAACCCGGATCTGGTGCTGCTGGATATCATGTTGCCAGGCAAAGACGGTATGACGCTCTGCCGTGACCTGCGCGCCCGGTGGGAGGGCCCTATCGTCCTGCTCACCTCACTGGACAGCGATATGAACCACATTTTGTCGCTGGAGATGGGCGCCAATGACTACATTCTGAAAACCACACCGCCTGCCGTCCTGCTTGCCCGCCTGCGTCTGCATTTACGCCAGCATGCCAGCATCGAACGGGAAGCGCCCGCGCCGTCTCTGACGCCGCACAAAGCGATGCGCTTCGGTACGCTGTCTATTGACCCCATTAACCGCCAGGTGCTGCTCTCTGGCGAGCTTATCGCCCTCTCCACCGCAGATTTTGACCTGCTGTGGGAGCTGGCAACGCACGCCGGGCAAATCATGGACCGCGACGCGCTGCTGAAAAACCTGCGGGGCGTGAGCTATGACGGAATGGACCGCAGCGTTGACGTGGCGATTTCGCGTCTGCGCAAAAAGCTGCAGGATAACGCTACCGAGCCCTACCGCATTAAAACCGTGCGTAACAAGGGTTATCTGTTTGCTCCGCACGCCTGGGAAACCTGATTCCGTTATCTGGTTAGCATAACATGCGCGAAATGAAGGGATTAGACAGCTATGCCCTCTTTCGCGCCTTTATTTATCCGTTTGCGCAACAATTAACTTGCTAAGCACGCGAACTATTCCATAATTAAAACTACTCCTTTCTTCGCCCGTACCGCCCCGGCTACATCCGTCTTTTTATCCACCGTGAAGCTCTCACGAAACATCGCTCATGAAATCTTGAAATGAGGATTTAAGCTCATGCATTATGTATAGCTACTATGAAGTAGAGGCCATCAAAACCAATCTTGAATGGATTGTTAATCAGGCAGCGCTTGGCCATCCCTCACCCTCACGCGCCGATCAAAAAGCGCTCTTTGACCTCCTTGAACTCATCCAGTCTTTCGAAATTCTTCTGGATTTAATTAACGAATTTGGGACTGCCGTGATTGATACGCACATTGCGGAATGCCTGGCCGTAACGGAAACACTCATCGCCAAGGTAAAAAAAAGCGCGCACGCGATGTAATGCGCTCTGCCCCGACTGAGATGACGGGTTCCACACGCTAAAAGAGACATGAAAACGCCGTAGGTTTTTCATGTATATTCTGCATGTATTGTTTTTTCGGTGAGATCCAATGAAAAAGCTGTTTGTGCAGTTTTATCTTTTGCTGTTTGTCTGCTTCCTGGTCATGACCATGCTGGTCGGGCTGGTCTATAAATTCACCGCCGAACGCGCCGGCAGGCAGTCGCTGGACGATCTGATGAAAAGCTCGCTCTATCTGATGCGCAGTGAGCTCAGAGAAATCCCGCCGCACGACTGGGCGAAAACCCTCAAAGAGCTGGATCTGAATCTGTCGTTCGATTTACGCATTGAGCCATTAAAAGATTTTGAGCTGGATCCGCCCGCCATGCAGCGTCTGCGCGACGGGGACATCGTCGCGCTGGATGAGAAATACACCTTTATCCAGCGCATTCCGCGCAGCCATTACGTGCTGGCCGTCGGGCCGGTGCCTTATCTCTATTATCTGCACCAGATGCGTCTGCTGGACATGGCGCTGATGGCCTTTATCGCCATTTCGCTCGCGTTTCCGGTCTTTATCTGGATGCGCCCACACTGGCAGGACATGCTGAAGCTGGAATCCGCCGCGCAGCGTTTTGGCGAAGGACATTTTACCGAACGCATTCACTTCGACAGCGGTTCCAGCTTCGAACGCCTGGGCGTGGCCTTTAACCAGATGGCCGATAACATCAATGCCCTGATCGCCAGCAAAAAGCAGCTGATAGACGGGATTGCGCACGAGCTGCGCACGCCGCTGGTTCGCCTGCGCTATCGTCTGGAGATGAGCGAGAATCTGACGGAAGCGGAGTCTCAGGCTCTGAACCGCGATATCGGCCAGCTTGAGGCGCTGATTGAGGAGCTGCTGACCTACGCCCGGCTCGATCGCCCTCAAAACGAACTTAACCTCAGCACGCCAGATCTGCCCGCGTGGCTACAAACCCATATCGATGATGTCCAGAGCGTGAACCCACAGCGCACGCTGTTAACGCGGGTCACGCCAGGTGATTACGGCGCACTCGATATGCGCCTGATGGAGCGCGTGCTGGACAATCTGATGAACAACGCCATGCGCTACAGCGAAAGCACGCTACAGATTGGGCTGGATTTGCAGGGCAATCAGGCCAGCCTGACGGTGGAGGATGACGGACCGGGGATTGCCCCGGAAGCGCGAGAAACCGTATTTGAACCGTTTGTCCGCCTCGACCCCAGCCGCGATCGCGCCACTGGCGGATGCGGCCTGGGGCTGGCGATCGTCTACTCTATTGCTCAGGCGATGGGCGGCACGGTGCATTGTGAAGAGAGCGAGCTCGGCGGCGCGCGCTTCTGCTTTAGCTGGCCGGTGTACCATAACATCGCCCTTCCCGTCCCTGCCTGACCTAAACCGCACGCTGGCCTGACCCGGCGTGCTGTGCTATATGATAAGTATGTTGTAACTAATGAGGGTGTTTATGGCGACCTACGATCTCATCGAACGGCTGAACAGCACGTTTCGGGAAATAGAACACGAGCTACTGACCCTGACAGAACGTTTGCAGACTTGCCGCCTGCTGGCCGCGCGCGTCTTTACCCTGCCCGAGGTAGCTAAAGGGGCTGAACACGACCCGCTGGACACCATCGAGGTTGAACAGCACATCGGCAGCGCCGCCCTTGAGCTGGCGCTGAAGCACTATCGTCGCCTGTTTATCCAGCAGCAGTCAGAAAACCGCAGCAGCAAGGCGGCCGTGCGTCTGCCCGGCGTGATCTGCCTGCAAACCGATGCGACAACGCGCGACGCGCTGGAAAGCCAGATTACCCATATCAACACCCTGAAAGCAGCATTTGAAAAGATCGTTACCGACGAGTCCGGCCTCGCCCCTGCCGCCCGGTTTGAATGGGTGCACCGCCAGCTTCCTGGGCTGATTACCCTGAACGCCTATCGCACGCTGACGGTACTGCGCCATCCCGCCACGCTGCGCTTCGGCTGGGCGAATAAGCACATCATTAAAAACTTCACACGGGATGAGATTCTGGCGCAGCTGGAAAAGAGCCTGAAGACGCCGCGCACCGTCGCTCCGTGGTCGCGTGAGCAGTGGATTGAGCGCCTCGAGCAGGAGTACCACAGCATCGCCTCGCTGCAGCCGGATACGCGCCTCAAGATAAAGCGCCCGGTGAAGGTTCAGCCTATCGCCCGCGTCTGGTATTCCGGTCAGCAAAAACAGGTGCAGTATGCCTGCCCAACGCCGCTAATTGCGCTTTATGATGCCGATCGGGGGGCCATCGTGCCGGATATTGGTGAGCTTTTGAATTACGATGCGGACAATGTTCAGCACCGTTACAGGCCTCAGGCGCAGCCGCTACAGCTGATTATTCCGCGGCTGCACCTGTACGTGGCGGGATGATTATTTCAGGCTGCCGACCATCGCCTCCGGGCGAACCCAGGCGTCGAACTCCGCCTCCGTCAGATAGCCCAGCGCCAGGGCGGAGGCTTTCAGCGTCAGCCCCTCTTTATGCGCTTTTTTAGCGATCTCAGCGGCCTTATCGTAGCCGATATGGGTATTCAGCGCCGTCACCAGCATCAGGGATTCATTGAGCAGCTGGCTGATACGTTCGCGATTCGGCTCAATCCCTACCGCACAGTGCTCGTTAAAGCTCTCCATCCCGTCCGCCAACAGACGAATCGATTGCAGAACGTTATGGATCACCATCGGGCGATAGACGTTCAGCTCGAAGTTGCCGTACGCACCGCCCAGGTTGACGGCCACGTCGTTGCCCAACACCTGACAGCAGAGCATGGTCACGGCTTCGCACTGTGTCGGGTTGACTTTACCCGGCATGATTGAGCTGCCCGGCTCGTTTTCCGGGATGCTGATTTCACCGATGCCGCAGCGCGGACCCGAGGCCAGCCAGCGCACGTCATTGGCGATTTTCATCAGCGAGGCCGCCAGCCCTTTCAGCGCGCCGTGGGTGTGGACCAGCGCATCGCAGGTGGCCAGCGCTTCGAACTTATTGGGCGCCGTGACGAACGGCTGCCCGGTGATGTTTGCCAGTTCTTCCGCCACGCGCACCGCGTATTCTGGATGGGTGTTTAACCCGGTCCCGACCGCCGTCCCGCCGAGCGCCAGCTCCGCCAGATGCGGCAGGCTGTATTCAATGTGCTTCAGGTTATGTTCCAGCATCGCCACCCAGCCGGAAATCTCCTGGCCGAGCGTCAGCGGCGTGGCGTCCTGCAGGTGCGTACGGCCAATTTTGACGATGTCGCGGAAGGCCTGCGTTTTCTCGTTGAGCGTGGATCTCAGGACGTTGAGCTGCGGGATAAGCTGCTCGCGGATAGCGATGACCGCCGCCACGTGCATCGCCGTCGGGAAGACGTCGTTAGAACTCTGGCTTTTGTTGACGTCATCGTTCGGATGGACCTTACGCTCCATGCCGCGCACGCCGCCCAGCAGCTCGCTGGCCCGGTTCGCCAGCACTTCGTTCATGTTCATGTTGCTCTGGGTACCGGAACCTGTCTGCCAGATGGCGAGGGGGAATTCATCGGGATGCTTACCCGCCAGCACTTCGTCGGCGGCGTTGATGATGGCGGTCGCTTTGTCTGCCGTCAGCAGGCCTAAATCCTGGTTCACTTTCGCGGCGGCGCGTTTGGTGAGCGCCAGCGCCTGAATCAGCGAGACGGGCATTTTTTCGGTCGAGATACGGAAGTGCTCCAGCGAACGCTGGGTTTGCGCGCCCCATAGCTTGTCGGCCGGGACGTCGATGGCGCCCATCGAGTCTTTCTCATGGCGTACCGTGGTCATTACTTTCTCCTTGATAACAAAAGAAGGATTGCTCACATGCTTAAGGGATAAGTATTGATGACTTCTGAGAAACGGTATGGCGCTTTGTGCGCTCTTTTTGATGTCGGGTGGCGGCTACGCCACCCGGTTTTTTATCTTACTTCACGCACGCCGAACACTGGGACGACTGGATCTGCTTGAAGAAATCGTTGCCTTTGTCATCCACGAGGATAAACGCCGGGAAGTCTTCCACTTCAATTTTCCAGATCGCTTCCATACCCAGTTCCGGGTATTCCACGCACTCCAGGCTCTTGATGCTGCCCTGCGCCAGGACCGCAGCCGGGCCGCCGATGCTGCCGAGGTAGAAGCCGCCGTGCTTGTGGCAGGCGTCCGTCACCTGCTGGCTGCGGTTACCTTTCGCCAGCATGATCATGCTGCCGCCGTTAGCCTGCAGCTGGTCAACGTAAGAGTCCATACGGCCTGCCGTAGTCGGGCCTAACGAGCCGGACGCATACCCCTCAGGCGTTTTCGCCGGGCCTGCGTAGTAGATCGGGTGATCTTTAATGTACTGCGGCAGCCCTTCGCCGTTGTCCAGACGCTCTTTCAGCTTCGCATGCGCGATGTCGCGGCCCACGATAATCGTGCCGTTCAGGGAGAGACGGGTCGAAACCGGATACTGAGAAAGCTGCGCCAGGATCTCTTTCATCGGACGGTTCAGGTCAACGCGAACCGCTTCCCCCTCGCCCGCTTTACGCAGCTCTTCCGGGATGTATTTACCCGGGTTGTTTTCCAGTTTTTCGATCCACACGCCTTCGCGGTTGATCTTCGCCTTGATGTTGCGATCCGCAGAGCAGGACACGCCCATCCCGACCGGACAGGAGGCGCCGTGACGCGGCAGGCGGATCACGCGCACGTCGTGGGCAAAGTATTTCCCGCCAAACTGCGCGCCGAGGCCCAGGTTACGCGCCTCTTCCAGCAGTTCCTGCTCAAGCTGCACGTCTCGGAACGCCTGACCATGCTCGTTACCTTCGGTAGGCAGGCCGTCGTAGTATTTGGTTGAGGCCAGCTTGACGGTTTTCAGCGTGCTTTCCGCCGAGGTACCGCCGATCACAAAAGCAATATGGTACGGCGGGCAAGCCGCGGTGCCGAGGGTGCGCATCTTCTCAACCAGGTAGTTTTTCAGCTTGCCCGGGGTGAGCAGCGCTTTGGTTTCCTGATAAAGATAGGTTTTGTTGGCCGAACCGCCGCCTTTGGCGATACAGAGGAATTTGTACTCATCACCGTCGACGCTGTAGAGATCGATCTGTGCAGGCAGATTGGTGCCGGTATTGACCTCTTTGTACATATCCAGCGCCGCGTTTTGCGAGTAGCGCAGGTTATCTTCGGTGTAGGTGTTATAGACGCCGTGCGCCAGCGCCGCTTCATCACCGCCGCCGGTCCAGACGCGCTGGCCTTTTTTACCGACGATGATCGCCGTGCCGGTATCCTGGCAGGTTGGCAGAATGCCTTTCGCCGCGATATCGGAGTTACGCAGGAACTGCAGAGCTACGTATTTATCGTTTTCGCTGGCTTCCGGGTCGCTAAGGATATCGGCCACCTGCTGCTGGTGCGCAGGACGGAGCATAAACGAGGCGTCGTGGAAAGCGTGCTGCGCCAGCAGCGTCAGCGCCTGAGGATCGACCTTCAGAATCTCCTGTCCTTCAAATTCAGAGACGGAGACGTGATCGCGGGTTAACAGGTAATACTCGGTCCGATCCTTACTGAGGGGAAAAGGATCCTGATAATGGAAGGGTTTATTCGACATTGGTCTCTCACTTACTGCTTCGGTCTGTTTATTCAGGGCAGATGTTCCGCTGCCCGGCTTAAAAGCGAGTCAGCTTATCCTACACAATTTTTTAACAAAAACTGAGACTAGTACGACTTTTTACATCCACAGGTTACTTCCATGTGGTTTATTGCTTTAATACCCGGAGTGAATTCCTTAATTGAATCAGGGCTTGATAATGCAAAAACTCATTAACTCGGTGCAAAACTACGCCTGGGGAAGTAAAACTGCGTTAACGGATCTCTACGGTATCGCGAACCCGAACAACCTGCCGATGGCAGAACTGTGGATGGGTGCGCACCCGAAGAGCAGCTCAAAAGTTGAAGACGCCAGCGGCCAGGTACGCAGCCTGCGCGACGTAATAGACGCCGATAAAACCGCGCTGCTGGGTGACAAGGTCGCTCAGCGCTTCGGCGAACTGCCGTTCCTGTTTAAGGTGCTGTGCGCCGACAAGCCGCTCTCCATCCAGGTTCACCCGAACAAGAAAGCGTCTGAAATTGGCTTTGCGAAAGAGAACGCGGCGGGTATCCCGTTAGACGCCGCCGAGCGTAACTACAAAGATCCTAACCACAAGCCGGAGCTGGTCTTTGCGCTGACCCCGTTCCTGGCGATGAACGCGTTTCGCGAGTTTTCAGAGATCGTTTCTCTGCTGCAACCGGTCGCGGGTGCCCACAAGGCTATCGCCCACTTCCTTGAAAACCCGAACGCGGACGCGCTGAGCCAGCTGTTTGCCAGCCTGCTGAATATGCAGGGTGAAGAGAAATCTCACGCGCTGGCGGTGCTGAAAGCGGCTCTGGGCAGCCAGCAGGGTGAGCCCTGGGAGACTATCCGTCTGATCGCCGAATTCTACCCGGACGACAGCGGCCTGTTCTCCCCTCTGCTGCTGAACGTGGTGAAGCTCAACCCGGGCGAAGCGATGTTCCTGTTCGCTGAAACCCCACACGCCTACCTGCAGGGCGTGGCGCTGGAGGTAATGGCTAACTCCGATAACGTGCTGCGCGCGGGCCTGACGCCGAAATACATCGATATTCCTGAGCTGGTTGCCAACGTGAAGTTTGTGGCGAAACCTGCCGCGGAGCTGCTGACTCAGCCGGTGAAAAATGGCGCTGAGCTGGACTTCCCGATTCCGGTTGAGGATTTTGCCTTCTCCCTGCACGACCTGAGCCAGGCCGAAACCGCCATCGCACAGGAAAGCGCCGCGATTCTGTTCTGCGTGGAGGGCGAAGCGACGCTGCGCAAAGGCGAACAGCGTCTGGTGCTCAAGCCCGGTGAGTCAGCATTCGTTGCAGCCAGTGAATCACCGGTCAGCGTAAGCGGCACCGGTCGTCTGGCGCGCGTTTTTAATAAGCTTTAAGCACTTACTGAATTTTTTAACAACTCTTGCTAAGCTAGTTGCAGGCTTAATATCTCCAGGCGGTTTTTACCGCCTGGTTTCATTTTAGGGATAGTCGCAATGAAAAAATCGGTCGTAGCGGTTGGAGTGATTGTAGCGTTGGGCGTGGTCTGGACGGGAGCCTCCTGGTTTACCGGAAAACAGCTGGAAGGCCGTCTGGCTGAGATGGTGGCGCAGGCTAACGGCGAAATTAAGCGCAGCGCGCCGGAGGCAGGTCTTGAGCTGAGCTACCAGAATTATCATCGCGGCGTGTTTACCAGCCGTATGCAGCTGGTAGTGAAGCCGGTTGCCGGTGCTGAAAACGGCTGGCTGAAACCGGGCCAGAGCGTGGTGCTGGACGAGGTGGTGAGCCACGGTCCGCTGCCGCTGGCGCAGCTGAAGTCCTTTAACCTGATCCCGTCGATGGCGTCCGTTCATACCGTGCTGGTGAATAACGACGTCACCAAACCGCTGTTTGACCTGGCGAAGAATGAATCGCCTTTCGACATTAATACCCGAATTAGCTATGCCGGTGACACAAGTTCCGATATTGCCCTGAAAGCGCTGAACTACGAGAAAGAGAATGAGAAAGTCGCCTTCAGCGGCGGTCACTTCAAACTCGATGCTGACCGCGACGGAAATGTGTTCTCTCTGACGGGTGAAGCGGAAAGCGGCCTGGTCAATGCCGTGAACGAATATAACCAAAAGGTTCAGCTTACCTTCAGCAACCTGAAAGCAGACGGTAACAGCCGAATGACCGATTTCCAGGAACGTATCGGCGATCAAAAACTGTCTCTCGACAAGGTTGCCATTGCGGTTGAAGGAAAAGAGATGGCCGTGCTGGAAGGCATGGACGTCAACGGCAAATCCGACGTTTCCAAAGACGGTAAGAGCATCAACACGCAGCTGGATTACACGCTGAAGAGCCTGAAGGTGCAGAATCAGGACCTGGGCACCGGCAAACTGTCGCTGAAGATCGGCAATATCGACGGCCAGGCATGGCACGAGTTTAGCCAGAAATACAGCAAAGAGAGCCAGGCGCTGCTGACCGATGCCGCGCTGCAGCAGAACCCTGAAGTGTACCAGCAGCAGGCGATGGCGGTACTGTTCAACAACCTGCCTGTCCTGCTGAAAGGCGAGCCGGTGGTAACCGTTGCGCCGCTGAGCTGGAAAAACAGCAAAGGCGAAACCAGCTTTAATCTGTCTCTGTTCCTGAAAGATCCGGCAACCGCAACGGGTGAACCGCAGACGCTGGCGCAGGAAGTGGATCGCAGCGTGAAGTCGCTCGACAGCAAGCTGACCATCCCGATGGATATGGCGACCGAGTTTATGACCCAGATTGCGAAGCTGGAAGGCTACGGCGATGAAGACGCCGGCAAGCTGGCGAACCAGCAGGTGAAAGGTCTGGCGGCAATGGGCCAGATGTTCCGCATCACCAAAGTGGACAACAACACGATTTCCACCAGCCTGCAGTATGCCAACGGCCAGGTAACGCTCAACGGCGACAAGATGCCGCTGGAAGACTTCGTCGGCATGTTTGGTATGCCGACGCTGGGGATGCCGGAACCGGCTGAACCGGCAGCGCCAGCCGCTCCCGCGGCACCGCAGCAGTAAACGTCAAAACCCCTCGCATGAGGGGTTTTTTATTGCCGGGCGATGTGCAGCGGAGATTACTTCACCGTCACCAGCCGCGCCGACACAATCTGGTGCCCGGCCTGCACATCCATATTGTCTATGCGCTGCATGATCCTGTCCGCCAGCGTGTAGCCCATCTCCCGCGCTGGGGTGGTAGCCCAGACGATCGGCAGATCGTCGAGCGCATTTTCACCAACGTCAGCGAACGCCCCGAGCGCTACCTGATGGCCGAAGAAAGTTTCCACCCCGCCCTCGCCGCTCTGACGCCCGGCGCGGATCAGGCCAAACCAGGCGCCCATGGCAATCACGTCGTTGTAGCAAATCACGGCGCTGATCGTCGGACTGCTTCGCAGCAGCGCACCTATCGCTTCCGCCGCTTTCTTCTGGCTGGATTCACACTCCACGACCCATTCGCTGTGGAACGGCAGACCGTATTTAATCAGCGTCGCGCAGTAGCCTCCTACCCGCTCGGCGCGGGTCAGAGACGAGCTTTTCCCACCCAGCCAGGCAATACGCTGATGCCCGCGACGAATAAGATGCTCGGTCAGCATTTGCGCAGCCTGCATGTTATCCGGGCGCAGCGTATCGGCCTCGTCCAGGTAGCTGGCGCGCGAAGCAAATACCAGCGGCACGCCTTTTTCGGCGGCGCGCTCGCACAGCTCGCTGCCCACGCCCGACGCCCCGGCGACGATAACCCCGTCCACGCCCTGGTTCAGCAGCATATCTAGACGGGAGAGAAGCTGATCGGCCTCGCGCCCGCCGTGCAGCAAAAAGACCATTCGCCCCTGCGCTTCAAGCGCTTCAGTTAACCCTGCGGTCAGCTCCGCATAGAAAGGTGACGTCAGGTCGCGAACAATCAGGCCAATCACGCCGCTTTGCCCGCCGCGCAGCGCCGACGCCTGACGGTTACGCACAAAGCCCAGCTGTTCAACCGCCTCGTTCACCCGCTGACCGGTCGCAGGTGAGATGCGCCCTTTTCCGCTTAGCACCAGAGAAACTGTGCTGACGGAAACGCCCGCCGCCAGCGCGACATCGTTGATGGTGATTTTTTTCGCTACAGCCATGTGTCGGCGTGACTCCCTGAAATGAGATCGGTAAAACGTTTTATCAATACGTTATCTTTATACTACCAGTCAAAGCCTGAGAATGTGATTTAGCGCGCACTAAACTTTGATAAAACGTTTTATCTTCTCGCAGCATTGAAGCAGACAAACTGATTTTAACAATAAAGGAGTCGTTTTATGACGGCGAAAGCAGCACAAAAAATATCGCTGTGGGAATTTTTCCAGCAACTGGGTAAAACCTTTATGCTGCCCGTGGCACTCCTCTCGTTCTGCGGGATCATGCTTGGGATCGGCAGCTCGCTGAGCAGTAAAGACGTCATCACGCTGATCCCGTTCCTCGGTACCCCGGTGCTGCAGGCGATCTTCATCTGGATGAGTAAAGTTGGCTCCTTTGCGTTTAGCTTCCTGCCCGTGATGTTCTGTATCGCTATCCCGCTGGGCCTGGCGCGCGAAAACAAAGGCGTCGCGGCGTTTGCCGGCTTTGTGGGTTACGCCGTGATGAACCTGGCGGTTAACTTCTGGCTGACCGCGAAAGGCATTTTGCCGACCACCGACGCTGCCGTGCTGAAAGCCAACAACATTCAGAGCGTGATTGGTATCCAGTCTATTGATACCGGGATCCTCGGCGCGGTGATCGCCGGGGTCATTATCTGGATGCTGCACGAGCGCTTCCATAATATCCGGCTGCCGGATGCCCTGGCCTTCTTCGGCGGTACCCGCTTCGTGCCGATTGTTACCCTGGTGGTCATGGGCCTGTTCGGTTTAATCATCCCGCTAATCTGGCCGGTCTTTGCGATGGGCATCAACGGCATTGGCCGCATCATCAACGGCGCGGGAGATTTTGGTCCGATGATCTTCGGCACCGGCGAGCGTCTGCTGCTGCCGTTTGGCCTGCAGCATATCCTGGTGGCTCTGATTCGCTTCACCGAAGCGGGCGGCACCATGGAGGTGTGCGGTCACGATGTGAGCGGTGCGCTGACCATCTTCCAGGCGCAGCTGAGCTGCCCGACTACCCACGGCTTCTCGGAAAGCGCCACCCGCTTCCTGTCCCAGGGTAAAATGCCTGCCTTCCTCGGCGGCCTGCCGGGTGCCGCGCTGGCGATGTACCACTGCGCGCGCCCGGAAAACCGTCATAAAATTAAAGGCCTGCTGATTTCCGGCGTGATTGCCTGCGTCGTGGGCGGTACGACCGAGCCAATCGAATTCCTGTTCCTGTTCGTCGCACCGGTGCTGTACCTCATCCACGCCGTGCTGACCGGTCTGGGCTTTACCGTGATGGCAGTGCTCGGCGTGACCATCGGCAACACCGACGGCAACGTGATCGACTTCGTGGTGTTCGGGATCCTGCACGGTTTGTCCACCAAGTGGTACCTGGTGCCGGTCGTGGCGGCTATCTGGTTTGCGGTTTACTACGGCATCTTCCGCTTCGCCATCACCCGCTTTAATCTCAAAACGCCTGGCCGCGATACCGATACGGCGAGCAGCGTTGAACAGGCGGTTGCCGGGACCGTGGGCAAATCCGGCTATAACACCCCTGCCATTCTGGCGGCGCTGGGCGGCGCGGATAACATCACCTCGCTGGATAACTGCATTACCCGCCTGCGTCTGTCGGTGGCGGATATGTCAAAAGTGGATACCAACGCCCTGAAAGCCAACCGGGCCATCGGCGTGGTACAGTTAAATCAGCACAATTTGCAGGTGGTTATCGGCCCGCAGGTACAGTCGGTGAAGGATGAGCTGGCAACCCTGATGCGAACAGTTGAAGCCTGATGCCTCAGCCCCCTCTCATGAGGGGGTTTTACTTTAAGGACTCACGTCATGTTTGATTTTTCTACCGTCGTGGATCGACACGGCACCTGGTGTACGCAGTGGGACTACGTCGCCGACCGCTTTGGTGCGGCCGATCTGCTGCCCTTCACCATATCTGATATGGATTTCGCCACCGCGCCCTGCATTACCGACGCGCTTCATCAGCGCATTAATCACGGAGTGTTGGGCTACAGCCGCTGGAAGAACGATGAGTTTCTCGCCGCCGTCGCGCACTGGTTCCAGCAGCGCTTTAACAGCCAGATTGATACGGAATCCGTCGTTTATGGTCCTTCCGTTATCTACATGGTGTCAGAGTTGATTCGTCTCTGGTCAAACCCCGGCGACGGCGTAGTGGTTCACACCCCGGCATACGACGCGTTTTACAAAGCTATTGAAGGGAATGCGCGTCATGTGGTGCCCGTGGAGATGGAAAAGCATGCCGCAGGCTGGCAGGGAAATATGGCTGCGTTAGAAGCGGCACTCGCGAAACCTGAAAACAAAATTTTGCTGCTGTGCAGCCCGCAAAACCCGACCGGCAAGGTCTGGACGCGGGAGGAATTGACGCAGATGGCGGGGCTGTGCGCACGCTATGACGTGGCGGTGATCAGCGATGAAATACATATGGATATGGTGTGGAGTGAGCATCGCCACACGCCGTGGAACGAGGTGGCGCGCGGCAAATGGGCGCTTCTCACCTCCGGCTCGAAAAGCTTTAATATTCCGGCGCTGACGGGCGCTTACGGCCTGATTGGCGATGAAGAGAGCCGTAACGGTTACCTCAGCGCGCTAAAAGGTCGGGACGGACTCTCTTCCCCTTCCGTTCTGGCGCTGACGGCGCATATCGCCGCCTATCAGCAGGGAGCGCCGTGGCTGGATGCCCTGCGGGGGTATCTGGAAGAGAATTTGTTGTATATCGCGCAGGAAGTAAACCGCGCTTTTCCGAAACTGAACTGGCAGCCGCCCGAAGCGACCTACCTGGCCTGGATTGACCTGCGCCCGCTGAACATTGACGATCGGGCGCTGCAAAAAGTGCTGATCGAACAGCAAAAAGTCGCCATTATGCCGGGATATACCTACGGCAAAGAGGGAAACGGCTTTGTTCGCCTGAACGCAGGCTCTCCGCGCAGCAAGCTGGAACAAGGCGTTCAACGCCTCATCGCCGGGATTAACGCACTCCTGTAATCAATTTGCGCAACGGAATATTCCCTTGCGCAAATAGCTTTTTACCCCGTTTTGTTTTTATAATATGGCGCACTTTAACCAGAAAAGAGTGCGACCATGATTGATACACGCCTGCCTTTAACTGATATTCATCGTCACCTTGACGGTAACATTCGTGCCCAAACCATCCTCGATCTTGGCCGCCAGTTCAATTTAACGCTTCCTGCGCAGACGCTTGAATCGCTGATCCCTCACGTTCAGGTGACCTCTAATGAGCCGGACCTGGTCAGCTTCCTGAGTAAACTCGACTGGGGCGTGAAGATGCTGGCCTCGCTGGATGCCTGCCGCCGCGTGGCGTTTGAGAACATTGAAGATGCGGCCCGTAACGGCCTGCATTACGTCGAGCTGCGCTTCTCGCCGGGCTACATGGCGATGACCCACAGCCTGCCCGTTGCAGGCGTGGTGGAAGCCGTCATTGAAGGGGTGCGCGAAGGGTGCAAAACCTTCGATGTTCAGGCCCGCCTGATTGGCATCATGAGCCGTACCTTCGGCGAAGCCGCCTGCCTGCAGGAGCTGGAAGCGCTGCTGGCCCATCGCGATGCCATCACCGCTGTCGATCTCGCCGGTGACGAGCTTGGCTTCCCGGGCAGTCTGTTTCTCTCCCACTTCAACCGCGCGCGCGATGCCGGCTGGCACATTACCGTGCATGCGGGTGAAGCAGCTGGCCCGGAAAGCATCTGGCAGGCCATCCGCGAGCTGGGCGCCGAGCGTATCGGTCACGGCGTGAAGGCGGTAGAAGATCGCGCCCTGATGGATTTCCTGGCGGAGCAGCGTATCGGAATTGAGTCGTGCCTGACGTCTAACATTCAGACCAGCACCGTCGCAACGCTGGCGCATCATCCGCTGAAAACGTTCCTCGAGCACGGCGTGCTGGCCTCACTGAACACTGACGATCCGGCGGTACAGGGCGTGGATATCATCCACGAATACAACATCGCCGCACCGCAGGCGGGTCTGAGCCGCGAGCAGATCCGTCAGGCGCAGATCAACGGGCTGGAGATCGCCTTCCTGACGCCTGCTGAGAAGCAGGCGCTGCGGGATAAGGTGGCAACCGCGTAAACCCTTTTGCCGGGTGGCGCTGCGCTTACCCGGCCTACAACAACGTCAAAAACTTATGCCAGACAGAGCGTGGCGCGATGTTTGGCAGATTCAATACCCAGCTCAATCAGCTCCATAATCTGAATCGCCTGGCTGGCCGGAACCGGATTTTCGCCCGTGCCGTTCAAAGCATCGCGGATAGCTGCATAATAGGCAGGATAGTTACCCGGGATCGTCAGCAAGGTCTCCTCGACCAGTTCCTCGCCTTCCACCCGCGTGACGACGCCGTCGCGCATGTCATAGCCCCAGTCTTCCTGCGGCAGACGCTCACCGCTTTTCAGCCGGTCCTCCTGCGGATCGAGGCCAAACTTCACGTAGCTCCCGCGCGTGCCGTGAATAATATAGCGGGCCGATTCCGCGGCCGCGACCATCGTGCCGTGAAGCACAATCCGTCGCTGCGGGTAGCTGAGCACCGCGTGGAAGTAATCGGTCGTCTGCGCCCCGGGCCTGAGCTGGGCCAGATCGACAGTCATGCTCACCGGCAGACCAAAAAGATTGACGGCCTGATCCAGCAGATGCGGGGCTAAATCGTACCAGATACCGCTGCCCGGACCGGCCTGCTCGCGCCAGCGGTTTCGTATCTGCGGGCGGAACCGGTCAAAGTGCGACTCAAAAAAGAGGATCTCCCCTAGAGTGCCTTCACCGAGAAGCCGTTTTACCGTCAGAAAATCGCTGTCCCAGCGGCGGTTATGGAAAACCGACAGCAGCCTGCCCAGACTCTTTGCCAGCGCATCCAGTTCGCGAGCCTGAGACAGCGTGACGGTAAAGGGCTTATCGACAACCACGTGCTTACCGGCTTCAAGCGCGGCCTTTGCCAGCGGAAAGTGGGTGTCGTTCGGCGTGGGTATAACGATTAAATCAATATTCGGATCGTTGAAAAGGTGTTTAGGTTCAGAGACAACCGGCACGGAGGGCCAGTCGGCATGGACTTTAGCGGCATCGCTGCTGGATACCGCCGCCAGCGCCATCCCCGGCGTCCCGGCTATCAGAGGCGCATGAAACGTTTTGCTCGCATACCCGTAACCTATAAGCCCAACGCGGAAATTATCACTCATAGTGCCATCCTCTTATATGACGTTCTTATTTCACACTGGCTAGCCTGGTATTACCACAGATTAATAATGTTCCATATGACTTAAAATAGCAGGTTATACGGGGTGTTTTTGTTACATAGTATTAACCTACTGATTTTGTTTAAGGGAACCGTTCCCAAAGCGCTTGCCGTCGGGGAATCGTCGCTGTAACATCTGCGACCTGTATTTATGGATAAAGTACAACTACGAATCATGACGTCAATTATTAATCGAATCATTGAATTAGCGGGATGGATTGTCCTTGGGGTTTCGGTCATTTTGCTGGGCGTTGCCAGCCATATCGATAACTACCAGCCGCCGGAGCCTGTCACGGTCGCCCAACCTAAGTAACCGGTTACTGCAATAAAGAGTGACATAATATGTCAGTTACGTATTGCCAGCCCTGGTGAACACGGTTAACCTTCTCTTCCAGGCATCGTCTGATGCCTGAATTTCAGCAAAGAAAACTCCTAATTTCGTCGCATTACCTGAGTGTGCTGTTTACGTCTTTATTAATCCGTTTATTATTCGAACGAATTACCTTAACTGGTATTACTCACTTTTATATGGAAACTTATTAATATGACAGTTCAGGACTATTTATTAAAATTTCGCAAGATCAATTCGCTTGAGAGCCTGGAAAAACTGTTTGACCATCTGAACTACACCCTGTCTGATAATCAGGACATCATTAATATGTATCGCGCCGCTGACCATCGCCGTGCGGAGCTGGTTTCCGGTGGTCGTTTGTTCAACGTGGGTGAAGTGCCTAAGTCCGTATGGCGTTACGTTTTATAAGAAAGTAGCCATCCGCGCGAAATGTTATATACTCTCCGCCCTGCAAACTGGCTGTACAACATTTCGCGCAGATTATGGGAGAGTTCATGACCGCAACGCCTGGAGATCGCATTGGAGGCTGGTTAATCGCCCCACTGGCATGGCTGCTGGTTGCATTATTAAGCGCATCACTTGCGCTGCTGCTGTATACCACCGCACTGATTACCCCTCACGCTATCCAGACCCTGATGTCGCAAAGCGTGCTGAATATTGCGATGTGGTTTGTGTCGTTCGTTTTCGCGATTGGAATGTGGTACTACACCCTGTGGCTGACCATTGCCTTCTTTAAGCGCCGCAAGAGTGTGCCTAAGCACTACATCATCTGGCTGCTGATTTCGGTTCTGCTGGCGGTTAAAGCGTTTGCTTTTTCGCCCGTATCAGACGCTCTGGCCGTTCGTCAGCTGCTTTTCCCGTTACTGGCCGCCGCGCTGCTGGTCCCCTATTTCAAGCGTTCGACGCGGGTAAAAAACACCTTCGTGAACCCGTAATAACCCTACAGATAACCTGTTGTCGCCTGCGTGAGTTTGTCCGATAATAGGCGGCTTTTTTATTTCAGGCTAAATAATGACCGATTACTTACTGCTCTTTGTCGGCACCGTGCTGGTTAACAACTTCGTTCTGGTGAAGTTCCTTGGTCTGTGTCCGTTTATGGGTGTGTCCAAAAAGCTGGAAACGGCGATGGGCATGGGGCTGGCAACGACCTTCGTGATGACGCTAGCGTCCATCTGCGCGTGGTTGATTGATACCTGGATCCTTATCCCGCTGGGCTTAATCTATCTTCGTACGCTGGCTTTTATTCTGGTCATTGCGGTTGTTGTGCAATTTACTGAAATGGTGGTGCGTAAAACCAGCCCGGCCCTCTATCGCCTGCTGGGTATATTCCTGCCGCTGATCACCACCAACTGCGCCGTTCTCGGCGTTGCGCTGCTTAACATCAACCTTGGCCATAACTTTATGCAGTCGGCGCTGTACGGTTTTTCCGCCGCCGTCGGTTTCTCACTTGTTATGGTCCTGTTCGCCTCGATTCGCGAGCGTCTGGCGGCAGCGGATATCCCTGCGCCCTTCCGCGGTAACGCGATTGCGCTGGTGACCGCGGGTTTAATGTCTCTGGCCTTTATGGGCTTTAGTGGTCTGGTGAAGTTGTAATGAATGCTATCTGGATTGCCATCGCCTCTATCAGCGTCCTGGGGTTGGTGTTTGGCCTTATCCTGGGTTGCGCCTCCCGCCGTTTCGCGGTAGAGGACGATCCTGTCGTTGAAAAAATTGATGAGCTTTTGCCGCAAAGCCAGTGCGGGCAGTGCGGCTACCCGGGCTGCCGTCCCTACGCTGAAGCGGTAGGGATTCAGGGTGAAAAAATTAACCGCTGCGCCCCCGGCGGCGAAGCGGTGATGCTGAAAATTGCGGCCCTGCTTAACGTTGATCCGCAGCCCGTGGATGGCGATGCGGAGGTGCAGGAACCGGTCCGTGCCCTGGCCGTGATCGACGAGGCCAACTGCATCGGCTGCACCAAATGTATTCAGGCCTGCCCGGTTGACGCCATTGTTGGCGCCACCCGCGCCATGCACACCGTTGTGGCGGATCTGTGCACCGGCTGTAACCTCTGCGTTGCCCCCTGCCCGACGCAATGTATTGAGCTGCGCCCGGTTGAAACGACTACCGAAAGCTGGAAGTGGGATCTTCAAACCATTCCGGTTCGCATCATTCCTGTGGAACAACATGCTTAAGTTATTTTCTGCTTTCAGAAAAGAGAAGATTTGGGACTTTGACGGCGGTATCCATCCGCCAGAGATGAAAACCCAGTCCAACGGCACGCCGCTGCGTCAAATTCCGCTGGCGACGCGTTACGTCATGCCCCTCAAGCAGCATATTGGCGCTGAGGGCGAGCTGTGCGTGAAAGAAGGCGATACGGTTCTCCGCGGTCAGCCGCTGACCTTTGGCCGTGGACGTATGCTGCCGATACACGCCCCCACCTCCGGTAAAGTGGTGGCGATTGCCCCTCATACGGTGGCTCATCCGTCCGCGCTGTCAGAGCTGAGCGTGATTATTGAAGCCGACGGCGAAGACCGCTGGATCGACCGTGACGGCTGGAGCGACTACCGCTCCCGCAGCCGCGAAGCGCTTATCGAAAGAATTCATCAGTTCGGCGTTGCAGGTCTGGGTGGCGCGGGCTTCCCGACCGGCGTCAAGCTGCGCGGCGGCGGCGATAACATTCAGACGCTGATTATCAATGCCGCCGAGTGCGAGCCGTATATCACCGCAGACGATCGTCTGATGCAGGATTGCGCCGCTCAGGTGGTGGAAGGCATCCGCATCCTGGCGCACATTCTGCAGCCGCGGGAAGTGCTGATTGGGATTGAATACAATAAACCACAGGCTATCTCGATGCTGCGCGCCGTGCTGGCGGGCAGTCACGATATTAGCCTGCGCGTTATCCCGACCAAGTACCCTTCTGGCGGCGCAAAACAGCTGACGCAAATTCTCACCGGGAAGCAGGTCCCGCACGGCGGACGCTCTTCGGATATCGGCGTGCTGATGCAAAACGTCGGTACCGCCTATGCGGTGAAACGCGCGGTGATTGACGGTGAGCCGTTGACCGAACGCGTAGTGACGCTGACCGGCGAGTCGGTTTCCCGACCGGGCAACGTCTGGGCGCGCCTGGGTACGCCGGTGCGCCATCTGCTGGAACAGGCTGAATTTTGCCCGGCCAGCGACCAGATGGTGATCATGGGTGGCCCGTTGATGGGCTTTACCCTGCCATGGCTGGACGTTCCGGTAGTCAAAATCACTAACTGTTTGCTCGCCCCTTCCCCAACCGAAATGGGTGAAGAGCAGGAAGAGAAAGGCTGTATTCGCTGCAGCGCCTGTGCCGACGCCTGCCCGGCGGATCTGCTTCCGCAGCAGCTGTACTGGTATAGCAAAGGCCAGCTGCACGATAAGGCAAAAGCCCATAACCTGGCCGACTGCATTGAATGCGGTGCCTGCGCCTGGGTTTGCCCAAGCAACATTCCGCTGGTGCAATACTTCCGTCAGGAGAAGGCCGAGATTTATGCCATCTCCATGGAAGAAAAACGCGCTGCGGAAGCCAAGGCACGCTTCGAAGCGCGTCAGGCGCGACTGGAGCGCGAAAAAATCGCCCGTCAGGAACGCCATAAGCAGGCCGCCGTTCAGCCTGCCGGGAAAGATCAGGAAGCGATCAACGCCGCACTGGCCCGCGTTCGCGAGAAAAAAGCGACCGCGGCACAGCCTGTGGTGATCCCAGCGGGTGAGAAACCTGATAACAGCGAAGCGATTGCCGCGCGTGAAGCGCGTAAGGCCGCAGCGCGCGCCCGTCAGGCTGAAAAGGCGCAAACGGTCCAGGCAGATGCTGAGATCGATCCGCGCAAAGCCGCCGTTGAAGCGGCAATAGCCCGGGCCAAAGCCCGCAAAGCCGGTGAGCAGCAGGTAGTCGTCGAGCAGGATGCGGTCGATCCACGCAAAGCGGCCGTCGAAGCGGCGATTGCCCGTGCCAAAGCGCGCAAAGCAGCGCAGCAGGCTCCTGCGGTAGAACCTGAAGCACCGGTCGATCCGCGCAAAGCCGCCGTCGAAGCGGCAATTGCACGCGCCAAAGCCCGTAAGGCAGCGCAGCAGGAAGAACAGCCGCAGGTCGCCAACGATGACCCGCGCAAGGCCGCCGTCGCCGCCGCCATTGCGCGCGTTCAGGCGAAGAAAGCCGCACAGCAAGCAGTTAACGAGGATTAAATGGTTTTCAGAATCGCAAGCTCCCCTTACACCCACAATCAGCGCCAGACATCGCGCATCATGATGCTGGTCTGCCTGGCCGCGCTGCCGGGCATTGCCGTTCAGTGCTGGTTTTTCGGCTGGGGAACCCTGTTCCAGATAATCCTGGGCTGCGCCAGCGCCGTCGCGGCGGAAGCCCTTGTGCTTAAGCTGCGCAAGGCGGCTGTCTCCCGCATTCTTGCCGACAACTCCGCGCTGCTGACCGGCCTGCTGCTGGCCATCAGTATCCCGCCGTTCGCCCCGTGGTGGATGGTGGTCCTTGGTACCGTGTTTGCCGTGATCATTGCCAAACAGCTGTACGGTGGGCTCGGCCATAACCCGTTTAACCCGGCGATGATTGGCTACGTGGTGCTGCTGATCTCCTTCCCGGTGCAGATGACCAGCTGGCTGCCACCGCACGAGATTGCAGCTACGGTTCCGGGCTTTATGGATGCGCTGCACGTTATCTTTACCGGACAGACGGCGCTCGGTGCGGATATGAACGCGCTGCGTATGGGCGTGGACGGCATCAGCCAGGCCACGCCTCTCGATACCTTTAAAACGTCCCTGCACGCCGGGCACAGCGTTGAGCAGATCATGAAATCCGCGATCTACAGCGGCATGCTGGCGGGCGCAGGCTGGCAGTGGGTCAACCTGGCGTATCTGCTGGGCGGCCTGTTCCTGCTGCAGCAGAAAGCCATTCGCTGGCATATTCCGGTCAGCTTCCTCGTGACGCTGGCGGTTTGCGCGACGCTGGGATGGGTCTTCTCTCCTGAATCCCTGGCCAGCCCGCAGATGCATTTGCTCTCCGGTGCGACCATGTTAGGTGCCTTCTTTATCCTGACGGATCCGGTTACGGCGTCAACGACTAACCGCGGCCGCCTGATCTTCGGCGCGCTGGCAGGCCTACTGGTATGGCTCATCCGCAGCTTTGGCGGTTACCCGGACGGCGTTGCGTTTGCCGTCCTGCTCGCCAACATTACCGTTCCGCTCATCGACTACTACACGCGTCCGCGCGTGTACGGCCATCGCTAAGGGTTTCGCCATGTTAAAAACGATGCAAAAACACGGCGTCACGCTGGCTGTCTTCGCCGCGGTCCTGACCGGGCTGACGGCCCTGGTTAACTCGTTAACCAAAACGACCATCGAAGAACAGGCCTCTAAGCAGCAAAAGGCGCTCTTCGATCAGGTGATCCCGTCAGATTTCTACGATAATGACCTGCAAAAAAGCTGCTTTGTGGTAGACGCGCCGCAGCTTGGGAAAGGCACGCACCGTGTCTTTATCGCCCGCAAAGGGGATAAACCGGTAGGCGCAGTGATGGAAGCGACGGCGCCCGACGGCTATTCCGGCGCCATTCAGCTGCTTGTCGGCAGCGATTTCACCGGCACGATACTGGGCACACGCGTGACGGAACACCATGAGACGCCGGGTCTTGGCGATAAAATTGAAACCCGGCTGAGCGACTGGATTTTGCACTTCGCCGGTAAAGTTATCCATGGCGAAGGTGACACCGCGTTTGCGGTGAAGAAAGACGGCGGCGAGTTCGACCAGTTCACCGGCGCGACCATCACGCCGCGCGCCGTAGTGAACGCCGTAAAACGAGCCGGGCTGTATGCTGAAACGCTGCCCGCGCAAATCAACAATCTTCCGGCCTGTGGGGAGTAATCATGAGCCAGGTTAAAGAGGTTATCGTCCAGGGGTTGTGGAAGAACAACTCCGCGCTGGTACAGCTTCTCGGGATGTGTCCACTGCTGGCGGTAACGTCCACCGCCACCAACGCGCTCGGTCTGGGTCTGGCAACCACGCTGGTGCTCACCCTGACCAACCTCTCCATCTCTGCCCTGCGCCGCTGGACGCCGTCGGAAATTCGTATTCCGATTTACGTCATGATCATTGCGTCTGTTGTTAGCGTCGTACAAATGCTCATCAACGCCTACGCGTTCGGCCTGTACCAGTCGCTCGGGATCTTTATTCCCCTTATCGTCACCAACTGTATCGTGGTCGGGCGTGCGGAAGCCTTCGCGGTGAAAAACAGCCCTGCCATGTCGGCGCTGGATGGTTTTTCCATTGGCATGGGCGCCACGTGCGCCATGTTCGTGCTGGGATCCCTGCGTGAAATCCTCGGCAACGGCACGCTGTTTGACGGCGCAGATGCGCTGCTGGGCGGCTGGGCCAAAGCGCTGCGCGTTGAAGTGTTCCACACCGATACGCCATTCCTGCTGGCGATGCTGCCCCCTGGCGCGTTTATTGGCCTTGGCATGATGCTGGCGATAAAATACCTGATTGATGAGAAACGTAAGCGCCGCGCGGCTGAGCGCAGCGTTCTGGAAGGGACACCCGAGAAGGCATCATGAATAAAGAAAAGCGCATTGCGATCCTGACCCGTCTGCGGGACGAGAACCCGCACCCGACGACGGAGCTGAATTTTACCTCCCCGTTTGAGCTGCTGATCGCGGTGTTGCTCTCTGCACAGGCTACCGACGTGAGCGTCAATAAAGCCACTGCCCTGCTCTATCCGGTCGCCAATACGCCGAAAGCCATGCTGGAGCTGGGCGTGGAAGGCGTGAAGTCGTATATCAAAACCATCGGCCTGTTTAACAGTAAAGCCGAAAATGTCATTAAGACCTGCCGGATCCTGCTGGAACAGCACGGAGGCGAAGTACCGGAGGACCGCGCCGCGCTGGAGGCCTTACCGGGCGTGGGGCGTAAAACCGCGAACGTGGTGCTCAACACCGCGTTTGGCTGGCCGACCATCGCCGTGGATACGCATATTTTCCGCGTGTCTAACCGGACTAACTTTGCGCCGGGGAAAAACGTCGAGCAGGTCGAAGAGAAGCTGCTGAAAGTAGTTCCGGCAGAATTTAAGGTTGATTGCCACCACTGGCTGATTCTGCACGGCCGTTATACCTGTATTGCCCGTAAGCCTCGCTGTGGCTCCTGTATTATTGAAGATCTCTGCGAATACAAAGAAAAAGTGTATCCCTGATCGACGCAATCCCATACCAAAAGAAGGGCTACCAGATGCTCTTCTTTTGCCCGTTATTTGTCCGTCTTTCATTTCCCTTGACCTGTCACTTGTTCTGTTGTTTAACGCTCAAACAGGTTAATACTTTATTCATAGCCAAAAATTTCTATACATCTGTGATCGCGATCACCCTGATAACTTCATGTTGAATTTTTGTTGTCAAAATCCGCCTAAACCCTTTGTCTGACAAGTTACTCCCCTTCCATTGCCGAAGATAAGACCAGCTATTTTTCAGAATATGGGCCATATCACTGCACTAAGCGCCAAATAGCAGAACATATCGCCAAAAGCCGGTCAGGGAGGGTTATTGCCAGTCGAAAAAACTACCTTTAATCATCGTATGAAATTTAACGCTGAATAACATTTATATGAACCGACGATTATACCACTGCAGTTATATGTAACAGATTATTACAAACGTATTGCCAGACGCGGCAGGATAGTGAACATTACCCGCCGTTTCTCCTCCCAATATAACTATAAGGCGTATGGACTACGGCCATCACGCTATGAACACCCCCGTTAATATGGGATGTAAAAAAAGAGGTATATGTGTCGACTGCAAACAATAAACCAACAGATGAAAGCGTGAGTCTTAACGCTTTTAAACAGCCTAAAGCGTTCTATCTCATCTTCTCTATCGAGTTATGGGAGCGTTTTGGTTATTACGGCCTGCAAGGGATTATGGCGGTTTACCTGGTGAAACAGCTGGGTATGTCCGAAGCCGATTCCATCACCCTGTTCTCTTCCTTCAGTGCTCTGGTGTACGGTCTGGTCGCTATTGGCGGCTGGCTGGGCGATAAAGTTCTCGGGACTAAACGCGTCATCATGTTGGGCGCCATTGTCCTGGCTATTGGCTATGGTCTGGTTGCATGGTCAGGGCATGATGCCGCTGTCGTGTATATGGGTATGGCGACGATTGCAGTCGGTAACGGTCTGTTCAAAGCGAACCCGTCCTCCCTGCTCTCTACCTGTTATAACAAAGACGATCCGCGCCTGGACGGTGCATTTACCATGTACTACATGTCCATCAACATCGGTTCGTTCTTCTCGATGCTGGCAACCCCATGGCTTGCGGCGAAATTCGGCTGGAGCGTGGCGTTTGCACTGAGCTTCGTGGGTATGCTGATCACCGTGGTGAACTTCCTGTTCTGCCGCAGCTGGGTTAAAGACTACGGTTCAAAACCTGACTTCGAGCCTGTGCATATGGGCAAACTGCTGGCCACCATCGTGGGTGTTGTTGTCCTCGCGGCAATCGCCACCTGGCTGCTGCACAACCAGGGTATCGCACGTGCCGTTCTGGGCGTGGTTGCGCTGGGCATCGTGGTCATCTTTGCGAAGGAAGCGTTCGCCATGCAGGGTGCTGCCCGTCGCAAGATGATTGTGGCGTTCATTCTGATGCTGGAAGCGATTATCTTCTTCGTGCTGTACAGCCAGATGCCAACCTCACTGAATTTCTTCGCCATTCGTAACGTTGAGCACTCAATTCTGGGCATCGCGTTCGAGCCGGAACAGTATCAGGCGTTGAACCCGTTCTGGATCATGATTGGTAGCCCGATTCTGGCCGCTATCTATAACAAGATGGGTGACCGTCTGCCAATGCCGCACAAGTTCGCCATCGGTATGGTGCTGTGTTCCGGCGCGTTCCTGGTGCTGCCGCTGGGTACCAAATTTGCCACCGACGCAGGTATCGTGTCCGTTAACTGGCTGATCCTGAGCTACGCGCTGCAGTCTATCGGCGAACTGATGATCTCCGGTCTGGGTCTGGCGATGGTTGCACAGCTGGTGCCGCAGCGTCTGATGGGCTTCATTATGGGTAGCTGGTTCCTGACCACTGCCGGTGCGGCAATCATTGCGGGTAAAATTGCGAACCTGATGGCTGTGCCTGAAAACGTCACTGACCCACTGGTCTCCCTGAACGTCTACGGTACCGTGTTCATGCAGATTGGTATCGCGACAGCAGTGATCGCGGTACTGATGCTGCTGACCGCGCCGAAACTGAATCGTATGACTCAGGACGACGATAAAACCGCTAAAGCGACCAACACCGCTACCGCGTAAGATTATTGAGAAACGACTGAACAGAAGCCGCTAATGCATTAGCGGCTTTTTTTTTGTCCGTTGGCGCACTAACATAGCTGAAACCTCAGCAAAAAGGAGTTACCGATGAAACTGTTCTACAAACCGGGCGCGTGCTCTCTTGCTTCCCATATCACCCTGCGCGAGAGCGGCAAAGATTTCACGCTGGATGGCGTTGATCTGATGAAAAAGCGTCTGGAAAATGGCGATGATTTTCTTGCCATTAACCCCAAGGGACAAGTTCCGGCGCTCTTGCTGGATGACGGTACTCTGCTGACCGAAGGCGTCGCAATTATGCAGTTCCTGGCCGATAGCGTACCCGATCGCCAGCTGCTGGCACCGGTTAGTACCATTTCTCGCTATAAGACGCTGGAATGGCTGAACTATATTGCGACCGAACTGCACAAAGGATTTACGCCGCTGTTCCGCCCGGATACGCCAGAGGAGTTCAAACCGACCCTGCGTGCGCTTCTTGAGAAAAAGCTGCAGTACGTTAACGAATCGCTGAAAGACGATCAGTGGATTGGCGGGTCGCGCTTCACGATTGCCGATGCGTATCTGTTTACCGTGCTGCGCTGGGCGCGCGCGGTTAAGCTGAATCTGGAAGGGTTAGACCATATCGCATCGTATATGAAACGCGTGGCAGAGCGTCCTGCAGTGGCTGCGGCGCTGAAAGCGGAAGGGTTGAACTAACCGAGCGGCCGGTGTTGCCGGGTGGCGCTAACGCTCACCCGGCCTACAAGTTTTGGCCAGCTATAACCGGGTTGCGCTGAAATAGTGCTCCGGCTTAGCGATATGATCCTGTGCCGCAACCACCTGCAGTTCATATTCCTGCATCTCTTTCGTCGCAATCATGATTTCGTACACCGCTGCAGTAACGTGCTCCAGCGCGTCGCGCATCGTTGCGCCTTGCAGTAATTTCACCAACAGCAGACCGCTTGTGACATCTCCGACCCCAACCGGCTGGCGCAGGCCGAAATCCACCAGCGGGCGGCTAATATGCCAGGCGTCATCTTTCGTCACCAGAAGCATCTCAAAACGGTCCTGACTCAGCCCTGCACGGGCGAGATGTTTTACCAGCACAACCTCAGGCCCCTGAGCGATCAGTTCGCGAGACGCGCTTACCGCCTCTTCTACGCTGTTAACCGGACGCTCGCAGAGAATTTCGAGTTCGACCAGGTTTGGCGCAATGATATCGCTGGCGGGCAGCGCGTGGCGGACGTGAAACTCTGCGACGCCTGGCGCCACGATACAGCCTTTTTCCGGATGGCCCATGACGGGGTCGCAGAAATATTTTGCCGCCGGGTTTGCGGCTTTCACCCGGCGTACGATGCCGAGGATATGCTCCCCCTGCTCCGCTGAGCCCAGGTAGCCGCTCAGCACGGCGTCACAGCGTTTAAGCTGGTCGATATCGGCAATCCCCTGCACAACCTCGGTGAGGTGCGAAGGCGGCATTACGCAGCCGGTCCATTTGCCGTACTGCGTGTGGTTAGAGAACTGCACGGTATTAAGGGGCCAGACGTTGACACCGAGACGACGCATCGGGAATTCCGCGGCGCTATTGCCAGCGTGTCCAAAAACAACGTGGGACTGAATGGCGAGGATGTTCTTCATTTTTTTCTTACCAAACCCTGAAAAAACAAAAGGGGCGTGGTTTCCCACGCCCCTGGAGACTGTTAATTATTTCCAGCAGACAAGACAGTAGTTTTTCTTGCCGCGACGCAGCAGCGTGTAGCGCCCATACAGGCGGTCACCGTCAACGAAGGTGTATTCCGGGTCGGCCTGTTTCTCACCATTGATGGTGATAGCGTTAGACGCGATGGTTTTACGCGCCTGACCGCGGGAAGGCTGTAGCTCAGAGTCCACCAGCGCCTGCATCAGGTCAGCTCCTTTTTCCATCTCAACCATCGGCACGCCGTCCTGCGCCAGCTGCTCGAAGTCCGCTTCGCTCAGATCGCTCAGGGTACCGTTGAACAGGCTTGCGGTAATACGTTTTGCCGCGGCCAGACCTTCTTCACCGTGAACCAGTTTGGTCACTTCGTCCGCCAGCACGTACTGGGCGCGCGGTGCTTTACCGCTGTTTTTGTCTTCTTCTTCCAGCGCGTTGATCTCTTCAATGTCCATAAAGGTGAAGAACTTCAGGAAGCGGTAAACATCGGCATCAGCCGTGTTGATCCAGAACTGGTAGAATTTGTACGGGCTGGTTTTCTTCGGATCGAGCCATACCGCGCCGCCTTCGGTTTTACCAAATTTGGTGCCGTCTGCTTTGGTGATCAGCGGAACGGTCAGACCGAAGACCTGATTCTGGTGCAGACGACGGGTAAGGTCGATACCGGAGGTGATGTTACCCCACTGATCGGAACCGCCAATCTGCAGGGAAACACCGTGCAGTTTGTTCAGGCAGGCAAAGTCATAACCCTGCAGCAGGTTGTAGGAGAACTCGGTAAAGGAGATACCCTGGTCGTCCCGGTTCAGACGCTGCTTCACAGCCTCTTTGTTAATCATCTGGTTAACAGAGAAGTGCTTGCCGATGTCGCGCAGGAAGGTCAGCACGTTCATGCTGCCAAACCAGTCGTAGTTGTTCGCGGCAATCGCGGCGTTATCGCCACAGTTGAAGTCGAGGAACGGTGCAACCTGCTTGCGGATCTTATCCACCCACTCCTGCACGGTATCTTCGGTATTCAGTTTACGCTCAGCGGCTTTAAAGCTTGGGTCACCAATCAGACCGGTCGCGCCGCCCACCAGCGCAACAGGCTTATGGCCCGCCATCTGGAAGCGTTTCAGGCATAACAATGGAACAAGATGCCCCAAATGCAAGCTGTCAGCGGTGGGATCGAAGCCGCAATAGAGCGCGATCGGGCCTTGCGCCAGTCGCTCTGCTAACGCTTCCTCGTCCGTCACCTGGGCCACGAGGCCCCGCTCTTGCAATTGTTTAATCAAGTTACTGCTTGCCATCAAATTCTCCATGTATAAACGACTGCACCTTTGCCGGTACACGACTTTTCGCCTGATGCGAAAGGACCATAGAATAAAGCGCAAGCGCGGTGTGCGCTAGCGCTTAAATCAACAAATTTCGGGGATTACGGTGCCAGTCTGTCAATTTTCCAGCCGCCATTCTCGCGCTGGTATAAAAAGCGGTCGTGCAGGCGATGTTCGCCCCCCTGCCAGAACTCCATCTGCTCAATCGGGATGCGGAACCCGCCCCAGAAACTTGGCAGAGGAATTTCACCCTGCTGGAACTTCTGCTTCAGCTCCAGGAATTTACTTTCCAGCACGCCGCGGGCAGAAATTCGACTGGACTGTTTTGATACCCAGGCGCCGATCTGGCTATCACGCGGGCGGCTGTGGAAATACTTCACCACTTCCAGCGTCGAGAGACGTTCCGCCTTGCCGGTGACCATTACCTGGCGTTCCAGCATGTGCCAGGGGAACAACAGGCTGATTCGCGGATTGTTTTCCAGATGGTGCGCCTTGCGGCTGCCGAGGTTGGTATAGAACACCAGCCCTTTCTCGTCATAATGCTTGAGCAATACGATGCGCTGATACGGTTGCCCGTTTTCATCTACCGTCGCGACAACCATGGCGGTTGGGTCGGCAAGTTTGGCTTCGCAGGCCTGTTTCAGCCAGCGTTCAAAAAGTACGAGGGGTTCAGCAGGAAGATCCTGGCGACGCAGGCCGCCTTTAGTGTATTCACGGCGCAGATGCGCAATTTGCTGCAGTTCGTCGTTATCTGACATGGCGTTAGCTGACATTGAGAGTGGGTGACGCTATTGTGCGCCGCCCCTGTAAAAATCTCAACGCTTCGGATTTTCGAGCTGGCAATTGTTCAGCACAATGCGGTCGCGTTTGTAGACCGTGGCGCTGTCGCCTTTCGACCAGAAGACGTAGATACCGTCGGAATAACGTGCGCCGGAGGCTGACATCCCCTGCTTCAGCGTCAGCAATTTATTATCGAAAACAAAGCTGGCTTCCTGGCGTGGGTTATTCAGCTTGACGGTCAGCGGTTTTTCATCGCAGCGATACTCCAGCGTATCGGTCTGCATGCGCTCGAGGAGCTGGTTATAGACGCTGCATCCTGACAGCAATAAAGGCGCGGCAATAAGAAGAATTTTTTTCATGGGCGTATTCCGAAGACTTTCCTGGTCCTGGAGGGCATAGCTGCCCTCCTGTTTCGTTCCATTCTAGCGATGACGCGCCGCGCTGAATTTCAGTTAACTCTGATTATGACGAGGATTTGCCGGGAAAATCGCCCCGAGGACGCTCGCCTCACGTGCACCGGTTACCGACGGCAGGTTGCCCGGCAGTCCGGCAATGGTGCGCCAGGCGAGCCAGGCGAAGGCCAGCGCCTCCATGTCATCCCCGCTGATGCCGGCCTCATCAGTCGTGGTCACTTCAGTACCCGGCAGTAGCCCCGCAAGACGCGCCATCACCAGCGGGTTGCGGCTTCCCCCGCCGCATACCAGCAGGCGTTCACAACCGCCGCTGAGCAGAACCTGTTCGGAGATCGACACGGCAGTGAGCTCGGCAAGCGTCGCCTGGACATCCTGCGGCGCGAGCGCCGGGAATGACGCCAACTGGCGCTCAAGCCAGCCAAAGTTGAAGTATTCACGCCCCGTACTCTTAGGGGCCGGAAGGGCAAAATAAGGATCGCTTAACATCGACTGCAGCAACGGAAGAATCACTTTCCCACCGCTCGCCCACTCCGCGTTTTTATCATACGGTTGTCCGCACTGCCGCCAGATCCAGGCATCCATTAACATATTGCCCGGGCCGGTATCGTAGCCGCGGACGGGCTGTCCCGGGATGAGCATCGACAGATTGGCAATCCCACCGATGTTGAGCACCATGCGGCGTTCTGAAGGGTGCGCCAGTAACGCCTGATGGAACGCAGGTACCAGGGGCGCGCCCTGTCCGCCAAGGGCGATATCGCGACGACGGAAATCGCCAACCACCGTCACGCCTGTCTTCGCCACAATCTGGTTATTATCGCCGATTTGCAGGGTATGGGGGGCATCACCGCCGGGTTCATGCCAGACCGTTTGTCCGTGACACCCGATGGCCACCACGTCCTGCGGGCGAAGATGTTCTTTTTGCATTAAAGCCTGTACCGCATCCGCAAACAGCGCCCCCAGGCGAACATCAAGCTGCCCAAGCTGGGAGAGGGTCAGCTGCTGCCCCTGACAGATACTCAGAATATCCTCTTTCAGTGAAATGGGGATTGGCCAGGTCAGGCTCGCCTGCTGCGCCACCATGTTTTCGTCAATAGCGGCCAGAACGACATCTACCCCATCCAGACTGGTGCCTGACATCACACCAATGTAGCGACCCGATTTCATGCGCTTTCCTTACGTTGCGTGGGCTAAGGATATCCACTGAACCATAAACGGCGCAGCTTTGCCATCTGGCAATAATATTTTTTAACAATGTCAGACGGGTGACACAGGCGGACTCTGTTTATGTCTCGTTAAGTCAAATTCAAGTACAATTTTCTTATTGTTAGTGCAAAGATATGAACTATGGCCCCTTATGCCATATAATTTAGCCATAACGGATGCCCCCAATCGGGCGTTTTGGGTGAACAGGAGATTCAAATGATTTTACGTGTACTGGGCGTTTCGTTGATTGGTTTAACTCTGGCTGGCTGTGTGAATGACAGTTCACTTTCTGGCGACGTTTACAGCGCTTCTGAAGCGAAACAGGTTCAGAACGTGACTTACGGTACCGTTGTTAACGCGCGCCCTGTACAGATCCAGGGTGGAGATGAAAACAACGTGATGGGCGCAATCGGCGGTGCTGTGCTGGGTGGTTTCCTGGGTAATACCGTCGGCGGTGGCACTGGCCGCTCCCTGGCAACGGCCGCAGGCGCCGTTGCGGGTGGTGTAGCCGGCCAGGGCGTTCAGGGTGCAATGAACAAAACCCAGGGGGTAGAGCTGGAAATTCGTAAAGACGATGGCAGCACTATCATGGTTGTACAGAAACAAGGCAGCACTCGCTTCTCTGCAGGCCAGCGCGTTGTTCTGGCAAGCAACGGAAGTCAGGTGACCGTTTCTCCACGTTAATTAAAAGAGGATGTGGCGTTCTGGCCACATCCTCTTACATTATATATCATCCACACAAATATATTTACAAAATACATTCGCCCCACCCATTATTAACCACGCCATATATTGTTTCTGCGCAAGGTATTTAGCGCGCTAATTGATTAAACTCTTCGTAATTACCTCACCTTAATTCATTACAAAGCCATTAAAAAACGTATATGTTTTCGAATCATCGTTCTGTAACGGGTCGTTATATCTCGTTCTGTCTGGGCTGTATTGCTGTCATCGGCATATTACACGCCCTATTTTCAAAAATTGCCGAATGGGTTCCTACTTTCTCGTCTCATTTGTTCCCTACGCTCACCATTTTTTTACTGGTGTTTAACCTGTTTGTTGCCTTCTTTATGGCAATGAAATACTGGTGTGACCGAAAACGGTTATATCTGGTAGCGATTGCTTTTGCCTTTGCCGGATCGGCATCGCTGATGGTCGGAACGCTGTCCTGCTTTCCCGCCTGGCTGGACCTCTATCAGTTCAACGCTGTGAACTACAACGATGCGATGATCTTCTATATGTTCCGCCATCTCCTAATGGCTGTACTAATAATCGTTTCGGCAATACTCTATACCACGCGCAATTGTCCCCTTTCACGGCTGGCGCATATCGCTATTGTGAGCGGCGAATTTTTCTTTACCGCCTTTACATTAGGGTTGGCCTGGATGTATTCCAGTCACTCTTCCTTTTTATCCATTGATCTTGTTGATAATGAGACCCGTGAGTTTATGGTTCTCTGGAGCCATTTCATTAATATTGCATTAATTGCTCTCTGGGTGGTGACATTAGGCACGCTGATGTTTATTACGCGCATTCGCAATTTATTCTGGGTGGGCGGTAATTTTCTGTGCGTTTGCTATATCGTCACACTCACAATGCTGTTAGCGGGGGGAAATGTCGAAGATGTCTCCTGGTATCGCGCCCGCTTATTTGAAACTTTCGCCACGCTGCTGCTCATTTTTGTTCTGCTCTACGATGTTTTCAGGCTGTATCGCGACTCGCACGTCAAGTATCAGCAGTCCTACCAGAACTCAATTCGCGACCCGCTCACGCGCCTTTATAACCGCAGTTATTTTTATGAATCATTAAAGCAGGCGCTGGATATCGCCAAACCCAGCAGTCCTGTTTCCGTCATCATCAGCGATCTCGATCGCTTCAAGCGTATCAATGACACCTACGGACATCTGCAGGGCGACAAAGTCCTGCAGTTTGTCGCTAACATGCTAATGGATTCCGTACGTCCGCAGGACATCGCAGCCCGTATAGGTGGTGAGGAGTTTGTTCTGATGCTGACCAACACCTCATCAGACGCGGCGTACCAGGTGGCTGAACGCATACGCTTAAATCTGAGCAGCTTTGATAACACCAGCAGCGGCGGTCAACTACCGGAACCAATCACCATCAGCATGGGGGTGTTTACGGCAACGTCACCAACAATAGCCGCAGAAGCGTGCGTGGAAAATGCCGATAAGGCGATGTATGAAGCGAAGGAGACAGGCCGTAACCGTGTAGTCGTCTTTAAGTAAAAAAAAAGGCCTTGCTGCTGCAAGGCCCCGGTGTTTATCAGTCACGCGACTGCAGCTCATGGATATTTTGCTCAAGGCGAGCAATGAGGCTGATAAGCATTTCCAGCTCCGCCGGTGAAACGCCTGACAGGATTTCACCGCGCGTCTTGGTGATCACGGCTTCCATCTCCGTGATGATAGGCGCTGCTTTCTCGGTGAGTTTAATCCGCTTGGCGCGACGATCGCTGGCGCAGGTTTGCCGCGAGATCAACCCCTTATCTTCCAGCTGGTCAAGCGTGCGCACAAGCGACGGTTGCTCAATCCCTATCGCTTTTGCCAGTTGAATCTGCGACTGATCGGGCGGCAGCTGATGAATGTTGTGCAGCGTGACCCAATGCGTCTGTGTGAGTTCCAGAGGTTTCAGGCGATGGTCAATCAGAGCACGCCAGACGCGTACCAACCTTGCCAGATCAGAACCTAATGGCGATTCCAATTTCATCTCCTTATAATTAGCTTGCTAAGTTATTATACTGATTTTAGAATAGTGTGCAGCATTTGTATTGCCAAAACAAATGCAATACTGCATTCATCCAACTTAAAAGTATGACTTACACTGAATTGTGATGCTTCATCATACTAAGACAAGCCAACGCGGCATTCTGTTCACTGCAGAGGATTTCTCCCCGTGACGTTTTTTCATCGCTCAGAGGGTTTACCCCTTCAGGACCTGGTCTTCGGTGCGTCAGTCTACTTTCCGCCCCTGTTTAAGGCCGTTCTGGTGGGCTTTATGCTCTGGCTCATCGCGCATCGTCTGCTTCGCGACTGGATGTACTCCGGCGAAATCTGGCATCCCATGCTGATGGATCTTTCCCTGTTTGCCCTTTCCGTATGCCTGGGCCTGGCCGTTTTGACTGTGTGGTAAATATGTCCCTGAAAACCCTAAAGTACTTTTCAACTCTGCTTGTCCTTGCCTTCGCGCTGGTTGCGGGCTGGTGGATGTGGAATTTTTATATGCAGTCGCCCTGGACGCGTGACGGCAAAGTTCGCGCTGAGCAGGTCAGCATTACCCCTCAGGTGTCGGGAAGTATTACGACGCTGTTGGTTAAGGATAACCAGTTCGTCAAAAAGGGAGACATTTTATTCCGTATCGACGACACCCCGTACCACATAGCCATTCTGAACGCCCAGGCGCAACTGGCGAAAGCCCAGTCGGATCTGGCAAAGGCCAACAACGAGGCCAACCGCCGCCGCCACCTGTCGCAAAACTACATCTCAGCAGAAGATTTAGATACCGCCAATATCAACGTTAAGGCGATGCAGGCTAACGTCAACGTGGCGGAGGCGACGCTGAAGCAGGCGCAGTGGCAACTGACTCAAACAGTGATTACGGCACCTGTCGACGGGTGGGTGACCAACCTCTCGGCTCGCGTGGGGAATTATGCCACCACGGGACAACCGATATTCGCCCTCGTCGACAGCCACTCCTTCTACGTCGTGGGCTATTTCGAAGAAACCAAGCTTCGGCATATTCGCGAGGGGTCGCCAGCCGCGATAACCCTTTACAGCGGCTCGCAGAAGTTACAGGGTCACGTATCCAGCATTGGGCGCGCCATTTACGATCAAAGCGTTGAAACGGATTCAGGGCTGGTACCGGACATAAAGCCGAACGTACCCTGGGTGCGTCTGGCTCAGCGCGTACCAGTTCGCGTGGAGTTTGACCGTTTGCCGCAGGACATTACCCTGGTGTCCGGCACAACCTGCACTGTCTCCATCGGGACCCGTTAATGAAGCTGCAGGCGCTCTTCTGGCAAAATACGCCGTGGATGAAAGCGACGCCTCCCCAGTGGCGCTACGCGCTGCGTAATGGCATTGCCATGTGTCTTGCACTGACTGTGGCTTATTACCTGAATCTGGATGAGCCCTACTGGGCGATGACGTCTGCGGCGGTGGTAAGTTTTCCAACGGTAGGCGGGGTTATCAGTAAAAGCCTTGGCCGTATCGCAGGCAGCCTGCTGGGGGCCACCGCGGCGTTAATTATCGCCGGCCATACGCTGAACGATCCGTGGCTGTTCCTGCTGAGCATGGCGGCATGGCTGGGATACTGTACCTGGGCATGCGCCCATTTTACCAATAACGTCGCCTACGCTTTCCAGCTGGCGGGCTATACCGCCGCCATTATTGCCTTTCCGGTGGTTAACGTGCTCGACACCACCGAGCTGTGGGATATCGCTCAGGCGCGCGTCTGTGAAGTGATTGTCGGGATCCTCAGCGGCGGCTTCATGATGATGATTCTTCCCAGCACCTCCGACGGCACCGCGCTCATCACTGCGCTAAAAACCATGCATACCCGGTTACTCGAACACGCTAGCCTGCTGTGGCAACCGGATACCAGCGACGATATCCGCCTCGCGCATGAAAAGGTTATCGGGCAGATTCTGACCATGAATCTGTTGCGTATTCAGGCGTTCTGGAGCCACTACCGCTTTCGCCGCCAGAACACCCTGCTTAACTATTTGCTGCACCAGCAGCTGCGCATGACCAGCGCCATCTCCAGCCTGCGTCGGATGCTGCTCAACTGGCCGACGCCGCCTGAAAATACCCGTGCAGTGATTGAAACGCTGCTCGCGACCCTTGCGCGACCGGATACGGACATCTATACCGTGGCAAGGATTATCGCTCCGCTCGCCCCGGTTGATGAGTACGACTACCGCCATCGCGCCTTCTGGCAGCGTCTGAATTACTTCTGCCGTCTGTACCTGCGCAGCAGCCGCTGGATTACGGCTGTCGAAAATGCGACCCCTTTGACGGAGTTTAACGTCCCCGGCAGCCCGGCACTTGCACGCCATACCGACTATCTGGAAGCGCTGTGGAGCGGTTTTCGCACCTTCTGTGCGCTGATGCTGGTGGGCGCGTGGAGCATTACGACGCAGTGGGAGTCAGGTACGGCGGCCCTGACGCTTGCCGCCATCAGCTGCGTGCTTTACTCCGTCGCGGCATCGCCGTTCAACTCGCTTACGCTCCTGCTGCGCACGCTAGTGCTGCTGTCGTTGTTCAGTTTTGTGGTGAAGTTTGGCCTGATGGTGCAGATAAGCGATCTGTGGCAGTTCCTGCTGTTTCTGTTTCCCCTGTTGACTACTATGCAGCTTCTGAAACTGCAAATGCCTAAACTGGCGGGCCTCTGGGGACAGCTGATTGTCTTTATGGGCTCGTTTATCTCCGTGACGAATCCACCGGTTTATGATTACGCCGATTTTCTTAATGACAATCTGGCGAAGATCCTGGGCGTGGGGCTGGCATGGCTGGCATTCGCCGTGTTGCGTCCCGGCTCCGATGCCCGCAAAAGCCGCAGGCATATCCGGGAGTTACGCAGAGGATTTGTCGACCAGCTCAGTCGTAAACCGCATCTGAGCGAAAAAGAGTATGAATCGCTGGTTTATCATCACGTCAGCCAGCTGAATAACAGCCAGGACGCGCTGTCCCGGCGCTGGCTGCTGCGCTGGGGCGTGGTGCTGTTGAACTGCTCGCACGTAGTCTGGCAGCTTCGCGCGTGGGAAACGCGTTCCGATCCGCTGTCGCAGGTTCGTGATGTTTGCATCTCCCTGCTGCGCGACGTGATGAGTGAGCGAGGTGTCCAGCAGAGGCCGCTGGAAACCATGCTGAATGAACTGCAGCGGATCTGCGACACGCTTGCACAGCATCATCTGCCCGCAGCCCGTGATTTGGCCTCGATAATCTGGCGCCTGCACTGCTCGCTCTCGCAGCTCGAACAGGCACCGTCCCCGGGAACGATTGGGGATCAGATGACGCCGCACGCATAGCGCGCCCCGCCACCGCCAAGGGGTTTAGGCCGATCGGACATATTGTCGCCGCCGACATGGATCATCAGCGCTTTGCCTTTCACCTCATCCAACTTTTTCAGGCGCGGCGCGACGACGGGATCGGTGGCTTTACCGTCGTTATTCACCACCAGCACAGGCAGATCGCCTAAATGCCCCATTCCATCCGGGCCTTCATGCTTGCCGGAATGCTGCGGATCGAGGTGCCCTCCTGCCGCTTCCGCCGCCGACGGTTTACCTTCTTTTAGAGCAGGCTGACAGCTGCCTTTGGCATGAACATGGAAGCCATGTTCACCGGGAGGGAGGGCTTTGAGGTTGGGGGCGAACTCCAGTCCTTTGTCGGTTTCAGTAATTTTCACCGTTCCGATGGACTGACCCACACCCTGAGAGGTGACGAGATTCATTTCCACTTCGTCGCTGGCTGCCTGCGCACCTGCGCAAACAACCAGCGTGACCATTGCCAGAGCAAAACGCTTCATATGACCTCCGCGGGTTATTTTTTGCCCCTTAAGTGTATATCAGGGGCAAAGATTTCACCGGGAAGTCATCTTTTGACGATTTATGGCACGTCGTAACCCAGGGCGGCCTTGCGAATGCGGAACCACTGTTGACGGGTCATCTGCAGCTCTTCTGCCGCCAGCGCAGAACGCACGCGTTCAATTTTGCCGGAACCGATAATCGGCAGCGGTTTTGACGGCAGGCGCAGGATCCACGCGTAAACCACCTGTTCGATACTCTCCGCGTTCAGTTCGCGGGCGATGGTTTCAAGCTCATTACGCAGCGGCTGGAATTCATCATCATTGAACAAACGTCCTCCCCCCAGGCAGGACCAGGCCATCGGGCGAATGCGCAGCTGCTGCATCTGATCGAGGGTACCATCCAGCAGCAGCGGCTGGTGTACCGGGGAGATCTCTACCTGGTTAGTGGCCAGGGTAAACGGCAGACGCGACTGAAGCAGCGCAAACTGTGCCGGGGTAAAGTTAGACACGCCGAAGTGACGCACTTTCCCGCTCTGGTGCAGGTTCAGGAAGGCTTCGGCCACCTCATCGGCATCCATCAGCGGGTCGGGGCGGTGGATTAACAGCAGGTCAATACGATCGGTCGCCAGATTGACCAGCGACTGCTCAGCGCTCTTGATGATATGCGCGCTGTCGGTGATGTAATGACCGAGGGCGTGTTCAGGTTTCGCCGTGGTGGCAATGCCGCATTTAGTGACAATCTCCATGCGATCGCGAAGTACCGGAACCAGCTTGAGCGCCTCGCCAAACGCGGCCTCGCACTGGTAGCCACCGTAAATATCCGCATGATCGACCGTGGTAACGCCTAAATCGAGGTGCTCTTCAATAAAATTCGCCAGCTGGAGGGGGGACATATTCCAGTCCATCAGGCGCCAGTAGCCCATTACAAAACGGGAGAATACTGGCCCCTGGGGGGCAAGGGTAATTCGCTGAACCATAACATTTTCCTCAAGGACGTGATGTCATGAGTATACGCAATTACCGTGTTAAAAAAGTGAAGGTTGCTGGGGTTCTTCGGTCTCACCCGCTTTGTTTGCGCGTATTTTGCGCAGAAAGCGCTGTCGACATAGGCGTAGCACTTCCTGCTTTTGCGTGTCGCTAAAGTTTTGCCAGTTAAAACGCTCGTCACGGGTACGCATGCACCCGCGGCAATATCCGCGTTCATCCACCTGACAAATACCCCGGCACGGGCTCTGGATAGGGAAAAACTCCAGCTGCTCTGCCACACTCACCTCCAGATAGCTACTCTCACCTACAGTGAAGACGCTAAACGCGTCACGTGCAAGGCCTGTACCACAGATTTATGGTATTAAGGTTTCACTAATCTTCCCTCTTTATACTCGGCCCATCATGACAATAACAGGTTTACCGATCGATGTGGTTAATCAAAAAGTTACAATGTAACGACATAAAATTTACTCTGGGCTGTGCTCTCTTCTTTACGCTAATCAACGGGCTGTTTATCCAGCGCAGCTGGGCCATTATCGGCCCAGTTCATCTGCACGACTTCCTCTTTGCCGCCTCCGTACCGCTGGTGCTGTTTTGCGGCTGGGTGATTGTCTTTAGCCTGCTTAATATCCCCTATATCCGTAAGCCGCTGCTGATCGTGTTGACGCTGGGTTGCGCGGCCGCGACCTGGTTTATGTATGCCTACGGCGCGGTGATCGATCAGAATATGATTGTGAACGTGTTCGAAACCAACTCTCAGGAAGCGACTGCCCTGGTGACCCCGCAGATGATTCTGTGGATTGTTATCGCAGGCCTCGTGCCCTCGGTGGTGCTGGCGCTGACCCGCATTCGTACCGGGAAATGGTGGTATGCACTGCTCACGCGCGTTGCCGCGATGCTTGGTGCCCTGCTGGTGATTATCCTGATAGCAGCCGTGTTTTATAAAGATTACGCGTCGCTGTTTCGCAACAACAAAAGCATCGTCAAAATGGTCACTCCGGCGAACTATGTCAGCGCCGTGGTGAAGTACAGCAAGATGCGCTGGTTTGCCGGCGATCAAACGCTGGTGCGCATTGGTGAAGATGCCCATAAAGGGCCACTGATTACCGGTCAACAAAAGAAAACCGTTCTGGTTCTTGTCGTCGGCGAAGCCTCGCGCGCGGCAAACTACTCCCTGAATGGTTACGGGCGCGAAACCAACCCGGAGCTGAAAAAGCAGGATGTGATTAACTTCCCGCAGGCCTCCTCATGCGGCACTGAAACCGCGGTTTCCGTTCCGTGCATGTTCTCCGGCATGACGCGCAGCAAATACGATGCAGACCTGGCTCACCATCGCGAAGGACTGCTCGACGTGCTCAAGCATGCGGGTATCAACCTGCTGTGGCGCGACAACGACGGCGGCTGTAAAGGTGCCTGCGATCGCGTACCCCATACCGACATGACGCAGTGGCAGCTGAATCAGTTCTGCAAAGACAAATCCTGTATTGACGACGTGAATTTCTACCGTCTGGACAACGTGCTGGATGGCGTCAAGCAAGATACGGTGCTGGTTATCCACCTGATGGGGAGCCACGGTCCGGCATACTATCGCCGTTACCCGGACAATTTCCGGAAATTCACCCCGACCTGCGATACCAATGAAATTCAGGATTGCGACCATCAGGCGCTGATGAATACCTATGACAATACCATCCTCTACACCGACAGTATGGTGAGCAAAACCATTGATGCGCTGAAGGCGCGCCAGTCGAGCATGAACACCGCGCTGATTTATCTCTCAGATCATGGTGAATCACTGGGTGAAAGCGGTATTTATCTGCACGGCACGCCGTACATGCTGGCGCCGGAGCAGCAAACGCATATTCCGTTTATGTTCTGGCTGTCACCGGATTACGCGAAAAACTTTGGCATCAACGAACAGTGTTTGCGTGACCATGCAGCAAAAAATGCGGTTTCTCAGGACAATTTGTTCTCAACCGTGCTGGGTATGATGGACGTGAAATCAACGGTTTATCAACAGCAGCTGGATATCCTGAGCGCATGTCGGAAGTAAACTCGCTTGCATTAGACCGAACGGTCTATTAGAGTTCGGCCATGAGCAGAAATACTGAACACGATACCCGCGAACATTTACTGGCGACCGGCGAGCAACTTTGCATGCATCGCGGGTTCACCGGTATGGGGTTGAGCGAGCTTTTAAAAACCGCCGAGGTACCGAAGGGGTCGTTTTATCACTACTTCCGGTCCAAGGAGGCTTTTGGCGTGGCAATGCTGGAGCGTCATTATGCTGGCTACCACCAGCGTCTGGCGACCCACTTTTGCTCGGGTGAAGGTAACTATCGGGATCGTGTTCTGAACTACTATCAGGAAACGCTGAACCAGTTCTGTCAGCAGGGCATTATCAGCGGATGCCTGACGGTCAAACTGTCTGCAGAAGTGTGCGATCTTTCTGAAGATATGCGCACGGCGATGGATAAAGGTGCCCGCGGCGTTATCGCCCTGCTGGCCCAGGCGCTGGAGAAAGGCCGCGATGAAAAAACGCTGGCCTTTTCCGGCGAACCGCTAACCCAGGCGCAGGTGTTATATGCGCTCTGGCTAGGCGCTAACCTGCAGGCAAAAATTTCGCGCAGTGCCGTGCCGCTGGAAAGCGCGCTGGCACATGTGAAAATCAGTATTACTGCGCCTGGCGTATAGCAGGCGTTTTTATTTACCCTATCACTAGTCGACTGGTCTACTCAGGAGTCTTTATGTCAGCTGAAAAATTATTTACCCCATTGAAAGTGGGTACCGTCACGGCGCCGAACCGCGTATTTATGGCTCCGCTTACCCGTCTGCGCAGCATTGAGCCGGGTGACATCCCAACCCCACTGATGGGTGAATACTATCGTCAGCGCGCAAGCTCTGGCCTGATCATAACGGAAGCCACACAGATTTCTGCGCAGGCTAAGGGTTATGCGGGTGCGCCGGGTCTTCACAGCCCGGAACAGATCGCCGCATGGAAGAAAATCACCGCGGGCGTTCACGCTGAAGAGGGTCGCATTGCGGTCCAGCTGTGGCATACCGGTCGTATCTCTCACAGCAGCATTCAGCCTGGCGGCCAGGCACCGGTCTCCGCTTCGGCCCTGAGCGCAAATACCCGTACTTCCCTGCGTGATGAAAACGGCAATGCAATCCGCGTGGATACCTCTATGCCGCGCGCGCTTGAGCTGGATGAGATCCCGGGTATCGTGAATGACTTCCGCCAGGCCGTGGCCAACGCCCGTGAAGCCGGTTTTGACCTGATTGAGCTGCACTCCGCCCATGGCTATCTGCTGCACCAGTTCCTGTCACCGTCGTCTAACCATCGCACCGACCAGTACGGCGGCAGCGTCGAAAACCGCGCTCGCCTGGTACTGGAAGTGGTTGACGCCGTATGCCAGGAGTGGAGTCCGGATCGTATCGGGATCCGTGTCTCCCCAATCGGTTCTTTCCAGAACGTCGACAACGGTCCGAACGAAGAAGCAGATGCCCTGTACCTGATCGAAGAGCTGGCTAAACGTGGCATCGCTTATCTGCACATGTCAGAGCCGGACTGGGCTGGCGGTAAGCCTTACACGGACGCTTTCCGTCAGAAGGTGCGCGAGCGTTTCCACGGGGTGATCATCGGTGCAGGGGCTTATACCCCAGAGAAAGCCGAAGACCTGATCGGCAAAGGACTGATCGATGCCGTGGCGTTTGGCCGCGACTACATTGCCAACCCGGATCTGGTTGTCCGTCTGCAGAAAAAGGCGGCGCTGAACCCGCAGCGCCCGGAAAGCTTCTACGGCGGCGGCGCGGAAGGCTACACCGACTACCCTTCTCTGTAATCTCGCCATTGTTCATTGATAGCGGCGATACTTCGCCGCTATACTAAAACATCGTTTCTGTTCAAAAAGACAGTCTATTTCATTGGTTAATGAGGAAATTATGCGCCTACTTCACACCATGCTGCGCGTTGGCGATCTGCAACGTTCCATTGATTTCTACACTAACGTGCTGGGCATGAAGCTGCTGCGCACCAGCGAAAACCCGGAATACAAATACTCGCTGGCGTTCGTGGGTTACGGCCCGGAAACGGATGAAGCGGTGATCGAGCTGACCTACAACTGGGGCGTAGACAGCTATGAGCTGGGCACCGCCTACGGCCACATCGCGCTCGAAGTGGACAACGCGGCCGAAGCGTGTGAGCGTATTCGCAGCAACGGCGGTAACGTCACGCGTGAAGCGGGCCCGGTAAAAGGCGGCACGACCGTAATTGCGTTCGTGGAAGATCCGGACGGTTACAAAATCGAGTTGATTGAAGCCAAAGACGCGGGTCGCGGTCTGGGCAACTGATCCCTCAGGGCGCAACATGCGCCCGTAGTTTTACTGCATCACCCTGCAAAATTTGCCATAATGCGCTCAGCTTTTTCCCCTTGTAAGAGACCCTGATGTCCGATAACGCTCAATTTAGCGGTCTGTGCGACCGTTTTCGTGGTTTTTATCCCGTTGTCATAGATGTAGAAACAGCCGGATTTAACGCTAAAACCGATGCGCTGCTCGAAATTGCCGCCATCACGCTGAAGATGGATGAACAGGGCTGGCTTACACCGGACACCACGCTGCATTTCCACGTTGAACCTTTTGAAGGGGCAAACTTACAGCCGGAAGCGCTGGCGTTTAACGGTATCGATCCGCATAATCCGCTGCGTGGTGCAGTCAGTGAATATGATGCGCTGCACGCCATTTTTAAAATGGTGCGTAAAGGCATGAAAGAGAGTAACTGCAGCCGTGCCATCATGGTGGCCCATAACGCCACCTTCGATCACAGCTTTACCATGGCTGCAGCGGAGCGCGCCGCGCTCAAACGCAACCCCTTCCACCCTTTTGTCACCTTTGATACCGCCGCGCTGAGCGGCCTGGCGCTGGGACAAACGGTGTTATCAAAGGCCTGTATTACGGCTGGCATTCCGTTCGACGGTACACAGGCGCACTCCGCGCTGTATGACACTGAGCGTACCGCAGAGCTGTTCTGTGAGATCGTCAACCGCTGGAAGCGTCTGGGCGGCTGGCCGCTGCCGATTGGCAACAGCGAAGAATAAAAAAAAGCGACCTTATCAGGTCGCTTTTTATTCGCGCAGAAAATTACTCTGCGTCCGGCTCTTCAGTTTTGTACTTCGCCGCCGTCTCTTTGATCAGCTGCTGCAGTTCGCCGCGCTGATACATTTCAATCAGGATATCGCAGCCGCCAACCAGCTCACCGTCAACCCACAGCTGCGGGAAAGTCGGCCAGTTAGCGTACTTAGGCAGCTCAGCGCGGATGTCCGGGTTCTGCAGGATATCAACGTAGGCAAAACGCTCACCACAGGCAGACAGCGCCTGAACCGCTTGTGCGGAGAAGCCGCAGCTTGGCAGCTTCGGAGAACCTTTCATATACAGCAGAATCGGGTTTTCAGCGATCTGGCGCTGGATTTTTTCAATAGTGGTGCTCATGTCTTGCTTCCTTTAACTTCTGTTACGGCATTCGTCTGACATTGTAGCGGGTCAGACTGGCATCGGAAAATAACATTTTTGTCACGTTTATACATTCTACCCCGAGTCACGAAAAGTTGCATTGCAAATGGTGTTTACCCCTGCGGCGGTCAGGGTTTTACTTAGGGAGTGGGCAAATGTGTGACAGAACGATGAATTTTTTTGCACTTGCTAACGAAACACGATTGAAGATTGAAAAATGCTATTAACTTTCCGGGTTTTTATAGATTAGAATCGACGGGCTTTGTAAATCACACGCGGGTATTATTGATGACCTGCATTTATCAGGGGACTGCCCAGTGGCGCGGATAAATAAAATCTCGATCACGCTCTGTGCTTTACTGTTTACTTCACTCACTTTCACGCCAGTGGCAAACGCCTCTCAGCAGGCGCGGCATTCTGCTGTACAAAAAAACCATCTGGTGAAAGCCACAGAACGTAAGAAAAAAACCACCGCTAAGAACGACAAGAAAAAAACACCGGCTCAGACGAAACAGACCGCTTCCAGCAAGACGAAAACAAAACCTTCCCGCACTGCCCACTCCGCTAAAAGTAAAGCTTCGCAAACCGCCGCTAACCTCGTTACCGAAAAATGCATCACGCGTAAAGGCCACAAGGCGAAATGCACGAAGGTCACGAAAATAGCGGAAGTGCATAAAGTGCGCGTACAGAAAGCGCAAAAGACCGCGATGAACAAACTGATGGGGCAGATTGGCAAACCTTATCACTGGGGTGGCAGCTCGCCGCGTACCGGGTTTGACTGCAGCGGCCTCGTCTATTACGCCTATAAAGATCTGGTCAAATTCCGCATTCCTCGTACCGCCAATGAGATGTACCACCTGCGGGATGCTTCACCGGTTGACCGCGGTGAACTGGAAAACGGCGATCTGGTATTCTTCCGCACTCAGGGTCGCGGCACGGCTGACCACGTCGGCGTCTATATAGGCAACGGCAAATTCATCCAGTCTCCACGTAGCGGCCAGGATATTCAGATCACCTCTCTCAGTGAAGACTACTGGGTACGCCACTACGTCGGCGCGCGCCGCGTGATGACGCCGAAAACCATTCGCTAACCTTACCCTGCCACATCCGTGGCGGGGTAAGTTCCTCTTTTGCATACTCTTTCAATTTGCTATTCTGTCCATGTTGTCTGTGTGGTTATTGACAACGCAAAATACAATAAGGAGAGAAGCAATGTCGTTCGAATTACCTGCACTACCGTATGCAAAAGACGCCCTGGCACCGCACATTTCTGCGGAAACCCTGGAATATCATTACGGCAAGCATCACCAGACGTACGTCACCAACCTGAACAATCTGATCAAAGGCACCGATTTTGAAGGCAAAACGCTGGAAGAGATCGTCCGCAGCTCAGAGGGTGGTGTCTTTAACAACGCGGCTCAGGTGTGGAACCACACCTTCTACTGGCACTGCCTGGCGCCGAATGCCGGCGGTGAACCTACCGGTGAACTGGCTACCGCTATTAATGCCGCATTTGGCAGCTTCGCGGATTTCAAAGCGAAATTTACCGATGCAGCCATCAAAAACTTCGGTTCTGGCTGGACGTGGCTGGTTAAAGAGGCGGATGGCAAACTGGCTATCGTGTCCACCTCAAACGCGGGCACCCCGCTGACCACCAGCGCTAAGCCGCTGATGACCGTGGACGTATGGGAACACGCTTACTACATTGATTACCGCAACGCGCGTCCGAACTACCTGGAACACTTCTGGGCACTGGTTAACTGGGACTTTATCGCGAAGAACTTCGCCGCGTAAAAGTCACGCAGAAGGGTTCGCCCTTCTGCGTTTTTGGTTTATTCCGCAGCGCAGGCTGCTTCAGGCTGTTTACGACCCGACATCATCACCAGCAGCAGGCCGAGCGCGGCAATAATCGCCCCCATCACCGGCACAAAGCTGTATCCCAGTCCCCCCGAAATCACGGCCCCACCGGCCGCCGCGCCCAGCGCATTGCCCAGGTTAAACGCACCGATATTCACGGAAGATGAAAGTCCCGGCGCTTCATGCGCGACGCGCATTACGCGCATCTGTAGCGGCGGCACCACGGCAAAGGTGGCGGCTCCCCAGACGACCATCGCAATCGCGGCCCCGAACTCATTACGCGCCAGCCACGGAATTGCAACCATGATGACAATCAGCAGGGTTAAGAAGCCCTTCAGCGTCCCGCTCACGGAACGGTCGGCAAATTTCCCGCCGAGATAGTTGCCGATCGAGAAGCCCACGCCAATCAGCACCAGCATCGCGGTAACGAAGAGAGGCGTTGCGTGGGTGATATCGTGCAGCACCGGTGAAATATAGGTGTAGAGGGTAAACATCGCCCCTGCCCCCAGCACGGTCGTGAGCAGCGCAGAGAGCACCTGCGGGCGCATCAGCACCGCCAGCTCTTTACGCACTTCCGGACGTTCTCCGGAGCTGCCTTTCGGCAGGGAGAAGAACAGCGCCACCATTGCAATCACGCCCAGCCCGGCAGTCGCCAGGAAAGACATACGCCATCCGATCGATTCTCCCAGCCAGGTTGCCGCAGGCACCCCGCCGATATTAGCAATCGTCAGCCCCATGAACATGGTTGCCACGGCGCTCGCCTGCTTATGTTTTGGCACCACGCTTGCAGCAACAACCGACCCCAGCCCAAAGAACGCGCCGTGGTTAAGGCTGGTCAGAACGCGCGACAGCATTAATGTGGTGTAGTCCGGCGAAATGGCCGAAAGCACGTTGCCCAGGGTGAAAATCGCCATCAGGAAAATCAGCGCATTGCGGCGCGCGCGGTGCGAAAGCAGAAGGGTCATCAGCGGTGCCCCGATCATCACGCCGATGGCGTAGGCGCTGATTAACATCCCTGCCGCAGGGATCGAGACATCTACGCCCCGGGCAATAACGGGCAGTAACCCCATCGGGGAGAATTCAGTGGTGCCAATCCCAAAAGCGCCAATCGCCAGGGCCAGCAGGGGAAAATTGATTTTCATGCGTCAACTCCGGATGCCGTGTCATGTGGTGACACAGAACAAAGAAGCGGAAAGCATGACATCAATCACAAAAAATGAGAAGTTAACAAAATGGCAAAAGATTTTTGCCAGAGAAGTAACAATCCGGGGAGTCGGGAGGGAGAAGGCTCTCCCTCCGCGTAAATCAATGCAGCGCAGCCGTCAGACCGGCCGCGACAATCAGAGCCAGCACAACAACGGTGGTGAACAGCGAAAACTTAAGATCGGAACTCATCAATTTTTCTCCTTTTAATCCCCCCACGAAAAGTGAGCTTGCTCATTTTTGCACAGATTACGTCAAAAATCTTCCTGGATTTATACTGATAACCACTTTACCTCTTCCCCTTTTCATCAAGATAGGACAAAATTCCACGCTAAATTTATTAGCGTACCGGCCATTGACCCCCTCCTGACGTCCCGTGTCGTTTTCCCGGCGTGCCGCAATTCAACATTGCGAGATAAGGGTGAGAGAAGGCAAACGTTTACCTTCAAGTTTTTCAGGAGTTTAGGATATGGTCTGGAGTGACATTTAATGGCAACAATTAAAGACGTAGCAAAACGCGCAAACGTTTCCACTACAACCGTATCACATGTAATTAACAAAACCCGCTTTGTGGCGGAAGAGACGCGCAACGCCGTCTGGGCAGCGATTAAAGAGCTGCACTATTCGCCAAGTGCGGTTGCACGTAGCCTCAAGGTTAATCACACCAAGTCCATTGGATTGCTGGCAACCAGCAGTGAAGCGGCCTATTTTGCCGAGATTATTGAAGCAGTTGAAAAAAACTGCTTCCAGAAAGGCTATACCCTGATTCTGGGCAACGCGTGGAACAGCATTGAAAAACAGCGTGCCTACCTGTCGATGATGGCGCAAAAGCGCGTTGATGGCCTGCTGGTGATGTGTTCCGAGTACCCGGAATCCGTGCTGTCGATGCTTGAAGAGTATCGCCATATTCCGATGGTGGTGATGGACTGGGGCGAAGCGCGCGCAGACTTCACCGATTCCGTTATCGATAACGCCTTTGAAGGCGGCTATATGGCCGGACGTTATCTGATCGAACGCGGTCACCGCGAGATTGGCGTGATCCCCGGTCCGCTGGAGCGCAACACCGGCGCGGGCCGTCTGGCCGGTTTTATGAAAGCGATGGAAGAAGCGCTGATCAACGTGCCGGAAAACTGGATTGTGCAGGGCGACTTTGAGCCGGAGTCGGGCTACCGCGCGATGCAGCAGATCGTCTCCCAGCCACACCGTCCGACCGCCGTGTTCTGCGGAGGCGACATCATGGCCATGGGCGCGCTCTGCGCCGCCGACGAGCTGGGCCTGCGCGTACCGCAGGATATTTCCGTGATCGGGTATGACAACGTGCGTAACGCGCGTTTCTTCACGCCAGCGTTGACGACCATTCACCAGCCGAAAGATTCGCTGGGGGAAACGGCCTTCAATATGCTGTTGGACAGAATCGTCAACAAACGCGAAGAGTCGCAGTCCATTGAAGTTCACCCGCGCCTGATTGAACGCCGTTCCGTTGCGGATGGTCCGTTCCGCGACTACCGTCGTTAATCCCTTTACGGGGCCAGCTATGCTGGCTCCCGTAACCATTCCCGGTTCAGCGTTTCGCTGTCCCCCAGATAATCAAGCAGCCAGGCCATCGCGGGCGAGACATCATTTTGTTGCCAGGTCAGGCAGCAGGCCGCGTCCGGGAACGGATTCTCCAGCGTCAGCTCAACCCACTCTCCGGTATCGATGCGCGGACGCGCGAAATGAACGGGCACCATCGCGACGCAAAGTCCGGCGCTGAGGCACGTCGCCGACGATTCCCAGTCAGGGGCAACCACCCTCCGCTGGTTGTCCAGAAGCCAGGTGATACGCTTGGGCAATGAACGAGACGTATCCTCCAGCACCAGCGACGGCCAGTTGCGCAGCGTATCATCGCTCAGCGGCCCTTCCATCGCCGCCAGCGGATGATCGCTTGCCACCACGCATTTCCAGCTCAGCATCCCCATATCACGAAAGGCGTAACGTCCCCCGACCGGGATCGCCTGCGTAGCCCCAATCGCCATCTCTGCCCTGCCGTCCGCCAGCGCATCCCAGACGCCGTTAAACACCTCCTGCGAGACCCGCAGCTCGACGTCAGAGAAATGACGGTAGAAATCGACGATCATCTGCCGGGTGCGTTCCGGCTTAACGATATTATCCACCGCGATGGAAAGATGTCCCCGCCAGCCGTTAGCGATCTGCTGACACTGTTCGCGGGTGATCTGCATTTTTTTGATAACAGAACGCCCTTCCTTTAAAAACCACGCGCCTGCGGGCGTTAATTCCACATCACGATGCCGTCGTTCAAACAGCGGAACCGCCAGCCACTCCTCCAGCTGGCGCACCGTGTAGCTGATTGCCGAAGGGACGCGGTGCAGCTCCTGCGCCGCACCGCTGAAGCTGCCGTTACGCGCAACAGCATCGACCACTTCAAGAGAATAATCTGACCACATTTTCTGCCTGCAAAATTTTTGAATGCACCAGCCAAATATTAGCGTTTCACAAGCGGCTTTGCACTCCCTACACTCAGCGCCAATGTATACCTGCCTCCTCAGGAGAATAAAATAATGCAACCCAGGATCGGTTTTTTAGTCTGGCTCGGCGGCTTAAGCGTGCTGGGCTTTTTGGCCACCGATATGTACCTGCCGGCGTTTGCCGCCATGCAGGAAGATTTACAAACGCCTGCTGCCGCCATCAGCGCCAGCCTGAGTTTGTTCCTCGCCGGTTTTGCTTTCGCACAGCTGCTCTGGGGACCGCTCTCGGATCGCTTTGGTCGTAAACCGGTACTGTTGCTGGGTCTGGCCATTTTTGCCGTGGGCTGCCTGGGGATGCTATGGGTACGCGATGCCACCTGGCTGCTGGTGCTGCGGTTTATTCAGGCCGTGGGCGTCTGTGCCGCGGCCGTGACCTGGCAGGCGCTGGTCACCGACTATTACCCGGCTAACCGCACAAACCGTATTTTCGCCACCATTATGCCGCTGGTGGGTCTTTCACCTGCCCTTGCCCCACTGCTGGGCAGCTGGATCCTCGCGCATTTCGACTGGCAGGCCATCTTCGCCACGCTGTTTGCCATTACCCTGGTACTGATGCTGCCGGCGTTCGCCCTCAGGCCCGCGCATAAAAAAGAAGCGCACGCTGACGCGACGCCGATTACCTTCACTTCCCTGCTCAGCACCAAAGCGTATCGCGGTAATGTCCTGATCTATGCCGCCTGCTCGGCAAGCTTCTTCGCGTGGCTCACCGGTTCGCCGTTCATTCTGCACGATATGGGCTACAGCCCTGCAGCCATCGGCCTGAGCTATGTTCCGCAGACTATCGCGTTTCTGGTGGGCGGGTACGGCTGTCGCGCGGCGCTGCAAAAATGGGAAGGTCAGCAGATGCTGCCGTGGCTGCTGGTGCTGTATGCGCTGAGCGTCATCGGGACCTGGGCCGTTGGCTTTATTCCGGGTGCCGGTCTGGCTGAAATTTTGATCCCATTCTGCGTGATGGCCGTCGCGAACGGGGCGATTTACCCGATTGTCGTAGCCCAGGCGCTGCGTCCGTTCCCGCAGGCGACAGGCCGCGCCGCCGCGCTGCAGAACACCCTGCAGCTGGGGCTGTGTTTCCTGGCAAGTCTGGTGGTCTCCGCGCTCATTGCCACGCCGCTCCTGACCACCACCAGCGTGATGCTGGTAACCGTTGCGCTGGCGGTGATGGGCTATCGCATGCAGGCAGCCGCGCAGCGTGAGCAGGACAACCGCACTCAGGTTGAAACATCACATGCCTGATCGCGCCGGAAATCATGTTAATTTTCAGTGATTAGGTTGCTAAGAATTTTCTATTGAATCACCAAATTTTGAGGCCTATACTAAATTTGGTTCGATTAAATACGATAAATATTAAGTGTTAACGGGAGCCGGAGCGCTCCCGTTTTACCATGGAAGGCATTTCGGCAAGGGTTATCTCCCTTCCTCTGTTCTACGTCGGATACTAGCCTCGCGGTATTTACCGTGAGATTTCTCACAAACCAAAAAAAGCGTCTACGCTGTTTTAAGGTTCTGATCACAGTAGGGTGATGGAGAAGCTATGAGTTCATCGTGTATAGAAGAAGTCAGCGTTCCGGACGACAACTGGTCCCGGATCGTCAGTGAACTGTTAGGTCGAGCAGGCATCACTATTAATGGATCATCGCCATCCGATCCTCAGGTTAAACATCCCGACTTTTTTAAACGCGTGTTGCGGGAGGGTTCGTTAGGCCTGGGAGAAAGTTATATGGACGGCTGGTGGGAGTGTGAACGTCTGGATACCTTTTTCGCCAGCGTGCTGCGTGCCGGTCTTGAAAATCAACTCCCTCGCAATCTGAAAGACACCCTGCGCGTCGCCTCTGCCCGACTGTTCAATCTGCAAAGTAAAAAACGCGCGTGGATTGTTGGCAAAGAACACTACGATCTTGGCAATGACCTGTTCAGCCGTATGCTGGACCCTTTCATGCAGTACTCCTGCGCCTACTGGAAAGAGGCGTCGACCCTTGAAGATGCCCAGCAGGCCAAGCTGCGTCTGATTAGCGAGAAGCTGCAGCTGCAGCCCGGTATGCGCGTGCTGGATATTGGCTGCGGCTGGGGTGGGCTGGCGTATTTTATGGCGAAGCACTATGGCGTCAGCGTTGTCGGCGTGACGATTTCAGCGGAACAGCAAAAAATGGCGCGAGAGCGCTGCCAGGGTCTCGATGTGGATATCCGGCTGCAGGATTACCGTGACCTGAACGAACAGTTTGACCGGATCGTTTCCGTCGGCATGTTCGAGCACGTCGGGCCGAAAAACTACGATACCTATTTTGAGGTGGTGGATCGTAATCTGAAACCGGACGGCATCTTCCTGCTCCACACTATCGGCTCTAAGCGGACCGACAATAACGTCGACCCATGGATCAACAAATACATCTTTCCGAATGGCTGCTTACCGTCCGTTCGCCAGATTGCCAACGCCAGCGAATCCCATTTCGTGATGGAAGACTGGCATAACTTTGGCGCGGATTACGACACTACGTTGATGGCATGGCACGCGCGTTTTCAGGAAACCTGGCCAGAAATTGCGGACAACTATTCTGAACGATTCAAGCGGATGTTTAGCTATTATTTAAATGCCTGCGCGGGAGCGTTTCGCGCGCGGGATATTCAGCTCTGGCAGGTGGTATTCAGCCGTGGGATTGAACACGGATTACGTGTCGCACGCTAAAAAAATAACCCCGGATACCCGGGGTTATTTTTTATTCTTCTTCCGCGGCGGTCTTTATTATTGCGGCTTCTTTTGCTGCCAGCACGCGCTCAACGGTATCCACTACCGCCTGGGTTTGCGGATCGATTTCGATATTCACGCGATGCCCCAGTTTTTTGGCGCCCAGCGTTGTGCGCTGCAGCGTCTCGGGAATTAAATGCACGCAAAAGCGCGTCGGCGTCACTTCTCCGACGGTCAGACTAATCCCGTCAATGCCAATAAATCCTTTATAGAGGATGTATTTCATTAATGAAGGATCCTGCATTTTAAACCAGATTTGACGGTTATTTTCCGAGGTCACGATTTTTGCCACTTCAGCGGTGGTCATGATGTGCCCGGACATCAGGTGGCCGCCAATCTCATCGCTGAACTTCGCCGCGCGCTCAACGTTGACGGTATCCCCCACCACCAGTTCACCCAGGTTGGTGATACGCAGCGTCTCTTTCATTAAATCAAAGCTAATCTGGTTACCGTTAATTTCGGTAACGGTCAGGCAGCAGCCGTTATGTGCAATCGACGCGCCGGTCTCTATGCCGTCGAGCATATATTCCGGCAGCTCAACCACGTGAGTACGGAAATTGGGTTTTTCATCAATGGACACCACTTTGGCGGTGCCCTGCACAATACCAGTAAACATGCTTACAACTCCTGTTTTTTCCAGACGGTGGCGACACCGTTTAATCCCACCACAATAACAGTTGGAAAAACAGGTTGCCAGCGGGGCGCATTTTCTGGCGATTTTTTCACTAGATAAATAGCTAAAGCTCGCTACAATAGCTGGCACCCCCCTGCATTTTCTTCTTGCTGCCAGTTACGGCGGCTTTTTTAGTCTCTCAAATAACAACAAAATAAAGGTGTTCACGTGCAGAAGTACATGAATGAAGCGCGCCAGCTATTGGCACTGGCTATACCAGTGATCGTCGCGCAAGTGGCCCAGACCGCAATGGGATTTGTGGATACGGTAATGGCAGGTGGCTACAGCGCCACCGATATGGCGGCCGTTGCTATCGGCACGTCAATCTGGCTTCCGGCCATCCTGTTCGGCCACGGTCTGCTGCTCGCGCTCACGCCGGTTATCGCTCAGCTGAACGGCTCGGGTCGTCGCGATCGCATTGCGCATCAGGTCCGTCAGGGTTTCTGGCTGGCAGGGTTTGTCTCCCTGCTGATCATGGTCGTGCTCTGGAACGCGGGTCATATTATTCGGGCGATGCATAACATTGACCCGGCGCTGGCTGATAAAGCCGTGGGCTATCTGCGCGCCCTGCTCTGGGGTGCGCCCGGCTACCTCTTTTTCCAGGTGGCGCGTAACCAGTGTGAGGGCCTGGCGAAAACCAAGCCCGGGATGGTGATGGGCTTTATCGGTTTGCTGGTCAACATTCCGGTGAACTATGTCTTTATTTACGGTCATTTCGGGATGCCGGAGCTCGGCGGCGTCGGCTGCGGCGTGGCGACGGCAGCCGTTTACTGGGTGATGTTCTTCTCAATGCTCACCTTTGTGAAGCGCGCCCGCTCCATGCGCGATATTCGCAACGAGAACAGATTTAGCACGCCGGACTGGAACATCATGACGCGTCTGGTGCAGTTAGGGTTGCCAATTGCCCTCGCCCTGTTCTTCGAGGTGACCCTGTTTGCCGTGGTCGCCCTGCTGGTCTCCCCGCTGGGCATTGTGAACGTGGCCGGGCACCAGATTGCGCTGAACTTCAGCTCCCTGATGTTCGTCCTGCCGATGTCGCTGGCGGCGGCGGTGACGATTCGCGTGGGCTTCCGCCTGGGCCAGGGCTCAACGCTGGATGCGCAAACGGCCTCCCGGACCGGGCTGGGCGTCGGCGTCTGCATGGCGGTCTGTACTGCGCTCTTTACCGTTGCATTACGCGAGCAGATTGCCCTGCTCTATAACGACAATCCGGAAGTGGTCACGCTGGCATCACACCTGATGCTGCTGGCCGCGATTTACCAGATCTCTGACTCCATCCAGGTGATTGGCAGCGGCGTGCTGCGCGGATATAAAGACACGCGCTCCATCTTCTTTATCACCTTCATCGCCTACTGGGTGCTGGGACTGCCGAGTGGCTACATCCTGGCGCTTACCGATCTGGTAGTGGATCGCATGGGTCCGGCTGGGTTCTGGATGGGCTTTATCATCGGCCTGACGTCGGCGGCGATTATGATGATGATGCGAATGCGCTTCCTGCAACGCCAGCCATCAACGGTTATTTTGCAACGCGCGGCACGTTAACGATGCGGTAGCCGCCGCCCGGCGGCTACTTTCTCTTCACTTTGCGCGGTAATGAAGCAATCGCGTGAAATCAGAGAGAAAAATGCATTTTCCCTCTTGCCACCTCGGTGCTGTGCCGCTAATATTCGTCCCCGTTGTCACCGACAACACGTTGCGTTCATAGCTCAGTTGGTTAGAGCACCACCTTGACATGGTGGGGGTCGTTGGTTCGAGTCCAATTGAACGCACCATTCTGCGTCCGTAGCTCAGTTGGTTAGAGCACCACCTTGACATGGTGGGGGTCGGTGGTTCGAGTCCACTCGGACGCACCATTTCAGTCCTGAAATGGTGCAAATCCTCTTCTGACATCCTGAATTTTCCTAATCCCTTATTTTCTTCATTGTTCTCCTGCTACGCTTTTCCTATGGAAAAAAACACAGGAAACGTGTTGATGAAGAAGATCGCGATTATCGGCTCCGGCCCCACGGGGATTTATACTTTTTATCATCTCCTTAAAAACAGCGCGCCGCTCTCAGTTTCCATCTTTGAACAATCCGAAGACGCCGGCGTGGGTATGCCCTATAACGACGACGATAATTCCCGGCTGATGCTGGCGAATATCGCGAGCATTGAAATCCCGCCCATTTTTATGACCTACCTCGACTGGCTCAAGGAACAGAGTGAAGCTCATCTTGCGCGCTTTAAGGTTGATAAATCCCACCTGCATGACCGACAGTTCCTGCCCAGGCTCTTGTTGGGTGAGTATTTCCGCGACAGCTTTCTTTCCATCGTAAAAGAGGCAAAAAAGCTGGGAATCAAAGTTAATGTCCATGAATCTGCGAAGGTCACTGACATCATTCCCGCGACAACCGGCGTTACGCTTTCCGTCAACGGCAGCGTCTTGCCCGAACAATTCGACCTTGCGGTTATCGCCACCGGCCACGTCTGGCCAGACGAGGATGAAGCCACGCGCACGTTCTTCCCCAGCCCGTGGTCCGGTCTGATGGACGCCAGTATCCCTCCCTGCCGCGTTGGCATCATGGGGACATCCCTGAGCGGGCTGGATGCCGCCATGGCGGTAGTGATGCAGCACGGCGAGTTTCGTGACGGTAAATTTATCCTCGATAAAGGCAGCGAGGCATTAAACATTGTCCTGATGTCCCGGACGGGCATTCTGCCTGAGGCCGATTTTTACTGCCCTATTCCTTACGAGCCGCTGTCGGTATTGACCGAACGCGTGGTTGAAACCGAGATTGCCAAAGGTTCGGATAGCCTGCTCGATCGCATCTTTACGCTGATGGTGAAAGAGCTTCAGCTCGCTGACCCGATGTGGTGCGAGAAAATATCCCTGCATAAGCAGAATGCGGACAGCATTCGTGAGGCATGGTTTGAAGATCGCAAACGGCACGGCCCCTTTACCTGGGCGGAAGAGAATCTCGACGAGGTTGAACGCAACAAACGCGAACGCCGTACCGTGGCCTGGCGCTATACCGTGCTTCGGCTGCATGAAGTGGTTCAGGCGATCGTGCCCCATCTCGACGAGCGAGACGGCAAACGCTTCAAACAGGGGCTGGCCCGGATATTTATTGACAACTATGCGGCCATCCCCCCGCAGTCTATCCGCAGGCTGCTCGCGCTTCGGGAAGCCGGCATCATTAGCGCGGCTGCGCTCGGTGACGATTACACGCTGGATGTTTGCAGCGATCGAACGGTGATAACCACTAAAGAGACCGTTTACCGTTTCGACGTTTTTATTGATGCGCGAGGGCAGAAACCACTCAAAACGAAAGATCTGCCCTTCCCGACGCTGCGCAAACAGCTGGAAGCAACGGGCGAAGAGATACCCGACATCGGCGAGGATTACACGCTAAAAGCACCTGAAACGGTTCGCGGGCGCATCGCCTTCGGCGCGATACCCTGGCTGATGCACGATCGTCCCTTCGTTCAGGGGCTGGCGGAATGTGCAGAGATTGCACAAGCAATAGCGAAAGCGGCGGAAGAACCCGCGTCGGGATCGCGGCGGAGATTACCGTATATCGAGAGCTGACAGGGCTTCCGTGCCCTGCTGTCGCGGATTACTCGAAGAAGACTTCCGGTTTTTCAGACAGCGAAACGAAGGTTTTCGTCGCTTTATCCAGGGCAAGGATTTTGCCGCTTTCAATGTCGTACACCCAGCCGTGCAGTCGGATGGAATTATTACGCAGGCCCACCGCGACAGACGGATGGGTCTTAATGTTGCTCAGCTGTGCAAACACGTTCTCCTGCACCATCGCATTGACTTTATCGATCGGCTTATCCCAGGTTTTCTTCTCTACCACGGCTTTCGCCGCGTCAGAATAGCGCAGCCAGTGTGACACAGCAGGCATCGGCTCCAGGTTCGCGTTATCGGCAATCGCCTTCATCGCGCCACAGTTGGAGTGACCGCAGATCACGATGTCCGTGACGCCCAGCGCCACCACGGCGTATTCGATAGTGGCGGACACGCCGCCAGGCTCCGGCCCGAAAGGCGGCACGATGTTGCCAGCATTACGAATGACAAAGAGTTGTCCTGGCTCTTGCTGGGTGACCAGTTCCGGGACCAGACGGCTGTCGGAGCATGAGATGAACAGCGCTTTGGGATTCTGGCTGGACGCTAAACTGCGGAAGAGTTCTTTACGTTGCGGGAAAATCTCTTTTTGAAAGCTGAGAAAACCTTCAATGATATGTTGCATAGCAATGTCTCTTTTATCTGTTTTAGTTTAGGTATGATCGAGATCACACTCGTAAAGTTTACCCATCGTGGTTTACTTCAGACAAGCAATATATTTCTGGCCCGACCGCTGCACAATCTCGTCCGCGAAGGCCTGGATATTCTGCCCTTCGAACGCGCCGTAAAGACGTTCAAAGGTTTTGCCTTCGAGATGACTCACCACCGACGCCACGGTGCGGGCCGGCAGCGGAAGATAATTCGGGTAGCTCCACATAAACGAGACGGCGTCTTTACCCGGCGTGACCTGCAGAATATCGCCCACCAGCAACACCCCATCCCCCTCCTGCCAGTGCAGCACCGTCCCACCGGCAAAATGCCCGCCCAGACGCAGCAGGGTGACCGACGGGAAAATCTCCAGCGCATCCCCTTCCCAGAAATGAATGGCCGGGCTGTGGCGCATAACCCACTCTCTGTCGCTGGCGTGCAGGTACACCGGCGCATCAAACGCCGCAGCCCACTCCTGCATCGTGGTGTAATAGTGCGGATGTGAAATCGCTATCGCGCTGAGGCCGCCGAGGGCGGTAATGAGCGCTTTGGTTGCGGCGTCGAGGTTGGCGATGCAGTCCCAGAGAATATTCCCGTGGGACGTTTGCAGGAGCAGCGCCCGCTGGTTGATAGCAAACGCGGGCACCGTTTTGATCCCAAACAGCCGCGGCTCCAGCAGCTGCCATTTGTTGGTATGCGTGGCGGTGACGGTGTCGAGATCGGTCCACGACTGGCCCGTGGCGGGCACATACTGGCGCTCGTCCTCGCAAATTGGGCATCTGTCCGGCCGGGCATCGTAGGCGGTTCCGCAGGTTTTACAGAGTGTAATCATGTGCTCTCCTCAGCGATAAAGCACTGAGTATGGCAGGGATTATCCTTATGTGCTGCGAGGTACATTGCTGGCTTTTTTTGCCCTATACTGTGCCGGTATCAAAAACTGAACTGAGCAGGTGCCACATGGAAATTGATCTCGATAACTTAGTCTTTAACGGTCTGGATGAAGCCGAAGAGCGTAATGCCGAACGTCTGGACGATGCAGACAAAAAAGCGCAGGCGATTGTCGCCGACGACGACTGCGGCGACGCCTGCAAGATCTAATAAAAAAGCACCGGGAAACCGGTGCTTTTTTATTTCACTCGTTAAACGTTACGCACACCTCGTTCCAGTACGTTTCGCGCGTGCGGCGCAGTTCAGCGTGACGTTTTATCATGGAACCACTCCGGGTCAATGTTGGCAACGTCCACGCCATACAGGCTGGCGACAGGCAGGATTGACTCAAGAACACGTTGCGCGCTGTTCTCCGCATTCACTGGTCGGGTCGCAAAAAACCGCCGTAACGTGCTGATCCATTTTTTCATCGTCTTACCCTCTCTCGCCGTGTCTGCCTTCAGTTAAACACCCAATGTCTGCGCAAGGGAAATACCAAAATCCACTGTCGATGTGCAGGATCTGCAAATAGCATCCCGGTCTTTTCACTCTTCATTAACACCTTGTTCACTAATGCTTTTTTGCTCATAGCAAAGAACGATTTCTTATTTGGCGATAGCTTTCGCTTATGGGAGCGTAGCGGGGTAAAACAAAAACAACGGGATGGCGAATGACTATGGCAGCAAACATGAAAGGCTTTACCAAAAGGACACTGGTTCTGGGATTACTGGCGGCGGGCAGCCTGCTTTCAGCGCAGGCACAGGCAGATCAGCTGGCGGATATTAAGGCCGCAGGGGTGGTGAAAGTGGCCACTTTTGACGCCAATCCGCCGTTTGGCTCTGTTGATGCAAAAACGCATGAGATCGTGGGTTACGACGTGGACTTCGCCAAAGCGCTGGCAAAATCGCTCGGCGTGAAGCTTGAACTGGTTGCCACCAATCCGGCCAACCGTATTCCGCTGCTGCAGTCCGGGAAAGCAGACCTGATCGTGGCGGATATTACTGTCACCCCTGAACGCGCGCAGGTGATTGATTTCTCGACGCCTTACTTCGTCACCGGCCAGCAGTTCCTGGTGCCGGCTAAATCACCGGACAAGCTTGATGACTATAGCCGTTCGCGCATTGGCGCGGTCAAAGGAACGACGGGCGAGCAGGCGCTGCACCAGCGTTTCCCGCAGTCACGCGTGCTCTCGTATGACGATATTCCGCTGGCGCTGACGGCACTGCGCAACGGTAACGTACAGGCCATCACCCAGGACAGCACCATTCTGGCCGGTCTGCTGGCGCAGGCGCCGGATAAAGCGAACTTCAAAATCCTGCCCGATCTCCTCAGCAAGGAAGAGATTGGCGTTGGGGTGAAAAAAGGCGAAACGGCGCTGCTGAAGGCCGTTAACGACGAGCTGGTTAATCTCGAGAAGAACGGCCAGGCGGCAAAAATCTATGACGTCTGGTTTGGCCCAAACACGCCCGCTCCACAGCCTCGCGCCTTTAAAATAGAAGCCCAGTAATATGCTCTCAGGTTTATTTTCACACTCCGCGGCCGGTGCCGCGGATTTTTCACATCTGGAACAGGCCAGCGTCGAGTTTCGTCATGTGGACAAACGCTACGGCAACCATCAGGTTTTAAACGACATTAACCTCACCATCGCGCCCGGTGAAGTGGTCGCCATCCTCGGCCCTTCGGGTTCCGGTAAATCCACCCTGATTCGTCTCATCAACCAACTTGAAACCCTGAGCGACGGAGAGATTCTTGTCGACAACAAGCCTACCGCAAAGCTTTCCGGCACCGGGCTGCGCCAGCTGCGAAGCCGCGTGGGATTTGTGTTCCAGCAGTTCAATCTTTACGCCCACCTCACCGCCAGCCAGAACATCACCCTGGCGCTGGAGCACGTTCACGGCTGGAAGCCGCAGCCTGCCCAGGAGCGCGCGCTGGCCCTGCTGGAGAAGGTCGGGATGCTGGAAAAAGCCCACCATTTCCCGGCAGAGCTGTCCGGTGGACAGCAGCAGCGCGTGGCGATTGCCCGCGCCCTGGCCTCTTCACCGCAGATAATCCTGTTCGATGAACCCACCTCCGCGCTGGATCCGGAGATGATTGGCGAAGTGCTGTTTGTGATGAAAGCCCTCGCCCACAGCGGGATCACGATGATCGTGGTGACCCACGAGATGCAGTTTGCCCGGGAAATCGCCGACCGGATTGTCTTTATCGACGGCGGGCAAATTCTGGAAACGGCGCCGCCGGCACAGTTTTTCAGCCAGCCGTCGCATCCGCGCGCGCAGCGATTCCTGCAAAAGGTGTTAGACCCGCTGCATCAGGAGCATCTGTAATGCCCGCGCTCGACTGGCAGGGGGTACTGACCGGACAGCCTCTGCAGTGGATACTCTCCGGATTCCTCACCACGCTGTGGGTCACGCTTGCCGGAATGATGCTGGCCAGCCTGCTCGCACTGCTCTTTATGCTTCTGCGCCTTTCCGGCGGACGCCCCGGGAACGCGGTCGTCAGCAGCTGGGTGTCGCTGTTTCGCAATACGCCGCTGCTGGTGCAGCTGCTGTTCTGGTATTTTGCCGCCTGGAACGGGCTTCCGCAGGCGTTCCGCGACGCGGTGAACGCGGATCATAGCTGGTCAATTCTGCCCGGCGACGTCTGGTGGTTTACGCCCGAATTTTTATGTTCTGCCTGGGGGTTGGGCGTCTTTACCTCGGCATTTTTAATCGAAGAGGTGGAATCGGGGTTACGTTCCGTGCCTGCCGGACAGCGGGAGGCGGCGCTCGCGCAGGGATTCTCCGCGTGGCGTCTGTTTCGTTACATCCTTCTGCCGCAGGGCCTGGCCAACGCCTGGCAGCCTGTCGTGGGCCAGTACCTTAATCTGATGAAGCTCTCCTCGCTCGCCAGCGGAATTGGCTTTGCCGAACTCACCTATCAGGTGCGGCAAATCGAAAGCTACAACGCGCACGCGCTGGAGGCCTTTACCCTCGGTACCGCGCTCTATCTGCTGACCGGCCTGGTCATGGGGATGGTGCTGGTCCGCATCGGACCTGACTTGAAACGTAAACGCCCAGGCGACGCCACCACAGGGAGTGAAAAACATGATTGCCGGACTTAACGTCATCACCGATAACCTCGATTATCTGCTGTGGGGACGCGCGGCAACGGGTGAACCGGGGGGCGTATTGCTCTCGTTGATGATGGCTGCCGGGTCCGCCGTCATCGCTCTGCCCGGTGGGATAGTGCTCGCGTGCCTGGCCTGGCGCTTTACCGGGCTCGTGCGAAAGTCCCTCTTTTTATGGGCAGAGCTGATTCGCGGCATTCCGCTCATCTTCGTGATTTTCTGGATGTGGTATCTTCTGCCGCTTATAACCGGAGGCGATCTGCCGGGGGCACTGACCGTCACGCTGGCCCTGGCCTGGTTTACCGCGGCAACGGTGATGCACTCGGTACTGGCCGGGCTTAACGCGCTACCGTCCGGGCAGTACGAGGCCGCGCTGTCTCAGGGATTCAGCACGCAGCAAACCCTCCTGCGCGTGCTGCTGCCGCAGGCGCTGAGGAATATTCTGCCGTCGCTGGTGGGGATTTTTATCAGCCTGCTGAAGGATACGTCGCTGGCGTTTATCGTGAACGTACCGGAGCTGACCACGGTGGCGGGACAGGTCAACAACCGGGTGCAAATCTACCCGGCGGCCATTTTTATCTTTACGGGCGTGGTCTACTACCTGCTCTGCTGCTCGCTCGAGCAGCTTGCGAAGCGCTGGCGCATTACCCGGCCAGCGCTTTAACTACCGTTTCCATCGCTTCGGTTGTCAGTTCACTGCGTTTAACGCGCTGGTTCGCCAGCGCGGTACGCAGGACTCCGGCAATGACAATATGCTTTGGCTCCTGCCCTAAATCACGCATCTCGAGCACCACCTTCCCGACCACCCGGCACATCTCCTGGTACAGCGCTTCATCTCTGGTCACGTTACCCATCGTCATCACTCCATTGCCTCTTAAACGTTGAGCTTAAATGATTCTCCTGCCGGATACAAAAAAGAAGCCCGGCGAGAGACTCGCCGGGCTTCATCTGTAAAATCAGTAAATTAGTTGTTTACTGGGATCACCGCGCCTTTGTACTTAGTGCGGATCCAGTCCTGAATCTCTTTCGAGTGCAGCACGTTCACCAGCGCGACGATATCTTTCTTCTTCTCGTCACCGCGATGCACGGTAATGATGTTGGCGTACGGGTTATTTTCACCGCTCTCTACCGCAATCGGGTCGTGAACCGGATCCAGACCGGCGTCAATCGCGTAGTTGGCGTTAATCACCACCGCATCGCCTTCGTTGTTGTTGTACATCTGCGGCAGCAGAGAGGCTTCCACGTTCGGCGTGAACTTCAGCTTTTTCGGGTTCTCAACGATGTCGCTGATGCGCGCGGTCACTTTGTCGATGCCCGGCTTGAGCTTGATCACGCCCTCTTTCTCAAAGATGGAGAGAATGCGCCCCTCTTCTGAAACCGCGTCGCGCATGATGATCTTGCCACCTTCCGGCAGGTCTTTCAGCGACTTGTATTTTTTGGAGTAGATGCCGATGGGCTCAATGTGGATCGCGCCCGCGCTGACAAAATCGTAGTCTTTATCGCCCGCATGATCCTTCAGCACGCTGTTCAGGTAAGGAATGTGCTGGAAATAGTTCGCGTCGATGTCATGACCCGCCAGCGCGGTGTTCGGCAGAATGTAGTCCTGGAACGGTTTAATCTCCAGGTCGATACCCTGCTTCGCCAGAATCGGCTTAGCCTGCTCCAGAATTTCGGCGTGCGGCGTGTTGGATGCGCCCACGGTCAGGGTATCGGCCCAGGAGGCGAAGCTCAGGGCGCTCAGGGTTGCGGCGGCGATCAGTGTCAGTGTTTTTTTCATGATGTGGTTCCTGTGTGTATTTATTAGCGTTTATCTAACAGTGAAGTAATGACATCGCCGCAGAACTGGATAATGAAAACGATGATCAGAATGGTCACCGTTGCCACCAGCGTGACGTCACCATGGTTGCGCTGGAATCCTTCCAGATAAGCCAGATTTCCCAAACCGCCGGCGCCAATCACCCCCGCCATTGCGCTGTAGCTCACCAGCGCAATCAGCGTCACCGTAATACCCGATACCAGTGCGGGTGATGATTCCGGCAGTAAAACCCGAAACACTAACGTGCTCAGTCGTGCGCCCATCGAGCGCGTTGCTTCGATGACGCCTTTATCCACTTCACGCAGGGCAATTTCCACCAGGCGTGCGTAGAACGGTGCGGCGCCCACAATCAGCGCCGGCAGCGCCGCGTTGGCGCCAAGGATGGTGCCGACGACGGTCTTGGTGAACGGGATCAGCAGGACAATCAGGATGATGAACGGAATGGAACGGAACACGTTCACCACAATCGAAATGACGCTATAGACCGTGCGGTTGTGGAACAATCCGCCGCGCGCGGTTAAAAACAGCGCCAGACCCAGCACGATGCCCAGCACAAACGTCGCCACGCCGGACAGCGCGGTCATGTACAGCGTCTCCAGCGTCGCCGCCCAAAGCTGATCCCACTTCAGATGCGGAAAGAGATTCTCAGCCATGTTTAATCACCTCGCCTTCAATATCGCTGTGCTTCAGGTCGGCGAGGATATTGTTCAGTTGTTCATCGGATGCCACTACATGTACCCAGAGCTGGCCAAACACGCCGTGGGCGGTTTGCGTCATTTTCCCGTGCAGGATGTTAAACGGCAGGCCGTAGCGCAGCGTGAGTTCACCCACAATCGGCTTATGGGTGCTGTGCCCGGTAAAGGTCAGCCTTATGACCGTGCCTTCCAGATCGTTTGCCAGTTCGGTATTGAAGGTTTCCTCTTCGGCATACTGGCTCACCTGGCGGACAAACTGCTGCGTGATGGGCTGCTGCGGATGGGTAAAGACGCTCAGCACGTCGCCCTCCTCCACCACTTTACCGTTCTCCATCACCGCCACGCGGTCGCAGATTTTGCGCACCACGTGCATCTCGTGGGTGATCAGCACGATGGTCAGCCTGAAGCGGCGGTTAATATCCAGCAGCAGATCGAGGATCTGATCGGTGGTCTGCGGGTCGAGCGCGGACGTGGCTTCATCGCAGAGCAACACGTCAGGGCTGTTAGCCAAAGCGCGCGCAATACCCACGCGCTGCTTTTGCCCGCCGCTCAGCTGGGACGGGTACGCATTCTCGCGCCCCTTCAGGCCAACCAGATCCACCAGCTCGGCGACGCGCGCCTTAATGCTGGCTTTTGGCACACCGGCGATTTGCATCGAGAAAGCGATGTTCTCGCTCACCGTACGCGACCACAGCAGGTTGAAGTGCTGGAACACCATGCTGATTTTCAGGCGCGCCTGGCGCAGCGCTTCACCTTTTGCCGCAGAGATATCCTGCCCGTTAATGGTCACGCTTCCGGCGCTGGGTTTTTCCAGGCCGTTCAGCAGACGAATCAGCGTGCTTTTCCCGGCCCCGCTGTAGCCAATAATTCCGTAAATCTGTCCCTGCTCTATCGTCAAATTGACGTTATCAACGGCAGTCAGCGCGACCTTTCCGTTGTCAAAAACCTTCGAAATATTCCTGAGTACGATCATTCTTATTCTTTATCCGTTTCGCGCATGGCTGTTTAGCAGTATGGATGTCCAAACGATAGTAAACAGCCGTTATCAGCTTTTAAATGAACAAAAAAGAATGTGTTATAACTTTCGGAAATAAACAGCGGATTTACAGGGTGGGAAGTATTTAGACCAATTTCAGCAATGAATATCTGCCAAATGCATATCTTCTGGCTGACGCCCGCAAAAAACGGTCATTTTTGCAGCATTTTGTCCCGATATAGCCATCCTCACATCCAGACAACTTTACGTCTTGCTGTCCTGCCATCCATAAATGGCATTTATATTCTTTTCTGTTCTAAACGGCAGTGAATGGTTCTTTATTGAGAAAATTTCACCGCCCTATCATCCCGTCATGACATCCAGAAAGGTAAACATCATGACGATTTATCACTCCGTCACTGAACTGATTGGTCGTACCCCGCTTATCCAATTGCATAAGCTTGATACCGGTCCCTGCTCGCTGTTCCTGAAGCTGGAAAACCAGAATCCGGGCGGTTCGATTAAGGATCGCGTTGCGCTGTCGATGATTAACGAAGCGGAGCGTACCGGCCAGCTGCAGCCGGGCGGCACGATTATTGAGGCGACGGCGGGGAACACCGGTCTCGGGCTGGCGCTGATCGCCGCCCAGAAGGGCTACTCGCTGATCCTGGTGGTGCCGGACAAAATGAGCCGGGAGAAGATTTTCCACCTGCGCGCGCTGGGTGCCCAGGTGGTGCTGACCCGCTCAGACGTCAACAAGGGCCACCCCGCCTATTATCAGGATTACGCCCAGCGCCTGGCCAGCGAGCTGCCCGGCGCGTTTTACATCGACCAGTTCAATAACGAAGCCAACCCGCTGGCGCACCGGACCACCACGGCACCGGAACTGTACGAACAGCTTGACGGCCAGATCGACGCCATCGTGGTGGGCGTCGGCTCAGGCGGTACGCTGGGCGGCCTGCAGGCGTGGTTCGCCGAGCACTCGCCGCATACCGAGTTTGTCCTGGCAGACCCGGCCGGATCGGTGCTGGCCGACCAGGTTGAAACCGGACGCTACCAGGACGCGGGCTCCTGGCTGGTTGAGGGTATTGGCGAAGACTTTATTCCGCCGCTGGCCCACATTGAAGGGGTGAATCGCGCCTGGCGCATTACCGACCGCGAGGCCTTCACCACCGCGCGCGATCTGCTGAAAACGGAAGGCATTCTGGCGGGCTCCTCCAGCGGCACGCTGCTGGCGGCCGCGCTGAAATATTGCCAGGCGCAGACCACGCCGAAGCGCGTGGTGACCTTCGCCTGCGACAGCGGCAATAAGTATCTCTCGAAGATGTTCAACGACGACTGGATGCGTCAGCAAGGCCTTATCACCCGCCCTCAGGCCGGCGACCTCTCCGACTACATCGCCCTGCGCCACGATGAAGGCGCCACCGTCACCGCCGCCCCGGACGACACGCTTTCCACCGTGCTGGCACGCATGCGCCTGTATGACATCTCCCAGCTGCCGGTGCTGGAGAACGGCAAGGTGGTGGGCATTATCGACGAGTGGGATCTCCTGCGGCACATCGGCGGCGACGGCGACCGCTTCGCGCTTCCGGTGACGGCAGCCATGACGCGTCAGGTGGAGTTTCTTGATAAACACGCTCCGGAAAGCGCCCTGAACGCCATCTTCGACCGCGGCCTGGTGGCCGTGATTAATGACAACGACCGTTTTCTCGGTCTGATTACGCGCAGCGACGTTCTGACCGCCTGGCGCAACCGTCTTCAGCAATAAAGGAATCGATGATGAAAAACCTGGCAACCCTGAGCGTACACAGCGGCGAGTTCAACGACCAGCACGGCGCCGTAATGCCGCCGATTTACGCCACCTCGACGTTTTCGCAACCGTCACCCGGCGAGCATACCGGCTATGAATATTCCCGCAGCGGCAACCCTACACGCCATGCGCTGGAAACCGCCATCGCCGAACTGGAAGGCGGCACGCGCGGTTACGCCTTCGCCTCCGGTCTGGCGGCCATCTCCACGGTGCTCGAACTGCTGGACAAAGACAGCCATATTGTCGCCATTGATGACGTTTACGGCGGGACGTACCGCCTGATTGAAAACGTGCGCAAGCGCAGCACCGGCCTGCAGGTCAGCTGGGTTAAACCGGACGACCTGGCCGGGCTTGAGGCCGCCATCCGCCCGGATACCCGCATGGTGTGGGTCGAAACGCCAACCAACCCGCTTCTGAAGCTGGCGGATCTGGCGGCCATTGCGGCGATCGCCCGTCGTCATAACGTCATCAGCGTGGCGGATAACACCTTCGCGTCGCCGGTGATCCACCGTCCGCTGGAGTCGGGTTTCGATATCGTGGTGCATTCCGCCACCAAATACCTGAACGGCCATTCTGACGTGGTGGCCGGGCTGGCGATTGTCGGGGACAACAGGGAACTGGCGGATAGGCTGAGCTATCTGCAAAACGCGGTGGGCGGCGTACTGGATCCGTTCAGCAGCTTCCTGACGCTGCGCGGTATTCGCACGCTTGCGCTGAGGGTAGAAAAGCACAGCACCAACGCGCTGGCGATTGCGCAATGGCTGGAGCAGCATCCTCTGGTCGAAAAGGTGTTCTATCCCGGCCTGGAATCGCACCCGCAATACCAGCTTGCCCGCGCGCAGATGGCCCTGCCCGGTGGGATGATTTCCGTCGTGGTAAAAGGCGATGCGCAACGCGCCACCGAGGTGATTCGCAACCTGAAGTTGTTCACCCTCGCGGAAAGCCTGGGCGGCGTGGAAAGTCTGGTGAGCCAGCCTTACAGCATGACGCACGCCTCGATTCCGCTGGAGCAACGCCTGGCGAACGGCATTGTGCCGCAGCTGATCCGTCTGTCAGTCGGGATTGAAGATCCCAAAGACCTGATTGCCGACCTCAGCCAGGCGCTGCAAAAATAAGCAAAACGCGGCAGGTCAATCACCTGCCGCCATAAGTTGTCATCATGGCTTAACGCATTGATAACAATATTGTGTGAAACTGCTCAGATTATTTCTGAAACACCGTTTCCATTTTCCTTTTATCTTAAAATCAGCGTATAATGCGCGCCTAATCCCTGGTGAATGGTTTCAGCGCTTGGAATACAAAAAACAACGTACAACTTCTCCTCTCCTTCGTTGGGCTGTCACTCAGGCACACTTTCTTCTGCACGCTCATTTGATGTCTCCTATCCTTAGTGCGTGTCATATACTCTTTTGCAACACAGGTTTGACTCCGCGGCGGTGCGCCCCCGGAGCGAGATTTCCATATCCTTCCCAACTTAAAGACTAAGACTGTCATGAAAAAGACGAAAATTGTTTGTACTATCGGCCCGAAAACCGAATCTGAAGAGATGCTGACCAAAATGCTGGACGCCGGCATGAACGTGATGCGTCTGAACTTCTCCCACGGTGACTACGCAGAACACGGTCAGCGTATCCAGAACTTGCGCAACGTGATGAGCAAGACCGGTAAAAAAGCTGCGATCCTGCTGGATACCAAAGGTCCAGAAATCCGTACCATCAAACTGGAAGGCGGTAACGACGTCTCTCTGAAAGCGGGCCAGACCTTCACCTTCACCACCGACAAATCCGTTGTCGGCAACAGCGAAATCGTTGCAGTGACCTATGAAGGCTTCACCAACGACCTGTCCGTCGGTAACACCGTGCTGGTGGACGATGGTCTGATCGGTATGGAAGTCACCGCGATCGAAGGCAACAAGGTTATCTGTAAAGTGCTGAACAACGGCGACCTGGGCGAAAACAAAGGCGTTAACCTGCCGGGCGTTTCTATCGCGCTGCCAGCACTGGCTGAAAAAGACAAACAGGACCTGATCTTCGGTTGCGAACAAGGCGTTGACTTTGTTGCGGCCTCCTTCATCCGTAAGCGCTCAGACGTGGTTGAAATTCGTGAGCACCTGAAAGCGCACGGCGGCGAGAAGATCCAGATCATCTCCAAAATTGAAAACCAGGAAGGCCTGAACAACTTCGACGAAATCCTCGAAGCGTCTGACGGCATCATGGTTGCACGTGGCGACCTGGGCGTAGAAATCCCGGTTGAAGAGGTGATCTTCGCGCAGAAGATGATGATCGAGAAATGTGTTCGCGCGCGTAAAGTGGTTATCACCGCAACGCAAATGCTGGACTCCATGATCAAAAACCCACGCCCTACCCGCGCTGAAGCAGGCGACGTGGCAAACGCCATCCTTGACGGTACTGATGCCGTTATGCTGTCCGGCGAATCCGCCAAGGGTAAATATCCGCTGGAAGCGGTGACCATCATGGCCACCATCTGCGAACGTACCGACCGCGTGATGAAAAGCCGTCTGGATTACAACAACGACAGCCGCAAGCTGCGCATCACCGAAGCGGTATGCCGCGGTGCAGTAGAAACGGCTGAGAAACTGGAAGCGCCACTGATCGTGGTTGCCACCCAGGGCGGTAAATCTGCTCGCGCGGTGCGTAAATACTTCCCGGATGCGACTATCCTGGCGCTGACCACCAATGAAACCACTGCCCGCCAGCTGGTGCTGAGCAAAGGCGTGATCCCTCACCTGGTGAAAGAGATCGCCTCTACGGATGATTTCTACCGTCTGGGTAAAGAAGTGGCGCTGGAGCTGGTTGATCGTGGTCTGGCACAGAAAGGTGACGTTGTGGTCATGGTTTCTGGCGCACTGGTACCAAGCGGAACCACCAATACCGCATCTGTTCACGTGCTGTAATAATTCCCGAACGAATTAGTTTGGATAAAAAGCGCCCTTCGGGCGCTTTTTTTATTACAGGCATTAGCCAAAGTCATTCAAAATGCAAATCGGGTTTTTCTATTTAATTGCGATTTATCTAAGATGAATCCGATGATAAATGCCTTTTTTTCCTTAGATTTTTGCCCGAAAAGGGCTGATTCGATGCTTCTTTGAGCGAACGATCAAAAATAGGTGTATTCCCATCAAAAAAATATTCTCAACCCAAAAAACTTTGTGTAATACTTGTAACGCTACATGGAGATTAACTCAATCTAGAGGGTATTAATAATGAATCGTACTAAACTGGTACTGGGCGCGGTAATCCTGGGTTCTACTCTGCTGGCTGGTTGCTCCAGCAACGCTAAAATCGATCAGCTGTCTTCTGACGTTCAGACTCTGAACGCTAAAGTTGACCAGCTGAGCAACGACGTGAACGCAATGCGTTCCGACGTTCAGGCTGCTAAAGACGACGCAGCTCGCGCTAACCAGCGTCTGGACAACCAGGCTACTAAATACCGTAAGTAATAGTACCTGTTAATAAAATGGCGCACATCGTGCGCCATTTTTTTTGCCTGCGACAAACGGCTACTGCGTCACCTTCTCCCCTTCATCTTCCGCAACAGCTGCAGACACCCGACTGTTCTGCACCGACAACACGCTATTGCTGGCTGACGGAGCGCTACCTGACGACACGATAACCGGGATCCCGGCACGGCGTGACAGGGCTTTATCAATCAGCGCCTTATCGCTTCCCGCCTGAGAAACAAAGGTCGCAAAGTCGGCGGAGTGGGTAATTGGCGAGACCTGCGGATTTTCCCCTTCTACCTGCGCCAGCGGACGGTGGACTTCAATATAGCGTTTACCATCCGGCTCAACGGAGAACTTGACGGGTTCATTAATAATCTGCACACGCGTGCCCACCCGCACCTGTTCGAACAGCGCTTTGATATCCGGGGCGTTCATACGCATACAGCCGGAACTGACCCGCAGACCAACGCTGTCCGGTGCGCTGGTGCCGTGGATGAGATATTCCCCATTGCCCACGCCTAAACGCAGCGCGAAGCGTCCCAGCGGGTTATTGGGCCCGGCAGGCACCACCGGAGGTAATTTAATTCCCTGCTCCAGGGAGCGTGCTCTGATGCCCGGCGTGGGCGTCCAGGTGGGATTCGGGATCTTCTGGCTCACGCGCGTGGTCGTGACCGGCGTTTCCAGCCCCAGCTGTCCGATGCCGAGCGGGAAGACCTGAACGATGTTTTCTCCCGGCGGGAAGTAGTAAAGCCGAAGCTCTGCGAGGTTCACCACAATGCCCTCGCGCGGCGTGTCCGGCAACAGCATCTGCGACGGGATGGTAATGACGGTTCCAGGCGCAGGGTTTACCGGCGCAATGGTATTGTTCGTTTCCAGGAGCACCTGCGCCGCCGTATTAAACCGACGGGCGATGGTCTGCAGCTTATTATCCCCTTCCTGTATCGTGTAGGTTTGATTTTGCCCAATCAGGCGACTGCCTGCGGGCGGCAACGGATAGTCCATCGCGCGGGCCGAATTAAGTGCGCCGAGCGAACTGAGGAGTAATAGAGTTATGAGAGACGCGCGCTTCATGCTGAGATTCCTTATTCACTGGCAGGACGCCAGAAAGCTGAAAAACCAGCGAGGCGAGAACCACCTCGCGAAACAGAATGAATGCTGTTCTGTAAGTCTAGCTAAGGATTGCAGCTTTGGCGCGAATGGCGCGAATCATCGCTTCCAGTCCCTGAGAACGGGACGGGGTGAGGTGTTGGGTCAGGGCCATTTTTTCAAACCACGGGCGGACATCAAACGCGACAATATCCTGCGCCGACATCCGGTGATAAAGGCTAAAGACGACCGCAATAAGGCCTTTTACAATGGCCGCATCGCTGTCGCCGCGCAATTCGATAGTGCCGTCATCTGACTGCGCCATCACAATCCACACCTGGCTCTGACAGCCCTGAATACTGTTCTCCGGGCTGTGCGCCTCTTCACCGAGCGGCGATAAGCGCTGTCCCAGTTCAATGATATAGAGATACTTCTCTTCCCAGTTTGCGCAACGCGAGAAGTTGCGCAGTAATTTATCTTTGTCCGGCAGTTCCGCCATCTTTCGCCTCTCCGTTAGCCCAGCAGCTGATGAATGCGCTTAAGCCCCGCCACCAGCCTGTCGACCTCTTCCGTTGTGTTGTACATCACCAGCGACGCGCGGCACATTGCCGGTACCTGGTAAAACGCCATCAGCGGCATGGCGCAGTGGTGCCCGGTACGGACCGCCACGCCGTAGTTATCGAGAAAACTACCCACGTCATAGGCGTGATGTTTCCCGAGATTAAACGCAATCACCCCTTGCCGATCGGCAGGCCCGTAGAGGGTCAGATCCGGCACGCTGGCAAGCTCCGCAAGCGCATAGTGCATCAGCAGCTGTTCGTACTCCTGAATGCTATCAAGGCCGATTGCGGAGACATAAGACACCGCCGCCCCCAAACCGATAATCCCACCGGTGTTGGGCGTGCCCGCCTCAAAACGCCACGGCGCGCGGGCATAGGTGGTGCCTTCCGTCAGGCTAACGGTGGCGATCATTGACCCGCCCCCTTCCCACGGCGGCATCGCCTGCAGAATTGCCTCTTTTACGTACAGCACCCCAATCCCGGTAGGCCCATAGAGCTTGTGGCCTGAAAAGACGTAGAAATCACAGTCCAGCGCCTGGACGTCAACCGCGTGGTGCATCACCGCCTGAGCGCCGTCAATCAGGACCTTCGCACCGGCCTGATGAGCTTTTTCGACAATCGCTGCCACCGGGTTTTCAGTCCCGAGCACGTTGGAGACCTGGGTGACCGCCACCAGCCGGGTTTTATCGTCGAGCAATGCGTCAAGCTGGTCGAGCTGCAGCGTCCCGTCAACGTTGAGCGGAATGACCCGCAATTGCGCGCCAACGCGCTCGCAGAGCATCTGCCATGGCACGATATTGGCGTGGTGCTCCATCTGGGTGATGATGATGTTATCCCCGGCGTGGACCTGCGCGTTGCCCCAGCTGTTGGCGACAAGGTTGATCCCTTCGGTGGTTCCGCGCACGAAGACCAGCTCTTCAGGCGAGCGCGCGTTGAGGAAGGCGGCCAGCTGCGTACGCACGTTTTCCATACGCTGGGTGGCTTCCGCGCTCAGCGTGTGAATCCCCCGGTGCACGGCGGCGTAGCCATGGCGATAAAACTCGGCTTCCGCATCCACCACCTGATTCGGCTTCTGGGCGCTGGCCGCGCTGTCCAGATAGGCCAGAGGAAGACCGTTTACTTCACGGGTCAGAACCGGGAAATCTGCCCGCACTTTCTCGACGGGAAAACTCATGCTTCGCCTCCAGGCAGACGCTGACCGATACGCGCCAGCACCTGCTGTTTCAACTGACCATCGTTCAGCGCTTCCGTCAGTTCGGCGGCAAACGCATAGATAATCATTTTCTGCGCCGCCTGCTGGTCGATACCGCGGGAACGCAGGTAGAACATCTGCTCATCGTCGATGCGCCCGACCGTCGCACCGTGGCTGCACTTCACGTCGTCGGCGTAGATCTCCAGCTGCGGTTTGGTGTCCACTTCCGCCAGGCGACCTAACAGCAGATTGTTGTTGGTCATCTGCCCGTCGGTTTTAATGGCGTGCTGCGCCACGTTAATCAGTCCGTTAAACACCGCGCGACCTCTGTCGCTGACGATGGTTTTATGCAGCTGGCGGCTGTTGCAGTAGCCCTTGTTGTGCTCCAGCCAGGTGCGCGTGTCGCACACCTCTGATTTAACCGGCATCGCCAGGCTGTTGATGCGCAGCGTGGTGTTTTCACCGTTAAGCTGCGTGCTGGTATTGTGGCGCAGCACCGACCCGCCGAGGAGGAAGCTATGGCTGTACGCTGCGGCATCCTGACCCAGCACAATGTCGTTATGGGCAAAGTGGTGGCTCTGCGCATTTTCAAACCCCAGCTTGACGTGGTGAAGCTGGGCATTGGCGGCAACATTCATCGTCAGACGGGATCCGGTAAAGTGTCGGATATCGTTGAGGCTGACGTAATGTTCGATTACCGTGGCCTCCGCTCCCTCCGCCATCTCAAGATGGTGGCGATAGTGCGCGGTGTTGATTTCGTCGCCGTCCACACCCTGGGTGATATGCATCAGCAGCAGCGGTTTTGCCGGACGCTGGTTACGCTTCACGCGGATGTGCGTCACGCGGCGGGCCAGGCTCTCGGTCAGGTGCAGGAAAACCTCAGGCTGAACCGGGGCGCTCAGGGGCTGGCGCTCGTCGTTTATCTCAATCTCAAATCCGCTCCCCTGAAGGGCGTCGCTCAGCTCCGGACGGAACTCACCGTCGACAAACACCAGGCGCACGGCATCCACGCGTACTGCCAGCGCGTCACGCTGCGCAGGCGTGAGATCCGCCCGACGGGTCACAAACTCGGCGTTCAGCAGGCCATCAAGCGGGGTGTACTTCCAGTTCTCATGCTTACGCGTCGGCAGGCCGAGACGCAGCATCTGCTGAAGATGCTGCTGCGCCTGCTCAGAGCGCGTGCCGCCCTGGGCTTCAAACAGCCTGTGCCACTGCTGGAGCGCATTACTGCTGATCGGTAAGCCAGCCATAGCCCTGCTCCTCCAGTTGTTTAACCAGCGTGAAATCACCGGATTTCACAATACGCCCCTGGTAAAGCACGTGAACGTAATCCGGCTTGATGTAGTCCAGGATGCGCTGGTAGTGGGTGACGATAATGAACGAACGTTTGCCGTCGCGCAGGGAGTTCACCCCGTCAGCGACAATCTTCAGGGCGTCGATATCCAGGCCGGAGTCGGTCTCATCCAGAATGCACAGCTCGGGCTCGAGCACCGCCATCTGCAGAATGTCGTTACGCTTTTTCTCTCCGCCGGAAAAGCCAACGTTCACCGAACGGGTCAGCAGATCTTCCGGCATTTTCAGCAGCTTGATCTTCTCTTCCATCAGATCCTGGAAGTCAAAGCGGTCCAGCGCCTCCAGGCCGCGATACTTGCGCACCGCATTCAGCGCCGTCTGCAGGAAGAACTGGTTGCTGACGCCCGGAATTTCGACCGGGTACTGGAAGGCCATGAAGATGCCCTCTCCCGCTCGGTCTTCCGGAGACATCTCCAGCAGATCCTTGCCGTTAAACTCCACCGAGCCGTGGGTCACCTCATAATCTTCGCGCCCCGCCAGCGTCGCAGAAAGCGTACTTTTCCCGGAACCGTTCGGCCCCATGATGGCGTGGACTTCACCCGGCCTGACGTCAAAATTGAGGCCACGCAGGATGGCTTTGTCTTCTACGCTAACCTGTAAATCTTTAATACGTAACATGTGCTTTCCTTAACCGACGCTGTGTTCAAGACTAATGGCGAGGAGTTTCTGGGCTTCAACGGCAAATTCCAGCGGCAGTTCAGAGAACACATCCTTACAGAAGCCGTTAACGATCATTGAGATGGCGTCTTCTTCGCTGATCCCGCGCTGCAGGCAGTAGAAGAGCTGATCTTCCCCAATCCGCGACGTCGTCGCCTCGTGCTCAAGCTGGGCCGTGTTGTTACGGCACTCGACGTAGGGGAAGGTGTGCGCCCCGCAGTCTGCGCCAATCAGCATCGAGTCACACTGGGTAAAGTTTCGCGCATTGGTGGCCGTCGGCATGATTTTCACCAGCCCGCGATAGCTGTTCTGGCTATGCCCGGCAGAGATCCCTTTCGAGATGATGGTCGATTTGGTGTTTTTACCAATGTGGATCATCTTGGTGCCGGTATCGGCCTGCTGATGGCCGCTGGTCAGCGCCACCGAGTAAAACTCGCCGATGGAGTTATCCCCGCGCAGAATGCAGCTCGGGTATTTCCAGGTGATGGCGGAGCCGGTTTCTGACTGGGTCCACGACATCTTGCTGTTTTCGCCTTCGCACAGCGCGCGCTTGGTGACAAAGTTCAGGATACCGCCGGTATTGCCGTCGCCCGGGAACCAGTTTTGCACCGTGGAGTATTTCACCTCGGCATCTTTGTGGATGATGACCTCCACCACCGCCGCGTGCAGCTGGTAGCTGTCGCGAACCGGGGCGGAGCACCCTTCGATATAGCTGACGTAGCTGCCTTCATCCGCGACCAGAATCGTGCGTTCGAACTGGCCGGTTTTTTCGGCATTGATGCGGAAATAGGTGGAAAGCTCCATCGGACAGCGCACGCCTTTCGGCACGTAGATAAAGGTGCCGTCAGAGGCTACCGCCGCGTTGAGCGCCGCAAAGAAGTTGTCGTTAGAGGGCACCACGGTCCCAATGTATTTTTTCACCAGTTCCGGATGATCGTGAATCGCTTCGCCGAAGGAGCAGAAAATGATCCCCTGCTCTGCCAGCTTCTCACGGTAGGTGGTCGCCACCGAGACGGAGTCGAAAATGGCGTCCACCGCCACCTCTTTCCCTTCGCGAACGGGCACGCCCAGCTGGTTAAAGGCTTCTTCCACCTCTTTGCTGAGGAAGCTGTTCTCGGCACCGGTTTGCTGCACCGCCCCCGGCTGGGAGGCGCAGGTATCGTCACAGCTTCCGCAGGAGGGCGCGGAGTAGTAGCTGTAATCCTGATAGTTCAGCTTGTCGTAATGCGCTTTCAGCCAGTGCGGCTCTTCCATCTCCAGCCAGGCGCGGAAGGCGCTCAGGCGAAACTCCAGCATCCACTCCGGCTCGTTGCGTTTCGCCGAGATCGCCCGCACGACATCTTCGTTAATGCCTTTCGCCAGCTCATCGGTCTGCAGCTGGGTGAAGAACCCCTCTTTATAGTTGAGGTGCCCACCGCTCCAGGTATTTACATCACTCGTTGCTTCAGTATTACGAGACATAGTACCGCCTATACCCCAAAGCTTTCGCCGCAGCCGCATTCGTTCTGGGCTTTCGGGTTATGAAATTTGAATAACTGGTTTAAGCCTTCGCGGACGTAGTCCACTTCGGTACCGTCAATAAACGGCATGGCCTGCAGCGCGACGTACAGTTTCGCGCCGTCAGTCTCGAACACCAGGTCATCTTTCTCGGGTTCGGTGACGGTGTCGAGCACGTAACCGAAGCCCGCGCAGCCGGTCTGTTTGACACCCAAACGTACGCCGAGGATCTCGGGCTTTTTCGCCACCAGTTCGTGTATGTGTGCCGCCGCCGCTGGCGTGAGCGTTAAACCGCGCCAGGCAAAATCGGCAGGATTAAAGGTTTCTGAATGCAGTTCCATAGGTCCACCTCATCTGATAAGCCATCAGGGCATAACACCATGTTAGTGATAACGATTATCACTTCAACCCTCTGTCAGCAGGGGCATTCGGCTAAACCGCCCTTTTTGCCTACTTTTATTAAGCATAGACCCTGTGAGAGGATGCAGTCAGGATGGATGTATTTGTTCAATGCATTGATTAATAATGCATTTCATCGCGGCATTTATGACGGGGAAGAGAAAAGTAAAATATGCATCGGAAATGCCTATTTTTAAGATAGCTTTTGCTCAGAAAATGACAAAAAAAGGCCCTCTGGGCCTCTGACGATCAGTGATGAAATGAGACAGCAAACCCCTGTTCACGCCAGTGGTCGAGCTGTTCCTGCTGTCGAGGCGTTGGGGATTTCCCCGACCAGACGAAGATTTTTTGCCCAGGGAACAGTTCAGGACGCGGCGAATCAATAGGTTCTGCCAGGACGTCAATGTGCCAGCCCTTCTGCGATAAGCGCGCGGCTTCCAGCCACAGGTGGGTGCGGTCATCACATTCCCAGCCAATCAGGAGTGCGTCTTTACCGGGTTTTTTGCGGGACTCCGACAGGCTTGCAACCGCGAATTCGATCAGTACGCCGTCAAACAGGCTAGCCATGTGACGCACGGTGTTTTGATCCTGGTTCATGCGCTGACGAACCGGAGAGATAATATTGTCAATCAGCGCGTCTATCGCGTGATCGCGGCGGAATTCGCCGATTTTGGCGCGCAGCTTTGCCGGGCTGGCGTAACGCAGAACGGACATCATCTCTTCCTGGAACGAGACCCAGTTACCCGGAGTCAACACTTCTTTGTTTTCCAGCAAGGCTTTGACTTTTCCGACCGAGACGCCGCTTTTCATCAGGCGCTTGATCTCTTCAATACGCAGGATATCTTCATCGTCAAACTGACGATGACCTCCTTCACTTCGCTGCGGCTTCAACAATCCATAACGGCGCTGCCAGGCACGCAGCGTAACGGGGTTGATACCGCATCGTTCGGCCACTTCGCCGATACTGTAATAGGCCATTAACTCCCTCACGCTCAGAACTTCCATACCTAACTACACCAACCTTATCAGATTGTACACACCATTTGTATAACTAAGACCGCATTTAGAACGAGTGAACGGGCTTCTTTTCAATCCACCTGTTAATACATTGTTGTATAAAATTATCCGTTCGTACAGTTAAGTCTTCCGGATTGTGTACAGCTTTATCAGAAGTCGAACTTTTTCTCCGGCCACGCTATCGCGGGAATACCGCCGTGTCGCGGGCTGGCAAAAAGATGCCCCTGGAACTGGGAAATCCCCGCGGACTCCAGCCACATCCACTCTTCAGCCTTCTCTACTCCCACCGCGCAGAACTGGATCTCAAGGGAGGAGCAACATTTGATAATCGCCTGAATAATGGCCTGCCGGGGGCCACTTTTGTGCACGTCCGCGACCAGATCGCGATTAATCTTAATTCTGTCAGGCTGGAAGCGGGCCAGCAGCTGCAGCCCGGCAAAACCGGCACCGAAATGATCGATCGTTACGCTGAGGCCCGCACTTTTGAGCTGCCTGACCGAATCCGTGAATTCATCAAAACGGGAAATAGCTTCACTCTCGGTAAACTCCACCACGATTTGTTCGGGTACAAAACCGTTTGCTTCAATCGCGGTGAGCAGGAAATCCACGGCGTTGGGAATGTTAACCAGCGTCATGGGCAGCAGGTTAAGGGATAGCGTCTGGTCCTGTAACCCCAGCGCGCTGGCCATGGAAAGTGCTACCTGCTTGCTCTGCAAATCAGATGCATATACTTCGTCACGCGGGCGGTTAGCGAAATAGACCCCCGGTGGGTCACCGTCAGGGGTGCGAAGAAGCGCCTCCCAGGAGACGACCTGCTGCATAAACGGATCGACTATCGGCTGAAACGCAAAGCTGCAATCCGCCCCCTTCGCGACCACCTCAGGCTGTGCGGACAGGGGCGTTTCTTCGCGAACGAATTCCCAGGAATCCGCAGGCGGCAGTTCAAAATAGTTCGCTTTTTCCGTGGCCTCGACAAAGGTGCGGAAAAACTGCAGCGGGCGGTCGTTATAGGTCAGCTGGTAACGCGTCGTTCCTTTGTTGAGCACCTGCTGCAGCACCTCATCCCTGTAGAACTGGCGTAAATCAAACAGCTCCATGCCTACGTTGCCAAAACGTCGGACAGGCCCGTGGTCGCACATCAGCTCCACCACGTTATGGTGGCGCGGGTCGCTGCAGATCTGCTCATAGATGGCAGAAACGTGTTCCACTGGCCCTTCAAGCAGTTGAAAAAAATGTGTGCCGTTAAACAGCAGGATGCCCGTGACGTTGGATTGCCGGTTTTTACTATTTGCAGCAGCGACCATTGCTTCCAGCGCCTTCACTGGAACGTCTTCGCAGATATGACTGCGGTAAATGATGGTTGTTAGCATGCGATTCCTGGGGTTAGGTTTTTGGCCACAAAAGAGGTGGATAAAGATCTCTTATAGCACATTAATTGCCTGACAAATAATTTACATCTCAACCATTTACGGCATTTAATGACACTTTTTCCTGAGGTGTACAACTTACCAGCGCCAGACCTTTTTGTACAATATATCCTGTAACATTACCGGTTTATGAAAAGATTGTAACTTAATGAAAATAAAGAAATTTATAAAATATATCATAAAAATATTAAAAATCTGTACATTTTAAGTGTACAGATTTAGAAATTATGTATACCTTAATTGTAACGTTAGTGATTACAAAATTTTACAGGAGCGAAACATGCAGCAGAAAGGTTACGCCACAGATTCCGCAGCAGCGATCGCACAGTACTTCGAAAAAGCCGCGCTTCCTACCCAGCAGGAGACGCTGGGCCAGGTAGTGGTAGAAATTCTCAGCGACGGGCGGAATCTGAATCGCAAATCGCTCTGTACCAAACTTCTCAGCCGCCTCGAAAAGGCCGAAGGGCCGGAAGAGGAAGAGCATTACCACATGCTGCTTGGTCTGCTCTTCGAACGATAACGTGATGAATAGCAGTGACGCAGATCGACTGATCGACCAGCTTATCGGTGAAGCCGTTCTCTCTCTTCTGAAAGAGCGGGGGCCAGTGACAACCGAAGGATTGCTGCAGCGTCTGCGGGTAATGAAAGAACATGAAAAGGATCCCCGGCGGCGGGAGACACTTGCGGTGGTGATTGCCGAGATCGGCTCAAACAGCATCGCCTTTACACGTCGCAGAACCGCGCAAGGACGAACGAAAAGAGAGGGACCTCTCAACGTTAACAGAGACAATGTAGTGCCGTTATTTGGAAGTGGAAAACCGTCCGACCCAAAAAAAATACATTGACTGCAATTTAACAGCTACGGTGAGAACAAATGAGACAAAATATTCAGCTTCAACCCGAATACCACTCTGCTTTTTTAGACAGTGCGCTGTCGGAATATTTCCGTCACGCAGGCGATCGTTTTGCTGAAGAGTCCGCTGTTTTTTCTACTGCAGTACGCTGTGTTCTGGCCTCCGAAGGCCATCTGTCCAACAAAGCGATAATCCTCTGGCTCATTCAGACGCTGGAAGCGACCCACGATGTTGTCCAGGCGGATGTGATTCGCAAGACCCTGGAAATCGTGGTGGGTTACACAATGGACGACCTGTAATTTCACGGCCACTCATCCTGCTTTCGTGTCATCGTCAAAACTGACGAATGTTCTGACGATGACACGCGCCTTCCCCGCTTAACACCCTGTAAAACCAGCAAAGCCAACCTGGCACGGTTCCTGCTTACCTCCGCTTACGGGACTGGGTTTTCCAGTCAACTTTGCTTCATTTCTTAACAGGTCTGTTATTGATGAAAAAGATCGCCAGCGTCTGCCCGTACTGCGGTGCAGGCTGTAAATTAAACCTTGTCGTTGAAAATAACCGTATCATCCGTGCCGAAGCCGCAGAGGGCGTCACAAACCAGGGCACCCTGTGTCTGAAAGGCTTTTACGGCTGGGACTTCCTCAACGATACCCGTCTCCTCACCCCGCGCCTGACCCAGCCGATGATCCGCTACCGCAAAGGCGAGGCATTCACTCCCGTTACCTGGGAAGAGGCTATCCGCTACACCGCCCACAGGCTCAGCAGCATTAAAGCGCAGCACGGGCCGCGGTCGATCATGACCACCGGATCCTCTCGCGGAACCGGCAATGAAACAAACTATGTGATGCAAAAATTTGCCCGCGCTGTGCTGAACACCAACAACGTGGACTGCTGCGCGCGCGTTTGTCACGGCCCTTCCGTGGCCGGTTTACAGGAAACGCTCGGCAACGGCGCGATGAGCAACTCAATCAACGATATTGAAAACTCAAAATGCCTGCTGGTGTTTGGCTATAACTGCGCGGACTCCCACCCTATCGTCGCCCGACGCGTGCTGAAAGCGCGGGAAAACGGCGCAAAAATTATCGTCTGCGATCCGCGGCGCATTGAAACGGCGCGCATCGCCGACCAGCATCTGCAGCTGAAAAACGGCAGCAACATGGCGCTGGTGAACGCCTTTGGCTATGTGCTGCTGGAAGAGGAGCTCTACGACAAAAGCTATGTGGCGCGCTTCACGGAGGGGCTTGAGGCCTACCGCCAGACGGTGAAAGACTATGCGCCGGAGAAGGTTGAGCATCTTACCGGCGTTCCCGCCCGTGACGTTCGCCAGGCAATGCGCACCTTCGCGGCGGCCCCTTCCGCCACCGTGATGTGGGGTATGGGCGTAACCCAGTTTGGTCAGGCTGTGGATGTGGTCAAAGGGCTTTCCAGCCTGGCGCTGCTGACCGGCAACCTCGGCCGCCCTGCCGTCGGCGTCGGGCCGGTGCGCGGACAAAACAACGTTCAGGGCGCCTGCGATATGGGTGTTCTGCCGAATATGTTCCCGGGCTATCAGAATGTAACCGATCCAGCGGTCAGGCAGAAGTTTGCCGATGCCTGGGGAATTGACGTCAATAATATGGACGCTCGGGTCGGAACGCGCATTACCGAGGTGCCCCATCTGGCGCTGGAAGGCAAGGTCAAGGCCTACTACATCATGGGGGAAGACCCGCTTCAGACCGAAGCCGATCTCGGTCTCGTTCGCAGCGGTTTTGAGGCGCTCGACTTCGTCGTGGTTCAGGACATCTTTATGACCAAAACGGCAGAAGTGGCGGACGTTCTGCTCCCGGCCACCTCCTGGGGTGAGCACGGCGGCGTCTTTACCTGTGCCGATCGCGGGTTCCAGCGTTTTGGTAAAGCCATTGATGCCAGCGGTAACGTGAAGCGCGACTGGGAGATCATCAGCCTGCTCGCCACCGAGATGGGCTACCCGATGCATTATGACTCTAACCAGCAGATCTGGGATGAGATGCGCGAGCTGTGCCCGCTCTTCTACGGCGTGACCTATGAAAAAATGGGCGAGATGGGTCACGTACAGTGGCCGTGCCCGACGCTGGATCATCCGGGAACGCCGTACCTGTACAAAGACAATCAGTTCGACACCCCAACCGGTAAGGGGCAGCTCTTTGCCGCGCCGTGGCGCGCGCCGGCGGAAACGCCTGATGACGACTATCCGCTGGTGCTGTGTACGGTACGCGAGGTGGGGCATTACTCCTGTCGCTCAATGACCGGGAACTGCGCCGCGCTGCAAAGCCTGGCCGACGAGCCGGGCCGGGTGCAAATGCACCCTTCCGATGCTGACAGACTGGGCATTACGGACGGACAGCTGGTCTGGGTACGTTCACGCCGCGGCAAAGTGATAACCCGCGCCAGCATCAGCGAGCGTATCAACGCCGGGGCCGTCTACATGACCTATCAGTGGTGGATTGGCGCCTGCAACGAGCTGACCCAGGATAACCTCGATCCCATCTCCAAAACGCCGGAAACAAAGTACTGCGCGGTGCAGCTCGAGGCAATTGAGGATCAGCGTTGGGCGGAGAACTATGCAGCGTCTGCATATCAGTCCATGAAGTCGCGGTTGATTAGTGCGCTCAACGTCTGAGGAAAATACCGGGTGCGCTATGCGAACCCGGTAATAGTTAACTCATCTCTCGCTATCTTCAACATTTCGAAATACTTTGTTTTTCATGCCGTGACATCCTGCATATCCGCGCCGCTGATAATGCAGATGTCCCCCTCTGAAAGTTGCTGGATATGTTGAATTTCATCGAGGGTTCTTAATTTCAATCAAACATTTACCGCTGAAATACGTAGCAACAGGGTTGAATAAAACAGACTCCGCAGGATCCACGCTATACTGAACCGCATCACTATTGACAGGTTTAATGGATAGGCGCGCATATGGCTGATGAAATGTCCCAGACGTTAATATTCGATTGTTCTTCCTCGACACAACTGCTGATCGATTATCTAAAACAGGGGGCAAATCTGAAGAGAGTGATCCCCCGCCGTCGATTAAATTTTGTAGTTGGCGATGAACGCCTCTGTTATATCCTCCTCAACGGACGCGTCATGATTCATCGTAGCAACGACGATTTAGCCATGGCAACGGTTAAGGGGCCCGCTTTGCTCGGTCTCAGTAATATGCATTACGCTCAGATGTTCGGTTACATCAAAACCTTTAATCACTGTGAGATCGTAACCCTTAAAATGGATTCTGTTTATGAAATTATCAAGCATCATGAACTATGGGAGCCGCTGGCATATCACCTGATGGCCCTTGCAGGTAAGCTATTTCATAGCTATGAAGATATAACCGGGCCTTCCGCTTACAATATTGTCCGCGCCCAGCTTTATGCACTCTCAAACGAAGAAGAATCATTCAGGCTAAACATTACTGCAGAAAGTTATATCCGGGATAAAACCCACCTGTCCCGTAGCAGCATCATGCGTATTCTTGCAGCTTTAAAAGAAGGTGGTTATATCGAAGTTGAAAGAGGTGTGCTAATCAATATGGGGAAATTACCTGAAAAATTTTAATCTTACCGGCTGGTAATTACCTGGCGGAAAATGACCTGACCCGGTCTCACGACATTACGCCTGCCCTATTATTTTGCGTCCACTTCACGCCAGGCTTGTAAGCGTCACATTCGAACCGTCTTTCATTTTTGCCCGCGTTTCCTACCATGGACACTTTCGCGAACATGGACACTACCGTGGACAAAAATACGCCTTACAACAGAAGACCCTGGATCTTCACTGCGCTGAGCCTGCGGTTTAATGAGGCTCTGACTTACCGTGAAATCGCAGAGCAACTGAACATTAGCTCATCAGCCATACATAAGATGTTTACCCGCTTCCGACGTACCGGTATTAACTGGCCATTGCCGGAGGAATACACACCTGAACGTCTGGAGGAAGAGCTTTATGCATTCAATCTTGAGACCAATCTTCCCGTAAAGAAACGCCGTCCGGACTGGCCTCTGGAGTTTAAAATTCGCATGGCGGAGCTGACCCTGCAGCCGGATGCCTGTGTGGCTCAGATTGCACGTGAGCATGGTATTAACGATAACCTGCTGTTTAACTGGCGCAATCTGCATCGTCAGGGGCTACTGGATCCGGCCAACAGAGCGACGCTCATCCCAGTTACGATGGAGCCTGTTGTCCCTCCACCCAGGCAAAACGGTGCCGTATTAACAGATATGCCACCGGTCATCAGCTGCAGGCTGACATTGCCAGGTGGAAGCCTCAACCTGACCGGCCCGCTGACTCCTGAGCTTCTGCGCGCACTGATCATCGAGCTCAGGGATGGTGAGTCATGATTAGCTTTCCAGCAGGTTCGCGCATCTGGCTGGTTGCTGGCGTGACAGATATGCGCTGTAGCTTTAACGGGCTGGCAGCGAAAGTGCAGAACACGCTGCGCACCGACCCGTTCAGCGGGCACCTGTTCATCTTCCGGGGGCGTCGTGGCGACATGATAAAGGTGTTGTGGGCTGACCGTGATGGTCTGTGCCTGTTTACCAAACGGCTGGAGCGTGGCCGCTTCGTCTGGCCGGTGACCCGCGATGGAAAAATCCACCTGACGCCTGCGCAGCTGTCCATGTTGCTGGAAGGTATTAACTGGAAGCGCCCGCAACGGACGGAACGAACTGGCCTGCGTATATAACCTGCTGTAAAGTGGGGTTATGGCCACCTCATACCCTGATGAAAATGCCCGGCTCAGGGCACTGCTGCTGGAGCAGCAGACCACCATCCGCAAAATGGCGGAGTATAACCGCCTGCTCTCACAGCGGGTGGCGGCGTATGCCAGCGAAATCAACCGGCTGAAGGCGCTGGTCGCTAAGCTTCAGCGCATGCAGTTCGGCAAAAGCTCCGAAAAGCTGCGTGAGAAAACGCAGCGCCAGGTACGCGAGGCGGAGGAGCGCATCAGCGCCCTGCAGGAGGAGATGGCAGAGGTACTGGGCGAGCAGCATGACCCGGTACTGCCGCAGCCGCTGCGCCAGTCTTCCGCCCGCAAACCGCTGCCAGCCTCGCTTCCCCGTGAAACCCGTACGCTGTCGCCGGCAGAAACCGCCTGTCCGGCCTGCGGCGGCGAGCTCAGCGTGCTGGGCTGCGACGTATCGGAGCAACTGGAGCTTATCAGCAGTGCCTTTAAGGTCATCGAAACGCAGCGGCCAAAACTGACCTGCTGCAGCTGTGACCATATCGTTCAGGCCCCCATGCCGTCAAAACCCATCGAACGCAGCTACGCAGGTCCCGGTCTGCTGGCGCGCATCGTCACGGCGAAGTTCGCCGAACACACGCCTCACTATCGTCAGTCAGAGATATATCGCCGTCAGGGCGTTGAACTGAGCCGGGCCACGCTGGGGCGCTGGTCTGGTGCGGTCAGTGAGCTACTGGAGCCGCTGTACGACCTGCTGCGCCAGTACGTGCTGATGCCAGGCAATGTGCATACCGATGATATCCCGGTACCGGTGCAGGAGCCGGGCAGCGGTAAAACCCGCACGGCCCGGCTGTGGGTCTACGTACGGGATGACCGCAATGCGGGATCGCCGCTGCCTCCGGCGGTGTGGTTCGCATACTCGCCGGACCGTAAAGGAGTACATCCGCAGCAACATCTTGCCGGGTACAGTGGTATCCTGCAGGCGGACGCGTACGGTGGCTACAACGCGCTGTACGAAGGCGGCCGCATCACGGAAGCGGCCTGCATGGCACACGCCCGTCGGAAAATCCACGACGTCCACGTCCGAACCCCGACCGACATCACAACAGAAGCGCTGAAGCGAATCGGTGAGCTGTATGCCATCGAGGCGGAAATACGCGGCAGCCCGGCTGTCGAGCGACTGGCGGTACGAAAAGAGCAGACCGTTCCGCTGATGCAGTCGCTGTACGACTGGATAAAGGGGCAGATGAAGGTGCTGTCGCGCCACTCGGATACGGCGAAGGCGTTCGCATATCTGTTGAAGCAGTGGGATGCGCTGAACCTGTACTGCAGCAACGGCTGGGCGGAAATCGACAACAACATCGCGGAGAACGCGCTGCGTGGCGTTGCTCTGGGTCGAAAAAACTGGCTGTTCGCCGGTTCTGATGCGGGTGGAGAGCGGGCAGCAGTGCTGTACTCGCTGATCGGCTCCTGCCGGCTGAACGGTGTGGAGCCGGAGGCGTGGCTGCGCTATGTTCTGGGGCATATCCAGGACTGGCCGGTGAACCGGCTGCGTGATCTGCTGCCATGGAAAGTTGAACTCACCCAGGCCTGACAGTCAATACGGTCAGTATGTGACGCTTACCCAGGCTTTGCGCTAAATACTGTCTTCCGTACACAAAAAAGGCCGCACTCGCGGCCCTTTTATTCTTATGTACTCAATGGACGTGAACGCCCAACCGCCAGGCAAAGTAGATCTCTTCTTTCAGCTCATTCGAAGAGAGCGCCAGCAAATCTGTGAATTCCAGCTCAAGCTGTTTCAGCTTTTTCAGGTACTGCGCCGGAGACAGGTTGCTCTTATCGCGACGTAAATATTCAATTGCCAGCTGTGTTGGGGTTATTTCAGTATCCATGATGTCCTCGCTTATGTACAAAACCTGACCAGTATATCACAACGCACTGTCTAGTTTTTGACCAAAGGCAAAACATCTGAAAACTTTACACAACCGCCGTGGTCAGCCGCGACGAGCAGCACAGACGATCCTGCTCATCGAGAATATCTATCTGCCACACCTGATGGCGGCTTCCGGCGTGCAGCGCGCGACAAACGCCGCGCACGCGCCCGCTGCGCACCGAGCGAATGTGGTTAGCATTCACCTCAAGTCCCACAACCTTCTGCTCCCCTTCGGTACAGAGATATCCCGCCACCGAGCCCAGCGTTTCGGCCAGCACGACGGACGCTCCGCCGTGCAATAAACCAAACGGCTGGTGGGTGCGACGATCGACGGGCATGGTGGCCTCAATCTCATCGTCGCCAATGCGGATGAACTGGATATCCAGCAGCCCAACCATATTCCCCTCGCCCATGGCGTTCAGCGCCTGCAGCGTCACGGCACGTTTCCAGATCATCCAATTATCTCCAGTAAAGCCTGCAATGGGTGACGTACGCCGTTACCTTCCACCCGTTTTACCTGGCTACGGCAGGAGTACCCCGTCGCCAGACAGCGGTTTCGCGGCAAACGCTGCATCGCCTGATGCCAGGACAGCTCATAGATGCCGAGCGAATTGGCGTGGTTTTTCACTTCGTGTCCGTAGGTTCCGGCCATCCCGCAGCAGCCTACGTTGACGCTCTCAAGCTTCGCGCCGAACCGGGCAAAGACGGACGCCCACTGGGCGGGTGCGCCCGGCAGCGCGGTCACTTCCGTGCAGTGGCCGAACAGATACCACGGTTCACCGCTGACGTCCTGAACAGCTTTGTCTGCCAGCGCAACCGGAAGCCACTCATGCACCAGCATCACGTTGAAATCGCCGCGCTTATCGCCCAGCGTCTGCTTGTATTCATCGCGATAGCAAAGCACCAGCGCCGGATCGACGCCGACCATCGGTATCCCGAGTTGCGCCACGCGATTCAGGAAGTCAGACGTTTTCTGCGCGGTCTTCGCAAAGCGGTTCAGGAAACCTTTAATATGCTGCGCCTTGCCATTCGGAGAGAACGGCAGCACAACCGGCTGGTAACCCACTTTCTCCGCCAGACGGACGAAATCGGCCACGACCTGCGCATCGTAGTAGCTGGTGAACGGATCCTGCACCACCAGCACTACACTGGCTTTTTGCTCCGGCGTGAGCACCTCCAGCTGTTCCAGGGTCATGTTTGCCGAACGGTGGCCAACAAGCTGGCGCTGCAGAGACGGGACCGACAGCAGCGGCAGATCGACCATGCCGATGTGTTTTTCGGAGAGCTTGCGCACCAGCGGCTGGTTGATAAAGAAGTTGAAGGTCTTTGGCGCACGCGCCATCAGCGGCGCGTAGCTTTCCACCGTCGCCACCAGATGGTCGCGCACCGGACGCAGATACCGGGTGTGGTAAAGCTGCAGGAAGCGCGAGCGGAATTCCGGCACGTCGATTTTTATCGGGCACTGGGTGGAGCAGGCTTTACAGGCCAGACAGCCGGACATCGCCTCTTTCACCTCATGGGAAAAATCATACTCGCCCTTGTTGGCATGCCAGCTGTTGCGGGTTCGCTCAATCAGCGAGCGCAGGCTGGCCCGTTTTTCCGGCAGCTCCTGCTCCAGCCTGAGCGGATCCACCCCGCGGTCGGCCAGCAGACGCAGCCACTCGCGCACCAGCGTCGCCCGCCCTTTCGGCGAGTGAATACGGTTGCTGGTGATTTTCATCGACGGGCACATCGGGCTTTTCACATCAAAGTTAAAGCACAGGCCGTTGCCGTTGCACTCCATCGCGCCGCGCCAGGACGATCGCACCGCAATCGGGATCTGCCTGTCGTACGTGCCGCGCTTGACGGCATCCACCTGCAGCATCGGGGCATCAACGCCCTCAGGCGGGCAGATTTTGCCCGGGTTGAGGCGGTTATGCGGGTCGAAAGCCGCTTTCACCTTGCGCAGCTCCGCGTAGAGCTGTTCGCCAAAGAATGCCGGGCTGTATTCCGCACGGAACCCTTTCCCGTGTTCCCCCCACAGCAGACCGCCGTATTTAGCGGTTAAGGCCACCACGTCGTCGGAGATCTGCTTCATCAGGATCTCCTGCTGCGGGTCGCACATATCCAGCGCCGGACGCACGTGCAGCACCCCGGCGTCGACGTGGCCGAACATGCCATAGCTCAGGCCGTGACCGTCCAGCAGGGCGCGAAACTCGACGATATAATCCGCCAGATGCTCGGGCGGCACGCAGGTATCTTCGGCAAAGGGAATCGGCTTCGCCGCCCCTTTCGCATTGCCGAGCAGGCCCACGGCTTTTTTACGCATCGCATAGATACGCTCAATCCCGGCCAGATCGTTACAGAGCTGCCAGCCGATCACGCCGCCTTCACCCTGCGCAATCAGCTCATCCAGCCGCTGACAGAGCGTGGTGACCTGGCGCTCAATCAGCTCCGCATCATCGCCGGCAAATTCCACGATGTTGAGACCGAGCATCTCTTTATCCGGCACGTCGGTAATGAGGTCACTCACGGAATGCCAGACAATATCTTCCCGGGCCAGATTGAGCACCTTAGAGTCGACGGTTTCCACCGAAAGCGCTTTAGCTGCCACCATAAACGGCGCATTGCGCAGCGCGGAGTCGAAGGAGTCATATTTGACGTTTACCAGACGACGCACCTTCGGCAACCGGGTGATATCCAGCCGCGCTTCGGTAATAAATGCCAGCGTTCCTTCGGAGCCGGTCAGCACGCGTGTTAAATCAAACTGGGTCAGGTCATCGTTGAAGACGTGACGCAGATCGTACCCGGTCAGGAAGCGGTTCAGCCTGGGGAATTTATCGAGGATCAGCTGACGGTTGTCTCGGCAGCGCTCCAGCACGGTGCGATAGATGCGCCCGATAGCGGTGTTATCCTTGCCCAGCGTTTCCGCCAGTTCGACCGGCATCGGCTGAGTATCGAGGATATCGCCGCCCAGCAGCACCGCACGCACGCCCAGCACGTGATCGGAGGTTTTACCGTAGACCAGCGAGCCCTGGCCGGAGGCATCCGTGTTAATCATCCCGCCAAGGGTCGCACGGTTACTGGTGGAGAGTTCAGGGGCAAAAAAGTAGCCGTAAGGCTTGAGATACTGATTAAGCTGATCTTTGATGACGCCCGCTTCAACCCGCACCCACCCCTCTTCCGGGTTGATCTCAATGATGCGGTTCATATAGCGCGACATATCAACAATTATGCCCTGGTTCAGCGCCTGACCGTTGGTCCCGGTGCCGCCGCCGCGCGGCGTAAAGACCAGCGAGGCAAACCGCTCCTGCGTGGCCAGTCGGGCGATAAGCGCGACGTCGGCCGTTGAACGGGGGAAAACCACGGCATCGGGAAGAAGCTGGTAGATACTGTTATCGGTCGCCATCGTTAGCCTGTCGGCATAGTTCGTGGCGGTATCACCTGTAAAACCCTGTTGCTCCAGTGCCTGCAAAAAATTAAGCACCAGCTGAACGACGCCAGGTGCCTGAGAAATCTGTGGGATCATGACTGTCGACCCTAATTAGAGTTGTATGAAATCGTTTGCGTGTATCTTAAAAGTTTTATCACATTTTTTTCTTATAATCTCTGCTGAATTACAGGCAAAATCCGCCTGTCAAAAACCGCTGAGATCATTAATGATTAAAGAGACGCGGTTTTCCGTTCCCGCCAGTCGTACTGGCGTTCTTTTAAGGAAAGTTTCATTTATGGTCAATCTTCGCCAGCCCAGGGATGTTGCGCAAATTTTGCTGTCGGTGCTGTTTCTGGCCCTCATGATTATTGCGTGTCTGTGGATTGTTCAACCCTTTATTCTCGGCTTTGCGTGGGCTGGGACCGTTGTCGTCGCCACGTGGCCTTTGCTGCTGCGCCTGCAGAAGCTGCTGTTTGGCCGCCGCGGGTTAGCCGTACTGGTCATGACGCTCCTGCTGTTCCTGCTGTTTATTATTCCTATTGCCCTGCTGGTGAATAGCCTGGTGGATTCCAGTGGCCCGGTTATTCGCGCCATTAGCAGCGGTGACCTGACGCTGCCGGATCTCGCCTGGCTGAAAGGCATTCCGCTGGTGGGGGCCAAACTCTACAGCGGCTGGCATAGCCTGCTGGAGATGGGCGGCAGCGCGCTGATGGCAAAAGTCCGTCCGTACATAGGCTCCACCACCACCTGGTTTGTCGGTCAGGCGGCGCATATCGGCCGCTTTATGATGCACTGTACCCTGATGCTGCTCTTCAGCGCACTGCTCTACTGGCGCGGCGAGCAGGTGGCTTTAGGCGTTCGTCACTTTGCCACTCGCCTGGCGGGTAAACGGGGTGACGCCGCGGTGCTGCTGGCTGCGCAGGCCGTGCGCGCGGTTGCGCTGGGCGTGGTGGTCACCGCGCTGGTGCAGGCGGTGCTGGGCGGTATTGGTCTGGCTATTTCCGGCGTACCGTACGCCACCGTGTTCACCGTTATCATGCTGATGACCTGTCTTGCGCAGCTGGGGCCGCTGCTGGTGCTGGTACCCAGCATTATCTGGCTCTACTGGACGGGCGATACCACGTGGGGAACGGTGCTGCTGGTCTGGAGCTGCGTGGTCGGCACCATGGATAACGTCATTCGTCCGATCCTCATCCGCATGGGTGCTGACCTGCCGCTGATCCTGATCCTCTCCGGGGTAATTGGCGGACTGATTGCCTTTGGCATGATTGGCCTGTTTATTGGCCCCGTGCTGCTCGCCGTCACATGGCGGCTGTTCTCTGCCTGGGTGCATGAAATTCCGCCTCCGGGAACAGACCCGGACGTGATTTTGAGCGAACTGGAAGACCTGGAAGAGAAGAACACGCATTAATCCCTGCGGCCGGGTGGCGCAGACGCTCACCCGGCCTACACTCCCCCACATGATACTTAAACAATACTAAAGTATTTATTCCTTAATCACTGGTCAGACCCGCCTTTTCAGCAGTAAGTCTGCTAATAACCTCAAGAAATCTTTACGTCTCTTAAACTATTGAGACGAATCCGATCGACGCTAAATAACACAATGCCTACTATTAGCACACGGTTATAAATCAACACCTTGATTTATAAGCATGGAAATCCCCTGAGTGAAACAACGAATTGCTGTGTGTAGTCTTTGCCCATCTCCCACGATGGGCTTTTTTTTATCCTGACTACGCGCGTTTTACCTCACAGGTACTGAGCATCCGCCACTCAGCAGGCAGCACCCGCGTTTCCCCTGTCACACTGACCGTCACCGCCTCGCGGATATCCGCCGACGATGCGCCAACCTGCAGCTCAAACTCGCCCGGCTCAACGATGCGTTTCCCGTCGCGACGGGTGAAGTTGAACATCTCAACCGGCAGCGTAAAGGTGAGCGTGGCGGTTTCTCCCGGTGAGAGCGTGACGCGCTGGAAGGCCTTCAGCTCCTGAAGCGGCCGCACCTGCGTAGCGACCTTATCCCTGACGTAGACCTGCACCACCTCGCTGCCGCTGCGCTCTCCGGTATTGGTGATATCCACACTGAGTTCCACCTCACCGTCGACCGGCACGCTGCTTTCGGCGACGCGGGCTGCACCCCAGCTAAACGTCGTCCAGCCGAGGCCGAAGCCAAACGGATAACGTGAACCGAAATGGAACGCAAACGGCGTGCCGCCGCTTTTGAGCTTGTGATTGTAGTAATACGGCATTGCCCCGGCGCTTTTCGGCACGCTCACCACCAGACGCCCCTGCGGCTCCGCCCGCCCCGTCAGCACGTCCGCAATCGCCCAGCCCCCCTCCTGCCCCGGCGCCCACGCCATCATCAGCGCCGCGACCTTATCTTCCAGCCCCTGCAGGTTGTACGGACGCCCGCCGGTCATCACGACAATCACCGGCTTGCCCGTCGCCACCAGCGCACCCAGCAGCTGTTGCTGCACGCCCGGCAGGTTCAGGGAATCGGTATCGGAACCTTCCCCCACGGTACCGCTCTGGAACAGCCCGGCGAGATCGCCCACGCAGGCCACTACCACGTCACTTTCCTGAGCTGCCTTCACGGCCTCGGGGATCGGGACGGTACTTTGCGATACCGGCGACTGCTGCATCGGTTTGCCGCCGCTGTCGCCCGGGAATACGGGTGCCCCCGCCATCCGTTTTTCGATGATGTGGCACCCTTTGGCATAGCGAACGTTCGAGGCACCGAGATACCGCTCCAGCGCCGCGCGCGGGGTCGTGACCTGCGAGGTCTCTTCCACCATATCGCTGATGATCAAATGCACCGGGAAGCTGTAGCCGCTCAGTAGCGCCAGCGGATCGTCTGCCGTCGGCCCCACCACCGCCACGCGGGGTTTGCCGCCGAGCGGTAAAATGCCGTTGTTTTCCAGCAGCGTGATCGATTTCGTCGCCACCTCCCGCGCGGCCTGGCGGGTCATATCGTTTTGCAGATTGATACCGTTTTCATCCGCGTACGGTTTTTCAAACAGCCCCAGACGGAATTTTTCCGTCAGCACGCGCGCCACGATCTCATCGACTTTGGCCATAGAGATCAGCCCGCGCGCTACCGCTTCCGCCAGATGCCGCGCGCAGTCATCTTTCGGCAGCTCAACGTCCAGCCCGGCGTTGAACGCCAGCGCGGCGGATTCGGCCGCATCGTGGGAAATCCCGTGATGCTGGTGCAGCAGGCTGACGCCGCCGTAATCCGCCACAATAATCCCGTCGAACCCCCACCGATCGCGCAGGACGGTGGTCAGCAGGAAGCTGTCGCTGTGCCCCGGCTGGTTATCAATATCGTGGTACGCGGGCATAACCGAACCGGCATTGGCCAGCTTGACCGCCATTTCAAACGGCAGCAGGAAGGTGTCGTTCAGCTCGCTGACCCCCAGGTGGACCGGGGCGTGATTGCGCGCCCCTTCGCTGAACGAGTGCCCCACGTAATGCTTGAGCGTCGCAAGCAGGTCGCGTTTATCGCCCTGTAAGCCCTTCACGTAGGCGGTCGCCATCACGCCCACCAGCCAGGGATCTTCCCCGAAGGTCTCTTCGGTTCGCCCCCAGCGCACGTCGCGGGACACGTCCAGCACCGGCGCAAGCCCCTGCTGGCAGCCGACGGAGCGCGCCTCTTTGCCAATCTGCTCTGCCGCCCGCTGCACCAGCTCCGGGTCCCAGGTCGATCCGTAGTTCAATGACGACGGGAACAGGGTTGCGTCTTTGCACAGCAGCCCCACCAGACACTCTTCATGGAACAGCGCCGGAATGCCGAGCCGCGTCTCTTCCATCATCATGCGCTGCAGGCGGTTCGCGGCGCGCACGCCGGTTTTTGCGTCAACGATATGGGTGCCCAGAGGACGCGTGATCTGCCCGACGCCCAGCTTCAGCCGTTCGCTCAGCGCAGCCTGCTCGCTCACGCCGGCGAATTCATCGCTGAGGTCGCTGCGCTCGCGGTGGTTACCGTTTTCATCGAGGATCAGCCAGTACGCATGCATCTGGGCGAACTTCTCTTCCGGGGTCATGCGCGCCAGTAAGTCGGCGACGCGCTCGTGCACGGGACGTCCCGCGTCCTTATAGATAGCCGTCATGTTTTACTCCTGTAGTGCGGAAGGGGTTGCCGGGCTGAGCTGCCCCGCGTCGGGTCTTACCTCACGCTTGCTGGCCAGCTCCCGGGCGATGGAATCCACCAGCCGGCTGTTGAGCTTGTAGATGGCAAGAAGCGCGACCATGCAGAGGAAAAGCGCGCATGGGATAAGGGTGAACAGCGCGCTGATGGTCGAGAGAACGTTCGGCGCCTGGGTTGCCTGTCCCGGGGCGTAGTCCACCATGCCAAGCACCCAGCCGACCACCGCCCCGCCCAGCGCCAGGCCAAACTTGATGGCAAACAGCGCGGTGGAGAAGACCAGCCCGTCCAGGCGGCGGCCGCTGCGATGCTCTTCGTAGTCGACCACATCGGAGAACATGGTCCACTGCAGCGGCGTGGTGAGGTTTTGAATAAAGCTAAAGACGATGTTAAGGCCAAAGATCGGCCACACCTGTGAAGGGGGCAGGAAGAAAATCAGCGCGCCGAAAATCACAAAGGAGATAATCGTCCACTGGTAGGCGCGTACGCGGTCAAATTTCCCGAGCAGCCGTTCAGATAATAATGCCCCGCTTAAGGAGGCGACCATTCCGGAAACAATAAAGGCAAAAACAAGATCCGGACGCAGCAGCACGTAGTTCACGTAATACATGGTGGCGGAACCGCGCGTCACCACCGCCGTTAACAGCAAAATATTAAACAGGAACACAATACGCCACTGGCTGTTCCCGGCCAGCAGTTTTAAATCGGTGAGCATCGAGCCGGAAGTATCATTGCGCGGAGAATAACGCTCGCGGGTCATCAGGAAACAGCAGAAGAACAGCACAATTCCCAGCAGCCCCATCAGGCTCATGGCATAGAAATAGCCTTTCTGCACGTTGCCCTGGCCTAACAGTGAGACCAGCGGCAGGGCGATAACCGTCACGATCAGCCCGCCGATAAACGACAGGCCAAAGCGCCACGACTGCAGAGAGTGACGCTCGCGCGGGTCCAGCGTCAGCGCGCCGGGCATGGCGCAGTAAGGCACGTTAATCGCGGAGTAAATCAGGCTTAAAATCGCGTAGGTCAGGCAGGCGTAAACGATTTTTGCCGTCGGCCCAACGTCCGGCACATAGAAGGTAATCAGGCAGCTCACGCCAAACGGGATGGCAAACCAAAGCAGCCAGGGACGGAAGCGACCGTGACGCGTTCGGGTACGGTCAACCAGTGCGCCAATACACGGGTCGACAAAGGCGTCGACCACGCGCACCACCAGAAACATGGTACCCATAATCGCCGCGGGTAAACCGAAAACGTCCGTATAGAAATAGGCAAGAAATAACGTTGCCGTTTGCCAGACCAGCGCGCTGGCCATATCGCCTAAGCCATAACCTATTTTATCTTTGGTACGCAATACAGAGGAAAGTGTCATTGTTATTTGCCTTTTTATCAGGTTAAAACGTATTTCAACCAGTTGCGCATCTTCTTAAGGGAAATGCGCAGTAAGGCTCAAGTATTAGCAACGGTTTGCGCGCTAACAATTGTCTAAATTGACAGACAAATTATGATATTTGGTTTTTTACTTTATTTGTGATGAGGAGCAAATAAGAGGTGAAATAAAAAAGGCGAGGAGATATCTCCTCGCCTTTATCCGTTTTTAAGCGGTTACTTATTCAGTTCCGCCAGGCTCAGCCAGGTTTGCACCACGGTGTCCGGGTTCAGGGACAGGCTATCAATCCCCTCTTCCATCAGCCATGCGGCAAAGTCTTCATGGTCGGATGGACCCTGACCGCAGATCCCGACGTATTTACCCTGCTTCTTCGCCGCGCGGATGGACATAGAGAGCAGCGCTTTCACCGCCTCGTTGCGCTCGTCGAACAGCTCGGAGACCACGCCGGAGTCACGGTCCAGACCCAGCGTCAGCTGCGTCATGTCGTTCGAGCCGATAGAGAAGCCGTCGAAGTGCTCGAGGAACTGCTCTGCCAGCAGGGCGTTGGACGGGATTTCGCACATCATGATGATCTTCAGCCCGTTCTCACCGCGCTTCAGACCCTGACGCGCCAGCTCGTCCACAACGGCTTTCGCCTGATCCACGGTACGCACGAACGGGATCATGATTTCGACGTTGGTCAACCCCATGTCGTTGCGCACGCGCTTCACCGCCTCGCACTCCAGCGCGAAGCAGTCGCGGAAGCTGTCGGACACGTAGCGTCCGGCGCCGCGGAAGCCCAGCATCGGGTTCTCTTCTTCCGGCTCGTAGCGCTCGCCGCCCACCAGGTTGGCGTATTCGTTAGACTTAAAGTCAGACAGACGCACGATCACGCGTTTCGGATAGAAGGCGGCACCCAGCGTCGCGATCCCTTCGGTCAGGCGGCCAACGTAGAACTCTTTCGGTGAGTCGTAGCCTTTCATCATCTCGCGAATTTCGTTCTGCAGCTTCGGATCCTGGTCGTCAAACTCCAGCAGCGCGCGCGGGTGAACGCCGATCATACGGTTGATGATAAATTCCAGACGCGCCAGGCCCACGCCTTCGTTCGGCAGGCAGGCGAAGTCAAACGCGCGGTCCGGGTTACCGACGTTCATCATGATCTTCAGCGGCAGGTCCGGCATGGTATCCACGCTGGAGCTCTTCACGCTGAAATCGAGGATATCGGCGTAGACGTAGCCGGTATCGCCTTCAGCACAGGAGACGGTCACGTTCTGGCCGTCCTTCATGCGCTCGGTGGCGTCACCGCAGCCGACAACCGCAGGGATACCCAGCTCGCGGGCAATGATCGCCGCGTGGCAGGTACGGCCGCCGCGGTTGGTGACGATAGCCGCCGCTTTCTTCATGATCGGTTCCCAGTCCGGGTCGGTCATGTCGGTCACCAGCACGTCGCCCGGCTCAATACGGTTCATCTCGCTGATGTCGTGGATCACTTTGACGGGACCGGCACCGATGCGGTGACCGATGGCGCGGCCTTCCGCCACGATTTTACCCTGCGCGTGCAGCGTATAACGCTCCATCACCTGACCGCGTGAGCGGACGGTTTCCGGACGCGCCTGCACGATAAACAGCTTGCCGGTGTTCCCGTCTTTCGCCCATTCGATATCCATCGGACGGCCGTAGTGTTTTTCGATCTGCACCGCCTGCTTCGCCAGTTCCTGCACTTCGGCGTCGGTCAGGGAGAAGCGGTCGCGCTGCTCCTGCGGTACATCTTCAATTTTAACCTGCTTGCCATGCTCCTGGGTCGGGGCATAGATCATGCGGATTTTTTTCGAGCCCATGGTGCGCCGCACCACCGCCGGACGGCCAGCGGCCAGCGTAGGCTTGTGGACGTAGAATTCATCAGGGTTTACCGCGCCCTGCACGACCATCTCACCCAGCCCCCACGCGGAGGTGATAAACACCACCTGGTCGAAGCCGGATTCGGTATCAATGGAGAACATTACGCCGGATGAGCCCACGTCGGAGCGCACCATGCGCTGCACGCCTGCGGAGAGCGCCACGCCGCGATGGTCGTAGCCCTGGTGTACACGATAGGAGATCGCGCGGTCGTTGAACAGGGAAGCAAACACGTGCTTCACCGCCACCAGCACCGCATCGTAACCCTGGACGTTCAGGAAGGTTTCCTGCTGCCCGGCAAACGAGGCGTCCGGCATATCTTCTGCGGTCGCAGAGGAACGTACGGCGAATGAGGCCTGCGCATCGTCAGCAGAGAGCTGGTTGTACGCGTCGTGAATGGCTTTTTCCAGTTCCGGCTGGAAAGGTGTGTCGATGATCCACTGGCGGATCTGCGCTCCGGCTTTGGCAAGCTCGGTAACGTCATCAATATCCGTTTTATCCAGCAGGTCGTAGATGCGCTGGTTAACACCGCTCTGGTCTAAAAACAGGTTAAAGGCATCGGCGGTGGTGGCAAACCCATTCGGTACGGAGACACCCATACCCGACAGATTTGTAATCATTTCACCCAGGGAGGCATTTTTGCCCCCAACTCTGTCTACATCATTCATGCCGAGTTGGTTATACCAAAGCACCAGCGGTGACGAGCCATTGTTGGACATCGAAACAATCCTTTTGTGATATTTGATCGGAGTAAGAAACACCTGACTACGTATTTATACTGGCATAATTATTTCCGCTAAAAAAACGGTGAATCGTGTAAGCAATTTAAATTTTCAACTTTTCGGATACTTTCCCACCAGCCAATAACCCGATGATTCCTCTATATTCAGCCAGAAACCCCAAAAATAAAGTCGCTATTTGAAAAATGAAATCCATTTTTCAGTAAAATCAAAAACACCGTTTCATTTATAATTAGGATAAGTTCTTTGCTGTGTAATTTACTTTTTTAATTTATGCTTTCAGACAATTACGTATGATATTCAGGGTGAGTAAAATGGATAGTGCTGTCGATCGCCACGTTTTTTATATTTCTGATGGTACGGCAATCACCGCCGAGGTGCTGGGCCACGCGGTGATGTCGCAATTTCCCGTTTCGATTAACAGCATCACGCTGCCGTTTGTCGAAAACGAGAGCCGCGCCAAAGCGGTGAAGGACCAGATTGACGCCATCTACCAGCAGACCGGCGTCCGCCCGCTGGTGTTCTACTCGATCGTGATCCCGGAGATTCGCTCTATCATTCTGCAAAGTGAAGGCTTCTGCCAGGATATCGTGCAGGCGCTGGTGGCTCCGCTGCAAAGCGAACTCAAGCTTGACCCAACCCCCATCGCCCACCGTACCCACGGGCTGAACCCCGGCAACCTGACCAAATACGACGCGCGTATCGCCGCCATTGACTACACCCTTGCCCACGACGACGGGATCTCTCTGCGGAATCTCGACCAGGCGCAGGTGATCCTGCTTGGCGTGTCGCGCTGCGGCAAAACCCCGACCAGCCTCTATCTGGCGATGCAGTTTGGCATTCGCGCCGCAAACTACCCGTTTATTGCCGACGACATGGATAACCTGGTGCTGCCTGCCGCCCTCAAGCCGCTGCAGCACAAGCTGTTCGGCCTGACGATCAACCCGGAACGCCTTGCGGCCATCCGCGAAGAGCGCCGCGAGAACAGCCGCTACGCCTCCATGCGCCAGTGCCGGATGGAAGTCTCCGAAGTGGAAGCGTTGTACCGCAAAAACCAGATCCCGTGGCTGAACAGCACCAACTATTCGGTTGAAGAAATTGCCACCAAAATTCTCGACATCATGGGGCTTAATCGCCGCATGTACTAATATGCTAGTACATTAGCTCAGATTCAGGTATCATCATTTGCAACCACGGGGCGGTATCGCCCCGAACTTGAAATCAGCAGGGATTGGTTTAAGGTGATGCCCATCACTTCCCGGTAGTCTGCCGATGAAGCAAAAATTTTCTGAGACATTCCATGAATAAAACCGATGAACTCCGCACTGCGCGCATTGACAGCCTGGTCACGCCGGCTGAACTGGCACAGCGGCACCCCGTTTCCGCCGCCGTCGCGGAACACGTGACGGCATCCCGCCGCCGCATTGAAAAAATCCTGAATGGTGAAGACAAACGTCTTCTGGTGGTGATTGGGCCTTGCTCCATCCACGATCTGGATGCCGCGATGGATTATGCGAAACGACTTCAGGGACTGCGGGATAAGCACCAGCATCGCCTTGAGATCGTGATGCGTACCTACTTTGAAAAACCGCGGACCGTGGTGGGCTGGAAAGGCCTGATTTCCGATCCTGATCTCAACGGCAGCTATCGCGTTAACCACGGTATCGAGCTGGCGCGGAAGCTGCTTTTACAGGTCAACGAGCTGGGCGTTCCGACGGCGACCGAGTTTCTCGATATGGTGACCGGCCAGTTTATCGCCGATCTGATAAGCTGGGGCGCGATTGGCGCGCGCACGACCGAAAGCCAGATCCACCGTGAGATGGCCTCCGCCCTCTCCTGCCCGGTCGGCTTCAAAAACGGGACCGATGGCAACACCCGTATCGCGGTTGATGCCATCCGCGCTGCCCGCGCCAGCCACATGTTCCTGTCGCCGGACAAAAGCGGTCATATGACCATCTACCAGACCAGCGGTAACCCTTACGGCCATATCATTATGCGCGGCGGGAAGAAACCCAATTACCATGCGCAAGATATTGCGGCGGCCTGTGAAACGCTGGCCGAGTTCGACCTGCCGGAACATCTGGTGGTGGATTTCAGCCACGGCAACTGCCAGAAACAGCATCGCCGCCAGCTGGACGTCTGCGATGAGATCTGCCAGCAGATCCGCAGCGGTTCAACCGCCGTTGCAGGGATTATGGCCGAGAGTTTCATCAAGGAAGGCACGCAGAAAATCGTTGCCGGACAGCAGATGGTTTACGGCCAGTCGATCACCGACCCGTGCCTGAGCTGGGAAGACAGCGAACTGCTGTTGGATAAGCTGGCGTCTGCGGTCGATACGCGCTTCTGAAATTCAGCCCTTCTCCCTCTCCCTGTGGGAGAGGGTTGGGGTGAGGGCATCAGACCACACCTCACCCCCAAATTTGATCCCCTCACCCTTTTTTCACAAAAACGCTTGCCGTCAATTTGCAGTTTATTGATAATGATTATCATTGTTACATAGATTGCTATTTATAAACATTATGTCACGTACGGATAACAGCGCGGCAACGCCAGCAAAAACACTCACAGCACTAGCCCCCGCCGAGCGTCGGATTGACAGCAAAACCCTCCTCGGCGATGAGGGGCGGGTCATTATCGAGCATGATGGCCAGCGCTATCTTCTGCGTCAGACCCATGCCGGAAAACTGATCCTCACAAAATAAACAACACCTAAAAATACGCCAGCCACCCAGGTGACCCCCAGGCAGCCAGCGCTTTTCACTTCTTATGGAGAGTTGCTATGCCACACCTGCCTTCCGCATCTTTACGTCCGTCACTTCTGGCGCTGACGATTGCCAGTACCCTGCCAGGCGTCGCGTTCGCCGCCACAGACGACATTACCGTCACCGCCACGGGCAACGCCCGCAGCGCCTTTGAAGCGCCCATGATGGTAAGCGTGATTGACGCCAGCGCGCCGGAGAAACAAACCGCCAGCTCTGCTGCCGACCTGCTGCGTAACGTCCCCGGTCTGACGCTGGACGGCACCGGGCGCACCAACGGACAGGACGTAAATCTGCGCGGCTATGACCGTCGCGGCGTGCTGGTGCTGGTTGACGGCGTGCGCCAGGGAACCGATACCGGCCACCTGAACAGCACCTTCCTCGATCCCGCACTAATCAAACGTATCGAGGTGGTCCGCGGCCCGTCGGCCCTGCTGTACGGCAGCGGCGCGCTGGGCGGCGTGATTTCCTATGACACCGTCGATGCCAAAAATCTGCTCGAACCGGGTAAAAACAGCGGCTACCGCGTGTTTGGAACGGGCGCGACGGGCGATCACAGCCTCGGGATGGGAGCCAGTGCCTACGGCCGCACCGATACGCTGGACGGTCTGGTCTCCTGGTCAAGCCGGGATCGCGGTGATATCCGCCAGAGCGACGGAGCAACCGCGCCTAACGACGAATCCATCAACAACATGCTGGCGAAAGGCAGCTGGAAACTCGACCCGGCCCAGACCCTGAGCGGCTCCCTGCGCTACTACAACAACGCCGCTCAGGAGCCGAAAAACCCGCAAACTATCGGGGCGGACAGCAGTAACCCGATGACCGACCGCTCCACCATCCAGCGCGATGCGCAGGTTGGCTACCACATTGCTCCGGAAGGGTACGACTGGCTGGACGCCGACGCGAAGGTCTACTGGTCCGAAGCGCGCATTAATGCCCAGAACATCGACGGCAGCGGTGAGTTTCGTAAGCAGACCACCAAAGGCGGCAAGTTGGAAAACCGCACCCGCCTGTTCAGCGACACCTTTGCAGCACACCTTCTGACCTACGGCGGGGAATACTACCGTCAGGAGCAGGATCCTGGCGGGGCAACCACCGGCTTCCCGGACGCGAAAATCGACTTCAGCTCCGGCTGGCTACAGGATGAGATAACACTGCGCGATCTGCCCGTGACCCTGCTGGGCGGCACGCGCTACGACAACTACCGCGGCAGCAGCGACGGCTACAACGATGTGGATGCGGATAAGTGGTCATCCCGCGCCGGGTTAACCGTCAGCCCAACCGACTGGCTGATGCTGTTTGGCTCTTACGCGCAGGCCTTCCGCGCGCCGACCATGGGCGAGATGTACAACGACGCCAAACACTTCTCCATTGGCCGCTTCTATACCAACTACTGGGTGCCAAACCCGAACCTGCGCCCGGAAACCAACGAAACGCAGGAGTTTGGTTTTGGCCTGCGCTTTGACGATCTGATGCTTGCCAACGATGCGCTGGAGTTTAAAGCCAGCTATTTCGATACCAAAGCCAAAGACTATATCTCCACCACCGTCGATTTTGCCGCCGCCACCACCATGTCGTACAACGTCCCGAACGCCAAAATCTGGGGTTGGGACATGATGGCAAAATACTCTGCCGACCTCTTCAGCCTCGATCTGGCCTATAACCGCACGCGCGGGAAAGACACCGATACGGGCGAGTACATCTCCAGCATTAACCCGGACACCGTCACCAGCAAGCTGGACGTTCCGGTGGCGCAAAGCGGGTTCTCCGTCGGCTGGATCGGTACTTTTGTCGATCGCTCAACGCATATCAGCAGCAGCTACAGCAAGCAGCCGGGCTATGCGGTCAACGATTTCTACGTGAGCTACAAAGGCCAGGAGAGGCTAAAAGGCGTGACCACCACGCTGGTGCTGGGCAACGCCTTTGACAAAGCGTACTGGTCACCTCAGGGCATTCCGCAGGACGGTCGTAACGGCAAGATTTTCGTAAGCTATCAGTGGTAATTCCCTTCGGGGCAACTATTCAGAAGGAAGAGACAATGAATCACTACACGCGCTGGCTTGAGCTAAAAGAAGCCAATCCGGGTAAGTACGCGCGCGACGTCGCGGGGTTAATGAACATCAGTGAAGCAGAGCTGACCTTTGCCCGCGTGGGTCACGACGCCTGGCGACTGCGCGGTGAAATCCGCGAGATCCTGGGCGCGCTGGAGGCGGTGGGCGAAACCAAATGTATCTGCCGCAACGAATACGCCGTTCACGAACAGGTAGGGGACTTCACCAACCAGCACCTGAACGGCCACGCCGGGCTGGTGCTGAACCCGCGCGCGCTGGATCTGCGCCTGTTCCTCAACCAGTGGGCGAGCGCGTTTCATATCAGTGAAGCCACCGCCCGCGGCGAGCGGCAGAGCATTCAGTTCTTCGACCACCAGGGCGATGCCCTGCTGAAGGTCTACGCCACGGATAACACCGACGTTTCCGCCTGGGGCGACGTGCTGACCCGCTTTATCTATGCTGACAACCCGCAGCTTGAACTGAAGGCTGCCGATACCCCGGCTCACGCAGAAAGCGCGGATGCTGCTCTCGTGGATAACGAGTGGCGCGCCATGACCGACGTTCATCAGTTCTTCAGCCTGCTCAAGCGCCATAACCTCAGCCGCCAGCAGGCGTTTCGCCTGGTGGGTGACGATCTAGCCTGCCGGGTAGAAAATACCGCGCTGGCGCAGCTCCTGGAGACGGCGCGCCGGGACGGTAACGAAATCATGGTCTTCGTCGGCAACCGCGGCTGCGTGCAGATTTTCACCGGCGCGGTGGAAAAGCTGGTGCCGATGAAAGGCTGGCTGAACATCTTTAACCCAACCTTTACCCTGCATCTGCTTGAAGGATCCATTGCGGAAACGTGGGTCACGCGCAAGCCGACGGCTGACGGGCATGTCACCAGCCTGGAGCTGTTTGCCGCCGATGGAACGCAAATCGCCCAGCTGTACGGCCAGCGTACGGAAGGCGAGCCGGAGCAGAGCCAGTGGCGCAGCCAGATTGACGCCTTAACGGCGAAAGGGCTGGCCGCATGAAACGGTGGCTTGCCCTGCTCAGCGCCCTGCCCCTGCTGGCGCTTGCTGCAACGCAGGAGAAAATCGTTACCCTCGGCGGCGACGTCACCGAGATTGTCTACGCCCTCGGCGCGGCGTCTTCGCTGGTGGCGCGCGACAGCACCAGCCAGTGGCCGCAGGCAGCGAATTCGCTGCCTGACGTGGGCTATCTGCGCCAGCTCAATGCGGAAGGGATCTTATCCATGCGCCCCACGCTGGTGCTGGCCAGCGCTCAGGCGCAGCCGTCTCTGGCGCTAAAGCAGGTTGAGCAAAGCCACGTCAGGGTAATCGCTGTTCCCGCCAGTAACGACCTGAACGTCATTGACGAAAAGGTGCGGATCGTTGCTGAAGCGACGCACCGCGAGGCCGAGGGGGAGGTCCTGCGCAACACGCTGCGTCAGGCGCTGTCGGCGCTTCCCGCGTCGCCGCTCAATAAGCGGGTGCTGTTTATTCTCAACCACGGCGGGATGACCGCCATGGCCGCCGGACAACAGACCGGCGCGGATGCTGCCATTCGTGCGGCGGGGCTGCAGAACGCGATGCAGGGGTTTACCCGCTATCAGCCGCTGTCTCAGGAAGGCACGATCGCCAGCCGACCCGATCTGGTGGTGATTTCTCAGGACGGTCTCAACGCACTGGGCGGTGAAGCAAATCTGTGGACGCTGCCCGGCCTGGCGCAAACCCCGGCGGGACGGAACAAGCAGGTGCTGGCGATTGACGATATGGCGCTGCTGGGCTTCAGCGTGCGAACGCCGGAAGCCATCCAGCAGCTGCGTGCCAAAGCGGAGCTGCTGCCCTGATGTCCCGGCGGATAGCCTTATCGTTATGGATGCTGACCGCGATCCTGACCATCATGACGCTCGCAGCGACCGGGGTTGGGGCATTACATCTGCCGATCAGCCTGCTGTGGAACGGCACCGACGAGGCGCTGCGCCAAATCTGGCTGACGATCCGCCTGCCTCGCGTGCTGCTGGCGCTGGCGATCGGCGGTTCACTGGCGCTGGCGGGCTGCGTGATGCAGGGGCTATTTCGAAATCCGCTGGCGGACCCGGGACTGCTCGGCATCAGCAGCGGCGCGGCACTTGCCGTTGCGCTGTGGGTGGTGCTTCCGCTCTCGCTGCCTGCACTAATGATGCTGTACGCCCCGATGCTGGCGGCGTTTCTCGGCGCGCTGGCCGCCACCTTCGTGATTTTCCTGCTTAGCCGCCAGCGTGACGCTTCCCTGTCGCGCCTGCTGCTGGTAGGAATTGCCATTAACGCCCTGTGCGGCGCGGCAGTCGGGGTGCTGTCATGGCTCAGCAATGATGCCCAGCTTCGTCAGCTTTCGCTCTGGGGAATGGGCAGCCTCGGCCAGGCGCAGTGGTCAACGCTGGTGGCCGTCACGTCGCTGATGGTCCCCGCCGCGCTGGTTATCTGGCGTCTGGCTGGCGCCCTCAACCTGCTGCAGCTGGGCGACGAAGAGGCGCATTACCTCGGCGTGGAGGTTGCCGTCGTTCAGCGGATCCTGCTGTTGTGCAGTGCCCTGCTGGTAGCTGCCGCCGTTGCGGTCAGCGGCGTGATCGGTTTTGTCGGCCTGGTGGTGCCGCACCTGATGCGCATGTGGCTGGGAGCCGACCATCGGGTCGCGATCCCCGGCTCGGTGCTGGCCGGCGCGCTGCTCCTGCTGGTTGCCGATACGCTGGCGCGCAGCCTGGTCGCCCCGGCGGAAATGCCGGTCGGCTTATTGACCAGCCTTCTCGGCGCTCCCTGGTTTCTGTGGCTTATCTTTCATCGCGGAGGTGCGCATGGCTGAACGCTATTGCGCAGAAAACCTTGTTTTCCGCGCCGGGCAGCGCACGCTGATTAACGACGTGTCGCTGACCTTATCTCAGGGCGAGCTGGTGGCACTGATTGGCCCCAACGGAGCCGGGAAATCAACGCTGTTGCGGCTCCTGACCGGTTACCTTAAACCTGAGGGCGGACGGTGCAGCCTGGCGGGCACACCGCTTGGGGCCTGGCAGCCGGACAGGCTCTCCCGCTACCGGGCGGTAATGCGCCAGAACACGCAGCTCGGATTTGACTGGCCGGTTGAGGCGGTCGTCGGTATGGGGCGTGCGCCCTGGACCCGCACGCCTGAAGCGTCGGTTATTGAGGAGGTCATGGCCGTCACCGGCTGTTTACCGCTGGCGGGCAGGCAGTTTGCCGCGCTCTCCGGCGGCGAGCAGCAGCGCATCCAGCTCGCCCGCGCGCTGGCTCAGCTCTGGTGCGACGGCGCGCCGCGCGGCTGGCTGTTCCTTGATGAACCCACGTCTGCGCTGGATCTCTATCACCAGCAGCATCTGCTGCGCCTGCTGAACTCCCTGACCCGTCGGGAACATCTGCACGTTTGCGCGGTGCTGCACGACCTTAATCTGGCGGCGCTGTGGGCGGACCGCATCCTGCTTCTGCATGGCGGCAGAATCGTGTCCCAGGGAGAACCGGAAACCGTTTTACAGGCCGATGCGCTGGCGCGCTGGTACGGCGCGCAGGTTATCGTCGGCAGGCATCCGGCTCACGCCGCGCCGCAGGTTTTTCTCGCCCCCTGATTGGGCTGGTAAAAATCTTTCAGGGTTTCTAGCAGGGCATGCGCCGCTTTAGAGAGCTGCGTGTGTCCTGGATGGATCGCTCCAATACACTTTTCTATCGGCGGGTTATCAAGCGGAATACAGACCGCGCCCAGCGCCGTCATCTGCGCCTCGCAGAGCGCCGGGACGGCACTCCCGCCCAGCCCGCTCGCAACCATTCGCCCGACCGTCACCAGCTGATGACTCTCCAGCGCCACGTCCAGCTTCCTGCCGCTTCGCGCCAGCTCCTCCTCCATCATCAGACGTACCGCCGAAGGGCGCTGCAGGGTGATGAAATCCAGCGTCAGCAGTTCCTCCCATGTCAGGCGCTTCTTGCCCGCCAGCGAGGAATCTTTCGGCACTATGGCAACAAACCTGTCGAGCCCCAGCGGGGTAAACAGCAGGTTGTGCGTCGGCGCGGGTTCAAAGGCGATGCCCATCTCAACCCGCCCTTCCCGCACCATCTCGATCACCTGCTCGTTAATAACATCATGCACGGTGACGTTGATTCCGGCATGACGATCGCGAAACGCTTTTAGCACCTCGGGCAGGACATTCGCGGCAAACGACGGCATGGCCGCGACCGAGATTTTACCGCGCTGCAGGGTAAAGCACTGGTGCATCGCCTCTTCGACGTTATCCCAGTCGGCAAGCAGCTGGCGCGCCATCGGCAAAAACGTCTCGCCCTCCTGCGTCAGAGCCACCTTGCGCGTGCTGCGCTGCAGCAGCGGTCCGCCGAGCGCGTCCTCCAGCGCTTTAATCGTCAGGCTCAGGGCCGGCTGGGAAAGATTCAGCCGTTCGCTGGCGTGCGCGAAATTGAGAGTGTGAGCTACCGCTAAAAACGCGCGTAACTGTTTGACACTCATTCTCATTTTTCATCTCGTTAACTAATTGAAAAAATTTAGTTAACAGGAAATTAATAAAAAAACCAAATGAGTGAGTCACAAATTCAAAATTAACAAATAAGTCGCCGCCCCTAATGATACCGGCACGGATAACGGGAGGGATGACTATGGCGGGACTGGATAAGCGCGTCGGCAGCTATGCGCAGGCGCTGGATGGGCTGACGGACGGAATGACCTTGCTGGCGGGCGGCTTCGGCCTGTGCGGTATTCCGGAGAACCTGATTGCAGAGGTCAGACGCCGTCAGGTGAAAGACCTGACGGTGGTATCAAACAACTGCGGCGTTGACGGTTTCGGTCTCGGGCTACTGCTCGAAACGCGGCAGGTTCGCAAAGTGGTGGCCTCTTACGTCGGCGAGAACGCGCTGTTCGAGCGGCAGGTGCTGAGCGGCGAACTGGAGATTGAACTCACGCCTCAGGGCACGCTGGCGGAAAAGGTGCGCGCGGGCGGCGCGGGCATTCCGGCATTTTACACGGCCACCGGCTACGGCACGCCCGTGGCTGCCGGCAAAGACGTGCGCCAGTTTTCGGGGAAGCACTACATCCTTGAAGAGGCCATTACCGGTGATTTCGCGCTCATTAAGGGCTGGAAAGCGGACTGGTACGGCAACGTTGTCTACCGACATACCGCGCAAAATTTTAATCCGCTGATGGCAACGGCGGGCCGGATAACGGTTGTGGAGGTGGAAGAGATTGTTCCACCGGGGGAGCTGCCCCCGTCGGCCATTCATACCCCGGGAATTTACGTCGACAGGCTGATTGTCGGCCAGTTTGAAAAACGCATTGAGCAGCGCACCCTGCGCGCGGAAGGAGCGTGACGATGCTAACCCGTGAACAATTGGCCATGCGCGTCGCCCGCGAGCTGCGCGACGGGTATTACGTCAACCTGGGGATTGGTATCCCTACCCTGGTGGCGAACTACATTCCGGACGGGATGGACGTGATGCTTCAGTCGGAAAACGGGCTGCTGGGGATGGGGGCTTTTCCTGACGAGCAGAGCCTTGACGCAGACATGATCAATGCCGGTAAACAGACCGTGACCGCCCGGACAGGTGCGGCCATTTTCGACTCGGCCCAGTCGTTTGCCATGATCCGCGGCGGTCATGTCGACCTGACCGTGCTGGGCGCGTTTGAAGTAGACGTCGAGGGCAATATCGCCTCGTGGATGATCCCCGGAAAGATGGTGAAGGGCATGGGCGGCGCGATGGATCTCGTGGCCGGGGCGCAGAACATCATGGTGGTGATGACCCACGCGTCAAAAAGCGGTGAGTCAAAGCTGCTGCCGCGCTGCACGCTGCCGCTCACCGGCGCGGGCTGTATCCGTCGGGTCTTAACCGACCTCGCGTTGCTCGAGATCGAGAACGGCACGTTCATCCTGCGGGAATACGCCCCCGGCGTCAGTATCGACGAAATTGTGGCTAAGACGGCCGGAAAAATGATTGTGGCGGACGACGTTCGCGAGATGCGCTTCAACTGAGGACTCACGATGAAAGAAGTCATGATTGTCGGGGCAACGCGAACCCCCATTGGCAGTTTTCGCGGATCGATATCGTCCCTTTCAGCGGTTGAGCTGGGGGCCGTCGCGGTGCGGCACCTGCTGGAGAACGGCGATCTTAGCGAAGAACAGGTAGATGAACTGATTTTCGGACAGGTGCTGACGGCGGGATGCGGGCAAAACCCTGCGCGTCAGACGGCCATCACCGCCGGATTACCCGTCAGCACGCCGGCGGCAACGGTCAACCTGGTGTGCGGCGCGGGCTTAAAAGCGGTGCAGCTCGCCGCGCAGGCGATCCGCTGCGGCGACGCGGACGTGATTATCGCTGGCGGTCAGGAGAGCATGAGCAACGCCCCCTACCTGCTGGACGGCGCGCGTTCAGGGCTGCGTTTTGGCCATACGGGCCTTCAGGACAGCATGATTACCGACGGTCTGTGGGATGCGTTCAACGATTACCACATGGGGATCACCGCTGAAAACGTCGCCCGTGAGAATGACATTACCCGCGAGCAGCAGGACGCCTTTGCAGCCCGGTCGCAGCACAAAGCGGCCTCCGCCATCGAAGCGGGTCGCTTTGACGCCGAGATAGCGCCGGTGACGGTGAAGCAGGGTAAAAAACCGTCGCTTGTCGTCAGCCGCGACGAACAGCCCCGGCCAGGCACTAGCGCTGAGCAGCTTGCGCAGCTGCGCCCCGCCTTTTTGCAGGCGGAAGGCACGATCACGGCCGGAAATGCGTCGACGCTCAACGACGGTGCCGCCGCGGTGCTGCTGATGAGCGGCGAAAAGGCGCGGGAGAGCGGTTTGCCGATCCTCGGTCGCATCGTGAGCTACGCCGTGACGGGCGTTGATCCGTCGGTAATGGGCATCGGTCCGGTCAGCGCCTGCCGGACGGCGCTGGCGCGGGCGGGCTGGACGCTTGATGAGGTGGACCTCATTGAAGCCAATGAAGCCTTTGCCGCCCAGGCGCTGGCGGTGGGCAAGCAGCTCGGCTGGGATGAGCGCAGGGTGAACGTTAACGGCGGCGCTATCGCCCTGGGTCATCCGATTGGCGCCTCCGGCTGCCGCATCCTCGTGACGCTGCTGTACGAAATGCAGCGCCGTGACGTTAAAAAAGGGCTCGTCACCCTGTGCGTGGGCGGCGGGCAAGGCATTGCTATGACCGTCGAGCGTTAAGCATCTCGTTGGTACCCGAATAATAATTAAAGTGAGGAGTCGTAATGAGTGTGTTAATTGCCCTGGCGGCGCTGGCGCTGCTGATGCTGGCGGCCTATCGCGGATACAGCGTTATTTTGTTTGCGCCGATTGCGGCGCTCGGCGCCGTGCTGCTGACCGATCCGGGTGCCGTCGGCCCGACGTTTACCGGCCTGTTTATGGAAAAGATGGTCGGCTTCGTCAAGCTCTACTTCCCGGTGTTTCTGCTGGGGGCCGTTTTCGGCAAGCTGATTGAGCTTTCCGGTTTCTCACGCTCCATCGTCGCCGCCGCGATTCAGATCCTCGGTCGTCGCCACGCTATTCCGGTGATCGTCCTGGTGTGTGCGCTGTTAACCTACGGCGGCGTGTCGCTGTTCGTGGTGGCGTTTGCGGTTTACCCTTTCGCCGCGGAACTGTTCCGCCAGAGCGGCATCCCTAAGCGGCTGATCCCGGCCACCGTGGCGCTGGGGGCGTTTTCGTTTACCATGGACGCCCTGCCCGGCACGCCGCAGATCCAGAATATCATCCCCACCAGCTTCTTTGGTACGAACGCCTGGGCCGCACCGTGGCTTGGGCTGATTGGCTCTCTGTTTATTATCGTCTTTGGCCTGCTCTGGCTGGAGCGCCAGCGTCGTAAGGCGTTCAATAACAACGAGGGCTACGGCACGGATCTGAAAAATGAACCCGAAACGCCGGATAACATTAACCTCCCGCATCCGCTAATTGCCATCTCCCCGCTGCTGGTGGTGGGCATACTGAACCTGCTGTTTACTCGCTGGATCCCAGGCTGGTACGGCACGACTCACGAGCTTACTCTGCCCGGCCTGGCGAAACCGATTGTGACCGAGGTGGGCAAAATTACCGCCATCTGGGCCGTGGAGGCGGCCCTGATTTCAGGTATCGTGCTGGTGCTGATTTTTGGCTTTCGCAATATCCGGGGTCGTCTGGCTGAAGGCAGCCGGACCGCGGTGAGCGGTGCCATTCTGGCGGCGATGAATACCGCCTCGGAATACGGTTTCGGCGCGGTTATCGCCGCCCTGCCCGGTTTCCTGGTGTTATCCAAAGCGCTGGCGACCATCCCGAATCCGCTGCTGAATGAGGCCATCAGCGTGACGGTGCTTGCGGGGATCACCGGCTCGGCGTCCGGCGGGATGAGTATTGCCCTCGCCGCCATGGCCGACTCGTTTGTCGCCGCCGCCCACGCCGCCAATATCCCTCTGGAGGTGCTGCACCGCGTGGCTTCAATGGCGAGCGGGGGGATGGATACCCTACCCCATAACGGGGCGGTGATTACCCTGCTGGCGATTACCGGCCTGAGCCATCGTCAGGCCTACGGCGGCATTTTCGCAATCACCATCATTAAAAGTCTGGCAGTGCTTTTTGTTATTGCCGTGTTCTATCTGACCGGCATTGTGTAAGGAGAAAAAGATGAATCTGAACGGTAAAACCGCACTGGTGACAGGCTCGACCAGCGGCATTGGCCTTGGGATCGCCCGCGTGCTGGCGAAGGCCGGGGCACAGCTGATCCTCAACGGTTTCGGCGACAGCGAATCAGCAAGAGAAGAGATTGCGCAACTGGGCAAAAAGCCGGGCTATCACGATGCTGACCTGCGTGACGTGCTGCAAATTGAAGCCATGATGCGCTACGCCGAATCGCAGTTTGGCGGCGTGGACATTCTTGTCAACAACGCCGGGATACAGCATGTCGCCCCGGTTGACGCGTTTCCGGTGGAGAAATGGAACGACATTATCGCCATTAATCTCTCCTCGGTATTTCACACCAGCCGGCTGGCGCTGCCCGCCATGCGCGAGAAAAACTGGGGACGCATCATTAATATCGCCTCGGTTCACGGGCTGGTCGCGTCAAAAGAGAAGTCAGCCTACGTTGCCGCCAAGCATGGCGTAGTGGGCTTTACGAAATCGCTGGCGCTGGAAACCGCCCGCACCGGCATTACCGCCAATACCATCTGCCCGGGCTGGGTACTGACGCCGCTGGTGCAACAGCAAATCGATCAACGTATCGCTGAGGGCGTACCGCCGGAGCAGGCTCGCGATCTGCTCCTTGCAGAGAAACAACCTTCTGGCGAGTTTGTCACCCCGGAGCAGCTGGGTGAACTGGCGCTGTTTTTGTGCAGCGACAGCGCCGTAAACGTTCGCGGCGCCGCGTTGAATATGGATGGCGGATGGGTTGCGCAGTGATTTGCAAGCCGGGTAAGGCGAAGCTGCCACCCGGCAAAAATCGCTAGCTTGAGCAGCTGACCTCCAGCCGCTTGCCCCAGTCAGGCGGGCGGCTGACGTAGTCATCATCCCTGTCGGCAAACGGCGTGCGCAGCGCCACATGCAAGCGGTGTAGCTCCTCGTATTCGCCCTTCTCTGCCTGTTCAATCGCCCGCTGCGCCAGCCAGTTGCGCAACACCATCGCGGGGTTCGTTGCGTTCATCTGCGTCTGGCGGGTCTCGTCATCCACCGGCTCCTGCCGCAGCCGCGCGCGGTACGATGCAAACCAGTCGTCAAACGCCTGTCTGTCAATAAACTCATCGCGCAGCGGCGAGGCGGCGCTGTGCTGCTCCGTCTGCCCCAGCATCCGGAAGGTGCGCGTGTAATCGCTGCCCTCGCGCGCCATCAGGGCAAACAGGCCATTGAGGATGTCGTTATCGCCCTTCTCCTGCGTCAGCAGCCCCAGCTTGTTGCGCATCAGCGTGCCATATTCTCGCAGCAATATGTCCTGATAGCTGTCGAGCGCATCGTTGAGGGCATCTACGTCGATGAACGGCGACAGGGTCTGCGCAAGCCGCTGCAGGTTCCACAGACCAACAGCTGGCTGATTGTCAAAGCTGTAACGTCCCTGATAGTCGGAGTGGTTGCAGATATACCCTGGCTGATAATCGTCCAGGAAACCAAACGGACCGTAATCAAAGGTCAGCCCGAGGATCGACATGTTGTCCGTATTCATGACGCCATGCGCAAAGCCCACCGTTTGCCAGCGGGCAATCAGGGTTGCGGTACGGGCCACCACATCCCTGAACCAGAGAACGTATTTATCCGCCTCATCCTGCAAATGCGGCCAGTGGTGACGAATGGCAAAGTCTGCCAGCTGGCGCACCTTTTCCGGCTCGCGACGATAGTAAAAGTGCTCAAAATGGCCAAAGCGCAGATGGCTTTGCGCGATACGCATCAGCATTGCCCCTTTTTCCACGGTTTCGCGCGCAACCGGCGTGTCGCTGGTAACGATCGACAGCGCGCGCGTAGTGGGAATACCCAGGGCATGCATCGCTTCGGACGCAAGGCACTCGCGAATCGTTGAACGCAGTACCGCCCGCCCGTCGCCCATTCGCGAATAGGGAGTAAGGCCAGCCCCTTTCAGGTGCCAGTCAACCGTTCCCCCGTTGGGAAGCCGTTGTTCACCGAGCAGGATCCCCCTGCCGTCGCCGAGCTGCCCCGCCCAGACGCCGAACTGATGTCCGCTATAGACCTGAGCCAGAGGTTGCATCCCGGCGAGAAGCATTTCACCGCCCCAGACGCCTGCGCCCTCTGAACGCTGAAACAGGTCAGGTGGAATGGCCAGTTCTTCTGCCAGCAAATCGTTATGCCAGATAAGGCGTGAATTTTGTAACGGTGTTGGTTTGAGTGCGGTGTAAAAGCCAGGCAACTCGTCATGCCAGTGAGCAGTAAAAGACAGGGTCATAAGTCCTCCTGCTTTTAGTGTAGAGGGTTTACCCGGACTTAAACACGGGCGAAAGCAAGGGTTATCGCTGCTGAACCAGCGTAGTAACGTGCTCCGCAGAGACGGCAGGCCAGAGTGCGCCCTGCATGGCGCCAAAATTGAAGGACAAAACGCGTTGCAGCAGGCCGTGGTCGTCAATGCCCGAGACGATCACTGACTGGCAGTGCGGTGTGATTTGCCAGAGGATGGCGCGCATAAAGGGCTCAAAAGAGAGCTGCGGGGCACGCTGCTGAATGAACCCTTTATCGAGGATGACCCGTTTAAATAATCCATCATAGACCGCTTTGAGCGATGCGGCACCAGCGCCAAAGTTTGCCAGGACCAACGGGAAATGGATTGCCATTCTCGCCAGCTGCAGATCGTCCTTTCCGTTATTTAAACCTGGATAATTCTCATTAACAGTAAACTCAAGAAAGGGATAACGCTCAAGGATTGAAACAGCGTTTCCATTACTTAATAAAAATTCAACTATTGCAGGTGTAATATTGATCCATGCAATTAGCTGATGCTGAATAAAAAACAGTTTACAGGTATCAAGCAATTGCAGTTTTTCGTTAAACAGCACTAACTCTTCAGCTGCTGAAAGCCGAGGGATAACGAGCTCGGTGGGGATCCTCACATCGCTGCCGACGCCAGTAAAGTTAACCAGAACCTCTAAACCTTTAAGCTCCCCTGCGCTATTACGGGCAGGCAGAAGCAGCAGTTCAGACTGGTAAGCATTATCTAGCGTAATAATCATTGAACTCGCTCCGCATTAAAGATGAGAGAGGACATCCTGGAGCAATTGCCGACACAATTCCACTGTCTTGATTTTAATAAGATTAATTTCATTAGTTCCGTAATTATTTTCAGATTTATCCCTGAATCTAAAATAATTTTATCCTGGTTGCCGATTAATAGCCAGTTTTAGATAAAACAGACACATACAGAATTCGCTAATTTCAGATAAATTTAACTTTAAGCATCTTATTTGAGAAAAACGGCATGATTTATTAGATACCATGCCGTCATAAGAGAAGTATCTGACAAAGACTATATACGTCGTGCCTGCCAGAAATTTTTACGCCAGTAAACATTATCCAGAGAAGAGCGCATCACGCCGCGACTGGTCGAGGCGTGAATAAACTGATTGTCCGTATCATATATGCCCACATGAAGACCGCTTTCACCCGATCCGGTTTTGAAGAAAACCAGGTCCCCGGGCAGAAGATCGTCTTTATCAATTTCAGTGCCAATTTCTGCCTGCTTACGCGTTTCGCGCGGAAGCTGTAAATCAAACTTGTCGCGAAACGTCATCAGAACGAAGCCGGAACAATCTACGCCGCCGCGGCTCATGCCGCCGTAGCGATAAGGCGTACCGCGCCAGTTGCTCAGCTGATCGTTGAGGCTGGCAATGACGGTGATCGAATCTGAAAGTCGTGGGTTAGGCGGCGGCGCACGATGGCTACTGCATCCCGCAAGAAAGAGTGCGGCCATCAGGATAAACCAGAATCGCATTTCAGACGAATCCTCTGCTTTTTTTGTTCTTTTCGTAATTTAGCGTGCAATTGTGCTATGAGGCAAGAAACGGTTACGTCTGCCCGGTAGAAATCAGCATCTTATGCCCCTCTATATCCAGCCTGCGGAACGACATATTGTACGCGCAGGCAAGATGATGCGGTGTAAGAACCTGTTCCCGAGTACCGCTGGCGATCATCTTGCCCTGCGAAAGCAGCCACACCCGGTGGGCATGACGCAGTGTATGGTTGAGGTCATGACTGCTCATCACCACGGCGATACCTTTTCGGCTGAGGGTGCTTAACAGCGTATCCAGTGCCGCCTGCTGCGCCACGTCCAGACCGCTCATGGGCTCATCAAGAAGCAGCATCCGCCCGTGAGGATTACCTGCCGGGTGGATCTGAAGTATGACTGCAGCCAGACGCACCCGCTGCCACTCTCCACCGGAAAGCTGGCTGGCATGCCGGGACAGTTTATCTTCCAGCCCCAGAGCCGCGGCCACGTCCGTCAACAGTGACGTTTGTTGTTTGTCGTGCAAATGCAGCATCAGATAGTGCCAGACCGGCATCGCAAAGGGCGGCACCTGCTGCTGCACGAGGTAACTGCGCCGATGCGCCAGTGAAATCGGTGACCAGTCGGCAAGCGTATGCTCCAGCAGCGCGATCTGCCCTTCTCCGTCGGTCATGCCTGCCATTCTTGCCAGCAGCGTGCTTTTCCCTGCGCCGTTTGGCCCGACAAGATGCAGGATTTCTCCCGCATTGATGGTTCCGGTTATCGGCTCCAGACGTCCTCTCTCGGCAACGCCAGTGAGCTGCATCAGCAACGACATTATTTCGCCAGCGCCAGCTTGATCGATTCCATTACGATCGGATCCTCAGGGGTCATATCCGGCGAAAAACGCTGAACGACCTGGCCGTCACGGCCAATCAGGAATTTTTCAAAATTCCACAGGATATCGTCCGGGTAAAGCGGTGCGCGGCCTTTGCTGGCCATACGTTCATAAAAACCGCTTCCTTCCGGCGCAACGGCCTTCGGCGCGGCAGCGACCAGCTTCGCATACAGCGGATGGCGATCTTCACCGTTGACATCGATTTTGCTGAACATCGGGAACGTCACGCCATAGGTGGTGCTGCAGAAGGTTTTAATCTCCTCTTCGCTGCCAGGCTCCTGGCCCAGGAACTGGTTGCACGGGAAGCCCAGCACGGTGAAACCGTCTTTCTCCCAGGCCTTCTGAATGTTTTCCAGCTGCTCGTACTGCGGCGTCAGGCCACATTTGGATGCCACGTTGACGATAAGTAACACGTTGCCTTTGTAGCCTTCCAGCGTGGTGTTATCGCCATCAATGGTGGTCACTTCGGTATTCAGGATATCAGACTGCATAGCATTCCCTCAGGTTGTCTTACGGGTAGTTTTTAACGTCCAGCTTTTAATAGTAGCCAGATAAATACCGGCGCGCCCAGCGTGGCGGTCACCACGCCAATCGGCAGCTCTGCGGCCGTCAGGGCAAGCCGGGCGATGATATCTGCCACCAGCAGCGTGACGGCCCCGGCAACCGCCGATGCCGGAAGCAGGGTTCGATGGTCAGTGAGGCCACACAGACGCAGCATGTGCGGAATCACCAGCCCGATAAAACCGATCGCGCCCGCCAGAGCCACGCTGACTCCGACCAGCCAGCCAATGGCTATTACCAGCACATTACGCCAGAATCCAATCGGCATGCCGAGCTGGCGGGCAGAGGTTTCACCCAGCGCGAGCATATTCAGCGGCTGCGCCTGCAGGGCCGCCCACACGATGACCGGTACCAGCAGCGCCATCAGCCAGCCCTGGTGCCAGTCAACGCCCCCAAAGCCGCCCATCATCCAGTACATGAGCTGACGCAAGTCAAAGGACGTTGAGAAGTAGACCGCCCAGGTCATCAACGCGCTACAGATAATCCCCAGCGCCACGCCGGCAAGCAGCAGACGGCTGGTTGATAAATGCCGTCTGGCGAAGCGCAGAAGGATCGCTGTGATCAGCAGTGCACCGAGAATAGCGCTCAGGCTAATACTCCATCCGGAAAGTTCTCCCCCGCCCACCATCACCGCTGCAATCAGTCCTACGCCTGCGCCGTTCGACACGCCGAGCAGCCCGGGCTCCGCGAGAGGGTTTTCAAACAACGCCTGCATTATGGTACCGCACAGCGCCAGCGCGGCACCGACCAGAACCACCGCGACGGTGCGCGGCAGGCGAATTTGCCAGACGAAGAGCTGCCCGTCCGGCCCCCACCAGCTTTCAGGCCCGATCCATCTGTCGCCCGCGCAGAGGCTCACGCCGGCGGCGACAATGAGCAACAGCACCAGCAAAAGCAGGTGACGCCGATCGGAACGGTGCTGGTGATAGGCATAATCAAGCATGTTTATGGTTTTAGTCGCGTGAGATGTAATTGATTTTACGGTGGGTTTGCCGAAGAGGGCAAAGAAAAAAGGCCGCGGGGGCGGCCTTTTTAGTTAGTTCATATTACTCTGCTTTAGGCGTTGCGTTTTCGACACGGCTTTTCAACTTCTGGCCGGGTCTGAAGGTCACCACGCGGCGGGCTGTAATGGGAATATCTTCCCCCGTCTTCGGGTTGCGGCCCGGACGTTGGTTTTTGTCTCGCAAATCAAAATTGCCAAAACCGGAGAGTTTTACCTGCTCACCATTTTCCAGAGCACGACGGATCTCTTCGAAAAACAGCTCTACCAGCTCTTTGGCATCCCGTTTGCTAAGCCCAAGCTTATCAAACAGATATTCTGACATTTCAGCTTTTGTAAGCGCCATAGGTTCAATCCCTCAATGATGCCTGGAATCGCTCTTTTAATGCCTCTACACATTTGGCGACGGTAGCGGCAATCTCCTCTTCTTCGAGTGTACGGCTGGTATCCTGAAGGATAAGGCTAATAGCGAGGCTCTTGAAACCTTCTGCTACGCCCTTGCCGCGGTACACGTCAAATAAGTTTACGCCAACTACCTGATTTACGCCAACTTTCTTACATTCGGCCAAAATATCTGCTGCAGGCACATTTTCCGCGACTACAACCGCGATATCACGGCGGTTTGCCGGGAAGCGGGAGACGTCCTGAGCCTGAGGAATCACGCGGTCAGCCACCGGGTTCCATTCCAGCTCGAACACGATGGTACGGCCGTTCAGGTCCAGCTTGCGCTCCAGCTCAGGGTGAACAACCCCAATAAAACCAACGCGTTTGCCGTCTAAATAGATGGCTGCGCTCTGGCCCGGATGCAGAGCCGGGATGGCTTCTGCGCGGAATTCAATTTCAGATAATTTACCGGTCAGATCCAGAATCGCTTCCAGATCGCCCTTCATATCGTAGAAATCAACCGTGCCTTTTGCCAGGTCCCAGTGCTCTTCATAGCGGTTGCCGCTGATGGCGCCAGCCAGCATGAGATCCTGACGGATGCCTAAATTTGCCTGATTATCCGGTACAAAGCGCAAACCGCTTTCGAAAATTCGCACGCGGTTTTGCTGGCGATTCTGGTTATAAACGATAGTTCCCAGCAGGCCCGTCCACAGGGACAGACGCATCGCGGACATTTCGCTGGAGATTGGGCTTGGCAGGATCAGCGCCTCCTGGCCCGGGTGGATCAGCTGCTGTAGCTTTGGATCAACAAAGCTGTAGGTGATCACTTCCTGATAGCCTTTGTCGTTCAGCATGGTTTTCACACGCTTCAGGGACAGGTCGGCTTCACGGTGGGTGCCCATCACCAGACCGGCCTGGACAGGCTCGTCAGGGATGTTGTTGTAGCCGTAAACGCGGGCCACTTCTTCCACCAGATCTTCTTCAATTTCCATGTCGAAACGCCATGATGGCGCAACGGCTTTCCACTCGTCCTGGCCTTCGGTCACTTCACAGCCCAGACGTTTCAGGATGTCGGTCACCTGAGCATCGGCAACGTGGTGACCAATCAGGCGATCCAGCTTGCTGCGGCGCAGGGTGATAGTTGCGCGCTTCGGCAGGGTCGCTTCGTTGGTGACATCGATAACCGGGCCCGCATCACCGCCGCAGATGTCGATCAGCAGGCGGGTCGCACGTTCCATCGCTTTGTACTGCAGCGCCGGGTCAACGCCGCGCTCGTAGCGGTGGGAGGCATCGGTATGCAGGCCGTGACGGCGTGCGCGACCGGTGATGGAGAGCGGACTGAAGAACGCGCATTCCAGCAGGACGTTTTGCGTCTCATCGTTGACGCCCGAATGCTCGCCCCCGAAGATACCGCCCATTGCCAGCGCTTTGCTGCGATCGGCAATCACCAGGGTGTCGGCGTTCAGTTTCGCTTCGCTGCCGTCCAGCAGAACCAGGGTTTCGCCCTCTTTCGCCATGCGCACAACGATGCCGCCGTCGATACGATCTTTATCGAACGCGTGCATTGGCTGGCCCAGCTCCAGCAGAACGTAGTTGGTCACGTCAACCACGGCGTCGATAGAGCGGATACCGCAGCGACGCAGCTTCTCCTTCATCCACAGCGGGGTTGGCGCTTTAACGTTGATGCCTTTTACCACGCGACCGAGGTAGCGCGGGCAAGCATCCGCAGCGTCAACCTGAATAGGCAGCACGTCACTGATGGTCGCTTCAACCGGCGCAATGTCCGGCGCGTTCAGTTCGGTCTGGTTCAGCACGGCCACGTCGCGCGCCACGCCGATGATACCTAAGCAGTCTGCACGGTTTGGCGTGACGCTGATTTCGATGGTGTTGTCATCAAGCTTCAGGTATTCACGGATATCGGTGCCGATTGGCGCATCCAGCGGCAGCTCAATGATGCCGTTGTGATCGTCGGAAATACCCAGCTCGGAGAAGGAGCACAGCATGCCCTCAGACGGCTCACCGCGCAGCTTAGCCGCTTTAATTTTGAAATCACCCGGCAGCACTGCACCGACGGTCGCCACGGCTACCTTCAGGCCCTGACGGCAGTTTGGCGCACCGCAGACGATATCCAGCAGACGTTCACCGCCCACGTTTACTTTTGTTACGCGCAGTTTGTCAGCGTTAGGGTGCTGACCGCACTCGACCACTTCGCCGACGACCACGCCGTTGAATGCACCGGAAACCGGCTCAACGCCGTCGACTTCCAGACCCGCCATGGTGATCTGGTTAGAAAGCGCGTCGCTGTCCAGCGTGGTGTTCACCCACTCGCGTAACCACAGTTCACTGAATTTCATTGTTCTGTCCTGCCCTTATTTAAACTGTTTGAGGAAACGCAGATCGTTTTCGAAGAATGCACGTAAGTCGGTCACGCCGTAGCGCAGCATGGTCAAACGCTCCATGCCCATGCCGAAGGCAAAGCCGGAGTAAACTTCCGGATCGATACCCACGTTGCGCAGCACGTTTGGGTGCACCATGCCGCAGCCCAGTACTTCCAGCCATTTGCCGTTTTTACCCATCACGTCAACTTCCGCAGACGGTTCGGTGAACGGGAAGTAGGACGGACGGAAACGAACCTGCAGATCTTCCTCAAAAAAGTTGTTCAGGAAATCATGCAGCGTGCCCTTCAGGTTGGTGAAGCTGATGTTTTTATCAACAATCAGACCTTCCATCTGATGGAACATTGGGGTGTGGGTCTGATCGTAGTCGTTACGATAGACGCGGCCCGGCGCGATAATACGGATTGGCGGCTCCTGATCCTTCATGGTACGGATCTGAACGCCGGAGGTCTGAGTACGCAGCAGACGCGTAGCGTCGAACCAAAAAGTGTCGTGGTCAGCGCGTGCCGGATGATGGCCAGGAATGTTCAGGGCGTCGAAGTTATGGTAATCATCTTCGATTTCCGGGCCAGTCGCCACGGTAAAGCCGAGCTCACCGAAGAAACTTTCAATGCGATCGATGGTGCGGGTAACCGGGTGCAGACCGCCGTTTTCGATACGGCGACCCGGCAGAGAAACGTCAATCGTCTCTGCGGCCAGACGCGCATTCAGCACCGCGCTTTCCAGCTCGGCTTTGCGCGCGTTTAGCGCCTGCTGTACCTGCTCTTTGGCTTCGTTAATCACCGCCCCCGCTGCCGGGCGATCTTCTGGCGGCAGCTCACGCAGGGTTGTCATTTGAAGGGTCAAGTGCCCTTTCTTCCCAAGATATTCGACGCGGACATTGTCTAACGCGGCAACATCTGAGGCCTGATTAATGGCGGCTGTTGCACTGGCAACCAGCTCTGCGAGATGTGACATGATTTTCCTCATTATGTCGGTGCAGACACCGATTTGGTGGAGTTATTCTCTCAAATTCAGGCACAAAAAAAGCCTCCATCGGGAGGCTTATCTGGCGCTGTTTTTCGTTTCATCTTTCACGCGCTAGCCTCCTGAAATCAGGTGCTAAAGTAAAAGAAGAAGCGGAAAATAGCAGCATTCATGCTTGCGTTACCTTGTCTGGTAGAAACCGTTAAGACCTTATTGAAAAGCCTGGACGGATAAATGTCAATCTTCTGATGGTGTTAAATGAAAAGAGGGAGCCAGGCCCCCTCTCTCAACTGGCTTATGCCAGTGCTGCTTTCGCTTTTTCGACCAGAGCGGTGAAAGCTACTTTGTCGAATACTGCGATGTCAGCCAGGATCTTACGGTCGATTTCAACAGAGGCTTTTTTCAGGCCGTTGATGAATTTGCTGTAAGAAATACCGTTCTGACGTGCTGCTGCGTTGATACGCGCAATCCACAGTTGACGGAACTGACGCTTACGCTGACGACGGTCACGGTAAGCGTACTGACCTGCTTTGATAACAGCCTGGAAGGCAACGCGGTAAACGCGTGAACGCGCACCATAGTAGCCTTTAGCTTGTTTCAAAATTTTCTTGTGACGTGCACGTGCAATTACACCACGTTTTACGCGAGCCATATGTGCTCTCCTGTATCTATATTCTTAGTAAAAAAATTAAACGTTAACGGCTTATGCGTACGGCAGGCACGCGATAACCAGACCCAGATCGCCTTTAGAAACAAGGCCTTTTGGACGCAGGTGACGTTTACGCTTAGTAGATTTTTTGGTCAGAATATGACGCAGGTTTGCGTGCTTACGCTTAAATCCACCACCACCGGTTTTTTTGAAGCGCTTAGCAGCACCGCGTACGGTCTTAATTTTTGGCATCTTAATAACTTCCACTTCGCATTGTTAAATAAACGAAACATAGGCGAACAAAACCTATGAAACCCGAAGGCTCCACAGGTTTTGCTGCTTGAAGGCCTTACTGTTTCTTCTTAGGAGCGAGCACCATGATCATCTGGCGGCCTTCGATCTTCGTAGGGAAGGATTCGACTACTGCCAGTTCACTCAGATCGTCACGGACGCGGTTAAGCACTTCCATACCAATCTGTTGGTGGGCCATCTCACGACCGCGGAAACGCAGTGTGATCTTGGCCTTATCGCCATCTTCCAGAAAGCGAATCAGGCTGCGGAGTTTTACCTGATAATCGCCATCGTCGGTACCAGGACGGAATTTGATTTCCTTAACCTGGATAACTTTTTGCTTCTTCTTCTGTTCCTTAGAAGACTTACTCTTTTCATAAAGGAACTTGCCGTAGTCCATGATACGACAAACTGGCGGTTCGGCGTTAGGGCTGATTTCAACTAAATCTACTCCAGCTTCTTCAGCTTTTTCGATCGCTTCTCTCAGACTCACAATCCCCAGTGGTTCACCTTCAAGATCTGTTAAGCGAACTTCCTGGGCGCGAATCTCGCCATTGATACGATTCGGACGTGCCGTTTGAACTCGTTTTCCGCCTTTAATACCTTATTCCTCCAGTTGTTGAAGACTGCGGCTGCGAATCTCTTGTTGCAGCTTCTCAATCACTTCACTTACGTCCAGGCTGCCCAGGTCTTTACCACGGCGGGTGCGAACGGCAACTTTGCCTGCTTCCACCTCTTTATCACCACAGACCAACATATACGGGACACGACGTAAAGTGTGCTCGCGGATTTTAAAGCCAATCTTCTCATTTCTCAAGTCTGCTTTTACGCGAATGCCCGCATTTTGCAGTTTCTGCGTCAATTCTTTAACGTAATCCGCCTGAGAATCGGTAATGTTCATCACCACGACCTGCACCGGCGCAAGCCAGGTTGGGAAGAAGCCAGCGAACTCTTCGGTCAGGATGCCGATGAAGCGCTCCAGAGAACCGAGGATTGCACGGTGAATCATTACCGGTACCTGACGCTCGTTGTCTTCGCCAACATAAGAGGCGCTTAAACGCTGCGGCAGGGAGAAGTCCAGCTGTACAGTACCGCACTGCCATGCGCGATCGAGGCAGTCATACAGGGTAAATTCAATTTTCGGACCGTAGAATGCGCCCTCGCCCAGCTGGTACTCGAACGGAATGCCGTTCTCTTCCAGCGCCACGGCGAGATCCGCTTCTGCGCGATCCCAGGTCTCATCGCTACCAATACGTTTTTCCGGTCGCGTTGAGAGTTTGACCACGATCTTCTCGAAGCCAAAGGTGCTGTACATATCGTAGACCATACGAATACAGGCGTTAACTTCGTCACGGACCTGATCTTCAGTACAGAAGATATGTGCATCATCCTGAGTAAAACCACGAACACGCATCAGACCGTGCAGCGCACCTGATGGCTCGTTACGGTGGCAGCTACCGAACTCCGCCATACGCAGCGGCAGGTCGCGGTAGGATTTCAGACCCTGGTTGAAGATCTGAACGTGGCCCGGGCAGTTCATTGGCTTAATGCAGTATTCACGGTTCTCAGACGAGGTGGTAAACATCGCATCTTTATAGTTGTCCCAGTGGCCGGTTTTTTCCCACAGCACACGGTCCATCATGAACGGGCCTTTTACTTCCTGATACTGATACTCTTTCAGCTTGGAGCGTACGAAAGTTTCCAGTTCACGGAAGATGGTCCAGCCGTCGTTATGCCAGAACACCATACCCGGCGCTTCTTCCTGCATGTGGTACAGGTCAAGCTGCTTGCCAATTTTACGGTGGTCACGCTTCGCCGCCTCTTCCAGGCGCAGCAGGTATGCATTCAGGGCTTTTTTATCGGCCCACGCGGTACCATAGATACGCTGCAACATCTTGTTGTTGCTGTCGCCACGCCAGTAGGCGCCCGCGATCTTCATCAGCTTAAAGTGATGACAGAAGCGCATGTTCGGCACGTGCGGTCCACGGCACATGTCGACGTATTCTTCGTGATGGTACAAGCCAGGCTTGTCATCATGCGAAATGTTTTCGTCAAGAATAGAGACCTTGTAGCTCTCGCCGCGCTTCACGAAGGTTTCACGCGCTTCGTGCCAGCTGACTTTCTTCTTGATGACGTCATAGTTCGTTTCGGCGAGCTCGTGCATGCGTTTTTCGAGCGCGTCGATATCTTCCTGAGTCAGGGTGTGGTCAAGGTCAACGTCATAGTAGAAACCATTGTCGATAACCGGACCGATCGCCATTTTGGTGTTTGGCCACAGCTGTTTGATGGCATGGCCTAACAGGTGCGCGCAGGAGTGACGAATGATCTCCAGACCTTCTTCGTCTTTCGCGGTGATGATGGCTAGCGTCGCATCGTTTTCGATCAGATCGGAGGCATCCACCAGCTCACCGTTAACGCGGCCAGCAATAGTCGCTTTCGCGAGACCAGGACCAATGTCCAGGGCAACATCCATTGGGCTAACAGCACGGTCGAAATGGCGTTGGCTGCCATCAGGAAGAGTAATTACAGGCATTTTATATCCTTATTTGCAGTGATGCCCCACACATAAGAGCATATACAAAGAAAATAATCGTGATTTGACAATAGATTACGAAACCATCTGACCAACAATCGTCAAATTGGTTCGTCATCATTCACCAGCCGAATTCAGATTAATGTGGATTTACGGCAAGCGACGTAATGTTAACACTAACGGCAAGGAGATTGCACCCTCTGCGGCCAGATTGATGGGCTGGCGCTTTCGCACGAATTTGCAGGTTGCTTCTCCACTGCGCTCGCATTTCAAAGATGCTGGGCTACTCTTGAACAGGTCTTTAAACCCAAAGGTGCATACCATGAACGTATCCAGTAGAACGGTTGTGATATTGAACATCCTTTCCGCCACAGGTTTATTGTTGATTCTCGCCGAACGATTCCACTGGTTCTGAGCCGAATCCTGCGCTGGCATAACCCAATCGATCCCGAGAAGGGGCATATTTCGGCCCTGTTTGGTAGACTGTGGGTATCAACGAACAAGGATTAGGTTATGCCAACAAAACGATTTGCCGTAAAACACTGGAAAATGGTGCTAGTGCTAATTGCCATCTGCGGTGCAATGCTGCTGCTCCGTTGGGCGGCAATGATTTGGGGCTAGGGGGCGAATACAGGTCATCAGAAGGGACGTCAAAAGACCAGATTTAATAAACGGGCCGACATTAGCATCGGCCCGTCTTCATTACATTCTATAACCCAGTGAAACCGTGGTTCTGCGGTCGGTGTGATCCGGCGCAGATTCTGGTGGTGAAGAGTTCCAGGTCACGTTGTAGGCGACTTTCAGACCAAAGTGTTCGTTGATAGCCACGTTCAGCGCCGTCTCAGAGTTCAGCGTGGTATCGTCGGCACCAAATACAGAAACACCCTGCGTAAATTTTGTATTGTCAGTCATCTGCCAGGCATAGGTACCGGAAGCGTAACCGAGCGGTTGAGTTTTGGTATCTCCATTGGTGTACTCGTCATAACGCACCCCTGGACCGAATTCAAAACGAAGACTATGTACCGGACCATTCAGGAACTGGCGACCATAACCGGCGGTGAACACATCACGCTCACGATAACCGTTGTAACGGTCGGTTAACCAGCTTGCCTGACCAAACAGGTAGTCATAGTCGGTCATGTTGTAACGGCTACGTCCGCCTACCGCATATTTCTCGGAAGAACGTTCGTCATTAGCGGAAGTGTTGCTGGCATTACCCCACAGAGACCAGGCGGTGGTGTTACCGTACCAGGTGAGCGTACTGTCCGCCGTCAGAGAAGAGCTTTTGGTGTTACCGGATTGTGCCAGGTACCCAGCGTTCAGGTTACCTTCAAACGGTTTTTTCGCGGTGGAGGGATCGTCCATGACAGTAAAAACGGTATCATCGGCGGTCGCGTTCATAGCCGCAAACACGCCACCCGCCAGCATCAGTGCAGCGGGCACTGTCTTTAAAAGCTTCATTTTATTAAGGAGTCCGTACAACAAAAAAAGAGACCACACGGTCCCGGAATCTTTCTTGAGGATCAATGACAAGGCGTCCAGAGAAAGGTAACAAATTATAAAAAGCCGCAAATAACATAGCAATGTTTTCTTATTTCATTTTTTGAATAAGAACGATCTCAAAGAGCGTTTTATTTTATATATCTCCCGCCTCACTTTTCGTTAGTATTCATATTTAAAATCATACTGTTATTTAGATTGCCTTCCTGAAAAATGGTGCCAGACTAATAAGAGCCCATGCTAAAAGGAGGTAATGATGGTTTCTATCTACACCCTGACGCTCTCCCCTTCCCTTGATTCAGCCACCCAGACGCCGCAGATTTACCCGGAAGGTAAATTGCGCTGTAGCGCTCCGGTCTTTGAGCCCGGCGGCGGCGGGATCAACGTGGCGCGCGCAATTAATCATCTCGGCGGCAAAGCCACGGCAATTTTCCCCGCAGGTGGTGCCACCGGTGAACACCTGGTCTCTCTGCTGGCCGAGGAACAGGTGGCCGTAGAGACCGTCGAGGCCAAAGACTGGACGCGGCAAAACCTGCATGTCCACGTGGGATCCAGTGGCGAGCAGTACCGTTTTGTCATGCCGGGCGCGAAACTCAGCGATGACGAGTTTCGTCAGCTTGAAGAGAAAGTGCTGACGATAGAAAGCGGCGCGCTGCTGGTGGTCAGCGGCAGTCTGCCGCCCGGCGTAAGCACGGAAAAATTAACGGCGCTGATTCAGGCGGTACAGCAACGCGGTATCCACTGCATTGTCGACAGCAGCGGCGAGGCCCTGCAGGCGGCTCTGGTGCCAGGTAATCTTGAGCTGGTGAAACCCAACCAGAAAGAGTTAAGCGCGCTGGTCAACCGTGAACTGACGCAGCCCGATGATGTTCGCACCGCCGCGCAGGAGCTGGTACGCAGCGGCAAAGCGCGACGCGTGGTCGTCTCCCTTGGCCCTCAGGGAGCGCTGGCAGTCGATGAAGCGTCGTGCGTTCAGGTTGTCCCACCGCCGATGAAGAGTCAGAGCACGGTTGGCGCTGGCGATAGCATGGTGGGTGCGATGACGCTAAAACTGGCGCAGGGCGCGTCTCTGCTGGAAATGACACGCTACGGCGTAGCAGCAGGTAGCGCCGCAACCATCAACCAGGGCACGCGTCTCTGTTCGCTTTCCGATACGCAAAAAATCGTCGATTACCTGTCGCGAGATTAACGCCCGTTCCCCTTCGTCTTTACGGAGGGGAATGTCGTCTCTGAGTCGCCAAACGCAAACTATCGACTATGCTAAGAAAACTTCTATGATAACAATGAGGTGAATTATGAGCAGTGGTGATATCACACGCTACGTCGTGACCATCAACCTTCATGAAGCATCGCTGACCGAGCTGAATGAGCTCAACAACGCGTTCACGCGGGCTAATTTTCTCCTCACGCTGGCGGATGATGAGGGCAATATTCATGATTTAGGCACCCTGGCATTTGGTCTGATCGGTGCCCTGAGCCAGGAAGAGGTTCATGCGCTTGCCGCCAGTCTGGTGGAGAGCGTGACCGACAAGCCTGCAGAGATTGACGTGGATACCTGGGAAAGCTGGCGGAAAAAAGAACAATAAGTGCGCTGCATGGATTTAAACCGCTCAGGTGTGCGTTAGTTCGTATTTTTTTACCGCAGTTATGCGCTAACTTTATGATCTGGCAGACAACATGGGAGAGACAACATGTGGCAGGCTATCAGTCATCTTTTACGTGAGCAGCTGGGTGAAGGTGAAATTGAACTGCGTAACGAACTGCCAGGCGGTGAGATCCATGCCGCGTGGCATTTACGCTACGCAGGGCGCGATCTTTTCGTTAAATGCGATGAGCGAGAGCTGCTTCCAATATTTACCGCCGAAGCCGACCAGCTGGAGCTGTTGTCCCGCAGTAACACGGTCACGGTCCCGCAGGTTCTGGCCGTGGGAAGCGACCGCGACTACAGTTTCCTGGTGATGGAGTATCTCCCTGCCCGTCCGCTGGATGCCCATAATGCGTTCATCCTTGGCCAACAGCTAGCGCGCCTGCATCAATGGAGCGACCAGCCGCAGTTTGGTCTCGATTTTGACAACGATCTCTCCACCACGCCACAGCCTAATGCCTGGCAGCGTCGCTGGTCGACATTTTTTGCCGAGCAGCGCATTGGCTGGCAGCTTGAGCTGGCCGCCGAGAAAGGGCTGGAATTTGGCAATATTGACGCCATCGTCGAGCACGTTCAACAGCGTCTGGCATCCCACCAGCCTCAGGCGTCTTTGCTTCACGGCGATTTGTGGTCCAATAACTGTGCCCTGGGTCCAAATGGCCCCTACATCTTCGACCCGGCCTGCTACTGGGGTGACAGAGAGTGCGATCTTGCCATGCTGCCGCTTCATCCTGAGCAGCCGCCGCAAATATACGACGGATACCAGTCTGTTTCCCCCCTGCCGCCCGGTTTCCTTGACCGCCAGCCGGTGTATCAGCTTTATACGCTGTTGAACAGAGCCATTCTTTTTGGCGGAGAACACCTGGTTAACGCGCAGAGGGCACTCGAGCGCATGCTTGCCGCCTGAGACGCGAACGGGTGGCCTTGCCGCCACCCTTATCGCTTACAGAAAACCGAGCAGCGAGAAGAAGAAATATCCCGCCACAATGATGATTACGGGAAGGATATAGAGCGGGAAAATTTGCAGGAAAATGGTGTGACGCGGCACAACAATGCGGGATTCAATCTGCTCCCGACTCATTCCTTCCGGGCCTTTGGCCTGCTCCAGAATCAACTGATCTTCCACGCCTTCGCGTAAAAAGCGCGTCTGGCGACTCATTCTCGCGCCAGAGGCCTGCAATGCCAGCGCGACGAAGATCAGGGCGTATATCACCCAAAAGCCGATATTCAGCTGTTGATGAAAATCCGGAGTGGGTGAGTTAAACCAGAAGACATTCAAAAATGGCGTATTAAAACGCATCATTTCAATCATGACATGAGCAAAATCAAGCATTACCGCATTGATACCCGGCTGTTTTTCGCTGTGGTCGTACATAAATTTGAGTACAGAAATCAGCGTAGAAATGACGGCAGGAATAAAAATCACCCAGCCAGCAATACGTTTTAAGATCGCAATGCGTCCAGCCTGTTGATACGTCATCAGTTCCTCTTCATAAAGACGCGTTATTTGTGCCTAAGTCTACCTTCTGGTCATCAATTTCGCCCGCTCTTTAAAAGCAATATGCTAAATTGCAGATTGTGCTTAGCACGTATCGTCTGTTGAACACCCTGGATAAGGAGATGTTGTGATGTCGACACCGCGCCGAATTCTTGCCGCAATTTTTGACATGGATGGATTACTGATCGATTCCGAACCGCTGTGGGATCGCGCCGAACTGGACGTTATGGCCAGCCTGGGTGTGGATATCAGTCGCCGTAATGAACTTCCCGATACGCTGGGCCTGCGCATCGATATGGTGGTTGATCTGTGGTTTGCCCAACAGCCGTGGATTGGCCCCGATCGCAATGAGGTGACCTCACGCATTATCAGCCGCGCCATTTCTCTGGTGGAAGAGAGCAGGCCGCTGCTGCCCGGCGTGCGTGAGGCCGTCGCGCTGTGTAAAGCCCAGGGGCTGAAGGTTGGCCTGGCCTCGGCTTCACCGCTGCATATGCTGGAAAAAGTGCTCACGATGTTTGAGCTGCGCGACAGTTTCGACGCGCTGGCGTCCGCTGAAAAATTGCCTTATAGCAAGCCGCACCCGCAGGTCTATCTGGACTGTGCCGCAAAGCTGGGCCAGGATCCCCTCAACTGCGTTGCGCTGGAAGATTCCGTTAACGGTATGGTGGCGTCGAAGGCTGCGCGGATGCGCTCCATTGTGGTGCCCGCTGAAGAAGGCCGTCACGATCCCCGGTTTGCTCTTGCCGACGTGAAGCTTAACTCACTGGCAGAACTCACGGCACATCATCTGCAGGGCGGTTAACGCCCTCCTGCGGTTTGTGACAAACAGTTACACCGTCACCTCTTCCGCCTACTGTATAAAAACCCTATACTGTATGAATTGACAGTTTCGTGGGTTTTATCATGACGGCGGAAGGCCACCTGCTTTTTTCTATTGCGTGCGCGGTATTTGCCAAAAACGCTGAACTCACCCCCGTGCTGGCACAGGGGGACTGGTGGCATATTGTCCCTTCCGCCGTATTGACCTGTCTGCTTCCCGATATTGATCACCCGAAATCCTTCCTTGGACAACGTCTGAAATGGGTGTCGAAACCCATCGCCCGCGCGTTCGGGCATCGGGGGTTTACGCACAGCCTGCTGGCCGTGTTTGGCCTGCTGACGCTTTTCTATTTAAAGGTGCCTGAAAGCTGGATAGTCCCCGCCGATGCCATCCAGGGGATGGTGCTGGGCTATTTAAGCCATATCCTTGCCGATATGCTGACGCCCGCAGGCGTGCCGCTGCTTTGGCCCTGCCGCTGGCGTTTCCGTTTCCCAATCCTGGCACCGCAGAAAGGTAACCAGCTTGAGCGGGTATTGTGCATGGCGCTGTTTGCTTACGCCGTCTGGATGCCGCAAACTTTGCCCGAAAACAGTGCAGTCCGCTGGTCTTCACAGATGATTAATTCGCTGCAATTTCAGTTCAATCGCTTTATTCATCACCAGATTGAACAGTAAACCGACAAAATTATCCCATTTGTCATAAACCATTCCATTTGGATATAAGCGCTACATCACACTTCTGCTAACCTTCCGCCAACAGGATCGGTAAAAACCGACCCAATAATAAATCAGGAGAACGGGGATGAATTTTCCACTCATCGCGAACGTCGTTGTGTTCGTTGTATTGCTATTGCTTCTCGCGCAGGCGCGCCACAAACAGTGGAGCCTGGCGAAAAAAGTGCTGGTCGGTCTGGCCATGGGTGTCGTATTTGGTCTGGCATTACAGGCAATTTATGGCTCCGACAATCCAGTCCTGAAAGACTCTATTCAGTGGTTCAACATCGTCGGTAACGGCTATGTTCAGCTGCTGCAGATGATCGTTATGCCGCTGGTGTTCGCCTCTATTCTGAGCGCCGTGGCCCGCCTGCATAACGCGACCCAGCTGGGAAAAATCAGTTTCCTGACCATTGGTACGCTGCTGTTCACCACGCTGATTGCCGCGCTGGTGGGTGTGCTGGTCACCAACCTCTTTGGCCTGACTGCAGAAGGTCTGGTTCAGGGTACCGCTGAAACGGCGCGTCTTACCGCAATTCAAACCAACTACGTTGGTAAAGTGGCTGACCTGACCGTGCCGCAGATGGTGCTCTCCTTCATTCCGAAGAACCCGTTTGCTGACCTGACCGGGGCGAGCCCAACCTCCATCATCAGCGTGGTTATTTTTGCCGCGTTCCTGGGCGTAGCGGCGCTGAAGCTGCTGAAAGACGACGCGCCAAAAGGCGAACGCGTGCTGACCGCGATTGATACCCTGCAAAGCTGGGTGATGAAGCTGGTTCGTCTGGTCATGCAGCTCACCCCTTACGGCGTGCTGGCGCTGATGACCAAAGTGGTTGCCGGCTCTAACCTGCAGGACATCATCAAGCTGGGCAGCTTCGTTATCGCCTCTTATCTGGGCCTGGGCATTATGTTCGTTGTGCACGGCATCCTGCTGGGCGTAAACGGCGTCAGCCCGCTGAAATACTTCCGTAAAGTCTGGCCGGTACTGACCTTTGCCTTCACCAGCCGTTCCAGCGCCGCGTCTATTCCGCTGAACGTTGAAGCGCAAACCCGTCGTCTGGGCGTGCCTGAATCCATCGCAAGCTTCTCTGCCTCCTTTGGTGCCACCATTGGTCAGAACGGCTGTGCGGGTCTGTATCCGGCGATGCTGGCAGTGATGGTCGCCCCGACGGTAGGCATCAACCCGCTGGATCCGGTATGGATTGCTACGCTGGTCGGGATTGTTACCGTAAGCTCCGCAGGCGTTGCGGGTGTTGGCGGTGGCGCAACCTTCGCCGCGCTGATTGTGCTGCCTGCGCTGGGTCTGCCCGTGACGCTGGTTGCCCTGCTGATCTCCGTTGAACCACTGATCGACATGGGTCGTACCGCGCTGAACGTGAGCGGCTCCATGACCGCCGGTACGCTGACCAGCCAGTGGCTGAAGCAGACCGATAAAGCGATTCTGGAAAGTGAAGACGATGCCGAGCTGGCGCACCGTTAATCACGTAAGAAATAAAAAAACCGCCTGATGGCGGTTTTTTTATGGCTGTTATTCTTCAACCTCTTCATCCTGGCGGATCTGCATCGCCCACCGTTGCGCTGACTCCGGCACGGTAAACGTGGGCGAGCGGCGGAAATGTTCGCCGATCAGCACAAAGGCCACGTATTTTCCCCGCAGCTGCCAGACATCGCGAAACCCCTCCACTTTCAGGGCATGGTCAGGCGGCGCGGGCTCAACGCGGGGCACATAGCTAATAACCTGGCGGTTTTGTTGTCGAAGAGGTTTCATAAGCGACTGGTTCACTAAAGCAAATTCTTGAAGCAGGAAAATTCTATGATAGCCGATCCTGCTGCCTTCCGTCGCGCCCCAAGAGGGCGAGAAAGCTCCTTTCGTCAATGACGGCATGTGAAAACTCTTAGTTCGCGAGCCATCTCGCGACATTGTTCTATCCTTAATAAGGTTTTTAGCACTGGATAAAGGAGAAGCGTGCAATGTCGAATAAAGATAAAACACATCAATCACCGATTCATGGCACTGAAGAATCTCAACCGGGTATGGACTCTCTCGCCCCTGCTGACGGCTCTCACCGCCCCTCCCCTGGCCACTCCGCACCGGGTGAACAGCCTACCGCACCGGGAAGCATGAAATCGCCGGACACGGGAAACAAGAAGCTGAAATCGCTTGAGCCGCACCGCAAAGGCGGCGAAGGTTTTGCGCTGACTACCAACCAGGGCGTGCGCATTGCTGACGATCAGAACTCCCTTCGCGCAGGCGCGCGCGGGCCAACCCTGCTGGAAGACTTTATCCTGCGGGAAAAAATCACCCATTTTGACCATGAGCGGATACCGGAACGCATCGTCCACGCACGCGGCTCCGCTGCGCACGGCTACTTCCAGCCATACAAGAGCCTGAAAGCGATCACCAAAGCGGATTTCCTTTCCGACCCGGATAAAATTACCCCGGTGTTTGTGCGTTTCTCCACCGTACAGGGCGGCGCGGGTTCGGCAGACACCGTCCGGGATATCCGCGGCTTTGCCACTAAGTTTTATACCGAAGAGGGTATTTTCGATCTGGTGGGCAATAACACCCCAGTGTTCTTCATTCAGGACGCGCATAAATTTCCTGACTTTGTCCATGCGGTAAAACCGGAGCCCCACTGGGCCATACCGCAGGGACAAAGCGCGCACGACACCTTCTGGGACTATGTCTCCCTACAGCCTGAAACCTTACACAACGTGATGTGGGCGATGTCAGACCGCGGCATCCCGCGCAGCTATCGCACCATGGAAGGCTTTGGCATCCATACCTTCCGTCTGATCAACGCCGAGGGGAAAGCCACGTTTGTTCGTTTCCACTGGAAGCCGGTGGCGGGTAAAGCCTCGCTTGTATGGGACGAGGCGCAGAAGCTGACAGGACGAGATCCGGACTTCCATCGCCGCGAGCTGTGGGAGTCCATTGAAGCGGGCGACTTCCCGGAGTACGAGCTGGGTCTGCAGCTCATTCCGGAAGAGGACGAATTTAAGTTTGATTTCGACCTGCTTGACCCGACGAAGCTGATCCCGGAGGAGCTGGTTCCGGTTCAGCTGGTGGGTAAAATGGTGCTCAACCGCAACCCGGATAACTTCTTTGCCGAAAATGAACAGGTCGCGTTTCATCCGGGGCATATCGTCCCGGGGCTGGACTTCACCAACGATCCCCTCTTGCAGGGACGTTTGTTCTCGTATACCGATACGCAGATCAGCCGTCTTGGCGGGCCGAACTTCCACGAAATTCCGATTAACCGCCCAACCTGCCCGTACCACAATTTCCAGCGCGACGGGATGCACCGTCAGGATATTGATACCAACCCGGCTAACTATGAGCCGAACTCCATCAACGATAACTGGCCGCGCGAAACGCCCCCGGCGCCCAAACGCGGTGGATTCGAATCGTATCAGGAGCGTGTCGACGGCAACAAAATTCGCGAGCGCAGCCCTTCGTTCGGCGAGTATTACGCACACCCTCGCCTTTTCTGGAACAGCCAGACGCCGATTGAGCAGCAGCACATTATCGGCGGCTTCAGCTTTGAGCTGAGCAAAGTGGTGCGTACCTACATCCGCGAGCGGGTGGTCGATCAGCTGGCGCGCATTGACATTCAGCTCGCCCAGAGCGTTGCGGATAACCTGGGTATTACGCTGACCGACGAGCAGCGCAACCTTGCCCCGCCGAAAGAGGTTAACGGCGTGAAGAAAGATCCGTCGCTGAGCCTGTATGCCGTGCCGGGTGGCTCGATTAAAGGCCGCGTGGTTGCCATCCTGCTGAACGACAACACCCGCGCCAGCGACGTGCTGGGAATTATGCAGGCGCTGAAAACCCGGGGAGTGCATGCGAAACTGCTTTATTCCCGCATGGGGGAAGTGACCGCCGATGACGGCTCCGTGCTGCCGGTGGCGGCAACCTTTGCCGGGGCGCCATCGCTGACCGTCGATGCGGTGATTGTGCCGTGCGGGGATATTGACAGCCTGCTGACCAACGGTGACGCCGTCTATTATCTGCTGGAAGCCTATAAGCACCTGAAACCGATCGCGCTGTCTGGCGACGCGCGACAGTTTAAGGCACCGCTGAAGGTGGCCGATCAGGGTGAGGACGGCATTGTCGAGGGAGACAACGTTGACGATGCGTTCATGACGAATCTGTTTGATTTGCTCGCCGCGCACCGCGTGTGGTCACGAAGCAGCAAAATCGATCGGATACCGGCGTAAAAAAAGCCGGGTGGCGGCTACGCCTTACCCGGCACTTCTCACAGATCCCCGAACGTCCCCAGACGATACCCACGCTCGGCAATCGCATACTTCAGCGACGCCGACGTCAGCACGTCCAGCTCCGCCAGGCGCGGCCAGCAGTAGGCGCTCTTACGCACGGTATTATCGACAAAGGCAGGATGCGCCATGACCTCCAGCGACCGTTCCCCCCGCGCGGCGGAATCATCTAGCACCTTCAGGAACAGGGCTTCGTCGATCTCGTCGCCGTAAAACGCGCTGCTGAACCCCTCTGTGGTGGCGACAGCGCAGTCCGGCAATCCACGCACCTCCCGATCCACGCGCATGGCTACGCCTTTGCGCTGCGCAAACCCGGCGACAACCGGGAAAATTGCCGGGATCATATGCACGTGGTGATGGCTGTCGATATGCGTCGGCGCCTTACCAAACACATCAACGAAGCGGTTGAACTGACAGTCCAGCTCGCGTGCAATCTCTTCAAGCGGCAGAGCCCCCTGCTCCGCCAGTTCCCAAATCCATTTACCCAACTGGCCGTCGCGCGTCAGGCCCGGCATTGGTGAAAGCGGCATCCCGAGCGTCAGCACAAAATGCATGCCGACGCCCAGCTCCGGCACCTCGCGGCTCAGCTGCGCCGCGTGTTCAACCTCCTCACCATTAACCAGTGCCGTGGTAGAGGTCACAACACCCCGGCGACAGGCTTCAATAATGCCGTAGTTCTGGCCTTTCGAGAGGCCAAAATCATCAGCATTCACGATCAGCAGGTTTTCCATTGTGCGTCCTCTCAGTGGTGTTTGAACTTCAGCGTCTCGATCGTTGCGGCAAAGTTCGGCAACCATTTTTCATGCGCCAGGATCATCTCGCTGGCCAACTGCTCCGCATCACGGTCGGAATGCACCAGCGGGCTGAGGTTCAGCGCCAGAAGCACGTCATTGAGCTCGCCGCTCAGCGCCGCGTTGCTTGCCGCCACTTCAAAGCCCTTGATGGTGTGGATCAGGCCCATAACCTTGTCATCGAAGTGGGTGATGCGTGGATGCGGTTTGGCACCATCGCGTCCCAGGATGCAGGTCATCTCGACGGCCCAGTCAGCCGGGATATTGTCGATATGGCCATGGTGCGGCACGTTGACATAGTGTTCCGCCTGCTTGTCGTTGTAGATGGCGTTAATCACTTCACACGCCGCATCGGAGTAGTAGGCCCCGCCGCGCTGCTCCAGCTCTTTCGGTTTGACGTTCAGGTTCGGATCTTTATACAAATCGAACAGCTGCTTCTCGACTTTCTGAACGATCTGCGCGCGCGCGCCGCCCTTATAGTACTCGCCCATTTCGATGGCCAGCATCTCTTTCTGCTTAAAGTAGTAAAGCAGGTAAGAGCACGGCAGCAGGTTCAGCGAGCGGATCAGCCCTTCGCTGAACGGCAGGTCAAAGATGTTTTTCACGGAGGCCGCGGTCAGGCGACCGGAGGCCACGCCGTCGAGGAGTTCGGCAAAGCGCGATTTTCCGTTCACAATGACGTCCTTAATAAACACCATGTGGTTCAGACCGAACAGGTCGATAGAGAGATCGTCGCTGTCGGTCAGCGCCAGCACGTCGCGGATAAACATCTTCATACCGATCGGAATATTACAGACGCCGATAAAGCGTTTGAAGCCGGTATGACGATAGACCGCCTCGGTCACCATCCCGGCCGGGTTAGTGAAGTTAATCACCCACGCGTTCGGGCAGATCTCCTGCACGTCTTTAACGATGTCGAAAATCACCGGGATGGTACGCAGGCCTTTGAACAGGCCGCCCGCGCCGTTGGTCTCCTGCCCGAGATAACCGTGGCTCAGCGGAATACGCTCGTCCAGCTCGCGCGCTTTCAGCTGACCGACGCGCAGCTGGGTGGTCACGAAATCCGCATCTTTCAGCGCCAGACGGCGGTCGAGGGTTTTATGCACGGTCAGAGGCACGCCCGCTTTCTCCACCATGCGCTTGCACAGGTCGAAAATAATATTCAGCTTTTCCTGACCTTCCTCAACGTCCACCAGCCATAATTCGCTGACCGGTAATTCATGGTAGCGTTTCAGGAAACCTTCAAGTAATTCCGGGGTATAGCTGCTGCCGCCACCAATGGTTACGACTTTTAATTTCTTTTGCATAATATCTCCCTTAGCGTATCAGGTTAATCGCCTGCAAGGTATAGCGTATTCTTCCCGCTATTTGGGCAAGCCATTAAAGCAATATTTGTGGCGGGTAATCCGCCGAAAGTTAATTAATTACCGTTAAATTTTTCCGGTAACTGTTCGGTGTGAATGAAGTCAATTTTTTAAAGGTCTTAATAAACAGGCTGGGACTGCTGTATCCTGACTCGTAAGCAATATCGGTAACAGAATAGTTGGTAATTTCCAGCTGTTTCCTGGCAAAATTAATGCGGATTTCATTAATAATTTGCACCGGCGTTTTACGATAATAGCGCTGCGTCGCGCGGGTCAGATATTCCTGGGATTTTCCCGACAGAGACACCATATTTTCCAGCGCATTTTCACTGAACTGGCCTTTATCGTGCATCAGCTCAACGGTGCTGCGCAGCCACTGTGGAATATCATCCGTCACCTGCTGCTCTTCACGATGATGACGCAGTCGGTTCATCACGTAGAAGGTCACCGTTTCAATAAACTCATCAAATTCATTGTCCCGGAAGTTAAGCGAGGCGATAACGGTTTCAATCCATGTCATGAACTCGTTTTTGACCCGATAGACCTGGGAGGCCACGAAACAGAACGGCACCAGCGGCAAATAGTGCTTCTCAAAGAAGCGTCTGCTGACGCCCACATTAAGAATACGGGTGGCACCAAATTCGTAAAAGCTCTGGTGATAAGACCCCATCGGCAGGAAGACAAAATCCCCTCGCTCCAGCAGGACGCGCTTACCGTTGATCTCCTGGTAGTAGCGGCCGGTCAGAACAATCGTGAACTCGTAGTAGTCATGCTGGTGCAGACCGCTGGCGCTCTCCGTCTTGTTGTAGATAACCACGTGAAAATTTTTGCCGTTAAACAGCTGCTGTTCAAGTGCGGTTTTAATTTCCATCGTGCTGACCTCCTGCTACTCAGTCTGAATTACTGCATCTTCTCGTGAAGCTCGATTAGCTCCGCCACCAGCTCACGCGCCAGCATCGAGGTCATCAGGTGATCCTGCGCGTGGACCAGCACCAGGCTAACCTTCATCTTCCCTTCACCCTGGTCACCTTCGATGAGTTTCGTCTGCACCAGGTGCGCTTCATTCAACGCCGTGCGGGACTGTTCCATCATGGTTTTCGCCGCGGCGAAATCACCCTGCTTGGCCTGCTTGAGTGCGGCATAGGCCAGGCTGCGGGCCTGTCCGGAGTTGATGATAAGCCCCATCACCACTTCTTCGAGATCGTTCTCGACGGCTTCGTCTGCGACAATACTATCCAAATCTAACATTTTAAGCTCCTTGTGGCTGGCGCGGGTTTCCCCGCGCCGGTCAATCTTAGAATTTCAGTGAGAGGGCAATATCCTCTTCGCTCTCTTCTTCATCAATAATGGTGGCGGCTTTGTTGGCAATCGCCACGAACGGCATGTACAGCAGGGTGGCAATCCCGAGGTTGAATATCGCCAGCAGGAAGGCCGCGACGCTGCCGTTGGTGTTGAAGAAGGCGCCCAGACCCGCCGGCATGGTCCACGGCGCAATGTTGGTGACCGGTGGAATGATGCCCATGTAATACGCCGTCAGGGTAATAGCGGCCAGCAGCGGCTGAATCAGGATGAACGGAATGAACATTACCGGGTTCATAATGATTGGCAGACCGAACAGAATCGGTTCGTTAATCTGGAAGATGCCTGATGGCAGCGCCAGCTTCGCGACCTGACGGTAGTCAGCACGACGAGAGACAATAAAGACCGCGATGATCAGACCCAAGGTCGCCCCGGTACCGCCCAGGAAGATATAGGAGTCAAGCATTGGCTTCGCCCACACATGGAAGGTTTTACCCGCTGCCAGCGCCGCGTCAACGGAGCCGTACTGCTGGTAAAGCGCAACGTTTTCCAGTGCCCAGGGGGTCATAATCCCGCTGTCCAGCGCGGCCAGTGCCAGTGAACCATGCACGCCAAAGAACCACAGCAGAGAGGTGAAAATCACATACGCCCAACCGACCACGCCACCCATCGACGCCAGCGGCGTAGAGATAGAATCCATGATGATCTGGTGGAAGTTTGTGCCCCAGTGAGAGAGCGCCCAGGCGATAATCCCCATAATGGAGAGAATAATGAAGCCTGGAATCAACGCGGAAAATGAACGAGAAACGGAAGCCGGTACGCTATCCGGCAGGCGGATAACCCAGTTGCGACGAATAATAAAGGTGAACATTTCTGCCACCACCAGGCCGATTACAATACCGGAGATGATGTTGGCCCCACCCAGCCAGTTGGCGCCAACGGCATAGGCTTCACCCACGCTGTATGGCGTTACGGTCATAAAGGCGGCAACGGATAATAACCCGGCAGCCAGCGGATCCACCTTACGCTCTTCTGCCAGTGCCATCCCAATAAAGAAAGGCGCCATCAGCGACATAATCCCTAACGTACCGTTATAGACATTGCCGCCAATGGCTTTAAAACCATTAAGGGTTTCAATAGTGGAAGCGTCTAACCGAATTCCTAATGAATAAAAGAAGGAACCTTCACCAAAGCTCAGAAAAACGTTGTTAATTAAAACGAACATGGCCCCGGCCAGCGTCAACGGCATTAATTTAATAAAGCCGTTTTTGATGGCATTAACGTGAGGCTGCTTTCCTATTTTAACAGCAAAAGGAAGGAGTACCTTTTCAAGTGAAGCGATGACTTTACTCATAGGAAAATACCCTTAAATGCCGTAACGCATGTTACGGCGTATTGTGTGTGAAATAACTCTTTGACGGGAAAAATAAAAATTAATTAGCAGCTTTTTTAATGGCTGCCACAGCAGCTTTAAGAACACCTAAACCATCAATTTTGCCGTACAGCCCCGAGTCGATCACTTCGACCGGTTTATTGGGAAGCAGTCGTTGAATTTCGGGCAACATATAGGCAATTTGCGGCCCCAGTAAAACTACGTCGGCTGTCTGACCTTTTTCGCCCGCCAGCGTCTCTGGAAACGCTTCAATCACCACAGGGACTTCATACTTTTCAGCCTGTGCACGCATTTTTGACACCAGAAGCGACGTTGACATGCCCGCTGAACAGAACAGGTAGATATGTTTCTTTTCCATCGTAATTTCCCTCTTGTATGACTACCTGCCATCGCGCTATCACTCGACTCGCTGTCCCGGCAGACAGGTAGCTTGCGTACTGTTGTTTATCGTTGGAGTGAGTATACGCAATGGTACAGACAGGGGATAATTCTGAATAGACTAAAATTGTCTCCTGTTGACCTGGCTTGTTGACTCCCTTCACATTTCGGGCAAATAATTCGCGCAAAGAAATAAGATTTTATGATGTATAAAAAAACCGGCCCATGGGCCGGTTTGTTAACATTCTCAGGAAAACAGGGTTACTGCGCCTTAGGTGCCTGCGGATCGGTATCGTATTCAGCACAGGTCTGATAGCCGGAGTTGATCACATGACCGGTATCATCCAGGGCGACGAAGTAGGTTTCTGCCTTACCATCACGTTGACCCAGGATATAGGTCTGGCAGGTCCCTTTCGCATGAATCATGGTGATTTCAGAAGAAGGTTTACCGGCAATCGCAGCCACCTGCGAACGGGTCATCCCTTTTTTAACGTCTTTGACTACGGGCTGCGTAAACTGATCCTTAGTGCGATCGTAAGCCGTACACCCTGCCAGCATAGTCAGTACCGCCGCTGCGCTAAGAATTCCTGCTACGTTCTTGTTCATATTCCGTCCTCTTGTTTATCAGCGTGTTATCTAAGCATGGGATAAAAAATACTATTGTTCAACTTTGTAAGTTACGCCAGACGAATTTCGGAAAATTCTATTAAAACAACGATAACCTGCTAAATCGGCGCAAATTAGCGCACTCGAAACTGTGATCCTTGTCGTTTCTCGCCCAAAGGGTTAGTTTTAACAGCTAACACATTCTGTTTATGTACTGCATATGGAGGGCGTGATGGCTCTGCAACAAGAGATTATTCAGGCACTGGGCGCGAAGCCTACGGTAGATGCACATGAAGAGATCCGCCGCAGCGTGGATTTTTTAAAATCGTACTTAAAAAAGAACGCTTTCCTGAAATCCCTGGTGCTGGGCATCAGTGGCGGCCAGGACTCTACCCTGACCGGTAAACTCTGCCAGATGGCGATTTCAGAGCTTCGCGAAGAGACGGGCGATGAGAAACTGCAGTTTATCGCGGTGCGTCTTCCTTATGGCGTTCAGGCGGACGAGCAGGATTGCCAGGATGCCATTGCCTTCATTCAGCCTGACCGCGTCCTGACCGTGAATATTAAGGGCTCGGTGCTGGCAAGCGAGCAGGCGCTCCGCGAAGCGGGCATTGAGCTAAGCGATTTTGTTCGCGGCAACGAGAAAGCACGCGAGCGTATGAAAGCGCAGTACAGCATCGCCGGGATGACCAAAGGCGTCGTCGTCGGCACCGACCATGCGGCAGAAGCGATCACCGGTTTCTTCACCAAATATGGCGACGGCGGCACCGACATTAACCCTATCTTCCGTCTGAACAAGCGTCAGGGTAAACAGCTGCTGGCCGCGCTGGGGTGTCCTGAGCATCTGTATAAGAAAGCGCCGACAGCGGACCTTGAAGACGATCGCCCTTCCCTGCCGGATGAAGCGGCCCTGGGCGTCACCTATGACAACATTGATGATTATCTGGAAGGCAAAAAGCTGGATGACGGTACCGCGAAGATTATTGAAGGCTGGTACCTGAAAACCGAGCACAAGCGCCATACGCCGATTACGGTGTTTGACGACTTCTGGAAGAAATAAACGCAAAACGGTAACCCAGGTTACCGTTTTTAGCATTTGCCCCCTCTCCCGTGGGAGAGGGTTGAGGTGAGGGCATCAGGCCATCCGGCTCTTTTTTAACCATCACACTCCTGCTACACTGTATACCTGAACAGTATACGGAGTGATATGTGAGCAGGCGTCAATCCGCCCCGCGTCTTGAATTTGAAGCGGCGGCAATCTACGAATATCCCGAGCACCTTCGCCCCTGGCTTGAAGTACTGCCTAAACAGCCGGGCGTGTACATTTTTTACGGTGAAAGCGACACCCTGCCGCTCTATATCGGCAAAAGCGTCAATATTCGCAGCCGGGTGTTATCCCATCTGCGTACGCCGGACGAGGCGGCCATGCTGCGCCAGTCCCGACGCATTACCTGGTTTCAGACGGCGGGAGAAATGGGCGCGTTATTGCTGGAAGCGCGTTTGATCAAAGAGCAGCAGCCGCTGTTCAACAAGCGCCTGCGCCGCAATCGTCAGCTCTGCTCCCTGCAAATCAGCGAGGGCAAGCCGCAGGTCGTTTACGCGCGCGACGTCGATTTTTCTCATGCCCCGAATCTCTTCGGACTGTTTGCCAATAAACGAGCCGCACTCCAGGCCCTGCAAACGCTGGCGGACGAGCTACAGCTTTGCTACAGCCTTTTGGGGCTGGAGGCGACCACTCGCGGACGCGCCTGCTTCCGATCCGCGCTGAAGCGCTGTGCCGGTGCCTGCTGTGGGAAAGAGAGCGTTGAGGCTCACCACGCCCGGCTCCTCGCCGGTCTGGCGGCCATCAGCGTGAAGTGCTGGCCCTGGGAAAGCGCCGTTGCGCTAAAAGAAGTGGGTGACGCGATGACCCAGTATCACATCGTCAATAACTGGCTCTGGCTGGGCGCTGTCGACGACATCAACGACGCAGCAACCCTGCTCCGCACGCCCGCCGGATTTGACCACGATGGCTACAAAATTCTCTGTAAACCGGTCCTGGCCGGAAAATTTGAGATCATTGTGCTCAATGACCTGGCAGCCACGTGATTTCGCTGAACAACAGGGTGCCCTGAGCCTCCAGCAGACGCAGCGTATGGGTACCCTCCTCCCAGCTTGCACCCTGATCGGCCGTTAGCAATTTATCACCCAGCTGCCACGCCCCGCTTAACACAAACACCACGCCCCCGCGTGTGCCAAAGGTGGTAAAGGTACGGTCGGCAACGCGCACCTTCGCCCGACAACAGTCGCGACGGGTCATAATGTTGAAGTCCATCGCCATCCGCCCATCGGACAGCAGCGCTTTCACCGGCAGGTCGCCAGCAAAGCTGTAGGGCTGATGATGCTTGAGGGTATGGGAGAACGCCTGGCCGGCATCCAGCGTCACCTCCCCGCCTTCCAGTAACGTAATCACCCGGTCGACGCCGGGAAAAGAGGAAAATTCGCCGTTGCTGGCGATAGTCGCGATACTGGCACGCCAGTGAAAATCCCGCGTCGCGGGAGGGAAACAACAAATTTCCCGCGTTTCACCCGCACCATTGCGCCAGAGGCTGACCGGCATCTTACGGATATCAAAGAACTCCATCACCACTCCTGAATGGCACAACCCGTGCCAGGGCAAGGATATTGCTATCGTTGCTGTCTTGTTTGTTATCGTTAGGTATACAGACACAGTATCGGCAGCAGAGCGGGCAGGCCTTAGCGGAACGTTAATAAAAATGCTAACGCCATGACTCTACAAACATTCTCTGAAGCGACTACAGGAGAATACCGCGCTCATGGCGGCAGGCAAGAGGGCAGGAAAGAAAAACCGCCGGTCCTGTCCACAGCGATTGCGCTTTTGTGGACAGGATCCCGGCGGTCTTAAGAGAGTGAACCGATTATTCGGTTGGTGCTGGCATTTTACCTTCCATCGCCGGACGTTCTGTCAGACGCTTCTCAAAATTCGCATTAAATTGTTTTTTCTGTTCCGGGGTCAGAATGTTGTAGATCTTGTTCTGGGTTTCCATATGAGCCAGCATGCGGGCTTTGTGCTGCTCGGCCATTTTGTCGATCTGCGCTTCGGCTTTCGCCTTGTCAAAGCTGTCGCTGGCAATGATGTCATGCATTGCGCGACGCTCTTCCAGCGGCGGACGTTTCATCTGGTCGCGTTCGCTTTTCCGGATATCGCGGATCTGCTGTTTCTGAGCATCCGTCAGGTTGAGATCCTTAAACATCATCATCTCGTTGTGCATACCCGGGCCTTTATGATGCATCATCATTTTGCCTTCAGCAGGCGCGGCAGCGGTAGTGGTCGCAGTATCTGCGGCGAACGCCATGCTGGTAGCGCCCAGAGCCAGGGTAGAAGCAACAAACAGTGCAGTAAACTTACGCATAATTTATTTCCTTTCTTTCAGTTATTCTTCGGCGCTATGCCGTGTTGACGAGATTAACTTTACGGGGTTTATCGTCAATTAGTCAGAGCAACGGTAAAACAATGAAAGCGTAAAAAACAAATTTTCGCCAAATGTGGAGGAAATAAGGATAAAGCGTGGAGGGTTGCAACAAAGAATATTCAATACGATGATTTTAAAGCGATTTAGCAGAAGTATAGCGAAGTGAAGATCAATTATAAAGCAATTCACCAGGAATATTCTGCAAAACAAGCGCAAGCGCTTTAATCATTAAGAAAAGTTTTTTACTTCCCCCTCCCGGATGATGAGAGGGGAAAGGTTCAGGATATTTTTTCCAGCATCAGCCCGGCCCGCAGTCCAAACGCGACGGTGGGGTTAGGGAATAAAACATACTCGGTGCTTTTCTGCACCTCGTAACGTTCCTCGCCATCTTCGGCCAGCAGCGCCCCTTTGCGGAACGGCGTGAAGTTCAGGGTGTGCGCGGCCATGTGAAGCAGGAAGGCATCGCTGCGGCGGGTGATCTGCTGTACGACCCGATACCGCTCCACGGGCTGATGCGCGTGCTCGGGAGCCGTTCCTCCCAGCAGCGCCCGAAGGGCGAGATGCGTGGGCGCAAAGCGGGTGAGATCGTTCTGGCCGAAAGGCAGCGCTTTTCCCAGCTCCAGCGTGCAGGACAGCGCAGCGAAACCTTCACAGGTGAAATGGGTAAACGTTCCGCCCGGCGACTGATGAAATACCAACGCCTCCAGCCCGGCGTCACCCAGCCAGCTCAGGAACGCTTCATCCCACGGCTGATTACGCTGCGGCAGAACGCCGAAGCGAACGTGGTAAGACGCACGAATCGCCGTATGCAGATCCAGATGCCAGCGCGCGGGCCCCGCCTCTGCAAAAAACGCGGCCACGATGCTCTCCAGCCACTGTGCACGCGCCGTTTCATCGCTCTGCGGAAACTGCGACCAGCGGCCGCCGAACATGCGGTTAATGTCGCTCACCAGATACCGTTTATTTTGCGCCAGCGCAGGCGGATTGCCGAGCACCACCAGCACGCGGCACTTCAGGGCGATCTCATTGCGATACAGCGCGCGCAGCAGCAGATCGACAATCTCAACGGGTGCCGTTTCATTCCCGTGAATACCCGTTGAAAGCAGCAGCGAGAGATCGCTTTTTGCGGTCGGCGTCAGCTCAAGCACCCCGCGCCCCAGCCACCGCCAGCGAAACGAGGGGCCGTCCCCCTCACGCTGTTCCGGCGTCTCATCGGCCAGGGTCAACGCCAGTAAATTTTCCATTTCCACTCCTTTAGCGCTGGAACGGATAAACCGATCCCAGCTGCAGGATTGTCGATAACGCGTCCAGCGCCTCGCGCCCTTCACGCAGCAGCTGTGGGTCAACCAGATCGGCCTGCGTTAGCCGATCGCGATAGTAGCGATCGACCCAGTCATTCAGCCGCGTAAAGAGCGTATCGTTCATCATGACCGCCGGGTTTACCGCCTGCATTTCGTCCTGGGTCAAGACCACGCGCAGACGTAAACAGGCGGGACCACCGCCGTTGGCCATGCTTTCGCGTAGATCAAACACGCGCAGTTCGTCAATCGGGTTATCGGCCTTCACCAGCTCCGTCAGGTAGCGCCACACGCCTTGATGCTCCCGGGACTCCTGCGGCAGGACCAGCATCATGCTGCCGTCATCGCGGCTGAGCAGCTGGCTATTAAACAGATACGTTTCTACCGCGTCCTGCACGCTGACCGCCTCCGTTGGCACCTGAATTGGCGTGAAGCCACGCACGTTCTCATGCAGCGTGGCGAGCAGCTTTTCCTGATGGGCAAACGCCTGCTTGTGGCAGAACAGCACCTGGCGGTTAGAGACGGCAATCACGTCGTTGTGGAACACGCCCTGGTCGATCACATGCGGGTTCTGTTGGGCAAAAATCACCTGGGAAGGATTGACCTGGTTCAGGCGGGCGACCGCCTGGCTGGCCGCCAGCGTCTGACGAGCAGGATAACGGGTGGGCGCGGCGTGCCCACCCTCTTCTCGCCCGTAGATAAACAGCTGCAGGCCCGGGTCGCCATAGTCGCCCCCCAGGCGGTTATGGTTGGCCGCGCCTTCGTCGCCAAACATCGCCACCTGCGGCAGAGCCTGATGCACCTCAAAATGGGCGTCATGGTTGAATATGGCGCGCAGCACGCGCTCGGTGGTTTCCGCTTCGGTGGCGCGGTGGAATTTGTTGTTTAGGTTCGCCACCGTCAGGTGGACTTTGCCATCCAGCGTATCGGCTGACGGTGCGACGGTCGCGGCGTTTGCCACCCACATAGAGGAGGCGGAGCTTGACGCCGAGAGCAGATGCGGCGTCTGCGTACCCGCTTTTTCAACCACCTGCTCATCGCTGCCGGTGAAACCGAGCTGACGAAGGACAGCCACGTTCGGGCGTTCCTGCGGCGGGATCACCGCCTGCGGGAAACCGGCATCCGCCAGCGCTTTCATCTTCAGCAGCCCCTGCTTCGCCGCCAGCTTCGGATTTGAGACCTGAAAACGGTGCTTCGTCGAGGCCTCATTACCAAAAGAGAGACCGGCATAGTGGTGCGTCAGCCCCACCAGCCCGTCAAAGTTAACTTCACGCGCTTTCATGACGATCCCCTCCGGTAAAATCCAGCCCCGGATTAAGCGTGTCCGGCAGCGTCAGCGCCGGAGTTTCCAGGCTCGCCATCGGCCACGCGCAGTAGTCGGCGGCATACCACGCGCTGGCGCGATGGTTGCCCGACGCGCCTACGCCGCCGAACGGCGCGGTGCTCGCGGCCCCGGTGAGCGGTTTATTCCAGTTCACAATCCCGGCGCGCGCCTCCAGCAGCAGCCGATCAAACTTCTCGCGATGAGGTGAGATCAGACCGCTCGACAGGCCATAGCGGGTGTTATTCGCCATCGCAATGGCCGCATCGAAATCGTCGTAACGCCAGACGCACAGCAGCGGGCCAAAGACCTCTTCATCCGGCACGTTGCTCGCGCCGCTCATCTCTACGATGCCCGGCGTCAGCAGCGAGGTACCCGGCTGAACCTGCTTCGGCTCCAACAGGGTTTTCGCGCCGCGCGCGACGTGATCCTGCCAGGCCTTCAGCACGTTCAGCGCGGCCTGCTCGGAGATCAGCCCGCCGATAAACGGCTGCGGATCGGCATCCCACGCGGCTGGCACCAGACGCGAGCTCACTTCTACCAGACGCTTCAGGAAGGCATCCCCCTGAGCGCCCCTCTTCACAAGCAGGCGGCGGGAACAGGTGCAGCGCTGTCCGGCGGTAATAAAGGCGGACTGAATCGTCAGGTGCACCGCGGCGTCGATATCGTCAGGGTCTTCCACAATCAGCGGGTTGTTGCCCCCCATCTCCAGCGCGAGGATTTTCTCCGGCTGCCCCGCCAGCTGGCGGTGCAGCTGATAGCCCGTTCCCGCGCTGCCGGTAAACAGCAGGCCGTCGATATCGCTCAGCGCGCTCAGCGCCTGGCCGGTTTCACGTCCGCCCTGTACCAGATTCAGCACGCCCGGCGGCAGGCCAGCCTGTTCCCACAGCTTAACCACCGCCTCGCCGGTGAATGGCGTGAGCTCGCTCGGTTTGAAGATGACGGAATTGCCCGCCAGCAGCGCAGGCACGATGTGGCCATTCGGCAGGTGTCCCGGGAAATTATACGGACCAAACACCGCCAGCACGCCGTGCGGACGGTGGCGCAGCGTGGCGGCGCCGTCCGGCATCTCGGTGTGCTGTTCGCCGGTGCGGGTGTGATACGCCTTCACCGAAATGGCGATTTTGTTGATCATCGCCGTCACTTCGGTTGCCGCTTCCCAGCGCGGCTTGCTGGTTTCAGACGCGATGATGCGCGTCAGTTCGGCCTTGTTTGCCTCCAGCAGCCCGGCAAACTTTTCAACAATCGCCTGGCGCACGGCGAAAGGCTGTTTTGCCCACGCCGGAAACGCGCGGCGCGCGGCACGGCAGGCCTGTTCTACCTGCGCGGCGCTGGCGTCACGCCCCTTCCAGAGCACCTCTTTTCCAACCGGATTGGTTTTTACGCGCTCTTCGCCTTCGCCCGTGACCCAGTCACCGTTAATCCATAATGTCATGCTGTTTTCTCCTCAGGGCAGAGACGCACCAGGCGAACCTTATCGCCGGCGTTACATTTCAGGGCATCCAGTTCTGCAGCCGTCAGCACCAGACGTTCACATTTCGGGTTGGTACGCACCAGCATGGCGCGGAAGTTGGCGTAATTTTCGTTAGCCACCAGACAGGCGGGCCAGTCACCCGGCGCGGGCTGACCTTCAGAGACCTCAACCAGACGGCTTTTACGGATCGCGCGCACGCGGTCGATATCGCACTCAAGCGTGGGTCCGCCGTCAAAGATGTCGACATAGTTCCGGTAGCGGAACCCTTCTTTCTCCAGCACCGCGCGGGCGGGCGCGGTTTGCGGATGGACTTCGCCAATCACCGCCTGCGCCTCCGGGCTGAGGAAATGGGTATAGATAGGATGCTTCGGCATCAGTTCGGCAATAAAGGCTTTCTGGCCCGTGCCGCAGAGATAGTCCGCCCGGCTGAACTCCATCGAGAAGAAGCGCTCGCCCAGGCTCTCCCAGAAAGGCGAGTAGCCGGTGTCGTCTATCACGCCGCGCATCTCTGCGACCACTTTCTCGTTAAAGCGATCGCGGAAGGCGGCCATAAACATAAAGCGCGATTTGGAGAGCAGATAGCCGTTGCCCTCTTTGCGCCACGCTGGGTCGAGGAACAGCGTGCAGAGCTCGCTGGCGCCCGTGTGGTCATTACAGAGAAACAGCGTGGGCAGCGCGTTATAGACGTTCAGCTCTTTCGAGGCGTGAACCATGGTGCCGACACGATAGTTGTACCACGGGTCGTTAAGCCCGACGGCCACTTCAATGGCGCAGATCCCGGCCACGGTCCCCGTGTCGGTGTCTTCCAGCACGAACACATACCCCTGTTCGCTTTTTGGCAACGTCCCCTGCCAGGTTTGCAGGGCGCGCTCAATGCGCGCCGACAGCGTTTTTTCATCGGCAGGAAGCGAGGTCAGCCCGCCTCCCGTCTTACCGGCAAGCTGCATGAGCCCGGCGAGATCGCCGCGCTCAACGGGACGGATGACCATCATGATGACACCCCGGATTTCACTTTTTCACACGCCAGCGCAAAACGGTCCAGACCGGTTTGCACCTCTTCCTCGCTGACGATCAGCGCAGGCGCAAAACGCACCACGTTGGCACCGGCAATCAGCACCATCACGCCCACTTTTGCCGCTTCCTGTGAAATAAGTTTAGCTTTTCCGGCAAACTCAGCGGTGAGCTCGCAGCCGATTAACAGCCCCAGACCGCGAATTTCTTTAAAAAGCCCCGTTTTGCTGTTGATGGCGTTCAGGCGCTCAACAAACCAGTCGTGACGCTGCTTAACGCCTTTCAGCACCTCAGGCGTGTTAATGATGTCGAGAACCTGCCCGGCGACGGCGGTTGCCAGCGGGTTACCGCCATAGGTGGTACCATGGGTGCCCACGGTCATCACGCTGGCGAATTTATCGGTGGTCAGCGTCGCGCCAATCGGGAAGCCGCCGCCCAGCGCTTTGGCGGTTGAAAGCACGTCCGGCGTCACGCCGTAGTGCATATAGGCATACAGCTCGCCGGTGCGGCCCACGCCGGTCTGCACTTCGTCGAAAATCAGGACCGCGTTGTGACGATCGCACAGCTCGCGCAGCCCCTGCAGGAATTCCTTTTGTGCCGGAAGCACGCCGCCCTCGCCCTGCATCGGCTCGACGATCACCGCGCAGGTGGTATCGTTAATCAGCTCGCTGGCAGACTGCAGATCGTTATAGATGCCGTGGCGAATATCCGGCGGCAGCGGTGCGAAATCCTGCGAGTAGGAGGGCTGGCCGCCCGCGCTGACGGTAAAGAGCGTGCGGCCGTGGAAGGCATTTTTAAACGCCACGATGCCGCTCTTGTGGGTACCAAATTTATCGTGCGCATATTTGCGCGCCAGCTTCAGCGCCGCTTCGTTGGCTTCCGCCCCCGAGTTACAGAAAAAGACTTTTTCGGCGAACGTCGCGTCGATCAGTTTTTTGGCCAGGCGCAGCGCGGGCTCGTTGGTAAAGCCGTTGCCGGTATGCCAGAACTTCGCCGCCTGGTCATTCAGCGCCTGACGCAATGCAGGGTGCGCATGACCCAGCGCGTTGACCGCAATCCCACCTGCAAAGTCGATATACTCTTTACCCTGCTGATCCCACAGGCGCGAGCCTTCCCCACGAACCGGAATAAAAGCCGCCGGAGCGTAAACCGGCATCATCCATTCATCGAAATTTTCACGCGTAATTGACAGAGACATAGCGACCTCATCCGGTAAATAAAAAGTTATTTGAATGTTAAATAATTGAGTGTTTGCACTGTGAATGTAGATTGCAGCCTTCGTGCCAGCCAGCGATAAAAATGCATAAACGGGTTGAGGTAACAGAATATCAATAAGTTACAATATGGAGTTATTCACTGTTAGTGCATAAAAAGTGAATATTTTTACGACAAGCGGCGCTTTGCCACATGAAAATCAGAAAGAGTATGCACAGGCCAAATATAATTCTGGAATTGTGATCGCTCGCGAAATTTATCGGTCATTTACGCCCTGTTTGAGGGCGATGCGCGTCAGAATGGTGCAAATATTGCACCACCGGCATTATCTGTCGCAGTTATTGGCCGAACCCCGTAACAGTTGACGCAAATTCTGCTACCATCCATGCACTATTCACCTTGCACTGGCAGCGACTATGAAATTTGTCTCTTTTAATATCAACGGCCTGCGCGCCCGCCCTCATCAGCTTGAAGCTATTGTTGAGCAACATCAGCCAGATGTGATCGGCCTGCAGGAGACCAAGGTTCACGACGATATGTTCCCCCTCGAAGAGGTGGCGAAGCTCGGCTACAACGTCTTCTATCATGGGCAGAAAGGCCATTACGGCGTTGCGCTGTTGACCAAAGAGACGCCGGTTTCCGTGCGCCGTGGCTTTCCCGGCGATGACGAAGAAGCACAGCGCCGCATCATCATGGCGGAGCTGCCTTCCCCGCTGGGTAACATCACCGTGATTAATGGTTACTTTCCCCAGGGCGAAAGCCGCGACCATCCGACCAAATTCCCGGCTAAAGCCAAGTTTTATCAGGATCTGCAGAACTATCTGACCACCGAACTCAATAAAGACAATCCGGTGCTGATCATGGGTGATGTGAACATCAGCCCGACCGATCTGGATATTGGCATCGGTGAAGACAGCCGCAAACGCTGGCTGCGTACAGGCAAATGCTCCTTCCTTCCGGAAGAGCGCGAGTGGATGCAGCGCCTGCTTGACTGGGGCCTGGTGGATACCTTCCGCAATGCCAACCCGGAAACGCAGGATCGCTTCTCCTGGTTTGACTACCGCTCCAAAGGCTTTGACGACAACCGCGGCCTGCGTATCGACCTTCTGCTGGCCAGTTCACCGCTGGCAGAGCGCTGCATTGAAACCGGGATCGACTACGATATCCGCAGCATGGAAAAACCGTCTGACCACGCGCCGGTGTGGGCTAAATTCAAGCTGTAATGACGCGTGAATATTCGAAAAACACTTTTCCTGTGCGCCCTTCTGGGCGCCTTTATTCTGACGTTTGTCATGCTTCCCCCAGGCACCCTCTCCCTGGAAGGGATTAAAACTCACCAGCAGGCACTCCTCTCCCATGTCGACCATGCGCCGCTGCGAAGCGCGCTGATCTTTTTTGCGATTTATGTGGCGGTCTCCGCCCTGTCGATACCCGGCGCGGCGATCCTCACCCTGCTGGGCGGGGCGTTATTTCCCCTGTGGGAAGGCACCGTGCTGGTCTCGTTTGCCTCCACGCTCGGGGCGACGCTTGCGATGCTCGCCAGCCGGTATCTGCTGCGCGACGGGGTTCAGCGGCGGTTTGCTCAGCAGATGAAAACGGTGAACGCCGGTATGGCGCATGACGGCGCGGGCTATCTTTTTGCCCTGCGCCTGATGCCGCTGTTCCCGTTTTTCCTGGTGAATTTGCTGATGGGGCTGACCCGAATTGGCGTATTTCGCTACTGGTGGGTCAGCCAGTCAGCCATGCTGCCCGCCACGATTATCTTTCTGAACGCCGGGCGCGAGCTGGGGAAAGTGGCCTCGCTGCGCGATATTTTGTCGCCGGGCATGCTATTCGCCTTTACACTACTGGGGTTATTACCGCTGGCTACGCGCCGGCTGTTTTCCCGTTATCTCCCGTCTGTTAAAAAGTGAGGCATTATGCGCCGTGTGCGTTTTTGCGCGTTCCTGACCGGTCTGCTGCTGGCAGCCCCCCTGTGTGCCGCCGAGGGATGGCACGCTATCCAACAGCAGGCCAAAGGCCAGACCGTCTGGCTTAACGCCTGGGGCGGCGATCCGGCGGTCAACCGCTACCTGGAGTGGGTCAGCGGCGAGATGCAAACGCACTATGCCATTACCCTAAAAATTGTCCCGCTGGCGGATGCCGCCGATGCGGTAAAACGTATTCAGACCGAAGCCGCCGCGGGGCGTAAGACCAACGGCTCGGTCGACCTGCTGTGGGTCAATGGCGAAAACTTCCGTACGCTGAAAGAGGCGAGCCTGCTGCAAACCGGATGGGCTCAGACGTTGCCAAACTGGCGCTATGTCGATACCCGCAAGCCCGTAACGGAAGATTTTGCGATTCCAACCGACGGGGCGGAATCCCCGTGGGGCGGCGCGCAGCTGACCTTTATCGCCCGACAGGCCAGCATGCCGACCCCGCCGGAGGATCCTCAGGCGCTGCTGGATTACGCGCGCCAGCACCCGGGCAAGATCAGCTATCCTCGCCCGCCCGATTTTACCGGCACGGCATTTCTTGAGCAGCTGCTGCTGACGCTCACCGATCGCCCTGAGGCTTTACAGAACGCGCCAGATGCAACGTTTGCTGAGGTTACGGCGCCGCTCTGGGCCTACCTCGATAAGCTGCACCCGCTGCTGTGGCGCGAAGGCAAAGACTTTCCCCCTTCACCTGCCCGAATGGATGCCCTGCTTGCCAGCGGCAGTCTGAACCTGTCGCTGACCTTTAACCCGGCCCATGCGCAGCAGAAAGTGGCAAGCGGCGAACTGCCTGCCGACAGCTACAGCTTTGGTTTCCAGAACGGGATGCTCGGCAACGTCCATTTTGTAGCGATTCCGGCCAATGCCGGCGCGAGCGCGGGCGCAAAGGTGGTCGCTAATTTCCTGCTTTCACCGCAGGCGCAAATCCGCAAGGCTGACCCGGCCGTCTGGGGCGATCCAAGCGTGCTGGATGCGAAAACGCTGCCCGAAGGGGAAGCGAAACAGCTGCTGGCCCATACGCCTAAGGGGCTGCCGCAGGTGCTTGCAGAGCCGCAGTCCGCCTGGGTGAACGCGCTGGAGCAGGAATGGCTGCGTCGTTACGGCACCCGCTGAGCGGGCTTGTCTGGCTGGCGATGGCGGTGATTTATCTGCCACTCCTGCCCGCCGGCGTCATGCTGTTCGCACCGGCGCTTTCTGCGACAAACTGGCAGCGGCTGCTGGACGATCCTCAGCTGCCGCAGGCGGCAATCGCCACGCTGGTCTCTACGCTCATCGCCACGCTGGGAGCGTTGCTGATTGCCCTTTTCCTCGTCAGCCTTGTCTGGCCCGGTAAACGCTGGCGACGCCTCACGACACGCCTGCCGTGGCTGTTGGCGATCCCCCATGTGGCGTTCGCCACCGGCGCGCTACTGCTGTTTGCCGAGGGCGGTCTGTTTTATCAGGTCTGCACCGTCTGTTCGCCACCGTTTGACCGCTACGGCGCCGGGCTGGGCCTGACGCTCGCGGTCAAAGAGAGCGCGTTTGTGCTGTGGGCCATTTACGCCGCGCTGCCGGAAAAACGGCTCGCGCAGCAGAAGATCGTCCTGCAAACCTTTGGCTACGGGCGTTATCAGACGCTCAGCTGGCTGATCCTACCGGCGATCGCGCCAGTCCTGGGCGCGGTGATGCTGGCGGTGCTGGCGTGGTCACTGTCGGTCGTGGACGTGGCGATCGTTCTCGGGCCAGGCAACCCGCCCACGCTGGCCGTGCTGGCCTGGCAGTGGCTAAGCCAGGGCGACGCGCAGCAGCAGGCAAAAGGGACGCTGCTGTGCCTGCTTCTCCTTCTGCTGCTGGCCGCGCTTGCCGCCCTCGGGTACGGCCTCTGGAGAGTATGGCGTCGCACGCTTCCGGACCTCGCGGGGACGCGCCCCCGGCCTCAGCGCGTTCTGCCTGAACGGACACTCAGCGGGTTACTGCCCGCGTGCGGCATCCTGTGCGCTGCGGTACTGCTGATGCTGGCGCAAGGGGGCGACGTTGGTCCCGTGGGTACCAGCCTGTCTTTCGGCCTGCTGTCGAGCCTGATCGCCCTCATCGTCATTTTTCTCTGGCTGGAATGGGGACCGCAGCGCGGCGCGGCGTGGGTGTGGTCACCGCTCGCCCTTCCGGCGCTGCCGCTCGTCACCGGCCAGTATGCGATTGCGTTGCACCTGGGCATCGACGGGCACTACGCCGCCGTGCTCTGGAGCCATCTGCTGTGGGTGTTACCGTGGATGCTGCTGGTTCTGCAGCCCGCCTGGCGGCGGATCGATCCCCGGCTTATCCTTACCGCCAGAACGCTCGGCTGGCGACGGGCAAAAATATTCTTACTGCTGAAATGCCCCCTGCTGGCGCGCCCGGCGCTGCTGGCCTTTGCCACCGGTTTTTCCGTCAGCATGGCGCAATACATGCCGACGCTCTGGCTTGGCGCGGGGCGCTTCGCCACGCTGACCACCGAAACCGTCGCGCTCAGCAGCGGGGGCAGCATCCCTGTTCTCGCTAACCGGGCGCTGGGTTTACTGCTGGTCACGGGCACGGTGTTCGGTCTTGCCGCACTGTTATCCCGGCTCGCGGGCCGCTACCGTCAAGGATTACGTTAATGCTGAAGGTAAAAGATCTCACCATCGAACCGCTTTTCCGCGAGGTCAATTTTTGCGTTCCTCGCGGGGAGATAGTTACCCTGATGGGGCCATCTGGCAGCGGCAAATCGACCCTTTTTGCGTGGATGATCGGCGCGCTATCAGACGATTTTCAGGCGCGGGGCGAACTGTGGCTCGACTCGCGTCGCTGCGACGGCCTTCCCGTCGAATCCCGCGGATTGGGCATTCTCTTTCAGGACGCGCTGCTGTTTGAACAGTTCAGCGTCGGGCAAAATTTGCTGCTGGCGCTGCCTGAGCGCGTCGTCGGGCGCGCGCGTCGGGACGCGGTCAAGCAGGCGCTGGATTCCGCCGGGCTGAGCGGTCATTACGCCAGCGATCCGGCCACCCTCTCCGGCGGGGAGCGTGCCCGGGTGAGCCTGCTGCGGGCCCTGCTCGCAGAGCCGCAGGCGCTGCTGCTGGACGAACCGTTCAGCCGCCTCGATAAAACGCTGCGCACAACGTTTCGGGCATGGGTATTTGACGCCGTCCGCGCGCGCAATATCCCGGTAGTGCTGGTCACCCACGATGAGGATGATATTCCGCCCGGCGGCGAGCTGATTGAGATTTCTCGCTGGCAATAATGTGCTAACGCAATGTTTTCCGATTCGGGAGAGACGACAATGCCCCCCTCTTTTACTGACGTCAGGTTATTCGATGAAACGTGTTTCTCAACTGACCGCGCTGGCCCTGCTCTGCGGCCTCGCTTCCTTTTCCTCTCTGGCGGCTGATATGCCTCACGCAATAACGCTGTCTCAGCTTCAGGCTCAGCATGGCGCGCCTGTCGACACCCGCCCCAGCGCGTTTTATAACGGCTGGCCGCAGACGCTCAGCGGTCCTTCCGGGCATGAACCCGCCGCACTCAACCTCGCTGCCGCCTGGCTGAGCGCAATGAGCGACGATCAGATTGCGCTTTGGGCAAAGCAGCATCAGCTTACGCCTGAGACGGCCATCGCCCTGTACGGCGACGAGAACGATAACCAGGCGGTGAAATCCCGCCTGGAGAAAGCCGGATACCGCCATGTCTCACTGCTCAGCGATGCTTTACAGACGCCCGACCGCCTTCAGCGCCTGCCTCACTTTGAACAGCTGGTTTACCCGCAGTGGATCCACCGCCTCCAGCAGGGTAAGCCCGTGACCGCCGCGCCGGCGGGTGACTGGAAAGTGATTGAAGCCGCCTGGGGTGCACCGAAGTTTTACCTGCTGAACCACATTCCCGGCGCGGGCTACATCGACACTAACGAGGTGGAAAGCGAGCCGCTGTGGAATAAAGTCTCCGACGACAAGCTGAAAGCGATGCTGGCGAAGCACGGGATCCGTCACGACACCACCGTCATCTTGTACGGCCGCGACGTCTACGCCGCCGCACGCGTGGCGCAGATTATGCTGTATGCGGGCGTGAAGGATGTACGTATTCTCGATGGCGGCTGGAAGGCGTGGTCAGATGCAGGCCTGCCGGTTGAACGCGGCACGCCCGGCAAAGTGGCGCCAGCCCCCGATTTCGGCGCGCCTATCCCCGGCAAGCCGCAGCTGATGGTCGATATGGAGCAGGCGCGCGGGATGCTGCACCGCCAGGATGCCTCCCTGGTCAGCATACGTTCGTGGCCGGAGTTCATCGGTGAAACCAGCGGCTACAGCTACATCAAGCCAAAAGGTGAAATAGCCGGTGCCCGCTGGGGTCATGCGGGCAGCGACGCGACCCATATGGAAGACTTCCATAACCCGGATGGCACCATGCGCAGCGCGGACGATATCGCCGCCCAGTGGAAGCGCTGGAATATTCTGCCAGAGCAGCACGTTGCGTTTTACTGCGGCACCGGGTGGCGGGCGTCAGAAACCTTTATGTACGCCCGGGCGATGGGCTGGAAGAATGTCGCCGTCTATGACGGCGGCTGGTACGAATGGAGCAGTCATCCGCAGAACCCGGTCACCACCGGAGAGCGCGGGCCAGAGAGTGCTCTCTAAGGGGTGAGTGACTTCAGCGTCACATAGCCGCTCCAGATGCGCGTTGTGGTGGTCAGCCAGCACAGCGCGCCGAATACCCACGCGAACAGCGCAAAGTGTGCCGGGAACAGGCAGCACAGCACGAACAGCGCGATGGTCTCCGTCCCTTCCGTTAACCCACCGATGTAATAAAACGACTTGTGCGCATAGCCGGGGTTGTCGATGTCGTGCTTCGCGGCCAGCGCCGCAAACGCCAGAAAGCTGCTGCCGGTACCGATAAACGCAAACAGCAGCCAGGCGGCCGCGAGCGCATTCTCTGCGGGAGCCGCGAGCGCAAAGCCAAACGGCACCAGGGCGTAGAACAGAAAATCGAGCGCGATATCGAGAAATCCCCCCGCGTCGGTCAGCCCTCTCCGGCGCGCCAGCGCGCCGTCCAGACCGTCCAGCAGGCGGTTAAGCACGATGGCGACCAGCGCCGCCGGATACCAGCCGAGGGCCAGAAACGGCAGCGCCAGCACGCCGATGGCAAAGCCGGTCAGGGTTAATCCGTCGGGCGTGATGCCCGGCTTATCCAGCGCGGAAACCAGACGATTCAGAACGGGCTTTACCCGCGGATGCAGGTGACGGTCAAGCATGGGGAGTCTCGGTAAACGTGGCGCACAGCCCCTGCGCCGGAATATCCAGCGCGGCATTAAAGCGGGCAGAGAGATTCTGAAACGCAATGAGCGCCGTCATCTCGGTTATGGCATCGTCCGTGAAGTGGCGTTTCAGCGCCGTTCTGATAGCCTCATCCGCCCGGGGCGGCGTGGCGGTTACCGCCTCGGCGTAGGCCAGCGCCGCGCGCTCTTGCTCAGTAAACAAGGCGGAATCTTGCCACTCGGCCACGGCCTGAACCTTATCCAGCGCGCCGCAGCGCTCGGCCAGCCGCAGGCTGTTGGCATCAATACAGAAAGCGCAGTGACAGAGCTGGGACACCCGCGTCATAAGAAGCGAACGAAGCACGGGCGTCAGGCGCGCGTGACGACGCTCCAGAAAACCGACAAACAGCGCCACCAGCCAGAACAGACGCGGCATGCGCCCCCACCAGCGGGTGGGATTCAGCACCGCGCCAAAATGCTTTTTCTGCATGGCGGCAATCGGTTTAAGGCTGACGGGAAGGGTTTCGAGGGGGGCAACCCAGGCGGTGGTCTCTTTCACCTGATTCTCCTGATTACTGGACTCTGAGAAAGGGCACGATAATATGTCTTTTTTCGCTATCAATTATTGACGACCATGCTGAAAACACTCGATGTCGTTGCCGCCATCATCGAAAAAGACGGCAATATTTTACTGGCGCAGCGCCCTGCCCATGCCGACCAGCCGGGAATGTGGGAATTTGCAGGCGGTAAAGTCGAGGCCGGAGAAACCCAGCCAGAAGCGCTTATCCGCGAGCTGCGTGAAGAGTTGGGCATTGACGCCCTGCCGGGGCAATACGTGGCAAGCCACCAGCGGGAAGTCTCCCGGCGCTTGATTAACCTGCATGCCTGGCACGTTCCTGCTTTTCGCGGTGAGCTCACGGCGCACTACCACAGCGCGCTTGTGTGGTGTACGCCAGAAGAGGCGTTTGGCTACGCCCTGGCCCCCGCGGATATTCCGCTGCTGGAAGCGTTTATTGTTTTACGCGACGCCAGACCAGCGGGTTCGTGCTGATGGCGCGCTCGTCACGCTGGCACTGCAGCAGAATGCCGTCTGCTTTCACAACGGCCCCTTCCGAGTAGTTCTGATTCTGATAAATACAGCACTGATTACAGGGTTGCACCGTTTGATTCTGGCCGCTGGAGCTAAACACTTCCGGCGGCACATTCACTTCCACATCCGGACGAATGCGGTCAGCCTGCACGCCTGCGGTAAAGATCAAACATAACGCGGTGAGTATATAACGGTTCATAGACACATCTTCCTGAGGTTCCTTGATAATGACTATAACGGTAAATCAGAGCGGAACCTTTAATTTATCTCTTCATCGCTTTTAGTTATGACGCACTCCCTCTCATTAATTTCCCTTTCGTCATAAATTTCTGCTTGCCTCACAAAGCGGTACGGGTGGTATAGTCAAAAAAACAACACAAATCGCATAAGTAATACACATAAAATACGATAAGAGGTTCTTATATCTATGGATCAGACAAGCTCTCTGGAAAGTTTCCTTGCCCATGTTCAGCAGCGCGACCCGCACCAAAGCGAGTTCGCGCAGGCCGTACGTGAAGTTATGACCACCCTGTGGCCCTTCCTTGAACAAAACCCGCGTTATCGCCAGATGTCGCTGCTTGAACGCCTTGTCGAGCCAGAGCGCGTAATCCAGTTCCGCGTGACGTGGGTTGACGATCGCAATCAGGTACAGGTTAACCGCGCGTGGCGCGTACAGTTTAACTCGGCCATTGGCCCGTTTAAGGGCGGCATGCGTTTTCATCCGTCCGTGAACCTGTCGATTCTGAAATTCCTCGGCTTCGAGCAGACCTTTAAAAACGCCCTCACCACGCTACCGATGGGCGGCGGGAAAGGCGGCAGCGATTTCGACCCGAAAGGTAAAAGCGAAGGCGAAGTGATGCGCTTCTGCCAGTCGCTGATGACCGAGCTCTATCGCCACCTCGGCCCGGATACCGATGTTCCTGCCGGTGACATCGGCGTGGGCGGACGAGAAGTGGGCTTTATGGCCGGGATGATGAAAAAGCTCTCCAACAATAGCGCCTGCGTCTTTACCGGCAAGGGGCTGTCGTTTGGCGGGAGCCTGATCCGCCCGGAAGCGACAGGATACGGCCTGGTTTATTTCAGCGAGGCGATGCTCAAGCGTCACGGTTTAGGCTTTGAAGGCATGCGCGTTGCGGTGTCCGGCTCCGGTAACGTAGCGCAGTATGCTATTGAGAAAGCGATGCAGTTTGGCGCTCGCGTGGTGACCGCCTCTGACTCGAGCGGCACGGTGGTGGATGAAGCGGGATTCACGGCAGAGAAACTGGCCCGCCTGTGTGAAATCAAAGCCAGCCGCGATGGCCGCGTGGCGGATTACGCCCGGGAGTTTGGCCTGACCTACCTTGAAGGTAAACAGCCGTGGGGCGTGCCGGTGGATATCGCCCTGCCGTGCGCCACGCAGAATGAGCTGGACGTGGACGCCGCGCGCACGCTGATTAGCAATGGCGTAAAAGCGGTGGCCGAAGGGGCGAATATGCCGACCACCATCGATGCGACGGACCTGTTCCTGGAAGCGGGCGTGCTGTTTGCCCCGGGCAAGGCCGCTAACGCGGGCGGCGTGGCGACCTCCGGCCTCGAGATGGCGCAAAACGCCGCGCGTCTCGGCTGGAAGGCGGAGAAAGTGGATGCGCGCCTGCACCATATCATGCTGGATATTCACCATGCCTGCGTGGAGTACGGCGGCGAGGCGTCGCAAACCAACTACGTGCGCGGGGCGAATATCGCCGGGTTTGTGAAGGTGGCGGATGCGATGATTGGCCAGGGTGTGATTTAAGGTTTATAGCGTGCGGCCGGCTGCCCTCACCCCGGCCCTCTCCCACCGGGAGAGGGAGAAAACCAGGCGTATCAGGCCGCGCTCTTTTTCTTTTTAAACGGTTTCTTCGCGCCACCACCGGGAGCAACCATCCCCCTGAACGTTTTTACCGGCGTGCTGCGCGCCTGATCGATAAGCTGGTAAAGCGTTCCCACCAGCGGCTGCATAAAGTCCTGATAGCGGCACTGCTTCTCGCTGATCTGCGTCAGCACCGATTCCCAGTGCGCGGTCATGTCCGGCCTCGCGGCCAGCTCCGGCAGAGAGTGGATCAGCGCCCGGCCCGGTTCCGTTGAGTGGATGTAGCGTCCCTTTTTCTCCAGGAAGCCGCGCTTAAAGAGCAGCTCGATGATCCCCGCGCGGGTTGCTTCCGTACCCAGACCGTCGGTGGCGCGCAGGATCTTCTTCAGATCTTTATCCTGCACAAACCGGGCTATCCCGGTCATCGCCGACAGCAGCGTCGCATCGGTGAAATGGCGCGGCGGCTGGGTCTGACGTTCAACCACTTCGCCCTTCTCGCACAGCAGTTCGTCATCTTTAGCGACCACCGGCAGCGGCGTGCCGTCGTTCTCTTCGTCGCGCTCTTTATTCCCCAGCAGCGTGCGCCAGCCTGCTTCTGCGAGGAAACGCGCTTTGGCGATAAACTTGCCTTTGGCTATCTCAAGCTCAATCACGCACTTACGGAATACCGCGTCCGGGCAGAACTGCATCAGGTACTGACGGGCGATCAGGTTATAGACCTTCGCTTCGTTGTCGGTCAGGTTGACGCTGCTGGCGCGCGCCGTCGGGATAATCGCGTGGTGAGCGTCCACCTTTTTGTCGTCCCAGCAGCGGTTATGGGTGTCCGGGTTCACCGCCGGCTGCGGCAGCAGATCCGGCGCGTGGACGCTGATGGCGTTCATCACCGAATGGCGTCCGGCAAAGTGCTCTTCAGGCAGATAGCGGCTGTCCGAACGCGGGTAGGTGATGAGCTTATGGGTTTCGTAGAGCTTCTGGCAGATGTCCAGCACGTTCTGCGCGCTGAGGCCAAAGCGCTTCGCGGCCTCAATCTGCAGAGCCGACAGCGAGAACGGCAGCGGCGCGGGTTCTGATTCCCGTTTATCGTTATAGCTGGTGACGATAGCCGGCTGACCGGTAATGCGGTTAACCACATGCTCCGCCAGCGGGCGGTGCAGCAAACGCCCCTCTTCATCCTGATACGATTCGCAGGCGTCGCTCGGCTGCCAGACGGCGGTAAAGCGCTCGTCTTTTGGGGTGACGATATGCGCTTTCACTTCAAAGAAATCTTTGGCGACGAAGTTCTCAATCTCTTCGTCACGACGCACGACCAGCCCCAGCACCGGCGTCTGCACGCGGCCCACGGAGAGTACGCCCTGATAGCCTGCGTTGCGCCCGAGGATGGTGTAGGCGCGAGTCATGTTGATACCGTACAGCCAGTCCGCGCGCGCACGCGCCAGCGCGGAAACGCACAGCGGAATAAACTCGCTGTTGGCGCGCAGGCGCGAAATGGCTCGCTCGACGGCCTGCGGGTTGAGGTCGTTAATTAAACAGCGCTGCACCTGCTGACGCTTTTCAGGTGCCAGCTCCAGGTAGTCCAGCACTTCATCGACCAGGAGCTGCCCTTCCCTGTCCGGGTCACCCGCGTGCACGATTTCAGCCGCTTCATGCAGGAAACGCTTGATCACGTTGAGCTGTTTGGTGACCGAAGGCCGGGGCTGCAGGCGCCATTTTTCCGGCACGATGGGCAGATCGTTCAGGTTCCAGCGGGCGTAGCGGCTGTCGTAGACGTCCGGCTGCGCCTGCTCAAGCAGGTGACCAATACACCAGGTGACCACCTGCCCGTTACCGCATTCGATAAAGCCGTCGCCTTTGCGATGCGGCTTAGGCAGCACATCGGCAATGGCACGGGCCAGGCTCGGCTTTTCGGCAATAAACAACCGCATCGAATTAACGGATCTCAATCATCGGACGACCGCCGCGCGCGGTCACCAGCTCGCCGATCGCCGTCAGGGTGATGCCGAACTCGGCGGCAGTGGCCTGAACCTCGGCTTCGGATTCCGGCGTGACCGCCAGCAGCAGGCCGCCGGAAGTTTGCGGATCGCACAGCAGGTTGCGCCACTCCTCAGGCATTTCGCCCATCAGGTGACCGTAGCTGGCGAAGTTACGCTGGGTACCGCCCGGGACCGCGTCCTGAGCAATATACTCCTCCACGCCCGGCAGCTTCGGCACGTCCTGATACCAGACCTGCGCCTGTACGCCCGCGCCCTGACACACTTCAGAGAGGTGTCCCAGCAGACCAAAACCGGTGACGTCGGTCATCGCCTTCACGCCGTCGATATTGGCAAGCGCCGCACCGGCGAGGTTCATCTGGCACATGACTTCCGTTGCAAGGCCCTTGTGCTCCGGTTTCAGCAGGGATTTTTTCTCGGCGGTTGTCAGCACGCCAATGCCAAGCGGCTTGGTAAGGAACAGCTTGCAGCCCGCCTGCGCGGTGCTGTTGCGCTTCACGCGGTCGGTCGGCACCACGCCCGTCACCGCCAGGCCAAAGATAGGTTCGGGCGCATCAATAGAGTGACCGCCGGCCAGCGCAATCCCCGCCTGCTGGCAGGCAAAACGTCCGCCATCAATCACTTCACGGGCCACTTCCGGCGGGATGGTGTTGATCGGCCAACCCAGAATGGCAATCGCCATGATTGGCTTACCGCCCATCGCGAAGATATCGCTGATGGCGTTGGTGGCCGCAATACGGCCGAAGTCGAACGGGTTGTCGACAATCGGCATAAAGAAGTCGGTGGTGCTGATAATGCTGGTGCCGTTACCTAAGTCATAAACTGCAGCATCGTCACGCGTTTCGTTGCCGACAAGCAGGTTCGGGTCGACAAACTTCGCCTGTTCACTGTGCAGGATGGTCTCCAGCACTTTCGGGGAAATTTTACAACCGCAACCGGCTCCGTGGCTGTACTGCGTTAAACGAATGGTTTGCTCGCTCATGGACGTCTCCTGTCATCTCAATCGCGCTATGGTAGCGCTCATTCCATAAAGAGGTAAGTATGACCGTCTGAATTCTGCGGCAGATGCTCAGAATCCAGACAGTTTAGCGTGCGTTATCAGAAACGGCTGACGAAAGGCGTGGTGTCCGGCACGCTGATGGTGCTGGAGGCTTTAAGCTGCGGGGTGCCGAGATAGAGGAAGCCGACAATTTTGTCATGCTCACCGCAGCCAAAACCGTCACGAACCGCCGGGCTTTCGGTCAGCGCTCCGGTACGCCAGATCCCGTTAAAACCCTGCGCGACGGCGGCCATTTGCATCGCCATCACCGCACAGCCTGCGGACATCTCCTGCTCCCAGACCGGCACCTTATGGCCAGCCTGACATTTCGCCACGACGGTGACGATCATCGGGGCGCGGAACGGGGCATTACGCGCCTTGTCGATACCTTTCTCATCCTGCCCGGCGGCCACCGCACCCTGCTCCAGCAGCTGGCTGAAACGATCGCGGCCTTCGCCTTCAATCACAAAGAAGTGCCACGGCTGCAGCGTGCCGTGATCGGGGGCACGCATGCCGGCACGCAGAATGTTCTCCAGCTGCTCGCCTGCCGGGGCAGGTTCGGCCAGACGGGAAGCGCTACGGCGGTTAACAAGCAGTTCGAGTGCGTCCATTGGTTAACTCCTTTCTTGAAATTTACTCACAAAATTAACACGACGGCAGATTTTGTTACAGCCTGGCAGGCGATTCCTGCTGACAAGTGGCGGTTGGGTCATTACGATAACCCAACATTACCGTCCAGTGGCGACGGAAACAGTCATTTTCTGGTTAGGGAGAATACATGCGAACCCTTTGGCGAATCATTGCCGGTTTCTTTAAATGGACGTGGCGACTGCTCAACTTCGTCCGCAACCTGGTGATGAACATCTTCTTCATCCTGCTGGTTCTGGTGTGTGCGGGCATCTGGATACATATCAGCAACGCGAATCAGGCGCAGCATTCTACTCGCGGGGCTCTGTTACTCGATATCACCGGCGTTATCGTAGATAAACCGTCCGCCAGCAACCGCCTGGGGGCAATCAGCCGCCAGCTGTTTGGCGCGACATCAGACCGTCTGCAGGAAAATTCCCTGTTCGATATCGTCGATACCATCCGCCAGGCCAAAGACGACCGGAACATCACCGGGATCGTGCTGGATCTGAAAGATTTTGCCGGAGGCGATCAGCCTTCTATGCAGTACATCGGTAAAGCGCTGCGCGAATTCCGCGACAGCGGCAAGCCTGTGATTGCCGTGGGCGACAGCTACAGCCAGGGGCAATATTATCTGGCGAGCTTCGCCAATAAAATCTGGCTCTCCCCGCAGGGCACGGTGGATCTGCACGGCTTTGCCACCAACGGCCTGTACTACAAATCGCTGCTCGACAAGCTGAAGGTCACCACCCACGTCTTCCGCGTCGGCACGTATAAATCAGCCGTAGAGCCGTTTATCCGCGACGACATGTCTCCTGCCGCCCGCGAAGCGGACAGCCGCTGGATTGGCGAGCTGTGGCAGAACTATCTCGGCACCGTTGCCGCCAACCGCCAGATTACGCCTGAGCAGGCGTTCCCTGGCGCGCAGGGCGTGCTGGAAGGCCTGCGCAAGGTTGACGGTGATACCGCCAAATATGCGCTCGATAACAAACTGGTTGATGCCCTGGGCACCAGCCCCGAGATTGAAAAATCCCTGAGCAAACAGTTTGGCTGGAGCAAAGAGGACAAAAATTACAGCGCCATCAGCATGTACGATTACTCGGCGAAGAAACCGGATGAGAACGGTGACAGCGTCGCGGTGGTGTTTGCCAACGGCGCCATCATGGACGGTCAGGAGACCCCGGGGAACGTGGGCGGTGATACTACCGCGTCACAAATCCGCGATGCTCGCCTGGATCCGAAAGTGAAAGCGATTGTCCTGCGGGTGAACAGCCCTGGCGGCAGCGTCAGCGCCTCCGAGGTGATCCGCGCTGAACTGGCCGCGGCGCGCGCCGCCGGCAAGCCGGTGGTCGTATCCATGGGCGGAATGGCCGCCTCCGGGGGTTACTGGATCTCAACGCCAGCCAACTACATCGTGGCGAACCCAAGCACGCTGACCGGTTCGATTGGCATCTTCGGGGTGATCAACACCGTGGAGAACAGCCTGGATTCTCTGGGCGTGCATACCGATGGCGTGGCCACCTCCCCGCTGGCGGATGTGTCGGTGACCAAATCCCTGCCGCCGGAAGTCTCTGAGATGATGCAGCTCAGCATTGAGAACGGCTATAAACGCTTTATCACCCTGGTAGCGGACTCGCGTAAAAAGACGCCTGAGCAGATCGACCAGATCGCGCAGGGCCACGTCTGGACCGGCCAGGATGCGAAGAGCAACGGTCTGGTAGACAGCCTTGGCGACTTCGATGATGCGGTGAAGAAAGCCGCCGAGCTGGCGAAACTCAAGCAGTGGCATATCGAGTATTATCAGGACGAGCCTTCGTTCTTCGATATGGTCATGGACAGCATGTCCGGCTCGGTACGCGCCATGTTGCCGGAGGCGATGCAGGCTTACCTGCCTGCGCCGGTCGCCACCGCAGCGAAAGCGATGAAGGCGGAAAGCGATAAGCTCGCGGCCTTTAACGATCCACAGAGTCGTTACGCGTTTTGCCTGACCTGCGCTAACGTCCGTTAAAATCCGTCCCCTCTTCCCGCGAAGAGGGGATTTTTTTCTTTTGAAGAACAAGAACTCACTACCATGCAGAAGAAATCGATTTATGTAGCCTACACTGGCGGTACCATCGGTATGCAGCGCTCTGAAAACGGCTATATCCCCGTCTCCGGCCACCTGCAGCGTCAGCTTGCGCTGATGCCTGAATTCCACCGTCCGGAAATGCCTGACTTCACCATCCACGAATACGAGCCGCTGATGGACTCCTCCGACATGACGCCGGAAGACTGGCAGCACATCGCGGATGACATTAAAGCCCATTACGACCAGTACGACGGCTTCGTGATCCTGCACGGCACCGACACCATGGCGTTTACAGCCTCGGCGCTCTCCTTCATGCTTGAGAACCTGAGCAAGCCGGTTATCGTCACCGGATCGCAAATCCCGCTGGCGGAGCTGCGCTCGGACGGGCAGATCAACCTGCTAAACTCCCTGTACGTGGCGGCGAATTACCCGATCAATGAAGTGTCGCTGTTCTTCAACAACCGCCTCTATCGCGGCAACCGCACCACCAAAGCCCATGCCGACGGTTTTGACGCCTTCGCGTCCCCTAACCTGCAGCCGCTGCTGGAGGCTGGGATTCATATCCGTCGTCTGGGCACGCCGCCTGCGCCGAACACCGCCGGCGAGCTGATTGTGCATCCGATTACTCCGCAACCGATTGGCGTGGTCACTATCTACCCGGGTATCTCTGCGGACGTGGTGCGTAACTTCCTGCGCCAGCCGGTGAAAGCGCTGATTCTGCGCTCCTACGGCGTGGGCAATGCGCCGCAGAACGGCGAATTCCTGAAAGAGCTTCATGAAGCCAGCGAGCGCGGAATTGTGGTCGTGAACCTGACACAGTGTATGTCCGGAAAGGTCAACATGGGCGGCTATGCCACCGGTAACGCGCTGGCGCATGCGGGGGTTATCAGCGGCTTCGATATGACCGTTGAGGCAACGCTGACTAAACTTCACTATTTACTGAGTCAGGATCTGGACATTCAGTCCATTCGCAGCGCGATGATGCAAAACCTGCGCGGCGAGCTGACCCCGGACGAATAAGGAGTGCTCATGAAGCAACGCGCCCTGCTACTGGTCGATTTGCAAAATGATTTCTGCGCGGGCGGTGCGCTGGCCGTCGCCGAAGGTGACAGCACCGTTGACGTGGCAAACACGCTGATTGACTGGTGCAAATCTCGCGGTGAAGCGGTTGTTGCAAGCCAGGACTGGCACCCGACGAACCATGGCAGCTTTGCCAGCCAGCACAACGTTGAGCCGTTCACCCAAGGTGAACTCGACGGGCTGGCGCAAACCTTCTGGCCGGATCACTGCGTACAGCAGACGGAAGGCGCGGAGCTGCATCCGCTCCTGAACCAGAAAGCCATCGATGCGGTGTTCCATAAAGGTGAAAATCCGTCTATCGACAGCTATAGCGCGTTTTTTGATAACGGGCATCGCCAGAAAACGGCGCTGGACGCGTGGTTACGTCACCACGAAATCACGGAGCTGATTGTGCTGGGCCTGGCAACGGATTACTGCGTGAAGTTTACCGTGCTGGACGCGCTCCAGTTAGGTTATACCGTCAGCGTCATCACCGACGGCTGCCGCGGGGTGAATATTCACCCGCAGGACAGCGCTCAGGCGTTTATGGATATGGCTGCGGAAGGCGCAACGCTGTATACGCTCGAAGACTGGCTGGAAACGCAGGCGTAAGCTTTTTAAGCCGGGTAGCGCAGACGCTTACCCGGCAAAACAACCCTCTCCTCTCTCCCATAAAGTGAACTCCCTCGCATCCTCAGCGAAGCGGCAATGCTATTCTCGTCAGGCTGTTTTTTCGCCACGCCTTTTCTGTGGCGTGGTCGTTTTGTTAAGTCAAAGAGGAACTTGTATGAAACGTTTGCCCTTGCTGGCAGCATTACCCTTGCTTTGCGCGTCAGTTGCCTCCGCCAGTACCCTCATGTCCGTTGGCTACTTTAACGGGGGTGGAGATGTCACCGCCGGACCGGGTGGCGATATCAATAAACTGGACGTTCGTCAGATCACCCACCTGAACTACTCGTTTGGTCTGGTCTATAACGACGAAAAAGACGAAACCAACGCCGCGCTAAAAGATCCGGCGAAACTGCATCAGATCTGGCTATCGCCAAAAGTCGCCGCCGATCTGGCCCTCATCCCGACCCTGCGTAAACAAAACCCGAACCTCAAAGTGCTGCTTTCCGTAGGCGGCTGGGGCGCGCGTGGCTTCTCTGGCGCAGCGGCAACCAAGGAGACGCGCGCGGTGTTTATCCGCTCCGCGCAGGAGATTGTCGACAAATACAACCTGGACGGGATCGATCTCGACTGGGAGTATCCGGTCAACGGCGCCTGGGGTCTGGTCGCAAGCCAGCCCGCCGACCGGGATAACTTCACCACCCTGCTGAAAGAGATGCGCGCGGCGTTCGGGCATAAAAAGCTGGTTACTATTGCGGTAGGCGCGAATGCGGAAAGTCCGAAAAGCTGGGTGGATATCAAAGCCATCGCGCCCCTGCTCGACTACATCAACCTGATGACCTACGACATGGCGTACGGTACGCAGTACTTCAATGCCAACCTGTATGACTCAAGCGCCTGGCCGACGGTGGCTGCCGCAGACAAGTACAGCGTGGATTTTGTGGTGAACAACTATCTGGCCGCCGGGCTGAAGCCGCAGCAGATGAACCTCGGGATTGGTTTCTATGGCCGCGTACCGAAACGCGCCGTAGAGTCGGGGATCGACTGGACGAAACCGGATGCGCAAAAAAATCCGGTTACCCAGCCCTACTTCGGACCTCAGGAGATCGGGTTGTTCAAGTCACTCGGCTATGACCTGACCAAAGATACCTACGTGAAGTACAACGATATCGTGAAGAAGCTGTTGAACGATCCGCAGAAGCGCTTTACCGAGCACTGGGACGACCAGGCGAAAGTGCCGTGGCTCTCGGTGAAGGGTGCCGATGGCAACGCGCAGTTTGCGATTTCGTATGAGAACCCACGTTCCGTTGCGATCAAAGCGGACTACATCAAAGAGAAAGGTCTCGCCGGAGCCATGTTCTGGGAGTACGGGGCTGATGACAACAATCAGTTAGCGAAACAGCTGGCGGAGTCACTCGGGAGCCCGCATAAGTAGTAAGACAATCAAGCCCTCTCCCCGTGGGAGAGGGTTGGGTGAGGGCATCAACCCGCACCGTTATTGCATTTTCATCGTCGCAATCGGCTTCGGCGTGATACCAAAATCTTCTTTCAGCTCGCGCTTGCTCTTCATGACCATCTGGCCTTTGGTGTCGATTGTCATGTGCTGCGCGTCGGTGTTATTGCGCGCCTGCCACAACATCACCAGCTGCAGACTGTTCTCTTTTTGCTCCGGCGTCAGCGCAACGCCGTCTGGCCATTTTCCCAGCTCTACGGCGGTCACCAGACGCTGATAAATCTCCGGCGTCATGCCGCTAATCATGTCTTCAATATTCACACTCGCGCCCTTTCAAAGGAATAATTTGCTGAATCGTTTTTTCAACCCTTAATCTGGTCACCGTTTTCATCATCGGTGAAGCTCATTGAGGCTGAATTCACGCAGAAACGCTCGCCCGTTGGCTGCGGGCCATCCGGGAAGACGTGCCCAAGGTGCGCATCGCAGTTGCCGCAGCGAATTTCCGTGCGCACCATGCCGTGCGACGAGTCGGTCAGGTAGCGGATTGCCTCATCGCTCACCGGCTCGTAGAAACTCGGCCAGCCGCAGCCAGAATCAAATTTCGTTTGTGAATTGAACAGGGGGGCATCACAGACCAGGCAGTGGTAGACGCCGTCTCGCTTGTTGTGCAGTAAACGCCCGGTGAACGGCGGTTCCGTTCCGTGATTCTGCGTCACGTAAAACTGCATTTCTGTGAGGTTTTTTTTCAAATCGTCAGGGTTACGTTGGTTCGACATATGCTTACATCTCGCTGTAGAAACAGACATCTTTTACCCCGGATTCTAACAAAACATTAACACCCTTGCGTGCACTTTTGATCTAAACTTATGTGTCGCGAAAAAGCGGTCAGGCAATTGTGATCATGTTCACATTTTTATCCTGCGACGACTTTAAAATCCCGGGCGCAGCCCCCATGTGGTTGCAAGCTCAAAGGGAAAGTGAGGCGAGTCAGTCGCACAAACGTTAGTCACAGGATTGATTTGTCGCAATGATTGACACGATTCCGCTTGACGCTGCGTAAGGTTTTTGTAATTTTACAGGCAACCTTTTATTCACTAACAAATAGCTGGTGGAATATATGACTATCAAAGTAGGTATCAACGGTTTTGGCCGTATCGGCCGTATTGTTTTCCGTGCTGCTCAGAAACGTTCTGACATCGAAATCGTTGGTATCAACGATCTCCTGGACGCTGAATACATGGCGTACATGCTGAAGTACGACTCAACTCACGGTCGTTTCGACGGCACCGTTGAAGTGAAAGACGGCCACCTGGTTGTTAATGGCAAAACCATCCGCGTTACTGCTGAAAAAGACCCAGCTAACCTGAAATGGAACGAAATCGGTGTTGACGTTGTTGCTGAAGCAACCGGTATTTTCCTGACCGACGAAACTGCGCGTAAACACATCACCGCAGGTGCGAAGAAAGTTGTTCTGACTGGTCCATCCAAAGACAACACCCCAATGTTCGTTCGTGGTGCAAACTTCGAAACTTACGCTGGCCAGGATATCGTGTCTAACGCATCCTGCACCACCAACTGCCTGGCACCGCTGGCTAAAGTTATCAACGACAACTTCGGCATCATCGAAGGTCTGATGACTACCGTTCACGCAACCACCGCTACTCAGAAAACCGTTGATGGCCCGTCTCACAAAGACTGGCGTGGCGGCCGTGGCGCGGCTCAGAACATCATCCCATCCTCTACCGGTGCTGCTAAAGCTGTAGGTAAAGTACTGCCAGAACTGAATGGCAAACTGACTGGTATGGCGTTCCGCGTTCCAACTCCTAACGTATCCGTTGTTGACCTGACCGTTCGTCTGGAAAAAGCTGCTTCTTATGAAGAAATTAAGAAAGCAATCAAAGCTGCTTCCGAAGGCGCAATGAAAGGCGTTCTGGGCTACACCGAAGACGACGTTGTATCTACCGATTTCAACGGCGAAGTGTGCACTTCCGTGTTCGATGCTAAAGCGGGTATCGCACTGAACGACAACTTCGTTAAACTGGTATCCTGGTACGACAACGAAACCGGTTACTCTAACAAAGTACTGGACCTGATCGCTCACATCTCCAAATAAGTTGAGATGAGTGCTTGATCCAAAAAGGCGACTTCGGTCGCCTTTTTTATTTATAAGACAGAGGATTGCTTAATGATTAATAAAATTTTTGCACTTCCGGTAGTCGAACAACTTACCCCTGTGCTCTCCCGCCGTCAGATTGACGGTGCTGATATCATCGTCGTTGACCACCCACGCGTTAAAGCGTCCGTAGCGCTGAACGGCGCCCACCTGCTCTCCTGGAAACCGGAAGGCGAAGCCGAAGGTTTGTGGCTGAGCGATGCGACCTCCTTCAAAAAAGGGGCAGCTATCCGCGGTGGGATACCGATCTGCTGGCCGTGGTTCGGCCCGTCCGCGCAGCCGGATTTACCGTCTCACGGGTTTGCCCGTAACCAGCAGTGGACGCTCAAAGCACATAATGAAGATGACAACGGCACAGTGCTGACCTTTGAGCTGCAGGCTAATGATGAAACCCGCGCCCTCTGGCCGCACGATTTCACCCTGTACGCCCGCTTTAAGCTGGGTAAAACCTGCGAAATCGAACTGGAAGCCCACGGTGAGTTTGAAACCACCGCAGCACTGCACACCTACTTCAACGTAGGTGATATTAGCGCAGTGAAGGTGAGCGGCCTGGGCGATACCTTTATCGACAAAGTGGATAACGCGAAAGAAGGTAAACTGAGCGACGGAGTACAGGCATTCCCTGACCGCACCGACCGCGTCTACCTGCACCCGGAAGCGTGCAGCGTGATCCACGACGGCGCCCTGAACCGCGGCATTGAAGTGGTTCATCACCATCACAGCAACGTGGTAGGCTGGAACCCGGGCCCTGCACTGTCCGTGAGCATGGCCGATATGCCTGACGACGGATATAAAACGTTCGTCTGCGTGGAAACAGCCTGCGTGACCACCCCGCAGAAAGCGAGCGAAGAAAAACCGTCTCGTTTAGGCCAGACGATTCGCATTGTTAAGCGATAATTTCACCGCACCACGATAAAGCAAACGGGGCGCAAGCGCCCCGTTTTAATGCACGAATTGCACAATATTAGTGCGCAATCAGAACTTGTAGCTCACGCCGACAGAGAAAATACCTGCCCACGATTTGTCGACCATCGGGCTATCCTTCACTTCGTCGCTCAGACGTTCATAACGGCCAGTACCGTACACGCTCCAGTCGCCAAGGAAGTTGTAGCTCGCGGTCAGCTCCAGGTACGGATCCCAGCCGTCATCGGCGCTATAGCTCTTCAGACCGCTACGACGGGACTCGTTTTTAGAGACACCGTAATAGTAGTCGTTGTAATTCTCGCTGCTGTACTGCACACCGATACCCGGAGTCAGGGTCAATGCACCGTTGGTATAGCGGTACAACCACGCCAGATCCCAGATAAACCCATTGCTGTTATCCAGCGTATCGCCTGCCAGGGCCGTACGCAGGAAGCCATACTGGGTGTTATGCACATAAGATAGGCCGGCCATCATTGAGCTTTTACGCTTGTCGAGCTGGCGAAGCGCGTTGCTGTCGCTGTCACCAGGCTTGAAGTGCGTAGGATCGTAGTAGGCCATGATGGAGAGCTTATCGGCCGTATCGTTCCAGAGATAGTAGCCGCCGCCGAGCCCGCGGAACCAGACGTTATCCCCTTCATAGGTGATAACGGGAACAGGATACACATCACGGTCATACTGTTTGTACGGGCTGTTAATGACGCCAACACCCGCGCCAACCGTCCACTGACTTTCCGACTGTGCGGTGCTTACTGCGGTCGCGGCAAGGATGCCTAATGCCAGAAGTTTGAGTTTGGTCACAATCCATTCTTTCCTGTAGTCAAATAATCAGCGGGTGAAGTGTAACCGCCATTCCCGTACATCCCAAAATTTTTTGCCTGCTAATTAGTCCGATTAACCCATTATTTTTAACTTATTAGATGACAACCTGCTTTCATTTACATGACCGCTGCATGAAAAACGTGCTTTTGCCTTATTACCGGAGTGGAAATTTTTGGATGAGTTATTGATATGCCATTGAAAGTAGATTTTATGGGCATGCAAGTTTTGCAAATGCCATCTACGCTTTAATTTAAGAAGAGTTTTCCTGAACACCTGCGGTTCTTAGCGTCTGACCTGGCACACAGGTTGCTGCTCTGGCAGTGAGGTGCGAGAGATTCTCTTCCGGGAGCCTCCACTACTCATACGAACGGCTCTTATCCTGTGCTAAAAAACGAAAGGACGGCATGCCATGAATATATTCGATCACTATCGCCAGCGCTATGAAGCTGCCAAGGACGAAGAGTTCACACTGCAGGAGTTTCTTACCATCTGTCGGCAAGATCGCAGTGCCTATGCCAATGCGGCAGAACGGCTATTGATGGCTATTGGTGAGCCAAACATGGTTGACACTGCCCTGGAGCCTCGGCTTTCCCGTCTCTTTTCGAATCGGGTGGTCGCCCGATACCCGGCGTTTGAAGAGTTCTATGGTATGGAAGATGCCATCGAACAGATTGTCTCCTATCTGAAGCATGCCGCTCAGGGTCTGGAAGAGAAGAAACAGATCCTCTATTTACTCGGTCCGGTGGGTGGCGGTAAATCCTCGCTGGCTGAGCGCCTGAAGTCGCTGATGCAGCGCGTGCCTATCTACGTGCTGAGCGCTAACGGCGAGCGTAGTCCAGTGAATGACCATCCGCTGTGCTTGTTCAATCCGCAGGAAGATGCACAGATTCTGGATAAAGAATACGGTATCCCGCGTCGCTATCTCGGCACCATCATGTCGCCGTGGGCGGCAAAACGCCTGCATGAGTTTGGTGGCGACATCACCAAATTCCGCGTGGTGAAAGTCTGGCCATCCATCCTTGAACAGATCGCCATCGCCAAGACAGAACCCGGTGATGAGAACAACCAGGACATCTCGGCTCTGGTGGGTAAAGTCGACATCCGCAAGCTGGAAAACTTCGCGCAAAACGACCCGGATGCCTACGGTTACTCGGGCGCGCTGTGCCGCGCTAACCAGGGGGTCATGGAATTCGTCGAGATGTTTAAAGCGCCCATCAAAGTGCTGCATCCTCTGCTGACGGCTACTCAGGAAGGCAACTACAACGGGACGGAAGGTATCTCCGCCCTGCCGTTTAACGGGATTATTCTCGCCCACTCGAACGAATCTGAATGGGTCACCTTCCGTAATAACAAAAACAATGAGGCCTTCCTTGACCGCGTGTACATCGTCAAGGTGCCTTATTGCCTGCGGATCTCCGAAGAGATCAAAATTTACGAGAAGCTGCTTAACCACAGTGAGCTGGTGCATGCACCCTGCGCGCCCGGAACGCTGGAAACGCTGTCGCGCTTCTCTATCCTTTCGCGTCTGAAAGAGCCGGAAAACTCCAGCATCTATTCGAAAATGCGCGTCTATGACGGTGAAAGCCTGAAAGATACCGACCCGAAAGCGAAGTCGTATCAGGAATACCGCGACTATGCCGGGGTTGATGAGGGGATGAACGGTCTGTCCACGCGATTCGCGTTTAAGATCCTCTCCCGCGTATTTAACTTTGACCATACGGAAGTGGCGGCCAACCCGGTCCATCTGTTCTACGTGCTGGAACAGCAAATCGAACGCGAGCAGTTCCCGCAGGAGCAGGCGGAACGCTACCTTGAGTTCCTGAAAGGTTACCTGATCCCGAAATACGCCGAGTTCATTGGCAAAGAGATCCAGACGGCCTACCTGGAATCCTATTCAGAATACGGGCAGAACATTTTCGACCGTTATGTCACCTATGCTGATTTCTGGATCCAGGATCAGGAGTACCGCGACCCGGATACCGGCCAGCTGTTTGACCGAGAATCCCTGAACGCGGAGCTGGAAAAAATTGAGAAGCCTGCCGGGATCAGCAACCCGAAAGACTTCCGTAACGAGATTGTGAACTTCGTCCTGCGCGCCAGAGCGCATAACAACGGGCGCAATCCGAACTGGACCAGCTACGAGAAACTGCGCACGGTCATTGAGAAGAAAATGTTCTCCAATACCGAAGAGCTGCTGCCGGTGATCTCGTTTAACGCCAAAACCTCAACCGATGAGCAGAAAAAACACGACGATTTTGTCGACCGTATGATGGAAAAAGGCTACACCCGCAAGCAGGTTCGCCTGCTTTGCGAATGGTATCTGCGCGTGCGTAAATCGTCTTAAAAACAAGTGCCCGGTGGCGGTTAGCGCTGACCGGGCCTACAAAATGCAAGTTGGCAAATGCAGTACGGGGGGTATATGACCTGGTTTATTGACCGGCGTCTTAACGGCAAAAACAAGAGCACGGTGAACCGCCAGCGCTTCTTGCGTCGTTATAAAGCGCAAATTAAACAGTCTATCTCCGAGGCCATCAACAAACGCTCGGTGACCGACGTCGACAGCGGCGAATCCGTCTCCATCCCCACCGATGACATCAGCGAACCGATGTTTCATCAGGGGCGAGGCGGCCTGCGCCATCGCGTACACCCAGGTAATGACCACTTCGTTCAGAACGACAGAATTGAGCGCCCTCAGGGCGGCGGCGGTGGTTCAGGAAGCGGTCAGGGACAGGCCAGCCAGGACGGTGAAGGTCAGGACGAATTTGTCTTCCAGATTTCGAAAGATGAATATCTCGACCTGCTGTTCGAAGACCTGGCGCTGCCGAATCTTAAAAAGAATCAGCATCGTCAGCTTAATGAATATAAAACCCATCGCGCTGGCTATACCGCCAACGGCGTGCCCGCCAATATCAGCGTAGTGCGTTCGTTGCAAAATTCGCTGGCGCGACGAACGGCGATGACGGCAGGCAAACGTCGCGAACTGCGTGAGCTGGAGAGCAGCCTGAAGGTCGTGGAAAATACGGAACCGGCGCAACTGCTGGAAGAGGAGCGTCTGCGTAAAGAGATTGCAGAGCTGAGGGCGAAGATCGAACGGGTACCGTTTATTGACACCTTTGACCTGCGCTACAAGAATTACGAAAAACGCCCGGAGCCCTCCAGCCAGGCGGTGATGTTCTGTCTGATGGACGTTTCAGGATCGATGGACCAGGCCACCAAGGATATGGCGAAGCGTTTTTATATTCTGCTCTATCTGTTCCTGAGCAGAACCTATAAGAACGTGGAGGTGGTCTATATCCGTCACCATACTCAGGCGAAAGAGGTGGATGAACATGAGTTCTTCTACTCGCAGGAGACCGGTGGGACCATCGTATCAAGCGCCCTGAAGCTGATGGATGAAGTGGTCAAAGAGCGTTACGACCCGGCGCAGTGGAATATTTATGCCGCGCAGGCGTCCGATGGCGACAACTGGGCCGACGACTCACCGCTGTGTCACGAGATCCTGGCGAAGAAGATTCTGCCGGTGGTGCGTTACTACAGCTATATCGAGATTACCCGTCGCGCGCACCAGACCCTGTGGCGGGAGTATGAACATCTGCAATCGATGTTCGATAATTTTGCCATGCAGCATATCCGTGACCAGGATGATATTTATCCGGTGTTCAGGGAGCTGTTCCACAAGCAATCTGCTACCAGCAACGCCTAATCCAACAGCCAGCGAACGCGCTGGCTGTTTTCTTTCGACCCCGTTCATCCCGTGCTAATGTAGAACGCTGCATACTGGATTATCACCGGGAAATCGTTATGACTGACGACATTATTGGGGCAGGAACCCACCAGCAACTGATTACTTTACTCACCGAGCAGGGCGCGCGGTTTCGCGTCATGGAGCACGAAGCGGTCGGGAAGTGTGAAGCGGTAAGTGAAATTCGCGGGACCGATCTGCGGCAAGGCGCAAAGGCCCTGGTCTGCAAAGTGAAGGGAAACGGCGTAAAAAAACACGTTCTGGCGATCCTCGCCGCCGATCTGCAGGCTGACCTGAGCCAGCTTGCCAGCCATTTTGGCGGGCTAAAGGCCTCCCTCGCCAGCCCGGCCGAAGTTGATGCTCTGACCGCCTGCGTTTTCGGCGCTATACCGCCCTTTAGCTTCCATCCTGATTTAGCACTGGTTGCCGACCCGCTGCTGTTCGAGCGCTTTGACGAAATCGCCTTTAACGCCGGCCTGCTGGAGAAATCCGTGATTATGGATACCCAGGATTACCTGCGCATCGCTCGTCCTGAGCTGGTGACCTTCCATAAAGCGTAACCGTGATGGCTCACGACCCTGTCAGCCTTTTCTTTCCAGAAACAGCACGGAGGCGACGAGAATAACGGCAATAGCGAAAAACGATGAGGAGATAATCAGCATTTCAACAAACATGCGATCGTTCATGATGGCGACCTCTTTTGCGATATCTGCCTCCGTTTTAATCCGCGTAAATGACAAGGTTATGACAACAATAAAATCTTTTTAAAACTGTCCTGCGTCGCGTTTGCGCGTACAGTATGCAGGTTAATTATTTTGGCAAGGATTCCCCTATGTTTGACCCTACTCTGCTCATTCTTCTGGCACTTGCCGCACTCGGCTTTGTCAGCCATAACACCACCGTCGCCATCTCGATTCTGGTGCTTATTATTGTTCGCGTGACCCCGTTAAATACCTTTTTCCCGTGGATAGAAAAACAAGGCCTCACCATCGGGATCATCATTTTAACCATCGGGGTAATGGCGCCCATCGCCAGCGGCACGCTTCCCGCCTCAACCCTGCTGCACTCGTTTGTAAACTGGAAATCGCTGGTGGCAATCGCGGTGGGGATTTTTGTTTCATGGCTGGGCGGACGCGGCGTTACGCTAATGAGCAGCCAGCCCTCTCTGGTGGCGGGTCTGCTGGTGGGTACCGTTCTGGGCGTGGCGCTCTTCCGCGGCGTTCCGGTGGGGCCGCTGATTGCGGCAGGCCTGGTCTCTCTGTTTATCGGGAAGTCGTAGTCAGGCTGGCCATATAACGCGCCGGCGTCTGGCCTAGTCCCTTCCTGAACATGGTGATAAACGCGGTGGTAGAGTCATAGCCGAGTGCCTGTGCCACCTGCTGTACCGATTTCCCACCGATCAAATGCTGTAACGCCACGATCAGCTGCAGCTGATGACGCCAGCGGCGAAAGCTTAAACCGGTCTCTTTCACCACCAGCCGCGCCAGGCTGCGTTCGCTCATGGCAAAATGGCTCGCCCACTGCGCCAGCGTTTGCCAGGCGGCAGGCTCTTCCGCCATTTTCTCGCTCATCAGCCGAATTTTAGGATGGGGCGACACGGGCAGCTGCAGATGCTCCTGACGCTGGAGCGGCAGCTCGTCAAACAGGACGTCCACCAGGCGCGATGTGGCCGCAAGAGGAAGTTGTTCACGCGGTTTTTCCGCCAGGGATAAAATCAGCTCCCGCACCAGAGGAGAGATTTTCAGGGTACAGCAGCGGTCGGGCAAGCTTGCCGCCCCCGGTTCAATGAACAAAAAGCAGAGCTGCGCGCCCGGCGTGGCCCTGTTGCTGTGCGGCATTTGGCCAGGGATCCAGACGGCATACTGGGGCGGAACCATCAGCATGGCATTTTCCACTTCACAGGTGATTGCGCCGCCGAGGGCCAGAATCAGCTGTCCCTTACGGTGATGATGTCGGGGAATATATTGTTCCTCCGCCACCACGCGAATGCGAAATGCGACGGCCGCATCGTACTGGCTATCAGGATTGTAGCCCTCCAGTCCCAGACCAATCATCAGTTTGTCCGATTTTAGCGATAAACTGTCATTTTAGCCTGATTTCAACCGCTGAGAAAATCGGTATTGTGTGCCCTCGCTTGAACGTATGAGAACATAATGACTACTGCTATTCGCACCTCAGGAAAACACGGCGCGCTGTTGATTGCAGGCATCCTGATGATTGCCACTACGCTTCGCGTCACCTTTACCGGGGCAGCCCCGCTGCTCGACACTATTCGTCTTGATTATGGCTTAAGCACGGCGCAAACCGGTCTGCTGACCACCCTGCCCCTGCTGGCTTTCGCCCTTGTCTCGCCCCTCGCCGCAGGCATTGCCCGACGAATCGGCATGGAGCGCAGCCTGTTTGTCGCCCTGCTGCTGATTTGCGCCGGAATTGCACTTCGCTCGCTGCCTTCCGCCGCGCTGCTTTTCATCGGAACCGCGGTCATTGGCTGCGGGATTGCGCTCGGGAACGTGCTGTTACCCGGATTAATTAAACGTGATTTTCCGGGCCAGGTAGCGAAGCTCACCGGAGCCTATTCCCTGACGATGGGCGTCTCGGCGGCGTTTGGCTCAGCGATGATAGTTCCCCTGGCGCAGGGGAATGCGGGCTGGCATGGCGCGCTGCTGATGCTGATGGCGTTTCCGCTGGTCGCGCTGCTGCTCTGGCTGCCGCAGTGGCGTCAGAAACACGTTGCAACGGTAACGGGCGCAGGCGCGCTGCAAAACCGCGCCATCTGGCGCTCGGCCCTCGCCTGGCAGGTAACGCTCTTTTTGGGTATTAACTCGCTGATTTACTACGTCATCATCGGCTGGCTGCCGGCGATATTGCTTAGCCACGGCTACAGCGAAGCGCAGGCCGGCTCGGTGCACGGGCTGCTGCAGCTGGCCACGGCCGTGCCGGGGCTTGCCGTGCCGCTGGTCCTCCACCGTCTGAAAGATCAGCGGGCCATTGCAGGCGCAGTGGCGCTGTTGTGCGCGGTAAGCGCGGCGGGGCTATGGTTTATGCCTGACATGGCGGTGATGTGGACGCTGGTGTTTGGCTTTGGCACAGGGGCAACGATGATCCTCGGCCTGACGTTCATCGGTCTGCGCGCCAGCTCCGCGCATCAGGCTGCGGCGCTGTCCGGCATGGCGCAGTCGATTGGCTATCTGCTCGCCGCCTGCGGCCCTCCGCTGATGGGGAAAATTCACGATACCGCAGGAGACTGGCAAATCCCGCTACTGGGCTGCGCGCTGGCCGCCGTGATAATGGCGCTCTGCGGCGTGCTTGCCGGGCGAGACCGGGAGATCGCGCCTCGTTAAAGACTGTGGCAGACCATCGGGTCTGCCTTTTCTTACCCGCGAGCCGCGCGCAGCATCGCCTGCACCAGCACGACCGGGCGTCCTTCCAGCGCGGCACGCTCATGCTGGAATAAGGTGATCACGAAGAACGGGTGCGTAACCAATTCTGCAGCGCGAATCTCCCCCTGTTCGTCCCAGCCCGTAACATGCATATCACCGCTTTCCAGCGCCTGAGCAAACGCCGGCGACACGCCATAGTTACAGTGATAGCCCTCTTCAATTTCCGGCTTGCCGTACGCTTTCGCGATCAGCGTATTTTTGCGCAGCTCAATCGCATCGGTTTTTTCCACCAGCGAGCAGGTCAGCGGCGCAATCACCATGGTGCCTTCGCTATCCGTCTCGGCATGTGCCGCATCAGCCCAGCCCAACACATTACGGGCATACTCAATCAGCGCGTGCTGGAATCCGCCGCAGGTGCCAAGGAACGGTATGCCGTTTTCGCGGGCGTAGCGTGCGGCGATAAAGGCCGCCTCGGTGTTTTTATAGGGGCTGGCAGGAACCAGCCAGATGGCATCGTAGCCCACCAGATCTTCAGGGCTTGTCAGCTCCGTGGTGGCAAGCCAGTCGTAATCGGCGGTGAGGTCAAGGACTGCGGCGGCGTCGTCAATGGCCAGCGGGATCGCCTGATGCGCAATTACATTGGGATTGTAATCGCCAACCAGCGCAATGCGCAGCGTCGTTTTAACCGGGAGGTGTTCCATGAAAGGTTCCTTATGCCAGAGTATTATCAGATAACATAAGGAACCTCAGACTACCGATCTTCTGCAATTATCACAATACCTTAAATTGGGAGGGTGGAATTATGATTCAATGCAAACGCGTATACGAACAGGCAGGTCCGGACGACGGCTATCGGGTGCTGGTGGACAAGCTGTGGCCTCGCGGGGTGAAAAAAACGGACCTCGCGTATGATGAATGGTGTAAAGCGCTCACGCCCTCGAATGAATTACGCAAGGCCTTTCATAGCGAAACCATTGATTTTGCCGCCTTCAGTAAGGCCTATCGGGAAGAGCTGGCTCAGCATGCTGACGAGGGAATGCGTCTGGCGACGCTGGCGAACAGGCAGACCGTGACCCTGCTCTTTGCTGCCAAAGACACGAAGCAAAATCACGCCCTGGTATTAGCCGACTGGCTGCGCCATCTCTGATCAGCCGATCGCCAGCTCATCGAGAATTTGCGGCGCCTCATCGGGAGTGAGCGGCATCAGATGTTCGGCGCGGACAAACGCAAAGCCATGCTGATTGTCAAAGGCGTAAACATCACCTGTCACCAGCCAAAGCGCGCGATCTGAGGTAGCGGGTAATTGCGTCATCACGCCGTTGACCGGGTTAACGAAACGCAGGCCAGGCTGGCACAGGCCAAACAGCTCAACAGATTTACCAATATTGCGACGGCCTGACGCCGTGCGGGCACCGATGATCATCGCCATGCTGCCCGGTTTAAGCTGAAACATACTTCTCTCACGGTAACGGTAGCCAGAAACTAGCTAAGAATTATCCTAAAGAGAAGTGTATCGCAGGCGCTATACGTCTGTCACCTGGCGGGTTGCGGACGATCGCGACGATAGAGCGTCCATTCATCAATCACTTCGCCGTCCGGTAATTTGCACTCCGTGCGAACGCCCTGCGGGCTTTGAACCGGGATCTGTTCCCCGCCTTTCTCCAGGCAGTACACGGAGGCCGGGTTCGCCATACCGATAGCGTGCGGCGGTTTCGGGGCATCGGGTGGGGTCGTTTTTGCGGTGCAAGCCACCAGGGGAAGCGCAAGCGCCAAAAGCAGAAATCTCATCTCATTGATCCTTGTGACATCATTACAGTCTAAGGGTAACGGGTCATCGCCGCTTTCTCCATGATTTCTCCTTTTTAACTGCACTTTTCAACACTATAGTGTGGCGTGTTCTCGATATGACCAGAGAACATCATTCCGTAATCAAGATGTCTTTGCCCCGGTCTCAACAACGGGGCTTTTTTTCTCTGCTGCTGCCCTCTCCCCGCATATATTAAATTTCTTATATTCATGTTTTACTATGCCTGAAGCCTAAAAATTCAGCATAACATGCAGATGCAGACGTCTTCTGCCTGGGAGTCATTCTACGTCATGTCGGATATTATCCTTGCCCGTGTTTCAGAAACCCTCGCCACTGAACAATCCCTTGAAGGTCTCGTTCGTCAGCTGCTGGAAATGCTGGAGATCGTGACGGATATGGAGTCGACTTACCTCACAAAGGTAGATATCGAAGCCCGACTGCAGCATATCCTCTACGCCCGCAACAGCAAGCAGATGACGATCCCTGAGGGACTGAGCGTTCCGTGGGAAGAAACACTGTGTAAGCGTGCGCTGGACAGTGACACCGTATTCAGCAACGACGTTCCCGAACGCTGGCCGGACTGCGAGGCGGCAAAAGCGCTCGGCATTACGACCTATATGAGTATTCCTGTCCATCTTGCGGATGGTTCACTCTACGGAACGCTCTGCGCCACCAGCACGGCCAGAAAGCCGCTTAGCGAGCGCGGTGAACAGGTTCTGAAATTATTCGCCGGGCTGATTGCCCAGTCTATTCAGAAAGAGTCGCTGGTGACCCAGCTTCGCGAAGCTAATGCGGCACTCATCGCGCACTCCTACACGGATGCCCTTACCGGTTTACCCAACCGTCGCGCCATTTTCGAAGATCTGACCACGCTGTTTTCGCTGGCGCGCCACCTTAAACGTAACACCGTCATCGCGTTCATCGATTTGGATGATTTCAAACTGATAAACGATCGTTACGGCCACGAGGCTGGAGACCAGTTCCTGATTGAAGTGGGCAAGCGTCTGACGGAAGAAAAACGGCAGGACGATATCATTGGCCGGCTGGGCGGCGATGAGTTTCTGGTGGCGTCGTTGAGCCAGCCTCACCAGAACGGGGATAACCCACCACAGGTTTCGCTGCTCAAAACACGCCTGAGCGCCTGCATTGCCGGTGAATACTGGCTGGGCAGCGTTCATATTATTTATCCGGGAGCCAGCCTCGGCGTTATCGAAGTGGACCCAGGGATAACCGATCCGGACAGCGCATTACGCGCCGCGGATGTCGCGATGTATCAGGATAAGAAAGGAAAAAGCAAAACGCGCTTTCTCACTATGGATTAACCCCGTACACTCTACGGCGTTATAGAACCGAAACAGGTGATGGTATGAGAATAGGGATCCTCTTCCCGGTCGTTATTTTTATAACGGCGGTGGTTTTTTTAGCGTGGTTTTTTGTCGGTGGTTACGCGGCGCCGGGGGCATAAATGAGAAAAACGACCCTCATTATGCTGATCGTTGCCATCGCGGCGTTTGCCGGCACGCAGCTTGGCTGGTGGTAAACGCCACTACGTAAAAAGGCCGCCATCTGGCAGCCTTTTTCAACGCTTTTAAGCCTTAGCTTTTAATTTTTCTGTAGATAAACAGAACAACCAGCGCACCAATCACCGCGACGGCGAAGCTGCCGAAGTTAAAGCCATCGACTTTGCCAAAACCGAACAGCGTACTGATCCAGCCGCCAACTACCGCGCCGATAATACCCAGTATTACGGTGACGATAAACCCACCGCCATCTTTGCCCGGCATGATCCACTTCGCCAGAATACCCGCAATAAGCCCAAAGATAATCCAGGATAAAATTCCCATAACTTTCCTCTCTGTATGGTTTTTGTCATTAAATCAACGACACAAAAAAGAATAGCACAGGATTTCAGAAAGGAAATTTGTGATAGGCATCACAATGCGAGAGTGCGCAATTATTCGTCAATAAAAAGAGCGTGCCACATAAACTGTGGGGTTGCATCTTTTTTTGAGAAAGATTATCTTTCTCAATACTGAATAGTTGAGCAAAACACTCGGGTATTCAGTACGACATTGCTCACATTGCTTCCAGTATTTCTTGCCCACTTTTAAGTGGGCTTTTTTTTATGTTCATACCCCAACAAACGCGTACCGGTTACGTCCTGCGCGTTTTGCCTGGTAGAGCGCCTGGTCAGCGGCAACAATGATATTCTGCTGGCTACCCGCGATGTCGACCGCACGCGCGGTAGAAATTCCGACGCTTACCGTCACCCGCCCGAAGGGGCTAAAAGCATGCGCGATTTGCAGAGAAAACACGTTGCGTATAATCGTCTGCGCCAGCCGAAGCGCCTCCTGGATATCCGTATCAGGTAATATGAGGGCAAACTCCTCTCCTCCATAGCGCGCCACAATCTGATTATCGCGGCTAAGGCTCTTCCTGAGACTGTTTCCCAGCAGCGCCAGACACCTGTCCCCTTCCGGATGGCCGTAGTTATCGTTGTATTTTTTGAAGTAATCCACGTCCACAATCAGTATCGAAATCGCTGCGTCATGTGCGGCGCAAAGCGCGATTTCCGAGAGGATTTTTTCATCAAAAATGCGACGGTTGTAAAGGCCGGTCAACGCATCCTCGGAGGCAATAATCTTCAGCGCCGTATTATCCCGTGTTTTTCTGGATAAGTCGGAATACAGGAAGTATGACGCGACGATGAGTATCGCCGTAAACACGAAAATGAGTACCGCCAGCTGAATTGCCTGCTTGCGCCACGAAGCAAGGGCTTCATCGATGCTGACGGCCACGGTGGTGACCAGCCCGTAGCGTCTGTTTTTCTCATAGGCATATATGCGTTCGATTTTATCAAACCGCGAAATGGAACTGGCTATCCCGGTATTTTGTACCTTGAGGTATTTCCTGAAGAGCGGTGAATCAGAAACAATCGTGCCGATATAGGTATTTTTAAAAGGATAACGGACCAGCAGCACGCCTGACTCGGTTGTTAAGCCAATGACCCCCGCATGACCAATATTAATCTGCCCGTAGAGCGCGAGAAAATTCTCGATACCCAGCGTCACCACAACAACACCATTAAATGCCCCGGTGTGGGTTTCAAGGCGCCGACTAATGGTGATGACCCATTTACCATTGGTTCTGCTGACTACGGGCTCGCCAATAAAAATCTGCTGATTTTTATTTTCCTTGTGATAGATAAAAAATGACCTGTCCGATCCTTTGTGTGGACCTGTAAAAATTTCGTGCAACGCGGTAAAAATATCGCCCCTGGCATCGTAAACAACCACATTATTAATCTGGGTAAGGAGATTATCCTGATTATTTATCATTCTCTGAATGTGAGTCGCCTGTTGCGGGGTCATGCCATAAATTTCGATTATGTCGGAAACGGTAGTAATTAACATTTCGCTTTGGCGCATGATCCCCTCGGTGTAGACATCAAGGGTATGGCTCAGGTTAGCAACGCTGGTATTAATTTGCTGGATTGACTGCTGCCGGGACGTGGCAATTTGGACGGCAAGCGACAGCGAGATGATCAATGAGACAATGATGACGGTAATGGTTGTTGTGTAAAAAGTATTTTTCACATGCACGAGCTTTTCCACCTTATCACGCCTGACATCCCTGGCTGACAACTCTTGTCACTGTAACAAAGCTCGGGATAAGAGGAAAATGAATTGCACTTAAGCATACAACAGAAGCTCGTCTTTATTTCGTTTTACAAACTGACGGTCTCCCTGGGTTTAGATAAAATGACTTTAATAAAATCGATATAGGAGACGGGTTTACCAAAATAATATCCCTGTAACAGGGTTATCTCATTACGGTTGAGATACTCCAGCTGCGCTTTTGTTTCTACGCCTTCAGCTACAATGCGCAATGAGAGTTTTTTCGCCAGCTCAATGACGCAGTCCAGCAGGATCGTTGAATCCTTTTCATCTGAAACCCGGTTCACAAAGCTTTTATCAATTTTAATATAATCAATGGCAAGTGCATTAAGGCATGACAGCCCGGAATAACCCGTACCAAAATCATCCAGGGCAATAACAAAACCGGCGTTATGCAGCATGTTAAGGTTTTCCACCAGGTGAGGATTATCGATCAGCGGTTCACGCTCGGTCACCTCGAGAACCAGTTTGACCTCTTTACCCTGAAACCCGTTCCCGAAGACGCGACAGTCACCGATAAAGGAAGGCGCATTAATGTGTCTGGCGCTGATGTTTACTCCGATATGAAACCCGTCCGGTAGCTTAGGCAAAAGCGGCTTAAGCTGCGTCACCACTTTCGCCATCAACCCTTTAGTCAGTGGAATAATCAAACCGCTACGTTCGGCAATCGGAATAAAGACATCCGGCGGGATAAAGCCTGACTTTGGATGCTTCCATCTAGCCAGGACTTCAACGCCATACAACCCGCCGGTATCGCCATTCACGATTGGCTGGTAATACGGCACGATCTCCCCCTGCAAAATAGCCTTACATAAGTCGTCTTCAAATGAGGTGCTTTTCCCCTTGTATCGGCGGATCAAAATGCCCACAGCCACCGATAGCGCGAGAATAAGCAGTATCAGGCTCCATCCCTGGTGCAGTAGCCGCGTCAGGCTGAAAAAGGCAGGAGGTTGCCAGGCCAGGCTAAAGGGAAATTGCGTTGATGCCGTAAGCGCCCCCGTCCAGGAGGCCGCTTTCCAGCCCCTCACACCACCGTTGCGAACAAGCATGCTTTCGCCGACAACCAGCCCCAGATCCACGCCGTTTGATGCGCTCGCGATGACGTCCTGCAAATGCGCGTCGCTGATGCTAACGATGACGCGCCCTTCCGCGATGGGCATCTGGAAGATAAGCACCGGAATGCCGTTCACCAGTTGATTGCCGGGTAACAGCATCAATTTTTCGGCAGGTAATGTCTCAGGATGAATAATCAATACGCCATTCCCGGGAAGGGAAGTGCAGATGATTTTACCCTGCTGCTGAATCATGATGGCGCGCAGATGCGGTTTTAGCGCTGCCTCTGTCCCCAGCGCCAACTGTCCGCTGCTGGTACACCCCTGTGCCGCAACGCGCTTCGCCGTGTTGGCCGCACTGACTGCTTCAGCCAGAATGTTTTCTATTTTTTGGGTGCTGGCCGTGGCGGTATGACTATTACTCAGCTTCGCCATCTGCCATAGCTGCCAGTTAATAATCAAAATGCCGCTCAGAAAAAGAAACAGAGCACTTAGAATAGGGATCATCACGTTGCGCACGATGTTTTCCTTAATAGAAAAAACAAGCATTGATGTTCTGGAAAAAGAACCAGCGCTAACCTGGTATTGCTTATAACAATGAAATTAGCTTAGCTGAGAATTGTCTTAAAAAACTGATGCTTTCGTATGAGTTCACCAGCCGGAATTTACTCACATGACGTGACTATCAGGCTTGTTCCTTGCCCTGGCTGTGTTAAGATCTATGAAATCAGGGAGCGGACTGGATATCTGTAAAGTGAAAAAGCTCATTACCGTTGCTATCGTTTCAACGCTTCTGGTCTTCCTGTCTCTTTATGCGGTCAATGCGGTTATCGTGGGGCAGCAGAAGAGCAAACAGAGTGAAATATCCCGTACCCTTTTACATTATTCAGAAGACGTTTCCCAAAGCGTGGCGCTGAGTCTTAAAAGCATCACGACGCAGGGATGTGATAAAACCAGCCTCGATCGCTACAGACAAATCAAGCTTAATAATCTTTATTTCGCCGATATCGGTTTTATTGAGAAGGGAAAAATTGTCTGTACCGCTTTTTGGGGGAAGCTCGCGACGCCCGTTGCACTTCCTGCGGAACTGCATAAAACGCCGAGAGGCTTTCTCCTGGCCCAGTTTTCGAGAAAAGACTTTTTCACGGGCAATGCGGCAATTTATAATAATATTATTATCTTCACCTCCCGCTATGCTTACGATAAATTCACCCCCGTTACCGCAAGCTATTCGCTAAGTACTACCACCAAAGACTTCGGCAGAGTCTTTTTTTCGGCCGCCCCGGAGCTAACACAGCAGAGCTTGCTGCATTCGTCGTTGTTTACCCTGACCCTGACACAGTGCAGCGCCCTCTGGGACCTGTGCGTCATCGTGAAGCATCACGACGCTGGGCTGGCCTCGTTACCTCCGTTTATCTTTGCGCTTCTCGCGGTCATTCTCTGTTTTATCTGGATCGCGATAGCCTTGTTTATCTTCCGTATCTACGAAGATCGTTTTTCTCTGGAACGTACGCTGATCAAAGCCGTCATCACGAATACCATCAGCGTTAACTACCAGCCTATTATCCGCATTCACGATCAAAAAATCGTGGGCGTCGAAGTTCTGTCGAGATGGCGCGATCAAAAGCATGGGGACGTCTCTCCGGAGCTGTTTATCCCATTAATTAAGAAGATTGGTCTGTATAAAAAATATTACAGTAATATTATCGGCAAATCCCTTTCAGAGATTGCCCCACTTGCGATTAAACATCAGCTGATAGTCTCCATTAACGTTGGGCGGAAGGAAATTGAAGATGGGCAGTTCATTAACATTTTGCGCCGTGCGTGTTTAGCCAATCACCTTCCCCTTTCCCTGATGAAGGTCGAACTCTCCGAAAAAGCCGTTTCCACGGCAGATATTCTTGAGGGATTCTGTCAGGAGCTGAAATCGCTCGGCGTTAAAATATCAATAGATGATTTTGGCGTGCAAAATTCAAACCTTGCCCGCCTTTCGCTGCTCGAATATGATGAGATCAAAATCGATAAGTCGCTGGTAGACGGTATCAACGAGCATTATAAACAAAACATCTTTGCTATCTTCAGCGATGCCCTCGCGAAATTGAATAAGACCCTTGTTTTCGAAGGCGTGGAAAATGAAATTCAATATCGCTTTATTGCGAGCAGATATCCCGATGCGCTGATTCAGGGATGGTATTTTTCAAAAGCACTCACCCGCAGCGAGCTGGCGAAGCGACTCACCGGGGTCGCACCGTAACCGAAGTCTTGCGGATCCGTTTTTTTCCTGTCGGGCATTTCCATTTTTTACGCAAAAACATATAGTCGTCACAATCAGACGGTAGATTACCCTGAAGCACACTCATATTTTGGTTAAAAACGTGAAATTATCCTTACTATTCCCAGTGGTACTCATTTGTCTGACCGTTATTTTCGCGCTGTTTATCGACGCCCCCGCTTCGCATATTCTGCGGAAAAAATGCATGTGGTCCGATAGCGTGATGCTGAGCTGTATCGCAAAGCATCAGCATAACGGTTTTTAAGGCAGGCTATTCATTTCCCCACTGATTGAGGAAATTCGCAATATCGTCAATGCGACCCACACGGATCCCGGCCTCAATGGCCATTTCCTGCTGGGCTTCCTCGCTAATCTCCTCATTATTCGATAAACGGGTGAGCAGCAGCTGGAAATAATGTGCCAGTGCGTCGCGCTCTGACTCAGCGACCTGCTCTGCGGCTTCCGTCGCGTACTCATCGGCAATGTCATAATATTTCAGTGGGATATCGTTGTTCATAACAGTCTCGTCGCTAACCTGTAAGGGTAAAGCCATCAGTATATCGGACGCCTTATCTCAACCAAAGCACTGCTTCAGATGAGTAACGCAAGCAGCGCTGCGAGAGCGGGCGCGGCCTGTACATACAAAATTTTTCGGCTGGCGGTGGCTGCGCCAAAGAGCCCGGCGATCAGTACGCAGGCCAGGAAGAAGATGGCCACCTGAATACCCTTTTCGCCGAGCCAGAGGCTCCAGAGCAGACCAGCCGCCAGAAAACCGTTATACAGCCCCTGATTCGCCGCCAGCACGCGTGTGTCGCGCGCAAAATCAGGATGCAGATTAAAGGCCTTGTGCCCTGTTTTGGTATTCCACAGGAACATCTCCAGCACAAGAATGTAGAGATGGATGAATGCAACGACAGCGATAAGGACGGTGGCTAACATCGTGTTGTCTCCCGCAGGCAGAGGCAAAAAAAACGGGAACCCTCAGGCCCCCGCTCTTGTTTAACCCAGAAACTGGATTACATGTTCGCGATAATCGCGTCGCCAAACTCTGAGCATTTCAGCAGCTTAGCGCCTTCCATCAGACGTTCGAAGTCATAGGTTACGGTTTTCGCGTTGATCGCGCCTTCCATACCCTTGACGATCAGGTCTGCGGCTTCGAACCATTCCATATGACGCAGCAGTATTTCATGAATTCAATTATGACGCATTGATTTTTAAGTAAAAACATCAGAAATAATGCTCTCGTCACACATTTTTAGCCGCAGGCTAACCAGTTGATTGTATTTAATTATTTTTGGGTTTTGATAACCATTTTTCAGTTGAAGAAATTATCTTCCTCTTGGGTACGCTAAATCAAAGGTGTTTTTAAATCACGCATGTTATCCATAACAATCAAATATATACATTAATTTTTCGCCACTAAACCGTAATTTTTACATAAAATTAATCAATGAATTACGGTTATCGAAAGGTCACAATGGCGAAGGTTTTAGCTAAGATACCATTCATTTTACGTAGAAGATGATCTATAAATACTTAATATTTATTCATATCGAGTGATAAGTTATGGGTTTGTTCCACAAAGATTTTTTTGATAAGGCTTTTGATGACGAATTTGCTTTCCTCGGAAAATCCAGCGGCCAGCTTTTGACCGAAAGTACAAACGGAGAGCTTCTTGTCGATGGAACAGAGACTTACAACTTAGCTCAAACACATAAAAATGATTTGCACACGATGATGCGTTGTTGCGAATCCGAGCTAAAAAAAATGGATTTAGTTGGCTTAGTGGCTGCCCCATTTTACTTTGAGAGAGTAGCAATTTTAGCCAGGAAGGACAAAAACTATTCTTTAGAAATAGAAATTATTGAGAAATACATTAGCTCGATTAGAAAGTTCTATAATGAAAATGGGCTTCAATTGGGTGAAGGGGTGATGGCTGGCCCGAGATATAAAGCCATCGAAGGAAGGTTATCTAAAGCTCATGAACTACTACTGAAAAATCCATAGTTATCCGTCATGGGGGGCGGAGGTTCAAATCCTCTCGTGCCGACCAAAAAAACATTGAAAACCAGCCTCTTACGGCTGGTTTTTAATGTTTAAAATTTATACGGGGAATCATTAGGGAAAAATGGGGGAATAACCCCCGACAACGATAAAATCGTATAGGCCCATAATAATTATACGCCCTTTGACTTCCAAGTATTTATCTCAAATAAGACAGCACAATCCCCTTCATCATTCCAAACCGCCGAATTTAACCCCCAATAGAAGGTGAATTTTTTCCCACCTTTTTCTCTAACTGGTATCAGATTTTTACCTGACCGAGTATTAATAATTATTTCATCACCTTTTTTCGCATCATAAGAAGGCAACCAATAAGAATGCCTCAGTTTTGAAGAAATATTACCGTTATTCGTGTAGGTAGTATCTTGCAACATGTAATATTGTAATTTGCAGTCTTCATTCACATCTAAAACAACGTATTCCTCTTTCGCATCCCCATGATTATGGATACTTCTTATGCTTACTTTCATTTTAACACCTCGCTTTTTAATCAATCTTAGAGAGGTATTAGCCCTGAAACAACAAGGTTTTATGTGACAGTTGTCACGACTAGGTAGTTTGATCAGCTGGAAACTTCTTATAAAGAGTGCATACCGCTACATCATAAATAATTGCCACCTGCTTCCGATCCACTCCATTTGCGATCAATCTGCCAGCCTGAGCCCATTGCTCTTCGGTCAACTTTGGGCGTCGCCCACCTATTCGCCCTTTTTCTCTTGCCGCAGCCAATCCCGCCCGGGTTCGTTCCACAATCAACTCTCTTTCCATTTCCGCAAGTGCTGACATGATGTGAAATATAAAACGCCCCATTGGGCTGGATGTATCAATGCTGTCAGTGAGGCTCTTAAAGTGGATACCGCGCTGCCGAAGTTCGTCCACCAGCAGCACCAGATTACGCATGCTGCGCCCAAGCCGATCCAGCTTCCAGACCACCAGCGTATCCCCCTCATTTAATGCCTTGAGAAGCTTTTTTAGTGCTGGCCGGTTTGCTACCGTTCCGCTCATTTTTTCTTCGAAAATTTGTTCACATCCTGCGCGTTCGAGCGCTTGCCGCTGAAGATCCGTATTTTGGTCATTTGTTGACACCCTTACATAGCCAATTTGCATATTTTTCACCCAGTTATTTCAGCAAAAAAATCAGGTGAAGTTATCGGCCAGGCCGCTTGATAGCAATCTATAAAACGTCGGTTTGGGAAACAGCGCCACAAGGAACGTTGGAACGGCTGCCGGAACCGTGGCGGCCGGGGATGATTCGCGGTTGAATACTGTCGATAAAAAAACAGGGGGAAATGTTACCGGCAGTTTGATGGTAACTCAGGGAAATAGTATTGGAGTATCCACGCAGGAAGGTGGTGATAAGGCTGTTAAGCTATACAACATTACAGGGGATGGGACTGTCGGAAGTTATGTAAACGCAGTGGGAGGGGCCTGGTATAACGGGAACTGGTCTCTTGGCGGCGTTCGTGGGAGCGGAACTAATTTAGACAGAGCGCAGTTAAATGTTAATAGCGGAACTGGTACGGCGGGTTCATTTTTGTTTTACCCGGATGAGAGATTCAAATCATCTTCGTGTGGAGCTGATGGGGCTGGTTATGGCGGCTCATGGTCAGACATTAATACATGGCAAAGAAATATCTCTTTTTTCCGAGGTAACGTTTCCGTTAATAATGATGCAGGGTTTATTCCTTTTGCCCGTTGGCATAGTCAATGCAGTGGTGGATATTCTTCAACAGTAGGACTTGGTTCTATAGCTACCGGGCCTAGTTCGTGGGCGGATGTAGCAATAACAACACTCGGGGATGGTGGTTCTGCCGGACAGCGTATATTTCAATTCACGACAGCAAACGGTGATATATACGCCAACGCTGGTGGAAATCTTTCCGGTAACTATATTTTCCAGAAGCAGCCTAACTGTGACATTACGCTGAAGCACGATATTAAATATGATGATGGTTATCAGTCATACGAGAATATCAAGAAATTCCTACCAGCAACTTACGTCTACAACGATGACCCTCGTGAGAGGGTTCGCCGGGGCATCATTGCCCAGGATGTCATGAAGATTGACAACGAGTACGTCAAACTGGTTCCTGCATCACCGGCTTTCGATAGTGAAGGCAACAGGATTGATGCTGATGATACGTTGGCGCTTGATACGAACGTCATTATGCTTGATACCGTGCTGGCCCTGAACTACGTCATCAAGAAGCTGGAGGCTACACAGAACGAGCTGGAGGAGCTTAAGCTAAAAATAGCGGCATCATGAAGCCTGAGCATTCAGCTGCAGCCCGTTCAGGTAAATGACGGGCTGCATTTTTTCAGTGGCCTTACTCTTTTACAGGGGCTCTCGTTGTATATTTCTGTCGTTGATTCCAGATGCTGTCCGCGGGCATTTCCACTCGAATACTGACAAACTGGTCACGCGGAATATCGACCGGAGCGCCATCATCAACACCCAGTAATTCATTTCTGGCGAACGCTGGAGCTTCCCGGTGTGTGCGGTGATAGGTTTTCACTAACACTGAACCGTCAGCATTAACCTCATAATCCAGCCAGATCAGGGGCTGTTTGTTGCGGTCTGTGGGGATATCAAAACCACCATCAATGCCGCCCCATGCGGCGTCCGAGTTTAGCCCTTCACAACCTTCAACCAGATATTCACCTGTGGCCAGACGGGTTACAGTACAGCCCTCTGATTCATCGTTGGTCAGGTATCTGCCATCGGAAAAAAGTTTAATCACAGGCGAGGCAGCTTTCAGTGTCCCATCACTGGACTTTGTGGTATTGCCGTTATGATAAACCTCTAGCCACCCAGAATTAACCCCATCAGCCATTGTCATCCATGTGAATCTTTTTCCTCCCATCGAGAATGCAGAAAATGATTGCTGGGAAACATCATTTGGGCCATTTCCCCAACTGCGCTCAGATATTCTAATACCCATAGAGTAATATTGTGGCCCGCCTGAAGTTGATGGAGACATCATAATAAACCTGCTGCCTAATGATTTATCCCACACGTCAGTAATTACCTGCGCTGAACTATTACCCAGGCCAAACGCTCCCACCTGCATTACGTTTCCTGCAGCTGTTCCCACGTCCTTCGTCGCGCTACTTCCCAAACCGAGGTTTGCGCGAGCGTCAGCTTCGGTCTTTGCCCCAGTCCCGCCCTGTGCAACAGAAAGCGCAGTAGTGAGCCCTTTCAGCTCGCTGATATCGCTGTTGGCCCCCTTTCTGGCAAGCGCGCCAATACTTGGAATATTAACGGAGGTTCCGTTGATGGTAACGGTGATGGTCTGGTTTGCTGAGGTAGTGGCGAATGTCTCCCACGCGCCAATGTTCTCGTCATACTCTTTGATAAGCTGCGACATCGCCTGTGCCAGTCCGTCGACAGAGATGTTGTCGGACACCAGTATTCCATACTTTTGGCCGCTCAGCGCCGGGGAAGCAGCAGGCGTAACCGTCATTGACGTGGCGCTGTTCACAGATGAAATCTGGAACATCTGCACCGGGTTAGACATGACGATGATCGTCTGGCCAGCACGGACCTGGCTGGCTGGCGCAGTCCAGTTCGTACCCGTTCCGGTGGCTGTATTTCCGTTGATAGCAATAGTGCCAGTGTTATAAAGCATGAACTACCTCACGATAATAACGATCGTTTAAAGCGATCAATAATGTAAAATTGATCGCTCTTATCAATCTGACTAATTTTTAAACTCGAATAAAATGGATATTCCCGCAGATACAGGAATGTAGAAATGAAACGATTATTTGCCGTGGCACTTTTGCTGGCGGCTGGCTGTGCCGATAAAGACAGAGACTATGCCTTTAAAATGGATTACCCGGTGGATGCGGCACGCTTATCTCTTGGGGGAGATATTCACGTAAATATCGACTGCGCCACGAGGGAAGTTAACGTAATTTCAGACAGCAGCAATGGCATTTTCAGCCGACATATAAATAAGCGGCTAAGCAATATCTGTTATAAGAAAACGGATAAGCTTGATGTCGTATACCGCTTCGAACCTGCAAAAGGTGTTAAGCAAAACATGATCGCTACTCAATACCCCCGCGTCCCGGCAGTATCAAATTCCGACAAACTGAGCGATGGGAATTCGTAGCCCTCGCCCCTGAAGTGTCTGGCTCCAGTTGCGCTGATTTTTTGTGATGTACCTCCCCTGCAGCTGTGAGCCTGTCCATTTGAGTGCGATTCCTGAATAACCAACGACAGTTCCGTCGTCACTGAGGTTACCAGGGCAGTTGTTAACCAGAATCCACGGATTAAAACTCAGGTTTATCGCAAAGGTATTGTTCTGCAGATCGTAATTGGCAGGCACGTCGAAAAAGCCCACCACGCGCGGCATTTTCGATGCCGAGGCGGCGCTCCAGATAAGATTCCCCGCGCTGTCGAAAACATCCAGATATCCGCTCTGCATTCCAACGTTTCTGGACGTGCGTATCATGCTGCCCGCATTGTCTTCCAGAAGGTCAGCGCCTGGTAAGCCATACTTATTAGTATCCAGCTGCAGCCAGCGCAAATTCCCATCATTCCAGAATTGCGGCTGGGTAATACCCAGCGTGCTTCCGTTTCCGAACGGGCTATCCACGCGGTAATAACCTTTGTCAGTCACTGCACCTAGCGCACGCTGATCATAAAAAAGTGTCGACCTGTTTTGTGAATCAACCAGCAATTTACCAGCGCTGTTATAAACTTCGAATCCACTCATTGAAAGTTATAAACCTCCATATTAAGAGTTATCGAAATACTGCCGCCGCTCGGTAAATAAAAAACGGTAAAGCCACCATTAAAAGCCCGGCAATAATATTCATTTATTACTCCTGCCGAACTCGCCGATACGATTGATATAAATGACCCGTCCTGCGTTACCCCGGAAAAGGAAACGTCCTTAGCCGTTTCCCCCGCTGCAAATGTTACAGACGTGCTTCCAATATACCGGATAGCATAATCACTTAAATCAACGGCAATACGGCCCGCGCCGTCCCAGCATTGCAAACCCTGTGGCATTACCATAACCCCATTCTGACACGCAGCACGTTGTTGCTGTCGTAGATACGAATGAGCGTGCTGGATATCAGCATCCTCCCGCCCCCGGCCACTCCGTTAATTTCGAACGTTCCTCCCTTATCAAGCTTCCAGCCTGCAGATCCAGCCACATAATTATTCGACTGGATATAGTTGCCGATTTTGGCGTTCTCAATGGTACCGTCCTGGATGAAGCTGGCCCTGATGAACGTCTGCCCATTCTGGATCACAAATGGCAACGCCACGCTGTTTCCTGCTGCCGTAGTGACAGCAAAACGATCGGCCAGGAAGATTACCTGCGACTGCATCCCGGATGGCGTATTCTCCACCCCGATCCCCATCCCCGCGGCGTAATACTGTCCATTGCTCGTTACCCCAACCTTGATGTTGTACATCGCGCTGAGCTGGCCGTTTACGTTCGCAATAGCCTGCGCGTTCGTGGTTATCGCTGCCGTATTTCCGTTTATGGTCGCAGTGATGGCGTTAATCTGCGTTGCCGTGGCCTGCTGATAATTCGAAACCGTCTGACTCAGACTGTTGATAGATGCCGTATTGCCGTTGACGTTCGTCTGCAGGCTCAGCAATGCGCGTGCCGTTGCCTCCCTGTCTGTGACGATCACCTCATCAATGCGGTCCAGCTGCGCGCTGTTACCGGCTACCGATGCCGACAGAGTTTTACGCGTGGCCACCTGCGCAAGATTGGCCTGAATTATCGCAATTGCCGAGTTCTTCACGCCTCCCGTCATGCCGTCCATGGACACAGAAATCTCGTCTATCTTCACTTCGGCCTGAGCCAGCCCGTCAGCGTTCTCCTTGATGTCTTTCGCCTGCTGCTCGAGTTCGTCAGCATGGTTTTTGATTTCGTCAGCCATGCCAGCAATTTTTTCGTTGCTGTCCACCGCGTTCTCGAGAAGGTCTTTGAACGTTTCCGACTCTTTCATGTCCTCCAGAATGTCGTTAGTTATTTCACTAACGTCTATCGAGGACGTGCCCATAATCCAGTCGGTCCAGTCCCCGGCGTTACCGATACGGTCAATCAGGCGCGCGCGGTACCACTGGCGAACGCCGGCAGGCATGGGGCCATGCTGATAATCTGCAGCCGGGTACGGCACCAGGACCAGCAGTTCAGGATTGGCGAAGTCGGCAGTTGTGGCGCGCTGAATCTCTGTATAGGCCGTGTCGCCTGAGCCATCCGGAAATTTCCAGGTCAGGTCGATATGCCAGACCACATCTTCGGTTGCCAGGAAGTTGAGCGGAGTACCCGGTTTTCCCGTTTTACCGGAGAGATAAGTTGTTTCACCGTATCCCCATGGTGACGACGTATCCTGCGCATTCAGCGCCCGGACGCGCACGTCATAGCTGCCAGAATAAATGCCCTGAACCGAGAAACCCTGTGCGCTGGTAACCGGAACGTTTATCCAGTCCCCGTTGTCCTTACGCCACTGGGCAACATACCGGATTGCGCCCTCTACCTTTTCCCATGACACGTCCAGGCTTGCTACAGTCAGCCCCTGAGACACATGATCGCTCTCAGTCACCACGATATTCTTCGGAGCTGACAGGACGCTTATCGGCGTGACGGTGATCGGAGGCGACTCAACCCGAACGCCGTCATCGATGTAACGATATTTGTTTGGATCGTGCTGAACGGCCGTAATAGTGAAACCGCCTGTGCTGTCGTCGTTAGCCGCGATTGAGGTGACCCTGAAGTACTGTATTGCGAGGTTATCACTGTCTATCGCCCAGACAGCGCCCGCCACAGGAACCTGACTGAATGCCGTAGCCACCGTCACCGTTTTTTTATCGGCGCTCACCGCGCTGATTGTCCGCGTCTGGGCTTTTCCATCTGGCAGGTTAACCACCAGCCGGTCTTTCGCCGCATAGTCTATTTCTCGATCCAGCGTAATCTGGCGGCCGTTGACCGCCACTATGCGGCCACCGTTCTCCTTGCCGGAGCGGAAAGGATCGGCGACACCGATAATTTCAGCGGGCAAAGGGATATAACCGTCCAGCCCCACGCCAAACGATACGGTCCCGTCTTTGGCATTGGAGAGCAATACCCAGCGACCGCGTCGGTGCGCTTCACTTTGCGAGGTGCAACCGATTGCGGTCAGGGACGTCTGCCGGACGTCGTAACGCTCTACAAGCGCCGAATCATAGACCCCCTCAACGGTATCGCTGTAATGGTTCTGCGGATCGGACCAGGACACCAGGCAGGAGCTGTAGCGATTTTTGTATGAGCCGCCCGCATAAGTAAACAGCCCATCGATAACGTTTGAGACGTTATAAACCCAGTCAACATCGTCCTGAGGGACGTCTGCCTGGACATAAATCTGATCGTTGCCCCAGAACGTTATTCCACGAAATACCGCGGCGAGATCGTTAAGTACCTGCCAGGCGTCCTCCTGGCTCTGAATGAAAACGTTGCAGGTGAAACGCGGTTCGGTACCACCGGCCCCGTCGGAAACCATTTCGTCGCAATACTGGGCAATTGAATACAGCGCCCACTTATCCACCATGGACGCATCCACGCGCGTGCCCATGCCGTAAATTTCATCCAGAACCAGATCGTAAAAGATCCAGGCAGGGTTATTGGACCAGGCCATTTTGAACCCGCCGGACCATGAACCAGAATAGGTTCGGGTTATCGGATCGTAATTATCCGGAACCTTAATCAGCTTGCCTTTTATCTTACAGGTCACTTTCGGCGCGCTGCCGTTGAACTGGCTGCTGTCCACTTCTACATACAGGAGCGCGGTTAAAGGATAACGAAGCTTGCTGTCGATGACTTCCGCATACGAAAACACCTTGAAGGCGTTAACCAGTTTCGAATTTGAACCGCTGGCATCTGCCGTAATACGCCTGACCCTGACAGACCAGCCGGACGTGGATTTTGGCAGATCGATACGGTGGTCACGCTGATATTCCGTTGTGGTCTTTCCGTCAAACTTGCCGTTTACAACCGTTTTCCAGGCGCCGCCGTCCGTTGATAAATCGATCGCATACTCGGTGACCGTGCCCACCATGTCGCCGTTATCTTTATAGAGATACTGGACCGGAAGGCTGAGCTTGATGCGGATGGCATCCAGGGAAAGATTGGTAAACTGGCGCGTCCAGGGCGCGGTGGTGGTGACAGTTGTGCCCACCGCCAGCTCGTTATCGACCTGGGGCATCCCGGCAATATAGGTCTGGTCCTGTGTGCCCTTGCGGAACTCCCATTTCACGCCGCTGAAGTTGTATTCCCCGCTGTCGTTTGCCAGCGGCGTATCGTTGAGAAAAATGTTCTGAGCGGTCAGGTCGCCCTGTATTTCCCCCTCAGAAACGGCAATGAGCATTTTTAATTTTGCGACCGACAGCAGATCGTCAGGCTGCTCAACCGGAGTATGTGAACTGCCACCTCCCCCTTTGGCACCCTGCAGGATGGTTTCTTGTTTAAGAAGCTGCATTTTTTCACCCATAAAAAAAGGTGCCGAAGCACCTTTAAGTTAGTGGCCGCTGGCCTACTGCTGATCGCTCGAGTACATACCGGCGCTGACTATCGCTCCCCCTGCCTCGATCAGACCGTAGGCCAGGGGGACAGGATGCCCCATAGCGACCGTATTAACCGGCGCCCCGAAGGCGTAGTTAGGCGTGTTGTCCGTGCTGGAGGATTTACCCGCGCCGAAGGATGGCTGTGGCGTGAGCATCTGGACAACGCCACCCAGCATCATTGACACCCCGACTCCGGTCAAAATTGACGTGGCGCTGATGGCTGTTGCACTCATCGCCGCCCCCCAGGCTGCCATACTCGCACCGGCGGTAAAGAATGCAGCGACCAGCGCAACGGCACCGACAACTATCTGCAGGACGCCTGAATTTTTGGCCCCCTCATAAACGGGCACGATCCGGTACACGCTTCCACCGCGGGTCATATCAAACTCTTCCAGCCCGATATTGTTGTCACCGTTAAAAAAGGCGAAACGGATCCCCTTCATATGAGCTTCCGCCATATATTTTTTGAATCCGGGAACCTGTGAACACATGGCCCTGAGCATTTCGCGCAGGTCGGCAACATCAAACTGAACGCGTTTACCGAATTTTTTAGCCATTTTCCCTTCAAGAATAAGCGTCTTAACCATGCATTCGGTCCTTATGCCTGACCACCCGGACCGTTCTGTCGCGATAATATTTTCCATAAGGCGTTCGCGAAGAAAGATGCCCGAACAGATGATGGAGAATGATGTTGTCACCCACATATACCGCGGCGTGATTAGTCACCGATGCCTGCACGCTCATCATGATGATGTCACCGGGCTGCATTGCACCGGCGGCAATCTCAACGAATCCCTCGCGCTCCCAGTTGTCATCGTAGAGCCGCTCCTTGCCGCTCTCCCACCATTCGTAAGGTACCGAATAGTCCCCGAGAACAATGCCGTATTCGCGCAGATAATATTCACGGATTAACGACCAGCAGTCCGCGTAACCCAGCACCCACTGCCGCCCGGCATAATCCCGGTCTTCACGCGGGGAGATCGTACAAAAGTCCCCGTCCGGCCAGGACATGATCCCCCACTCAATACCCGACCAGTCGCACTGGATCCGGTCCAGTTCTGAGGGCACCAGCCGAACCACATCCGGATGGGAATGAATGAGCATGATGATCTCACCGCGCACGCGGGCAGCGAGCTGGTCTTCCGGGGAGAGCGTGAATGTCTCCTCGGGTTTATCGGCAATGTTGCGGCAGGGAATATAGATTTGCTGCTGGCCTGACTGAACAATCAGGCCGCAGGCTTCTTTGGGGTATTCAGCAGCGACGTGCTGACGGATAGCATCCAGCAATTTTTCACGCATTTTTATTTCCCCTGCAGGTTTGCAGCCGGAAAACCGCCGAACGGCAGCGGCGCGTCCGGGCCGTGACGATCCTGACAATCCTGCCGGCGGCCGCCACAAACATCTTTCGACGGGTCATCGGTCGGCGTACCGTCTTTGGTAAAGTATTTCGTGCCGTTGTAATCGCATCCGGTCCCGCTTCGGTACCAGCCCCGCATACACCAGGTGCAGACAGGAGTAATCTGCCGTGTCGGCAGCTGCAGGCTCTGAATATCGAAAGGAGAACACAGCTCGAAATCAACCTGTACCCGCGTCTCTGCGGTTTTAGCATTGACGTAAAAGAGCTGTACGCGCTCATCGGCCGGGCTTGCACCCGGATTACCGTTTTTCCAGTTGGCGGCATCGAGATACTTCGAAAGCGTGGTATGGATTTTGACCTTAGCCCTGACCATATCGTCATATTCAAGACACAGCGCGGTGACATAGTTTCCGACGTTCCCGACGGACAGCGTGGGCGTTGGCTGGGAACCTGTACTCGATAACTCCATCCCCTTCAGTTCGTAGGGATGGGGATCGTACTGGTTTCCCTGCCAGATAATGGCGGGCAGATTTGCTGCGGCGAAGGCTGCCCACCCCTCTTCCTGAATATTGTGCGCATGAAAACGCAGCACCTGATCCATACCGAATTCAGTGCCGTCGATCTCAATCAGCTGAATAACGCTGCCGGGCTCAAGCTGCTGGATGTCTGCCGTAAAACTCATACTCCCCCCATAAAAAAAGCCGCCCGGAGGCAGATTTCAGTGTTTGTCGAGAAAATCAGGGCGCGAACGCCTGTTCAAAAGTGAAGGCCACAGTGGCTTTTTTCCCGGTAGGGAAAGAAACGCTGAACGAATCGGCCTTCATTCTGAACAGCTTTTTTTCACCCCATGGCGTGGTCCACCAGAACGATTTAGTAACGTGAGACATCAGGAAAGCGCGCAGCGCAGCCGCCTCCTGTCTGGTGCCCGTCCAGTCCAGGTTCCACGTTTCCTGTTTGTCGTTGATCCCCATCCCCGCAATCTGTTTGTAGCCATCCCCGAACTGGGCCTGCAGCGTTCGGGCTGTTTCAGTACCCTGCGCTGTTTTTCGCGTGCGCCAGGTAAACGTGTCCGTCACTGTGTCCTCCTCGAATAAAGCACTCCGCCTGCGGACATTTCTTTTTTCAGTCGCTCGGTGATTGTCTGCTGAACAATCGCCTGCAGCTGTTTCGCCGTCCCCGTGGCGTTCGCCTGATTTATGCTCCCGTCACTCCCCTGCTGGCTGATGCTGACTGGGGCATAAACACTGATCCCGCCCATGCCAGCACCGGCTGCGCTACCGCCGCCGACCAGACCACCCGAGGCATACCCGCGCATCAGGCGATAGAGATTAGCCACGCCGATGCGGCTGGTTGATTCTTTGGTGAAGACGAACTCCCCGCGGTGAACGATACCGGCTGGCTCGTACTTGCCGCCGTGCCCGGTAAAACCGCCCACGTCAAAACCCTGTGGCCGGTATGACGGGACCGCGAATGACTGACCTGCAGAGGAGGTTTTCGCCCCGCCGCTAACCCAGCCCATTGCGCTCTGGATGGTGTAAGCCACCAGCAGTTGGTTGATAACGGACACTATCATTTTAAGGATCGAGCTGGTGAAGTCCCTGAAGCTCGCCTTCCCGGTTGTCGTCAGGCTGGTAAGCTGGCCCGCCAGCCCGCTGAACGTAGCCTGCGAAATCTGCTGAACAGAGCTGAAAACGTTTGTCGCTGAATCCTGATATTCGGCCCAGCCCTGTTTCGCACCGGCCAGCCAGTTTGCGCGCAGGACATCTTCAGCCTCGAACGTCGCCCTTTGCTCTTCGAGAACCTTTTGCTGCGCCTGAGGGTTGTACGAATAGCTTTCGCTGAGACGCTGCAGCGTAGTTTGTCGCCCGGCTTCACGGGTGGATACCCCCTCAGACTGAGCCTGCAGGCCCGCCCTGGCAGCTTTTTGCTGCTGCTCAAACTTCACGGCCTGATCGGCCAGCTGGTTGAGCTTTTGCTGGCTGGCAACCTTATCGCCCAGATCGGCCAGCTGCCGCTTGTACTCGAGCGTTTCTTCCTTATGCGCCAGCAGGGATTTTTCCTGCGCCGTAAGCTGACGACGCCCCGCGGCCTCCTGCAGAACGGTGAACTGATTTTCAGTCTGCCAGAGATCCTGACGCTGTTTGCTTATGACGTCGTTCACGCTGGTATGCTGCTCAAGAGTTTTAAGCTGGGCCTGAAGGGTGAGAAGTTCGGCCTGCGCCTTTTCCTCGGCTTTATCCCCGGCGGGCGTTGAGTAGCTTTTGCCTTTCGGCGTTTTTGGATCCTTCCACTGCTTTTCAATCCCGGCGCGGGCAGCGGCAATGTCCTTTTCAGTCCACAGCGTGGCGACACCGTCTTTCGCATCCTGGCGGTTTTTCTCAATAAGCTGACTGAGCTTTTTCTCTGCTGAAGCCCGCTTTTCTGCCGCCGTCGCGCCGGACTCCACCAGTTGATTAAACTGCTGCTGGTTGCGGATTGCCTGAGCCTGCTGGTCCGTCCGCATTTTTTCTCGCGCGGCTGCCAGCCCTTCCTGGGCGTATTGCTGATCGGCAAGATCGTATGCCTGCTTTTTCAGCTCCACCTGCTGGCGCGCGTTTCTGAGCCTTTCCGCATCCGCTTTCTGCAGAACGTTGTTACCGGCATAATCCGGGTCGACCTTAAGATTGCTGGACAGCGCGCGGTACTCTTTCTCTGCTGCCTGCCATTCAGCAAAAGAGTCCTGGCGCTTCATCGCGGAGTCAGGATTACGCCCTATGCCAAGCATCGCATCCCATGCGCCTGAGGCGGCATTCTTCACCCAGTTCCAGGCTTTTTCGAGGGAGCCAAGATTATCCTCGACCGCCCCGGCGCGCTGAATGACCGCGTCGGAATATGCCCGCATGGCCAGCTCGGCAGCTTTCTGCGAATCCCCCAGCGCCTGAGCAGAAGCTATCTGTTCATACTGGGTGGCCGTCAGAAAGTGAAGGGAATCGTTGAGCGTAGCGACCGCGTTAACCGGATCATCCTTCAGGCGTTTAAACTGATTTATGGTTTCGTCAACGGCCTGCCCGGTAGCCTGCTGCAGCCTGGCGGCAACGTTGCTGACCATGCTGACGTCATTCCCGCTGAACGCGCCGCTTCCAACGACCTGCGCCAGCACGCCTGCAGCGGCATGCTGCGTGATGCCATGACCGGCCAGCGAGCGCGCCAGCGCCTGAAGCTGCCCTGACGTTTTCCCCGCGTAGTTCCCGGTCAGAATCAGCTGCCTGTTAAATTCCTCAGACTCTTTGCTGCCGTCATACCAGGCCTTACCCAGCCCGAATACCGCTGCGGCAATCCCCCCAACTAGGCCGGCGATCCCCAGGCCGCGCAGCGACAGCAGCTGGTCTATCCATCCTGCCCGGTTCGCCAGCGTGATCCCGGAGCCGCGTAGCGCACCGAAGTTACCGCGCATGACCTCGCCGATAAGCACCCCCAGCTCCTGCCGGGCAGCAGCACTTTGCAGCCCCAGACCGTGCGTGGCCACTTTGGCAGCTTCAAGCTTGCGGATATAGACCTCAGCCGCATCGCTGGCACCGACCTGCGCCGCCTTCATGCGCAGCAGCTCGGTACCGGAGAGCTTTTGCTCTGCAACCTGTTGCTTCAGCTGGCTGAGGAATCGCGTGCGCGCTGCGGCCGATTTTTCCTCCACGATCTGCAGTTCTTTTTGCCGGGCCGTGGTGCGGGAAATAAGGGCGAGATAATCCTGCTGGGTTATGTTGCCCTGTGCCCTGGCTGCGCGAAAGCGCGCCTGCACGTTCGCAAGCGACTGTGTTTCACCATTGAGCTGGCGAACGCCGTCAATCTGGCGGAAAAATGATGCCGCCAGTTCATCCTGTCGGCGGGCAAGCGCTGCAGCCTGCCCGTCATTCTCACGCATGCGTTGGTTAAGTTCGGTCACGCGGCGGTGAGTTTCATCAACGGACCTGGAAACGTTCTGCCAGTCTTTTGTCAGCCCTTCCGTTGCAGCTGACTGACGGGCTTTCATGTCTGCGGCGGCCGCCGCGCCAGCGTCGCCCACACTCTTTAGTGCAGCGCTCTGACGGTCCGCAGCACGCTGCATTCGCGCCTGAACTTTATCAGACTCATCCGCCATTCCTGTCAGTTGCCCTTTGATTCGGGCGACCTGCTCGCTGAAGGTTGCGCGGTCAACATCCAGCTTAATAACCAGATCGCTAATCTGCTGGGCCATATCGGATACCTCCTGTGATCCCCTCAGCGGCGGTCATCAGCGTGTCATCATCCGGCTCGTCATCGCTGATGACGACATCCGAAGGAGAAAGCAGGCTGAAATGTGCGGGGGTAAGTTCCGGGTCGCGGAAGAAAAGAGTGGAGATGGAATAAAGCAGCTCTGAGAAATGCGCATCGAGCTGCGCGTCCTGAAAATAATGCTCCCGGTAGAACTGGTGCCAGTCGCCCAGCTCACTGGAAGTCATTCCAGCCAGCATGGCGCGCCAGTCGGGTCGCCCGAACTCGCGCGCCAGATTCAGGACAAACTTCAGCTCGCTGGCAAGGGCTTTTCCGCCGTAACGGGTTCAGCGCTTTCGGCCTCCGCGGAGGCATCCGGATCGGCAACGTTGTCATCATCAACCGGAACGAGCATGCCGGAGAGCAGCTTTATTTCCATTTCTGCTTTACCGATCGCCTCCGGCGGCCAGCCGCTAAGCACCTGCTGATAAAGCGTTTCCACATCCGTGCCAGCCGGATCGTTATGCCACAAAGACATCGCGATCAAACGCGCACCGCAGCGAATATTTGAGCCAATCAGCCTGGCCGTCATTTCCTGATCGCTGATGCCGTCGCTGTCAGCGCTGACGGCCTTTTCCTCTGCGGCCATAAACGTGATGTACTCAATACGCTGCAGCGCCGACAGCTCGAAGATGGTCAGGGATTCTGTTTGCCAGGTGAACTTCTCTTTTTTCAGAAACATGCGTCCTTCCTTACGCTGCAGTTACGGTGACTTTGCAGACCGCTACGAAATTACCGTCGCTGGTCATAACAATAACGTCAGCGGTACCTGCCGCCACGCCGGTGACGGTGATCGCGTTGCCGCTAACGGTGACCGTTGCTTTTGCCCCGTCGGAGGTTGCCACGCGGAACGAGGTATCTGAGGCACTTGCAGGGTTAACCGTCACATTGAGCGTTGTGGTTGCGCCCACGACCACGCTTACCGTGGCTTTATCGAGCGTAACGCCGGTCACGGGGATATTCGGGGTCCCGCTTTCTTCAGCCAGTTCCGGCTTGCCGGTATTGGTGATTTTCGCTGTACGGGTAATGACCTCTTTTGCCGGAATCGCTTTACCCAGGCTGCTGCACCAGCCGCGGAAAACGTCGACGGTACCGTTCGGGTATTTGATTTTGTAATAGCGTACTGAGCCATCAATAAACCACGCGACCAGGTCTTTTTGCCCTTCTTCGCCCGGCTTCCAGGCGAGGGTGAACGAGGTATCGCCAGCAGATTTTGCCCCCTGGGCGGTGGCGTTCCAGTCGGCATCCTCGTCGTCGAGGTAAGTGTCGTCATACGATTCGGCGGTCATTTCGCCCGGCGTCAGCTCTTTGATTTTCGCCAGGCGATTCCAGTCGATATCAGACAGTGGGTTAGAGAAAGCGTTGCCCGTTCCGGTGTAAAGCCAGAGGGTGGTACCGGCACCTTTTACAGGAGCAAGTGGATTTGGTGTTGGCATGTTTTCCTCACATTTCGTAAGTGATTGAATATTTCATATCGGCGGAGGTCCACAGCCCCATCGCATCATCGCGCTGGTAATCGAAGCCTTGTGGAACCATGAGCGTTAACAGTGAATCGAGGCCGGGAACATCAGCGAGGGCCGGATAGATATGGCTTTCCATCCATTCATCCAGTTCGGAATCTGGTACCTGCGAGGACAGGAAGACCTCGATATGTAACGTTGCCGCCCACATATCGGCATCAAGTTCTTCGCCGGTATACTCCGCATCGGTCAGATAGACCGCGACGGCAGGAAAATCCTCCTCCTCAATGACAGCCGGGCGCCCGTCAAAAAACATGACGTCGATCCCGATGGCCTCTTCAAGCACATCAATAATTTTCTGGCGAATGAGAGTGTGTTTCATCGTGTCAGATGCAACCTCAGTTGTTGCCTGAGGGCATAGCCAAGTTGTTTTGGCATTTCCTCTTCAAGCATGCGTTTCTTCTCTGCTTCGAAAGCAGTAGTGAGGGGCGCGGACAATGGGATTTTGACCACGTCGATGGGATAACGACTTTTTCCTGCAATGCGCTTCATGACGTGCCAGCGGCCGTTCGCCAGGCGCTGGATAAAGGCGTCGCGAAAAACATAACGACCAATTCTCAGCACGCTACTTTTTCGAACCAGCGGGCCTTTTCGGTTCGTAGCCCTGACCTGTGCGGCACCGAGTTTGATGGCGGGAAGGTTGCCCCGGTTAACCTTAATTCGGGCCGCTGAGTGCCCTGACGCCGAGGCTTTGTTGATTCTCACCCTTTGTCTGACCAACTTTACAGGTATCCCCGAAACGCGGTTATCACCGGCTACCGTTTCTTTCGCCACTCTTCGGACGGCAACCGAGACGCCATTAGCAGCAACCCGGTTCACAGCCCATGCGCTGGCATTGGGAACCATATTTCTGTCCAGGCTATCCAGGTTGGCAATCGCCTGCTCAAGACCTTTTATCGACATGAATGCTCCTTAACGCCGCCGCGATCCGCCGGGAGGTGATCCACTACCCAGCCATACATGGCAGGAACCGCAATCATCCGGGCCCACGCGATCAACCCAAAATTCACGCCCGTTTACCTTCAGCGTGTCCAGACGTTCCAGCCCGCTTACATCCGATGAGTTCACAAAAAACGTCGGCTTGGTTCCGTCAATTCTGATCCCCGCTTCTGCGAAACCGATGTTCTCTGGATCGTCAAAGACCCCGCGGAGCGTGACGCCGGATAAAGATCCAGAGGTTATCCTTGCCTCTGCGCCCATCACTCCACGTATAGTGGTATCCGCGCGCGCCATCGCTTCATCAAAAAGATTATCGAAATCAGCCATTAGGCCCCCTGTCAGACTTCCCGGGCCAGCCCCTGAGAAATCAGTTCGGTAGCCTCCGCGTCGGTCACGCGAATAACGACACCAGGCTCAACAATAGAGAGGGACTCGTTGCGTGTGGCGTGAAGTGCATCAATGTGCAAGGTCACCAGTGTCTCAACCGCCACCAGCTCGCCGGGCTCATTTGACGCAGGATTCTCGGTAATAGAGCCAGAGGTGTTATCTGGGCCTGGCTGGCCCGAGGTGCTGATAGCAGTAGTGCTGGCAACGGACACCTCAGCACCCTCTTCTCCGTCTTCGTCGAGTTCCTCTTCGAGCTCAGAAATACGTAACGTAAGCTCCTGGATGGTGCCTGTGACGTTGACCTCACGATTCAGCTTTACGCCCAGCTCTTTCAGTCGGGCGATAAGGGTTTCTTTTTCTGTCATGGGAAATACTCCAGAAATGTGGCCCATCAGGGCCACTGTGGAAAGTTATGCCAGCTTGACTGAAACGAACGCGTCCGGATCTGGCAGCAGCATCAGCGGAGCTGACTGAATCATGGTGAACTCGCGAGCCGGGTCGCCCGTTTGCACCCAGTTTTTCGGATAGCGCGTTGAAGCATTAATGCCTTCGCGCTGTGCATCTGCATCCAGAATGCAGCCATAGGTACGCAGACCGCGCGCCTGGGTATTTCCCAGCACCATTGTCAGATCCGGCAGGTAGTTCTTTTTGACGTCATCCTCGATGTACTGACCGGAGTACACAACGATGGCTACGTCGCCATACATCCCCTTATATGAGACGGCCATTCCCAGGTCTTTTACGGCGGTTTCGAGCTCAGAGCTTGAACCGCGACGCGTATCCAGCTTTTCCTTCACCGCGTCAAAGGAGCGGAACAGCGCCCAGCCCTTTGGATCGAAGACGATAATGTTGACCACACCGCTGGCGTTAAGCGCGTACTTTTCAATATCATCGGTCGGGTCGTACGTTTTTTTGTCGCGAGAAGACCAGGCAGCTGCACCCGCCTGGGTGATGTTGTTACCGGCACTGCGTCCCATATCAACTTCAACCGGTTCAAACGCTTCCCCGGTCATGGTGTATTTACCACTGAGGACTGCAGCAACGGCCTGCTTTTCTTCTACCTGCGCAATTGCAAGCTCTTCATCTTTCATGTTCTGAAGAATGATGCGTCGGCGGCGATAGGCAGGGTCGGCCAGATTCTGTGGATCTTCATCAGGCAGGCGGCGGAGGGTCATCAGCGGATTCACTTCGTGTTTTGGCTTCACATACCCCGGCGTAAATTCCGACGTGCTGCCACCACGGGAACGAATCACTTTCCCGGAGACAATCGGCGATACGTACAGCGCCATATTGACCATGCCCGGAATTTGCGACAGGTAGACTTTTTCTGTACTGAAGGGATAAGTTTCGCGAAAGAAGATACGCAGGAAGAGCGGATCGAACTTGAATTTCTTCTCATTGACCGCCAGAAGCTGGGCTGTTGTGTAAACTGACATAGATTTTTCCCGTAAAAAAAGCCGCATAAGCGGCTTTTATGAAAGTTGAGGGTTATTAAACGATGCTGATTGCAGTACCGGCGAACGCGTTACGCTTGATATTTTCGTCGGTAACGGCAGATGGCCAGAGCACATCTTCGATGCGGAAAGAACCGGATTTATAGAATGCCAGTTCAGCACTGCTCTGGTCAGCGGTAACCGCCAGAATGCCGGTTGCTGCTCCTGCATGCTCGCCGTCCCAGACGGTTAGCTTGCCGGACGTAGCATCGAGCATGAGCGGGGTCATTGCCGGGGTGGATGCTGTCAGTTCGCCCGGTGCATACGCGGTGTGTGCCGGATCGCTGTTACCAAGCGGCTGGCGATGAGTAAATACTTCGGTGATTGCCATGTTAGCCTCTTAAACGGGGGTGTTTAACAAATCGTCGCCGGCTTCAGCAGAGGCATTCCCTGCTGAAAGAGCGCCTGGTGCGGTTTCCATCAGGCGATCCAGCGCCGTATCGGTACGCGCCTGGGCGCTTTGCGGCGCCGCGGCCAGAATGCGCTGTGCACTCTCGACCGTCATGCCCGGCGTTTCGGCCAGCGCACGGGCCTGTGATTCACGACCTTTTGCCTCTTCGCAGTTCAGAATACCCATGATGCGACCATTCTCGGCGGCTACGGCTGCCGATACATGAGCGCTGAGGTCTGCCGGGGCCGATAAGGCAGCAGTTGTTGTGTCAACGGTGGTGACCTGCTCAGCCGGTGCAGTCGTCTGTGTTGCTGTCTGGTCAGCTGGCTGATTGGTCGCTGCAGATGCAGAAGGTGATGGCATAGTTCCTCCAGTGGTTGTTTTTTTGCGTCTGTCGAGTGCTTCGCGCATCACGCTGAGCGCGTCGGTATTGTTAACAAGTTCATCCGCCAGACCGTTATCCACGGACTCCTGGCCGGAGAAGACGGCCGCTTCGGTATCCAGTACGGCCTGCACTGACATTCCGGTATAAGCGGAAACCTTTTCGGCAAACATCTGACGAGTGGCATCGATGCGCGTCTGAAAATCAGCGCGAACGTCCTTTGGTAGTTTTTCGTACGGGTTGCCGTCGACTTTATGATCGCCGCTGTAAATCAGCGTGACCTCAACGCCGTTAGTTTTCAGCGCAGCGCCATAATTACTGTGCGCCATCATGACGCCGATAGAGCCGGTTCTGGCCGTTTGCGTGACAAGCCGTCGCGATGCAGAACTGGCAATTAGCTGCCCTGCGCTGCAGTTCATATCATTTGCCAGCGCCCAAACGGGCTTGATATCCCGCATCCGGGCAATAATGTCGGCACAGTCGAAAGCCCCGGACACCATCCCGCCCGGCGTGTCCATATCCAGCAGAATACCGTCTACGCCGGGATCGCTCATTGCCTGCTGCAGTCGGGCAATGACCCCGTTATAGCCCGTCATACCGGAATAAGGCTGAAGTGTTCGGGTTTTGCTGACCAGCGTCCCGGAAACGGGCAGCACCGCGATCCCGTTTGTTACCTGATAGCTCCGCGCTGGCCGGGGCCCCATTTCCTCGTCATCGCCAAACAGCGCCAGCGGCTCTGCAATTTGTTCAGCACCGAGCGAGACGCCAGAAGCGGAATCAGTCAGTCGGGTGATTCCCAGCTGGCCTGCCAGCGCGCAAAAGAAAACCCGCGCGTAGGCGGGTTCAAGCATCAGCGGCTCATTGAAGGCCATGCTGGCAATATGCGGGAGATTACGCAGCTCTGGCGTCATCTTTTACCTCCTCGTTTGATTTTTTCAGCCCAGATTCAAATGCAGCTGCCGCCCATGCCGGAGGTTTAAGTCCCGCGCTCCGGCGCTCCATAGTTTCACGTACCTGCTGAGAAAATATTTCCTGATAGTCATCTCCGCGTTTGGCACACTCCTTCTCATATGTGCTGAGACCAGCCTCAATCAGCATCACGGCCTCCTGCACCTCCTTCAGCCCATAATAGCCATGCGCCCCGAGCCAATCCAGTTGGCGTTACCCCAGGCAGTTCTCGCCTCCTGGAAGCTAAACCTGGCTTTGGACGGGAGCGTGACAACCCGGCGCGCAATCGCCTCTTCGAGCCAGCAGACGAACATCTGGCAGGCTTGCCGGGCCGCGACAAACTTGCGACGCCCCATAAAGAACGCCCAGGATTCATTGGCGCTGGCGCGCGCCGTCGAATAGCTCATCTGAGAGTAGTTACGGGAAAGCTGCTCATACGAAACACCAAGACCGGCCGAAATATAGCGCAGGAGCGATTGTTCAAAGGTGGAATAACCGTTATCGGTATCCTGTGCTGACTGAAGGTTCAGGGAATCGCCAGGCATAAGATGAGGCACTTTCGCGCCACCGAGGCGAACCGGCGCTGCAGCGTAGTATGCTGCCATTTCGCCAAGCCAGCCCGTCAGCTTATTTTGCTGCTTACTATCCGCGCCGAGGATAAAGTCCATCGCCGTATCGGTATCAAGCTCGCTCTCGATTGTCGCCGCATACATAGCTTTTACAATTGCGCTCTGGAGCTGAGTATTTTGCAGCGTGTCGAGCATTTTCATCTGCTCCATCACGCTGTAAAACACGTTTGCGCCGCGGGTCTGTCCATCCTCAAGCGGTTCAAAAATATGGATGAATGATGGCCTTCCGCCCGGCAGTTCCCGTGGTATATAGGTCCATTTTTGCGACATCCAGCCAGGATAGCTGTCTTCACTGACGTAGTACCCCAGCGCTGCGCCGCTATCACTGATTTTGACACCCGCGCGACAGTTACGCGTGTCACCAGTATTACCGGGATTACTCACGCGTTTTGGACTAACCATTTTAAATTGCGTGCGAAAAAGTCGCGATGAATCACTGTCCCAGGTGGGCTGGACGCACAGTTCACCATTAAATGCGTGCGTCGCAACGCCTTCACGGATCATCATCGTAAAGGTACGCTTGCGCTCGGCATCAATTCCGCAAAAGTCATCCTCCGCATATTCATACCAGGCGGCCTCCACCTCCCTGGCAAATGCTCGGCTTTCCTCTTCTTTAATGCCGAGATAACGCCAGCTCGGGCAGTAACTCAGTCTGAAAAAAGACCCGACGATGTGATCCTGGTGAAGCTGAACGGCGTTTGCCGCATAACCATTGTTACGGACCAGATCATCAGCACGGGCATTACCCCGGGCGAAGTTCGGCAGAAGTGCGGCGTCGGCACTTTCACTCTGGGGATTCCAGGCATTTAGCTGCCCACCGAATCCGCCGCCACCAGCGTGATAGCCTGCATATTCCCTCAGGGAGGTTTTCCCGTCGGGGCCAACTAAAGAAGGAATTTTCATGCGTAGAACCTTGCCGGCCCGCGGCGTCGTGAAGTGGTACCGACCTGTGACTCTAGATCGGCGATGTACTTTTTCAGATCGCTGACTGACGTCACCGTAAATTCCACCCTTCGACCGTCTTTCTGTACCGTCGCAACCCGTTTTCCCATCATCAGATCATGTAACGCTGCGCGCGCGGCATCCAGTTCAGCCTGTGTTGCCATTATTCATCTCCCGCTAATGCCCTGGCATAATCCGCCAGAGATTTATTATTTTTACGGCCAGTGTCTTCTTCCCGTAAGCTGGCCAGAAGAGAATCCAGATCCAGCTGCCAGCGGGAGATACTTATCCGCAGAGCTGCAAGTGCATAGACAAAACAGTCAAGCGCCTCATTTCGTCGTTTTTTACTGTCCCAGACGATTTTTTTCTTCCCGTCTACCCACTTCTCAACCTGCTCTTCAGCCGTAAGCTGCTGAGCCTCAGCTAAATCATATATTTCAGGGTTATTAGGGAAGTGAACCGCTCCCGCCAGCGGTTCGTCACCTTCTGCCACCAGCGTGAAACGGTTATAAATCTGCTCTTTCGCGGTGTCTGTTCCTACCTCAGTGAGATAAACGCCGTTCTTGTTACGCTTACGAGGCATATTTGCCACGGGCTTGCCGTAGACAGATGCGCCTTTAACGGGGATGACACGAAACAGACCATGCTTTTTCGAGCGGGTATAAACAATCGTTGGGTCTATGCCGCCGATATCCCAGCAGATGCGGGAAATAAGCATCTCAACGCCGTTAGGCCTCGGATAGGTTTTGTTGATCGCCTCATCCAACCTCAGAAGCGTGGATTCATCATCATGGCGACCCATAATGATAATTTTGTCGATAAGCCAGCTTTCCTCGCCAGGCCCCCAGCCCCAGACACGCATTTCGTAACGGTCAAGCTGGGAGTCAATACCGGCAGTAAGATAGGCCACGCGCTCCGGCACCCTGGCACCGAAGTGCTCAATACGTTCGGCCATCACCTCAGCATCAGGACGCTCACCAATTTTAGGCTCCCACGTTTCACCAAGCGTTGTGTTGACGAACGTCTTACGCTTTCCCGTGTCGCCTTTGGTCTTGATCCAGTCCTTGACGATTTGCACCCAGGTTGTGAAGGGGCTATATGCTGTCCAGACGTGAAAGGTTACGCTGTCAGGCGGATCAATTTCGGTACCCGATGATGAAAACCAGCAAAGTCCGTCGCGCGTCCAGATCCCGGTTTCATCACAGATGTACCGCGCCTGCGAAAAATCGAGCTCCTGCTGTTTAATTACGCAGGCATTGTGTTCACAAAGATATATAACGCTGGCAGGATCGCCCGGCGTCCATTTGAACCCGAATGGCGTCTCTTTATCGCCGAATTTAAGGAACTGCTCCTCCCCACAGTGTGGGCAGGGAACATGGAAGCGCAAGAAATGCTCCGACTCCTTGGCGGCACGTTCAATCTGGCATGTCCCTTTAATTTTGGGTGTGGATCCTCGTATCGATTTAGGCCAGACCGACCCTTCAATACGTTTATCCCCCAGGAACGTTGGAGAGCCCTCTTTCTCGATATCATCGTCAAATGCCGCCAGTTCGTCATAACCCGCCACATCAACAGATTTTTCACGGTAGTTTTTTGCAGCTTTACCACCGAGGCACCAGAAACCTCGCCCATTCGAGAAACGTTTCATACTCAACGTGTTGTCCCGGTGCTTTTTACCGTACCAGGGCGCCAGCGCCAGCAGTGAGGGGATGTCCCGGATTGTCGGTTCGACATGGGATTTCATGAAGTTTTCTGCATCACCGTCGGTAGGTAACCAGATAAGCGAGTTACGCTGTTTATGCTGGATGAAATACGCATACACGCCGAGCAGCATTTTTGAATAGCCTACTCGGGCAGACTTAACGACATTGACCTCGCGGATATAGTCATTACCCATCGCATTCATTATCGCACGCTGAAACGGCAGCGTTTCCCAGCGCCCTTCCTGATATGCAGACTCTTTTGGAAGGTAATAATTTTCGTCTGCCCACTCAACCGCCGTTTGCGGTTCTGGCCGGTACAACGAACGGAGCCCCGAGCGCGCGGAGTGCTGTAGCCCCTTAACCTGACTGTTCGATATATTCACTCAGCAACCCCGGTATCATTTCATCCAGCGCAGCTGCTTTGTTCATGGCTTTTATGATGTCCTTCTTGAGGAAATCAATATGTCGATTTTCCAGTTCCGGAAAGCGCCGCTGAACCGACAGAGGTATTCCATCAAGGATACTGGCAATTTCTCCGGCTATCCGCGACAGCACGAACGTGCAGAATGCGGTCTCCACCACCTCAGCGGACTCTTTTGCATTTTTTAGTTCCTGAGCATCAGCCTGGGCTCGGGTAAGCCTATGGCGCTCATAATCAATCGTGCCAGGCACAAGGTCTGATTCTGAATCAACTCTCAGCTGTTCAACCTCTTTGCGCAGCTTTTCGTTTTCTATCGCTGCGTCACGGGCGGAATACCATTCGATTACGGCGGCAGAGTCATAAAGCACTTCATTACCTTTTCCACCACCGCGCGCAACTGGCATTCCCTGATCCTGCCAGTTCTGGATCGTGCGGATGCTGACACCAAAAATCTCTGAAAGGCGTTTTTTATTGACCTCCATGACGAACTCCAGGCGAAACACAGGGTAAGGAAACCATACCGGGTAAAATGACTACTACCAGGCTTTAACACTTCCTTTCTTGTGGTGGGTTATACCCAGCAAAGACAGATACTTAGCAAGAAGAAGAACGGAAAAGGCAAAATCCTGAAAATTTTCATAAATAGCGAGAACCTGCGAGGTCGCCGCCCCGTAACAAGTCATATGGCTGGAAAGGACCCATCAGCGCTGGGTAGCTAATTAGAAATATCCCCAAGAGCGGATGGCACTCACCAAATCCGCTCTAAGAGATATGCAGAATACATTTTGATTATCACACAACCTCTAACTATTTAGCCTTTAAACACTCCGCAGATAATGCACAGGCTAAGCTATGAGACCTTTGTTACTTCATTAGCAGGTAATTCAGGAAGAAACTCTTTATGCTTCTGCTCAAGATACTCTGTCGAGCTTCCTCTGGTAGCCTCATACTTCAGCTGCTGGCTAAAGAAACTTAATTTAGACCTTGCAGCATGAATCACCTCTGACCAAGTCATTACCCAAACCTCGACGTTAGCATCAGCATCATCAAGGGTCTTCCCTTTGGGCCAGCCACGTTGACGAGCTCTTTTCGTAGCATATGCATCCATCGAGTTAGAAACAGCTATGAAGGTCCACTTGGAGTTTGCGTGGTCGAACCGTTCATCGGCACTTACAGCCAAAGCATATTTTTCTACTTGACCAATAACATCATAATCAATTTTCTGAGACGGTCTTTTTAATTCAACTACTAAATACTCAGTAAAACCTTCATATGGTTGACGTGATTTTGCAAACATCAAATCTACACGACCCTGCCTTCCATCTGGTAAGAGCACCGGCCCTGCTGACGTATCATCCTCACGCTTTCCGAGATGTTTGATATGTTTAAGTAGTACTTCCTCCAGACGGTTTTCCGAACCAGCCAAGAAGAAATCTTCTTTAAAGATCCAAGCCTCACGCTCAAGTATTTTGTGCAACTGATCTCTTTCTAACAAATTCTTTTTAGACTCTTTGTCGTGCACCAAATTGTCGAGCCCATTAAGAAAATTAAGACGGTCAGTTACTATTTTTGAAGCACTTATAATTGATGAGAGAGTTGTGCTCTCAAGCAATTCCGCCAATTCATCTTGCTCCTTTTTCTTCAACCCAAGAACTTCAGAGATTATTTTCTGCACGGAAGCTGGATTCTGTTTGATGGCTTGAGACAATAGCATGAAAGTGAATTTTTTTGTTTTCTTATCAGCCTTTTCGAATGTTTTAAGATAACTTTGAACATTGACCGCTAAGATATCAAAAACTTTTCGTTCAACGATTTTGGTAGGATCAAGCACCAATTCATCATCGTAGGGATAGATTTCTTCCTCTTTCCATGAATCTACTATCTTGGTTTTCTTAACGAATGCTTTATCGATAAAATGCAGCCTTGCCCTTTGCAATACTGCGTCTTTGATTACTTTCAACTCCGGGATCATATCTCCCAAAGAGATTTCATTTCTTTCACTTAGTGCTTTGAAGTAATCACATTTTGCATAGATGGTAAATTCATAACCTGGCGCTCTGACTAATTGCCCAAGTTTTTCTTTATAATAGGAAAACCCTAGGGCGTCGCAATAATGAAATTCACGCTGTATATTTTTCTTTTTCCATTCAATTATAGATAGAGAAACCTTAGCTTTTTGCTCATTAGGTAACTCAATATCACCTAAATCGAAGTCAGTTTTATCATCCCAAGCATCCTCAGGTTTAACATGAACACCACAGAAAATTAATTTCCTATTGGGGTACTCAGTCAGGAATAAGGCGAATTCCATCACCAACTCTGAAAGAGCTTCCTCACTAAGCAAATAGTTAACATTTTCAGTGACGTTAAAGATTTCTATTTCGGTACCGCTATCTGTACGTTCAAGAGATGTTATCGGTCCTATCTCAAAATCTTTTACGCTGTTAGCATCAGAAGAAATTGCATACTTGAAACTCTTATCATCTTTAGTAAAGACCGTGTTCCATTTGATTTTTGAGCCCAAGGATAAAGCCTTGAACCTGCCTCGTCCATATTGACCATGGAGTGATCTATCACCGTTTGCTCTGGCTTGCTTCTTCCAAGACTCACCTAAGTTGCCGAATAAATCCGATACTTTATTGTGATCAATTCCTGAACCGTAATCTTTCACTATAATGGAGTCGATTGATTCAAGCGCAGGGTTTTTATTAATTATAACTTCTACGCATTGAGACTTGGCATCAAATCCATTCCATATAAGTTCACTGATCGCTGAGACTGGCTTAGCAGTTGCAAGATCGTTTATGTGATCAGCCCCTGCTTTAACGGTAATCTTCGACATTTGTAATCCTTGACAATGGTTTTCAAGGAATAATGCCATAGCATAGGTTAGTTGATAAGTCAGAATTGAGGGAATTTACTAACCGATCACGTTAACTGTACCTAGAGTGTTTCCGTTTTTTTTACTCACTATTGTCGCTCTTTCTCCATCTCACGAATACCTGCGAAGTTGTTGTTACCCTTTTCAATCACGGCCAGCAGCGGCTTAATCCAGAGCACAGCCTGGCAGTACGTCATTGAGCTGGCGGCAGCGGTACGATCATCGGGTGCGTTAGGTCCGTCGGGATCGGCGTGCATTGCGCTGGAACGTAAACGGTACGCGTATTCGAGCAGCCCACCAGCAATGTCAGCAGGAACAGGTAGATCACAGGTTTTTTCACGGCGGAGAATCTCCCGGTATTCGATAACGGTTTCTTCAGTGCTGGTGTCGATCAGGGAGTTAAGCCTGTTGGCATGCTCTGCAACCTGATTGAACCGATTGAAGTTGAATGCCTGAGTGGCAATTACCTGCCCCTGCAAAGTGTTGTCACTTCTCAGAACGTTGTTATCACTCTGCAGGCTGCTGGCATCTGAACAACTTTTAACGAGGGCGACCGAAAGGAAAGCAATAACGACAACGCCGATTAGACCTGGATTAATTTTCATTGGTCAGCCCCCAGCATGCCAGCGCACTTTCTTGATCGCGCCGCTCGACCTGCCCATAGCAGCCATTCTTCTGGCCTTTGGTTAGTCGGCAATCACGGCCACCGTCTTTAATCCACCAGCGAATAGCTTCACAGGCCCCTTTCCGGTCACCAGCATTGATGCGCTTATAGAACGTCGAAGGAAAGCATTTACCAGGCCCGATGTTATACGGGCAGAAGGATGCGATACCCACCTTCTGCGGCTCTGTAAGAGGCACTTTGATATTGCTATCAACCCAGGCTAATGCCTTATCGCGTTCAATAGCGTTAACCTTCCTGCATTGTTCCTCAGTGGTCGTCATGCCCCTAACAACACGTCTGCCATCGATAAAGGTAACGCCGTGACATAAAGACCAGACCCCACCCGGATCAACAACGGCCACCAGCGCATTGCCTTCTTTCTCGCTGATGAACTGGTCAAAAATGAGTGGAGCAGATGCACCTGATGCGATTAGTGCCAGCACTGCTGCGCTGAGTTTTGATTTATTAGACATCATTCACCTCGCGCAGCTCTTCGACGGTCTGCTTTGATTTGGAAATAGAGGTTGGTGAGAAAGGTGAGCAAGCCGAACAGTAAACTACCGATCACACCTATAGCCGCCCACTGCTCTGGGGAGTAACCGTCAAGAAGTCTTCTAAACCAGTAAATGGCACTACCTCCCGATGCGCCGTAGGAAATGCCAGTAGTTATTTTGTCCATTCGATACATGCTCTCACCTCGCTCTATGCGGGTGCTGTCGTGAGAATAAAAAAAGCCCGCTTTTGAAGGCGGGCTAATGAGTTGACTATTTGTAAGGTAGGTGTGAGTAAGGCCTATGCTCAGGAGTGAAGCTGTATCGGCTGATTCACTATCGGTCCAGGAGAACCACAGGGCATTCAGTTACTTCCCACAACTCAAAGAGTAGCAGCAGTTTGCAAAACCATAAAAAAAGGCCTGCTTTTTATGGCAGGCTCTCAAGGAATTTGAAGCTTGTATTATTGTTGTCATGGTGCCGGGTGCCTCCCGGTGACTCTACCCCAGTCAGCAAAGCCGCGCGCATACCTGCAGATAGCAGTCGACTGGAACGCCCTTTCGCTTAGAAAGGATTCACCACAGAAATAAATTACGCTGAACTTATTCCTTCGGTCAATGGTATTAGACATCGCCACCTGATGGAGGTCTTACAAATGAAAAAACCTCGCCGAAGCGAGGCTATTTGAATTTGAGGCACCTCATCCAACAAACCACCCCGGTTAGTTGGATTTTGACGAGATGCTTTTGGATGAGCGCTGAACCCAAGGGTCAGTATTTTCACACAGCAATTTTGCGAAAAGCAGCGCTCACGCAAAAACATCTATGGGAGATGAAGGAAATTGGCATCGATAATGAAATCCGAGATAACATCAATGTAAATAACAACTCCAGCTATAAGGCTGGCAATCAGTATCAGGGCAATCATCCAGACGCCCATAGGTCACCTCTTCTGTGGTATTCCCAATACAATCCTTATTCATCACTACATAGAGATGAAAGTACATTGCACAGCTAACCACAAAACAGATTACCAACGCCAGCGTTTTGAGTATCTTTAACAATACATTCTCCCTGTTCATTTATTGTACGCAGTTTAATTCAAACTGGATCAACAAACTGTCAACACAAGAGATGAACCATAGCTTGCAACACCGGGCCCTTAAAATTTTTTTTACGTCGAATATGTCTGGTGAGTTCGGCGATATGACAGGGGTACTGGTGGAATGCACCTTCGCGAATACCCCTGTCGTATCGCCGTAAAACAAAAGCCCCGACCGGCGGGGCTTTCGTTATATTCAAATTGTCGCTTAAGTTCGCTGCCATCGCGGCGCAGCTCTGCCAAGCATGAATAAATTATCTAAATTCCTGGCTCGTTTTCAATATATAAATAGAATTAGAGCACGAAAAGTTAAAACCCAATCATTCAGCTCTCCTCAGCCAGGAGCTTCCGCGTAGATAAAAAGACCTTCGCCCTGAATATCTCCAGGCACCAGCGAACTCGTTTTCTGGCCTCCCAATCCGTTAGCCACGGTGCGATAGACTGTAGTTCCCGCGTAATGTCTGAGATTTTTTTGCGTGTGGTGTAATACTGCAGACCGACGATATAAACCGGGTCATTTACATCAAGCGCCTGCAGCACTGACTGCTCGACAAAATCAACGTCATCATCGTGCATAGCTTCATCAATGATGCTGGTGGCGGGCTGTGGCCACAAAATGGCGTGAGCACGATTTAACGCCTGCGGCCCTCTGAATCCCTCTGCTCGAGCTTGTTCCAGTGCAGCTGTAAAGCGAGACAATGCCTTATCCGACCATCGCCCGCCCTTAAGAACATCCCAGCATGCATGAGCGCGAGGCAATCGTGGGGCTGTTCCACCGCTTACCCCCTCGCCCCATGTTGTCAGCAATGATTTAATCCATGCCGACTGAATACCTGTAAGAAGCATGCTTTTACCCAGCCAGCTTTTACGCGGCGCACTCGCTGCTTTACCCAGCGCTACAATATGATTACGGCGTTGACGTGGTGTCATCCTGTTCGCTCCTTACGCCAGAACGCCGAGCGCGTAGGCCCGGTCCAGCACTCTAATGATCATTTCCAGCTGCGAGCCATATTTACGCTCGAATGCCAGGCGGTCGTTATGAAGTTCGGTATGATGTTTTCGGCAAAGTGGAATCGAGAAGATGTCGTGAGCTTTTGTTGCCATGCCTCCCTGCCCCCATCCGATTAAGTGATGCGGGTCGTCTGATTGCTGCTGGCAGCATTCGCAGGGCTGTGTTTTCACCCAATTCAGATAATTGCGACTTCCCCAGCGCAGACGCTTCGGTCGACGCATGAAAGACTGAGGCGGCGCCGGATCCACTATCACGCCCACCAGCGGTTCTGTCAGCGCATCAGGCAGGTCAACAGCTGAAACTAATTCCCAAAGGATGCTGCTGGCCGGTACAGAAGGCGTAATATCGCTTTCGCGACCAATCTTGCTTTCTTGAGGTAAACGAAGCGCTTCACGAACACATGATTCTGGAAGTGCATCCGTAACCCCTTTACGTACTGCCCACCAGCAGAGCTCTGGAAGTGAGATCTCGCGGCTTTTGTCCAGGCAAAGATAAATACGGACAGAATCCAGCACATAGGCAACCACGTTATTACAGGCCAGGTCTGCCAGACCGTCGGTATGTTGTTCACGCAGCTGGTTATCACAATAACCACAAAGTAAAATGGAACCCGGCTCATGGTGCATGATGGTTAATTCGTGATAGTGGTAATCGCTATGAGCGTACTGGCAATTTCCTCCTCCATACTTCAGCAACCAGTAATCAAGCCCGCTAATACCACCAGCAGCAGTCAGGACCTTTTCATTCAAAAAGAAGCTTCGCAACTGCTCTTTTTCAGCCAGTGGCTGCCTAGCATCGGGAACACGGCCTGTTTGATATTCGCGCATGCTTTCAGGCTGACGCTCGATCAGCACTCTGCCTGTGGTGAACAACTCCATCAGCTCTCTTCCTGGCTTCAACAGTACGACACCCAGCTCCCGGGCAATCACAGGTTGAAGAAGCGCACGCATCACTCGCTCTCCCTGATAATGATCTGCCCGTTCTCGCCCCAGAGCTTTGTTATCCTTGAATCCCAGATATGCGTATCGTCTTCGAAGAGCGCATCCATCAAAGACTTCATCAGGTTATCAAGATCGGGCTTACCCTGATGGGGCTGCCCGTTCATCTCTGCGCGCTTTTTCTTGCTCCAGCTCTTCGGCATTGGAAGAACGAAGGTAACGTGTGAATTTGATTCGGGCATGCAAATGCCCAGGAGCCGGACGTGATCGCAAAAGGCCCGGTAACGCATAACTTCAGGGCGCTTCTTCCATTTGTCGGCACGCGTCATGCGTGGCTTACCCATCGGGAGGATGTTGTACACTGTCACGATCACCCCCATGCCCGAGAACGCATGCTTTGCGCTGTCTTAGCTGAGTATTTTTGCTGAGGTAGTAATACGCTGACTATCCAAAGACGAGGGTCAATATCGAGGCTTTTCTCGACGGGGACGCCTTTAGACATATAGCGAGCCACCAGCTCATTGGCTTCTTCGGTTGTCAGCCCGGTGTGAGTGAACCAGCTTTTCTTCATGCCGCCTCCTGCAGTTGCAGAGGCAAAAGAGAATCGCTGGCCTTTTGAGGGGTCAGTAAGGATTTATTCTGGTTGTGTATTTGCGCCATGGTATCTCTCCAGTGGCGCAGCAGGTTTAGGGTGTTCAGGCCTAAGTTAAAATTATAACAAATTTTTTAAACCAAAAACAATCTAACGATTTTTATCATAAAGTTATAATTGAAGGACAAAATTTATATTAAGGTGGCCACACACATCGAAATGAGCGCAAGAAGGTTAACTTGCACTCAATAACCACGACTTCATTTTTTTGTGATTTTTTCAGCTAAACCCGCAATCGCCTCAATACCATCAAACATTGAAGGAATATTATTTTCATTTGTCTGAATGGGACTAAAGATCAGTGAATCGAAAATCTCTAAGACTTTATCGATATTGACATTATTCTTCTTGCGATATTCCACGTAACCATCAATAAATGAGCAAAGGCTTAAGCGTAAATCAATCTGAACTAACTGCGTCCTGATTGATTTCGCTTCTAAATATGAAAGCCTGAAGAAATAAATCAAAGCCATTTCAATTGTTAAAAATGGCAATGCCAGAAACAAAACCGTCAAATCCTTTGGAAATACTGCAGGGGTGACAAGATGAAGAACCGTAATTATAACTGGAACGATGAATATACATCCAAATAAATTCTTATAATTAACCTCTATATTTCTTAGTTCTAATTCCTTTTTTTCTTTTATTTTATTGAAGCCAGAACTCAAGCCTACGAAATTATATTCTGATTTCAAATCTTGTACTCGACCTTCTAGCTCTTTTATTTCGATCAAAGACTCCGCTATATTTTTTAATGATGCATCAACGGATTCCTTGTTAATCCTTATCTCATTTTTGATGGAGGAAAAGTTATCATTAATGTTTTTTATCGCTTCAGTCTCCTTTAGGTCTATCTCATTAAGATTCTCGACTTTTAAAGTCGTTACCTCTTCAATAAAGGACTCCTTTTTTTCTTGAATATTTTTAATCAACCCCTTGGCTTCAGAAAAGTTTTGACTTTTTAATAACCATTGAACCAACGCAACTGCTAAGTTTTCACGGATATATTTGAACTGTGTAGTTTTATCCTCGAGGTTTTCATATCTATTTTCCAGAAGGGTCAAAAACTCGTCTGATACTATTCCCTCGCCACGTAACTTACCTGTCCAAAAGTGCAACTCATAGAGAACTCTGATAAGGTCTGATAAAAACTGAATTTTATCTTTGGCATACATATCTGCATTGAATTTGACGTAGTCAGAGATAGACTCTTGGTTAAATTGTGTATTATCATCTAAAAACTTTCGCTCATTTGTGAAATGACTATAAAAAGTCATCCAAGCTGTTAAGACTGCGGTGTTGAGAAAATCTTCTTCAGAGTCCATAATTTTTTTAGAGAAAAGTTGATTGTTTTCATAATCTGTCAAATCTCTTCTTACAATCGAATTAAGGATGTTGATATTAGAAACAACATTCTCATCTAAATACAAGCCCATCTAAAAACTCCTTTTATCATAAGTAAATTCGTCATTAAAAATTAATATTACAGAATTATTGTATAATTCTCTGGTGGAATTATACACTTATTAAGCACAATTCTGCTGAAATTTATCTAATTAACTCTTCGACTGAGACCGAGATCATACTCATCTTTGAAACTCGATAACCGGCCCGCTCAAGCATCTGCGTAAAGAGTGTCGGTGTTCCCACTATTTCATCATCCTGTAACGGCATGAATGACACCTCGTCGCCTCGTCGGTACATGAGTGCGCGCGCGCTGTCAGGAAATGATGGCAGTCTTGCTACGATAACCCCATCGTGGCATCTGATGACCGCGTAGCCTTTGCTCGGTAATTCTTGTTTTTGTTTCACCAATCTCCCCTCCAAACTGGAAAATTTCTGCATGCTGTTTCAATAAAACCAGTCGTCTGCACTTTTCCAGGTCTGCTGGAGGATTTCCTCAACCTTTTTCTTAGCTTCTTTTTCGCCACCGTAAACACTTAACCCATCGGAACCTGCGCGACGCACAATCAGACTGCACTCATCGAACTGACTCTGAAGCCGTTTTAATAATTCTCTCTCAAGTGCCGGGACTGCACCCTCTGGAAGTTCTTTAGTGCGATCAATGGTTAATTCAACTTTCATAAGCGCCTCCACCACAAAAACTGTATTTTTATACAGTACACTTATGAAGAAGTTTGATCAACGCCTTAACAGCACGAATTGTTAAAGCATGATTATGTTGTTTACAAACAGGACAGTGGGCGTTAATGTCGCAGCAAGTATTATTCACCCAATAAATTCTTCATTAAATCAGCACCATATAACTAATCTTTAATGGAATCGACAAGCCATGACAATAGCCATTTCACCCAGACTCATTCTTCGTTCATTTAAAGAGAGTGATGCTTTAGCACTTCTGGATTATCTATCTTCGCCACGTACTCCCTGTTTTCAGGATGAAACGCTCAACTCAGTTGAGGATGCCGTAGATGAAGTATGCAGAAGGGCAAAAGATCCAAGCCAATTTGCTGTTTGCCTCAAAGACACCGACCTCCTTATTGGCCATCTGTTTGCAGAAAATAGTGGCGAGCCAGATGCTAATACGTGGTCCGTAGGTTGGCACTTCAATCAGCGCTATGAAGGGTACGGGTATGCAACAGAATCAGTTGGGGCCCTGTTTAAATATTTGTTTAACGTGAAACATGCAAGGCGTCTCTATGCGTACGTTGAAGACTACAACCTGTCCTCTCAAAGATTGTGCTCCCGCCTTGGTATGCGACAGGAGGGTTGCTTTAAAGAGTTTGTTTCATTTATTACGGATGAAGGCGAGGAAAGATATGAGAACACATTTGTTTACGCATTATTAAAAAAAGAATTTAAATCAACGAGTTAAATTACGTTTCAAGTACTTATTAGAGTATGTAAGTTTTGGCTGTGCCATATAAATCCCCTGTGTGCAAGGAGCGGACATCCATTGTACTGTTTTGTTGAGCTCAACCAGGCAAACAATGCTACCTGCTGCAGGTTATTTATTATTTAGCCAAATGTTTTCTCATCAGTGCATTTTCTAATGTAATTCCACGGCAAATAGGAAAACCTCTCTCCACTACATGAAAGCCGTGTCGTAGAAAGAACGCTTCCGCAGCCTTACTTACATTTGAAGTAAGCTCACTAGTTCCATGTTGCCTCGCTTCCTCATGAATGCAATTCATTAGTAATGTCCCTACCCCCTGTCCTGAATAGGTTCCTGAGACATAAAAATGGTCAATGTACCCATTTGGTTGGAGATCTGCATATCCAGCTATTTCGCCATCAAGCTCTACAACAATAGGGGATAGTTCCCTCATGTGATTGGCCCATTGTTCCTGGTCGATTTCTGCCGGGGCCCAAGCATCAATTTGTTCATGTGTGTAGTAGTCTGATGCGATGGTATGTACAGAAGAATAAAACACGTTAAATAATGAGATTTCATCCCCATTACGGAACCTTCTTATTTTCATATAACCTCATTATGAAAGCTGCTTGTAGAACAATGCTACTTTTTGTGAAACAGGGTGTCATCTCCTCTCTCACAGTGGGCCCATGCCCAGTTAGCCAGTCCGTTCCGTACCATAAGCGGCAGTTGCCAGTTCCAACCTGTGTTAATAAACGGGAAGCAGAACATTTCTATTCAACTAACTCTCCATCAGGTGGTGGCAGCCTTCTTCGTATATTTGCAACACATACTGAAACTGAGTTTTTACTTTTTTTCCATAATAATAGCATGATACCGCCAACCACAAACCCGACAACGACGATAACAATGTACAGTGTCATGACTATACTTGACTTTATATCCGTAACCAACAATGAACAAAAAATCGCCATAGCGAAAGAAATCAATGCAATTGAGATTGTTAGATAGATAGAGTCAGGTGAGCCGTGTTCAATAATCAAAAGCTCCTCTTCGGATATCTCATATATAGTCAGCGTATCAAATTTTGCTCGCCTAATTACCGGAGAAAGCGAACTTTCAGTGCTCGATGATTGAGACATTACTAGCCCTTAATAATATTCACAGATGCTTTTACCGTTCCAGAATATCCCCCCAAATCAATTACAACATTCCAGTGTCCCGCCGACGGAGCCTTCAGACGGACTGGAGAAGTCTTAGTATGACCTCCATAATATTTATGTTGAGCACCTCGTTTGTATTGGCCAAAATTATAATCATCTAAAAGTCGTACATTAGCTTGTTTATCTAAAGTAACTTCAACCATATCCTGGGTTTGCAAATTGACACTGTAGTGTAGAAAATTCATAAAATTCCTCGTAAAAAATAAATCTTTTATCCTGTTAACCCTACCAACAGTGTACGCTTTATGAAATAAAGTTGGAACATTCAATCTCGCCATCAAATCGGACACAAACTCTTTCCATGAGTGCTTTCTCTCTTTTGTCAAGCATTTAACGTGTTAATCCTGCTGTAAATCACCCTTTTTAGCAATCGTATAAACAACTGCGAACTTCCGCTCTTCGCTCAAAGCGGACCTTCATGAGTATAGAGATGCCGCGGTTAAGTTGCATTCTCTTCTACATTCACTTTACTTTCTGGTGTGTGAGAAGCGTTTCAGGTCGAAATCGATAATTGTGCGTTGGTCACGGAAAATGCCGCAACGACCGTAACGGATCAATTCGTCCCGTGCAATGGCTATTCGTATGTATTTCTCTGCGGTGGTGCGATGCAAATCGAACATCGCAACGACTTCTTTCGTCGTGATACGGCCATACTTTTTCACCAACTCAATGATCCTTGATATGATTTGGTTGCGTTCACTCTGCGTTTTTGGTCTCGGCATCGGTTACGCCCTCCCCGCCTGACGCAGGCAGTCTTTACGACGCTTGGCGATACGGGCGACCTCAACAGCACTACCAGCTATGCCAAACATTTCTGAATACACCGCAGCTGCTCTTCGCCATAGGCCTTTTGCCTCAAGCGCCTTCGCTTTCTCCTCTGCGGCCTGCATCCTGACTGGATCGCTTTTTTCCGCCATACACGGAAGGATTACATCCGGAATATCCGCGTCTGGTACCACCTCGTATGTGTACTGAACACTATTCCGGGAACGAACGATCACGCCTTGGTCGCTTAAGTCACGAAGCAATTTGCCAGCTGTTGCACCTGACATATCCAGTGCCTCTGCAACATCGCCTACGGCGCAGTTCGGTTGGTAGCGCACAAACACTGCTACCTGCTGTTTTTGTGTTAATACTTTGGTCATTGGTCAATACTCGATTAGTTGGTTAAACCTGCCGCTTTACGGCGTTGGTACTCTTCCATCAGCAGCTGTGCCGGAGTTGGCCCTGCCGGATGCTGCGGTGCAGCTAGCTGGCGACGGATTGGTGGAACTGAAAGCCCGTTGCTTACGTGCTTCGTCCATTTGGTTAATAACCTCTCTGCCAGTTTTTTAAGTTCCCCCTCGGTCATCTGACGCTCAACACCAGTTCTGCGCATTTCGATGCAGATGTGATACAGCACCGGCTGCGGCCACGGATATTTGTCACTACCCGAAAAACGATACGACTCGTTACGCCAGCGTCGGTATTCACTCATCACCCGGTCGGATGTCAGCCCGAACGGATTTGCGCCACTCTCTGAAACCAGCGAAACGAACTCAGCAAGATCCGGGGGCCATGTATTACCTGCTGCGCAACGGTCCATACATTGCTGACAAACCAGTTTGATCTGGTCCTCAGTCATCGAACCTATCTGAGCTATCCACAGGGCCGTGGGTTCTGCCCCATTCTTCTGCGTCCAGCGGTTCGAGAAGATTTCCCCCATCACCTGCCATAACCGCCACGCCGTCTCCGTCGCCATCAAGTCCGTTCCGGCGTCGCCACTCTGCGTGTGCTGACTGTATTTGCTGAACAGCCCGGGATGCTGCTGGCTGTGGTCGAACTGATGCATTCTCGGTACCTCCCGTTTGTGGTGCTTTCAGAACCTTTGCGCGATCCAAGTGGCGAGCAAACTTCTGCTCCCACTGAATTTGATGAAACACTTTCCCTTCGGCTTGCCAGTAAGCGATGAAACTGCTCAGCTCGGCTTCAATATTTATGCCCGCCTTGATCGGCATGCCCCACAGGTTTGCTTGTCGTGCAAAGTCGGCTGTTGGATTCCAGTTTTTAAACATCCGGAATTTGCCGAATGGCTGCTGTTGCCCAATTCCGATACCTGGCTGATCCGGATAATCAGGAATAACAGATCCGACCAGTTCTCTATGTGTGGGGTTTAGATCTTTATGGTTCCTTGGTAGATTCCGTGTCCCGTTTTTGGGACTGTTTAAAGGGAAAAACGGTACTCTTTGGTTAAAATCTGAACTATTAACAATCCCGTTTTTGGTACCCTTATCACCTGAAATAATCCCGTTTATGGCACTGTTTGTATTAACAGTTCCGTTTTCGGTACGGTTCAAATTAACCGTCCCGTTTTTGGGATCCTTTAAAGAGTTCCGGTTTTGGGTCTGTTCGGCATCGGGGATGCTTTCCTCAACACCGACCAGCTTGTACACAGGAATTTGCTTGGTCCTGCCGCGCCGTTCACCTGTGTCGACAACCAGGCCGATTTCCTGCAGATGCTGCAAGCCTGCAAGCACCGTCTTTCTGTCCATCTCAGTAGCCTCTGCAAGCGCAGCGACGGATGGGTAAGCGCACAAGTCAGCGCCGCACATATCAGCCAGCCAGGTCAGGATCGCCTTACTGGAGGATTTTCCGGTCTTAACTTTCTTGGCCCACCGCATTGCATCAATGCTCATGAAGCCTCCGGGTTGAATTCATTGGTCAAAACTCGATTAAAAAAATTGCGGCGCTACGGCGCTGATACTCGCCAGTAGTGGTCCCGCCGCGTCAGCAGGTAACATGTTGAATAAAGCGATTGCCGCTTCGCGGATCTCCTTCTCAAGCTTTTGCAGCGGTGCGCCCAGCAACTTCGCCTGATGTGCCTCACTGCATTCTTTGATAGCGCTCGCCACCAGCTCGGCTTCCGTTCTGGCGTTACTGAGTCCATGCTTTCTGGCGATCTCAATGGGCATAGCGGCGACGATTGCCCCCGACAGTTGCATGATGTATGCGGTGTTTTTTCCGAACCACCTTCGTTTTTCAGATACCGGAATAAATTCTGCTTGTTGACCGCGATACCGCGGCCCCCTTCCTTCGCCCACTGCTCAGCCACCATCTGAGCGATTTTCTCCTGCGCCTGGCCGGGCAAAGTGGATTCCCACTCTCGAACTGCAACCTGTATTGAACGGTGCTTAAAGCTATCTCGCCGATGCGCCATAAATTGATTTTGAGTTTTCAGCGGTCCGGCCAGGCGTTGGTTATAATGTTGATATGTAGCTGACTGCATGATTAAGCCTCCTTCTGAGGTAAACCATCTTTTGGATTGGGATAAAGATCAGGACGTAATTCATTAGGAGTAACTTGCCAATCGACGGCCTTACTCACTTTGAGCACCAGCTCTCCGGGAATTTTGTTTTTAAACCAGCCGTTTACAGTTTGGGCTCTCCTTTTCATCCGGCGTCCTAGCTCAGCCTGACTGCAAATCGATAAGAGCTTTTTTTGAATTGATGTCTTCATCAGTTGTTCTCAGTTGTTAACGATGAGTGACAATAAAACAAATTAAATCGATATCGTCAAATTATTTCGATAGTAAGAGCTACAGAAAAAATCTGTATAATTGCTAATAACTAGATGAATTGGATGAAGAGATGAACTTCGGTAAGAGATTGCAAAAGGCGATAAAAGATCTCGAAATATCACAATCTGAGCTGGCACGCAGACTGGGAGTCAAGGCTCAATCTGTTAATGGCTGGTGCAATTCTGACATTTTACCCAGATCTGAAATACTGAATCTTCTTCCCGCTGCGACTGGGTATCCACTTTCATGGTTCTTTATGGAGGATGGTGAGACCCTCGAAGAGCAGGATCCTTGGGCACCAAAACCAAAAGTGAAGCCGTCAACAGAACTTCAAGAAAGACTTCTGGAAGCATTCGAACAATTGCCAACAGATGATGAAAAAGAACGAATTATCAATATAATAGACCTTAGACTTGAAGAGCTCGATAATTTTGCAAAGACATATCTGCAGAAACGTAATCTGATCCCGCCAACCAAATAGCCTTTCTTTTAATTCACCCTCTTGTGCTCGGGTCATCAATGACCCTAGGTTTTTCTCGCCCTCAACTATCGATTTAATTTGACACATATCGATTGTATTGATAATAATATCTCTATCGCAATGAGTCATCGAGGCAGGACGCCCACGAAGTAGCTGCCGGCGGCATACGAAACACCGGATGAGATGGCAAGACAATCGCGCAGCAGGTTTACCGTTCCGCCAGCCTGGCGTTAAAGGCACACAGGAGTTAACCATGATCGATTTCGCACGCAAAAAAGCTGGCCCCCAAGCCGTTCGCTTAAATCTGTTTGAAGTTCTGGTTCGTAAGCTTTGCTACTTACTGGCCCAAAAAGGCAATCCAGAGCTAAAAGCATGAACTCGTTCTTTGCACTGATCGTTACCGTCTGTGCCCTCACCGGGGAATGCTCAGACATCATGCTCGGTGTATACAAAACCGAATCTGGCTGTGATGCAGCTGCCAAAGAGCAGCACATTAAAGGAGAGTGTTACCCGTACAAATCGGCTGACGACCAACAGCCAGCTTTCAAATTTTAATCGAGTTGTGACCAATAGCTGCTACCAGCCCCTAAAAGCACAAAACCCGCGCAAGGCGGGTTAAGTACCCGGTCAGCCGACCAAAGCTTTCCGGAATCGAGTTTTGACCAATGACCACTACCCAAGGCGGCAATCACTAGCTGCGGGTATCTTACAACCAAAATTAAGGACCCGATATGGAATTCTTTCATTTAATCAAGGCTACGCAGAAATCCGGCAAAGAAGATGCCGTTATCTGGTTCACGGCTAAATCAGAAGCACGAGCCAATTTGCAGCTGGATGTAGAGCTGGAAGATGCTGGCATTGAAACCGGCCGGGGCAAGGATTATAGCAAGCCTGTCCGTACCGATTTCCCTGTTTACAACGACCTGCCGGAAGAATGCACAGTGGATTACACCTGGTGCAAACGCTACGAACTCCAGGACGATGGACGCACCTGGCTGCCAAAGACTGGTGCTGAGTCTAGTGGAGCCGTGGACAACACTGCCGCACCGGAACCGACCGTTAAAGTCGAAAGTACCGTCGAGAGTGTTCCTCTTGAAAACCGCACTCCAGCGGTCCGTTTTGCCGTTCACCTGACCAGCGACAAATACCAGTCACATATCGCTAAAGAGCAGCAGCTGGCTGCCAGCGAAATGTCACTGGATGAAGGCAACACCTATCTTCAGAAACTGCTGCTGGCGAAGAACGACATCCCTGAAGTTACCGAACTCAGCCTGAACGCTGAGTGGAAACTCGTTCAGGCGATTAAGCAGGTATTCGCGCCAGATGAAGTTCACGAAACTAAAAATATCGCTGCATTCATGGCTGACTGGGCGAGAGCAGATGCTGGCGACCGCAATCAGTTAGTTGAAGAGTGGAGAAGCGGAAAGCTTGCTCTTCTCAAATCAGAAAGCACCAGCGACGCCGACGTTACAACTGGTCATGATCTCAAACCTGATAACGGTATCCAGATTGACGAGAATGATGACGAAACCACACGTTATCCAGTCGTTCGCATGCCCTTCCGCAAGCAGGTACTCGCCCAGTTCACCGCCGACGAACTGCGCCACCACATTACACGCGATGAATACGAAGTTATCGGCGAGCTGGAGATGGACACTGACAATAGTTATGTCCAGAACCTGCTGCTGGCGGCAGAAAACTGCGAACAGGTTAAGGGTTACGACACCAAAGACCTGTGGCGCTATACCGACGCCATTCGCAAAGTGTTCAGCCAGGAAAAGCGTCACGAACTCGCTTTGGTTCTCCGATTCTCCAGAATCTGGGCGGCGACTGATTACATTGACCGCGGCCTGCTGGTAAAAGAATGGGCCAAAGGCAATCGCATTGCAGAAATACAGCGTAATGAAAGCGGTACGAATGCTGGCGGAGGCAACAAGACCGACAGAAACCTTGACCTTAAACATGATCTCGACACTCTCGATTTAGAGATTGCGCTGGCCACGTTACCAATGGATTTCAACATTTATGATATCCCTGGTGGTGTTTTCCGTCGGGCAAAAGAGATCGTTAGTAAAAAAGAAAGTCCATTCAAAGAATGGTCTAGAGCTCTTCGCGCAACTCCGGGGGTTTTGGACTACTCGCGTGCAGCTATCTTTGCACTTATCCGCAGCGCTCACCCAGAGCATTACCTGTATCCGGCACGTCTCAGCGGATTCATTAACGCGAACCTGACTGAAAGCGATCATTCTGCACCATCAGACGAAACTCTTGTTGCGGCACGTCATAACCCGGAGGTGAGCTGGACAAACGAGGTAGCGACTGATTCTGATGTTGAAACTGTCGGCCAGAATGAAGAGACACATGTCGACGACGGCACGCAGCCGATTCTCGAAAAAGTTGGTAATGGTCTTTTTTCTATTGAAGGGTTGGCCACCAGCAACGCTGAAATCGACCAACAAGATACCGCAGCGGAGTACGTTGATAATGTGCAGATGGAAGAAACTGGCAATGATGAAACCCCGGACGGTGCTGCGTTATCAGAAGGCACGGAAGAAACTATCTCAAGCGCAAGCGCTACTGAAAATTATAGCAGCACAACTGCCATAAATAATGATTCCGGTCATCATAATCATGCCGAGCCTGAAATGCTCTATACACACCTTATGATCGACATTGAAGCTTTTGGTAAAAAAGCTGATTCACCAGTCGTATCTATCGGGGCCGTGTTCTTTGATCCATCTACAGGTAATACCGGATCGGAATTTTACAAAGTTATTAGCCTGGAATCAGCCATGGCCAGCGGCGGAGTTCCGGATGCATCTACCATTATCTTCTGGCTAAAAGCTTCGCCCGAAGCGCGCTCTGAGTTGGTAATGGATGACGCTATTCCGCTCGATGATGCATTACTGCAGCTAAATGAGTTTATAAGCGAGAATGCGTTTAGCGGCCCTGATTCTGTTCAGGTCTGGGGTAATGGTGCCACTTATGACAATGTCCTGCTTGAGGCATCTTATGACCGTACGGGGATCCCCTGCCCATGGAAATTCTGGAATAACCGGGATGTAAGAACCATTGTCGAGTTGGGTAAAGCCGTTGGCTGCAAGCCTCGCTATGAGATCCCATTTGAGGGAGAACCTCACAAGGCTATTTCGGATGCTCTTCATCAGGTCAAATACGTGTCAGCAATCTGGCAGCGTCTGACTGAACACTGATTTTTTAATATCAGAAAATGGCCCTGATATGGGCCATTATGAGGTAAATCACATGCTTCAAATGCTGACTTTAGAAGAATGGGCTGCGGAAAAATACCGGAGTAATCCTCCAAGTCTGAATACTTTACGTCGATATGCTAAAGAGAGCATGTTCACCCCCCCGGCCACCAAAGAAGGAAGATACTGGCGGGTAAGAGAGGACGCCGAGATTACAGGTAATTTGACCCAGCCCGTAATAAAAAAATCTGATTCTCCAATGCTTCAAAGGATACTGTCTGATGGCTGCTCGACCACGTAAAAACAACATCAAAATACCTAATCTTTATCCGCTCTACAGTCGTAAGGTAAATAAAATTTACTGGCGCTATAAGCATCCCGTTACAGGTAAGTTTCATAGCCTTGGAACAAACGAGGCCGAAGCAATAGCAATAGCAATCGAAGCCAATGAGCGACTAGCTGAACAGCGCACCAGGCAGGTTTTGGCTATCAGTGACAAGATCGCCACCAGCAAAGGAAAGGCGATAACAACAAATACGTGGTTAGATCGTTATTGGAAAATTCAGGATGAAAGGCTGGAGAATGGTGATATCAGACCGAACACTCATAAGCAAAAGGCTAAACCTGTCGCCCTACTTCGCGAGAGCGTAGGAATGAAATTGATATCAGCCGTCGATGTTCGGGATGTTGCCCAGATACTGGAGTCCTATGTTGCAGAAGGTCAACCGAGGATGGCCCAAGTAATCCGCTCTGTTTTAATCGATGTTTTCAAGGAAGCCCAACATTATGGCGAGGTACCGCCGGGTTATAACCCGGCACTTGCTACAAAACAACCGCGCCGGCGGATTAGCCGACAACGTCTTAACCTCGATGAATGGCAAAAGATTTTCGCGATTGCCGATGCCCGCCATCATTACATGGGCAATGCAATGCTATTAGCGCTCGTTACGGGTCAGCGCCTCGGGGATATTTCCAACATGAAGTTTAGCGATATTTGGGATGACCATCTTCATGTAGTTCAAGAGAAGACGGGGAGCAAGCTAGCGATCCCGCTATCCCTTAGACTTAATGCGATTGACTGGAGTTTAAGGGATGTAATTGCGCGTTGCCGTGACTATGCAGTAAGTCCATACCTAATCCACTTCTTCCGGGCAACCTCAATGGCTGAACGAGGTGCACAGGTTAAATCGAACACAATAACAATGAATTTTAGTAAGGCCCGTGATAAAGCAGAAATAAACTGGGGGGACGGCACACCAGCAACGTTTCACGAGCAACGATCTTTAGCAGAACGCCTTTATGAAGCTCAAGGTATTGATACTCAGAAACTATTAGGGCATAAATCGCCTATTCAGACAGCCCGATACCATGATGACCGAGGTAAGGAATGGTTAAGAATTCCTACTCAAATCAACCCTAGGAAGCAGAACATTTAAAAATCGCCAAGTATTTTATTGGCGTTCGGCTTCATATTTTTTTAAAATATTATCAATTTCATTATTAATTCGTTCAACATTTGAAACCATATTCTGAGATGGTTCAACGGAGGTAGTATGCACAAGTGCATTTCTGTATTTAACCAAAGCATAAATTTCTGGGACTAACGCTTGGGGAATACGCCTAGACCCTGATAATTCTTTCAATACTCTAGAAATGGTCATTCTAGCATTCGAATGAATTAAATCTAGAGATGGTACCATTGTTTTTGAATTATAGATTTCGTAAAGATTAAATAGCTTATTTTCCAGATCAATGAAACCAGTCATGAACTTACCATATAAAATATGTTCATTGTTTTTATCCTCTTCTTGAACATCTTCCAAGGTTGACTCATTACCAAGGTAGTCACGAATATTTTTCTCTGCATCCAGAATAATCTCCTTACTAACTTCACTATACTTATCGGCCTTTAACGCTTTTAGAATAAAGTAAGTAATTAGTAAAAGTCCATTCATGAAAAAAACAGTGGCACAATTTTTTGTGATGATGCTCAATATCTTTTTTTCTGAAAGAAATAACGATAGCGTCATTAAATCCAGTAAAATAGCTGTAATTGACACAATGGTCAACATAATCAAAAAAGTGTATTCTTTAGCTTGAATCGTTCTAATTATTTCAATTAGACTATTATCCCTGTCAATTTCTCTCTCTTGGTGATTTCTAAGAAATATATAGCCAGTTAGGGTTAGTCCGTATACCGCACTCAAAACCTGAGCTTGGGTAGAATAAATATATAAATTCTGGTTTTCTGAAAGGGATAAAAGTGGTTCATTCATAGCTATTAGAATCCAAATAGCTGAAAGTAAGACTGACATGACCATCATCAACCACGGATAATTTATCAATTGGTTAAAAAACGCACCGATATTATCTTTCATAGGTGATCCATCATTTTTTTGATGGCCGAAATGTTAACATTCAGAAGGAGGGTTTTGATAATTTCTTTTGATAAATTTTTGATAACCATTCGAAAACTAATAATAAAAACGGGAACCGATCGGCTCCCGTTCTTTACTAACCCAGCGAGTGGATTACATGTTCGCGATAATCGCGTCGCCAAACTCTGAGCATTTCAACAGCTTAGCGCCTTCCATCAGACGTTCGAAGTCATAGGTGACGGTTTTCGCGTTGATCGCGCCTTCCATACCTTTAACGATCAGGTCTGCGGCTTCGAACCATTCCATATGACGCAGCATCATCTCTGCGGACAGGATGATAGAGCCTGGGTTCACTTTGTCCTGACCTGCGTATTTTGGTGCAGTACCGTGGGTAGCTTCGAACAGGGCGCACTCGTCACCGATGTTCGCGCCAGGGGCGATACCGATACCGCCAACCTGTGCTGCCAGGGCGTCAGAGATGTAGTCACCGTTCAGGTTCATACAGGCGATTACGTCGTATTCAGCAGGACGCAGCAGGATCTGCTGCAGGAACGCATCGGCAATCACATCTTTAATGACGATCTCTTTGCCGGTGTTCGGGTTCTTGATCTTCTGCCACGGGCCGCCGTCGATCAGCTCACCGCCGAACTCTTCGGTCGCCAACTGGTAGCCCCAGTCTTTGAACGCGCCTTCGGTGAACTTCATGATGTTGCCTTTGTGAACCAGGGTCACAGAGTCACGGTCGTTGGTGATTGCATATTCGATGGCTGCACGCACCAGACGCTTGGTCCCTTCTTCGGAGCACGGCTTAATGCCGATACCGCAATGCTCAGGGAAGCGAATTTTCTTCACGCCCATCTCTTCGCGCAGGAATTTAATCACTTTTTCTGCGTCAGCAGAGTCCGCTTTCCATTCGATACCCGCGTAGATGTCTTCTGAGTTTTCGCGGAAGATAACCATATCGGTCAGTTCAGGGTGCTTAACCGGGCTAGGAGTGCCCTGATAGTAACGAACCGGACGCAGACAGACGTACAGGTCCAGCTCCTGACGCAGTGCCACGTTCAGGGAACGGATACCGCCGCCAACTGGCGTCGTCAGTGGGCCTTTAATAGCAACGCGGTAGTCGCGGATCAGGTCCAGCGTTTCTGCTGGCAGCCAGACGTCCTGGCCATAAACTTGAGTAGATTTTTCACCGGTGTAAATTTCCATCCAGGAAATTTTACGCTCGCCTTTGTAGGCTTTCTCAACAGCGGCATCAACCACTTTCAGCATCGCCGGGGTAACGTCTACACCGATACCGTCACCTTCGATGAACGGGATAATCGGATTGTGAGGAACGTTAATCTTGCCGTTTTGCAGGGTGATCTTTTTACCTTCCGCCGGAACAACTACTTTGCTTTCCATTAACCTCTCCTTCGAGCGCTTCTGGTTGTTACTGATCTTATGTTAATAAATTGTAATGAGCCCTTCGATAGTACCTGATTGTCCTGCGCCATGAAAGGTCTTCGTTATTAGGCTATAATGCGGCAATTGATAACGCCTGAAAATACCATGAAGAAAACTTCTTTTACAAAACACCGGGTTGAGCGATTCAGCTCGCGACAAGCCGCCAGAAGACCGCAAGAAACCCAGCCTAAGCGGGTTATTTTGTTCAATAAACCCTACGATGTTTTGCCGCAGTTTACCGATGAAGCCGGGCGCAGCACGCTGAAAGACTATATTCCCGTTCAGGGGGTCTACGCAGCCGGGCGCCTGGACCGCGACAGCGAAGGCCTTCTGGTCTTAACCAACGACGGCGCTTTACAGGCGAAGCTCACGCAGCCGGGCAAACGCACCGGCAAAATATACTTCGTACAGGTGGAAGGCGAGCCGGATGACGCCACGCTGGCAGCACTACGCAGCGGCGTGACGTTGAACGACGGCCCAACCCTGCCCGCAGGTATTGAACGCGTGAATGAACCGGAGTGGCTGTGGCCGCGCAATCCGCCGATTCGTGAACGCAAATCCATCCCGACAAGCTGGCTCAAAATCACCCTTTATGAAGGCCGCAACCGCCAGGTTCGCCGCATGACCGCACACGTTGGCTTCCCTACCCTGCGTCTGATTCGCTACGCCATGGGCAGCTACACCCTGGAAGCACTGGCAAACGGTGAATGGCGCGACGTCACCCCTTAAGGAGTCACTATGTTTAAACCTCATGTCACGGTTGCCTGCGTGGTCCACGCCCGGGGTAAATTCCTTGTTGTTGAAGAAAGCATTAACGGCAAAGCGCTCTGGAACCAGCCTGCCGGACACCTTGAAGCCAATGAGACCCTGCTGCAGGCAGCAAAACGCGAGCTGTGGGAAGAGACCGGCATTCATGCTGAGCCCCAGCACTTCATCCGTATGCACCAGTGGATCGCGCCCGATAGCACCCCGTTCCTGCGCTTTTTATTTGCCGTTGAGCTTAGCGAAACGTGCGCCACAGAGCCGCAGGATGACGATATCGACCGCTGTCTGTGGGTCACTGCCGACGAGATCCTGAACGCGCCAAACCTGCGCTCGCCGCTGGTTGCGGAAAGCATTCGCTGCTGGCAGTCTGCTGGCCGCTTACCGCTGGATGTCATCGGCGCATTTAACTGGCCGTTTACAGAGGGTGTCAATGGTGGGGGGGCGTGATAGAATACGCCGCCTTGAAGTTCAATGTCGTGAGTATTCCATGTCAGATAACAGCCAGAAAAAAGTGATCGTCGGCATGTCCGGCGGTGTCGATTCCTCCGTTTCCGCCTACCTGTTACAGCAACAGGGCTATAAGGTGGAGGGCCTGTTCATGAAGAACTGGGAGGAAGATGATGGCGAGGAATACTGTACCGCCGCAGCGGATCTCGCCGACGCGCAGGCCGTATGCGATAAGCTCGGCATTGAACTGCACACCGTTAACTTTGCCGCAGAATACTGGGACAACGTTTTTGAACTCTTCCTCGAAGAGTACAAAGCGGGCCGTACGCCGAACCCGGATATCCTGTGCAACAAAGAGATCAAATTTAAGGCCTTCCTGGAATTCGCCGCGGAAGATCTGGGTGCAGACTACATTGCGACCGGTCACTACGTGCGTCGTGCAGACGTGAATGGCAAAAGCCAGCTGCTGCGCGGTCTGGACGGCAACAAAGATCAGAGCTACTTCCTCTATACGCTAAGCCATGAGCAAATCGCCCAGAGCCTGTTCCCGGTCGGCGAACTGGAAAAGCCGCAGGTGCGTAAAATCGCCGAAGAGCTGGACCTGATCACCGCGAAGAAAAAAGACTCTACTGGCATCTGCTTCATCGGCGAGCGCAAATTCCGCGATTTCCTGGGACGTTACCTGCCTGCACAGCCGGGTAAAATTGTCACCGTCGACGGGGAAGAGATTGGCCAGCATCAGGGGCTGATGTACCACACGCTCGGCCAGCGTAAAGGCCTGGGTATCGGCGGGACCAAAGAAGGTAGTGAAGATCCATGGTATGTGGTCGACAAAGACGTCGAAAACAATATTCTGGTTGTTGCTCAGGGTCACGATCATCCGCGTCTGATGTCCGTTGGCCTTATCGCGCAGCAGCTACACTGGGTCGATCGTGAGCCGCTGAAAGGCACGCTGCGCTGCACCGTGAAAACACGCTACCGTCAGACCGATATTCCTTGCACCATTACCGCACTCGATGACGATCGCATTGACGTGCGTTTCGACGAGCCGGTCGCAGCCGTCACCCCGGGGCAGTCTGCTGTCTTCTACAGCGGTGAGATTTGCCTGGGCGGCGGGATCATTGAACAGCGCCTGCCGCTGCCCGCTGTTTAATACGATTCACACATAAAGGAGACCGTGTGGCGAAGAACTACTATGACATCACCCTGGCGCTGGCGGGAATTTGCCAGTCAGCCCGTCTGGTGCAACAGCTGGCGCATCAGGGTCATTGCGACGCTGATGCCCTGCACGTTTCACTAAACAGCGTTATCGATCTCAACCCAGGCTCGACCCTGGGTGTGTTCGGCGGCAGTGAAACCAATCTTCGTCTCGGTCTTGAAACCCTGCTTGGCGTGCTTAACGCCAGCAGCCGTCAGGGGTTAAACGCAGAGCTGACCCGCTACACGTTGAGCCTGATGGTGCTGGAGCGTAAGCTGAGCGCAGCAAAAGGCGCGCTCAATACCCTGGGCGATCGTATTGCCGGGTTACAGCGTCAGCTCGACCATTTTGACCTGCAGTCCGACACGCTGCTCAGCGCCATGGCCGGCATTTATGTTGACGTCATCAGCCCGCTGGGCCCGCGTATTCAGGTCACCGGATCTCCTGCGGTGCTGCAAAGTCCGCAGGTACAGGCCAAAGTGCGCGCGTCCCTGCTGGCAGGGATCCGCGCCGCCGTGCTGTGGCACCAGGTTGGCGGAGGCCGCCTGCAATTAATGTTTTCTCGTAATCGCCTGACCACTCAGGCAAAACAAATTCTTGCTCATTGTTAACCTCCCGGAGTTGCGAATTATGGAATTATCCTCACTGACCGCCGTATCCCCTGTCGATGGACGCTACGGCGATAAAGTCAGCGCGCTGCGCGGGATCTTCAGCGAATATGGTTTGCTGAAGTTCCGTGTTCAGGTTGAAGTACGCTGGCTGCAAAAGCTGGCCGCCCAGGCAGCAATCAGGGAAGTTCCTGCTTTTGACGAAAAGGCAAACGATTACCTTGATAAAATCGTTGCCGAGTTTAGCGAACAAGACGCCGCGCGCATTAAAACCATTGAACGCACCACCAACCACGACGTGAAAGCGGTTGAGTACTTCCTGAAAGAGAAAGTTGAAAGCGTCCCTGCGCTGCACGCAGTGTCTGAGTTCATTCACTTCGCCTGTACCTCTGAAGACATCAACAACCTGTCTCATGCGCTGATGCTCTCCACCGCGCGCAAAGAGGTGGTGCTGCCTTACTGGCGTAAAATCATCGACGCGGTAAAAGCGCTGTCCGTGGAATACCGCGAAATTCCGCTGCTCTCCCGTACCCACGGCCAGCCGGCCACCCCATCAACGATGGGTAAAGAGATGGCAAACGTCGCGTACCGTATGGAGCGCCAGTACCGTCAGCTGGAGCAGGTTGAGATCCTCGGCAAAATCAACGGCGCGGTCGGTAACTATAACGCCCACATCGCCGCTTACCCGGAAGTGGACTGGCACCAGTTCAGCGAAGAGTTCGTGACCTCTCTGGGCATTCTGTGGAACCCGTACACCACGCAGATTGAGCCGCACGACTATATCGCGGAACTGTTTGACTGCATCGCGCGCTTCAACACCATCCTGATCGACTTCGATCGTGACGTGTGGGGCTACATCGCCCTGAACCACTTCAAGCAGAAAACCATTGCCGGTGAAATCGGCTCTTCCACCATGCCGCACAAAGTTAACCCAATCGACTTCGAAAACTCCGAAGGCAACCTGGGCCTGGCGAACGCTGTGCTGCAGCATATGGCGAGCAAACTGCCGGTATCCCGCTGGCAGCGCGACCTGACCGACTCCACCGTACTACGTAACCTGGGCGTGGGCATTGGCTACGCGCTGATTGCCTATCAGTCCACCCTGAAAGGCGTGAGCAAACTGGAAGTGAACCGCGATCGTCTGCTGGACGAGCTGGATCACAACTGGGAAGTGCTGGCGGAGCCAATCCAGACCGTGATGCGCCGTTACGGTATCGAAAAACCGTACGAGAAGCTGAAAGAGCTGACCCGCGGCAAACGCGTTGACGCCGAAGGCATGAAGCAGTTCATCGACGGTCTGGCGCTGCCGGAAGAAGAGAAAACGCGCCTGAAAGCGATGACTCCGGCGAACTACATTGGCCGCGCCATCACTATGGTCGATGAGCTGAAGTAACGCTCCTCTCCCCCTTTTCGCCCGAAAAGGGGGATGCTTTTCCCCGGTTTACTCAATGTTTATCCCCACAACAACATAATCAGCGTTAAACTGCTTAGCGAAAAACACAACCATCGCCAAAACAATAACTTATCTATTAATCAATAACTTATAACAATTTCAGGGCGGACATTATCGGACAATAATGGGCATTTTATCGCCCCAAATCATGCCCCCAGCGTGATTTTGCCCCCAAATTTGCCCCAAACTGATGTGCCGGGTAAAATGTAAAACATAGTCTTTAAGTTCCTAATATCGATTTTTACAAGGAAAAGTTCGTGATCAGATGGCTCAGGAAAACAAACCGCTCCAAAAATTACATTCTGAAAAGAGCGAAACTAAGGTTAAAACTTAACCTATTGAGCACAATAACTGCCCTGTGTCGTCCACGTAGGCATGAAAGTGAGTTAGGTACAAACCACTTAGTAATACCTTTCATCGCTAAAGGGATTGGTGATGCTGTTGTTATTGGTGGTGTAATTGAGACTTTAGTGAAAAATAATTTTCGAGTATCTGTTATTGCTGACAAACGAACTCATTTTTTGTTTAAGGAATGGAGAAATTTAGAGGGCTTATATTTATATAATCCTGACAATAAAAAAGACCTAATTGCAACTCTCAAGCAAATCAATCCCTATGTGCTGATTGACTCGCACGAAGTTACTCATTCAAATATTGACACATTTAATTTGATTAGGCTCGCCAAACCTTATAGAACTATTGGGTTTACTGATAAATATCGTATATATGATGAAGTTATTAAAATAAAACACCCTCTATCCCATATTAGCACTAGGTACATTGATTTGCTTGAGCGCCTGGGGATCCAAACAACAAATTATGACTACTGTGTTATTATTCCGAATGAGGATGCAGAGACCGCGCGGAACCTCATTAAAAATACAACAAACAAAAAAATTGTTTCATTCATCCCTTACGGGAGTGTTAGTGAGCGGTTTTTCTCAGATTCCCAAATTGAAGCCATAACTGGTCACATGGCAAAATATGCCAATTCACATCATATGATCATCCTCGGGGAGCAACACCGGATTGCGTCTATTCCTGACTCATATAATGTTACTAAAAACACGACCCCTTCATTCTTTTCTGCCGCACAAATAATCAAAGATAGCGCATTAGTCATCTCTCCAGACACATCATTTGTACACGTGTCGAGAGCATTCAATAAAAAATTAATTTGTGTTTACCCATTCAAAATACTGGTCGCCCCAGCAGATAACGCAGATGTGTGGGGGCCAAACTATAAATTAGCATATCAGGTTAGACTAAAAGAGCGACGAGTTATGGATGCTGATGTTAGCCCGATTTTGAAGCTTATCGATGAGCTCCTGGAGTGATAAGGAGGAGCAATACTAACCAACCATTGCTTCACTTGGTGTTTTTCGTATCCATCCCAGGCTTCTCGGGCCACTCAATAGCTGAAGACTGAGAAGCTGCAATACGGTTTAAAAGCACAGTGTAAACTTCCCACTCCTCAAGTTGTTGCTTTTCTTCATCTGTAGCAATTCCATATTTTACAGCCCTCTGAAGAGGTGCAATTACTTTCTCTGCTTCCCCTATTCGCTGTGTTGCCTGTTCAAAAGCATCAATAGGAACTTGGGTAATTACCCCGTCTTGAAACATCCAAGAGCCGTCTATTTTCACTCCTTCAGGATAATCACTTAAAGGAACCTCTGCCACGCTCATATTTTCTGGATAAAACATTGATACCGCATAAATATTTCCGCGCTCAGGGATGGGCTCATCGACGACTGAGCAAATTATCCCATTCTCATCATACATAATTTTAATTGTATCATCAGAGAATAAACTCTGACATTCATACCAATCCTTACCATCTTCTGATATAAGAAAAAGAGGAGTTAGACCACTGTCGTTTGAGAATTTTTTAATTTGATCTCCCGATGGAGAAACAACCTTAAAATTTTTAATATTTTGCATGATACCACCTTTAACCAGATATATTTACCCACGAACCATTGATATAAACTTGAATTGGTTTGTAATAAAACCTTACTGCGTTAGCATTTGATGAGCCTGGTGATGTATATCCTGTTGCAATGCATCCCGAAGGCAAATAAAGGCTTCCTCCTGAGGCATCGGCGGAAAGACTCAGTGACTGCGCCCCTAACTGCATGCCCTGCAGGAAATTACCTCTAACCCAGTTTTGAGGAGCAAGTTCTATAACTTCACCTGTGGACTCCTGGCGCATATAGGGGTATGCAGGATTGTTTGATGATAGCCCTACGGTAGTAATAGAGTCACGTCTCGCGTATGGGCTTAAATCCTGTTGTGGCGGTGGGTTATTGGGCGAGTACACCCGAACTCCTGGCGTGTCATAAAGGCCCGCCCCCGCCTGAATTAGCCCCACACTGCTGATGTTCCGCCCTGAATGGATATCATCCTTAGCCTCAAGATAGTTAGGCGCAATCACACTTCCGTTTGACTGAATATCTACTGAAGGTCCCTGAGCTGCGCGTAGATGAAGCACTTTATCATCTGAGGCATAAACGAGTCCCATTTCTGCACCGGAAGTATTAAAAAACCAGAGGTGTTTATTCCCTGCCCCACGAATGTTTATCGCATTTTGCGAAAGCTCGGTAGAGCCATTGACAGCTTTAAGTGCTCCTGGAATGGTAACGGTAGTATTGTCAGAATCGTACTGTACCGCACGGAAATAACGCCAGCCTGTAGTCGTACCGTCATCTTCACGAATGGCGAGGATTAATTTTGAATTTGTGTAACTGACGAACTGGACTAAAGGCCTGTTAACTCTTCCCCCGACAGCGGGTCCGGTCGCGCAGACGACGTCAATATAATAAAAATCCTGAGTGATGAACGGTGGAATGTTGGTACACCCACGCGTATCAATAAATAATGACTCACCAACGACGAAGGGATAAGTCGCAAAATCAATCGCGCTGTGATTAGAGTCGGCTGTAAAGTTCCCCTTGTAACCAACAGGCACCAGAGCATTGTTGTTGCTGTTGTCAGCGGTGTTACGTATTGCCGCTGTTCCCAGCTCCAGATTCGAGCGCGCCAGTGCTTTATCTACCACGTCAGCAAGATTCTTGCTGCGTAAAAGCGCATCAGGCACACGGTCGGTGATGAGCTTAACGATAGCCTGATATAGCTGATCATGTTGCCCTTTATTCAGCACCGCGCCTGATTTCTCGATAGCGTTACAGATCTCCTCCTGAACGGCATCCCACATATCGCTGTTTAGGTCAGTAGCGCGGCGGCCGGTGGCCGGGTCACCATTTGTAAAACCATTTTTGCCCTGACCAAATTTATCGGCCTGAGCAGTTGGTGTGTCAATTCGATGCATTGTCTGTTCCTTCCGGGTAAGCAAAAACGACGACGGTATGTGACGGCGCAAGTTTTTCTATTACACACTCCGCAACCGTGTCGCCCCAGGTTCTGATAGCGGAGTTGCACGCACTGGTGCAGGTCTGCCAGTTAACGTTGGCATCAGCAGGGATATTCACACGCCAGTAATAGCGCCAGAATTCCCCCATTCAGGGTCCGGTGTGCTGTCGAGGTTCTGAAACTGTTCGATTGTCGCGGTGGTATAACCCAGCGCGTCCAGCTGGTTACGGTAGAACTGTTCGTTGATACCGCCCGCCACGTTAGCTTTTGCATCCAGCCGTTGCTGGTGCTGGACCAGCGATTGCACCCCATCAGGGGTACAGGAGTCCGGAAGACCGTAGACGGTTTCATAGCGATCAATCAGCTCTGTTGTCTGCGCCGGGTCGATTTCCTTCATCAGTGCATCGGCACGCTGGTGCACGCGCGTAAGCGACGGGGCCAGACCTTCAATCAGCGGGTTCTCTCCCTCCCATGCCGGACCAGGGGGAAGCAGCCTGTAGAGCAGCTGCTCATATTCATCCTGCATTGCCATCAGCTGCTCGCCTCCGTATATGTTGCCCAGGTGATGGTGCCAACCACGGGCAGTTCGGTAGGCCCCAGCGCGACGTCAGCAACCGGCGCACGCAGCTGGTGTGCGACCTCACCCGCTGCCAGGCTTATCGCTTCGCTGATGCGTGACAGGTAAACTTTTCCGTCAGGAACGCCGTCACGCAGCATCAGAGAATTAAGCTCTGCTGTTACGGCCGCGCGAATTTCTGCGGTATCTTTCGCCAGCGCAATCGTCATCGGAATAACTTTTTCCGTGGCCGCGAAAACGAAAAGTCCTGCTCCTGCGATGGGTGCCAGCGGCAGAATATGGTTACGCACAGCCTGAACCAGATCATCACCCGGTGCCGGGTGCGTCGGGTCGCCGGTTGCCACCATGACGCCTACGGTTCCGATCCCCTTATAGTGGCGCAGTGTCCACGCGCGGGTGATGCCCGCAATTTCTTTTGCCCAGATGACATAATCCGGGTCGGCACCACCCTGAGGGATCCAGTAATAGCGCTCCATGACGCGGGCGCGCCAGGTCTCCAGCTCTTCTGTGTCATCGCCGCCCACCACCGAGTCGGCATACCCCGTAGACGGGATGCCACTCACCGGCGTGCCCAGACGTAAGGCAATGCCGTCATCGGTGTTTCCTGCCGCTCCAGGGTTATCCGCCACCAGCGGCACGCGCAACACGCCACCTGACGCTTTCACGGTTTGCGTGGTGGTAAAAGTCACCTGATCATCACGCTGTATCTGCGTACCGGCGGGCAGCGTCGGCGTTCCGCTGATTCCATCCCAGCGCACATATCCCGCCGCGGCCACGGCATCCTTTCGGGGACAACGCTTGATTCTGCCGTGCCGGTATAACCAGTCCTCATCGCACAAATCGGGCAACATATTGCGCGCCAGATAATCGATATAGCCGCAAGCGTTCCCTGCGCAGGTCCTGCCGAGGTCATCTTATACTGCGCGGTGACCGGAAGATCCTGATTGCCGTTAATGGCAGCCAGCAGCGCCTGCGCCGCATTTGCGCCGGTGTCATTAGCGGCCACGGTAATCTGTACACGGGTGGTACCGATATACAGGTTTACCGCCCCCGTATCTGTTGCCGTGCCTGAGAAGGTGATCGTGCCGGTTGCCGCCTGCCCGCTCTCAGGCACAGCGATAACCCACAGTTCACCGAACGGGTCAACACGGCGAGCTTTCCGGCTTCGGGAATCGCTTTAAACTGCGCGGCACCGCCAACACGGTTTTCAAACAGCTGACATCGGGCGCGAAGCGCCGCAATTATCGGGGTTAGTTTCATTTTTTCTTCCTGCGTTGAGGCCGGAGGGATTTACGCAGCTCGCGGGAAAGCACGTAACGTGTCCAGCTGCGGCGTTTTTCCAGCACCTCCGTCATGTAGTTGTTACGCGGTGCCACGCGCCACCCGCTGCCGCCGGACGCGCCGCGATGGTGCCCTTTCTTACGCTTCGCGCCACGGCGCACACCGTAAAACAGGAATGCAGGGTAAAACGCGCCGTTGATATGGCGGTTGCCCTCCCCGTTCTTCTGGTTTGGTGCAATCTTCACCATGAGCCCCGGACGTTTTTTAGAAGCGCGGGGCACGTAGTAGCCGATTGAGCGCGCCAGCTGCCCCGTCCGGTATGAGGGGTTTTCGCCAGGCTTCGAACGACCACGTTTCATTACCAGCCGCCGGGCATCGCGCATGTGAACCTGACCGATTTTGACGAACGCTCGTCGCATCCTCGCCCGGTTAAAGACCAGCTCGTCCGGCTGTTCGAAATCAACGTGTAAAAATGCTGTCTGCGGCATAGTCACTCCCGCTGTCGGTACCCAGTTCTTCGCACTCGAGCAACAGGAAACGGCGTTTGCTATTCAGATCCCTGACGCGTTTTACCCGATAAGAAATATCGTCGTGAACCACTTCATGATCGGCGGTAATGCCGCGGCGAAAACGGATGGTGAAATAATGGGTCACCTTATTTTCTACCTGCACAGACCCCTGATACGCCGCTGCGCCGGGTTGTGTTTTTTTGGCCCACGTCCGGACCTGCTCCGGATAAGTAGGTGACACGCCAAAATCATCTGCTGGCACGTCGACGCGCCGCCGGATAACGATACGCTGGTCCAGTTCGCCCGGGTCGGGCAAAAGGTATGTGGCGCTAGCCTGCGCCTGCCTGAGTTTCATAGCGGGATGTACCTGTATGGACCGACGAGCCAGTTAAAGCTCATCGGCAGCTCGACTTTCTCCACTTCGGTGACGGTTGAGCGGTTCTCGTAGAAGTGCGTCACCAGAAGCAGCATCCCCATCCGTATGTCATCCGAGAGAATAAGCCCCTCCGGATCGTCGGATGGCACCCCCGACTCCGCCGCATAAAGTTTCCGGTTCAGAAAATTTTCTGTCCGAGCCTGAACCGCCCGCCCCAGCAGCTCAAGAAACTTGTCTTCATCGGTGTAATCCTCGTCCAGCCTGAGCTGAGTTTTGATTTCCTCAGGAGAAAGCAACATAGGATCCTCCTGCGCCCGCCAGATGGCGGGCACAAAAAAACCGCTTAACGCGGCATGGTTTGATCAGTGATGTAGTTTATTAGCTGCTTGCAGAGCCCTTGCCCACCAGCGCTTTAATGGCGGAGGTATCTTCCAGGATGCAGTCAAAGCGATGGAATGCCAGGAAGCCTGTCTGGTCATATTCTGCGTAACGCTCCACTAGGCGCTTCAGGATCATGTAACGAACACGGCGGATGATGAAGCGATCGAAGTCGCCACAGAACATGAATTTTTTACCCGCGCCGATATCGTCAATTTCCTGATCGATGACATACGGAACATTGAGCACTGACGCTGGCGCCACGCCGACGATATCCGGCAGCCAGAGCGGACGTCCCTGACCGTCTTCCATCTCGCTGATGAGTTTCAGCGTGTTGTCATTGAACGCCAGGCGGAACTTCGGCCCGCGGCGGTACGCCGGATCAATGCTGTGTTTCAGGGCCAGAATTTCCTGCCATTTCACTGCGGCAGCGGCGGCCGTCTGAGTGGTGCCGGTGACGGATGCTTTCAGCCCTTTCGGCTGTTTTGGCGTGCCGGTGCCGGTACCCTGAATAAGGTATCGTGCTTCACCGCGGCCGATACGCTCAGCAATACGGCGGGCAAGATAGGCTTCCATATCGATCGCGCTATCCTGCAGCAGCTCGTTGGAAACACGGATGATTTTGGACGTCATTTTCACCGGGCCCAGGGAGTCCATACCGAATTCGGTATCTTCTTCGCCAGCTTCTTCGTTCTCACCCAGCAGCACGCCCATTTCAGCGGTACCGTCAGCGGTTGCCCACTCCATAGTGCGACCGTCGGAAGTCGTCAGAATTTGCGCCACGCTGGCAATGCCGCCATAAGCTTTCATCTGCTCAACGACTTTCGCCAGGAAGGTATCAGGCACGGTATAACCGCCCTTCTCATCTGGCGCCACGCCCTGTGCTCGTAGTTCTTTTAAGGCTTTGCGCTCTTCTGAACTCAGTTCGCTGGCGCCGTGACGCATCCATTTATCAAAGATCTGACCTCGTTTTTCGTCCTGCTGCGTGTTTTTATCAGGATCCAGATTATTGCGCTGCTCTTCCTCGTTTTCATCCACGTAGGTCTGGTCCTGGCGGCGCAGCTCTTCTTCGCGGGCAATACGCTCATCGAGGCCTTCCAGCTCTGACTTCGCTTTATTCCACTCGGTGCGCTGCTCTTCCGTCCATGCGTTATCGCCGATTTTTTCATTCAGCGCGCGCATATCGGTCGCGATGGTATTACGTTTTTGTTTCAGTTCATGCAATTTCATGGTTTTTCCTTACGCGTTAAGAAGGGTCAGGACGCGCTCACGCGCCATTCGTTGGTTAATGGCTTTCTGCAGCGCGCCACTGTCGCGCGCCTCCAGCCAGGCTTTCATGGAACGTACCCCGTAATCTGCCTCCGTGTAAGCGGGATACGTTACGGGGCTGACGTCGAAAAGGCGGGAAAACCGTGAAATTTCACATATCACCACACCGTCTTCATCCTCGTACCATCGTTCCCCATCTCGGGCGACGCGGAAGGCAAAGGATGATTGGTTGATATCGCCGCGCAGCATCGGTGCCAGCACCAGATCGCGGATGGTCTGGGTATCAGGCGCTTCAATGTCATAACGTAACCCGCGCTCATCAGTCGAAACTGTCAGCGTGCCGGACGCGCTGCGGCCCAGAATAAAGTTAGGATCATGATTGAACAGACCGCGCACATCATCGCCAAGCACATCATCGAACGCGCCTGGCTTAATAATTTCGCGGAATCCCCATAGCGGTTCTGAGCGTGAATTAAACACCGAGCCATAACCGATAATGCGCGTCGGCTGCTGATCGTGCTGCTCGGCCCTGACTTCATCGCTATAACAGCGTGTTTCCCGATCGTCACTCATCGGTTTTGTCCTCCGTTTTATCTTCGTCTTTAAAATCTTTCATAGGATCTGCTGCGTTGACACTGACCAGCATCTCGTCCAGCCCGTCTTTCGGGGTGCCGCGGAGAAGTCCAGTCAGGTTAAAACGCACGTAGTACCCGGCCTCACGTTCGGCGCGGGTAAATAACCTGCGGTTAATCTCCTGCTCCCAGTTCGTCACCCACGGCATCATCGTGTAACGGACAAACTGAATCGCCTGTTCGGAGATGTTGGAGAAAGTGGCTTTTTCGAGGTCGTTGATCATGTGTGCCGGAACGTTGAAAATTCCGGCAATCATTGAGCGGTTGAGTTTCATCATGTCGATGAGCTGGGCATCGACCGGGGAGACTGTCAGCGCTTTATAGTCCAGTTGTGCCGGGAGCAGCATCGTCCTGTTTTCCTGGCTGCGTAGCATCACGGTGGCTTTCTGCCACATTTTTTTCAGACGATCCCAGGAGTTATCATTCAGCTCACCTTTAACCGAGACGATACCCGCAGTCCTGGCGTTGCCGCTGAAGAAACTTTCCGTGTATTTCTGGCCGCTCATGCCCATTCCGATGGTTTCGGCGTGCTGCAGTACCGGACTGAGACCCATTTTCTGATCGTTGCCCAGCGCCCTGACGTGGATCATGTCGTCAGGATTGATGGCAAAGGAACCCTCTTCGTTATAAACACCGTAGGTATAACGTCCGCCGGTGTTGAGCAGCGTTGTTTCCCATGGCATACAGTCTTCAAGACCGATCACTTCACCGGTCCGGCCGTGGCGGATTACACGTGTGTAACCATTACCCCAGCCCAGAATGTGCCGCTGTTTCAGCTCGCGCCACTTATAGCTGGTCTGCCAGGCATTCGGCTCGTCGTGAACCAGATAAAACGCCGGGTGATCGCGGGCGGCCTCGACTTTCTTCCCGGTGCGTCGCATAACGTGCAGCGGCATCTGCGCAACGTTGGACGAAATGACGTAAATACAGGCATAAACCGCTGCCAGTTTCATCGCCGTACGGGGATTAACGATCACATCGCCGTTAAAAATCCCGTCATTTTCGGCGGCTTCAACGGTGAGCGGTACCGCGGGGTTTTCCAGCGAGTTACTTCGAAAAATGGCATCAATCAGCATGACTTTATTCTCCTGGCGGCCAGCAGCGCCCACAGCAGCAGACCGCTACCGCCAGCCATGAGAGCTACCGCCGCGCCAAATTTGAGGTAAACGCCTCCTACCAGCGCGCCGAAGCCTGCCAGCCCGGCCACATCGATAATTAGTGATTTCACAGGAATAACAGGTCCTCATCAGGATTGAGGTTAGAAAGGAAGTCTTTCGGCTCATTCAGCATTGCGCGGCCAACACCCATCATCAGGCCAACTGCACCATCGATTTTGTTGCCTGCGCCCTCTTTTACCGGGCGAACAACATCGTCACTACCTGGTAAATATTTGCCGACCACGTTTGATATGCACCAGGTCATCAGCGGATTGCCGTCGTGATGGAAGCGGCCAGCAGCAATCGCAGCCTCAATCTCTCGCATCGGGTCGCTCATGTTGGTGTAGTTCTGGGTAATGGTGACGGGCTCCAGCCCTTCATCCTGCAACATGTGAGACAGTCCGGTTGCGCCATAGGGGTCAATCGGGCTCGCCGCTATTTTCACGGTTTCACGTAATTTCAGGATCGCTTCGTAAATAAGGCGGTAATCCACTTCTGCACCGTCCGATGGAACCAGCACTCCCTGATTAACAAAGGACTGGTAACCCCTCCAGCAGATGCTTGTGGCGGCGCAGCTCGCGAACGGCCTAACGGGATGGACATGCTGGCCCGTCCGAACAAATCAGCAGGCTGGTGCTTTGCTGCATTTAATATCGATCTCACTGACGGGGAGGATGGTTACGAACTGGTAGGTGAAGAGTCGATTGATTGTTCGGTTCTGGCGCTGTTTGGCCCGGTATCTGAAATCACCGCGGCGCAGTACGGCCAGATTGTCGACCTGGTGAACGACGACGCCACCAGCTTCACCCGCGAACTGGCAGAAGCACTGGCGAAAGAGACCCGCGCGCTGGCGCTGGCGCCGGAACGGCAGGAGCAGCTGCTCGCATGGGTACGTGAGAACACAAAAGATTCTGCACAGTGGCCGGATATCAAAAAGCAGATCGCTAAATGGATTGACACTCCGGTAGATAAGCGCCCGCAGGCTGCCAGTCCCGATAATCAAGGAGCGGATGTTGTTCACACTGACTCAGGCGCTCGCCTGTGCACCGGCACGCCTACAGACCGCAATTTCAAGCACAGCAAAGATAGCCTGGGTAACGAAATCGCTTTAGGCCTGCTGGCGCGTGAAAGTGAATTCAACATCTACACAGTCGACATGCCGTTATATCAGCAGGCTGAGAAGATACGCCTGTCAGGCATCAATGAAGAATTTAATGCATGGTACCGCATGTTTATAACCACGCCTGGCGGGCTGGACTTCTCGCGCGCGATGAATATCGCTGTCGTTAAAACCGCGCCGGAGGATATCTGGAAAGACCATGTTAAGCATCGTGAATACTTCAATCGCGTCATGACCGAATCAGATCATGCGAACCCTGACCCGTTGATCGTCGATATTGCCTGCGGCCGGTCCTCTTCACCTATGCCACAAGCCATCAAAGAGAATGCTTCCCATGATGAAACCAAACCGCCTGTACTGGGTGAAACTGAGCTACCAGCAGTTTGCCCGGGCAAAGCTGCACAGCTCGACAAAGAACTCAATGAGGCATTCGCTCAGAGCTCAGCCCCAGAAAAGCAAGCAAGTGAACAGCCACGTGTGGAGAACCTGGGCGGCGGAGTCTTCTCTGTTTATGCACTGATTAGTAATTCCCCCTCAAATGAAGTCGAAAAAACGGAAAATCGTCCGGAAATGAGCGAGCGGGAAATAGAAATTGCCTACGCCCTTAACGATCTTATGTCGGGTCGCACTCGGGAACTGTCTCTTAAGGAATCCGAAAGTGATGTATTGCGTACAGGGCATCCGGTCGCGCATCTCATAGATTTAATGATCACAGATATTGCAGATACTGAATTTTGTCTCTCTCCCGATTTTGAAATTGATGAGATTCAAATGGTTGCAGCCTGCATCCTTGATCAATGGTCTGATGATCAAAGTGAACGCCAGAAAATAGCGCTTGATGCGATCGTGGAATACCGACGACCGGAACCACCAAAATCTATCGTACTCGATCCGCCGACCGTTACTGCAAATCCCAAAGCAGAGCCCGAACCAGCACCTGAAACAAACGGTCCGCTTTCTTCTGTTACCTACCTGCAGCAGCTGACCATTGCAGCGCTGCAGGGCTTATGTTCCAACCCAGCATACTGCAATCAATATGAGGAATTACCGGCTATGGCCGCCGGACTTGCCCGCAGCGTTGTCAGTCAGCAGGAGGTTGCAGAGTGAACAAAGCAAAGGAAGTCATCGCCAATACCAGGTATGCGGAATTCCCGGACACGATGGTAACTCTGGAGCTGTGCCGCGCGTTTGCAGCCATAGAAAAACGCCGTATTGGTGAATCGCTACGTGCTTGCGCTCGCGTTCTGGCCGCCAAGGCACAAGATCACCATCTTGTCAGCGTGCTGGAGGAAATGGGGAAAAGCCAGTTTCCCGAAGTCCAGATGACGAGAATACGCGACTGCATCAGGAGGATGGAATCAGCGCTGGTCAGGAACTTTATCAATGCGTCTGATTAATCGCAGCGCGAAAGACAGCATCGGCGGGCCAGCATGTGCCGCCGCGCTTAAATGCCATTTTGAGAAATATGGCGAGCATGGTCGCAGCGACAAACAGACGTTTTACACCGTCAGGATCCAGGGGAGAAAAATTACGGTTGAGGTTGTAAACCGCCCACGTAGTTACGTGGCCACGGCAATGAGCCGGGCCCGACATCTGCAATGTCTCCCAGGGCTTAGCCGGTGATTTTTGGCAATCAATATACTATCTGCCGCTACAGTATCGTGGCGGTGTCATGGAGTTAAGCATGGCGCAAATCATTTTTGATGAAGAGTGGATGGTGGCGGGAAGGCTGACTGAGAAAACGGGGCTGGATGACAGGCAAATAAAAGCTTATCGCCTCGGAAGCTGGATTGAAGGGGTTCATTTTAAGCGAGTACCCGCGGTACCCGGCGGAGAGAGCAAACGCGCTTTGGTCTGGTACAACTTCCCGCTGATTAATAGATTTATTCAGGAAGCATGATGAACTTTCCAACCGGCGTTGAACTTCATAACGGAAAAATCAGGATCACGTTTACCTATCGCGGCATTCGCTGCCGTGAAGTTCTCCGTGGCTGGGTGGTTAACAGCAGCAACATCAAGAAGGCTGGAAACCTTCGCGCCGTCATCGTGAGTGAGATCCAGTTCGGCCAGTTCGACTACGCGGCGCGCTTCCCTGAATCGAAGGCTCTTAAAAATTCTCATCAACTAAGCGGATCACGACGTTTAAAGAGCTGAGCGATTTTTTCATTGATACAAAAGCGCTGGAGGTTTCAGGGGCAACACTGCACTCTCTCACATCTGCAGTTAACACCCTGAAGCGCGTGGTGGGAGAAAATACTCCCCTGGCTGATATTCAGCACGCCGACATCCTGAATTACCGTAAAGAGCTGCTGACCGGCAGTGTATTAAACCCTTCAATGCCTAATCTGGTTAAAAAGGGACGCGCGCCCTCAACAGTCAATAAACAGATGGCGGTTTTATCAGAAATGCTGAAGCTTGCGAACAGAAGCCAGTTTATATTACACGCTCCTTATGAGGGAGTATCGAGGCTCAAGCTATCAAAGGCAGATCCTGATCCGCTTTTACTTCATGAGTATCATGCGTTAATTGCTCTCCTCCCTCGCAAGTGGGTTTTAATCATTATTGTGTCTGTCCATACAGGAATGAGGCCAGGTGAGGTTTGTGCTCTGGCATGGGAGGATATCGACCTGAAGAAAGGTGAAATTCACGTTTCCAGAAGCTTGACGAATAAAGGGTTGTTTGTGCCGCCCAAAACTGATGCCGGGATAAGAACGATAACTCTGCTGAAGCCTGCCCTTGATGCGTTGAAGGAGCAGTACGAAATCACCGGCAATAGTCCCAGGCAGCAAATCATCTTCCATCATCGGGAGCTTGGCAAAACCGAAACGCAGAATCTACGTTTCGTTTTTTCTCCTGAGAGGTGTGCGTCGGGCAAGAACCGGTATCTTTCCAAAAACTCGATTTCGTATGGATGGAAACGGGGCATTAAACTTTCCGGTATACGTGAAAGAAATCCCTATCAGTCGCGACACACTTACGCCTGCTGGACACTTATGGCCGGTGCTAACCCTTCCTTTATCGCCAGCCAGATGGGCCATGAGGATGCGCGTATGGTGTACGAGGTTTACTCGAAGTGGATTGGAGATATGAACCAGGATCAGGTCAATATGCTGAATAATCAGATGCCGACTGCAATGCCCCCAAGACGCCCCCAAGGCACTGGTAGCATTAAAAAAGTCATTTAATTTCATGACGCTGGTTTCAAACTACATAATCAGCGTTAAACTATTCATACCAATTATTTAGGGAGAAGAGATGATGCGCGTACTGGTTGTTGAGGATAACGCATTGCTACGTCATCACCTGAAGGTTCAGCTTCAGGAGATGGGACATCAGGTGGACGATGCTGAAGATGCAAAAGAAGCCGATTATTATCTCAATGAGCACCTGCCGGATATCGCCATTGTCGATTTAGGGTTGCCTGACGAAGACGGTCTGTCGCTAATTCGCCGCTGGCGCAGTCACGATGTCTCCCTGCCGGTTCTGGTTCTGACCGCCCGTGAAGGCTGGCAGGATAAAGTTGAAGTGCTCAGCGCGGGTGCAGATGATTACGTCACCAAGCCGTTTCATATTGAAGAGGTAGCGGCGCGTATGCAGGCGCTGTTACGCCGCAACAGCGGGCTGGCTTCACAGGTTATTTCCATCCCGCCTTTCCAGGTCGATCTCTCCCGCCGGGAATTAGCAATCAATGATGAAGTGATCAAGCTCACCGCCTTCGAATACACCATCATGGAAACGCTGATCCGTAACAATGGCAAAGTGGTGAGCAAAGATTCCTTAATGCTCCAGCTTTATCCTGATGCTGAACTTCGCGAGAGCCATACCATTGACGTGCTGATGGGACGCTTGCGCAAGAAAATTCAGGCGCAGTATCCGCAGGATGTGATTACCACCGTCCGCGGTCAGGGCTACCTGTTCGAATTACGCTAAATGAGACGGATTTTACGCCACATTCTGCCCCTCTCGCTGCGGGTTCGTTTCTTACTGGCAACAGCCGCCGTCGTGCTGGTGCTGTCGCTCTCCTACGGCATGGTCGCCCTGGTGGGCTACAGCGTCAGCTTTGATAAAACCACCTTTCGGCTGTTGCGCGGCGAAAGCAATCTTTTTTATACCCTGGCGAAGTGGGAAAACAACCGAATCACCGTCGAAATGCCGGAAAACCTGAATCAGCAGAGCCCTACTCTAGCCCTGATTTATAACGAAAAGGGAAAGTTACTGTGGGCGCAGCGCGACATCCCCTGGCTGGTCAAAAGCATTCGTCCGGAGTGGCTTAAAACTAACGGGTTTCATGAGATTGAAGCCGATCTCAATACCACCAGCACGCTGATCCGCGAAGATCGCTCTATGCAGCAGAAGCTCAATGAAATTCGCGCTGATGATGCCGAGACGGAGATGACGCACTCCGTAGCGATCAATATTTACCCTGCGACAATGAACATGCCGCAGCTGACCATTGTGGTGATCGACACCATTCCGGTTGAGCTAAAACGCTCTTATAAGGTCTGGAGCTGGTTCGTGTATGTTCTTGCCGCCAATCTGCTGCTGGTGATCCCGCTGCTGTGGGTGGCGGCCTGGTGGAGCCTGCGGCCAATTGAATCTCTGGCCCGCGAGGTACGCGAGCTGGAAGAACATCATCGCGAAAAGCTGAACCCGGAAACCACCCGGGAGCTCACCAGCCTGGTGCGTAACCTCAACCGCCTGCTGAAAAGTGAACGCGAACGCTACGATAAATACCGTACCACCCTCACCGACCTGACCCACAGCCTGAAAACCCCGCTGGCCGTCATGCAAAGTACCCTGCGTTCAATGCGCAGTTCGAAGCTGAGCGTGGATGATGCCGAGCCGGTGATGCTGGAGCAGATCAGCCGTATTTCCCAGCAAATTGGCTATTATCTGCACCGCGCCAGCATGCGTTCCGGCAGCGCGCTCCTGAGCCGCGAGCTGCACCCGGTAGCCCCGCTCCTGGATAACCTCACGTCAGCCCTCAACAAGGTGTATCAGCGTAAAGGGGTGAACATCAGCCTCGATATCTCGCCAGAGATAAGCTTTGTGGGTGAAAAAAATGACTTCATGGAAGTGATGGGTAACCTGCTGGATAACGCCTGCAAATACTGCCTGGAGTTCGTGGAAGTGTCTGCGCGCCAGACGGAAACCGAACTGCATATTATCGTTGAGGATGATGGCCCGGGGATCCCGCGCAATAAGCGTGACGTGGTGTTCGATCGCGGTCAGCGCGCCGATACGCTACGTCCTGGCCAGGGCGTCGGATTAGCCGTCGCCCGTGAAATTGTCGACCAGTACGACGGAAAAATCGAAACCAGCGAAAGCTTGCTGGGCGGCGCCAGAATGGAGGTTATTTTTGGCCGCCAGCAGCCCACACTGAACGATAGTTAACCCGTTATGTGAAAAATGCGAGGATCTCGCAGCCGGGGGGCTGAGCTTCCGTTATAATCCGAGTCAGTAAGAGCCTGCGGAATAAAAAAATATGGATTATCACTTAACGCTTAACTGGCCCGAGTTTATTGAACGTTACTGGCAAAAACGCCCGGTGGTTCTGAAACGCGGATTCAGCAATTTTGTCGACCCTATCTCGCCTGACGAACTGGCTGGTCTGGCCATGGAAAACGAAGTCGACAGCCGTCTGGTCAGCCACCAGGACGGGAAATGGCAGGTTAGCCACGGTCCTTTCGAAAGCTACGATCACCTCGGTGAAAACAACTGGTCGCTGTTGGTGCAGGCGGTCAACCACTGGCACGAGCCAACTACCGCCTTAATGCGCCCGTTCCGTGCCCTGCCCGACTGGCGCATGGACGACCTGATGATCTCCTTCTCCGTGCCGGGCGGCGGCGTCGGTCCACATCTGGACCAGTACGACGTATTTATCATTCAGGGTACGGGCCGTCGCCGCTGGCGCGTTGGTGAAAAAGTGCCGATGAAGCAGCACTGTCCGCATCCGGACCTGCTTCAGGTTGACCCGTTTGAAGGGATTATCGACGAAGAGCTGGAGCCGGGTGATATTCTCTACATTCCGCCGGGATTCCCTCACGAAGGCTACTCCCTGGAAAATTCACTCAACTACTCCGTGGGGTTCCGCGCGCCAAGCGGCCGCGAAATGATCAGCGGATTTGCCGACTATGTTCTGCAACGCGAGCTGGGCAGCTATCGTTACAGCGATCCTGATGTGCCTTCGCGCGAGCATCCCGCGGATATTCTGCCAGAAGAACTGGATAAGCTGCGCGGCATGATGCTGGATTTGATCAACGAGCCGGAACATTTCAGACAGTGGTTTGGTGAGTTTATTAGCCAGTCTCGTCATGAGCTGGACGTCGCGCCACCGGAGCCGCCTTATCAGGCTGACGAGATTTATGATGCGCTTCAGCAGGGCGACAGGCTGACGCGTCTGGGCGGGTTGCGCGTGCTGCGCATAGGTGAGGAGGTGTTCGTCAACGGCGAGAAGCTGGACTCTCCGCACCGACCGGCGCTGGAAGCTATTGCCAGCCATCTGGTGCTGACTGCCGACACCTTTGGCGATGCGCTGGAAGATCCTTCCTTCCTCGCGATGCTGGCCGCGCTCGTCAACAGCGGGTACTGGTTCTTTGAGGACTAAGTCGCTCTAATGCCCGGTGGCACTTCGGCACCGGGCTTTTTCTTACCGCTTCGCGGTCAACTCCGCTATCCGCACTATCACCTTCACCGCTTTTTCCATCCCTTCCAGCGTCACAAACTCATGCTTGCCATGGTAGTTATAGCCACCGGTAAACAGGTTCGGGCACGGCAGCCCCATAAACGACAGCTGAGAACCGTCGGTACCGCCGCGAATCGGCTTCAGCTGCGGTTCAATATCGCAGTCGCGCATCGCCTGCTGGGCGATATCGAGAATGTGCGGATGCGCCATCACCTTCTCGCGCATGTTGTAATAGCTGTCTTCAATGATCAGCTCAATATAGCAATCAGGGTGTAATCCTTTACCGACCTTCTTGGCGATCTCCATCATCTTACGCTTGCGGGCCTCAAAGGCTTTGCGGTCGAAATCGCGGATGATGTAGTGCATCTGCGCGCTGTCCACGGTGCCTTTGATGCTGGTCAGATGATAGAAACCTTCATACCCTTCGGTCTGTTCAGGGCTCTCTTCCGCCGGGACTTCCGCATGAATTCGTGACGCCAGCGACAGCGCGTTCACCATGACGCCTTTCGCCGAACCGGGGTGAACGTTGTTGCCGACAATTTTGATCGTGACGGACGCGGCGTTGAAGTTTTCATACTCCAGTTCACCGACGCCGCCGCCGTCAACGGTATAGGCCCACTGCGCGTTAAAGGCCTCCACGTCGAAGTGCTTAGCGCCCTTGCCGACCTCTTCGTCCGGCGTAAAGGCCACGCGGATATCACCGTGCGGGATATTTTTGCCCTTCAGCACCGCCAGCGCGGTCATGATCTCCGCGATACCCGCCTTGTCATCCGCCCCCAGCAGCGTTTTACCGTCGGTAGTGATCAGCGTCTGGCCCAGCAGCTGGTGCAACACGGGGAACATCACGGGCGAGAGCACTTCGTCGCCAATGCCCAGCGCAATATCGCCGCCGCGGTAATTTTCCACAATCTGCGGGTTCACATGTTTACCGCTAAAATCCGGAGAGGTGTCGACATGGGAGATGAAGCCAATCGCCGGAATATCTCCCTGGACATTCGCCGGCAGCGTTCCCATCACAGTGCCTTTCTCGCTTAACGTGACGTTGACCAGCCCCATGGCGTCAAGCTGCTCTTTAAGCAGGTTTAACAACTTCCACTGGCCTTCGGTGCTCGGCACCTGGCGAACACCCGGTTTAGATTGGGTATCCAGCGAAACGTACTGTAAAAAACGCTCAAGTAATTTATCCATGCAGTCACCCTCACTTTTTGTGACAACATTATCAATAAGCATCAAAACGCAAATATTGCGTCAGGTCACTTTTATCCCGCAAACGAGAATATTTTCCGTTTATATCGTTATGCGTTAGTAAATGTAGCTTATGAATCAGTGACAAGGATTGGCGATCGCAGGGGATTGCCGTAGAATGTCCGCCCTCATTACGAGTCACCAAGGTGGTTACACACAAACCCCGCTTCAGTCTGCTGCCTGAGGCGTCTATATGGGACAGCGCAAAAATTGAATACACAATCCCGTTCACGTTCGCCGCTGGTGCAACTGGAACGAATTCGTAAAAGTTTTGATGGTAAAGACGTTATTTCCGACCTCAACCTCACCATCAATGACGGTGAATTTCTTACGCTGCTTGGCCCCTCTGGCTGCGGCAAAACAACCGTACTGCGCCTTATCGCGGGGCTGGAAAGCGTCGATAACGGTCAAATCCATCTTGAAAACCAGGACATTACCCGGGTTCCCGCCGAAGATCGCCACGTCAATACCGTCTTCCAGAGCTATTCCCTTTTCCCACACATGACCGTGTTTGAAAACGTGGCGTTTGGCCTGCGGATGCAAAAAACCCCGGCGAGCGAGATCGAACCGCGCGTCACCGACGCCCTGCGCATGGTGCAGCTTGAGACGTTTGCCCAGCGTAAACCCCATCAGCTTTCCGGCGGCCAGCAGCAGCGCGTGGCCATCGCCCGCGCCGTGGTCAATAAGCCTCGCCTGCTTCTGCTGGATGAATCCCTCTCGGCGCTGGATTACAAGCTGCGCAAGCAGATGCAGAACGAGCTCAAAGCCCTGCAGCGCAAACTGGGCATTACCTTTGTGTTTGTCACCCACGATCAGGAAGAAGCCCTGACCATGTCCGATCGCATCGTGGTAATGCGCGACGGCAAAATCGAGCAGGACGGCACGCCGCGCGAAATCTACGAAGAGCCGAAGAATCTGTTTGTCGCCAGCTTCATTGGCGAGATCAATATCTTCGACGCCACGGTGATTGAGCGTCTGGACGACCAGCGCGTTCGCGCCAGCGTCGAAGGACGCGAGTGCAATATCACGGTGAATTTCCCCGTCGAAAAGGGACAAAAGCTCAACGTTCTGCTGCGCCCGGAAGATCTGCGTGTCGATGAAATTCACGGCAATACAGAGGCTGAGGGGCTTATCGGCTATATCCGCGAACGCAACTACAAAGGGATGACGCTGGAGTCCGTTGTCGAGCTGGAGAACGGCAAGATGGTGATGGTCAGCGAATTCTTTAACGAAGACGACCCTGACTTCGACCACTCTCTCGACCAGAAAATGGTTATCAACTGGGTAGAAAGCTGGGAGGTTGTGCTGGCTGATGAAGAACACAAGTAAATTCCAGAATGTGGTGATCGCCACGATCGTCGGTTGGCTTGTGCTGTTTGTCTTTTTACCCAACCTGATGATCGTTGCCACCAGCTTCCTGACCCGCGACGATACAAACTTCGTTAAGCTGGTCTTTACGCTGGACAACTACGCGCGCCTGCTCGATCCGCTCTATTTTGACGTGCTGCTGCACTCGCTCAATATGGCGCTGATTGCCACTCTAGCCTGTCTGGTGCTGGGTTATCCTTTCGCATGGTTCCTCGCGGGCCTGCCGCAAAAGGTGCGTCCGCTGCTGCTGTTTTTACTGATTGTACCGTTCTGGACCAACTCGTTGATCCGCATTTACGGGCTGAAAATCTTCCTCAGCACTAAAGGCTATCTCAACGAGTTTCTGCTGTGGCTGGGGGTGATTGATACGCCGATCCGCATCATGTTTACCCCGAGCGCGGTGATTGTCGGCCTGGTCTATATCCTGCTGCCGTTTATGGTGATGCCGCTCTACTCCAGCATCGAGAAGCTGGATAAACCGCTGCTGGAGGCGGCAAAAGATCTGGGAGCTAACAAGCTGCAGACCTTCATCCGCATTATTATCCCGCTGACCATGCCCGGCATTATTGCGGGCTGTCTGCTGGTAATGCTTCCGGCGATGGGCTTGTTCTACGTGTCGGATCTGATGGGCGGGGCGAAAAACCTGCTGATTGGTAACGTCATTAAAAGCCAGTTCCTGAACATTCGCGACTGGCCGTTCGGTTCGGCCACCAGCATTACGCTGACGGTCGTGATGGGCCTGATGCTGCTGGTCTACTGGCGAGCCTCTCGCCTGCTGAATAAGAAGGTGGAACTCGAATGATCGGTCGACTGCTTCGCGGCGGTTTTATGACCGCCATTTACGCTTACCTTTATATCCCGATTATCATTTTGATCGTGAACTCGTTTAACAGCTCGCGCTTTGGGATCAACTGGCAGGGCTTTACCACCAACTGGTACAGCCTGCTGATGAACAATGACAGCCTGCTGCAGGCCGCTCAGCACTCGCTGACGATGGCGATTTTCTCTGCCACCTTCGCGACGCTGATTGGCTCCCTTACCGCCGTGGCGCTGTACCGCTACCGCTTTCGCGGTAAGCCGTTCGTCAGCGGCATGCTGTTCGTGGTGATGATGTCACCGGACATCGTGATGGCAATTTCGCTGCTGGTGCTGTTTATGCTGCTGGGCGTGCAGCTGGGCTTCTGGTCGCTGCTGTTCTCACATATCACCTTCTGCCTGCCGTTTGTGGTGGTGACCGTCTACGCGCGCCTGAAAGGATTCGACGTGCGCATGCTGGAGGCGGCGAAAGATCTGGGTGCCAGCGAGATGACGATTCTGCGTAAAATCATCCTGCCGCTGGCGATGCCTGCCGTGGCGGCCGGGTGGCTGCTTAGCTTCACCCTGTCGATGGATGACGTGGTGGTCTCCTCCTTCGTGACGGGCCCGAGCTATGAAATTCTGCCGTTGAAGATCTATTCAATGGTGAAAGTCGGCGTCTCGCCCGAGGTGAACGCGCTGGCGACCATACTGCTGGTGTTTTCGCTGGTGCTGGTGGTTACCAGCCAGCTTATTGCTCGTGATAAAACAAAATCTCAGGGGACAATGAAATGAAAAAAATGCTCGCCGCTGCGGCACTGGCGCTTGGCATGGGTGCCGCGCACGCTGATGACAGCAAAACGCTCTACTTCTACAACTGGACCGAATACGTGCCACCGGGCCTGCTGGAACAGTTCACGAAGGAGACGGGTATCAAGGTTATCTACTCGACCTACGAGTCGAATGAAACCATGTACGCCAAGCTCAAAACCTACAAAGACGGCGCGTACGATCTGGTCGTGCCCTCGACCTACTTTGTCGACAAAATGCGCAAAGAGGGCATGATCCAGAAGATCGACAAAACCAGGCTAACCCATTTTTCAAACCTCGATCCGGAGATGCTTAACAAGCCGTTCGACCCGAATAACGATTACTCGATTCCTTACATCTGGGGCGCGACGGCGATTGGCGTGAACAGCGATGCCGTCGATCCGAAAACGGTGACAAGCTGGGCCGATCTGTGGAAACCGGAATATAAAAGCAGCCTGCTGTTAACCGACGATGCACGTGAAGTGTTCCAGGTCGCGCTGCGCAAGCTGGGCTACTCAGGCAACACGACGGATCCCAAAGAGATTGAAGCGGCGTATACCGAGCTGAAAAAGCTGATGCCTAACGTGGCGGCGTTCAACTCTGATAACCCGGCAAACCCGTATATGGAAGGTGAAGTAAATCTGGGGATGGTGTGGAACGGATCTGCGTATGTTGCCCGCCAGGCCGGTACGCCGCTTGAGGTGGTCTGGCCGAAAGAAGGCGGGATATTCTGGATGGACAGCCTTGCGATCCCCGCCAACGCGAAAAACGTTGAAGGGGCGCATAAGTTAATTAACTTCCTGCTGCGCCCGGACGTGGCGAAACAGGTTGCCGAGACGATTGGCTACCCGACGCCAAACCTCGCGGCGCGCAAGCTGCTGAAGCCTGAAGTGGCTAACGATAAATCGCTCTACCCGGATGCCGAAACCATCAGCAAAGGTGAATGGCAGAACGATGTCGGTGACGCCAGCCGCCTCTACGAAGAGTATTACCAGAAATTAAAAGCGGGCCGCTAAACGGTATCGCGTTCCTCCTCACGCCGCCCGTACGGCGTGAGGAAGGATTAACTGACCGCGTTCTCTCCTGCCCAGATTGTCGCCTTTCTCATCGCCTCAACCACATCCTCATCCGACAGACCCAGCGCCTGACGAACTCTGGTCGCCTCGTCCCACTGCTGCTGTTCATAGTATCGACACAGGTTCACCATATCGGCTAACCGTCCCTCCTGATGGCACAGCGCATTGCTCACGCTCTGCGGGACCGCAATTTGCTTCATCAACTCGGCCATCGGCTGTTCGAGGAGGGTATCGAGCAGAGAAAACAGGCCGCACGTGAAGGCATTTTCAGCCAGCGCGGGTTCTTTCATCGTCTCAGCAATCAGTTCACAGAACTTTCCGCGCATCATACTCAACGGGTAAAGCTCGCTGACGGTGTCATTGCCCGCACTGGCGAGGACCACGACGGCAACAAACCGCCTCAGCTGGTTCTCCCCAAGGTATCTGAGCACTTCACTCAGGGTTAACTTACTGAAATTACAGGCACCGATATGTTTAAATGCGGTGTGTTTCATGTAGCGCATAATCTTCCAGGACAGCGTGAGATCGGTTTTAATCAACGACTCGATAATTCGAAAATCAGGTTTATTGCGCCCAACCTCCATTTGCAGCCGAAAAATCGCCAGCTGATTTTGCGATAGCCGTTTATATTTAATGACCTCCGGACGGCAGAAAAAATAGCCCTGAAACAGCGAGAATCCCTCTTCCCTGTATTGGCTGAATTCCTCTTTAGTCTCAATTTTTTCAGCGAGATATTTAATATGTCCGGTCAGATCTTTACGTGCATTCAGATACTGTTTAATTTGCGCTAAGGTATAATTTCTGACGTCGAATTTCAGTATTGAAATATAGGGTAAAAAAACATCCCATTCAGGTGCGAGGGTGAAATCATCAAGTGCGAATTGGTAACCGTGCGCATTCATTTCCTTAACGGCCTGCAAGAGTTCAGCCCCCGGTACAGCATCTTCAAGGATCTCAATGACCACGCTCTCTTTATCCAGCGCTTCTCCACTGCGGTCTATGACCATTCGCGAAGGGAAATTAATAAACGACGTATGTGCCCCGGCGATACGCTGGGACGGCACGCATAAAAATTGATCTGATATCATCCTGGAGGTGGCATATTCCGCCGACACATCCGGAAAACGGTTTGTCATCCCATCTCTGAAGAGCAGCTCGTAGGCCACCGTCTTCATCTCAGGGTTAAAAATGGGTTGTCGCGCAATAAATCCGTACATATCCCATCCTCCTCTACAGCTTTATATTTATTAGCATCCTCTTTCTACACGACGATAACGAGCATTATCGAGCACTATTTTGATTGAATGCACAAAATAAAAGCATCCACACTAATTAACTGGATTTAAAAATTAAAATTTAAATTAAATATACCAGGCGACCTACAGAAAGAGGAGAAAATAACCGATAAGGAATATGTGCCTGCCTTACATGCACGATATTACGGGAGATGAGAATGAAAGACGCCATGGTCAGAAGAAAAAAAATAAGCGTCAAGACGTTGATGCTATTGTCCATTTTCCTCACCGTAACGGTGGGCTTTACGGCAACTATCGGATTTATGATGTGGCAGTGGATGGCACAGCAGGAGGTTCTGGCCAGGAAACATATCCGCCAGATTGCCGAGGTGCAATCGTTGCAGGTCAGCAAACAGCTGGATTCTGCCCTGACTGCCGCCCGGGACATGGGCAACAGTGCCCTGGCGCTGCGCGAGGCGGGGGTATCCGATCGCCAGAGCCTGAACCAGCTGCTCATTCACTATCTGTCGGCTCATCCATCGTTTCTCTCCATGTCGATGGCCTTTGAGCCCAACGCGTTCGACGATAAAGATGCCGCCTTTGCCGGTCAGAGCGGTGAAGATCCTGCCGGACGCTACGCCCGCTACGTTGACCGGGACGCCACCGGCAAACCGGCATTGCACCTGCTGACGGACATCGAAACGCCCGGCAGCGGTGATTATTATCTGCTGCCGAAACAAAGGCATAAAGACGTGATCATCGAGCCCTATATTTATCCCTACAACGGTGTAGACGTGATGCTCACCTCGATTGCCGCCCCCATCATGCGTGACGGTCAGTTTCTGGGTTCGGTCACCTCTGACTTCTCCCTGGCCACGCTGCAATCGACGATCGGCGCGATTAAACCGTGGAACGGCACAGGCTACGCCATGCTCCTTTCAGCGGGTAACAACGTTGTGTCCAGCCCGGACAAACGTGCTGCAGGCAAGCCTTACGCGGGCAAAATTGCTGGCCATGAGGTCATTCGGGTAAACGACCCGCAGCTCAATGAAGAGGTGTTTATCACCTGGCAGGAGATCGCCGTCGGTAACAGCCAGACGCCGTGGAAACTCGCCATTGTCACCCCGGTCAGCGAAGTGATGGCCGAAGCGCGCGCATTTTTACTCAAAGCCCTTGTCATGATGGTGTTAAGCATTGTTGCGGTGAGCCTGGTGATGGCGCAGATCTTTACCCGCAAAGTTGATCGTCCGGTGGGGGGAGAACCTTCAGAGGCCGCCGGTATTGCCCTGGCCGTTGCCCGAGGGGATTTGAACAACACCATCCCGGTGCGTTCCGGGGATACCCACAGCATTTTTTATGCCCTGCACACCATGCAGACGCAGCTCAAGCGCATCGTCGGCAACATCAGCGAAGCCAGCCATTCCGTGCACGGCGGAACCAGCGAAATTTCAGCGGGCAACCTTGACCTCGCTTCGCGAACCGAAGAACAGGCGGCTGCGATTGTTGAAACGGCGGCCAGCATGGAAGAGATTTCGGTCACGGTGAAAAATAATGCCGACAACGCCCACAAGGCGACCACGCTGACCGATCGTGCCGCAAGCCTCGCCGGGCATGGCGAAACGCTGGTAAACGACGTGGTCGTGGTGATTGGGGAAATTGATGAGAGCGCGCGTAAGATCGGTGAGATTAACAGCATCGTCGACGGTATCGCCTTCCAGACCAATATCCTGGCGCTGAATGCTGCCGTTGAAGCGGCACGGGCTGGCGAACAGGGGCGCGGCTTCGCGGTAGTCGCAGGGGAAGTGCGCAATCTTGCCCAGCGAAGCGCTAACGCGGCAAAAGAGATCTCTCAGCTTATTGCCGAGTCCTCAGGCCGCGTCAGCAAAGGCGTTGAGCTGGTCAATGAGACCGGTGTGATGATGAAACAGGTGATTGAGGCGGTATCGCATGTGCATCTGGTCATCAACGATATTGTTCAGGCGCTGGACGAGCAGAATCGGGGGATTAGCCAGGTCAGCACCGCCGTTAATCAGATGGACAGCACAACCCAGCAGAACACCTCTCTGGTTCAGCAGATCTCTGCGGCGGCGCTCTCGCTGGATGAGCAGGCTAAATCGCTGGAGAAGACGCTGGCGTTCTTTCATTCATAAATAATAAGGCACCCGAAGGACGGGTGCCTTTTCACGCGATTATCGTTACAGCCCTTTCAGCAGCTTGTCGACAAACGCCGGGACGACCGTGCTTGCCAGACCGTAGTGTTTCTCTTCAAACTCGCTGCCCACCTGGCTTGGCTCAAGATTGAGTTCTACCGTATGTGCACCGTGCAGTCGCGCTTCGTGGACAAACCCCGCCGCCGGGTAAACATGACCGGATGTGCCGATGGCAATAAACACGTCGGCCATCGCCAGCGCGCTGTAGATCTCATCCATTCCCAGCGGCATTTCGCCGAACCAGACCACGTGCGGACGCAGGCGCGACGGGAACTGGCAGCAGTGGCACTTATCCTCTGGCAGCACGTCCTCTTTCCAGTCCAGCACCTGACCGCTCCAGGCGCAGCGAACCTTGAGCAGCTCGCCGTGCATGTGGATGATGTTCTTGTTACCGGCCCGCTCGTGCAGGTTGTCGATATTCTGCGTCACCAGCAGAAAACGATCGCCCAGCGCCTCTTCCAGCTTCGCCAGCGCCAGATGCGCCGCATTCGGCGCGACTTCAGGCTGCTGAAGCTGACGGCGGCGGGCGTTGTAAAACGCCTGCACGAGATCCGGATCGCGGGCAAAGCCTTCCGGCGTGGCCACATCCTCCACGCGGTGCTCTTCCCACAGCCCGTCCGCCGCGCGGAAGGTTCGAATTCCTGACTCGGCGGAGATCCCCGCTCCGGTCAGCACCACCACTCTGGGTTTATCCATCGCTTCTGGCATCATTCTGTCTCTGAAAAAGATCCGCTGGCGCAAGCGCTCACGCAAGCGGCGTTTGTTTTTGCGAAAACGGCTGAGTCGACCCTGGCGACGCGACAGCATAGAAACCTCGTAAACTAATCGGTGAGATGAAGGAATGCGGCTCCGCGCATGCCTCCTGCGTCCCCGTGTCGCGCGCGTTCAATACGCGGCACGCGGGCAACCGGCAATAAATGTCGGGGCAAACGCCCGGACAACCGTTCCGTAATCGCGGTAAAGTTTGACAGCCCTCCCCCGATCACCAGCAGATCCGGGTCGACGATGGTGAGAATATTTCCCAGACACACCGCCAGCAGATCCAGATAGCGCTCGACGTGCTCACGCGCCTGCGCATCCCCTTGCTCCCACAGGGAAATGATTTGAGGGGCCTCAAGTTTCTGATGATAGAAGTGTTCGTAAAGCCATGCAAACCCGCGGCCTGAGAGGTAGTTCTCAATACAGCCGTGCTGGCCGCAGCCGCAGCGGGTCAGCGGAAAATCACGCCCCACCACTTCCAGCGCATCCACCGGCAGACGGATGTGACCGAACTCGCCGGTGATATAGCTGCGCCCGGTAATCGGTTTGCCATTAATAACGATCCCACCGCCAACGCCCGTACCGAGGATCAGCCCCATCACCAGCGGATAGCGACGGAATTCATCATCCCAGGCTTCGGAGAGCGCAAAGCAGTTGGCATCATTGTCTAAACGCACGTCGCGTTCAAGGAGGGCAGAGAGATCGGCGCGGAGAGGTTTACCGCTGGCGGCAGGCACGTTGGCGGCATACAGCGTGCCGTCGTCGGTTTCGGGCATCCCGGGAATGCCGATGCCGACGCTGCCTTTCTCTCCAAAGCGTTCATCAGCTTGCGCCACCAGCGCGGCAATCGCGGTTAAAAATTCGTCGTAGCTTTCGCGCGGCGTGGGAACGCGGGTTTCCCACTGCAGCTTGAGGTCTTTATCAAACACGCCGAGCGCAATCTTGGTGCCGCCAATATCAAATCCGTAATACATAACGCATTCCTCTTTTAACCTGGCGGCCCGAAAGCCGCTAGATCATGACGTAATTACTGGCCACTTAATACCCTCGCCGGATCAATTCGGCTTGCGCGACGCGCCGGATACCAGCTTGCCAGCAGACTCAGTAAAAGTGCTGTAACCAGCACATAAAAAACGTCCAGCCAGTGCAGTTCAGACGGCAGGAAGTCAATAAAATAGATATCACCCGACAGGAACTGGTGGCCAATAAGCTTTTCGATCCCGTTGATAATTGGGGTCAGCTGCAGGGAAACCACCACGCCAATTACCACGCCGCACAGGCTGCCAAACAGCCCTGCCAGTAAACCGTACCAGACGAAGATGGCGCGAATAAGACCGTCTTTCGCCCCCAGCGTACGCAGCACGGCGATGTCGCCGCTCTTGTCCTTGACCGCCATCACCAGCGTCGAGACGATATTAAAGCACGCCACACCAATCACCAGCACCATCGCCAGATACATGATGGCGCGGATCATCTGGATATCACGGTACATATACCCGTAAGTGCCGATCCAGCTTTTGATGTAGACATAGTTATTGGTCACGCTGCCCGCGTCGCGTACCAGCCTGATGGCGTTAAAGACGTCGTTCACCTTAATGGCAATACCCGTCACGCTGTCGCCCATATCCAGATACTGGCGCGCATCTTCCATCGGCACCATGGCGAAACTGTGATCGAGCTGACCGCTCAGCTGAAGAATACCGGTGACGTGCAGGCGCACGCGCTTAGGCTGCTGCAGTTTGTGGTCGGCGCTGGCGTTCGGGATCATGATCGACACCCAGTCGCCCTGCTTCACTTTCAGGGCATCGGCAACGCCTTTACCCATGATGATCTGCTGCTCGCCAGCCTTAAAATTGGCCCACGCGCCGTTCTGCACATAGTTTGGCAGCGCGCTGAGGCGCGCCTCCTGGACGGGGTTGACCCCTTTCACCTGAATGGCGCGCAGGTTTACCCCGCTCTCCACCAGCCCGGTAAAGTTGATGTAGGGCGCGGCCGCGGCAATGCCCGGCACTTTTTCAACTTTGGTGAGCGCATCGCTCCAGTTCGTCCATGGCTGGTTAACCGGCTCGATCTCCCCGTGCGGCACCACCGCCAGAATGCGGTTATTCAGCTCGCGCTCAAAACCGTTCATCGCGCTTAAGCCGACAATCAGCACCGCCACGCCCAGCGCAATACCGATGGTCGAAATGACGGAGATCAGCGACACCATGCCGCCGCGACGACGGCCGCGGCTAAAACGTAAACCAATGAGTAACGATAACGGTGACGCCATTACTCTGCTCCCATCAGGGTCAGTTCCGCGTTCAGATGACCGTCGCGCATCTCAAGCTGACGCCCCATGCGTTTTGCCAGCTGCAGATCGTGGGTTACGACCAGAAACGCGGTCCCCTGCGAGGCGTTCAGCTCGCCCAGAAGCTGGAAAATACTGTCCGCATTGCGGGCATCCAGGTTACCGGTAGGCTCATCCGCCAGCACCAGACGCGGGTTGTTGACCAGCGCACGGGCAATCGCCACGCGCTGGCGCTCGCCGCCGGAAAGCTCAGAGGGACGATGATTACCGCGATGGCCCAGCCCTACCGCTTTCAGCATGTCGCTGGCGCGCGCGTTAATTTCTGCCGGTTTCTTTTTGCCAATCAGCAGCGGCATCGCCACGTTTTCCAGCGCCGTGAAATCCGGTAGCAGGTGGTGGAACTGGTAGATAAAGCCCAGCTCGCGGTTGCGCAGCTCGGCCTTCGCCGCGGAGGACATTTTGCTCATCGGCTGGCCGGAAAAAATCACGTCGCCGCTGGTTGGCGTATCCAGCCCGCCCAGCAGATGCAGCAGCGTACTTTTGCCGGAGCCGGAGCTGCCGACAATCGCCATCATTTCGCCTTCACCCACGCTAAAGCTCACATTGTGCAGCACGTCGGTTTGCACAGTGCCTTCCTGATAGCGTTTGGACAGGTTGTCGCATTGCAACAGGATCTTATTCATAACGTAAAGCCTCAGCGGGTTGAGTGGCGGCGGCGCGCCAGGAAGGATAAAGCGTAGAAAGCAGCGCAATGGCCATCGCGGCCAGCGCAATACCGGCCACCTGCAGCGGCTCGATAGCCACCGGCAGCGCCGCGCCGTCCAGCAGCGCGCCGATGATCGGCATTAAGTTATTAAGCTGGCTGGCAAGCAATGCCCCCAGCACGGCGCCGAGCAGCGCGCCGATGATGCCTGCGCTGGCCCCCTGCACCATAAACACCGCCATGATCTGGCGCGGCGTGAGCCCCTGGGTTTGCAGAATGGCGACTTCGCCCTGCTTCTCCATTACCATCAGGCCCAGCGAGGTAATGATGTTAAATGCGGCCACGGCCACGATCAGGCTCAGCAGCAGCCCCATCATGTTTTTTTCCATCCGCACGGCCTGGAACAATTCACCTTTGCGCTCGCGCCAGTCCTGCCATTTGGTGCCGTCCGGCAGTTTTTGCTGGCTGAGGGTATCGACCTTCAGCGGTGCGTCGAGCCACAGGCGCCAGCCGGTGATATTCCCAGCCGGGTAGCGCATCAGGCGTGAAGCATCCTGAATGTTAACCAGCATCTGGTAGCCATCGACTTCGCTGTTGGCGGCAAAGGTACCAATCACGTTGAACAGGCGCTGGCTTGGCAAACGCCCCATCGGCGTAAACTGGCTGGCAGAAGGCACCATCACGCGCAGCTGATCGCCACGGTTGACGCCAAGCTGTCCGGCAAGCTGTTCACCCAGAATCACGTTGTATTTTCCGGCTTCCAGATCGGTCTGCTTCACGTTAACCAGATACGGCGTTAGCGGATCGTTTTGCGCCGGGTCGATACCCAGCATCACGCCGACCGCCACGCTGCGGGCGCTTTGCAGCACCACGTCGCCGGTCGTCAACGGTGCTACGCGCGTGACGCCCTGTAACTTCGCCGCGCTTTCCGGCAGCTGTTGCGGGTTAACCGAACCGTTGGAGGATGAGAGAACGGCCTGCGGCATCAGCCCCAGGATGTTGTTTTGCAGCTCGCGTTCGAATCCATTCATGACGGAAAGCACCGTCACCAGTGCCATCACGCCAAGCGTAATGCCAATAGTCGAAAGCCAGGAGACAAAGCGACCGAAGCGGTCCGCGGCGCGCCCACGCATGTAACGTAAGCCTATGAAGAGTGCGACAGGTTGATACATGAAATCCGTCTGTTTGCTGATAGCAGACCCACGAGTATATAAGCGAATCCGTTAAGCGTAAATGACTGAAACAGTAAGCTTTGGTAATCATTTTTCCGAAAAATTCAGATAAATCAGGGTGCTATTGTCTGAATACTCACCTCACGAGCTCCACCTTTTCCGAAAAACCACCGGATACAGACTGTTACCCATTACATCCCGGCTTCGTTTAACAACAATTGCCCGTTCGTTTATGGCAATAAGGTAGTGGCGAACAATGAAGCAAAAAGCATTATGGATTAACCAGATAAAAGGGCTGTGTATCTGCCTGGTGGTTATCTATCATTCGGTTATCACGTTTTATCCGCATCTGATCGGGCTGCAACACCCGCTCTCCGGCCTTCTCGCCAAATGCTGGGTCTATTTTAACCTCTATCTCGCACCGTTTCGTATGCCGGTCTTCTTCTTCATCTCCGGCTATCTGATCCGTCGTTATATTGACGAAGTGGGCTGGCGAACCAGTTTCGACAAACGGATCTGGAGCATTGTCTGGGTCCTGGCGCTGTGGGGCGTCCTGCAATGGCAGGCGTTGACCCACCTGAACGCCTGGCTGGCACCCGAGCGCGAGCTCGCCGCCTCGTCGAACGCTGCCTACGCCGACTCGTTCTCAGGATTTGTGCTGGGGATGGTCACCGCCAGCACCAGTCTATGGTATCTGTATGCTCTGGTGGTCTACTTCACGCTATGTAAACTGCTAAGCCGCTGGAAGCTGCCGGTACTGGGACTGCTGGCGCTGGCAAGCATTGCGATTAACTTCCTGCCGCTGCCGTGGTGGGGAATGAACAGCGTGGTACGCAACATGATCTACTACAGCCTCGGGGCGTGGTATGGCGCAGAGCTGATGGCGTGGATGAAAAGCGTCAATCTGCGCCGCAGCTGGCTGGCAACCGGTGCTTTCGCCGCCGTCTCCGTGGTGCTGTGGTTTGCTAACGTTCCGCTGCTGCTCTCATTGCTGTCGATTGTGTTGATCATGAAGCTGTTCTATAGCCTTGAGCAGCGCTACGCCGTTCACCCGAACAATCTGCTGAATGTGATTGGCTCAAATACCATTGCGATTTATACCACCCACCGCATCCTGATTGAGGCCTTTAGCCTGTTCCTGATTGGCGAAATGAATGCCGCATACTGGCCGGTCTGGGCCGAACTGTCCTTAATTCTGATCTACCCGTTTGCCAGCCTGCTTATCTGTACCCTTGTCGGGCTTGGGGTGCGTAAACTCTCCAGCGCGCTGTTTGGGGACGTTTTCTTCTCTCCTCCGTCCTCGCTTCCCCTGTCACTTTCTACGCGTTAATGCCCTCTCCGCCCCCGTTTCGGGGGCGTTTAGCCCTGCCGTGCGGTTACGATTTGCTTATGTAAAACGATCGAGGATAATAAAGACATTGCGTATCAGTGATATGCCCCAATACTGTTGGTATATCCATAAGAGACTCTGACATAGCCATGCCTGAACACTATCGTTATTCCTTGCCTGTCAAAGCGGGCGACCAGCGCCAGCTGGGTGAACTCACGGGCGCGGCGTGCGCCACGCTGGTGGCGGAAATCGCCGAGCGTCATCCAGGGCCGGTTATTCTGGTTGCCCCGGACATGCAAAACGCCCTGCGCCTGCACGACGAAATTCGTCAGTTCACCGATAGCCTGGTGTTCAGCCTGGCCGACTGGGAAACGCTGCCGTATGACAGCTTCTCTCCGCATCAGGAGATCATCTCCTCGCGCCTGTCGACGCTCTATCAGCTGCCAACCATGCAGCGCGGCGTGCTGATTGTGCCGGTAAACACCCTGATGCAGCGCGTCTGTCCACACAGCTACCTGCACGGTCACACGCTGGTGATGAAAAAAGGCCAGCGCCTGTCCCGTGATGCCCTGCGCGCGCAGCTAGACGGTGCCGGCTATCGCCATGTCGACCAGGTGATGGAGCACGGGGAATACGCGACCCGCGGCGCGCTGCTCGATCTTTACCCGATGGGCAGCGACCAGCCCTATCGTCTGGATTTCTTTGATGATGAAATCGACAGCCTGCGCGTATTCGACGCCGACACGCAGCGCACGCTGGAGGAAGTAGAGTCCATCAATTTACTGCCCGCGCATGAGTTCCCCACGGACAAAACCGCTATCGAACTTTTCCGCAGCCAGTGGCGCGATAAGTTTGAGGTGAAGCGCGACGCGGAACATATTTATCAGCAGGTCAGTAAAGGCACGCTTCCTGCCGGGATCGAATACTGGCAGCCGCTGTTCTTCAACGAGCCGCTGCCTGCCCTGTTCAGCTACTTCCCGGCGAATACGCTGATTGTAAACACCGGGGATATCGACGCCAGCGCCAGCCGCTTCGAGAGCGAAACCCGCGCCCGCTTTGAAAACCGGGGCGTTGACCCGATGCGTCCGCTGCTGCCGCCGGAAGCCCTGTGGCTGCGCGCCGACGAGCTCAACGCCGAGCTGAAGCGCTGGCCGCGCATGCAGCTCAAAACCGATTCGCTTGCCGATAAGGCCGCTAACACCAACCTCGCCTTCCGGACGCTGCCGGACCTGGCCGTTCAGGCGCAGCAGAAATCCCCGCTGGATAATCTGCGCAAGTTCCTCGAGTCCTTTACCGGCCCGGTGGTGTTCTCCGTTGAGAGTGAAGGCCGCCGCGAAGCTTTAGGTGAGCTGCTGGGACGCATTAAGGTGGCGCCGAAGCGCATCCTGCGTCTGAGCGAAGCGACTGGAACCGGTCGTTACCTGATGATTGGCGCCGCCGAGCACGGGTTCATCGACACGCTTAACAACCTCGCGCTGGTTTGCGAAAGCGACCTGCTGGGCGAGCGCGTCGCGCGCCGCCGTCAGGACAGCCGTCGGACCATCAACCCGGACACGCTGATCCGTAACCTGGCCGAGCTGCATCCTGGCCAGCCGATTGTTCACCTGGAGCACGGCGTTGGGCGCTATCAGGGGATGACCACGCTGGAAGCGGGCGGCATCAAAGGTGAATACCTGATGCTGACCTATGCTAACGACGCCAAACTGTATGTTCCGGTCTCCTCCCTGCATCTGATCAGCCGCTACGCGGGCGGTGCAGAAGACAATGCGCCGCTGCACAAGCTGGGCGGCGATGCCTGGGCACGCGCGCGCCAGAAGGCCGCGGAAAAAGTGCGCGATGTGGCTGCCGAGCTGCTGGATATCTACGCCCAGCGCGCGGCCAAACAGGGCTTCGCCTTTAAGCATGATAAAGAACAGTATCAGCTGTTCTGCGACAGCTTCCCGTTTGAAACCACGCCCGATCAGGCCCAGGCCATTAACGCCGTGCTGAGCGACATGTGCCAGCCGCTGGCTATGGACCGCTTAGTCTGCGGCGACGTCGGCTTCGGTAAAACCGAAGTGGCGATGCGCGCCGCCTTCCTTGCGGTGGAAAACAACAAGCAGGTAGCGGTGCTGGTGCCGACCACCCTGCTCGCTCAGCAGCACTTCGACAACTTCCGCGACCGTTTCGCCAACTGGCCGGTACGTATCGAGATGCTGTCGCGTTTTCGCAGCACCAAAGAACAGACTCAGATTCTGGAACAGGCCAGCGAAGGCAAAATCGATATTCTGATCGGCACCCACAAGCTGCTGCAGAGCGACGTGAAGTGGAAAGATCTGGGGCTGCTGATCGTCGACGAAGAGCACCGCTTCGGGGTGCGCCATAAAGAACGCATCAAAGCGATGCGCGCCGACGTCGATATCCTCACCCTGACCGCAACGCCAATCCCGCGAACCCTGAACATGGCGATGAGCGGCATGCGCGATCTGTCGATTATCGCCACGCCGCCGGCGCGCCGTCTGGCGGTGAAAACCTTCGTTCGCGAGTACGATAATCTGGTGGTACGCGAGGCCATTCTGCGTGAAGTGCTTCGTGGGGGGCAGGTCTACTACCTCTACAACGACGTGGAAAACATCCAGAAAGCCGCCGACAGGCTGGCAGAGCTGGTGCCGGAAGCGCGTATTGCTATCGGTCACGGGCAGATGCGCGAGCGCGAGCTGGAACGGGTAATGAACGACTTCCATCACCAGCGCTTTAACGTGCTGGTGTGCACCACCATCATTGAGACCGGGATCGACATTCCGACGGCAAACACCATCATCATTGAACGCGCGGATCACTTTGGCCTTGCACAGCTTCACCAGCTGCGCGGCCGCGTCGGACGTTCGCACCATCAGGCCTACGCCTGGCTGCTTACGCCGCATCCGAAAGCGATGACCACCGATGCGCAAAAGCGTCTGGAAGCCATCGCCTCGCTGGAAGACCTCGGGGCAGGCTTTGCGCTGGCAACACACGATCTCGAAATCCGCGGTGCCGGCGAGCTGCTGGGTGAAGACCAGAGCGGCTCCATGGAGACCATCGGCTTCTCGCTCTATATGGAGCTGCTGGAAAACGCGGTTGATGCCCTGAAGGCCGGACGCGAGCCGTCGCTGGAAGATCTCACCAGCCAGCAGACCGAGGTTGAGCTGCGTATGCCTTCCCTGCTGCCGGACGATTTTATTCCGGACGTGAATACCCGTCTCTCATTCTACAAGCGCATCGCCAGCGCGAAGAAGGAGAACGAGCTGGAAGAGATCAAGGTGGAGCTGATCGACCGCTTTGGTCTGCTGCCCGATGCGGCGAGAAATTTGCTGGATATCGCGAGGCTGCGCCAGCAGGCGCAAAAGCTGGGGATCCGCAAGCTCGAAGGCAATGAAAAAGGCGGCGTGATTGAATTCGCCGAGAAGAATCACGTCAACCCGATGTGGCTGATCGGCCTGCTGCAAAAACAGCCGCAGCATTTCCGTCTGGATGGTCCAACCCGTCTGAAATTTACCCAGGAGCTGACGGAGCGCAAAACCCGTATGGAATGGGTGCGTAACTTCATGCGTCAGCTGGAAGAGAACGCGATCGCCTGACCTCCCTTCCCCCTGTTAGCCCAGCGCTACGGGGGGACAATTTACAAACTCTTTGCACTTCACCCGATCTTCCCGACACACCCATTCGCCATAATTATATTTAACGCCTTATAAAACAATAACCTTATCATTTGCATGGATTATGGTGATGATGATCTCTTCGCGTTTTACTCGCTGGATGACCCTGTTTGCGCTGGTAGCCACCGTCGCGGTTGCGCTTCCCGCTCGGGCAAACACCTGGGCCCTACCCCCTCCCGGCAGCAAGGTAGTGGGTGAGAACCGCTTTCACGTGGTTGAAAACAATGGGGGGTCACTGGAAGCGATTGCCAAAAAATATAACGTCGGTTTTCTGGCCCTGCTGCAGGCGAACCCCGGCGTCGATCCGTATGTCCCGCGCGCGGGCAGCGTACTGACCATCCCGTTACAGACTATCCTGCCGGACGCCCCGCGCGAGGGGATGGTGATTAACCTGGCCGAGCTGCGCCTGTACTATTACCCGCCGGGTAAAAACGAAGTGACGGTCTACCCTATTGGTATTGGCCAGCTGGGCGGCGACACGCTGACGCCAACAATGGTCACCACCGTCTCGGATAAACGCGCGAATCCAACCTGGACTCCGACGGCCAACATTCGCGCCCGCTATAAGGCCCAGGGGATCGATCTTCCCGCCGTGGTGCCGGCAGGTCCGGATAATCCAATGGGTCACCACGCGATCCGCCTCGCGGCATACGGCGGTGTTTACCTGCTGCACGGAACGAATGCGGACTTTGGCATCGGCATGCGCGTCAGCTCCGGCTGTATTCGTCTGCGCGATGACGATATCAAAACGCTGTTTAACGTCGTTACGCCGGGAACCAAAGTAAATATTATCAATACGCCGATTAAGGTTTCTGAGGAGCCCGGCGGCGTGCGGCTGGTTGAAATTCACCAGCCGTTATCGAAAAATATTGGCGACGATCCGCAGACGCTGCCCATTAACCTGAATGCCGCGATGGTAAGCTTCAAAACGAATGCGAATACCAATAGCGTGGTGATGGAGCGTGCGATGGAAGCGCGGTCAGGCATGCCGACCGACGTCACCCGGCATAACGGCGTCGTCGCGCAGTCGATGTAAATCAGAAATAAAAAAAGGCCCTGCTGAGCAGGGCCTTTTTTATTGCAGTGGCATAAATGAGGGTTTATGCCCGGCTTATTTGTAGATGACAGCCGTGCCGTGCAGGGTGTTAGGACCGGTCACGGAGGTGATGCGGTAAGATTTTGCACCCATCTCTTGCGCTTTTTGTGCCAGCTGATCTTCCAGGGAACCCAGGTTAGTACCGGCAGAGGCAGAGATTGTCCCGACTTTATGCTGGTCAGCTGGGGTGGATTGCACCTGTACAGCAGCAAAGCTTGCGAAAGAGAGTGAACTCAGGACAGCGGCAGCGATGAGGGTTTTTACGTTTTTCATGATGTTTACCTTTAGCAGATGAATTTGGAGGTCGTTAATCATTTAGTTAACGATCGATAGATAAATCATAAATGTGATCCAGGTCACGCGTCAACATAATTTTATAACGAGCGTTAACTTAATTTTAAAATTGTTATTTTTCATACATATATGATTAATTTATTTTTAAGCATTCTGGACTGGTGATGGGTTGCGTTTATTTTTATAATGGTCGTTCACCAAACCAACAGAGGACCAACGGCAAATGACAACCGATGTCACGAGTTGTGCGAAGAAAAGCCGTGGCCGACCAAAAGTGTTTGACAGGGATGCAGCGCTTGATAAGGCCATGACTCTCTTCTGGCAACATGGGTATGAAGCAACCTCGCTTTCCGATCTGGTAGAAGCCACCGGAGCCAAAGCGCCGACGCTGTATGCCGAATTTACCAATAAAGAGGGGCTGTTCAGGGCGGTGCTGGACAGGTACATTTCGCGCTTTGCGGCGAAACACGAAGCCCAGCTGTTCTGTGAAGAGAAAAGCGTCGAACAGGCGCTTCGCGACTATTTCACCGCCGTTGCGACCTGCTTCACCAGTAAAGACACTCCTGCGGGCTGCTTTATGATTAATACCTCTGCCACCCTGGCGGCGTCCTCTAAAGAGATTGCCAATACGGTGAAATCGCGACATGCCATGCAGGAGGAGACCCTCTGCGCATTTCTGGCGCAGCGTCAGCAGCGCGGTGAAATCCCTGCGCAGTGCAATCCTCAGCTTCTGGCGCAATACCTGAGCTGTATTTTGCAGGGGATGTCGATCAGCGCCCGTGAAGGAGCCACGCTGGAAAAACTGCAGAATATTAGCGAAACCACGCTGCGGCTGTGGCCTGAGCTACTCAAAATCTGACGCAAAAAAAAGCTCCTCAGCCTGAGCGCATGAGGAGCTAAATTCAGAGAACATCTTTTTTACACTTTGTTATTCAGAACCAGCTGGCCATTTCCATCCAGTGGAATTTGCGTGCCAGGGTCTTTATCCATGCGGATTTTGCCCTGCTGATCGCCAATTTTGTACGTTACGTCATAGCCCAGCATTTTTTCCGACTTGTCATAGACGGTTTTGCAGCGCTGCTGAGTTGTGGTGTAGGTATCACTATCCTGCATCGCACCCTGCACCTGGTTACCGGCATAGCCGCCACCCAGCGCGCCGACCACTGTCGCTACGTCTTTACCCCGGCCGCCGCCGAACTGATGACCAATCACGCCACCCGCTACCGCACCCAGAACAGAACCGGCAATGCGGTTTTCATCCTGGACAGGACGACGGTGCGTCACGGAGACGTTGCGGCACTCCTGACGAGGGGTTTTCACGGTTTCTTTAATCGGTGTAGCAGAAACCACCTGTGCATACTGCGGGCCGCGATCTAATACGTTGAGACTGGCAACGGCAGCCACACCTAACGCAGCCGCGACGCCAATCCCTATACCCGCCAACATTGATTTATTCACGGGACTTCCTCCTTTGTTGCTATTGGTAACAATTTTGCAATGGAGGCAACGCTTCGCCAATCAGATAAAGGATCAAAAAAGGGGTGTTGAAAGGAGATATATTGTATTTAGGAGAACTCTTAAGCACTCAAACTGTGATCTGCAGCATGAAATGCTAAAAACTCCCTCCGGTGGGCCCGGAGGGAGTGAAAGATTAGTGCAGCTTCAGACGCGGACGGATCACACGGTTGATTCTGCCCACCAGCATCATCAGCCCGGTTTTGAAATAGCCGTGCAGCGCAATCTGGTGCATACGGTACAGGGAGATATACACGAAGCGGGCAATGCGCCCTTCTACCATCATTGAGCCACGCATCAGGTTGCCCATCAGGCTGCCGACGGTAGAGAAGTTTGACAGTGACACCAGTGAACCGTGGTCTTTGTAGACATAGGCTTTCATTGGCTTGCCTTTGTACTGCGCCAGAATGTTGTGCAGTACCAGGCTTGCCATCTGGTGAGCGGCCTGCGCGCGCGGCGGCACGAATCCACCTTCAGGACGTGCACAGGAGGCGCAGTCACCGATGGCAAAGATTTCAGGGTCACGCGTGGTTTGCAGCGTTGGCTCAGTCACCAGCTGATTAATGCGGTTCGTTTCCAGACCGCCGATCTCTTTCATAAAGTCAGGCGCTTTGATACCTGCTGCCCAGACCATCAGATCCGCTTTGATATACTCGCCGTCTTTGGTGTGCAGACCGCCTTCGTCGGCGCTGGTCACCATAGTCTGCGTCAGCACCCGCACGCCCAGTTTGGTAAGTTCATTGTGCGCCGCACCGGAAATACGCGGAGGCAGAGCAGGCAGAATGCGTTCACCGGCTTCAACCAGCGTGACGTTCAGCGCTTCGTTCGTTAACCCTTTATAACCGTAGCTGTGCAGCTGTTTCACCGCATTGTGCAGCTCCGCAGACAGCTCAACGCCCGTCGCACCGCCGCCGACAATGGCGATATTCACCTTACCGTTCGCACCCATATTACTGGTGTACTTCAGGAACAGGTTCAGCATTTCCTGATGGAAACGACGCGCCTGGTGAGGGTTATCGAGGAAGATACAGTGCTCTTTTACGCCTGGCGTGTTGAAATCGTTGGAGGTACTGCCCAGCGCCATGACCAGCGTGTCGTACGCCAGTTTACGCTCGGGAACCAGCAGCTCCCCTTTTTCATCGCGCAGCTCTGCCAGGGTGATGGTTTTGCTTTCACGGTTGATGTCCACCACCGAGCCCAGCTGGAACTGGAAATGATGGTTGCGCGCGTGCGCCAGATAGCTGAGCGCGTCCACGCCCTCATCCAGAGAGCCGGTCGCCACTTCGTGCAGCAGCGGTTTCCACAGGTGGCTGTGGTTACGATCCACCAGCGTAATTTTGGCTTTTTTACCGCGACCCAGCTTCTTGCCCAGCTGTGTAGCCAGCTCCAGCCCGCCAGCACCACCGCCTACAATAACTATCTTTTTCAATGGCGTAGTCAACGTGACCCCCTCAAATTATTAACCAATTGTTAATTAAAAGTTATAAAAATAACCCTTAATTAACAACAGGTTACAGCACTGAAACCATTCAGGTGCATTGAGAATACCACGTCAGGCGCATTGGTCATACCAAAATTGATATGCATCAAGTTTTGATGGCTTAAAAGTAGACAATTCTGGTCAAAAAGAAAGCCCGGAGCGCTTTCGCGGCCGGGCTTTGATGTCTGCGGGTATAGGATTAACCGAGCGTTTTAAAGGCTTTGATGCGCTGCAGATGCGGGGAGATGTTTTTGAACTTATGGGTCTGTTCTTCGTCCCAGACGATCTCATAGTAATGATGCAGAAGTTCTGCAGCCCGGTGGCTGTTGAGCGCCTCATCGTTACGCGACAGGATCACCAGACAGCGGTCGCGGTTTTTCTCCCGAAAATTGCTGACGCACTTGGTCGCTATATCGACATACTCTTCCGGGCGGTCGATTTTGCCTTCCATGTTTTCGTTCGGAAAAAGGTTGGGATTGAATACCACCTGGCGGATATCGCACAGGAAGCCAATCCGCTCCGCCCAGTAGCCGCCCAGCCCCACGCCGCAAATCAGCGGTCGATCGTCGACGTTGAGCTGCAACATCTTGTCCACCTCTTTGAGCAGATGCTGCATATCATGCTTCGGATGGCGCGTGCTATAGCTGATCAACCGCACATCCGGATCGATAAACTGCAGCTGCAGCACCTTCTCATGATTACCAGGACTGTTAGAGTCAAAACCGTGTAAATAGATGATCATCGTCTTCTCACCACGCTACGCCTTCCGGGAGGGTTTATAGGCTGGCTTTATGTGCCTGCCAGCGCTCATTCAGGTCTTCAAGCCGGGCGTTGACCGTCTTCCAGCGCGCCGAATCCATCAGCTCCTGACGGCTAAATGAACCTTTATGATACAATTGTGTAACACGCTCTGCATTGATCGGCGACAGGTTATCCAGCACGCTAACGGCACCTTTACGATTATTGCAGACCAGGATCATATCGCAACCTGCGTCCAGCGAAGCCTGACCGCGTTCTGCGTAACTGCCCATAATCGCAGCCCCTTCCATCGATAAATCGTCGGAGAAAATCACGCCATTGAAACCCAGCTCCTGTCGCAGAACGGTTTTCAGCCAGTGCGGAGAACCGCTGGCCGGACGCGGGTCGACGTCGCTGTAAATCACGTGCGCGGGCATAATGGCATCCAGCTTGTTATCGGTGATAAGCGTCTGGAAAACCGACATATCTTTGGCGCGGATCTCCGCCTCCGGGCGCGGATCGCGCGGCGTCTCTTTGTGGGAATCTGCCGTCACCGCCCCGTGACCCGGGAAATGTTTCCCGGTGGTTTTCATTCCTGCGTCGTGCATGCCGTCGATGAACCGGGTCGCCATTGCCAGCGCAATACGCGGGTCTTCATGGTATGAGCGCTCGCCAATGGCAGCGCTGATATGCCCTACATCCAGCACCGGGGCAAAGCTGATGTCGATATCCATGGCAATCATTTCACTGGCCATCAGCCAGCCGGCCTCCTGAGCCAGCTTTCCCCCCTCTTCCGTGCCGAGCAGCGCGGCAAAAGACTGGGCTGCGGGCAGGCGGGTAAAACCGTCGCGAAAACGCTGCACGCGTCCACCTTCCTGATCGACGGCCACCACCAGATGGTTACGCGACGCGGCGCGGATCTGACGCACCAGCTCGCGCAGCTGCGCCGGATCGTGATAGTTGCGGGTAAACAGGATCAGGCCACCCACCAGCGGATGCGCCAGAATTTCGCGCTCCTCCGCATCCAGCTCAAAACCTTCTACATCCAACATGACTGGACCCACATCCACCTCTCTTATCCTTTAGTTTGTAACTGACGCCAGGCATCGTCTGCCAGCGCAATAAATTGTTTGTCTCCGGACTGCCGATAGCGCATTTCAAACCAGCCAGCCATTAACATGACGACCCAGGGTCGCCAGCGTCTGACCTGACGCCTCAGCGCGTCCGAGTCAATATGTGCCGTCCGGGCGTAGTCCCTGATGAGCATCTGCCGCGCGGCTTCACTCTCCGTCCAGACTGCCGCCAGCTCCAGCGCCACATCGCCGTCTCCGGCATACTCCCAGTCGATGAGCCTGATGCCCGCTGGCGTATGCACAATATTCCCGGCATGAACATCCATGTGCAGCGGCGCGAGCCGAATCGGCCGCGGCTCGCCCGTGTTACGCAGCCGCTTGAGATGTGCCAGCCATGCTGGGGTACGCCTGTCAGGCAGGACTTGCTGCCAGTAATGTTCAAGCAGCGGGAATAACGTCGTTCGCCATCCCAGACGTGGCTGCCGGTGCAGATGATACAGCATCGCCGCAAGCTCCGGCGTGTCCGGCAGCGCGCTTTTAACTTCACCGTCCAGATAGTCCACGGCCATCCAGCCCTGTCTGAAAAAATGAGGGGCAGGCACGAGATCCGGCGGAAGACGTTTCAGAGCGCGAAACTGACGACGAAAATGGGAGACTGGCGCGTCGGGGTCGTGATTTTTCCGCAAGACCAGACGTCGTTCGCCCTGCTCTATAATGCAACTCGCGCCGCCAAGCCCGGAGTGGGCCTGCGGCGCGATTAGGCGGTACTGAGGAAAATAGCGCGTCAGAATCTCTTCACGCGTGCTGTCATTGTTGCGTAACCGCACCTTTACCTGACCAGATAATTTCGCCTGTCTGAACCAGCATCAGCTGCATCTGCAGGGCTGGGGTATTCACGTTACCGGTGGCGTTAGAGTAAAGCACATACTGTGCGCCAACGTTACGGGCGATGCCGATCGCCTTGCTGCGTGTGCCGAGGCTATCCTGCGGCGAGAGGCCCAGCTGCTGTTTAGCTACCGCGAGCTGCTGAGCCGAGACCAGCGTAAACTTGCCGTTGTTAGCCAGAGCATTGCGCAGGGTTTCCGTCGCTTCACCCGCGTTCAGCGAACCGTTGGTACGGTTGTTCACGCTGTCGACCAGCAACACGCTGCCCGCCGTCACGCCCTGCGCCTGCAGCATTTTGCCTACCATCGGCTGCATTGCCCCGTTCCAGTCGTAATGGCGCACGCGCGGCGTGGGCTGTGACGTCTGGTCCGGATGTTCAATCGGGCCTGGCTGCGCCGGAATAGACGGTACAGACGGCACGGTTGGCTGCTGCTGCGTTGGCGGTGTCGGCTGTTCAGTACCCGGTTTAGCCTCTTCCACAGGCGCAGGCTGTTCAGTTCGAGTCACACACCCTGCAAGAAACAGAGCGAAAGCTGTAACGAGCGCATAGCGGCTCAAATTTTTAATCAAGGTTCACCCCTCAGAGATAAAGATAAAGTCTCACCTTATGCGCACCCAGATAGTTGGCGCTGCCATAGAGCGTTACCGACGACCTGGCCGGAATGGTGACGCTGCGCGGCGCCTCCAGCGGATGCATTTCAAGACCTCTTACGTCATACCAGAAAAAACGGTAGTGGACCGTCACGGGTTCATGTCTTTCATTAAAGAGCGTAGAGGAGGCAGATGAGTTTATTTCACTGATGGTCAACGCCGGCTGTTGCGCCGTGATGCCCGCGGCAAGCACGGAGGATTCCATCACCAGCGTCTGTTCATCATTCACCGGGATCGCCGGGCGCGAGCTGCACCCCACAATCATCATCGTCATTACCAGCGCTGCAATACGCCCTTTAAGCATGTCATAGACCTTTATGTGCCAGCATCGGCCCCAGAGGACGTCCGCCCAGCAGATGCATGTGAATATGATAAACTTCCTGTCCACCATGACGGTTGCAGTTCATGATCAGACGGTAACCGTCTTCTGCAATCCCTTCCTGTTCAGCGATTTTCGCGGCCACCGTCAGCATACGACCTAACGCCACTTCATGCTCGGTTTTTACGTCGTTTACAGTCGGAATCAGAATATTGGGAATGATAAGGATGTGCGTCGGGGCCTGAGGGGAAATGTCCCGGAAAGCCGTCACCAGTTCATCCTGATAGACGATATCCGACGGAATTTCGCGGCGGATAATTTTACTGAAAATCGTTTCTTCAGCCATGACCTTTTCCTTTTTTGTTTAATCTGGCGCAATGCGTCCGCTGTAAACACACTCCCGGGATCGGTGTGTGACACAATTCAAGAGTATGAGCGAGTTTCTCCTGTCCTTTCAACCTCCTCCCTCGATTTCTTTCCTGAATGTTCATCAGCTGAGTGAAGAGTGACCGCTCTCGCGTCTCAGTGGCGCTTTTTACGACACAAATAAAAAAGGCAGCCATTCGGCTGCCTTAGTCTCCCCAGGTCACAACTTAGTTGCTGCGGATGTACTCATCCATTTCGGTTTTCAGGTTATCGGATTTGGTACCGAAGATTGCCTGTACACCAGAACCTGCAACAACTACGCCCGCTGCGCCCAGTTTTTTCAGACCCGGCTGGTCTACTTTCGCTACGTCGGCAACGCTCACACGCAGACGAGTGATGCACGCGTCCAGGTTAGTGATGTTCTCTTTACCGCCGAACGCTGCGACCAGTGCCGGAGCCATTTCGCTGGTAGCGCCAGCTTTGGTGTCTTCTGTTGCATCTTCACGACCCGGAGTTTTCAGGTCCAGTGCTTTAATCAGCACGCGGAAGATGGTGTAGTAAACAACGGCATAGCACGCACCCACGATTGGGAACAGCCACAGTTTGCTGCTGTTACCGGACAGAACGATGAAGTCGATCAAACCGTGAGAGAAGGACGTGCCGTCACGCATACCCAGCAGGATACAGATTGGGAACGCCAGGCCCGCCAGAATCGCGTGGATAACGTACAGGATCGGCGCAACGAACATGAAGGAGAACTCGATCGGCTCGGTGATACCGGTCAGGAACGAGGTCAACGCTGCGGAGATCATGATACCGCCCACTTTTGCACGGTTCTCTGGCTTAGCAGAGTGCCAGATAGCAATCGCCGCTGCTGGCAGACCGTACATTTTGAACAGGAAGCCACCAGACAGTTTACCTGCAGTTGGGTCACCCGCCATATAACGTGGGATATCGCCGTGGAATACCTGGCCTGCTGCGTTGGTGAATTCACCAATCTGCATCTGGAATGGAACGTTCCAGATGTGGTGCAGACCGAATGGCACCAGGCAACGCTCGATGAAGCCGTAAATACCAAACGCCACAACCGGGTTCTGGTAAGCCGCCCACTGTGAGAAGGTCTGGATAGCAGAGCCGATTGGTGGCCAGATGAAGGACAGGATCACGCCAGTGAAAATCGCTGCCAGACCAGAGATGATCGGAACGAAACGCTTGCCCGCGAAGAAGCCCAGATACTCAGGCAGCTTGATGCGATAGAAGCGGTTGAACATATACGCTGCAATCGCACCGGAGATGATACCGCCCAGAACACCGGTGTCCGCCAGGTGTTTCGCGGCGATCTCTTCTGCCGGTAAATGCAGAACCAGCGGCGCAACCACAGCCATGGTTTTCACCATGATGCCGTAGGCAACCACTGCAGCCAGCGCAGAAACGCCGTCGTTATTGGTGAAGCCCAGAGCCACACCGATCGCGAAGATCAGTGGCATGTTAGCAAAGACAGAACCGCCTGCTTCGGCCATCACGTGGGACACTACGGCTGGCAGCCAGCTGAAGTTAGCAGAACCGACACCCAGCAGGATACCTGCGATAGGCAGTACGGATACTGGCAGCATCAGCGATTTACCGACCTTTTGCAGGTTAGCAAATGCATTCTTAAACATAATTGAGAGTGCTCCTGAGTATTTGTGCTTTTTTTACGCTTTCACGCATTGGCCCGGGGGGAGTACCGTGCCGTGGACAGGACATCTAAGCGCCCTTTATTTATTACACAGAGTAAAATAATTCCCTCTGAGTTTGTTTGACGGCTATCACGTTTCAGCTTAAGGCGGTCGAAAAACTTTCAGTTATTTACAAAAATCATGTCCGGATGTGTCTATAAACACCCTCACCGCCCCAAATGAGGCGGTGAACTTTACTCGCTTTACTTATTAATTACGAGCCTAAAAAAAACAGGTGTATCAAACAGATTGCAGGCGGGCGGGGTCGATATGGAACAGCGTGGAAAAGTTTTCCGTCGTCACGCGGGCCAGCTCATCGATGCTGACACCCTTTAGTACGGCCATGTACTCAGCTACATCTCGCGTCATCGCGGGCTGGTTCTCTTTACCGCGATGCGGAACCGGTGCCAGGTACGGAGAATCCGTCTCTACCAGAATGCGATCGAGCGGAACATAACGTGCAGCATCACGGAGCTGGTCAGCGTTACGGAACGTCACGATCCCAGAAAACGAGATATAAAACCCCAAATCAAGCAGTTTACCCGCCGTTTCTCTGTCTTCTGTAAAACAGTGTAGTACGCCACCGCAATCCGTCACGTTTTCTTCCCGGAGGATCGCCAGCGTATCCGCACGCGCATCGCGGGTATGGACGATAACCGGTTTGTTCAGTTCCCGGCCAATGCGAATATGGTTGCGGAACGACTCCTGTTGGCGAGGCTTAGTTTCCGGCGTGTAAAAATAGTCCAGCCCGGTCTCGCCCATCGCCACCACGCCCTCTTCTGCTGCCAGCCGGCGCAGATCCTCAACGTCGTAAGCCTCGTCCTGATTCAACGGGTGCACGCCGCAGGAGAAAACCACGTTATCGCGAATGCCTACCAGCTCACGCATGGAGCGGTAGCCCGGCAGCGTCGTCGCCACAGCAAGACAGAATTTCACATCGCGGGCAGCGGCTTTTGCCAGCACGTCATCCACGTTTTTATGCAGGGATTGATAATCCAGGCCATCAAGATGGCAGTGTGAGTCGACTAAAAACATAATGTCTCTCTCAGAGATGGGAAACAGGCGGTGTGACGCCCGGTTGCAGGTAATGTTCGATACGCAGTAACTGGTCGGTCAGTAAAAGCTCGCGATTAAGACCCGTCACGGTTAAAAGCTGTTCACGACTCTGGCAAATTTCATGGAGCATCGCGTGAAGTATCTTCCCTGAGAGGCGGTTCGCCAGCGTATTCACCAGTGGCCACGCATCCGGGTTGGTCAGAAGCGTTGCACCTTGCTGGATTTTGAGCGCATCCAGCAGCAAGGAGGCAAGCCAGTGCAAACGCTCAACGGCCCGATCGCTGTTAAGCGCAGGGAGTAAACTTAGCCAGTCGTGACTGTTCAGTGAGGCATCCAGGGCGCGGCAGAGCGTTTCACGCTCAGACCAGACGTCAGGCTGCAGTAATGCCAGCGCAGCAGCAGGCGCACCGCTGCTCAGGCGCAAGGCGGTCAGCGCGCTCTCAGGTGACGTTGTCACCTCACGCTCAAGCCAGCTCAGCGCCCACGATTCCTGAGGTACCGCAAGGTGATGAAGACGACAACGGCTGCGCAGCGTCGCCAGTAATCGCCCCGGGTCGCGGCATGAGAGGAAAAACCACGTTTTTATCGGCGGCTCTTCCAGGGTTTTCAGCAGAGCGTTAGCAGCAGCCTCGGTCAGCAGCGTGGCGTCTTTAAGCCAGACCACTTTAGCGCCGCCCAGTCGCGCGTGTTCATACAATTTTTCGCCGACTTCACGCACTGCATCAATACCGAGCGCGCTTTTGCCCTTTTCAGGCTCAAGGGTGTAATAGTCAGGATGCGTGCCGGCCTGCATCAGCTGACAGCCACGGCATTTTCCACAGCTCTTGTGCCCTTCGGGCTGCTGACACATCAGAAAACGGGTGATGGCGTAAATCAGTGCTTCATCCCCCATCCCTGGCAATGCCTGAATCAGTAACGCATGATGCCCCCGACCCGCCTGATAGCTGCCGATCAGCTGTTCAAAGTGTGGGCGCAACCATGGATACCATTTCATGCCTGCTGCTCCTGCACCCACTGCGTAATGGTATGCTGAATGTCGCGCGTTACGTCGTCCAGGGACTGCGTCGCATCGATGGTACAAATTGAGCTGTCCTGTGCGGCCAGTTCAAGATAGCGCGCACGGGTGCGGTTAAAGAAATCAAACGACTCTTGTTCAATGCGGTCAAGGTCGCCGCGCGCGCGGGCGCGTTTGAGACCCACTTCCGGGGTCACATCCAGATAAAGCGTCAGGTCGGGGCGAAAATCACCCAATACGGCATTACGCAGCGTGGCCAGCATTGTCTGGTCAATACCGCGCCCTCCGCCCTGATAAGCCTGAGTCGACAGATCGTGACGGTCGCCGATCACCCACTTGCCGTCGGCCAGGGCGGGTTTGATAACCGTCTCAACCAGCTGAACGCGCGCCGCGTAGAACATCAGCACTTCGGCTTTGTCAGTGATAACTTCGTCGCCGACGGATTTAATATCCAGTACCAGGCTGCGTAGCTTTTCAGCCAGCTGCGTACCGCCCGGCTCGCGGGTAAATACCATGTCCGCCACGCCAAGCGCTTTGAGCGTATCCACCACCACGTTGCGGGCAGTGGTTTTACCCGCCCCTTCGAGTCCCTCAATGACAATGTATTTACTGCGCATTTTTTTCCTTAAGTGCCTTCAGATAGTCCTGAACAGAGCGATTGTGGCTGGCAAGGTTGGTGTTAAAGGTATGCCCCCCTTTTCCATCAGCCACAAAATAGAGATACGGTGTTTTAGCCGGATGCGCGGCGGCTTTGAGCGATGCTTCGCTCGGCGTGGCGATCGGGCCCGGCGGTAAACCGCTAATCACGTAGGTATTATACGCCGTTGGCGTCTCCAGATCTTTTCTTGATATTTTGCCGGTATAGCTCTCGCCCATGCCGTAGATAACGGTAGGGTCGGTTTGTAGACGCATGCCGATGCGCAGACGGTTGATAAATACTGACGCCACCCGATCGCGCTCAGCGGCGACGGCCGTCTCTTTCTCAACGATCGAAGCCATGGTCACAAACTGGTTCGGATCGCTGTAAGGCAACCCTTCCATTCGCCCTTCCCAGGCGGCATCCACGGCGGCGACCATTTTTTTGTGCGCACGCTTCAGGATGGCTACATCGGTCGTGCCTGCCGTGTACATCCAGGTGTCTGGCCAGAACCAGCCTTCCACCCATTCCGGATGTTCTAGCTTAAGCGCTTCTGCCACCGTCTGATAGCTATCGTCTTTTAACGTATGTTTGATATACGGCGCATCGCGCAGCTGTTTGAGGTAATCGCTCAGGCGCATCCCTTCCACAAACCGCAGGGGGAACTGGGCTTCTTTACCGCTTTCCAGCAGCTGCAGCATCTCCCTGACGGTCATTCCTGGCGTAAAGCGATAGGTACCGGCTTTGAAATGTGACAGCTCAGGCTCCACGCGCAATAGCCACTGGAATACCCGTGGACGATTGATAATCTTGTCGCCATAGAGCTGTTCCCCCAGCGCCTGACGGCCGGTTCCCGCTTTCAGGGTAAAGATCGTTTCGTCTTTAACCAGGATCTTGCTGTCCGCCAGCTGGCGAACTTTCCAAACGCCTGCTCCGCCAGCGATGCCCAGCGCAACGATGAGGATAAGGACAAAGCGCAACATTTTTTTCATGACTATCTGGTTTGCTCACATATTGGGGCTAAAAACTGAAACAGTTTGCGCGAAGACCAGCGTTGCTGGCCATACGCACGGACGGGTACAACAGGCATCAGCGCATTGCAGATGATGACTTCATCGGCAGTCTGTAGCGCGGCTTCTCCTGCGCTAACTTCGACAACGCGAAAGCCAGAGCGTGCCAGCTGTTGCAGACAAAACTGACGCATTAACCCATTTACGCCAGCGTGCTCCAGCGACGGGGTGAACACTTCTCCCCCCTGTCGCCAGAATAAATTAGCCGCACAGCATTCCGTAATGAACCCTTCGCTGTCAAGAACCAGCGCCTCATCGGCGTCCGTCTGTTCAAGATGAGTACGAATGAGCACCTGCTCCAGGCGATTGAGATGCTTAAGCCCGGCCAGCATCGGGTTTCGTCCCAGTCGTACTGGGCTCAGCGTCAGCGTGACGCCGTCTTCTCGCCAGCGAGAATAATGCGCGGGATAAGCAGAAACGGAGAGAATACGCGTAGGGTTGAGGCACGATGCAGCGCTGTAACCCCGGCCACCACTGCCGCGGCTGATGATGACTTTAAGTACGCCGCTGTCCTTCCCGGCTGCCAGCTGGCACATTTCCTGACGCAACGTGTCCCAGTGCGTAAAGGGGATCATTAGCTTTTCGCATCCATGCTGCAGGCGCCGAATGTGTGCCTCCATCAGGCAAATATCGCCGTCCAGAATGCGCGCCGTCGTAAAGCAACCATCACCGAACTGTATCGCCCTGTCGCTGGCAGGCAGCGTGTCCTGCTCAAGGCCATTGATTAAAAACATGGTGGCTCCTTATGCGTTGGCAATTAGTCTGGCAGGATGTTATGCAGCCGACAAGAAGATTAGGCTTAATAAAAAAGGCCCGGCAAGCGGACCTTTTTTAATGCTACAGGGACGTCAGGATCAGATCTTTTTAAAGATCAGTGAACCGTTGGTGCCGCCGAAGCCGAAGGAGTTACACAGGGTGTACTCCATACCGCTAACCTGACGCGCTTCGTGAGGAACGAAGTCCAGATCGCAACCTTCATCCGGGTTATCCAGGTTGATGGTTGGCGGAACAGCCTGATCGCGCAGCGCAAGGATGGAGTAGATTGATTCTACCGCACCCGCCGCACCCAACAGGTGACCGGTCATAGACTTGGTGGAGCTCACCATTACGCGGCTGGCAGATTCGCCGAAGATAGACTTAACCGCCTGAGCTTCTGCTTTATCGCCTGCTGGTGTAGAGGTGCCATGCGCGTTCACGTAGCCAATTTGTGCTGGGGTAATACCCGCATCACGAATCGCGTTTTCCATCGCCAGCGCAGCGCCCGCGCCGTTCTCAGGAGGAGACGTCATGTGGTAAGCATCGCTGCTCATGCCGAAACCAACGATTTCAGCATAAATTTTCGCACCGCGTTTTTTCGCGTGTTCGTACTCTTCCAGCACGATCATGCCCGCCCCATCGCCCAGCACAAAGCCGTCACGATCTTTATCCCACGGACGGCTCGCCGCCTGCGGATTATCATTACGGGTAGACAGCGCACGCGCCGCACCGAAACCGCCAACACCCAGTGGAGTACTGGCTTTTTCAGCACCGCCCGCAACCATAGCATCTGCATCGCCGAACGCAATAATGCGCGCGGCCTGGCCGATGTTATGTACACCAGACGTACAGGCAGTCGCGATTGAAATGCTTGGCCCACGCAGGCCGAACATAATGGTCAGGTGACCCGCCACCATGTTAACAATCGTGGACGGAACGAAGAACGGGCTGATTTTACGCGGGCCGCCATTCATCAGAGATGTATGGTTTTCCTCGATCAGGCCAAGACCGCCAATCCCGGAGCCGATAGCGGCGCCGATACGGGTTGCGTTCTCTTCCGTAATCACAAGGCCAGAATCCTGCATGGCCTGAACGCCAGCGACAATTCCATATTGAATGAAGGCATCCATCTTGCGCTGCTCTTTGCGCGAGATGATCTCTTCACAGTTAAAATCCTTTACTAAGCCAGCAAATTTCGTTGCATAGGCGCTAGTATCGAAATGGTCGATTAGGCTGATGCCGCTCTGACCGGCAAGGAGAGCTTTCCAGGTGGACTCTACGGTATTGCCGACAGGAGACAACATGCCAAGTCCGGTCACAACTACACGACGCTTAGACACGTTTGTCCTCCAGGGAGGGATAAAAAAAGATAATCGTGGGACTAAATAAAGATAAAACTCAGGCGGTCGAATGACCGCCTGGAGATGTTCACTTACGCCTGGTGACCGTTGATGTAATCAATGGCAGCCTGAACGGTGGTGATCTTCTCAGCTTCTTCGTCCGGAATCTCAGTATCAAACTCTTCTTCCAGAGCCATTACCAGCTCAACGGTGTCAAGAGAATCTGCGCCCAGGTCTTCAACGAAGGAAGCGGAGTTCACAACTTCTTCCTGCTTAACGCCCAGCTGTTCGCCGATAATTTTCTTAACGCGTTCTTCGATAGTGCTCATACTCTTAAATTTCCTATCAAAACTCGCTTTCGCGATGGTTTTCGTAGTGTATAAAATGTTGAAAAATTTGCAACTAAATCCCGGCAGTTCGTACCACGATTTTACGTTATTTTGAGGCCATTCGCCCTAATAACGCAAATATTTTTCATCGTGGTTAAACCATATACATCCCGCCATTGACGTGGAGGGTCTCACCAGTGATGTAACCCGCTTCGTCAGAGGCTAAAAATGCAACCGCACTGGCGATTTCTTTAGGGTCGCCAAGACGACCCGCCGGAACTGCCGCCAGCGTACCCGCACGCTGCTCATCAGTCAGCGCACGCGTCATGTCCGTTTCAATAAAGCCCGGAGCAACAACGTTTACCGTAATACCGCGGGACGCAACTTCACGCGCCAGCGACTTACTGAAACCAATCAGACCTGCTTTCGCCGCAGCGTAGTTAGCCTGACCAGCATTTCCCATGGTACCAACCACAGAACCGACAGTGATAATACGACCATGACGCTTTTTCATCATAGCGCGCATTACCGCTTTTGACAGACGGAATACAGATGACAGGTTGGTTTCGATGATATCGTTCCACTCGTCGTCTTTCATTCGCATTAACAGGTTATCGCGAGTGATCCCGGCATTGTTTACCAGAATATCCACTTCGCCAAACTCTGCGCGAATATTTTCCAGAACAGATTCGATAGATGCAGGTTCAGTCACATTCAGTACCAGACCTTTACCGTTTGCACCCAAATACTCGCTGATGGCCTGAGCGCCATTCTCGCTGGTTGCTGTACCAATCACCTTCGCGCCGCGCGCAACCAGTGTTTCAGCAATTGCACGCCCGATACCGCGGCTTGCGCCAGTGACCAGGGCGATTTTTCCTTCAAAACTCATGGTATTCCTCTTTTATTGCGAGAGTGCCGCTGACATCGCTTCCGGCTCGTTAATCGCCGAGGCTGTCAGGGTGTCAACAATACGTTTTGTCAGACCGGTGAGGACTTTACCTGGGCCGACTTCATACAGATGCTCAACGCCCTGAGCGGCCATAAACTCAACGGTTTTGGTCCACTGTACCGGGCTGTAGAGCTGGCGAACCAGTGCGTCACGGATAGCTTCCGGCGTGGTTTCGCATTTCACATCGACGTTGTTCACAACGGAAATCGTCGGTGCGTTAAACGTAATTTTTTCCAGCTCAACCGCCAGTTTCTCAGCAGCAGGCTTCATCAGCGCACAGTGAGACGGCACGCTGACCGGCAGCGGCAGCGCACGCTTAGCACCCGCTGCTTTACAGGCCGCCCCCGCACGTTCAACCGCTTCTTTATGACCGGCAATAACCACCTGGCCCGGCGAGTTGAAGTTTACCGGAGACACAACCTGGCCTTCAGCAGATTCTTCACACGCTTTTGCAATTGCAGCATCATCCAGACCGATGATGGCAGACATGCCGCCCGTGCCTTCCGGCACCGCTTCCTGCATGAATTTACCGCGCAGTTCAACCAGACGTACCGCGTCAGCAAACGCGATCACGCCGGCACACACCAGCGCAGAGTATTCACCCAGGCTGTGACCCGCGAGCAGCGCTGGCGCTTTACCGCCCTGCTGCTGCCAGACACGCCACAGCGCAACGGACGCGGTCAGCAGCGCTGGCTGGGTCTGCCAGGTTTTGTTCAGTTCTTCAGCCGGTCCCTGCTGGGTCAGCGTCCATAAATCATAACCCAGTGCATCAGAAGCTTCACGGAAAGTCTTTTCAATTACCGGATAGTGTGCTGCCATTTCAGACAACATCCCAACGGTTTGAGAGCCCTGACCCGGGAACACAAAAGCAAATTGCGTCATTTTTTATTCCTTATACTAGAAACGAACCAGCGCGGAACCCCAGGTGAACCCGCCACCGAAGGCTTCAAGTAAGACCAGCTGGCCCCGTTTGATTCGTCCATCGCGTACCGCTTCATCAAATGCGCACGGTACCGACGCCGCAGAGGTGTTGCCGTGACGATCGAGCGTCACGACAACGTTATCCATCGACATGCCCAGCTTTTTCGCGGTTGCGCTGATGATACGCAGGTTCGCCTGATGCGGCACCAGCCAATCGAGGGCGGTACGCTCAAGGTTATTCGCTTCCAGCGTTTCATCAACGATGTGTGCAAGCTCGGTCACCGCCACCTTGAACACCTCGTTTCCTGCCATAGTCAGGTAAATCGAGTTGTCCGGATTAACGCGATCTGCATTAGGCAAAGTCAACAATTCGCCATAGCTGCCATCAGCATGCAGATGCGTCGAGATGATACCCGGCTCTTCGGACTGCCCCAGCAGCACCGCACCCGCACCATCACCAAAAATAATGATCGTTCCACGATCGGTTGGATCGCAGGTACGCGCCAGCACGTCAGCACCGATCACCAGCGCATATTTAACGGCACCGGATTTCACGTACTGATCGGCAACGCTCAGTGCATAGGTGAAGCCTGCACACGCTGCAGCGACGTCAAACGCCGGACAGCCTTTAATGCCGAGCATGTTTTGCACCTGGCACGCTGCGCTTGGGAAAGCATGTGTGGCAGACGTCGTGGCGACTACGATCAAACCAATCTGTTCTTTATCAATGCCCGCCATTTCGATAGCACGCTGTGCGGCTTCGTAACCCATGGTCGACACGGTTTCGTCTGGCGCGGCAATACGACGTTCACGGATACCTGTGCGCGTGACAATCCACTCGTCAGACGTATCTACCATTTTTTCCAGATCGGCGTTGGTACGCACTTGTTTTGGCAGATAGCTGCCGGTACCTAAAATCTTCGTATACATGTACGCTCAGTCACTTTTAGCTAATACAGATTCCAGGCGAGCGGCAATCCGCTGAGGGACTTGTCGCTGCACCGCCTGCACTGCCTGTTCAATCGCGACAGCAAATGCTCGCTGATTGGCGGCACCATGACTCTTAATCACGATGCCGCGCAATCCTAACAGACAGGCGCCATTATACTGGTCGGGGTTGAGGTGACCGAATCGCCGCGTCAGGCGCTTTTGTAACCAACGCTTCAATAAAACCAGCCACCAGGCGCTTTTTTTGCCTTCTCCCTGAGATTTCAGCAGAGAAAGAAACATGCGCACGACCCCTTCCATGGTCTTCAACGTTACGTTTCCGGTGAAGCCATCGCACACCAGAACATCCGTTTTACCCGTCAACAACTCATTGGCTTCGAGATAACCAATATAGTTGATGGAGGGAACCTGTTTGAGCAATTCAGCCGCTTCGCGAATGCTGTCCAGGCCTTTAGTCTCTTCTTCACCAATGTTCAGTAACGCAACACGGGGATTGTTGATCCCGACCACTTCTTCTGCCAGCACCGATCCCATCACGGCAAACTGAGCCAGCATAGTACTATCACAGTCGACGTTAGCGCCCAAATCGAGCACCACCGTCTTGCCCTTCTGCTGATGCGGTAACACCGTCACCAGCGCCGGACGCTCAATACCTTCAATAGGTTTGAGCAGCATTTTCGACAGCCCCATCAGCGCGCCGGTATTTCCCGCACTGACGCAGGCCTGGGCTCGCCCTTCTTTCACCAGCTCCAGAGCCATCCGCATTGAGCTACCACGGCTATTGCGAATCGCCTGCGAGGGTCGGGCATCACTGGCAATAACTGACTGCGCAGGAATAATCTGCAGACGCGAACGTTGTTCAAAGTCAGCTTTTGCAAGTAATGGCGTGATTGTGTCGGGATTGCCGACTAATAGAAGTGTGAGTTGCGAATTAGAATTCAGTGCCTGCAATGCTGCAGGCACTGTCACGGAAGGGCCAAAATCTCCCCCCATGACATCTAACGCCAGGGTTAGACGTGTCAAGGTATCGTCGCAGCCTGGTTCGGTAAATTCCCCGTTTGCACGGGGAAATCCTCACTAAGCCTAATCACGCTTGCGCGTGATTACTTAGTGATAACCTTGCGGCCGCGGTAGAAACCGTCAGCGGTGATGTGGTGACGCAGGTGTTTCTCACCAGAAGTCTTGTCTACAGACAGGCTGGTAACTGCGGTCAGCGCGTCATGGGAACGACGCATGCCACGTTTGGAACGGGTTGGTTTATTCTGTTGTACGGCCATGGACCTTACTCCTCAATTACTTACGCTTTAAGCTGGCTAATACGGCAAATGGGTTTGGTTTTTGCGCTTCATCAGGCAGTTCCCCAAAGACCATGTCCGCCTCGGACACTTCACAGTGTTCAGAATCATGCACCGGAACCACTGGCAAGGTGAGGATGATTTCATCTTCAACCAGAGCCAGAAGATCGATTTCACCGAATTCGTTAACCTCAATCGGCTCATACGCTTCCGGGAGTGCTTCAGCCTGTTCGTCAGAACGAACCGGACTGAAACAATACGTTGTGTGAACATGCTGTACAAACGGTTTCCCGCAACGCTGACACTCGAGCGTTACCGTTACCTTCGCATCACCGGTTAAAACGGCGAGACGCTGGTTGTCGATAGCGAACGACATGGAGCATTCTACATCACTGTCCACACTGACTACGGATTCGGCAATACGCTCAGCCTGATCGGAAGTATAGATACCTTCGTAATCAAGGCGTTTTTGAGCCGTACGAACCGGATCAAGAGTCAGGGGTAATTTTACCTTTTGCATAGGGCGCGCATATTAACTTTGTAACGTCATAGAGTCAAAGAAAAAGGCAACCAGAGCTGCCTTTTGCCAATTATTCGCACACATTGCGGCCTGTAGTTTAAAATGGCTGGCATCGATACGCTATATCTGGTGATAAAAATATGCCAAATCTCGTCCTTGCCTCCACATCTCCCTACCGCCGAATGCTGCTGGAAAAACTCGGGATCCCGTTTGAATGCGCCGCGCCAGAGGTTGATGAGACGCCACAGCCGGGCGAGTCACCGCGACATTTGGTGACGCGTCTTGCTAAGGAGAAAGCCCAGTCGCTGGCCGCACGCTATCCTGCCCATTTGATTATAGGCTCCGATCAGGTCTGCGTGCTGGACGGCGAAATCACCGGCAAACCCCATACGGAAGAGAACGCCTTCCAGCAACTTATGCGTGCGCGAGGCACTATAGTGACCTTTTATACCGGCCTGGCGCTCTATAACTCCGCCACCGGTCATCTGCAAACCGAATGCGAGCCGTTCGACGTACACTTCCGCCATCTTAGCGAGCAAGAGATCATGGATTATGTGCGCCGGGAACGACCGCTCAACTGTGCAGGAAGCTTTAAAAGTGAAGGATTAGGGATTGCGCTCTTCGACAAGCTGGACGGTCGCGATCCCAACACGCTGGTGGGGTTATCGCTGATTGCCTTGTGTCAGATGTTAAGGCGAGAAGAGTGTAATCCGCTGACCATGTGACTGGAACGTTGCGGCCTGATGCCCTCATCCCGTCCCTCTCCCACAGGGAGAGGGAGGAAAGCAAACTCAGCCGCGCAGAACCTTAAGACAGCGTTTCAACTGCTCATCCAGCGGCGCTTCAATACGGATGATTTCCCCCGTATTAGGATGGGTAAACTTCAGCGCTGCCGCATGCAGGAACAGACGCGATAGCCCCGTCCCCGCCAGCTGCTTATCAAACTCGCGGTCGCCATAGCGATCATCAAAGGCGATTGGGTGCCCTGCAAACTGCGTATGCACACGGATCTGGTGGGTACGGCCGGTCACCGGGCTACAGCGCACAAGCGTGGCAAACTCATAGCGCTCTTCAACTTTAAAGCGCGTCTCAGAAGGTTTCCCTTCCTGGCTCACGCGGACAATACGCTCACCGCTTTGCAGAATGTTCTTCAGCAGCGGCGCCTGCACCACTTTTACATGAGACTGCCATTGACCGCGAACCAGCGCCAGATAGTCTTTCTGCATCCCCTTTTCACGCAGCTGTTCATGCAGAGAACGCAGCGCAGAACGCTTTTTCGCCACCAGCAGTACGCCAGAAGTGTCACGGTCAAGACGATGCACCAGTTCAAGGAAACGCGCTTCCGGGCGCAGGGCACGCAGCCCTTCAATCACGCCGAAGCTCAGACCGCTACCGCCATGAACAGCCGTTCCTGACGGTTTATTCAGCACCAGAATATGGTCATCTTCGTACAGGATCACATCGCTCAGGGCCGCCACTTTCTGTAGCTTCGGTGAAACGGTCTCTTCTTCACGTTCCGCAACGCGGACCGGCGGTATACGCACTTCATCGCCCGCCTCAAGTTTGTACTCGGGCTTCACACGTTTTTTGTTAACCCGCACTTCGCCCTTACGCAGGATGCGGTAAATCATGCTCTTTGGCACACCTTTCAGCTGGGTGCGCAAAAAGTTATCGATACGTTGCCCCGCTTCATCTTCGGCGATGGCAACCATTTTTACGGCTGGAGTCTCTGTTTTCATGGTTGGCGATTCTAAATATCGTCAGCCATTAGCGCCACTCATTTTTCTATGCTTATATTTACTTTTATCCGGCCTGCTCCCCATTTCGCGCAACCGATTTGGTGGTTATTAAACCAATCACCGTTCTGAAGTGAAAAAACTGTGAGTAACCGGGTGATAATTGGTAAAAGTCATCTTGCTATAACCCGGCGAGCAGTGGAATAATGAGGCTGTTTTCCGTGTTAAATCCTGGTTAAGTAAGGATGTTGACGGAATGACCAATTTTGTCTGACCGATCATCCACGCAGCAATGGCGTAAGACGTATTGATCTTTCAGGCAGTTAGCGGGCTGCGGGTTGCAGTACTTCCCGGTATAAGGATTGTTCTCTGGAGAGTTCTACCCAGGCAATTCCCCTGATAATTGCGCTGTGTTTCCGTATGAAATACAGGCAACCGACACTCTGCGCCTCTTAAGCGAGCGACAACCGTGAGGTTGGCGACGTGAACAGACACGAGGCCATCGGTTCATACCCCGGAAAGCGTCACCTTGCCCGCAGCTTTGTCGTCAATGTAAGAATAACGAGTAAGTTACGATGAAAAGAATGTTAATCAACGCAACTCAGCAAGAAGAGTTGCGTGTCGCCCTTGTGGATGGGCAGCGCCTGTACGATCTGGATATCGAAAGTCCTGGACACGAACAGAAAAAAGCGAACATTTACAAAGGTAAAATCACCCGCATTGAACCAAGCCTTGAAGCTGCATTTGTCGATTACGGTGCTGAGCGTCATGGTTTCCTCCCTCTGAAAGAAATCGCCCGCGAATATTTCCCCGCAAACTACAACGCCCATGGCCGCCCAAACATCAAAGATGTTCTGCGTGAAGGTCAGGAAGTTATCGTTCAGATTGATAAAGAAGAGCGTGGCAACAAAGGTGCCGCACTAACGACCTTTATCAGCCTTGCAGGGAGCTATCTGGTTCTGATGCCTAACAACCCGCGTGCGGGTGGCATCTCTCGCCGTATCGAGGGTGATGACCGTACCGAGCTGAAAGAAGCGCTGGCAAGCCTCGAACTGCCTGATGGCATGGGGCTTATCGTGCGTACCGCAGGCGTAGGCAAATCTGCCGAAGCGCTGCAGTGGGACCTGAGCTTCCGTCTGAAGCACTGGGAAGCCATTCAGAAAGCTGCGGAAAGCCGCCCTGCTCCGTTCCTGATTCACCAGGAAAGCAACGTTATCGTGCGTGCCTTCCGTGATTACCTGCGTCAGGACATCGGTGAGATTCTGATCGATAACCCGAAAGTGCTTGAGCTGGCGCGCCAGCACATCGCCGCGCTGGGTCGTCCGGATTTCACCAGCAAAATTAAACTGTACACCGGTGAAATCCCGCTGTTCAGCCACTATCAGATCGAATCCCAGATTGAGTCGGCCTTCCAGCGTGAAGTGCGTCTGCCATCCGGCGGTTCTATCGTTATTGATACAACTGAAGCGCTGACCGCTATCGACATCAACTCCGCGCGTGCAACACGCGGTGGCGATATTGAAGAGACCGCCTTCAACACTAACCTCGAAGCCGCTGATGAAATCGCCCGCCAGCTCCGCCTGCGCGACCTGGGCGGTCTGATTGTTATCGACTTCATCGACATGACCCCTGTTCGCCACCAGCGTGCGGTTGAAAACCGTCTGCGCGAAGCGGTGCGTCAGGACAGGGCTCGTATCCAGATTAGCCATATCTCACGCTTTGGCCTGCTGGAGATGTCCCGTCAGCGTCTGAGCCCGTCTCTCGGTGAGTCCAGCCATCACGTTTGCCCGCGCTGTTCCGGTACCGGTACCGTGCGTGATAACGAATCGCTGTCCCTCTCTATCCTGCGTCTGATTGAAGAAGAAGCGCTGAAAGAGAACACCAAAGAGGTTCACGCGATTGTTCCTGTGCCAATTGCCTCCTACCTGCTGAACGAAAAACGAGCAGCGGTAAGTGCGATTGAAGCGCGCCAGGGCGGCGTTCGCTGCATCATCGTGCCAAACGACCAGATGGAAACCCCGCACTATCACGTACTGCGTGTCCGTAAAGGCGAAGAGACATCCACGCTCAGCTACCTGCTGCCGAAGCTGCATGAAGAAGAGATGGCCCTGCCTTCCGATGAAGAGCCAGCCGAGCGCAAACTGCCAGAGCAGCCTGCGTTAGCAACCTTCATCATGCCAGAAGCACCACCGGAAGCAGCTCTGGAAAAACCGGCAGCCAAATCTGTAGCGCAGAAACCAGAAGCAGCGGCAGCGAAAGCCCAGCCGGCACAGCCGGGTCTGTTGAGCCGCTTCTTTGGCGCACTGAAGAAGATGTTTGCTGGCGAAGAAGTTCAGCCTGAGCAGCCGAAAGAAGAGCCAAAAGCGGCCAAGCCAGAGCGTCAGCAGGACCGCCGTAAGCGTCAGAACAACCGCCGCGATCGTAACGACCGTAGCGATCGCAATGACCGCAGCGAGCGTCGTGATAATCGTTCTGAGAATAGCGAAGGCCGTGAGCAACGCGAAGACAACCGTCGCAACCGTCGCGAGAAACAACAGCAGAATGTTGAAGATCGTGAAATTCGCCAGCAGGCGGGCGATGAGTCTGAGAAGAGCAAACAGCGTGACGACCAGCAGCCGCGCCGTGAACGCAGCCGTCGCCGTAACGACGAGAAGCGTCAGGCACAGCAGGAAGTCAAGAACCTGAACCGCGAAGAGCCTGTTGAACAGCAGGACAGCGAGCAGGAAGAACGCACTCAGGTTATGCCGCGTCGTAAGCAGCGCCAGCTTGCTCAGAAAGTTCGCTTCGCCTCAGAAGCAACCGAAGAGTCAGCCGTTGTCGCAGTTGAAACCAGAGAGAGCACAACCGGTACACAAGTGGCGAAAGTTGATCTGCCTGCGGTCGTTGAAAACAACGTTGAGCAGGATGACAACGGTGAAAACCGTGATAACGCCGGTATGCCGCGCCGTTCACGTCGTTCTCCACGTCATCTGCGCGTCAGCGGTCAGCGCCGTCGTCGCTATCGTGACGAGCGTTACCCAAATCAGTCGCCAATGCCGCTGACCATTGCCTGTGCTTCACCAGAAATGGCATCCGGTAAAGTCTGGATCCGCTACCCGGTTGCTCGCCCGGAGCAGGTTGTTGAAGGACAGCCAGTAACCGAAGAGGTAATTGCACCAGTAGCAGCGGTAGAAAACGTTGTGACTGAAGCGGCAACCGTGGTTGAACCTCAGGTTGTTAAAGCTGAAGCCCCTCAGGCAGTGGACGTCGAAACCACTCATCCGGAAGTGATTGCCGCGCCGGTTGATGCCGCACCGCAGCTTATTGCTGAAGAAGATGTCGTGGTGGCTGAGGAAGTGGCTGAAGAGGCTGAACCTGTAGCCGCAGTGGAAGACACCGCTGAAGCCCTCGTTGAAACCACCACTGAAGAAGTCGTTCAGGACGTTGAGATTCAGGTTGAACCGGTTGTTGAAGAACCGAAAGCGCCTGAAGTGAAACCTGAGCCGGTTGTTTCTGCGCCAGCCGCTGCCCACGTAGCGACAGCACCAATGACTCGCGCCCCGGCGCCGGATTACGTGCCAGAAGCCCCGCGTCACAGTGACTGGGTACGCCCGGCGTTCAGCTTCGACGGTAAAGGCGCTGCAGGTGGCCACAGTGCAACGCATCAGGCGACCGCACCGGCAACGCGTCCGCAGTCTGTCGAATAACGACGCTGAAAGTAAAAAAGCCGACCTTAGGGTCGGCTTTTTTTATGGCTGCTGCACGGGCTTTCTCATCCCGGTGACCTCCGGCATTACCTGCCGCATCAACTCCAGAAAACGCCGCAGGCGTGCCGGATAATAACGGGACCAGGGATAAACCAGATGCACCGGCAACGCCGCTGGCTGCCAGTCTGGCAGCAAATGCACCAGCCGCCCTTCCCGAATATCATCCTGTACCGTCCAGCTGGATACCACCGCCACGCCAAGGCCTGTGAGCGCCGTATTGCGTGCGACATACAAGCTATCGGTGCTGAGGCGTGGGGTAATCGCTACTCGCGCGGTGGCAGGTGATGCATCGTGAAAAAGCTCCACATGACGCTGGTAGAAAGAGCTAATCGCTATCCAGGGAAACTGCTGCAAATCCTCCGGCGCGGTAACCGTTGGAAAACGGGCCAGCAGCGCCGGAGAAGCCACTACCGAGCGCGGCACTTCCGCCAGCAGCACGGATACGGTCGCCGGATCGACCTCCACGCCCACCCGAATAGCACAGTCAAGGTTGTCGCCGAGGAAGTCCGCCGACCGATCGTTGAGCATCCACTCAATGGAAAGCTGCGGATAGCGTTGCAAAAATTCGGTTACTGGTTTCAGAAGCTGGTCCTGACCAAACGCGTGGGGTGCCCGCACCCGCAGCACGCCTACGGGCTCATCTTCCGTCTGCCCCACCTCATCTTCCAGCGCCAGCCAGCTGTCAATCACCCGACGAGCGTGCTGATAGCAGCGCTCGCCGTCATCCGTCAGCCGCGTCGTATGGGTGGTGCGCAATATCAGGCGCACGCCCAGCATGGTCTCCAGCGACTGTAATCGTCTGCTCACCGTGGCCTGGGTGGTGGCCAGCTGCCGCGCCGCCGCAGAGAGGGAACCCGCCTCCACTATCCGGACAAACGTCCGCATTAACTCTACCCGGTCTATACGCTCAGCTCTTTTCATTGCATTTTAATCTATACGTTCAACGTATAAGCGTTTTACCACCGGGCCCGCTACCGTCGCAAGGCGTACTGATAAAAAATAGCCTCACACGACGAATGAGGAACATCTTATGAACACAACAACCGCCGCCCATGCCGTGAGCCGCTGGGTAATCTTAATGCTGGCGATCGGTGCAGGTTTCAGCGTGGCATCTATCTATTATGCCCAGCCTCTGCTGCCGCTGATGGGCGCAGACCTTCACCTGAGTATCGAAGGAATGGGCATGGTCCCGACGCTCACCCAGACGGGATATGCCCTGGGGATCCTGTTCCTGCTACCGCTTGGCGATCGCCACGACCGCAGGACGTTAATCCTGATAAAGAGTGCGGCGCTGGCGATGTTTCTTCTCGGCTGCAGCCTGACCGGGCAGATCCATTCTCTGCTGCTGGCAAGCCTGCTCATCGGCATGGCCGCCACCATGGCACAGGATATCGTCCCTGCCGCGGCCATCCTTGCGCCGGAAGGTAAACAGGGGAAAACCGTGGGTACGGTAATGACCGGGCTGCTGATGGGTATCTTATTATCAAGAACCGTGAGCGGCGTGGTGGGCGAAGCGTTTGGCTGGCGCGTCATGTACCAGCTGGCGGCGGCGAGCATTGCGTTCATCGGGGTGATGATGTGGTTTGTGCTTCCCCGTTTTGCCATTCACTCCACGCTGAGCTACCCCGCGCTGATGCGCTCAATGGAACATCTGTGGCGTCGCTATCCGGCGCTGCGCCGTGCGGCGCTGGCTCAGGGTTTTCTGTCGATTGCCTTTAGCGCCTTCTGGTCTACGCTTGCGGTCATGCTGCTGGAACGCTATCACCTGGGGAGTGCCGTCGCAGGCGGTTTTGGTATTGCTGGTGCCGCCGGTGCGTTAGCTGCCCCGCTGGCAGGAGGTCTGGCGGACAAACTGGGCGCAGGTAAAGTCACGCAGCTTGGTGCAGTCCTTGTGACCGTCTCATTCGCCCTGATGTTCCTGATGCCCGCGCTGGGCGTTCATGGACAGCTGATTCTGATCGCCGTCTCTGCCGTCGGGTTCGACCTGGGCCTGCAGTCCAGCCTGGTCGCTCACCAGAACCTGGTATACAGCCTTGAACCGCAGGCGCGCGGTCGTCTCAACGCCCTGCTCTTTACGGTTGTCTTTATCGGGATGGCGCTGGGTTCCGCGTTAGGCAGCAATATCTACTCGCTGGCGGGCTGGACGGGCGTGGTCGCTCTGGCGACAGTCTGTGGCGTCATTGCGCTGGCAATCCGTTTAATAGAAAGCGCACGCGCCGCCTCCGCACCGGCGGAAGCTGCATAAAAAAATGCCCAATCCAGACGGATTGGGCAGTAAAACATGCCCAGTTTCAAGACATGCTCTAAGAGGTCAAGATGTTATTTGTTCAGCTGGAACAGAGACATGCCCTGCATATCGCTAAACGCTTTATAAGAGGCCTGCAGGGCCGCCTGCTGCATGATGTACGACGAAATCGCGCTGTTCCAGTCAACGTTGATCAGATCACTCATCTGCTGTGTCTGCCCCAGCGCGCGGTCGTCACCCAGGTTATCGAGTTTTTCCAGTTCATTCATCTTGGTGCCCACGTCCGCCACGACGGTAAGGACGTTGTTCTGGGTATTGGTGATGCCGATCTGCGCATCAGAGATAGTTTTATTCTGTACTTCAGCCGCGGCGGAGTCGTTATCAACTGGAACCTTGAGGGCGGAAATGGCCGTGTCGAGGATCTTGAACATATTCGTCTCACCATAACCGCCGCCAGGAAGTTCTTTTGCGTTACTGGTAATACTTTCGAAGATCTGCTGACCGGTGTGGCTAATGACCATATTACGGGCGGTATCAACCTGCTGGGAGATAGCCTGCGTACCACCATTGTAATTGCCTGTCGCGGAATCAAATGGTGGCGCTTCGGTCTTATAACCCGCAAAGATATACCGACCATTACCATCCGCTGAGTTTGCAAGGTTCATCAGCTGGTCGCGGATCCCTTGCAAGTCACTCGCCAGAGACAGACGATCGTCATCACTTAGCGTTCCATTTCCCGCGTTGACGAGTTTCTCTTTCGCGCTGGTAATTGCTGCATTGACCTGACTGAGCACGTTATCTTCCAGAGAAACCTTTTGCGAGGCGAACGTTCTCGCCAGCGCAAACTGGCTATTCTGAGATTGAGATTGAGACAGAACAACAGCCTGTGACGCCGCGATAGGATCGTCAGACGGACGATTGACGCGCTTTCCGGTTGACATTTGTTCACCGTAGTTCAGCCACTTGCCCTGGGAATCGGTGATCCCTCGCATGTTCTGGTCGTACATCATCTGGGTGCTAATACGCATTCTTCACCTCAGCCTTAGCGAATATTGATAATTGCATCGAAGAGCGTGCTGGCAGTTTGTAATACCTGCGCATTAGCAAGGTAATACTGCTGATAGCGCTGCAAATTGCCATACTCTTCATCGAGGTTTACCCCAGAGATGGACTGCTGCTGCTTGGTTAACTGCGTCGCCACATTCGCTTTTGTTTCGCTGCTGGTTTTCAATGCTGCCGTTGAGCTACCGACGGTACTGACAAGAGAAGCATAAGCATCATTGAACGTTTTATTTCCACCAACAACCTTACTGTTTTGTAGATCCAGCAACTTTTGACCGTTGCGGTTATCACTTTCACCGCCATTGTTTGCCGATGCCATTGCCAGTTTGGATTCATCCCTGAACTTGAGTTCCATATTGACGATAACGTCGGAAACAGGCTTCAGGATAAAACTGTCGTTGGTGTTCGCACTACCGCTCACGTTGACGTTCAGGCCATCAAAGGACAGATTACCGCTCGCATCCGGGCTCATGGTGAAGCTGGTTTTATCCGAACGGGTAATGGTCCAGTCAGTTCCGTTAAACTGCAGTTTGTAATCGGTGGCCTGCACTTTCGTACTGTCAGCCACCGTAGCGGTCATGGCCGCCGTCCCGGTATTGCGGCTGTTGGTCACCACGGATGGCGAACCAAAATCGAACAGCTTGCCACCGGCATCACCATTGGCATCAAACCCGGCTTCATGCTGCTTGTTCATCGCATCGGCAAAGGCCAGCGCCAGCTGATTCAGGTTGTTGCGCGCTTTATCCAGATCTTCGGAGCGAAACGTTAACAACCCGCCCAGAGAGCCGGTTGTGACCATTTTCTCGGGGATTTCGATATTTCCGGACACTTCATCGCTGTAGGCGATAGTCGTCCGGCTCGGATCGGCGCTGGATTTCACTGCCGCCAGCTGGTTCGCTTTGCTCCCCTGCACCAGGCTGTAACCGTTGCCAAAGGAGACGTTATAGGTGCCGCCGTCCTGTACAGCAACTTCCACACCGACAATTTTGTTCAGCTCGCTCACCAACTGATCGCGTTGATCGAGCAGGTCATTTGGCGATGAGCCCGCCCCCACGCCGGTAAGACGGGAGATCTGATCGTTTAGATTCGCAATCTGTTTTGCGTAATTGTTAATTTGCTCAACACTTGAAGCAATTGCGGTATTAACCTGCGCATCCTGGTCACGGAGATACTGGTCGTTCGTTTTGAACTGATTCACCAGACCATCTGCTTTACCGAGCACCGTCTGACGCGCAGCCGGGTCCTCTGCGTTGCTGACCAGCGTTTGCATACTTTTGAAGAAATCCTGCAACGTGGTCGAGAGTGAATTGGTTGAATCAGAGAGCACATCGTCAATTTTTGACATCTGCTGATAGCGCGTCGTCAGGCCGCTGCTCTGCGTCTGCGCGGCGCGCAGCTGGTTGGTGATGAAGGCGTCATACTCACGCTGGACACCGGAGACATAGACCCCGTTACCCACCCAGCCACCGCCGGTCAGCGTGCTGTTAGATGCGCCCAGCACCGTGGTCTGGCGGCTGTAACCTGCCACGTTATAGCTTGAAATATTATTACTGACGGTATTGAGTGCCGACTGCGCAGCACTGAGGCCACTCATGGCGCTGTTAATCAAACTGGACATGGGGGTTCCTTTTATACGTTCAGACACGAGTCCTGATGAAGGTTATCGGCAACCTCCACCGGGACTTGAGAACTTTCAGAACAGATTTTCAATATCTGTGCTATAGGCTTTGCTGACCTTCTCGCCCATGGATTTCAGCTGCTGGATCATGCTGGTGAGCTTACGTGCATAGTTCGGGTCAGTCGCATAGCCCGCGCTTTGCAGCGCCTGAGCGCCCTGCTCCGCCGTCGCCGCCTGCGTCACGGCGGTATAGCGCGGATTTCGGCTCAGCAGACCGACATAATCGGACAAAGCTTCCAGATAAGAGCTGTAGACGCGGAATTTTGCTTTGACCTTCACCGCCGCACCGTTCTCGTATTCGGTGGTCGTGATCTCCGTTGTCGGCCCCTTCCAGCTGGAGGTGGCCTTCACGCCGAAGATGTTGAAGCTCGGCTCGCCGTTTTCCTTGCGGATCTGGCGCTGACCCCAGCCCGACTCCAGCGCGGCCTGCGCCAGAATCAGGTGATGCGGCACGCCGCTCTGTTCGCTGGCAAGACGCGCAGGCAGAGAAAGCTGCGCCAGGAAGTCTTTGCTGTCACCGGAGAGCGGCTCATCGCCGCTGCTCGTGGCTTTTGGCATCGCTTTACGCACCAGCTGCGTCAGGGCCTGGTTCTGATAGCTGGTCACCGTTTCCAGGTCGAACTTCATCGGCACCTGCTGCGGCTGCTCCTGAGGCTGAATGCCCTGCGCGGCTTCGGTCTGTTTGACAATCATGTCAGCCAGACCGAGGCCTTTACCCGCAGTCATCTGCTGCGCAATCTGCTGGTCATACATGCTGGTGTAGAGACGCGTTGAATCACTGCTGAACATCCCGTCTTTCGGCAGGGTTTCACGCATGCTTTTCAGCATCATCTGTACAAACATCCCTTCCACCTGGCGGGCGACCGGGCGGATGTTCGCCGCCGGGTCTTTACCTGCTTTGGTTTTCAGCTCGTTGAGCGACTGGGCGTCCCAGGCTGCACTGGTCAACAGTTTGCTATCGGTCAGCATTAGATGATTTCCAGTTTGGCGCGCAGGCAGCCCGCGCTTTGCATCGATTGCAGGATAGACATCAGATCCATCGGCGTTGCCCCCAGGGCATTCAGGGCACGCACCACGCTGTTCAGGTTGGCGCTGGAGCGAACGCTTTGCAGTGACCCGCCGCTCTGACGCATATCAATCTGCGTTTGCGGCGTCACCACCGTCTGACCGCCACCAAATGGCGTATTCGGCTGGCTCACGTTCGCGGAGCGGTTTACCGTCACGGAGAGGTTACCCTGCGCCACGGCGCAGCTGTCGAGCGACACTTCCCGGTTCATGACCACCGAGCCGGTACGGGAGTTGATGATCACCTTCGCATCCTGGACCGGAACGTTCACTTCCATATTCTGGATATCTGCCAGCATGCGCACCTGGTTGCTGCTGCCGGTGGAGGTACGGATCTGTACGGTGCGCGCATCGAGTGCCGTTGCATTACCGTAGCCGCGGCTGCGGTTGATGGTATCGGCAATCTGCTGCGCCATCGTGAAGTCTTCATTATTGAGCTGCAGGTTGATGGTATTGCCCGCACCAAACTGAGTCGGCAGTTCACGCTCAATGATCGCCCCGTTGGTGATCCGTCCGCCGTTCAGCTGGTTCACCTGCACGCTGCTTCCGCCTGCGGATGCACCCGCACCGCCGACCAGAATGTTCCCCTGCGCCAGCGCATAGACCTGGCTGTCAACGCCTTTCAGCGGGGTCATCAGCAGCGTACCGCCGCGCAGGCTTTTGGCGTTACCCATTGAGGAGACCACTACATCAATGGTCTGCCCCTGACGCGCAAATGCCGGGTAGGACGCGGTGACCATTACCGCGGCCACGTTTTTCAGCTGCATGTTGGTTCCCGCCGGCACGGTAATGCCGAGCTGGGAAAGCATGTTGTTCAGGCTTTGGGTGGTGAACGGCGTCTGGGTTGTCTGGTCACCGGTCCCATCCAGGCCCACCACCAGGCCATAGCCTATCAGGGAGTTTTCGCGTACACCCTGAACGCTGGTGAGATCGCGAATACGGTCAGCCTGGGCAAACGTTGCCACCAGCGCGAGCGCCACGGCGAAGATCGATTTAAACATGGGTCACCTCGCTTACATCGGCGATAAATTAAGGAAGAAGCGCTGCAGCCAACCCATATTTTGCGCTTCATTGATATAGCCGTTACCGACGTACTCAATGCGCGCATCCGCCACCTGGGTAGACGGAACGGTGTTGGTGCCGCTGATAGTGCGAGGGTTAACCACGCCCGAGAAGCGAATGAATTCAGTGCCTTGGTTGATGGCGATCTGTTTTTCACCCACAACGTGTAAGTTGCCGTTAACCAGTACCTGGTCAACCGTGACCGTCAGCGTACCGCTGAAGGTATTGCTGGCGTTCGCGCCGCCTTTGCCGTTAAAGGTATTGCCGCCGGACGCGTTCACATCAGCACGCGCGTTGCCGAACAGCCCTTCGAGATAGCGTGGCACGGTATCGAAGCCAAAATTGGTTTTGCCATCGCGGCTGGCATTCGCCGACGAGCTCTTGCTCGCGCTGACGTTTTCCTGCAGCACAATGGTCAATGTATCGCCGACATTACGCGGGCGGCGATCTTCAAACAGCGGCTGATAGCCGTAATTAATCGGCTGCGCGGTCTGGAAAATGGAGCCGTTGACCACTGGCGCAGGGCCAGGAACGGGTTGGGCAGTCGTCGCACCCTGGACCAATGGTTTAGACGGGATCAAAGCACACCCGCTGAGGGTGACAGCCAGAACAGTCAGTATCGGATAACGAAACGCCGCGTTTTTTTGCATTGCCTTCATCTTCGAAAACAGGGAGCCGGTGCGGCGTTTACCGCACCGGGCTACACCTTAGAGTTGCGTCAGTTTCTGCAGCATCTGGTCGGTCGTCGACACTGCTTTACTGTTAATTTCATACGCGCGCTGGACCTGGATCATATTCACCAGCTCTTCCGCCACGTTCACGTTGGACGTTTCAACATAACCCTGGTACAGCAGACCCGCGCCGTTCAGACCCGGGGTGCTCTCATTTGGCGTACCGGAAGATTGCGTTTCGGTGTAGAGGTTCTCACCAATGCTTTCCAGGCCGGTATCGTTCATGAAGGTGGTCAGGTTGAGCTGCCCAACCTGAACCGGCGCGGCCTGTCCCTGCTGGGTTACGCTGACCACACCGTCACGACCGATGGTGATGCTCAGGGCGTTCGCCGGGATGGTAATCGCAGGCTGAACCTGGAAACCGCCCGCCGTCACCAGCTGGCCGTTCTGATCGACCTGGAACGAACCGTCGCGGGTATAGGCAGAGGTCCCGTCAGGCAGCTGCACCTGGAAGAAGCCCTGGCCTTTGATTGCCACGTCTTTACTGTTGTTGGTCTGGGACAGGTTGCCCTGGCTGTGAAGACGCTCGGTGGCCACCGGGCGAACACCTGTACCGATCTGCAGGCCCGATGGCAGCGTCGTCTGTTCAGAAGACTGCGCACCCGGCTGGCGGATGGTTTGATAAAGCAAATCTTCGAAAACGGCGCGCTGACGCTTGAAACCATTGGTGCTCACGTTTGCCAGGTTGTTGGCAATCACGTCCATGTTGGTTTGCTGGGCGTCCAGGCCTGTTTTCGCGATCCATAAGGAACTGATCATAAGGAGTCCTGTTAACTCATAGCCAGAAGTTGGTTAGCCTTGCCCGCGTTTTCATCCACGCTGCTGATGATCTTCATCTGCATTTCGAAACGACGGGCGCTGGCGATCATGTCGGTCATGGCTTCGACCGGCTTGACGTTACTGCCTTCCAGAACGCCGGACATTACGCGGATGCTCGGATCGGCCTGTAACGTGGGGCCACGCGTCGCCTGCGCCGCCTGGGTCAGACGGAACATGCCGTCGTCGCCACGCTGCACGTCTTTGCCTTCCGCTTTCACCAGCTTCAGACGCCCGACGGGCGCAACGGTGTTGGCCGGGTCGCCCGGGTTCAGCGCCGAAATGGTGCCGTCTGCCGCGATAGTCAGCTCAGAGCCTTCCGGTACCGTAAGCGGACCGGCTTCGCCCATCACCGGATGACCCTGAATGGTCAACTGCCCGGTTGCGCTCACCTGGATATTCCCGTTACGGGTATAGCCTTCGCCGCCGTCTGCCGTTTGCACCGCCAGCCAGCCGTCCTGCTGCAGGGCAACGTCCAGCGGGCGTGAGGTGTAATCCATCTGGCCCGGCGTCATATCGGCGCCGGGAGTGGATGCCGTCACCAGCGTACGCGTAGGCAATGAAAGCCCTTCGACCGGCACCGCACGCAGCGCATTAAGCTGCGCGCGAAAGCCCGGCGTGGAGGCGTTCGCCAGGTTGCTGGCGGTCACGGCCTGCTGATTGAGCGTCTGGCTTGCCGCGCCCATCGCTGTATATATTGCGTGATCCATTGCGCTTTCCTGTTAGCCGCTTAACGCAGGTTAACCAGCGTGTTGAGGATCTGGTCCTGGGTTTTGATAGTCTGCGCGTTCGACTGATAGTTACGCTGCGCGACAATCATGTTCACCAGTTCTTTACTCATATCCACGTTGGAGGCTTCCAGCGCGCCGTTGGTCAGCTTGCCGAAGTTACCGGTGCCCGCGGTACCCAGCAGCGCCACGCCGGAGGACTGAGAGGCTGACCAAACGTTGTCGCCTTCCGATTTCAGACCTTCGTCGTTCGCGAAGTTTGCCAGCACGATCTGCCCCAGAACCTGAGTCTGTTCGTTGGAGTAGTTCCCCACAACGGTGCCATCATCGTTAATCTGATAGCTCACCAGGTCGCCCGGCTTGAAGCCGTCCTGGCTGGTCGCCACGATATTGTTCGCACCGGTATTCTGCTGCATGGAGTTCGCAAAACTCATTGCGAAGGTCGCAGGCGTCGCACCAGGGATGGTCGCGGTCGTTAAGTTAATGTTTCCACCACCGGTCAGCGAACCGTTGTTATCGAAGGTTAGCGTGGTTGCCAGTGTTGCCGCGCTACCTGCCACGCTACCGTCCTGGGAATACACTTTCCATGAGTTAGCGGGCGCAGCATCTTTGACGTAAAACAGGTTCATGTTGTGCGCATTACCCTGGCTATCAAAGACGGTCACAGTCCCTTTTTTGTTATAGGTATCCGGGTTAGTCGGGTCGAATGCCGCCGTTGGCGCGGTATCGGTAGAGTTAAGGTTGATCTGCTGGGATGCCGTAGTCGTTGACTTGGCTGCCATCAGCGTTGTTGGGATAGTGATCGCCTGTGGGTTGGCACCGGTTTGGACTTTTGATGGCGTGCCGGCTACCGGATAGCCCGTCAGCTGCATGCCCTGCATGTTAACCAGCGTACGGTTTTCGTCCAGCTTGAACTGACCGTTACGGCTGTAGAACACGGAGCCGTTAGAATCAACCATACGGAAGAAACCGTTCTGGCTAATGGCAACGTCCAGACCACGACCGGTGTTGGTGGTGGTGCCGTCGGTAAAGTCCTGAGTGATGCCCGCAACTTTCACGCCCAGGCCGACTTTGGAACCGGCAAACATATCTGCAAATGAGGCAGAACCGGATTTAAAACCATAGGTCGCGGAGTTGGCGATGTTGTTGCCAATGACGTCCAGGTTGGTGGCCGCAGCATTCAGGCCGCTGACCGCTTGAGAAAAGGCCATGACTTACTCCTGATAAGTGTTAAGGCTTAGATAATCTGCCGAACTTCGTCGAGTGTGGTGGTACCCGAGGTACCCAAATCCAGTTTGTTGCCGTCGCTTCCTTTAATCACGCCCTGCACCAGCGCGAACTGCAGCGGCTGCGCCACCAGCTGGGTCGTCCCGTTGCTGGCGCTGATAGCCACTTTGTAGGATCCGTTTGGTGCTTTGGTACCGTCGGTCAGGCTGCCATCCCAGGTAAAGGTGTGAACGCCCGCCTTCAGCTCGCCGATGTCAATGGTTCGGACAACCGCGCCGGTGGAATCCGTGATCGTGGCAGTAACCTTGTCAGCCGGCTGCTGGAGCTCAACGCCAAACGGCGTGGTGGTCGTAGTGGCGTTGCCTTCGGTGGTGCTGGTGCCCGCCAGAATGGTGGTGCCCGGGATCATCACCCCGTGACCAATCAGGCTCGCGGCCTGCAGGGACTGGCTGCTGCCAATCTGGCCGGAGACGGAACCGAGGGTGGTGTTGAGTTTCTCAATGCCGCTAACGGTGCTGATCTGCGCAAGCTGCGTGGTTAGTTCGTTGTTCTGCATTGGGTTCGTGGGATCCTGGTTCTTAAGCTGCGCCACCAGCAGCGTCAGAAAGCTGCCCTGAAGATCGGCAGCATTGCTCCCGGTGAGGGAGTTAGAACCCGTCGTACTCTTCGTGTTATTAACACCCGAGTTCGTAGGATCATTCACATTTACGGCGATGGACATGCATGTCTCCTTTACTGGCCGAGAGTGAGTGTTTTGAGCATCATGCTCTTCACGGTATTAAGCACTTCGACGTTGGCCTGGTAGCTACGAGAAGCCGACATGGAGTTCACCATCTCACCCACCACATCCACGTTTGGCATTTTCACGTATCCGCTGGCATCCGCGAGCGGGTTTCCCGGCTCATACACCAGCCTGTCCGGCGCCTGGCTCTCGACCACTTCAGATACCTTCACGCCGCCCGTCGCCGCGCCCGGCGCAGCATCGACCTGAAAAACAACCTGTTTGGCGCGATAAGGCTGGCCGTCTGGTCCGGTTACGCTGTCGGCGTTCGCCAGGTTACTGGCAGCCACGTTCAGGCGTTTGGACTGCGCGGTTAACGCCGAACCGGCGATATCAAAAATATTCAGCAAGGCCATCTATCAGTTCCCCCCCTGCAGGACGTTCATCATGCCTTTGATTTGTCCGCCGAGTAGGGTCAGGCCCGTCTGATATTTCAGGCTGTTATCGGCAAACTGCGTGCGCTCCCGGTCCATATCCACGGTGTTACCGTCGAGTGAGGGCTGATCGGGAATGCGGTAAAGTAAATCGGTCGCTGGCGCGGTCATCGCCTGAGCAGGAATATGGCGAGAGGATGTCATGGCAAGTGCAACACCCGTTCCTTCGGCACGTCCACGCTCCATCACCTTTTTGAGTTCACTGGAAAAATCAATATCGCGCGCCTGAAACCCCGGGGTATCGGCGTTAGCGATGTTGGCGGCTAAAATCTCCTGCCGCTGGGCGCGTAAATTGAGCGCTTCCTGCTGAAAACGTAACGCGGCGTCGAGTTTATCGAGCATGTCTCCTCCGCTGATGGCAAAATTTCAGTTCACAGCTTAAATCTCACCCGGTCTCCCCTATCGACGGAATAAGCGCAAAATGCGTCGCTATTTATTCCGTTGATGCAAAACCACTGCAGGTAGAATTCATCCAACTCTGGAAACGGTGGGACTTGCGATGCAAACGTTAAAACGTAGCCTGATGGCAATATTCTTGCTGTTTAGCCCGCTGGTGCAGGCTGAAGGCTTACAGGATCGGCTGACGGCTTTTTTTGCTGAAAAGCTGGCGGGCTTTAGCGATGACGTTTCCGTGACCGTACGCACGCCACCGAATCTGTACCCTACGTGTGACCAGCCTTCATTCAGCGTGGTGGGGTTCACAAAGCTTTGGGGAAATGTGAACGTGCTGGCACGCTGCGCCAACGAAAAACGCTATTTGCAGGTTGCCGTTCAGGCGACGGGCAATTATGTTGTTGCCGCCGTGCCCATTGCGCGCGGTAGCGTGCTGCAGACAAACAGCGTGACGTTAAAGCGCGGCCGTCTGGATCAGCTGCCTCCACGCACCATGCTGGAAATAAACCAGGCACAGGACGCCGTCAGCCTGCGCGACGTCGCACCCGGCCAGCCTATACAGCTCTCAATGCTGCGTCAGTCATGGCGGGTGAAAGCTGGCCAACAGGTGAAGGTAGTGGCCAACGGAGATGGCTTTAGCATCAACAGTGAAGGGAAAGCGTTGAACAATGCCGCGGTGGCGCAAAACGCCCGCGTCAGAATGTCCTCAGGCCAGGTGGTGAGCGGAACCGTCGATTCTGATGGGAATATTCTGATTAACCTATAATCTTTTTAAAGATTTCGCGCCGTGTGCCGATAAATATTCCACTAATGATGATGTCAGGCGCAAACGCCGCGAACCCTCGATGAGGACAACACTATGAGCATTGATCGTACATCAGCCCTGAAGCCGGTAAGCGCTGTACAACCTCGCGAAACGAATGACGCTACGCCGCAGAAAACGCGTCTGGAAAAACCGTCAACGTCCAACAGTACCAGCGTAACCCTGAGCGACGCGCAGGCAAAACTGATGCAGCCAGGCAGCAACGATATCAATATGGAACGTGTTGAAGCGCTGAAAACAGCTATTCGTAACGGTGAGCTGAAAATGGACACCAGCAAAATCGCTGACGCCCTGATTCAGGAAGCACAGAGTTTCTTACAGAGTAACTAACCGTATGAGTCGACTGTCAGAAATACTGGATCAAATGACGGTTGTTCTGAACGACCTGAAAACGGTAATGGACGCTGAACAGCAGCATCTCTCTTCCGGTCACATCAACGGCAGCGCGCTGCAGCGTATTACTGAAGATAAGAGCTCGCTTCTTGCGACGCTGGATTATCTGGAGCAGCAGCGCCGCGCGGAGCAAGATCCTAAGCGCAGCGCCAATTACGATATCGTTGAGCGCTGGCAAACCATTACCAAAAAAACCCAGCACCTGCGCGACCTTAACCAGCACAACGGCTGGCTGCTGGAAGGTCAGATTGAGCGTAATCAGCAGGCGCTTGAGGTACTGAAGCCGCATAAAGAAACCGGACTATACGGTGCGGATGGTCAGACGGCGACTGCGCGTATTGCGGGAGTTAAAAAGATTTCGATTTGACGCCTGTGCGACAAATCATGCAGCGGGGAGCACCATAAGGTGAACTCCCCTTTTGGCGTTTATGCCGTACGGCGGGCGAACTCTTTCACTTTGAACCCCAGCACCGCGAGCGTGACAAAGTAAGCCACCACTCCGACGCCCACCACGGCCATCAGCCGCATCAGACGGTAGGGCATAGTGCCCAGGGACCACTCCGGCATCACGTACATCATGCCGAGCAGCGCGGCAGACATCACCAGTACCGCAACGATCAGACGTACCAGGAAACTTCCCCACCCCGGCTGCGGCGTGAAAATATCCTGCTTGCGCAGCTGCCAGTACAGCAGCCCGGCATTCAGGCAGGCCGCCAGACCAATAGACAGCGACAGACCAGCATGCTTCAGCGGACCAATAAACGCCAGGTTCATCAGCTGCGTCATAATCAGCGTCACGATGGCAATTTTCACCGGCGTTTTAATGTCCTGACGCGAGTAGAACCCGGGAGCCAGCACCTTGACGACGATAAGCCCCATCAATCCAACCGAATAGGCAATCAGCGCGCGCTGGGTCATGGCGGCATCAAAGGCGGTGAATTTCCCGTACTGGAAGAGCGACACCGTCAGCGGTTTGGCCAGAATACCCAGCGCAACGGCGCTTGGCAGGGCCAGCAGGAAGCAGAGACGCAATCCCCAGTCCATCAGGCGGCAATACTCATCATGATTGCCGCTGGCAAAACTTTTCGACAGGGACGGCAGCAGGATGGTCCCCAGCGCCACGCCCAGCACCCCGGACGGGAACTCCATCAGACGGTCGGCGTAGTACATCCAGGATACCGATCCGGACACGAGGAAAGAGGCAAAGATGGTGTTGATGATAAGCGAGATCTGGCTGACGGAGACGCCGAGAATGGCAGGTCCCATCTGCTTGATCACGCGCATCGCCCCGGCATCTTTGAGATTGATGCGCGGCAGCACCAGCATGCCGATTTTTTTCAGATGCGGCAGCTGATACGCCAGCTGCAGCACGCCGCCGACGGTGACCGCCCAGGCCAGCGCCAGCACCGGCGGGTTGAAGTGCGGCGCGGCGAACAGGGCAAAACCGATCATGCTGACGTTGAGAAACGTCGGCGCAAACGCCGGGACAGAGAAGCGGTTCCAGGTATTCAGGATCGCGCCCACCAGCGAGGCCAGCGAGATGAGCAGAATATAGGGGAAGGTAATGCGCAAAAGCTGTGAGGTCAGGGCAAACTTGTCGGCCGTATCGGCAAAACCGGGCGCGGTCACCATAATCACCCAGGGCGCGGCCAGCATCCCGAGTACGGTCACCACCGCCAAAGCCAGCGTCAGCAGCCCGGATACATAAGAAACAAAGACGCGCGTCGCGTCTTCACCCTGCTTGCTTTTATATTCCGCGAGGATAGGCACGAATGCCTGAGAAAACGCCCCTTCAGCAAAAATACGACGCAGCAGGTTCGGTAATTTGAACGCGACGAAAAAGGCGTCCGTGGCCATCCCTGCACCAAATACCCTTGCCACAATGGCGTCGCGCGCAAAACCCAGCACGCGGGAAAACATGGTCATCGAGCTGACGGCCGCCAGCGATTTTAATAAGTTCATTAACGTGAATTTCCAGAACCATACGGATTTGTAGGCCGGGTTAGCGTAAGCGCCACCCGGCAAAGCCAACAAGCGGCGCTTAGTCTAACCGGATTTCAACGAATTACTATCCGCAGATGTTACAGCGAGTTATTCGCTCATGGCATCGCGCCAGAGCCTTTCCACAATGCGCTGCGCCATAATGGCCTGCTCGCCGGACGTTTCAGGAACCGTCTGATTTTGCACGCAGGCGATAAAGTGGCGGGCGCATCCTGCGAAACCACGCTGCTCCAGAGTGCTCTGCCAGCCTGGCGCCGGGAGCGTCACCACGCCGTTGCCTTTCTCTTCCCGCCACTCGCGCATGTCCGTAATGTCGTACAGCGCGCCCTCGGTCACCGCCTGCACGGATTCACGCTGACTTCCCGCCCGACGGTGCATGCTGGTGGTAATCTGAAGATGCTCAACGGCAAAGTGGTGTTCCGCGTAGACCATCTGCCCCTGATCGTTCGTCATCAGGGTGCCGCTTTTCAGCTGTGCGTTACCGTTGGTCAGCCACAGCGCCGTATCCACAACGTGCAGGTAATCATCCAGAAGGGTGAAGCGCAGATCGTTTGGCCCAATGCTGTCGGTACGGTGCTTATCCATCCGCAGCGAGGCGAGCGTGTCCGACTGCGCCTTTAGCTGCTGATAAAGCGGTGCGAAGCGGCGGTTGAAGCCCACCATCAGCGTCAGTTTTTTGCGCGCGGCCAGCTCAATCAGCCGTTCGGCATCCTGAACATTTTCAGCCAGCGGCTTATCCACGCAGACGTGGACCCCCGCATTAAGGAGCTCGCTCACCACCTGATAGTGGGTTGCCGTTGAGGTATGAACAAAGACCGCATCGCACTCGCGGGCCAGATCCTGAAGCGATGCCGCATACGGCATGCGCCAGGTTTCGCAGATCCGCTCGGCCTTCTCGCGCGTGGGTGACCATGCCCCTTGCAGGGTCCAGTCCGTCGCCACACCTAAAACAGGCAGCCAGGCTTTTTGCGCGATGCCGCCGAGTCCCACCACGCCTACGCGTAATTTTTTCACCGTCAGTCCCCCAGATGTGCCAGCAATGCATCCAGGCGCTGTTTCAGCCCGGCGACCTCTTCTTCCAGCGCCTCTACGCGCGCGGCAAGCGTGTCAGTGCTTGCTGAGGATCCTGCGTCGCTCTCCAAGGTAGCGACATCAACGTCGCCGCTGAACAGGTGCATATAGCGGCTTTCACGTTTACCCGGCTCGCGCGCCAGACGCACCACATACGGGCCGTCTTCACGAGTAGTCAGCCCTTCCAGAGTCTGCTCGACCTCCTGCATATCGCTGAACTCATGCATACGGGAAGCGCGCGTGCGCAGTTCCCCCGGCGTCTGCGCGCCGCGCAGCAACAGCGTGGTGATGACCGCCACTTCCGCGCTGCTCAGCTTCAGGTCACCGAATTCGGAGTTACAAAAACGCTGTTCGTATTTGGTCACGCGATTGCCAAAGCCGCTGACGGTGCGCAGATAGTGGCGTTTTACCAGCGCGTCCAGCACCTCCTGAACGTCATGTTCGCTGAGGTTCATGACCGGCTCGCGGTTGGTTTTCTGGTTGCAGGCCATGGTCACGGCGTTGACGGAGAGCGGATACTGCTCCGGCGTGGTGACCTGTTTTTCGAGTAAGCACCCGATCACGCGCGCTTCTGTACCGTTTAGCTGATACTTCATCTTTTCTCCTTAACGACCTGCGGTCCAGTCCCGGGTAGTTAACGCCGTCAGAACGTGGTCACGCCACTCTCCGTCTATCAGCAGATAGTCTTTGGCGTAACCCTCTTTCTCGAACCCTAAACGCGCCAGCAGATTTCCGCTGCGCTGGTTATGCGGCATATAGTTCGCCATGATGCGATGGATATGATGCGTGCGCTGCATATAGCGGATCGCCACCGTTAACGCCTCATACATCAGCCCCTGCCCCTGCCATTTCTGGCCGATGGAGTAGCCAAGATAGCAGGCGTGAAACGATCCCCGCACCACGTTGGAAAAATTGGCGATCCCGATAATCTCTTTCTCTTCAGGATCCAGTAGCGCGAAATAGAACGCGCTGCCCTGCTTGTGAAATTCCGTAATCATGCTGAGGCGCGCCTGCCAGCCGGAAGGGTAACAATGGCTCTCATCCCGAACGGGTTCCCAGGGTTTTAAAAACTGGCGATTCTCGGCGTAATAATCCGCCAGACGCCAGGCATCACGCTCATGCACCAGACGAACGACCAGCCGGTCCGTTGTCAGACGCACTTTTGGCACATTACTGCGATAGCCAAACATCGATACCACTCCTTCCAGTCACTTCTGCTAACCCATTAGCTTTACTATACCTGCGCCTGCGCCGTCTGTGAAAACAGTGACATACCATTTTGCCCTCTTTTCACTATTTTCGATGAGAACTCTCTATCAAAGCACCCTTTTGATAAAAAAATATTGTCACGCCCGGGGGTGGGAAAAAACGCGGCGACACCGCAGAATGTTAGCGTGCTCACCTTCTTATTTTCCCTGGAGGGAAAATGTCCCGCGTATCACAGGCCAGGAGCCTGGGTAAATATTTCCTGCTCGTCGATAACATGCTGGTCGTGCTCGGCTTTTTTGTCGTTTTTCCGCTGATATCGATCCGCTTTGTCGATCAGATGGGCTGGGCGGCATTAATGGTTGGTATTGCTCTGGGGTTACGCCAGTTTGTCCAGCAGGGCCTGGGCGTCTTTGGCGGGGCCATCGCTGACCGCTTTGGTGCAAAGCCGATGATCGTTACCGGTATGCTGCTGCGCGCGGCAGGCTTTGCCACGATGGCGGTCGCTCAGGAGCCCTGGCTGCTCTGGTTCTCCTGCATCCTCTCCGGTATCGGGGGCACGCTGTTCGATCCACCACGCACCGCACTGGTGGTAAAGCTGATTCGCCCGCAGCACCGCGGCCGTTTCTTCTCGATTCTGATGATGCAGGACAGTGCCGGGGCGGTTATCGGCGCCCTGCTGGGAAGCTGGCTGCTGCAGTATGACTTCCGTCTGGTCTGCGCCGCTGGCGCGGTGCTCTTTATTCTGTGCGCGCTGTTTAATGGCCTGTTCCTGCCCGCCTGGAAACTGTCGACGGTTAAAGCGCCGGTCCGGGAAGGGCTTGGCCGCGTCCTGCGCGACAGGCGTTTTGTCACCTATGTGTTGACCCTGACGGGATACTACATGCTGGCTGTACAGGTCATGCTGATGCTGCCGATCATGGTTAACGACATCGCGGGGACCCCTGCAGCCGTGAAATGGATGTACGCCATCGAAGCCTGCCTGTCGTTAACGCTGCTTTATCCGATTGCCCGCTGGAGCGAGCGGCGTTTTCGTCTGGAGCATCGCCTGATGGCCGGGCTGTTCCTGATGACGCTAAGCATGATGCCGATCGGTCTGGTGAACTCTCTCCAGCAGCTGTTTACGCTGATTTGCACGTTCTATATTGGCTTAATCATCGCCGAGCCTGCCCGTGAAACGCTGAGCGCCTCGCTTGCGGATGCGCGTGCGCGCGGCAGCTATATGGGTTTCAGCCGGCTGGGGCTGGCGCTTGGCGGCGCATTAGGTTACGCCGGTGGCGGCTGGTTGTTTGATGCCGGAAAAGCGTTAAACCAGCCCGAACTCCCGTGGATGATGCTCGGCGCGGTGGGCCTTATGACGCTCCTTGCCCTGTGGTGGCAGTTCAGCCAGAAACGCAGCGCGAGCGGCATGCTTGAGCCTGGCGCGTAGCCTTTCCCTCGGGCGGGCCCCCCTCCCGCCCCACTTCTCAGTTTTTTCTGCTGGTTTCTGCCAATTCACACTGACATACTGGCGCAACAGGACAGAAGCGCCGATTTTTCGTTGAGGAACACTATGAAGAAAATTGTCTTTGCCGCGGCATTAGTTGTCAGCGGTCTGCTGGTTGGCTGTAACCAGCTCACGCAATATACCGTCAGTGAACAGGAAATTAATCAGGCGCTGGAAAAACATAACAATTTCTCTAAAGACATTGGCGTGCCGGGGCTGGCGGACGCGCATATCGTGCTCACGAATCTGACCAGCCAGATTGGACGTGAAGAGCCAAACAAAGTCACCCTTGCCGGTGATGCGGATCTCGATATGTCTTCCCTCTTTGGCAATCAGAAAGCCAACATCAAGCTCAAGCTGAAGGCCCTGCCCGTTTTCAACAAAGAGAAAGGGGCGATTTTCCTGCAGGAGATGGAAGTTGTCGATGCGAAGGTGTCGCCGGACAAGATGGCACCGGTTCTGCAAACCCTGATGCCCTATCTGAACCAGTCGCTGCGCAATTATTTTAACCAGCAGCCCGCGTACGTCTTAAGCGAAGACAAAAGTAAGGGTGAAGCTCTGGCGAAAAAATATGCAAAAGGGATAGAGGTGAAACCGGGAGAAATTATCATTCCTTTCACCGATTAACCTGAAGGGCGCTCCGGCGCCTTTTTTTTACGGAAAAGTGTGCAAACGAAAACGTTTCCGCTTATGATTTGTGTCCGGCAAAAACAGCCATCCTTATGACTGATTCCTGACAAGCCGGAGCTTCCATGACTGCACAACCCCAGGTTCTTAAAATCCGCCGCCCAGACGACTGGCATATCCATCTGCGTGATGGCGATATGCTGAAAACCGTCGTGCCATATACCAGCGAAATTTATGGCCGCGCGATTGTCATGCCTAACCTGGTTCCACCAGTCACCACCGTTGATGCCGCGATGGCCTATCGCCAGCGCATCCTGGATGCCGTGCCTGCGGGGCACGATTTTACCCCGTTGATGACCTGCTATCTGACCGACTCGCTGGATCCGAACGAAGTGGAGCGCGGGTTTAACGAAGGCGTGTTTACGGCAGCGAAACTCTACCCGGCGAATGCCACCACCAACTCCAGCCACGGCGTCACCAGCATTGATGCCATCATGCCGGTTCTGGAACGCATGCAGAAACTGGGCATGCCGCTGCTGGTCCATGGTGAAGTCACGCACGCCGAGATTGACATCTTCGACCGTGAAGCCCGCTTTATCGAAACCGTGATGGAGCCTCTGCGCCAGCGCCTGCCCGCGCTTAAAGTAGTCTTTGAGCATATCACCACCAAAGACGCGGCAGAGTATGTGCGTGACGGCAACGATCTTATCGCCGCCACCATTACGCCGCAGCACCTGATGTTTAACCGTAACCATATGCTGGTGGGCGGGGTGCGCCCTCACCTGTACTGTCTGCCGATTCTAAAGCGCAACATTCACCAGCAGGCGCTGCGAGAGCTGGTTGCCAGCGGGTTCTCCCGCGCGTTCCTTGGCACCGATTCCGCGCCTCACGCCCGCCATCGTAAAGAGACGAGCTGCGGCTGCGCAGGCTGCTTTAACGCCCCAACGGCGCTTGCCAGCTACGCAACCGTATTTGAAGAGATGAACGCGCTGGAGCATTTCGAAGCGTTCTGCTCCCTTAACGGCCCGCGCTTCTACGGCCTGCCGGTCAACGACACCTTCATTGAACTGGAGCGTAAAGCGAGCCACGTTGAGGAGTTCATTGCGCTGACGGATGACACGCTGATCCCATTCCTGGCAGGCGAAACCGTCAACTGGACGATAAAACGTTAAAAAATCAATGCCCCTTGTTGTCAAACCGATAATATACCTGTATAAATAAACAGTATATTACACAGGGGGCATTTATGCGTATTGAAGTCACCATAGCCAAAACAACCGTTCTGCCTGCCGGCGCGCTTGATGCACTTGCAGGCGAATTATCCCGCCGTATTAACAACACCTTTCCCGACAATGCGGGGGCCGTAACGGTACGTTACGCCGCGGCGAACAACCTCTCCGTCATTGGTGCTGCGAAAGAAGATAAAGACCGCATCAGCGAAATACTGCAGGAAACGTGGGAAAGCGCAGACGACTGGTTTATCACAGATTAACACTGCTCCCTCATTGTGTTTTTTTGCCGGGTCGCCCCGGCTTTTTTTTGCCTAAAAATTCTGTAAGTTCAAATTAATTCGGCATCTTCTTTAAGAATCGTGAACAAGATGGTGTTTTATTGTTCTAACAATCCTAAAAAGCAGAAAAATGTGTTGCCACCTGTTTATTTTTCCCGTCGGAACCCTTATTACTTGGTATACTGAAGATGCTTTCAGAAAAACATGCATTGAACCTCAGAGCCGTTGTCTTCTAACACGCATTAAGGGGGTTATAATGGAAAAGAATAGTGAAGTGATCCAGACCCATCCGCTTGTTGGCTGGGATATCAGTACCGTAGATAGCTACGATGCGCTGATGCTGCGTTTGCACTACCAGACCCCGAATCAACTCAACCGTGAAGAAGCGGAAGTTGGACAGACGCTGTGGCTTACAACAGACGTCGCCCGTCAGTTTATTTCTATTTTAGAGGCAGGTATTGCAAAAATAGAATCTGGCGACTATCAGGAAAATGAGTATAAACGGCACTAAGTTTATGCCCACTTTTCTCTCTACAGGCACCCTCGCGGTGCCTTATTTATTTCTCCCTTGTCTAACCCTGCGTTGTTAATTACTCTGCTAACAAAACGTCAGTTTACGAGATGCATATGAGATACGACTTAATCATTATTGGTAGCGGCTCCGTGGGTTCCGCTGCCGGTTATTACGCAACACAGGCAGGTCTGAAGGTCCTGATGATCGATGCACATCTTCCTCCCCATGCGGAGGGTAGCCATCATGGCGATACCCGCCTCATGCGCCATGCATATGGAGAAGGCGAGCGCTATGTACCGCTGGTGCTTCGCGCCCAGACGCTTTGGGATGAACTGGCGACACACACCGAAGAGCGTATTTTCGAGCGTACCGGCGTGATCAACCTTGGCCCTGCTCATTCTGATTTTCTCGCCAGCGTCGAGCGCAGCGCAAAAGCCTTTAATCTTGATGTTGAGAAGCTGGACGCGATGGGCATTACCGCGCGCTGGCCTGAAATTACCGTCCCGGACGATTACATTGGCCTCTTTGAAGCCCACTCCGGCGTGCTGCATTGTGAAACGGCGATCAAAACCTGGATCGACCTTGCCGCGAAAGCCGGCTGTGCGCAGCTGTTTAACTGTCCGGTGGAGGCTATTACCCATGACGAGAATGGCGTCACGGTAACGACGATTGACGGCGACTATTCAGCGCCCCGCCTGCTCGTCAGCGCAGGAACCTGGGTCACGCGCCTGCTGCCGGAACTGCCAATCCAGCCGGTGCGCAAGGTCTTCTCCTGGTTCCAGTCGGATGGTCGCTATAGCGCGCAGAATAAATTTCCGGCCTTCACCGGCGAATTGCCGAATGGCGACCAGTTCTACGGCTTCCCGTCAGAAAAAGACGCGCTAAAAATCGGTAAACACAACGGGGGCCAGGCTATCGCCTCTCCTGAAGAGCGTAAGCCTTTCGGCGCCTGGCCACAGGATGGTTCAGAAGCCTTCTCGTTCCTGCGCACTATTCTTCCGGGCGTCGGCGGCTTGCTGTATGGCGCGGCCTGTACCTACGACAACACGCCGGATGAAGACTTCATCATAGATACGCTGCCCGGGCATGACGACACCCTGCTTATCACCGGGCTGAGCGGCCACGGCTTTAAGTTTGCTTCCGTGCTGGGTGAGATCGCCGCGCAGTTTGCCCAGGGCATCACGCCGCAGTTTGATCTGACGCCCTTCTCCCTCTCGCGTTTTAACGGATAATCCGCCACGGGCTCCGGACGTACCGGGGCCCGTTTCATTCACACTGCATTACGGGGCGTTATGCGCAGGATCGTTAGCTTTCTTATGAATAATATTCGCGAGCACTTTATGCTCTATATCTTATTGTGGGCGCTGCTGGCCATTATTGATTTTGTTTACATTGTATTTTATTGAAAGCCCTGACTTACAATAATTGACATTTATTTAGCTTTACTGAAACTCTCAATTTTACTTGCACGAAGACATTGAATTACCTTTGTCAATTCTGTTCAAAAACGCTGAAATAAATAAAATAAAAATCAATAGATACTTATTTCAGTTGCAATATCACATCTTCCCGTTCATTTTTACCCTTCGGTTAATTTGAAAATGGACATTCTGATGCAACTGCATAACACCTCCCGACGCTACGGAATAATATCCATAGTCTTGCACTGGATATTTGCTCTTGCTGTCTACGGTATGTTTGGGCTTGGGCTCTGGATGGTCACGCTCAGCTATTACGATGGCTGGTATCATCAGGCGCCAGAGTTGCATAAAAGCATTGGCGTTCTCCTGATGCTGGGTCTGGTTTTTCGCGTGATCTGGCGACATATTTCTCCGCCGCCCGCCGCGCCAAAAACCCACAGCAAATTTACTCGCGTCAGTGCAGTCGCCGCGCATATTGCCCTCTATGCACTGCTGTTTGCCATTCTGATTAGCGGCTACCTTATCTCGACGGCGGACGGTAAGCCTATTAGCGTCTTTGGCCTTTTTGACGTTCCGGCAACGCTCAGCGATGCGGGCGCTCAGGCCGACACCGCCGGGGTTGTTCACCTCTGGCTTGCCTGGAGCGTGGTGATCCTGTCCGTGCTGCACGGGCTTGCCGCCCTCAAGCACCATTTTATTGATAAAGACGATACGCTAAAGCGCATGCTTGGCCGCTCGTCAGTTGACTCTGGAGCATAAAATGAAAAAACACCTGCTGGGTATCGCCCTGGGTTCTCTGTTATTCACCGCCGGTTCCGCCGTGGCGGCTGATTATAAAATTGATAAAGAGGGCCAGCACGCTTTCGTCAATTTCCGTATTCAGCACCTGGGATACAGCTGGCTGTACGGCACCTTCAAGGATTTTGACGGCACATTCACATTTGACGAGAAAAATCCTGCCGCCGACAAGGTCAACGTGACCATTAATACTAACAGCGTTGATACCAATCATGCTGAACGCGATAAACATCTGCGCAGTGGGGAATTCCTCAATGTCGCGAAATATCCAAAGGCTACTTTCGCCTCCACGGAAGTGAAAAAGGACGGTGATAGGCTGAATATTACCGGCAACCTGACGCTTAACGGCGTAACAAAACCGGTCACGCTTGATGCTAAATTACTGGGTCAGGGTGACGACCCGTGGGGCGGCAAACGCGCAGGATTTGAAGCGGCAGGGAAAATTCACCTGAAAGATTTTAACATCACAACGGATTTAGGCCCGGCATCTCAGGACGTTGAGCTGATTATTTCCGTTGAAGGTGTACAGCAGAAATCATAATAAATTTGCCCGGCAGGCTTTCACCGTGCCGGGCGTTATTATCATTCCGGGTCAGGGATACCCAGTTTGGTATTCAGACGGCCACGTGATTTATTAAAAATCTTGTTGCCGTTTTCACGTCCTGCGCGACGGCGACGCTGCTCTTCTTCCGGAAGGATGCTCTCTTCGCTGCACAGCTCGCTACAGCAGCCGTTAAACTTCTCGGCACAGGCCGGGCATTGAATAAACAGCAGATGGCACCCGTCGTTTTTGCAGTTGGTATGGGTATCGCACGGTGCGCCGCACTGGTGGCACTGGGCAATTACGTCTTCCGAAATACGCTCACCCATACGCTCGTCGAAGACAAAGTTTTTCCCGATAAACCGTACCGGTAAACCCTGCTCACGGGCGCGGCGGGCGTACTCGATAATGCCGCCTTCAATATGCCAGACCTTATTAAAGCCGTTGTGCTTCATCCACGCGCTGGCTTTCTCACAGCGGATACCGCCGGTGCAGTACATAACGATCTTTTTATCTTTATGTTCCTGCATCATCTCAACCGCTTTGGGCAGCTGCTCACGGAAGGTATCGGCCGGGATTTCCATCGCGTTCTCAAAATGCCCCACTTCATACTCATAGTGGTTACGCATATCAATGAACACGGCATCCGGATCGTCCAGCATCGCATTCACTTCCGCCGCCTTCAGGTATTCACCGACATCCGCCGCGTTAAACTCGGGATCGTCGATACCGTCCGCCACGATGCGTTCACGCACCTTCATGCGCAGCACCCAGAAGGATTTCCCGTCATCATCCAGGGCAATGTTCAGGCGTAAGCCGTTAAGGGCCGGATCGAAGTGATAAAGAGCGTCGCGGAAGGCGCTGACTTTGCTTTCCGGCACGCTAATTTGCGCGTTGATGCCTTCACGGGCAAGGTAGACGCGCCCGAATACGTTCAGGGCCGTGAACGCCTGATAAAGCGCATCGCGGGTCGCCTGCGGATCGTCGATCGTGAAGTATTTATAGAATGAGATGGTTGTGCGCGGTTCGGTTTCAGCCAACATACGCGCTTTTAACATCTCATTCGAAACGCGGTTGTGTAACACTGGCATGGTGTACAGTCCTGGAATCGTTAGAGAGAATGAAAAATCGGTCGGCATCATATAGCAAACAAAACCAATTTACATCCACACAATTTACGCTACATTTCACACACTCTGATTAATCAGGCTTAACAATTGCTGTATTCGTGCACCCTTCGACAGCAGATATTTTGGCTACGTCTCAAAAAATGAGACACTAGCAAAACAGGACGTTTGAACACAGGAAAGACATGACCCAGTTACCAAAATTTACTGCCGCCCTTTTGCATCCCCGCTATTGGTTGACCTGGCTTGGCATCGGCTTTTTATGGCTTCTGGTACAGCTCCCCTACCCTGTTATTTTTCGGTTGGGTAAATTTCTGGGCCGTTTAGCACATCTGTTTATGAAGCGTCGCGCCAGAATCGCGTACCGCAATCTTGAACTGTGTTTTCCACAGATGAGCGAGCCAGAGCGCCACGATATGGTCTCGAAGAATTTCGAATCCGTCGGGCTGGGGCTCATGGAAACCGGGATGGCGTGGTTCTGGCCAGACAAACGCATGGCCCGCTGGAGCGAGGTGACGGGAACCGGCATGGAGCCTGTGCATACACTTCAGGCCAACCAGACGGGCGTTCTGCTGATCGGCGTCCATTTCCTGACGCTGGAAATCGGGGCGCGCATGTTCGGCATGCAGGCGCCGGGCATTGGCGTTTATCGCCCTAACGATAACCCGGTCATCGATTTAATCCAGACCAACGGCCGCATGCGCTCCAACAAAAGCATGATCGACCGTAAGGATCTCAAGGGGATGATCCGCGCGCTGAAATCCGGTGAAGTGGTCTGGTATGCTCCCGACCATGACTATGGCCCACAGGCCAGCGTATTTGTCCCCTTCTTCGCCGTTGAAGAGGCCGCCACAACGACCGGTACCTGGATGCTGGCGCGCATGTCCAAAGCCGCCATCGTTCCTTTTGTTCCCCGCCGTAAGCCGGATGGTTCAGGCTATGAACTGATGATGCTGGAGCCGGAACTTGCGCCGCCGCTTGACGATGCGGAAACCACCGCGCGCTGGATGAACGGCGTTGTGGAGAAGTGCATCATGCTGGCGCCCGAGCAGTACATGTGGCTGCATCGCCGTTTTAAAACGCGTCCACAAGGCACGCCGTCCCGCTATTAATCCTCATGCGGTCCTCAGGGCCGCATGCCGTTTTAGCTTTAAAAGCTCCTCATCATTGCGGCAATCATAACCCAGGCGCATAATTAGCAGGCTTACTACTTTATGCCTCAGGTGTTCTGCACCTCATTATGCGGATAGTTATGTCACCCTCAGATGCCCCCATAAACTGGAAGCGTAACCTCACGGTTGCGTGGCTCGGCTGTTTTCTTACCGGAGCGGCCTTTAGCCTGGTTATGCCCTTCCTGCCGCTCTACGTCGAACAGCTTGGCGTGACGGGCCACAGCGCGCTCAATATGTGGTCTGGCCTGGTATTCAGCATCACGTTTCTCTTTTCCGCGATGGCCTCACCGTTCTGGGGCGGCCTGGCCGACCGCAAGGGGCGTAAAATCATGCTGCTGCGTTCGGCGCTGGGGATGGCCATTATCATGGCGCTGATGGGGGTGGCGCAGAACGTCTGGCAGTTTCTAATCCTGCGCGCGCTGCTGGGCCTGCTGGGGGGATTTATTCCCAACGCGAATGCCCTGATTGCCACGCAAATTCCCCGCCATAAAAGCGGCTGGGCGCTGGGCACGCTCTCCACCGGCGGCGTGAGCGGTGCTCTGCTTGGACCGCTGGCCGGTGGACTCCTGGCCGATAACTATGGCCTGCGGCCGGTATTCTTTATTACCGCCAGCGTGTTGTTCCTGTGCTTTATCGTCACCCTGCTCTGTATTCGTGAAAACTTCACGCCTGTTGCGAAGAAAGAGATGCTCCACGCCAGGGAAGTGCTGACCTCGCTCAAAAATCCCAGACTGGTGCTGAGCCTGTTCGTGACGACAATGATTATCCAGGTGGCTACCGGGTCGATTGCCCCTATTCTGACGCTGTACGTTCGCGACCTGGCGGGTAACGTCAGCAATATTGCGTTCATCAGCGGGCTGATTGCGTCTGTGCCAGGCGTGGCGGCGCTGCTGAGCGCCCCGAGGCTCGGAAAACTGGGGGACCGGGTTGGTCCGGAAAAAATCCTGATCTGCGCGCTGGTGATCTCCGTCCTGCTGCTTATCCCGATGTCGATGGTGCAGTCTCCATGGCAGCTGGGCTTACTTCGCTTTTTGCTGGGTGCCGCCGACGGCGCTTTACTCCCCGCCGTACAGACCCTGCTGGTCTACAACTCCACAAACCAGATTGCCGGGCGTATCTTCAGCTATAACCAGTCATTTCGCGACATCGGTAACGTCACCGGGCCGCTGCTCGGAGCCGGGATCTCCGCCAGCTTCGGTTTTCGCGCCGTCTTTATCGTGACGGCGGGCGTCGTGTTGTTCAATGCCATTTATTCATGGTTCAGTTTGTCCCGCGCGTTACGGCCCGTGACGGAATAAGACGAACGCCTGACGGCTTATTTTCGCATTCATACTTGCAGAATCTTATATTCAGCTATTCTTTCCCTGAAACCTTCTGGAAAACAGGGAGACACCAATGACCATGTACGCCACGCTGGAAGCAGCGTAAAGTGAAATACATCTGAAATTTGTGTCGTTTTAGCCCACACAGATTCTCCCACAATCACTTTTGTATCGTTCCTTTCAGCCTTGTAGTAGGATAATTTGAGTTGTTACGTATATTGGCAATTTCTTGTTTTATCCGGTCGATTTCTCCCAGTACTCTCATCGCTTCCCTTAAATTCTTACGTAACTTCTGCTTCTGTTCATCTGTAAGCTCTTGTATTTTCATGATTCGTATCTATCTATGGATGTACTTACCTTACAATTAAAAGTTTGTACCGTCATAATCCACACAAACGCTCTCACAGATTACCTTCGTACCGTTCCATTCGTCCTTGTAGATACTGGTATCAATCCCTACCCCAGGTTGAAACGTGTACCCTGTATCATTAACAAACTTCTGGTACTTGGCTGTCTGTACTGAAGCGTCATAGTACCTATGGCCTGAGTACTTGAACCCTGCTGAACCTTGCGGAACAATCCATACACCATATGAGGAAAAGTTACTGGCATGTTCAATCACCTTGTATTCAAACTCTGAGCCTGTATAACGGCCTGTATACGCTTCTGATGTGTTGATTTTTCCGAAAGGTGGATTGCCGTAGGCAACGTCATAGAAACGGTCTGGGGTGTACTGGAGAGCGTCACCAATGATCCATTCTGCCTCTGGTAGTACCCTCTTCCCAATCATTACGTACTCTGGATTGAGTTCAACACAGGTAATGTGTGCTGGGTTGTTTCTCAAGAACTGGTAATAGCTGAGGCGACCGATACCCGCACATAGTTCGATACACTGACCAGTACAACCAGCATCAAGTATGAAATCCCATGCGAGCATTTCAGGTGTGAAGAAAGCACCAGTAGCCCCTATACCATCACCTTTGTAGTTGTTGAAGATAAACTCTTTATCGTCTTGAGTTAGTTGCTTATCTGAGTGGATGAGATCCATTACTTGAATGTGTAATGCTGATTCCTTTTTTGTAATTCTTGCCATAAAATACCCTTGTACAATTGTTGTACGGGTATTTAGGGAATTTGACATGATTGAAGAACAATTCGAACGTGACTACCCGAAAGACTGAACACTGATAACACCTAAAAATAATTCTGAGCATTTTATGATTCTGTACAAATACATAGACCATGCATCATTAAATCGATTTTTCAAAGATGGATACATCTCTATAAAATTCACACCGCATAGTGAGTTTAATGATCCTTTCGAAAGTTATGGATATGCACTTGATGATGAATCAATTGAATCATTAACTATGAGGTATGTGATCGATCAAAACCTTGCTTGCCTATGCCTTTCTAAAAATCCTCTCAATGTATTGATGTGGTCACATTACGCAGATAAACATCAGGGTTTTGTTGTAGCAATCGACACTCAAAGAGCAGGATTCGATGATGAAGAAAAATGCCTGATTACAGCTTCGAAAGGTGATATTAACTATCTAGAGAACCGAATAAAAAGCAAACTAAAAATCAGTCGAGAAGATATCTATGACACTGATATTATAAGTAAATTACTGCTTACTAAATCATTGCATTGGCAGTATGAAGAAGAAGTCAGAATAATAAAAAAGAAAGAGTCATTACAAAATCATGACTCTGTTTTAATTGATAAAATAGTTGATCTAAAATCGGTAACAGGTATTTATATTGGAATCAACAACAAGGGATTTGATAATATTATTAAAAATAACAGTACATTAGAGGAATTGATTTTAAAAAAGACAGTGCAGTTATATAAGTGTGAATTCAAGAAAAGCACATGGGATCTCACCATAGAAGATTATGAATACACCCCATACCCTCATGATATGCAGAGAATGGATGTATTTGATTCTGTAGAGAGGGTTTTAAGAGCTATGGAACGTAATCACATAGGTGATTAAGATTATCTGTGTCGATTACGATGTCATCAATGTCCGCTTTTTGGCACAGAGCGGACTGACGGCTTAGGTTAAGCCCTATGCAGCAACAGTACCAGATCAAGTTTGAGCTAATACATTTAAATGGGGTTAAAATTCTCCATTTAATATGGAATCACTCAATATCAAAATAACCATTAACTTGTTTTGAAAAGTTTTTGAAGTACTCATACTTAGCATCTAACAATCTTTGCTCATGTTTGATTGTTATCATGTACTCTAAGTACTCACGCTTACCTTTAACTATATCATTCTGGTCTTCATTCTCGATGCTAAGTATAATAAACTCAATTGTATCCAAAGCAGATTTAGTTGTTTGAAGTAAATCGCCAAAAGCTATATTATTAAATTCCTCATCATAAGCCAGCAATTCAATTTTAAATTTCCAACCAAGCTTTTCAATATACAAAACATTATCTTCAAGTTCACTTCTTAAATGATAGAGTGAGTTGAGTTTATTTTTAAATTGATGAACCTTTTCTATATCTGGTAAATGCTCCTTTCCTCTTTGTGGTAATGAGGAAATGAAAATGCTATAAAAATCCAGTCGAATACAGAGATCAGAATACACATTAGAGATATCTCTATAATTATTTAGAACGATTTTCTTTGATAACTGATAAGCATCCTCATGCATTTTTTGTCTTTGCCAATTCTTTGCTATCCAAAAACCACCAATTGCCGCCCCAGCCATAAAAACATTACAGAAGGCTGAAATCCAATCTGTAATTTTTATTCCTGATATATATTCAGGACTGGATTTATATATAATGAAAAACACAAAAAACACTGATGCAAAAATTACTATTTTTAAGTTGGAAGACATTTTAGCAATCTACTCCATAAAAATTAACACACAAAGAATAAAGTAACCTTTATAGTATTGCAAGCATTTACGCCAGAAAACCATTTATAACAAAAGAACAATATAAAACAATAAAAAAAAGCCCCGGTTGGGGCTTTAACTTTAGTTACCACTAAGTAACAAAACGATGACTCTGATAATGTCAGATAGTGGGAAAGAGAATAAAACAATACCAAAGTAATCTAAGATAGGTACTAAGATATAGTTATACACAAGAATGAAAGTACACGCATAACCTAAGAATGATCTCCAGCCTCTACCAGCTTTGATCTCTTCACGGTTTGTTTCCTGTGCTTCATTCGTTTTTTCTGTTTCAAGTTCGTCTTTTGACTTAGCAACTTCGGTTTTATTCTTAGTAAAAAGGCTAATCCCTGATTTGATAAGGTCAATGATAATACTTAACATATGTTATCCTTGTATTTGGCAAACACAAGAAACTACGCGATGACCTTTAAAAATGTGGTTGTAAGATAATAGTACCTTTACTTCTACTTGTTTTTTTAGTAGTTCAACCATCAATACATCATCTTCATTTACTTTAGGTGTTGTATGATGATGGAAGCTATATACGACTAAATCACCTTTTGTTTTATCTACTTTCTTTTTTATGAGCTTACTACCAGATAGTGCTTTATCATATGGTAAGGTAACACTTACTGGTTGGATTGTCTGAAAAGAAAAATCTGTTAGTACAGAATGATCATAACATGGGAAATTTTCTAAGTTATCCATCTTACTTCCTCCAACGGTAATCAAACGTACCGCGTAATGTTCTTAATTGTTCTATTACTTGCTTCTCGGTTTCATCATAGAAATCAAACAATGGTTTTCTACCAACGGAACCATAGTAACCAATCACCCTCTGTTCACGTGCTAGTTTAGGATTGCGTTTAGAGGATTTCTTGGTAGTGTCGATTAAGTACGTATTACCGTTCTTACTCTTCACCTTTTTGTATTTATTACTCTTAGATCTAGACCGTAGTTGTGTAATGTTACCTTGCTTAGTTAACTTAGCATTAGGAAGCGGTATGATTTTACCTTCATTAACATTCTTATATGCTGGATCAAGAATGTACTTTAGATATGATGCTTGATTTGGTAGTAGAATGATTTGGTTTATTGCCTTGAACTCACTTATCTTTCTAAAGTTAAAGTACATACTCTTTCCAGTAAACGCGACACCACCACCCGCTACATCATTATCAATCTTTCTTTGAATGTGCTGTGTAACAATACGCATACGGCTACTTAATTCTTTTTTAAATTCTTGGCCTATCTTTGGGCTATTCTTGTTTATGAATCGCTTCATATCATTAGGACTATTACTGTTTCTCCATGCCATATCAATTCCTTAATTGAGTATTTCATACAGTGATTGAAGGATTCCACGAATACGTACAGCATCTTTCCCACTCGGTAATCTTGCCTTATGCATTACGGCAAGGTTTAGATTACCCGTTTTTAGTCCTTCATTTATGATTAAGGCTGTTTCTACAAAAAGTGTTTCTTTCATCGAAGGGAAAGCCCACAAGATGGTACGAGTATAATTCAACCCTTCTTCAATCTTTGAATTGACTATTTTTGAACTTGAACTGTACTCACGCCATCCGTTTTCTACTGAATTATCTTTGAGTTTCTTAATATCCTTAACTCTCTTGTACATCTGTTTGCTACCTATGTAGCTTGTGTTATCTTCAAATTGGAACAAGTACACGAATCCTACATAACTACCGTTTGTTAATTCCTTCTCACTCCAATCTTCGTTGTATTGCCATGCTTCCATATAAATACCTTATAAAAATTATCATAAGGTATTTATTCAATGGATATAAAAACACGACTCATAGATTATGAGGGTTCACGAGCATATCAAACACGTATGGGGTACTTTAGAAATAACAAGTATTATCCATATAAAGATAGTGAAGGATTCTTAACCGTAGGATACGGACATAAGGTACTACCAAACGAGAATTTCAATAATGGTATTAATGAGGTAGAAGCACTTAACCTACTTGATAAAGATATTGCTTTAGCAGAAAGCCAGCTAAGTAAACTAAACCTTATCATTCCTAAAGATTGGCAAGACTTCATGATCATCATGATTTTTCAACTTGGATTATCTGGAACGATGAAGTTTAAAAAAATGATTCAAGCACTACGTGATGCCAACTACACCGAAGCAGTTAAACAAGCAAAAGATAGTTTATGGTATCATCAGACACCAAATAGAGTTAATGCGATGATCGCACAATTAACCAACAAATAAGAAAAAGGGATAGTACCGTAATTGATACTATCCCTTTTTTTTATTGCTTTGATTGTTCGAGAATCGTAATAATTCTTTCAAGTTTGATATCCAATTCGTGAATTTGAATTTCAAGGTTTCTCAAAGTTTCCTTCATCTTGTCTTGTTCGTCGCTTAGGCGTGTAATATTACTATCCTGTACCGCAATGGTTGTTTCAAGATCTGATACACGACTTAATAAATCATTAGTATCTTTTGTATTATCTCGAAAGATAGTATATAAAACGCCTAAACCACTAATAACAAGAGCAAGAATTGTTCCCATACCCATTTTAGAATTTCCCTATTTTATATATTGTGGCAATATTATTTATTACGCATTATATAAAGGTTGATCCCCCGCACGATATAGGAAAGAATTTAGTAATGAAGGTACATTTAAAGATGCTATACCACTACGTGATGTAGTACACATAACATAGATATAATTCCAATTACCACGACCAACACGAGGAACAAAGATACCATTGATTGGGAATGTAAATGGTGTGTTATGTCCTTCATTACCAGCATCAACATACTCTAAGTTAGTCATACCGATACCATCACCACCCATACGAATATAGAAGTACTGACGTTCATATGAAGTAAGTGTAATTGTCATATTACTATCAAGAATACGATCAAAATCTTCACCACGAATACGTAACGCTATATAGTGCTGGTAAGCAACTGGATCATTAGCGGCCTGACCACCTGAAACAGTATGTGAACCAAAGATAAACGGTACTGATGAAATGCCCGTTGATTGTGGACGACAAATATCACCTACAATACGTGCGGCACTAAGAGTACCAAGAATGTTACAGTTTTCATTGATAGTAACGTTGTTGAGTACACCAGATGTTGCCTGTATATTTCCACGTACAGATACGTTACCAAACCAGGCATTACCATTTTTATTGATAGCCCAACCATTAGTACCATCCCAATTACTGGATTGTATCTGTTGGCTAATCTTCGCTGAGTCGATCACGCCGTCCATGATGTGGGCGTTACGTATCGCGGCATTGGCAATTTTCGTATTGTCGATTGCGGCGTTCTGAATTTTAGCTCGTGAAACGCTTAGATCATTTATCATCGCCTCATTAATACTCGCCGTGGCTATGACTGCTGAGTTAATAAAAGTCTTACCATTCTGAACTACAAACGGATATACCTTATCACTTTGTTTAGCTGAGTCAGTACTGATAATTGAAAAGCGATCTGCCATCACTGTAAACACTGATGTTTTCTCATCTGCTGCTAGGGCAATACCAGTAACGTTACCATTATTTGATACCTGAACCTGCCAGCGTGAACCAAGTTCATCTACGATCTGTTTCTCAACAATGCCAGTAGCCGTATCACTGTTAAGTAGGCCATCAATAACATCTTCGTTTAATTTGCTGTACGGAACCTTCGTATTCTGGTTAAAACCGATAGTAGGCGACCATACCAATTCATCCTGTCCGAACACGTCATAGGCTGCTACACGAGCGAACCATGAACCATCTTCAATACCAAACGATGCTGAATATCGATTTGTACTGCTAAAGTACTTCGACCCTGAGCTAAACCCTTCATCAAGTGCGATTTGAAGAACAACACCCGCATAATCCGGTACGTTTGATTCTGTCCAGTCGATAAACACGGAATCATAACCACTCTTAAGGTTGATCCCTAACAACTGTGGGTGCTGTGGGTTACTAACTTCAATCTGAACTTCTTCGCTATAGATACCAGTACCCCAACCATGAGCGATGATCCCAAACACACGGTAACGGCTAAGGCCATCACTGGTATTCATTGAATATGAGTACGTCCAGTTGCTTGTAGTGGTGTAATACGATGTGATGTAGTTCCTGTATCGGTCATACACACGAATTTCATAATGTTTGAAGAAATCAGCAAATGTTTTACCATTTACGGCTATGTTAGCCTGATCATCCCAACGTAAAATAAAATCTTGAGCATATGTCTGGTTTAAACCTACATCATCGTTCACCATATCAAGGTTAGTAATCTTCGGTAATGCGAATATAACTTGTGGTGTTTGATTATAGATAGCTACTAATTCCGATGAATAACCTAATGTGTTATACGCCTCAATAGCAAAATCGTACTGAACACCATATAGAAGATTTAGTATCTCAAAACTAGTAGAGTACTGCCCTACGTTACCAATGCTGATCCAAACACTGGAATCACTGCGTTTATAGCGAATCTTATAACCACGTACAGTTGTATCCTGTGATAAATCCCATGTTAATAGAACGGTGTTACCTGATGCCGTTGCCCCTAAACGTTGAGCCTGTAGGCTACTTGGCGGTTCTACGTATGTTGGATTAGGTAGATTGGTTAATCCATCCTGTGGGAATTGTCCCGGATCTTTTCCTTGATATATACCATCATCATATGAAATCGCGGTGATCTGGACAATGCCTGCTTTATCAACGGTCATTGGTACAGTACGTTGAATACATCTGTACTTTTTATTACTAAATCCAGCTTCTTTAAAATCAAGTTTAAACACATCATATACTTTCATATCTGTCACATAGGTATTGAAAGTAATTGTGTTCGTAATGTACTTAGATTTTAGTAATTCAATGTTACTAAGAATAGCAAGCTGATTCTTATCCTGTACCCAAAGATAGTTTAAATCCTTTTTGATAATATAACCATCTTTAGCAATGGATGCGTTACTAATGGCATCACTTGGATAACGGATAATATCTTGTGAATAGTCATTGCCTGGATTTGTATAGGTACTGTCCATTGTATTAAAATAGTCAGACTTAGAACCCGTTGTGATATTCACACTGCCAATAATATTTGTTTCATCAAAATGTACACTTGGAATATCTGGAGCATCAACGGTTAGATAGTACTTACCGTTTGATTCATAAAGTACACCACCAAATGTTTGTAGAATATTTTCAATGTTTTCCTTAAAGGATTTATCATATTGAATATTACCATTGGAATAGAAATGATTCTGAGCACAATAGTTTGCCATATTACGGAAACTGGTAATATCAATATCATTAGGATCAAGCCCAAATCCAAATTCTGTATTAGTGATAAAGTCATATAGTTGGCTTGGTGGGTTTGAACTTGGTTTACGTACATTATCAGTTAAGTCATAGATCATACGTCCACGCATTTCTACCGATAATGTATAGTTCTGGTTCGTTAGAATCCCATCAATCAATGAATCGTTGGTTTTCTTGATTACGGTACAGATCTGTACAAGACCATCACCACGCATGTTGTCAGTCCATTGACTACCGCCATATTGACGGGCAAGCGTCATAGAACCACCGTAGGACGGCTTACCGAAACGTACCTCAATCTGTAAGTATTTGCGGTACTTCTCAATCATCATTGAGGTAGGTACGATCCCCTCTGTGGTAATGTACGCACCATCCATGAGTACCGGAGCATTATCAAAATAGATCTGCTTGATTACGCCTTGTGATTGTTCCCCTGGTACTTGCCCGATTTCACCGATACTAATCGCGTGAACCGTACATAACTGGTTTGAAGTACCTTTATAGACGTTCTGCCATACGACAATAGAGCCTAACTTGTTATAAGCAACCTCTGTTGCGTTGCGGTTAGAACCGCCGTATGAAATCGGTATGCCAGTACTTGGTGATGTTGATCGGGCATTGTTACTACCCGTACTCGGATACGTTACCCCCATTTGGCCTACATTCATCATCTGTGATGAACTAATGTAAGATAGTGCTGCTGTACCAATACCTATAGCTACTACTGCTGCTAAAGCTAAACCTGCTGCGTATGCTGCTGCCGCTGCTGATGCCCCTGCGATAATAGCTACGGCAACTGCTGCTACTGCCATAGTTATTCCCCTTTAAATCTGTATATTTTGTCATTTTCATTTGGGATATATTGAGAAACGATATAGTTAGATTTATCTTCTGATAAAATTACTACTTTCCCACGCCAATAAACTGTACTGTGCCCTGATGAAATGATGATATCCCCGTCAAGTGGTTCAGTTACTAATTCGCCTTTTTCTTTACACAATAGATGTAGAGTAGAATAACTACAGTTTGCTTTTGCGTATTTTCTACCTGCTGTTGGTGTTGTGTATTTCTGGTAGATTTCATCACGGTAATTACTACCTGTGATCATATCAATTACTGTTAGCACCATGATATGACAATCATTAGTACCGTACACTAAAGGTTCACCAACTAAACCACTTAGGTACTCTGTTATAAATCCGTTTTTCATTATTTCTTGCTACTCTTCCAGAATTGCTCTGAACTATTTAGTATTCCGATTAGGTCAAAGAACTTATCACCAGTGTGTAATGATTGGTGTACTGATGTACTTGATAACAGGCGTTGTGTTTGGTCTAACTTCTTCCACAATGAATTTATATTTACTGTTGTTTCATTTGTGGTATTACCTGCTGTGTTGTTAAAGTCTGAACTAAAGTAATCTATGTAACCACTAAACATACGATAGGCATATAGAATACCCCCTGTAGCTGGGTTTACAATACCCATCCAGATATTAACTTTGGCATCATTCCACAATCCGCGTAATGCCATAGATAGATAATCCTGGCTTACATTACTTACTTTCAAAGAAGTACCGTTATTGTTGATTTGGTTCTTTTCTACATAGTTAGCAAATGATGAATCAAGGAAATCAGGTACAGACTTATAGTTAATCCCATTATAGTTTTGATCAGCAATGGCATCAGTTAGATATATGTTACTTCCGGTAGGTGGAAGTACATCTATTAGCTTTACCATAACACCACATTGATATAATTCTTTTTCTGTTAGTACGGTTTTGTTATCGCCTCGTGTAAGGTTCCAGTACGCGACAAGATCCGCATTAGTTAGTACATTACTTGGAATTGACATAAATTAACCTCTGATGTTTTCGGTTGCATTTATTGTCACTTCCATAATGTTTGTACTTGGCATTTGATATGCTGCGTTCTGTGGTGTAAGAATAAATGAACCTTGAATATTGTCATATTTCATTACTTCCCCAAGTTGGATGTTTTTGATTAATCCAGGGAAGATAGTAATCACGTTGCCAGTGTTGGCTATGATTCGGTATAGTTTCTTGTGACCGTTGAATTGAACTAACGTACCAACTTCAAGTGTATTAGCATTAACGGCAATGGATGTTGCCCCCTCCTCCCTTGCTGCTGTTGCCTGTACTTGTGATGTTTGAGTACCGTTGTATGTACTCCACCATCCAAGAGGCATAGAGAACGGTTTACCCTGACCATATAGAGCATAGAAGTTAGCGAGTTCAGCACGGTTCATCTTGTTTAGAGTTACTTTAAAACTAAGTGTGAAGTACTGCGAACCAACAACACGTGTAATAGTTTCACCTGTCCATGTTTGGTTTTGGTATTGCGGTATATTGTCCGTTAACATGAACTCACTAATAAGAGTGTTATTTAACATATTATTATTCCTTTAATAGTTAGCCCACAATCCATGTGGGCTATATGATATTTATACATTATTCTTCTGAGATTTACGTGTTGCCTGAACTATAGTATCAGCGTGTTTATCACACATCTTTTGGAAATCTGAATCTGAGATTTGACCATTACTATTAATAATTAACGGTGCGTCAATCTTAATATCACCTGATTTACTACCATCCTGATTACTCAAGTATTTTGTTAAATCCTGGTTTAGTGATTTACCTACTACACGTTCACCTTTTTCAAGATTGTATGTACCAGTACTTGGTAGTGAATCCCAACCATCATGGGCTTGCCCCTGGATAGCTGTACCTTTAATAGTACGGACAATGGACGCACCTTGAGCTGCTACCTGTAGACCTGCTGCGATCCCCATAGGCCAGCCAAGTTTGATAGCTTCGGATATGCCCTGCTGGATGTTGATCACTGCCTGAGCAATAGCAATACCTTTACTTACGGCAAAAGCTGCCTTAGCCGCTGCTGATGACTCACCGAAAACCCCAGCCATGATAGTTCCTACATCACCTGCCCCAGCTTGCCACATACCTAAAGTACTGGTTAGTGCGTCTGCGGTTAATCGACCACGTTTCATATCGGCGTTGGCCTGAATCGCTGTTAGCTGATCCTGGTACTCCTGGAACCCAATTACTTTGGCATCGTATAGAGCTTTAGCCCCATCCTGGTTCTCTTGCTGTTCAGTGTTTACTTGCTGTACTTTCGTTGGATCTGGTGAGAAGTCTAATGGGTTTGTATACCCTAATCCCTGACCTGCTGTGTCACCTGTCCATGTCTTACCCGCTGCTGCTGCTTTGGCTTTAGCCTCTGGTGTGGCATTCGGATCACTGGCAATTGCGGCAATGTTTTGTGCTTGTTTTAAACGGTCTGTTTCAGCAAGCATTTCATCAACCATAGTTTTGTACTTAGTCGCACGACTTTTATATTGCTGATCTAACATTGCTGTAATTTCAGTTTCACTCTTACCAGCTAATTTACCTGCTGTACTGATACGCGTTTCAATTTCATCTTGTTCATAGTTAAAACGAGTAATACGTATCTGAGCTTCGTTAGTACCGATCTGTGATAGGGTTTGTTCTAATAGTGCTTTTGCTCTTTTAGTTTGTTCATTAAGTTTATCTTGTGCGGCTTGTGCTTTCTTGGCTGCTGCTTCATCTTTCTTAGCTTTATCTTCACGTGCTTTATCTTCATCGGCTGTTAGGCTTTTCACTAACTTCTCACGGTTAGCTTTATAACCTTCATCAAGTTTAGCTAAATCGGCATTCATTGCCGCTTCATCACCCTTATAAGCACGTACTAAAGAATCTTTAATTGTTGCTCGTAGTTGCTTGTGAGTAGCATCAAGTGTATCAATCTGTGCTTGTGTCTTCTGCTTAGCTGAAAGATAAGGTTTCAACGCTGTATCAATAACACTTCTATCTGATCCTTTATTATATTCTTCTTTCTGTTTATCAAGTAGATTATTTGCGGCATCAAGATTAGCTAAAAGATTCTCAAAGGTTTTGTTATTGGCTTCTTGTTGCTTCTGCTGTTCCTCTACCATCTGAGCACCATAGATAGAAGAGTTTTTCTGTATCTGCTGTTGGTACTGTTTTTGATATTCCTGTACTGCCTGTATACCCTGCTTACTGGTAGCTGCTGCGGCTGCTGCCACTGGCTTACTGTTAAGTATCTTAGTCATTAGATCAAGAATATCAGCAAGGCTTTTAGCAACAGGGGCAAGTGTTGAATTTCGCCACGCATCCCACGCCCTTGATAGATTATTAGTTGCCGTTCTATATTCTTCAAATTGTCGTGATTGCTCTGCTGTTAACTGTATAGTTTCATTAGCAAGGCTATTTTGGTACTCTTGTTCAGTACTAAATTCTCTATATACAGTCATGCGTTTAGTAGCATCGTTAGCTACGGTTTCCATCATCTGTACAATCTGAGCCTGACTAAAGCCCATTTGTTTAGCTTGATAGTAAATCTTAGCAATAATATCTTCACCGTTTTCTGCTGCTTTCTGTAACTCAAACATATTCAACTTCAATGGTTGAATTACATCAGTAAGCATTGAACCAGCGTTATTAGTGATCGCATCGCCTAACTTATCCTTAGCATCTTTCATCTGATCGGCTACTTGATCCATAGTCAGACCAACACCCGCAAACATATTAGCCGCCTGTTGGATCTGTACTATGCCAGTTTGTGATAGTGATGCTGCCTGAAAGACTTCAAACGCCTTTTCTGATTGAGCTTGAACGTTGGCTAATGTGGCGGCAATGGCGATACCTGCCACCCCTACCGCACCAGCGAAACCAGACATAGCTTTAGCCGTGGTTGATAGTCCGGTATTGAAACTACCGAACACACCGCCAGCACGATCCCCAAAATCCCCTATATCATTTGCTGCGTTTTTTAATGATTTTTGTAATCCAGATTCATCACCTGTGATTTCAAATATCATTGATTGTTTATTATTGTTTGCCATTAGGCTTTACTCCCATCCAATTAAGCATGTTTGCTTTTTGTTGTTCTACGATCTTCTTCTCCCTCTCTGCTTGTTGTTCAGCTAAGGTTTTATTTGAAATAATGTTCAATGAATCGAGTTCATAGATACTAAATTTCGGTATATCTTCTTTCTTGATATTGCCAGTACTTAACCATATTGCCTGTAGTAGTTCTGTATGCCTGATTTGTTCAATTTGTGATGAATCAGGATCAACCGATTCTTTGAAAACTAATAGGTAGAAGAAAAGCAAAATGGGCATAGTGTAGAGATCATCCACACTACACCCGCTGTTATACAATAAAGATAGTGATAGTCTGAGAATCGGATCGCGTCTTACTTTGCCTCTACATCCTCAACATTAAAGGATTTGGCAAACACATTACCGATCTCGGCATTTAGTTTTAGTTGTACTGTTAAATCAACATTCTGTTCAACTTGTTCAGGTGAATCAAAAATCTGTTTACCACTTTCATCAACCACACAATAGAAGATCGCTTTATATGGATCTGAAACTTCTGCGTGTTGGGTAATAGTTGGTAGTTTGATGTATACAGTACATTCTGGTGTTAGTACTACTGGTGTTAATTTCACACCAATAGCATTCATAAGATTAGTAAAATCCATTTCGCTTTATCCTTGTTAGTTGGTTTGTAGTATTTAGTACTTACGCACCAGTAACTTCACCAACCGCAATTGGAGCACCAGTAACGGAAACAACGAAATCACGAGTTACTACACCATCAAAATCACCATTAACTACATCAGAACTTACATAACCGTTTACGATGCTGTAATAAGCGGCACCATCTTGATCATCAATATTCTGGAAATAGGTTACTTTAACCTGGATTAGTATTTGTGCTGCTGCGGCTGCCGCAAGCATTTCTTGACCTGTCGCACCTGGTTTCCAGTTAACAGTTAGAGTTAGATCCGGTACTGAACGAGAACCAAGCAATTTCTTAGCGTACTGTTGACCGAAAGTGTTCACACTAACAACGTTAGATTCCGCACCTGCCGCTGATGGAAAAGCACCAACTTCTTCAACAACAGTAAAGGTAGTTGCCTGACCGCCACCCGCTGGAGCATTAGCGATTTCAACTTTTACATTATTGCCTACAAAAATAGAATTAAAAGCCATATTCAATATTCCTTTATATATTTGGGGAATCAGTCCTTGATACCCCTTCTGTTTATTTATATATGTTGGTTGTAGTACTTCATGTAAAGTGCTAAACCTCTTAGTAGTTCACCTGTATAGAATCCAAAGAACATTGAATTATTCTCTGGTGTTGTAGGTGTTCCACTTCTGATAGCTGATGACCATCCACCATTCATTACGTGATTAGCTGAAACTATGTTATAGTTCTGTTGAATTTCCGCGAATAGTAAATCAAGTAATTCGTGATCTGGATAACCTGCTATTGCCATCATTGAAGCACCAGCAAGCCACAAACCAGACATATGACCTGTAAACCCATCATAAATTACTTCACCATCATCTTTAAATCGTGTTGGTGCGTGGCCATCATTATTTTTCATAAACCACTTTAAGTAATTCATCCAGTTCTTACTGTAAGTGATAATGTTCTGTGGAATAGCATAATCACCACGTTGATATAGCTCATGAACTACATCACAACCTGCAAAGAACGCACGAGGTTCATAACCTGACCATGCTTCTTCATACCAGTGCTGCATAATGAATTGATCCGGTTTACCATCAGGGGCATATGCTAAAGCGTCCTGACGGTTCCATACATAAGCCTGAGCACACGGACCAGGTAAAGTAGGATGGAATTTATTAGTAAACCAGTCCTGAGCATCACATAAGAACTTAATACTATTATTTAGTCTGGTTTGATCAATTGTCGTACCCTTAAAGCACCAAATCGCGGGCAATTGATACCCAGGGTATGGTAATCCACGCCAACCGGAATACAATTGAGCATATGGATCTGTGATGTTACTGAATGGTATTAGTCCTGGTGTATATGAAAGGCTATCAAGCATGTAATTACGAATTACACAATCACCTAAACGTGCTGTATATCCATTACCAGTACTATCATTGAATGTTAAACTTACTAACACTGAATAATCACCTGTACCACCATCGTTATAGAGTGCTGGTAAATCGTTAACACAATACCAGTCAATACGCCCTGAGACACCATCAACCGGATCGGTATCAAGTAATAGTGTAAACTCTGTACGTCCTGTTAGTGTTGGTTGTCCTGGTTGTTCATCACCTTCTTCATGATCCGGTTGATAAGAACTCAATTTAAAATCCAGTACATTAAACGTTTGTGTTATCCATGCCCCGTTACTTGCTGGTAGCATAGCCCACCAACGCCAACCAAGATCATCAACGATACGGATATTAAAATCATCAGCATATGTTCTGTATGTGAAGCTGTTTAAATCCTGTGTTTCATCATCAAAGATCCAGAAACCAACTGTAGAACTACCGTCAGAATCCATAGTAGTAGAAATCACGTTGTCATAGTACGTTCCAGCGATACCAGATACATATTGTAAGGTAGTTACTGTGTTATCCCCATAATCGGAAATCATACGCATATCTGCTGTTAAGTACTGTCCACCATCTGGTTTAGCAATACGTGTAAAATGATTCATCGGTATATCCATAGATATAATACTGTTGTCAGTATTGGTAATGGGTAAACCGCAACGGTATCTTATAGCACCATCTTCTGTTTTAGTTTTATTAACTGTCATTGCTACAGCAAGGCTTAATGGTTTGCCAGTAGTATCAACACCACTATATTCAACATGGAAAGTTGAACTATTATTAAATTTGAACCATATAGATTGTTGTTCAAGCGTTGTTTGTGCTGAGGCACTTTGATTAATGACTATATAGCCATCTGAATCACGTGAATATGATGCTACTTGATTACTCGGATAGAAATAATCATATGAAATGCCATCAGTGAAAGGCGTTATAGCAAGAGTACTTTTACGAAAGAACATATCAAATTTATCAATATCGGAATATCCAATACATGTAAGTAGTGAGTTCTGCCATGCTAAGTAATAGATACGCTCGCCTGTGATATCCCATAGTAGCTTTGCCGCCTGACAGAACCACAATTCAGCATCTGATGCGTTATCAGCGAAATCAAGTGAACCGTAGTTATCAATGGGTACGTTTACTGGCCTGTTGTGCCAACGTTCATTACGCCCCATCAGATAACCACCCTCTGATACAGGGTTCTTTGTGGCGTAGTTGAATCGGTAATTACCGTTTATAGACGTGTCCTTGAGCTGGACTGTACCGATCTGGCTTGTTAGTCCTTCTGCCAGTACATCACCATTGCTATCTACCTTACGGCCTGTACGGTCAACAATCCAATCAACATCATACGTGGGTGCTTTAGTATCCCAATCTATGGAATCTTCATTAGCTAACCATGCGTAGGCTGTTGCGTTTACCTGATTCCAACCAAGCCCCGCTCTTTCGGGAAAGGCAAACCATACAGCATCGAGGTATTCACCGTAGTTAGGTGAACCATGAGGTATCTGTGTTTGTCCGTTCGTCCATGTGAACAATACGCCCTTGAACCCGCCGTGAGTTGGATACTCTGGATCTAATGGGTAATGTGCCAGTACTGGAGCCTTGCCATTACAGATCCAGTTACAACGCAATGAACCATCAGGTGGATCGGGGAACGCTACACCACGGAAGAACGCCATGTGATAGGCGTTGAAAAAGTCTTTAGCTCGCTGTAGGTAGTACGGTTCTTTGGTTGCCTGATACGCATAGATAGCACCAAGAATTGCTAAGGATTGTCCTTCTGTGGTTGCGTCACCGTCCGGTTGTGCTTCCCATCCAGTTTCCGCTATAAAATGCCTGTTGTTACATATAACGTTTTGTGGGTTTAGTACATAGTGATCTGTTTTATTATCATTAACTAAACCCGTATTACGTTCTAAAAATTCCCAATGCCCTTCAATCATCTGTTGGGCATTGCTGATATTTTGTTTTCTTATCATTCTTGTAGATCCGCCATTAGTAAGGAGCCGTACCAGGTACTTCCTCCATCTACTGACAAGAATTGAATTACATCAATTGAATCTTTCGTAAAGGTTAATACTGGTTCACGCCCATAAGACCATTTAACATTAGAAGGCCATGAAATTTTATTTGCCCCTGTTCCTTGCTTTAATAACATCGTGATAGTTTGACTGTTTAAATTACTTCCACTCGCATTTATAACACTGAGTTGTGTTACTGGTGCTGTTAGAGTTGCTTTGAAAACACGTTTACCATCAGACATATCAAGTTCTAATGTATCTTCTACGTTATTTATTGTTAGAAGGTCTTGAGTGATAGTTACTTTGGTATCAATGTTCGCTTGAAGTGCGGCATCTTTGGCATCAATTTGTGCTTTTGAATACGTTCCAACATCGTTATAGTTCAAGGTTACGTTACTGTTTAAAGCATAACCGTTAATTGTAGTGATACGTAACGCGAACAATCCGTTGCTTTCAGTACGGGAATACACATCACTAATATCTGCTGCTACCAATTGAATGTTAGTACCAGATAATGGCTTGTTATTGATTAAGAACGTCTTAGGCACATAAGTACTATTACTATATGCTAAAGATGCCATATCAGTAAGTTGTGCTGCCGTTAGTGTGATATTGCTACTCAAAGGCAAACCGTTAACAGTAACCGTTTTAGCTACAAAGGTATTGTTAACCTGTGTCTGTGAATACACATCAAGTATATCTGCCGCTACTAAGTTCAACGCCGTTCCTGATAATGCGTGTCCGTTTAATTGAAACACTTTCGGTACTACGTTTGAATCAATGTAGGTCTTAGAGTAAACATCACTAATATCTGCTGCTACCAAAGTAATGTTGGCTGTAAGTGCTTTACCATTGACAGTACGTGTGATTAGTACGTAGTTACTGAGATCGGTAGCGGCTGCCGCACCAAGTTCTGTTAACGTTGGTTTATCTGCACTGGTGTAGACCTTGTACCATGCCCCGTTACTTGCTGTTGAGAAGTTACGAAAATTGAGTACTGGCGTACCGGTTTTGCTCATTACCAATTGAGTACCGTTAGAACCATCAAGGTTAGTGATACCCAACATATCAACACCTGTTGGTGCGTTGGCTGCTGCGATCTTAACGAATGAGTTACCGTCACGGCCTTGATAGCTTGGAAACTCGTTACCGTTCGAACCAACACCCCAATCACCGCGATAGAGTTCAACTACTGATTCATCAAGAATACCTGCTGATACCTGGCTTTCTGGTGTGAATACGTAAGAGCGGGTAACAACCTGATCCATATCTGACGTATCGGAAACGCTGGATAAGTAACCGTTGTAAAGCACATAGTTTATGGTAGTATCGTTTAAACCTTCATCAAGCATTTCTACCTTGACCTGTACTAATTGCTGAGAATCAACAACAGAATCAAGTACGGCGTTTTCACCTGGAATATAGTTAACTGAAATAGTCATATCACCATATGAACTATCACCCGCTACTTTAGAGGTGTAAGTACTATCATATGTTTCTACAGTTGAAACAGAAGTTGATTCACTAATACTTGGAAATGCTGAAAGGTTTTCTACTTGAACAAAAGTACGGGCATTTGGATCAACGTTGGTTGTATCGGTATTAATCCATACTGTAGTTAGATTCCCTAAAAATGTTTGAGCCATAATTATTCCCCATAGCTAAAAGATAGAGTTTGCGTGTGTACATAAGCGGTTTCCGTTGCTTCGGCTTGAGTAGTCATTAGGCTATCTTCAATACGGATATTGAATAATGGCATTGGAAGTTGCTGGTTTAGTTCATCAAAGAAACCAGATGTATAAAGTGCTTCAAGAATCTTTTCTATTTCATCTGAAGCACTTTTAAATGATTGTCCGACAGCTACAAACTCAACTCGAAATTCACATAAATTTCTAATAGTTGAAGGTACGATTTGATTGTTTACAATTTGATTTGCTTTGGCTATCTGTGAACGTTGTACTGAAGAATCACCAATGTAAACCATAGTGGTATCATCTACCGTTGCTTTTGATGGATATTGTAGATTAACAATTACTGCTAATTTATTAATCAAATACTTTCTTATTGTATAGTCTGCCGTGAACATATTATATTTCCTCTTCTAAATCGATCTTGCGAACATAGTGATAGTTAGAGATACCGCTCGTATCATCATCTATTCTATTTACTACGTATTCGGTGTTATCAATCGTGAAGGTGCTATTTAGTTTAATTCCTGACTTAGCACTAAAATATGTTACGGTAGTTTGACTATCATCGAAAAAAAGCTCGTCTTGTTCAAAAATTGCGGTAATCGTTATTGATACACCATCTTGAACAATGACGAGCTTTTCACCAAAAGCATTTAATAGATACTCTATTTGTGAGTTACTAAAAAATGCTCTCATTTGTCATCCTTGTATTAAGCTAACTTAAGTACTAGGAATGCTTCATCGTGTGCTAGAGCATGAGCCTGGAAGCTAAAGGTACGTAGAACGATACCCATAGAGTTACGTTGAGTTGTATCGTCACGATCCATAGTTACTGAACCCCATTGAGCCATAACGATATTTGACCAATCACCGAAAACAATAGCACCTGCAGCAACTTGAGTAGATTCAACAATACGTACTGAATCAGCTAGGATACCGTCACCCATATAGCCTTGTAGCAAGTACTTAGCAGCGGTGTTAGAACCATCTAGAGTAGTACGCAATACAGCAGCGGTAGTAGGGTGTACAATAGCAACTACGTTTTCAATACGGACGTTAGCAGCAGCTAGAGTAGCTAGAGCACTAATAACATCTTGTTTAGTAATAGCAGCAGTTAGTGTAACTTCTGGAGCAGCAGCAACAACGTCAGTAAGAATTAGACGTTCTAGTTTTAGAGCAGCACCTTTAACCATTGCGTCTTGAATATATTGTTCAGCAGTAGACGCGGATTTAATTAGAGTACGAGTTAGTTCAACAGAACCAGTAAAGATTTCTGGCTTTAGAGTAATCTTCTCAAAAGCTGCGTTATAAGATGGTGATGGAGCACCTTCAGTAACATATCCGAAGTTATCGGTGAAATCAGAAGATAGTTTAGGTAGAACTAGATTACCCTCACCTTCTAGATTTGAGTATACTTGTACAGGTAGATTCGCAAATACTGATTGAGCACGTAGCACATCAATATAAGAATCAGCATATACTTCTTTAACTAGAGCAGCACCGCCAACAGTAGTAGAAGTACGAACGAAATCGCTCGCAGGGATTTCAGTTTTACCAGCAAAATTACCTTCACTTAGTGAACGAATTAGGCCATTTAATACGGATTTATCCATTTTGATTTCCTTATCATGATTAGGATTTGTTTTTGTATTTAGTGTGCGTTTGAAGTCCTCAACTGAAATTCCATTTTCAATTGCTTCAGACACATCAATATTTAGAACTACGCCGATTGATTCCAATTCACGTTTACGTTCTACTTCATCGGTAGAATCTTCTGATTCAGAATTGGCAGTACTTTCTTGTACTTCTTCGCGTGTTTCTTCAACTTCGATTTTATTTATCATTCGTTCAAGCAAGTCTGGACGATTAGAAATTTGTTCTAATAGTTCTTCATCGCTCATACGCACTTCTTCAGTTTCAGTAATTTCTTCTTCTAGGGATTCTTCTACTTCTTCTTCAGATTCAAGTTCAGTACTAACTACTTCTGATTCATCATTGATTTCAGGTTCAGTACTTTCAATTTCTTTTTCATCTTCCATGATCATATCCTTCTGGTTGTCATCATTGTTATTTATCAATGAGCGACCAACTCCGGCGGATACATCGGCTGGCACTGTTACTAGTGATATTTCATATGGGGTGAAATGAGTTACATAGATAATGTTTCCTTCAATACGGTAATCATTAACTGTGTAACCAAAACTAATATGTGTTAATACACCTTCATTGATTTGTTCCCATTCCTTTTCCGAAGCATTGGAAATCTGTAAAACAGCACGGCCTACCTTATCTGAATCAATACGTGCCGCTAGTACTTTGCCAATCAAATGATCTCGGTCATGATTAAAAAGTACTGCCCCTGAATTGTTCAAACGCGATAGGTCTACATTTTCTGGATTACATAGAATTACTTCGTTATATAACTTTCCTTCTATTTCACGTGCTACAGGAGTTTCAGAGCAAAAAGCAACTTCAACGGTACGATTATCAGAATTAATCGCCGTTGGTAGGGTTAATTCCCTCGTCTGGTTTTTTATTTTCATCTAGAACTTCCTTGTTCATATTTTTCTCATTCTCTATTTCTTGAAGTACAACACGTGGATCACCGCCCATTTCACTAATTACCTGTGTACGGGATTTCAAACCAGCATCAATAGCAGCTACTTCACATTGAATATCCTTCAATGGATCAAGTGAAATAGGTTTAGTAGGGATATAACGAGCACATACAAGATCATCGAAATCAGAAAAACTTAATTTCAACTTATTATTATTTAGCATTTCATTCTTTAACCAAGCTGTATAAATTGGCTTGAGTACTTTATTTATGAGTACATTAGTTCGAGTACTGAAAGTTGTAGCTTGTAGGCGTTCGGCAAGTTTCGCAGCACTAAATGACGCATCAGCAGTACTTCCCATTAGGGATTGCTTAGTGACGTTTAAGCCCATTGAAATATTATCAAATAGTACATCTGTGAATTCTGCTATACCGTCAACACCATTACGAGGATCAACTGATTTAACATCTTGATTAGCATTTAATTCAAAGATAGCACCAGGTTCTAAGTACTCGTTATAAATCGCTGTATCTTGTTCACCTTCAGTTAGTGCTAATTCATTGTTGTTTCCATTATTGGTAATGAATGTGGTTACACTGGCTGAGATTCGTTTAGCAAGTAATGCTGCTTCCTGGAAGTTCTTTAGGTCTGCTAATACTTTAGTACTGGCAATTAGATCCGGTATACCGCGTTCCTGTGTGGCATCATCCATAACAAAGTAATGTAGGATTTCACTTGCTGGTACAACTTCATAACTAGTAGCATCATATGTATATGTTACTGGATTATATTTAGCGAAATAATAATTAACTGGTTGACGATACTTGTTATATTCAATTCCATTACTAATATATCCATCTGCCAGTACTGCGTTATTAAATTGAGTCAATCTAGCAGAATCAATAATTTCAATTTTGATTGAGCGGTTAAAATTATGAATACGTACAAATGCTTCACCATCACGGCAACGATGTTTCTCTAGTACTTGTGCGAATAGATCAAAAGTCATTGAGCCATCAATAGAGAATTTACTAGCATCATAAGCCCAACTATCAAATAGTTTTTCTAGTTGTTGGTTAATGGTATGTTTGGTTTCTTCATCAACATCAATATCTACTGATGGTTTTACATAGATACCATTACTGCCTACTACACCATCTACAGAAAGCATCATGTACTTACGTGCGATTGGGTTTACTAGTGTTGCGTCACGTGATTGGCTACGCCATTCTGATAAATGCCATTTAATGATGTTATTAATACTTACTGAGTTAGTACCGACACCAAAGCCAAAAGCATTCACACCATTACTAGTTGTACGAATCTGGTTTAAATCACGTTGTAATGTTTTACCAACATGTTCACGGACTTCATTAGTTTTCTGTACTGGTTTTGGTTGTTCTGGTTGTTTTTTCTTAAACCACATTAGCGAGTACCCCAACGATTTGGATAGTTAGGATCTCGGAATACAGTCATACTCTTAAATGGTTTACTTGAACCGGATGTAGATTGACCATTCATTTTAGCCCATAGAGAATTAGCACGTTCAATATAACGAGCACGGATTGCTTCTAAGTTTGCTAATGACTCACTAACTAGAGTTTTATTATTTATTGTAATGCTGTAGTTAGCACCACCTTGTATTTTTGCTTCAATTACCGCTTCGATCTCTTCAATCATCTTACGAATACGTGCGTATTCTTCAGTATGTTTTGTTGGATCGATTACTTCACATTGGAATGTACTGGCAATGCCATTAGTAATAGTTGTACAGAATACCTTTTCTGAAGCAACGTTAGTTTCAAAGGTGATAGTAAATGAACCTTCACTATCACTATTACTGTTATCTAATGTAATTGAATTACCAGTACTGACATATGAAATAACGAAAAGTGTTTTAGCAGGAATTGTTACAGAGTAATCATATGGGTTTGAAACCATATAAATCTTTTCTGGTAAAATTGCCATTGGATATCCTTATCATTTTACGTTTTTCCAAACCAGCTTGAACCCACACCAGTACGCCTAGAACGTCTGGTACTTTGGGTAGGTTGTGATTCTTCTGGTTTATTTATCTTTTGTGGTAATGATTTGGCTTTATGTTCGCGTAGTTTTCTAAACGGTTGTATACCTAATTGTGATTGAGAATATACGATTGCGATCATTCCATAGACCAGACAATCTAGAGCCTCGTTTCTCTTTTGCCCTTTCTTTAGTCGCCATACTAATTTACCACCAGCGGGTTTTAGTTCTTCAGAGGATAATTGTTCAAAGTAATCTGATGGTAGAGTACTGGAAAAACGTAATTGAATTGGTGCGTTCTCTGCTTCAGTACTGAGCATCAAGTTTAAAAGTTTACGAATAGTATTCTTTTGCTCATGAACATTTAGGATCTGTAGTTTATATCCCGCCTGTGTACTCTGTTTGAATAAGTCACTTGTAGTACTGCTAGAACCCTTAATAGGATGATACTTAGCCCAACGTGCGGTAAACTTCTTAACTGTATCTGTAGCGTTACCGTTCGAACTATCCACGAATACGGCAAGTGTAGGTACTATGCGACCATCAATGCTTCGGAAATCTTGACGGCAAAACTGATCTAAGTCCTTCCATGCTTGAGATTCAATCTTGGTACAGTCATGACCATAGAAAAATTCATGACCAAGTACATAAATGTTCTTTTCATCAAAGCCTAATATTGTAGCCTCACACCTATCCAATTGTTGATCTACGCTTATACAAATTCCGAGTGTTGATTCTGGTATTCTATGTAGATTAAATTCATCTTCACGTAGCGATTCCAATCGAAGTATATCTAGTTCTTTCGCATATTCATCTTCATAGGGTAATCCCAATTCATTATTATAAAATGTTTGAAGATTGAAATTATAAAGAGCATCGGCAAACTTACTTACCATTTCGGAAATAGTATTTAATGGGGAATACATACGTGATATTTGATAGCCAACTACACCCGGATCACCATCAGTACTAGTAGCTATCCATCGCCCGTTATCGATCATTTGGTGGCGTGTATGCTCGTCTATCTCTTCCTGACAATGGGGACAAATTAAACGGGTAGTTGTACTGTCTGGTATTGCTCTACCATTCTCAAGTTGTTTGAATTCAAATGCTACTTGTTCCCATTCAAAAGTATATTCATGACCGCAAGTGTGAGTAACAAACCAACGGCGTTTATCAGAGAGATTATATTCACTGTTAATTAGATCATCTTTATACAGTGGAGTACTGGAAATGACTACAAGAGCATCATCACCGAAAGTACTAGTACGTGCTTCTGCTAGTTTTATTGGTGAACCTTCTTCTGTAATAGAAACATTACTCACCTCATCCAATAGAACCACACGGCAAGTAATCCCGCGTAGGTTTCCTGGTGTATTGAGGTTTAGCCAGTACACAAAAGTACCGTTTATCATTTGTGTTTGTTTTGCGTTATTGGCGGCGTTCTTATCGTTCTTGTCTGTTACCAGTAGGCTTAGTACTTCACTAGTTTCAATAGCTGGTAGAAATTTACCATCCTTGAATTTCTTCACTTCAGATTCTGAAGAACTACCAAAAGCAAAATTACATGGATCATTTGCCATTAGGTTAAATGCTATTGATTGTAAAACAGTGGTTTTTAAAAGCTGACTACATGACTGTAGAATGATCTTTTTAGTACTTCTATGTTGTGCTATATCCATTGGTTCGCGTTGAAAGGAAAACGGAACCCAATCAAGCCCCATATTCGGCCCGTCAACAAACTTAACTACACCATTACTAATCCATTCACTTGTTTTCTGTATCTTCGGTGGCTGTATCGTCGGCAGTACTTTCATCAGTACTTGCATTAATTTCTTCTTGTTCGTTTCCATCTTCTAATATTTCTTCATCCGTGGGTAGTTCAAATTCCATGCTTCCTAGCTGGAATAAAGTACTATCAATATGTTGTTTTAATATATCTCGTAAATCTTTTGCGTCTGTCTGTGCGAATAACTCTAAGTATGTTTTAGAAGGGATTGCTCTCATTGCTGTTTTAACTTGAAATAGGTATTCAGTTAGTACTTGTTCAAGATATTCAGTACTAACTACCGTTCCATTTTTCACCTGTAATTCAAGCTCAGATAATGCCGCTTCTGCTTTTAGCTTACGTAGGCGTTCTTGATCTATTTGTTCGCGTGTATCGGTATTACGTAATGGTAGAATTACATTCTGTACTATCCATGCTCGTGTATCAGCTTCTTCAGTACCTTCACCTATAGGCATACCGTTTGCTTTCCATTGGCGTACCGTACTTTCATCATATCCGTACTGTGCGGCCAGTGATCTTATAGTAATCATGATTTATCCTTTTTTTGTTAAAGTATTTATCCAGTTTGCCGATAACAATATTCATTTATCCTATGGACCTATTTATGACCTATAAAGCCGATGCCATAACAGTTAGAACAATAATGGTTCAGTTTCTTAAAGATGAAGGCGTAAAAGCCAGGCTTAAGATGATTCGTGAAAGAAATAGAAATGACTGGGAGAAATGGTTACAGGTTGAGCTTGAATACTTCATTACACAAACAGAGGGCATCCAAGTAGAAAGAGAAATTGAGGCAATTCCAGATAACCGTATGTTACGCGAGAGATATAATATGTTTATAGATCTCGCCATAAGAAAAAAGCGTACTCGTTTAAATTCCTTCATTTTCCTAGAATTAAAATGCTCTCGCGACATTCAACCATTGATTAATGGATTTGAAAAGGACATTAAAAAAATAAATGCAATCAAGAGATGTGTTTACGACACCAGATCATTTTGGTGTGTTGGTTTTCATTTGAATTGCTCCCCCCGTAGTGTAGCAAAAATCAAAAGTTACATTGATGGTTATGAGTATGGTTATCATGAAGTAATGAAGCTATGCGATTGTGGTGATGATGTTGAATGTGATTGTGAAGAAAGAAACATCGGCTTCGCCGTAATTTAATGCGGTGCGGGTATGATTATTTTTCTAACACATAAATAATTAAACCCGCTGCCGAAAACTCGCTACTAGACACTTCGCGTAGGAGTACCTATAATATTTTTTTTACTGATGATGGGGTTTTGAGGATGAGCCTTTCTGATGGCGTTCGTGTTTTACTTCTCACAACTACGTGCTATTTATTGACATTTAGTTATGAAAGTGGTTACTTCCGATACTTTGAGCTTCCCAACGAATTAATCAATGTTAATCTTAAAACACTTATCACTTTTGGATTTATCTTTCTATCATTCACCTTCGTTATCTTCATTCCTTTTGCAAATCTCATTTCAAAAATAATTTATGAACGCAAGAAAATTAATCAACAAACACCAATCAATAGTACTATACTAACTTATATATTCATGTTCATAGTTTTCTTTTTATATATTATTGTCTTTCATCATGTGATGTCACTTCTGAGTACCATACTGCAATTTCTTTTCTTGTTAACATTAGTTGCTAATGACATTCTAATTCCACTGCTATTTAAACGTGATCTATCACTTTCCCAAAGTATTGATGAAAATGCAAAAGAACAATCTCAGTCAAACGTTCTTAATTTATTTGCTAAGGCAACCAAAACCAACTTCAATATTTATTTGATTTTATTTATGATAGCAATCTCTATTTCGCATTTATTAGGTGGACTTGTAGCAATGACATCTAAACTTGATTTAACTTGTAATGGCTTTGTCATTTATGAAACGCAGGATTCATCTGTCGTTGTAAGACTTGGGGATAATAAGTTTAAATTAATATCTACTGATGAATGTCTATTTGAGAAAAACAATCTTAATAAAGGCTAACGTCTATTTAGTTTTACTCAAAGGTTGATTAGCTTTATAATTTATAATTAAAAGCCCCTACTTAGAGGGGCATTTCTTTTTAATTTGGTAATGCTTCTTTATTCAACATTTCTCTAAACAGCCCGGTGTGAATACTCGCTACAACCAATGAGGCAACGGCTACTGCTGGTTTAAGTTCCATTAAAGTCATTTCATCATCACCGAAAATAAAGTAAGTGACGATAAATCCAATGACATAAACAGCCCACGAAATTACGAACCAGTAAATTATGCTTAATACTTTCTTGAGTTTACTACTCTCAATGCTAAACATTTTCGCAATTGGAATAGTCAGTAATCCGACCAACATACCTACCCAACCATACAGTACTGTAGCAATCATCCCAAGTATGAATACAGCAGTATCCCCCATGAATGTAGAGACATATCCGTCTTCTCTTCTAACATTGAACATCACTAACACACCACCCAGGATAGAGAGTACTGCCAATGCTTTAGTACCAGTGAATGTACGTTTAATGCCTGCTTCTGTGATTACCATATCATCATTCCTTAATGAATTGTTGTACTGAATACCCTACTTCGCCTGAATGACCGAATGACACGAACCCATGATCCATAACCTGTACGTTACGTATCGTCATAGGTTCTTCAACCGTAACGCAACTACCAGCTTTGACCATCTTCAACATCACACCCTGATCTTTAGTCGAGATAGCACTAATCATCTTCATCAGATTGCCGTAGCTGTCGCAGTAAAAACCCTCAGAGATAGTAGCGGCCTGTGATGAACTCGCCATGAATAATGTTGCTAATAATAGTTTTTTCATTTTCGTCCTTATAAGCTATCAGTAATGATAGTTAGGAAATCAACAACAGATTTCCTATCATGGGTAGTATCGGCCTTAAGTAGAATTTCTTTACTTACATGTGAACTGAAGGGAGTAAATCAGTACTGAGGATTACCATAAGATAGCTTCACGCCACACCCACACCTTTAACAAACCTACCCATCGTGGGGGGCGTGAGGTTGTGAGTGTACTTGATTGAGTTTATAGTGGTAAAGTAATTCTTATCATATATACGGAAATAAATCAAAATGAAAGTAAAAAATGCAATAGTTATACGTCCGCAAGATAGAGAGTTTTTTAGCCATTTCTTTGAAGAAGATGTGTCGAGTTTCGAAGAAGAATCACGACATCATAAGATGTTAGGACTTGCGTTAGAAAAAGCCCATGATATTAGAAAGTTTGAAATAGAGTTATACTGGAAACGTGCTACTTATTTCTTCGCTTTTTTCACTGTTGTTACTACTGCTTTTGGACTAACTTTATCTAATTACCGTTATAGCCATCTTGCCCCAGCCATTGCCATAATTGGCGTTGTATTTTCTTGCTGTTTTTATTATGTAAATGTTGGCAGCAAGTATTGGCAAGAGAACTGGGAATTTATAATTGATAAAATTGAATACTACATAACAGGAAATCTTTACAAAGCATTTTTTTTCGAAAGTGAGCATACAAAGCGACCATCAGTATCAAAAATAAACATTTATCTGAGCAGGTTTATTATAGCTGTATGGCTCGCATGTTTTTGTTATTCTTTTTATAATATATTTAGCAGCCATCTATATTTATCTATCTTCTACTTCCTCGCCTTTATTTATTCTGTTGGAACAACATTATTTTTTTGTGATAAAAAAATAAAAGACACATCGAATAATGATGACAATCGTATTCGTCAATTCAGATTTAGAACTCCAAGATATAAAAATCATAGTTTGTAATCGGATATACTCCCCCTATACCTTTGAAGGGGGATTATGAAGACTCCAGTATAAATTGACATATAAAATATTCATCCCCTTAATTATTGTATCCAGTTCTGAGTTTACCAATGATTGCTGGAAGTAAGCAGCCTCATCATCTGGCAGGTTCAGATAATAGTTCATGTCTATTGGTTCTTGCCTAAATGAGCCAATATGTTCAAGTACCAAACCACTATCGCCATCAGTTTCTATTCTTATCTTGTCTGTAACATATAGAAAGTAAAATGAATCATCATCATAAGTTTGAAATTCTGTTCTAAGCATATTTAAATCCTGTTATTAGGTTAGTATAGCTAACCCTTCAATGTATTTACTGATAATGCTTAAATGAGGCTGTAAAAAATTAAATTAATACAATGAATTTTTTCAAGCATCCCTGCCAACTGGCTGGCCTCTCTACTACTCAGTACCATCCAGTAAGTATTACACTGTTTGGTAAGTACATATAATTGGGATTATTAGCATACAGGTTTTGCCCAGTAAAAAAGCCGCATATAATTTGCGGCTTTATCTTCTAATTCATATTTAGTAGTGAATTAGTTATCGAAAGTATCTGAATCACCTTTCCTATTATAGGCCTGTTCAAACATTTTCTGGATATCACTAACTGGTAAATTGATTTGTGCATCTGATGGTAATTGCTGGTTAGTAATTCCATCATACAATATAACCGTATCTACTTTATCAGCGTTAACGGCATATCTCCCATAAATCTTTGTGTATGTGGTCATTTCTATCATCCTCGTGTGTGTTTGATAAGTCTATTATTCCAGACTGAATTAAAAAGTGAACCCCTTTAGAGAAATATTTAATAAAGTCAATACTGGCCGTGTTTCCAGTTAGGTTTCATTAGGTATTCCTTCTTGTTAGTAATGCCCTCTGTGGGCGGCTGCGTGTGCGGGTGACTCGTTCAGGCGTAACTCCGTGGTGACTCACAAATACTTTGATTAATTACTTTGATAGTAGCTCTTGGGTTTTTGTTACTTTGACAGTACTGTTACTTGTCTGAGCGAAAGCGAGTAAAATCCCTCGCGTTCTTTTCGAGTACTACCGAGAAAAAACGCAAGGATCGGTTTAATTTGTGTTTCAGTGACTATACGACCGCAGGGAGTGTAGGCACTCAAAGACCGATTTGGACGTAGTTCAAGAGGTCTTAATAATTTCTAATTATGGTGTCGAAATTCGGGAATCACTATATATGGTGATTTTTAGGCCATTTACACCACTAAATGGAGTACCTAAATCACTAATTTTCCCTATAAAACCCCACTTTAACCCGAATTACGACATTTGACCCTGAATTAAAACACTACATAGAATGTTTTAATTCGGGATAAATTGAAGCTATAACCTTTAGTAAATCGGCTTTAGAGCACCCAGCATCAATAGCTTCGCGTAGTTGATACGCTTCCTCACCTGTTAGGTACTCTGCTCCCTCTGGTGTATCACTTCTGATAGGCTTACCACTGTTTAGAAGTTCATTTAAACCCTCACATATGGCTATCGTAACCATCTTGTAATCACGTACTGATGAATCGCCATACTCCTTTTGTGTAAAAGCATCGTAGAACTCAATATTGTGCTTTATTGATATATCAGTGATGTAGCGTGTAGAAGTTACTAATAGCAGCATGTTTTTGTTTGCAAAAGTCTTACGTTTCTTGTTCTTCTCAAAGTAACTTTTTACTGAATTGGATATTACTCTACGTGCTTCATCTGTAAGTTGATTGAGGTAGCGTACCCCTCTTAGATGATCTTGTAATTCTGCATTGTCGTGTTCTTTCGATTTTCGTCCACGTTTCTTTAGTTCATGTGCTTCTTTCTTTTTCGTCATGATAATTATCCCTATAAAAATGTTAATTAATACTGGCCTGATGTGTTCCTAGCACTCAGGCTTTTTTACTCCGGAAAATTTGGGAAGGCATTACACTCCGCGTACCTTTTTGAACCATTCACGATACTCTGGAACTTTATTTTTGCGTAGATTGCTAATGAAATGTTTATCACAATTCACTTTTAGTACATTACAAATTCTAGCACTTGTCATATCGCTTAGTAGGATATTTTCGTACTGTGAAAATGTTAGTTGAATGAAATTTACCTTTTCTTTCTTTTGTATTGATTTGTTCAATGACTTTCTATTAGTCCTGATTGTTCTTTTCAATTTACTATAACTTACTTGTCTTCTCATGTTTGTTTCCTTATGATTCCGCGTTACTTCCTGTAACTACGTTTCTACTTATTGTGTGGTTAGTAGACAACCATTATATAATTTATCCCTGAATCATCATTTGAGTGATCAAATACTGAATACCTGCGGAACGGTTCTTTGCCTTGCCGGTATCAACTAGCATCTTTTGAATTGCTTCAGCTTGTTCTGCCGTGATACGAATAGATACTGGAATATCTTTATTTTTCTTTTCCATAATGTATACCTTTTGTGTTACATAATTCACGTTCTCATGCGTAAAAAAGTAGCCCTAAAAGGACTATCTTTAATTAGCAATAGGAGGAGTTATAATGTTATTACTACTATTTATTCTCTGTAGATAGAGTGGGGATTTCGGCTATCTGGATGTTTTTCGACTTTATACAAATAGCAACATCTTATTATAGGACATAGATCCCCAAGTGTCCCAAGATACTTATATTATACCATGTAAACAAATCCCGTTTCATTTTTCTGTCTTACGTTTTAATTATCTTCTTTTGTAGAATCTTGTGAGTTACTAACTCCGAGGCACCTTCTAATCATCGTAATCTTTAGGGGAAGTGACAGTAACACTAAAACCATAAAACAAAGATATAGCACTACCCAAAGTGGGAATAGTACAAACATATATACAATAGTAGCAAGTACTTCAATGAGTACATTACCTAACCAAACCATAATCACTCTCCTATTCATGTAGTACTATTTATAGTGACTAGCAAAAATAGGAGTTGATATAGAAGAGGCATAATATAATGCCTCTCATTCTTTTTATTTATAGAATGCTGAAACGTCTATCCCATGTATAGTTATCAGACGCATTATTTCTGAAAATGCTTCAAATTCTAATGGTAGATTACATTTGAACATGAACTGAAAGAAAGCATCCTCTGAGTAGGCTAATGATATCTGAGTTGCTTCACAGGTGTTCACGTCACAACATGTGTAGCGTATTTCATCACCATGAATAGCAAATGTATAGATTATTGGTTCTGGTTCATTTGGCAACTCACGATAGACACTAAAGTAGGCTACGCTTTCAGTCTTCTTCCACTTTGTAAGTGTTGTATAGCCCTCCCCCATGTGAGCAAACTGTGCTTGTACTGCTTCTTTGATTGTTTTTGGCACACGGCCACGTTTTGATACGGTCATAGAGACCCCCTTTGTTGTCTAAATTAAAAGTCATCTCATGGGCTACCTCCTGTTATCTATTGTTTTACTCGTGTATTGAAACCATCTCGTTTTGACAGTTGCTATGGTAAGGGCGGAAAACGGCTTAGTCAAAAAGTTACTTAAATGAAATCAAACAGGATTTTGACAAGTTACAATCAAGAGTGGTACAATGTTACTTCAATTGATGAAATCAAACCCACTGGGTGCGGTATTGTAATTTCAGATGTTGACTTTTTATTAATTCCGTGAGACACTAAGCTATTAAAAATCATTTTTTATTAGCTTTCATCTATTATAGATTTTCTTACTTTTTTTTATCTATTTTCAGTCGATTATCCCAAAAATCACGCAAGTGATTGAATTAGAGAGATTTCCTCTCTTTTCTCATATCGGATCTGCTCTCTACAAAAGCAAGTGTATAGCTTAGGTTCAGTCTTCAGTTATTTGAATAGCACCTCACAACGACCCCTTTAACGCTCCATATGCGTCTGATTTCTTCAGACACAGAAACACACTCCTTATACAAAAAAACCTCACACAGAGCATCAGGTGAGGTCAAAATTAAGTTTTAAATGATGAAACTACCTTTCTGAATCTTTTCAGTACTATTCATAGTTATAGATAGTTACTAATCCCGCAACCCCCCTTTCGGCGTATCTATCATCTGAAGATATTCCACACTTCATAAATCGTCGCCATTATGAATACTACACTAAAGAAGTAAGGCCAAAACCTAATGATTAACCAACCAATACCGCACACTAGGCCAATACCAAGTATCATATCTATAAGTGGGTTAATCCACATGTCATTTAACATCTTCAGTATTAGTCAATCCATTCTATATGGTCTTCGTTCAGTTGGTATGCGAAATCATCAGGCTCTCTTCCTACCATCATTGTGTTTATATAATAGAGTAGATCATCTATTGTTTTTGTTCTACTCGCATACATTACCCACGTATTGCCATTAGATTCTACCTTGAATACAGTTTGATCTTCTTCTCTTACCAGATAAGTACGTTCGTTGTCTTTTTCGGATATGGTGATTTCACTAATCAGCTTGCCGCTGTTATCAGTAATCAGTATGTGCTTTAGTATATCTCTATGGTAGGTGATATCATAAAGATAGTAAGCACCTATGTAACTCGAATCAATTCTTCGGCATTTAATTGCAGAAATAACCTTCGCTATATGCTCATTAGCCTTACGTCTAAGTGCTGTGTTGTCCTGGTCTGTGAGCTTATCTATATCATAGTTATAATTCAGACGTACGATTTCGCTTTCGTTTTCAAGTGAACTTATCTTCTGATTTAACTCATCTTTTTCTAGTATACGTTTCCTTTTAAATTCCATGATAGCAAAAAGTTCATCTTCATCACTGGCACTCTTGACCTTATCATTAAGCAACACTATTTTTTCATTAACATCTGAAAGTTGTCTTTTCAGTACATCTAACGATTGGGCGTGTTTTCGGTCACTATAAATTTCATCAAGATTAAGATTTTTAATGTGTCCTAATAGAACCTTCTCACTTTCAAAGTACCGAAGCATTTTTGAATTACATTTCTCATCTTTTGTACGTTGTCTATAACACCTCAAATACTGTCCACCATTAGACATACTTTGAACGATCATAGGACTACCGCACTCATGGCACTTAGTTAAACCGTTAAAGAGATTTCTTTGCTTCGTCGTAGTACTTCTTTGTTTTTTGGAAGATACGTTTCTATCCATCATGGATTGAATTTTTGTAAACAATTCATCATCAATCACTACAGGATAGATACGCTGTGCATTATCATTTGCTTCTTTCTTAATCTTGATATTTTCTAAGATTCGCTTTTCAGTGTCAGTAGTACTTTCACTATCTTTCTTTGGAATTGTTTTGTACTTACCGATTAGATAACCATTGAGACGGCGATCTCTTAACTTGTTATAAACTGTGACCGTGTTCCAGCCTCTTCCATTGTACCTATTGCCTTCACTATTAAGTCGGTTGACGATTTCAGTCACGCCATAGCCATCGCGATACCATTCAAAAATACTGGTTATGGTTTGTACCTTTTGTGCATCAATCTCATATGTTTTTTTATCTTGGCTAAGTGAAAGCCAGTCAGGTGTATTGTTGTTAAGGGCAACACCAGTAGCCAATGATTCTTCTTTGCGTCTATTCCATGATTTTTTACTTATACGGGCTTTTCTTTTCGATTCCTGGTGAGCACGTTCGATACTGGTGGATAATGCGGATAACTTGTGGTCGAGTTTGTAGCTGTAAATTTGTCCAGTCTCAACCTCTACAATATCAATGTTACGTTTGATTAAAAAAGTAAACTCATCGATAGCATCGTAGCCTTGCTTACGTGAAAAGCGGTCTACAGACTCGATTAGCAAGCAACCTTCAGTTATCTCCCCTGCCTCTACACGCCGCTTAAACTGACCTAAAGAACCTTTGGTAAAGTTATGCCCTTTGTACCCTGACAGACCTTTATCACTTTCCAGTACTTCATGATTGCTTGGATCGAGCTGATACCCTAATTCAGCGGGTAGTTTAGCGTTTTCGAGGAAGTCTAATACTGTACTAATTTGGCGATCTAAGCCAAAAGCATCAACCTGCTGCAAGCTTGATACCCTACTATAGATGTAGGCTTTGACAGTTCGCATTCATGCACCTATACATTTGATAAACATAATCATTGAGGAACTCATTATGTCCGATAAAGAATATGTATTCTATAGTACGCTGGAAGAAGCTATTGATGCCGCTCGTGAAGAGTTCCTCGCCGACAACCCCGGCGTTCAAGAAGAAGATGCTGACGTGCAACAGCTTAATATCCAAAAATACGTTCTGCAGGATGGGGATATTATGTGGCAGGCCGAATTCTTTACCGATGAAGGGGAAGAAGGGGAATGTTTGCCGATATTAAGTGGTGAAGGTGCGCAGGCCGTCTTTGATGGCGACTACGACGAAATCGAACTTCGGCAGGAATGGCTGGAAGAGAACACCCTGCACGAGTGGGATGAGGGTGAGTTTCAGCTCGAGCCACCGCTGGATACGGAAGAAGGTCAAACTGCAGCCGATGAGTGGGACGAGCGTTAATTTACGCTATTCGTAAGGGCCGTGGCTGGCATCGATCGGCAGTAAAAGCGTGTCGAAAATCAGCGAGAATGGCAGATCGAGCACGGTCAGATAGCGCCATGCGGAATCACGGAGATCCCATTTCACGCCCGGGTAATACTGATTTCCGTGGCCTTGCCCTGGAATGGTGCGGCTGATGATACTCCCGCAGCCGCTGAGCAGGCATGCCATGATGACGACGATGATTATTCTCATCAATGACCTCTAAAAAAATACCGGCCTCTCAGCCGGTATTTTGTTTATCACAGAGAAGGCTTACTTTGACTTCAGTGCGAGTGGATTCAGCTTCACGTCCTTATAGTAGTTCACCCACGAAGAGTATCTCTCCGGAGCGGACCACACGCGGTAGTGAAGACGCGCCATTGTGACCGGATCGCTCAACAGTACCAGACGACGGTCGCGGTTGAGTTTTTCCGGGGTCTCATTAAGCGCCTGCTCAACGTGTCGATCTCGGGCAATCTCCAGCACCTGGCTGGCACGGTGACGCGCCGTCGCCATTGCCGTCGCCAGGGCGTTGAATGACGGGTTAAACACGGCGTGCATGAAGCCATCATCCAGCGTGCGATTGCGGTTTTGCTCGAGATAACGATCGGTATCTACCAGCACCTGCGGCGGGGAATACTCTTCCGGGATCAGGAACAGCTTCCAGCGTTTGGTTCGCAGACCCACCGTAGAACGGCTGGAGATCACGGAGACAAACGGCGACAGGATCAGCGAGAAGACAATCGGCGCCAGCCAGAACAGGAAGCGCAGATCCAGCCACGCCATCCCTGCCGCCCACACAAGGCCAAGCAGAAGCTGAGAACCGTGGCGCATAAAGGCTTCGCTCCACGGCGTGGAATCGTCATCACGCTGCGGTGAGTTCCAGACCACTTCCCAGCCCAGGAACGCACTGACCACAAACACGGTGTGGAACAGCATACGTACCGGCGCCAGCAGCACGGAGAACAGCACTTCCAGCAACAGCGAAAGGGTCACGCGGAAGAAACCGCCGTATTCTTTCGAGCCTTTGCACCAGATCAGGATGATGCTGAGCAGCTTAGGCAGGAACAGCAGCACCATGGTGGAGGCAAACAGCGCAATCGCCAGCTCCGGACGCCACTGCGGCCACACCGGGAACAGCTGGCGCGGTTGCAGGAAGTATTGCGGCTCCGTCAGGGCATGGACGACCTGCAGCGCAGTTGAGAGCGCAAGGAACATAAACCACAGCGGTGCGGAGAGATACGACATCACGCCCGTCAGGAACACCGCGCGGTGAACCGGGTGCATCCCTTTAACAAGGAACAGGCGGAAGTTCATCAGGTTACCGTGACACCAGCGGCGGTCACGCTTGAGCTCGTCCAGCAGGTTAGGCGGCAGCTCTTCGTACGATCCCGGCAGGTCGTAGGCAATCCAGACGCCCCAGCCAGCACGACGCATCAGCGCCGCTTCCACGAAGTCGTGCGACAGAATAGAACCGGCAAACGAACCCTCACCCGGCAGCGGCGCCAGCGCGCAGTGTTCAATGAACGGCTTCACGCGGATAATGGCGTTGTGGCCCCAGTAGTGCGACTCACCCAGCTGCCAGAAGTGCAGACCCGCCGTAAACAGCGGCCCGTAAACACGGGTGGCGAACTGCTGGCAGCGCGCATAGAGCGTATCCATACCGGACGCTTTTGGCGAGGACTGAATAATACCCGCGTTCGGGTTAGCTTCCATCAGACGCACCAGACCGCTCAGGCAGTCACCGCTCATGACGGAGTCAGCATCCAGCACTACCATGTAGCTGTACTGATTACCCCAGCGACGGCAGAAGTCATCGATGTTACCGCTTTTACGCTTCACGCGACGGCGGCGACGACGGTAGAAGATCTGCCCTTCGCCCTGCACTTCTGCAATCAGCTCCATCCACGCTTTTTGTTCTGCCACGCAGATATCCGGGTTGTAACTGTCGCTCAGGATGTAAACATCAAAATGTTCCGCGTTGCCGGTCGCCTTCACGGACTCCCAGGTTGCACGCAGGCCCGCAAACACGCGGTCAACGTCTTCGTTACAGATAGGCATAATCAACGCGGTACGGTGCTCGGGATTGAGGGGTTCATCCCCGACCGTTGACGCCGAAATGCTGTATTTGTCACGCCCCATGAGCAATTGCAGGAAGCCCATCAGCGCGGTCCAGAAACCGGCCGAGACCCAGCAGAAGAGAACCGCGAACAGCAGAAGGATGCCGCTCTGCAGGATATACGGCAGCAGCTGCATGAAGGAGACCCAGAGATCCTGGCCCATCATGTCCGTCGGGTTGATAAACGCCCAGCCCTGGTAAGGCAGAATGGTTTTCATATACCAGGTCGCGACGACGGTCTGCGCGAGCGTCAGAAGCAGCAGGATATAGCGACGGATTGTTCCCACGGTACGCCATTTCTGTTCAGAGGCCTGCTCTTCTTTCGTCAGGCGTGACAAATAACGCGGCGTCACATCACGCCCACGCAGGCGATCCCAGAAGCGACCCACCGGGTTGGTGCGCCAAGGATCGGGGAACATAGAGGAACGCGTAGCCTTCGGCATCGCCTGAAGCTGATCGCGTCCTTCATCGTCTTTAATCAACTGCCCTTCCGCCAGCGAGTCCGGCCAGGCCTGCTCCAGACGCGCCTTGACTGACCCGAGCGGCGTATCATCGTCACGAGAAAACGTATGATGTTCACCATCCAGCGCGGTGTGAACCGCGCGGATGTCGCTCTTAGGCAGCGCCGCTTTTTCGATATCCGTCAGCGGCATGGCATCAATATATTCAGATGTATTATTCATTGGCAGGTAGCTGATAGCTCCAGGTTTCACTCAGCGGCTGATCGTTACTGACCAGCGCAGCACGCATTTCAGTGGTCTGTTTCGGATCTTTCACTTTCACGCGCAGGGTCAGACGCCAGCCTTTGGTTACCGGGTTGTAACGCACGGTATTCTCAACGATTTCACCGTTATCCCCGATGCTTGCCTGAGCGGCAACGGCGGTATCCGGTGACAGTTTCTTCATATCCTGGCCTGTGAAGTCCACGACAAATGCCACGGTACCGTCAGGCTGACGGATAAGATTAGACTGCTTCACATCACCCGTTGAGCGGCGAGTCTGCATCACATACGCGTTATCCGGCGCGTGCAGCTTATCTTCGTCGCGGCTGAAGGTAATGGTGTACTTGAAGTTCATCTCTTTACCGGCTTCCGGCAGCTGATCCGGTGTCCAGTAAGCGACGATGTTATCGTTGGTCTCATCGTTGGTTGGAATTTCTACCAGCTCGACCTTACCTTTACCCCAGTCACCGTTTGGCGTGACCCAGGCGCTTGGACGCTGGTCATAGCGATCGTCCAAATCTTCAAAGCGGGAGAACTGACGACCACGCTGCAGCAGGCCAAAACCTTGCGGGTTTTCCATTGCGAAGCTGCTAACCGCCAGATGTTTCGGGTTATTCAGCGGACGCCAGATCCACTCACCGTTGCCGGCATGAATAGACAAACCGTTGGAGTCATGCAGTTCCGGGCGGAAGTTCGTTGCCGGTGACGGCTGGTTCGGCCCAAACAGGAACATACTGGTCAGTGGTGCAACGCCCAGTTTGCCCACTTTATCACGCAGGTAAACCTTGGACTGCACGTCCACTACCGTGTCACGACCCGGCATAATCACAAAGCGATAGGCACCGGTTGCACGCGGGGAATCCAGTAGCGCATAAATAGTCAGACGTTTATCCGTTGGTTTTGGACGTTCAATCCAAAACTCACGAAAACGCGGGAACTCTTCACCTGATGGCAGCGCGGTATCAATAGCCAGACCACGGGCAGAAAGCCCGTACACTTGCCCCGCGCCAATAACGCGGAAATAGCTGGCACCAAGCATGCTGACGATTTCGTCGTTTTTATCTTTGCTGTTGATCGGGTAAAGCACCTTAAAGCCTGCGAAGCCCAGGTCTTTCACCGTATCTTTGTCGTGTTGCACATTGCCAAAATTGAAGTAATCCGGGCTGTATTTGATCTTACGTACCGCTGTTGCCGTCACTTCATTGATGGCAACAGGCGTGTCGAAATACATACCCTGATGATAAAACTCAAGCTTGAACGGGGTTTTAATATTGCTCCAGTACGCTTTGTCGTGATTGAACTGGATCTGCTGATAGTCCGCATACTTCATGTCGCGGAAAACGGAGGGCAAGTTACTTTTTGGCGCTTCGTAGCTCTTGCCTGCCATCGATTTTGCCTGTTTTGCGACATCGTCGATGTTAAAGGCCAGTGCCGATGAGGTATACAGTGATAACACCACTGCAGCACCCAACCAACGCATTTTCATCATCTGTTGTTTATGTTTCATAATAAGTAAGCACTTCCCCCTTTGTGTGCTTATATCGATCCGATCCATTTTAATGGAAACTCAGGCAATCCGACAACATTATCACTGCTTTGTTCAGCTGCTGGCTCATGGAATAAGCAAATGAAAGAACCCGCTATTCACTTTGCGTGCTTATCCTGGAGACAGGGTGTCGGTCTTGGTGTAGGGTTGGCTTCGAATGTAACCATTATGAGTCTTAGGGATAAGACGAAAAGTCTGAGAATGCACAACGTTATATGAGCACAACACCAACAGAACGTGAATATTTCCTCGACTCGATCCGGGCCTGGCTGATGCTATTGGGGATCCCCTTTCACATTTCACTGATTTACTCCAGCCACACATGGCATGTGAATAGCCAGATGCCCTCCTGGTGGCTGACGCTGTTTAATGACTTTATTCACGCCTTCCGTATGCAGGTGTTTTTCGTCATATCCGGCTATTTCTCTTACATGCTGTTTCTGCGATATCCGCTCAAGCGCTGGTGGAAAGTGCGCGTAGAGCGCGTGGGGATCCCCTTGCTGACCGCAATTCCACTGCTGACGCTGCCTCAGTTCATTATGTTGCAATACGTCAAAGGCAAAGCGGAGAACTGGCCGAATCTGTCGCTGTACGAAAAGTATAATACGCTGGTCTGGGAGCTGGTGTCTCACCTGTGGTTCCTGCTGGTCCTGGTGGTGCTCACAACGGTGAGTCTGTTGATTTTCAGCCGTCTTCGCCAACATCTGAGTACAAGAGCCGACACCTTTTTCGCCAACGTTACGATGGGTAAACTGTCAGCGCTCTTCTTGCTGTTGGGAATTGCCTATGCCGCCGTGCGACGGACGCTGCTAATCGTCTACCCACCGATTTTGAGCGACGGATTATTTAATTTTGTGGTGATGCAGTCACTGTTCTACATTCCGTTCTTTTTAATCGGCGCGCTGGCCTTTATTCATCCGAAGCTTAAATCGCTGTTTGTCACCCCGTCACCGTGGTGCGCGCTGGGGGCAAGCCTCGCATTCGCGGCCTATCTGCTGAATCAGCGCTACGGCAGCGGCGACGCCTGGATGTATGAAACGGAAAGCGTGATCACTATGCTGCTGGGCCTGTGGATGGTGAACGTGGTATTCGCACTGGGCCACCGCTTGCTGAACTTTAAGTCCAGCCGCGTAACTTACTTCGTTAATGCGTCACTGTTTATCTATCTGGTGCATCACCCGTTGACGCTTTTCTTCGGGGCTTACATCACACCGCACATTGCCTCCAACACGCTGGGCTTCTTTACCGGGCTGGTGTTTGTTGTAGGGGTGGCGATCGTACTCTACGAAATCCATCTGCGGATCCCGCTCCTGCGCTTCCTCTTTTCAGGAAAACCGCAGGCAAAAGCCTCATAAACCACGCGGCGCCCCGATGCGCCGCATTTGCTTCAACTCTCCAGCTCTTGTCTGCGCTGAGTCAGAAGCCGCTGATAAAGATGAGTGGTGTCGTCGTCGAAACAGACAAAAATCACCTTCTCTGGCAAAGGTTTTAACGACAGATAGCGATAAACAGTTTCAACGGCGATCGTTGCGGCAGAGGCCTTAGGGTAACCATACACGCCGGTGCTTATGGCCGGAAACGCCATCGTTTTATAACCGTTGTCAGCGGCCAGTCGCAGACAGTTCCGGTAAGCCTCTTCCAGAATACTCGCCTCGTGCTGGTCACCGCCATGCCAGACCGGCCCTACGGCGTGAATTACCGCTCTCGCAGGCAGATTGCCCGCCAGCGTAATCACCGCGTGACCGGGAGGACATTCGCCCTGCTGTTGCCGCACGGTTTTACAGGCTTCCAGCAGCTGCGGTCCGGCAGCCCGGTGGATAGCCCCGTCCACGCCGCCGCCCCCCATCAGGGATGGATTGGCCGCATTGACGATGACGTCGACGTGCATTGTCGTAATATCGCCATGGATAATTTCAATTTGCGGTTTCATAAAGCCCCTCTGCAACCCGCCTTTTTCTTAAGTGTATCGCAGAGGAGACCGGGAGAAAAAACTATCAGAAAAAATCCTTTTCCACCGCAGGGCGCGCGAGCGCGCATTAGCGATACTGGATTTCGACAACCGCGAGCGTTTTTTCAGGATTAAGGTATTTCATATTGAGCATTGCCAAATTTGAGTCGCTCACTTTCCCGTTAAGCGCCTCTTCATAGCTGATCATACGTGTTTGCATACGGTTATTATTTGGACATGACATTGCAATCTTTTGCTTCCGGGGAGCGACTTCACAGGGGGTGGCGACAATGGCACCGCGAAAATGAATAACACCACCGTCAACAACTGTGGCCGAATAAGCCGGGATACTCAAAGCAGAAACGACAAGACCCAGACCTGACACGAGTCGAGAAAAATAGTTGTTCATTATAAGTACTCCTCAACGAAAATCATCCATGAGGGGTAAACGCGCTTCATTTATTATGGCAAATGAAGTTTCACGTTACGGAACATAACGACCTGGTCCCTGATATCAGCATAGCTCAACGGCACAGACCCGCCACATCCACAACATATTGATTTAACGAACTTTTATAGCGAACGTTCCGCTGGCGACCACTGTTGTGATAAATGTAGCGATTTACCGTCTGAAACGGTGACAACGATTTTTACCGTGTCTCCCGCGCTTATATTTAAACTCAGGCGCATTAAATCAATCGTCTGATTAGCGGGTATAAATAGTGTGTTTTGCTGCCGGGAAGAACTTTGTCCCCCCTGCCCTTCTCGTAAAGAAACAATCTGAACCTGACAATCACACGATTGCGCCAGAGTGACCTGAGGAATAATAGTGGTCATATTTTCCTGCTGTGACGTTTTGAAGGTTATCTGGCTGGAAAGCGCGGCGAGTAAAATTAAGGTATTCATGATGAACTCCCGAAAAAAAACAGGGCATCAGCCCTGTTTTTTTGTAGCACAGATTTCAGTATCAGTACTGATGAGCTGTAGCGTGGTTACCAAAGCCGATCTGGGTAACGTTAACAGTCGAGTTAGACGCAGTCTGATCTACCAGTGCACCGTTAAGACCGCCATACTGGCTAACATTCATTTTGGAATCTTTACTGTTCCACTGATCAAGAGTTGCACTGTTACCAAAACCGTTCTGGGTCAGGTTGATGCTACTGTCATCAGATCCCTGGCCAACGTCTGCACCGTTACCACCACCCGTCTGGCTAATATTTAGGACGGAATTTCTGGCGTTTGTCTGCAGAGCCAGAGCGGAGTTACCGCCACCGTTCTGATAAATATTCAGGGTTGAATTTGGGCCGCCATATCCGCCGTGTCCATGTCCATGACCCCAGCCGCCCTGATTAATAGAACCCGCCATAGCACTACCAGAAACTACGATTGCTGCAAGCGCTGCCACTTTGAGAAATTTCATGGTAAACCCCCATCGGATTGATTAAAGTCGTCGCAAATGCGCTAATGTTGAATAACGTTAATCGCCATTTGCGACTGTTTCTGCACTACAACTGCGGTTTTCTGCGTACCGTACTGCGTAATATTTGCTCTATTACCCGACCCTTTCTGGATAATTTTCGCGCTATTACCGTATCCATCTTGCGTAATACCTGCATCATTCGCGTTACCGCTCTGATCGATCCAGGCTATATTGTAACCCCCTGATTGATCAACTCTCGCTCTGTTACCTGCCCCATCCTGGGATACAATGGATAAGAGTCTTGAACCGTCCTGGCTAACCTCAGCGTTATTGAAAACGCCCCGTTGACCAATAATGGCTGCCTGATTTAGTGATGAAAGACTTAATTCGTTAACCGCAAAGTTATATTCAGAATTTGCCAAATCTGAATTCGCTGCGGTTACAAATCCAGGCGCACCCAGTAATGTAAACATCATAACTAACGATGCGTTTTTCATGTTGTCACCCTGGACCTGGCTATTTAATCACGCCATAACCCTATAAGGATTTTACTTGTTAAAACGACTCGTAATGTGTTAACGCGTCGTTACGGTGAAGAGTATGTCCGCTGAAACATTTTAAATATCTCACCCGCGCGGCTTATTTTTATTTATCGGCTCACCACAAAGTCGTAATTTACATCAAAAATCACTTTAATCAGGCCAGCTTATATTTTTATTACAGGTGTTTTGCGGAAGGGTTGTACATCGAGGCGAAGGCTGTCCACGCTCCATCCTGCGCTCCTTAAACGTAACGGCTGGAGATCATTTCTCTCATCACGTGACATGGAGCCTGTTTTCTTAAGCCAGACAGCAACTCATTCTAGGACTTAGAAATAAGCCGTAACTCATACTTAATTACAACGAAATAAAAATAACAAATAATTATAAAAATCAAACACATAAAAATATTTGTATGATTTTTAAAATCTGTGCACCTCTATTTATGTGTACAACTTTCTCATCAATTATCGCGATTAACCAAAAGGTGATTTAACAAATTAATATTGATTTTTACGTTTTGTTACACGTTTAACACTTGCTTTAAACTTCGTAAAAGCTAGATTGAAATTAGATGTACGAAATTGGTTTTATATTTACCTCCCTGTGGAGGTTATGGTCTGATTCTACACACAGCAGTGCAACATCTGTCAGTACTTCTGGTGTCCTCTTTTAAAGGAGGACAGCTGCCAGGTGCCTAAAAAAGTGGGGTTTCATCATGTATAATGAAGTCCATAGTTTACATGGTCATACATTACTGTTGATCACAAAACCTTCTTTGCAAGCGACAGCGTTATTACAACATTTAAAGCAATCTTTATCACTGAACGGGAAATTGCATAATATTCAACGTTCTTTTGATGATATTGTACCTGGCAGCATCATTCTGCTCGATATGATGGAAGCTGATAAAAAGCTTATCCATTACTGGCAAGATATTTTAAGCAGGAAAAACAATAATATCCGCGTGTTATTATTGAATACACCTGATGAGTACCCTTTCAGAGATATTGAAAGCTGGCCGCATATCAATGGCGTGTTCTACGTCACTGAAGAAGAGGACCGGGTGGTAAAGGGGCTGCAAGGTATATTGCGCGGAGAGTGTTATTTTTCGCAAAAACTTGCCAGCTATCTCATCACGCACTCCGGAAATTATCGCTATAACAGCTCAGAGTCAGCACTGCTCACGCACCGTGAGAAAGAGATCCTGAACAAGTTACGCATTGGTGCTTCAAATATTGAAATCGCCCGTTCGTTATTTATCAGCGAAAATACGGTAAAGACGCACCTTTATAATCTTTTCAAGAAGATAGCTGTGAAAAACCGAACTCAGGCTGTTTCGTGGGCAAACGATAACCTCAGGCGTTAATCACATGAAGCGCACGTTGAGTTGGATCGCCGCAGCGAGTTTCCTGCTCGCTGCCGGGAATCTGAAGGCCGTCGAGGTCGAAGTTCCCGGATTGTTAACAGACCACACTGTCTCATCGGTCGGGCACAGTTTTTACCGCGCCTTCAGTGACAAATGGGACAGTACCTACACCGGAAATATAACAATCAACGAGCGGCCCAGTGCACGATGGGGAAGTTGGATAACAATAACGGCTAATCAGTACGTTATTTATCAAACGTTTTTATTCCCCACAAAACTAGACTTCGATAAAAACGTAGCCTTGGCACTGGCACAATCAGAAGACGCTATTAATCGCCTGCAAATAGATAAAGCCCTATTAAGCACCAGCGATTTAGCAAAAGACGAGTTCTAGCGAACCGATATGCGGAGGCTGTCATGCGTATTGCATATGCAGTTGTTTCGATAATGCTGATAACACCTATAAGCTGGGCCGGAAACATGACGTTTCAGTTCCGTAACCCTAACTTTGGCGGTAACCCTAACAACGGCGCGTTTCTGCTGAACGAAGCTCAGGCGCAAAACTCCTATAAGGATCCTAGCTTAAAGGATTTTAGCATTGATACACCGTCCGCACTGGACAACTTCACTCAAGCTATCCAGTCGCAGATTTTAGGCGGGTTATTGACCAATATAAATACCGGTAAGCCAGGCAGGATGGTGACCAACGATTTTATCGTTGATATCGCCAATACAGATGGACAGCTTCAGTTGAACGTGACCGATCGTAAAACCGGAAGAATCTCTACCATTCAGGTTTCCGGTCTACAAAGTAATTCAACTGACTTTTAAACAATAGCTAAATAAGGACAACGATCATGCAGCGCTTCCTGATATTTGTTGCAGTGTGCTTATTGAGCGGTTGTTTAACTGCTCCACCTAAAGAAGCTGCAAAACCTACATTAATGCCTCGGGCCCAGAGTTATCGCGATTTAACGCATTTACCAGCTCCAACGGGGAAAATATTTGTCTCCGTATACAACATTCAGGATGAAACCGGGCAATTCAAGCCTTACCCGGCAAGTAACTTCTCCACGGCCGTGCCGCAAAGCGCCACCGCCATGCTGGTTACCGCGCTCAAGGATTCTCACTGGTTTATTCCCCTGGAACGTCAGGGGCTGCAGAACCTGTTGAATGAACGCAAAATCATCCGTGCCGCGCAGGAAAATGGAACCGTCGCAGACAATAACCGCATGCCTCTGCAATCTCTGGCGGCAGCGAACGTGATGATTGAAGGATCGATTATTGGCTATGAAAGTAACGTTAAATCGGGTGGTGTGGGGGCACGTTACTTCGGTATCGGTGCGGATACCCAGTACCAGCTCGACCAAATCGCCGTCAACCTGCGGGTTGTCAACGTCAGTACTGGCGAAGTGCTCTCTTCGGTGAACACCAGTAAAACCATACTGTCCTATGAAGTTCAGGCTGGGGTATTCCGCTTCATCGATTACCAGCGTTTGCTGGAGGGTGAAATTGGCTACACCTCTAACGAACCGGTCATGATGTGCCTGATGTCAGCCATTGAAACCGGCGTGATATTCTTAATCAACGACGGTATTGATCGCGGGCTGTGGGATCTGCAAAACAAAGCAGACGTCCAGAACCCGATACTGGTGAAATACCGCGATATGTCAGTACCTCCGGAATCCTGACAGGAAGCGCATAAAAAAGGCGAGATGATTATCTCGCCTTTTTTTATTCGCTCACCGCCGTGATGTTTTGCGCTTTTTCCCGCCGCGACGCCAGCCAAAGACCGCTGTTTTTCATGGCATAGCCAAACAGCAACCCCAGGGCCAGGGAAGGAACAACCAGCTTCCAGTCACCCTGCCCTGCAAAGGTCGCGCACGCCCCCATAAAGGTTCCCGGTACAAATGAAAGCAGCAGATGCTTAGCCTGGATGCACATTAAAAAGGCGACGACACCCGTCATGACGTATCCCAGGATTTCCAGATGCGGCGCCAGCGCGCTGCCTTTCATGATCACCAGCGCCCAGATAACACCGCTCATCAGCGTGCAGCCTGAGATAAAGAGCCCTTTGACTCCCCCCTGCGGACAGGCGAAATAGGCGGTACAGCCGAGGAACCCGGCCCAGCTGAGCAATCCGAGAGACACGGCTACCCATCCCCAGAGCCCGGAGAGAATACCTGTCGTTATTGCGATACAAAGTAATATGTTCATGGCGCGCATCTTAGCAGAAGCGCACCATAGAAATGAGATCAGCAGCACATTACGTGCAAGTTTGAATGTTGAGTTGCAGAGTTTATGTGATCTAAATCACTCTTCATTCTCTTCTTCCAGCTCATCCCACATTGCCGCGATAGCGTCGCGGGTCAGCGGCGCCAGCGTTCTCCAGAATGGCGAGGCGGCATGCGCTTCAACTTTACCCAGGAATGTCCCGATCCACGGCAGCAGGTACGTTTCGAACAGGGTTTCGATGGCTTCGTTCTCATCATCACCGGCATTGTCTTCGATCCAGGACGCCGCCAGCAGCAGCGTACCGATATGATCGGCTGGCGTATCGCTCAGCGGCATACCGCGCGTAGAGAGGAAAGCACGAACTTCCGCTTCCGTTGCCCCGTCCTGCCAGGCTGAGCGGTATGGCGAAACGCGGCATTCATCCCCGACAAACAGCGCATTATAGTCCGTCGCAATCTGCTGCATGTCGCAGCTTTTTTGCAGACGTTCCAGTAAATCATCCTGTTCCAGCGGCCAGTTCTGCGCCAGTTTACCTTCACGGATTAACGTAAAGAGCGGAACCAACAGCGGGTCTTGCGGCTGGCGATAGTAGAGCGTACCCAGCACGCGGCAAAGGATGGAAAACTCGTTCATTTTTATAATTCCATTACTCAATTAAAGATCGGCAAATTCGGCAATCGGTTCCATTCCGCGCGACTCGAGGAAATCGAGCATGCGGCGTGGGGTCACGTTCAGGATTTGCGCTTCCGGGAAGTTAACATCATTCAGCACCTTCAGGCACTCGTTGAAATCACCCAGCGTAAACGCGGTATGAGAGTCTGAGCCCAGCGCCACCATGCCACCCGCATCACGCACGGCGGCCGCCACGGCGCGACAGTTGGCTTCACTGCCCTTACGCGAGTGAACAAAGGAGGAGTTATTAATCTCCAGCGCCACGCGGTGTTTCGCTGCCGCCTTCGCGACAGCCTGAATATCAATTGGGTACCTCGGGTTGCCGGGATGGCTGATAATGTGCACATTGCCGCTGGCAATGGTGGCAATCATCGCCGCGGTATTGGTTTCTTTATCCTGAGGTGGGAAAACCGGCTCATGGAAACCGGCGAGAATAAGATCAAGTGACGTCAGCATCGGGCCGGTGCAGTCGATCTCACCGTCGGTATTTTTAATGTTCGCCTCAATGCCGCGCAGTATCCCAATGCCGTCCACCAGGCGTGGCCAGATCCGCATATTCACAAAATGCCAGTAGTGCGGCGCATCCGCCATGTCCGGACCATGATCGGTGATCGCGAACAGCTTGATGCCTTTAAGCTTCGCCTGGGCGATATAATCATGGAGGTTGCTATACGCGTGGGTGCTGGCGACGGTGTGCATATGCAGGTCAACGGGATACATCTCTCTCTCCTCTGCGGTTTTCCCAAAGGATAGCAGTTATCAGCGGCGAATATTAGCAAAAACCCGGCGAACGCCGGGTTTCTCTCAGTAGCCGCGCTGTCTGTCGACCTGTCCGGTGACCGGGTTACCCTTTTCCATTTCGCTGATGGTATGGGATATATACGCCACCGCTTCTGCCGGACGCGTCACGGCGGCCACGTGCGGGGTCATTGCCACGCGCGGATGCGCCCACAGTGGACTTTCCGCGGGCAGCGGCTCACGGCTATAGACATCCAGCATGGCGCCTTTTAGCTTTCCGCTGTCCAGCGCCTTCAGCAGATCGGGCTCGACCAGATGCACCCCGCGCGCCAGATTCATCAGGTAGCTCTGATCGACGAGCTGATTGAGCAGGGCTCCATTGATAATCCCTACCGTTTCCGCCGTGTTTGGCAGCAGGTTAATAAGCACGCGCGTCCCTTTCAGAAAGGCAGAAAGCTCATCAGTTCCGGCAAAGCTCTCTACGCCCGGATAATTCTTGCGGCTGCGGCTCCAGCAGCGCAGCGGAAAGCCCCACGGGGCGAGCGCTTCGGCCACTTTTGAGCCCAGAACTCCCGCACCGAGGATACCGATCGTAAAGTCTTCACGGCGGTACTCCGGAAGCGGTTCCCAGTGGGCCTGCTGTTTAAACACCTGATAATCATCGAAGCGGCGGAACCAGTGCAGCACTTGGCTAACGGCATATTCCTGCATCTGCTGGCCCATTCCGGTATCTTCCAGGCGGAACAGTGGGACTTCTTCCGGCAGCATTTCAGGGTGTGCCTTCAGTTTGCTCAGAATGGAATCCACGCCGGCTCCCAGAGCAAAAACGGCCTTCAGCTTGCGCCCCTGGAGCATTTCTACCGGAGGGTGCCAGACCAGCGCATAGTCAGCATGTTCATTATCGCCACGCTTCCACTCGCGAACGCGTACGCCGGGTAACGCCGCCGAAAGTGCGTCAATCCAGTAAGCGGTATCAAATGTAGGGTGATAGAAGAGAATATCCATGGTCATTCCTGCCTTTTATTGCGCTGTTTTACTTTCATTTTCAAGTGGATTGTCAGCATAACAAATTTATCAGGAAACCGCGTTGCTGATAAAAGAGGCGCTTTATGCACATTTAAGAATCATGTTGCCTGAAGTTTGTCTAAACGCGCTAAATTACTGAAAAAGTGAGTTGACGGCAGTTCGGCTTTTCCTTACATTAGCGCCCGTCCCGGCAACAACGGGATGACAATATGGTGAGGTGTCCGAGTGGCTGAAGGAGCACGCCTGGAAAGTGTGTATACGGCAACGTATCGGGGGTTCGAATCCCCCCCTCACCGCCATATTCAAGATGAGAGCTCGTACGAAAGTACGGGCTTTTTTCTTTTATATTCTCCGAAAAGGGGGGATGAGAATCCCCGACCGGGGTTCGACAACTGGCGACAGCCAGTTGGACAGACTGAGAGCGCAGTGAACAGGCTGCCCGAAGGGCGAGCGAAGCGAGTCAATCCCCCCCTCACCGCCATATTCAAGATGAGAGCTCGTACGAAAGTACGGGCTTTTTTCTTTTATATTCTCCGTTTTGAGTATATATGGCCGATACCTCAGTTCCAGCCATCAAATTATTCTCCCAGTCAGCATCCGATAGAAGATAATCCTTCCAGCCCATTGAGCGCAGAATGTCGATCATACAAGTAAACCGAAACAGTGTGCTCTGATCGGCTAACTCATCAGAACTTTATACTCCACCTTGCTGTAAAGCCGTGCAGCGTGCCCCTTCAGCTTTCCTCGCTCACGTAAACAAATAATGTCAGTGAAGAGGCGTGAGAGATTTCCCCTCGTTCCGTGCAAGCTTAACCCCTACGATGATGCACCAGGCAAGATGAGCCAGTTCAGTATCAGGACGCTTAGTAGTTAGCTCAGTTAATACTTTCTTCACGACTGTTAGGGGAAATTTTATGGCCGGAGATTAACGTGAAATTGGATGTTGGCGAACTGGCTAATTGAGGTCAAGCTTCGATACCTGGAATGGATACGGTAAGGTGTACGAAGCCATATGAAACTGCACTTCATCATTAACCGGTACGTTTGCACACAAAACCTATTCCAGTTTGCCTGATGTGGCCATCATGTAGGAATTGTTCAGCTGCCTGAGCTGAAGCTCTGCCCGATTAAGCAGGTCTCTGGACAGCGGTTGGTTCTGAGGAGGATTTTGCAGTTGCCTGATTAACTCTTCAACCGGCATGTTTTCGTTGAAAGATTTTGATATTGAGAACACGGCCGTTTTAAGCTCACTTACAGTCAGGTACTTACCCTTCTTCTCGTCGAGTTGATTAAGTCTGTCCTGAAGCATTTGAAGTTCAGATACCCCCTTGTACCAACCGGTCATGCTGGCATCGGGCAAAGCGTTGGCTTTCAGTTTTGACTGCCAGTCTGCTGACAATTTCTCTGCCAGCCTGGTGTTGGGGTAAAGATGACGGGTTTGCTCAACCAGTTGAGTTCCGTATTGTAACGGCCAGTATGGTGGAAGCATGCTTAGTTCGGTCAGTCTGGAATTAACTTTTTCCGCGTATGCATCGCTGGATTTAAGCCATGACGGGGCATCCTGGCGTAATTGATCGACAACCGGAAGAGGCATGCTGGCCGGTAAAGCTGCGAGAGAGTTGTTCAACGCAACTTCACCTGGGTGACTGAATAATTTCGGCACGAAATTAAAGGCGGCTATGCTCAGAACGCCAGCGGTTAAAATGCCGCTGAAATAAGCCATTAGTGGAGTGATTCTGATGGCAGGCTTTTTGCTAACTTCTATTTCAACTGTTGGTTCAGAATTAACTACATACACCCAGTGCTGACTATTCTGCTTTTCCGCCCTTACAGGCAGCACTACGTCCGTTAGATTATTCTCTATCTGGCCTGGGAGGGGATCGCTATTTTCCAGCCTGATGATGGCGTTATGCAGCATTTGACGGAGAGTATCAACTCCGCTTGCATTGTGAAGCTCAAGCCGCTGCAAGGCCTCCCCCGTGGAGCCCAAAAGCCTTATGCCCTGATTCAGTTCCGGTAAATCCGACCTCTGGAGTGATAGGGTTCGGAATAGCTGCTGAAGTCGCTTACTCAGGCTACTGAGTATTTCTATTCTGGCATGTGCAGAAGCGGGCCACATTGCGGACCATTGATAGCGTATCAGGGCATCCAGAATCGCCATACCTTCATTGAAGCCCTGTATACCTGCAAGTTGTGCTCTTGCCAGGGTATACCACGCTGCCGTTTGAAGTTCGACACCATTGGTATCGAATAGGTTTAATGCCAGCTTTTCAACATGCCCCCAGTCCACATCCGGGCGGGCAGGATGGGATAGTTTAGCGAGCTCATCACGCAATGCTGAATAATCGGGCATTGTGCGGGGATCACTCCCGGTCTTAAGGTGGCGTTCAGTTGTGTAGGACATTAATGAAATCCGTATCTAATGAGGGTATGAGTGGATTAGATAAATTGCTTGTTTTCCAGATGTTGCTGCTGTTTCAAATGCCTGATCAGCACTTTACCTTCAGGCAGAAACTCGGTGCCATACCGTACAAGTCCGATACCTCTCAGCTCCGCATCGATGGCGTAGCGCAACTCTCCAGGCACTTGCTGTTCGAGTAAAGTTACATTGAGGGACTGCAAGCGGGGTTCATACTTGAGCAGGACACCGGCCAGCGTATCGATCAGCTCGTGGGCTGTTCCGGGCATGCCTTGCAGAATTTTGGTCATATCCGGCAAACCATAATCTGGTAGATGGGATATGGTACCGGCCCGGGCGTTTAAAATTCGCTGGATGTTATCCAGTACGGATAAAATAACCTGGTCTTCTTCAGTTACAGCTTCAAGGGGAAGATCCCCTGCAAAGTTGCCAGTAAGAATTTCGTATAAAGATGGGGATTTTCTATCCATTTTTTAATTCCTGACTCCTTGCATGGTGAGAGAAATGTATTTAATAATCACTACCTAAAGATGATTTCCTATAAATTTATTGTAATTTTCTATCCAGCCAAGATATGAAGAATATCAAGAATATGACGCAAGCAATGAATAATGAAACATTCCTGAATGCTTCCATCTCAAAGAAGATGTAAACTGGATAAACAATTAGTAGAGTGTATTTAAAATGCCTTGCCGTTTTGGATATATGCGATTCTGAATGCACCTCTTTCAGCTGGCTATTAGATATAAAAATAAATAAGTAAGCCCAGAAAGCTGAAAAAACAAACAGCATTGCCCTATATGGAAAATCTGATTTATAGATCCCCCCTCCTAAGAACAAAATTGAACCTACCGCTATAGTAAAACCGATTATTTTATTGGAAGTAACCGCGAATATGAATATGCAAATTACAAGAATCAAATATAAATAAAAACCATAAAGATTTGTTGATATATTAATTTTGTGCGGATTGAAAAATTGGGAGTAAGTTAAAGAAATCGAAATGGTAATAACTCTATAGATCATACATGCTAACAAACCTAGCAGTAGTTTACTATTAAGTGAGTTAATGCTTTTATTTATTCCAGGTTGCATATTTATTACACTCTTCTGGTGTTATCGAATTACCTAATGTATCAGCCGGCGTGTCATTGTCTTGTTCAACAACCGTCACCGCAGGGTAAGTGCCATAACCAGATTTAATGCTATATGTAAATCTTTGACTTGCATATAAAGCCCCTCGCAGCACAAAGAAATTATCATACGTATTAGTCCTATCTGCAACATCAGTACGCTTACCCGTTCCCCATACCATACCTGTTTCTACTGTTGAGGGTATATTTTTTGCCATTCTATATGTGTCTACTGCGAAAGGTATTTGCCCAACGGCATCAGTCCAATATGGAATTTTATTTATCAATACAAGGAGATAACCTGCACCACCCGCACTGTTATTTTTCCAGTCGCCCTCACCTTCTGGACGGAAGGATAAAGGCGCTCTGTCGATAACGGAGAATTCCGCGATATCATTCCATGTAAATATTTTGTATGCTTCATTAACATAATCAGCTTCGTTAACAAAGAGCAATTCACGATAGTTATCTGCTAACGGCTCAAACCATTGATATTGAAAATTGTCATAAAGGGTTTGAGCCGTTAACATTGAAAACTCATCCTCTTCGGCACCTCGTAAAACAAATAGAACCTCACCGTTTTTTCTGGTGATAATTAAAACGTTTGGCACTTTAATGTCATGAGGTGTGCTGTCATTTTCTGGAGTAGTGTTTCCTTTTATACCCAGTTCAGTCTTTCCATCCTTTGTAACAATCAGATAGGGGGTTCCATCTATTTCAATATTTATTTTTTTCATGGTGTTATTGCTCAACTTACAAATATCCAATATTCATGTTCACTGTCTCTTTTGTCTATGTATCCATCTGTGCCGGAGCCAGAAAGTAATTCCTCTCCACCCGATGTTTCAACACGATAATTGACATTTGAAGAGAAATTTAACTTTCTGTCGTAATACTGAGTGATCATTGTCATCTGTTTCATTGACTCAATTGGTAGATCGGTTGCACCAGCAAACATAGTCCGCTTCACTTTGCGCAAATACGACGCAGTCGTGCCATATTCGACCTTCCCGGCCTCAAGCTTCAGGTAACTGCCTCCACCGATCAGCGTGATACGCTTTTTTCCGGCAAGCGAGATGTCACTCGCTGAGCTCAGCGTCAGCTTCTTCTCAGCAAACAACCGCAGGCTGGCGTTCTGCGCCTGCACATCCACCGGTCCTTCCGACGCCTTCAGGCTCAGCTGCCCCTCCCGCGCAAACAGCCCCAGCTTTTCCCCTGCCAGCGCCGTCATGTTTCCCATTGTTCCGGTGCTGATATCCCCGCCCGCATTAATGGCGACATTCTTCGTGGCCGTCATCTGCAGGTGCTCCCCGCTGGTCAGGGCCATTCCTTCCGGAGCGGACATCAGCAGCGCCTCATTGAGCGGCTTCAGCCGCTGCTCAAACATCGCTATCTGGCTGTCCACGTCCGCTTTCAGCGCCTGCGCCTGCTCTGCGGCGATTTCCAGCTGCTGCAGTTGCTGATTGAGCCTGTCGATTTCCTTCAGCGCGGCATCCATGTCCAGCGCATCACCCTGCGCTTTCGCCTGTGCATCCGCACTGACAAACAGCCCCTTCCCGGCTCTCAGGGTTCCCCGTTCATCGGTGCGCAGCTCTGTGCCTTTACCGCGAAGCTGCCCCTTGCTGTCCACCAGGTGCCCGCTGTTGAGCTGCGTCCTGCCGTATTCCGTGGCGAGCTTGATGTGCTCCTCACCGCGCCTGTCTTCCATCCGCAGCTTGTTGTTCGCGGGAGTTCGCAGCACGTTGCAGGTGTGGTTGTCCCGGTTCACAGGGTCAGGATGCTCAGAGTCGTGCAGCGCATACGCGATGTACGGCAGGTCAATATCGCCGTTGCTGTACGCAATCGCCACTTCGGTGCCGTCGATGAGCGGCGTATGCCAGCCCAGCGTTTCACCGGCATAAGGCTTTGCCATCCGCAGCCACAGGTAGCCGTAACCGGGTTCCGTCCCCTCCCGGTCGAAGTCCGGCTTCACCCGATAGCGCCCCTGCTCGTCCAGATGGGCATATATGTCGTTCTTCTCCCGGCTCTCAATTCGGGCCGGAAGCGTACCCGGGATGACAGGACGCGGGACTTCTACAGGACGGAAGCAGTATCGTTCGGTGTAGGGCTGGCCCCAGACCGACACGTGCAGGCGGGAATCACGCGCTCCCCGGAAGGTCACCAGGGTGAGAACAACACCCTCTTTCAGGGCCGTGATGACGTCGCCCTGCGGCTCCAGAACCTGCCCGGGCGCGAGGTGTGAGGCGTTGCTGAACAGGTGGATGCGGGCCGATTTGTTCAGTTCCCGCTCGTGATGAAGCCGGGCATAAAACGCGCCGGACTCGGTTTCCGGCTCCGGGTCGCTGTCGTCGCCTGCTTCCCGGTACGGCTCTTTGTAGCGGTAGTGTTCGCCCGTCGTCACCGCATCACTGCGCACGCTGACCGTGGCATCCATCGGCGTGGTGGCGGTCCGGTAGCTGTAATCCCGCGTGGTGACGGTCCCGGTGGCAACCTTGTGCCAGGTCCGCACGTCCCAGACCGATTCCGCCGCGCCGTCGAACAGACCCGAGGGCTCGCTGTAGGGCAACTGCACGTCAAACTGATAGTTCAGCTGGCTGTCGGCAAAAATGTACGTATCCAGACCGCGCACGTCGTCCATCATCGTGCGCCAGTAAATCCCCACCTCGGACAATATACGCTGAATGAACTGCAGGTCAGTTTCCCGCCACTGGGTGATAATTTCACGCGGCGGGTAGGTGCGCTCCAGCCTGAATTCAAAATCCGCACCTTCCAGCCCGTGTTTGCGCAATACCTGCTCCACCACCTCCGGGACGGACTGGTTCTGAAACACGGCGCACTGCCGGGTATATCCCAGCAGCGCCAGGCGGGAGCTGAGCGTGAGCCGGTAGCGGGACTGGTCTTTCGAGGTGGACAGCCATTCCAGGCGGGTCACCATGCCGTGAACACTTTTGCCGCTCCGCATCCGGAAAGAGGCATACTTCATCAGGACCTGTTCCGGGGGAATGTTCGTCTGCGGCGTGGTGAACTCGATGTCCCATCTGAACGGCTCGCTCAGTGCTTCCCTGCCGTAGAAGCGCAGGACATCCGGCTTCACTGAGCTGTCATTGATATCCAGAAAATATCGGGTCTGTCCGTCAAAAAGCGCTGACCAGTTATCCATCACGTCACTCCTTCACCGGCACGAGGCTGAGCCAGCCCTCACCCAGTTCAATCGTACGGGGTTTATCCGGGTCGAGGTCGTCACGGGTCAGCACCAGGCGCCAGCGGTTGTCCTTCTGATCCGGGCGGTTAAATAATCCCACCACAGCCACGAACTGGGTTTCTTCATCCATGGGAACATTGAGCGTAATGCTGCCTTTTGGCATCACCAGCAGCTCTTTTGATGCCAGCACGTCGTCCTTAAGTACCGTATCGGCCTTGCGCAGCAGCGTCTGGTAATTTGCGGCATCAACCGCCTTACGATCCCTGAGCTGATAGACTCTCACCATCGTCGCCAGCGGCGTCTGTGCGCCATCGGCGTTGATGGCCGTTCGCGGGGTAAAATCCAGATGCAACGTTTTAATTTTCTTGTAGAAGATGGATTTCGTGATGCTGACCGTACCGTCCGTGACGGTCTGCGTCAGACCGCAGCCTGCGAGCAGGCTACAGGCAATAAGCGTCAGCGCCCACCAGCGTGTTACTGTTGCCATTCAAAAGTTCCTTTATTGACAGGGAATACGTGATTAGTCGAAGCGGTAGCGCCCGTCTTGCGCAGGAGGTAAAACAGAACATTGCAACCCTTCATAGCAACCCAGATTGACAGTCAGGCTCTCCCGGTTGTTGCTAAGTTTTCCTGCTTTCAGCCCCAGCAAACCGGTTCTGCCCAGCTGAATACGCCTGCCTTTCCCAAAGCGGGGCTCAGGCAACAACCGCACGGGTACAGTGAGGCGCAGCCGGGCGTCGCTACGGTAGCCAAGATAGACGCGCAGCAGGACCAGCAAATCGGTATGAAGGACTCCACCGGGTAACCAGCCTTCCGCCTCGACCGGATCTTCTGTCTCCAGTGTCACCAGGACCCGACTGCATGCTTCCTTTGCCGTTTTACCCAGCGTGGCCCGCTGCGAAAGACGAATGCGGTTTTTGGCCCCCAGCCCACTGCGGTTATCGATATGGACCTTAACCGGATCGGGTTCGGTGATAATGGCCCGGGTATTCGGCGCGAGCAGGCTCACCAGTGCCCGGATGCCTTCTGCATTGCGGGTGGGTAATCGCATGGTGCCCAGCAGGGCCAGAAAACGGGAAACCGGCGTTGCCACCTGTTCCGCCGTGCCTGGTATACCGAGTCCCACCAGCCCCAGCAGACACTGAGATGTGGCATCACGGCCACCTGCCTCGAAGGTCGCCGGCCAGGCGTATTTTCGCCAGATCCGATAGTACTGGGTGGTGATGCGGTGGCTGAAAATATCCAGAAACGAGGTGACCGCCTCGTGCCCTTCGCGGCGCTGCGCAATGTCGTCCAGCCAGGACGTTGGCAGAGGGGAGTCCACGCCATACATCCCCAAAAATGTCGTACGGACCGTTGGGGGCAATGTCGGGTTGTCTTCGTCGGTCTCCACCGCTTTCAGGGTACTGACCGGGAAACCCATACCAGGCCAGGGCCTGAATCGAACCGGATCATCGCCCGGGTGGCTGGTGGAGCCCAGTTTCGGCGCGTCCGGATTTTCCTGTTCCAGCAGCTGGCAGAAACGATAGAAATTGGCCCGCCAGATATCTTTGTTAAGGGTCAGCGTCAGCCCGGTACGTGCTGGCTGTGATTCTCGCGCCATCTCAGTCGTTTCCCTGTCGGTTGCAGCACCAGCGTGAGCTGGTTAAAGAGGTGAATATCGGCATAGAGCGCGAAGAACCGGTGCAGCATTTCGCCGAAGAGATTCACATCCCCCTCGCCTGCAAAATTATCCATGTTCAGCGTGACCTCTATGTCCACGCCCCGGAGCATAAAGCCCTTCTCAAAACGGCGGATCAGGGTGTGCTTCACGGCGACGATAGCTTCAAGCCGACGTCGGTTCATTTCATCGTCGGTCCAGTCGTACAGCGCCAGTGTCCCTCGCAGGACCTCCGGATTGTCCATCATGCTGAGGAAGTTTGAGCCGAGGTGGCTCATCACCCGCCAGTGAAAACGGTCATTTGCGGGTGGATACAGCGGCATCGTCGGTGCTGTGACGTTCAGTACCCTGACGGGCACCTTCCCGGTTTTGACCACCCTGTCCAGCAGGGTACTTTCCAGCGCCTTACGCGGAAGCTGGCCATTGGTACCGGTTATTTGCATCGAGAGGGATTCTGGTTTATCGGACAGCTGCTCCAGCTCGAAAGAACGCCCCCCGAGAATTAGCCAGGTGTCATACAGGCCAGAAGGGCCGCGTTTCACGCGGGTGTGGTAATAGCGTTCAGGGGCATCGTGGCGCATCATACCGCCCCGGTGCCGGAAGCTGGTGAAAGGCACATAGGGGTGTTTGCCATTCTTCACCGCGCCATGGATGTTATCGACGCTGTAAATCTCGGTGTGACCATCCTGAAGACGCAGCGGCCTGAGCAGGTATTCGTTTTCCAGCGGGTTAAGGGTCAGCGGATCGGCTTCCAGGGTAAAAAGATTGATGACCGGCGCACAGTGCAGCCGGAAGTTTTCCGTCTCAAAAGGTAGGTCGGAGGACCAGGCTTCACTGAGCACAATGTCGATTTCAAACCAGGAGCTGGCCTCCGTGAGCCCGATGGCGTCGAGACCGCGAAGTTCAACAAACATGAATTTCGGACGGAAGCTGAAATACTCCAGCAGCAGCTGGTAACCACTGAAGGCTGTTTCTGCTTTCTTCCACAGGCCGTCATTGTCGTCAAAGCCCATGGGTTTGCACCAGCCATCAAACTGATGACGTTCAGTATGCGTCCCGGCATGACGCGCATACATGGCATGTACACGCCGGGTCATTGCCAGATGCAGCGCAGAGCTAACCGGACTCTCTGCGTTTAGAAAAATGGCGACCTTGTCGATCCCGGCTTTACTCCAATCCACTTTTTCAGGGCATTCGAAACGCAGACGGATAGCAGAGCGGCCATCGGTTTCAGTATGGAGGCGAGCATCTGCAAGGTGCAGCGGTTGTAGCGGCACATCGCGAGTCGTGCGGTACTGACAGGCGGTTTTACGCGGCCCGACAGGACGAGACAGAATGGAGAAGCCTTCAGCCAGCATTTCGGCCTGACGTAGACTACGCCAGTCAGGGGAGAACTCGACGATGGCCAGCGACGGGATGGTCCGCATATAGTGTGGCCACAGCAGACTCACCAGCCCTTCGGTCAGTTCAGGCAGGTCATCATCCAGCTTTTCACGCAAACGGCCCATCAGGAAGGCAAAGCCTTCAAACAGGCGTTCCACATAGGGATCGCGTGCGCCGGGTTTATCCAGATTAAGCATTGCTGCCCGATCCGGATGGGCACGGGCAAACTCTTTACCGGCTTCTCGCAGGTAGCGCATCTCTGCTTCGTAATAGCGCAGGGTTAAATCATCCATGCACGGCATTCCTGAAAATTATTAAAGAGAACATTAGCCACAGAGCACCATGGCACGAGCCGGGTCAATGGCGATCAGACCCGCCAATAGCGTATCCATCTCAGGCATCAGACGGGCTTTATCTGATTCGCTGCGACCGGCTTTCAGGCGCAGCAGTTTCAGGCGGCGAGCCTGGACTTCAAACAACAGAGCGGGTTCCCAGTCTTCCAGCGTCAGCTGTGGTGCGCTGCTGGTCAGTTCGCCAAGCAGATGAAGCGCCATTTCGTTTCGGCCATACTGCTCTGCCACACGTGCCATCAGCAGGCGTGTCAGCCAGCGATGGCGCGGTGTGTCCATTCCTGGCCGGGACTGAAGCCAGGCAAGCGCCGCTTCGGGACCTTCCGCGTCGCCCTTTTCCATGGCTTCGGATTCAAGAAGCAGCACATCGTCGGCCTGACTATTAACGACGGCGGCCGGTTCATCACCGTACAGAAGGCCTTCCTCATTCACTTTTTCAGCGATCCAGGCGGTGGTGACTTCATCAGCGAAGGGGGTGCCGTCATTCCATGCCAGCCCTTCAAGGCCCGGGAGGCGTTTAAGTAACAGCCGCAGATCGAGAAGGACGGAGTCAGCCCAGTTTTCCCAGGGCTGACCGGCATGGCTGAGCCCCTGCCAGAGATACCACTGGAGGTCGAGCCAGAAATGATTGACCCCCTCGCAAAACATCTGGCTGGCCTGCTCAACCAGTTCAGTCCAGTTTTTCTGAAGGTAGAGCCGCTTGAGTTGAGCCCGGTACTCGGCCTTCGGCGGTACCAGGCGGCTGCGCCCGCTACTGTCCAGCGGAGGGATCTGATCGACCGTATCCCACCGCACGGTCTTTATCAGCCGGTGAGAGGCAAGCCAGCCCTGCGGCTGCTCGCTCAGCCAGCGGGAAAGTAACCTGGCCTGGTCGAGTAAATCGCGGCCCGATTTCACGGCTGACAGTTGCGGTGAATTTGAATGGCCCGATTCACGTCCCTGCTCCTGGGCGCTGCTGTTCTGGGGGACCAGCGCCTCCATACCGCCTGAGCGTGCCAGGCGGTTTTCCAGTGCAGTACACAGGCCAGCCAAAGAAGGCTTTTCAGCTTCCGGCCAGTTGGCAACGGCAGACTCATAATCGCGGGTATCCGTCAGGTCGATGGCTTTACCCTGAAACACGGTCTGGGCCAGCATCTGCGACATAGCCTGCGGATCCGGGGCGCTGGTGACCTGCTGAAGCTTCAGTCGCACCTGGGTAACACGGGCGAGCCAGGACTGGAAGCTAAGGTTACCGTTGGCACCGGTGCCCTCTTTACCTTCCATCAGACCCATCAACGGTCCAAATACCCCATCGAGCGGGCCTTTAGGGCCCCGTGCCTGTTCAATAAATTGTCTGGCATTTTTTTTCTGACCGATCAGCTTTTTCGCTGAGTCCACTATCGAATCTGCCAGTGCCTCACCCTTCTGCCCAGTTTTTCCCTGCCAGGCCAGCGTGTTCATCAAAGCCACCAGCGGTGACTGGCGGACATCACCGATCAGATTGAGCTGGGCAATCGCTTCAGAAAGTGACGTAGCTTCCTGCCACTGAATGCTGTTGACCATGTTCAGCCAGGCATTACCAAAATCGGTAAAATAGCGTTCTGTCAAGCGGGATTTTAGCGCCTCCGGGGAGATATCGCTCCCTGTCTGGTGCGTCTTATCCGTCAGTACCCAGTCAATTTCGTCACGGCGGGTTTTGACGACCTCGTTAATCGCATCCTGAACCTGCTCTTCCCAGGCCTGACGTGTAAACATCCCCGGGACGACTTCGTCAGTGCTGAATACCGTTGAGGCATCGGTGTCACCGGTCATATCTGCAAGCGTTAAATCAGGCCAGTTGCTGGCAACGCGCTTCAGCATGTCCTGGTATAACCCGGATTCAGCGTTACGCTGGCCTATCTGTTTGAGCAGGATCTGACGGACCGTGCTGATTAATTCCGCGTCAGGCTTAATTTTCCATTCCGGATGCGCCGGGAGGTTCTGCGCATAGAAGCCCAGCAGTTTCGGTGCGAGGTCCTGCCATGTGCCATCCGGTACATTCTGACGCTTCGGCCAGGCTACCAGTACGTATTTTGCCAGCCAGCTCGCGTCCGATTTATCCGGGCGGGCCAGCATCAGATAACTTTTGAGCACGTCATAGGTGTGCTGTGTACCCTGCGTACGGGCATCACTGGCAGGAGGCAGTTGCACAAACGCATTCAGCTGCTGCCTGAGATAATCTGCGGTGGCATCCCTCATCAGCTGTGCGTTGTTTTTCGCATACAGCGGCCAGAGCGCGGCCAGCGTGTCGCTGTCCTGATTAAGACCAAAGCGCGTGTACCACGGAGCGCCGGTCGCCTCACGATGTTGCAGACGGGCAATTGATTGCTGGAGTACGAGCTGGTTGTGGAGGCGTTCGGCGAGTGGTTTTGCAGTATCCGCTGCCTGCCGGGCTGTCTCCTGCGCCTGATAAATCTGAGCCCGGTTAACGATGAGAGACAGCAGAGTACCGGCTCCCCATAAAAGAATCAGGGAAAGCAGGAGTAATCGCAGAACCTTCAGCCAGTTGAAGCCCAGCTTTCTGCCGCTGACGGCATCACAGTCATCAATGACAGCCTTCCATGTCGGGGTGTCGATACGTGTGTTCGGCATCGTTCCGGCAACGGCCAGTTCCGGACTGAACATGACCCCGCGTAAGCGCCATGCCGCAGATCCCTGCATCAGCCCGCTGAGTAAAACGGTCAGGCTGGCCTTCAGTTCGTGTCGCAGGCGCGAGGACAACTGAAGCAGGCCGTCATGTGCCGGATTATTCAGTATCTGTGCCATACCGGCTTTTTGCAGACGTTGCGCCAGTGTAGAAAACGCTTCACGCGCCCCTTTGACGGTGCCTCCCGGGCCAAAAATAACCCCTGCGGGCGTCGTTTCCGCGTCCGGCTGAGCGCCTGTCGCTTTGTCTGTCTGCCACAGCCAGACAGGCGCCTGCCACCCCAGCAGATGGTCTGCTTTCTGGCGACAACGCAAAAAGGCATCCCGTTCGCTATCAGTTGGGAGGGTTGAGATATTCATCACCTGAATGATTCCATCCACAGGGCGGTTGGAACGAAGACGCTTCAGTTTTGCAAGGAAAATCTCATCCGGCAGGGACTGAGCATCACCGCCATAAATCAGTACGTTGCCGTCGCCTTCCTGCCAGAGGTCATGACACAGGCCCGGGGCAGCTTTGTGAACATCGTCCTGGTTGCCCATCACCAGCAGGAGACGCACTTTACGCTTCCAGCGACGTCCATAGCGAAAGCGCAGGTGTTCGGACACGACGTCTTCGCTGAAAACCGGTTCATCCTCGTCTTCTTCACTGGGAATGGTGTTCGTCACCGGAGTGATACTCTCAGCCTTTTTCTGGCCCCACTGGAAATACAGCCCGGATTTACCGGCGAAGTCGAAAGCCTTCTCTGTCAGCCAGCCGAGTAAAAACATCGCGGCAACCATAATGGCGCAGAATGTGAGTATGCGCTGGCCGTCATAGGGTCCGAAGCCGGTGGCTGAGGCCACATTTTCCGGAAAGGCATAAAACAGAAATGCCACGATGACTGTCAGGAAAAAGGCGACAGTCACAACCGAGCCGATGAGAGTTTTTACTTTTACCTTAGACATTCTTAGGCGATTCCTTGCGAACTTCTTCTTTGGTGATGACGGCGACCCAGATGTCGTCCTTGTCAGCGACGGGTTGTGCGGCGATGACCTGCGCCCCTCGTTGTTCAACGTCAGCATTGGCTAGCGTGATGGCCAGCCATGGAGCAGCATGGCCGGTATAGCCAAGCACGGGATCGATACTGGAATTGTCTTCTGAAAGGCTAAATTCCACGCCGCTCTGCTCGCAGGCATTATTCCAGCCGCTTCCAGAGGTCAATGTAGGACCGGAGATCCAGCTTCCTTTGAGTTCATCGGGGCTGGTCTTAGCCCAGAGCAGCGCCCGGGTGAGTGTCTTTGTGAGCGTTGTTTCTGTTCCCCTTTCGGGGCGACTAAGGCGGAGTGCATCCGGCCAGGCGTGGGCTTTGCGGTTGCTCAATACCACCATCGAGACAGCATCAGCATCTTCTTCCCGGGGAGACGCCGGTAACGACAGCGTGATGGCAACCAGAATGCCCGGGGTGTCCCATCGCTTGTCCAGCCAGGTATCAAACGCCCCCAGCCCTTTTCCGGCCATCAGGCGAAAAATCCTGCCCGTCTTGAGTGAGAGATCGGCTTTAAGCTGCTCTTCAAACAGGGGATACAGATCGTTATCACAATCCAGCACCAGCCAGCATGGCAGCTCGGGCGGAAGCGGCTTAACTATCCCCGCTACACGTGTGGTCAGTTTATTAACCGCTGCTTTCAGGGCCTTCGTTAAATCTGTCTGATATTCTGTTAATGCCGCGTATCTGACCGGTTTGTCACATCCTCTCGGGTAGGAGAAGTCGATAGCCGGGGCTGCGACTTTCATTGCCTTCAGCAGGTCATCGGCGTTGTTTCCGGCCGGAGCCTGGATGTGCGTACCGAGGATCCAGGCGCAGCGCTGACCGCGCAGAATTTCACTGTCAATAAGCGCTTCTCGCTCGACATTACGGGACTCGGCCCCCACCTGTTCGGCTTTGTAGGCAAACCGGCGTAAGCCGAAAATAAGCCCCCAGGTACAAAACGGGAGGCCCAGCGCGGTGAACCAGAAGACAAATCCGGTTCGCTCTGATGTCCAGCACCATAGCGTGAGCGCAATGCCCCCCAGCATGACAAACGCGAGGAAGAGCAGCCAACGGCCGGTGCCGGGACGCGCAGCCTTAGGAGCCTTTTCAGGGATGGCATCCAGCCAGACGGGCATAATCAGGCAACCTTTGCTGCGGCAAATGAACTGATTAATGTGCAACCACAGGCACATTTGTGACCGTGAAAGGCTACCGGTATACCATGATCAAGGTAATTAGGGTTTCCTTCTACGATGGTTGTTGGGCCATGCCCCAGAACCGGGCAGGACACTTTGTCGCCTTTGCGGGCAACGCCGATACCACCAAATTTCATCGTTTCAGAAGCGGTCAGTACAGATCCGCCGTGGGATGTTTTATCGCCTTTTCTGATTATCTGAAGCATTTTATTCCTCTCCAGGGATAGGTATCCCCATATTAATTGATGCTACTTTGTTAGCTTTTAGTGTGAAATCCAGATACATATCACCTAACGTGTAACTGATTTTTTCAGGTGTTATTTGTGCCTGATTAGCAGGATAGGCTTTAAAAAGTTTATCAGCTGGGTCGCCTACTTTTATTCCACGTAACGTAGAATGCGCTGGGGTTTCCAAGTTAATTGCTAGCCATCATTAATTGTATATTTTCTTGCGACATATAATTACATTGAATACTTTATTCTACTGTCTTGGCTCTGTAGGGTAATCATTGAATGATATTGATTGAATAATATTTTTCGAATCCAGACAAAAGTTTAATCTCATATCAAAATACTGATAGTACCTGCACTGGCTGAATCTATCTAATCGGCTCTCATTTCCATACATCGAAACAACCTTATCCCAGCCATCACCTACAGATACCCCTCTAACTGTTTTGTGTTTGTTATCAAAAAATGAAATCTCAGATATAAAGGTATCGTTAAAACCTGTTCTTTTTTCAATAATGCTATTAGTTTGAGAAATACTTACGCTCACCCCCTGAATAAACAGCACCCAAGTTTCAAATCCTTTATTAAAACCGTGGCTTTCTGGTTCAGGAACATTGAAACCCTTTTCTTTAATCCATGCATCAAGTTCTGGTGTTGCTTTTCCTATAAGACTTATCTGGCCTTCAGGCATGTCCCATTTGAAGTCATTGTACGATAATCCATTAACAGAATCACTATCTGGGATTATGTTCTCTTTCTTCACCCAACCATCAATTAATTCACTATTTTTATTTATGTAGTTTACATATGAAAAACCATTTTCATCTCTATATTTAAGTAACTTTTCGTTATTAATAACAAAAGTAGTGGTCTTGCATTCCTCTTTGGGGAGTGAGTAAAAATAAACTCTCTTACTTGAATCCGCCGATTGGACTTTTTCCGGAATTGGAGTCTGATGTTTATTATAGGGATAATAATTCGGGCCGCCGGTACAATGTTCAGCGGCAGTGCCTCTGAATGCTATTGATGACAAGATTAATATACTGACTATTTTTACGTAAAAACCTCTCATTACACCCCTATACAGCATAGTATTATTACTCACTTTTGTTTTCTTCTGATGGGCCAATGCCTGTACCTGTTTCCACCAAACGGTCGGCTCTCACCCAACCTTCAACATCTTTCCCATCCTTAGTGAAATACATAATATATGTATAATCGCCGAAATCAGCGTAAGCATTTACTAAGTCGCCAGGGATGATGAACGTATTGATTATTCAGCACTTTTCACTCGGGGCGCTATGGAAATAAATACGCCCTTTCCCCGAGGCTTTATATCCTGACTCGGAACTTTGAATTATTGCTCTTTCATCATCCGCCTTTGTAGACAATTTTGAACAAAAATCATTAGCTTGACTGGTGAATGACAACAAAGAAAATAGAAATGCAAATAAAATTTTCATTATATAACCCCCTGGCTTCTCATGACAGCAATTAATGAATTGGCATAATTTGGATCAGTTGCATATCCGGCTCTTTGTAAACCACTGTCCATTCTATGGGATCGCTACTGTTAAATAATGAAGCATGTGTTTCTTACCAGGAGCTTTTAAAGTCAATTTGTCTCAGTGAGGCCAACTCAACCCAGCCTGTAACAGTAGTCCCTGACTTTGTTTGATAAGACACTTTGGTGTATTTATTCTGTGTTTCAAATCGCTTAACATAATCTCCATTGACAATGAAAGTGTTTGTCTGTTTCATTCCGGAATCAGTCATCTCAAAAAAGTACACACGTTTCTTACTTTGAACCTGATAAATAACCTCACCTGAAAGACAATACTTTTGAGCTTTTTCGTATTCATTGTTATAGGTCAGTTTAATTGGCTTTTCTGGATCAATAGTGGTGTTAAGCAACTCTGCTTTGCTTTTGTTAAATAAAACCCATCCAATCGTGCCTGTACCATCTGTATCAACCACTAATTTTGCTCTTATAATCGAATCATCATCTTCATCGATTATTAAGTTTACTTTGTTGGGATTTATATTCCATTCACTAAATGGATAGTTGCTGCTCCTCACTAACTCAGTAAAATATGAGTAGCACTGTTCCGGGCTTGCAGCAAAAGACATGGACACCGGCAACAACGAAAGTAATAGAGCCGTTATTCTTTTATAAGTCTTCATTAACTCTCCCCTTTGATTTCATCTACAAAAGTATGCCTCATTCTCGAAATGGCAGTTCTATAATATTCTTGCACTGTAGGATTTCGGGAGTGCCAGTTAGCCCAATTACCGCCATTTCGGTTTATATAGTCAACTTTATATTCCATAGCAGCAAGAACTGATGGGAATATAATGTACCCTTTTTTCCTGCTTGTAATTTGCTGATTGCCGCCCTGGCCACTTAAGCCTTTATTCTCGAAGGCCCACCAAACGCCAATTGGTGAGTATTCTGGATGGCGTGAGAATAGAGATTCATTCCAACCATAACCTGGCGGCTGAGGGTTGTTACCAGACACTTCCATACCACCTGCACCACAGCGTTTGTACTGTGTTGACTGAAAATGCCCCGTCTCATCTCGATAGAGCTGCTCGATTGTTTTAGCCATATCGTAGCCGTACTCTTTATAAATAGTTCTTAGCGCCTCTTTAGCATCTGAAGGGGTGTAATTTCTATATATAGAAACTGTTTGTACTTTCAAAGAGCCAAGGAAAAATATTGGATGCATATGCCATAACGAGGGGCCCAGCTTCTCCGTGGTGACATCCTGCATCCATGCCATTTTATCAAGGAAATCTTCGCTGTATTTCTTCCATTCTGGTGCATCTTTTTTCAACGCATTCAGGAACGGTTGCCAGATAGCATCGCCTTTTTTGAAGTACCAGTCGCTTGGGTGTTTTACGATTGTTTTCTGAATAACGTCACGATAATCAGGATTATGAAGTGCTCTCCAGTACTCCATTGGAGAATAGCGGTCGCTTCCGCTGTCAATTTTATCCAGCAGGCGCTGATAATTATGCTTCACGAGAGCATGACTGGTCCGCGTGTCTTCGGTCGCGGCCTGATAGAGTGAGTCGATGAGGTTACGGAAGAATCCAGTAGGTTGGTTTTTCCCATCCAGATAATCAAAGCTGGAAGGTTCTGCGGTTTCAGTTCTGAAGCCCATCTTTGCCAGATCATACTGCGACAACAGTTGAGGCTCTGCCTGGCCTTTGGGGACGTAGGCATTTTCCGGCCGCAGCTGCCAGTATTCCTGTTTTGTTGATTTATCCGTTTCAGTTGTGACTTTGCTCAACGGAAGAATGCCTGTCCGAGTTGTTGACGTCGTACCCTTTGAGAAGGTTCCTTTCGCGACATCTTTTGTGTACAGAGCAAGGCCAGGAGAATACTTCAACCAAAGCGGGTTTTTCTCCCCCACTTTTTCTGGGTTGGTCAGGAATTTCTCCAGATTATCATCCATGCTCGTGCATTCGATATGTACCTGGTATCGTGCCTCATAACCACCATCTTTTGGTGCCTGATAGTAGCCCATGTGCCCAATCGGGTCACCGGCCTTAATAGCAAATGGTGAACTGAGACTTACCGTTTTATCGAATACCATGACTTCCTTTGCGGGAGGAAACAAGTGTCGCCACCAGCCTGGACCGGCCCCCGGCGCTGGCTTAAGATTGTTGTTATCCACAACAACCCAATAGCGCTGACCAGGTGTGAGGGTACTGCTGGTTTCTTCTGGTAATCCTTTCAGTGTCACAAGACCATATTTTCGCTTGTTATTTCCTGTGGCGTTAAGATTGCTGTCTGCAGGGTCCCACTCGACTCTTGCCCCTTTAGGCATGTGTCCGGCAATTTGTGGAGAAGTTTTATCTGAAGTCAGTTTCGCAGTCAGCCAGTCCATTTCAGAATATGCTCTTAGAGTATCCTGAATGACCCACTGATTTTCTGCTTCAGCCTCATAAGCTGAATACGGCGCAAGATGCATATACAGAGTGTAGAAATGCAGCCCGCTGGATTCCTTCTCCCCCGGTTGAATAAAGTGTTTAGCCAGCACAAACGAACCGGAAAAGCTAAGCGGACCTGATTCCCATGCAAGCGTTAGGTAATCCTTGCAGATCCGATAAGCAACCACTTCACCGTCAGCCATGCAACGTATAGCCTGCTCACCTTTAAAAGCAACCGGAAAATCGAATGCCTCCAGTGGTGCTTTGCCACTGAGAGCACACCACGGAGTCGTTGCATGTGTGATATGTATACCACCATGCCACATCCCGCTACGGCCAATCGCGTACTGTCCGGTTGACTCCCCGCCCAGATGAGCGAGTATTGTTTCCAGGTTACTGAATTCTTTCCCTCGGTCGTTAGAGGGTATTGGCCAGACAATGTTGATCTTCCCTTTTTGGGTTTTAGGAGAGCGTTGGGTTGCACTATCGCTGTCGGAATAACGATATAGCTTATAGGCTATATTTTGGTCGCGGTATACCTGAGCTGGATAAAACCCCCTTTCCTGGATAAAATCAGATACCCAGTGTGTACCATTAAACATCGCCATATGACCATGTACATGATGTGGCGCTGCCTGAATTACGACAACATCCCCCGCTTGCTGATCAGAAATTGTGAATACACCGCCACTACGAACTGTTGTGACGTTATCAACAACTTTAAAGTTATTTTCAAGCAGCCACGGGCCATAATTTTTAGCTGATTCAATTCCTGAATTTTTTGCAGATGCCCCTCCAGCGATTAATGCTTTTTTAACATAGCGGGCACACTTTGACTCGCCATATTTAAGTTTTTTATCTATGCCATTTTTGAAATTTTCAGCGTTAATTTTCGCCCTGGCCAGAGCTTGAGTGTTTAAAACACTAACTGCGACATTCTTGTCCAGCATTTACTCTCCCCCCTCTGCTTGTCGAGGGCAATAAATACTGCTATGGGATATGGGCTTAACAGAATCCATTAACCAGTTACCGTTTTCTTTAACCAGATTAACGGCATACAGGGATACGGCTTTACCATATCCTAATGTTAGCTTCACTTGTGCGACCTGGTCGTTCCCTGAAACAGCTTCCACATTAATGCTGTCTTTCCATTCTTCACATATATCCTGAGCGTCGACAAAATAATCAGCACCCGATTCATCATTATCCCGCAGACTTCTGAGATGTTCAGTTGTATATTCAAAAATAGCTTTTTGGGTTAGTTTATCAGCTGATTCCATGTCAGGCATTTCAGACGCAACAAGGTAATCATGATAAAAACTCGCAACAATTTGCCCTGGCATTGAACTATTGTTCGTTGAAGCTGAGGCTATATTGGTCACGCAGAATAAGCAGCAAGCAAAAATAATCTTCTTCAACATGAAAATCACTCCGTAGATATGTTGGTATTTGTATGCGTAGTCGAGGTGAGCAATTTAGAAAATGACCATACGCTTATTGATCTGTTACGCTGGTGATTTTCCACTTCCCACCAATTCTTTCTAGCATAACCTTAAATTTAACTTTAGGCTCGAAACCCGCTCCTAAAATAACGTTGACTGAAGAGTTATTCTCTTTCTGAGAAACATCAAAGGTACTTATACTTGCTTTCCATGAAGGATAAATATCTTGTGATTTTGTAAAGTAATCAACATCAGTATCAACCCAAGTACCATTCCAGTTACAAATATAACGCCCTTTAAACTGCTTGCATTCGCGCTTCTGTGTACATTTACTTTCGAACTCTTCTGCCGAAACTGAATCATCAGAATCATAATTACACATCATTGAGTCGTTAATGCTTTTCATTAATTCATCAGAAACATATTGACTGAGAAGTCGGTTGTCGTCCGATGATTTTTCTTTCAAATATGACTTATAAAAATTGTACACGATGCTTTCTGGGCTTGTTTGCCCGGATGCCAGTGTGAAATTTGATAAACAAAGCAAAAATGCAAACAAAAACACATTACGCATATGAGGAATTAATGGATTCATCATCAGCCCTTAGTCGTTAAAAGACTTGCTGCTGATTTTGCTTTCCTGAGTGATATCCGTCAGGCTGAAATTGGGTGTTTCGTTGGGGAGATTTGCGCCTGAGCCTGGTACCAGATAGTCAGACGTCTTCATAATGAACTCACCAGATGAACCATGCTCAATACCGTTCTTACTCAGCCTCAGGTAAGACCCGCCACCGTTCAGTGTCAGGGTTTCCGGGGTGCTGATAATAATTTCGTCTTCACTGCTGGTCACCGTCAGCTGTTTTTCAGAAAACAGTGCCATCGTGTTGTGTTGAGCCTGAATCTCGATGTCTCCCTGATTGGCAACCAGCTTAGCCCCTTCTTTATGGACAAACATACCCAGGGCTTTTTCTACTGTGACAGACAGATTTTTCATCGCACCGATATCAAGATGTTGACCGGCATTAATCATGGTATTGCGGGTACTGCTGAGCTGAAGATGCTCACCTGAGGTAAATGCTACTCCCTGCGGAGCACTACCCAGCAGGACCGAAGACTGGAGGTCTTTGATTTTGTCGGTCACGAGACTGATCTGGGTATTGATGTCGCAGACCAGTGCTCCGGCGGCTTCAGCAGCGCTGTTCAGCGCCTGCATCTGGCTGTTGGCCTGGTTAATCTGACTTATCGCAGGGGCCATTTCCAGCACCGGCCCCTGAGCTTTGGACTGGGCATCAGCTGTCAGGAACAGCCCTTTTGCCGCACGTACAGCGCCATGCTCGTCCGTACGCAGTTCAAAACCGGCGCCGCGCTTCTCACGCTGGCCATTGACCAGGTGTCCCATGTTCAGCTGCGTTTTGCCATATTCCGTTGCGAGCTTGATATGCTCTTCCTGGCGCTTATCCTCCATCCGCAACTTATTGTTCGCCGGGGTACGCCACACGTTCCGCGTATGATTGTCACTGGTGACATGGTCCGGATGTTCTGAATCATGCAGGGCATAGGCGATATAGGGACGATCCGGGTCTCCGCCGTCGAATACGACGGCCACTTCCGTTCCGTCAAGAAGCGGGGAGTGGAATCCGTACGTATCACCGGCATAGGGTTTAGCCAGCCGCAGCCACAGATAGGCATAACCCTGTTCAGGACTGTTGCGGTCAAAGTCCAGCTTCACACGGTAGCGCCCTTCCGGGTCGAGCCAGGAATAGGTGTCGCCTTTCTGTGTGCTTTCCACCCGGGCCGGAAGCGAGCCGGATATCACCGGGCGATTGAGTAACGCCGGACGATAACAGACGGTTTCGCTATACGGGATGCCTTCAAAGGCCAGAGTAAAGCTACTTTTTCGTGAGCCGCTGGTGCGCACCGTGGTGATGACGATGCCTTCCCTGACGGCATCGGGAAGCGTTCCGTCCGTTTCCAGTACCTGACCCGGAGCCAGATGAGGGCTGGAGGAATGCCCGGTGACGTGATATTGCGCATTCAGAATGCGTTCGTGACGCAGACGGGCGAAGTATGCTCCGGTCTCTGTGCTTTCAGTATCACCTTCAGTCAGGAAGGGTTCCGCATAATGGTACGTTTCTCCGGCGGTGATCCCTTCTTTGCTAAAAATGCTTTCAGTGCTGTCCTGAGGTTTCAGCGCTTCGCGATAGTTGTAGTCACGGGTGGCCACACTTCCGCTCACCACGTTATAGGCGGTCTGAATATCCCAGATGCTCTCCTGCCCGCTGTCGCTCATCCCGGCCTGGTAGCGCAACGGCAGCGTGATACCAAATTCATACTGCTGCTGGCTGTCCTGAAAAATCACCACGTCCTGTTCAAGACGGCCGTCCATTTCAAAGCGCCAGTAAATACCGACTTCAGCAAGCAGGCGCTGGATGAAAGCAAGGTCAGTTTCCCGCCACTGGGTGATGAGTTCACGGGATGGATACTCCCGGGAGAGCCGGAACTCAAAATCAGGCCCTTCCAGACCGTGTTTACGCAGTACCTGTTCAACGACTTCCGTGACCGACAGCTTGAGATAAATCTGGCTGCCCTTTGTAAAGCCAAGAAGCGCGATACGGGGAACCAGCGTCAGTGCGTAACGGGTATCTTCACCGGACGTGGATATCCGGCGAAATGACTCCACCACCCCATAGACCGTCCGGACCGGCAGCGCCGGTGTTCCGTCAAACACCGGGGTCTGAAAAGTGAATGACGCCGGCTTCAGCAGCAACGTGTCGCAGGCAATATCCGCCGAGGAACAGGTGACCGCCACGTCATACCGCCAGGGCTGACTGAGGGACTCCACCGCGCTGTAACGCAGAACATCAAGGAAATCGCTGCATCCATGAACGTCAACACGATACCGTGACTGCCCTAAAAGCGGTTGCACCATGTCGGTCGCCTTATTGATCAGCGAACCGCTCATAACGGTTCTCCTTCTACCTGTGCGTCAAACGCCAGCACAATGCCCTCTTCATCATCCCAGGTCAGCTGTAGTGAAGACGGCTTTTGTTTTGCCGCCATATGGCTCAATAACTGCTGGCTCAGAACCGGCAGGATCTGCTGATTAAGCAGGCTGTCCACGTTGCGGGCGCCGGTATCCGGCAGCAAACACGCCGTCGTCAGCGTGTCGATGAGACTTTCGCCAATGTGAGTGGAAATGCCGTAGTGGCGTTGCAGACGCGTACTCACCTGTGCGAGCTTCATGCCGACGATGGTGCGCATGGCATCCATTGCCAACGGGCGGTATATCACCGTCTGGAAGCGGGCCAGCAGTGCTGGCTGGAAATGATCGCGCAGGATCGGGCGTAACAACTCATGCAGATCGCCCTCAGTAGCTTCTGGTTGCTCTTCCAGCAACTGCATCAGCGGGTCACTGCCCAGGTTGGACGTCATCATGATCACGGTATTGCGAAAATCAATTTCACGCCCTTCCCCGTCCCGCATAAAGCCCCGGTCAAAGACCTGATAAAACAGGTTCATCACATCCCGGTGGGCCTTCTCCACTTCATCGAGCAGCACCACGCTGTAAGGCCGCTTGCGGACTGCCTCGGTGAGAATGCCGCCCTGACCATATCCTACATAGCCCGGAGGGGAGCCTTTCAACTGAGAGACCGTATGCGGCTCCTGGTATTCAGACAGGTTGATGGTAATAAGCGATTTCTCACCACCATACATAACGTCAGCAAGCGCGAGCGCGGTTTCTGTTTTGCCCACCCCGCTTGGCCCCACCAGTAAAAACACCCCCTGCGGCCCGTTCTCTGGCGTCAGGCCGGTTTTTGACGCCCTCAGGCGCTGGGCAATGGCATTTAGGGCAGGACTCTGGCCGACTACACGGGTTGCCAGCTGCTCTTCCAGCGTCAGTAATTCGGCCTGCTCATCCTTCATCAGCGACGAGAGAGGAACCCCTGTCCAGTCGGCGATAACGGTCGCAACGGTGCGGACATCAACATCCAGACCCAGTAATGGGCTGTTATTCTGAATTTGGGAGAGCTCCTGCTGGAAGCCGGAGATCTCTTTCTGGCGGCTGATGTCTTCCCGGCAGGCTTTCAGCGAGTCGGTGAGCTGCTTTTCGGTCTCATACTGTGACTGAAGGGCCATTTTTTGCTGGCTGAGCGCCTGGGTCCGTTGTTCAATCTGCGGCAGACGAGTGGCATCAACACTGTTACCCAGAGAAATATCTTCCAGCAACTCCTGCTGCTCCATGGCAAGCGCAGTCAGTTCAGCCAGCAACCGGGTAAGCTGTTCTGGCAGCGTGTCCAGGCTCATCCGTACCCGGGCCGCTGCGGTATCCAGTAAATCCACAGCTTTATCAGGCAGCTGGCGCCCTGTCAGGTAGCGGCGGGATAGCGTCACCGCTGCGCGCACGGCCTCGCCGGTAATGTGTACGCCATGATGTTCGGCATAGCGGGATTTAAGGCCACGCAGCATCAGGCAGGCTGTCTCATCATCGGGCTCATCAACCTTGACCATCTGGAAGCGGCGCTCCAGGGCAGCGTCACGTTCGAAATACTGCTTGTACTCACTCCAGGTGGTGGCCGCTATGGTACGCAGTTCGCCTCGCGCGAGCGCCGGTTTCAGCAGGTTAGCCGCATCTGCCCCGCCTGCCTGGTTACCCGCCCCGATAATGGTGTGTGCCTCATCAATAAACAGCAGCACCGGCACCGGGGAGTGCTGTACGGCGTCGATGATATTTTTCAGACGCTGTTCAAATTCACCCTTTACACCGGCACCCGCCTGAAGCAACCCCAGATCCAGTGTCCTGACGATGACGGGCTTAAGACTTTCGGGCACATTGCCCTCAGCAATACGTAGCGCCAGGCCTTCAACCAGGGCAGTTTTGCCAACGCCGGGTTCACCCACGAGGATCGGGTTGTTCTTCCTGCGTCTCGAGAGAATATCCACCATCTGACGGATTTCGTTATCGCGTCCAAAGACCGGGTCAATCTTTCCTTCCCGGGCACGGGCGGTCACATCAACTGTAAAACGATTGAGAACGGACTCTTCCTGTGAAACGGCAGTCTGTACACTTCCACCTTCAGCCTGATTTTGTACTTCATGCTGTAACGGTGCCGCCCGGCCAATAATGCTGACATTGCCAGGCTGCTCAATAAGCGCAACGTCATGCCTCTCATCCGACTGGGCTTCCAGCAAGGGACGTAACCTTTCCAGCTGGCTGGTGGTCAGCGTCATTAAAGGCCAGAGGCCATCGCAGCGTGTCAGCCCGGACGTTTCAACCATGGCCGTAAGCAAATGAATGCTGCGGATCTGCTCATTTCCCGCGAGCGTGGCGGCAAGCCAGGCCTGTTTCAGCAGAGTCTGAAGGGATGCGGAAAGCTCTGGTCGGGTGCGAACTGAACGAGGCTGTGCATCCAGCCAGCTTAAGAGCGACTGCCAGATGGCATCCATATCCCATTCATAGCGTCGGGCGAGAACGGTCAGGTCACCTTCACCCTGCTCCAGCAACTTTAACAGCCAGTGCTCAGGCGTGATTTCTGCATGTGCACGGGTCTGACATAAAGACGCCGCCCCTTCAAGGGCTTTGGCGCAATAAGGGTTAAGTCGTCGTAGCAGGACTGCTGAATGATGTTCCATGTCGTTCCCTCTTGTTCAGGCACGCTACCGCCCCTGGCCGTCAACCGATGCCCATAAGGTTCATGCCGATAAATTGTGAAACTGCTCTGCAAAGCGTCCGTCTGACAGGCGCTGTGCGGAGCAAAAGAAAAGGCGGACAGAAGGGATCTGCCCGCCAGAGTCTTATGCTGTGGTGCGTTCGTTCCAGGAATCGGAATGAATGATGTTGCCGTCTTTGTAGGTCCAGGTGATTTTTTCGTAGCGCAGCTCGATCTGCTCAAGATGGTTATGCTTCTCGAAAGAAGGATCCTTGATGTCGTGCATTTTCGGCGCAACTTTAACCAGCTTCACGTTTTCCAGTTTGGTGTTGAAGTACTCAACTTCCTGGCCTGCGTCGTTGATTTTGTACCACTTGAACTCAGCAGACTTCAGGGTCTGACCGGTGGTCACCGCTTTGTACAAATACGGGCTGGAAGAATCGATCTCTTTGGTAAACAGGAACGGCGTATGAATACGGGTTCCGGTCAGTTTGCCGGTGTTGTTATCGGTCGGGATATACAGGTTATGTTCCTGAGCAACAACTTCGATGCTTCCTTCGCGATCTTTCACATCTACGGAACCCTTGATGTCAGCGCCGCCATCGTCTTTCAGCCACAGATAAACTGGGATTGCCATGTTTACTTCTCCATTTCTTGAGTTGAAACGTCACGTACATCCTGTGACGTGTGTTTTGCGCCTGGCAGACGACAGGCGTCGGCCTGCGGTACCAGACTGATCTCGACACGCCGGTTATGCGCACGGCCATCAGGCGTGTCGTTTGAAGCAATTGGTCGGCTGTCACCGTACCCCTGCACGGCAAAGCAACTTTCGGGCACGTCCCCGGTATCGCGCATCCAGTTACGGACGGCCTCCGCTCGTTTTAAAGACAGGGTCTGGTTGAGCTGAACGCTGCCGGTGTTGTCTGTGTGACCGCTGACCACGATGAGCCAGCCTGGTTTGGCTTTGATCCCCACCAGTGCGTTGACGAGTATTTTGGTAGAGCCATCTTTGAGTGCCGATTTGCCGGAATCAAACAGCGACATGCTGTCGAGTCGTACAATTTTTGGTACCGGTTTTGGTTCAGGGGCTGGTGGTGGTGTCCAGGTATCGATAGCCTGCTGCAAGGCCAGCCACAGGCGTTGCCCCGGGTAATAGCCCAGGCTGTAACGTAAAGGCTCTCCCTGACGCTGCCAGCGTTCAAGCAGGAGTGCATCCCGTTTCAGAACGGCGAGTGATTCCGCCTTAGGACGGTAATGGTTCATCGGGATAGCATTCCAGCGCTGTAAATCGGTGCTTACCTGTCGGATCAGTGAACGATTGTTAAGCGCAGAAATACCCAACGCGGTAAGGGCACACAGCCACATCAGCAGGATCAGGCGACGTGTACGGTGGCCCCCCTGCACAGGCGATGCAAAAGGTGCCAGCAGAGGCAGAACCGCATCCGGGAACAAGCTTGCCGGGGCTGTCTGCCCTGACTTTCGGGGAAATTGCAAGCAGGTGCGAGAGTAGAGCCAGCATGACCAGACTGACTGAACGCCTGGATTGACTACGCCGAGGCGCATGGAGACGGAAAATGGGCGCACAGGCGGTGTTAACCGGTCAGGCTTCTCCAGCTCATCAGCCAGGGTATGACGGATAAAGGAAAATGCCTGACCGATCGCTGGCAGCGCCACGATATTGTCATCCGCCTGCTGCCAGTCAATGAAAGCCTGCGGCGAATCATTAACCGGACAGACAATCGGCTTGTCACCCCGAACGATTATCCACGGCGTCTCAGGTCCGGAGAATTCGGCACTCACCACAACCGGTAGTGTGAAACCCGTCAGGGATTTTATCTGTTTACTCTGCTGGCGGAGCGTCTTCAGTGTGGAGCGCAGAACCGCCTCATCCTGATGACGATCTGGCAGGCAGCGGTACATCACCGAAAGCTGACCGACCTGGCGTGGGAACTGCGTCTGGATACTGCGGACAACATCGGTTAACCGGCTGACGTCGCCGGCCCGCAGCCACCATCCCTGGGCTGTTTTACGCAGAGGACCTTCCTGAAACAACGCTTCCAGCATGTCACCACACACCAGTACAACGGGGCCTTGGGTATCGAATGATGGCAGTTCAGCAACCGGTAGGGTCGCGTCGGAAGTGGGCTCTTCACTCCGACAGTTTTTAAAAACATACCAGCCTGCCAGAAGGAGGATCAGCAGAGTGGTCAGACCGTTAAAAACGTTGCCTGTCGGGATGAAATACCACAGCAACCACAGCAACGTGGCAACGGCTACCAGGGCGTGCAGGACTACCGGAATGATGACTGATCTACGCATTAGCCATGCAGCTCCGTTATTTGTGCTGACAAAAGAGACTGGAGCCAGAGGTGACCACCCCACCAGACAACGCTGGTAAGAATGACGGCGAGCACTATCCAGAACCAGACTGAGCGCATCAGACTCCAGCGATGTTTCCCCATTCGGTGAACAACCAGAGACAGGCCAGCATCAGGCGGAGAAACCCGTTCAGAAAGGGCTTTCATTACTTCATCACGCTGCGACTGGCTGACCGCTTTCAGGCTGTATAACCCCTGAAAGCCCAGCGCTATCACCCGGTGATAGCAGGTTAAAACGGCCGGGTTTGGTGAAGGCTGACGCAGAACCTCTGCAATCCGATCCCATAGCGCTTCACCAGCCCGAAGTGAGCCAAAAAAACGGGCCTGAAGAGGCGCTTTACGCCAGGCCATCTGGCCTTCATCAACTTTCGGCTCTTCTCCTTCCTCGCTTTTTTCAGGCTTACGGCTCATCACCGTTTCGTCCAGCAGGGCACACTGTGCGTAGGAAATATGCTCCACACTGGCGTCGTCATAACCGGCACGCTCCAGCGCTTCCCGCACACTTTCAACCTGTTTAACGCATTTGTTGTAAAGCGCAGTGCCATTGAGCGTGACGGCGCCTTTCTTAAGCATGGTGACGGTAAGCCAGGTCTCCGTCATCAGCTGGTCGATATCGATATCCTGTCTCATGAGCGCAATACCGCAAACAGTTCAAGTTCCAGGGCACCAAGTAACTCAGGCACATAGAACATACACACCCCCTGCTCCTGCATTTCATGTGCAGCGGGGCTTTCCATATCAAGTGCGAAGTACTGGTTTTCCATGCGTACTGGCAACGCAGCCGGGACCCTGCTCACTGGGATCAAAGGGATCCCCTTGAGTGCCGCACCATAGATCTCGCGGACATCATCAGGTGAACCCGCCTGACAGAGTGCAGGGAATTTCTCGGCGACCTGCCAGGCTGGAATATCCGAGCGCACAGAGAGATAAAGGTCAGCCTCTTCACGCAGGCGTATATCGTGGAGATTGGCCTTCCAGGTTTGTCCATCTGGTCGGGACATTTCCAGAGCAATAACCCGGGATGGCAGACTTGCCTCCAGCAAACCGGTTATCAGGTCAAACAGCGGGGGAAACGCATTGGCCGGTTCCTCGTGGTCATAACCCGGTATGGCGTCAAGATCATGGTCCAGGGAAAAAGTCAGCATGCTGCCTGCCAGACGAGCGAGCTCAGCCCATACCTGTTCAGGTGGACGGGAAGGAAAACGTTCATATTCCGTCAGTACCCTGGCGTGGGAATTGAGCGCATTCAGCAACCAGAAAAGGGAAACATCGGCAACGGCAAAATCAGCGAGTCTTTCGTTACTTTCACGACGCATCGTCATCAGACGCTGGCGCCGGGAACGTAGCTGGCGATTGAGCAGCACCAGACGTTCGCGAAGGACCGGACTTGCCCCAAAAGATGCCACTGGAGGAATAAAAGACGGATCCTGTCGCCACGCATTTTGCCCATCCCGGATCAGTCTTGCGACAGGGCAGACTTTCCATGAGTCATTACTTTCATGGGCAAACCGGATGGTGAAATTAAACCGGGCAACGGCCATGGATTCTTCTTCAGATCCGAAAGCATCCTGCAACGTTACCCACTCCTCACGATAGCGAAGTGGCCGGTCTGGACTGACGCCCTCCAGTTCAACGTTGGCAACACCCGGCTGCATGTGAGGCAGTGCGATAACGACAGTTACCGCATCACGGCCAGCCAGCTGGCTGGCATCTAACTCACGCGGCGCGGGAGGCAGATCGCTCCTTTGAGCATCAATAAGTGTTCCATCTTCCAGCCAGAGGCGTAACTGCGTAATCTGGATCAGGCCGGACGATAGAAGGCTGTCATTAAACTCAACCTTTTCCACACCCCAGGGGAATGGGGATGCCAGCGCTGATGCACCTCGACTTCGAAAAGACTCCCATTCAGCCTGCTGCTGGAACTGTTGAGGAGACAGTAAAGCCCCCTCATTCCACAGTGGACGATAAATTTTCATCCCTGCCCTGCCTTATGCTTTTGCTTTAGGCATCTGGGAAACCAGCGACAGGTTGACGTCCATCCCTTCCACCTGGAAGTGCGGCACGGCGTACAGCTTCACGCGGAAGAAGCCCGGGTTATCCTCGATATCTTCCACCACCACTTTCGCGTCGCGCAGCGGGTGGGAAGCCTGCAGCTCGTCGCCCGGATCGGTCATTTCGGTAACCAGACTGCGGACCCAGGTATTGAGCTCAAGCTCCAGCAGACGACGGTCTTTGGTTGTACCGATGTTTTCACGCTGAATCAGCTTCAGATAGTGGGCAATACGCGACAGCAGGAAAATGTACGGCAGACGGGCATTGATACGGCTGTTGGCCGTGGCATCTGCGGTGTCATACAGCGCTGGCTTCTGGGTCGAGTTGGCGCTGAAGAAGCAGGAATAATCTCTGTTTTTATAATAACTTAGCGGGATAAAGCCCAGGTTCGCAAACTCAAACTCACGGGTTTCAGGGATCATTACTTCTGACGGGATCTTCACCTGATTGCCGGTACCCAGATCGTACAGATGGATTGGCAGATCCTGGACGGCACCACCGGCCTGCGGGCCACGGATTTGCACACACCAGCCGTTGTTGATGAAGCTGCGAACCATGTTGGATGCAAAGGCAAACGAGGCGTTGGTCCACAGGTATTTATCGTGATCCGGGCCTTTCACTTCTTCCACGTAGTTGAAGCTACGAACCGGCACGGTGTCCGGGCCATACGGCAGGCGACCCAGCACGCGCGGCATCACCAGGCCGATATAGCGGGCATCGTCCGTCTCTCGGAAGGATTTCCACTTGATGTACTCCGCACGGTCGAAGTAGTTACCAATGTCCTTGATGGCCGCCACTTCCTCCATCGAATCCTTGAGGAAAAATTTAGGACCTGCAGAGCCGATAAACGGCATATGCGCTGCGGCAGACACTTTTGAAATGTTGCGCAGCAGCGCGACATCCTGCGCAGACGCATCGAATTCGTAGGCGGAAATCAGCGCAGCGATCGGCTCGCCGCCCGGTGTGTCATACTCATCAATATATGTATGTTTATACAGCCCGCTCTGAATGATTTCCGGACAGTCCTCGAAGTCCTGACGCAGGTCTTCTTTGGACATATCCAGCAGCTCAACCTTCACGTTCTGGCGAAAATCGGTTTTGTCGACCAGGGATTTCACGCCGCGCCACAGGCTCTCCACCGCCTGGAATTCTTCGCTGTGCATTACCGCGTCCAGCTGACGGCTAATCTGGTAGTCCAGCTCTGCGATATGGTGGTCAATCAGGTTTTTGTCGAGTTTTTCAACCTTTGAGCCCGACTTTGTCAGGCACTCCAGAAATACCTGCATCCCGGCAGTTAAACGTTCATCCGCCGTCGCATCCGACATCGCCTGCGCGTCCTGCCAGATATCCAGCGCGCTCAGCTCAGACACCGGGTTCAGGTTGATTTTTTCAAACAGGGACGCATAAACCCCGCCCGCAGCAGGACGTTCCAGCACCACGCTTTCGCCAACAGTCGCATTCTCATTTTTTACAGACATCAGCATCTTCCTTTTTAATCCGTTAAATCATCGTGACCGTTATGGCTGTTTAGGTGCCAGGGCTGAAAGTTCGGCTCTGAGTTCTGCACTTAACGCCGGATCGAGCAGAATTTTTTCCAGCTCCTTTCGGAAGGCCTGGTTATCCAGCAGGTTTGCTTTTAAATCGCGAAGCAGGTTGCGCATGGAAAGCATCGCCTTCAGCTGAGGGATTTGCCGGGAAACCTGCTCCGGGGTGAAATCCTTCATGCTCTGGAATGTCAAACTGATGTTGTCTTCGCTGCCGTCATCGGCGAGCGTGTTTTTAACGGTCAGACTGACTTTTGGGGAATATTCGGAAAGCACTGAATCAAAGTTATTTTTGTTCAGATTGACTTTTTTGCGCTCAGACAAGGGTGCAGACTCCTGACCATTACTGAAGTCGCCCGCCACCAGTAATTTCAGAGGAAGCTCGGTTTTCTTGCTCGCGCCACCCGTATGCAAATCGAGTTTTAAATAATACGCGCTTTAGGGATTTCGGACTGAAAGGAAGAGTTAGACATGGCTGTCCCTGTTCTATGGAGTAATAGAAACGGTCAATGCCAGTGAGAAATAAATAAGAAAAAATTACCCAGCCAGAACAACTTTCCGGTTTGCGTCATCCGACGTAAATAAAAATCCCGGAACTAAAAGCGGGCGCATTCCATCCACCAGCATGCCGACACTGTATTTTTGGGTATTTGTCTGAAATGAAAAATTTCGGATAAGACCCAATAGCCGGAGTGTAGGAACGTTCCCTGCCTGAACGGAAATGAAAAAATGTAACAATGTTTTACATTTTCATTTTTTATCAATCACAGATCATCTTTCTGATTTATAAGAATTTTCTTGCATAACCCCTTCAAGCCTTATGGGATAAGGGTGTGCAGCAAATGATCAATTTAGCTTAGGGGATGGTTTTGTACAAAATACCACCAATCACGTGAAATGTCTGATTTTGTACTTTTATCAGAAAATGAGAAGCAGGACGTGACTGAGCATGTGAAATATTGACGACATTTTCAGTTTTCATCATTTCTTATTATTCACTTAAACGGGGCTTATTTGTTTTCGTCAGAAGAAAGTAAATGCCACGACTGCCTTTTATACATGCATTCGCGCATGTTAACAGCATCCGATGATCTCGTTGATTTTTATTGTCAGTAGTTCTGTGCTCCAGCGCGAGCGCTGATAACCAAAACCATCGTGAGAATGCTGTATCAGTTCACGTAATAACGTGCAGATATGTTCAAAGGGCAAGCGTCGGGAACGCCCGGCAGCCAATGATTTGAGACCTTTGACACCCGAAAGCGTAAACCAGTTAATCCAGCGGCCAATGGATGGATGGGCACAACAGAGCGTTCTGGCAACATCACTGACACGGTCACCGCGATGTAAAATGAGCAAAGCGGTGAGCCTGCGGGAGTATTTTTTATCGTGTGTTTTGGGAATAGCTTTCTGCATCATGCATCTTTCGGTGCGGGGAATGGGTGCTATGATCGGCATCGCTCAGTTCGGTTGGCGGTTTGTGATGTTTGGCGATTGATCAGATCGCACAATCCGGGCTGAATTCCCTCTAAGGGTTCTGTTTTCGGTGCAGCTATCTAGATACTTACGTCACGACAAAGCTTAACGGCAGAAGTATATCGGTTTAAAGAATTGCTCATCTGGTTTTGAGAATACTTGTATTGATGATACGAACGGCCATCGGACTGTTGCGGAACCTGTAGAAATGGAAAGGTCCATTACAGCCGTACACTTTCTGAAGTTTCATCAGGCGCGGAACTTATAGAGGCGTGTGAATAAAACCCTGCGCAGATGCCGGAAAGATTCAAGCTTGCCATCTTATCGTCAAAATCAGTGTTGCAAAATGAGAGTGACTATTATTCACTTTTCCCAAGAGCCGTCTACAGGAAAAAGCTATTAGCTCCTTTATCAAAAACACCTTTTCTTTATTTGAAAGCTTTGCGCATACGAATTCATTCATATTGTGAATGATATGTGGTTAAGTATTATTTATTTGAATTACATACTAACTTAGTTAAAAATAGTGATGAAAAAACCTTATCCAGATGAATATCACTTTGCAGTAACACCTTCATTTTAATAGTTAATCATACATTTTTACTAATGTGATTTTTTTTCGGTATCGTTCCCATTACTTTTTTAGTAAAATCCATGTAATCAATTAATCAATGGCGTATACGTTATGTTATTTTTTTGAATTTTAGATTGATAACGAATTAATAAATAAAGCTAATTCAATGATTTTTATCCCATTTGCTATGCTTGCAATGTGGACCTCCCAGATTAATCTTAAAGTGTTTACATTTAGAAATGAAATTTATTTCTTACACTGACAATTATTATCTCTATAGCGCAGTTCGCTATTTATTCTCTTCTGAATCTGAAAAAGAAGCGCCTATTAATTGCAGTATTGACGCCAAGTTGTCAGTCACCCGCATTGATTATGTTTTTTTATTTAACGACCTGTCCCCAGCCGAAAGTTTGTTTAAACTTTCTACTCATAGCGGTTTTGAATCTGGTGACATTGTTCTCGTGGTTTCTGATGTTGTTTCCGCTGAGGTTATCAGATATTTCATTCAAGAGGAGTGCTGGCTTATAGTCCAAACTGGCAAAGTTAAACTCTCGGATTGGTTAAATCCTATGAGGGCATCTACTGAAAGAAAAAGAATTTGTATTTCATCTGAAAATAGACGCAAACATCTCTTTACGCATGGTGAGAAGATTTTCTTGAATACATTGAAAATAAATCGCACCCCGAATTTTTTTTCCAAAGGGACTGAGGCACAGAGAAAGAAACTTAGTGCTTATAAGCGTAGCGTTATGAGAAAATTAGAAATTCATCACACTCAGCAACTTCTTGATTACATCAACGCCGATTGCTTCCTGCAAATGCTTGAATATTTATAGATAAATACAATATCTAAACTGTAGCAACTTTCTAAAAACAGCTACATATTGGAGAATAACGTACAAAGCTGGAGCGTATAATAATGATGAAGACTTTTAGCAGACAGTAAATACGGTGGATCCTTTTGTGATTCCACGGGTGTACCTGCCGCCTCAGAACCCGAAAAAGTTTAGGAGAACCGTATCGTGGGTATCGCCCGGCCACTGCCTGCAACGTGACAATAACGGGTTCGTCACGCGTGGTATCCGTGACGGTAATGGTAAACCGTTCTGCTCAGGTTCAGACTCCGGCAGGCCTGACGGATACAGGGTCCAAATGTCGTTATCAGATGAGTGACCAGCTCGCGCTTAAAGGCTGGTTTTAAAGCTTTTTTGGATAACGTCTTTCAGCGCCCGGTTCTCAAGGCTCAGGTCGGCAAACATCTGTTTGAGACGCCGATTCTCGTCCTCAAGATCCTTGATCTTTTTAATATCAGAAGCCTCCATGCCGGCGTATCTGGACTTCCAGTTGTAGTAGATGGCTTCAGATATACCGGCCTCCCGGCCGACATCTTTAACGGTTCGTCCGGCTTCAACCGACTTAACCACAGCGATGATCTGATGCTCCGTAAAACGGGCTTTACGCATAGCGATCTCTTTCGTTGGCAGATTGATTACGCCGGATGATCTCTAAATATGAATGGCACGATTAAGCGGGATACTTACATTATGAGCTGATTAAGGCTTAACCGAACGCGCGCGAATGCATAAAATCTGCTTGACCGTTTTAGCGCAACTCCCTATAGTAGCGCCCCGTTGCCCCCCAAGCGGTCAGGCAGCAAAACAATATGGTGAGGTGTCCGAGTGGCTGAAGGAGCACGCCTGGAAAGTGTGTATACGGCAACGTATCGGGGGTTCGAATCCCCCCCTCACCGCCATATTCAAGATGAGAGCTCGTACGAAAGTACGGGCTTTTTTCTTTTATATTCTCCGAAAAGGGGGGATGAGAATCCCCGACCGGGGTTCGACAACTGGCGGCAGCCAGTTGGACAGACCGAGAGCGCAGCGAACGGGCTGCCCGAAGGGCGAGCGAAGCGAGTCAATCCCCCCTCACCGCCATATTCAAGATGAGAGCTCGTACGAAAGTACGGGCTTTTTTCTTTTGGATCGCCACCAGGGGATTCGAACCTTGAAACTCCCTGCGCACTCTAAGCCTGCACAAAAAACAAAGCCCGGTTTCCCGGGCCTTGAACACAACAGCAAATTCAATAATACGCTTGCAGCGTGCGCTGGCAGAGCGCGGAGCGTACGCAGTCCTCTTTGGTGAACCGTACCACCCCAATCATCTCATCTTCCTCAAAACGTGACATAGCGTCGCTCAGCCCGGATTTCACGCCGGATGGCAGGTCACACTGGGTAATATCGCCGTTAACGATAACCGTCACGTTCTCCCCGAGGCGCGTTAAAAACATCTTCATTTGCGCAGCGGTCACGTTCTGAGCCTCGTCAAGAATGACGACCGCATTTTCAAATGTACGTCCGCGCATATAGGCGAACGGCGCGATTTCCACCTTGCCAATCTCTGGTCGCAGGCAATACTGCATAAAGGATGCACCCAGTCGCTTCACCAGCACGTCATAGACGGGCCTGAAGTAGGGGGCAAACTTCTCCGAAATATCACCGGGCAAGAAGCCGAGATCTTCATCAGCCTGCAGTACCGGACGGGTAACAATGATTCTTTCCACGTCCTTATGGATCAGCGCTTCCGCCGCTTTGGCTGCACTGATCCAGGTTTTCCCGCATCCGGCTTCACCGGTTGCAAAGATGAGCTGTTTACTCTCGATAGCATTCAGGTAGTGCGCCTGAGCCTCATTGCGCGCCACAATTGGAGAATTATCACGGCTGTCTCGGGCCATGCCAATTGCTTCTACGCCACTCATCTGCACAAGCGAGGTGACCGATTCTTCTTCACGCTGTTTATGGCTACGTGAATCCCGTCTCAGCACACGTTTTGCTTCACGACGAGCTTTGATCACTGCTTTTTGTCTTCCCATGGATAGCACCTTGAGTTGTTGGTATTCATCACACGCGCCAGCTTCGGCACGATTATGCGCACGAACATCAGAGGGTTGGCTTCCTTGTAAGCCATTGCTTGCTTTATCGGATAACGATACGGAACAGCTACGCGCACCGTTCTGCACGTCGGTCGAATGAGATTCTTGAGGGAGGGGGGAGAATTTAGTGGTGAGGAAATCGCTGCCGGAGTCTGAGCCTCCGCGCCGGGTGCTGCGGTTGTTATCTTTACCTTGTCCAGTACAGGACGCAACCATTCGCGATCTCCATAGTGATTCAGCATCACTGCCGGGAACTACCGCTGTCTTATCTTAAGTACATCAGGAATTATCATAAATGCAACATTTATTTTACCTGACTGCAACCTTTAAGACTGTCCCTACAGGTGAAATCAGTCTCATATAGAAATATTACAGAAATATAACAGGAGGATAGTCATATGAAAAAATAATGTCCCCGCGAACTGTTGCGGGGACAATTATCAGGCTTCAATAAGACCTTGAGCGAGATACGCGTTCCGATCGCGCACGCCCGGCAGGGCAAAGAAATAGCCGCCGCCGATGGGCTTAATGTACTCTTCCAGCGCTTCGCCGTTGAGCCGCTTCTGCACGGTCAGGAAGCCTTTTTCCAGATCGTGCTGATAGCAGACGAACAGCAGCCCCATATCGAGCTGGCCGGCGTTGGTCACGCCCAGCGAATAGCTGTAGCCCCGACGCATCATCAGGCTCGACTGCGTCTCTTTGGTGCGCGGATTGGCCAGACGGATGTGGCTGTCCAGCGCGATGGTATCGCCATTGGGATCGCTGGCGTAGTCGGGCACGTCATGCTCGTTCTTCATGCCGAGCGGCGCGCCGCTTTGCTTATCGCGACCAAAGATGGTCTGCTGCTCTTTGAGCGGCGTGCGGTCCCAGAACTCCACGTGGAACTGAATGATCCGCACCGCCTGATAGCTTCCGCCTACCGCCCATGCCGGTTCACCCCGATCGGCAGTGACCCACACCACCTCTTTCATCAGTGCAGCATCGCTGCTGTCAGGGTTGGCGGTACCGTCCTTAAAGCCCAGCAGGTTCACAGGGGTCTCTTTCCCTTTGCTGCGGGCGGCGTGGTCCGAGATAAACCCTTCCCGCTTCCAGCGCACGCTCAGCAGATCCGGCGTGTGCTTGATGATATCGCGCAGGGCGTGGATCACCGTGTCCTGGGTATTGGCACAAATCTGCAGGAGCAGGTCGCCATGACAGAGCGCCGCGTCCAGGGAGTCATTCGGGAAACGCGTCATTTTCTGCAGCGCTTTCGGCTTCTGTTTTGCCAGCCCATAGCGCGCGTCAAAAAGCGACTCACCGAGCGAAACGGTAATGGTCAGGTTATCCGGGGCGATAAACGGCCCCAGAATGCCGGAGTCCATTGGCGGCAGACGCGGGTTCAGCGTATCGGGCGCCGGTCCACCGGCGGTAAGAAACGCGATGCGCGTCGTCAGCAGGCGGAACAGGCGCTCCAGATCGGCTTTATCGCTGGCCAGCGAATCAAAGGCCACCAGCATCATGGATGCCTGCTGCGGCGTCAGGATGCCCGACTGATGTTCGCCATAAAACGGCTGCTTCTCCATGCGGGCATTGGGTGACAGCGTGCCGGGCGCGCTTTGCTGTTTCGCCGCATGCGCTTCCGGACAGCCACCGGCCAGAGCAAGCGCGCCACCCAGCGCCCCTACCCCTTTTAACAATCGACGACGTGAAGGCTCAACCACATCGTTCTCGCTATGCTTATTCATCGTGCTTAGTCCAGACCCAGTACGCCACGCAGCAGGGAGAGATCTTCCGCCAGGGCGGTAATCGGGCCTTTCAGCGCGTTGCGGTCGGCATCGGTCAGCTTGTCGTAGGTCTCAAACCCGTCTTTGGTACGGTACTTCGCCAGAATGGTGTCGACTTTTTTGAAGTTGGCATCCACCTTGGCCAGCAGCTCGCCGTTCTCTTTCTGCAGCTGAGGACGCAGCAGGTTAACAATTTTCTGCGCGCCGTCGACGTTAGCCTGGAAGTCCCACAGATCGGTATGGCTGTAGCGGTCCTCTTCACCGCTGATTTTGCTGGCGGCCACTTCTTCAATCAGACCGGCCGCGCCGCCGACCACTTTTGACGGCGGGAAGGCCAGCTCGCTGATGCGCTTTTGCAGCTCCAGCACGTCGCCGTTCAGCTGCTCAGCGTATTTCTCCATCCCTTTGGTGGAGTTGTCGCCAAACAGGGCTTTCTCCAGGCGGTGGAAACCGGTGAATTTCGGATCGGCGGCCTTCTGCTCGAAATCGTCTTCGCGTGCATCAATGCTGCCATCAAGGTCAGAGAACAGCTCGGCAATCGGCTCGATGCGCTCGTAGTGCTGACGGGTTGGCGCATAGAGGGATTTCGCTTTTTCGATGTCACCGGCCTTCACCGCATCGGTAAAGGCTTTGGTTGCCGTCGCCAGGTCCGCCGTCTCTTTCGTGACATAGGCTTTATACGCGGTAATGGCGTCACCCAGGCTCAGCACCGCAGCGCCTTTCGCCGCATCGGCCGTTGCTTCACCTTTGACGATCAGCTTCCCTTTAGGGTTGGTCAGCAGGCCGCAGGTCATCTCATACTCGCCCGGCTGCAGGTTGGCGGTCATCTTCTGGCTGAAGCCAGGGGCGATGTTTTCGCGCTCTTCCACCACCAGAACGCCTTTCAGGATCTCCCATTCCAGCGCTTTCTGACTGTGGTTCTGAATAATGAACTGGGTTTTGCCGCTGTTCACCGTGAGGGTCATCGGCTCACACTGCTTATCGTTGACGGTCACTTTGACCTGAGGAACATCCGCGCCCCAGGCGGAGAATGCGGAAGCGAACAGCGCGGCAATGCCTGCGCATAACGCACTACGACGGAACTGAATTGCCATGACTCTTCCCTATAAAAGTATGTTGTAACTCAAACAAAAATTATGGCGTAACGCGCGACGCCTGCGAGCCGGTACGTGGCGGCATAGCGAACAGCACCAGCGCCGGAACCAGATAAATAAAGTACATCGCCACTTCGCTGACGCTCGGCGTTTCCTGATAGCCGAAGATACCTTCAAGCAGGGTGCCGGTCAGAGAATGGGTGGAGAGCACGTTGCTGAGGTCGAACGCCACGTCCTGGAAGTGGTTCCACAGTCCCGCCTCGTGGAAGGCGCGTATCGCCCCTGCCGCCAGCCCTGCCGCCACCAGCAGAATAAACAGGCTGGTCCACTTGAAGAAGGCGCCCAGGTTCAGGCGAATACCGCCCCAGAAGAGCAGGAAACCGAGCACCACGGCCGTGGCGAGACCCAGCACGGCTCCCAGCGGCGGCCAGATACCCACATCCTGCTGAAACGCCGCCAGCAGGAAGAAAACAGACTCCAGGCCTTCACGCGCGACGGCGAAAAAGACCATCATAATGAGCGCCCAGCCGTGGTTATTGCCCTTTTGCAGCGCGTTATCCACCGCCTGCTCCAGCTGCACCTTCACGTTGCGGGAGACTTTACGCATCCAGAACACCATCCAGGTGAGGATCACCACCGCAATCACGGCGACGATACCCTCAAACAGCTCCTGCTCTTTCTGCGGGAACTCCCCGGTGGTTTCGTTGATAAGGATACCGAGGCCCAGACAGAGTGCCGCGGCAAGGAATACCCCGATCCACATGACGCCAATCCAGCGCCCGCGCTGGGTACGCTTCAGATAACTGGCGATGAGGCTCACGATGAGGGCAGCTTCGAGCCCTTCACGTAACATAATGAGAAATGGAACAAACATGCCGACACCTTAAATGTTTATCGCGGTCAACTGATGCAAAGAAAGGTAAATTCTTGTGATAGTGATTATCATTACGGTGAAAAGAAACACAAGCGAAATGTGTGGTGTTTTGATGACGAGTTGTAAACGCAAAGCCTGTTAATAGTTGCCGACGTTACCGTTAAGTTTATAAGTTATAATAAAAATGCCCATTTACGGTTAACCAGCCCTGTGGCTAAATATCCGCCTCAAACACCTGGTGAAAATTAATTATGTTTAAAATCGTCCATTTCCTGCTGGCGCTGGTGATTATTCTTGCGCTCGCCTGGCTGGTGAGTTTCGACCGCCGAAAAATTCGCATTCGTTATGTTTTACAGCTGATTGTTATTGAAATTGCGCTGGCGTTCTTTTTCCTGCACGCCGAAAGCGGGTTATTCCTGATTAAATATGTTTCCGGCTTCTTTGAGTCACTGCTGAAATTTGCCTCGGAAGGGACGAATTTCGTCTTTGGCGGAATGGGGGAAAAAGGGCTGGCGTTCATTTTCCTCGGCGTGCTTTGCCCGATTATTTTTATTTCCGCACTGATTGGTATTCTTCAGCATTGGCGGATCCTGCCGATTTTTATTCGGGTCATCGGCACGCTGCTGTCAAAACTGAACGGCATGGGCAAGCTGGAATCCTTTAACGCGGTGAGTTCGCTGATCCTCGGCCAGTCGGAAAACTTCATTGCCTACAAAGGCGTGCTGGGCGATCTCTCCTCTCGTCGTCTCTTCACCATGGCGGCCACGGCCATGTCGACGGTCTCCCTGTCGATTGTCGGCGCCTATATGACCATGCTCGACGCCAAATTTGTCGTCGCGGCGCTGATTCTGAACATGTTCAGCACCTTTATTATTCTCTCGGTCATCAACCCGGCGCGCCCGGAAGCGGAGCCGGATATCAGGCTGGAAAAACTGCATGAATCCCAGAGCTTCTTCGAAATGCTCGGCGAGTATATTCTGGCCGGTTTTAAGGTGGCGATGATTATTCTGGCGATGCTGATTGGCTTTATCGCGCTTATTAGCGCCGTTAACGCCCTCTTCTCCAGCGTATTTGGCATGAGCTTCCAGCAGATCCTGGGCTATGTATTTTATCCGCTGGCGTGGCTGGTGGGTATTCCGCTGAGCGATGCCTTAAACGCGGGCAGTATTATGGCGACCAAGCTGGTGGCGAATGAATTTGTGGCGATGATTGAGCTGCAAAAAATCGCCCATCAGATGTCCCCGCGCGGGCTGGGCATTTTATCCGTCTTCCTGGTGTCCTTCGCGAACTTCGCGTCCATCGGCATTGTGGCCGGGGCGATTAAGGGCCTTAACGAGCAGCAGGGGAACGTGGTGTCGCGGTTTGGTCTGCGTCTGGTGTACGGCGCGACGCTGGTGAGCCTGCTGTCGGCGAGCTTTGCGGGGCTGGTGTTGTAAGTGTTTTTGCCGGGTGGCGCTTCGCTTATCCGGCCTACAAAACAACAACGGCGGGGTTATCCCGCCGTTTTTATTAGAACTGCACGCACACCGGCTGGTCGACGCGCATCACCGACTCCTGCGCGAAGCGAGATTTATAAATCCCGCGCAACGCTTCAATGTTCTTCTCGCTCTGCGCATCTTTACCGTGGATCAGCATCAGCGCTTTGCTGGGTTCACGCGCCACTTTCCCGTCGTTCCCCAGCCACTGGCCGCGCGCGTCAAACACCGTTAAGCCATCGCGAAAACGCGGCGTCACGTCCTGATCAACAAACTGCTGCCATTCGCTGCTGGCGATCTGCGCCCCGGCAGGACGATTTAAGCCGAAATAGAGCGTGGTTTGCTGCATCTGGTTATCCGCCTTGCAGGTCTCTACCGCCGCGTGCTGCGATGGCACGGTGCAGCCAGCGAGCATCAATAGTGCCGCCGCCATTAACCCTGTTTTGATTGTCATGCTTCGCTATCCTCATTTTTATAAGCACATGGATATCACAGGAAAATACGGATTTTGGCAAGAAAAAAGCCGGGTAGCGCATGCGCTTACCCGGCCTGGATTGTACAGCGAGAAAAATTATTCTGGCTGCAGCTTAGACGGCGGTGCGGAATGGTAATGCGCGTCTGCTTCAGCAAAGCGTTTCTGCATGGAGGCAGACGGGGCTTTACCCAGCAGGCTGAACACCACGATGCCGATGCTGCCGAAGATAAAGCCAGGAATGATTTCGTACAGGCCCAGCCACGCGAACTGTTTCCAGACGATAACGGTCAGCGCACCGATAATCATTCCCGCCAGCGCGCCGTTACGGGTCATACGTGACCACATGACGGAGAACAGAACTACCGGACCAAATGCCGCGCCAAAGCCCGCCCACGCGTAGCTCACAAGGCCCAGCACGCGGTTTTCCGGGTTAGCCGCCAGCGCGATGGCAATCAGCGCCACCAGCAGCACCATAAAGCGCCCTACCCACACCAGCTCTTTCTGGCTCGCGTTTTTACGCAGAAAAGCTTTATAGAGGTCTTCGGTGATCGCACTGGAGCAGACCAGCAGCTGGCAGCTCAGGGTGGACATCACCGCCGCCAGGATCGCGGAGAGCAGAATACCGGCAATCCACGGGTTAAACAGAATTTGCGCCAGCTCGATGAACACGCGCTCGGCGTTCTGGTTGACCGCGCCCGCCTGCGCCGGGTTGTTATTGAAGTAGGCGATACCGAAGAAGCCAACGGCACACGCCCCCGCCAGACACAGGATCATCCACGTCATGCTGATGCGACGAGCATGAACGATGGTGTGGTGAGAATCCGCCGCCATAAAGCGCGCCAGGATATGCGGCTGACCGAAGTAGCCCAGGCCCCAGCCCATAAGGGAGACGATGGCCACGAAGTTCAGCCCTTTCAGCATGTCGACGTTTTCAATGCTCTTCTGCTTGATCACTTCCAGCGATTCGCCAAAGCCGCCAACGGTGAAAATCACAATCACCGGGGTCAGGATCAGGGCGAAGATCATCAGGCTAGCCTGCACGGTGTCGGTCCAGCTTACCGCCAGGAACCCGCCCACGAAGGTATAGAGGATGGTCGCCGCAGCACCGGCCCACAGGGCGGTTTCGTAGCTCATGCCGAAGGTGCTTTCGAACAGACGCGCGCCGGCCACGATGCCGGAGGCACAGTAGATGGTGAAGAACAGCAGGATAACTACCGCAGAGATAATGCGCAGGATGCGGCTGTTATCTTCAAAACGTCCGGTGAAGTAATCCGGCAGCGTCAGGGCGTTGTTGTTGGCCTCGGTATGCACGCGCAGACGGCCTGCCACCAGCTTCCAGTTGATCCACGCGCCCACGGTCAGGCCGATGGCGATCCAGCTTTCCGAGATACCGGAGATGAAAATCGCGCCAGGCAGTCCCATCAGCAGCCAGCCGCTCATGTCGGATGCGCCCGCAGAGAGTGCGGTCACCATTGGGCCTAAACTGCGACCGCCCAGAATGTAGTCGTCAAAGTTCTTTGTAGAACGCCACGCCAAAAACCCTATCAGAATCATGCCAAAAATATAAACGAGAAATGTCACCAGCATCGGTGTGCTAATAGCCATTCAAATTCTCCAAAATGTCGAGCGACAACCATCCGGGCTGCCTTGTTATATGATCACCGGAACGAGGTGAATGTATCTTGTGTTTCGGTTGGGCGCGCTATCCTGCCGTATGCGCCTTCCGCTGACAAACGATTTAACACTGCATTTACATCAATTTCATCCCCGGTTTGATACGAGTTTCCTATAGGTTGCACTCGCTCACGCTTTTACGGGTTGCACCTTTGAAAAGTGTTAACTCCCGCATAAAAACAGGCTTCCCCCACAAAAGCCAGCGCGTTTTTCCGGCTAACCATTCATTAACAATCCATTCATTTTCCGGGTTGCAAACCAGGTCACATTTAACACGGTTGCACAAAGTTGCAACATGGTGGATATTTCACGCTATCTACAGAACGCTATTACAGAACAACAGGAGCTTTGGCATGGGTATGACCACCATGGGGGTTAAGCTGGATGACGCAACCCGCGAACGGATTAAGACCGCAGCAACCCGCATTGACCGCACGCCGCACTGGTTAATCAAGCAGGCTATTTTTAACTATCTCGAAAGACTCGAGAGCGATGAGGGCCTGCCGGAGCTGCCGGCCCTGCTGGCCGGTGCGGCGAACGAAAGCGAGGAAGCGCCTGCCGCTGGCGACGAGAACCATCAGCCGTTCCTTGAATTTGCCGAGCAGATCCTGCCGCAGTCCGTCAGCCGTGCCGCCATTACCGGCGCCTACCGCCGTGCCGAAACCGACGCCGTGCCGATGCTGCTGGAGCAGGCCCGCCTGCCGGAAGCCATTGCCGCACAGGCGCACAGCCTGGCGTATCAGCTAGCCGACAAGCTGCGCAACCAGAAAACCGCTACCGGCCGTGCCGGTATGGTTCAGGGTCTGCTGCAGGAGTTTTCCCTCTCTTCACAGGAAGGCGTAGCGCTGATGTGCCTCGCGGAAGCGCTGCTGCGTATTCCGGATAAAGCCACCCGCGACGCGCTGATCCGCGACAAGATCAGCAACGGCAACTGGCATTCCCACATTGGCCGCAGCCCGTCGCTGTTCGTTAATGCCGCCACCTGGGGCCTGCTGTTTACCGGTAAACTGGTCTCCACCCATAACGAAGCCAACCTCTCCCGCTCCCTGAACCGCATCATCGGGAAGAGCGGCGAGCCGTTGATCCGCAAGGGCGTGGACATGGCGATGCGCCTGATGGGCGAGCAGTTCGTCACCGGGGAAACCATTGCCGAAGCGCTGGCAAACGCCCGCAAGCTGGAAGACAAAGGCTTCCGCTACTCGTACGACATGCTGGGCGAAGCGGCGCTGACCGCCGCCGACGCGCAGGCCTACATGGTCTCTTACCAGCAGGCGATCCACGCTATCGGTAAAGCCTCTAACGGTCGCGGTATTTATGAAGGCCCGGGCATCTCTATTAAGCTTTCCGCCCTGCACCCCCGCTACAGCCGCGCGCAGTACGACCGGGTGATGGAAGAACTCTACCCGCGCCTGAAGTCCCTGACCCTGCTGGCGCGCCAGTATGACATCGGCATTAACATCGACGCCGAAGAGGCCGACCGTCTGGAGATCTCCCTCGATCTGCTGGAAAAACTGTGCTTCGAGCCGGAGCTGGCAGGCTGGAACGGCATCGGTTTCGTTATCCAGGCCTACCAGAAACGCTGCCCGTTCGTCATTGATTACCTGATTGACCTGGCCAGCCGCAGCCGCCGTCGCCTGATGATCCGTCTGGTGAAAGGCGCCTACTGGGACAGCGAAATCAAACGCGCCCAGATGGAAGGGCTGGAAGGCTATCCGGTGTATACCCGCAAGGTATACACCGACGTCTCTTACCTCGCCTGTGCCAAAAAGCTGCTCGGCGTGCCGAACCTGATCTATCCGCAGTTCGCTACCCACAACGCCCACACCCTGGCGGCGATCTACAGCCTGGCCGGGCAGAACTACTATCCGGGCCAGTACGAGTTCCAGTGCCTGCACGGCATGGGTGAACCGCTGTACGAGCAGGTGACCGGGAAAGTGGCGGACGGCAAGCTGAACCGCCCATGCCGTATCTATGCTCCGGTGGGCACTCATGAAACCCTGCTGGCGTACCTGGTGCGTCGTCTGCTGGAAAACGGGGCGAACACCTCCTTCGTTAACCGCATCGCCGACACCACGCTGCCGCTGGACGAGCTGGTAGCCGACCCGGTGCAGGCCGTTGAGAAGATGGCGGCGCAGGAAGGCCAGATTGGCCTGCCGCATCCGAAAATTGCCCTGCCGCGCGAACTCTATGGCGCGGGCCGCGTTAACTCGGCGGGTCTGGATCTCGCCAACGAACACCGCCTGGCGTCCCTCTCCTCTGCCCTGCTCAACAGCGCGCTGCAGAAGTGGCAGGCCAAACCGATTCTGGAGCAGCCGGTTGCTGACGGTGAAATGCAGCCGGTCATTAACCCGGCAGAGCCAAAAGATATCGTCGGCTACGTGCGTGAAGCCACCGAAGCGGAAGTGGATCAGGCCCTGGACAGCGCGGTAAATAACGCCCCAATCTGGTTTGCCACGCCGCCGCAGGAGCGCGCCGCGATTCTGGAGCGCGCGGCGGTGCTGATGGAAGATCAGATGCAGTCGCTCATCGGCATTCTGGTGCGCGAGGCGGGTAAAACCTTCAGCAACGCCATCGCCGAAGTGCGCGAGGCCGTCGACTTCCTGCACTACTACGCCGGTCAGGTGCGCGATGATTTCGATAACGAAACCCACCGTCCGCTGGGTCCGGTCGTCTGTATCAGCCCGTGGAACTTCCCGCTGGCGATCTTCACCGGCCAGATTGCCGCCGCGCTTGCCGCTGGCAACAGCGTGCTGGCAAAACCGGCAGAGCAGACCCCGCTGATTGCCGCGCAGGGCATCAATATTCTTCTGGAAGCCGGCGTGCCGGCAGGCGTGGTTCAGCTGCTGCCGGGCCGCGGTGAAACCGTGGGCGCCAAACTGACCTCCGATAACCGCGTGCGCGGCGTGATGTTTACCGGTTCGACCGAAGTGGCCTCTCTGCTGCAGCGCAACATTGCCACCCGTCTGGATGCGCAGGGTCGTCCTACCCCGCTCATCGCGGAAACCGGCGGCATGAACGCCATGATCGTTGACTCCTCCGCGCTCACCGAGCAGGTGGTGGTCGACGTGCTGGCCTCCGCCTTCGACAGCGCCGGTCAGCGCTGCTCCGCCCTGCGCGTGCTGTGCCTGCAGGATGACGTGGCGGACCACACCCTGAAGATGCTGCGCGGCGCGATGGCCGAATGCCGTATGGGCAACCCGGGCCGTCTCACCACCGACATCGGGCCGGTGATCGACGCGGAAGCCAAAGCCAACATCGAAAACCATATTCAGGCCATGCGCGCAAAAGGCCGTCCGGTGTTCCAGGCGGTGCGCGAGAACAGCGAAGATGCCCGCGAATGGCGGACCGGCACCTTTGTGCCGCCAACGCTGATTGAGCTGGCAAGCTTCGACGAGCTGAAAAAAGAGGTCTTCGGCCCGGTGCTGCACGTGGTGCGTTACAACCGTAACAACCTCAACGAGCTGGTTGAGCAGATCAACGCCTCCGGCTATGGCCTGACGCTCGGCGTGCATACCCGTATCGACGAGACTATCGCGCAGGTGACCGGCAGCGCCAAAGTGGGCAACCTGTACGTCAACCGCAACATGGTTGGCGCGGTCGTGGGCGTACAGCCGTTCGGTGGCGAAGGCCTTTCCGGCACCGGTCCGAAAGCGGGCGGTCCGCTCTACCTTTACCGTCTGCTGGCGAACCGTCCGGAGAACGCCCTGGGCGTCACCCTGGCACGCCAGGATGCGGACTATCCGGTGGATGCGCAGCTTAAAACCGTGCTGACGCAGCCGCTGGAGGCTCTCATCACATGGGCGGAAAAACGTCCTGAACTGCGTGCCGTCGCCCGGCAGTACGGCGAGCTGGCGCAGGCGGGCACCCAGCGTCTGCTGCCGGGGCCAACCGGCGAGCGCAACACCTGGACGCTGATGCCGCGCGAGCGCGTGCTGTGCGTGGCCGATAACGAGCAGGACGCGCTGGTGCAGCTGGCCGCCGCGATGGCAACCGGTTGTGAAGTACTGTGGCCGGAAGATGCGCTGCATCGCGATCTCGCCAAACAGCTGCCGAAGGCGGTCTCGGCCCGCATTCACTTTGCGAAAGCCGATAACCTGCTGACCCAGCCGTTTGATGCGGCGATCTACCACGGTGATTCCGATCAGCTGCGCGAACTGTGCGAGCAGGTTGCGGCCCGCAGCGGGGCGATTGTTTCCGTGCAGGGCTTTGCGCGCGGGGAAACCAACCTGCTGCTGGAGCGTCTGTACGTGGAGCGCTCGCTCAGCGTCAACACCGCGGCGGCAGGCGGTAACGCCAGCCTGATGACAATAGGCTAACGCTGTGCTAATAAGGCTCCGGAGACGGAGCCTTATTTTATTGGGGAGTATATGAAACGATATCTTATCGCCAGTGCGGCACTGCTGCTGAGCGCCAGCGCCCTGGCCGACGAGTGCGACAAAGCGACCACCCAGCTTGAGCTGAATAGCTGTAGCGCGCAGCAGTACCAGGCTGCCGATAAAAAGCTCAACCAGACCTATCAGGCCGCCGTTAAGCGTGCGGCGGCACCCCAGCGCGAGCTGCTGAAAAAGGCGCAGCAGGCCTGGATTGCCCTGCGCGACGCGGACTGTGCGTTTATCGGTTCGGGGACGGAAGGCGGGAGCGTCCAGCCAATGATTGTTAACCAGTGCCTGGCGGAAAAAACCGTGGAGCGCGAAGCGTTTCTGGCCTCGCTGATGCAGTGTGAAGAGGGCGACTTAAGCTGCCCTCTCCCGCCGGGGAACTAGCGCAGGCGGATCCCTTCGATAATCATCCGCTGCACGTTTTCCAGGGTGCTGTGGAAAAACGCCTCGTCCTGGAGCGTTTTACCGGTCACCGCCTCAACCTGGGCCGCAAAGTCAGCGTAATGCTGGGTGGAGGCCCAAATCATAAAGATCAGATGATGCGGGTCGACCGGGGCCAGCTTTCCGCTGGCGACCCATCCGGCAATAATGGCCGACTTATCGTCCACCAGCTGTTTTAAATCTCCGGTTAATTCCGCCTGCAGCAGCGGCGCGCCCTGCAGCATCTCAAGACAAAACAGTCGCGACGCCTGCGGGTAATCGCGCGACACCTCCAGCTTCAGGCGAATATACTCTTTGATCGCCACCAGCGGGGCCAGCTCTGCGCGGAACGCTTTGAGGGGCGCCAGCCAGATATCGAGGATCTGCTGCATCACCGCCACATAGAGCGCCTCTTTCGACGGGTAATAGTAAAGCAGATTGGTTTTGGATACGCCGGACTGCTCCGCCACCTGCTCCAGGCGCGTGCCGTGAATACCAAACTGCGAAAAAGTCTCCAGCGCCGCGCTGAGGATCGCCTGCTTCTTGGCGCTCACCGCCTGCGAACGTTTACCTGGTGTTTTCACTGCGCCTTGTGTCATTCCCGCTCTCCTTATTCTGCGTTGCCCTCAGCATAGCAAAACCCCCGTCTCCCCACGACATCCTGCACTCCGATCGCGCATGAATGCCTGTTTTCTGTGCAATGTTTTTGACCAGTTAGTCCACATTTAGCCGCATCAATCCACCAACTTCTAATTAACACATTAATAACACAGCCATTTTCAAAACTGGCACTGCCTTTGCAAAAACATCGTTACACCTGCGACGTAATGAAGAGAGGTTCGTGATGAAAATTGGCGTATTTGTACCCATCGGCAACAACGGCTGGCTTATCTCGACCACTGCACCGCAATACATGCCGACCTTTGAGCTCAATAAAGCCATCGTGCAGAAAGCGGAACACTACCATTTCGACTTTGCGCTTTCGATGATCAAGCTGCGCGGCTTTGGCGGCAAAACCGAATTCTGGGACCACAACCTGGAGTCCTTTACCCTGATGGCCGGGCTGGCCGCGGTCACCTCGCGGATCCAAATCTACGCCACCGCCGCCACCCTCACCCTGCCCCCGGCAATCGTCGCGCGCATGGCCTCCACCATCGACTCGATCTCCGGCGGGCGCTTTGGCGTCAACCTGGTCACCGGCTGGCAAAAACCGGAGTACGAGCAGATGGGGCTCTGGCCGGGTGACGACTACTTCTCGCGTCGCTACGACTACCTGACCGAATACGTGCAGGTGCTGCGCGACCTGTGGGGGACCGGCAAAAGCGATTTCAAGGGCGATTTTTTCACCATGAACGACTGCCGCGTCAGCCCGCAGCCGTCGGTGCCGATGAAGGTGATTTGCGCCGGACAAAGCGACGCGGGGATGGAATTTTCCGCCAAATACGCCGACTTCAACTTCTGCTTCGGTAAAGGGGTGAATACGCCTGCCGCCTTCGCCCCGACCGCCGCGCGGATGAAAGAGGCCGCCGATAAAACCGGGCGCGACGTGGGCTCCTACGTGCTGTTTATGGTCATTGCCGACGAAACCGACGACGCCGCGCGCGCCAAATGGGAGCGCTATAAGGATGGTGCCGACGAGGAGGCCCTGAACTGGCTGACCGAGCAGAGCCAGAAGGATACCCGCTCCGGGGCAGATACCAACGTTCGCCAGATGGCCGACCCGACCTCTGCGGTCAATATCAACATGGGCACGCTGGTCGGCTCGTACGCCAGCGTCGCCAGAATGCTTGACGAAGTGGCGACCGTGCCCGGCGCGGAAGGCGTCCTGCTGACCTTCGATGATTTCCTCACCGGCGTAGAAACCTTCGGCGAGCGCATCCAGCCGCTGATGCAGTGCCGCGCCCACATCCCTGCCGTCACGAAGGAGGTGGCGTAATGACCACTCTTAACGCACGCCCGGAAGCCATCACCTTTGCGCCACAGCAGAGCGCGCTGATCGTGGTGGACATGCAAAACGCCTACGCAAGCCAGGGCGGCTATCTGGATCTGGCGGGGTTCGACGTCTCCGCCACCCAGCCGGTGATCGCGAACATCAAAACCGCCGTCGCCGCCGCGCGCGCTGCGGGCATGCTCATCATCTGGTTCCAGAACGGCTGGGATGACCAGTACGTCGAGGCCGGCGGCCCCGGCTCGCCCAACTTCCACAAGTCGAACGCCCTGAAAACCATGCGCAAGCGGCCCGAACTGCAGGGCAAACTGCTGGCTAAGGGCGGCTGGGACTATCAGCTGGTAGATGAGCTGGTACCGCAGGCGGGCGATATTGTCCTGCCCAAACCGCGCTACAGCGGCTTTTTCAACACCCCGCTCGACAGCCTGCTGCGCAGCCGGGGCATTCGCCATCTGGTGTTTACCGGGATCGCCACCAACGTCTGCGTGGAGTCGACCCTGCGCGACGGCTTTTTCCTCGAGTATTTTGGCGTGGTGCTGGAAGACGCAACCCATCAGGCCGGGCCGGAATTCGCCCAGAAAGCGGCCCTGTTCAATATCGAAACCTTTTTTGGCTGGGTCAGTAACGTCAATGATTTCTGCGACGCCCTGACTCCCCCGCTCGCCCGTATCGCCTGAGGAGACACCAGATGCCAAAATCCGTGATTATTCCGCCGGGCACCAGCACGCCCATTGCCCCGTTTGTTCCCGGCACCCTCGCCGACGGCGTGGTGTATGTCTCCGGCACGCTGCCGTTTGATAAAGACAACAACGTGGTGTTTATCAACGACCCAAAGGCGCAAACCCGCCACGTGCTGGAGACGATCAAAACCGTGATCGAAACGGCGGGTGGCACGATGGAGGATGTGACCTTCAACAGCATCTTTATCACCGACTGGAAAAACTACGCCGCGATTAACGAGATTTACGCCGAGTTCTTCCCAGGCGATAAACCGGCTCGGTTCTGCATTCAGTGCGGGCTGGTGAAGCCAGAGGCGCTGGTTGAGATCGCCACCGTTGCGCACATCGCGAAGTGAGGCAGGAATGAAACTTTCCGTCTCGCCGCCCCCGTCCGAGGGTGCACCCGTGGTGGTCTTTATTTCCGGTCTCGGCGGCAGCGGCAGCTACTGGCTGCCCCAGCTGGCCGCGCTGGAGCCGGAGTATCAGGTGGTGTGCTATGACCAGCGGGGAACGGGCAATAACCCCGCCACCCTGCCGGAAGGGTACAGCCTTGCGCAGATGGCGGACGAACTGGCCCAGGCGCTGGCTGATGCCGGGATTGCCCGCTACAGCGTCGTGGGTCACGCGCTGGGGGCGCTGGTCGGCCTGCAGCTGGCCCTCGACAGGCCCGACGCCCTCACCGCGCTGGTGTGCGTCAACGGCTGGTTGACCCTCAACGCCCACACCCGCCGCTGCTTTCAGATCCGCGAGCGCCTGCTGCATTACGGCGGCGCACAGGCATGGGTTGAGGCGCAGCCGCTGTTTCTCTATCCGGCGGACTGGATGGCCGCCCGCGCCCCCCGCCTGGAGGCCGAAGAAGCGCTGGCGCTGGCCCATTTTCAGGGGAAAGCCAACCTGCTGCACAGGCTCAGCGCCCTGAAAAAGGCCGACTTCAGCCGCCATGCGGCGCGCATTCGCTGCCCGGTACAGATCATCTGTTCCGCCGACGACATGCTGGTGCCCGCGGTCTGCTCGTCCGAGCTGCAGGCGGCAATCCCGCACAGCCACAGCGTGGTGATGCGCCAGGGCGGGCATGCCTGCAACGTCACCGAGCCGGATACCTTTAACACTCTGCTGCTGAACGGGCTTGCCAGCCTGCTGCACAGCACGGAACCCGCTTTATAAGGAGCTTTAATGAACGAAGCCATTACGCCCGCCGCGCTGGAAACGCTGTTCACCGGCGCCCGCACCCATAACGGCTGGCAGGATATTGCCGTCAGCGACGAGACGCTGCGCGAAATCTACGACCTGATGAAATGGGGGCCCACGTCCGCCAACTGCTCCCCGGCGCGGATTGTGTTTGTGCGAAGCGCAGAGGGAAAAGAGAAGCTGCGCCCGGCGCTCTCCAGCGGCAACCTGGAGAAAACGCTTACCGCTCCGGTCACGGCGATTGTCGCCTGGGACGGTGAATTTTACGAGCGCCTGCCTGAACTGTTCCCGCACGGCGATGCCAGAAGCTGGTTTACCGCAAGCCCCGCGCTGGCGGAAGAGACCGCCTTTCGCAACAGCTCAATGCAGGCTGCATACCTCATTTTTGCCTGTCGCGCCCTGGGGCTCGACACCGGCCCGATGTCGGGGTTCGACCGCCAAAAGGTCGACGAGGCCTTTTTCACCGGCACGACGCTCAAAAGCAATCTGCTGATCAACATTGGCTACGGCGACCCGGGCAAACTTTACGGGCGCCTGCCGCGTCTGAACTTCGACGATGCCTGCGGGCTGGCGTAAGGAGCGATCGTGACGACACCGGATAAACAAACCTTTCGCGACGCCATGGCCTGCGTTGGCGCGGCGGTCAACATCATCACCACCGACGGCCCGGCGGGGATGGCGGGCTTCACCGCCAGCGCGGTGTGCAGCGTCACCGATTCACCGCCCACCCTGCTGGTGTGCCTGAACCGCGGCGCGTCCGTCTGGCCAACGTTTAGCGAAAACCGAACGCTGTGCGTGAATACCCTGAGCGCCGGACAGGAGCCTTTATCTAACCTGTTTGGCGGGAAAACGCCGATGAAGGAACGCTTCGCCGCCGCACGCTGGCAGACGGGCGACACGGGCTGCCCGCGCCTGGAGGATGCGCTGGCCTCGTTTGACTGCCGCATCAGTCAGGTGGTGAGCGTCGGCACCCACGACATTCTGTTTTGCGACATTGTTTCGATTATCCGCCACCCCGCGCCGCAAGGGCTGGTGTGGTTTGACCGCGGCTACCACGCGCTTATGCGACCCGCCTGTTAACCCGCCTTAAGGAGACAGACCATGTTCGGATTTCCCCACTGGCAGTTGAAATCGACCTCCACAGACGCAGGCGTGGTCGCGCCGGATGAACGCCTCCCGCTCGGGCAGACGATGGTGATGGGCGTCCAGCACGCGGTTGCCATGTTTGGCGCGACGGTGCTGATGCCGATGCTGATGGGACTCGATCCCAACCTCTCTATTCTGATGTCGGGTATCGGCACGCTGTTGTTCTTTTTCGTCACCGGCGGGCGCGTGCCCAGCTATCTGGGATCCAGCGCCGCCTTTGTGGGCGTGGTCATCGCCACCACCGGGTTTAACGGCCAGGGAATCAACCCCAACCTGAGCGTGGCCCTCGGCGGCATCATCGCCTGCGGTCTGGTGTACACCCTGATTGGTCTGGTGGTGATGAAAATCGGCACGCGCTGGATCGAGCGAATGATGCCCCCCGTCGTGACGGGCGCGGTGGTGATGGCGATAGGCCTGAACCTCGCCCCGATTGCGGTCAGGAGCGTCTCCGCCTCGCCGTTTGAAAGCTGGATGGCGGTGATCACCGTGCTGTGCATCGGCCTGGTGGCGGTGTTCACGCGGGGGATGATCCAGCGTCTGCTGATTCTGGTCGGGCTGATTGTCGCCTGTCTGGTCTACGCCCTGCTGGCGAACGTTTTTGGCCTCGGCAAGCCGGTTGATTTTACGCTGCTTCATCAGGCCGCCTGGTTCGGCCTGCCGAAGGTAACCTCGCCCACCTTTAACACCCAGGCGATGATGCTTATCGCACCGGTGGCGGTGATCCTGGTGGCGGAAAACTTAGGTCACCTGAAAGCGGTCGCGGGGATGACCGGGCGCAGCATGGATCCATACATGGGCCGCGCGTTCGTCGGTGACGGGCTGGCAACCATGCTTTCGGGCTCTGTCGGCGGCAGCGGCGTCACCACCTATGCCGAGAATATCGGCGTGATGGCGGTGACCAAAGTCTACTCAACGCTGGTCTTCGTCGCAGCGGCGGTGATGGCGATGCTGCTCGGCTTCTCGCCGAAATTCGGCGCGCTGATCCACACGATTCCATCACCGGTCATCGGCGGGGCATCTATTGTGGTGTTTGGGCTGATCGCCGTGGCCGGCGCGCGTATATGGGTGCAGCATCGGGTCGATCTTAGCCAGAACGGCAACCTGATTATGGTGGCGGTCACGCTGGTGCTGGGCGCGGGCGATTTTGCCCTGACGCTGGGCGGATTTACGATCGGCGGGATTGGCACGGCGACCTTCGGGGCGATCCTGCTTAACGCCCTGCTGAGCCGCCGGATGGCTGCCGCAACGCAGGGCGCCGTGGTGCATCAGGATTCGTGATTTAACGTCGCGCTGTCATTTTCCGACAGCGCGTTTTTCTTCCGCTTGAGCTTCAGCTCGCTCACCAGCACCCCGGCGACGATAAATGCCGCGCCCACCAGGGCCAGCAGCGGCAGACGTTCACCTGCAATGCGTCCAAAAATCCCCGCCCAGACCGGTTCTCCGGTATAAATCACCGTGGCGCGGGTTGGCGATACGCTGCGCTGCGCCCAGTTCATGGTGACCTGGATAATGGCGCTGAAGATACCCAGCCCCAGCGCCACCACCACCAGGCCGGTGGACATCGGCGGCACGGACTCCCCTGCCGGAACCATCGTCGCAAACGCCACCAGCGACGCCGTGGCGAGCTGCACTACCGTCACCCGCTTAACGTCGACCTTGCCCGCCCAGGCGCTAATCAGAATAATTTCTGCCGCAATGGCAATCGCCCCAATCAGGGTGATAATTTCGCCCGGCCCCAGCGCCAGCAGGTTGTTTTCCGGCCCGGCCAGTAAGATCAGGCCGATAAACGCCAGCACGATGCCAATACAGGACATCAACCCCGGCAGCCGCCCCAGGCACAGCCACTGCAGCAGCGGCACCAGCGGCACATACATGGCGGTGATAAACGCGGATTTGCTGCTGGAGATGGTCTGCAATCCCCACGTCTGCAGGCTGTAGCCCATCGCTATCGCCACCCCAATCGCCACGCCGGCCTTAAGCTCTTTCAGCGTCAGCCCCCGCAGCGTTTTAAGCGAAATCAGCCCCACGGCAAGCGCCGCCGTCGCGAAGCGCAGGCCAACAAAAAAGAACGGATCGCTGAGGGTTACCGCGTACTGAACGGCCAGGAACGTCCCGCCCCAGAACATGGTGATGAGAATGAGGATGGCTTCCTGCGGTTTAACGGAGAATTTGAAGCGTGAGACAGACATGGGGCACTCGCAGCTAAGATCAATTCACTAGTGTGCGTTGCCTTTGGTTACAGTTCAATGTTGCAGAAATAAAAAAACCGCCGGGAGATCCCGGCGGCAGGGGTTCAACCCGGCGGGTTACTTACTGCTGCTGCCGTGGCTGTTTTTGCCCCCTTTCTTGCCAGCTTCAGATGCGCGTTGCGGGTCATTCTTGAAGTTGCCCCCGCTGTGCTGCCCACCTTTACGGCCTGCTTCTGATGCTCTTTCACGGTCTTCTGCGAAATTACCAGAACCACCACGATGGTTTGCCATCTCTAACCTCCAGAATGTGAAACATTAGACATCATATTGCATTCAGTAAAAGAGGATTCTTTCACCTCGCAACACAAGGACAGTGCATTTATCCGTGCCGCGTGAAACTAAGCTTAGTGGAATGGCGCTATCCGGCAAGCCGCAGGTAATATTCTGCAACATGAACTCAGCCTTTCGGGTGAGATGACGCGACGGGGATGCATAAGCCTTTCTTATCATTTCAAAAATCCACCGCCTAAAAGTTGTTTCATTTTGCTACAACGCCTTCTTGTCATCATATTGTTATAAATCAAAGAAATGCCGTTCATTTTTGCAGTCTGGCCGTGATGACATATCTTTAAAAGAACGCAGCGATCCGCTGTCAGAAAAACCAACGAGGAGTGATGCAAAATGGCAAAAGTTCTGGTGCTCTATTATTCCATGTATGGACACATCGAAACCATGGCTCACGCGGTAGCAGAAGGTGCAAACAGGGTTGATGGCGTTGAGGTTGTGGTGAAACGCGTACCGGAAACCATGAATGCCGAGGCGTTTTTAAAAGCGGGCGGTAAAACGCAAAACGCGCCTCAGGCTACCCCACAGGAGCTGGCTGACTATGATGCCATCATCTTCGGCACCCCGACCCGCTTCGGCAATATGTCGGGCCAGATGCGTACCTTCCTCGATCAAACCGGCGGGCTTTGGGCATCCGGGGCGCTCTACGGTAAACTCGCCAGCGTATTCAGCTCTACCGGCACCGGCGGCGGTCAGGAGCAGACGATTACCTCAACCTGGACTACCCTTGCTCATCACGGGATGGTGATTGTGCCGATTGGCTACGGCGCGCAGGAGCTGTTTGACGTTTCCCAGGTGCGTGGCGGCACGCCGTACGGCGCAACCACCATTGCCGGTGGGGATGGCTCACGTCAGCCAAGCAATGAAGAACTGGCTATCGCCCGCTATCAGGGTGAATACGTCGCGGGTCTGGCCAAAAAACTGAACGGCTAACACCCAACAGGAGGACAAGCATGCCAACTCAAGAATCCAAAGCTCACCACGTGGGCGAATGGGCAAGTTTACGCAACACCTCTCCGGAGATTGCCGAAGCTATCTTTGAAGTCGCGAAATACGATGAAAAGCTGGCCGAGCAGATTTGGGAGGAAGGTAACGATGAGGTGCTGGTGCGCGCCTTCGAAAAAACGGATAAAGACTCGCTCTTCTGGGGCGAGCAAACCATCGAACGTAAAAACGTCTAGGCGTTTCCCCCCGCCATGCGGGCAGTCTCTAATACACACATCCTCCGGCGCCATTGCCGGAGGATTTTTTGAATCCTTCCTATGTTTGGTATTCCCTTGCTTCTTATGTTTTGATGTAGATGGGCTGCCAAACAGATGAAAATTATACTATCCCTCATCGAGTCATCAACTTCGGCAACAGATACAGATGATCCTTCCAAAAGCCAAAATCCGATCCTTCCTGCCCGTGGCCGTACATGACATGCCCCTCATTCCGGGATGACGAATACACTCCGTCATCTCAAGCTTAAGCAGCGACCAGCAGGCTCGGTGTTTTTTGCCGTATTTATGGCATCTGCCGCCTTTTCCGGGTTTGGATACATTATGTGCTACCGTTAACAATGGCGGCCCACTGTCCGGCATAAGATTTCGCCGTCCGCAGCCACAGATAGCCGTAACCCGGCTTTCGACAGGCCCCCCGAAGCGTGCCGTGAATTTCCTGACACGGGATATCCGCCGGGCGGAAACAGTAACGTTCAGTATATGGCAGGCCCCAGACCGACACGTGCAGGCGGGAATCACGGGCACCCCGGTAGGTCACCAGCGTGAGGACAACACCCTCTTTCAGGGCCGTAATAACGTCGCCCTGCGGCTCCAGCACCTGCCCGGGCGTGAGATGTGAAGCGTTGCTGAACAGGTGAATGCGGGCCGACCTGTTGAGCTCCCGCTCGTGGTGGAGGTCCGGTAGTTGCAATCCCGTATGGTGACGGTCCCTGTGGCGATGTTGTGCCAGGTCCGCACGTCCCTCAAACCGGTAGTGAAGCTGGCTGTCGGCATAAATGTACGTATCAAGATCGCGCACGTCGTCCATCTCCGTGCGCCAGTAAATCCCCACCTCAGACAGAATACGCTGGATGAATTGCAGATCCGCCTCCTGCCACTGAGTGATAATTTCACGTGGTGGGTAGGATTAAAGCTCCGTCATCAGAGGTAGCAGCCCAAGATCCAGAAGCCTTATTTCGATGTCATTAGATTTGCCAATGTGATCTTTGTTGTTTCCATCGAATATTTCTTCGGTTGAAACAACAATAGTTCCCTTTTGCTTCTCACTATCGAAAATCGGTACTATTTTTGCGGCTTCTGGGATTAATTCTGGTAATATTATTTCAGGTATGTAAATCATCCACCCCACGCAAATTCGATCAGGAAAAACATTGCGTTCATTATTCCAATAGCCATTCGTATTTATGGGCGCATATATTCGCCCCTTATCACAAACTAGAGATGTTAATAAAGAAACAACTCTGTCTATACTTATGTCTGTTTCATTGCAGGTAATGCTAACATCCAAATTTGTTTTTTTGATGTTTTCAATATGTTTTTTTATATAGTTAATTGAGCATATTTTGCTGTCAACTTCTCCATCCCAGACACCTTCTACAATCAGCGGATGATTTCTTTTTACTTGACTGCGCCATCTTTCAATGACATGCTGCTCCGCTTTTTTTTGATTAAACACTATATGATCAAGTGCTTGCTTCCTTGAATATCCTTTCTCATACCACTTCTTCTTTTTTCCTAACAACCCATCAATCAACTCGGAAATATAAAAAAGCTCATCAAGACATAACTCAACGCTAGGAGTCTGAGTATCTTCATAGTAAGCATTGGCTGATATTCTTATCATGGCACCCACCTTGTGATTATATCCTTAAAGTCTTTAAACATTTTTGAAAAATACCGATAACTCACTGGTTGCATAAATATCCACACAACTTTTAAAGGTTGATTAACTGTCGCAACAGCCTGATGTCTCCCAGCTTGACTCAAGCCACTTTTGTAGCCCTTCCACCAGCCTTTAGGATCACCAAAAGCATCAAAAAACTGATCATATCTCGCTTTAGCTTCCCAGAATTGACACAACTTGTCTTTCCAGCCGTCAAACGATACGCCACAATACTTAAATTCCTGTATCTGCTTTGTTTCCGGATTATAGAACTACCGCAGATTCGCGTCTGGTAGCTGATTGTTACCATGCTCCAGCGCGAACAGCGTCTCACCATCGGCATCACCTTCCCCTCCGGCGGGCAGTTCTCACAGTTTTTTTCATCCGTCTTCGCCTGTGCTCCAGCTTTGGTATCAACGCCTTCATAGCTCACCGTTTCTGATTAATCCATATCATCTTCCCAGAAATCACCGTGCGTCAGCACCAGGCTGGAGCTGATGTGAGACATGTTATCGACGATTAGGTTTCTGGTTTTTCCATTGAACGAATAACCAGGAAATCTTCAGAAATTCCACCATCATTCTGTACAGCTTGTCGATCATGAACAAACCAGGCATACATTTCTGACGGGGCAACATCTTCAGGTAGAGGTGGAGGCTGATCCAGAAACGCAGCCTGCGCGTAACCGATAAATCTTCTCGCTCTCCTCAATGCAGGCTCATAGATATTCGGCACTATCCGGAGCCGTTTATCATCGGGATTATTTTCCATACTGTTTCTCATTTTTAATGCTGCACTATGGACATCTTCCAGCCAGCCCCAGTTTTTACGTAGTAAGTCGATCTCATTCTGATACTGACCGGCAGTTTCTTTGGACTGTGACGATATCCCTAATAGCCCTACAGACGCGGTCGCGGATGATAAAGCATCACCACGTTTATTCTCATACTTAATACACTCCCGGCGATATTGATAATATTGCCGCCCCATCCATTCAAAATAACTGTCCAGATGGCGGTTTTGTGCGCCAACAGTGACCTCTTTAAAGGGCACAGCCTGTTGGTAAATCTTTGTCCACTGTGCAACTGACTTACGGTTGACACTGTCCTGCATAATGAAATAGCTGGCAACATCAGTATCAGTTTGATCAAGCGTTTGTAGATCTGGAAAAGGAACCCCTGCCATAGTCGCTGCCCGGTACATCCGGTGAAGGGCCACACGACAAAGTTCAGCGCTGGGTTTTTGTTCGTTAGGTTTCAGCCCACCGCCTACATCCTCCGCACATCCTGGCAACAGCTCTTCCTGATGCTTTTCATTACTCCCGCCCAGGCAATAAAGACTGCGCCATGGTCGGTTTTCATGAGCAGCGACCAGGTGCAAAGCATTTTTAACCGTTTCTGGCAGGGCCGAGTCTTGATCAACAGATTTATCGCCCAGCAAGATACTAACGCCACTTACTGGTCCACCCAATGTACCAACAAACCAATCCACGCCATTATTACTACTGGCGGGTGTATGCCGGGCGCAATCAAATAAGCCAGTAAAAAGGATCTCTACAGGGATACCTTGATAAGTATATTTATCACCCTGTTTCTGAAAAACATCCTCTATTAACGTATCAATGAATTTACGAGAGAGTGTTGCACCAATATCATAGCCAAAAAAAGAAATGGAGATCCGTTTGACAGGAACCTGACTCTTAGTTTTGATTTCTTTAAAAGCCTCTTCAAATGTAGTTTTCGTCGAAGTGATTCTGGTATCAACACCTGTTACCAACATATCGGCAATAGTGGGATTATCACGCAACCAAGGTGTTGCTTCTATACCCGATTTCTTTGCTGCGTTTTTAGCTACCTCGCCCGCTAGCGTTCTCCACTCCGAAGGACTTACCAGTTTACTTCCTGAGTCCTTTAAAACCTCCCACCAGTTACTACCTTTCAGTAATTCCATACCAGCATCTTTTGCCATTTCTTTTGACTGTTCTTTAAGGTCATCCAGAACAGAACTCCGGGCACCATCCATGATGGTATGAAGTTTTGAAGTTAGATTTTCCTGGAATGGGGTACCTAACCCGGAAATATAGAATTTAGAGTGGTTTTCATGGGGAGTGTCTTGCTGCGCACTGGGAAAGGCCCGAAATAAACGGGCAATGTTACTGAGGCGATTCTCTGACGCATCCTGTTCAATATTACGGTGAATACCATCAAAAAAGAATCCCGTATGCCAAGTTCGAGCACAATTACCTACTTTTGCATCCTCAGCCAACTGTGCACGATTCGCAGCCGCAATTATACTTTCAATATCCATGCTTAACATTCCTGTCAGTCAGTATGCTCTAAAATCACTTCAGCCTTAGGACTTACGAAGCCTGTTCCCCACCACAGTCGAACTTTATCTCCCGGAAAAAAATAAACATGGAGATAATTTTCTTCCCATTTTCTTTTTGGTAATGGCATAACAACACGACGAGTTTCTTTACGAAGACCCGCATCGTACTGTGCTCTCGTGGTGCTTAGTGTCCAGATGACTTCCGCTGAATTACCACTGATACTGCCACAACAAGTTGATCCACCAGGCCCCGAAGCATATGGATTATTTTTATCATGTGCAGAAGAATTTGCCCCTGCCACACCGTTAACGCTAAACCCCAGAATAGGCCTGTCAATTTCACTGTGAATGATCAATGTTACTGGCCCCGTCGGCGGTCCCCAGACTGCAGCCCAGATTAACCAGCCTCCATATGCCAGCACCATGACCAACAAACCTCTCCAGATCCATTTTCCACAGCGGGCATAACCCCGATTTATGGCATGATCAACTTTATCGAAGGTTTTAAAAAATCCCATATGTATGTTCCGTTATATCCAGGCACGTATATTGTGCGGGGTTTCAGCTTTATGCATTACCGTGTTGAGTCAACATATTTACTAGCGATCGTGATCCACTCACCACTTTCGGTAATGCAGCCCTGAATGCATCTGATTCCAGTATCGCCTTCCCACCGTTGAGGTAGTAAAGTGCATAGACCTTCCGATCCATGGAAGATAACAGGCCCGCCTCTTCACTCTTTTTCAGCGCTTTAACCACCATTGAATGCTGCGCACATGGCGGGAATATCTTACTGACGGGCATTTTCTGCCATTCATTCAACACACTGGTCACTTCTGGTTTATCCGTAATCTTCTGCCAGGTGGCTTTCTCAAGTCGGATAATGTGATTAGCGGGCATTTCCACCTCCGAAGGTCTTATAGCAAGAGATTGCCACTGTACTTCTCCGGGAAACCACCACTGCGTGATGCCATTGAACAGAAAGGCATGCCAGTCACAGTCAGCACACTGTGCCAGCGTTTCCATAACATGACTGGCATAAAAGCGCGTCAACGCAGTAGAGTCGTCTGGCCGCACAATTGTACAACCACGGGATAACTGCACTGCCAGCATTGATGGATAACGCGTTGAAAGAATGACTGCTGCACATCCAGGCAAAGACGCCAGATAGTCAGGTAGCCGCGCTGCATTATCAATTTCCAGCAACCAGGGACCATAGCTCTGAAACTCTGTCAATTGAGGGTGGATATACAGTGAATGTAACTGGTTTTCATGGTGCTCTTTAAATACCAGAAAATCGGCCTCCGGCTGTGCACCAGCTTCAAAGAGCAGATTAATATGAGCGTCTTTATTATCAGGCAACGCCTGAAGTAATGGTGTGAAATCCATTATTATGCCCCTTGCACTATCGCATCATTCGCCTGAATAGCTTTAAGCAGGCACGGGATACAGATTTTTTCCGTTATGGCGGGATACATTTCCGGAATATTAAGCGGCAAAGTAGCCGCCCCCGCAGCCATCGTCCGTTTCACCTTCCGTATATACGACGCCGTCGTACCATACTCGACCTTCCCGGCCTCAAGCTTCAGGTAACTGCCACCACCAATTAGCGTGATACGCTTTTTCCCGGCAAACGAGATGTCACTTGCTGAGCTCATCGTCAGCTTCTTCTGTGCAAACAGCCGCAGGCTGGCGTTCTGCGCCTGCACATCCACCGGTCCTTCCGACGCCTTCAGGCTCAGCTGCCCCTCCCTCGCAAACAGCCCCAGCTTTTCCCCTGCCAGCGCCGTCATGTTGCCCATTGTTCCGGTGCTGATATCCCCGCCCGCATTAATGGCAACGTTCTTCGTGGCCGTCATCTGCAGGTGCTCCCCGCTGGTCAGGGCCATTCCTTCCGGAGCGGACATCAGCAGCGCCTCATTGAGCGGCTTCAGCCGCTGCTCAAACATCGCTATCTGGCTGTCCACGTCCGCTTTCAGCGCCTGCGCCTGCTCTGCGGCGATTTCCAGCTGCTGCAGTTGCTGATTCAGCCTGTCGATTTCCTTCAGCGCGGCATCCATGTCCAGCGCATCACCCTGCGCTTTCGCCTGTGCATCCGCACTGACAAACGTAAGCGTCCAGCGAAAGCCGTCTGGTCATAATCTGAAGCATCCGACAAAGTGGTGTCCACCAAATAAGTAGTGGGAACCAAAGTGTCAGATATGCAGAAAAATATGACTCCCGGCAGGCGTAAAGGCTGCCCTAATTATTCTCCTGAGTTTAAGCAGCAGCTCGTTACTGCCTCCTGCGAACCCGGGATATCCATCTCAAAACTGGCGCTCGAAAATGGCATCAACGCCAATCTGTTGTTCAAATGGCGCCAACAATGGCGCGAGGGAAAGCTGCTGTTACCTTCTTCAGAGAGCCCTCAGCTACTTCCTGTGACTCTGGATGCAGCTGTCGTACAGTCAGAGCAGCCCGCAGAGGACCCGGAAACCCTCAGTATCAGCTGTGAGGTAACGTTCCGGCACGGGACGCTTCGCCTCAATGGCTCTGTCAGCGAAAAGCTCCTGACCCTGCTGATACAGGAGCTCAAACGGTGATCCCGTTACCAACAGGCACCAAAATCTGGCTGGTTGCCGGTATCACTGACATGCGCAACGGCTTCAATGGTCTCGCCGCAAAGGTGCAGACGATGCTGAAAGACGATCCGATGTCCGGCCACGTCTTCATCTTCCGGGGCCGCAGCGGCACTCAGGTCAAACTACTGTGGTCTACCGGTGACGGACTGTGCCTGCTGACCAAACGGCTGGAGCGAGGCCGCTTCGCCTGGCCGTCAGCCCGTGATGGCAAAGTGTTCCTGACCCCGGCGCAGCTGGCAATGTTGCTCGAGGGCATCGACTGGCGACAGCCGAAGCGGTTGCTGACCTCCCTGACCATGCTGTAGGTCTCTTTATCCTGGTTGTCGCAGAATAAGCCTGGTAAAATGATGGCTTATGAACGACACCTCTTCTGACGATATCCTACTGCTGAAACAGCGCCTGGCTGAGCAGGAAGCGTTGATCCACGCCCTGCAGGAAAAGCTGAGCAACCGGGAGCGTGAAATAGACCACCTGCAGGCACAACTGGATAAACTCCGCCGGATGAATTTCGGCAGCCGTTCCGAAAAGGTCTCCCGCCGTATCGCACAGATGGAAGCTGACCTGAACCGGCTGCAGAAAGAAAGCGATACCCTTACCGGTCGGGTGGATGACCCGGCCGTGCAGCGCCCGTTGCGTCAGACCCGTACCCGCAAACCTTTCCCTGAATCACTTCCCCGTGACGAAAAACGGCTGCTGCCGGCAGAGCCATGCTGCCCGGACTGCGGTGGTGTGCTGAGCTACCTGGGTGAAGATACCGCCGAACAGCTGGAGCTGATGCGCAGCGCCTTCCGGGTTATCCGGACCGTGCGGGAAAAACACGCCTGCACAAAATGTGATGCCATCGTGCAGGCCCCCGCGCCTTCACGCCCCATCGAGCGGGGCATCGCTGGACCGGGACTGCTGGCCCGCGTGCTGAGCTCAAAGTATGCAGAGCATACCCCGCTGTACCGCCAGTCAGAAATATACAGCCGCCAGGGTGTGGAACTGAGCCGTTCACTGTTGTCGGGCTGGGTGGATGCATGCTGCCGGCTGCTGTCCCCGCTGGAGGAGGCGCTTCAGGACTATGTCCTGACTGATGGCAAACTCCATGCCGATGATACCCCCGTCCAGGTGCTGCTGCCGGGTAATAAGAAGACGAAGACCGGGCGGTTGTGGACGTATGTTCGTGATGACCGCAACGCTGGATCAGCAGTCGCACCGGCGGTGTGGTTCGCTTACAGCCCGGACAGAAAAGGCATCCATCCGCAGACCCATCTTGCTGGCTTCAGCGGTGTGCTGCAGGCGGATGCGTACGCCGGGTTCAACGAGCTGTACAGGGATGGCCGGATAACGGAAGCCGCCTGCTGGGCTCATGCCCGCCGAAAGATCCACGATGTGCACGTCCGCACATCGTCAGCGCTGACGGAAGAGGCCCTGAAACGGATCGGCGAGCTATACGCCATCGAGGGGAATATAAGAGGAATGCCGGCGGAGCAGCGTCTTGCAGTACGTCAGCAAAAAGCTAAACCGCTGCTGAAATCCCTGGAAAGCTGGCTGCGTGAAAAGATGAAAACGCTCTCAAGGCACTCAGAGCTGGCGAAGGCGTTCACGTATGCGCTGAACCAGTGGCCGGCGCTGGCGTACTATGCGGAGGACGGCTGGGCCGAAGCCGATAATAACATCGCTGAAAATGCGCTGCGGACGGTCAGTCTGGGTCGTAAAAACTTCCTGTTCTTCGGCTCTGACCATGGTGGTGAGCGGGGAGCACTGCTGTACAGCCTGATCGGAACGTGCAAACTGAACAGCGTGGATCCAGAGAGCTACCTTCGCCACGTGCTTGACGTGATAGCCGACTGGCCGGTCAACCAGGTCAACGAACTACTTCCCTGGCGCATCATACTGCCAACTGAATAGCACATCCCCGTCAATACGGCTCTCGCTGGACGCTTACTGACAAACAGCCCCTTCCCGGCTCTCAGGGTTCCCCGTTCATCGGTGCGCAGCTCTGTGCCTTTACCGCGAAGCTGCCCCTTGCTGTCCACCAGGTGCCCGCTGTTGAGCTGCGTCCTGCCGTATTCCGTGGCGAGCTTGATGTGCTCCTCACCGCGCCTGTCTTCCATCCGCAGCTTGTTGTTCGCGGGAGTTCGCAGCACGTTGCAGGTGTGGTTGTCCCGGTTCACAGGGTCAGGATGCTCAGAGTCGTGCAGCGCATACGCGATGTACGGCAGGTCAATATCGCCGTTGCTGTACGCAATCGCCACTTCGGTGCCGTCGATGAGCGGCGTATGCCAGCCCAGCGTTTCACCGGCATAAGGCTTTGCCATCCGCAGCCACAGGTAGCCGTAACCGGGTTCCGTCCCCTCCCGGTCGAAGTCAGGCTTCACCCGGTAGCGCCCCTGTTCGTCCAGGTGAGCGTAAATGTCGTTCTTCTCCCGGCTCTCAATTCGGGCCGGAAGCGTACCGTGAATTTCCGGACGCGGGATGTCTGCCGGACGGAAGCAGTAACGCTCGGTGTAGGGCAGGCCCCAGACCGACACGTGCAGGCGGGAATCACGCGCTCCCCGACAGGTCACGAGGGTGAGGACAACACCCTCTTTCAGGGCCGTAATGACGTCGCCCTGCGGCTCCAGAACCTGCCCGGGCGCGAGGTGTGAGGCGTTGCTGAACAGGTGAATGCGTGCCGACCTGTTGAGCTCCCGCTCGTGGTGAAGCCGGGCGTAGAACGCGCCGGACTCGGTTTCCGGCTCCGGGTCGCTGTCGTCGCCTGCTTCCCTGTACGGCTCTTTGTAGCGGTAGTGTTCGCCCGTCGTCACCGCATCACTGCGCACGCTGACCGTGGCATCCATCGGCGTGGAGGCGGTCCGGTAGTTGTAATCCCGCGTGGTGACGGTCCCGGTGGCAACCCTGTACCAGGTCCGCACGTCCCAGACCGACTCTGCCGCGCCGTCGAACAGACCCGATGGCTCGCTGTACGGCAGGCGCACGTCAAACCGGTAGTTCAGCTGGCTGTCGGCAAAAATGTACGTATCCAGACCGCGCACGTCGTCCATCTCCGTGCGCCAGTAAATCCCCACCTCAGACAGAATGCGCCGGACGAACTGCAGGTCCGTTTCCCGCCACTGGGTGATAATTTCACGCGGCGGGTACGTGCGCTCCAGCCTGAATTCAAAATCCGCACCTTCCAGCCCGTGCTTGCGCAGCACCTGCTCAACCACCTCAGGAACGGACTGGTTCTGATAAACGGCGCACTGTCGGGTATATCCCAGCAGCGCCAGGCGGGAGCTGAGCGTGAGCCGGTAGCGGGACTGGTCCCTGGAGGTGGACAGCCATTCCAGACGGGTCACCATGCCGTGAACACTTTTACCGCTCCGCATCCGGAAGGTGGCATATTTCATCAGCGCCTGTTCCGGAGGAATGTTCGCCTGCGGCGTGGTGAACTCGATGTCCCATCTGAACGGCTCGCTCAGTGCTTCCCTGCCGTAAAAGCGCAGGACATCCGGCTTCGCTGAGCTGTCATTGATATCCAGAAAATATCGGGTCTGTCCGTCAAAAAGCGCTGACCAGTTATCCATAACAAAACCACATAAAAAGAATGGGCAAAGTGAAATATTTACATAACTCAAATTTATTGTAAATATCTGATCTTAAACATGGAAATAGCGGTATTGGGTATAAATGGAGGAGAGAAATAAATAGACCCGTTAAGCATGCAAATTATTTATATAATTGTTCACGCTTTGCTTGTCGCGTACGGTTTCACCGCTCAGGTCGTCAACACGGAAACGACCTGAGAATGAAAAGAAGCCTGGCTCCAACATCAGGGACATTGCTTATAAGAGACAGGCTTGTGCAGCGTTTATCTTACTTCGCCGCGTTATTCATCACCGCATTGAATTTATCGACGGGACAGAAGCCGTTCGCGTCCACCGGGCAGCCTTTCAGCTCCAGCGTCACGCGCTGCGCGGGCGACTGCAGCGACAGCACGCTGGCGTTACGCAGCTGCTCTGAACTCTGATAGACATACTCAATTTTCATCAGCTCCTGGTTGGCATTTTTATCATGCCAGCGCTGGAAGACAATCTTGCCGCCAATCGGGGTGCGCTCCTGCTGGTCGTGCAGCTGATAAGGTTTGAAATCCAGAGCCGTCAGCAGGGAAGCAATGTTCGAGTCATGCCCCACCAGCAGGGTGATCTTAGGCGCTTTCGCCTGTTCGGTGACCAGCGTTTTATCAATGTACTTCACCAGCGGCTTCGCCACATTTTGCGCCACCTCGGTGGAGGTAAAGAGCGAATCCTGATAGCCGTTCTTCAGCTTCGACAGCACGCGCCACTGCTGGTCGGTTTTGATTTCACCCCAGGCCACCTGGTCGGCCGGGAAACCTTCGTAATACTGCAGCGTGAACGCGTCCACCAGCGAGTTACCCACCTTCAGCGGCCCGGATACGCCAGGCTCTTTTTCATAGTCGGCGCTGAAGGTATCTTTCGCGTCCGCCAGCGAGCAGATCTTTTTCTCTTTGCAGGACGGGGAATCGGCGTAGTTCGTCATCTGCTCCAGCAGCTTATAGCTTTCGGTAAGCTGCATTTTCTGCCGCTCGGTCTCCATCGCCTTCAGCGCTTTTTCACGGAATTCCGGCGAGTTATCGGTAATCACCGGGTTAAAGGTCGGATCCATGGTGCCCATTTTTTCCTGATGATGCACGGGAACGTCACAGCCCGGGAACGCGCCGGTAATGAAGAACTGTGCGGTGGCGACGGTGCGCTGCAGGCTGTTGGCATAAGCGTAAACGCTATCCGCCGCTGGACATTCTCCCGTTTTCACCATCCCCTGCTGCGCCAGCCACTCGCGCATGTAATGGCCCATATAGACTTCCAGCACGCCACCCTTTGTAGTGAGCTGACCGCCCGGCACCTCCCACTCCGGCCACTGCTTCGGCGTGGACTGCTCCAGCACGCTGCCGTTATTGGCGAGCGGCGCGCGCAGGTTGTGACGGCTCATGATTAAAACTTGCTCCAGCTGATACCCTTCCGGCGTTTCTTGCGCCTGCACGCCAAACGTTGCTGAAATGGAACCGGCGACTGCCAGCGCGAGTAATGCTTTTCTCATCCCTAATTCCTCACTCGTTTTAAAATGTCGTGCTCAGTGTGACAGATTCGTCACAATTTTCCGGGAAGCATTTCTCAAACTGATGATTAACGTGCTTACGGTGTGTGCCGATTAGTTTTATAATAAAACCACACCCCACCGGAGAATTGACTGTGAAACGTACCCGCCTTGAAGAAAGCACCTGCCCCGTCGCCCGTTCGCTGGATATCATCGGCGACTGGTGGTCGCTGCTTATCGTGCGCGACGCGCTGCGCGGGATTAAACGCTTCGGCGAGTTCCAGAAAAGCCTCGGTATCGCGAAAAATATGCTGACCACGCGGCTCAAGCTGCTGGTTGATGAAGGCATCCTCCGGCTTCAGCCCGCCTCCGACGGCAGCGCCTGGCAGGAGTATGTCCTGACCGAAAAGGGACGCGCCCTGCAAACGGTGCTGGTTGCCCTGTCACAGTGGGGGAATGAATTTTTGTTTGCGGAAAACGAATGCGGCACCGTGCTGGTCGATACCGAACAGCGTAAACCCCTGCGTAAACTGGCACTTATCGCCGACGACGGGCGCGAGCTGACGCCTGAGCAGATCGTGGCAAAACTCCCCTCCTGATCGCGCCCGATGGCAAAAGCACAAAATGGCCGCAAAAATGGTTGCATTATAAAACCAAATGACAGAGAGTTAACCCAGTTTCATATTGAAACCAAATAACCCACTTTGCATTGAGGTAATACGCGATGACTACGCAAATCACCACCGCCCTGATTACGGGCGCCTCTTCCGGAATTGGCGCCGTTTATGCCGATCGTCTTGCCGCACGCGGCGCTAATCTGGTGCTTGTCGCCCGCCGCGAGGATCGTCTGAAAACCCTCGCCGCCGACCTGCGCGCGCGCTACGGCGTGGCCGTCGATATTCTGGTGGCCGATCTTACCGATGAAGCCGGGATCCGCGCTGTGGAAGAGGAACTGCGCAGCAACACCGCCATTGATACGCTCATTAACAACGCGGGCACCGCGCAGATGGCGCCGTTCCTCGCGGGAGATGTGGCGCAGCATCAGGCCATCAATACCCTGAACACCACGGCGCTGATGCGTCTGACCTACGCTATTCTGCCCCGCCTGGCGCAGAACAATCGCGGCACGCTGATCAATATCGCGTCGGTGCTGGCCCTGCACGTCCGGGCGGGCAGCGCGCTCTACAGCGCCACCAAGGCGTGGGTGTTGAGCTTTACCCGTGGGTTACAGGAAGAATTTGCCGAGAGCAACGTGCGCATTCAGGCCGTGCTGCCCGCCGCCACGGCGACAGAAATCTGGAGCCATTCGGGCGTCACGGTGAGCGATCTGCCGGAAGGATCGGTGATGACCACCGACGATATGGTGGATGCGTCGCTGGCGGGGCTGGATCAGGGCGAACCGATCACCATCCCGCCGATGCATGACGCCGGCCTGTGGGATCGCTACGAAGCGGCGCGCCTTGAGCTGTTCAACAGCGCGCGCACCGGCATTCCGGCACCGCGCTACGTTAAGCAGTAGCCTAACGCTCAAGCTGGTCGCCGTACTCGCTCATCCAGGCGGCCAGCGGGGAGAGCGCATTTTACAGGAAACGACGAGGCGCTTAACGCGATGATGGCGGAGATTATCAAGCTGGTGCCGCTGGGCAGAATGGGCTCCACGGCGGAATGGGGAGTTTGTAACTCAAAAGGCGCTGATGCCGGTGACGATGCCGACATACATCGCCGCCCATACGCAGGCGGAAAGCAGGCTGACGGCGTAGACCTTGACCGCATTCAGCCTGAACATCCCCGCCGCCAGCGGCACGATGTAGCGCAGCACCGCCAGGAAGCGCGCGGTGAACAGCACCACCACCCCGTTTTTCTGCAGCTGATGCTGCACCCGCAGCAATTTACCGGCGTGTTTAGCACTGAAGCGGGTCATCCATCGCGTGTGCCCCATCAGCTGGCCGATATGGTAGTTCAGCACCGAACCCGCCGTTGCCCCCATCACCACGGCGAGCCATGCCAGCGCAGGATGCATGCTTCCCTGGCTGACGGTAATGCCCGCTAGCAGCACCACCGACGCGGGAGGCAGCACGGAGGAGATCAGCACCGTCGATTTACTCAGCGCCATCATAAATAACAGCGCAAAAAGATGTGCCGGATACAGCGCAAAATGATTCAGCAGCGCGTCATGCCACGTCATTTTCTCCTCCCCAGGTAAATATCATTCTCCATTTAAAAGGAATTAACTTAAATAGACCCTCAACATTTTATTAATAATATTTATCTAAACCGTTCTTAAACATTATTTAAATTCCTGAGCGGTAAATTTAAACAGGCGTATTATTCCTCACGTTTTAAACGATCTCGTTATGGCGAGGCTCCTGTACAAATACACGTTATCGCTCTGGTAGGTTCGAGAGAACCGACACAGGGTAAAACAGGCACTGTCGAATCAAGGCTTTGTCAGTATAACTTCCCTCACGGGATACGGTGTACAGTGCTGAACCCAGGACGTGGGGATCTCCTCTTCGACATGCCCTGTCTTGCTCGCCCCTGAGAGATGTTATTATTCAAAGGGAATTCACTATGTCTTACGCTATTCACAACCAAAACCTGGCATTCAATGACAGCGCCATCGCGCAATATATGAATACCGATTTTATCGTCCTCGATATTTCATTATGCGTGGCGCTGGCGCGCGAGCAATTCTTCGAAAAATTAAAAGATGATGATATTCCGTCGCATATTTTTATTGAAGACAATGGCCGCCTGGCGGGCATGATTGCCGTGCGTAAATTGCTGCAGACCGCCGACACGGTACAGCCGGTGAAATCGCTGATGATTTCGCAGTTTTTGCAGGTCAAACCGGAGGATGAACGTGCCGACGTTGCCGGACTGCTGGCGCACGGCGGCGCGGATGTGGTGCCCGTGGTCACCCACGGCAAGCTTGTCGGCTGCCTGACCGAACGCGAAATCGCCCATCTGCTGGAAGATGACGTCACCGAAGATGCTCAGCTTCAGGGGGCGACGCTGCCGCTGGAAAAGCCCTATCTGGAAACCAGCGCCTTCAGCCTGTGGAAAAAACGCTCCGTCTGGCTGCTGCTGCTGTTTGTCGCGGAAGCCTACACCAGCTCGGTCATTCAGCATTTTGAAGAGGCGCTGGAGTCCGCCATCGCGCTGGCGTTCTTTATTCCGCTGCTGATCGGCACGGGCGGCAACAGCGGGACGCAGATCACCTCCACGCTGGTGCGCGCCATGGCGCTGGGGGAAGTGCGTCTGCGCGACGTTGGCCGCGTGCTGCGCAAAGAGATGACCACCTCGCTGATGATTGCCGCCACGCTCGGTATCGCCGGATGCATTCGCGCCTGGATGATGGGGATTGGGCTGGAAATTACGCTTATCGTCAGCCTGACGCTGGTGTGCATTACGCTGTGGAGTGCGATTGTGTCGTCCGTCATTCCGATGGTGCTCAAGCGCTGCGGCATTGACCCGGCGGTCGTCTCCGCGCCGTTTATCGCGACGCTTATCGACGGCACCGGTCTGATTATCTACTTCAAGATTGCGCAATATACGCTGGGGCTGGAGTAATCTTGCGAGCACCTCTTTCCTGTGATTGAGGTGCTCACTGTGCTACACGTCACCCAGCTGATGCGCAATCTCGCGCAGCTGCTGGGCCAGCGCCTGGAGGTTTTTTCCCTTCTCCCCTTTCGGCCCGGTAGACTGTCGCACCACCAGACGAGCAGGTAAAATCGAGGACATGCGCAGGGCACTCTCTTCGCCGCTGTCCAGAATGCGGCGCACCGCCTCTTTACCCTGCAGATCTAAATCCAGTGAGACCGTCGTCAGCGCCGGGTAGAAGAACGAGCTTTCGTAGGTATCATCGTAGCCAATCACCGACTTCTCGCCCGGAATGGAAATCTGCTGCTGGTGGAAGGCGCTTAGTACGCCCAGCGCCATCTGGTCGTTGGCCACCAGCACGGCGGAAAACTGCGGCGTTTCGCGCAGCATCTGCAGCGCGCCGGCATACCCGCTCTGCGCATCCCAGTTGCCGCGGATCACCGAGGCGGGCTCCAGCCCGTAACCCTTCAGGGTTTCGATCCAACTTTTTAGCCTCAACTGTGCCGACACAGAGGACTCCGGCCCCGCCAGCAGGGCGATGTCGCGATGGCCCAGCTCGTAAAGGTATTTAACGCTGGCGCGGGTCCCGTCCGCCGGGTTAAACGAAACGTTAAACACGGAACTGTACGGGTCGACGTCCAGGAAAAGACAGACGATATCGTCGTTTTCGGTGGCGATTTTCTGCGCCTCTTCGGCCTCCAGCGGCACGTTAATGATCACCTTGCTCACCAGCTGGGACTTCAGCTCGTTGATAGAATCCTGAATGCTTTGGTTGACGTTCTCATCGATCATCGAGATCAGCACCTGGTATCCCTCCACGTTCGCATAGCGTTTTACCGCTGCGGCCACCTGGGAAGGCGCGTGCAGAGCCAGTGAAATAGTCACCAGCCCGACGGTCTGACTCTGCTTGCCGACCAGCTGCTGGGCCAGGCGATTCGGCACATACCGCAATAACGCTATGGATTTCTCCACCTTGTGACGCGTGGCTTCGGATACATTGGCAGATTTATTCAGCACCCTGGACACGGTCTGATAGGAGACGCCCGCGTGGCGTGCGACGTCCTCTAACGTTGCGCTTTTCGACTTCATGGTCCGGTTCCTTATGTTGTTATGCGCTGATTGTAACAGGGGCGCTGATAAAAAACGCTTACCACCCTCATCTCGCGAGCAAAATGCACCAAAAAAGTATGACGCTCACAATGACACAATTTGTGGACCAGCTCATCACTCGTAACAAAATAGTCTATTTTATTTGCAGTTAATCACACATTTAGGATCGTGTAATTGCCAGAAAACAGGTTTAGGCATTTTATGACAGCGGATTTGTGAACGTATTACAAAACAATAAGAGGGTAACAATGAACACGACGATCCGCTCTGTATCCGTTGCGCTGGCTGCCGCGTTAGCGTCTCCATCGCTGTTTGCCGCGTCTTCGGTACCGATTGATTTTCATGGCTATCTTCGCTCCGGCGTGGGCGTCTCACGGGATGGTGGGATGGAGGAGTGGCAGAAGAACAAAATTGGCCGTCTGGGTAACGAAGCCGATACCTACGGTGAGCTGGAACTGGGCTCTGAGGTCTACAAAAAGAACGACGTAAGCTTTTATCTCGACAGCATGGTGAGCATGGTGTCTGACGGTTCAAACGATAATGAAACCACCTTTGGCGACGATGCCCAGTTTGGCCTGCGTCAGCTGAACCTGCAGATCAAGGGGCTAATTCCGGGCGATCCCAACGCGGTTATCTGGGGTGGGAAGCGCTATTACCAGCGCCACGACCTGCACATCATCGACACCAAATACTGGAATATCTCGGGATCCGGTGCAGGTATTGAGAACTATACGCTCGGCCCCGGTGCGGTCTCCGTGGCGTGGATCCGCGGCGATGCCAACGACGTGGACTACCGCGTTGACGGTGATAACGACGTAAACATCAACTATATCGATCTTCGCTATGCGGGCTGGAAACCGTGGGCGGGCGCATGGACAGAAGTGGGTATTGATTACGCCATGCCGAACCCGACCAACAAACAGAAAGAGTACGGCGGCCTTTACGAGGCCGACAACGGCGTGATGGTGACCGGCGAGATCAGCCAGGACATGCTGGGCGGATACAACAAGCTGGTGCTGCAGTACGCTAATAAAGGCCTGGCGCAGAACATGGTGTCCCAGGGGGGCGGCTGGTACGACATGTGGAACTATGTGAACGATGCCAGCGGCTACCGCGTGATTAACACCGGCTTAATTCCCATTACCGACAAGCTCTCTTTCAACCACGTGTTGACCTGGGGTTCGGCGGACGATACTACGCAATATACCGATAAATCCCGCCTGATTTCACTTGTCGGCCGCGCGCAGTACCAGTTTACCGAGTATGTCCGCCTGATTGGCGAAGTGGGTGGTTTCTACCAGAAAGACACCTACACCGACGGGTCTGACTACAAGCAGAGCGGCGAGAAATACACCATTGCCCTGGGGCTGGCCGATGGCCCTGACTTTATGTCGCGTCCGGAACTGCGCGTGTTTGCTTCTTACCTGAATGATTCCGAAAAAGGGAAATCCTTCGAGGACGGCACCGCGAATAATACCTGGAACTTTGGCGTGCAGGTCGAAGCCTGGTGGTAAGCCTTCATTTTTAAAATGCGTTAATCGTTATTGTATCTCCAGCTAATTGCAGCGTATATCTCTGCTCAGGGATAGCCATTATTTTGGCTATCCCTTTTTTATATTTACTGATTAAAGTGTTCATCTAATAGCTGACGTAAGGCATCAGACTGCCTGCCAAATATGGCGTGCACCTGCTGACCGATAATAATAACGCCCAGCGCCCCTTCATTCTGTAGCGCCTGTGAATCGATCTTATTTAAATCGTTAACCGTCACGCGCAGGCGGGTAATACAGGCTTCGACGTGTTCAATATTATCGTCGCCGCCAAACGCGGGAATTAAACGCTGGGTAATTTGACTGTCCATAATACGCCTCATTCTATGCAGATAAAAAAATGCCTGCTCGTGGAGCAGGCTCTTTGCCATGTTGCCCGGACGGTGCGGTCTGATGCCCTCACCCCAACCCTCTCCCACAGGGAGAGGGAGAAAATCAACTACGCTTTACGCCTGAGCACTCGACAGTCCCACGGCAGCAGTACGGTATCGCCCGCTGCCACGGCATCGGTTATGCAGTCGGTATACCCTTTCGGCAGCGTGATGTACTGCTGCTGCGCCGTGTAGTTCTGTACAAACACCCAGGTGGTATCGCCATCCGTGCGCGCTGTGGCAACCACGCCCGGCGGGAGTTCACCCTCGATGGCGCGCGGCAGCGCCAGCTCGCTGATAATCCCGGCGAAGAAATCGCGCTGGAACGGCAGATCGTTGCGAGAAGCGACGTGCCACGCCTTGCCTTTCCCGACGCGGTTGACCGTTACCGCGGGGCGACCGGCGTAGAAATCATCGCGGTAGGTCGCCAGCACTTGTGCGGACTCCGCATAGATCAGCTCGCATAAATGCCGCACCTGATACGGCCCCTGCAGGCCTGCCGCGTTGCCCGCCAGCCCCTGAATCAGGTTGCGCTCCCCCTCGCCCAGGCAGTCGATCTCTTCCGCCCAGATGCCCAGGAGCTTGCGCAGCGGCCCAGGGAAACCGCCCAGATGGCAGAGATCGTTCTCATCCACCACGCCGGTCCAGTAGGTCGTCACCAGATGCCCGCCATTGGCCACAAAGGCTTCTGCCCGCTCGGCAAATCCATCGCGGATCATGTAAAGCATGGGGGCAATCACCAGCGCGTAGTGGCTAAGATCGCCGTCAGCGTCAATGACGTCCACAGCGATGCCTTTTTCCCAGAACGGACGATAGTGCTCGTTGACGGTTTTTTCGTACTCCATTCCCATATTGCGCGGACCTTCGGCATCGTCCAGCGCCCAGCGGTTTTGCTGGTCGAAGACGATCGCCACCCGGGCCTCGGTACGGCAGCCTGCGACCTCCGGCAGGCGGGCCAGCATCTCGCCCAGGCGCGTTACTTCACGCCCTACGCGGGTATCCAGATGCCCTACATGGTCGATAACCGCACCGTGGAATTTCTCCACCGACCCGCGGCTTTTACGCCACTGGAAGTACTGCACCGAATCCGCCCCGTGCGCCACCGCCTGCATTGACGAGAGAATATGCATCCCCGGCTTTTTCAGCTTGCTGGTTGGCTGCCAGTTGGTGGTGCTCGGCGTCGACTCCATCAGTACGAAGGGTTTGCCGCCCTTGAGGCTGCGCATCATGTCGTGATACATGGCGGTGTAGCAGGCAAGCGCCGTTTCGTCTCTCTCCCTATGCCACATCGGGTAGCTGTCCCAGGAGATAAAGTCGATCGCCTTCGCAAGCTGCCAGTAGTCGTAGTCGTAGAAATACTCCATAAAGTTGGTGGTCACCGGCAGTTGTGCATTCGCGGCTTTTAGCGGGGCCACTTCATGGCGGCAGAAATCGGTCACCTGCGCGGTATTGAAACGACGCCAGTCGAGGTTCAGGCCGTGAATCGACACTTCTCCCTGCGGCGCGGGGGACTCTATCTGCGACCAGTCGGTGTAGGTATGGCTCCAGAAGGTGCTCCACCACGCGTGGTTCAGCGCGTCCAGGGTTTTATAGCGCGCCTTCAGCCAGTCGCGAAAACGCGCCTGGCACAGGTGACAGTGACATTCGCCGCCGTATTCATTGGAGATATGCCAGCCCAGCACCGCCGGATGGTGTGAATAACGCTCTGCCAGCAGGCGGTTAATGGTGAAGGTCTTCTCGCGGTACACCGGCGATGACATGCAGTGGTTATGCCGTCCTCCGTGCAGCGCGGGCACGCGGTTGCGCCCCACGCGCAGCACCTCAGGGTATTTTTGCGACATCCACGCCGGACGCGCGCCGCTTGGGGTAGCAAGGAAAATATGAATACCTGCCGCATACAGTTTTTCAATAATATTATCCAGCCACGCAAAATCATATTCCCCTTCACGCGGTTCCAGCTTTGCCCAGCTAAATATCCCCACCGACATTACATTGCATTTGGCCTGCTGCATCATGGCAATATCTTTTTCAATAATACCGGGGTAATTCTCCCACTGCTCCGGGTTATAGTCGGCGCCATGCAATAACGCCGCGACCTTTGGGCTTAAAGGCGCAAATTTATTCATATTAAAAACGTCCTGAATGAAGATAAAAATTATTTAAATACCGTTATTGATGGCAGCACTTTTCCCTGACAATCAAATAACGCCTGATTCTCGCGGGCATTCCCCTCTTTCCATTCGTCATGGATATATTTCATGCCGGCTTTGGTCGCCCACGTGGTGCCCGGGACGGCAATCCAGGTCGGCTCCCAGTAAAAGATGCCCTTGCCGCGATGGTCCGGAACATCAATAACGGACTGCATTAAATCGTGAATATAATCGTACTGGCCCTGAACGGTGCCCGGATAGCCGCCGTCTTTTTCTTCTTTCGCCTGGAAGCTGTTCTCGGCGTTATCGCAGTTGTCCAGCGTGTAGCCGTATGCCGCTTCCACCACAATCACGTCTTTGTTATAGCGCTTGCTGATATCATCCATATTGGCCTTCAGCGCGCTAATCGGCCCGTTCCAGTAGGTGTACATCGACAGGCCGATAATATCGAACGGCACGTCGCGCTTCGCGATCTCGTCAAACCACCAGCGGAAGGTGTCATTTTTGGTCCCTTCCGCCAGGTGCAGCATGATTTTCACCTGCTCGCCGCCGGTCAGATTCTCTTTTAGCCCGCCAATCGCGGCGTTGAGCAGCCCGGCCAGGCGGTCAAATTCGCCGCCGCCCTGCCCCCAGCTTTTGCCTTCCGGCCACAGCATGCCGCCGTTGATTTCGTTACCGATCTGCACCATGTCGGGCAGGACGCCCTCTTTCTTAAAGCGGGCAATGGTATCGCGGGTGTAGTCATGGATCGCCGTTTTGAGCTGCGGGTAGTCCATCTTCTCCCAGGCTTTTGGCTTGAACTGTTTGCCCGGATCTGTCCAGAAATCGCTGTAGTGGAAGTCGAGCAGCAGCTTCAGGCCCTGCGCCTTCACGCGCTTCGCCAGCGCAATCGTGTTTTCCAGGCTGTTACTGCCGCCGCCGTAGGTATTGCCGCTCGCATCCTGCGGATCTACCCACAGGCGCAGGCGCACGGTGTTCACGCCGTTAGCTTTGAGGATAGCAATCGCGTCCTGCTGCTGGCCGTTCTGGTTATAGAATTTCGCGCCGTGTTGTTCTGCTTCCAGCAGGGTTGAAATATCCGCCCCCTTAATAAAATCCGCCGGCATGGCGTTAAATGGACGCGTTTTCACCGCCTCAGCAGCAAAAGCGCTGGCGGCAAGACCGCAGGAGAGGCAAACAGCGAGCAAAGCGGGTTTGAGTCTTTTCATGATTATCCCTTTGTGCTCCCGGAGGTCAGTCCGGAGACGAAATATTTTTGTAAGGCGAGGTAGAGGATCGCCACCGGCACCGCAATCAGGACCGCGCCTGCCGCGTAGGTGGTGTAGCTGGCACCCATTTTTTGCGCCACCAGGTTATAAAGCCCGATGGGTAAGGTGTATTTGTCCGGGGTGCGCAAAATGGTGCTGGAGAGAATGAAATCCCCCAGCGGCCCGGTGAAGGAGAACAGCGCCACTACCGCCACAATCGGCTTCGAAAGCGGCATGATAATTTCGATGAAAATCCGGAAGTTGCTGGCCCCGTCCATGCGCGCGGATTCATCCAGATCTTTCGGAATGGCATCGAGGTAGCCTTTCATCAGGTAAGTGTTCATCGGGATCATGCCGCCCACGTAGATCAGCACCAGCGCCAGATGGCTATTGATAAGACCCAAAAGCTGGGACAGCACGAAGATGGCAATCAGCGCCGAGAACTGCGGGATCATCTGCAGCAGCAGGAACAGCATCAGCCCGTTCTGACGCCCCTTAAAGCGAAAGCGCGAAAACGCGTAGGCGGTAAAGCTGACGCTGATTAGGGTCAGCACCATGGTCAGAAAGCTGATTTTCATCGAGTTCCAGTACCAGGTCATGTAGTTCACCTGGCCGTTGAACAGGTCGGCGTAATGCTGCATCGAGAAGTTCTCGGGAATAATCGACGAGCTCAGCAGGCTATTACCCGCGTTAAACGACGCGCCGACCGTCCACACCAGCGGGTAAATGATGATTGTCGAGACCAGCACGATAACCAGCCAGGAGAGCGAGAGGCGTACCCACTTCTCACGTTTAATACTTTGTGATTGAGCCATTGTTGCGTTCCTTACGCCATGTCGTCATTTTTGAACGATTTCGTGGCGCGGAACTGCCACAGCGCCAGCCCGACGACAAAGATCGACAGCAGGATAGTGATGGTCGCCGCAATCGCGTATTGCGAAGAGGACATCGTCAGTTTGTAGATCCACGACACCAGGATATCCGTCCCACCCGCATTTGACCCCACCACCGCCGGACCGCCGTTATTGAACAGGTAGATGATGTTGAAGTTATTGAAGTTGAAGGTGTATTGGGTGATCAGAATCGGCGCAATCGAGTACAGCACCAGCGGCAGCGTGATGGTGCGTAGCCTGGTCGCGCTGCTGGCGCCGTCCATGGTCGCCGCTTCGTACAGATCGTCCGGAATGGCCTGCAGCACGCCGGTGGTCATGGCGAAAACAAACGGGAAGCCGAGCCAGGTCTGCATCATAATCAGCGCCGTTTTGGTCCAGAACGGATCGGTCATCCACGCTTTTGGCGCGATGCCGAAGAAGGCCAGTATGGCGTTGTTGATCACCCCAAAGGAGTCGTTGAACATCCCGGCAAACACCAGAATGGTGACAAAACCCGGTACCGCCCACGGCAGAATGAAGATGGTGCGGATCAGCGGCTTAAAGCGCAGATCCTTCTGGTTGACCAGAATGGCCAGCAGCACGCCCACGGTACACTGCAGCGTGGTGGCGAGCAGCGTCCAGACCACCGTCCACTGCAGCACGTCGAAGAAGGTCGAACGCCAGATGGAAAGCGTGAAGATATTGATGAAGTTCTTAAAGCCGACCCAGTCCACCAGCTTTGCCGGCGGCGTGTGGTACAGGTTGTAGTTGGTAAAGGCGATGGCAAAGCCGAACAGGATCGGGAACACCACCACAAACACCAGCAGGATAAAGCCGGGCGTGATCATAAGATACGGGAAGCCGTCACTCAGCAGCATCTGGTACTGCTTGCGCACGCTGTTAAGTGCGAGTCCCTCATCGCGTTTTCTGCCATTCACCCACGCATCACGCATCGACAGGTACCAGACCATCACGCCAAACGCGGCGATCAGCACGCTGATGATCCCCTCAGCCAGCAGGAAGATGGAGTTATCCCGCGGCACCTCCTCCCCCAGCGTCACCAGCCCCCACAGCCCTTCGCGCAGAAAATCGGCGAATACGCCGATAAAACTGGCCAGCAGCACCAGGAAGATAATCCCTTTCAGCCACTGACGATGGTAGAACTGGCCGAAGCCGGGGATGACCGCCAGCAGCAGGCCGGTCCAGGCATGGCGCCCGGCCCCGTGCGTTCTGGCAAAATTTTCCGGGATGATACTCACAGACAACTCCTTTCAATAAAACGGGAGAGAGCCCTCCCGTTTTGCGACGGCAGAAAATTACTGGTTGCTGGCCTGCATGGCTTCGATTTGCATCTGGACCTGTTTTTCTGCGCTATCCAGCGCGGCTTTAGGATCCTGTTTGCCGGTCAGGCTCAGCTCCAGCGCGGCGTTGGCTGGCCCCCAGACTTCGCCCATCTCAGGGATGCCCGGCATGGCGGTTGCGCGCGCCGCCTGTACCGCGACGGCACTCGCTTTTTCGTCGTTTTTGATAACCGGATCGTCAATCATTGCCGTCAGCGGCGGGATCTCACGCGTGGCGATGTAGCGCGTTTTCACATACTGCGGCTGGTTGATGAATTCGATAAATTTCTGCGCCAGGGCTTTGTCTTTGCTCCACGTGGAGACAACGTAGCCTTTCACGCCGAGAAAAGATCTCATCGGCTTGCCGTCCGGCAGCATTGGCAGCGGCGCCACGCCGTAGTTGATGCCTGCCGCTTCATACGGCTGGAATGCCCACGGCCCGTTGATCACGGCTGCCGCTTTCTTCTCGGTGAACAGGGAGTCAATGGCGTTCAGGCCGTTGTCACCAACTATCCCGGCCGGGAAGATCCCGTCGGCGTAGAATTTTTTCAGGTACGTCACGGCCTCTACCGCACCCGGCTTGTTGAGGCCAACGTCGCTGGCGTTATAGCCGCCCTTGTCGTTTTGACCGAAGATGTAGCCGCCCATCGGGGAAATTGCCCCCCAGCTGTAGTAAATCTGGTCGAACTTGGCGAGAAGGCCGTACTGGTTTTTCGCGCGCTGCTGTTTCGAAAAGTCATACCAGTCCTGCAGCGAGTTGAGCGGCTTGTCGATGAGGTCTTTGTTGTAGATCAGCACCAGCGTCTCGACCGCTTTCGGCACGCCGTAAAGGGCATTATCCATTTTGAAGGCATTGATCGAGGCCGGGGTGTACTGTTCGGTCTGCTTAGCCTCCAGATTCAGAGGAGTCAGCAGCCCTTGCACCACGGCGCCGCCCAGCTGATCGTTAGGGATCACCAGCACGTCCGGGCCAATGCCCGCCGGGCCGTCCAGGCGCAGTTTTTCCAGCTGCTGGGCGTAAGGGGTTTCCTGGACGTTGACCTTAACGTCGTACTGTTTTTCAAAGTCGGCCACCGCATCCTTGATACCGGACGACTTCTTGATGTCTTCCCAGACGTTAAGCTGCGTGGTGGCATGTACCTGCACCGCGAGCGTAGAGAGGATCAGAGCGGCAAGTAGGTTCTTTTTCATTACAAACCTAATGTGAACGTATAACAATTTTATGGTTGCTATGACATTTAACGCCTTTTCTGCCTCATCTAAAACTCCGCAAACTCAGATGCTGCACGTATGACATCAAATATCTTTGGTTTGGTATACGCTACCCTTCACATCATGATAACTCTACAAAAAACTGTAAGTTGTGTGATCGTCATAACATTAATGGAAAATCTGTATAGGGCGCATGAATACTGGAAGTTATAGTCAATGCAGACAAATTGCACCGTCCAGCTATGTTGACACATATTGTTATACGTAAAACATAGACAGCGGTTTACTCGGGGAACACTGATGTCAAACATACAGTTGAGGAACGTCACCAAGCGCTTTGGCGACACCGTCACCTTGCACAACGTGAATCTTGAAATTGAAGACGGTGAATTCGCCGTCTTTGTTGGCCCTTCCGGCTGCGGTAAATCGACCATGCTGCGCATGATTGCCGGTCTGGAGGAGATTAGCGAAGGTGAAGTCTTAATCGGTAATGAGGTGATGAATGACGTTGCGCCTTCCCACCGCGGCGTGGCGATGGTGTTTCAGTCCTACGCGCTCTATCCGCACATGACGGTCGCCGAGAACATGGGCTACGGGCTGAAGGTGAATAAGGTCCCGAAAGATCGAATCCGTCATCAGGTGGAGATGGTGGCAAAAACGCTGCAGCTCTCCCACCTGCTGGACCGCAAACCTAAACAGCTCTCGGGCGGGCAGCGCCAGCGCGTGGCAATAGGCCGCGCCATCGTGCGCAATCCGCGCGTCTTTATGTTCGATGAACCGCTCTCTAACCTGGACGCCGAACTGCGCGTCGAGATGCGTCTTCACCTTGCCCGACTTCACCAGGAGCTGAAAACCACCATGGTGTATGTCACGCACGACCAGATCGAAGCGATGACCCTGGCCGACAAAATTGTGGTCATGAACTACGGCAAGGTTGAACAGATGGGTGCGCCGATGGATCTCTATTACAAACCGGTGAATAAGTTTGTCGCCGGGTTTATAGGTTCTCCGAAGATGAACTTTCTGCCGGCGACCGTTGAAGCCTGGCAGCCGGGCAAGCTCACCGTCAGATTGTCGCAGCAGAAGTCGCTCACGCTCGCGATGACCACCACACCGCTGCAGCCGGGCAGTCAGGTCACGCTGGGCATCCGTCCGGAACATTTAACCACCGACCTTCACCGCGGCACGCGGCTGGAATTTAACTGTGAAGTGGTGGAGCGACTGGGAAACAATACTTACCTGTTTGGGCAATGCTATGGCCATGACAACGTGAAGATCTTGCTGCCGGGCGACGTGAAGTTCGCCCCCTGGCAGAAGATAGACGTGGCGTTTGACGACCGTCACTGCATGGTTTTTGACGACCAGGATGTACGGGTGAGCGCTGATATCGAAGATGCGGTGCGTTCGGTGGCTTAACGCGCGCCACCGTCAGCAAGCGCTCTCACCGCCCGCCCAAACGCCTCAATCGCCAGGGCAACATCCTCAGCCATCACCGATTCCGCCGGATGGTGGCTGACGCCCCCCCTGCAGCGCACAAACAGCATGCCGACCGGCCAGCGTTCTGCCAGCGCGATGGTGTCATGCCCGGCGCCGCTGGGCAGCGATAATGAATGTCCCTGCACCGACGTAACGGCGTCCCCCAGCAGATGCCGCAGGCGCGCATCGCACGGCGTGGCGGCGATCCGGTAAAACTCCTCGGAGCCGAAGCTCAGCCCGCGACGAGTGGCAATGGCCTGCGCATGCGCCAGCAGTTCAGTAAGCAGCGCGTCAAGCGGGGCATCCTGCGGGCCGCGAATATCCAGCGAGAGCGCAACCTCGCCGGGGATCACGTTGACCGCACCGGGCAGGCAGCGCAGTTCCCCGACCGTCGCGACCAGATTGCCGCCGCGTTTCCGTGTGGCGTTTTCAATCAGCACCATCCATTCGGCTGCGGCGGCCAGGGCATCTTTACGGTGATTCATCGGCACGGTGCCCGCGTGTCCGGCCTCGCCGGTGAAGCGGCAGCTTAGGCGGCGCGCGCCGTTAATGGCCTCCACCACGCCCAGCGCCAGACCTTCCTGCTCCAGACACGGCCCCTGTTCGATGTGCAGTTCCAGACAGGCGCTGAAATCGTCCTGATGCCGTGCCGCCAGCGCCACGCGAGCGGGGTCGAGCCCGGCCTGCACCATCGCCTGCGCCACGCTGATGCCGCTTGCATCACACGCCTCCAGCCAGCCCTGCGGCCAGGTGCCCGTAACGCCCCGGCTGCCTAGCAGGGTGATGCCAAAACGGGTCCCCTCTTCGTCGCCAAAACCAACAATCTCAATCGCCTGGGCCAGATGTAGCCCCTGCTGGTGCAGGCCGTCCACCACCTCAATGGCGGTGAGCACCCCGAGCATGCCGTCGTAGCGTCCGGCATTGCGCACGGTGTCCAGATGCGAGCCGAGCAGCACAGCCTGGGCTCCCTCCTGCGCGCCTTCGTAGCGTCCACAGATATTGCCCACGCTGTCCTGCCAGACGGTCATGCCCGCCTGGCGCATCCACTCTCCGACCAGCTGGTTGGCCTGCAGATGCTGCGTGGAGAGATAGACTCTCGTCAGCGCATCCGGGGTTTCGCTGATGGCGGCCAGCGCGTCGGCGCGCGCCATCACCCGTTCTGCCGCCGGGCTCATTGCGGCGTCTCGCGGCGATAGTGGTCCCACGCGGCCTGCATGGCGGCCCCCTGCGTGGTCGTGAATTTCAGGTAGTTCAGCACCGACTCCAGCGCGCTCAGGGTGGTCATCACGCAGTCCTTGCGCGCGTTGTAGCCCATGGTGCCAATGCGCCACACCTTGCCGTGCAGCGGGCCAAACGAGGTGCCGATTTCAATCCCGAAATCTTCCAGCATCAGCTTACGCACCTGGTCGCCGTTAACGCCCTGCGGGATCGCCACGCCCAGCACGTTGTTCATCTTGTGCTTCAGGTCGCCGAAGGTCTCAAGCCCCATCGCCTGAATGCCTTTCAGCAGCGCATCGCCGTGCAGCCTGTGGCGCGCAATGCCGTTATCCAGCCCTTCCTGCAGGATCAGACGCGCGCACTCGCGGGCACCAAACAGCGCGGTGGTGGCTTCGGTATGGTGGTTAAGCCGCTCCGGCCCCCAGTAGTCCATCACCATGCCGAGATCGAAATAGTTGGAGTAGATCATCTCCTCGTCGCCGTCGCGGTGGGCGTCGGTACGAATGCCCTCCTCAACGCATTTGCGGCGACGGATCGCCTCCTCCATGCGCGCGCTCAGGGTGATCGGCGAGGTGCCCGACGGGCCGCCGAGGCACTTCTGCATCCCGGCCGAGACGGCATCCAGCCCCCAGGCGTCGGTCTCCAGCGCGTTGCCGCCGAGCGACGCGGTGGCGTCGGTGTAGAACAGCACGTCGTAGCGGCGGCAGATGGCGCCGAGCTCGGCGAGCGGCTGCAGCATGGTGGTGGAGGTGTCGCCCTGCACGGTCAGCAGCAGGCGCGGACGAATACGCTTAATCGCATCCTCCACCTGGTCCGGGGTAAACACCTCACCCCACGGCACCTCGATGGTATGCACCTCCGCGCGGCAGCGGCGGGCAATTTCGCACAGCAGGTGACCAAAGCGGCCAAAGACCGGCACCAGCACCTTATCTCCGGGGCGGATGGCGGAAACCAGAATGGCTTCAATCCCCGCGCGGGAGGTGCCGTCCACCAGCATCGTCCAGCGGTTTTCGGTGCGGAACACCCCGCGATAGAGCGCCATCACCTCGTTCATGTAGTGGGTCATGGCCGGATCGTACTGGCCGATCAGCTGGCTCGACATGGCGCGCAGCACGCGCGGGTCGGCGTTGATCGGGCCCGGCCCCATCAGCAGGCGCTGCGGCGGGTTGATTTGCGGAAAGCGTGCGATATCCATTTGTCAGTCCTTATCAGTTGAGGCCGCGCACGGAGGAGATGAACTGCTTCAGTTCCGTGGTCTGCGGGTTGGCAAACAGCGTTTTGCTGTCGCCCTGCTCCCAGACTTTCCCCTGGTGCATAAACACCACGCGGTCGCCCACTTCGCGGGCAAAATTCATTTCATGGGTAACCAGTATGAGCGTCATCCCCTCGGCCGCCAGCTGCTCGAGCACCCTGAGCACTTCGCCCACCAGCTCCGGGTCGAGCGCGGAGGTGATCTCGTCGCAGAGTAAAACTTTAGGTGACATCGCCAGCGCGCGGGCAATCGCCACGCGCTGCTGCTGGCCGCCGGAGAGGCTCGACGGGTAGTAATCCAGACGATCGCCTAAGCCCACTTTCTCCAGCATCTGCTTCGCCAGCTCGCGGCATTCGGCGGCGCTTTTCTTCAGCACCCGACGCGGGGCGAGCATCACGTTTTCCAGCGCCGTCATGTGCGGAAACAGGTTGAAGCTCTGGAACACCATCCCGACCGAGCGGCTGATTTCGCGCGCCTGAGAATCCCGGTCGGTAATGGTCATGCCGCCCAGCTTGATGCTGCCGTCCTGATAGCCTTCCAGCCCGTTGATGCAGCGCAGCAGCGTGCTTTTGCCCGACCCGCTGCGCCCGATGATGGAGATCACCTGGCCCATGTCGATATCCAGATCGACGCCCTTGAGCACGTGGTTATCGCCGTAGTACTTCTGCACCTGATTAATGGTGATGAGAGGCATTGAATTTCGTCTCCAGATAGCGGCTGTAGCGCGACAGCGGATAACACAGAATAAAGTAGCCGAGCGCCACCAGCGCAAAGACCTTAAACGGCTGATACGTCACGTTGGTCAGCATGGTCCCGGCCTTGGTCAGCTCGATAAAGCCGATAATCGACGCCAGCGCGGTGCCTTTAATCACCTGCACGGCAAAGCCGACCGTCGGGGCGATGCCGATGCGCAGCGCCTGCGGGGCGACGACGCGAAACAGGGTCTGGCCAAAGGTCAGCCCCAGACAGCGCGAGGCTTCCCACTGCCCTTTCGGCAGCGCGCGAATGCTGCCAAACCAGATATCGAGCAGAAACGCGCTGGTGTAGAACGTGAGCGCCAGCGAGGCGGCGGTCCACGGCGAGACGTCGATGCCGAACAGCGCCACGCCGAAGAAGGCCAGGAACAGCTGCATCAGCAGCGGCGTGCCCTGGAACAGCTCAATATAGCCGCGGATGATGCGCTTCACCGCGCGCCCGCCCGTGAGGCGCAGCAGCAGGAGCGGCAGCGTCACCACCGCCCCGCCGACAAACGCCACCAGCGACAGCAGCACCGTCCAGCGTCCGGCCAGCAGCAGGTTGCGAATAATGTCCCAGTCGGTAAAGGTGGTCATCATGCCTGCACCCCCAGCCATTTGCGTCCCGCCGCCATCATCAGCTGGCGCAGGGTAATCGACAGCGCTAAGTAAATGCCGGTTGTCACCAGATAAACCTCAAAGCTTAAAAACGTTCTGGACTGGATCAGGTTGGCGGCGAAGGTCAGCTCTTCATACGAGACCTGAGACACCACCGACGAGCCGAGCATCACGATAATGCACTGGCTCACCAGCGCCGGGTAAATGCGCTGCAGCGCGGGCGGCAGCACCACGCGAATAAAGGTCTGCAGGCGGGTCAGCCCCAGCACGCGTCCGGCTTCCCACTGCCCTTTCGGCGTGACCTGAATGCCCGCGCGGATAATTTCGGTGCTGTAGGCGCCCAGGTTCACCACCATGGCCAGCAGCGCCGCTTCCCCCGCCGTCATCTTCAGCCCGAGATTCGGCAGGCCGAAGACAATGAAAAACAGCTGCACCACAAACGGCGTGTTGCGGATAATTTCCACGTACGCGCCCCAGATCCGGCTGAACCAGGTGGTGCGTCCGCTGCGGATAGCCGCCCCGAAAATTCCTGTCGCCAGCCCGCCGACGGTCGCCATGACCGTCAGCTGAACGGTGACCCACAGCCCCGCCAGCAGCTCCGGCCAGTGCGGCCAGAGCGCGGAGAAATCAAGTTGCTCAGTCATCGGCTCAGGCGCCAAGGTTTGCCGGCAGCGGGGCCTTCAGCCATTGCTCGGACAGGCCGTTGAGCGTGCCGTCCTTGATGCCCTGCTCAATCAGCGCGTCCACTTTTGCCTTCAGGGCCGGTTCGTTCTTCTTCAGGCCAATAAAGCACGGCGAGTCTTTCAGCATAAAGCTCGGCACCGGGGCTTTATCCGCGTTCTGGCGCGAAATGGCCGCCACCACGAGGTTGCCGGTCGCCACGTACTGCACCTGTCCGGAGAGATAGGCGGAGAGCGTGGTGTTATTATCTTCGTAGCGCTTCACGTCCGCGTCTTTCGGCGCCAGGCTAGTAAGCACCATGTCCTCCACCGCCCCGCGCGTCACGCCGATGGTTTTTCCGCTCAGCGCGGCAGCGTCTTTCAGCTCGGCCCCTTTCGGACCAAACACGCCGAGGAAGAACGGCGCGTAGGCGCGGCTAAAGTCGATCACCTTCTCGCGTTCCGGGTTTTTACCGAGGCTTGAAATGACCAGATCCACCTTATCGGTTTGCAGGTACGGCACGCGGTTGGCGCTGGTTACCGGCACCAGCTGCAGCTTGAGCTTCATCTGTTTGGCCAGATAGCGCGCCATGTCGATGTCATAGCCCTGCGGCTGCAGATCGGTCCCGACCGAGCCAAACGGCGGGAAGTCCTGCGGAACGGCAATGCGGATGGTGCCGCGCTTCTCGATATCCTGAAGCTGGTCAGCCTTTGCCGGCAGCTGTGTGAAGAGGCATGCGGCCCCGGCCAGTGCAATCAACAATTTTTTCATGGTGCTTCCCCGTAACGTTAACATGAAACAAAAGATTCTTTGAATGTGATTTTGCAACTAATGTGCCAGATAAGGCGAAGCGGGAAATATTCTTTTGAAGCCTGATTGAACGCGGGCGGGTCGAAAAACCGTGCGTTTTCCCGACCCGCCAGTTGCACCATTTTAATGCAAAGCACCAGCCTGATGCCCCATTATCGTTGTTCGAGTTCGTCCAGCTGCTGGTAGAGGGAGGCAATCTCGTGAATGCGCGGACGGCCTTTATCGAGAATGTCATGCAGGAAGGCATTTGCCAGCAGGTTAATCAGGCTGTTGACCGAGGAATAGCTGTCATAGGCCGAGACGCTGTCCAGCGGGGCGCAGAGCTGCCAGCTCGCCAGCGGAAACAGGCTGTGCGCCTGCGGCTCGCACATCAGCAGCACCGGAATTCCGCTGCTCTGAAGCTGCTGCATCAGCGGGCGTATGATGCGCGGGCGGCGGCGAAAGGCCATCATGACCACCATATCGTCCGGCGTTAAATCCACCAGCTCCTCGCTCAGGCTCTGCCCGGGCTGCGGTAGGACCAGCACCTGACCGCGCGCCTGCAGCAGCTGCTGGCGCAGGTGCAGTGCCGCCGGATAGGCATTACGCATGCCGATAATGACGACGCGCCGCGCCTTCACCATGCAGGCCAACGCGTCGGCAAACTGCTGCGCGTCGAGGGCATTGACCCACTGGGTCAGGTTTGCCATCTCCTGCTTATAGTGGCGCGCCAGCAGGGTATTGCCCTGCACCGCGTCGCGGTTATCGGTAAGCGGCATCCCGCTCTGGCGCAGGGTGCGCAGCTCGTCGCGCATGTCCTTATATTTCTCATAGCCCAGACGCTTAAACAGGCGGCTCACCGTGGCTTTCGACACCCCGCTCAGCTGCGCCAGCTCGGCGCTGTTGTAGCTAATCAGGTCATCAAAATGGTCAAAAATAAAGTCCGCCACCCGCTGCTCCTGCGGCGACAGCGACGGGTACTGTGCTTTCAGACGTTCATCCAGTTGTTCCATAGCGCCTCTGTAACTTTTGTTTCATCACATTTTGCCTTTCATTCTACCTTTCATTATACGTGCCAGTTTACTGAAACTTTTCTTTCAGAACTGGAACAGCTTTTGCAGCACCTTGTGACTTTCAGGGTTATGAGGACTCTTCATGCAAAGTAATGTCTCCACGCACGGCATGGCCGTTGCGCCCCACCATCTTGCCAGCCAGAGCGCGCTGGCGGTGCTGCGCGAAGGGGGCAGCGCGATAGAAGCAATGGTCGCCGCGGCGGCCACCATTGCCGTGGTTTACCCCCACATGAACGGGCTGGGCGGCGATGGCTTCTGGCTTATCGTGCCGCCGGAAGGCGAACCCGTCGCCATCGATGCCAGCGGCGCGGCGGGATCGCGCGCAACGCTTGCCGCCTACGACGGGCTAACGCAGATCCCCCATCGCGGACCGCGGGCGGCGCTGACCGTCGCCGGAACCGTGAGCGGCTGGGACGAGGCGCTGAAGGTCTCTCGCGAGATGACCGGTAAGGCGCTGCCGCTCTCCCGCCTGCTGGCCGACGCCATCGACTACGCGCAAAACGGCACGCCGGTCACGGCCTCACAGGCCCATGCTACGGCCAGCAAGTTCGACGAGCTGAAGGACGTGCCAGGCTTCGCGGAAACCTGGCTGGTGGACGGCAAGCCGCCGCAGGCAGGGAGCCGTTTTTACCAGCCCGCCATGGCCACGACGCTGACGCGCCTGGTGGAGGACGGTCTGGACAGCTTTTACCGCGGCCCGCTGGCGAACGTGCTGGCGCACGGCATGGAAACGCTGGGCCTGCCCGTGACGCTGGCCGATTTACGCGCGCACGCTGCCAGACGCACCGCGCCGCTGAAGCTGCAGCATCAGCAGGGGGAGATCTTTAACCACGCCCCGCCGACGCAGGGGCTGGTCTCGCTGGCGATACTCGGCATCACCGACCGCCTGAATATGGCGGAGGCCGACGACGCCGACACCATTCACCGTATCGTTGAAGCCACCAAGCTGGCCTTTGGCCTGCGCGATGCCCACATCACCGATCCGCGCGAGCTGAAAACCGATATTCAGGGTCTGCTGGATCCCGCCGCCCTGCAGGCGCTTGCCGAAAGGGTTGACGACGGCCGCGCCGCGCCGTGGGGCACCGGAAAAGGCCCCGGCGATACGGTGTGGATGGGGGTGATGGATAACAGCGGGCTTGCCGTGTCGTTTATCCAGAGTATCTATCACGAGTTCGGCAGCGGCGTGGTGCTGCCCGACACCGGCATCGTCTGGCAGAACCGCGGGGCGTCTTTCAGTCTCAACCCCAATCATCTTTTAGCTCTCGCGCCGGGCAAACAGCCTTTCCACACCCTGAACCCGGCGGCGGCACGTCTTCGTGACGGGCGCGTGATGGTCTACGGCTCAATGGGCGGCGACGGGCAGCCGCAAACCCAGGCCACGATCTTTACCCGCTACGCGATCCAGGGCGTGCCCCTGCAGGAGAGCATCTCCCGCCCACGCTGGCTGCTGGGGCGCACCTGGGGACAAACCTCGGACACCTTAAAACTTGAAGGGCGTTTTTCACCCGAGACGGTCGCACGCCTGCAGGCACTCGGTCACGAGGTGGAGCTTTTCCCTGACTTCAGCGAAGCGATGGGCCACGCGGGTGCGATTGTCCGCCACCCCAACGGGCTGTTCGAAGGGGCATTTGACCCGCGCAGCAACGGCGCGGCCGCCGGATTCTGAGGAGAAAACAATGACGACACAACAAACCGACTGGCAGGCGTATCTTGCGCAAATGGAGTCCGTGCTAGGCGTGACGCTGGACGATGACCGCCGCGCCGAGCTGCAGCTGCAGTTCAGCCGCATTGCTACCCTGGCTGCCCCGCTGATGGCGCTGCCGCTCGACGACCGCCTGGAGATCGCAGGAGTGTACAAAGCATGAGGCTACACGAGATGAGTATCAGCGCGATCCAGCAGGCGCTGAGCGCGGGCGAGCTGAGCGCTCGCGAGATTGCCCGCCAGACGCTGGAGGCGATTGCGCGCGTCAACCCGCTGATTAACGCCTGGACCGCCGTGACGGAAGCACGTATGCTCGCCGAGGCCGAGAGCATCGACACCCTGCGTCGCGAGAAGCGTCCCCTGCCGCCGCTGGCGGGCGTGCCCTACGCGGTGAAAAACCTGTTCGACGTGGCCGGTCACACCACCCTTGCCGGGGCAGAGCTGTTCAGCCAGCGCCCTGCCGCGGCCGCTGACAGCTTCGCGGTGCGCCAGCTGCGCAGCGCGGGCGGGCTGCTGACCGGGATGGTGAATATGGACGCCTACGCCTACGGCTTCACAACCGAAAACAGCCACTACGGCACGACGCGTAACCCGCACGATCTGGCGCGCATTGCGGGCGGGTCGTCCGGCGGCTCGGCCGCCGCCGTGGCCGCCGGGCTGGTGCACTTTTCGCTCGGCACCGACACCAACGGCTCGATTCGCGTTCCGGCCTCCCTGTGCGGCATCTACGGCCTGAAGCCCACCTTTGGCCGCCTGTCGCGATCCGGCAGCCATCCGTTTGTCGCGAGCCTGGATCATATCGGCCCCTTTGCCCGCCGCGTGTGCGACCTGGCGTCCGTATACGACGCGCTGCAGGGGCGGGACGGCAGCGACGGTTTTCAGGCAGAGAGCTCGCGCGAGCAGACGCGCCCCCTGCTCGATCGCGGGCTTGACGGCCTGCGCTGCGCGGTGCTCGGCGGCTATTTCACCACCTGGTGCGACGCGGACGCCCGCGACGCCGTAGCGCGGGTTGCAAAAGCGCTCGACGTGCAGGATGAGCTGCATTTCCCGGACGCCGAACTGGCGCGCTCCGCGGCGTTTATCATCAGCGCCGCCGAAGGGGGAAATCAGTACCTGCCCGCGCTTCGCCGCGAGCCCGAGCGTTTTGAACCGCACTCCCGCGAACGGCTGCTGGCAGGCGCGATGATCCCCTCCGCCTGGTATATTCAGGCCCAGCGGTTTCGCGCGCACGCCCGGCAGGTGTTTAAAACCCTGTTCGCTCAGGCCGATGTGCTGATCGCCCCGGCCACGCCGCGCAGCGCCACGCTCGCGGGTGAGCAAACCATGGAAATTAACGGTCAGCCGCTTCCCATTCGCGCCAGCATGGGGATGCTGACCCAGCCGATTTCGTTTTTAGGCCTGCCCGTGACCACCGTTCCGCTGCGTACCGCGCAGGGTGCGCCGATTGGCCTGCAGCTGATTGCCGCGCCGTTTAACGAGCAGGCCTGCCTGCGCGTCGCGCGCGTGCTGGAAGAGAGAGGAATAACCGATGCCCGTCCGGCGGAGGTGGCCGCATGATGAATCACGATGACATTAACCTCCCGTGGGTGGTTGCCGAGGTGACGGCCGCGTTTTACCGCTATGAGGACGCGCTGGTGAGCAACAACGTTGCGGTGCTGGACGAGCTGTTCTGGCAAGATAAAAACACCGTGCGTCTGGGGGCGGGTGAAAACCTGTATGGCATTGATGAAATCCGCGCCTTCCGGGCGGCGCGCCCGTCCGCCGGGTTACAGCGGACTTTGCGCCACACCCTGATCACCACCTTCGGGGAGGATTACGCCGTGTGCAGCACCGAGTTTACCCGCGAGGGCACAGAACGCATTGGCCGCCAGCAGCAGACGTGGGTGCGGTTTGCCTACGGGTGGCGCATCGTGGCAGCGCAGGTGAGTTTGATGGTGTAATGAAAAGATGCTTACAGTTAAATCCATAGGCCACCGCTGAGATATTTACTCACGGTTGAGTATAGGATTGTATAAGTCCCTCTGCTTGTTATGGGAAAAATCATCGTGGTTATTTTACAAACAGAAGACATGCATCCGGGTGAATAGTCATTCATGATCTCAGAATTCACCAGACGCGTTTTTCGGGTTTTTTACGGGGGAATGCATACTTTCTTTGCGGCTCAGAGCGGGAAATCGCCCTGAGCGCTTTTTAGCAGTGCACGTAATGGTACGCAAAAATACAAAACGGATATTGTCGTCATTCTTCAGGCCAGGAAGGTGTCACACCAAGGATTCCCCCACAGCTGTGCGAGGAGGCAGGCTTAGTGTGATGCCTCCAGTGTCAGCAGCATGGAAGAGAGCACCGGTGATGTGTTGATGCCACAAGGCATGGAAGGCGGCATCATTCGCCCGTCGTCAATCCGCCGATACCAGGGTGAGATACCATAAAGCACAGTTCCCCGCGCTTCGCCCCCCCTGCTAAGCCATCTTTTCCGTGATATGTAGCAATACAGTTGCGTTAATTTCTGCTTCCCTTTTTTTAACTCCCTGCGATGATTAAGGTTTTTAGGGATTTCACTTAAGGAAGGGTGATGAACATATGTTATCCGGTACGGAAAGCCGACGGACGGGGCTATAAGAACTATGACGAGCTGCTGACCGACATCCGCAAAAACGCCCACGGGTGGTGGTTACTTGGAGTAAACCGTTACTGGCACGGGGGGATCCATGTTGGGATGTCATCATCTCCGGCCTCGGTGCTGGATCAGGAAACGCCGGAAAAATCGGTGCCGCTACAGTTCATGATGGACGGCGAGGTGGTGGCATGGCGGGTTAATCGGGACTACGCGGCTATCGAGTGTTACCAGGAACGCCCCCTGCGCCAGTCCGGCACCTTTGTGCTGGTCAAATCAGTGTACAAGCCCGACGAACAGGATGAATCGTCCTGGCTGACGCTGTACCAGCTTTACATGCACATCGCGCCATTGTCAGAATTTCCGAAACGCCCGCTTTACCGGGTCACGCAGAAAGGCCAAGGCGTGCGGATGCGTAAACATTCCCGCCATGATGACAGCCGCGAAATCGCGCCGGACGTGCTGGCAAACAAACACGGTCACGCCAGAACGCTGATGCAGGGTGACACGCTTGCCGTGCTGCAACAGAAATCGTTTTTACTGGAACAACAGCAGGAGCCGTTTGCTCTGGTGCAGCGTCTTCAGGACGGTAAACCCGCCGGGGCGCTGTTCTGGGTCTCGATGCGCCCGGAATTTCTGGAGCCTGGCGGCGAATGTTACGTGTGCCTGCCTGACTGGATGCACAGCGCACTGAATCACGGCGTGTTTGATGATGTGGTGGTGCCGCCCGCGCCGCTGAAAGTGACGGTGAAAGCAGGGGATGCGGTCGGGTTCCTCAGCGCTCAGGATCTGGCTGACGAAGATAACCATCCGCAGACTATCACCACGGACTATAAAGCTCATATCGAGCTGCTGAGTCTCGACGAGCATGTGCCTGATGTGGTGGCAAACGTGAAGGGCATCAAAACGGGCAAACAGTTCATTAAGCTGAAGCTGAAACGGCCGCTGTACCTGCGAAACGGGGAAGGCGAGGAAAGTACCTTTGAGCAGATCAGCGCCATTACCCGTGCCGATGCAGGGAAAATTATTCCGCGTGATGCCACGTCCCCGTTTACGGATAAAACCGGGGTCACTTACTTTCAAATCCGCCCGCATACGTGGATGCACCAGGACGACGTGGATCAGCTCAGTCAGCATGATTTAGCGGGACTCAACTTCCACTGTATTGAAGCTGAACACACAACCGATTTTACGCGCACGCTGGATGAACGCTGGCTGATTGATGCCCTGAGAAGCATCAGCTCTCACTTTGACGGTGAAAAAGGACCACAGTTCTCACAGGCCAAAATGTTTTATAACAGCCTGATGCACAATGCTGAAAACAGAAGACCGCCGAACCCGTATCCCGATAAATCTCAGGACCAGTATTTGTTCGGGGCACTGCATACCAACCAGATGAACATCCCGGAATATGCGCGGCGGCTGATAGTGAAACACGACAGCGGCTGGCACAGTACCCAGGATGATACACGCTGGTCGTCGGTATTTAAGGTCAGGGATAAAAGTCCTGTTGTGAAGATGGCCAACGGGGGATTTCTGGATGCGACGCGCTGGATGGATAAGGTGCCGCCGTTCGCGAGTGAGCGGTCAGTATGGCATTTTCATCCGCTTGAGTTTATGGAGATGCTTAAGTCCGGAGGCGGCAAAATCACGCTGCCAATGTTGCGAAAGATATGGACCGATAGTCGCAAAGTCAGCGACGAGGTTCTCCAGCAGGTGGCGGATGAGCTAAATGATAATCTGGAACGTTGCCACCTTAATACAGAGCTTCGGCTGTATCACTTTATGGCTCAGGTTTATCAGGAAACGGGGGCTACATTCATAATAGACGAGAGTTTAAATTATGCGGCAACAGCGCTCCCTGGTCTCTTCAGCTATTACCGAAGACATCCTGATGAACAGGAAATTGATGGGCGAACAGCTGCACACAGTGCAAATCAGGAAGCAATCGCCAATAAAGCTTATGGTGGTCGCAATGGCAATACAGAGCCCGGCGATGGATGGCGCTATAAGGGCAGAGGAATGAAACAGCTTACGGGAAGATATAATTATAGAGTCTTTACTCAGTATGCCAATAAGGTTTGGTGCGACCCAGCGGATTATGAAGAACATCCAGATTTGATTACTGCATCAATAAAGCAAGTTGTGAGGTCAGCATTGTTCTTTTGGGATTTTTATGAGGCTTATAAAAAAGCTGATAATGGTATCACGGAAGATGCATCACATGGGGTAACAAATATTGTAAACTCTGGCACCAATACAAAAGATGCTCGATATAGAAATTTAATTAAATTTTATAACAAAAAGATATTTAACGGCATTTAGTGATTGATAGGGTTAGGGCTCGCCTTATGGCAAGCCCTTCTTCTTATTTTCTTCGTGAGCTGTCATAAGAAAAAAGAGATTCAAAGTTATCTTGCACCGTATTATCTATGCATTTCATTTCAGTGGTTTTTATGTTATCGCCACTGACACGAACACCCGTAAAGGTTTTGTCTGATGGAGCATTGATGTCACTTAAAGCTGAAACTGAGTATTCATAATTGGCGTTATGGAACGTAACAGTATTATAAATATAAGGTCCGGACTTATTTCCAAGTTGAACATCTGATGAAAAAATACCTGGAATTTTCGCACTATAAAGCGGAGTCTCCAAAGCGAGGTCATTTTTCTTATTGTTGCCGTATGTATACTTCAAAATTTCATCTGAACGTTCTATTTTTACTGTCTTCTTACTCTTGGTCATACACTGAAAAACCAATTCTGTATCTGCATTTGCGTTGAATACAGAAAAAAATAATCCGACTAAAAGAACGATAAAAGTCGTTTTCACATGCTTCTCCTTAGGGGGTTCAATCCACACAAAGCGGACAATTCTTCGTATACTTTTTTACAGCAAAGGGGGTTACGCTGGTAGCCGTATTCCAGGTAATTCAGTTCGCAAAAAATGCTCGCCATCTCCAGTGCTTCACGTGGCGTGAGGATAAACTGAATATCATCCGGTGCCAGTGTTCGCTGGGCTTGCCATTTCATAAAGAGCGTGAACATCCTGTTTATGCCTTTCCCATTTAAAGTGCAGGGATTTTCCGACTGGAATGACGAAAAATCAATCATTCCGATAAAGAAAGCCTGATGCCTCGTGGTGGGTACACTAGAAAACGGCGAGGGCACACAGCGGCCTGGCCGCCAGCAGCAGACGTGGGTGCGGTTTGCCTACGGGTGGCGCATTGTTGCGGCACAGGTGAGTTTGATGGCGTAGGCCGGGTAAGGCGCAGCCGCCACCCGGCTAAATACGGCTCAATTAATTCTGAAACGGATGCACTTCCCGCCAGTGGTCAGCAATCTGCTGGCGGGTACAGACCCACACCCGTTCATGCTGCTGCACGTAATCCAGGAACCGCTGCAGCGCGCGAAAACGCCCCGGTCTTCCCAGCAGACGGCAGTGCATGCCGATGGACATCATCTTCGGCGCGCTTTCTCCCTCTTCGTACAGCACGTCAAAGCTATCCTTCAGATACGTATAAAACTGCTCGGCGGTATTAAACCCCTGCGCGGTCGCAAAGCGCATGTCGTTCGCATCCAGCGTATAGGGCACAATCAGGTGCGGTTTTTGTGTACCGTCGCTGCAGACCACTTCCGTCCAGAAGGGCAGGTCGTCGCCGTAGTAGTCGCTGTCGTAGTCGAAGCCGCCGTGCTCCACCACCAGCTGGCGCGTGTTCGGGCTGTCTCGTCCGGTGTACCAGCCCGTTGGCGGCTTGCCGAACAGGTCGGTCAGAACCTGCACCGCTTTCTGCAGATGTTCGCGCTCCTGTTGGATATCCATATTCTGATAGTGGATCCAGCGCCAGCCGTGGCTGACCACGTCGTAATCCGCGGATTTGATCGCCTCAACAATCTCCGGGTGACGCGCCAGCGCCATCGCCACGCCAAAGACCGTCAGCGGCAGGCCGCGCTTTTGAAATTCATTGTGGATCCGCCAGAATCCGGCGCGGCTGCCGTATTCGTAGAGGGAGTCCATCGACATGTGCTTATCCGGGTAGCTGGCCGCGCCGATAATGTCCGACAGGAACTGCTCGGATCCGGCATCGCCGTGCAGAACGTGGTTTTCCGCCCCTTCCTCATAATTGAGTACAAACTGCACGGCGATGCGCGCCTGATTCGGCCACCGCGCGTGCGGCGGGTTGCCCGCGTAGCCGCGCAGATCCCGCGGGTAATTCTGTTCAAAAAGCGCCATTACGTCTCCCCTCACCTTCAAAATGGATTCAATGCCTGAAACTGTCCGCTTAACGCTTTTTTCTCCGGGAACGCCAGATCCCCGTGCTTGCTGGTCGACAGCCCCAGCGCCACCAGCGATTCCACCATCTTCACCGCCGCGCTGACGCCGTCGATGACCGGCACGCGCAGCTCGCGGGTCAGCTCCTGCGCCAGCGTCGCCATGCCGCCGCAGCCCAGCACGATTGCACCGCAGCCGTCCTCTTTCAGCGCCTGTATACAGCGCGCGCGAACTTTTTCCTGCGCCAGACCGCTGCCGTCTTCCAGCGCCAGCACCGGGAGATCGATAGCGTGCAGCGCCGCGCAGCGATCGTGAAAGCCATACTGGTGCAGCAGATGACGGGCAATAATCAGCGTGCGCGGCAGCGTGGTCACCACCGAAAAGCGCGTCGCGACCAGCGTCGCCATATGCATGGCGGCTTCAGCAATACCCACCACCGGCCCCTGCGCCAGCTCGCGCGCCGCCAGCAGTCCCGGATCGCCAAAGCAGGCGATGACGTGACCGTCCACGCCCTGCTCCCTGCCTTTTTTGATCTGTTCCAGGACACCGACGGCGGCGATGGCCTCATCAAAGTGGCCTTCTATAGACGGCACGCCCGCGCTCGGGCAGACCGCGAGGATTTCCGTACCCGGCGCCGCCACCGCGCGGGCCGCCGCGCCGATGGTTTCCGTCATGGCGAGGCTGGTGTTGGGGTTAATCACTTGTATACAGACAGAGGACATTACGACTCCTTGTGGCCGGCAAACAGCCGGGCAAAATCAGGCAGGCACTCGCCCGCCCGCTCGAAGCAGAGGCTGGCAACGATATGTTCAAAATGGTGCATTAAGGCATCGCTTAGCGGCTGGAGAGCCTTCTGGCGCAGCAGATCCACCAGCTGTTCGTGATCGTTGCAGCGGCAGCCCTGACGCCACGGCGCGCCCCAGGTGGCAATCACCAGCGAGGATCGCTGGCTCAGGCCGGTCACCATCTCGGTGAGCACCTGGTTGCCGGAGATGGACTGCAGCTGAATGTGGAAATTGGCGGAGTGGCGGATCGCCGCCGGGCCGTCGTAAGCCTCGTGCGCCTGCTGCTCCTGGCGAATAATGGCCTCCAGCGCGGCAAGGTGCGGCGGCTGGCAGCGGGCCAGCACGTCCGGCAGGTTGGCGACCTCCAGCAGCGCGCGGGTGCGAAAGATGTGTCGCGCCTCTTCCACCGTCGGGCTGGCGACGTGTGCACCACGCTTGGGCGTTAAGGTGACCATTTGCACAGCCGCGAGTCGCTGCAGCACCTTGCGGATGCCCGTGCGGCTCACGCCAAAGACCTCGGCCAGCGCCTCTTCAGGCAATTTGCTCCCCGGCAGCAGCTGATGTTCGACAATCGCGGTCATCAGCGCCTGAAAGATCGATTCGTCTTTGTCATGCAGGTCTGGCGCGGTCTGCAGGGCGTTTATGTTGTTCATTCACCACTCCGTCTTTTACTCTTCGTTATCGAATCGTATACATAAAAATAAAATATTGCATACAAGATTTATTATTTTGGCCTGGATCCTGCAACACCGTCTGCACTCCCACTCAACGGGGTTTCATTCACAGGAGCAGGTTTCATGCCAAACAGTCAAAACGCGCAGCAGGGTACGGCCGCTGATTCCGGTGCGGTTTACAGCCCACGTCTTTGCAATGAGGATCTGGCACCGACGCGTGACCAGAACTGGAGCTGGTACAACATCTTTTCGTTCTGGATGTCGGACGTCCACAGCATGGGGGGCTATGTTGTCGCCGCGAGCTTCTTTACGCTCGGGCTGGCAAGCTGGCAGGTGCTGCTTTGCCTGCTGGTGGGGATTTGCATCGTGCAATTGTGCGCCAACCTGGTGGCCAAACCGAGCCAGATGGCGGGCGTGCCCTACGCGGTGATCAGCCGTCAGGCGTTTGGCGTCTTCGGAGCCAATATTCCGGCGGTGATCCGCGGGCTGATAGCCTTCGCGTGGTACGGCATTCAGACCTATCTGGCCGCCAACGCCCTGATGCTGGTGGCGCTGAAGTTCTGGCCGTCGCTCTCTTCGCTTACTACCGGCGCGTTCCTTGGCCTGTCGCATCTGGGCTGGATCTGCTTTGCCATCATGTGGGTACTGCAGGCGATGGTCTTCTGGCACGGCATGAGCGCCATCAAGCGCTTTATTGATATCGCCGGTCCGGCGGTCTACGTGGTGATGCTGGCCCTCGCCGGCTGGATTGTATACAAGACCGGTTTTGACGGGATCTCCTTTACCCTCGCCAGCAAATCCCTGAGCGCGGGCGAGCAGACATGGCAGATGATCACCGCCACGGCGCTGGTGGTCTCCTACTTCTCCGGCCCGCTGCTCAACTTTGGCGACTTCTCCCGCTACGGCAAGAGCATGGGCGAGATCCGCCGCGGCAACCGCTGGGGCCTGCCGTTTAACTTCCTGCTGTTCTCCATCGTCACCGTGGTCATTGTCTCCGGTACCCAGTCGCTGTTTGGCCGCATGATCACCGACCCGATCGAAACCGTCAGCCGCGTAGGCAACGATCTGGCCGTGGCGATTGGCCTGCTGACGATGATCACCGCCACCATCGGGATCAACATCGTCGCGAACTTCGTCTCGCCGGCGTTTGATTTCTCTAACTGCTCGCCGCAGAAAATCAGCTTCCGTACCGGGGGGATGATTGCCGCCGTCGGCTCGATCCTGCTCACCCCGTGGAACCTGTTCAACTCGCCGGAGCTTATCCACTACACCCTGGACGTGCTCGGGGCGTTCATCGGCCCGCTGTTCGGCATTCTGATTGCCGATTTCTACCTGATTAAACGCGGCAAAGTGTCGGTTGACGATCTGTTCGACGACACGCCAAAGGGCAAATACTGGTACCGCAACGGCTTTAACCCGAAAGCCATTGGCGCGCTGATCCCGTCCGTTGCCGTGGGCCTGGTGATCAGCTTTATTCCGGCCCTGCATGAGGTGGCGAACTTCAGCTGGTTTATCGGCGTCTTCCTCGGCGGCGTCACCTACCGCTGGCTGGCGCGGGAAGATCGCGAGACGACAGGCGCGGCGTCGTTCAGCTCCCGCGTGGCGACGCAAAAAGAGTAACTTCCTCCTTCCGGCCGCAGCTTATCTGCGGCCCGTTCATTCTGGCATCGTTCTTGCTGCGCCTTATCACCCCGCTATGCAAACACTAAGGCAGGAACCATGATGGATTACCAGACAGCGATCCGCGGTGCATTTTTTGATGTTGCCCGGGTCTGCGAAAGCGCAGACGCGATTGCCCAACACGCGCGCTACCTTGAGGACGGGCTGCTGTTTATACAGGGCGGGAAAATTCTGGCGCACATGCCGTGGCAGGAGGGCGAGCAGTATCTTGATCCCCACAAGGGCTACACCGACCTGCGCGGCAGGCTGCTGCTGCCCGGTTTTGTCGACACCCACGTCCATTATCCGCAAACGGAGATGATCGGCGCCTTTGGCGAGCAGCTGCTGGAGTGGCTGACCACCTACACCTTTCCGGTGGAGAGCCAGTTTTCCAATGAAGCCTACGCGACAGAGATTGCTCAATTCTTTATTAACCAGTTGATAAGCAACGGCACCACCACCGCGCTGGTGTTTTGCACGCTGCATCCGGAATCGGTCGAGGCGCTATTTACCGAGGCCCTGCGCCTCAACATGCGCCTTATCGCCGGAAAGGTGATGATGGACAGACACACGCCGGACTACCTGAGCGAAGACGCGAAGCAGAGCTACCGGCAGACGCGGGCGCTGATCCAGCGCTGGCACCATCGCGGACGCCTGGGCTACGCCATTACGCCGCGCTTTGCGCCGACCTCATCACCCGAGCTGCTTGCCGCGGTCAGCCTGCTCAGAGAAGAGTTCCCGGATACCTGGATGCAGACCCACCTGAGCGAAAACCCCAACGAAGTGGCCTGGGTAAGCGACCTCTGGCCGGAGCATGAGCGCTATCTGGACGTGTATCACCACTACGGCCTGACCGGCGAGCGCAGCGTGTTTGCCCACGCGATTCATCTTCACCACAGCGAGTGGCAGTGCCTGCATGACACCGGTTCTGCGGTGGCGTTTTGCCCCACCTCTAACCTGTTTCTCGGCAGCGGGCTGTTTCGCCTGCCCGCCTGCTGGCAGCACAAGGTGCGGATGGGCATCGGCACAGACGTTGGCGCGGGCACCACCTTCAGTATGCTGCGCACGCTGGGGGAAGCCTATAAGGCCGGCCAGCTTCAGAGCTACCGCCTGCGCGCCAGCGAGGCGTTTTATCACGCCACGCTGGGCGGCGCGCACGCCCTCCGGCTGGACGATAAGATTGGCAACTTCACGCCCGGCAAAGAGGCGGATTTCGTGGTTATCGACCCTGACGTAACGCCGCTGCAGCGCCTGCGCAATCGCCGCTGTCAGGATATCTACGAGCAGCTTTTTGTGCTGATGACCCTCGGCGACGAGCGCAACATCAGCGAAACCTGGGTCAACGGCGAGCGGGTGTGGTCAACTTCCCCGGTAGGTTGACCATCCGCCGGGCGCAATCACAAACGGCAGATGGAAGTGTTCGTCTGCCGTTTCTCCCGTCACAAAATCAATTTGCGCGCAGGGGTAGAGCGTGTCGCGACCGGTTTCGCTGAACCACGCGCCGATCTCGGCCACCAGCCGATAGCGGCCTGCGGGCAGAGAGGGAACGAACGCGGCGATGCGCCCCTGGGCGTCAGTGACGCCCGTAGCCAGCGTGCTCCCGTTCTGTTGCAGATGAACCGTTACGCCCGCAGCGGGTTTGCCCGTCGAGATATCGAGAATATGGGTGCTGAGCGTGCTCATTCGCTAATGACTCCTTCCAGCCGAAGCAGCGTAATTTCCCGCAGCTGTTCCAGCGCGGCCAGCACTTCCTGCGCGTCGCTGTTCTCCAGCCGCGCGTGCAGCGCCCGTAAAATATCCTCGCCGCTGCGGCCCTTCGCGCGGATCAAAAACACGCGTCCGAAGCGGGCCTCGTAGCGGGCATTCCCCTCGCGCAGCGCCTGGGCAAGGGCAGCATCGCCTTCGTTCACCGCACCCTGCTCCTGGCGCGACAGCGCTGCCTCCGCCGCTGAACCCGCGGGCTTTTCCCCGATGCGCGGATGGGCGCTCAGGGCTTGCGCTAGGGCCGCTTCGTCCCAGGCTTGCGTCAGCGCTTTTGCCGTACTGAACAATTCGTCCCGGCTGGCGTATGGCCGCCCCAGAGCCAGCGCATCGGCCCAGCCGGGGAGCGCCACGCAGGGGTGAATCAGCGCTAACGCCTTTTCGTGGGGAAGATGATTGAACTCGTGCAGTGCGATCATAATGTCTCCTTTATTGTCCTTATCCATGCTATTGCACAAACCGCGCCACTCTGAGCGCCGTGGTGAAACAGTCGATTCCGTATAGCTCAACTGGAAATTTTTGATTCAAAAAAAGGCACGCTCACCGCGTTTGCGCACCTTAGCAGTGCAAACGCCTGCCTCACAACGCCGTTTTCGCCACTCTGCAGCCTGGTACGCAAATTGCTGAATGCCTTTACACCCTGCAAAAGGAGAGAAGCATGAGAGCAATCGTCATTGGCGCGGGTATTGGCGGCCTGAGCGCCGCCGTCGCGCTGAAGAAAGCGGGCATCGACTGTACCGTATTTGAAGCCGTAAAGGAGATCAGGCCCGTCGGGGCGGCCATCTCCATCTGGCCTAACGGCGTGAAGTGCATGCAGCACCTCGGCATGGGCGACATCATTGAAACCTACGGCGGTCCGATGCGTTTTATGGCCTATAAGGATTACCGGCGCGGCGATACCCTGACCCGCTTTAGCCTTGCCCCACTGGTTGAGCGTACCGGAGGGCGTCCCTGCCCCGTCTCGCGCGCTGAACTCCAGCGCGAAATGCTGGACTTCTGGGGACGCGACAGGGTGCAGTTCGGCAAGCGCGTCGAACACGTTCGTGAAGACGACGCGGGCGTAAGCGTGACCTTCACCGACGGCACCACGGCAGCCGGTGATTTCCTGATTGCCGCCGACGGCAGCCACTCGGCGGTTCGTCCTTACGTGCTGGGATATACCCCCGAGCGCCGCTACGCCGGTTACGTAAACTGGAACGGGCTGGTGAAGATTGACGAAGAGATCGCTCCGGCGCACCAGTGGACCACCTTCGTTGGCGAAGGAAAACGCGTGTCGCTGATGCCCGTCTCCGGCGGACGCTTCTACTTCTTTTTTGACGTGCCGCTGCCCCCGGGCCTGGCGGAGGATCGCACCACCCTGCGCGCCGACCTCACGGGCTACTTCCGCGGCTGGGCGCCGCCGGTGCAGAAGCTTATCGCGGCGCTGGATCCTGAAACGACCAACCGCATTGAAATCCACGACATTGAGCCGTTCGACAGCCTGGTGCGCGGCAACGTCGCGCTGCTCGGCGATGCCGCTCACAGCACCACGCCGGATATCGGCCAGGGCGGCTGTGCGGCGATGGAGGATGCCGTGGTGCTGGGGGAATGCCTGCGTGAAAACCACAGCATTACGCTGGCGCTGCGGCAGTACGAAGCGCTGCGCTGCGACCGGGTGCGCGACCTGGTGCTGAAGGCGCGTAAACGCTGCGACGTCACCCACGGGAAAGACATGGCGTTGACGCAGGCCTGGTATCAGGAGCTTAGAGAAGAGACCGGGGAACGCATTATCAACGGTCTGTGCGAGACCATTCAGGGCGGCCCGTTAGGCTGAACGCAAGAGGGACAACGATGAAAAGAGAACCGACTCCACCCGCCCACTGCACGTTTGAGCCAGAGGACTGGCTGCGCCTGGCGAAATGCTGGCATCCGGTCGCGCGCGCCTGCGACGTCGGCCCGGCGCCGGTCAAGGCGACCCTGCTGGATGAACAGCTGGTGATTTACCGCATTAACGACCAGGTCGTGGTCGCTCGCGACGTCTGTCCGCACCGCGGCGTGCCGCTGACGCTCGGCTTTCACGACGAGCACGGGATCATCTGCCCCTACCACGGCCTACGCTTTGGGGAGGACGGGCGCTGTAACCGTATTCCCTCCAGCCCCGACCAGCCCGTTCCGGCGAAGCTAAACCTTATTAACTACGCCGTGGAGGAGCGCTTCGGCCTGATCTGGACCTGTCTGGCGTTTGATCCGGATAACCCTGCGCCGCTGCCCACCATGCCGCACTGGGATGACGACGGATTTCAGCAGATCAACTGCCCGGCCTTTGAGGTGAACGGCTTCGCCGGACGTCAGGTAGAAGGGTTTCTGGACGTGGCGCACTTTGCGTGGATCCACACCGATACCTTTGCCGATCCCAATAATCAGCTTGTGCCCGCCTATCAGCCGCAGGAGACGACGTTCGGCTTCGTGGCGGATTACTGGAGCTCTGTAAGCAACTATCCCGCCAGTTCGGACGTGCAGGCGCCAGAAGGGTTCCAGTGGTTGCGCCATTTTGAAATGCATCTGCCGTTTACCGCCACCCTGACGATTCATTTTCCGGGAGAGTCGAGACTGGCGATCATGAACGCCGCGTCGCCCGTTTCATCGCGCGTCACCCGCATGTTCGCCCCTATAGCGCGTAACTTTGACCTGCATATTCCGGTGGAGGATGTGCATGCCTTCAATCTGCGCATTTTTGAAGAGGATCGCCTGATGGTCGAAACCCAGCGCCCGGAAAGTCTGCCGCTGGATCTGACGCTGGAAGCCCATATTCCCGCCGATAAGAGCTCAATAGCCTACCGTCGGGGACTGAAGAAGATGGGCTTTGGCGAATTTTTCCTCGTATGACGGAGGCCGATATGCTGAGCGTAATTGTTGACGGGCTGTGGCGCGAGGGCGACAAAAGCCTCGCCGTCAGGCTGGTGGCTGAAAACGGCGAAGCGCTGCCGGCGTGGCAGCCCGGCGCGCACGTTGATGTGCACCTGCCCTGCGGCGTGGTGCGCCAGTATTCCCTGACCGGGGCATGTGAGGACGAGAGCTATCTTATCTGCGTGGGCCGGGAATCCGCCTCGCGCGGCGGATCGCGCTACGTTCACGAAACGCTGCGCCCCGGGCAGAAATTAGCGATCTCCACCCCGCGCAATCTGTTTCCGCTGCATCAGGCTGAGCGGGTGTTGCTGCTGGCGGCGGGGATTGGCATTACGCCGCTATATGCGATGGCCCTGCAGCTGAAGGCGGCCGGAACGGCGTTTACCCTGCACTATTACGTCAGAAACCGCGAAAGCGCGGCGTTTGCGCGCGAACTCTCCCGGTGCGATGGGTGCATCATTCATACCACCAGCCCGCGCACGGCGCTGGCAGAACATCTTCCGACGGCCGAATTGGGCCTTCACGCCTGGGTCTGTGGTCCGGCAGGTTTTATGGAAAAAGTGCGTGAGGTGGCAGCGGCAAGGGGATGGGATGATACCCATCTGCATAGCGAGGCGTTTCAGCCCGTTGCACCCGCCGCGGGCGGTGAAACCGGGGAGATTTTCACGGTCAAACTGGCCTCCACCGGGGAGCGCTGGCCGGTGCCTGCTGATAAAACCATCGCTCAGGTGCTGCAGGAAAATGGCGTGGACGTTCCCCTCTCCTGCGAGATGGGGATCTGCGGCGCCTGCCTGACGCCGGTGATTGACGGCGTGGTGGATCACCGGGATAGCGTGCAGTCGGAGGCGGAAAAAGGCGCGACGGACCAGCAGGTGGCGCTGTGCTGTTCGCGGAGCCACTCCGGGGAGCTGGTGATTGCGCTGTAAAAGTAAAAACCCTGCGATATTGCTATCGCAGGGTTTACGAATTTGGCGGAAGCGTAGAGATTCGAACTCTAGAACCCTTTCGGGTCGCCGGTTTTCAAGACCGGTGCCTTCAACCGCTCGGCCACGCTTCCAAAGTGAGGCGCACTATAAACATCTATTAGCGCCTTGTAAAGCAGGAATTTTTCTATTTTTACCCACTGGCGTTTGACTGCGCAAAAATCACTCAGGTACTTACCGCGCATCGGTCTCGGCTGACTTGTACATACCGTAACATAGCAACGCTCATCCTTTTAAATCGCTCTGGTATAGAATGCCACAAAAATAAACGGTCATTTGTTGTGTAATTGTTATAAATCTGAGTACCCACAGATTTTAGAAATTACTGCCATGCAGTGTTACTGGTTGATGATGAAAATCAAAAATACGCTTTGCTTACATATTCTGATGGCGACACTGGCCATTTTGTTCCTCTGCGTTCACCCGCTGGTGACGAGCTTCAATCCGCCCCTCACCTTCCAGCCGCTGATTAAATCAATGTCGGGCACGCCTAAAGAACAAGCGGAAAAAATTGCGACTATTTCCCATGCCTTAGAAGGGAATGCTATTTTCTTCATTGGCGCCTCTGAGGTGGCCACCTCAGAAGATGAACATTACGCTGTATATAATTACTTTAATAAGCAATTGCACGAACCCGTCGTGGCGTATGGCGATGCGTTCGTCGATGATGAAACGCAATTTTTACTGTTCTCACGTTTTAAAAATAGCCTTAACGCAAACAGTAAAGTTGTTTTGCTTCTGGCACCTGACAGCTTTTACTCAAAAGGGCTGCCACCGGCTATCTATGCCGATAATTTCCCCGGCTCTATTTTTAATCCGCTGATGAAGGATCCGCAGGCGCGCCCTCTGCTGGTTAATTATTTAAAGCATATTGATAGTAAAGAAATAAGCCATTTAACCTTTGGCCAAATGCGCGTCTTTGGCTGGCACCCCGACCTGATATGGGACGAGGTGAGCTTCCAGTTTGCCAACGTCTGCACCCAGATAAAAAACGACTGGCTGGCGCTGCTTCACCTTACGCCCCAGACGGTCCAACCCTGGCCGCAGCAGCCAGCCACGCATATTACCTCTGACTGGGATAAAGAGCTGGCGAATGCTCGCGAGTTAAATAAAAAACGCCAGCAGAGCGCGGCCACCCTGTGGATGGACAAAACGATTTACGAAGAGGACGGTACGCGGCAACAGTGGGATGACACGCCGGTCGTACCTGCGCAAATCGCCGCGTTCAGTAAAACCGTCCAGCTGCTGAAAGAACGTCACGTGCAGGTGATTGCTATCGTCGACCCGGTTAACCCCTGGGCGCTTTACAATACCGATACCTTCCGCCCGGTTGATAAGCAAATTAAAACCATTCTGGAAAAGAACCAGATCCCTTATTTAGATATGTACGCCATGCCTTATCAAAATGGCTGGAACTGGGATCGTTTGCACCCTTCCGAACTGGCCTGGGTTCCTATGATCCGCTTTATTGCACAGAGCTTTAAATAATGAAAATCGCGATCCGTCTTTTTTTCCTTTATCTCCTGCTGGCGATCACCATCGTCGCGTGGACCTCTGTCGATGACAGCATGAGTATGCAGCTGCATTTTGAATATCAAAAATTCTGAGGCCGAATGATGTACAGCTCAGGAATGTTTTTTGTTTATTTGTTTTCATCCGCCCTGGCGTTTGCGCTGGTCAATCGCGTATTACGCCATCGTCTGACTTATTTATCGGCGCTATCCGTCCTGGCCGCATTGGGCTGGGGCTATATTTTTCAGGGTGATTACCTTGTTCCCGCAGCCGTTTTTTTCAGTTTTTATGTTTTCGCCACGCTAAAAGAGAAGGGATGGTTAAAAACCTGGCAGGCAATCATTTTAACGTTGCTGCCCTTATTTTTAGTGAAACTGCATTTAAATAACCACTGGGGCATGATCGGCCTCTCTTTTATGACGTTTCGCGCGGTGGACGTGCTGCTCTATCGCAGTAAAAAAGAAGGGCAGAATTTCCTGCACTATTTCTGCTATCTTTTTATGCCCTTTATTATCCTGGCCGGCCCAATGTACCGCTGGCGGACATGGATGAGTGACGTAAGCAAGCCCGTATTTGCCCTTAACCGTGAACAGTTTTTAGTCGCGTTAGAGCAAATCATTACCGGCATTGTCCAGAAGTTCCTGTTTGCCATGCTGATTGATTCGCTTGTCGTGCAGCCCTGGAGCCATAAGCCGTTTACGCTGACCATGGGCGTGGTGATGTCGATTGCCTACAGCACCTACCTGTACTTTGATTTTGCGGGCTACAGCAATATGGCCATCGGCGCGGGCCGCCTGTTTGGGCTCAACATTCCGGCAAACTTCAACATGCCGCTTCTGGCAAAGAACCCGCAGGATTTCTGGCGCCGCTTCCACATCAGCCTGTCTGAATGGCTGCGCGATGTGGTCTTTATGCCCGTTTATATGAACCTGATGAAATTCAACTTTTTCCGTCAGAACAAAACGCTGGCGCAAAATATCGGGATTTTTTGCACCTTATTCTGCATGGGGGCATGGAATGGCCTGGAACGCCATTACGTCATCAGCGGCGCGCTGTTTGGCGCGATTTCCGTCGCCCACAACATGCTGCTGTGGTCAGCCAAACGCAGCCCGGCATTGCACCGCGGCCTGCAGTATCCGGCCGTTGCGTTTTTGGGACGCATTCTGACGCTGGGAAGCGCCGCGGGATCCCTTTACATCTTTAGTGGAATGTCACCTCTATGAAAAATCACTCCGATCTTCAGGAAATGCACGATTTCCTACGTGCGGCATTATGCGATCCCGCCTCCCCGCAGCAGCCGGCCATCAGCGGCAGCGACGAAGCCTTAAGCTGGCTACAGCTTTCTGCTGCCGTGACGGACTGGGCACAGCGCTACCAGCGCTGCCAGCCTGTTGCCGGTACGCCGCTCGTCTTGTACGGACACCAGCAGGCCGAGTTCGCCGTGGCGATTTATAGCTGCCTGCTGCACAACATTCCGTACATACCGGTGGACTGCATCTACCCGCAGGAGCGCCTCCGGGAGATCTGCCATCTGGCCAGTGCCCCTTACTATTACGACGTCGCAACCCGGCAGTTCATCGCCACCGGCGAAGCGGGCAAGGTGCTGGAGGAGCAGGATCTGGCCTACATCATGTTTACCTCAGGCAGCACCGGTAAACCTAAAGGCGTGCAGATTGGGCGTGAAAGCGTATGGCACTTCATGAAATGGGTCAGCCGGGACTTTTCACTGCCGGAAAAACCGGTCCTGATGAACCACGCGGTATTCAGTTTTGACCTCTCCCTGATCCCTTTGCTGGCGAATCTGGCGATGGGCGGGCATATCGTGCTGAACGCCAAAGAGGATATTCAGAAAGAGAACTGGCTGGAGCGACTGAAAAGCAACGCGGTCTCCGCCTGGGTTTCAACCCCCTCTTTTGCGTACCAGCAGCTGCTTTCCCCGCAGTTCAACAGCGAGTATTTGCCTGCGCTCAACGTCTTTATCTTCATTGGTGAAGTGTTAAATAAGGCGCTGGTTAAACAGCTTCGCCGCCGTTTCCCGCAGGCCAAAATCATCAACTCCTATGGCCCAACGGAAGCGACCATCGCGACGACCGTGGTTGAAATCACCGATGAGATCCTGAACAGCGACAGCGCCGTGCTGCCGGTGGGGGTCATGATGCCTGAGAGCAAAATGGAAATTTCCGCCGAGGGCGAGCTGATTATCTGGGGTAAAAACGTCATGCGCGGCTACCTCGGCCTGCCGCATGAGAACGCGGAAAAATTACTCCGTCGGGAAAATGAAGCGTTTCGCGGCTACCGGACCGGCGATCTGGGCTATGAAGCGGGGCTTATCTATTGCCAGGGCCGCAACGATAGCCAGGTCAAGCTGAACGGCTATCGCATTGAAATCAATGAGATTGAAAACCGTCTGCTGGCCATGTCCGGCATCAACGAAGCGGTGGTTCTGCCGCTGATGAAATCCTGCGGCAGCGTGCTGCGCATTGCCGCGTTCTGCGTGACCGATATGGCGCCGGATACCATCAAAACATCGCTGTCGAAGGTGGTGCCGCACTATATGGTGCCTTCACAAATTATCGTAAAAGACGCTTTGCCGCTGAATCCTAACGGCAAAATTGACCGCAAGCTGCTGGACGCTTACGCCCGCACAAATTAATGACTCCAGGAAAAATTATGGAACAAGAAATTCTCGCCCTGTTCGAAAAAGTGTTATCCCGTAAGGTGGGCTTTCACGATGAACTGATTGAATCCGACATTCTCGACTCCATCCTGGCAGTCGATATGGTGCTGGAAGTGCAGGACGTTTACGGCTGTATGATCCCGCCGACTGACGTGGCGACGGTGCTGAAAACCCCGGCGGACCTGGCACGCTATATTGAAGAAAACCGCTAAACGCCCCTGCTGTTAATCCTGCCCTGAAGGCTCTGGAGGATCTCTCCAAAGCCTTGATTCGTTCTCCCCCAGCCGCCCGAGCGCTGTCTTGCTCCCTTTCACGGGAATGAAGCCGACTGCTTTTACTATTTCTCCTACACTTTAGGAGTACTGTCGGTACGGGAAACAGAAAAAAGCCAACTTAATTAAGGCATTACTGATTTGCTGTGCGCTTAGCCTGCGATCGTGTTGCCTTTAACAGAGGAGTCTGCAGTATGGCATTCGTAACAACGAAAGACGGCGTCAATATTTACTACAAAGACTGGGGCCCAAAAGAGGCTCAACCCATTGTTTTCCACCACGGCTGGCCGTTGAGTGCCGATGACTGGGATAACCAGATGCTCTTCTTCCTCGCAGAAGGCTATCGCGTTATCGCTATCGATCGTCGCGGTCACGGGCGTTCGGATCAGGTGAGTGAAGGCCACGATATGGATCATTATGCGGCCGATGCGTCGGCCGTGGTTGAAAGCCTGGATCTGCACAATGCCGTGCACGTCGGTCACTCCACCGGCGGCGGCCAGGTCGCCCGCTATGTTGCGCGGTACGGCCAACCGCAGGGGCGCGTTGCCAAAGCGGTGCTCGTCAGCGCCGTGCCGCCGCTGATGGTCAAAACGGACAATAATCCTGGCGGAACGCCCATCGAGGTTTTCGACGGCTTCCGCAAAGCGCTGGCCGCTAACCGCGCCCAGTTTTATCTCGACGTTGCCAGCGGTCCTTTCTACGGATTTAATCGCGATGGTGCCGAGGTTTCGCAGGGTACGATCCAGAACTGGTGGCGTCAGGGGATGATCGGGAGCGCTAAGGCCCACTATGAGGGGATTAAGGCGTTTTCAGAGACCGACCAGACGGAAGATTTGAAAACCATCACGGTTCCCGTTCTGGTGTTGCAGGGCGACGACGATCAGGTCGTGCCTTATAAGAATGCAGCCCTTCTGCAGGATAAGCTGCTGGCGAATAGCGTCCTGAAAATTTATCCGGGCTTCCCACACGGGATGCACACCACCCATGCGGATACCATTAATGCGGACATTCTGGCGTTTATCCGTTCATAAACGTCAGGTTTACAGATAAGCGCAAAAAGAAAAACCCCAGCTTAACGAGTAAGCTGGGGTTTATATCTGGCGGAAGCGCAGAGATTCGAACTCTGGAACCCTTTCGGGTCGCCGGTTTTCAAGACCGGTGCCTTCAACCGCTCGGCCACACTTCCTGAGTGAGGCGAACTATAAACACCTCACCGCGTGCTGTAAAGTGTGCCGGCAATCGTTCGCTGTAAAAATAGTCAAAACGTGTTTAATCGGTTGAACTGACAACACATCGACGATTTTATCAGCACAGGCTTAGTGTTTTTTGATGTACATGTCTTTCGTGTAATAGTACCCCAACTTATCCGGCGTAAATCCCCCGACCCACGGTTTCACCAGGTGCGTGCGGACGTAGTGATAAACCGGAATGGCCGGTACATCACGACCCAGCAGATCTTCCGCCTGCTGGTAGAACTTACCCCGCTCTTCCGCTGTTTTGGCTTTTGCGGCATTCACCAGCGCCCCATCGTAGTCCGGATTGCTGTACTGGCTGGTGTTTTCGCTGTCGCCCGTGCGGAAGTTGTTCAGGAAGGTCGCCGCGTCGTCGTAATCGGCAATCCACGCGTACCGCACCGCGTCAAAGTTATGGGTATGCATAGTATCCAGCATGGTTTTCCACTCCTGATTTTGCAGCTTCGCGTCCACCCCGAGGTTTTTCTTCCACATGGAGCTGGCGGCAATCGCGATGCGCTGGTGCGATTCAGAGGTGTTGTAGAGCAGGTTGAAGCTCAGAGGATGGCTGGCGTTATATCCGGCCTCGTTCAGCAGCTTTTTCGCCTCCGCGATGCGCTTGTCCAGCGGCCAGCTGGCGTAATCCGGGTTCTGTAGCTTCACGCCGCCAATATCCGGCTGGCTGATGAGCCACGCCGGGCGCTGCCCCTGCCCTAATACTTTTCCGGCAATGATGTCTTTATCCAGCGCCATGTTCAGCGCCTTACGCACGCGGGCGTCGTTGAACGGCGGCCGGGTGGTATTGAATTCGTAGTAATAGGTCGCCAGCTGCGGAGAGACATCCAGCTCGCTGCCCAGGGTTTTCTTGAGCTGGGCAAACTGGTTAATCGGCACCGTGTACACAATATCAATTTCGCCCGCCTTATAGCGGTTCACATCCGAGGCCTCGGACGTGATGGGCAGGTAGGTGACTTTGTTAATCACGGTATGCGCGTTATCCCAGTAGCGCGGGTTACGCTCCGCCACGATGCGTTCGTTGACCACCCACTGCGACAGCTTATACGCCCCGCTGCTGACGAAATGCTCCGGCTTGGTCCACTTATCGCCGAAGCGGCCAATCAGCACTTTATCCACCGGCACCAGCGACGGGTGTGCCAGCATCGCGAGGAAGGCCGCGTTTGGCTGCGTGAGCGTCACTTCCAGCGTGGTGTCGTTAATCGCTTTTACGCCCAGCGTATCGGGCGCTTTTTTCCCCTGAGCAATATCGGCCGCGTTGACGATATGCATGTTGCCCGGATAGCTCGCATATGGCGAAGCCGTTTTCGGGTCGAGCAGGCGCTGCCAGCTCCAGACCACATCCTCAGCGGTAATCGCCGTGCCGTCGCTCCAGGTGATGCCCGGACGCAAATGGAACGTCCAGACGGTGTTGTCCTTGTTCTCCCATTTTTCCGCCAGTCGGGGTTGGACTTCTCCTGTCGGGGAGACGCTTACCAGGCCTTCGAATAAATCACTGATAATATTGAATTCGACATCGCTTTCGACTTTATGCGGGTCGAGCGAAGCCGGTTCACTGCCGTTGTTTCTGACCAGTTCCTGTTTGTCTGCCAGCGCGGTTCCTGCCGGCACGTTAGCCGCCCAGGCTGCCGTGCCTGCGCACAGGATCCCTGCGGTTAACAAAGAGAGCGTAAAGTGAGTGCGTGTTTGTGGTTTCATTTCCTTCGCCTTATAGTCTGTTTTATGACGATCCGGAAATAACTCTTAGCGCCCGAACGGTAATAACGCAATATTTTTCAGTAACCTATAAGAGCTTGATCTGGTAAATTGTCGCAAACCGCTGTTCATACTGGTGAAACGGACTTCTGCAGGAGAAACAACCACCTCCTGCGATAACGTGCTGAGTAAAGATGGGTAAAACCACTTTGAGACTAGCGTGTCGTTTCCTATTCTTTCCACTAATTACATCTGTCATAAGAGAGTGACTCATGGATCGTATAATTACTTCTTCACGCGACCGCACATCGCTACTCAGCACCCACAAGGTGCTGCGCAATACCTATTTCATGCTCAGCCTGACGCTGGCATTCTCGGCGATCACTGCCACCGCCAGCACCGTGCTGATGCTGCCCTCTCCGGGGCTGATCCTGACGCTGGTGGGTATGTATGGTCTGATGTTCCTGACCTACAAAACCGCTGACAAACCGGTCGGTATCCTGTCGGCGTTTGCCTTCACCGGCTTCCTGGGCTACATCCTGGGACCGATGCTGAATGCGTATTTGTCTGCCGGCATGGGCGATCTTATCGGTATGGCGCTGGGCGGTACCGCACTGGTGTTCTTCTGCTGTTCGGCCTATGTGCTGACCACCCGTAAGGACATGTCCTTCCTCGGCGGCATGCTGATGGCGGGTGTCGTGGTGGTGCTGGTGGGCATGGTGGCAAACATCTTCCTGCAGCTGCCTGCCCTGCACCTGGCGATCAGCGCCGTGTTTATTCTGATTTCTTCCGGCGCGATCCTGTTTGAAACCAGCAACATTATTCGCGGCGGTGAGACGAACTATATTCGCGCCACCGTGAGCCTGTACGTGTCGCTGTACAACATCTTCGTCAGCCTGTTGAGCATCCTGGGCTTCGCCAGCCGCGATTAAGCTGACCTGCTGAAACAAAAAGGAGAACGCCCCCGGCATTCTCCTTTTTTTGTGCCTTAATCTTCACGGCAAATGTAGGTGGGATAGAGCCGATCCTGAATCATCCACACGGAAGAGGAAAGTTTGGACAGCGTGATATAGTAACGCGCGCCCGGCCGCGCAAAACTTCCCCACAGCGCATCGGGCGTATTGTCATTATGCCGACGCAAAGTATTCTTATAGGTCAACATAATGACATGGTCGTTCATCCGCCGCTCCCACGTAAAATTCACGTCGCGATCAACAATCATCTCTGCTCCTTTCGCCATTGACGCGCCTTTATAGGTCGTTACGCCAGTACCGTCTACATGGACGTAGAACTGAGCAATAGCATTTACTTTCACTTCGCTTGGCTTTCCCTCATTACGGGTAAAATTAAATTCGGTGGTGCAGACCAGCACATCTTGCGTATCACTGCCGGAAGGGGAGAAAGCCACTGCCATAATGCTTCCCACAACAACCCCACCGAGACCGAACAGAAGTTTTATTTTCATTCTTCTGGCCCACTTTTATAACGAATACTTTTACATGGGCGGCTATCGTTTACCGGACAGGCACCGATAAAAATTTCATCTGCAGCAGAAAGTGTAAGTCGTTCACTAAAATAATAAATATCGTACTCATCCTGCTGGCACATGACATTATTCGCATCGAGCAATCTGGCTATTTTTGACATCTTTAATGGCCGATCCTGTTCGTTGATAAACCAGAATTTACACCCCCCGATTTTTTCGTTAATGGCTTTTAATTCAACGGGGGCTGTGATGCCCTGAAAGCGACACAATGACACTCCCATCGCGATTGCAGCCGCAGTGAGCACAAAGAGACCCGCCCATCCAGCAAGATGCACATAATTCCTTTTTAGTGACGCGTTGATATTTACAGGAATGGGGGAAGGCTCTGGCGTGCTGGAGAGCTGCTTCGGGTAGCTAATGACATCTGCATCGAAACGAAAACCCACGCGCGGCAAGGTGACAATCATATCCTGACGCTCACCCAAAGCGTGAAAACTCTTACGAAGCTCACTCACCGCTTTATTAAGGTTATTGCCTGACGGCGTAAAACCATATGCTTCCCAGACGCGAGTGATTAACTCCTCGCGGCTGAGATCGCATCCGTTATTTCGTACAAATTCCTGTAACAGACGGACGGCGGGAGCTGAGAGGGTTAATGCTGACTCCGACTGGCCTACCAGTCCGATGGTATGCGCTTCATGATTAAATAATAACGAATTGTTGAATATAAATAACATCTTCAGTTCTCAGGTTATGCCACCTGTCTTTGTTCGACCCGAAAGTACGACAGACACAAAAACAGCCCTGATTTGTTCATATTTTGAGCAGGTGTGTTTTTTTTCTATGTTCACTAAAGTGGCATTTCATATTAACTATACATGCTTTAGACCAGAAAAACAGGACAAAAAACTGTTTACATCGAGTTAATTAATACAAATTTTCACAAGACGCTGTTCTGGTTAAAGTTTCCCTGCCCTGAAGCGATTCATATGCTCATGGCCACTGGTAATAACCCTTAGTTAAGTAACCAGAGCAGGCAGACGTTGAAAATAAAAAAAGTAAAAAAAGGTCCATATGCGTTTTACGCAGCCGTACTGTCAATGACATTTTTCTCAGAAATATCATTGGCCAATATGAGCGTGTATCCGATGGAACTTAATGTAGATAGCTCCGGAACAGCGCAAATTAGCGTGGCGTCGAAGAGCGATGATATTCAGTTCATTCGGGTGAAGCAAAAGAAAATTCTTAATCCCGGCACGCCCCTGGAAAAAGAGATTGATGTGGCCTCGTGGAAAGAAGGTGGCGTTGTTGTCACACCGGAAAAATTCGCCCTTGCGGCAGGCGCAATGCGCGTGGTTCGCCTGGTATCGCTTGCACCACCGGAAAAAGAGACGACCTGGCGCGTCTATTTTGAAGGCGTAAAGCAGCCTGACAGCATTATTCCGGGCAAGGCAGAAAGCCCTGCGGCGACGGCAAGACTGGGCGTCAATGTGATCTGGGGCGCCCTGATCCATCTCGCACCGGAAAAAAGCGTGGTTTCACTGACGATTGACCCTCTCAGGGGAACGTTAAAAAACAACGGCACGTTGCGCGTGCCGCTCAGGGAGATCGGTGTTTGTGATGCGGATTCATCGTGTAGATGGATTAAAGAAGACGCGACGATTTATCCGGACACCGAACGGAAATTAAAAACGCTCACGAAGGTACAAGGCCAGAAATATAAATTCCGCTACTTCAACTGGCTGAATAAAAGCGCTGAAGAAGCTGATTTACCCGTCGTGCAATAACACGACGTCACCGTAAAAACCCCACAGGGTTTGATTAAAGAGCCAGGGTGCTCATTTGTAAATATGGAGATATCAATGCGTAAGTACTTTAAACCTCTGATGATTGTTGCCGCGATGACCACGTCCGTTAGCGCGCTGGCGATTCAAAAAGATATTACCGTCAACGCCAGCGTTGATTCACAGCTGGATATGACTCAGGCCGATAACACGCCGCTGCCGGCAAGCATCGATATGCAGTACCTGCCTGGCCGCGGTCTGGAAAGCTACCGTCTGAATACCAAGGTGTGGTCTAACTCCGCCACCAGCAATGTGAAAGTCCGTCTGGTGAGCGCCGCGAAGCTGGCGAATGCCGACGGTGCTGAAACCATCCCTATGACGGTGAAGCTGGGCGATAAAACCCTCTCTACCGCAGATGTTGAATACACCGGTACCGAACTGTTCCCGGGGAGCATTGAAAACGGTTCTGCGGTACTGCCGCTGACCATTTCCCAGACCACCAAAGGCATTCTGAAAACCGGTCAGTACAGCGGCGTTGTCAGCCTGATGCTGACGCAGGCGACGACCACGGAAGGCGGTGCGTAACACCACAGCACCTAAGGAATAACGTCAGAGGGTGCCCACCCTCTGACGTCAGGATGATGTCGAGGCTCGTTCATGGCGTTTCACAGAAATACTCTCCTCTTTGTTGCTTTGTTACCCGCTTCCATCCAACTCGCCTGCGCCGGGCTGGCCGTCCCACCAGGTTTTGAAGATCTGGCAAAGACGCAGCGCCTGTGGACAGAGGTGAACCTCTACGGCGAATCGCTGGGCCTTTTTGAAACGGATATCACGCTTGAAACGGTGAGCTTTGTCACACCTGAGACCGTGGTAGCGGCCATCAAACGCCGGTTTAATGACGCCCCATCCCTCGTTGCCACCGTCTCTGCCGCGCTGGCCGTTCCGCTTGCCCGTAACGGCAACCTGGCCTGCAGCAGCAACGGCTCCGCAGCGGGCTGCGATTACATCGATACCGATCGCGCGGCCATTATTTATGACGAGAATAACGCCCGCATTAACCTGTTCCTGGACAAGAAATTTCTGCCTAAGCAGACGGCAGAGAACGCATGGTATCAGCCCACGCACGGCACCGAAAATGCGCTGATCCATCAACAAAACATTAACTTCGTTGCCGACAGGGATTATCAGTCGGCTACCGTGCAGGGCAACGGCGCGCTGGCGCTCACCCAGGACGGCTATGTGAATCTCGACTGGACCTGGCTGGGGCAGCGTTCACGGCACCAGCAGCAGCAGGAGGTCACCGTCAACAACGCCTGGGTCCGCCAGGATATCCTGCGTCAGTACTACGTCCAGGCAGGCGAGATGGATACCCGCGATCTGTTCAGTAACGCTGGCGGAAATATCACCCTCAGCCAGCTGCCGCTGGGCAAAATTCGCGGCCTGCGCACGGGTTCAACACGGGCGTGGATGAACCCGGTTCAGCAGTCGAAGGGAACCCCTGTTACCGTACTGCTTTCCCATGACGCGCGTATCGACGCCCGCCGGGGCAATCAGCTGCTGGCGAGCTTCTATCTGAATGCCGGGGCGCAAACCCTGGACACGCGCTCATTCCCGGACGGGAGCTACACCGTGACGCTCTCCATCTATGAAAATAACCGGCTGACGCGCACCGAGCAGGTGCCGTTTACCCGAACCGGCATTACGCCATTCGACCGCGTCGAGTGGTTCCTGCAGGCGGGCGAAACCGATAATAGCGATCAGAACGAAGAACGCCGCGCGGTTGCGCAGGCGGGCGTTCGTCTGCCCGTCACCCCGACGCTGGCGCTGACCAGCGGGGCAACGTTCAAGAAAAACCAGCGTTTCCTGGAGAACGCGCTCGACTGGAGCCGGGGCTTCAACGCGGGCCCGATCGATGGCGTGCTGAGTACCCGGTTTAGCTACCTCTACGGCAGCGAAGGCCAGCGCGGCAATATTCAGCAAATCAGCTACAACGACGGTTTTTCTTTGAGCGTCTATCGCAACGCGTTATCCGCTGAAAACTGCAACACCCAAAACGCGGGATTTGACGCCGTGAACGGCTGTTATCGCACCCTCTCGGTGATGTTCTCCGTCCCGGTCGGCGCCTGGTATGCGAGCCTGGGGTATTCGGATAACCGCAACGAAGGCCGGTACGTTTCACGCCGGGAGCTGCCGGACAGTGACGATCGCCACGATGCGGGTTTGCCGTGGGAATCGGTCTATATGACCCGCTCGCGCACGCGGGCCTGGCAGGCTGGCCTGAGCAATGCCTTCAGCACCCATGGCCTGAACATTAACAGCAGCATTAACCTGTTTATGCGTAACGATGACGCCCGCGAAGGCAGGGATAAAGGCGGCTACCTGAGCGTGAGCCTGTCCATGGCGCATAACCGCCAGGGCGATGCGTCAAGCTACACCTCTCTGGGCGCGACATGGCAGCATCAGCAACGTGAAAAAAACCAGCTGAGCTACAGCGTGGCGCATAACTGGTATGCCGATGCCCGCGGCGAAAATGAGTACGGCCTTAGCGCGTCGGGCATTAACAGCGACTCGCTGAATACCTCAGCCTATACGCGCCAGGGCGGGCGATATGGCAACGGCAGTCTTACCGTCAGCGACGCCTGGGATCGTCAGGATCGGCGCCATACGCTGAGCAGCAGCGGCAACTACAGCTCGACCCTTGCGCTGTCGCGTTCTGGCCTGTGGCTGGGCCGCTGGAGCGACGGTCGCCCTGCTTCCGCCGTCGCGGTGAACGTGACCACGCCGGAAGATGCTCAGGATCCGCGCGTGGCCGTGTCGCTGGATAACGGCGGCAGCGCAGATATTCCGGGCAATAGCCGCGCCCTCTTCGCGGTGCCGGGCTATCAGCAGACAACGTTGACGGTTAACGAATCGCTGGATGTCTCACGAGGAGCCAGCAGTGAAATCACGCAAGGATCGGGCAGCAGAACGCTGTTTATGGTGCCTGGCAAACTGCTGCGCCGGGACGTGCAAACCACCGCAAGCTACACCTGGCTCGGCCAGTTAACCGACGAGCGTCATTCGCCGTTTATCGGCGGCGTGCCGCTGAACGTGAACGGCTGGAGCGACCTTGGCAACGGCGGGTTTAGCGCCCAAAGCGACGCCCTGCTGCATAACCTCTACCTGGTGCGTCAGCAGCAGTTTTATCAGTGTGCGCTGAACGTGAAGAGTATGCGCGACGTGGTGCGTTACGTCGGGTCGATCCCCTGTAAGGAGTTAACCTTCTCCGCCCTGCCGGATGCCGTCCAGCAGCAGGCACAGCTGATGCTGGCCGGACGGTCGGTTCCTGCTGGCCCGACTGCCATGAACACCGATAGCCTCACTAAAGGGAAATGATGTGATTAAGTGCCTCTTTATTTTACTGTTCTTAAGCCTGTGGGCCAGCCAGACGCTGGCAGGCTCTCCCGCGGGACGAAACACCAGCGTAGGGATCAGCTTCGATCGCACCGCGCCGCCCGCGCGTTTTGACATCTGGTTTCATGAATCGGGCGGCTTTGACGCCGCAGATCCGCAAAAGTGGGGACGCAATACCCTGACCTGTCAGTCCCGTACCGATACCACGAACGGCGCCTGCATGAACTCACCGGTCTGGTTCTCGGCAAACCCGGCCGCGCCCTATGCCATCAATTTACGTTTCACGCATACCCTCACCGGCAAGACGGCGGATATCAAGGTGTATGGCGATCACTACATGTTTATCAACAACAAAGTGTTTACCTTTGCCAGCTTCGTGACAGGGGGAACGGCCACCATCGCTGACTGGAACAGAGAGCCTTATTTCGATTTCTATATCGTGAAAAGCGAACTGGATAAGCTCGCCCTGCCGGGGATCTGGACCGCCACGCTGAAGCAGAACCTGCGTCAGTGGGGAAGCGCCGACTGCGGCGGCAACTTCAATGACGTAAATGTCGGTTGTCCTGGCTATCTCACCATCGCCAAATGGCAGGCAAATATTCGCATTGAGGTGGTCGACCCGGGAAACCAGCAGATATATCTGCCAGCCTTTCCGCACTCAACGCCCATCGTTAACCTCAACCTGACCAACTTCCCGGGGCGACCGGGAGGCAGTGAGATCCAGGGTGAGAACTCGCTGGATATGTGCCTGTACGACGGCAATAACAATACCAGCACCCGCGCCTACCTTCGGTTTGAGGACGACGGACTTACGTCAGCGGGCCGTGCAGATGGCGCGTTTTCTATCAGGCGACGTGGCGGTAGCCAGACCGATGCGCGGGATCGTCTCGATTATCGGGTCTCCGTCACCAATCCAATAACAGGCGCAACCGAAACCGTCTCGAACGGTAAAACCCTTGTCTGGCAAGGCACAAACGATCCGCAGTATCTGCGTCAGGTCGTGCTGCCCGGCGGACGCGAGAGCGTACTGTGCATTCCTGCACCGATTATCCTGAAAACCCCCGCGTTTGCTGCCAGCAGCAAAAACGCGGGCGACTACACCGGCACGCTGCGCGTTATCTATACGCCCAGCACGTTATAACGAGGTCACCGTGAGTTACGCCATTCTCGACAACAATCGATTTTACGCCGAAGGGTTGCGCTATGCGCTGCTGCGTCGGGGCGTCCAGCCAGAGGTCATAAGCGATACCGTACAATGGCAGCCAACTCTGCTTACCCGCCGCGTGGTTGTCGTACGCTGTCGTTTTTCCGTTGCGGGTACGCATCAGGCACTGATTAGCATTTTACTCAGACTGGAAGCCGCCCGCTGGCAAGGCAGCCTTTATCTGGTCTGCAATGAAAAAGGGTGGGCGCTGGCGACGCATTTACGCAAGCGTTTCAGTACGCTAACGCTTTATATCATCGACGACAGGATCGCCGTTGCCGATGCGGCGTATTTGCTGGCAAAAGAGCCCCGTCGCGTTCGAAGTCTTGACTGCTGTCTTACCGGCCTTGAATTCAACGTGCTCGATCTGATGCTTACCGGGTTGCCGGTACGCCACATTGCCATCATGACGCGTATGTCTGAGAAACAGGTTTCGACCCATAAATGCAACGCGCTGAAAAAGCTTAATGCCAATAATCTGCTGCAGCTCCTCCTGTAGGGCACGGTTTATCCTGCGGCCTCTTTTTTGCTACACTGTCGCCGGTTTTTTCACACACGACAGAAAATTATGTTCATTTTTGCAGGCCAGGAAATTGAGACCGATAGCGAAGGCTATCTGAAAGATACGACGATCTGGAGCGAACCGCTGGCGGAGAAAATTGCGGAAAACGAAGGGATAACCCTCTCCCCCGAACACTGGGAAGTGGTGCGTTTTGTTCGCGAGTTCTATCTTGAATTCAACACCTCTCCGGCCATACGCATGCTGGTCAAGGCGATGGCCAATACGTTCGGTGAAGAGAAAGGCAACAGCCGCTATCTGTATCGTCTGTTCCCGAAGGGCCCGGCAAAACAGGCCACCAAAATTGCTGGCCTGCCTAAGCCGGTTAAGTGTATTTAATACCGAATACCGAAATTTACGTATTCGCGCCCCGGTTGATGGGGTTCAGCTAAGACCTTATCAACCCGCGCGCTGCGCGGCCCACCCGCTTTCAGCCACGCCACCAGCTTGTCGACCTGCTCCGCTTCGCCGCAGGCGACCACTTCGACGCTTCCGTCGTCCATGTTGCGCGCGTATCCCGTTAGCCCAAGCTCAACCGCTTCGCGCTGGGTGCTGTAGCGGAACCCGACGCCCTGAACAACGCCGTGAACCCAGGCAATAGTGCAGACTTTAGACATTCTTCTTCTCCTTAACGTAGCGTTTTCGGTAAGCAGCCGTAGTGTTGCCGGAAACGGGCAGTGAAACGAGAGCTGGAAAGATACCCACATTGTAATGCGATTTCGCCGATCGGTAATCTGGTTGACTGTAGCTGTGACAAAGCCACGGCCATCCTCACCTCCTCCACAATCTGGCGAAAACTCTGCGACTCTTCACGTAACCGCCTGCGCAGCGTCGGCACGCTTAATGCGAGACGGCTGGCAACGTCCTGCGCGCTCCAGTCTCTGGCGGGCGACAGCATAATGAACTGCCGCACCTGCTCGGTCAGGTTACTGTTTCGCTCAACAAGCAGCGGACCCGCCACACCGTCATGCAGCAGGGCCAGCAACAGACCGAAGGCCTGATGCTTTTGTAGCGCTTCCGGTAACTCCTGACGCACGGCGTGCAGCAGGTTGTCCCACATAAATGCCAGCCCCTCGCTCAGCGGAGCACAGAGCGAATGCAGCGTCGTGCGCGGCCAGGATTTCAGGTAATGCGCTTTAAACTCGGCAACAATTTCCGGCGATAGCATTAGCAAATCCGAGTGAAACAGCCCGTTTACAGGCTGATTGATAATTTCCATCGACGTATTGGCAGGGATAATAATGAGCTCATCCCGTGTCGCCTCCAGGCGGTTATCATCCTGAACAATCACCTTACTGCCGTGAGTGATATGACAAATAGCCGGAAAAAAAAGTTTAACCTGGTGCAGGCGATGCATTTTGCTGGCAGTCACTTCACCCGCTGTAAGATGTTTATGTCGAAAATGAAACTCCTGCACCCTGCCATCCTTATCTGCTGTAGGTTGCTGTTAACTGAGCCTTTGCCAGAACGTGACTATTGAGCATAAAACCGACCAGCGCGCCGCTGGCATTTTTATCGACGGGCAGTTTATCCACGTCCAGCGCCCAGACGGTAATCTGATAGCGGTGAGGCTTATCCCCGGCGGGTGGACATGCGCCGCCGAATCCAGAATAGCCGAAATCATTACGCCCCTGCACAGTGCCGGCAGGTAATTTCTCGCCGTTTGGATTACCGGCATCAGCGGGCAGCGTCATTGTCTTCGCCGGAATATTGGCTACTGTCCAGTGCCACCAGCCGCTGCCGGTAGGTGCATCCGGGTCATATACCGTAACGGCAAAACTTTTCGTACCGGCGGGGGGATTCTTCCATGCCAGCTGTGGTGAGGTATTTCCACCGTGGCAGCCGAACCCCTCAAACACCTGCCGTTGCGCTAACCGTCGTTCGCCGGAAATATCCCGGCTGGTGATGCCGAAAGGCGTTGCCGCTAAAACCTGAGAACTCATTGCCGCCAGAGCGGCTATTGCGATTACACTGTGCTTTTTCATGGGTATTTCCTTTGCTGAACCGGAAGCCCTAAGATAAAGCACGCAACAATGCCCCAATGTGCCTAAGCGATTTGATTTTGTGCCGAAACGCTCAACGGTATCCGCAGATGATTGCGCCTTGCTGAATGTGCTACTCTACGCGCCATTTCCCTGAAATCGACAGAACAGCAAATTATGAGTGTACGTTTAGTGTTAGCCAAAGGGCGCGAGAAATCATTACTGCGCCGTCATCCCTGGGTCTTTTCCGGCGCGGTTGCCCGTATGGAAGGCAAAGCCAACCTCGGTGAAACCATTGATATCGTTGACCATCAGGGGAAATGGTTAGCGCGAGGCGCTTACTCACCAGCGTCCCAGATCCGCGCGCGCGTCTGGACGTTTGATAAAGATGAAACCATCGATATCGACTTCTTCGTCCGCCGCCTACAGCAGGCGCAGCAGTGGCGCGACTGGCTGGCAAAACGCGACGGTCTGGACAGCTACCGCCTGATTGCCGGTGAGTCAGACGGTCTTCCGGGCGTGACCATCGATCGCTTCGGTAACTTCCTGGTGCTGCAGCTCCTGAGCGCCGGAGCGGAATACCAGCGTGCCGCGCTGATTAGCGCCCTGCAAACGCTGTTCCCACAGTGCGCCATTTATGACCGCAGCGATGTGGCGGTGCGCAAAAAAGAAGGTATGGAGCTGACTCAGGGGCCCGTAACGGGCGAACTGCCTCCGGCCCTGCTGCCGATTGAAGAGCACGGCATGAAGCTGCTGGTGGATATTCAGGGTGGGCACAAAACGGGTTACTACCTCGACCAGCGCGACAGCCGTCTGGCTACGCGTCAGTACGTTGCCGACAAACGCGTGCTGAACTGCTTCTCCTATACCGGCGGTTTTGCCGTTTCAGCGCTGATGGGCGGCTGTGCCCAGGTGGTGAGCGTGGACACCTCGCAGGAAGCGCTGGATGTGGCAAAACAGAACGTCGAGCTAAACAAGCTGGACTTGAGCAAAGCGGAGTTTGTACGCGACGACGTCTTCAAGCTGCTGCGTAAATATCGCGACCAGGGCGAGAAGTTCGACGTCATCGTGATGGATCCACCAAAGTTTGTGGAAAACAAAAGCCAGCTGATGGGCGCGTGTCGTGGGTATAAAGATATCAACATGCTGGCTATCCAGCTGCTGAACCCGGGCGGGGTTCTGCTCACCTTCTCCTGCTCCGGCCTGATGACCACAGATTTATTTCAGAAAATCATCGCCGATGCCGCAATAGATGCTGGCCGTGATGTACAATTTATAGAGCAGTTCCGTCAGGCAGCCGATCACCCCGTGATTGCTACCTACCCGGAAGGACTGTATCTGAAAGGGTTTGCCTGTCGCGTCATGTAACTTGAAAAGAGAAATATTGCCCGCACATTGAGTGTAAGTCGTATTTCCCGGGAGGTGACTATGATTGCCAGCAAATTCGGTATCGGCCAGCAGGTCCGCCACACTTTGCTAGGGTATTTGGGTGTGGTCGTGGATATCGACCCGGAGTATTCCCTTGATGAACCGTCAGCAGACGAGCTGGCGGTGAACGCCGAGCTTCGCGCCGCGCCCTGGTACCATGTTGTAATGGAAGGTGATGATGGACAACCCGTCCACACCTATCTGGCCGAAGCGCAGCTGAGTAGCGAGCTGCAGGAAGAGCATCCGGAGCAACCCACAATGGATGAGCTTGCTCAGACTATCCGCAAACAGTTACAGGCTCCGCGCCTGCGGAACTAAGCGTGTAAAAAAAGCCCGACAACGGGCTTTTTTTTATTACTTCGCCAGCCCCAGACGGGGGATGTCGATCGCCGGACAGCGATCCATGACGACCTTCAACCCCGCATCCCGCGCAAGCACGGCGGCCTGCTCGTTAATCACGCCCAGCTGCATCCACAGCGTTTTCGCCCCTACGGCGATAGCGTCCTGCGCCACTTCCCACGCCGCCTCGGAATTACGGAAGACATCGACCATATCAATTTTTTCCGGCACCTCCGCGAGCGTGGCGTAACCCTGCTGGCCCAGCAATGTTTTCCCCGCCACTTTTGGCGAGACCGGGATAACGTGATAGCCCTGATCGAGAAGGTATTTCATCACCCGATAGCTTGGACGATCGGGTTTATCGCTCGCGCCCACCAGCGCAATGGTACGCGTGGATGTCAGAATCTCGGCAATATCGTTCTCTTTCATGGTTTTTCTCCTGGCTTTTTTAAAAGTGTACGCCAAACCGCACATCTCAACCATCCATCCCATACAGATGCATGAGGGCAAAACGGCGAAATATGTCTATATGTTAGTAAACGTGATTATCGAAAAATTTAGATACATTAATGCGGCGACAGGATTTCTGACGGGAGCCTTCTATGAAAACCGGTATTGCCACTGCCCTGATTGCGTTAGTGATGCCGGTCTGCGTTTTTGCTACCACGCTCCGGCTCTCTACCGACATTGATCTCCTTGTACTGGACGGGAAAAAGGTCTCCAGTTCGTTATTGCGCGGCGCAGACAGCATCGAGTTAGATAACGGACCGCATCAGCTGGTCTTCCGGGTAGAAAAGTCGATCGGTCTGGCTAATCACGAGCAACGGATGTACATCTCCCCGCCGCTGATCGTCAGCTTTAATACCCGGCAAATCAGTCAGGTGAACATCACCCTGCCTCGCCTTGAAACGGAGAAGGAATCTGCGGCCTTCGACGCTTCACCCCGCGTTGAACTGCTGGACGGGAATGCGATGCCAATTCCGGTGAAACTGGATATTCTGGCGTTAACGACCTCACCGAAAGGCCCGGATTACGAGGCCGTGACCCAGACCTATAACAAAGCGGGGAAACGCGCATCGCTTCCGCAGTTTGCCACCATGATGGCGGACGACAGTACGCTGCTATCCGGCGTCTCTGAACTGGACGTCATTCCTCCCCAGTCCCAGACCCTGACGGAACAGCGCCTTAAATTCTGGTTCCAGCAGGCCGATCCCGACACGCGGGCCCGATTTTTACAGTGGGCAAAACAACAACCTTCATCATAAGCCACATTTTTTACGCCTTTCTCTTGCAGCGTCAGACGGTTCCCGTCATCGTGTAGTCAGTTAACCTGATGGATATGATTATGGAACTGACAACACGCACGCTACCTGAGCGCAAACACATTGCTCTGGTGGCGCACGATCATTGTAAACAAATGCTGCTTAACTGGGTTCGCCGCCATCAGCCTTCGCTGGAGAAGCACGCTCTGTCGGCGACCGGCACAACCGGTAACCTGATCCAGCGCGAAACGGGTCTGCAGGTGAACGCCATGCTGAGCGGCCCGATGGGCGGCGATCAGCAGGTCGGCGCGCAGATTTCCGAAGGGAAAATTGATGTGCTGATCTTCTTCTGGGATCCGCTGAATGCGGTTCCGCACGATCCGGATGTTAAAGCGCTGCTGCGTCTGGCGACGGTGTGGAATATTCCGGTGGCGACGAACCTGTCGACGGCGGATTTCATCATCGAATCGCCGCAGTTTAACTCGCCGGTTGATATCCTTATTCCGGACTATCAGCGTTATCTTTCCGATAGACTGAAGTAGCTTTTTTGCCGGGTGGCGGCTACGCCTTACCCGGCCTGGAAAATCTTGCCTGACATCGTTATGGTTTACGCGCTACCGGCACATCAATACTCTTCAGGATATCGACAAACACGGATGGCTCCTCTTTATTGAACAGCAGCCACACGCGATGCCGCGCGCGGGTGATAGCCACATACAGCAAACGCCGCTCTTCGGCATCCGGGAAATCTTCCGGCACCGGCAGTAAGGCCTCCTCCATTACCGACTCGCGGGCCGGGGCCGGGAAGCCGTCACTCCCCTCTTTCAGCCCCACCACAATCACATAGTCAGCCTGCTGCCCTTTGCTGGCGTGAATGGTCATAAATTCAAGCTGCAGCTTCGGCCAGCGGGTGGCGGCTTTTTCCAGCGCCGCAGGTTTAAGGTGATGGTAGCGCGCCAGCACCAGAATACGTTCATCGGGCTTCGCGTAGCCGCTGAGCTTGTCCAGCAGCGGCTCCAGCTGGTCATCCGCCAGCAGGGTGACCGCTTTTTTATCCCCAGGGCGCAGGCTATTGAGCGGCTTGGCCAGCTGATGCGGGTTTTGCTGGATAAAGCGGTTGGCGATCTCACCAATACGTGAATTGAAGCGGTAGGTTGTGTCCAGATCGCTGCGATCCCCTTCGCCAAAATAGTGGTGGAACGCGGTCGTCAGGGACAGCTGTGCCCCGCTGAAGCGATAGATGGCCTGCCAGTCGTCACCCACCGCAAACAGCGACGTATGTTTATTTTGCGCCCGTAGCGCCGAGAGCAGTGCAGCACGCTGCGGAGAGATATCCTGGAACTCATCCACCAGAATATGTTTCCACGGGCTGACAAAACGTCCCTTCTCAAGAATGATGATGGCCTGATGGATCAAACCGGAGAAATCGACGGCATTTTCCTCTTTCAGCGCGGTTTTCCAGGCTTTCAGCAGCGGAGCCATCAGCTTGACCCGTTTCGAAAACAGATCGCGGATCGCCTCCGGCGCGCTTTCAATCATCTCTGCCTGCGATCCACCGTGCATTCGCATCAGGCTGACCCAGCGGTCAAGCCGCGAGCCCAGCCGACGCGCCAGTTTGTCATCCTGCCAGAAGCTACCCTCTGGCACCTCCCAGCCGAGCTCCTCCTCCAGCCACTGACGCCACCCTTTCGCCTGCGCCTTTTTCTCACTGCACTGCTGGCGCCACGTTTTGATGAACAGCGCCTGACGCGCCTGCGCGTCGTTTTCCAGCTTGCTGATGGAAGGCACTTTTTTACTGCCCTGCTGAATAATATGCAGGGCAAGGGCATGGAAGGTTCTGGCCGTGATATCCCGGGTTTGCAGACGCTCCTGTATACGTTCGTCCATCTCCTGGGCAGCCTTGCGGCCAAAGGCCAGAAGCAGAATTTGATCGGCAACCGCTTCCCCGGTCGTCAGCAGCCAGCCGGCACGCGCCACCAGCACCGACGTTTTACCGCTACCGGCCCCCGCCAGCACCAGCAGCGACTGTTCGCCGTTGACCACCGCGCGCGCCTGGGCCGGATTGAGCGGTGAAGATTCCACCGTACTGAAAAAGTCGGCGTATTGGGTGAGCATGGCGTCCGTCCAGGCCTGGTTGTGGGCAAGACGGCTTTTATCCTTATCATTCAGCCAGGCCTGACACTGGCGCCAGGCGTCGCGACAGTTGTCAAACTCGTCGAGACGCGTTACGGAGAGCGGCAGCGCCGAAAGTGCCTGTCGGATCTTTTGCTGCAGCCCGGCGGTCTGCTGACGGGTCAGCCACGCGTGCTGTGCGTTGCTTTGCGCGATATCGTCCAGCACCTGCTGGAGCACCTGGGCGGCAATCACGCTCATATCCTGGCTCCACTGCTGCCAGAGCGCGTTCAGGTGATGATGGAAACGCTGAGTTTCCGCCCACTCGGTGCCGTGAAGACGCACGACTTTATCCTCAGGCAGAACGAACTCCAGTTCGCCCCACACCAGCCCGCGTTTGCAGTGGATAGCCAGAAGCTGATTAAACGGAATAAGGTATTCGTGGCGTTCCCCGGAGACTTTCACCCCGGCATTAAGGAGAACAACCCTGTCGTAAGGGTGTTGCGCCAGGCGTTTGCCTAACGACGTTGCTTTCAGTTCCATGTTCCGCCAAATCCACGAAGAGATAATTTACCTGACAGTTTAACTGCCAGTTTTAAGGTGCTCCAGCCTAAAAAAACGTTACAATCATTGGGCGTTAATTTTATCGAAAGGAAGTGAGGGTTTATGCGTACCGTTCTGAATGTGTTGAATTTTGTACTGGGCGGTTTTGCCACCACCCTTTCCTGGCTTTTTGCCACGCTGGTGAGCATCGTCCTGATTTTCACGCTTCCCCTGACCCGTTCCTGCTGGGAAATCACAAAACTCTCCTTAATTCCCTACGGGAATGAAGCTATCCACGTTGACGAGCTGAATCCGGAGAGCAAAAACGCCCTGATGAATACGGGCGGAACCCTGCTGAACATTCTGTGGCTGATTTTCTTCGGCTGGTGGCTGTGCATCATGCATATTTTTGCCGGTATTGCACAGTGCATCACGATTATTGGCATTCCGGTGGGGATCGCGAACTTTAAGATCGCCGCCATCGCCCTTTGGCCCGTCGGTCGCAGGGTTGTTCCGGTAGAAGTGGCCCAGGCGGCGCGTGAAGCAAACGCTCGTCGTCGTTTTCAGTAAATAAGGACCGGCCGCGTTTATGCTAAGCCCACTGCTTCGCCGTTATACCTGGAACAGCACCTGGCTTTACAACGTCAGGATATTTATCGCGCTTTGCGGTACGGTTGCCCTGCCCTGGTGGTTGAATGATGTCAAGCTCACCATTCCGCTCACGCTGGGGGTGGTGGCCGGGGCGCTGGCGGACCTGGACGATCGTCTGGCCGGGCGTTTACGTAACCTGGTCATTACGCTTGTCTGCTTTTTCATTGCGTCAGCGTCAGTTGAGCTGCTTTTCCCGTGGCCCTGGCTGTTTACCCTGGGTCTTACGCTCTCAACCAGCGGGTTTATTTTGCTGGGCGGCCTTGGACAGCGCTATGCCACCATCGCTTTTGGTGCATTGCTGATCGCCATCTACACCATGCTGGGCGTTTCCCTGTACGACCAGTGGTATCAGCAGCCAGTTTTGCTGTCGCTGGGCGCCATCTGGTATAACCTGCTGACGCTAACCGGCCATCTGATCTTCCCGGTTCGCCCTCTGCAGGATAACCTGGCCCGCAGCTTTGAGCAGTTAGCCCACTATCTGGAACTGAAATCCCGGCTGTTTGACCCGGATATCGAGGAAGAAAGCCAGGCTCCGCTCTACGATCTGGCGCTGGCAAATGGCCAACTGGTCGCCACCCTTAACCAGACAAAAGCCTCTCTGCTTACCCGTCTGCGCGGCGATCGCGGTCAACGCGGAACCCGAAGGACCTTACACTACTATTTTGCCGCCCAGGATATTCATGAACGCGCCAGCTCCTCGCACGTTCAGTATGCTGCCCTGCGCGAGAAGTTCCGCTACAGCGACGTAATGTTCCGCTTCCAGCGCCTGCTGTCCATGCAGTCTCAGGCGTGCCAGCAGCTCTCGCGCTCCATTCTGCTGCGCACGCCCTATCAGCATGACCCCCGCTTTGAACGCGTATTCAGCCATCTTGATGCGGCGATCGACCGCGTTCAGGCTAGCGGAACGTCTCCGGAAAACATCAAAGCGCTGGGCTTTCTGCTGAACAACCTGCGGGCGATTGACGCGCAGCTGGCCACAATTGAGTCCGAACAGGCGATGGCACTGCCGGGCAGTGAGGTGGAAAATCAGCTTGCTGATGACAGCGTGCACAGCGTTAGCGATATGTGGCTACGGCTGAGCCGCAACTTTACCCCGGAGTCGGCGCTGTTTCGCCACGCGGTGAGAATGTCGCTGGTGCTGTGCGTGGGTTATGCCTTTATCCAGATAACCGGGCTGCATCATGGCTACTGGATCCTGCTGACCAGCCTGTTCGTCTGCCAGCCGAACTATAACGCCACCCGACACCGTCTTGCGCTGCGTATTATCGGCACGCTGGTTGGCGTCGCAATCGGCCTTCCGGTGCTCTATTTTGTGCCCTCCGTTGAAGGTCAATTGATTCTGATCGTGATCACAGGTGTGTTGTTCTTTGCATTTCGCAACGTGCAGTATGCCCACGCCACCATGTTCATCACGCTGCTGGTGCTGCTCTGCTTTAACCTGCTGGGTGAAGGGTTTGAAGTCGCCCTGCCCCGCGTAATCGATACCCTGATTGGCTGCGCGATTGCCTGGGCCGCGGTCAGCTTCATCTGGCCGGACTGGCGTTTCCGCAATTTGCCGCGCGTGGTAGACAGGGCGATGAACGCCAACTGTCGATACCTTGACGCTATCCTTGAACAGTACCATCAAGGGCGCGATAACCGCCTGGCTTACCGGATAGCACGTCGAGACGCGCACAACAGTGATGCAGAACTGGCCTCCGTTGTCTCTAACATGTCAACGGAGCCTCGCGCCACGGCAGAGATCCGTGAAACCGCGTTCCGCCTGCTTTGCCTGAACCATACGTTCACCAGCTATATTTCGACGCTGGGTGCCCACCGTGAGAAACTCACCAACCCGGGTATTCTCAACCTGCTTGATGACGCCGTCTGTTATGTCGATGACGCACTTCATCACCGACCGGCCGATGAGCCCCGCGTTCAACAGGCGCTGGATGAACTGGCTCAACGCATTGCGCATCTTGACCCAGGAAACGACAGCAAAGCGCCGCTGGTTCTTCAGCAGATAGGCCTGCTTATCGCTCTGCTGCCTGAAATTTGCCGGCTGCAACAGCAAATCGCTACCTGGAGGAGTGATTCTCCTGTGGCTCAGGCAGCGCATTAAACCACTCCGTCAGCTCCCGGCGAATGTCTGCCGGGAGTGCCGCCTCATGCAGCCCCACGATAGCCCCTTCCAGCGCAAAGAGAACTTTAATACTGAGCGCTTTGTTTTTTGCCCGCATCTTTAGCCAGCTCGCTCTGGCACCAAGCTCCCGCAGCGTTTCCTCATTGGTGATGCCAGCTTCAAAGAGCAAGACCTCAAGCTGAAAGGTCAGGTTTGGCAGATCCTTTAGGCGGTTTCGCTGATGGCGCTGATAGCGCTCTTTTCTTGCCGCACTGAGCGCAAACGAGGAGAGCTGAAGCAACCGCTCTCTGTCCTGCCATAATCCGTCATCCACACGATAATAGTTGAGCAGCACAGGACGGCCTCGCTTCATCAACGTCAAAAAAGAAGAGGCATTTTTCGCACAGTATTTCGCACTCTCCTCACAGGCACGGAGATAAAGTTCACCATCAGAAACCATGGCAAAAACCGCATCATCTACCGCGAGGGTGTAGCCTCCAAACAGTGCGCGATGATGAATATCGCCCAGCGGTGAAAGGTATTCCTGAGATTTATAAATCCGTTCATAAGATATCTTTTTCATGATATTTCCCTTCAAAATCATAAAGTAACAACTAAATTTCTTACTAGCGGATCCGTTAGCAGGAAAATAGGCAACTTATCGCCGTTGAGCAAGATGATTTTTCGAGGGGCATCAAGATTGAATGAATTTTGCGAGTCGCTTTCCGAAAATGAGGTTGATCTTTATGCATACAGGGGTTACTGTATATCCATACAGTAACTACAGGGCTGGAATGAATATGCACACTTCAGGCTATGCAAATCGCTCAACCTCTCTCTCTTCTACCGCAGGCAATGTCGCGCAGAATTCCGTCGAGCGTGTTTCCACGGGGCTTATCAGTGAAGTGGTTTATCGTGAAGACCAGCCCCTGTTGACACAACTTCTGCTGTTGCCATTATTACAACAGCTTGGCCAGCAATCGCGCTGGCAGCTTTGGCTCACACCTCAGCAAAAACTGAGCCGCGAGTGGGTTCAGTCCGCTGGCCTTCCGCTGACCAAGGTCATGCAGATTAATCAACTCTCGCCTTGCGATACCGTTGAGTCGATGATCCGCGCTTTACGCACAGGGAATTACAGCGTGGTGATTGGATGGTTACCGGAAGAATTGACGGAAGAGGAACATTTCCGTCTGACCGAAGCTGCCGAAGAAGGGAATGCGATCGGGTTCATTATGCGTCCGGTTCGATCGGATTCTTACCGCAGAGGACAACTTTCTGGGCTAAAAATTCACTCAAATTTGTATCATTGAGTGAAATTGAGATTTTTCCTGGAATTTTTTTTGACCACAAGATGGCATTAAAGTTCCCGACCTGAAAATTGCGGCAAGGCTTGTCTGGTGCGGTTCTCCTTAATTTTATTGCACAAAATTCGCTCGAAAAATGTTAAATAATCGGTATACGGAACTTTTTTTTTCATATGCCTGACGGACTTCACACTTGTAAGTTTTCAGCTACGTTGTAGACTTTACATCGCCAGGGGTGCTCGGCCTAAGCCGAAGATATCGGTAGATTTATATTTGACCACGCCCCCCGGTGAAGGATTTAACCGTGATTCTCTCTTGAGACTTTCATGGCGAATTTTGGATGATAACGAGGCGCAAAAAATGAAAAAGACAGCTATCGCGATTGCAGTGGCACTGGCTGGCTTCGCTACCGTAGCGCAGGCCGCTCCGAAAGATAATACCTGGTATGCAGGTGGTAAACTGGGCTGGTCTCAGTTCCACGACACTGGCTGGTACAACAGCAGCCTGAACAATGATGGCCCAACTCACGAGAGCCAGCTTGGTGCAGGTGCGTTCGGTGGCTATCAGGTTAACCCGTATGTTGGTTTTGAAATGGGTTACGACTGGTTAGGTCGTATGCCATACAAAGGCGACACCGTAAACGGCGCTTTCAAAGCACAGGGCGTTCAGCTGACCGCTAAACTGGGTTACCCAGTAACTGACGATCTGGACGTGTACACCCGTCTGGGCGGCATGGTATGGCGCGCTGACTCCAGCAACAGCATCGCTGGCGACGACCATGACACCGGTGTTTCCCCAGTATTCGCTGGTGGCGTTGAGTGGGCTATGACCCGTGACATCGCTACCCGTCTGGAATACCAGTGGGTTAACAACATCGGCGACGGCAACACCGTTGGTGTTCGTCCAGACAACGGCATGCTGAGCGTAGGTGTTTCCTACCGCTTCGGCCAGCAGGAAGACGCAGCACCAGTTGTTGCTCCAGCGCCGGCTCCAGCTCCAGAAGTACAGACTAAGCACTTCACTCTGAAGTCTGACGTTCTGTTTAACTTCAACAAAGCTACTCTGAAACCAGAAGGCCAGCAGGCACTGGATCAGCTGTACACCCAGCTGAGCAACCTGGATCCTAAAGACGGTTCTGTAGTGGTTCTGGGCTTCACTGACCGTATCGGTTCTGACGCTTACAACCAGAAACTGTCTGAGAAACGTGCTCAGTCTGTTGTTGATTACCTGATCTCTAAAGGTATCCCAGCTAACAAGATCTCCCCACGTGGTATGGGCGAAGCTAACCCAGTTACTGGCAACACCTGTGACAACGTGAAAGCTCGCGCTGCACTGATCGACTGCCTGGCTCCAGATCGTCGCGTAGAGATCGAAGTTAAAGGCATCAAAGACGTTGTAACTCAGCCAGCGGCATAAGTTATCGTCTTATAAAAAAACCCCGCCATGCGGGGTTTTTTATTGTCTGAAGAAACGTAAAAACCTACTTTTTACCCAACAGCGCCTGAAGGTCGTTCTTCAGTGTCGACATCTGGTTGGCGTATTTCTCTTTATGTTCGGCATCCTCAATCAGCTGCACGATGGTTTCCGACAGCGTTTTGCCCCGTCGTTGTGCCAGCCCGGCCAGGCGCTGCCAGACAACAAATTCCAGATCGATTGATTTTTTGCGAGTGTGCTGATGCTCAGCATTAAAATGCCGTTTGCGTCGCGCGCGGATAGTTTGCTTCATCCGGTTTAACAACGCAGAATTGATGTGTTTCTCAATCCAGCCGTTAACCTGTACCGGTTCATTTTCGAGGGTCAGCAAAATATCCACGGCTTCTTGCGCAGCGCTGGCTTCGATATAGCAGGTGATCAGCTCCCCTTCACGGTGCTTTTTGACCAGGTACTTCCATTTCCAGCCGCTTTCGAGATTTTCCAGTTGTTGATATTTCATTGCGATCTCAGTGTTACCACGTAACTCTGTTCAGAATATCAGTTTTTTAGCAATCTGCTGAAAAGAAATCATATCCTGTGAATGAATGCAGCCAATCGTCCTCTCGAAATACCCAATCATGCTTGGGTACAGCCCCTCGCTTACGGTATACTCCACGCTTTTACATCTGACTAAAAAACATCAACTTTGACCATTACGAAACTTGCATGGCGTGACCTTGTTCCGGATACCGAAAGTTATCAGGAACTGTTTGCACAGCCAGATCTCGCAAAAGAACACGAATTCATCCTTAGCGATACGCAGCCCCGTTTGCATTACGCGCTGGAGCAGGTATTAACCCCATGGGCAACTGCGCCTTTCATGCTGCTCAAAGCCCCGGAAGAAGCGGAATACCTGACGTTGTTCGGGGATGCTGTGCGTCAGTTAAAGCCGGAAGCGAATGCCGTTTTTGGCGGCCAGTATCGTATCGCGGGACATGATGTCACTTTCGAACCGGCATCGCAGGCTGACGGTCGTTTTGCTGCTAATGGCGAGGTGATTACCGCGAACTGGGTCGAGGCTGAACAACTCTTTGGTTGTCTGCGCCAGTTTAACGGCGAACTTTCGCTGCAGCCGGGGCTGGTACATCGCGCAAATGGCGGTGTTCTCATCATCTCACTGCGTACCCTACTCTCGCAGCCGCTATTGTGGATGCGTCTGAAAACCATCGTCCACCAGCAGCGTTTTGATTGGGTCGGCTATGATGAGTCTCGTCCTCTGCCTGTTTCTATTCCGTCTATGCCGCTGTCACTGACCGTCGTGCTGACGGGCGACCGTGAATCGCTGGCGGACTTCCAGGAAATGGAGCCTGAACTGGCTGAGCAGGCGGTGTATAGCGAATACGAAGACAACATTCAGATTGCTGACGCCGACGATATGGCACAGTGGTGCCAGTGGGTGATGGCCGTTGCTGAACGTTTTGCGCTGCCAACGCCTGCGGCTGACGCGTGGCCTGGCCTGATTCGCGAAGCGGTGCGCTATACCGGAGACCAGGAAACGCTGCCACTCTGCCCGCTCTGGATCGGCAGGCAGCTGCGTGAAGTGGGCGTGATTAGCAGTAACGGTGCGTTCACCGGACAACAACTTACCCAGATGCTGGCTCAGCGTGAGTGGCGAGAAGGCTATCTTGCCGACCGTATGCAGGATGAAATTCTGCTGGAACAAATTCTGGTGGAAACCGAAGGCGAACGCGTCGGGCAGATCAACGCCCTGTCGGTAATTGAATTTCCTGGCCACCCGCGTGCGTTCGGAGAACCGTCCCGTATCAGCTGCGTTGTGCATATTGGCGATGGCGAATTTACCGATATCGAACGGAAAGCCGAGCTGGGCGGCAACATTCACGCCAAAGGCATGATGATCATGCAGGCTTTTTTGATGTCAGAGCTGCAGCTTGAGCAACAGATCCCCTTCTCCGCTTCGCTGACGTTTGAGCAGTCATACAGCGAAGTGGATGGCGATAGCGCCTCTATGGCCGAGCTATGCGCCTTAATCAGCGCCCTGGCAGAAGTGCCCATCAATCAGAACATTGCGATCACCGGTTCGGTGGATCAGTTCGGTCGTGCCCAGCCTGTGGGTGGCCTCAACGAAAAAATTGAAGGCTTCTTCTCCATCTGTCAGCAGCGCGGTTTAAACGGCAAACAGGGTGTGATTATTCCAGCCCCCAACGCACGCCATTTGAGCCTCAGTCAGGATATCCTGGATGCGGTTGAGCAAGAGCAATTCGCCATCTGGGCCATCGAAGGGATCGAGGATGCGCTACCCTTACTGACAAATCTGGTTTGGGATGGCGAAGGGCAAACCACCCTGATGCAGACTATCCAGGAGCGCATAGCTCAGGCGACACAGCAGGATGCTCGTCATCGTTATCCATGGCCGTTACGCTGGCTGGGCTGGTTTAGTTCGAACTGATCGGACTTGTTCAGCGTACACGTGTTAGCTATCCTGCGTCCTTCACTAAAATAAGGCTTACTGAGAACATGGTAGATAAACGCGAATCCTATACAAAAGAAGATCTTCTTGCCTCTGGTCGCGGTGAACTGTTTGGCGCGAAAGGCCCACAGTTACCGGCCCCGAACATGCTGATGATGGACCGTGTCGTGAAAATGACCGAAACCGGCGGCAACTTCGATAAGGGTTACGTAGAAGCAGAACTCGATATCAACCCGGACCTGTGGTTCTTCGGTTGCCACTTTATTGGCGATCCGGTAATGCCTGGCTGTCTGGGCCTGGATGCCATGTGGCAGCTGGTTGGCTTCTATCTGGGCTGGCTGGGCGGCGAAGGTAAAGGCCGCGCATTGGGCGTGGGCGAAGTAAAATTCACTGGTCAGGTTCTGCCTACAGCGAAGAAAGTGACCTATCGTATTCACTTCAAGCGCATCGTTAACCGCCGCCTGATTATGGGCCTGGCAGATGGCGAAGTGCTGGTCGACGGTCGTCTGATCTACAGCGCAAGCGACCTGAAAGTTGGCCTGTTCCAGGACACTTCCGCGTTCTGATTGCGCTTTTAGCACCTCCAGAAAGGCGAAACCTCCGCAATGCGGAGGTTTCTTTTTTGAAAGAGACGTTATCAGGCTATGAGTGCCCTGTCGCCGATGGCTTCTCGCCAGCCTCCAAGCCATTGTGACCTTTGATTTATCGTCTGATAAGGACACATTTCTTTAGAACGTCCAGCGATGCCAGCCTGATAACCACGTTGATGAGCCCGTTCCAGGCGATCTCGTTTCTGTCTCTTCATGCCTCGTTTCCCTCATTCTTTTGTCTGGTGGAAAGAAAACAGTGTCTGCACTCAATGCGCAGGCACAGATAACGAATACCCCGAATTGGTCGCATCGTCAATGTTCAAAATTCATACGGGTGTCATATTTGTGAGCTAGCTGGAAGTTCATTTGTACAAAAATTGTGACGTGGCACAAGTAACAACCTGAAGTGAAACCGAAAAAAAAACCGCAATCAGCGAAAGGCCAACTGCGGTTTTTGATGATGAATTTTACTTATGGCAGCCGGGAAATTTCCCTGGCGATGCTGGCAGACTCCTGTGCCCAACCCTGAGCCAGAACTTTCACCATTTCATCATAGCCATCTTTCTGCTGCTTCAGCTCCAGATGGAAAGGACGCTTAATCAGCTGCCCCTGGTGGTTCAGCAACCATTCCCCGCTGATCACCACCGCACCGTCATAGCGGCCGTGGAAGCCTGTGACCGTGACGTTAAGCGTATCCTGGTCATTACCCAGCGGCTGCGAAGCGACAACCCACCCCGGAAACTGACTGCCCAAATTGGCCACCAGCGTATTGCGCAGCTGCTGATCCAGCGGGCTGGCCCACAGGTTGTTCGTCGCAATAACGTATTTAACGTCGCTGGTCTGATAGACCACACCGTTTCCTGCCAGATAATCAGGCACGGCAACCTGCTCAACCCACAGCTGACGGTTTCCCTGGCTGGCCGTGCTTTGCCCACCGCTGTGGGTCGCCACAGGCAGCTGGTAATAGCTTTTATTATCTACCCCTGAACTGCACGCCGTTAACAGCAGAGCGCCAATCATCAATAGCCACTTTTTCATTCTTTTGCCCTCTTCGGCTCAGGATCCTTTTTATCTTTCGCTTCGAACACCAGCGCATTGCTCTTCTCGTTCAGCGTTTTCAATACAGGCTGCAGTTCACGCAGGACCTGATCAAGACGCTGCATATCTGCCACCATCTTGTTATAGGCCGCTGAGCCCGGCTGGAAGCCCTGCATACTGCGGTTCAGCTCACGCAGCGTTTTCTGCATGTCCTGAGGCAGCTGCTGCATGCTCTGGCTCGCAGTAATTTTGTTGATATTATCCAGCGTGGTTTGCAGACGCTGCATTGTCGCCTGGCTCTGATGTAACGACCCGGTCGCCGCTTCAATCATCGGGTTGAGTGGCAGATTGTTGATCTTATCCAGCGTTTCCATCAGACGCTGCTGGATCTGAGCCAGACCGCTGCTCACCGTTGGGATGATCTTATAGCCACCGAATTCACGAATACCACTAATCGGCGGTGCTTTCGGGTAGAAGTCCATATCCACATACAGCGCACCGGTCACCAGATTACCCGTCTTCAAGGATCCACGCAGACCGCGTTCCATCAGTTGACTGATATGGGTTGCAATATCCTGATTCTCGCCAATCTGGTTAAGCAAACGCTCCGGTTCAATGCGGATCAGCACCGGAATACGGTAATCGTCATCCAGCATCTGCTGAAGACCCGGCACGAAGAACGGAACCTGTCCAACAGTCCCGAGTCGAATGCCGCGGAATTCGACCGGTGCTCCCGGTTGAAGGCCACGGACCGAGTCCTTAAAGAACATCAGGAAGTCAACGTGATCGGTATAGAGCGCATCCTGAATACTTTTTTGATCGTCAAAGAGTCTGAACGCCGTTTTCTCTGCAACCGGCTGGCCCAAATCCTGCCCTTCCGGCACATCAAAACTGACGCCACCGCCAAACAGCGTGGTCAGGGAGCCCATTTCGACACGCATACCCGCCGAGGTCAGATCTACCGCGATCCCACTATCTTTCCAGAAGCGGACGTTGCTGGTGACCAGACGATCGTTTGGCGCATTGATGAAGAGCTGATAGCTAATGGTGCGTTTTTGCGGGTCAAACGTACTGGTTTCAACTGAACCCACGCGATAGCCGCGGAACAGCACGGGATCGCCAGGCGAGAGCTGGCCCGCTTTTTTACTGTCCAGGATCACGCGAATGCCTTTCGCATCCGGTGGCGCAAGCGGCGGAGAGTCCAGCAGCTCGTATTGTCCCGGCTGGCTCCCTTTCTTACCCGGCTGCAGCTCAATATAGGCGCCGGACAGCAGGGTCCCCAACCCGCTGATCCCCTCACGCCCCACCTGCGGCTTAACGACCCAGAAAACCGAGTCGCCGTGCAGCAGTTTCTCCATGCCGGCATTAAGGCGCGCCTTAATCTCCACATGGGTTAAATCGTCGGTCAGGGTTGCGCTTTCGACCATGCCCACATCCACGCTGCGGCTTTTGATGGTCGTTTTACCGCCTTCAATCCCCTCGGCATTGGTGGTTATCAGCGTGACTTCCGGTCCCTGATGGCTGTAATGATAAAACAGGATCCATGCACCGATCAGCGCGGTCACGATGGGGAAAATCCACACCGGCGACCAGTTTTTGACCTTCTGCACTTTCGCCTTTCCACTCTTATTTTCCATGCTCTTACTCTTCCTCATGGCTTGATTCAGGCTCACGATCCCACGATAAACGAGGGTCGAAGGTCATGGCCGCAAACATGGTCATAATAACGACCAGTGCAAACATTAAAGCCCCCATCGCAGGATAAATACTCATCAAACCGCCCATCCGCACCAGCGCAGAGAGAACGGCGATGACAAACACGTCTATCATTGACCAACGCCCGACAAACTCGACCACTTCATAAATCAGGTGCATGCGTTCGCTGTCGCGTTTTCCATGACCCTTCGCGTCCCAACAGAGCCAGGCAATGGCGATCATTTTTAAGGTTGGCACCATAATACTGGCGATAAAGATGACGCCGGCGACCGGATAGGACCCTTCCCCCCACAGCAGTATCACCCCGGCCAGGATCGTCGAGGGCATTTTGTCGCCGAGCAGATCGGTAATCATAATCGGCAGAATATTAGCTGGCAGATACAGCATGATGGACGTGACCAGCAGCGCCATCGTCCACTGCAGGCTATTTTTACGGCGTACGTACCCTTTCGTTTCACAGCGTGGGCAAACGTCGAGATCGGCGGGAAGAACGGCGGTACAGCACGGGCACGAACGCAACCCTTGACGGATACCCGGCACACCGACTTTTACCGTCTGCGCAAGCGTCGGTGCCGGGGCGATATCGTCCCACGCCCAGCGCCTGTCCACACACTGGAAGGCGCGCAGCTGCAGGACGCAGTACAAACACCACGGAATAAAGCTGCTACCGATCCCCACATCGCCGTATGCCATGAGCTTCACGAAACTAACCAGAATGCCCGCCAAAAAGATCTCGGCCATACCCCAGCTCTTGAGCTGAAAAAGGATACGCGCGAGCCGGATTTTCAGTGATGAGGGCATCCTGACGCGGTTCACCAGCAAAAGGATAACGACCAGGCAAAAAGCCGGGACTATCTGGACAAACAGGAGAAAAAAGGTACCGAGGCTGGCGTAATCTTCTGAGAACATCACGCCCGGGATTTCAAGCAAATCCACCTGGCTGGTTATCCCTCCCACCTTCATATAGATGAAGGGGAAGAGATTGGAGAGCAGCAGCATGAAAAGTGCTGCCAGAGCGTAAGCAGTGGGACGCTGCCGCGGCGCGTCCCACTCGGTTGTCAACGTCGCACCGCAACGTGGACACAGGGCTTTATGTCCGTGACCAAGCTCTGGCAACGCCACGAGCATATCGCATTGCGAGCATAAAATATGCCTGTCGGCATGGTGCTGGTCACACATATGTTATCCCTGTTTATGCGCCGTTTTTCAGAGACTCTAGGTACTCCCAGCGCTCAAATGCTTCTTCCAGGGCTTTTTCAGCCACGGACAGTTCAGCCAATACTTTCTGAGTATAGTCATGCGATTGGGTAAAGAATGACGCATCAGCAACCTGTTTTTGCAAATCCTCAAGCGCGGCCTCCAGCTCTTCAAGACGCTGCGGTAGCCCCTCCAGTTCGCGCTGCAGGTTATAGCTTAGTTTAGCCGAGGTTTTCTTGACAGTTTCTGCTTTTGTTACAGCAGGTTCAGTACTTATTTTGGACTTTGATTCTTTCTGCGCCAAAGACTGCGATTGCTGCCCTTTTGCATCGTGATAACCGCCGACATATTGACCAATTCGCCCTTCACCTTCGAAGATCCAGCACTCGGTCACGGTGTTGTCAACGAACTGACGATCGTGGCTGACCAGCATCACGGTCCCCTGATAACCGTCAATCAGTTCTTCGAGTAATTCCAGCGTTTCGACATCCAGGTCGTTCGTTGGTTCATCGAGAATCAGCAAGTTACTTGGTTTCAGGAACAAACGTGCCAGCAGCAGACGGTTTCGCTCACCGCCTGACAGCGCACGCACCGGCGTCATGGCGCGTTTCGGATGGAACAGGAAGTCCTGCAGGTAGCCCAGCACGTGGCGCGGCTTGCCGTTTACCATCACTTCTTGCTTACCTTCGGCGAGGTTGTCCATCACAGTACGGTCCGGATCCAGCTCCGCGCGGTGCTGGTCGAAGTAGGCGACCTCCAGCTTGGTCCCGCAGTGAATGCGACCACTGTCGGCCTGCAGCTGGCCCAGCATCAGCTTCAGCAGCGTGGTTTTACCGCAGCCGTTCGGGCCGATGAGCGCTATTTTGTCGCCGCGCTGAACCTGCGCGGAGAAATCTTTCACCAGCACTTTGCCATCAACCTGATAGTTGACGTTTTCCATTTCGAAGACAATCTTGCCGGAACGGGACGCCTCTTCCACCTGCATTTTGGCGCTGCCCATCACTTCGCGGCGCTCGCTGCGCTCGCGACGCATCGCCTTCAGGGCGCGCACGCGGCCTTCGTTACGGGTACGGCGGGCTTTGATGCCCTGACGGATCCAGACCTCTTCCTGCGCCAGCTTGCGATCGAATTCAGCATTCTGCAGTTCTTCCACGCGCAGGTTTTCTTCTTTCTCCAGCAGATAGGTATCGTAATCGCCGGGATAGGTGACCAGCTTGCCGCGGTCGAGATCGACAATACGCGTCGCCATATTGCGAATAAACGAACGGTCGTGCGAGATAAAGATGATGGTGCCGTTGAAGGTTTTCAGGAAGCCTTCCAGCCAGTCGATCGCTTCAATATCCAGGTGGTTCGTCGGTTCGTCCAGCAGCAGCACCTTCGGCCCGCTGACCAGCGCGCGGCCCAGGGCCGCTTTACGCAGCCAGCCGCCGGAGAGCGCCGACAGCTCCATGTCAGCTTCCAGACCAAGCTGGGCCAGAACCTCGTTAATGCGGTTTTCAAGCTGCCACAGACCGTGGTGATCGAGCATCTCCTGCACTTTCGCCAGTTCGTTGAGGTTCTTGTCGCTCGGGTCGGTCATTACCAGATGCGAAATCTCGTGATAGCGCTTCAGGTATTCGGCCTGCTCGGAGATCCCTTCCGCCACGAAATCGTAGACGCTGCCGGTCACGTGACGCGGCGGGTCCTGCTGGAGGCGGGAGACGATCAGATCCTGCTCGTAAACAATGCGTCCATCATCCAGACCCTGTTCGCGGTTAAGGATCTTCATCAGCGTGGATTTACCCGCGCCGTTACGGCCTACAAGACAGACGCGCTCATTATCTTCGATGTGCAGCTCTGCATTATCGAGAAGCGGTGAGTCGCTGAAAGAGAGCCACGCGCCGTGCATACTAATTAAAGACATTTATTTTTCCTTTCAGGCCGCGGTAATCAACCAGCAGTTATGGATTTGACGGTTACGGGCAAAGTCCTGAGACAGCGTTTTTTGGCTGATTTCTTGTGCTTTCAGTCCCAGGGCTGCTAAGCCGTCATGATCCATACGGAAGCCGCGTTTGTTGTTCGAGAACATAATGGTGCCGCCCTTACGCAGCAGGCGCTTCAGGCCGGTCATCAGGCGCAGGTGATCGCGTTGAACGTCAAAGCTATCCTCCATGCGCTTGGAGTTGGAGAAGGTCGGCGGATCGATAAAGATCAGGTCGAACTGCTCGTCAGTATCACGCAGCCAGCCCAGAACATCGGCCTGCATTAGTCGGTGCTGACGTCCGGTTAAACCGTTAAGACGCAGGTTGCGCTCCGCCCACTCCAGATAGGTGCGGGACATGTCCACCGTCGTAGTGCTCCGCGCCCCGCCCAGACCCGCATGCACGCTCGCGCTGCCGGTATAGGAGAACAGGTTGAGGAAATCTTTGCCCTTGCTCATCTGACCCAGCATACGACGGGCGATACGGTGGTCGAGGAACAGGCCGGTATCCAGATAGTCGGTCAGGTTCACCCACAGGCGAGCGTTGTATTCGCCCACTTCAATGAAGTCCCCCTTCTCATTCATCTTCTGATACTGATTTTTCCCTTTCTGACGCTCGCGGGTTTTCAGCACCAGCTTGTTTGGCGTGATGCCGAGCACGGCGATGGTCGCCGCAATGACGTCCAGCATGCGCTGACGCGCTTTTTGCGCATCGATGGTTTTCGGTGGAGCATATTCCTGAATCACCACCCAGTCCGCATAGCGGTCAACCGCCACGTTATATTCCGGCAGGTCGGCGTCGTACAGGCGGTAGCATTCAATCCCTTCCTGCCTGGCCCACTTCTCATATTTCTTCAGGTTCTTGCGCAGGCGGTTGGCGTAATCTTCCGCCACGCCGGACGGCTTGCTGTCCGCCGCTTTCTCCGCCAGATGGTAGTTTTTCTGCACGCAGTCCAGCGGGCCGTTTTTCGCCTTAAACTGGCGATCGGCACGCAGCTGCAGGCAGCTCAGCAGTTCCGGCGAGGCGCTAAACAGCGACAGGTTCCAGCCGCCGAAGTAGTCCTTCATATTGCGGCCCAGCAGGCTGTGCAGTGCAATCAGCGCCGGTTCGCTGTCCAGACGCTCGCCGTATGGCGGGTTGCTGATCACGGTACCGTACGGGCCTTTTGGCAGCTGGTTGGTCAGGTTCGCCACGTCTTTCACTTCGAAGGTCACCAGCTCGCCGATACCGGCGCGACGGGCGTTGCTGCGCGCGCGTTCAATTACGCGCGGGTCGCTGTCCGAACCGTAGAAGTGGGAGGTGTACTCCGCCAGACCTTTGCGCGCGCGGGTCTGCGCGTCGTCTTTGACCTCTTTCCAGAGCGCTTCGTCGTGCTGTGCCCAGCCTTTAAAGCCCCAGTGACCGCGATGCAGCCCCGGGGCGCGGTCGGTTGCCAACATGGCCGCTTCAATCAGCAACGTACCGGAACCACACATCGGGTCGAGCAGCGGCGTGCCCGGCTGCCAGCCGGAGCGCATCACAATGGCGGCCGCGAGGGTCTCTTTGATGGGCGCCATACCGGTGCGATCGCGGTAGCCGCGCAGGTGCAGGCCCGCACCGCTCAGATCGAGAGAAATACTCGCCGTGTCGCCGTTGAGCCAGACGTTGATACGCAGATCGGGATTTTCACGATCGACGTTCGGACGTTCCTTATTTTTACGCGTGAAGCAATCCACAATGGCGTCTTTTACGCGCAGGGCACCGTACTGGCTGTTGCGGATCTCGTCGTTCACGCCGTTGAAATGCACCGCAAAGGTGGCATTGGGCGTGAAGATCTCTGTCCAGTCGATCATCTGTACGCCGGTATAGAGGTCCAGGTCGCTATAGACCTTGCACTCCTTCATCGGCAGCATGATGCGCGACGCCAGACGGCTCCACATCAGGCTCTGGTAAATAAGCCGCGTGTCGCCCTCAAAATGGACACCACCCTGAACCACCTGACACTCTTGAGCGCCCAGGGCTTCCAGTTCAGTTTTTAACAGCTCTTCCAGCCCACGGGCCGTACTGGCAAACAGAGAATTCATATCGTCACTTTTACTCTTAGAAAATTGTCGCGCATTATAGCTAATATGGCGTGTATGTCATAAAGTTGAAGGCTTATTTTCATTCGAGGGACTGTGCAGTGGCGACGTTATCCAGGCTTTTTATTCATCCGGTGAAATCAATGCGCGGCATCGGCGTTTCTCACGCGCTGGCCGACATGAGCGGATTTGCCTTCGATCGTATCTTCATGGTCACCGAGCCTGACGGTACGTTTATTACCGCGCGCCAGTTCCCGCAGATGGTTCGCTTTACCCCTTCCCCGCTTTATGACGGTTTGCACCTTACCGCGCCGGATGGTTCCAGCGCGATAATCCGCTTTGCTGATTTTGCGCCCGTCGATGCGCCAACGGAAGTCTGGGGCAACCATTTCACCGCGCGCATTGCCCCGGATGAAATTAACCGCTGGCTGAGCGGCTTTTTCTCCCGCGACGTGCAGCTGCGCTGGGTTGGACCTGAGCTGACGCGTCGCGTGAAGCGCCACGACGCCGTTCCCCTCTCCTTCGCCGATGGTTTCCCGTTCCTGCTGACTAACGAAGCCTCGCTGCGTGATTTACAAGGCCGCTGCAAAGCCAGCGTTCAGATGGAACAGTTCCGTCCAAACCTGGTGGTGACAGGTGCCGATGCCTGGGAAGAAGACACCTGGAAAGTGATCCGCATTGGCAGCGTCATTTTTGACGTCGTAAAACCCTGCAGCCGCTGCATTTTCACCACGGTGAGCCCGGAGAAAGGCCAGAAGCACCCTTCCGGCGAACCGCTGAAGACGCTGCAGTCATTCCGCACCGCGCAGGATAACGGCGATGTGGATTTCGGCCAGAACCTTATCCCGCGCTCCAGCGGCGCTATCCGAGTCGGTGATGAGGTAGAGATCCTTGCCCGCGGGCCTGCCAGAGCGTACGGCTCAGGTCAGGAAGAAGAAATGGTCGACGTTGTGACGAATGTTGCCTCGGCGGTAGATATTCACTGGCAGGGCAGCATCATCCGCGGCAATAACCAGCAGGTATTGCTTGAGCAACTGGAGCAGGCAGGTATTCGCGTACCCTATTCCTGTCGCGCTGGCATTTGCGGATGCTGCCGCATCAGGCTGGTGGATGGCGAGGTCAGTGCGCTGAAAAAATCGGCGATTGGAAATGACGGCACAATTCTGTGCTGTAGCTGCATACCGAAAACGTCCGTACAGCTGGAAGCTTAAACCGCCTGTTCAAGGCTGAAGGCATCCACGCGAAGCTGGGGCTTCAGCCTGTCGTTCATAACCTTAATGGCATCCCCAAGCTGCATTGTCCGCCCGGCAATCGTCACGCCGGGCTGAGCCAGCAAACAGAGCGCGGCATTTTCGCCAGGCTCCACCACCAGCAGGCTTACCTCTTCTGCGGTATCGCTCAGAATGACGCTCGCCGCATCGCCCGTTGCCGGGGTCCAGTTCATGCCGTGCGGCAGGAAATGCCAGCTCTTTGGCATTTGCGGTTTCAGGAAACGGATAGCCACCAGCGCATTTAATACCAGCTCGGCACGCTGCTCTTTCGAGAGCACCAGATCGCGACATTTTTCTTCAAAGGAGAAATAAAGCGCAGCGTCATCAACGCAAAAGCCTGACGGGGAAAACGCATCCGGGGTTAACATTCGGCGGGCAAAACGAGAACGAAACAACATGCCATTGGCTAAATCGAGCATCATGCGGTCATGCTCGTCGCAAAAATACCAGCGCCAGTTATCGTCAGGTTTAATTCGCATGTGTCTCTCCCGTCCCCAAACGTCCTGTACTAAAAATGTCCTGTTTGCCGCCTCGTTTATAACACCATTAATAAAAGACTATAATGACTAAATAAGCAACAGTGACGGAATATAAAACAACCAGGGCTGGAAATAAAGCCCTGGTTGTCTGATTAAGAGAAAAGATTAGATATGAGTAACGATTTCTTTAATCAGCGGTGGTCCTTTAAAAATAAAGCCGGAATAAATCTGCACCAGTGACGCACCCTCTGCCATTTTCTCACGCGCAGCAATCACCGAGTCAATGCCGCCGACGCCAATAATCGGAAGACGTCCTTTTAATTCAGCAGACAGGGCGCGAATAATTTCAGTGCTTTTTAATTGTACCGGACGTCCACTTAACCCACCCGCTTCGTCACAGTTTTTCATTCCCTGCACGAGGGAACGATCGAGGGTGGTATTGGTTGCAATCACACCATCAATATTATGGCGAACCAAACTGTCGGCAACCTGGATCAATTCTTCGGGAGAAAGATCCGGGGCGATCTTAACCGCGACCGGAACATATTTATGGTGGATCGTCTGAAGTTCATTTTGTTTATTTTTAATGGCACTCAGAAGATCGTCCAGCGCTTCGCCATATTGTAAAGAGCGCAGCCCCGGGGTATTGGGTGATGAAATATTCACCGCAATATAACCGGCATAGGCGTAGACTTTTTCCATACAAATCAGATAGTCATCTTTACCCTGTTCGACTGGCGTGTCTTTATTTTTGCCGATATTGATGCCTAATATCCCGTCAAAATGAGCTTTTTTTACGTTCTCAACAAGGTGATCAACACCTAGATTATTAAAGCCCATGCGGTTGATCAGCCCTTCGGCTTCAACCAGGCGAAACAGGCGCGGCTTGTCATTCCCCGGCTGCGGGCGTGGCGTGACGGTACCGATTTCAATAGAGCCAAAGCCCATCGCGCCCAGGGCATCAATGCACTCGCCATTTTTGTCCAGACCAGCCGCCAGACCCAGCGGATTTTTAAAGGTCAGACCCATGCACTGCACGGGTTTTTCCGGCACATTCTGACGCACCAGAGCGGCCAGAGGCGTTCCGGTAATACGACGCAATTGCTGGAATGTAAATTCATGAGCGCGCTCAGGGTCGAGCTGGAAAAGGGCTTTACGAACGAAGGGGTAGTACATGAACTCTCCTGGATTCCCGGTGTGCAAACCGGGAGGGGATTATGGGCGATCCACGCGCGAAAGGGAATTGACCTGCGGCAAAAAATCAGCGTAAAACGCAATCGTTTACCTCCCTGTCTATTTGTTATGCACTTTTTCGCATTTTAATTGCAGATAAATCATTTAGCGGAATAACCGCGCGGTGTCACACTCCTGAAAATTGTTATGAATGTTAGATAAAAGCAAACAATTGGTTATAAGGAGGAAGTATGCGCGTCATTACCCTGGCCGGAAGTCCACGATTCCCTTCGCGCTCCAGCGCCCTGCTGGAATATGCCCGCGAAAAACTCAATGCCCTGGATGTGGAAGTGTGCCACTGGAACCTGCATAACTTCGAACCTGAAGATCTGCTCTATGCCCGTTTCGACAGCCCTGCGCTTAAAACGCTCATCGAGCAGCTTAACGGCGCTGACGGCTTAATTGTGGCAACGCCCATTTATAAAGCCTCTTTTTCCGGGGCGCTGAAAACCCTGCTCGATCTGCTCCCGGAACGCGCCCTGGACGGCAAAGTCGTGCTGCCGCTGGCTACGGGCGGTACCGTGGCCCATTTACTGGCCGTGGATTACGCCCTGAAGCCGGTGCTGAACGCGTTGAAAGCGCAGGAGATCCTCCACGGCGTTTTCGCCGATGACTCCCAGGTTATCGACTATCAACATAAACCTCATTTTACGCCGAACCTGCAAACCCGCCTCGATACTGCCCTGGAAACCTTCTGGCACGCTCTGCACCGCAGGGATATCCAGGCCCCGGCGTTTGCTCAGCTTCAAGGAGTCGCACATGTTTAAAACCTTAACCCGTATCGGACTGGCAGGTTTGATGGCGCTTACCTCGCTGGCACATGCCGCAGAAACGGCTCCGGAGAGTTTGCGCATTGGCTATCAGAAAGGCAGCGTCAGCATGGTGCTGGCGAAAAGCCACCAGCTTCTGGAGAAACGCTTCCCGGATACCAAATTCTCCTGGGTGGAGTTCCCGGCTGGCCCGCAGATGCTGGAGGCCCTGAACGTCGGCAGTATCGATATTGGCAGCACGGGGGATATTCCGCCGATATTCGCCCAGGCGGCGGGAGCGGACCTTGTCTATGTTGGCGTTGAGCCGCCCAAACCGAAAGCCGAAGTGATTCTGGTGCCTGAAAACAGCGACATTAAAAGCGTCGCCGACCTCAAAGGGCATAAAGTGGCTTTTCAGAAAGGTTCCAGCTCACACAACCTGCTGCTGCGCGCCCTGCAAGAAGCCGGGCTCAAGTTCACCGACATTCAGCCCGTTTATCTGACGCCTGCCGACGCGCGCGCCGCGTTCCAGCAGAAGAACGTTGATGCCTGGGCCATCTGGGATCCGTACTACTCAGCCGCATTACTGCAGGGCGGTGTTCGCGTATTGAAAGACGGCACCACGCTGAAACAGACCGGCTCGTTCTATCTGGCCGCGCGTCCTTATGCGGAAAAGAACGGCGCATTTATCCAGGGCGTACTGGATACCTTTACCCAGGCCGATGCGCTGACCCAGAGCCAGCGTCAGGAGAGCATTGCCCTGCTGGCGAAAACCATGGGCTTACCTGAGCCGGTGATCGCGAGCTATCTCAACCACCGTCCGCCGACCACCATTACGCCCGTAGACGCCCACGTCGCCGCGCTTCAGCAACAAACCGCTGACCTCTTCTATCAAAATCACCTGGTTCCTAAGCAGGTGGATATTCGTGAACGTATCTGGCAGCCCGCAGGCAAAGAAGGAGCTAAATCATGAGTCTGAATCTTTTCTGGTTTTTACCCACCCACGGTGATGGACACTATCTTGGTACAGAAGAGGGCTCGCGCCCGGTTGACCACGGCTACCTGCAGCAGATTGCGCAGGCGGCGGACCGAATCGGTTTCACCGGTGTGCTGATCCCGACCGGACGCTCATGTGAAGATGCCTGGCTGGTCGCCGCGTCGATGATTCCGGTCACCCAGCGTCTGAAGTTCCTGGTTGCGTTACGCCCGAGCGTGGTCTCGCCTACCGTGGCGGCGCGTCAGGCGGCAACGCTGGACAGACTGTCCAACGGCCGTGCCCTGTTTAACCTGGTAACGGGCAGCGATCCGCAGGAGCTGGCGGGCGACGGCGTGTTCCTCGACCATACCGAACGCTACGAAGCCTCCGCCGAGTTCACCCACGTCTGGCGACGTCTGCTGGAAGGGGAAACCGTCACCTTTGAAGGCAAGCATATTCACGTTCGCGACGCGAAGCTCTACTTCCCCCCGGTGCAGCAGCCGCGTCCTCCTCTTTACTTTGGCGGGTCGTCGGATGTGGCCCAGGATCTGGCGGCAGAGCAGGTCGATCTCTATCTGACCTGGGGCGAACCGCCTGAGCTGGTGAAAGAAAAAATTGCCCAGGTACGCGCTAAGGCGGCCGCCCATGGCCGCAAGGTGCGCTTCGGTATTCGCCTGCACGTGATTGTGCGTGAAACCAATGATGAGGCCTGGCAGGCCGCCGACCGCCTGATCTCGCACCTGGACGATGAGACCATCGCCAAAGCACAGGCCGCGTTTGCCAAAACCGACTCCGTCGGGCAGCACCGGATGGCGTCCCTGCACAACGGCAAGCGCGAGAACCTGGAGATCAGCCCAAACCTGTGGGCGGGCGTCGGCCTGGTGCGCGGCGGTGCGGGTACGGCGCTGGTCGGCGACGGACCGACCGTAGCTGCACGTATCAACGAATACGCTGAGCTGGGCATCGACAGCTTTATTCTCTCCGGTTATCCGCATCTCGAAGAGGCGTACAAGGTGGGCGAGCTGTTGTTCCCGCATCTGGATGTTGCCATTCCGGAAATTCCGCAGCCGCAGCGGCTTCAGCTGCAGGGCGAAGCCGTGGCGAACGAGTTTATTCCACGCAAAGCCGCACAGAGCTAAGGAGTGACCATGTCTGCCACCTCACAAAAATGGCTGCTGCGCGCCGCGCCGTGGTTTTTACCCGTCGGCATTGTGGCTCTCTGGCAGCTCGCGTCGTCCACCGGCTGGCTGTCGAGCCGCATTCTGCCCTCTCCGGAGGGCGTCGTAGAAGCGTTCTGGTCGCTGAGCGTGAGCGGCGAGCTGTGGCAGCATCTGGCGATCAGCTCCTGGCGCGCCGTGATTGGGTTTTCCATCGGCGGCAGCATCGGTCTGGTTCTGGGCCTGATCAGCGGCCTTTCCCGCTGGGGCGAGCGGCTGCTGGATACCTCCATTCAGATGCTGCGCAACGTGCCGCATCTGGCGCTGATCCCGCTGGTTATCCTGTGGTTTGGAATTGATGAGAGCGCCAAGATCTTCCTCGTGGCGCTGGGCACATTGTTTCCGATTTACATCAATACCTGGCACGGCATCCGCAACATCGATCACGGTCTGGTGGAGATGGCGCGCAGCTACGGCTTATCGGGTTTTTCCCTCTTTATTCACGTGATTCTGCCTGGCGCCCTGCCCTCCATTATGGTCGGGGTGCGTTTTGCGCTCGGCCTGATGTGGCTGACGCTGATTGTGGCGGAGACCATCTCGGCCAACTCAGGCATAGGCTACCTGGCGATGAACGCCCGCGAGTTCCTGCAAACGGACGTGGTGGTGGTTGCCATCATTCTGTATGCCCTGCTCGGCAAACTCGCCGACGTTAGCGCCCAGTGGCTGGAGCGCAGCTGGCTGCGCTGGAACCCGGCCTACACCCTTCAGGAGGCGAAAGCATGAATACTGCACGACTGAACCAGGGAACGCCGTTACTGCTGAACGGCGTGACCAAACGCTACGGCGAAAACACCATTCTTAACGGGCTGGATCTGCACATTCCCGCTGGACAATTTGTGGCCGTCGTCGGGCGCAGCGGCGGCGGCAAGAGTACGCTGCTACGGCTTCTGGCCGGACTGGAAGCCCCCAACAGCGGCGACATTCTGGCAGGAACAACGCCGCTTTCGAATATTCAGGACGATACCCGCATGATGTTTCAGGATGCGCGTCTGCTGCCGTGGAAATCGGTTATCGACAATGTCGGGCTCGGTCTTAAGGGCAGCTGGCGGGATGAAGCCCGCCAGGCGCTGGCCGCCGTTGGGCTGGAAAATCGTGCGGGTGAATGGCCTGCTGCCCTCTCTGGTGGGCAGAAGCAGCGCGTGGCGCTTGCACGAGCGTTGATTCACCGTCCTGGCCTGCTGTTGCTTGATGAACCGCTCGGCGCGCTCGACGCTCTGACGCGGATCGAAATGCAGGATTTGATTGGCTCCCTGTGGCAGGCGCACGGCTTTACGGTACTGCTGGTGACGCATGACGTGAGCGAGGCCGTCGCGATGGCTGACCGGGTGCTGTTAATAGAGGACGGGAAAATAGGTCTGGATCTGACGGTGGATCTTCCGCGGCCTCGTCGCGTGGGCTCGGCAAGACTGGCGGAGCTGGAAGCTGAAGTGTTGGATCGGGTGATGAAGCGAGGGGGGACGGAGTTAGAACGAGCTAAGGCTAATGCCTGATGCCCTCACCCCGGCCCTCTCCCACAGGGAGAGGGTGGGTTAATTTTTATTACGCTAACGCTTTAGCAATCTTCTCGTACAGATCGCCAGACAGGTTTTCCAGCCCTTTCAGCTGCTCAAGCGCGGCACGCATCTTCGCCTGACGCTTCTCATCGTAGCGTTTCAGACGGATCAGCGGCTCTATCAGACGCGACGCCACCTGCGGATTACGGCTGTTCAGCTCGGTCAGCATTTCCACCATGAACTGATAACCGCTGCCGTCTTCGGCATGGAATGCGGCCGGGTTGCTGCTGGCAAACGCGCCAATCAGCGAGCGCACGCGGTTTGGGTTGCTCAGGGTAAAGGAACGATGCTTCAGCAGGCTGCGCACGTTGCTGAGCGCATCGGCCGCCGGGCTGGTCGCCTGCAGGATGAACCACTTGTCCATCACCAGGCCATCCTGATGCCACTTGTCGTCGTACTCCTGCATCAGCGCATCGCGGCACGGCAGTTCGGCGGCAACGCTTGCGCCCAGTGCGGCCAGCGCGTCGGTCATGTTATCCGCTTCGTGATACTGCTTGCTCACCAGGGTGTTCGCCAGTTCAGTTTCACCAAACGCCAGATAGCGCAGGCAGGTATTACGCAGAGAACGTTTACCAATGTCCGCGTGCTCAACGCGATAAGCGTCAAGCTTGTTGGCGTTATAAATGGCGAGGAACTCGTCCGCCAGTTCAGCAGCCAGCGTACGGGTCAGCGCTTCACGCACCGCCACGATCGCGATCGGATCGATAATCTCGAACAACTCCGCAATTTCAGTTGCAGATGGCAGAGTCAGAATTTCAGCGGCCAGCGCCGGGTCAATCTTCTCATCCAGCAGGATCGCGCGGAACGCGTCAGCCACATGGACAGGCAGCGACAGCGGCTGACCCTGCTGATGACGGTTTACGTTGATCTTAATGTAGGTTGCCAGCAGGCTTTGCGCCGCGTCCCAGCGGGAGAAATCGTTACGCGCGTGACGCATCAGGAACGTCAGCTGCTGATCGCTCCACTTGTATTCCAGCTTCACCGGCGCGGAAAATTCACACAGCAGCGCAGGCACCGGCTGGAAGTAGACGTTATCGAAGATAAAGGTCTGCTCGGCCTGGGTCACGTTCAGCACGTGGTGTACCGGGTGGCCGCCCTTCTGGAGCGGGATGACTTTGCCTTCGTTATCGTACAGCTCAATGCTGAACGGAATATGCAGCGGATATTTCTCTTCCTGCTCTGCCGTCGGCGGCGTGCGCTGGCTGATGGTCAGGGTGTACTGCTCGGTTTCCGGATTGTAATCGTCTTTGACGGTGACAACTGGCGTCCCGGCCTGGCTGTACCAGCGGCGGAAGTGAGAGAGATCGACATTAGAGGCATCTTCCATCGCCTGCACAAAGTCGTCGCAGGTGGCCGCGCTGCCGTCATGACGCTCGAAGTACAGCTGCATGCCTTTCTGGAAGTTCTCCTCGCCCAGCAGGGTGTGGATCATGCGGATAATTTCAGCGCCCTTCTCGTACACCGTCAGGGTGTAGAAGTTGTTCATCTCGATGACTTTATCTGGGCGGATCGGGTGCGCCATTGGGCTGGCATCTTCCGCAAACTGTAGTCCACGCATGGTACGCACGTTGTTGATGCGGTTCACCGCGCGTGAACCGAGATCGGAGCTGAACTCCTGGTCACGGAAGACGGTCAGGCCCTCTTTCAGGCTCAGCTGGAACCAGTCGCGGCAGGTGACGCGGTTACCGGTCCAGTTGTGGAAATATTCGTGGCCGATAACGCGTTCGATATCGAGGTAGTCTTTGTCGGTTGCGGTATCGGTACGCGCCAGCACGTATTTGGAGTTAAAGACGTTAAGGCCTTTGTTCTCCATTGCGCCCATGTTGAAGAAATCAACGGCGACGATCATATAGATGTCGAGGTCATATTCGAGGCCGAAGCGCTCTTCGTCCCACTTCATGGAGTTGATGAGCGAGGTCATCGCCCACGGCGCGCGGTCCAGGTTGCCGCGGTCAACAAACAGCTCCAGCGCCACTTCGCGGCCTGAGCGCGTTTTGAAGGTGTCGCGCAGCACGTCGAAGTCCCCCGCCACCAGCGCAAAAAGGTAGCACGGTTTCGGGAAGGGATCCTGCCACTGCACCCAGTGACGGCCATTCTCCAGCTCGCCTTCGCCTACGCGGTTACCGTTGGAGAGCAGGAAGGGATACAGGGTTTTATCGGCGATGATTTTGGTGGTGAAGCGCGCCAGGACGTCCGGACGGTCGAGATACCACGTAATGTGGCGGAACCCTTCCGCTTCACACTGGGTACACAGCGCCACGCCCGACTGGTAAAGCCCTTCCAGCGCGGTGTTGGCGGCTGGGCTGATTTCATTCACGATGCGCAGCGTAAACTGTTCCGGCAGGTTGTCGATGACCAGCTGGTTGTTTTCTTCCTTATAGTCCGACCAGGCTTCATCATTAATATGCAGGGAGACCAGCGTCAGGTCTTCACCATCCAGACGCAGCGGCACCGCAGTTGCGCTATGGCGCGTAACCTGGCTCACTGCCGTGACAACGGTTTTAGTGGCATCCAGGTCAAAAGTCAGATCGATTTCGCTAATCAGGTAATCCGGCGCACGGTAGTCGTGGCGGTATTTGGCTTGTGGCTGTTGTGTCATAGAAAACCTTATGCATCGTTTGTCGAGTAACGTTTCAATATATTCCTGTTGCGCAAATCGCGCTATGCAGAATGTTCATCTTTTCAGGGTCAAAACCTTTTTTTGCTACATTTGTATAACACGGGGCACAAAATGCCCTCGACCATAAAACGCGCTTATGTTGTGATCGGGGTTCAATAAATCACTAAACAAGGTATACTCCGGAGTTGTTTATTGTACTAAACGCTCCTGTGAGAGGATGCTACTGCGCACCTATGACTCAATTCGCTTCTCCAGTTCTGCATACGTTGCTGGATACCGACGCGTATAAACTGCATATGCAGCAAGCCGTTTTCCACCATTACTATGACGTTCATGTCGCGGCGGAATTCCGCTGTCGTGGCGACGACTTGCTCGGTATCTACGCAGACGCCATTCGTGAACAGGTCGATGCGATGCAGCATCTGACGCTGCAGGACGAGGAATATCAGTGGCTTTCCGGCCTGCCTTTCTTCAAAACCGACTACCTGAACTGGCTGCGCGATTTCCGCTATAAGCCGGAGCAGGTCACCGTGCTTAACGATAACGGCAAGCTGGATATTCGCCTTGAAGGTCCGTGGCGGGAAGTGATCATGTGGGAAGTACCGCTTCTGGCGGTGATCAGTGAACTGGCTCACCGCTATCGTTCGCCGGAAACGAGCGTCGAGCAGGCCGTCGCCGCGCTGGAAAACAAACTCGCTGACTTCTCCACGCTGACCGCAGGGCTGGATATGTCCCGCTTCCGCCTGATGGACTTTGGTACGCGGCGCCGTTTTTCGCGTGACGTTCAGGAGGCCATCGTTAAACGTCTGCAGCGGGAGCCGTGGTTCGTGGGCACCAGTAACTACGATCTGGCCCGTCGCCTCAGCCTGACGCCAATGGGTACCCAGGCGCACGAGTGGTTCCAGGCGCATCAGCAGATCAGCCCCGATTTGGCTAACAGCCAGCGCGCAGCACTGGCCGCATGGCTTGAGGAGTACCCGAATCAGCTCGGGATCGCCCTCACCGACTGTATTACGATGGATGCCTTCCTGCGCGACTTTGGTCCCGAGTTCGCTGAACGTTACCAGGGGTTACGCCACGACTCCGGGGATCCGGTTGAATGGGGCGAGAAGGCCATTGCCCATTACCAAAAACTTGGCATTGACCCGATGAGCAAGGTGCTGGTCTTCTCGGATAATCTCGACCTGGCGAAAGCGGTCGACCTCTATCGCCATTTCAGCACCCGTGTGAACCTGAGCTTCGGGATTGGTACCCGTTTGACCTGTGATATTCCTCAGGTGAAACCTCTGAATATCGTGATTAAGCTGGTGGAATGTAACGGCAAGCCGGTGGCAAAACTCTCCGACAGCCCGGGTAAAACCATCTGCCATGACAAAGCGTTTGTCCGCGCATTGCGCAAAGCGTTCGATCTCCCCTTGATCAAAAAAGCCAGTTAAGCGCTTAAGGGAGCCTTTATGGCTCCCTTCTCCTTATTTATTTCTCAATTCTTCTCTTTTGACTGCGAAATTTACTTGTCTGATAGCGGATGGCAGGTAACATAGATATCCCCCCATAAGGGTGGACAAGTGTTTATTTTTTCCGACTATTAACAGAGAGAATATTATGAGCGTTGTGCCTGTAGCCGACGTACTCCAGGGCCGTGTCGCCGTTGACCAGGAAGTCACCGTGCGCGGATGGGTGCGTACCCGCCGAGATTCTAAAGCTGGCATCTCCTTCCTTGCCGTCTATGACGGTTCCTGCTTTGATCCTGTACAGGCCGTCATTAATAATTCTCTGCCCAATTACAATGATGACGTTCTGCGCCTGACAACAGGTTGTTCCGTCATTGTTACCGGCGTGGTTGTGGCATCCCCGGGCCAGGGCCAGAGCTTCGAAATTCAGGCTTCTGCGATTGAAGTCACCGGCTGGGTTGAAGATCCGGACACCTATCCGATGGCGGCAAAACGCCACAGCATCGAATATCTGCGTGAAGTCGCCCACCTGCGTCCGCGTACCAACCTGATTGGTGCGGTGGCGCGCGTGCGTCATACGCTGGCGCAAGCGCTGCATCGTTTCTTCGATGAGCAGGGTTATTTCTGGGTGTCTACCCCACTGATCACCGCGTCCGATACGGAAGGTGCGGGTGAGATGTTCCGCGTTTCAACGCTGGACATGGAAAACCTGCCGCGCACGCCGGAAGGTAAAGTGGACTATGACAAAGACTTCTTTGGTAAAGAGGCCTTCCTGACCGTATCCGGTCAGCTCAACGGCGAAACGTACGCCTGTGCGCTGTCTAAAATCTACACCTTCGGCCCTACCTTCCGTGCCGAAAACTCCAACACCAGCCGTCACCTGGCGGAATTCTGGATGCTGGAGCCTGAAGTGGCGTTCGCCGACCTGGACGATGTTGCGGGTCTGGCGGAAGCGATGCTGAAGTATGTCTTCAAAGCGGTGCTGGAAGAGCGTCCTGACGACATGAAATTCTTCGCCGAGCGCGTAGACAGCGATGCTGTGGCGCGTCTTGAACGCTTCGTCTCTGCCGACTTTGCGCAGGTGGACTATACCGACGCGGTGGCGATCCTCGAGAAATGCGGTGAGACGTTCGAGAACCCGGTTTACTGGGGCGTTGACCTGGCGTCTGAGCACGAACGCTATCTGGCCGAGAAACATTTCAAAGCGCCGGTTGTCGTTAAAAACTACCCGAAAGACATTAAGGCCTTCTATATGCGCCTTAACGAAGACGGTAAAACCGTGGCAGCGATGGACGTTCTGGCGCCGGGCATTGGTGAAATCATCGGTGGCTCTCAGCGTGAAGAACGTCTTGACGTGCTGGACGCGCGTATGGAAGAGATGGGGCTCAACCCCGCTGACTACAGCTGGTACCGCGATCTGCGCCGTTACGGTACCGTACCGCACGCCGGTTTTGGCCTGGGCTTCGAGCGTCTGATTGCCTACGTTACCGGTGTTCAGAACGTACGCGACGTGATCCCGTTCCCACGTACTCCGCGTAACGCCAGCTTCTAATCGCTAAAAGACTAAAATGGCCAGCAGATGCTGGCCATTATTTTATTCTGCATTGTCAGTTTTCGTCAGCGCAAAGTCAGCATCTTTAAACCTTAACCCCGTCACAACCACTACCTGTTACGTTTTGTTTCCGCGAAATATCCAGCCACAAAAAATAAACCCCATTCTTATTGCGATTATTACACCCTCAGGCGATAGCACAAATTTCAACCACTTTTACAGCCATCCGGAAGGCCTTTCACAGACATAAGAAAAAACGAGCCGTTTAAGGTCTGTTTATACGAATCGCCTTTATCTCAATTAATCATAAGGATTTCATATATATAGGATAGGTTTTGTTGTTTAATTCGCCAGGGTGTTCTGAAGTTTGAGGTGGTTCACAAAGTTCCCAAAAATACATACTTAGTTACATATATTTTCTTTTGGTTACTTAATCTTGAGAATTGTAGTACTTTCAGGCTAGCGAAACGCTTCGCCGAATGGAAAGATGCCTGTCAGACACATAAAGACACCAAACTCTCATCAATAGTTCCGGAAATATTTATTGACAGAATTTATTGACGGCAGTGGCGAGTGTCATAAAAAAACCAATGAGGGTAATAAATAATGATGAAGCGCAATATTCTGGCAGTGGTTATCCCTGCTCTGCTGGTAGCTGGTGCAGCTAACGCTGCAGAAATCTATAACAAGAACGGCAACAAGCTGGATCTGTACGGAAAAGTTAATGCTGAGCGTGACTTCGTTACCAATGGCGATAACACCAACAACTCAGATTCAACTTATGCACAGATCGGTTTCAAAGGCGAAACTCAGATCAACGACCAACTGACCGGTTATGGTCAGTGGGAATACCGTGCACTGGCCAGCTCTGCGGAAGGCGAACAGTCTGCAAACAACTCTACTCGTACTCGTCTGGCTTTCGCTGGCCTGAAAATGGCTGACGCTGGCAGCCTCGACTACGGTCGTAACTACGGCATCGTATACGATGTAGAATCCTACACCGACATGGCGCCAACCTGGTCCGGCGAAACATGGGGCGGTGGCAATGTTGATAACTACATGACTAGCCGTTCTACTGGCCTGCTGACCTACCGTAACAACGATTTCTTTGGTCTGGTTGATGGTCTGAGCTTCGGTCTCCAGTACCAGGCTAAAAACGAACGCGCTGACCTGCGTCGTGCGAATGGCGACGGTGTTGGTTACTCTGTAGCTTATGACTTCGGCAGTGGCTTTGCTCTGACTGGCGCGTACAGCAATGCTAACCGTACTCTTGACCAGAAGGCCGATGGTAAAGGCGACAAAGCCGAAGCATGGGCAATTGGCGGTAAATACGATGCAAACAGCCTGTATCTGGCTGCTGTATACGCAGAAACCCGCAATATGAGCCTCCTGGCTAACACCACCGGTTCCAACACTCCTGATGATTCTGGTGACGTGTTCAACGTAGCGAACAAAACCCAGAACTTCGAAGTTATCGCTCAGTACCAGTTCGACTTCGGTCTGCGTCCATCCCTGTCCTACGTCCAGAGTAAAGGTAAAAACCTGAACACCGTATCTGGCGGCGATGCAGATCTGGCTAAATACGTTGAAGTTGGTGCTACTTACTACTTCAACAAAAACTTCAACGTGTCTGCTGACTACCGCATCAACCTGATCGACGAAGATCAGGCCAAGCGCACTGGCGGCGGCTGGGTTGGTACCGACGACCAGGTTGGTCTGGCTGCTGTTTACCAGTTCTAATCAGTACACCACTTTGTTATATGCTTAATGAACAGGGCTTCGGCCCTGTTTTTTTATGCGTGACAGAAAATAATGGCGACTTTTGAAAAGCCGCACGCTTTTCGTCGCAAACGGTTGGCATTTTGTAAATCTACCGTTAACCTGATAGCGGATTTCACTTCTGTAATCACAATGGAACTTCGTCATGTTTGAGAACATTACCGCCGCTCCTGCCGACCCTATTCTGGGCCTGGCCGATCTGTTTCGTGCCGACGACCGCCCTGGCAAAATCAACCTGGGTATTGGTGTATATAAAGATGAAACCGGCAAAACTCCGGTACTGACCAGCGTTAAGAAAGCTGAGCAGTATCTGCTGGAAAACGAAACCACCAAAAACTACCTCGGTATCGATGGTATCCCTGAATTTGGTCGCTGCACCCAGGAGCTGCTGTTCGGTAAAGGTAGCGCAATTGTGAGTGACAAACGTGCCCGTACAGCACAGACCCCAGGCGGTACCGGTGCGCTGCGCGTGGCGGCGGATTTCCTTGCGAAAAACACCTCTGTTAAGCGTGTCTGGGTGAGCAACCCAAGCTGGCCAAACCACAAGAGCGTGTTTAACTCTGCGGGTCTGGAAGTGCGTGAATACGCCTACTACGACGCGGCAAACCACTCTCTCGACTTTGACGGCCTGCTGGCGAGCCTGAGCGAAGCACAGTCAGGTGACGTGGTACTGTTCCACGGCTGCTGCCACAACCCAACCGGTATCGATCCGACGCTTGAGCAGTGGCAACACCTGGCGAAGCTGTCCGTTGAAAAAGGCTGGCTGCCGCTGTTTGACTTTGCCTACCAGGGCTTCGCCCGTGGTCTGGAAGAAGATGCCGAAGGCCTGCGCGCGTTCGCAGCCGTGCATCAGGAGCTGATCGTGGCGAGTTCCTATTCCAAGAACTTCGGTCTGTACAATGAGCGCGTAGGCGCCTGTACGCTGGTTGCAGCTAACGAAGAGACCGTCGATCGCGCGTTCAGCCAGATGAAATCCGTTATCCGCGCTAACTACTCTAACCCGCCGGCACACGGTGCATCTGTCGTTGCGACTATCCTGAGCAACGATGCGCTGCGCGCCATCTGGGAACAAGAGCTGAACGATATGCGTCAGCGCATTCAGCGCATGCGCCTGCTGTTTGTGAACACCCTGGCGGAGAAAGGCGCGGACCGCGACTTCAGCTTTATCATCAAACAGAACGGCATGTTCTCTTTCAGCGGCCTGACCAAAGAGCAGGTTCTACGTCTGCGTGAAGAGTTCGGCGTGTACGCCGTGGCGTCTGGCCGCGTGAACGTTGCAGGCATGACGCCTGACAACATGGCGCCGCTGTGCGAAGCGATTGTCGCCGTACTGTAATTTGCGCCTATAAAAAAGCCTGCGTTATGCAGGCTTTTTTTATGCGGGTTACCAGACAGGCATTTCATCCTGAAGGAACGGATTATGGAGCCGTTCATAGCCCAGCGTTGACTTAGGACCGTGTCCAGGGATAAACGTAACGTCATCACCCAGCGGCAATAACTTTTGTTTAATCGACTGAATCAGCTGCCCGTGGTCGCCGCGCGGAAAATCGCTACGTCCTACGCCACCTTTGAAGATCACATCGCCGGAAATCAGCAGACGGGACTGGTCATCAAAGAAGACGATATGGCCTGGCGTATGCCCAGGACAATGCAACACCTGTAAAGTCACATTCCCTACGCTAACGCTCTCTCCTTCGTTCAGCCAGCGATCGGGCGTCAGGGACTGACACTCATCAAGGCCAAACATGCGGCTTTGGGCGGGTAATCCCTGCAGCCAGAACTCATCTTCTTTTTCCGGGCCGATCACCGGCACACCGTAGTGTTCAGCCAGTTCAGCCGCAGCACCTACATGGTCAAGATGACCATGAGTGAGCAAAATCTGCATCAGCGTGACGCCGCTTGCTGCGACTTCCTGCTTGATTTTCTCAGCGTCACCGCCGGGATCGACAAGCGCGGCCAGTTTAGTCTGTTCGCACCAGATCAATGAACAATTCTGCGAGAACGCGGTAACCGGAATAATACGATAGTTCATACTGCTCCTGTGTTTCGTTATTACCAGTGCCGAACCGGACCGGTATCAATATGCACAAAGTTGCTGCTGGGGTAATATCCTACACCACCTGCGCGCATAGATAACGCGGCTTTGCGAATATTGGCTAACGAAACGCCTTCAATATGGAAATCCATTGCCTGTCCCTTCGTGTGATAGCTTTTTTTCGCTACCCCGCGACTGTGGGCGCGCAGTTCATTATTGGTATCAATCGAGCGATAGCCAGAGATGAGCTGCACCGGCTTGCTGGTGCCCAGCAGGCCCTGAAGGCGGAAAAGCTGATCAAACAGTCCTGGATCGATGGCTTTTATTTTATTCGCGCGGAAATCACGGAAAAAATGGTTAAGTCTTGCTAATTCATCCTGAATATAGCCTCTGCCATCGAAAAACTCCGCTTTTAGCGACTCACCGGTATGCAGATTGTTGAGCGTTAAAACTCGCGGACGAGGTGTCGAGAGGGTGGCAAATGCTGGCGTCGGCAGGATGGCCGCTGCGCCAAGCGCAACACCACCTAACGCCAGCAGTTTGCGGCGATTAGCGTCAAATTTGTCCATGATAATCAGGTCTACAGGTAAAAGAAATCGTAATATGCTTAGCGCACGAAGGGCACCTTAACTGGCAAAACCAGGTACGTCAAGGCGCCCAATCCCAGTGAATACGCGGCTTACAGCGATATAGCCCCTTATTCACCATAACTTACGACAATCATTTTTCCCGAACTACTTCATTTACCTGATTAATTGTTCCGCTTTTGGCAAGATTTGTGCGCCGGATCGCGCGGTGAGATCATAATTGTAAATATCTGTACGATACTGGGTACGTCCGTCTTCGCCCACAAACGCCGTCAGATAGTAAAGATTGACCGGAATATTGTGGCGAATATTAACGTAACGCGTATCCCCCTGTTTCAGGGCATCCGAGATGCGCGTATCGTTCCAGCCCGCATCCTGCAGCAGCATATTGGCCAGCTCAGAGGCTTTGTTCACTCGCACGCAGCCAGAACTCAGCGCGCGAGTATCTTTCTGGAACAGGTTGTGGTTCGGCGTATCGTGCAGGTAGATAGCTTCTGAACTCGGCATATTGAATTTGTAGCGCCCTAAAGAGTTGTGCGCCCCGGGAGCCTGCTGGAAACGGAACGGCAGATTCGACGCAGTGATCGTCGACCAGTCGACCATATAAGGGTCGATGGCCTCTTTACTGTTCCATCCACGCATCACCGTATAGCCATGACGTTCCAGATAGCCCGGATCGTTCCAGACCTTCGGCAGAATGTCTTTTCGCGCCAGGGTCGGCGGTACGTTCCACGGCGGGTTAACCACCACGTTATTCAGCGCGCTGCTCATCATCGGTGTTTTACGATCCGGACGCCCGACAATCACGCGCGACGCCAGTTTTTCGCTACCATCCTGATAATAGACCAGGGAATACGCCGGGATGTTAACCATAATCCCGGTAGAGAGCGTTCCCGGCAGCAGGCGCAAACGCTGGATATTGAGCGCCAGCACCCCTGCCCGCTGCGCAGGCGATACGTTCAGCCAGTCGCGCGTCGTCTGGCCAATGACGCCATCGGCCCCCAGCCCCTGAGCGGCCTGGAATTGCTTAACGGCCGCAACCAGCTCGCGATCGTAAGCCGCAGGTTTGCTGCTCAGGACATCGGCTTTCTTCTCTTTCACAGGAGCTGACGGGCTGACGGCGACGTTTTGTGGATCATCACCCGGGAGAGCAATCTTTGGCCCGCCTTCCAGAATACCGGAACGCACCAGGATCTCGCGCAGGGCCGGCACATCGCTGCTCCACTGCCCCGGACGCAGCGTCGCGGTAGCGCGCATTTGCGGCCATGGACGCGTGTCCCCCACCAGCGCGAGGAGCGACTGGTGCAGAGTGGCATATTGTGGATGCGCCGGTGCGAGGCTGGCAATAAAGCGCGGCAGTTCGCCGTTATCCAGCGCTAACTGCCATTGGTTAATCACCGACAGCGCCGGCGTCGCCAGCTTGTACGGCTTATCGCTGTATAGCCAACGGTTGCCATTGACCGGAATACCCGCCACGAACTGCAGGTAGCCCATCATGGCATCGGAAAGCACCACGTCCCGCGCCTGCCCGGTGACGGCAGGATCGGTTAACAGCTCAACCCACTTTGTAAACTGCGGCTGAAACCCGGCAATTGCGACCTCTGCCAGCTGCTGCTGGAAGGCGCGCACGGCATCGCGGTTTTCCCACATCGGTTTCATATCGCGGGCAGCATAGAGGAGCGTGAGCTGATTGATATAGACAGGCGTGTAGCCTGACGGCAGCTCCGACTGCAGCTGCTGACTGAGCGATTCGACGTCGATGCCTTCCGGCAGCGGTTTAATACCGGCCATGATCGCCGTCGCCGGAGATTGCTCCAGCGGCTGGGACAACGACGTTGGCTGAGCACCTGTCGTTGCCGAGCTGTCAGTCGGCACAATTTCAGGCTCATCGGCCTGGGCGGTTAACAGCGGAGCAAACATCACTGCCAGGCATAAACTCAGCGCAGACAGCTGACGACCACATTCTTTCTTTAGCAACATCCCTTGCCCCCTGTTTTCACGACATGCCCATCACGTTGGGGCTTTCTTTCATTATAGGTAGACGTCTAAGCTGTTGCCTTACCTTATGTAAAGAAGTTTAAAGATAACGCAGTCCTAAGCACAAGTTAAGTTTAAAAAAAAAGCGGCGCCAGGGCGCCGCTTCGGATCGGAAAACGCGTCAGGAAGCGTCCGCCGTGGTTTCCGGTAGTGACTCTGGCGGCTGCGGCGCAAAGCCACGCAGCCCCACAACGTGAACGTGTTCACTGTTCTGGAACACTTTACGCACCAGCTTGTAGGTTGTCCCTTTTTCAGGACTGATGTTCTCCGGTGCCGCAATGATGAGCTGCATATCAAGACGTTCGCAAAGCTCAAACAGCGTGGCAATGGAGCGCGCATCAAGACGCGCCGCCTCATCCAGGAACAGCAGTCGGCATGGGGAGATGTCTTTGCCGCGCAGGCGACGCGCTTCATCTTCCCAGCTCTGTACGACCATCACCAGAATTGACATCCCGGTACCGATCGCTTCACCGGTAGAGAGCGCCCCGGATTCCGCACGCAGCCAGCCGTCTGAGCCACGGTTTACCTCAACTTCCATTTCCAGGTAGTTACGGTAGTCCAGCAGCTCTTCACCGATGGTTTGCGGCGTACGTTGCCCCATATCAATCTGCGGATTCAGGCGCTGATACAGCTTCGCCAGCGCTTCGGAGAAGGTCAGACGGTTGCTGTTGAACAGATCCTGATGTTGCTCGTGCTGCTCTGAGAGCACTTCCAGCAGCGTCGCATGGGCTTCACGCACGTTGACGTTAAGGCGCACGCTGTTCACCTGGCCAAACGACACGCTTTGCAGACCCTGGTTCAGCTGGCGAATACGGTTCTGCTCACGCTGAATGGTTTTACGAATAATGTTCGCCACGCTGCGGGAGCTGATCGCCAGCTTCTGCTCGCGCGAGGTCAGCTCTTCCGTCAGGCGGCCCAGCTCGATTTCCATCTGTTCGATGGCTTCGACCGGATCGTCGGTACGGATGATGTCCTGACGAATACGCTCGCGCAGGTGCTGGTAAACCGCCACGAAGAACTGAATTTTACGTTCCGGACGTTTCGGATCCTCCGACATACGCAGCACGTCGCGCAGGTGTTCGTTATCCGCCACCGCCAGACGCAGCGCACCCAACGCCTTATCCGACATGGATCGCAACTCATCGGCAGAGAGATACGCCAGTTCACGGCGGTGCAGACGACGCTCAACGTTATTGTCTTTCACCATGCGCATCACCGCGCACCAGCCCGCCTTGGCGGTCACGACCTGTTCGCGCATCTCAAAGTAATCGCGTTCCAGCTTGCGCAGGCGACGGGTCAGGTTATCCATTTCTGCTTCGCAGAAGGTCAGCGCTTTTTCCAGCTGATTACGACGCGCACGGTTATTGCTGAGCTGAGAATGCAGCTCGTCACGACGAATACGCGCGCGTTCTTCTGCCCCGCTGTCGGCACGAACCCCGATGTCCTGAAGCTCTTTCTGCAAATCATTTAACAGCTCTTTCTTGGTGTCGAAGGAGCTTTTCAGCGAGGCCAGCACCTGGTTGTACTGATTCAGCTGAGCGGAGTGGCTGCGCATTGCTTCGCGGGCACGAGTACGTTCCGCTTCCGCCTGCTCAAGGCGCTGGCGCAGTTTTTCGTTCAGGTCGCTGTTACCGCTCAGCATTTCCGCCGAATCGGAGTAGCCAAAGTGGGCCCGACGCTGCACCACTTCCGTCAGGGCAAACGCCTGCTGACGCGCTTCGCGCTGCACCTGCTGCGACCATGCATAATCTTCTTTTAACTGCTCAAACTGTTCCGGGTCGCTCTGCAGTACAGAGACGACAGGCTCGAGCTTCGCCAGCTGATTGCCGTGCTGCTGAACGAAACGCGCGGCTTCCTGCGCTTCATCCAGACGCTCCTGGATCTCGTCCACGCGATCGGCCAGGGTGTCATCCGCCAGCAGATTCAGGCGCGGCAGAATGCGGTTAAGGGCAGCAACGCCCTCTTTCGCCTGTTCAAACTGAACGCGACTCTGCTGGTTATCACTTTCATGACTGGCAATTGCACGTTCCAGCTCGCCACGGCGGGTATTGAGCTTGCGGATTTCGGCTTCCGGATCCGCGTCAAACGCTACGGCGAGATGGCTGCCGATAAAGCGGCTGAACGCCTGATGCAGGCGCTGGGTTTTCTGCACGTCAAAAGACAGGGTCGCAAAACGTTCAGACAGCGTCTCACGCTCGGCGTGCAGGCTCTCGATGCGGCTTTCGCGCGCGGCGCGGCCAAACAGCGGCAGCTCCGGGAAGCGGGAATAACGCCACTGACGGTCGGCAATTTTCACCACCACCGCTTTTTCCAGCTCGTCGACGCTGAATACGCTGTCATCGAACGACTGCGGATCCCCTTCGATCAGGTAGAGATCTTCCGGGCAATCTTCCAGGCCGGCAAGCTGCTCAGAAATCAGCGACAGATCCGGGACCACAATCGCATTGCGGGATGGACCGTACAGCGCGGAGAAGTACGGGGCATCGTCAAGGCCAACGTCGTCATAAATCTCGGACAGCAGCACGCCGCCAAAACGCTCCGCTAGCGCATTCAGGCGTGGATCTTCTGACCCGCCCGGCTGGCTTAAGCGCTCAATTTCTTCATCGACGTCGCGCTTGCGGGCGCCCACTTCGTCACGTTCAACGATGGCTTCACGTTCGCGCTCCAGCAGCTGCTGCAGGTATTCGGTCACTTCCTGACTGGATTCGAACTGCTCGCCGCACTGCTCGCTGAGCTGGTTCAGACTGCTTTGAGCCGCCAGCCAGACCGGCGCACGCTCCAGGAGCGTTTTAGAACGGGACTGAATCTGCTCCAGCTCCTGACGCAGGGTCATACGCTGTTCGCTGGCGTTTGATACGGTATCGGACAGGGCCGCAATACGCGCTTCCAGCTCCTGATGCAGCGCTTCAAGCTCGTCGAAATCGTAATTTTTTCCCTGACGCTTGCAGAATTCCGCCAGAAGACGCTCGGCTTCCTGCTGCTCGCGAAGGCGCTGCTCAAGCTCGTTCAGACGCATACGCAGCGGCTGAACCTGCTCGGCCAGATGGCGCTGGTTCACACCGTCGCGCAGCAGTTCACGGGCAACATCCCAGGCTTCGTTACGCGCCAGCGGGCCGTTAATCGCAACGACTAACTGATAAGCCTGCTCAAACTGGCTGTGCGCCGTTTGCGCGACGCTCATTTTCTGTTCGAGGGACAGCAGCTTCTCGGTGGCTTCCTGCTCTTTGGCCTGGAAAGTATCCAGCCACTCGTCGGCGCTGTCCGGCGTCAGATCAGGCAGATGGCAAAGCTCTTTCGCACGCTGTAATGCCTGCAGTGCCTGAGTGTACTGAATCGCACGGGTCTGCTGCACGTCAAGTGCCTGCTGGTAATCGGCAAGCTGGCTTTTCAGCTCATCCACTTCCAGCTCGGCGGCTTCGGCGCGGGCTTCGTTCTCTTCCTGCATGTCGGCGGCTTCAGCCACCACTTCATTCTGCTCTTCGAGGCGAATTTGCAGCTCGTCGAGGTCCGCTTCATAGCGCTCGATTTTTTCCTGCTGACGCAGCGCGGTCTGCACCAGGTTCAGGTGATCGCTGGCGGCCTGGTAATCGGCCTCCAGGTCGCCTTCAGCACCGTTGTGCTCACCCAGCTCGCGCGCCATCTCGACGTGCTTGTACTGCTCGGCCACCAGCTGTTTACGAGAGGTAAACAGCTCGCGACGGTATTCTAATGCCTGATCGAGATGCACGCGCCGCTCGTTGGCGTGGCGCATATAGTCTGCCGCCACGTAGTTGGTGGCTTCGCTTATCAGGTGTTTAAACAGGTCACGGTCAGACTGGGTAACGCGGATCGCTTCCAGCGTCATACGGTTTTCACGCAGCGCCGCTTCCATATCCTGGAAGGCCTTACGCACCCCGCTGTTTTCCGGCAGCAGGTAGTCGCGCAGGGAGCGGGTAATCGCGCTGGAGATACCGCCGTACAGAGACGCTTCGATCAGGCGGTAGTATTTGCTACGGTCTGATGCGGTGCGCAGACGACGCGCCACCACGCCCAGATCGAACATCAGCGAATGGTAGTCGGTAATAGAGTTGAACTGCTTGAACTGCACGCCTTCGATGGCTTCAAGCTTGTCCTTCAGCTCCTGCAGCGTCAGCACGCGCGCCTGACGTTCGTTCAGGGTTTCCGTCAGCAGCGCCGTCGGCTGCACGGAGGTCGGCAAGCCCTGGATCGCAAACGGCTTGATATCCACTTTACGGTCGCGACCGGCGACCTGCTGCAGGCGTACGCCCACCACCACACGCTGATGACGGGAGTTAATGACGTCCAGAACCGAATAACAGACGCCGGCCTTCAGCTTACCGTGCAGACCTTTATCACGGGAGCCGCTTGTCGCCCCCGCTTCGGTGGTGTTACGGAAGTGAAGCAGCGTCAGATCGGGGATCAGCGCCGTGACAAAGGCCGCCATGGTGGTGGATTTACCCGCACCGTTACCGCCGGAGAGCGTCGTGACCAGCTCATCCAGATCGAACGTTCGGGCAAAGAAGCCGTTCCAGTTAATCAGCGTCAGTGAGCGAAATTTACCGCGTTCAATCATTACTCTTCCTCCCCGCTATCCGGCAGATTCTCTTCATGCTCGTCATTGAGCTGCAAATGGTTTTCCACCGGCATCGCTTCACCGTCGCGGATCATGCGAAGCTGCGCTTCACGCGCGTCATCGCCCGCACGCACGTCGGCGCCGAAGCGGAAGACAGATTCCGTAATGCGGAATTTGCTGCTGTCGTGGCCCATAAACCAGACCATCCCCAGACGACGCAGACGGTTCAGGGAAGAGCGAACTTTTTCCTGTAATTTCTGACGGTCAAGATCCGACCCCGTGGAGCGGTTGTTCACCAGCTTGAGCAGCTTACTCTCATCAGCCAGCGTCAACAGCTCGTCGTAAAGTTCCTGCTGGGTGAAGATCCCTTCATTCGCCAGACGTTCCGGACTGAGGTAGAGGTAGCAAAGAATTTTGCCGACCATCATATCCAGCTCGGAGAGCACGGAACGCGGGATCAGCGTCGTGGAGCGCGGACGCAGGTAGAAAAAACCTTCCGGCGCGCGAATAAGCTCCACGTTGTAACGGGCGTAAAACTCTTCCAGGTACTCCTGGAAGTCCATCAAAAAGGCGTGATTATCCAGCTCGTCTAAGCCAATGTGACGACCGGCACGCAGCTGGCTATCCAGCGCCGGAAATAACGGATTCGCCAGCGCCTGTGCCAGCTTAACGGGCATCACTTGTTCAATATTTGTCAATGACATGCGCCTGTACCTTGGCTCCGTAATCGTTAATTGGCTGCCACTTAGGCGGCAGTCCGGTGAAATCTGCTTGCGCAACGCCCAGGCGCACCGCCTGGTCTACTACAATGCGGGCTATGTCGAAGTGGCGCGCGCGTGGATATTGCGCCAGATAGTCGCGCACCACGAGCCCGAGATCCAGCGGCACTTGTCTGGTTTTGTAGACTGCGAGCTGTTCTTCGATCATCGCCGCAAGCTGCTCGCGAATTTCGTTAAATTCTTCGTATTCCAGATCCGGCGGCAGTTCACCGGTCACCTCTTCATCGCGCAGCGTCATCTCTTCGTCGCGCATATCCAGCAGACGATCGGCACTGGCGTAGGTCAGCGCCCACGGCGCATCGAAATAGGTCTGCACCGACTGACGCAGACGCTGAGCAAAGACGCGGTTTTTATCCATATCAATCGCGGTACGGATAAATTTATGCACGTGCCGGTCGTAGCCGATCCACAGGTCTATCGACTGCTGGCCCCAGCTGATAATGCGGTCGAGTTTGCTCTGCAGATCGAACACCAGGCGGTCGACAAAATGCAGATCGTCGTGCGCGAGCGTCGCGTCCTGGATGCGCAGCAGGTTAGCCTGCAGCTTGTCACCTGCGGCTTCCAGCGTATCCTGGAGCTCACGCAGCGTGCCGGAGGTTTCTGACAGCAAAAGTTCACAGCTGGAGATGGCCGCTCGCCAGTCTTTATTCAGCAGCTGCGCGATATCGTCTTTCACCTGCTGTTGCTGTTCATCCATCAGGCGCTGGGTGAGATCGATACTGTCGAAAATCTCGGCCACCGAATATTTCAGCGGCGCGTAGACGTTACGGTGCCAGTGGAATTCGTCACCGTTTTCATCCGCCGCGTCGGCGGCGCGCTTAAGCTCACCCGCCACGATCGAGAGCTGCATGGAAAGACGCAGCGTGGAAAATTCACGCTGGCGGATATAGTAATCGGTGATGCCGATGCCCAGCGGCGTCAGGCGATAGATGGCGTTTCCTTCCGCCTGCTCGCTGGTAAAGCGGTTCAGCAGACGTTGACGCACCATATCGTTGATCGCGTTGTTGGCACGCACGCTAATGGTTTCGCTGGTTTGCTCAAACGCATCACTGACATGGCGGAACGCATCCACCAGTTCACCCTCGCTCATTTCACCGTCCAGCCGTTCGCCGTTCAGCGTGGCAACCGCCAGCAGGAAAGAGAGTCTGTCTACCGGCAGCGAGATGGAGAAATCGTTTTTCCTGGCCCAGGCAACCAGTTCGGGGACTGTCTGGGAAAATTCACTCATAGGTTATCCTTGCATCTGCGGCTTGTGCGCGGTGACGTGAATATAGCGGCCAAGGCTGATAAAAGGCTCCTGACGGCAATACCGCGTTTCTAATTCTGTTAAGGTGTCAAAACAGTCACGCTGTTTGTGTTTTTCACGCAGATAATCATGAAACACCCTGACGCCCGTCTTCCCGACGATCTGCCAACCAATCGCTTCCAGCCAGCCATAAACCTGCTGTGGATCGCGCGGATAGTCCGGGGAAAGCGTGCGCTTTTTCTTTTTGGGCATCCCGACCTGCACATAGTCGAAATTTCCTGCAACCATGTTGTGCATCAGGAAGCCGTTAGCATTGTAGAACATCAGCGACAGCGTGCCGCCCGGGCGCAACATCGACCACAGGGTTTGTAACACGCTTTGCGGATCTGCAACCCACTCAAGCACCGCATGAAACAATATCAGATCAACCTGGGTTTCCAAATGCTGTGAGATGTCCTGAGCGGCGCATTGTATAAAATGCATGTTGTCGCTCACACCTTTCTCTTCTGCAGCACGGGTCGCGCGGGCGACCATTTCAGCAGAAAGATCGCAAAGCGTGACGTGATGACCGCGCTCGGCCATTTTTATCGCCGTCTGCCCTTCACCGCCACCGGCGTCCAGCACGCGCAACGTTTGCCCACCAAAGGTGGCCAGAATGGTGTCCAGATCCTGCCAGAGGATCGTCTGACGGAGCTGCCCTTTCGTGGTGCCATAAATGTTGCGCGAAAACTTTTCCGCGATGTCATCAAAATTGCGATCCCGCATTGGGAGAGTTCCACTCGCTAACTGCAAAACCGCTATTTTGTCACACCCGCGCGGAGAATGAACCTCTCTGGTGTAATATCACGGGTAATCACCTGCTATATGGTCAAAAAAGGAACCAAAAAGGATGCTTTTTACCCTTAAGAAATACATTGGAGGGATGATGCTTCCCCTTCCGCTGCTGCTGCTCATCATCGCGCTGGGGCTGGCGCTGGTGTGGTTCAGTCGCTTTCAGAAGAGTGGCAAAACGCTTATCACGCTCGGCTGGTTTGTCTTGCTGCTATTGAGCCTGCAGCCGGTCGCGGATGGTCTGTTACGTCCCATCGAAAACAAGTACCCGACGTGGCAGGGAAATCAGAAAGTGGCGTACATCGTGGTGCTGGGGGGTGGATATACCTGGGATCCTGACTGGGCCCCAAGTTCAAACCTGATCAACAACAGTCTGCCACGGCTAAACGAAGGCATTCGCCTCTGGCTGGCGAATCCGGGATCAAAAATGATCTTCACCGGCGCGGCGGCCAAAACGAACCCGGTAAGTACGGCTGAAGCGGGCGCCCGAGTCGCGGAATCACTCGGCGTACCGCGTTCCTCGATTATCACCCTGGACAGCCCAAAAGATACCGAAGAAGAGGCTGCCGCAGTGAAGCAGGCAATTGGCGATGTCCCGTTCTTGCTGGTGACCTCCGCCTCACACCTGCCGCGCGCGATGATTTTCTTTGAGAAGCAAGGCCTGCACCCGCTTCCCGCACCGGCAAACCAGATGGCTATCGACGCGCCGCTCAACCCGTGGGAACGGGCGATCCCCTCCCCGGCGTGGCTGATGCATAGCGATCGCGTCGGCTACGAGACGCTTGGACGCCTCTGGCAGTGGCTGAAAGGATCGTCAGGCGAGCCAGGGCAAGAGTGATTTTGTTGCCAGATCGAAGTTTGCGCGATTAAAGCGTCCGGTATTGACCAGCTGCGCAACTTCGTCCCAAAGCAGGTAGAGCCAGCGCCGCCAGAGAAACGCTTCCGCAACGGGGGCGCGTTGAAGGTAATGCCACAGTAACCCTTCCGCCGCCCCGCTGTCGCTAAGCCTGAAGAGCTCATATTCGCGCGGAGCCCAGAGCATGATCCCCGGCCCGAGCATCGCCAGAAGCTGATCGCTACGGGAGTCCTTGAGCATGCTGCGCAGGGTGAAATTACCGTGGATCAGCACGCAGTTGTCATTAAAACCTTCGAACAGCGCCGGTAAGCACTCTCGGGTGCGAAACAGAATACGTTTGTCCTGCATGGTTAAACCGGTATTGTTGAACTGGTTAAGCGTCCCCCACAGGACCTCAACCCGCTGGCGATACCACAGCGGCCACAGGTTTTCCTGAGTGCTGTCGACCGGACCGACAAGCCCGCGGCTATCCTGACGGTGCCAGGCCAACAACGCCTCGACAATCTGGTCTTTTAACTGCTCCCAGCGTTCCGGCGTGCGCGCGGGGGCTTCAACGGGCACGCCGCGCAAGCGCTCAATTAGCAGTACGTCCGGACCGGGGTGTTCCTCGTGGGTCATTACACCATACACCGTCGGCATACGGACGGTCCCCTCCCGCGCCAGCATCGACATTTTCCATGCAAGCTGCCTGGCTACGCCCGGTGAGGTGAAACTTCTGGCCATCAGCGGCATTGGATTACCCTGACCGTCATACAACGACCAAAGCGCGGTATCGGCCTTTTCACTCACGCATTCGACCCGGCTTAATTTCTCACCCAGCAGATGGCTAAGTTCGGCACGCAGCTGTTCCATATGAGATTATCCCCATTAAGAATACTGCTTTTATAATGAGCGTCCTGAAGGAAGTTGTCACCCGGAAGAGATCAATCAGGAAAGAGAAAGTGAAAAATAAACCGGAGAGTGCATCCCTCCCAACGGAGAGATGCCAGTAAGATTAACGCAATTCGGCGCGAACGCGCTCAAGATCTTCAGGGGTGTCTACGCCCGTGCCAGGGACTTCCTCAGCAACGGCAACGTGAATTTTTTCACCATACCAGAGCACGCGAAGCTGCTCCAGCATTTCAATATGCTCCAGCGGGCTCGGCGCCCAGGCCACATAGCGGCGAATAAAGCCGGCGCGATAGCCGTAGATCCCAATATGACGCAGGAAGGTATCACCGATAGTCTCTTTGGAGAGCGCAAAGCGATCGCGATCCCACGGGATCGTGGCGCGAGAGAAATAGAGCGCATAACCTTCGGCATCCATCACCACCTTAACCGCATTCGGATTGAATACCTCTTCAGCATGGTGAACAGGCACCGCGAGCGTCGCCATACCGACCTGACGCTGAGCCAGGTTTTCTGCCACCTGACGGATAATCACCGCCGGGATCATCGGCTCGTCGCCCTGAACGTTAACGATGACCGTATCATCACTGAAACCACATTTTTCAACCACTTCCGCCAGACGCTCGGTGCCGGACTGGTGATCGGCGCGAGTCATGCATACCTCACCGCCTGCCGCCTCAACCGCACGGGCAACGTCAGAATGATCGGTAGCAACAATCACGCGATCGGCACCGGATTCCCGTGCACGCTCAAGAACATGCACAATCATCGGCTTGCCGTTGATATCCACCAGCGGTTTACCCGGCAGACGCGTTGAGGCATAACGCGCAGGAATAATGACAACAAAACTCATGGTTTGCTCTCTTCTGCCACCAGGGAACGAGCTTCATTTTCCAGCAGTACCGGAATGCCGTCACGCAACGGGAAAGCCAGGCTGTCCAGCTTGCAAATCAGCTCCTGTTTATCCTGGCTGTAGTAGAGTTTGCCGTTGCATACCGGGCAGGCAATAATTTCAAGTAAACGGTGATCCATAGTTCCTCCGTATGGGTAATCGCTAAAGCTTAACACATTCCCTTTTCAGGGAGTGCCTGTTTCCCAGCCACTTCGACAGGTTGTAAACAGTCCGTCGGGTACCCGGCCCAGCGTCACGTCGCGGGCACCCTGCCAGCGCGCAAATTCGCTAATGGCTATAGTTAACCCTTTTTCCAGACTCGCCGTCACCCTGATACCCTCTTCCAGATAAAGCGCAATGATTTCAAGCGTGCCGGTCTTGCGGTGCATTTTGGCATCCATACGCCCGACCAGTTGCCCCTTATGCAGCAGCGGGAGAACAAAGTAACCATACTGGCGCTTTGGGGCCGGGGTATAACATTCCAGCCGGTAGCTAAAATCGAACAACTGCTCAGCGCGTTTTCTGTCCCAGACGACCGGGTCGAAAGGCGACAATACGGCACTGTGGGTTGCCTGAAGTTTTCCCTCGAGGGCCAAAGGCAGTAGCGGGAGGAGATCCGCATGCAGCCACATTTCGCCCAGCGTTTCCACCGTGACGGGGATGACGCGCTGTTCGCGTTGCCAGATGTCCAGCAGCGGCTTCAGCGCGGGCTGGCGAAGGCGATAATAATCAGCCAGCCATTGCGTGCGGAAAATCCCCAGGCTGCGGGCGCTGTTCTCCAGCATGATGGCCTCGGCCGCCTCCTGGGTAAGCAGGTCACGCTCGTCGTCCCAGTGCGGCATCACCCGATGCGTCAGGTCGTAGACGCGCTGAAAATTACGCCGCTCAATAACCATGACTTTGCCAGAGGTGAACAGCCCTTCGAGATGACGCTTATGCGGCTTCCACTCCCACCAGCCTCTGGTGCCTTTGCGAGGGTGTTCAAAATCGACGGAGCGCACGGGACCGTTTTCCTGAATATGCGCGATGAGCTGCTCAATTTCAGCCGTATGTTCCAGCATCCACGCCTGACGGTATTTCCAGCCCATCTTTTCAGGGGAAAGCATGCGGTGACGAACCAGGGCAAAATCACTGCGGGGCAGGAAGCAGGCTTCGTGCGCCCAGTACTCCATCAACTCTCCCTTGCTGAGCGCCTCATCCAGCCACTGAGAAGGATAATTTCCCAGGCGGCTAAACAGCACCAGGTAAGGGCTACGGGCCACAATGTTGATGGTATCGATTTGAAGCAGCGACATGCGCTGGACGGTAGAGAGAATATCGGCAGGTTGCGCGCGGCGGCGCGGCTTTTTAAGCAGCCCCTGCGCGGCAAGGTGTAAATGACGTGCAGCTGAAAGAGAGAGTTGCGGTAAAGACATGCGTTTTCCTGTCAGTCAAAGCACCACCAGAATCGCGTAAGCCTTTACTGCACCAACGCAATCAGTTCCTTGAGCAAGTGTTCCGGCTGCTCGCCGCTGAGTTCAGCGGCAACCGGCAAATACCACCAGTTATCTTTCGCAAAGGCACGACATTTCACCGCATCTTTTTCGGTCATGATCAGGGTCTGACCGGGCACGGTGAGCGCATCGACCTGCCCTTCCATCAGCGCCTGGTGGTCGGCCAGCGGAACGCGTTTCTCAAGCCGTGCGCCACACTGTTCCAGCGTCGCGAAGAAGCGCGGCGGATGACCAATCCCCGCCATCGCCACCGGTGAAGGCAGCTCAGCAACCGACCGGCGTTCCCCCGTTACCAGGTTGATCGCCAGGCCCGGCTGAAGGTGCATCGGGATTTCACCCGCTTTTGCCTCACCACCGTTCACAATCACCGCATCAACGGACTTAAGACGCGAAGCGCGTTCGCGCATGGGTCCGGCCGGCAGCCACCAGCCGTTACCGAAACGGCGAACGCCATCGATGACCACAATCTCTTTATCACGCGCCAGGGCGTAATGCTGCAGGCCATCGTCAGTGATAATGATTTGTACCGCGTGTTCGGCAAGGAGTGCCTGAACGGCGTCGCTGCGCACCGGGGAGACCGCAACCGGCGCGCCGGTACGCTGGAAAATCAATACCGGTTCATCACCCGCTTCGGCGGTCGTGGTTTCCGCCGCCAGCAGCAGCGGATAACGCGCCGCTTTACCACCATATCCGCGCGATACCACACCTGGGCGGATGCCGCGTTTTTGCAATTGCTCCACCAGCCAGATCACCACCGGCGTTTTACCGTTGCCACCCGCCGTAAGATTACCGACAACCACAACCGGAACCGGCGCGCGCCAGGCACGCTTCAGCCCCAGACGGTAAAGCAGACGGATAGTGCCACTCACCAGGCCGTATAGCCAGGAGAGTGGCAAAAGCAGCAGCCACAACGGGGATTCACCGGACCAGATGCGTGCAATCATTGTTGACCGAACTGCATCTTATGCAACTGGGCGTAAACGCCGCGGTGTTCCAGTAGATCGGCATGGCTTCCGCGTTCCACAATGACGCCATCCTCGACCACGACGATTTCATCAGCCTGTTCAATAGTCGACAGACGGTGCGCAATCACCAGTGAGGTACGGTTCTTTTGCAGTTCATCCAGCGCGGACTGGATAGCGCGTTCAGATTCGGTATCCAGCGCGGACGTCGCTTCGTCCAGGATCAGAATTGGGCTATCGCGCAGCAGCGCACGCGCAATCGCAATACGCTGGCGCTGGCCACCGGAGAGCAGCACCCCGTTCTCGCCGATTATCGTATCCAGACCGTTATCCATCTTGCTGATAAAGTCCATTGCGTAGGCCATACGCGCGGCGTTCTCAATCTGTTCGCGGCTGTATTCATCCGTGCGCGCATACGCAATGTTGTTAGCCACAGTATCGTTGAACAGGTGCACGTTCTGGGAAACCAGCGCCACCTGGTTACGCAGCGACTGCAGGGTATATTCCCGCAGGTCGTGACCGTCTAACAAGATCTCACCTTCGTTAATATCGTAGAAACGGGTCATCAGGCTGGCAATAGTCGATTTACCCGAACCAGAACGACCTACCAGTGCAACGGTTTTACCCGCAGGAATCGACAGGTTGATATTACGCAGCGCCGGCGTTTCACGTCCAGGATAGGCGAAAGTGACATTACGGAATTCGACATCGCCACGGGCGCGCTCAATCTCGCGGGTACCTTCATCTTTTTCCTGTTCGGAATCCAGAATGCTAAACAGCGTCTGACAGGCGGCCATCCCGCGCTGGAACTGGGCGTTCACGTTCGTCAGGGATTTCAGCGGACGCATCAGGGCGATCATAGAGGAGAAGACCACGGTAATGGTACCCGCCGTCAGCGTCTCCATGACGCTCGGGAAGCTTGCCGCATACAGGACGAATGCCAGCGCCAGAGAGGCAATCAGCTGAATAATCGGGTCAGAAATGGACGAGGCTGATACCATTTTCATCCCCTGCAGACGCATTTTGTTGCTGACTTTATCAAAGCGTTTGGTTTCGACGTCCTGACCGCCGAAGATCAATACTTCCTTATGCCCTTTCAGCATCTGTTCCGCGCTGGTCGTCACCTGCCCCATCGTGTTCTGCATATTCTTACTGATATTGCGGAAGCGCTTTGAGACGACGCGGATGGCAATAGAAACTACCGGTGCCAAAACTATAAGGATGAGCGACAGCTGCCAGCTGTAATAGAACATCATCGCGAACAGGCCGATGATTGACGCGCCCTCACGCACAACGGTGATCAATGCGCTTGAGGACGAGGAGGCAACCTGCTCGGAGTCGTAGGTAATACGGGACAGCAGCGTCCCGGTAGACTGCTTGTCAAAGAAAGAGACCGGCATGCCCATCATGTGACCGAACAGACGACGGCGCATGGTCATCACCACTTTCCCTGATACCCATGAAATACAGTAGCTGGAGATATAGCTGGTGATGCCGCGTAAGATCATCAGTCCGATAACCACCAGAGGCATCCATAGCAACACTGAGCGATCCGTTTTACCAAAACCGTCGTCCAGTAACGGTTTGAGAAGCGATAGCATAAAAGTATCGCTGGCTGCGTTGAGGATTAACGCTACTCCCGCCACGATCAGGCCTGTTTTAAAGGGCGCAATCATCGGCCAGAGTCGGCGGAAGGTTTGCCACGTGGAGAGATCTTTGTCGTTATGCATTCAAAAAACCAGCATTCGTTGAAATAGCCGCATATTCTACCCGTTATCGACGGGCGCGCCAAACCACTGATGATACCAAACGGGTAAAAATTGCTCTCGCAAGCGCCGGATTTGCCAGTGATGTTGCGAGAATGTCACCGATATTTGTCCAGAATGGGGAGTATCGTGCCAGATATACCCCTCTTTTCGATAACGTCGGACAACTTTTGCCGACGGGAATCGCCATGCGTTATAGCGGGCCGCTGAATCCAGGGCGATCTGACCTTCCACCCGCTGTACCAGCGGTAATGAAGAAGAAGTATTACTTCCATGATGGGGCACCTGTATGAGCGTGGACGTCAGATAACGCCAGTAATGGCTAAGCATAGCCTGTTCCGCTTGCGCTTCAATGTCCCCTGTTAGCAGAACGCTCTGCTCACCGTCGTCAACCTTTACCACGCAGGAACGGTTGTTCCCCTGAGCCGGATAATTTTCAGGGGGCCAGTGGACGGTGAAGGAGAGTCCCTGCCATCGCCATCTCTGCCCGCGAAAACAGGGACGATGTCCCGCCTGGCGCAAGGGGCTTCTTATCCACACGTCAGGCCACGCTTTTTGCAACGACTCGAGGCCTCCCGCATGGTCGAGGTGTTCATGACTGAGAATAACGCCTTCAGGCCTCAGGTGATGCCAGCGAAGCCACGGGATAATTAACCGCTGCGCGCTATCCCCGCCCGGCCAGGCGAGCCCGGTATCATAAAGAATGGCTTTCCCCTGCCTTTCAATGACCATCGCCAGCCCCTGCCCTACATCCAGCATATGCAGCGTCCAGCTCTCGCTTTTTGCTGTTCGCCAGAGAGGAAACGTGAGTAAGACACTTCCTGCCAGGCAAACGGCAGGAAGGGTTTCCCAGGCAAGAAATCGCCAGCCAATGATGATAAGCCAGGGCAGTAACGTCATGTACTGCCAGCGTTGATCAACACTCTGCCAACCGTCAGGCAGGCGCATGAGGAGCCAGAACAAACCCGCGAGTGACTTATCGGCTGCGAACCAGACGACGCTTTCCAGTGCCGCCAATGGTAACAGGTGAAGCAGCATGCCCAGCAGGATCAGCGGTACGGAGATAAACGTCACCAGGGGAACGGCAAAAAGATTCGCAACCAGGGAGGAGATGCTGAAGCCATGGAATATCAGAACCTGTAACGGCATGAGCAGCATCAGCATGCCAACCTGCAGAGAGATCAGATTGATTAGCGGCCGAATACGTCGAGCCCGCGGCCAGTCAGGAAGAGGCAGCCACTGAAACCAGAAAATCAGCGCGGCGACGGCAAATGCGGACAGGGCCAGACTCTGCGAAAGTACGGCTAAGGGATCGCTTATCAGGATCGCCGCGATACAGCACCCCCATACCTGCCAGGGAGACCATTGGCGGGCAGCGATCCGCAACATTGCAAGCACAGCAAGCGCGATGACCGTCCGTAGCGCAGGAGGTTGCAGACCGGTAAGCCAGGCGTAGAAAGCGGCAAAGCATAACCCGGCCAGGAGCGGCATGTGCCAGTGGACCCGGTGGCTGGGTAATAAAAACTGGAGTCCACGTGCGAGCAACCAGATGAGGGATGCCGCCAGCGCGATATGCAGACCCGAAATCGCCATCAAATGCAGCGTCCCGGTTTCACGCATCAGGTCTTTTATTTCCCGGGGCACATCCAGACGTTCTCCCATCCCCAGCCCGAGGATAACCGCCCCCCAGCGGTAAGCAGAAAGTCGGTTTTGCAGTGACATGAGATATTGCGCTCGCAGGCTGCAGCGCCCATCGACGAGTTCAGCACGGGTGAAACGCCCGCTCAGCGTTTGATGTCGGGCAAAGGCGCTGCGCTGAGAATCATAACCACCGTCGTTCAATTCGCCATGGGCAGGCCTGAGTCTGAGCGTCATGGTCCAGCGCTGACCGGCACACGCTTTCTGTGGCAGATAGTTGCCATACAGCGTTACGCCGGTCAAAGCCCACCAGCGCTGGCCATCGATGCGAAGAATGTTTCCCTGATGCTGAGTTGCGCCATCTGTGGCGGTAATCGCTACCTCAGCCTGTACAGCCCCCGTGGTTAAATGCTGCATAGGCCAGACGCTCTCCTTCGCAGCCAGAATACCCCAGACGCAAAATAACAGCGTGATACCCGCATATTTAAGTCGTACGTTTCGCCGTGCGGCCAGCGCGACCCCACCAACAATCATTATCCATACGGTATGACGTGATGGCAGTTCAGGTAACCAGAGTAACGGGGCTATCGCCAGAATGGCGCAGATACTAAGCGCGGGAATTCCCATTGCTACCTCCCTGTTTCAGAGGGGCAGTATGTAAGCAAGCAGAGCGAATTGTCAGATGAGAAGAATGCGTTTTACGGCGCACGCTGTGTTGTTTTTAACGGTTTGCAGAAAACGAAACGGAAAATGCGGGGCATCTTCAGAATGAAAGCAACAAACACAAAAAAAGCACCCGCAGGTGCTTTCTTTCGAACCCAGTTTAACCGGCTGGCTAAACTCAGTTGCCGTAAATATTGGCGCGATCGCGCAGTTCTTTACCCGGCTTAAAGTGTGGAACGTACTTACCTTCCAGCTCGACTTTATCGCCAGTTTTCGGGTTACGCCCGGTACGTGGAGCACGATAGTGCAGAGAAAAACTACCGAAACCGCGGATTTCAATGCGCTCGCCCTGGGCAAGAGTGGAGGCCATATGCTCCAGCATCTCTTTTACGGCATCTTCCACTGCCTTGGCAGGGATATGCGGTTGCTGACTGGCAAGTCTTTCAATCAATTCTGACTTGGTCATGATTCCTCCGGTTCCTTTCAAACCAATTAGCTGAACAGCTCATTAAACAAGGGCGGCCGTAGCCGCCCTTTGTTATTGATTACAGGACGAATCCTGCAATCTGTCAAGTTTGCTCCTCATCCTTCACGCTGTAAATGCGTTACAGTGCAAATGATGCTGAGAACCTGATATTACTCGCCTTTAGCTGCTTTGAAAGCTTCAGCCATTGCGTTGTTAGAGAAGTTTGCATCTTCCTGTTTGTTAACAGTTGCGATTGCATCTTTCTCATCAGCTTCGTCTTTAGCACGAACAGACAGGCTGATTGCACGGTTCTTACGGTCAACACCGGTGAACTTAGCTTCAACGTCGTCGCCTACGTTCAGAACCAGAGTGGCATCTTCAACGCGGTCACGTGAAGCTTCAGAAGCGCGCAGGTAACCTTCAACGCCGTCAGCCAGTTCTACGGTTGCGCCTTTAGCATCAACTGCAGTCACTTTACCGTTTACGATTGCGCCTTTCTTGTTCAGTGCAACCCAGTTGTTGAACGGATCTTCTGCGAGCTGTTTAACGCCCAGGGAGATACGCTCACGCTCTGCGTCAACCTGCAGAACAACTGCAGCGATTTCGTCGCCTTTTTTGTATTCACGAACTGCTTCTTCGCCTGCAACGTTCCAGGAGATGTCAGACAGGTGAACCAGGCCATCGATGCCGCCGTCCAGGCCGATGAAGATACCGAAGTCAGTGATAGACTTGATTTTACCTTCAACACGGTCACCCTTGTTGTGGGTTTCCGCGAACTGCTGCCATGGGTTGTTTTTGCACTGTTTCAGGCCCAGGGAGATACGACGACGTTCTTCGTCGATATCCAGAACCATCACTTCCACTACATCACCAACGTTAACAACTTTGGATGGGTGGATGTTTTTGTTGGTCCAGTCCATTTCGGAAACGTGCACCAGACCTTCAACGCCTTCTTCAATTTCAACGAAGCAGCCGTAGTCAGTCAGGTTGGTTACGCGACCAGTCAGTTTAGTACCTTCTGGGTAACGCTTAGCGATAGCTACCCATGGATCTTCGCCCAGCTGTTTCAGGCCGAGGGATACACGAGTACGTTCGCGGTCGAACTTCAGCACTTTAACAGTGATTTCGTCGCCCACGTTCACGATTTCGCTTGGGTGCTTAACGCGTTTCCACGCCATGTCGGTGATGTGCAGCAGGCCATCAACGCCACCCAGGTCAACGAATGCGCCGTAGTCAGTGAGGTTCTTAACGATACCTTTGACTTCCATGCCTTCCTGCAGGTTTTCCAGCAGCTGATCGCGTTCTGCGCTGTTTTCAGATTCGATAACGGCACGACGGGAAACAACAACGTTGTTACGCTTCTGGTCCAGCTTGATTACTTTGAACTCAAGCTCTTTGCCTTCCAGGTGCAGAGTGTCACGAACTGGACGAACGTCTACCAGAGAACCTGGCAGGAACGCACGAATACCATTCAGCTCAACAGTGAAGCCACCTTTAACTTTGCCGTTGATAACACCGACCACAGTTTCAGCTTCTTCGTAAGCTTTTTCCAGCGTGATCCATGCTTCGTGACGTTTCGCTTTCTCACGAGAAAGCAGGGTTTCACCGAAGCCGTCTTCTACTGCGTCCAGAGCAACGTCAACTTCATCACCTACCTGGATTTCCAGCTCGCCCTGGGCGTTTTTGAACTGCTCTGCCGGAATGGCGGACTCAGATTTCAGACCGGCGTCAACCAGTACTACGTCTTTGTCGATAGCAACAACAACACCGCGAACGATGGAACCCGGGCGGGTTTCGATTGTTTTTAAGGATTCTTCAAACAGTTGAGCAAAAGATTCAGTCATGTTTAATCTTCAGGTTAATATAACGTCCACCTGGCTCCGTGCCGGATGGGGTTGTTTCACATACCCGCCGTCAATCCATTGCAGCGGGGGTACTACTAAATTGGTCGCGATTACGCGAGTGCCAGTTTTTGGCGCGCATATTGTAGCGCTTTTTCAATCACTTGCTCAATAGTTAAACTGGTTGAATCCAGAACTAATGCATCTTCTGCAGGAACAAGTGGGGCGACGGCGCGGTTACGATCGCGGTCATCGCGCTCTTTTATCTCGGATAAAAGGCGATCAAAGTTAACACTAAACCCCTTTTCCTGCAACTGAAGCATGCGGCGTTGAGCACGTTCTTCCGAAGAGGCGTCGAGGAAAATTTTCACTGGCGCATCAGGGAATACCACGGTTCCCATATCGCGTCCGTCAGCGATCAGACCCGGCGCTTCACGGAACGCGCGCTGACGACGCAGCAGCGCCTCACGAACGCGCGGGAAGGCCGCAACCTGGGAGGCCGCATTCGCCACTTCCTGAGTACGGATTTCGCCGCTCACGTCTTCCCCTTCAAGGATGACTTCCAGGTTGCCATCGGTCGACACGAAACGCACATCCAGATGCGCAGCCAGCGGAACCAGCGCCTCTTCAGACGCGACATCCACATGATGATGCAGCGCGGCCAGCGCCAGCACGCGATAGATTGCTCCCGAATCTAAAAGATGCCATTGCAATGCTTCCGCCATCGCTTTGCACAGAGTACCTTTCCCTGCGCCACTCGGCCCATCAATGGTGATTACCGGGGCAACTGCCGTCATCTTATTCTCCTTAAATAAGGCATACCGTTTACATGAACGCCGCGCATTATACGCGCCAACGTGCGCAACTGTTACCTTTGCGTGCAAATTACGGAATGATTGAAGCAGAGTGTAGAAGAAATGAGCGAAGGTATTCGTAATGAAGCGTAAGCAAATGCCGCATCGGGTGATGCGGCAAGGCGTTATCAGGCCAGCGTACTAATGCGTGCCAGCTGTTCGAAGTAGTCCGGGAAGGTTTTCGCCGTACATTTCGGGTCAAGAATGGTGACAGGCGTGTCTGACAGCGCCACCAGCGAGAAGCACATCGCCATACGGTGATCGTTGTAGGTTCCGATTTCCGCAAACTGCAGTTTTGCCGGAGGGGTCACGCGAATGTAGTCTTCGCCCTCTTCAACCTCGGCGCCGACTTTTCGCAGCTCTGTCGCCATTGCGAACAGGCGGTCCGTCTCTTTTACGCGCCAGTTGTAGATGTTACGCAGCGTGGTCGTGCCTTTGGCAAACAGCGCCGCCGTGGCAATGGTCATCGCCGCATCCGGGATATGGTTCATGTCCATATCGATGGCGTTCAGTTCGCCGTGGGTACAGGAGATAAAGTCATCGCCCCAGGTGACAATGGCGCCCATTTTTTCCAGCACGTCCGCAAAACGAATGTCGCCCTGCACGCTGTTACGGCCAATACCGGTCACTTTTACCGTGCCGCCTTTAATCGCACCCGCGGCCAGGAAGTAAGACGCAGATGACGCATCCCCTTCGACCAGGTAGTTGCCCGGAGACTGATACTGCTGCGCCCCTCGCACCACGAAGCGCTGATAAGACTGGTTTTCCACCTCAACACCGAAGGTTTTCATCAGGTGCAGCGTGATATCAATGTACGGTTTAGAGACCAGCTCACCCTTAATCGTGATAGTCGTATCCTGAAGTGCCAGTGGCGAGGTCATCAGCAGTGCCGTCAGGAACTGGCTGGAAACGCTGCCATCAACCTCGACGTGACCACCGGTAAAACCACCGAGCAGACGCAGTGGTGGATAGTTTTCCTGCTCCAGATACTCAATCTGCGCGCCGCCCTGACGCAGGGCATCCACCAGATGACCAATTGGACGCTCTTTCATGCGCGGCTCGCCGGTCAGCACAATGTTGTTACTCCCCAGGCACAGGGCCGCCGCAAGCGGGCGCATCGCGGTACCCGCGTTGCCCAGAAACAGCTCAAGCGCTTCGCCCGAGCGCAGCGCGCCGCCGTTGCCGGTCACTTCGCAGCGGGTACGATCGTCGGAGAGAGTGTAATGAACGCCCAACGCTTTCAGCGCATTGAGCATATGGCGCACGTCATCGCTGTCCAGCAGGTTTGTAAGGACGGTGTTGCCGTTTGCCAGAGCTGCCAGCAGCAGAGCGCGGTTCGAGACACTTTTTGAACCAGGCAGATTAATGGTGCCATCTACCCGCGCGATAGGTTGTAACGTCAGGGATTCCATGAAAACTAAACTCTCAACTCAACATAATAAAAACCCCGCAGCAGGGCTACGGGGGTGAAAAACAGCAAACTAACCGCGACGACGTTCAAAGTCGATCATGAAATCCGTCAGGGCTTTAACGCCTTCCAGCGGCATCGCGTTATAGATGGAGGCACGCATGCCGCCAACGACACGGTGGCCTTTGAGCGAATGCAGACCTGCCGCGAAGGACTCTTCCAGGAACACTTTGTCCAGGTTGCCGTCTGCCAGCTGGAACGGCACGTTCATGCGAGAACGGTTAGCGTTCGCCACATCGTTGCGGTAGAAATCGCTCTTGTCGATCACGCCATACAGCAGTTCGGCTTTCTGCTGACTCAGCTTGTCCATCTGCGCCACGCCGCCGTTTTGCTTCAGCCATTTGAAGACCAGACCTGAGAGATACCAGGCAAAGGTTGGTGGGGTGTTGAACATCGAATCGTTATCGTTCAGCACGGTATAATCGAGAATTGACGGGCAGGATTTATGCGCTTTACCCAGCAGGTCTTCACGCACGACGACGATAGTCAAACCGGCCGGACCGATATTTTTCTGCGCGCCCGCATAGATAACGCCGTAGCGGCTGACATCAATCGGCGCAGACAGAATGGTGGAGGAGAAGTCGGCGGCAACCACAACATCGCTGTCGAAGTTTGGCGTCTCGTGAATAGCAATCCCGTCAATGGTTTCATTCGGGCAGTAGTGCAGATACGCTGCGTTATCAGAAAGCTGCCACTCGCTCATTGGCTTCACGGCGCGCAGACCGTCAACGGTCACTTTGGCGTCGATAACATTCGGCGTGCAGTATTTATGCGCTTCTTTAACGGCGCTTGCCGCCCAGTAACCCGCGTCAACGTAATCAGCCGACGATTTATCACCGAGGATATTCAGCGGAATACCCGCAAACTGGCCGCGTCCACCGCCGTGACAGAACAATACTTTGTAGTTCGAGGGAATATTCAGCAGATCGCGAAAATCCTTTTCTGCCTCTTCCGCCACCTGAATAAACTCTTTGCCACGGTGGCTGATTTCCATCACCGACGTACCGAGACCGTTCCAGTCGCAAAGTTCCTGTTGAGCCTGTTTAAGCACGTCTGCCGGTAACATTGCCGGACCTGAACTGAAATTAAAGACTTGAGCCATTTCCCCTCACCACGCTAAAAGCCATAAGTTATAACTGTGGATATCGGTTTTATCATTCAGTGACACGCGCCGCAATGTCTAAAACTTATGACCCATGAAATGTGCCCCACGTCACACAAAACAATCTGCCGCCTCGCTAAGACAAAACCGACAAAATGGCTGTCAGGTGATACGCCTGGCCCGGCTAACCTTCGCCCATTCCGGATTTGCACAGCGGGGGCATAATTGTCGATCCCCCGGCTGCATCGCGACAACATGGCTACATCTTACGCAAGCATACTCGCCTGATTCGGGTACCGTTCTGAAGCGCTCAATCAGCATATCCGGAAGGATACACAGCCCCGGCTTCACCTCGTCGTCAGAATAGTAATAGACGGTGATCTGCCCGTTGGTTTCCATGATCGCCAGACGCACCTGCCCGAGCTGTTCAACGCTGTTCAGGCGTAGCTCCATAAAAAACTCAAACTCGGTCATATTGGCGCTTTGTACATTTTCCCAGGCCAGCTGTCCGTCCTCGACGATAACGACCGGCTTCCCTTCAAGCAGATCTTCCAGCTTTTCGCTTTTCGACATCAGCCACATGACAAAACGATAAAGTAGCGCCAGTGAGACAAAAACGATAAACACCGGCACCATCGGCACGTCATCATAAAAGGCGACGTCCCCCGCCGCCGAGCCCAGCGTCAGGATGATCAACACCTCAAAGAGCGACATCTGCCGTACACCGCGACGGCCGGTGATTTTAAGAAACAGGAAAACGAGTACGAAGGTATACAGGCTGCGCAGCGCCACTTCGCCCAGAAATTCTGGAGGAACTTTATCAAACGCCATCCGCTGGAGATCAAATGCTTTCATTTTTCTATGCCTTAACAGTCAGTTACTGCCACTAAGCATAGCCCAGCCATTTATTTTCGCCGAAGATAGCACCCGTCACGCAAAACCCGTATCATTGCGCGCTTTACGTACGATAAAAGTGAACGCCATGACTCAAACGTTTATCCCCGGCAAAGACGCCGCTCTGGAAGATTCCATCGCTCGCTTCCAGCAGAAACTGACCGACCTGGGTTTTAACATCGAAGAAGCCTCCTGGCTCAATCCGGTGCCTCATGTCTGGTCCGTACATATTCGCGATAAAGACTGTGCCCTGTGCTTTACCAACGGTAAAGGCGCGACAAAAAAAGCGGCACTGGCCTCTGCGCTGGGTGAGTATTTTGAGCGTCTGTCCACCAACTATTTCTTCGCTGACTTCTGGCTGGGCGAAACCATCGCTAACGGTCCGTTCGTTCACTATCCAAATGAAAAATGGTTCCCGCTGACCGAAGATGACGAACTGCCGGAAGGCATTCTCGACGGGCGTCTGCGTGCCTTCTACGATCCAGACAACGAACTGACCGCCAGCATGCTGATCGATCTGCAGTCCGGTAACGAGGATCGCGGTATCTGCGCTCTGCCGTTTACCCGTCAGTCAGACGAGCAGACCGTTTATATTCCGATGAACATCGTCGGCAACTTGTATGTTTCCAACGGTATGTCCGCCGGTAACACCCGCAATGAAGCGCGCGTGCAGGGTCTGTCTGAAGTCTTTGAACGCCACATTAAAAACCGGATCATCGCCGAATCCATCAGCCTGCCAGAAATTCCGGCCGACGTGTTGGCGCGCTATCCGGGCGTAGTGGAGTCCATCGCCAAGCTGGAAGCTGAAGGCTTTCCAATCTTTGCCTATGACGGCTCGCTGGGCGGCAAGTACCCGGTTATCTGCGTTGTGCTGTTTAACCCGACCAACGGCACCTGCTTCGCCTCCTTCGGCGCGCACCCGGACTTCGGCGTGGCGCTGGAGCGTACCGTCACCGAGCTGCTGCAGGGCCGCAGCCTGAAAGATCTCGACGTGTTTACGCCGCCAACGTTTGACGATGAAGAAGTGGCCGAGCATACCAACCTTGAAACCCACTTCATCGACTCTAGCGGTTTAATTTCCTGGGATATGTTCAAGCAGGACGCCGACTATCCGTTCGTGGACTGGAGCTTTGCCGGTACCACGGAAGAAGAGTTCGCCACGCTGATGGCGATCTTCAACGCGGAAGATCAGGAAGTTTACATTGCCGACTACGAACATCTTGGCGTTTACGCGTGCCGCATCATTGTTCCAGGCATGTCCGACATCTACCCGGCTGAAGACCTGTGGCTGGCGAATAACAGCATGGGCGCGCACCTGCGCGAAACGCTGCTGGCTTTGCCGGGCAGCGAGTGGGAGAAAGAAGATTATCTGAACCTGATCGCCCAACTGGACGAAGAAGGCCACGACGACTTCACCCGCGTACGCGAACTGCTGGGTCTGGCGACCGGTAAAGACAACGGCTGGTATACCCTGCGTATAGGTGAGCTGAAAGCGATGCTGGCACTGGCGGGTGGCGATTTGGATCAGGCCCTGGCCTGGACCGAGTGGACCATGGAATTCAACCAGTCGGTCTTCTCTGCCGAGCGCACCAACTATTACCGCTGCCTGCAGACTCTGTTACTGCTGGCACAGGAAGAAGATCGCGAACCGCTGCAATACCTGAATGCTTTCGTGCGTATGTACGGTGCTGAGGCCGTAGAAGCAGCCAGCGCGGCCCTGAGCGGCGAAGCGCCGTTCTATGGCCTGCAGGCTGTTGATAGCGATCTGAAGGCCTTCCCGGCGCATCAGTCGCTACTGAAGGCCTACGAAAAACTGCAGAAAGCAAAAGCCGCTTACTGGTCAAAATAAGCGCACATAACATTACCAGCAGTAGGCGTATTCAATCGTCTGGGCTATATTACGGGGCAATTTCATTGCCCCGTTTTTTATTTTCTTCGGCAATGACTGTTGATTGTAATAATAAAGTTAAACATGGGTAAATATAATAATATTTACCTGGGCTTTACTGTTACTTTTTATGGTAAATACTCCATACTAATTAACTGTCTCTGAGGTGGCTGAACGAAAAAATTCAACTCTTTTCATAACTTTTAAAATTTATTTTTATACGGATAATCAAATACTTACTCCGCTTTTGTCGTAAAACCATACACACTGCGGGCCTATAAGCCAGGCGAGATATGATCTATATCAATTTCTCTTCTATAATGCTTTGTTAGTATCTCGTCGCCGACTTAATAAAGAGAGAGTTAGTGTGAAAGCTGACAACCCTTTTGATCTTTTACTCCCTGCTGCGATGGCCAAAGTTGCCGAAGAAGCGGGTGTCTATAAAGCAACGAAACACCCGATGAAGACGTTCTATCTGGCGATCACGGCTGGTGTGTTTATCTCTATCGCTTTCGTCTTCTACATCACCGCCACAACCGGTACTGCCGGAATGCCTTTCGGCATGGCCAAACTGATTGGCGGCATTTGCTTCTCACTGGGCCTGATTCTCTGCGTTATCTGCGGCGCCGACCTTTTCACTTCAACGGTGTTGATTGTCGTGGCAAAGGCCAGCGGAAGAATTACCTGGGGTCAGCTGGCACGTAACTGGCTTAACGTCTACGTGGGTAACCTGGTTGGCTGTCTGCTCTTTGTTTTGTTGATGTGGCTTTCTGGCGAGTACATGACCGCCAACGGTGGATGGGGCCTCAACGTCCTGCAAACTGCCGACCACAAAATGCACCACACATTTATCGAAGCCGTTGCTCTCGGCATCCTCGCTAACCTGATGGTCTGCCTGGCTGTATGGATGAGCTACTCTGGTCGTAGCCTGATGGACAAAGCCTTAATTATGGTTCTGCCGGTTGCGATGTTTGTTGCCAGCGGCTTTGAGCACAGTATCGCGAATATGTTCATGATCCCAATGGGCATTGTTATCCGCGACTTTGCGAGCCCGGAGTTCTGGACCGCAGTTGGTTCATCCCCGGAAAGTTTCTCTCACCTGACTATTATGAATTTCATTACTGATAACCTGATCCCTGTCACTATCGGGAACATTATCGGTGGGGGTCTGTTAGTTGGGTTGACATACTGGGTCATTTACCTGCGTGGCGACGATCATCATTGATGGTTTTCTCAGGCAGTAAATAAAAAATCCACTTAAGAAGGTAGGTGTTACATGTCCGAGCTTAATGAAAAGTTAGCCACAGCCTGGGAAGGTTTTGCGAAAGGTGACTGGCAGAATGAAGTAAACGTACGTGACTTCATTCAGAAAAACTATACCCCGTATGAAGGTGACGAATCCTTCCTGGCTGGCGCAACTGACGCGACCACCAAGCTGTGGGACAGCGTAATGGAAGGCGTTAAACTGGAAAACCGCACTCACGCGCCAGTTGATTTTGACACCTCCGTTGCTTCCACCATCACTTCTCACGATGCTGGCTACATCAACAAAGCCCTTGAGAAAATCGTTGGTCTGCAGACTGAAGCACCACTTAAACGCGCAATCATCCCGTTCGGTGGTATCAAAATGGTTGAAGGTTCCTGCAAAGCGTATAACCGCGAGCTGGACCCAATGCTGAAAAAAATCTTCACCGAATACCGCAAAACCCACAACCAGGGTGTATTCGATGTTTATACCAAAGACATTCTGAACTGCCGTAAATCTGGCGTTCTGACTGGTCTGCCAGATGCGTATGGCCGTGGCCGTATCATCGGTGACTACCGTCGCGTTGCGCTGTACGGTATCGACTTCCTGATGAAAGACAAGTACGCGCAGTTTGTTTCCCTGCAGTCTGACCTGGAAAATGGCGTAAACCTCGAAGCGACTATCCGTCTGCGTGAAGAGATCGCTGAACAGCACCGTGCGCTGGGTCAGATCAAAGAGATGGCTGCTAAATACGGCTGCGATATCTCTGGTCCTGCGACCAACGCTCAGGAAGCTATCCAGTGGACCTACTTCGGCTACCTGGCCGCAGTTAAGTCTCAGAACGGTGCAGCGATGTCCTTCGGTCGCGTATCCACCTTCCTGGATGCCTACATCGAACGTGACCTGAAAGCTGGCAAAATCACCGAGCAAGACGCTCAGGAAATGATTGACCACCTGGTCATGAAACTGCGTATGGTTCGCTTCCTGCGTACTCCTGAATATGATGAGCTGTTCTCTGGTGACCCAATCTGGGCAACAGAATCTATCGGCGGTATGGGCGTTGACGGCCGTACTCTGGTTACCAAAAACAGCTTCCGCTTCCTGAACACCCTGTACACCATGGGTCCTTCTCCGGAGCCAAACATCACCGTTCTGTGGTCTGAAAAACTGCCTCTGAACTTCAAGAAATTCGCCGCTAAAGTGTCCATCGATACCTCTTCTCTGCAGTACGAGAACGATGACCTGATGCGTCCGGACTTCAATAACGACGATTACGCTATCGCTTGCTGCGTAAGCCCAATGGTTGTTGGTAAGCAAATGCAGTTCTTCGGTGCGCGTGCAAACCTGGCGAAAACCATGCTGTACGCAATCAACGGCGGCGTTGATGAAAAACTGAAAATGCAGGTTGGTCCTAAGTCTGAGCCGATCAAAGGCGACGTTCTGAACTTCGATGAAGTGATGGAGCGTATGGATCACTTCATGGACTGGCTGGCTAAACAGTACGTCACTGCGCTGAACGTTATCCACTACATGCACGACAAGTACAGCTACGAAGCCTCTCTGATGGCGCTGCACGACCGTGACGTTGTACGCACCATGGCGTGTGGTATCGCAGGTCTGTCCGTTGCAGCTGACTCTCTGTCTGCAATCAAATATGCGAAAGTTAAACCAATTCGTGACGAAGACGGCCTGGCTGTAGACTTCGAAATCGAAGGTGAATATCCGCAGTTTGGTAACAACGACTCTCGCGTTGATGACATGGCGGTTGACCTGGTAGAACGTTTCATGAAGAAAATTCAGAAACTGACTACTTACCGTAACGCTATCCCGACTCAGTCTGTTCTGACCATCACCTCTAACGTTGTGTATGGTAAGAAAACCGGTAACACCCCAGACGGTCGTCGTGCTGGCGCGCCATTCGGCCCAGGTGCTAACCCAATGCACGGTCGTGACCAGAAAGGTGCAGTTGCCTCTCTGACCTCCGTTGCTAAACTGCCGTTTGCTTACGCGAAAGATGGTATCTCTTATACCTTCTCTATCGTGCCAAATGCGCTGGGTAAAGACGACGAAGTGCGTAAAACTAACCTCGCGGGTCTGATGGATGGTTACTTCCATCACGAAGCGTCCATCGAAGGTGGTCAGCACCTGAACGTGAACGTAATGAACCGTGAAATGCTGCTCGACGCGATGGAACACCCTGAGAAATATCCTCAGCTGACCATCCGCGTATCTGGCTACGCAGTACGTTTTAACTCCCTGACTAAAGAACAGCAGCAGGACGTTATCACCCGTACTTTCACTCAGTCCATGTAAGTGGAATTGACTGAAATCACGCGTTAAAAAGCGTACAATAAAGGCTCCACGTCAGTGGGGCCTTTTTAGCACCCTCTCCACCTCAGTCTCTTTTGTCCGCTATCTATACTCTATGGATATCAGCCAAAACAGACTTCAACACAGCCGGTTTTGAGCTGTGCATACACAGGCCCCGGACGGGCCGATGCTGGAGATATCAACGCAATGTCAATTATTGGTCGCATTCACTCCTTTGAATCCTGTGGCACCGTCGATGGCCCAGGCATCCGCTTTATCACCTTTTTCCAGGGCTGCCTGATGCGCTGCCTGTACTGCCATAACCGTGACACCTGGGATACGCACGGCGGTAAAGAAGTGACCGTTGAAGACTTGATGAAAGAGGTAGTGACATACCGCCACTTTATGAACGCGTCCGGCGGCGGCGTCACCGCATCCGGCGGTGAAGCCATTCTTCAGGCGGAGTTTGTGCGCGACTGGTTCCGTGCCTGCCGCAAGGAAGGCATTCATACCTGCCTCGATACCAACGGCTTTGTACGCCGCTACGATCCGGTTATCGACGAGCTGCTCGAAGTGACCGATCTGGTGATGCTCGATCTCAAACAGATGAACGATGAGATTCACCAGAACCTCGTTGGCGTCTCAAACCACCGCACGCTGGAATTTGCCAAATACATTGCCGATAAAGGCATTAAAACCTGGATCCGCTACGTGGTTGTTCCTGGCTGGTCAGATGACGACGACTCCGCGCACCGCCTGGGGGAATTTACCCGCGACATGGGCAACGTCGAGAAAATTGAGCTTCTGCCCTATCACGAGCTGGGTAAACATAAATGGGTGGCAATGGGAGAAGAGTACAAACTTGATGGCGTGAAGCCGCCCAAGAAAGAGACGATGGAACGCGTCAAAGGTATTCTTGAACAGTACGGCCACAAGGTGATGTATTAAAGAAAAGGCCCGGTGAGAACCGGGCCTTTTTATATTCTATTTAAAGACGCCGTTAATAACGGACGTCACAATGGCTGTACTCAACGCAATTAAGACCAGGTCGTCTCCGACCACGCGCCATTCATAGCCAGGGTAGGAAGGAAGCTGGCCCAGCATAGAGGCCGGCACGGTTTTCTTCGCAATGCCCGGAGGCAACGGTTTACCGCGCGCCAGGTTTTTCGCGATCCCCGGAGGCAAAGACTTGTAGCCCGTTAAGCCGTAATTCAGCGCCAGATGGCGGGCATGATCGAAACTCACGCGAGCGTCGACATCGTTACCGACATCTTTACTGCTTTTAAAGCTTTTATCCGATTTTCCAGGGTTATCCTGACCGTTATTTTGCTTATTGCTATGGTTACCAGAATTCCCGTTACCATGATTACCGCCATTGCCTTGCCCGCCACCGTTTCCGTGACCATTGCCATTCCCGTTTCCAGGATTAGCCATGACCGGAGCCGTTGCAAACGTTAACGACAACACTACGGCAAGTGCGGTAGTGGAAAAACGACGAATAGACATGATTGATGCCTTATAGTGGTAGGACTCACATGAATTATCACCTGGCGCAATAAACAAACAATAAGTAATACTCTTAGTTGTGACAGGGACAAAAAAGCCTGTCATCGACAGGCTTTTTATTAATCAGGCATGAGCCACAGGCGTTGGGTGTTCGCCAACTTTGCGCAGCAGCATTAAGAGATAAATAAACGATACGCTGGCGATCATGATAAACAACAAATTATCAGAATAATTCTGCATCAGCATCGCGGTAAACGTCGGCCCTAATAAACTGCCGATGGTATAGCTTAGTAACAGCGCCTGGTTCATTGCCACCAGCTGGTGATGTTCCACTTTCTCACAGGCCCAGGCCATCGCAACCGGATAGAGCGTAAAGCCCGCGGCCCCGAGAATAAACAGCGCAGGCGCCATCGCGGCGTTGCTGAGCATGGCAAGGCACCCCATGATAACCACGAAGACCTGAACGCGCAGCACCAGCAGGCGACCGAAGCGGTCCGCCAGACGGCCAATCGGCCACTGCCCGACGATCCCCGCACTCACCATGACCGCCATCCAGAAGCCAATTCCGGAATCGCTGACGCCCTGATGATTCAGATAAAGCGGCATCAGGCCGTAGAGCGAGCCCAGTACAATCCCCGAAATTATGCAGCCGTTAACGCCCAGACGCGCCTGACGGAGTCTGAGCATTGGCCAGACGTGGGTCGCTTCCTGATGCTCGCTATTATGGTTCACAATGCGCGTGAAGAGCAGCGGCAGGATCGCGGCAAGCACCATGCCCGTTACCCACGGCAGAACGCTCATCAGGTCGGTTGGCAGCTTGCTAACCATCAGTTGACCCAGCACGGTTCCGACATAGTAAACCATCATATAGGCTGCCAGCAGGCGTCCACGGTTACGGGAGGTGCCGCTGCACATCAACGCACTTTCAACCACCACCCAAATCATCGCGCAGCCCGCGCCAGCGATAAAGCGCCATGCCATCCAGCTCCAGAAGCCAACCATCAGGCCCAGTCCGGCACACCCGGCGGCGAAAATCAGCGAAGCCAGATAATAGCTGCGATTAAAACCAAAGCGCTTAATCAGGCTCCCGGTCACCAGCGTACCCAGCAGGTTGCCGGTAAAAAAGGACGAGCTGACCATACCCACCTGCCAGGTCGGTAAGTTTTCATGGGCGAGCCACAGCGGGACGAGCGTATTTAACACTGCGATCGCAAGGGTCAACAGAAGCAGGCCACAGAGCAACAGAAGCACTGGCCGGGTATAGGTGGTCATGGATTAAAAACCGTGAGGAAGTTCAGATTTCGTGCGCATCATGCCACTGGCAAAAACAAAGTCAATCCACTGATTTAGCCGCCTCGCACAATATGTTCCCTGTCGATTTAAAAAACTTATCCTGCTAATGCCACGCCTGCTATAGATATTAATTATGTATCTGTTTTTATTTATTAACAGTCAAAATTAAAACAAAACGACAGTCGAAAAATTTCATGATTGAAAAAAGAAAAAGCCGGGCACTCAGGCCCGGCTTGATATAACTAAATGCAAGGTTAGCTTGCGATAGCCATCCCAACGGTCATATGCAACCCGTAGAACACACCACGGCCAATCAGTTCACCCGCCAGGACCAGCACAAAGGCCAGTGACACCAGCGGCAGCGCGGGCTGATAACCTTTGAGCTGAGGGGCAATCCAGAATACCAACGCGGCGACCAGCAGAACGATGCGCCAGGCCATCAGAGAACCGTAGTCAGGCACCAGGGCAGAAGCCTGCTGGATAGAGCTGTGAATGGTTGCCAGTTCGACACCCTGCATCAGGGCGACCACCGCACTCACCACCAGCGCCAGCAGCGAAACAGCGGGCAGCAGACGCATTGCCCATCCGTCTACGCCCGCCACGCGCAGCAGCAAATAGCCCAGCAGCGGCCCGCCGATAAACATCGTCAGGAAGAAGCTCATCGGCGTCCAGACGCTGTACCAGGTTGGAACGGTATCAATAGTGTTATAGACGCGCACCATCATCCACACGAACACCACGCCCAGAACCATCGTCACGATCAGCCACAGGCTGCGCAGACCCGCAGGCAATTTCTTCGTCGCGGCCAGCAACCAGCCCAGCCCACCGACGGCAAAGAAAATTGCCCCGCTGGCAATCTCGTTACTGAGCGACGAGGCCCCCACGCGGTTCAGAGAGTTAAACGCGCGCATCGGCGAACCCAGGTGCAGCGTAGAGGCGATAAAGCCAATTCCCATCAGCACCCACAGGCCAAACATGCTCAACACCAGACGCTGCTGCTGTTCGGCATTGAGGTTCCCTTTTAACAGCGCCAGCGCGAGCACAATGAAACCGCCCGCCACGCACTGACCAAAGACCGTGAAGATCATCAGCGGCCATTCATGCCATCCACTTCCCATCTCACACCTCCTTCGGATTTGCCAGGTAGCCGGTAGTGTCACCTGTAGGACGGCTGTTGGCGTTAGGTTTAATCACAATACTCGGCTTCGTGAAGTGCGCAGACGGCAGCGGTGCAACGGCAGCAAGCTGGCCGTGTTTTTTGCGCAGCTCTTCAATAGGGCCGAAGTCCAGCGCGCGCAGCGGACAGGACTCGACGCAAATCGGTTTTTTGCCATCCGCCACGCGGGTGTGGCAACCGTCGCATTTAGTCATATGACCTTTGGCGGCGTTGTACTGCGGCGCGCCGTACGGGCACGCCATATGGCAGTACCGGCAGCCGATGCAGACATCTTCATCCACCACTACAAAACCGTCTTCACGCTTGTGCATCGCCCCGCTCGGGCAGACCTTGGTGCAGGCCGGATCTTCACAGTGGTTACAGGCAATCGACAGGTAATACGCAAAGACGTTCTGATGCCAGACGCCGTTATCTTCCTGCCAGTCGCCACCGGCGTATTCGTAAATACGGCGGAAGCTGACGTCAGGAGTCAGGTCTTTGTAATCTTTACAGGCCAGCTCACAGGTTTTGCACCCGGTGCAACGGCTGGAATCAATAAAAAATCCATACTGGGTTGTCATCGGCTACTCCTTAAACCTTTTCAACCTGGACAAGGTTTGTGTGGGATGGGTTGCCCTTCGCCAGCGGCGACGGACGCTGCGTGGTCAGCACGTTAATACTGCCCGCCTGGTCGATGCGGTTGGCATCAGGGCTGTACCAGGCCCCTTCCCCCAGCGCCACCACGCCTGGCATCATGCGCGGCGTCACTTTGGCTTCAATGTGCACCTCGCCTCGACCGTTGAAGATGCGTACGCGATCGCCATTGCTGATGCCGCGTGCTTTGGCATCCATCGGGTTGATCCACATCTCCTGACGGCAGGCGGCTTTCAGTACGTCGACGTTGCCGTAGGTGGAGTGCACGCGCGCTTTGTAGTGGAAACCGGTCAGCTGCAGCGGGAATTTCGCCGTCAGCGGATCGTTGTAGTTCTCGAAACCTGGCGTGTAGATCGGCAGCGGATCGATAACGTCCCCTTCCGGCAGCTCCCAGGTCGACGCGATTTTTGCCAGCTCTTCGGAGTAGATTTCAATTTTGCCCGACGGCGTGGTCAACGGATTCGCCTGCGGATCTTCACGGAACGCTTTGTACGCCACGTGGTGCCCTTCCGGATCGCGCTGTTTGTACATACCCTGCTTACGGAAGGTGTCGAAGTCCGGCAGGTCAGGGATAGCTTTACGAGAGAGCTCGTGCAGATGACGCATCCACCCTTCCTGAGTACGCCCTTCGGTAAACTGCTGCTCAACGCCAAGACGTTTCGCCAGCTCAGAGGTCATCTCATAGATAGTTTTGCACTCGAAGCGCGGTTTGATGGCCTGATCGGTAAAGATCACGTAGGACATGTTGCCGCAGGAAGCGTCCAGCGCGAAATCCATCTGCTCAGAGGCGGTGCAGTCCGGCAGCAGGATATCGGCATATTTCGCCGAGGAGGTCATGTGGCAGTCAATCACCACAATCATCTCGCATTTCTTGTCATCCTGCAGGATTTCATGGGTGCGGTTGATTTCAGAGTGCTGGTTAATGAGACAGTTACCGGCATAGTTCCAGATCATCTTGATCGGCACGTCCAGCTTGTCCTTGCCGCGCACGCCGTCGCGCAGGGCGGTCATTTCCGGGCCACGTTCGATCGCATCGGTCCACATAAACATGGAGATGCTGGTCTGAACCGGGTTATCAAGCGTTGGCATACGTTCAAACGGCACTTCATATGAGCCTTCGCGAGCGCCGGTGTTACCGCCGTGAATGCCCACGTTGCCGGTCAGAATGGAGAGCATGGAGATGGCACGGGTCGCGATTTCGCCGTTCGCATGACGCTGCGGTCCCCAGCCCTGGCTAATGTAGGCTGGTTTGGCTGAGCCAATCTCACGCGCCAGTTGAACGATACGCTCCACCGGGATCCCGGTGATGGTGGAAGCCCACTCCGGCGTTTTCGCCACGCCATCGCTGCCCTGACCGAGAATGTAGGCTTTGTAATGCCCGTTAGCAGGCGCGCTGGCTGGCAGGGTTTTCTCGTCATAGCCGACGCAGTATTTATCCAGGAAAGGCTGATCGACGAGGTTTTCGGTGATCATCACCCACGCCAGCGCTGAGACCAACGCCGCATCGGTACCCGGACGGATTGGGATCCACTCGTCTTCACGTCCGGCACCGGTGTCGGTATAGCGCGGATCGATAATGATCATGCGGGCATTGGATTTGGCTCGGGCCTGTTCGAGGTAATAGGTTACCCCGCCGCCGCTCATGCGGGTTTCGCCCGGGTTATTGCCGAACAGCACCACCAGCTTACTGTTTTCGATATCAGACGGGCTGTTGCCGTCCGCCCAACCACCGTAGGTATAGTTCAGGCCAGCGGCAATCTGCGCCGATGAGTAGTCGCCGTAGTGATTGAGATAACCGCCGCAACAGTTCATCAGTCGCGCCACCAGCGTTTTACCCGGTGGCCAGGAGCGTGTCAGCGTACCGCCGAGCGTCCCGGTGCCATAGTTCAGGTAGATGGATTCGTTGCCGTACTCTTTGATAAGACGCTGCATATTGGTGGCGATAATGTCGTAGGCTTCATCCCAGCTAATCCGCTCGAATTTCCCTTCCCCACGCTTACCGACGCGCTTCATCGGATATTTCAGGCGGTCCGGATTATAGACGCGGCGACGCATGGAGCGACCACGCAAACACGCACGAACCTGATGTAATCCTTCGTAGTTATCGTCCCCGGTATTGTCGGTTTCGACATATTTAATTTCACCATCCACCACATGCATACGCAGCGGACAACGGCTACCGCAGTTGACGGTACAGGCACTCCACACCACTTTTTCCGGCGTGGTGGCCGGAGACAGTGCATCTGCCGCCGACGCCAGTCGGGTAAAAGGGAGCGTGAAGGCACTACTGGCTACAGCCAGGCCGCCTATTGCCGTGGTTTTCATCAACCCACGGCGAGTGACCTCGGCAGCCATTAATGCTTCAGGCGCGTTGATTTTCATAGAGACTCACTTTGGTTGCTCACAAAGAAAAGAGAAGGCGGCGCTAACCGCTATGTAGTTTTATATATAACGAATTTTTCGTAATCAGCTTTTTTATGCTGACTTTCATTCGGAGGAGTATTACTACTTTAGAGGGAGAGGTTATTGCTTCGTATCAAATCAAAGGCATAAAAAAAGCGCCCTGAGGCGCTTTTTTGTTTTAAGACAGATTATCAGCCGATGTACTGCAGGCCTTTCATGTATGGACGCAGCACTTCAGGGATCTCAATACGACCGTCTGCCTGCTGGTAGTTTTCCAGCACGGCAACCAGCGTACGGCCCACAGCCAGACCAGAACCGTTCAGGGTATGCACCAGACGGGTTTTCTTGTCAGATTTGCTGCGGCAGCGAGCCTGCATGCGGCGCGCCTGGAAATCCCAGACGTTAGAGCAGGAGGAGATCTCACGGTAGGTATTCTGCGCAGGCACCCACACTTCCAGATCGAAGGTTTTGCAGGCGCCAAAGCCCATATCACCGGTACACAGGGCCATACGACGGTACGGGAGACCCAGCAGCTCCAGCACTTTCTCCGCGTGGCCGGTCATCTCTTCCAGCGCGTCCATGGATTCTTCAGGACGGACGATCTGCACCATCTCAACTTTGTCGAACTGGTGCATGCGGATCAGACCGCGCGTGTCACGACCATAAGAACCAGCTTCAGAACGGAAGCACGGTGAATGCGCTGTCAGCTTAATTGGCAGGTCGTCTTCATCAATGATCTCATCACGCACAAGGTTAGTCAGCGGCACTTCAGCGGTTGGGATAAGCGCGTAGTTGCTGCTGTCAGCTTCCTCGTCCAGCGGGCGGGTATGGAACAGATCGCCGGCAAATTTCGGCAGCTGACCCGTACCGTACAGCGTATCGTGGTTAACCAGATACGGCACGTAGGTTTCGCTGTAGCCATGTTGCTCGGTGTGCAGATCCAGCATGAACTGTGCCAGCGCGCGGTGCAGATGAGCAATCTGGCCTTTCATCACCACGAAGCGAGAACCGGTCAGCTTAACCGCTGCCGCAAAGTCCAGGCCCGCGTGCATTTCGCCCAGCGTCACGTGATCGCGTACTTCGAAGTCAAACTCACGAGGCGTACCCCAGCGTTTCACTTCAACGTTGTCGTTCTCATCTTTGCCGACAGGCACGCTGTCGTCAGGAATATTCGGGATAGCCAGGGCAATATCACGAATCTCGGCCTGAAGAACATCCAGCTCAGCTTTAGCCTGATCCAGTTCTTCACCCAGTTTGTTCACTTCCAGGCGTAATGGCTCAATATCTTCCCCGCGCGCTTTCGCCTGGCCGATGGATTTCGATCGAGAGTTACGCTCTGCCTGCAGATTTTCAGTTTGTACCTGCAGAACTTTACGACGCTCTTCAAGAGCGCGCAGCTTATCTACATCCAGCTTAAAGCCCCGGCGTGCCAGTTTTTCAGCGACTGCGTCTGGCTCATTACGCAGCAGATTGGGATCGAGCATGCTTATCCTGTGCTTATCGAATTAAAATAGGAAAATGTGACCACAGCCTGCGGCCACAAGGATACATTGCCAACATTACCGCAACGATTGAACTAACGGTAGCGTTTTATAGGGCTATTTTGATCCTGTCCGGCGAGCCAGGTGAGCTTTTCACCAATCTTGCCTTCAAGACCTCTGTTTGTGGGGTGATAATAGCGCGTTTGTGCCATCTCCTGCGGGAAATATTCCTCCCCGGCAGCGTAGGCATTGGGTTCATCATGAGCGTAACGATACTCCTGCCCATACCCCATCTCTTTCATCAGTTTGGTCGGCGCGTTACGCAGGTGAACCGGCACATCGTAGTCCGGACGTTCACGCGCGTCGGACATCGCCGCTTTAAAGGCGGTATAAACCGCATTGCTTTTCGGCGCGCAGGCCAGATAAACAATCGCCTGCGCAATGGCGCGTTCGCCTTCCGCAGGTCCAACGCGGGTGAAGCAGTCCCAGGCCGACAGCGCAACCTGCATGGCGCGAGGATCGGCATTGCCGACATCTTCTGACGCAATCGCCAGACAGCGACGCGCGACATATAACGGATCGCCGCCCGCAGTGATAATGCGCGCGTACCAGTAAAGCGCCGCATCCGGCGCGCTGCCGCGCACGGACTTATGCAGCGCCGAGATCAGGTCGTAAAAACGGTCGCCTTTGTTATCGAAACGCGCGCTGCGCTCCCCCGCAATTTCGGTGAGCAGTTCCGGTTTCAGCACCCGCTTCCCGGCATCGTCGATTTCGGCCATATCGGCCATCATTTCCAGCGTATTCAGCGCACGACGCGCATCGCCGTTGACCAGCTCGGCAATCGCACGACGCGTGTCGTCAGGCAGAACGATATCCTGTCCGCCGTAGCCGCGCGCTTTGTCGTCCATCGCCTGGGTGAGAACCTTTTCGATATCCTCGGTGGTGAGCGATTTGAGCAGGTAAACGCGCGCGCGGGAAAGCAGCGCCGAGTTCAGTTCAAACGACGGGTTTTCGGTGGTCGCACCGATGAAGAAGATCGTGCCGTCTTCAATATGCGGCAGGAAGGCATCCTGCTGGCTCTTGTTGAAGCGGTGGACTTCGTCCACGAAGAGGATGGTACGCCGCCCGGCGTTGCGGTTCTGCCGCGCACGCTCGATCGCCTCACGGATCTCTTTCACGCCGGAGGTGACCGCCGAGATACGTTCAACGTCCGCGTTGGCATAGCGGGCGATAACTTCTGCAAGCGTGGTCTTGCCGGTGCCAGGGGGGCCCCAGAGGATCATGGAGTGAAGATGCCCGGCCTCAATGGCGCGCGGCAATGGCTTACCGGCAGCCAGCAGATGTTGCTGGCCGATGTACTGCGCTAAATTTTCTGGCCGCATACGGGCGGCCAGAGGTTGAAACGCGTTATCTGAAAAATCGAGCGACAGATTGCCCACTCACGCCTCTTACTTATTGCGTTGGTCGTCCACCGTTACGCCCTGCGGCGGGGTAAAGGTGAATTTCGATGCATCAACGGCGCCGTTTTGCTGAGACTTGAGCTGGTAGCTGCTGCGCTGATCGTCCTGCTCAACCGCGCCAAACTGATTAATCGTACCGTTGGTGCTTACGTTAATGGTGAACTGCTTCAGGTTGCCGTTACTGCCTTTCGGCGTCAGGACAAACTCGTCACCCGTCTGTTTAATATTGTACTGCTGCCAGTCGCTGGACTGGTTACGGGCAATCAGCATAAACGGCGTATTGCTGGTGGCATCTTTCAGCCAGGTCGCCGTTGCCTGCTCAACGAACGGGTTGAAGAACCATAAGGTTTTGCCGTCAGAGACCAGGATGCTCTCATCCGGCTGGGTCATGTGCCAGTTAAACAGATTTGGGCGTTTTACCCACAAATCTCCCTGACCTTCCTGCACCGCGTTGCCGCTGCCGTCAGTCACTTTTTGCGTGAAGCTGGCGTGGAAGCTGCTTACTTTATCCAGTCGGCTTTTAAGGTCGCTGGCTGCATCAGCCCAGACGCTGCTGGCGACAAAACTGGTGAGTAATGCACAGGCGATGGCGATTTTTTTCATTGTTATTCCTTAAAATACGTCTTCCCGATATGGGGTTTCCGTCTTCTATTCTGGACCTGCCCGAAGGCAGGCGACAGAAGAAAATGCTTAATTTTGGCTGATTTACCCTTCTTTGCAATCGCTGAAGGTTAATCAAACGGCGGTGGTGCCAGCACCTCGCGGTTACCGTTATGCCCCTGCTCGCTCACAATACCCTGCGCTTCCATCTGCTCGATGATGCGCGCTGCGCGGTTATAGCCGATGCGGAACTGACGCTGCACGCCAGAGATGGACGCTTTGCGTTTTTCGGTAACGAAGTTAACCGCCTGATCGAATAACGGATCCAGCTCTTCGCCGCCGTCGAAGCCACCGCCGCCGCCTTCGCTTTCCGTGTCGCTGGTAATACCGTCAACGTATTGCGGACGACCACGCGCCTTCCAGTCCTGCACGACGGCGTGAACTTCCTCATCGCGGACGAACGCACCGTGGACACGCACCGGAGAGGTGGAGTTCGGGCCGGAATAGAGCATATCACCCATACCCAGCAGCGACTCTGCGCCGCCCTGGTCAAGAATGGTACGGGAGTCAATTTTACTGGATACGGTAAAGGCGATACGCGTCGGGATGTTCGCTTTGATAAGACCAGTGATCACGTCCACGGAAGGACGCTGGGTCGCCAGCACAAGGTGAATACCGGCCGCACGCGCTTTCTGCGCCAGACGGGCAATCAGCTCTTCTACTTTCTTACCGACGGTCATCATCAGGTCAGCGAATTCATCGACCAGCACGACGATATAAGGCAGCTTTTCCAGCACCGGATGCTGGGCATCCATGCTGTCACCCGGCTTCCAGTAAGGATCCGGGATCGGACGCCCCATGCGCACAGCCTGGGCAATTTTCTCGTTATACCCGGCCAGGTTACGCACGCCCAATGCAGACATCAGCTTGTAGCGGCGTTCCATCTCATTAACGCTCCAGCGCAGGGCGTTGGCGGCGTCCTTCATATCGGTGACCACTTCGGTCAGCAGATGCGGGATGCCTTCGTAGACCGACAGTTCGAGCATTTTCGGGTCGATCATAATGAAACGCACATCTTCCGGCTGCGCTTTATAGAGCATGCTGAGGATCATGGCGTTCACACCGACAGACTTACCGGAACCGGTGGTACCTGCTACCAGCAGGTGAGGCATTTTGGCGAGATCCGCGACTACCGGATCGCCAGCGATATCTTTACCCAGCACCACGGTCAGCGGAGATGGGTTATCGCGGAATTTGGTGTTATCCAGCACTTCACGCAGGTAGACGGTCTGACGTTTCTTGTTCGGCAGCTCAAGGCCAACGTACGGTTTGCCCGGTATCACTTCCACCACTCGCACCGCAACGGTCGAGAGAGAACGCGCCAGGTCGCGGGACAGGTTGGAAATACGCGCGGCTTTAACGCCGGGCGCCAGGTTCAGTTCAAAACGGGTGATCACAGGACCCGGCGAGTAGTTCACCACGTCCGCTTTGATGCGGAAGTCAGCCAGACGCGCTTCCACCAGACGCGCCATCTGCTCCAGCGCGAAGGTATCGACCGGCTCCACTTCTGACGGCGGAGGCGTTAACAGATCCAGAGACGGCAGCGGCGTGCTTGGACGCTGCAGCGGACGGCTGTCACCGTTACGCATCAGCAGAGGGTGAATCAGACTTTCCTGCGGCTGAGGCGCAGGCTGCTGGAACTGCGGCGGCTGTGGTGGCTGTGGTGGCTGCTGCGGTTGCTGAACAGGTTGATGCGGCTGCGCATACGGCTGCTGAACAGGCTGCTGCGGCTGCGCGTAGGCCTGTGATGCTGGCTGCTGGCGCACAGGCTCAGCTTCCGGCATCACGCTAGGGGTAAATAAAGGCTCGCTCGGGCCATCATCCACCAGATCCTTCATCGGCGAGAATTCAAAATCAGACAGCGAGAACGGATTTGCACCAGCCGGTTGTTCACCTGAATAGCGCTGCTGCTGGGTGGCGGCAAACTGGCGCGCCAGTTCTGCTTCAGCCGCGTCCTCTTCGTCTTCCAGCATAGGTTCATCGTGCTGGTATTCATTACCGTAGCGCTGATTCTGCTGCGCGGCGAACTGACGGGCCAGCTCGTCCTGCTGCATTTCATCGGCGTCATCTTCGTACTCAGGCTCGCGCGCTTTCTCTTCCGCCATACGCTGGGAAGGCAGCTTGATGCCATAAGAGGCAAGCTCACGACGGGTTGGAACGCGAACGCGGTTAGGGCGAGGCAGTTGCGGACCAATCCCCTCTTTCACCTGAGGACGTGGCGCGCCACTGGTTGCCAGGCTAAAAACAGGTGCAGCCACGGCAGCGGCCGCGGTAGCCTGCTTCACGCTTTCCGCTACGGGTGCGACTGCAGGCGTCGGGTCGATCGGTGGAACGGAAACAGAAGGCGCTTTCGTCACCGGCTCCTGCACCGGTTCAGGCACAGGCTGGTACCAGGCCGCCAGCTGCTCGCGTTCACGCGCGCGACGCTCTTCAACTTCTTCAAAATAGTACATCGGCGGACGAGAGGGTTTTACCTCTTCCACGATTTCAGGTTCAGGCTGCGGCTCTACATAAGGCTGCACAGGTTCAACCGGTTCAGGCACATACTCCTGATAAGGTTGGGCCACAGGCTGTTCATAGTGCGGGTACTCTTGTGGTTCATACGAAGGCTGCGGCGGCTGATATGGCTGCTGCCACTGCTCCTGCTGCACAGGGATGTAGCTCTCTGGTTCAGGTGCGATAACCGGCTCCGGCGTGTGAACGCCTGGCGCAGTCTGCCAGTCAACCTGAGGCTGCTGAATAACGGATTCCGGCGGCGAAACCGGCGCGGATGGCATCACGGCATCGACAGGCGCGGCATACGCCTGCGCAGCGGTCGTCGCGGCTGCGGCGGCTGCAACCGGCTCGGTAACCGAGTGGCCATTTAACAGCGGATCGTATTCGTCGAAGTCACCCGGAGTGGCCCGGCTGCCGGAGAAGAGCACATCGTCAGGATCGACGGCGACACCCGCCGCGCGATACGCCACCTGCTCGTCTTCATCCATGCGTTTACCGGAGAAGAGCGCCGCATCGGTTTTACGACCCAGCGGGTTGGCAAATTTCTCTGCAACACGCTGACGACGCGCCAGCGCGCCGCGCAGAATACGCGCACGACGAGACTCGCGACGCTGCACAGGCGCGTCATCTTCCTCTTCATCTTCGTATTCGTCTTCATCAACCCACGTATCGTCACGGCGGGTACGGTTGCTGGCGAAAGTCAGAATGGTGAGGATAAAACTACCGATCTTCTCAGCAATGCTTACCCAGGACCAGCCGGTAAACAGCGTCAGCCCGGCAGCCCAGATGCACAGCAGCGCCAGCGTGCCGCCGCTGCTGTGCAGCATCGGCTGCAGCGCAGAACTGAGTAAACTGCCGATCACTCCGCCAGAGGCGAAGTACCAGATATCATCCGCATTGATTGCCGCCAGCCCGCACGAGGTGAGGATCAGCGCCAGCGCGCCAATCAGGCGCAGCGACACGGCAAAATAGTCGATGTAATCATCGTTCTGACGATGACGCCACGCAAACCAGCATCCGCCAATGATAATGACGGGAAGGGTGTAGGCCATCACACCGAAAATGAAGAACAGCGTGTCCGCAAGCCAGGCACCGGGGACACCGCCTAAATTATGGATAGGCTCATGCCATGCAGTTTGTGACCAGCTGGGATCTGAGGGGTTGAAACTGAGTAAGGCTGCCATCAGCCAGACGGCAAAAAGGGCAATAACAATCAGCAAAGCCTCGAGGAGACGACGTCCGCTGCTTAGCTTCGATAGTGTGACTTCTTTGTCTTCAGTGTATTCCTGGCTCAAAAAAGGCTCTCCAGGTATCAGGCATATCCTGCCTTTTTGCTAAAACGGACAACAGCGCCGGGACTCCCCGGCACTGTTGCTGTATGGATTAACAGGAGTGTAATCAAACTACGCTGATTTTGCACCTGTTCCGTGTTAGCGCGTCTTAATAACCAGACGATTGCTCTGTTTGACCTCTTCCATCACCACATATGTACGGGTGTCGTTCACGCCTGGCAGACGCAGCAGGGTTTCCCCCAGCAGCTTACGGTAGGCGGACATATCAGGCACACGGGTTTTCAACAGGTAGTCGAAATCACCGGACACCAGGTGACACTCTTGAATTTCTTCAAGTTTTTGTACAGCGGCGTTAAATTGCTCAAACACATCCGGCGCACCACGATTCAGAGTAATCTCAACAAATACCAGAAGTGAGGCATCCAGATAATGCGGGTTCAGCAGAGCAGTATAGCCCTGAATGAAACCCTGTCTTTCCAGTCGGCGCACACGCTCAAGGCACGGCGTCGGGGAAAGTCCCACACGTTTTGAAAGCTCGACGTTGGAAATACGCCCATCCTTTTGCAATTCATTAAGAATGTTACGATCGATACGGTCGAGATCTTTGCCAGGGCGCTTCTTGCTATCTACCATTATTATTGTCTCTCTGTATTCCTTCCCTACTCCTGCCTGGACCCTGTGCACATCACTGTTCAGAGCCTGTACCCGTTAGTCATCACATCGCCTGGTTTTGTATTAGACGCGATGCGGATTCGGGTTCTGTTGGTAAGAAGACCGTTGCCCGAAGGCTGTCACCGACATCACGTATGGCGTCTGTCCACGCCATGCGTAGATTTCACTGACCCGGTAAAAATGGCATTTACGTGCATGCCTATGCGGCATACGGTTAACGCGGTTTTTTTTCTTCCTTGAATGTTTTCGCAAAAGCGCAGGGGATTGTCAAAGCAAAACATCGTTTTTTAGTACAACATGCCGGATATTCATTACGGCAGGGTATTAATCCTCATTTTATTGCCTTACAAACGACCGTTTTTCAGGCGAAAGCGTGATGTTATGGCGCATCATTCATCGCCCGTGGCTATTACACAGATTGATATCAAAATTGCTGCGCTCTTTTTTTACGACAACAAATTCCCTACAATCCAGCCAAATGTCTGCCAACAACAATGGGGATCTCATGGGCACGGCCAAACACAGTAAGCTGCTAATCCTTGGTTCTGGACCTGCGGGATATACCGCAGCGGTCTATGCTGCACGCGCTAACCTGCACCCGGTACTCATCACCGGCATGGAAAAAGGCGGTCAGCTGACCACCACCACCGAAGTAGAAAACTGGCCAGGGGACCCGAACGACCTGACCGGGCCGCTGCTGATGGAACGTATGCACGAGCATGCCGCTAAATTCGAAACCGAAATTCTGTTCGACCACATCAATAAGGTCGATCTGCAGAACCGTCCGTTCCGCCTGACGGGCGACAGCGGCGAATACACCTGCGACGCGCTGATCATCGCCACCGGCGCTTCTGCCCGTTACCTTGGTCTGCCATCCGAAGAAGCATTCAAAGGCCGCGGCGTCTCTGCCTGCGCAACCTGTGACGGTTTCTTCTACCGCAATCAGAAAGTCGCGGTCATCGGCGGCGGCAACACCGCAGTAGAAGAAGCGCTCTACCTGGCGAACATTGCCTCTGAAGTGCACCTGATCCACCGTCGCGAAACCTTCCGCGCGGAGAAGATCCTGATCAAACGTCTGATGGATAAAGTGGCAAGCGGCAACATCGTGCTGCACACCAACCGTACCCTGGAAGAGGTGACGGGCGACCAGATGGGCGTTGCCGGTCTGCGTATCCGTGATACCCAGAACACCGATAACGTCGAAACGCTGGAAGTGGCGGGTCTGTTTGTGGCGATCGGTCACAGCCCAAACACCGCGATCTTCGACGGTCAGCTGGAGCTGGAAAACGGCTACATCAAAGTGCAGTCGGGTATTCACGGTAACGCGACCCAGACCAGCATCCCGGGCGTGTTCGCGGCTGGCGACGTGATGGACCATATTTATCGTCAGGCGATTACCTCGGCTGGGACCGGCTGTATGGCCGCGCTGGACGCTGAACGCTACCTCGATGGACTGGCTGAACAAGGTAAATAATCTTTACAAGTCAGTAACAAACGTAAATAAAGGCGGCGATAAGTCGCCTTTATTGTCTCCCCGTTGTAACATTGCGCTGCCCAATTTCTAATAACGTCACCTGCAAAGTACGCAATGGAAAAAACCCGTCAACAAGAGTTAACACGCTGGCTGAAACAGCAAAGCGTTATTTCCCGCCGCTGGCTTACGATTTCCCGTCTCCTGGGATTCGTTAGCGGTCTCTTGATTGTTGCCCAGGCATGGCTGCTGGCCCGCATTCTTAATCACATGATCATGGAGAACATTCCTCGCGAAGCGCTGTTGTTGCCCTTTATTGTCCTGATCCTGGTTTTTGTCCTGCGTGCCTGGGTGGTGTGGCTGCGTGAGCGCGTCGGTTTTCACGCCGGACAGCACATACGATACGAGATACGCCGTCAGGTGCTCGATCGCCTTCAGGAAGCCGGGCCCGCGTGGATCCAGGGTAAACCGGCCGGTAGCTGGGCGACGCTGATCCTTGAGCAGATTGACGATATGCACGACTACTATGCGCGCTATCTGCCGCAGATGGCTCTTGCCGTCTTCGTTCCGCTGCTGATCGTGATCGCCATCTTCCCGGTGAACTGGATGGCTGCGCTGATTCTGATGGGCACCGCCCCGCTGATCCCGCTGTTTATGGCGCTGGTTGGCATGGGGGCAGCGGATGCCAACCGCCGTAACTTCCTGGCATTGGGTCGCCTGAGCGGCCATTTCCTCGATCGTCTTCGCGGCATGGAGACGTTACGCATTTTTGGCCGCGGTGAAGCGGAAACCGAAAACATTCGCCAGGCATCGCAGGACTTCCGTCAGCGCACCATGGAAGTGTTACGCCTCGCCTTCTTGTCTTCCGGCGTGCTTGAATTCTTTACCTCGCTGTCGATTGCCCTCGTGGCGGTCTACTTCGGCTTCTCCTACCTCGGCGCGCTGGATTTCGGCCATTACGGCACGGCGGTGACCCTTTCTGCCGGGTTTCTGGCGCTGATCCTGGCTCCGGAGTTTTTCCAGCCGCTTCGCGATCTGGGAACCTTCTATCACGCCAAAGCCCAGGCGGTTGGCGCAGCCGATAGCCTTAAAACGTTCCTGGAAACGCCGCTGGCACACCCGGAGCGGGGTGACGTGACGCTGAATGCTAAAGATCCCGTTACCATTGAAGCGCAGGACTTTTCCATTCTGTCACCCGAAGGCAAAGTGCTCGCAGGTCCACTGAACTTTACCTTACCTGCAGGACAACGCGTGGTGCTCGTCGGCACCAGCGGTTCCGGGAAAAGCTCTCTGCTGAATGCGCTATCCGGTTTTATGGCCTACACGGGTTCACTGCGAATCAACAAAACCGAACTGCGCAACCTCGATCCTGACGCCTGGCGTAAACAGCTCAGTTGGGTGGGCCAAAACCCGCAGCTTCCCGCCTCTACGCTGCGTGAAAACGTCCTGCTGGCGCGCCCGGATGCGCGTGAAGATGAACTGCAATCGGTTCTCGACCGTGCCTGGGTCAGCGAGTTTCTGCCGCTGCTCCCGCAAGGGGTGGATACCGTGGTCGGCGACCAGTCCGCCGGGCTGTCGGTCGGACAGGCACAACGCGTAGCCGTTGCCCGCGCGCTGCTTAACCCATGCCAGCTGATGCTGCTGGATGAGCCCGCCGCCAGCCTGGATGCTCATAGCGAGCAGCGGGTAATGGAGGCCCTGAACGCCGCCTCCCGGCAGCAAACCACCCTGATGGTCACCCATCAGCTGGAAGGCATTGCCGACTGGGACCAGATCTGGGTCATGGAGAACGGCCGTATTGTTGAGCAAGGCGATTACGCCTCTCTCGTTGCCGCGCAGGGACCGTTTACCGCCCTGCTGGCGAACCGTCAGGAGGACATCTGATGCGTGCTCTGCTGCCTTATCTTGCGCTCTATAAACGCCACAAATGGATGCTGACGCTGGGGATTGTGCTGGCAATTGTCACACTGCTCGCCAGCATCGGACTGCTCACGCTTTCCGGCTGGTTCCTGTCGGCCTCGGCCGTCGCAGGGTTCGCAGGATTATACAGCTTCAACTATATGCTTCCGGCTGCCGGGGTTCGCGGTACCGCCATCACCCGTACTGCCGGACGCTATTTCGAACGGCTGGTCAGCCACGACGCCACTTTCCGCGTGCTGCAGCACCTGCGCATCTACACGTTCAGCAAGCTGCTGCCCCTCTCCCCTGCCGGGCTGGCGCGTTTTCGTCAGGGCGAGTTGCTCAACCGCGTCGTGGCGGATGTCGACACCCTGGATCACCTTTACCTGCGCGTGATTTCCCCGATCGTGGGCGCGTTTGTGGTGATTGTGGTGGTCACACTGGGGCTGTCTGTTCTGGATGTTCCCGTTGCGCTAACGCTGGGCGGGATCATGCTGCTGACGCTCATCATTCTTCCGCCGCTGTTTTACCGCGCCGGGAAAACCACAGGGGAAAATCTTACGCGTCTTCGCGGGGACTACCGCCAGCAGCTGACCTCCTGGCTTCAGGGTCAGGCCGAGCTGACCATTTTTGGCGCCAGCAAGCGCTATCGCGCGCGCATGGAAAGTACAGAGCTAAACTGGCATGAGGCCCAGCGCCGCCAGTCGGAACTGACAGCCTTTTCTCAGGCGCTGATGATGCTCATCGGCGGCGTGGCCGTAATTGCCATGCTGTGGCTGGCGTCCGGCGATATCGGGGGGAATTCACAGCCGGGTCCTCTTATTGCCCTTTTCGTATTCTGCGCGCTGGCGGCGTTCGAGGCGCTGGCCCCGGTGACGGGCGCCTTCCAGCATCTGGGTCAGGTGATCGCCTCTGCCCTGCGCATCACCCAGATTGCCGAGCAGGAGCCTGAAGTCACGTTCAGTGCCGCGCAAACCGCTGTACCAGAGCAGGTTGCGTTGACGCTTGAAGATGTCACCTTCGCCTATGACAAACAGGCGCAGAACGCCCTGGACGGTATCAATCTGTCAGTTAATGCGGGACAGCGGATTGCGATTCTCGGCCGTACCGGCTGCGGTAAATCGACGCTGCTGCAGTTGCTGACCCGCGCATGGGATCCGCAGCGCGGTCATATTCGTTTTAATAATACGTTACTGACCGATTTCAGCGAACAGGCCCTGCGCAAGACCGTGAGTGTGGTTCCACAGCGCGTGCATTTGTTTAGCGCCACCCTGCGCGATAACCTGCTGCTGGCCGCACCAGAGGACTCTGATGATGCGCTTCGCACCGTGCTGGAGCAGGTTGGACTGCAAAAACTTCTTGAGAACGATGGGCTAAACAGCTGGCTGGGCGAAGGCGGTCGTCAGCTGTCCGGCGGTGAACTGCGCCGGCTGGCAATCGCGCGCGCGCTGCTGCACGATGCGCCGCTGATGCTGCTCGACGAACCCACCGAAGGGCTGGATGCCACAACCGAGAGCCAAATACTTGATTTACTCGCGAATGTTATGACCGACAAAACCGTGCTGATGGTCACACACCGCCTGCGCGGACTGGCGAGTTTTGATCAGATAATTGTGATGGACAACGGACACATTATTGAGCAAGGTAGTCACGCAGAGCTGTTGGCAAAACAGGGTCGCTACTACCAGTTTAAACAACGTCTGTAGACTATATTTGTAGCGTCCTCGCTCGCGTACTGGAGTTTTGCTGTCATGCGCCTGGTCCAGCTTTCTCGTCATAACATTGCGTTCCCTTCTCCGGAAGGGGCGCTGCGTGAGCCCAATGGGCTGCTGGCCCTTGGCGGTGACCTTAGTCCTGCGCGGCTATTGATGGCGTACCAGCGCGGTATATTCCCCTGGTTTTCTCCCGGCGACCCCATTTTATGGTGGTCTCCCGACCCGCGTGCCGTGCTGTGGCCAGAGCAGTTTCACCTCAGCCGCAGCATGAAGCGTTTCCATGCAAAATCACCATACCGCGTCACCCTCAACCACGCCTTTGGTCAGGTCATTGAAGGCTGTGCCGAAGACCGCTTTGAGGGAACATGGATAACCCGCGATATTATTACCGCCTACCACCAGCTTCATGAGCTTGGCTACGCTCACTCCATCGAGGTATGGGATGGTGGAGCACTCGTCGGCGGCATGTACGGCGTAGCGCAAGGCACGCTGTTTTGCGGTGAGTCGATGTTCTCCCGCGCAGTTAATGCCTCGAAAACCGCGCTGCTGGTCTTCAGCCAGTCGTTTGCCCAGCGCGGCGGACGCCTGATCGATTGTCAGGTGCTCAACGAGCATACCGCCTCCCTGGGTGCCGTTGAAATCCCGCGACGCCAGTACATCGAACAACTCGATGCCAGCCGCCAGGAGAGGCTTCCGCGCGACTTCTGGATACCGAGAACGCTCTTTATGCCCAATGCCTAAATGTTTTCCGCATATTTTTTGTGAGGGTGTTATAATTATGCCGCAGAGTAGCTTCTGCCTGTTGCCCCGCCGCCGTTTGGGACCCTCGCTTCAGATAACGTCCTGACGTTTATCCTGTTGTCTCCCCTTTACGAATGCGCTTCCTGTTCGGTTGTACCGTGACGCTTGGGCAATGCGCCGAAACTGTTTTGCTGCGTTTTAATCGCGCAATTCTTTACTTAATTGATGAATTTCGGCATTATCTTGCCGGTTCAAAACTTGGTAGTGATACCCCAGAGGATTAGATGGCCAAAGAAGACAATATTGAAATGCAGGGTACCGTACTTGATACGTTGCCTAATACCATGTTTCGCGTAGAGCTGGAAAACGGTCACGTGGTAACTGCGCACATCTCCGGTAAAATGCGCAAAAACTACATCCGCATTTTGACGGGCGACAAAGTGACTGTTGAACTGACCCCGTACGACCTGAGCAAAGGCCGCATTGTCTTCCGTAGTCGCTAATTGTTTTCGCCTGTAATGGCAGATGAATATTAAATAAGGCCGGGTAATCCCGGCCTTTTCTGTTTTCTCTTATCAGAAGCACATCAAACGTTAGCCACGTTAAAACCAATATCGATTAACGATGTCAGTTCCGCGCCGGCAAACTGTCTAGCCCGATAGCATTCGCCCGGGAACTCCGGATAGCCGTCCAGCGAACAGATAACATCATAGATGGTGGCAACAATCTTACCGCCCACATCACTGATAAAGAATGAACGTGCGTGATTGGTGTAAATACTGTAGTACTGGCCGTAGTCGAATACAGCCCCCATGAAATCGGTGATCTGCGGGACTCTGTCTTGCGGCAGTGCAATAGTTGAACCCACTGTAGTTGCTGTTTTAGCCTGGAGATCTACATAGTAAAACATCACCCGGGCGGGCTCGGTTTGATAAACCTCGGTACTAGCATCCTCAGTAATCGCGCGCGTGAGCGCTTCTCCTGTTGTACTTAGGCAAGATCGGTTATCAAACAGAGAGAGAACAAATTTCCCAGAACCCGGAATGTTGTAATCAGAAAAAACCGCATTGTTGGTAACAAAAACCGTATGAGCGCCGTTTTCAAACGCGGTTATACCCGACGTATCTATTTTCGTTACCGTCGTCCCGGATGGGAATTGTGCATTAAAGTTGCCGGTATTAATGGTCCACTGGATAGCCCCATCTGTCGGCGAGATACCAAATGTCACCCCTGCTGAGCGCGAGTGAACAATAATCACGTCGCTGTACGCCCCCGTCCCGTTAAACACAGAAAGTGAATTGAGGTGGGCATCATTTGTTGGGCTGTTATTCAGGATCAGCGCATTATCAAATGAACGGGTATAGTTTTTAGCCCATATCATTTTACCGGTTTGATCGTTGAATTTGAGGATCGATGCATCCTGCCTCATGGTATTTGTCGAGCGATCCGGGTTGTCGTTACCAATCATATACAGATCGCCGTTTGAGTCCCAGACCAGATCGTGCGTGTTGGCGTAATGATTGCCATCCTGATCCCGCATATCAAATTCCAGAACGATATTCCCGAGGATGTCAATTTTGAAGAAACGGCGACCATACCAGTGTTCGTCTTCATCGCTGCCGATATAAAAATAACCCTTATTGGTCTTTAGCATCTGATTACGATAGGGCTGGGCGTAATAACAACGAAGATCGCCATTCTGATCGTAACCATCGCAGTTGGTTGTCATTAACCAGCTATTTCCCCACACGCTGGAAAAAAGTTCGGGATCAGTATGCTCAATGTCGAGATGAAAGATCGTCGCATCCCGGTAGGTCTGGTCGAGGGTGCTTATCGTAAAAGTACTGTTATAAATTTCAATACCACTGGCATTATAAAAAATAATCTCAACTTCATTGACGTCGTTCGCGTAAAGACCTATTACCGGAACGTTAAGTTCTTTCGTCAGGTCTGTAATCAATTCAGTATGGGTATAAGTAAAATCCACGCCTGTCGTGCTGGTGTTACGTTTAAGTACCTTATAAGAAAAAGTGATGGGTTCATCAATTGAAAAACTGATATAGGCCGCAAGCTGGTTGTTTGCAGGGGCAAGCTCCGTTCCTGTATTAATAATTGCCATGTTATTCACCTGTAAGTAATGCGTTACTGTTGGACTTCCATTACACGCATCTCATTCACCTGTTGGGGAATGACCTTATTTCCGTTTCTGAGATAATCAATAACCGCATCAGAGAGGTTATAACCGCCTCTGACCTGTTTATTCTTACCTTCGGTAAAAGCCATAAAGCCATCGCCACCGGGAGCTAAAAAACTGTTGGTAACAACACGGTACGTTTCAGTATCTGCGATTGCCTTACCATTAAGCGTGAACGATACCACGCGTTGATTCAGTGGCTTGCGTGGGTCATATTGCATCTCCATGCCCCTTGACATCTGCAATACGCCATTGCTGAGTGATGCACCATGTTCCATTAAATTGCGCAAAGACTTTCCGGTTAAATCCATCACGGTAAGCTCATTAGGGAACGGGAAAGCGCTGATAACATCACCAAGGGTAATTGGACCAGCATTCAGATCGGCGCGCAGGCCGCCAGAGTTAGTCAGAGCGAGTTGCGCATCGGGTGCATCAGCAAGCATGGCGTCGGTAAACAGATTTCCCAGCGAAGAAGACTCTCCGTAGGCGCGGGTCAAGGCGATAGGGGTTTCACCCACCTTTTGACGAACGGTTTTAGAAAGCTTTTTATTCCAGCTATCAATCACGCCCTGAGTTACAGGGTCCGGCTTCCACTCATCGGCATAAACCGTCTTGAGTTCAAAGGACTTAACCACATGCTGGCGTGTTTTTGGGTTAATATCCAGAACCAGCTTTCCGATATCGATTCCACCGCTGTCTGTCGACAGCACCAATGTTTTCCCCACCTTAATCGGCTCCGGCGTACCAACATGCGCGTGTCCGGTAATCAAAATATCCAGCCCTTTCACCTGCTTCGCAGTCTGAATGTCTTTATCAAGCGCACGCTTCACGTCGGTATTACCAATGCTTGACTGCCGGGCGGGAAATCCTTCATGCATCAGTGCAACGGTGATATCAACCTTACCGCGGATTTCATCCAGATAGCGCTGCAGGTATTTCACCTCATCCCGGGCCTCAATGCCCTGACGCATTGCCGAAGACACTGTATCGTTGAACGCAAATACGCCGTGCAATCCAATCACGCCAATTTTCACCCCATCCTTTTCCAGAATGGTATAGGGCTTGTTCCAGAAAGGCATCTGACTATTCTGATAAAAGACATTACCCAGCAAAATGGGAAATTTTGCCTGGCTGAACTGCAGCAGCGTATTATCCCAGCCGTGATCGAATTCATGATTACCAACGGAAGCGGCATCCAGCGACATAGTATTCAGGATATCAATGATTGCCTTTCCTTTTGTCAGACTACTGATGTACGGCCCGGTAAAATAATCACCCGCATCAAAATAAAATGTCGCCTTATTATGTGTTTTCTCCTGTTTAACCAGCGTCGAAATATTGGCAAAACCACCCACCAGCCGCTTACCTTCTGCGACATACGGTATCTTGTAAGGCTCAACGTGAGCATGGAGATCGTTGGTGTAAATAATGGTTATATCCTGAGCAAAGCTATGGCTGGCACAGGCCGTTAATAAGGCAACAGCAACAAGGGTCCGTTTCATTTTTTATCCTTAAATTAAAAAAGGAGTTCCATTTTGACGAGGTGATAAACCGTTTTTGTGAACATCTTCACGATTGAAAAATGGCAAAGACCTCACTATCACTCGACTGACAAAATGAGTTGGCGCGGAGTCATGAGCAGGATTCGAAAAATAGATCTTAACGTCTGTAAGAGTGCTTTATGCCCGAATCTCGGCATTGCAAATGCCAGCGACTACGTATGGCCTGTTTATCGCCTGGGCTACGCTGCGCTTGAGTGCGGGAAATGCGGCAGTTTGCCACCGCTCTTTGATGAAACGGAATACAGTGCATGGTTTGCCCGGCTGATGGGCGATAAGCTAGGTGCCACCGGGCTGGGATGTCCTCGCTGTTATACAACGGAGATGATTCATTACGGTCAAACGCGCGCGGGCAGTGCACGTCTTCAATGCCGTGCCTGCCGGACGGTTTTCACACCGCAGCGCCTGACGGCGCATCAGCAGGAAAGCGTCGCAAACCTTCTGCGACGACTGGATGCGGGACAATATGACAGTGAAACAACGGCTTATCGCATGCTCACCCTGGCGGTGAACGAATGTGAACGACGATTGCGCCTCCCCGCGCCAGGGGCTACGTCTGTCGCTACGCGGATCTTTACCCTTCCCTTTCAGGGCAGAACAGCTGCAGAAAAAATTTTCGTCATTGTAAGCGCAGACATTAATTCCGGCATGGTTTTGCAAATCTCCACTAATTACTGCACCTGGAGCACGGGTGAAATACTTCGCTATCGGGCATCCGACAGCGAAGTACCTCAACATTCACATGCCTGTACGATAGAGCAGGTTATTCTGCAAGAGAAACACTTTATGCAGCGCAGCCAGTTTGATGAGATTGCCTTCGGTAGCGCACGTCTTAAACAAAATGCACGGGGATGTATCGTGCGCCCGGTGATCGCTATACATGGCCATTTTCAGCGCCTGCGCATTCTTTTTCCTCAGGTGTCAGATCATTTTCTGGCGCATGAATGTGTCCTGCGAGGCGCAGCAATTACGGCATGGTCTGCAGAAGTACGCAGCGCAAAGACCGATCTGTGGTTCGTGGTGGAAGACAACTCAGATTGCAAATCCGCTGCTGAGCAATATCGGCTTATCGGAACCTGGTATGCAGGATGGTGGAATAACCGCTGGCAACAATGGAGCCAGGGTGAAAATCACAAACTGATTAGCCCGCTTACCGGGCAAAAAAAAGCGCTTAACCCTACTCAAATCTCCCTTGGCGCCTGCACACGGTTTATAGACTGGCTTGAGGCCCATCCATGGCTGGCGCGCAGCAACACGCTGAGCGCTCGGGTGGTAAGTCTGCATCTGGTATGTCTGGCACAGATCTATAACCAGACGCGGCATCAAGGACCGGACTGAGACACGAACAAAAAAGAGGATCTGAGACAAAAAAGCCGGGTTAACAAACCCGGCTTTTAGAGTAAAACAACTTAGTGAGCCGCTTCCGGCTTGTGCTTCGCTGCACTCTGGAAATCGTACGTCAGTTCATTCTTCGCCTGGTCCAGCGCTACGGTCACCTGACCGCCATCCACCAGCGAGCCAAACAGCAGCTCGTTTGCCAGCGGTTTCTTCAGGTTGTCCTGAATGACGCGCGCCATCGGACGGGCCCCCATCGCACGGTCGTAGCCTTTCTCGGCCAGCCAGTTGCGGGCCTCCTGGCTCACTTCCAGCGACACGCCTTTCTGATCCAGCTGGACCTGCAGTTCGACGATAAACTTGTCCACCACCTGATGGATCACGTCGGTAGACAGGTGATCGAACCAGATAATGTTGTCCAGACGGTTACGGAACTCCGGCGTGAAGATCTTTTTGATCTCCTCCATCGCATCGGTGCTGTTATCCTGGTGGATCAGGCCGATGGATTTACGCTCGGTTTCACGCACCCCGGCGTTGGTGGTCATCACCAGCACCACGTTGCGGAAGTCCGCCTTGCGCCCGTTGTTGTCGGTCAGCGTCCCGTTATCCATCACCTGCAGCAGGATGTTGAACACGTCCGGGTGCGCTTTCTCGATTTCATCGAGCAGCAGGACGGCGTGCGGATGCTTGATCACCGCGTCGGTGAGCAGGCCGCCCTGGTCAAAGCCCACGTAGCCCGGAGGCGCACCAATCAAACGGCTGACGGTGTGACGCTCCATATACTCGGACATATCAAAGCGCAGCAGCTCGATACCCAGCGCTTTGGAGAGCTGAACCGTTACCTCGGTTTTCCCCACGCCCGTCGGGCCAGCGAACAGGAAGGAACCGACAGGCTTGTGGTCATGCCCCAGCCCGGCGCGGGCCATCTTGATCGCTTCGGTTAAGGCCTCAATGGCTTTATCCTGACCAAAGACCAGCATTTTCAGGCGATTGCCGAGGGTGCGCAGCGTGTCGCGGTCGCTCTGAGAAACGCTCTTCTCAGGGATACGCGCGATGCGGGCCACCACTGACTCAATATCCGCCACGTTAACGGTTTTCTTACGCTTGCTGGCCGGCATCAGGCGCGCGCGCGCCCCTGCCTCATCAATCACGTCAATCGCCTTATCCGGCAGGTGACGATCGTTGATGTATTTCACCGCCAGCTCCACCGCCGCACGGACCGCTTTCGCGGTGTAACGCACGTCGTGGTGCGCTTCGTACTTTGGCTTCAGGCCGTTGATAATCTGCACCGTTTCCTCGACGGACGGCTCGGTCACGTCGATTTTCTGGAAGCGGCGCGCCAGCGCACGGTCTTTCTCAAAGATGTTGCTGAACTCCTGGTAGGTCGTGGAGCCAATCACGCGGATCTTGCCGCTGGAGAGCAGCGGTTTGATCAGGTTCGCGGCATCCACCTGGCCACCGGAGGCCGCACCCGCGCCGATGATGGTGTGGATCTCATCGATAAACAGGATGCTGTTGGTGTCCTGCTCCAGCTGTTTCAACAGCGCCTTGAAGCGTTTTTCAAAATCACCGCGGTATTTGGTGCCCGCCAGCAGCGAGCCAATATCCAGCGAGTAGATGGTGCAGTCGGCAATGACTTCCGGCACGTCGCCCTGCACAATACGCCAGGCAAGACCTTCGGCAATCGCGGTTTTACCCACGCCAGATTCCCCCACCAGCAGCGGGTTGTTCTTGCGGCGACGGCACAGCACCTGGATTGCGCGCTCCAGCTCTTTATCGCGACCAATCAGCGGGTCGATACCGCCAACGCGAGCAAGCTGGTTAAGGTTGGTGGTGAAGTTTTCCATACGATCCTCCCCGCCTGCTTGCTCTTCATTGTTATTGACCTGATTGCTGGAATCCGATGCCTGGTTAGGCTCGTCTTTGCGCGTACCGTGAGAAATAAAGTTAACCACGTCGAGGCGGCTGACTTCGTGTTTGCGCAGCAGGTAGGCAGCCTGTGACTCCTGCTCGCTGAAGATGGCGACTAAGACGTTTGCGCCAGTCACTTCGCTACGCCCGGAAGACTGGACGTGGAATACCGCACGCTGCAGCACGCGCTGGAAGCTGAGCGTCGGCTGCGTGTCGCGCTCTTCTTCACTGGCTGGCAGCACCGGTGTGGTTTGTTCGATGAAGGCTTCGAGTTCCTGACGTAGCGCAACCAGATCCACGGAGCAGGCTTCCAGCGCTTCGCGGGCAGATGGGTTGCTAAGCAGTGCGAGCAGTAAATGCTCGACGGTCATAAACTCATGTCGGTGCTCACGCGCTCTGGCGAAAGCCATGTTTAAACTGAGTTCCAGTTCTTGATTGAGCATAGGCACCTCCCCCAATTTTATGCCTTATCAGGCCTTTTCCAGCGTACACAGCAACGGATGCTCGTTCTCCCTCGCATAGTCGTTCACCATCGCCACTTTGGTTTCCGCCACTTCGGCAGTGAAGATGCCGCAGATAGCTTTGCCACGATAATGAACGGTAAGCATCAGTTGCGTTGCACGTTCTACATCATAAGAAAAGAACTTTTGTAGCACGTCAATAACAAATTCCATCGGCGTGTAATCATCGTTCATTAACATAACTTTATACATAGATGGCGGTTTTAGCGCGTCGCGCACTTTGTCTTCCGCCAGCTGATCAAAATTCAGCCAATCGTTGGTCTTACCCATTATGCATAACCACTTTGAATCTACCTCAGATGTTAGATAACAATCATCTATTACTGTCATCCGCGATGTCTGTCACAAACTGTTGCAATAGCGTTAACTGCTTCAAACTTTGGTTGATTATTGTCCCATCTCCAACGCCAAACGCTTGACGACTTCTTTCGTTTCTCTAAATTGTACAAGCGTGAGATGGCGAGGTTTTGAACAGCCCCCACTCCACCACCGGTTCATTCCATCTTAACTTATAAGATTTACGAAGGATGTCGAAGCATGGAAATGGGTACTGTTAAGTGGTTCAACAACGCCAAAGGGTTTGGCTTCATCTGCCCCGAAGGCGGCGGCGAGGATATCTTCGCTCACTATTCCACCATTCAGATGGATGGCTACAGAACGCTCAAAGCCGGGCAGTCCGTCCGGTTCGATGTACATCAGGGACCAAAAGGCAATCATGCAAGCCTAATCGTACCCGTTGAAGCAGAGACGGTTGCATAGCTCTCTGTTTTATTGTGTACATCCCGCAGTCAAAATGCCAGCCCGATCGGCTGGCATTTTTATTTTCGGGTTATTCCCGAGCCAGCGCGTCCACCGGATCCAGCCGCGCCGCGTTGCGGGCGGGCAACCAGCCAAACAAAATGCCGGTAAAGGTTGAACACAAAAACGCGGTAATGATGGCAACCGGCGAGAAGCCAATTTCCCAGCCGGGTAAAAAGAGCTGGAGCGCGAAGGCGATCATCATCGAGAGCGCAATGCCCATCGCACCGCCGACCAGACACACCAGCACCGCTTCAATCAAAAATTGCTGCAGCACGTCGCTGGCCCGGGCCCCAACCGCCATGCGGATGCCAATCTCCCGGGTGCGCTCGGTTACCGACACCAGCATGATGTTCATCACCCCGATACCGCCGACGACCAGCGAAATCACCGCCACCAGCGTGAGGAACAGCTGAAGAGTACGTGTGGTCTTTTCCGCCGTTTTCAAGAGGCCGTCCATATTCCAGGTGAAGAAATCTTTCTTCCCGTGGCGCAGGGTTAATAGCCGCTCAAGCTGCTGTTCGGCGAGCGCGCTGTCGTAGCCCTCCTTCACGCGTACGGTGATGGAGTTGAGCCATGACTGCCCCATAATCCGCCCGGAGATGGTGGTGTAGGGCAGCCAGACGCGCAGGATTTTGCTGCTGCCAAACATCGACTGCTTCTCTTCCGCCACGCCGATGACCGTGGCAGGCATGTTGCCGACCAGGATCACTTCGCCCACCACGTTGGCTTTATTGGGGAAGAGCTGCCTGCGTGAGTTTGCGTCCAGCACAACCACCTGCGCCCTGCCCGCCAGCTGCTCGGCGTTGAAGGTGGCGCCTTCGCTGAAGGTCATGCCGTAGACGTTGAAATAGTCTCCGCTCACGCCGTTAGCGCTGGCGGCAACGTCAACGTTGCCCACGCGCAGACGCAGGTTCTGCGACACCGCAGGCGTGGCCGAATTAACCCACGGCTGCTTCTGAATCGCCGCCAGATCGTCATATTTCAGCGCCTGCTGATACTGCGGCTCGTCGTCGCCAAAGTCTTTGCCGGGATAGACGTCAATGGTATTGGTGCCGATGGCGCGGATATCTGCCAGCACCAGCTGCTTGGCCGCGTCGCCCACCACCACGATCGACACCACCGAGGCGATACCGATAATGATGCCGAGCATCGTCAGCAGGGTGCGCATTTTGTTGGCCGCCATCGCCAGCCAGGCCATGGCCAGCGCCTCGCGAAAGCCGCTGGAAAACTGTCCCCAGCCGGTTGATGCCGGTAGCACTTCTTTCGGCGCCGTTGCCCTGGACTCACGCGGCGGCGGGTTGCTGACCAGCTCGCCGTCGTGGATCTCAATAATGCGTTCCGCCTGCGCCGCCACCTGCGGATCGTGGGTAACGATAATCACCGTATGCCCCTGATCGCGAAGCTGATGCAGGATCGCCATCACCTCTTCGCCGGAATGGCTGTCGAGCGCGCCGGTCGGTTCATCCGCGAGGATCACCTGCCCGCCGTTCATCAGGGCACGGGCGATACTCACGCGCTGCTGCTGGCCGCCGGACAGCTGCGAGGGCTGGTACTCCACCCGCTCCGCCAGCCCCAAACGCGTCAGCAGCATCTGTGCGCGCTCAAGGCGCTTTTTACGCTCGACGCCCGCATACACCGCAGGCACTTCCACGTTCTGAGCCGCATTCAGGTGAGAAAGCAGGTGGTAACGCTGGAAGATAAAGCCGAAATGTTCCCGACGCAGCTTCGCCAGCGCATCGCCGTCCAGCGTGGATACATCCGTCCCGGCTACGCGATAGGTACCGCTGGTCGGTTTATCCAGGCAGCCGAGAATGTTCATCAGCGTCGATTTACCGGAACCCGATGCCCCGACAATGGCCACCATCTCGCCCGCTTCCACGCGCAGGGAGATGCCCTTCAGCACCTCCACCGGGCCGTCGCCGGAGGGATAGCTGCGACGAATGTTATTTAGCTCAAGCAGCGCCGTCATTTAGCGGCTCCGGGCAGGCTTTCGCTGACAACAATCTCCTCGCCCTCTTCCAGCCCTTTCACCACCACCACGTCGGTGTCGTTACGCTCGTCGATCACGACCTCGCGCTCGCGCGTTTCGCCGTTGCGCAGCACTTTCACTTTATAACGGCTATCCCCGGCGGACTCGCCGAGCGCAGAAAGCGGGATAGTCAGCACGTTCTTCACGCCGGTCAGCTGGATATGCACCTGGGCGGTCATGTCCAGACGCAGCACGCCCTGCGGGTTTGGCACCTCAAAGCGGGCATAGTAGAAGATAGCGTCGTTAACTTTTTCCGGCGTCGGCAGAATGTCTTTCAGCACGCCTTCGTAGCGCGTCTGCGGGTCTCCCAGCACCGTAAACCAGGCTTTCTGCCCGGGCTTAAGGTGGATAACATCCGCCTCTGAGACCTGGGCTTTGACCAGCATGGTGCTCATGTCCGCCAGCGTCAGAATGTTTGGCGCCTGCTGCGCGGCAATCACCGTCTGGCCCTGGAGCGTAGTGATCTGGGTGACTTCGCCCGCCATCGGCGCAACGATTTTGGTGTAGTCGAGGTTGGTTTTCGCCGTATCCAGCGAGGCCTGGTTGCGTTTGATTTGCGCGTCAATCGTGCCAATCTGCGCCTGTTTCACCGCCAGTTCAGTAGTGGCAGTATCTAAATCTTGTTTCGAAATAGCCTGGGTTTTAGCCAGCGCCTGCTGACGGGTCAGCGTCACCTGGGCCAGGTTACGTTCTGCCTGTGCCTGCGCTCGCTGCGCTCGCAATTCCATCAGCGTGGCTTCCACCTCGCGGATCTGGTTCTCAGCCTGCTCAGGATCAATAACGCCGAGCAGCTGGCCTTTTTTCACCTTGTCGCCAATCTCAACCGACAGCGTTTTCAGCTGGCCGCTGACCTGAGCGCCGACGTCAACCTTACGCAAAGCGTCAAGCTTACCCGTCGCGAGGACGTTTTGCTGCAGTTCGCCCGGGCGAACAATGAGTGTCTGATACTGCGGCACCGGCGCATTCAGCATCTGCCATAGCCAGTACCCACCGGCTAAAACCACGACCGCCAGCAGCAGAAACAGCGTTCTGCGTTTTCCCTTGAGGTTCATAAATATTCCAAATAAATGTTCTGGCAATTATAAATGTTGATTCTATCTAAACGACTCTTCAACGAAACCCCCGTTATCCGAAATCGCCCTAATTTGTTTACGAGACGTTGACATTTCCCCTGTTGAAATAGCGATATTCCAAAAGGATCAGGATCTATCATGTCTTCTATCGTCGATACCTCACTTTCAAACCTGCCGCAGCCAAAATCCGGCTGGCAGCTTTTCAAAAACCTGGCTTTCGGTGAGATCGCGCCCGGGCTGGCATGGGAAAAAACCGCCTACCGACGTAAGTTCATGCTGCGTTCACTGGCGACACCGCTTAGCACCGCGCGTCTGCTGTCTGAGCTTGCCAGGCATCCGCACCTGATGCAAATGCTCCAGGTTCAGCCGGGGCTGCCCTGCCGCCTTCATCGTCCGTGGTTGACGGTCAATATGGATCGACAGCGTGCGCTGGAATCGCTTGCCTGGCACTATCAGATGATGTGTCGCCAGCTGCCGGCTACGCTGACTAGTGGCTATCTTTCAAAGCAGGGCGTGACCCTGCTGACCATAATCGGAAAAGATGAACAGCAATTTACCGTCCGCCTGTGTGCCGACGCGTTTATGGATAAAGAGGGAGAAGCTACCCTCGTTTTCTGTGACAGTCAAAATACGGCGCTGGCGGAGATGACCTTTACGCTGTGCCAGTTTGAGGGAAAATCGACGCTGTTCATTGGCGGTTTGCAGGGCGCAAAAGCGCATGTTCCCCATGAGCTGATCCAGGGTGCGACGAAAGCCTGCCATGGCCTGTTCCCGAAACGTCTGCTGGTCGAGGCCGCCATGACGCTCGGCGCCGCGTTCCCGGTAGAGCAAATTGTCGCCGTCAGTAACGATACCCATATTTATCGCAGCTGGCGCTACCGCAAGAAAAAAGAGGGGAAACTGTTGGCCGATTACGACAGTTTCTGGACCTCCCTCGGCGGTGAAAAGCAGGACAACGGTAACTTTATGCTGCCGCTCGTCATGCCGCGTAAACCGATGGAAGAGATCGCGAGCAAAAAGCGTTCCGAATATCGCCGCCGCTACGCGCTGCTGGATAGCCTGATTCAGCAGGTGAAACAGGCAACCCAACGCTAATCCGCTTTCCCGCGTGCCAGCCACAGCACGCGGGAGAACATCTTCCGCAGCAGGGCCGGCACCGCCTCCACGCCCCGCCTCCCTGCTTCCGTCGCCACTTCAATGGCTAAATCCGGTTTTGACGAACGATGAATGGCTTTGGCGATCACGCGCCGCATGTTCATCGGGACATCGACCGGCACCATGGCAATTCGGTGGAAGACGTCGTCGAACCCCTGACGATACATAAAGTGTTCCATATCCATCGCGGGGAGCATGGTTAAATGGTCGCGCTCTTCCTCGCGCTCGTTATTCAGCAGGCTACGCACGGTCGAGGCATATTTTTTACCCGCCTCATCACCGTCTACCAGCACGTGCCACTCGATCCCCATCCGGCGGGCAAATTTTATCAGCGGCTTTAATCCCGACTGGGCGAATTCAATCACCTTAATGCCTTCCGCATCAAAATGGTGGCCGCACTGGCGCGCCAGCTCGTTGATGACCCAGGTTTCCGTTTCCCCCTCCACCAGCAGCCAGCAGCGGGCAAAGAGCGACGACGCCCGGTTAAAGCGAATATGAAACGCGATGCGCCGCCCGTCTTCCGCGTTCAAACCGCCAGGCCCAAGGCGGAAAGCAGTGACGCGGGAGGATTCACGCACCAGGCGACAGACGTGTTCTACCGGCGTCAGCGATAATAACTCCCCGGAATTGGTGGTCGTAATGCGCTGGAGCGGCAGCAGATTCAGCAGATGCCATGCCACGGAGAGCATGATGGGATGCAGGCGCGTTTCCGGATCTTCAACCAGCAGCAGCGGCCGGGCGTCCCGGTCAAGACGAACGGTGCCTTTGGCCTGCAGAAGCGTTGAAAACAGCCCCAGCAAAATCACCCGATGGGTACGACCACCGGGCCGGTCGATCATCCGGTTAATAATGTCGAGATAACGCCAGCTTCGCTGCTCATCATGAGAGCGGCGGCGCATCAGACGATGGCGGGACTGTGACGTTCCCTGCTCGGAAAAATAGTGCTCCAGGAGCTGTACCATCGCGGACAACCCCTGACGGATTTGACCATCGGTAAGATTTTGCGGACGCGACACCAGCTCTCTTGCCAGAAAATCCAGCTCGCGGGCGGTGACTTCCACTTCCGGCATATTGGGTACGGTACCGTTACGAATACGGCGCATAAAGCGCGCATCGCGCAGGCGCAGCACCGGCGTCAGGCGGATCAGGTGACGGGCCAGGTCGTCGATATTGTCCAGCGGGATCGGGTTGGCTTTCTCATCGAGAAAATCACGCAGGGTGAGGACCCCCTCATTTTCCGCCATCTCCCCTTCCAGCCGATAGAATATCCGGTGGAAACCGTCATCGCACGGCACCCAGCAGGGTGACAGCGGGCGGAAACGACGCACGCGGTGACGTCCGGGCTCGGATTCACGGAACGTCAGGATGATATGCAGGTGCTTCTCGCGCCCCGTCACGTCGCCGGGGGGAAACCAGAAATCGTCGCGGACGAAGTGATACAGATCGTCTTCGGGCGAAAGCAGTAGCGTCAGCGCATCCAGCAGGCTGGACTTACCCCACGCGTTCTCGCCGATCAGGACGTTGTTCTGCTCCAGCTGCAGCGACAGGCGGTTAATACCGCGAAAGCCAACAATTTCCACACGTTCGAGAAGCATAAATCCCCCGCCAAATGACCACTTTTTCCTTTAAGTTATCAGCAGTATAGCGGCAGGAACCCAGGCACGACAGCACAACATTCATCCTTGCGAGAATTGGTCTATGCTCTATTTACCGCTGATTTGAACAAGGATTGACATCACATTGCCTTAAATCAAATTAATCGAATTTATTTAAGTGGCGAAGGGGTGTTGATGGTTTCTAAAATACAGGCTCTTTGAGTCGTCATCCCTTTATGGCGAAATATCCCGCGCGGGAAAGCGTGCGGATAATTATTTTGAGGTGGTTATGTTTAGAAAATTAGCGGCAGAATGTTTTGGTACATTCTGGCTGGTATTTGGCGGCTGCGGTAGTGCAGTGCTGGCAGCGGCATTCCCGGAATTAGGCATTGGTTTTGTCGGCGTCGCGTTGGCGTTTGGTTTAACCGTATTAACCATGGCATTTGCCGTGGGGCATATTTCCGGCGGCCATTTTAACCCGGCAGTGACGTTAGGTTTATGGGCAGGCGGCCGTTTCCCGGCTAAAGACGTGATTGGCTACATTGTGGCGCAGGTGGTTGGCGGTATTATTGCGGCAGGTGTTCTGTACGTGATTGCCAGCGGCAAAGCAGGCTTTGACGCCGCAGCCAGCGGCTTTGCCTCTAACGGCTTCGGAGAACATTCTCCAGGCGGCTACTCCATGCTGTCTGCCATCGTGATTGAAATTGTGCTGACCGCGGGCTTCCTGCTGGTTATTCACGGCGCAACGGACAAATACGCACCTGCAGGCTTCGCGCCAATCGCCATTGGTCTGGCGCTGACGCTGATTCACCTGATCTCAATCCCGGTGACCAACACCTCCGTTAACCCGGCGCGCAGCACCGCCGTCGCCATCTTCCAGGGCGGCTGGGCGCTTGAGCAGCTGTGGCTGTTCTGGGTGATGCCAATTATCGGCGGTATCCTGGGCGGCGTGCTGTATCGCACCCTGCTGGAAAAACGCGATTAATCTTTCCCCCTCTCCCTTTGGGAGAGGTCCGGGGTGAGGGCAACAGGCCGCACACCCCAGATAGACACAAGCCGGGTAAGGCGTAACGCCACCCGGCTTTTTTATTGTTCCTTTACCTGACAGCCTTTATTGGGTAGTGTCTCTGGCGCTCAACAGATACTCAAAAGGACCGGCTGTTCATGTTTTCAGGACTCCTCATTATTCTGCCGCCCCTGATTGCGGGCTACCTTATCCCGCTGCGTCAGGAATCTGCATTACGGTTAATCAACCGTTTTCTCAGCTGGATTGTTTACGTCATTCTTTTCTTTATGGGGATAAGCCTGGCCTTCCTGGATAACCTGTCGGCGAATTTACTGTCTATCCTCCATTATTCTGTCGTCACCGTGGTGGTTATTTTGCTGTGCAATATTGCCGCGCTGCTTTGGCTGGAACGCACTATTCCATGGAAAAATCACCATCATCAGGAAAAACTCCCTTCACGAATTGCAATGGCGCTTGAATCATTAAAATTATGCGGCGTCGTGGTGCTCGGTTTTCTTCTTGGACTGACCGGTTGGGCATTTTTACAGCACGCGACAGAGGCCAGTGAGTATACGCTGATCTTCCTGCTGTTCTTGATCGGTATTCAGCTGCGAAATAATGGCATGACGCTGAAACAAATTGTCCTCAACCGTCGGGGAATGATGGTTGCCGTGATTGTTGTCGCCAGTTCAATGGTGGCGGGAGTCATTAATGCCCTTATTCTCGATCTGCCGCTGAAAACCGGCCTGGCGATGGCGTCAGGTTTTGGCTGGTATTCCCTTTCCGGTATTCTGCTGACCGAATCATTCGGCCCGGTAATCGGCAGCGCCGCCTTCTTTAACGATCTGGCGCGCGAGCTGATTGCCATCATGCTGATCCCGAGCCTGGTTCGCCGCAGTCGCTCTACCGCGCTGGGCCTGTGCGGCGCAACGTCGATGGACTTTACCATGCCGGTATTACAACGCTCCGGAGGGCTGGAGATGGTGCCCGCGGCTATCGTTCACGGCTTTATTTTAAGTCTTCTGGTTCCGGTCATGATGGCCTTCTTCTCTGCCTGATACTTCTTTGGCGGTAGTTTTCCTGCCGCCAAAATTGCGCTAAATCAATCTCCCTCTATTTTGTAGCAGAAAGCCCTTTTCACCGTTCTGGCACAGGCATAACCTTAAACATGTATATTAAATATAAGTTTAACAGGTGTGATTATGTTTTGTGTGCAATGTGAACAAACCATCCGTACTCCGGCAGGCAATGGCTGCTCTTACGCACAGGGTATGTGCGGCAAAACCGCAGAAACATCTGACCTGCAGGACCTGCTGATTGCGGCTCTGCAAGGCCTTTCCGCATGGGCTTTCAAAGCCCGTGAATACGGCATTGTCGATCACTACGTCGACAGCTTCGCTCCACGCGCGTTTTTCTCCACGCTGACCAACGTTAACTTCGATTCTCCGCGCATTGTCGGCTACGCCCGCGAAGCGATTGCCCTGCGTGAAGCGCTGAAAGCACAGTGCCTGAAGGCGGACGCCAGCGCCCGGGTGGAAAACCCGATGTCCGAACTGCAGTTGGTGAGCGACGATCTGGGTGACCTGCAGCGTCAGGCGGCAGAATTCACCCCAAACAAAGACAAAGCGGCAATTGGCGAGAACATTCTCGGCCTGCGCCTGCTGTGCCTTTACGGGCTGAAGGGCGCTGCGGCCTATATGGAGCACGCACACGTGCTAGGTCAGTACGACAACGACATCTACGCCCAGTACCACAAAATCATGGCGTGGCTGGGCACCTGGCCTGCCGATATGAATGCCCTGCTGGAGTGCTCAATGGAAATCGGCCAGATGAACTTCAAAGTGATGAGCATTCTGGATGCCGGTGAAACCAGCACCTACGGCCACCCGACGCCAACGCAGGTCAACGTCAAGGCGACCGAAGGCAAGTGCATCCTTATTTCAGGTCACGACCTGAAAGATCTCTACAACCTGCTGAAGCAAACCGAAGGCACCGGCGTTAACGTTTATACCCACGGCGAAATGCTGCCGGCGCACGGCTACCCGGAGCTGCGCAAGTTTAAGCATCTGATCGGTAACTACGGCAGCGGCTGGCAGAACCAGCAGGTTGAGTTCGCCCGTTTCCCTGGCCCTATCGTGATGACCTCTAACTGCATAATCGACCCTACCGTCGGCGCGTATGACGACCGCATCTGGACGCGCAGCATCGTCGGCTGGCCGGGCGTGAGCCATCTTGAAGGCGACGATTTCGGGCCGGTTATCGTCCAGGCGCAGCAGATGGCGGGCTTCCCGTACAGCGAGATCCCACACCTGATCACCGTCGGCTTCGGTCGTGAAACCCTGCTGGGTGCCGCTGATTCGCTGATCGATCTCGTCAGCCGTGAAAAGCTGCGCCACATCTTCCTCGTCGGCGGCTGCGACGGCGCGCGCGGCGAGCGTAACTACTTCACCGATTTCGCCACCAGCGTGCCGGAAGACTGCCTGATCCTGACCCTGGCGTGCGGCAAATACCGTTTCAACAAGCTGGATTTCGGCGACATCGAAGGTCTGCCGCGCCTGATCGATGCGGGCCAGTGTAACGATGCTTACTCGGCCATCATTCTGGCAGTCACCCTGGCGGAGAAACTGGGCTGCGGCGTGAACGACCTGCCGCTGTCGCTGGTGCTGTCATGGTTTGAGCAGAAAGCGATTGTCATCCTGCTGACCCTGCTCTCTCTCGGCGTCACCAACATCGTGACCGGTCCTACCGCGCCTGGCTTCCTGACGCCGGACCTGCTGGCGGTGCTGAACGAGAAATTCGGCCTGCGTTCCGTGACCAACGTTGAAGATGATATGAAGCAGCTGCTAAGCGCGTAAGGAGTGATTCATGACCATGCCAACCTCACAATGTCCGTGGCGGATGCAGGTTCATCACATCCATCAGGAGACGCCGGATGTGTGGACGCTGTCGTTGCTGTGCCATGACTACTATCCGTATCGTGCAGGCCAGTATGCGCTGGTGAGCGTTCGCAACTCGGCGGAGACCCTGCGCGCCTACACGATCTCCTCCACGCCGGGCGTGAGCGAGTACATTACGCTCACCGTCCGCCGCATTGACGACGGAGCGGGCTCCCAGTGGCTGACGCGGGACGTGAAGCGCGGGGATTACATCTGGCTGTCAGACGCGCAGGGGGAATTCACCTGTGACGACAAAGCAGACGATAAATTCCTGCTGCTGGCGGCAGGCTGTGGCGTAACGCCAATTATGTCGATGCGCCGCTGGCTGGCGAAAAATCGCCCGCAGGCCGACGTGCAGGCGATCTTCAGCGTGCGTTCCCCGGAAGATGTGATTTTTGCCGGGGAGTGGCGTGATTATCCGGTGACGCTGGTGGCTGAGCACAACGCGACCCACGGCTTTGTGCCCGGTCGCCTAAGCCGCGAACTGCTGCAATGCGTGCCGGATGTTGCGAACCGCACCGTGATGACATGCGGACCGGCGCCGTACATGGATATCGTGGAAAAGGAAGTGAAAGCGCTTGGCGTGACCCGCTTCTTCAAAGAGCAGTTCTTCACGCCGGTGGCGGAAGCGGCGACCAGTGGGATTAAGTTCACCAAACTGCAGCCTGCGCAAAGCTTCTTTGGCCGCGTGGGGACAACGCTGATTGAGGCTCTGGAAAGCAACAAGGTGCCGGTAGTGGCTGCCTGTCGTGCGGGCGTGTGCGGCTGCTGTAAGACGAAGGTAGTTTCCGGGGAGTATACCGTCACCAGCACCATGACGCTGTCCGACGCGGAAATTGCCGAGGGTTACGTGCTGGCATGTTCGTGCCACCCGCAAGGGGATTTGGTCCTCGCATAAACGGTAAACGTTCAATCGTAGGCCCGGTAAGCGCTAGCGCCACCGGGCTTTTGTTATCCTCACCGCCACACAGGACCTTTACCCAGCGCAAACCGCCCGGCCCCTAAAAACGCGACAGCCAGCGAGCCGATAAAGAAGTACACCAGGCTTTCAATCGCCCATGCGCCTACCTTATCGAGGGCGAGCGTTTCACCCATTCCCACCATCAGCCACGCCACAATCATCGTAAAGGCCAGCACCAGCGCGGCCGGACGCGTAAAGAGCCCGACAATAATCAGGATCGGTGCCACCACTTCGCCAACCAGCACGCCGTAGGCGATAAATCCCGGCAGCCCTTTTTCCACCAGCATGCCGCTGATAAACCCCACGCCGCCAAAAAGCTTGTGCAAACCGTGAAAGAGCATCAGTCCGCCGACGGCAAGTCGTAACAAGAGTTTGCCAAGATCGTCGCACGATAGCTTTTCATTAACAGCAATTAACAATGATTTAACCATTTGAAATGATTCCTGTTTTAACTGAGATACCACCAGATTATGCCGAATAATTGCGCGTGAAAAGCACCTTTTAATTGGGGGAATGCGACGGGCAATACGGAGACTTTCTTCTAAGCTTGTAAGCGATATCACAAAAAGGAGACGGAAAACCATGAAACAAACCGTGGCTGCATATATAGCGAAAACGCTCGAACAGGCTGGCGTGAAACGTATCTGGGGCGTGACCGGCGATTCCCTGAACGGACTTAGCGACAGCCTCAATAAGATGAAAACCATCGAATGGATGCCTACCCGCCATGAAGAGGTTGCCGCCTTCGCCGCAGGCGCTGAAGCACAGCTCACGGGGGAGCTGGCCGTCTGTGCGGGCTCGTGCGGGCCGGGTAACCTGCATCTGATCAACGGCCTGTTCGACTGTCACCGTAACCACGTGCCGGTGCTGGCCATTGCCGCCCATATCCCCTCTTCCGAAATCGGCAGCGGCTATTTTCAGGAGACGCATCCGCAGGAGCTGTTCCGTGAATGCAGCCACTATTGCGAGCTGGTTTCATCCCCGGAGCAGATCCCGCAGGTGCTGGCGATCGCCATGCGCAAGGCCGTGCTGAACCGCGGCGTTTCTGTGGTCGTCATCCCGGGCGATGTAGCCCTCAAGGCCGCGCCGGAAGGGGCCAGCACCCACTGGTATCACGCCCCGCAGCCCGTCGTTACGCCTGCTGAAGAGGAGCTGAAAAAGCTGGCGCAGCTGCTGCGCTACTCCAGCAATATCGCCCTGATGTGCGGCAGCGGCTGCGCGGGCGCCCACAAGGAGCTGCTTGAATTCGCGGGTAAGCTAAAAGCGCCGATTGTCCACGCCCTGCGCGGCAAAGAACACGTCGAATACGACAACCCCTTTGATGTGGGGATGACCGGGCTGATTGGTTTCTCTAGCGGCTTCCACACCATGATGAACGCCGACACGCTGATCCTGCTGGGTACCCAGTTCCCGTATCGCGCGTTTTACCCGACGGATGCGAAAATCATTCAGATTGATATCAACCCGGCCAGCATTGGCGCACACAGCAAGGTCGATATGGCGCTGGTGGGCGACATCAAATCCACCCTTGCCGCCCTGCTGCCGCTGCTGGAAGAGAAAACCGATCGCAAGTTCCTTGATAAGGCGTTGAGCGATTATCGCGATGCCCGCAAGGGGCTGGACGACCTCGCCAAACCGAGCGACAAAGCCATTCACCCGCAGTATCTGGCGCAGCAGATCAGCCATTTCGCTGACGACGATGCCATCTTCACCTGCGACGTGGGCACGCCAACCGTCTGGGCGGCCCGCTATCTGAAAATGAACGGCAAGCGCCGCCTGCTCGGCTCGTTTAACCACGGCTCGATGGCCAATGCCATGCCGCAGGCACTGGGCGCAAAAGCGACGGCGCCGGAGCGTCAGGTGGTGGCGATGTGCGGCGATGGCGGGTTCAGCATGCTGATGGGGGACTTCCTGTCGGTGGTGCAGATGAAGCTCCCGCTGAAAATCGTGGTCTTCAACAACAGCGTGCTGGGCTTCGTGGCGATGGAGATGAAGGCCGGAGGCTACCTGACGGACGGCACCGAGCTGCACGACACCAACTTCGCCCGCATCGCCGAGGCCTGCGGCATCACCGGTATTCGCGTGGAGAAAGCCTCAGAGGTGGATGAAGCCCTGCAGCGCGCTTTTTCCATCGACGGCCCGGTGCTGGTGGATGTTGTCGTCGCCAAAGAAGAGCTGGCGATCCCGCCGCAGATCAAGCTGGAACAGGCCAAAGGCTTTAGCCTCTATATGCTGCGCGCCATCATCAGCGGTCGCGGTGACGAGGTGATCGAACTGGCAAAAACCAACTGGCTCAGGTAAAACATTTCGCATGACCTCTTAAATTAAAGGGATGTGAAATGATTGATTTACGCAGTGATACCGTAACCCGCCCGAGCCGCGCCATGCTCGAAGAGATGATGGCCGCCCCGGTCGGGGACGACGTCTACGGCGATGACCCGACGGTCAACGAACTGCAGCGCTACGCGGCTGAACTGAGCGGCAAGGAGGCCGCCCTGTTCCTGCCAACCGGTACGCAGGCCAACCTGGTCGCGCTGCTCAGCCACTGCGAGCGCGGTGAAGAGTACATTGTCGGCCAGGGCGCGCATAACTACCTCTACGAAGCAGGCGGTGCCGCCGTGCTCGGCAGCATTCAGCCGCAGCCGATTGACGCCGCGCCGGACGGCTCCCTGCCGCTCGATAAAGTCGCGGCGAAAATCAAAGCCGACGATATTCACTTCGCCCGCACCAGGCTGCTCAGCCTCGAAAACACCCACAACGGCAAAGTGCTGCCGCGCGAGTACCTGAAAGCAGCGTGGGAATTCACCCGCGAGCGCAGGCTCGGCCTGCACGTTGACGGCGCGCGTATCTTTAACGCCGTGGTGGAGTATGGCTGCGAGCTGAAAGAGATTGCGCAATACTGCGACTCGTTCACCATCTGCCTCTCAAAAGGGCTGGGAACGCCCGTAGGTTCCCTGCTGGTGGGCAATGCGGACTACGTCAAGCGCGCCAACCGCTGGCGCAAAATGACCGGCGGCGGCATGCGTCAGGCGGGTATTCTGGCGGCTGCCGGGCTATATGCCCTGAAAAACAACGTGGCGCGCCTGAAGGACGATCACGACAACGCCGCGTGGATGGCGGCGCAGCTGCGCGAGATTGGTGCCGACGTGATGCGTCACGACACCAACATGCTGTTCGTTCGCGTGGGCGATAACCACGCCGCTGCGCTGGGTGAATTTATGAAATCACGTGGCGTGCTGATCAACGCCTCACCGGTCGTGCGCCTGGTCATGCATCTTGACGTGAGCCGCGAACAGCTGGTGGACGTGGTGAAACACTGGCAGGCGTTTTTACAGCGATAAGGAGCATTACGTGCCGCAACGAATTCTGGTGCTCGGCGCCAGCGGGTACATCGGTCAGCATCTCACCGTGGCGTTGAGCCAGCAGGGACACCAGGTGCTGGCAGCGGCACGCAACACCGAACGCCTGCAAAAACTCAGTTTGCCCGGGGTTACCTGTCACAACGTTGACCTCAACTGGCCGAAGGAGCTTCCCGCGCTGCTGGAAGGGGTCGACACCCTTTACTACCTGGTACACAGCATGGGCGAAGGCGGGGATTTTATCGCCCACGAGCGACAGGTGGCGATGAACGTCCGCGATGCCCTGCTGCAAACCCCGGTGAAGCAGGTGATCTTTTTAAGCTCGCTTCAGGCGCCTGAACACGAGCAATCCGATCATCTTCGTGCCCGCCAGCTGACGGCTGAAACCCTGCGCGGCGCCACTATCCCTGTTACCGAACTGCGCGCCGGGATCATCGTCGGCGCAGGCTCCGCCGCCTTCGAAGTGATGCGCGATATGGTCTACAACCTGCCGGTACTCACGCCGCCGCGCTGGGTGCGTTCGCGCACCACGCCGATTGCGCTGGAGAATTTACTGCATTATCTGGTGGCCCTGCTGGATCATCCGGCGGAGCAACACCGCGTGCTGGAGGCGGCTGGCCCTGAAGTGCTGAGCTATCAGGAGCAGTTCGAACATTTCATGCGCGTCAGCGGCCGCCGCCGCTGGCTAATCCCCATCCCCTTCCCGACCCGCTGGATTTCGGTGTGGTTTTTGAATGTGATCACCTCCGTGCCGCCGACGACCGCCAAGGCGCTGATCCAGGGACTCAAACACGATTTACTGGCGGACGATCGCGCGCTGCGGGCACTCATTCCCCAGGACCTGATCCGCTTTGATGATGCCGTGCGCAATACGCTGAAAGAGGAAGAGCAGCTGGTGAACTCCAGCGACTGGGGCTACGACGCCCAGGCGTTTGCCCGCTGGCGGCCGGAGTACGGGTATTACCCAAAACAGGCGGGCTGCACGGTGAAGACTTCTGCCAGCCTTGCAGATCTGTGGGAGGTAGTGAACCAGATTGGCGGCAAGGAACGTTATTTCTTCGGTAATATCCTCTGGCAAACGCGTGGGGCGATGGACCTGCTGGTGGGCCACCGGCTGGCGAAAGGCCGCCCGGCACGCCCGTATCTTGAGGTGGGCGACACGGTAGACAGCTGGAAGGTGATCATCGTCGAGCCGGAAAAACAGCTGGCACTGCTATTCGGTATGAAAGCCCCGGGGCTGGGCCGACTCTGCTTTACCCTCAAAGACAAAGGCGATCGTCGTGAGCTGGACGTCCGCGCCTGGTGGCATCCGCACGGAATGCCGGGTCTGTTCTACTGGCTGTTGATGATCCCCGCCCACCTGTTTATCTTCCGGGGAATGGCGAAACGCATTGCGCAACGGGCAGAAAAAAAGATGAAAATAAGTTAATAAAACACTCTTTCTTTCACCTTTCCCATTGCATAGCGCCGTAATTCACGAAAGAATGCGCACGAAATTCTTTTCAACACAGTGGATTGATATGAAGGTACTGGTTACCGGGGCGACCAGCGGCTTAGGCCGAAATGCGGTCGAATTTCTGCGCAACAAGGGCATTAGCGTCAGGGCTACCGGTCGCAACGAAGCGATGGGAAAACTGCTGCAAAAAATGGGCGCAGAGTTCGTCCATGCTGACCTGACGGAGCTGGTGTCCTCTCAGGCGAAAGTGATGCTCGCCGGTATCGACACGCTGTGGCACTGTTCCAGTTTCACCTCCCCGTGGGGCACGCAGGAAGCCTTCTATCTCGCCAACGTGCGGGCAACCCGCCGTCTGGGCGAATGGGCCGTCGCCTGGGGCGTGCGTAACTTTATTCATATCTCGTCACCATCGCTCTATTTCGACTATCACCACCATCGTGACGTGCAGGAAGATTTCCGCCCTGCCCGCTTTGCCTGTGAGTTTGCCCGCAGCAAGGCGGCCAGCGAAGAGGTCATTGACCTGCTGGCGCAGTCAAACCCGCATACCCGCTTTACCGTGCTGCGTCCGCAGAGCCTGTTCGGGCCGCACGACAAAGTGTTTATTCCGCGTCTGGCGCAGATGATGCACCACTACGGCAGCGTGCTGCTGCCGCGCGGCGGCGATGCGCTGGTGGATATGACCTATTACGAAAATGCCGTTCACGCCATGTGGCTGGCAAGCCAGCCGGACTGCGATAAGCTGATCTCCGGTCGCGCCTACAACATCACGAACGGCGAACCCTGCACGCTGCGCAGCATTGTGAAGCGCTTAATTGATGAGTTGCAGATCGACTGCCGCATCCGTTCAGTCCCTTACCCAATGCTGGATATGATTGCCCGCAGCATGGAGCGTTTTGGCAGTAAATCGGCCAAAGAGCCTGCGCTGACGCATTACGGCGTATCGAAGCTTAACTTTGATTTCACGCTGGATATTTCGCGGGCGGAGAACGAGCTTGGGTACAAACCGATCGTGACGCTGGATGAAGGGATTACGCGCACGGCGGCGTGGCTGCGGGATCACGGGAAGTTGCACCGATAGCCTTAATTCACGGGGAGGGATATCCAAAGAATTACCCCTGCCCGTATTTCTCTAAGAGTGCTTCAGCAATAGCCATTGTTTCCACATCAGCGACGCCGTTCCACAGCTGCGGCCTGAAGTGCATCTGGAACACCATGATGATGCGCTTCTGCTGGGCAGGCGTGCTGCTGTCGGGCACCTCATAACCATAACGTGCGAGTAAATCCAGCAGCGCTGCGGTGTCCACCGGCTGATAAGGCGGTCGCCCGTTTATATAGAACGCAACGCGCCCGGCATCGGGCCAGGCGCCAATCCCCTGCAGCGCCAGCTCACGCCACGGGAACAGCGGGCCGGGATCGTCTTTGCGCTGCGGAGCGATGTCCGAATGGGCTACCACATTTTCAGGTCTGATGTTGTAGCGGGTAATAATGTCTTTGGCGAGCGGCACCAGCGCCGCAATTTGCGCAGGCTCAAACGGCGTAAAGTGCTTAACGCCCGACGTTTTTTGCCAGCCACGGTTCTCCAGCTCAATGCCGACCGACGTATCATTAATCCGGTTGGTGCCGCGCCAGAAGCTGATGCCCGCATGCCAGGCCAGTTCGCTCTCGGGCACCAGCTGCCAGATGCGCGGTTTACCGTCTGGTGCAGGGGGTTTAGCCGGGATCAAATAGTGAGAACTGACGTTCTTATCCGTCAGCGTGGCCAGCGAGCTGTCAAAGTCATCCGCGGTGTAATGGATCACCAGCACCTTGATGCGCGGGTAAGCCGCCTGCGCCTGATGACGCGTATCCAGCTCGTAGGCGCCTTTGTCGATAATCCCTTTTTCCGTGACGCATCCTGCCAGCAGCAGCGCCAGCAGGAGCGTGGCAAACGAACGCGTCATCGCAGCGTTTTCACCGCCGTACCGCTTACGCTCACCATCAGCATGCTGGCATCTTTTCCGACTGTTTCGTAGTCGATATCAATCCCCACAACCGCATCAGCGCCGAGAGCTTCCGCCTGCTCGCCAAGCTCTTTAAAGGCAATTTCGCGCGCTTTACGCAGCTCTTTTTCGTATGCGCCCGAGCGGCCGCCAACGATATCGCGGATACCGGCAAAAAAGTCGCGGAAGATATTGGCGCCGAGAATCGCTTCACCGGTAACCACACCGCAATACTCGGTTATTGTCTGCCCTTCCAGGGTTGGCGTTGTTGAAAACTGCATGGTTTCTCTCCTTCTTTAGCGTTCAATGCCTTAGGCACAGCATTATCGGTTCGTTACGCTATGATTGAAAGGATAGTTAATAAATAAGGAAATCAACATGCGCTATTCTGCTTTAACACTTTTCGTGCCCTGCGCGCTGGTGCTCAGCGCCTGTACCACCACGGTCACGCCAGCCTTTAAGGATATCGGTACCCGCAGCGGCCCCTGCATTGAGGGCGGCCCGGACACCGTGGCGCAGCAGTTCTATGATTATCGCATTCAGCACCGCAGCAACGATCTCACCGGCCTGCGCCCGTATCTGAGTGACGGCCTGGCAAAATTGCTTAACGACGCCACCCGCGATCCACAGCATAACGCTCTGCTGAAATCCGATCCGTTCTCCAGCCGCGCCACGCTGCCAGACAGCGCCGAAGTAGCCAGCGCGTCAACCATCCCCAATACCGATGCCCGCAATATTCCGCTGCGCGTGAAGCTGACGCAGGGAACCCAAACCTGGCAGGATGAAGTGCTGATGATCCGCGAAGGTCAGTGCTGGGCGGTAGACGACGTGCGCTACGTTGGCGGCAGCGTTCATGCCCCGGCAGGCACGCTGCGCCAGTCGATTGAGAATCGCTAAACCCGTCGATACAACCTGGTAACCCCCGTAAAATGTGCGGCATTTCATGCGGAATGCCGACATTTATACTCGCCGACCTTACCGTTCGCTATTTTGTGCTATGTTTAAGAGGAAACACGGGTTATATTTAACTTTTAACGCATAAATATTGCATAACTATTCTGTCAACGGTACTATCTGCGGCCTCAATTGCTATAGATTGCCTGGATGAGTAAAGACTGCCCCGATGAGTATTAAACTAAACGGCATTAACTGCTTCTACGGCGCACACCAGGCGCTGTTTGACATCACGCTGAACTGCCCGGAAGGCGAAACGCTGGTTTTGCTTGGCCCAAGCGGTGCAGGCAAAAGCTCCCTTCTGCGTGTCCTTAATCTGCTTGAAATGCCCCGCTCAGGTACGCTGGCGATTGCCGGTAACCATTTTGATTTCGCGAAAACGCCGTCTGATAAAGCGATTCGCGAACTGCGTCAAAACGTCGGCATGGTCTTCCAGCAATACAATCTCTGGCCGCATCTGACCGTCCTGCAAAACCTGATTGAAGCGCCGTGCCGCGTGCTGGGGTTAAGCAAGGATCAGGCTATTGCACGCGCCGAAAAGCTGCTGGATCGTCTGCGTCTTAAGCCCTACAGCGACCGCTATCCGCTGCACCTTTCCGGCGGTCAGCAGCAGCGCGTGGCCATTGCCCGCGCGCTGATGATGGAGCCTGCGGTGCTGCTGTTTGATGAACCGACCGCAGCGCTGGATCCGGAAATCACCGCCCAGATCGTCAGCATCATTCGCGAGCTGGCGGAAACCAATATTACTCAGGTTATCGTCACCCACGAAGTGGAAGTGGCGCGTAAAACCGCCAGCCGTGTGGTCTACATGGAAAACGGGTATATCGTTGAGCAAGGTGATGCGAGCTGCTTCGCGAACCCGCAAACCGATGCCTTCAAAAACTATTTATCTCATTGATTGTGTCAGGGGAAATATAATGAAAAAAGTATTACTTGCCGTGCTGCTTGCTGGCGTTACCCTTTCCGCTACCGCAGCCCAGACCATTCGTTTCGCCACGGAAGCCTCTTACCCTCCGTTTGAGTCCATTGATGCAAACAACAAAATTGTTGGCTTCGACGTGGACCTGGCAAACGCCCTGTGTAAAGAGATCGACGCGACCTGTACCTTCAGCAACCAGGCGTTCGACAGCCTGATCCCAAGCCTGAAGTTCCGCCGTATCGACGCCGTGATGGCCGGTATGGACATCACCCCGGAGCGTGAGAAGCAGGTCCTGTTCTCTACGCCTTACTATGACAACTCCGCTCTGTTCATTGGTCAGAAAGGTAAATTCACCTCTGTCGATCAGCTGAAAGGCAAAAAAGTCGGCGTGCAGAACGGCACCACGCACCAGAAATTCATCATGGATAAACATCCGGAAATCACCACCGTTCCGTATGACAGCTACCAGAACGCGAAGCTGGATCTGCAGAATGGCCGTATCGACGGCGTATTTGGTGATACCGCGGTGGTGACCGAGTGGCTGAAAGCCAACGACAAGCTGGCGCCTGTGGGCGACAAAGTGACCGATAAGGATTACTTCGGTACCGGTCTGGGGATTGCCGTTCGTCAGGGCAACACTGAGCTGCAGCAGAAATTCAACGCTGCGCTGGAAAAAGTGAAGAAAGACGGCACCTACGAAACCATCTACAAAAAATGGTTCCAGAAGTAATTCCTGATGAATGAAATTTTTCCTTTAGCAAGCGCCGCCGGGATGACCGTCGGCCTTGCCGTTTGCGCGCTGATTATCGGCCTCGTGCTGGCGATGTTCTTTGCGGTGTGGGAATCTGCAAAATGGTTCCCCGTCGCCTGGACAGGCTCCGCGCTGGTCACCGTGCTGCGTGGGCTACCGGAAATTCTGGTGGTCCTGTTTATCTATTTCGGCTCTTCGCAGCTGCTGCTCACGCTGTCTGACGGCTTCACCCTCAATCTTGGCTTTGCGCAGATCCCGGTGCAGATGCAGATTGAAAACTTCGACGTCAGCCCGTTCCTGTGCGGCGTGATCGCCCTCTCCCTGCTCTACTCTGCGTACGCGTCGCAAACCCTGCGCGGTGCGCTGAAAGCCGTGCCGCAGGGTCAATGGGAGTCAGGTCAGGCGTTAGGCCTGTCGAAATCAGCCATCTTCTTCCGTCTGGTCATGCCGCAGATGTGGCGCCATGCCCTGCCGGGCCTCGGCAACCAGTGGCTGGTACTGCTGAAAGATACCGCGCTGGTGAGCCTGATAAGCGTTAACGATTTGATGCTGCAAACCAAAAGCATCGCCACCCGTACCCAGGAGCCCTTTACCTGGTACATTGTGGCGGCGGCTATCTACCTGGTGATCACGTTGCTCAGTCAGTACATCCTCAAGCGTATTGACCTGCGTGCGACGCGCTTTGAACGGAGACCAGGCTGATGCTTGAATATTTCCCCGAGTTGATGAAAGGGCTGCACACCAGCCTGACGCTGACCGTGGCGTCCATTATCGTGGCGCTGATTCTGGCCCTTATCTTCACCATCATCCTGACGCTGAAAACGCCGGTGCTGGTGTGGATCGTGCGTGGCTACATCACCCTGTTTACCGGTACGCCGCTGCTGGTGCAGATCTTCCTGATTTACTACGGCCCGGGCCAGTTCCCGTCGCTGCAGGAGTATCCGGTTATCTGGCATCTGCTCTCTGAACCGTGGCTGTGTGCCCTGATTGCCCTTTCGCTCAACAGTGCGGCCTATACCACCCAGCTGTTCTACGGGGCGATCCGCGCCATTCCTGAAGGACAGTGGCAGTCCTGCGGGGCGCTGGGCATGAGCAAGAAAGACACGCTGGCGATCCTGCTGCCGTACGCCTTTAAGCGCGCGCTCTCCTCTTACTCCAACGAAGTGGTGCTGGTGTTCAAGAGTACCTCTCTGGCCTACACCATCACCCTGATGGAGGTGATGGGTCACGGACAGCTGCTGTACGGGCGCACCTATGACGTGATGGTGTTCGGCGCGGCGGGCGTGGTGTACCTGGTGGTTAACGGCCTGCTAACGCTGATGATGCGCCTGATCGAGCGTAGAGCGCTGGCGTTTGAGCGCAGAAATTAATCACGCAAATGCATAAAACGTTATTAATGGAGCGGGTAACCTGATGGGTTATCCGCTTTTTTTTGCAACAAAAATAATATTTAATCATTTTTATTGAATATAAATTCATTAACTGGCATTGTACATCCATGCCGCAGACACGGCGCATAAATAAGACAGACGGGAGCATTACAATGAAAAAGTTAGTTCTGGCCGCATTACTCGCCACCTTCGCCGCTGGCGCATCCGCAGCTGATAAAATCAATTTTGGCGTATCCGCCACCTATCCGCCGTTTGAATCACTGGATGCCAGCAACCAGATCGTCGGTTTCGATATCGATCTGGCAAAAGCGCTGTGCAAACAAATGCAGGCCGACTGCACCTTTACTAACCATGCTTTTGACAGCCTGATCCCATCGCTGAAGTTCAAAAAATACGACGCGGTGATCTCCGGGATGGACATCACGCCGGAGCGCAGCAAGCAGGTCGCGTTTACCGACCCGTACTACGCCAACTCGGCGGTGGTGATTGCGAAGAAAGGCGCTTATACCTCCTTCGATCAGCTGAAAGGCAAACGTATCGGAATGGAAAACGGCACCACGCACCAGAAATATCTCCAGGACAAACATCCTGAAGTGAAAACCGTGGCCTATGACAGCTACCAGAATGCGATTATCGACCTGAAAAATGGCCGTATCGATGGCGTATTCGGCGATACCGCCGTGGTGAACGAGTGGCTGAAAACCAACCCGCAGCTGGGCACCGCAACGGAAAAAGTGACCGATCCACAGTACTTTGGTACAGGCCTTGGCATCGCGGTACGTCCGGATAACAAAGCCCTGCTGGAAAAACTGAACGGCGCGCTGAAAGCGATTAAAGCTGATGGTACGTATCAGAAAATCAGCGAGCAGTGGTTCCCGCAGTAAGATTTTTTTGCCGGGTGGCTCGGCCTACGGGGGTGGTAGTCTGTAGGCCGGGTAAGGCGAAGCCGCCACCCGGCAATTTCTCACAACGGCACGAAAAACCTGAATCTTGCCCCGCTCGCCGACTCCATCAGCCTGATCCCACCGCCGTGCAGCTCCAGCATTCTTTTCACGATTAACAGCCCCAACCCGCCGCGATTCTCCCGCGATGCCTGGGTATTCAACGCCGAGGGCCGCTGGAACAGATCGTCGCGCAGCGCGGCATCGACGCCCGTTCCGCTGTCAGCCACTTCGACCTGAAGCTGTTCATTCTCCTGCCAGACCGCCAGACGAATTTCCCCGCCGCCTGGCGTATGGCGCATCGCGTTATCGAGCAGGTTGGTTACCACGCGTTCGATCATCGACACATCGGCATTCACCAGCGGCAGCGGTCCCGGGACGTCAATATGCAGATTCACTTCACGCGTGCGGGCGGTGAGCTCAAACTTCTGCGCCACGTCGGAAATCAACTCCCCCATCGCGAAACGCTCGCGCTGCGGCTTAATGCCGCCGTGCTCAAGGCGCGCCAACTCGAACAGCTGCTGCGAAAGATGGCGGACTTTTTGCCCCTGGCGCAGCGCGGTGGTGAGATAATGCTGATGCTCCTGCGGCGTCAGCGTGGCGGATTTTAGCGACAGGGTTTCCAGATAGCCCAGCAGTGAGGTCAGCGGCGTGCGCAAGTCGTGCGAGATGTTGGCTATAAACTCCCGGCGCTGACGATCGCTGTCGGCCAGCTGGTCCCACTGGCGGGTGATTTTGCGCGCCAGCTCGATAAAACTGTTGCGCAGGATCGCCACTTCATCCTTTGCCGCCGCGTCCGACGGCTGAGCGGCCAGCTGCCTGATAGCGCTTATACTGTCCTGCTCCAGCCCGCCGACCTCCACCGTCAGCTCTTTTACCGGGCGCGTGACCCAGTACCAGACCAGCAAACCTGCCAACAGGCCAAACAGCGCGACCCACAGCAATGACCACAGCACCGTGCTCCACAGCGCCTTGTGCCAGGCCATCTCCGCCAGGGCGTTTGACTCCTCGCCCTGCAAGATAATGTACAGATAGCCTTTTAGCTCGCCATCCTGCCGCAGCGGCGTGGCGCTAAAGACCTTTTTATTTTGACTGCGAGGATCGTCGCCCAGGACCGGTATGGCGGTACCGCTCAGGAAGGTCTGAACCGGTGCCAGGTCGATTTTTTGCCGCTGAATGTGGCCCGGCGGTGCGGCATCGGCCAGGATATCGCCGTCCGGGGAGACAACGTACAGCTCAACGCTCGGATTAAAGGTCATTAGCCGATCGAACAGCGGCTTGAGTGCCGTTCGGTCGACCCTGCCCTGCGCGTCCAGAATCGGTTCGCGCTGAACGATCTGCTGCGCCAGCCCGCCCGACAGCCGCTGCACCATCGCGTTACCGTACTGCGTACTGGTGTAGAGCTGTACCGCGCAGGCGACGGTGGCGCAGAGCATCATCAGCAGGATAAACAGCAGCGTCAGGCGCTGGCTCAGGCTAAAGCGGCGCATCATGATTTGGCTCCGCAAATTTATAGCCCTTGCCCCAGACGGTGCGAATAATCTCCGGCTCGGCGGCGTCCTTCTCAACCTTGATGCGCAGGCGGTTGATATGGGTGTTAACCGTGTGCTCATAGCCTTCGTGCTGATAGCCCCAGACCTGCTCCAGCAGCGCCAGACGAGAAAAGACCTCGCCAGGATGACGGGCAAAAAAGTACAGCAGCTCAAATTCGCGCGGAGTGAGATCCACCACCTGGCCATGAAGCAGCACGCTGCGCGCCAGCGGATCGATGGTCAGACCGTGGGCCTGAATTTGACCGTCGGTTTGCGCCTGCCCCATCGCCTGCTGGCGGCGGAACAGCGCTTTGATGCGCGCAATTAACTCCTGCACCGAAAACGGCTTAGCCAGATAATCATCGGCGCCGGTTTCCAGCCCGGTGATGCGGTCGGTTTCGCTGCTGCGGGCGCTGATGATGATCACCGGCAGGTAGCGCGTCATCTGACGGATTCGGCGGCAAATCTCCAGACCGTCAACGCTGGGCAGCATCAGGTCGAGGATCACCGCATCCCACGGCTGTTTTTCAAGACGCAGTAAGGCCTTGCCCCCGTCGGGCTCGTGGGCGATGGAGTAGCCTTCGTCTTCTAAATTGAGTCGCAGAAGCGCCGCGATATCGTGGTCGTCTTCCACCAGCAGGATCTGCTTCATGGGTAAACCTTTATTCATGTCTTATGACGTAAGCTTACCTGATTTCGCCGGGATGAAGAGTTCACATTTTGTTTAAGATTTTACGAGCAACGTCAGCACTTCATAATGGGCGGTGTGCGGAAACATATCGAAAAGCTGAACGCGTTCAACGCGGTAGCCCGGTAGTTGAGCGATGTCTTTCGCCATGGTCTGCGCGTTGCAGCTGGAATAGATGATGTACTCCGGCGCCATCTGGCTCAGGTAGTCGCACAGCACATTCCCGATGCCGCGGCGCGGCGGGTTGACCAGCACCAGCTCCGGCACGTTGCCCTGGCCGGTGGCGAACTGCGTGGAGTCGAGCGCCTGGAAGCGCAGATTCGTCAGGCCCAGCTCGGCAGCGGATTGTTTCGCGCAGGCAATCGCTTCGGCAGAGATCTCAATTCCGGTAAGCTGCATCCCGGGCGTGGCGCAGTGCAGGCCAAAGCCGCCCACGCCGCAGAAGAGATCCCACATATGCTGGATGTTTAACGCACGTACCCAGTCGCGGGCGGTGGCGTACAGGCTGCTTGCCACGGTCGGGTTAGTCTGGAAGAAGCTTTGCGGGCGGATCCACAGCGGCACGCCGTTGAAGCTTTCGGCCAGCGCGTGCTGGTCGGTGAAGAAAATCTCTTTCTCCCCTTCCATGATCGCCATATGCACCGGCTGAACGTTTGCCGTAATGACCTTCAGCTGCGGCAGCTGTTCCTGCAGCCACGGCAGCGCCGCGCGCAGCTGCTCCAGCTTGGCTTCCGAGCGCAGCACGAAGCGCAGCATCATGCCCCCGTCGAGTTGGCTTTCGGTCAGCAGAAGGTATTTCAGCTCGCCGCGCCTGCGGGCGACGTTGTAAGGCGTTAACCCTGCACGCGCAATAAACGGTTTCAGTGCGGCAAAGACGGGCTCAAACGAGGTGGGATACAGCGGGCAGTCGGTTAAGTCTTCCGGCGTGCCGTCACGGTTCAACATTCCCAGCAGCGGTTTTTCAACGCTGCCGCTGACCACCATTTTGGCTTTATTACGAAAGCCCTGCTCCGGACCGCTGACGGGTGCGCACCACTCGCCCACCGCGTGAGCTGCCAGCAGCTGTTGCAGGTCGGCCATTTTGGCGGTGAGTTGTTGAGAGACCGGCTGTTCTATCCACTGACAGGAGCGGCAGCGTCCGGCGTCATAGAGTGCGCACTGCATATGAAAACCTTAAGAATCACGAGGGCTGCGATTATACACATTATTGCAGGCGGAAGAACCGCCGACTGGAGGCGGGGATAAAAAGCAGGGACAGAACCAGCATGTCCGGGAGTTTTTGCATAAACAGCGCGCGCAGGATCTCGCGTTTGGATTCACCGGCAATGCTGAACAGCTCCGGGTAGCCGTATCCCAGCGAGGCGGCCCACAGATAGCTTGCGGCGGTAATTTGCGTCAGCAGATAGACCCAGCGCGCCCAGTTGCGCCCTTTGATCAGCGAAAATGCGCAGTAGATCTCGATAAACACCAGCACCAGGCTGCTCAAAAAGACCAGCGTCAGATTCCACGTCTGCACGCTGCGGTGAATGAATTCACCGATGCCGCGCACGCCCAGGGTGTTCAGAATCATCAGCACATCGAGGCAGCGGATCATAATAATGGCGAGTGCCGCCACCTGAACCAGTGCAGGTACGTTAGGACGCGCGTGCGTAGTACGTGATTTTTTTAATAATCCCAATGTTTTACTTCCCTGAAAAACAGTGCCGCGTCATGCGCGGCACATCACTGGAAATTTTAAATCCTTCAGCCGCGTCTTGCACGCTGGATATCGCGCACGCGCTGCTTTTCCGCGCGCGCCATCAAATACCAGGCGATAAATCCGACAATTCCGACCACGCCGAGGATGATAGAGGCCAGGGCGTTAATCTCCGGGTTAACCCCCATGCGCACGCTGGAGAAGACCAGCATCGGCAGGGTCGTCGCCCCCGGGCCGGAGACAAAGCTGGCGATAACCAGATCGTCCAGCGACAGCGTAAACGCCAGCAGCCAGCCGGAGATTACCGCTGGCATAATCATCGGCAGAGTGATGATGAAAAAGACCTTCAGCGGCGTCGCGCCAAGATCCATCGCCGCCTCTTCAATCGAGCGATCCAGCTCGCGCATGCGCGAGGAGATCACCACCGCTACGTAGGCCGTACAGAAGGTGACGTGCGCCAGCCAGATGGTGAGCATGCCGCGGTCCGCCGGCCAGCCGATGGCATGCGCCAGGGCCACGAACAGCAGCAGCAGCGCGAGACCGGTGATCACGTCCGGCATGACCAGCGGCGCGGTGATCATAAAGGCGAACCCGTTCGAACCGCGAAAACGTCCGAAGCGCACCATCACCAGCGCGGCGATGGTACCCAGAACACAGGCCATCGTGGCCGCCAGGGCCGCAATGGTCAGGCTCAGCCCCACCGCGCTCATCATCGCATCATCGTGGAACAGCTCGCTGTACCAGCGCGTCGACCAACCCGCCCAGACCGTCACCAGTTTGGAGCTGTTGAACGAGTAAATCACCAGCATCAGCATCGGCGCATACAGGAAGGTAAAACCGATAACGAGGATCGCAATTCGCCACGGGGAGCGCACTACCGGTAAGTTGTTCATCCGTGATCTCCCATCTGTTTCTGCTGATGCTTGTGGAACCACATGATCGGGACGATCAGCAGCAGCAACATGACAATCGCCACCGCCGACGCCACCGGCCAGTCGCGGTTATTGAAGAACTCCTGCCACAGCACGCGGCCAATCATGATGCTGTCCGGCCCGCCGAGCAGTTCCGGGATCACAAACTCCCCCACCGCCGGGATAAAGACCAGCATTGACCCGGCGATAATCCCACCTTTGGTCAGCGGGACAATGACGCTGAAGAAGGTTTTTAACGGACGGGCGCCGAGATCGAGCGACGCTTCCACCAGCGAGTAATCGATACGCGTCAGCGCCGTGTAGATCGGTAGCACCATAAACGGCAGATAGGCGTACACAATGCCGATATAGACCGCGAGGTTGGTGTGCAGGATCGTCAGCGGCTGATCGATAACGCCTAACCACATCAGAAAGTTGTTCAGCACGCCGTTGTTTTTCAGGATCCCCATCCAGGCGTAAACGCGGATCAGGAACGAGGTCCACGACGGCAGGATCACCAGCAGCAGCAGGATGTTACGCGTCGACGGTTTGCTGTGCGCCACCGCCCACGCGAGCGGGTAGCCCATCACCAGGCAGCAAAGCGTCGAGATCGCCGCCACCTGCAGCGACTGCAAATACGCTTCGAAATAGAGCGGGTCGTCGGTGAGCTGGAGGAAGTTGCCGAGATTCAGCGTCAGCGTCAGCTGCCCGTCAGCCCAGTCCAGCAGGTTGGTATAGGGCGGGATCGCCCGCGCCATTTCCGCCAGGCTTATCTTGAAAACAATCAGGAACGGCAGCAGGAACAGCAGGATCAGCCACACGTATGGCATGGCGATCACCAGCTTGCGGCCGTGTTTCATCTGCATGCGCGTCAGCCAGTGGGCAAAGCCGCCCGGCTTTTCTACGCGGGCTGGAGGTTCAAGTGCACTCATTTGCCGCTCCTTATACCGTCAGCACAACGCAACTGTCAGCATCCCAGCACAGGCGCACTTCGTCGCCCCATGTTGGCTGGCCTTTGCGATAGCGATGTTCGTTCTGTAGCTGCGCGCTGAGCATCTGCCCGCTTTTCAGGCGCACGTGGTAGATGGACAGATCGCCCAGATAGGCAATGTGCACCACTTCGCCCACGGCAAAGTTATAGCCATCGGCAGGCGGGTCTTCACAGAGCATGATCTTCTCCGGGCGCAGCGCGACGTAGACCGGCACGTTATCCACCACGGAGTTATCCGGATCGACCTTAAGCGGATGCTGCAGCCCCGGCGATTCGATGACCAGGCCATCTTCCTGACGATCTTTCAGCAGCCCTTCGAAGACGTTAACCGAGCCGATGAACTCCGCGCTGTAGCGGGTGGTCGGATGCTCATAAATCTCTTCCGGCTCGCCAATCTGCACGAACTTCCCGCGGTTCATGATCGCGATACGTCCGGCCATGGTCATCGCCTCTTCCTGGTCGTGTGTGACCATCACGCAGGTCACCCCCACGCGCTCGAGAATATCGACAACTTCCAGCTGCATACGGTCGCGCAGTTTTTTATCCAGGGCGCCCATCGGTTCGTCGAGCAGCAAAAGTTTCGGACGTTTTGCCAGACTGCGGGCCAGGGCCACGCGCTGGCGCTGGCCGCCAGAGAGCTGGTGTGGTTTACGCTTCGCGAACTCCTGCATGTGCACCAGGCTCAGCATTTCGGCCACGCGCGCGGTAATTTCGGCTTTTGGCAGCTTGTCCTGCTTCAGGCCGAAGGCGATATTCTGCTCCACCGTCATGTGCGGAAACAGCGCGTAGGACTGGAACATCATGTTAATCGGCCGCTGATACGGCGGCACGCTGGAGAGATCCACGCCATCGAGCACTATCTGCCCGGCAGTGGGCTGTTCAAAACCGGCCAGCATGCGCAGCAGGGTCGATTTGCCGCAGCCAGAAGCCCCCAGAAGGGCAAAAATTTCGCCTTTATAGATAGTCAGGCTGACGTCGTCCACGGCATGCTGGCCATCGAAAGATTTGGTGAGGTTACGAATTTCAAGAAGCGGGGTCAGCGCTTTACGGACTTTTGCCTGCGGGCGGGGGATGGCGTCATTCACGGGGTGTTCTCCGGCAGAAATCAAATCATGGTGCAGGCGCACCAGAACGGTGCACCTGTTGCCGGGGGCGCTTCGCTTGCCCGGCCTACGACAAAGGGTTATTTACCGCTTTTCACCTTGGTCCACGCGCGGGTACGCACACGGTCAATTTTTGGATCCTGAACTTTCAGGGTGAAGAGCTTGGCGAACACATCCGCTGGCGGGTAGATAGCCGGGTTATTGCGGATTTCTTCGCTTACCAGCGGCACGGAGGCCTTATTACCGTTCGCGTAGTAAACGTGGTCGCTGATGTGGGCGATCACCTCAGGGCGCATCAGATAGTTGAGGAACTGATACGCTTCGTCTTTGTTTTTTGCATCAGCCGGCATCGCGAAGACGTCAAAGAAGGCCAACGCCCCCTCTTTCGGAATGAAGTAAGAGACGTTCACGCCGTTTTTCGCCTCTTTCGCGCGGTTAGCCGCCTGCCATACGTCCCCTGCCCAGCCGATCGCGACGCAGATGTCGCCGTTCGCCAGGTCATTAATGTACTGAGACGAGTGGAAGTAACGAATGTTTGGACGCAGCTTCAGCAGCAGATCGGTCGCCGGGCCGGTGTAATCATCGGCTTTACTGCTGTTCGGGTCTTTGCCCAGGTAGTTCAGCACGGTGGCGAAAATCTCTTCCGGCGCATCGAGGAATGAGACGCCGCAGCTTTTCAGCTTCTCAAGATTTTCCGGCTTCAACACCACGTCCCAGCTGTCCAGCTTGACGTCCGGGCCCAGCACCGCTTTGACTTTATCAACGTTGTAGCCGATACCGGTAGTCGCCCACAGGTAAGGCATGGCGTATTTGTTGTCCGGGTCATGCTTGGCCACCAGCTTCAGCACTTCTGGATCGAGATTTTTCCAGTTCGGTAACTTGCTCTTATCCAGCGGCTGGAAGACGCCTGCCGTCAGCTGACGCTCAAGGAAACTTGCAGAAGGCACCACGAGGTCAAACCCGGTGCTACCCGCCATCAGTTTTCCTTCCAGCACTTCGTTGGAATCAAAAACGTCGTAGACCACTTTAATCCCGGTCTCTTTTTCAAAATTCGCCACCGTGTCCGGCGCAATATAGTCAGACCAGTTGTAAACGTGCAGCGTTTTTTGTTCCGCAGCGAGCGTGCCGGCAGAGACGGCCATCAGAGCACCCGCAACCAGACCCGATAACCATTTTTTATTCAAGGCGATCATAGTGTTATTCCTTCTGAAAGCTCGTTAACAAACGAACTAAAACTGTGCAATCTGGATATATGCAAAAACCATGCATAGTTTGTCGCTCTGCTCAAAATAAAAAGAAACCTCTTTACCCGGCAGCTTCCGCTCGCTTTTTGAAGCATCGCAAGAATAACTGTAGCCCGTGTCTGCGGCTATAGCCCAGACGAAAAAACGCCTTTTATCAATTTTTTATGCAGGTTAAGTCTACGTGATAAGCCGAAACGGCCTTCAGGGAGGTGAAAAATTCTTTAAAGAAAGGTTAAAAGCAGCAGAAAAAATGGCCTTCTGCAGCCGCTATGGCAGCGACTGCGCAAAAGTCAGACAGGCTTAGTGAAGAAAATTGGGAGATGCATCATTATTCTCTGCATCATCTTCCGCGCTATACAGCAGGTGGTGTGCATTAGCTTCCATCATGACCATCGAAATTTGCTCTTCGCTCAAGCGCATAAACCAGGAAAACTGCTTGAACGACAGCCCGGCACCGGAGAATAAAGACTGGCAAACGACCAGTTTTGGCAGATTATCATCCTGTATGTCGAGAAATGCTTTCACCGTCAAAGAACTGGCGTTAATCGCTGACAGGTCGGAGGCCAGCGCCAGCAGCGCAGACGGCTTAACTTCAGCCAGCGCAGAGAAAAGAATCACGTCGTTAATGAGATCGATTTTGGCATCGAAAATGCCGTCGAAATTCTGCATATGAGGCAGATGCAGCGCCTGGCAGGAATCACATTCGAAGAACGTAATTCCGGCATCGTCAAGCCATTGACGTAACGTATCCAGTGTAGGTACGACCTGTAAATCCATCGCTGTGCAGCCTCTTAAATAAAAACTTCGCTTAGATTACGCAAAAAGTGCGTTCAATACCATTTAACCGCCCGTTTTCAGACAGTAACCCGGCGTGGCATGACGCTCGATCCATGCGATCATTTTACCCGCAATATCGACACCTGTGGTTTTTTCCACGCCTTCCAGCCCCGGCGAGGCGTTCACTTCCATGACCAGCGGCCCGCGCGTCGCCCGCAGCAGGTCTACGCCCGCCACGTCCAGCCCCAGCGTTTGCGCCGCTTTGACGGCAATTTCCCGCTCCCGGTCGCTGATATCGGCGATTCTGGCAATGCCGCCGCGGTGAAGGTTAGAGCGGAAGTCGCCCTCTTTGGCCTGGCGCTCGATGGCCGCCACCACTTCATTGCCGACCACGAAGCAGCGGATGTCGCGTCCTTTCGCCTCTTCAATGTACTCCTGCACCAGAATATGCGCATTCAGTCCCCGAAAAGCGTCAATCACGCTCTCCGCCGCCTGACGCGTTTCCGCCAGCACTACGCCAATGCCCTGCGTGCCTTCCACCAGCTTAATCACCAAAGGCGCACCGCCCACCATGTCGATGAGATCGCTGGTGTCGTCCGGTGAATGGGCAATCCCCGTGACGGGAAGATCGATCCCCTGACGGGCGAGGAGCTGCAGCGAGCGCAGCTTGTCGCGGGCGCGTGAAATGGCGACGGATTCGTTGAGCGGATAGCTGCCCAGCATCTCGAACTGGCGCAGCGCGGCGGTGCCGTAATAGGTTATCTGGGAGCCGATGCGGGGGATCACCGCATCAAAGTGCGGCAGCTTGCGGCCTTTGTAGTGAATCGACGAGGCGGCCGGATCGATGTTCATATAGCAGGACATCGGGTCGAGGATCTCAACCTGATGCCCGCGTTTCGCCGCCGCTTCTCGCAGGCGCTTACATGAATAGAGCGTTCCATCCCGGGACAATATGGCAATTTTCACCCTGCACCTCTCTGAAGACATGGAAAAAGCCTGCATATCATATACGCAGGCTGGCGCAGGAGGAATGGACTATCGCGTCGCCCACCCCTGTTTGTGGAGGTAATCAAGAATAAACGGGCGATTTTCTTTAATGATGGTGCGACGAATATGGTCACTCCAGGTATCACGACGATTATTGCTACCGCGCGTCATGTAGTAGTTCGCCAGTTCTTCATCATATTGATTCAGGACGTCCTGATCGACCGGCTGGTAGTGATTTTCGTGCACCAGCATAGCGGCAGGAATGCGCGGCTTCAGATCCGGGTTATCCGCAGGCCATCCGAGGCACAGGCCGAACAGCGGCAGTACATGTTTTGGCAGCTTCAGTAGCTCGGTCACGCTTTCGATGTTATTACGCAGGCCGCCGATATAGACACCGCCTAACCCCAGCGATTCCGCCGCCGTGAAGGCGTTTTGCGCCATCAGAGCGGTATCCACCACGCCCAGCAGAAGCTGTTCGGCCAGCCCCAGCTCGGCCTCGGGGCAGATCTGCAGGTGGCGGTTAAAGTCGGCGCAGAACACCCAGAACTCCGCCGCCTGGGCCACATGCTTCTGCCCACCGGTCAGCGTGACCAGCTGTTCACGCATGGCCGGGTCGGTGATGCGGATAATCGAGCTGCACTGCAGGAAGCTGGAGCTGGAGGTCGCCCTTGCGCTATTAATAATCGCTTCGCGCTGCGCCTCGGTAATCGGCTCATCGGTGAAGTGGCGAATGGAACGGTGGGAACGGAGCAGGTCAATCGTTGGTGTCATCTTGTCTCTCTTTCTCTTGCTTAAACCTTATGCCAGCCAGTATAGGCAATGTTTTGCGCGGTGTAATTGGCGAAACATAGCCTGACTGTATCGAAGCGACAGGCGAAACCTTCTTTAATGGCGGCAGGTTATCGGGCACTATATGTCCTATTCGCCGTCAGGCTTGTTTTTTGAGGAGAGAGAAATGTTTGCAGTAATTTTTGGTCGTCCAGGGTGCCCATACTGTGTACGCGCGAAAGAGCTGGCTGAGAAACTGACAGAAGAGCGCGATGACTTCAACTTCCGTTACGTGGATATCCACGCGGAAGGCATCACGAAAGCGGATCTCGAAAAAACCGTCGGCAAGCCGGTTGAAACCGTGCCGCAGATCTTCCTCGATCAGAAGCACATTGGCGGCTGCACTGACTTTGAAGCTTACGCCAAAGAGCATCTGGGCCTGTTTGCTGCCCAGTAATGAAAGGACGCCCTCACAGAGAGGGCGTTTTTATTTGTGGTGCCGTCGGTGTTGAAGCAGACTGTGCACAAATAAGTAGCAGAGCGCGCCAAGGGCGCACCAGAATACGGCGCTCATCAGCCATGCCAGTTCCTGCCAGAAACTCCGCGTTGATATATAGAGCAAGCGCATCAGCAGCAAACAGAGCGGCGCGGCCAGCATAGCGCCCAGCAGCGGCTTCACCACCTCCCCTTTACGGGAGAGAAAACTGGCAGCAGCCCCCGGCAGCGTAAAAAAGAGCAGCCCCAGCTCCGGATGACCCGCCGCCCTGAATGCCCCTTTCACATTAAAAGCAAGCGACATGCATACGACCGTGAACAGCAAAAAGCAGCTGAACACCCCCGCCCAGTTTCGTTTAATGTTCAAATTATCCTCCTGACTTCTCTCTATCAAATACACCTTCGTCGGGTAGACGCCCAGTCAGATAAAGCAATACGGCAATCCTTGCCAAAGTACGTACAGGGTGATGCGATAATAGGTAGCTGTCAGTAGCTAATACGATTAAACTATCGGCCAGCTAATGTTTTAGGGAATAAAGCAGGAAACAGGGAGCGTTAACGCCTTTCCCTGACCCAGAAAACAGTAGCCCAAATAGTCCTTTCATTCAACAACTTACTGGTAAACAAGAAGTTAGCCTCCGTGAATATAAACGTCGCAGACTTGTTAAATGGGAATTACATCCTGTTATTATTTGTGGTACTGGCGCTGGGGCTTTGCCTGGGTAAATTGCGCCTGGGTTCAGTTCAACTTGGTAATTCCATTGGCGTTTTAGTCGTCTCCTTATTATTAGGCCAGCAGCACTTCAGCATTAACACGGACGCGCTCAACTTAGGTTTTATGCTGTTTATTTTTTGTGTTGGCGTGGAAGCGGGACCGAACTTTTTTTCAATTTTCTTCCGCGACGGCAAAAATTATCTGATGCTGGCGCTGGTCATGGTCGGCAGCGCGCTGCTGATCGCGTTAGGGCTGGGTAAACTGTTTGGCTGGGATATCGGGTTAACGGCCGGTATGCTGGCAGGCTCCATGACCTCCACCCCCGTGCTCGTGGGTGCCGGTGATACCCTGCGCCATTCCGGCATGGCCGGCGCGCAGCTCTCCACCGCCCTCGACCACCTGAGCCTGGGCTATGCCCTGACCTATCTGATTGGTCTGGTGAGCCTTATCGTTGGCGCGCGTTACCTACCAAAACTTCAGCACCAGGATCTGCAGACCAGCGCCCAGCAAATCGCACGCGAGCGCGGTCTCGATACCGATTCCAAACGTAAAGTCTATCTCCCGGTGATCCGCGCGTATCGCGTCGGGCCAGAGCTGGTGGCATGGGCAGACGGCAAAAATCTGCGCGAGCTGGGGATTTACCGCCAGACGGGCTGCTATATCGAGCGCATTCGACGCAACGGCATTCTGGCGAACCCGGACGGCGACGCGGTGCTGCAGATGGGCGACGACATCGCGCTGGTGGGTTATCCGGATGCCCACGCCCGTCTCGATCCAAGCTTCCGTAACGGCAAAGAGGTGTTCGACCGCGACCTGCTCGACATGCGTATCGTCACCGAAGAGATCGTGGTCAAAAACCATAACGCCGTAGGCCGCCGTCTGGCGCAGCTGAAGCTGACCGACCACGGCTGCTTCCTCAACCGCGTGATCCGCAGCCAGATTGAGATGCCTATCGACGATAACGTCGTGCTCAACAAAGGTGACGTTCTTCAGGTCAGCGGCGACGCCCGACGCGTGAAAACCGTTGCCGACCGCATCGGTTTTATCTCCATTCACAGCCAGGTCACCGACCTGCTGGCCTTCTGCGCCTTCTTTATTGTTGGCCTGATGATCGGGATGATCACCTTCCAGTTCAGCAACTTTAGCTTCGGCATCGGTAACGCCGCCGGGCTGCTGTTTGCCGGGATCATGCTGGGCTTCCTGCGAGCGAACCACCCGACCTTCGGTTACATTCCGCAGGGCGCCCTGAACATGGTGAAAGAGTTCGGTCTGATGGTCTTCATGGCGGGCGTCGGCTTAAGCGCCGGTAGCGGTATCGGACACAGCCTTGGTGCCGTCGGCTGGCAGATGCTGGTTTCCGGACTTATCGTCAGCCTGGTGCCGGTCGTTATCTGCTTCCTTTTCGGCGCCTACGTGCTGCGCATGAACCGCGCCCTGCTCTTCGGGGCCATGATGGGGGCGCGTACCTGTGCGCCGGCTATGGAGATTATCAGCGACACCGCGCGAAGCAACATTCCGGCGCTGGGGTATGCGGGAACCTATGCTATTGCTAACGTGCTGCTGACGCTGGCGGGTACGCTGATCGTCATCATCTGGCCTGGACTCGGATAACTCTTAAGTTTGCGCGTGGTGAAAAATATTTTCGTTAAGCGCAGAACTTTTTAATCAGGGGGCAGTCATAACTAGTGCCACTGCTTTTCTTTGATGTCCCCAATTTGTGGAGCCCATCAACCCCGCCGTTTTGGTTCAAGGTTGATGGGTTTTTTGTTGCCTTAAATTCACCTTTCTCTAATCTTTTCTTCTCGCTCGCCGTCAAAACATATATGATTAAGCATATGTGATTTAATCGACTAGCAGGAATCCACATGCTCCACCCGCTCCAGCTCTTCAAAACCCTCTCCGACGAAACGCGGCTCGCCATCGTCATGCTGCTCCGTGAAGCCGGAGAATTGTGCGTCTGCGATCTCTGCTCCGCCACCACCGAGTCGCAACCGAAAGTCTCACGCCACATGGCCTTGCTGCGCGAGTCCGGGCTGGTTATCGATCGTCGCGAGGGCAAATGGGTCCATTACCGTCTCTCTCCAAACATGCCTGCATGGGCGGCAACTGTTATCGACAACAGCTGGAACTGCCTGCGGGAAGAGACGCGCATGAAGCTTAAAAACCGACTTTCAGGCTCGTGCTGATAACAACACATTCACAAAAACAGATATATCGGAGTAACAAATGTTTCTGGCAGGGGCAATTTTTCTGTTTACGCTGGTACTGGTCATCTGGCAGCCCAAAGGACTGAGTATTGGCTGGAGCGCCACCATCGGCGCCGTGCTCGCGCTGATTAGCGGCGTAATTCACATTAACGATATTCCGGTCGTGTGGAATATCGTCTGGAACGCCACGGCGACGTTTATCGCCGTTATCATCATCAGCCTTCTGCTGGATGAGTCCGGCTTTTTTGAGTGGGCGGCGCTGCACGTTGCCCGCTGGGGAAATGGCCGCGGGCGATTGCTATTTACGTATATCGTGCTGCTGGGTGCAGCCGTGTCGGCGCTGTTTGCCAATGACGGCGCGGCGCTGATCCTGACGCCTATAGTTATCGCCATGCTGCTGGCGTTGGGGTTCAGCAAGCAGGCCACGCTGGCGTTTGTGATGGCAGCAGGTTTTATCGCCGATACCGCCAGCCTGCCGCTGATTGTGTCTAACCTGGTCAACATTGTGTCGGCAGACTTCTTTAAGCTGGGGTTCAGCGAATACGCTTCGGTAATGATCCCGGTTGATATCGCCGCGATTGCCGCAACGCTGGTGATGCTCCATCTCTTCTTCCGCAAGGAAATTCCCCCGAAATATGACCTGGCAAAACTCCGCGAGCCCGCTCGGGCCATTCACGATCTCCCGACGTTCAGAACGGGCTGGATCGTCCTGCTCCTTCTGCTCGTCGGTTTCTTCGTGCTTGAACCTCTCGGCATTCCGGTCAGCGCCATTGCGGCCGTCGGCGCGCTGATTTTGTTTGCCGTTGCAAAACGCGGACATGCGATAAACACCGGAAAAGTGCTGCGCGGCGCACCGTGGCAGATCGTTATCTTCTCGCTGGGGATGTATCTGGTAGTGTATGGCCTGCGCAATGCAGGGCTGACGGAATATCTCTCAGGCGTACTGGATAGCCTGGCCGGACACGGGCTGTGGATCACCACGCTGGGAACCGGGTTCATCACCGCGTTTCTGTCATCCATAATGAACAATATGCCCACGGTACTGATTGGCGCGCTCTCCATTGAGAGCAGTACGGCGACAGGCTTGATCAAGGACGCGATGATTTACGCCAACGTGATTGGCTGCGATTTGGGGCCAAAAATCACCCCTATCGGCAGCCTCGCCACCCTGCTCTGGCTCCACGTGCTGGCGCAGAAAAACATGACGATTACCTGGGGCTACTATTTCCGGACGGGCATCATTATGACGCTGCCGGTCCTGTTTGTGACGCTCGCCGCGCTGGCGCTACGTCTCTCCTTCACACTGTAATGAGCCACTGATATGAGCCACATCACTATCTATCACAACCCCGCCTGCGGCACGTCGCGCAACACGCTGGAGATGATCCGCAACAGCGGCACGGAGCCAGAAATTATCCTCTATCTGGAAACTCCGCCGTCGCGCGATGAGCTGACCACTCTGATTGCCGATATGGGCATTTCAGTGCGAGACCTGCTGCGTAAAAACGTGGAGCCCTATGAACAGCTGGGCCTTGCCGACGATAACTTCACCGACGACCAGCTTATCGATTTTATGCTGCAACACCCGATCCTGATTAACCGTCCGATCGTGGTGACGCCGCTGGGCACCCGCCTGTGCCGCCCATCTGAAGTTGTCCTCGACATCCTGCCGGACGCGCAGAAAGGGGCGTTTACGAAAGAGGATGGCGAAGCCGTCGTTGACGCCAGCGGGAAAAAAATCGAACACAGGTAAAAGTGACAGGGCGAGTAATACCTAAGGGTTCCCCTCGCCCGCAATTCTCCCCACCATCGCCCGGATCTCTTCGCGGGTTAACGGCGTCCGGTCGGTCACGTAGTGCAGCGTCATCCCTTCGATAAACCCGTCCAGCGCGCGGGTGGTGACCGGGTCGAACCACTGCTCCAGCGTGGTCTGGCTCATCTTCATCCAGTCCTGCATCACCGTTTTGAGCGCCGCGCTGCGGTGCATAAAGGCGTAGAGCTGATACATCAGCGCCATGTTGTGCGGGGTCGTCACCTGCGAGCTGTGAATCAGCGTGGTGATGGATTCGCACGCCATTTCCGGCCCGGTGACGCCGGCGAAGAAATCCCGGTACTGCTGCGACATCTGCCGGGTAAACCACGTGAAGGCCTCCTCCAGCAGCGGCTCCATACCGTCGAAATAGTAGGTCATCGACCCCAGCGGCACGCCCGCGCAGGTGGCGATTTTACGGTGCGTGACGGCGTGAATCCCGTGCCCGGCAATGGTATCAAGCGTTGCCTGCAGGATCTTCTCCCGGCGATGCGGATCGTTCGGTGGTCTGCTCATAAATTCCTCACGTGGTTTGTGTACAAATGTACACATACTTGCTAGTGTTGTCGCTATTGTTGTACTTCTGGTGCTACCCCAATGACGCTGACCTCTCCCCGTAAAGCCCTGCAGCTCCGCCTGTGGGCGCTGTTTATGTTCTTCTTTATTCCCGGCCTGCTGATGGCCTCCTGGGCCACGCGTACGCCCGCCATTCGCGATATTTTGTCCGTTTCTACCGCTGAGATGGGCATCGTGTTGTTCGGCCTGTCGATAGGCTCCATGAGCGGCATCCTCTGCTCCGCGTGGCTGGTGAAGCGCTTTGGCACGCGGGCGGTGATCCGCACCACCATGTGTTTTGCCGTGTTAGGGATGGGGATATTGAGCACCGCGCTGTGGTTTGCTTCGCCGGTGCTTTTCGCCCTGGGCCTGACGGTATTTGGTGGAAGCTTCGGTTCGGCAGAGGTTGCAATAAACGTTGAAGGGGCAGCGGTCGAACGTGAGATGAACAAAACCGTGCTGCCGATGATGCACGGCTTTTACAGCCTCGGCACGCTTGCCGGTGCGGGCGTGGGGATGGCGCTGACGGCCACTGGCGTGAGCGCGAATCTGCATATCCTGCTGGCGGCGCTGGTGTGCATCATTCCGATCCTGACCGGCATCCGGGCCATCCCGGACGGCACCGGTAAGAACTCCGCGGACGAACAGCACTCGGCCGAAAAAGGGCTGCCCTTCTACCGCGATTTCCAGCTGATGCTGATCGGCGTGGTTGTGCTGGCGATGGCGTTCGCCGAAGGTTCCGCCAACGACTGGCTGCCGCTGCTGATGGTGGACGGTCACGGCTTTAGCCCGACCTCCGGCTCGCTGATTTACGCCGGGTTTACGCTGGGGATGACGGTCGGGCGTTTCACCGGCGGCTGGTTTATCGACCGCTATAGCCGCGTGGCGGTGGTGCGCGCCAGCGCCCTGCTGGGCGGGCTGGGCATCGCGATGATCATTTTTGTGGATGTCGACTGGATTGCCGGCGTCTCGGTGATCCTCTGGGGACTGGGCGCGTCGCTCGGCTTCCCGCTGACCATTTCAGCCGCCAGCGACACCGGCCCGGATGCCCCGACGCGCGTCAGCGTGGTGGCAACCACGGGCTATCTCGCCTTCCTGGTCGGGCCGCCGCTGCTCGGCTTCCTCGGCGAGCACTACGGGCTGCGCAGTGCCATGCTGGTGGTATTAGGGTTGGTCATCATCGCCGCGCTGGTGGCGCGCGCGGTGGCAAAGCCGGAAACGAAACACACGACACTGGAGAAGGGATATGAGCGTTAAACTGATCGCCGTCGACATGGATGGCACATTCCTGAGCGATGCCAAGACCTATAATCGCCCGCGCTTTCTGGCGCAGTACGCCCGCATGAAGGAGCAAGGCATTCGCTTCGTGGTCGCCAGCGGCAACCAGTACTACCAGCTGATCTCCTTTTTCCCGGAGATTGCGCATGAAATTGCGTTCGTCGCCGAAAACGGCGGCTGGGTCGTGAGCGAAGGTGAAGATGTCTTTAACGGCGAACTGTCGAAAGCCCATTTCGCGACCGTCGCGAACGTGTTAAACGACGTTCCGGGCATTGAGATCATCGCCTGCGGGAAAAGCAGCGCGTACACGCTGAAATGCTATGACGAAGGCTTTAAGGATATCGCGGCAAAGTACTATCACCGTCTCGAAATGGTCAGTGATTTTGACAACCTGAACGATATTTTCTTCAAGTTCGGGCTTAACGTTTCTGATGATGAAATTCCGCGTATTCAGGCGCTGCTGCATGAAAAGCTGAGTGACATCATGGTGCCCGTCACCACCGGTCACGGCAGTATCGACCTGATTATCCCCGGCGTGCATAAAGCCAACGGCCTGCGGATCCTGCAAAAGCGCTGGGGCATAGACGATAGCGAAGTGGTGGCCTTCGGCGACAGCGGCAACGACGTGGAGATGCTGCGCCAGTCCGGGTTCAGCTTTGCGATGGCGAATGCCAGGCCGCATATAAAAGCGGCGGCGCGTTTTGAAGCGCCGCATAATAACGATGAAGGCGTTTTAAACGTGATTGAGAAGGTGTTGAACGGGGAAGCACCGTTTAATTGACCGCGTGCGGTCTGGTGCCCTCACCCTAACCCTCTCCCACAGGGAGAGGGAATAAAGATCACGGTTGCAGAGTGTTTCCGACGCGTTTGTCTTTCAGGAACACCACCATCAGTCCAACCCACAGCACGCCGTTGGCGAGGTTAAACAGGCTGAACAACCCGTTGCCGCCCATCACGTAGGCATGCTTGCTCACTTCAATACCGACGGTAAAAATCAGCATCTGCAACATCCCCATCGCCGCTGAGACTGTTCCTTTACTCATCTCACTGGCAAACAGCGTCAGGCGCACCAGCCCGGCGTTGGCCACGCCAATCCCGAAAGCATAGAGGCTGAGTCCCGCCGTCATCCAAAGATAGGCGTGGGATGATGCGACGGTTGCCACAGCAGCCAGAATCAGCCCTGCCGCAATCGGCCAGCCGCCCATGATAATCAGTGAACGCACGGTGCGGCGTGACGTCAGACGTGCCAGCACCAGGTTCCCGATAATCAGCGCGCCAAAGATCGGCACCTGCAGCAGGCCATACTCATAGCTGCTGAGCTTTTCGCCGCTGATGATAATAACCGGCGACTGCGCAATCCACGCCAGCAGCGGCAGGCTAACGAACCCGGTCGCCAGCGCGCCCGCCACAAAGCGGCCATTCTTCAGCACCTCTTTGTAATCCCGACCCAGCTCTTTCAGCGAGAGCTTCTCGCCGATGCGGGTCGCCGTTTCCGGCATCGCACGGTGCAGGCCAAAGAATGCGATGGCGGCGAGAACCGCAAAGAGCACAAACATCCCTTCCCACGGCGCAACATGCACCCACGCGGCACCCACCAGCGGCCCGAGTAAGGGAGCAATCAGCGCCACGTTCGCCATCAGCGCGGTAATTTTGATGCACACCGCCTCTTCAAACGACTCCTGAATGGCGGCATACCCCACGGCGCCGATAAAGCACAGGCTCACCCCCTGCAGGAAGCGCAGCAGGGTAAATTGTTCAATGTTTTGCGCCAGCAGCGTGGCGAGACAGGTGACGACAAACCAGACCACGCCCGTCAGCATTACCGGACGGCGGCCAATACGATCCGACAGCGGGCCTAACAGCCACTGTAAAAACATGCCGCCAGCCAGATAGGCGGTCATGGAGGTCGGTACCCACTCAATACCCGCGTTGTACTGCGCAACGACGGCCAGCATACCGGGCTGGATCATATCGTTGCCGATATAGGTAGAGAATTCGTAGAGCACCAGACACAGAGGGAAAAGCAACGCCTGACGACCCAGACGTGAACCAGAAGAAGAACGGTTTAACATGCAATCTCTTTATAATGACAAAATCGCGACGAGTTTAATGAAATGCCGCAGCCCGAGATAGTGATATATCGAGGATAAACAGAAATAAAGCACATATCGTCTTCGTTTAAGGTTTCCTTAAGTTGACAGTTTTATGATAGCCCGATTACTCGTCAACGACCCCAAATTATGGCACTCACCTCCAGCCGTTCAGAATTGTCTAACTTACAGACAAATAAGACAAAACGACTTTACCGCTTACCGCCCCGCTTTTATGGTTATCAGCTTTTCATACTGATTGCCCTTGCCGTGGTGTTTACGTGGCTATCGCGCAATGAAGCGCTCGACAGATGGATCACCGGCTTTTGGTATGACGCGGCAACGCAGAGCTTCCCGCTGCAGAAAGACCATCTGCTGGATCTGCTGAACCACCGTCTGGCGAAGTACATTGCCATCGCCTTAGGTGCCGTGGCGCTGTTTTACGGCGCTTACAAGCGTAACGCAAGGCTGGTTATGGCGGCGCTGCTGATGGGGCTCGGTGCGCTGGTAGTAGGTGCGTTGAAAAGCGTGAGCCATCACAGCTGTCCGTGGGATCTGGTGGAGTATGGCGGAAAGGCCGTCTCTTATCCCCTTTTCAGTGCCCTACCTTCTGACAGCGGTCCGGGGCGCTGTTTCCCCGGCGGTCATGCCTCCAGCGGCTTTATGGTGATGGGGCTGTTTTTTGCCTTCTGGCGCGAGCGTCCGCGTCTCGCCTGGAGCTTTGTGATCCTCGGCGTGGCGCTCGGTCTGGCGATGGGCTTCGGCCAGGTCATGCGCGGGGCACATTTTTTCTCTCACAACCTGTGGGCCGGGTGGTGGGTCTGGTTTTCCCAGGTGGCCGTCTACGGGCTGGTTTCCACCTGGTTTGCTAAAGAGTGATAACGCTATGCTAGAGAATCTGAATTATCAGCTGTTTTATCTGATCAATGCCACGCCAGCCTCGCCTGAGTGGACGATCGATTTTGCCACCTTTCTCGCAAAAGATCTGATCGGTATCGTGCCTGCACTGGCAGTCATCCTCTGGTTATGGGGTCCCCGCAGCCAGGTGAAGGCGCAGCGCCAGCTGGTGATTAAAGTCGCAATGGCGCTCGGCGTAAGCGTCCTGGTGAGCTACATTCTCGGCCATGCGTTCCCGCACGATCGTCCTTTTGTCGATCGCGTGGGCTATACCTTCCTGCACCACGCGCCGGATGACTCGTTCCCGAGCGATCACGGGACAGTGATCTTCACCTTTGCGCTGGCCTTCCTGTTCTGGCATCGCCTGTGGTCCGGTGCGATCCTGATGGTGGCAGCCATGGCTATCGCCTGGTCTCGCGTTTACCTGGGCGTTCACTGGCCGCTGGATATGGTGGGCGGTTTCCTGGTCGGGCTGATTGGCTGCGTGAGCGCGGCTATTCTGTGGAGCCTCTTCGGTGAAGCGCTTTACCGCACGCTGTCTTCGCTCTATCGCGCCATTTTCGCTATCCCGATCCGCAAAGGCTGGATACGTGACTAACCCCAACCTGACAGGTTACACTTGAGCCCCCGCCCTGCGGGGGTTCACTTTTTTATCCCGAGGAACTATGGAAACACGTCGCGATGACCGCATTGCTCAGCTGCTACAGGCGCTGAAGCGCAGCGATAAGCTGCATCTTAAGGAAGCCGCCAACCTCCTCGGCGTCTCAGAGATGACCATTCGTCGGGATTTGAACAGCGAAAGCGCGCCCGTCGTGCTGCTGGGCGGGTATATTGTGCTTGAGCCGCGTAGCGCCAGCCATTATCTGATCAGCGACCAGAAGACGCGCCTGGTGGAAGAGAAACGCAAAGCCGCCCGGCTTGCGGCCTCACTGGTACAGCCGCACCAGACGCTGTTTTTTGACTGCGGAACCACAACGCCCTGGATTATCGAAGCCATCGACAGCAGCCTCCCTTTCACCGCCGTGTGCTACTCCCTGAATACCTTTCTGGCCCTTCAGGAGAAACCGGAGTGCCGGGTGATCCTCTGCGGCGGTGAGTTTCACGCCAGCAACGCCATCTTTAAGCCGCTTAACCTGCAGGACACGCTCAGCAACCTCTGTCCGGATATCGCGTTTTATTCCGCCGCAGGCGTCAACGTGCGTCAGGGCGCGACCTGCTTTAACCTGGAAGAGCTGCCGGTGAAGCACTGGGCGTTAAGCGCCGCGCAGTACCATGTGCTGGTGGTCGATCACAGTAAGTTTGGTAAGGTGCGTTCGGCGAGAATGGGCGAGCTGGCGCAGTTTGACGCCATCGTCAGCGACTGCCGCCCGGACGACGAGATTGTGGCCCATGCGAAGGCGCAGCAGGTGAAGTTGATGTATTAAAAGGGGTGCGGTGTGATACCCGCACCCCGGCCCTCTCCAACAGGGAGAGGGAGAAAATCCATCAGGTTTAGCTAAACCAGCTGCCAAACCATCCGTGGAATTTCATTAATACGAAATCCCACATCCGGCTGAAGAAGCCGCCCTCTTCTACCGCTTCCATCACAATCAGCGGACGCTGTTCAATAGACTTACCGTTTAGCTGGAAATCAATCGTCCCAACCACCTGGCCCTTTTTCAGCGGCGCCGTGAGCTGCGGGTCGGTCAGGGTATAGCTGGCCTTCAGGTTTTTCAGCTGGCCACGAGGAATGGTTACCGAGCCCGCTTCGCCAGCGCCCAGATTCACTTCACTCTTGTCGCCAAACCAGACGCGCTGGCTGACGAACGTGGCATCCGGTTTAATCGGCGTCACGGTTTCATAGAAACGGAAGCCCCAGGTCAGCAGTTTTTCTGATTCGTTAAACCGGATGCGATCGGTTTTAGTACCCAGCACCACCGAAATCAGGCGCATGTCGCCCTGAGTCGCGGAGGCCACCAGGTTATAGCCTGCGCCCGCCGTGGTGCCGGTTTTCATTCCGTCCACGTTAACGTTGCTGCTCCACAGCAGGCGGTTGCGGTTCGGCTGGCGGATTTTATTGAAGGTAAACTCTTTCTCTTTATGGATGGCGTATTCATCCGGCACGTCGTGGATCAGCGCTTTCCCCAGCAGCGCCATGTCGCGCGCGGTACTGAACTGTCCCGGCGAATCCAGACCGTGAACCGTTTTGAACGTGGTGTTGGTTAAGCCCAGTTTCTGCGCGTAGCCATTCATCAAGCCAATGAAAGAATCCTGGCTGCCGGCAACGTAATCGGCCAGCGCGATGCACGCATCATTTCCCGACTGAATAATTACCCCTTTGTTCAGATCGGAAACGGAAACCTGATCGCCTGGCTTCAGGAACATCACGGAAGACCCGCGCAGCGCCGGGTTTCCGGTCGCCCAGGCATCCTTCCCGATGGTGACCATATCGTCCAGCTTAATCTTGCCCGCTTTCAACGCCTGGCCGACCACATAGCTGGTCATGATTTTGGTCAGGCTTGCCGGATCGAGTTTCTCATCCGCATTGCCTTCCGCCAGCACTTTACCGCTGGAATAATCCATCAGGATCCAGGCGCGCGCATCCACAGGCGGCGCTTCGGGCGCAGCCTGTTCAGCTGCGTAGAGGGTTGGTGCAAACAGGAAAAGGAGCGCAGAGCCTGTCGCAAGGCTGCGCAGAGAAGTCATTTTACGCGTCATAAATGCCACCCGAGTGTCCATTCAAAAATTACGTCACATCACCGTGTCGCAAGAAGCGATGAGTAATAGCGCACTAAAACGGTTAAAGAAACCCAACGAGGGTAAAGTTATTAAAGTTTATGCAATAACATTCAGATACGCTTTGATTCAGGCGATTTTTTTGTCTTCTGTTGCGTAATTGTTAGGTTTATCTCACCATGGCGAAAGCTGACCCGGATTCACATCTCATCAGGAGTAAATATGATTACGCTATGGGGCAGGAACAACTCGACCAACGTTAAGAAAGTGCTCTGGACGCTCGAGGAGTTGGATTTACCGTTCAATCAAATCATGGCCGGCATGTCGTTCGGCGTGAACAAAGAGGCCGACTATCTGGCCATGAATCCGAACGGACTGGTGCCGCTGCTGCGCGATGATGAAACAGACGCGACGCTTTGGGAGTCCAACACCATTGTGCGTTACCTTGCCGCCCAGTACGGTCAGGGCCGCCTGTGGGTAGAAAGCCCTGCGCAGCGCGCCCAGGGCGAAAAGTGGATGGACTGGGCGAATCAGACGCTATCGCCAACCCACCGCGTGATCCTGATGGGGCTTATCCGTACGCCGGAAGCCGAGCGCGACTATCCGGCCATTCATGCCGCCCAGGACGCCTGCGAAAACCTGTTTGCGATGATGGATGACGAACTGGCGAAGCACGCCTGGTTCTCCGGTGAGGCCTTCGGCGTGGGCGATATTGCCGTAGCGCCGTTCGTCTGGAACCTGACCAACATGGGCCTGAAGTGGACGCCGTGCCCTCACCTTGAGCGCTGGCTTAAACAGCTGAGCGATCGCCCGGCTTACCGCAACGTGGTGATGATCCCGGTCACCTGATTACGCACCGGACGGGCTGACTTTCAACAGCTGCCCGTCCGTCTCGTCGGTCAGGACATATAAATAGCCGTCTGGCCCCACCCGCACATCGCGAATACGACGATCCCGGTCGCCCAGAATGCGCCCGTCCTCCGTCACCTTGTTTCCCTCAACGCTCAGCACGATAACGTCCTTTTCCTTCAGCGCCCCAATAAACAGCTTGTTTTTCCACTGCGGGAAGACGTCGCTGTTGTAAAACGCCATCCCGCTCACGGCAGGTGACACTTTCCAGACGAACAGCGGTTTCTCGGTGCCCTCAACGTGCTCGCCTTTGGCTTCCGGGATTTTCAGGCCGCTGTAGTTAATGCCGTGCGTTGCCAGCGGCCAGCCGTAGTTCTTTCCTTTCTCCGGGATGTTGATCTCATCCCCGCCGCGCGGGCCGTGCTCGTTCAGCCACAGCGCGTCGCTCCATGGATTCATCGCCATCCCCTGCGGGTTACGAATGCCGTAAGACCAGATTTCGGGGCGCGCGCCGGGAGTATTCACAAACGGGTTATCCGGCGGCACTTTCCCGTCTTCGGTGAGGCGCACGACTTTACCCTGCAGCTTGTCCAGATCCTGCGCCGTCGGACGCTGGTTGTTCTCGCCGAGTCCGATAAAGAGAGCGCCTTTGCCGTCGAACACCAGCCGCCCGCCAAAATGGTTCCCGGTGGAGAGTTTCGGCATCTGGCGGAACACCACCTGGAAAGCGTCAATCCGCGTCAGATCGTCGCTCAGTCGGCCATAGCCCACCGCCGTTCCGGCTTTGCCGTCATGCCCGGCCTCGGCGTAGCTCAGCCAGACGCGGCGCGACTTTTCGAAATCCGGGGCGAGGACCACGTCCAGCAATCCTCCCTGACCGTTTGCCCAGACCTTCGGCACGCCGATAATCGGATCGGACAGCCCTTTTCCGGCCTGCCAGCGTTTGAGCTGACCGCCCTTCAGGGTCACCAGCAGGCCTTTATTGTCCGGCAAAAATGCCAGAGACCATGGGTGATCGAGTTTATTTTGCAGCACCTCGACCTTGACCGCCTCTGGGGCTGCAAGTAGCGAAAACGGAACGAACAGCGCAAACAGGGAAATTAGCGAGGATCGAGTCATAACGCGCTCCTTTATCGGCATATGGCATAAAGGTTAGCCACTGCATCCGGGCGCGTTACCACTTTTACAAAAGCTTAATCAGAAGGGGGAGTTGCCTCCCCCTGGCTCAGTGCTGTTCAAGCTTCTCGTGCTCGTTCAGGCACATGATGCATAGAGAGAGCGTGGTCAGGCAGTTTTCAAGCTTCTCCGCGTTAACAGCGATAAAATTCGGGCAGTCGTGGCGTCCATTCATCAAACATACCCCAGCGATGGAGAGCACCTCAGCGGCGCGGTGCAGCGCGATCAGCTCACTTTCGCCGTAGTTCGCCTTCAGGGTCGGTGCTTTTTCACGCATGAAATTACACAGTTCAAACAGGTTATCACGCAGATGTTCGCTTTCGCTGACTGACATATACCCTTTCGCCTTCCTCAACTGCAGGTACGCGGCCAGGTCGATTCGGGCGTTGATCAGCTTGTTCAGCAGATCGCGTTTTAGTCTGTCAACGGTCATGCTCTTTCCTCCTCTGTCAGCCATTGTGCATAATCAGGATAAGTACATTTTTTGTACAGTTTAATGCCTGGGATCAATTTTTATTAACTGATTAACATTATTTACAATGTTACAACGTCTGCCCGACGCATCCGCCTTGCGAAGAGTGTATAAATCCCCCGCGATACGCTGTAAAATCCCGCCCTGATAACTCCATAATTGATGAATTTTTAACCTATGAGCAATGTTACGCACCAGCCGAAAATCGGCTTCGTCTCCCTGGGCTGCCCGAAAAACCTGGTGGATTCCGAACGCATCCTGACCGAACTGCGCACCGAGGGCTATGACGTGGTGCCAAGCTACGACAACGCCGATATGGTGATCGTGAACACCTGCGGGTTTATCGACAGCGCGGTTCAGGAGTCACTGGAAGCCATCGGTGAAGCCCTGACGGAAAACGGCAAAGTGATTGTTACCGGCTGTCTGGGCGCGAAAGAAGACCAGATCCGCGAGGTGCACCCGAAGGTGCTGGAGATCACCGGCCCGCACAGCTACGAGCAGGTGCTGCAACATGTTCATCACTACGTGCCAAAACCCAAGCACAACCCGTTCCTGAGCCTGGTGCCAGAACAGGGCGTGAAGCTGACGCCGCGCCACTACGCGTACCTGAAAATTTCCGAAGGCTGCAACCATCGCTGCACCTTCTGCATCATCCCGTCCATGCGTGGCGATCTGGTGAGCCGTCCGATTGGTGAAGTGCTGGCGGAAGCGAAACGTCTGGCCGACGCGGGCGTGAAGGAGCTGCTGGTCATCTCCCAGGACACTTCGGCTTACGGCGTGGACGTTAAGCACCGCTCTGGTTTCCACAACGGCGAGCCGGTGAAAACCAGCATGGTGGGCCTGTGCGAGCAGCTGTCCAGGCTCGGTATCTGGACGCGTCTGCACTACGTATACCCGTACCCGCACGTTGACGACGTGATCCCGCTGATGGCGGAAGGCAAAATTCTGCCGTACCTGGATATTCCGCTGCAGCACGCCAGCCCGCGTATCCTGAAGCTGATGAAGCGTCCCGGCTCCGTTGACCGTCAGCTGGCGCGCATCAAGCAGTGGCGTGAAATCTGCCCGGATCTGACCCTGCGCTCCACCTTCATCGTCGGCTTCCCGGGTGAAACCGAAGAAGATTTCCAGATGCTGCTCGACTTCCTGAAAGAAGCCCGTCTGGACCGCGTTGGCTGCTTCAAGTACAGCCCGGTAGAGGGCGCAACCGCCAACGAGCTGGCTGACCAGGTGCCGGAAGAGGTAAAAGAAGAGCGCTGGAACCGCTTCATGCAGCTGCAGCAGCAGATCTCTGCCGAGCGTCTGCAGGAGAAAGTGGGCCGCGAGATCATGGTCATCGTTGACGAAGTGGACGAAGAAGGCGCGATTGGCCGCAGCATGGCGGATGCCCCTGAAATCGACGGTGCGGTGTACCTGAACGGCGAAACCAGCGTTAAGCCGGGTGATATTATTCGCGTGAAGGTTGAAAACGCGGATGAGTATGACCTGTGGGGTAGCCGGGTTTAATCTCCCCACTCCGCTTTTGTAGGCCGGGTAAGGCGTAGCCGCCACCCGGCACATTTCACTGCACTACCCCTTAATCCTCGGATCCAGCGCGTCGCGCAGCCCGTCACCCAGCAGGTTAAACGCCAGCACGGTCAGAAAAATCGCCAGACTCGGGAAGATCGCCACGTGCGGCGCAATCACCATATCTGCCCTCGCCTCGTTCAGCATCGCGCCCCACTCCGGCGTCGGAGGCTGTGCGCCTAACCCCAGAAACGACAGGCTGGCCGCCGAGATAATCGACACGCCGATACGCATGGTGAAATAAACCACGATAGACGACACCGTACCCGGCAAAATATGGCTGAACAGAATGGTGGCGTCGCTGGCCCCCATGCTGCGGGCGGACTCGATAAAGGTCTGCTGTTTAAGCACCAGCGTGTTGCCGCGCACCAGACGCGCAAACGCGGGAATCGAAAAGATCGCTACAGCAATAATGACGTTCGCCATGCCGCTGCCCATGATCGCCACCACGGCAATCGCCAGCAAAATGCCGGGGAAAGCAAACAGCACGTCGCAGACGCGCATGATAATGCGGTCCCACCAGCCTTCGTAATACCCGGCAACGAGACCCAGCACGATACCGATGGCCGCGCCGATCAGCACCGCGAACACCCCAGCGGCAAGCGAGATCTGCGCCCCCACCAGCACGCGGCTAAAGATATCCCGCCCGAGGGAGTCCACACCGAACCAGTGCAGCATCGACGGTCCGTCGTTCAGACGGTCATAGTCAAAATAGTTTTCCGCATCAAACGGCACCACCCACGGCGCAATCACTGCCACCGCAATCAGCAGCAGCACAAACAGCCCCGCGGTCATCGCGACCGGCTGACGACGAAAACGCCGCCAGAATTCAGACCACGGGGTGCGGACGTGGTCCGGTTTTAGCCCCGGCATGGCGTTTAAAACGGCCTGACGTCGCCAGTTCAACAATCGCATCTTACTTGTACCTGATGGCCGGGTTAATGGCGGCGTAGAGCACGTCCACCACTAAGTTGATAAGAATAAACTCCAGCGAGAAAAGCAGGACTTCCGCCTGAATCACCGGGTAGTCGCGCATCTCGACGGAATCGACCAGCAGGCGCCCCAGTCCCGGCCAGTTGAAGACCTTTTCCACGACGATCGAGCCGCCGAGCAGGAAGCCAAACTGCAGCCCCATCATCGTCACCACCGGGATCATCGCATTGCGAAATCCGTGTTTCAGAATGACCCACTTCTCGCTAACCCCTTTCGCCCGCGCGGTGCGAATATAATCTTCGCTCAGCACGTCAACGAACGAGGCGCGGGTAAAGCGGGCCATTACCGCTGAAACGGCAGCCCCCAGCGTCATGGAAGGAAGGATGTAATGCTTCCATGTATCGGCCCCGACGGTGGGCAGCCAGCCCAGTTCGACGGAGAAGATCTGCATCAGCAGCATCCCCAGCGCGAACGCCGGGAAGGAGATACCGGTTACCGCCAGCGCCATGCCGAGCTTGTCCGGCCAGCGGTTGCGCCAGACGGCCGCGACAATCCCGGCGCCAAGCCCAAACACGACCGCCCAGCTCATGCTGGCTATCGTTAACCAGAACGTCGGCATAAAGCGGGTGGCAATCTCCTCCGACACCGGACGGCGCGACACCATCGAGATACCAAAATCGCCCTGCAGAACATTACAGATGTAATGGATGAACTGCATATACAGCGGCTGGTCGAGGCCAAGCTGCTTACGCACCAGGTCAATGACGGTGGCATCCGCTTCAGGGCCGGCAACCAGACGCGCCGGATCGCCCGGCAGCATATGGACAAACAGAAACACCAGGACCGCCACAATCAGCAGCGTCGGGATAAGCCCCAGCAGGCGTTTACAAACATAATTCAGCATGAGGTTTATTTTAAATCCGCATCGTCAAAGCTAAAGCCCGTGTCCGGCATGATGTAGAACCCGGTCAACGCTTTATTATGGGCTGACACCAGTTTCTCCACCACCAGCGGCACCCACGGTGACTCTTTCCAGATAATATCCTGCGCGTCTTTGTAGAGGCGCGCTTTCTCTTCCGGTTTGGTGGTTTTCAGGGCATCGGCCAGGTCTTTGTCCACCTGCGGGTTGCTGTAAAACGCGGTGTTGAACAGGGTTGGAGGCCAGTTCTGCGAGGCGAACAGCGGCGACAGCGCCCAGTCGGCTTCACCGGTCGAGGCCGTCCAGCCGGTATAGAACATCCGCACGCCGCTCTCTTTCTGCCCTTTCCCCTCCACTTCTGCCGCACGCTGTCCGGCATCCATCGCGGTCACCTGCGCCTTGATGCCGACCTGCGCCAGCTGCTGCTGGGTAAACTGCAGCACCTTCTGGGCGGTACTGTGATTATGCGAGGACCACAGCGTGGTGCTGAAACCGTTGGGGAAGCCCGCCTCTTTCAGCAGCTCGCGCGCTTTGGCTGGATCGTACGGCCACGGCTGATAGCTTTGCGCATAGGCGATTGCCGGCGGCAGCACGCCGGTCGCCGGCGTGGCATAGCCCGCAAATGCGACCTTCACCAACGCCTGACGGTTAATGGCATAGTTGATAGCTTCACGCACCTTCGGGTTATCGAACGGCTTTTGCGTGACGTTCATGCTGATGTAGCGCTGCATGATCGACGGACTGGCGACCAGCTCCAGCTTGCTGTTTTTCTGCAAAATAGCGGCCTGCTCATACGGGATCGGGAAGGCAAACTGCGCCTCGCCGGTTTGCAGCATCGCCGCGCGGGTGTTGTTGTCCACCACCGGGCGCCAGGTGATGGTATCGAGCTTCGGCAGCCCCTGCTGCCAGTATCCCGCGAATTTCTTCACCTTCACAAAATCGGTCTGGTTCCAGGTAAGCAGTTCGTAAGGACCGGTGCCTACAGGGTGGAAACCAATCTCCTTGCCGTATTTCTTCAGCGCGGCAGGGGAAATCATCGCCGTTGCCGGATGCGCCAGGATATTGATAAATGCGGAGAACGGCTCTTTCAGGGTGATTTTTACCGTCGCCGGGTCAACCACCTCGGTGCTGGCGATATTTTTATACAGGTTATAGCGCTTGAGGCTATTTTCCGGATTGCTGGCGCGATCGAGGTTAACCTTCACCGCCTCCGCATTGAAATCTGTCCCATCCTGGAACTTCACGCCGGTTCTGAGCTTAATGGTATACACCAGCCCGTCGTCGGACACGGTGTACCCCTCCGCCAGCACGTTTTTGAGCTTCATCTCTTTATCAAGGCCGAAAAGGCCCTGATAAAACGATTTCGCCACCGCCTGAGAGAGCGTGTCGTTGGCGTCATACGGATCGAGCGTGGTGAAATTGGAGCCGACGGCAACCACCACGTCTTTGGCAGCGAACGCGGGGGCAGCGGACAGGGCTGCCGTCGCGCTCGCGGCTAACAACCATCTACGCGCTATAAAAGTAACCATTGTGTTCTCCTGCCTGTTGTAAGTTATAACCGCGAAAAAGCATTGTCCTGACGCGGGGGAGCCACGAAATGACCCGGCCCGACCTCGCGCAGCGTCACGCGCTCCACGGCCTCGCCGCGTTTACGAATATTGCCCGGCATTTCATCCTGCAGCAGCACGCGCTGGCCGCGACGATGCGCGGGATCGGCAACCGGGACCGCCGCGATAAGCTTGCGGGTGTAAGGATGCTGCGGGTTTTCAAACACCGCCCTTCGCGGCCCAATCTCCACGATCTGCCCCATAAACATCACCGCCACGCGATGGCTGATGCGCTCGACCACGGCCATATCGTGCGAGATAAACAGGAAGGCAATCCCCATATCCCGCTGTAAATCCAGCAGTAAATTAATGATTTGCGCGCGGATAGAGACATCCAGCGCCGAGACGGATTCATCGGCAATCACCACTTTCGGGTTCAGCGCCAGCGCGCGGGCGATGCAGATACGCTGCCGCTGTCCGCCGGAAAACTCGTGCGGATAACGCCAGGCGTGTTCCGGCTTCAGGCCGACGCGCTCCAGCAGCCAGGCCACGCGCCGCTGCGCCGCCTCGCCGTCGAGCAGGTTATGCACCCGCAGCGGCTCCATGATCGAATACCCCACCGTATGGCGCGGATCGAGGGAGGCATACGGATCCTGGAAAATAAACTGAATATCTCGCCGCACCGCCTGCAGCCTGCTGTCCGGAAGGGTATCAATGCGCTCACCGTTAAAGGTAATACTGCCTTCCTGTGATTCCACCAGACGGAGCAACGCCCGCCCGGTGGTGGACTTACCGCAACCTGACTCCCCCACCAGCGCCAGCGTTTCGCCCGGCCAGAGATCGAAACTGACGTTTTCCACCGCGTGCACTTCGCGCTTGACGCGGTTCAATACGCCGCTGCGCAGCGGAAAACGGGTGACCAGATTGCGCACTTCCAGAATGGGCTTACCCGGCACCACGGTGTCCTGCTCGCGCTCATCCTCCTGCAGCTCAGAGGCCTCGAGGGAAATCAGCGGAAAACGGCGCGGCAGATCGCTGCCGTTCATCGCCCCCAGGCGCGGGACCGCCGCCAGCAGCGCTTTGGTGTAAGGATGCGCGGGGGCGTGAAAAATCTGCTCAACCGTGCCGGTTTCTACTGCGCAGCCCTTGTGCATCACCAGTACGCGATCGGCGATATCGGCAACCACGCCCATATCGTGGGTGATAAAGATCACCCCCATCTCCATCTCCTGCTGCAGCACGTTGATGAGCTGCAGGATCTGCGCCTGAATCGTCACGTCCAGCGCCGTCGTCGGTTCATCGGCAATCAGCACCGCCGGACGGCACGAGAGCGCCATGGCAATCATCACCCGCTGGCGCATGCCGCCGGAAAGCTGATGCGGGTAGCGGCCCAGAATGGCCTGCGCCTCCGGAATGCGCACCAGCTCCAGCATCCGTCGGGCCTCTTTGAGCGCCTCATCGCTGCTCAATCCTTGATGCAGGCGGATGGACTCGGCGATTTGTTCCCCTACCGGGAAAACCGGGTTCAGGGAGGTCATCGGCTCCTGGAAGATCATCGCAATATCCGCCCCGCGCACGCCCTGCATCTGTGAGCCGCTCAGCTCATTTAAATCAATGACCTGAAGGTTACGACGGCGCAGGAGCATTTTCTCGCTGCTGATTTGCCCGTCCGTCTGTTCCAGCAGGCGCATCAGCGCCAGCGCGGTAACCGATTTACCGGAGCCGGACTCGCCAACAATCGCCAGCGTCTCGCCGCGCCTGAGCGTGAACGATAAATTCTGTACTGCGGGGATGAACTGCCGCTCTTCCTGAAACGCAATATTCAGCTGATGGACAGCCAGCACTTCGCGGTTGTCCAGTTCTTCACTGTGCGGCACGCGCTGCCCCCTTATTCACGATAGATACCCGTGCTCGGTTCATCACCGGCATAACCCCAGGCCCGGTACATGCCTTCGCTGTTGAACGGCAAAGCCACGTTGCCCTCACGATCCACCGCAATGAGTCCGCCGACGCCGCCCAGGGCAGGCAGTTTCTCCATCACCACGCGCTCGCAGGCTTCACTGAGGCTTAAACCGCCGTAATCCATCAGCGCGGTAATGTCGTAGGCCGCGAGGGCGCGGATAAACACTTCCCCGGTTCCGGTACACGACACTGCCGCCGTCGCGTTATTGGCATAGCAGCCGGCACCCGGCAGGGGGCTATCACCGACGCGCCCGGGCAGCTTGTTGGTAATGCCGCCAGTTGACGTCGCCGCCGCGAGGTTTCCGGCCTTATCCAGCGCCACCGCGCCGACCGTGCCCATTTTGGTGGTTTCATCGAGCGGCGCTGCATGGTCAAGCTGCGTCATACCCGCTGTACGGGCGTCCAGCAGCTGCTGATAGCGCTCCTCGGTGGAAAACAGATCCGGCGATACCGGTTCCATTCCGTGCTCGAAGGCAAACGCCTCCGCCCCGGCCCCCGTCAGCAGCACGTGCGGACTCTCCTCCATCACCAGACGCGCGGCCAGCACAGGATTGCGCAGATGGCTCACGCCCGCCACGGCGCCCGCTTTCAGGGTGACGCCGTCCATCACGCAGGCATCCAGCTCGTGCGTTTCATCCCGGGTAAAGACCGAACCGATCCCCGCATTAAATAGCGGGCACTCTTCCAGCAGGCGCACCGCCTCGGTGACCACGTCCAGCGCGCTTTCGCCCGCTTCCAGCATTTTCTGGCCCGTTTCCACAATGGCGTACAGCGCGTCGATATAGCGCTTTTCCTGCTCGGGACTGAGCTGTGCTCGGGTGATTGCCCCGGCGCCACCATGAATTGCAATTACCGCATTAACCATTCGCATCACCCGTTAGCCTGATTTGCGGCTTTTTCTATAAATATCATTATCGTCGATGAAACTTCAGAAGATTTTTGAATATAGAAAGACGTAACTGTGATGTAAAGCGTACACCCATCGGGTCATACAGTTAGCCGCACTTTTCTGCCATAATGAGCGCTTTCGTTGTTACTCCGCAGGAGCCCACCATGGATTTTACCGCCGGACTGATGCCGCTTGAGACGGCACTCACGCAGATGCTTGACCGAGTTTCCCCGCTGCATGACGTTGAGACGCTGCCCCTCGTGCGCTGTTTTGGCCGTATTGCCGCACGCGATATCGTCTCGCCGATGAACGTGCCGGGGTTTGATAACTCCGCGATGGACGGTTACGCGGTACGCCTGGCGGATCTCCAGACGGGTAACGCCCTGCCGGTGGCGGGTAAAGCCTTTGCGGGTCAGCCGTTTAGCGGTGAATGGCCTGCGGGCACCTGCGTGCGCATCATGACCGGCGCGCCGGTTCCGGCCGGCTGCGACGCCGTGGTAATGCAGGAAGAGACCGAACAGACCGACGACGGCGTGCGTTTTACCGCGAACGTTAAAGCGGGCCAGAACATCCGCCGCACGGGCGAAGATATCACGCTTGGGGCGACGGTCTTTGCCGCCGGGCAAAAGCTGACGGTGGCGGAGCTGCCGGTGCTGGCCTCGCTCGGCATCGCGGACATCGACGTTATCCGTAAAGTGCGCGTCGCCGTTTTCTCCACCGGCGACGAGCTGCAGCTTCCGGGCCAGCCGCTGCAGGACGGCCAGATATACGACACCAACCGCCTGGCGGTACACCTGATGCTGGAGCAGCTTGGCTGCGAAGTGATCAACCTCAGCATCATTCCTGACGATCCGGAAAAACTGCGCGCCGCGTTTGTCGAGGCGGATAACGCAGCCGACGTGGTCATCAGCTCCGGCGGCGTCTCCGTGGGCGAAGCGGATTACACCAAAACCCTTCTTGAAGAACTGGGCGAAATCGCCTTCTGGAAGCTGGCGATTAAGCCGGGCAAGCCGTTCGCGTTTGGCAAGCTTCCACACGGCTGGTTCTGCGGCCTGCCGGGTAATCCGGTCTCGGCGGCACTCACCTTCTACCAGCTGGCGATCCCGCTGCTGGCGAAGCTTTCCGGCAACAGCGCCAGCCCGCTGCCAGAACGCCAGCGCGTACGTGCCGCCACGCGCCTGAAAAAATCGCCGGGCCGCCTCGATTTCCAGCGCGGCATCCTGGCGCGCAACGCGGACGGAGAGCTAGAAGTGAGCACCACCGGGCACCAGGGCTCGCATATCTTCAGCTCCTTCAGCCAGGGTAACTGCTTTATCGTCCTGGAGCGCGAGCGCGGCAATGTGGAAGCCGGTGAATGGGTTGAGGTCGAGCGCTTTAACCACCTGTTCGGAGGCTGACATGACGGTGGAGCTGAGCGACCAGGAGATGATGCGCTACAACCGCCAGATTGTGCTGCGCGGGTTTGATTTCGAAGGCCAGGAAGCGCTTAAGGCAGCAAGCGTGCTGGTTGTCGGGCTCGGCGGTCTTGGCTGCGCCGCCACGCAGTATCTTGCCGCGGCGGGCGTGGGCAGGATGACGCTGCTGGATTTCGATACCGTATCGGTGTCCAACCTGCAGCGCCAGACGCTGCACAGCGATGCGACGGTTGGCCAGCCGAAAGTGGACTCTGCCCGCACGGCGCTGGCACGCATTAACCCTAATTGTGAATTCACCCTGATTGACGCGATGCTGGATGACGACGCGCTGTCCGCGCAGATTACTCAGCACAACCTGGTGCTGGACTGCACCGATAACGTAGCCGTCCGTAACCAGCTGAACGCGGGCTGTTTTGCCCACAAAATCCCGCTGGTCTCAGGCGCGGCGATCCGCATGGAGGGGCAAATTAGCGTCTTCACTTACGCGAAAGGCGAACCCTGCTACCGCTGCCTGAGCCGCCTGTTCGGCGAGAATGCGCTGACCTGCGTTGAGGCGGGCGTGATGGCGCCGCTGGTCGGCGTGATTGGCTCACTGCAGGCGATGGAAGCGATCAAAGTCCTGGCGCACTACGGCGCGCCAGCCGCGGGGAAAATCGTCATGTATGACGCGATGACCTGCCAGTTCCGCGAGATGAAGCTGATGCGTAATCCTGGGTGTGAGGTTTGCGGAGGTTAAAGCAAACGGCAACCTTCAGGTTGCCGTTTTAGTGTTTGCTCCCTCTCCCTGTGGGAGAGGGTTGGGGTGAGGGCATCAGGCCGCCCCCATCAGATCGACGTCCGTCCAAACGCCCCCTGCCAGTCCTGCTCAAACTTCACAATCGCCGCATCTACTGCCGGAGAGGTAATAAATTGCTGCGCCACGTCCAGCGGCAGAGTGATGGACTCGCACCCTGCCAGCAGGCAGTCCAGCGCCTGACGCGGCGTTTTAAAGCTCGCGGCCAGCACCTTTGACTGCGGGACGTGCAGCGTCAGCAATTGTTGCAGTTCAACCACGGTCTGGATCCCGTCCCCACCCTGCGCGTCCACGCGGTTAACGTAGGGTGCCACATACTCCGCCCCCGCCAGCGCGGAGAGCATCCCCTGCGCAGCACCGTAAACCGCCGTACCCAGCGTCGGGATCCCCTCAGCCTTCAACATTTTGATCGCCGCCAGCCCTTCGGCGGTCACCGGCACTTTCACCACCAGGTCGTTAATGATGGCGCGCAGCTTACGCGCGTCTTCAACCATCCCTTCGGCGGTGGTCGCCATCACCTGGGCGAACAGACGGCCTTTGCCGCCCAGCGCATCGTGCAGCGCCGGCAGCAGCTCGTCCAGCGGCGTTTTACCTGCCGCCACAATGCTTGGGTTGGTGGTCACGCCCGCCAGCGGGAAGATACGCGCCAGCTTTTTAACTGCCGCAACGTCAGATGTGTCGAGATAAAGTTCCATGATGTCACCCTCAAAATTTGCCTGCACTTACCCTATCACGACAAAACCTGCTCAGTAGTTGACCTGCATCAAGATAACTTTCATTCGAAAGCCATTTAATCTTCATATGCAATTCGAGAGGCAAAATCATGATCTTCAATATTCAGCGTTACTCTACCCACGACGGCCCCGGTATTCGCACCGTGGTGTTCCTGAAAGGCTGCTCGCTGGGCTGTCGCTGGTGCCAGAACCCGGAAAGCCGCTCCCGCAAACGGGACGTGCTGTTTGACGCGCGTCTGTGCCTGGACGGCTGCGACCTGTGCCAGCAGGCGGCGCCGGGCTGTATCGAACGCGCGCTGAATGGCCTGGTGATTCACCGCGAAAAGCTGAGTGAAGAGTCGCTTAATGCCCTCACCGACTGCTGCCCGACGCAGGCGCTGACCGTCTGCGGTGAAGAACAGCAGGTCGAGGAGATCATGGCGACCGTACTGCGCGACAAACCCTTCTACGACCGCAGCGGCGGCGGGATCACCCTCTCCGGGGGCGAGCCGTTTATGAACCCTGAGCTGGCACATGCCCTGTTTAAAGCCAGCCACGAACAGGGGATCCACACCGCCGTGGAAACCTGCCTTCACGTACCGTGGCACTACATTGAGCCGTCTTTACCGTACGTCGATCTGTTCCTCGCCGACCTGAAGCACGTCGACGGGGAGGTGTTCAAACAGTGGACGGACGGTTCGGCTAAGCGAATCCTGGACAACCTGAAGCGCCTTGCCGCCGCCGGGAAAAAAATCACCATCCGCGTGCCGCTGATCCAGGGCTTTAACGCTGACGAAGCGTCTATCACGGCTATTACCAACTTTGCCGCCGACGAACTCGGCGTAGAGGATATTCATTTTCTGCCGTATCACACGCTGGGCATGAACAAATACACCCTGCTCGGCCAACCTTACTCTGCCCCTGACAAACCGCTGGATAACCCTGCCCTGCTGGACTTCGCGCAGCAGTACGCCTGCCAGAAAGGGTTAACCGCGACCTTACGAGGATAAACCTATGACCACCCTGAATCTCAACACCCTCAGCGAGCGCATCAAGGCGCACAAAACGGCGCTGGTGCATATCGTCAAGCCGCCGGTCTGTACCGAGCGCGCGCAGCATTACACCGAAATGTACCAGCAGCATATGGACAAGCCGATCCCGGTGCGTCGCGCTCTGGCGCTGGCGCATCACCTGGCGGAACGTACCATCTGGATCAAACACGACGAGCTGATTATCGGGAACCAGGCAAGCGAAGTGCGCGCCGCACCGATTTTCCCGGAATATACCGTATCCTGGATTGAGAAAGAGATCGACGATCTGGCGGACCGCCCGGGTGCGGGCTTTGCGGTGAGCGAAGAGAACAAGCGCGTGCTGCATGAGATCTGTCCGTGGTGGCGCGGCCAGACGGTGCAGGACCGCTGCTACGGCATGTTCACCGACGAGCAGAAAGGCCTGCTGGAAACCGGCATTATCAAAGCCGAAGGCAACATGACCTCCGGCGACGCGCACCTGGCCGTTAACTTCCCGCTGGTGCTGGAGAAAGGACTCGACGGCCTGCGCGCCAAAGTGGCCGAACGCCGCTCGCGCATCAACCTGACGGTGCTGGAAGACCTGCACGGCGACCAGTTCCTGAAGGCGATCGATATCGTGCTGGAAGCGGTAAGCCTGCACATCACACGCTTCGCCGATCTGGCGCGTGAAGTGGCCGCCACGGAAACCCGCGAAAGCCGCCGCGACGAGCTGCTGGCGATGGCGGAAAACTGCGACGTGATTGCCCACGAGCCGCCAAAAACCTTCTGGCAGGCGCTGCAGCTGTGCTACTTCATCCAGCTGATCCTGCAGATTGAGTCCAACGGCCACTCCGTCTCCTTCGCGCGCATGGACCAGTATCTCTATCCATACTACCGCCGCGACGTGGAGCTGAACCAGAGCCTCGACCGCGAACACGCCATCGAGCTGCTGCACAGCTGCTGGCTGAAGCTGCTGGAAGTGAACAAAATCCGCTCCGGCTCGCACTCCAAGGCTTCCGCCGGTAGCCCGCTATACCAGAACGTCACCATCGGCGGCCAGAAGCTGGTCAACGGTGAGCCGATGGACGCGGTGAACCCGCTCTCGTACGCGATTCTGGAATCCTGCGGTCGCCTGCGCTCCACCCAGCCGAACCTGAGCGTGCGCTATCACGCGGGCATGAGCAACGACTTCCTCGACGCCTGCGTGCAGGTGATCCGCTGCGGCTTCGGTATGCCCGCGTTCAACAACGATGAAATCGTCATTCCGGAATTCATCAAGCTCGGCGTTGAGCGCGACGACGCCTACGACTACGCGGCCATCGGCTGTATCGAAACCGCGGTGGGCGGCAAGTGGGGCTACCGCTGCACCGGCATGAGCTTTATCAACTTCGCCCGCGTCATGCTCGCCGCGCTGGAAGGCGGGCGCGACGCCACGAGCGGCAAGGTGTTCCTGCCGCAGGAGAAAGCGCTCTCTGCCGGTAACTTCGACAATTTTGAGGAGGTGATGGCAGCATGGGATAGCCAGATCCGCTACTACACCCGCAAATCCATCGAGATTGAGTACGTGGTGGATACCATGCTGGAAGAGAACGTTCACGATATTCTCTGCTCGGCGCTGGTGGACGACTGCATCGAGCGCGCGAAAAGCATCAAGCAGGGTGGCGCGAAGTATGACTGGGTTTCCGGCCTCCAGGTGGGCATCGCCAATCTCGGCAACAGCCTGGCAGCGGTGAAAAAGCTGGTGTTCGAACAGGGCACTATCGGCCAACAGCAGCTGGCGGCGGCGCTGGCGGATGACTTCGACGGGCTGACTCACGAGCAGCTGCGTCAGCGCCTGATCAACGGTGCGCCAAAGTACGGCAACGACGACGACAGCGTGGACATGCTGCTGACGCGCGCCTATCAGACCTACATCGAAGAGCTGAAGCAGTACCACAACCCGCGCTACGGCCGCGGCCCGATTGGCGGTAACTACTACGCGGGCACCTCCTCGATTTCCGCAAACGTGCCGTTTGGCGCGGCGACAATGGCCACCCCGGACGGACGTAAGGCGCACACCCCGCTGGCGGAAGGAGCAAGCCCGGCCTCCGGTACGGACCACCTCGGCCCGACGGCGGTCATTGGCTCGGTGGGTAAACTGCCTACCGAGGCGATTCTCGGCGGCGTGCTGCTGAACCAGAAGCTGAACCCGTCGACGCTGGAAAACGACAGCGATCGCCAGAAGCTGATGGTGCTGCTGCGCACCTTCTTCGAGGTGCATAAGGGTTGGCATATTCAGTACAACATCGTCTCGCGCGAAACGCTGCTGGAGGCGAAGAAACACCCGGATCAGTATCGTGACCTGGTGGTGCGCGTCGCGGGCTACTCGGCGTTCTTCACCGCCCTGTCGCCGGATGCGCAGGACGATATTATTGCCCGTACCGAGCATACGCTGTAACGGCGTATTCCCTCTCCTGCGGGGAGAGGGAGAAAATACTAAAAACGGCAACCTCTGTTGCCGTTTTGCTTTTACTTTCGAATGAAATTAAATTTGTGCTCCCCGTCACCTTGTTATTAGAATGTTTCAAAACGCAGTGACCCAGGAGCACAGTATGACCGTTAAAGTTATCGTCACCGATATGGACGGAACTTTCCTTGATGATGCCAAGCAGTACGATCGTGACCGCTTCCAGGCGCAGTTTGAACAGCTTAAATCCCGCGATATTGAATTTGTTGTCGCCAGCGGCAACCAGTATTACCAGCTCATCTCCTTTTTTCCGGAGCTGAAAGATCGGATCTCCTTCGTTGCGGAAAACGGCGCGCTAGTGTTCGATCGCGGCGAACAGATTTTCCACGGCGAGCTGACGCGTCATGAATCGCAGATCGTGATTGGCGAACTGCTGAAAGACAAGGGGCTGAACTTTGTGGCCTGCGGTCTGGAGAGTGCCTGGGTCAGCGACCAGGCTCCTGAAGCGTTCGTGACGCTGATGTCAAAGCACTATCACCGCTTAAAGCGCATCAGCGATTACCGCGAAATTGACGACGTACTGTTTAAGTTCTCCCTGAACCTGCCGGACAGCGATATCCCAACGCTGGTGGATAAACTGCACGTCTCCCTGAACGGCATCATGAAGCCGGTCACCAGCGGCTTTGGTTTTGTCGATTTGATTATCCCCGGCCTGCACAAGGCCAACGGCATTAGTCGTCTGCTGAAACGCTGGAAAATCTCCCCGCAGGAGTGCGTGGCCATTGGCGACAGCGGCAACGATGCCGAGATGCTGAAGCTGGTGAAATATTCCTTTGCGATGGGCAACGCGGCAGAGAGCATCAAAGAAATCAGCCGCTACGGCACCGACGACAACAACCATCAGGGCGCGCTGAACGTCATTCAGGCCGTGCTCGACAACCATTCCCCGTTCGACGCCTGATCCTCTCCTCGCCGGAGCGTCGCTCCGGCCTCTCACTCTTTTTCCGTCCTGTGGCTTGCGTCAAGTTTTTAAACTTGCATTAACTTATTTTTAACTTAAAGTATCACTTGTAGATATTTTTACTTTCGAATGAAAGATGCGAGGCAGTTATGACCTTTACCAGTGAAACCTTGCCAGCGGATCACAAAGCGGCAATACGTCAGTTGAAACGTGAGCTGCGCGCGCAGATCGGCGACGTGCAGGCGGTGTTTAATAAGCTCAGCGATAAAATTGCCACCCGCGTGGCGGAAATCAACGCTCTTAAGAATAAAGGCGAATCCGTCTGGCCGGTGATTGCGTTTGCGGATGTGAAAAACGGCACGATTACCGACGCACAGCGCGAGGCCGTTAAACGCCGCGGCTGCGCGGTGATTAAAGGTCACTTCCCGCGCGAGCAGGCGCTGGCGTGGGATCAGTCGATGCTCGACTACCTCGATCTGAACAAGTTTGACGAGGTCTACAAAGGGCCAGGCGATAACTTCTTCGGCACCTTAACGGCCTCTCGTCCGGAGATTTACCCGATTTACTGGTCTCAGGCGCAGATGCAGGCGCGCCAGAGCGAAGAGATGGCGAAGGTGCAGTCGTTCCTGAACCGTTTATGGACGTTCGAGAGCAACGGCAAGCAGTGGTTCAACCCGGACGTGAGCGTGATTTACCCGGACCGTATCCGCCGCCGTCCGCCGGGAACCACCTCGAAAGGGCTTGGGGCGCATACCGACTCCGGCGCGCTGGAGCGCTGGCTGCTTCCGGCTTATCAGCAGGTCTTTGCCCGCGTGTTTGACGGCAACGTCGAGAAATACGATCCGTGGAACGCCGCTCACCGCACCGAAGTGGAAGAATATACCGTCGATAACACCACCAAATGCTCGGTGTTCCGCACCTTCCAGGGCTGGACGGCGCTGTCGGACATGATCCCCGGCCAGGGGCTGCTGCACGTGGTGCCGATCCCGGAAGCAATGGCCTACATTCTGCTGCGTCCGCTGCTGGACGACGTGCCGGAAGACGAGCTGTGCGGCGTGGCGCCGGGGCGCGTGCTGCCGGTTTCAGAGAAGTGGCACCCGCTGCTCATCGAGGCATTAAGCAGCATTCCGGCACTCGAGGCGGGCGATTCCGTGTGGTGGCATTGCGATGTGATCCACTCCGTCGCGCCGGTGGAAAATCAGCAGGGCTGGGGCAACGTGATGTACATTCCTGCCGCGCCGATGTGCGAGAAAAACCTCGCCTACGCCAAAAAGGTCAAGGAAGCGCTGGAAACCGGCGCTTCGCCGGGAGACTTCCCGCGCGAGGATTATGAAAAGAACTGGCAGGACCGCTTTACCGTGAACGATCTCAACATCCACGGCAAGCGCGCGCTGGGCATGGCTTAACTGTCGTAAAGCCCTTCCCGCTCCACGGCGGTGCGTCGTTTTCCCTGACGTATCCGCCGTACCGATTCCCGCACGGCCAGCGTGCCGTTTAGCAGTAACGTTCCCACCGGCGCGTCCGGGCGCATGAGCCGCTGCTGGAGCATATATACCGCTTCTGTTCCCAGCTCATCGCGAGGGACATGCACGGCCGTCAGCGGGACATCCTGGATTGCCGCCAGGTTAAACCCGTCAATGCTCATCACCGACACGTCCTGCGGCACGCGCAGGCCGTGGTTTTGTAATGCGCTAATGGTGCCCGCCGCCATAAAGTCGCCGCCGACCAGGAACGCGGTAGGTAAATCCTTCCCCTGCACTTCACTGAGCCAGCTGCTGACCATCTCTTCCGTTTCGCGCGCGCTGAAGCTGGGCACCACCAGCAGATCGCGTTTATCGTTGAATTTCAGGTTGTGAGACTGCCACGCGTCGCGGATCCCCGCCAGGCGCAGCTCCATGGTGTAGCGGCGCAGGCACAGCACGTTCATCACCTCACGGTGTCCCATCTCGAACAGATATTCCGCCGCCCGTTCGCCAATGCCGCGATGATCCGGCGCGACAGCAGGCAGGCGCATGTGCCGGTCGCGGCAGTTAATCAGCATGCAGGGTTTACCCACGTCAATCGCCAGATCGTGGATATGGGGATCGTCGATGCCAAGAAGGATTGCCGCCTGGGTATCCGGCTCATTCATGCGCGCCAGAAACAGCTGGGCGTCGCTGTCGTTCTCTTCCAGCGCGCAGTAGCGAAGGCGCACATCGTGGGACGCCAGGCCTTTACTCACGCTCTGGATCACGCGGTAGTAAAAGATGTCGGACCGCTCGTCGAAGGCTCGCTGCGGGGCAAAAACCACCAGGCTGTTAAGCAGCAGACGCCCTGCCGCCATGCCGTCCATCACCCCCAGCTCCCGCGCGCACGCCAGCACCTTTGCACGCGCTTTTTCGCTGGTATTCGCTTTTCCCGCCAGCACCCGCGACACGGTGCTGATCGAGAGCTGCGTTCGGGCGGCAATTTCGGTGATTTTTAGCCTTTTGTCCATTTTGTGATCTGGCTCCATTTGCGAAATGAAAAAATTTTCATAGCGTATCTATCAGGCAATAGCTGACATAAAGGTCATCATGCCAGAGCGTTAACGTCAGTTATGAGAAATTTTGCACAAAATCCACTTTTGCCCACTCATTTTCTTCCTTAAGGTGAACTTGTCACACAACTTCCATACTAGTTGTATACCAACTTAAGCATGTTAAACGGATAGAAATCAAAGGCATAAAAATCCGTGTGACACCTTAACCTCCGTTCCCTTACCGTCCGTCTTGTGGAGAGTAAAATGAGTCAGGACATCAATAACACCGTAGCGACAAGCAAAACCCGTCGCGTCATTAAGAACCTGCGCTGGTACGTGCTGGTGCTGTTCTTACTTGGCGTCACCGTTAACTACATCACCCGAAACTCGCTCGGGATCCTCGCCCCGGAACTGAAAGAGAGCCTCGGGATCACCACCGAGCAATACTCCTGGATCGTTGGTGCGTTCCAGATCGCCTATACCATTTTCCAGCCCCTGTGCGGCTGGCTGATTGACGTCATCGGCCTGAAGATTGGCTTTATGGTCTGTGCCGGGATCTGGGCCCTGATGTGTATCTTCCACGCGGGCGCCGGAAGCTGGCTGCACCTCGCTATTCTGCGCTTCTTTATGGGTGCCTCTGAGGCCGCCGCTACCCCGGCGAACGCTAAAACCATCGGCGAATGGTTCCCGAAATCAGAACGCCCCGTTGCTGCAGGCTGGGCGGGCGTGGGCTTCTCCATCGGCGCGATGCTGGCCCCGCCCATCATCTACTTTGCTCACGCGTCGTTCGGCTGGCAGGGGGCGTTTATGTTTACCGGCGTGCTGGCGTTGCTGTGGGTGATCATGTGGTGGGCGTTCTACCACAATCCGGAGCAGCACCCGAACCTGAGCAAGGACGAGCTGGCGTTTATCAAGCAGGACAACGAACCGCCTGCGGTGAGACTGCCCTTCCTGACCGCGCTGAAAACCGTCTCGAAAAACAAACGCTTCTACGGTATCGCCATTCCGGCCTTTATGGCGGAACCGGCCTGGGCGGTGCTGAGCTTCTGGGTGCCGCTGTACCTCGCCAAAGAGCACGGCATGGACCTGAAGCAGATTGCGATGTTTGCCTGGCTGCCGTTCCTCGCCGCCGACCTCGGCAGCGTGGCGAGCGGCTACCTGACGCGTCTGTACACTCGCCTGTTTGGCTGCTCGCGCGTTAACTCGGTTGTTGCCAGCTCCGTGACGGGCGCGTTCCTGATGATCTCTCTGGGCATCGTGGCCATTACCCGAGACCCGTATATCACCATCGTGCTGATCTCCATCGGCGGCTTCGGGCACCAGATCATCTCCTGCATGCTGAGCGCCCTTGTCGTGGAGTCGTTCGACAAAGGCCAGATGGCGACCGTAAACGGCATGCGCGGCTCTGCGGCGTGGATCGCCAGCTTCCTGTTCTCGCTGTTAATCGGTGTGACCGCCGACAAAATCGGCTTTAACCCGCTCTTTATTGCCATGGGTTTCTTTGACCTGATTGGCGCTGTCTTCCTGGTAGCATTTATTGCTGAACGTCGCGCCAAGCGCGCCTGATAGTGGATGTATTGCATATGAAAACCCTGAAAAACTGGACCATTGATACGCAGTCGGCAAACCATATTGAACTGCTGGTCGATAACCAGCACCGCCTGTGCCTGTATGTGCTGGAAGAGAACCTGTTCCGCGTGCTGATCAAACGCAAAGGCGAGCTGGCGCTTGACCGCACCTGGAGCATCGCGCCGGAAAAAGACGTGCCGTGGGAAGGCCGCCGTCGTGACGATATAAGCGGTTTCTCCTGCCCGGCCTGGACGCTGACGCAGCAAGGCGAGACGCTAACCGTGGCAACCGAACAGCTGCGCGTGACGGTCCACCAGCCGCTGTGGCTGGAGTGGCACTACCGCAATGAAGCGGGCGAGTGGCAGCCGCTGGTCAATGACCGCCCCACCAGCGCCTACCTGCTGAACGCCCACGGCGACGGCGTAGCGCACTACCTCAGCCGTCGTAAGGATGAGCGTTTCTACGGCCTGGGCGAGAAAGCGGGCGATCTGCAGCGCAACGGTAAACGCTACGAGATGCGCAACCTCGACGCAATGGGGTACAACGCGGCCAGCACCGACCCGCTCTACAAGCATATTCCGTTCACTATCGCCCGCCGCGACGACGTCAGCTACGGCCTGTTCTATGACAACCTGAGCAGCTGCTGGCTGGATCTGGGTAACGAAATCGACAACTACCACACCGCCTATCGTCGCTGGCAGGCGGAAGCGGGCGATATCGATTACTACATCTTTACCGGCAAGCGTGTGCTGGACGTCACCAAGGCCTTCGTGCGTCTGACCGGAAAAACGCTGTTCGGTCCAAAATGGAGCCTGGGATACAGCGGCTCTACCATGCATTACACCGACGCGCCGGACGCCCAAAACCAGCTGATGAACTTCATTCGCCTGTGCGAAGAACATGCCATTCCGTGCGACTCGTTCCAGCTCTCCTCCGGCTATACCTCCATCAACGGCAAGCGCTACGTCTTCAACTGGAACTACGACAAGGTGCCGCAGCCGAAGGTGATGAGTCAGGCGTTTCACGACGCGGGACTGAAGCTTGCAGCGAACATCAAGCCGTGCCTGCTGCAGGACCATCCGCGCTATAACGAAGTGGCGGAGAGCGGCCTGTTCATTCGCGATTCAGAAACCGATGCACCGGAACGTTCCAGCTTCTGGGATGACGAAGGCTCACACCTCGACTTTACCAACCCGCAGACGGTGCAGTGGTGGCAGAACGGCGTCACCACGCAGCTGCTGGAGATGGGCATCGACTCCACCTGGAACGACAACAACGAGTACGAAGTGTGGGACGGGGAAGCGCGCTGCTTTGGCTTCGGCAAGGAGATTGCCATCAAGCACATTCGCCCGGTGATGCCGCTGCTGATGATGCGCGCCTCGCTGGAAGCGCAGCAGCGTTTCGCACCAGAAAAACGTCCGTATCTCATCTCCCGCTCCGGCTGCGCCGGGATGCAGCGCTACGTTCAGACCTGGAGCGGCGACAACCGCACCAGCTGGGACACCCTGCGCTATAACATCCGCATGGGGCTGGGCATGAGCCTGTCCGGGCTGTTCAACGTCGGTCACGACGTAGGCGGTTTCTCCGGCGACAAGCCGGACGCCGAGCTGTTCGTTCGCTGGGTGCAGAACGGCGTGATGCACCCGCGCTTTACCATCCACTCGTGGAACGATGACCATACCGTGAACGAACCGTGGATGTACCCGGGCGTCACGCCCGCCATTCGCGGCGCGGTTGAGCTGCGCTACCGCATGCTGCCCTACCTCTACACCCTGCTCTGGCAGGCGCACGCCGACGACGAGCCGATGCTGCGCCCAACCTTCCTCGATCACGAGCACGATGCGCAGACCTTTGAAGAGTGCGATGACTTCCTGCTGGGCCGCGACCTGCTGGTGGCCAGCGTCGTCGAAGCCGGGCAGCGCGAGCGCCGCGTCTGGCTGCCGGATAACGAAACGGGCTGGTACGATTTTTACACCCACGCGTGGTTTGCTGGCGGCCAGTCGATCGTCCTCGACGCGCCGCTGGAAAAACTGCCGCTGCTGGTGCGCGCCGGTGCTGCTCTGCCGCTAAGCGAACGCATTACCCACGTGTCCGCTGAAAAAGACAACACCCGCGAGCTGAAGCTGTTCCCGGTGAAGGGCGCCGGGACATCCTCAGGCATGCTGTTTGAAGACGACGGCGAAAGCTGGGGCTACCAGAACGGCAATGCGCTGTGGGTGGAATGGGAAATGGTGTGCGACGGCGCAACCATCAACCTGAAGGTGAACGCGCGCGGGGATTATCGTCCGGCGTGGAAGGTACTGAAGGTGTCGTTGCCTGTAGGGGAAAAACGTAAGCTGCTGGTGAACGGGATTGAAGGGGATGAATGGGTGGCCTAGTGCGGCCTGATGCCCTCAAACTGACCCTCTCCCACAGGGAGAGGGAATAGAACGTAGGCCGGGTAAGGCGAAACCGCCACCCGGCTTTTTTTAGTTCTCGATACCTTTACTGCGCAGGTAGTCTTCGTAGTTACCGGTGAAGTCCACCACGCGCTCTGGCGTAATTTCGATCACGCGGGTCGCCAGCGAGCTGACGAACTCACGGTCATGAGAGACGAAGATCAGGGTGCCCTGATACATCTCCAGCGCCATGTTCAGGGATTCGATCGATTCCATATCCAGGTGGTTAGTCGGTTCGTCCATCACCAGGATATTCGGTTTTTCCATCATCAGCTTGCCGAACAGCATGCGGCCCTTCTCGCCACCGGAAAGCACTTTAGCCGGCTTTTTGATGTCGTCCTGGCTGAACAGCAGACGACCCAGAATGCTGCGCACCGCCTGCTCGTCGTCGCCCTCCTGCTTCCACTGGCTCATCCAGTCGAAGACGGTGAGGTCGTTTTCGAACTCGTACTCATGGTCCTGAGCGTAGTAACCAATCTGCGCGTTTTCAGACCACTTCACGGTGCCGTTGTCCGGCTGCAGTTCGCCGACCAGGGTTTTCAGCATGGTGGATTTACCCACGCCGTTGGCGCCGAGGATGGCAATCTTCTCGCCCACTTCCAGCAGCAGGTTGAATTTTTTAAACAGCGGGCCGTTCTCAAAGCCTTTTGCCAGGGCTTCCACTTCCAGCGCGTTACGGAACAGTTTCTTGTCCTGCTCGAAGCGGATAAACGGGTTCTGACGGCTGGAGGCTTTGACTTCGTCCAGCTTGATTTTGTCAATCTGACGCGCACGGGAGGTAGCCTGGCGCGACTTAGAGGCGTTGGCGCTAAAGCGGCTGACGAAGGACTGCAGGTCAGCAATCTGCGCTTTCTTCTTGGCGTTATCCGCCAGCAGACGTTCACGCGCCTGGGTGGCCGCCGTCATGTATTCGTCGTAGTTGCCCGGATAAACGCGCAGCTCGCCGTAGTCCAGATCCGCCATGTGCGTACAGACCATGTTCAGGAAGTGACGGTCGTGCGAAATGATGATCATGGTGCTGTCGCGATCGTTCAGCGTCTGCTCCAGCCAGCGGATGGTGTCGATGTCCAGGTTGTTCGTCGGTTCGTCGAGCAGCAGGATGTCCGGGTTAGAGAACAGCGCCTGTGCCAGCAGCACGCGCAGCTTCCAGCCTGGCGCGACTTCGCTCATCGGGCCGTAATGCTGTTCAACCGGAATACCTACGCCCAGCAGCAGCTCGCCCGCGCGCGCTTCCGCAGAGTAGCCGTCCATCTCACCATACTGCGTTTCCAGATCGGCCACCTTATAGCCGTCTTCTTCGCTCATTTCGGCCAGCGCGTAAATGCGATCGCGCTCCTGCTTCACTTCCCACAGCTCCCCATGCCCCATGATCACGGTGTCGAGCACGGTGAACTCTTCGAAGGCGAACTGATCCTGACGCAGCTTACCGATACGCTCGTTAGGGTCGAGCGATACGTTACCGAGCGTCGGCTCCAGGTCACCGCCGAGGATCTTCATAAAGGTGGATTTACCGCTACCGTTGGCACCAATCAGGCCGTAACGGTTGCCGCCGCCAAATTTGACGGAAATATTTTCGAACAGCGGCTTACTGCCAAACTGCATAGTGACGTTGCTGGTAACTAACACGGGGAGATTCCTGCGAAAAGTGTGATAAACACGGCATTATGCCACAATTCCGAATTGAGATCCCGTGTTGCGGCAATCCACTAAACTTTAACAAAGTCGAAAAAAATGTGATTTCGTACACATCTGAATTCCCTGTAAGCGGGAATGCACATATAATGCGCTCCCATCACAGATTCAGACTTATCAACTCATCGCCAGAATGGCTTAGATACCTCGCACAACATGAACATGAAATTAACAACGCTTTTTGCGGCGGCGTTAGCCGTAGTAGGTTTTTGTAAGACCGCGTCTGCGGTGACGTATCCCCTGCCAACAGACGGTAGCCGTCTGGTGGGCCAGAACCAGGTTGTGACGGTACCAGAAGGTAACTCTCAGCCGCTGGAGTATTTTGCTGCGCAGTACCAGCTGGGTCTGTCTAACATGCTGGAAGCGAACCCGGGCGTTGACCCGTATCTGCCGAAAGCGGGTACCGTGCTGAATATTCCTCAGCAGCTGATCCTGCCGGATACCGTTCATGAAGGTATCGTGATTAACAGCGCCGAAATGCGTCTGTATTACTACCCGAAAGGCACCAACACCGTGATCGTGCTGCCAATCGGTATCGGCCAGCTGGGCAAAGACACTCCGCTGAACTGGACCACCAAAGTTGAGCGTAAGAAAGCGGGCCCAACCTGGACCCCAACTGCCAAAATGCACGCGGAATACATCGCTGCGGGCGAACCGCTGCCAGCCGTTGTACCGGCAGGCCCGGATAACCCAATGGGCCTGTACGCGCTGTATATTGGCCGCCTGTACGCTATCCACGGTACCAACGCCAACTTCGGCATCGGCCTGCGCGTAAGCCACGGCTGCGTGCGCCTGCGTAACGACGACATCAAATTCCTGTTCGAAAACGTGCCGGTCGGTACGCGCGTGCAGTTCATCAACGAACCAGTGAAGGCGACCTCAGAGCCAGACGGCAGCCGCTACATTGAAGTGCACAACCCGCTGTCCACCAGCGAAGACCAGATCAACAATAACGAAGTCGTTCCTGTTACGCTGAACAGCGCGGTGCAGGCGGTGACTTCTCAGCCAGACGTAGAAACGGCGATTGTTGACCAGGCCGTGCAGAACCGCTCCGGTATGCCGGTGCGTTTGAACTGATAGAGAAGCATTAAAAAAGCGGGCCTCGTTGCCCGCTTTTTTTTATCCGTTATTCACGATGACTATCCCGCCGTGGTCGTACCGATAGTGGCAGTGGGCATACTCCAGCGGCGTGCCATCCTCCAGATAAATGACCTGCTCCACCTCCAGCACCGGATCGGTTTCCTCGCAGACCAGATGCTCCCTGTCCAGCGCGCTGGGCTTAAGCGCCCGCACCACCCGGTATGACCCCATAATTTTCAGCCCCAGCGTCTCCTGCACGTACTGGAACACCGAACCTTCAAGATGGGTTTTCGTCAGGCCCGGTACCAGATTCATCGGCATCACGGTGGAATCCAGCGACATAGGTTCGCCGTTCAGCAAGCGTAGACGAATGAAGTCATAGATCGGCGCATCGGCGTTAATCATCAGCGACGCCTGCTCTTTGTCGTTCGGGAAGCGCAGCTCGAAATGCACCACCCGGCTGGTCACCGTGCCCAGATGCGCCCAGGTTTTGGTCGCACCGAAATAGTCGCTGCCGGAGAGATCCCACTGCGAGAGCTGCAGGAAGTTTTTGCGGATAAAGGTGCCCTGCCCCTGACGGGTATAAACCAGACCTTCAACAATCAGCTGGCGCATCGCCTGCTGGATGGTCATCCGGCTGGTGCTAAACTCAGCCGCCAGCGCAAACTGGTCCGGAAGCGGTTCATGGGCGGCGTACTGCTGGCTGATAATGCGTTTCTTGATTTCCCGCGCTATGGTGATGTACTTCGCCGCCATCGTCCTTCCTTTCAGTTAGTTTTCTATCCCGCTGTTTTTCAAGGCCACTCGCTCGGCAATTTTGAGGAAAGGCAGGTAGAAGAATACACCAAATATGATGATTGCCAACTGCACCACCACCGCCCGCCAGTCTCCCGCCGTGGCCAGCCAGGCGCTGAGAATTGGCGGTGTGGTCCACGGGATCATCACTACGCAGCGCGACATTAACCCCAGGGTGGTGCAAAGCCAGGCGAAGTAAATGCCGATGGCGGGCAGCAGCACAAACGGGATCATCAGCGGCAGGTTAAACACAATCGGCAGGCCAAAAATCACCGGCTCGTTTATGTTGAATAAACCGGGCGCCAGCGACAGACGCGCCACCTGCTTCGCCGACTTTTGTCGGGAGAAGATAAAGATGGCAATCAGCAGCGAGATCGTGCTGCCCGTGCCGCCCACCATGCCGAACGTCGGCACGAAGATGTTGTTGATGATATGCGGAATTGGCTGGCCGTTGGCGAAGGCCAGCATGTTCTCGTTGGTGTTGATCAGCAGGAACGGCTCCAGCACCACGCTGTTGACGACAGACTGATGAATACCAAGCGTGAACAGGAAGTTACCGAAGCTGTAGATGAAAATCGTCCCCGGCAGGCTGGTGTTGATCAGCCGCAGCGGCTGCTGGATAAAGGTCGTTATGAGATGGATCAGGTCCGTGTGCAGCACGTTTGCCAGCACGGCCGCCAGCACCGCGAACAGGGAGAGCGTGAGGATGGTCGGGATCAGCGCGGTAAAGGATTTGCTCACCGCCGGAGGCACGTTTTCCCCGAGGGAAATGTGCAGCGCCTTGAGCCGCGAAATGGTGATAAACAGCTCCGTTGAGAGCAGCCCGATCAGCACCCCGGCGAAGATCCCGGTTGAGCCAATATTGGCGAACGTCAGCACCTGGGTGACGTTCACCGCGGCGTCGCTGCCGACGGGCGTAATCTGTAGGCGCATAGGCATCATGATGATGAAGCTGCTGACGGCGATAACCACTGCCGAGACCGGATTGTCGAAATCTTTGTTGCGCGCCAGCGACCAGGCAATCATCGGGGCCAGCAGCAGCGCGGCGATGTTCAGCGTGCCGTTGATAATCGCCTCGCCCCACACCTTAAACTGCGCGAGCGTGTCGCCGTGAAAAATCCACGGAAATACCACGTTGTTCACCAGCACCGCCAGGCCGGCGAGGATGAAAATGGGCATCACCGTGGCGAAAGCGTCGCGCAGGGAGCGAAGGTGCACCTGGTTTGCCAGGCGCGCCGAGAACTCTACAAACTTATCGACAAAAGACTGCATGTGCGGTGTTATTTTTGTTTCAGACATAGCGGATAGTTCCCATCAATCAGTCACAAAAACGGCCCGGCAGCGTACGGCTTACATCTCGCGTCCGTTGGTATGGATAACCTGTTTTAACCACGCGTAGCTCTTCTTCGGCACGCGCTTCAGGTCTTTCAGGTCGTGGTTTTCACGATTGACATAGACCACGCCGTAGCGCTTACGCATGTCGCCCTGGGAGCTGAGAATGTCGATTAAGCCCCAGCCGAGGTAGCCGATCACCTCTGCCCCGTCCTCGAACATCGCCTCCTTCATGGCATTGATATGCGCCCGGTGGTAGTCGATGCGGTAGGTGTCCTCAATCGGGTTCACGCCGTCCCAGGACTCAATCACCCCGATGCCGTTTTCGATCGGGAATACCGGCATCCGCCAGTCGTTGGCGTAGCGGGTGATGATGGTGCGAAAGCCCAGCGGATCGATCTGCCAGTTCCACTCGGTGGCCTTCAGGTACGGGTTATTTTTCTCGCCGTGCAGCAGGTAATAGTTCACCGGGGTGCCTTCCGGGATCGCATCGCTGTCCAGCGTTTTGCTGGCGTAGTAGCTGAAGGCCATATAGTCGTTTCTGGTGCGCGCCAGCAGCGCGAGATCCTCGGCGCGATAGATATCACCAAAGCCCTCCTGCTCCACCACCGCCATCACCGCCGGGCTGTAGCCCTGCCCTGCGAAAACGCGCAGCAGATTCTGGTTGAGAAACTCGTCGTACTGCTGGGCGCAGAAGATATCGCGCGGTTTGCAGGTGGCCGGGTAGATGAGCTGGTGCGCCAGCATACCGCCCATAAGCTGGCCCGGTCTGGTCTGGTGCAGATATTCGGTCAGCGCCATGTGCGCCACCATCGTATGATGCTGCAGCTCGTAAAGCTCGCGCAGGGTTTTCTCGCCTTTCATATAGCCGGAAATGCGGAAGGCCTCCGGCATATGGAAGATATTCTGCTCGTTGAAGGTCAGCCAGTACTTCACGCGGTCGCCATAGCAGTCGATCATCTTTTTGCCGTAGCGGATAAAGGACTCCATCACGCGGCGATCGTTGAAGCCGTTGTACTCCTGCGCCAGCGCCAGAGGCATGTCGAAGTGGTAGAGGCAGATCATCGGCTCAATGCCGCGGGCGATCAGATCGTCGATAAAACGGTCGTAAAACGCGATGCCTTCGTCGTTAAACTCGCCGTCGCCCTGCGGACAGACGCGGCTCCATGAGATCTGAAAGCGGTAGCAGTTCATGCCAAGATCCTGCATCAGGTCGAAATCTTCCCGGTAGCGGTGATAGGAGTCGGTCGCGACTTTCCAGTCGGAGATGTTCTCCCCGGCTTCGCGAATGTCGTACACCGACATGCCTTTCCCACCCTCGTTCCAGGCTCCTTCCGTCTGCATGCTTGACACCGAGTTGCCCCATAAAAAATTGGCCGGCAGCTGATTGTTCATATTCCCTCCCAATATGACTATTCATTTAAAAATTCATGACTAGTCATATAGGCGAAGATGAAATGTGGATCAAAGAGGAGGATCGTTTTTTGTGAGATATGTTGGAAAGAAGACGCCTGGGGTCGTGTCATATTAAAGTTGACCTGCTCCCCGTTGATTAATACACCGCGATGTTAGTAATGTCTTCATAAGCCACATGAGGACATCCCCATGAAGAAGCGTTTTTCCGACGAACAGATCATCAGTATCCTCCGCGAAGCTGAAGCCGGGGTTTCTGCCCGTGAGCTCTGCCTAAGCACGCCATTTCCGATGCCACCTTTTATACCTGGCGTAAGAAGTATGGCGGTATGGAGGTGCCCGAGGTTAAGCGCCTGAAGTCGCTTGAGGAAGAGAACGCAAGACTCAAGAAGCTGCTTGCCGAAGCCATGCTGGATAAGGAGGCGCTTCAGGTGGCTCTTGGGCGAAAGTACTGACGACAGACGCCGTTAAGTTTATGTGTGATGCGACCGATCTGTCGCAACGTCGTGCCTGCAGGCTTACAGGTTTGTCTCTGTCGACCTACCGCTATGAGGCTCAGCGTCCGGCGACTGATGCGCAGTTATCCGGGCGCATCACGGATGCTTGCACTGGAGCGCCGGCGTTTTGGCTAGCGCCGCATCTGGCAGTTACTGCGCCATGAAGGCCTTCATGTTAATCACAAGCGCGTGTACCGCCTTTATCATCTCAGCGGGCTGGGCGTAAAACGCAGACGGCGTCGTAAAGGTCTGGCAATGGAGCATCTGCCGCTGCTCCGCCCGGCGGCGCCCAACCTGACCTGCTCAATAGATTTCGTAATGGACACGCTGGCTACAGGTCGCAGGATCAAGTGCCTGACCAGTGTGGATGACTTCACGTGTCACCGAATTCGGGATTTCAGGCGTTCAGGTCACGCGTTTTCTGTACGCCTGAAATCATAAAGGCAACAATGATCGTCAGATATTCCCTCATGCACTCTTCCACGCAGTGTAAGGCAACTCATCCGCAAGGTATTTGGCCAAATAAAATACAACTAGATTGACTCGCGAGGAAGCCAAGGACTCTCGACTATCACTTTATCCCGGTGAGTGTCGCCATTGATAATGTGCAATGTACTTAAGCGCCCGATTTCATAATGCGGCAGCTGGACCGTGGATAGCGGGGGTAAAAATAAATTTCCGATACCTACAAGATTGTCGTAGCCAAGAACGGCAATATCCTGTGGGATTCGGATACCCTGCGTTAACAATGTTTGATACACCATAAATGCAATACGATCGTTACCACAGATGACCGAATCAAATCGCGGTTTCCCCTGATCGATATGCGCCAGCAGCATCTCCGGAATATCCCGGTAGTGCTCATCGCCGAATTGCATATAGCAGTGCTCAAGCGTATCAGGATCGATACCGGCTTCTCGGCAGGCGCGGTCAAGCCCCCGACGACGACGACGCGTCGCCAGATGGTTGACAGGTAAATGCAGGCAGAGAGGGCGGCTGTATCCTGCTGCCAGCAGTGCCTGTACGGCCGTATACTGGCCATGTTCATCGTCAGGTATATAGCTGGCAACCGGCTCTCCCTTGTTCTCACAGTTGGCCAGGACGCAAGGAAGCTCCAGTAACCGGGGAGGAATGCTTACTTCACGCAGCCCCATGGTAGTAAAAATGATCCCCCCGGGTCGATGGGCGAGCAGCAAGTCGACAATATCGTCAGGATTATCATCGGTAAACATATTCACCACAAAGCTGTTCCAGCCATACGCCCGTGCGGTTTCTTCGATAGACAGCGTGATTTCTACCGAAAAAGGAGTGGTGACGGTATCCAGCGCAAGTACACCAATTGTTTTGTTCCGGGTGCCAACACGACGAATCTGCCGGGCTGAGAGGTCTGGCACATAATTTAACTGCAGTATCGCCTCTTGTACCCGAGCCAGAGTCTCAGGCTTTACGCGTTTCGGGTCATTCAGCACCCGTGAGACCGTCATGAGCGATACATTGGCCAGTTTGGCCACATCCTTTAAAGACGCCATAGTTTTCCATTATCTGAATGCATTCCACCTGGTAAGGTGTTGTGAGCAAATGCGAATGCCCTATTCTAGGCACCGACACCCAAAGTTATGCAGGCCACTCTGAAAAATTTGAGCTAGATCTCAACACTTTAATGTTAACGTTAACTTTTGTGATTAACATCGACTAACAAATCAAAATCGAGTGTACCTCTAAAATGTTAACGTTACCATATTAACATATCCTTCTTACGAGATTACGTAGATGAAAAAACGGCCTACTCGAAGCTACTTGCTGCTCAGCGCTCTGCTGTTCTTTTTCTTTGTGACCTGGTCCTCATCAAGTTCACTGCTCTCAATCTGGCTTCACCAGGAAGTGGGGCTAAAGGCATCGGAAACCGGCATTATTTTTTCAGTTTTATCCGTCTCCGCACTCTTCGCGCAGGTATGTTATGGCTTTATCCAGGACCGACTCGGACTGCGCAAACATTTGTTATGGTTTATCACCGCGCTGTTGATCCTCTCCGGCCCGGCTTATCTGCTTTTTAGCTATTTGCTGAACGTTAATATTCTGCTGGGCAGCGTATTCGGGGGATTATTTATCGGGCTGACGTTTAATGGCGGTATCGGCGTTCTGGAGTCTTATACCGAGCGCGTTGCGCGTCAAAGTACCTTTGAGTTTGGGCGGGCACGCATGTGGGGGTCTTTGGGCTGGGCTGTCGCTACGTTTTTTGCCGGGTTACTGTTTAATATCAACCCTGACCTTAACTTCCTGGTAGCTTCATGCTCAGGGTTAATCTTCTTCTGTCTCCTGGCCCGCTTAAAGGTAGCCGCGCCGGCAAGCATGGAGAAACTCGAAATTGGCGCTAAAAAAGTTTCTCTGGAAGACGCCTTACGTCTGCTTACTCTGCCGCGCTTCTGGGCACTGATATTCTTCGTGGTCGGAACCTGCATTTACGGCGTATACGATCAGCAATTCCCGGTCTATTTCTCGTCACAGTTCCCGACATTACGCGAAGGGAACGAGATGTTTGGCTATTTAAACTCTTTCCAGGTCTTTCTCGAGGCCGCGGGTATGTTTTGTGCGCCGTGGCTGGTTAATCGCATTGGCGCTAAAAATGGTCTGATATTCGCAGGAATGGTGATGGCGCTGCGCATGATTGCTTCCGGGCTGGTGGAAGGCCCCCTGCTTATCTCCATTACCAAACTGCTTCACGCGGTCGAACTGCCAATATTGTTAGTCGCCATATTTAAATACAACAGTCTGAATTTCGACAAACGTCTCTCCTCCACCATTTATCTGGTGGGATTTGCCTGCACCAGTTCCGTCATTGGTACCGTATTGTCCCCGCTGGCAGGCTTTAGCTATGAGAGATTTGGCTTCGCCCAATCCTATCTCATCATGGGCATCATGGTATTCAGCACCACGTTTATTTCCATTTTCCTTTTGCGCTCAACCAAATCCTCATCTGAGCCATCTTTTCTGCAGCAAAAAGCTGTGTAATGTACTGAGAGTAAAGACGATGACATCCTTATTAGAACAGGCTGAACAGGTGCTTGAAAAAGCACAATCCGGGATTAATCCGCGCTGGTATCCGCGCTATCACCTCGCCCCTCGCGCAGGCTGGATGAATGATCCTAATGGCCTGGTATGGTTTGACGGCTGGTATCACGCCTTTTATCAACACCATCCCTACTCCCCGAAATGGGGTCCGATGCACTGGGGGCACGCCCGAAGCAAAGATCTGGTGCATTGGGAACATCTGCCCGTCGCGCTAGCGCCGGAAGGCCCGGCGGACAAAGACGGCTGTTTCTCCGGCTCCGCCGTGGTGGACGGCGATACGCTGGCGCTCATCTATACCGGGCATAAATTTCACGGACCGTCGGACACAGACGACAATCTCTACCAGGTACAATGTCTGGCGACCAGTCGTGACGGCATTCATTTTGAACGGCACGGCTGGGTGATTGATACACCACCCGGACTGCATCACTTTCGCGATCCGAAGGTGTGGCGTGAAGGTGAGTTCTGGTACATGGTTGTCGGCTCCCGCGTGGAGAATACCGGCCAGGTGCGACTGTACCGTTCCACCGATCTCCGCGAATGGCATGACGAAGGCATTTTCGCCGAGGCTGATGAAGGCAAGGGCTTTATGTGGGAATGCCCGGATTTCTTCACCCTGGGAGGGAAGCGTGTCCTGATGTTCTCGCCACAGGGCATGGCGGCGGAAGGGTATCACTATCGCAACCTGTTCCAGAGTGGCTATTTACTTGGGGACTGGCAGCCAGGTCAACCGTTCAACCACAACGGACAATTTACTGAGCTGGACCAAGGACACGACTTTTATGCCCCACAGAGTTTCATGACCCCGGATAGCCGACGCATTGTCATCGGGTGGCTGGATATGTGGGAATCACCTATGCCCGAACAGCAGGATGGCTGGGCCGGAATGCTCTCTCTTCCGCGCGAATTAAGCCTTGTCGATGGTCGTGTGAGAATGAAACCTGCTGCCGAAGTGACCGCGCTGCGTGGCAGCTATTATCCCACGCCCGTTCGCTGTCTGAACAATCAGAACGTCCTTGTCGCGGCAGATGCCGACGCGGTCGAAGTACAGCTGGCATGGGATTTGAGCACATCGACGGCTGAACAGTTTGGTATCGCCTTGGGCGACGGGCTGAGAATTTACGTCGACGATCAGGCCGGGCGTCTGGTGGTGGAGCGTCGCTATCCGGAATATTCGCTGGAAGGCACTCGCAGTATTCCGCTACCAGCAGACAGCGTTCTGTCACTGCGAATTTTTATTGACCGCTCATCGGTGGAAGTTTTTGTTAACGATGGTGACGCTTGCTTAAGCAGTCGTATTTATCCGCAGCCGGGCGAGCGCGATATTTCATTGTTTGCAAATCAGGGTGTGGCCTCATTATACGATGCGGGATACTGGTCTTTAGATAAATAATTCTCCGTTCCGACCTGTTTCTAGCAGGGTGAGTTTTTATTTCTGCCAGTCTCTGGCTGGCATGTTATTGTCTGGAATAATGAGAGAGCAAAATGGATGAAAGCGTAATACCTCAAAATTGCATTACCTCGAAAGATAAAAACATATTTGTTCCAGGAAAACAGACGCTGGCATTAATGGTGACATTAGCGGCATTTCCTGCTATTGCTGAAGACGTTACAGGAAATTATCAAAGCTATTTTCAGGATGAGTCAGACACCAACGGTACGAGTGTATCATCAGCCAATAAAGGCAATGAACAACCGTCCCTTAGTGCTTCGTCTTCTCCAGTTGCTGCAGGTCAAAAACCTGAACTCACGACCTCGTCAAAGCCCGTGATGTTATCGGCTGCAGCGGAGAATAACAAAGCTGAAGTAAAAAAACGTCCTAAAGGGGATAACCCTGAAGACGTCAGTCTGTTGCGTTTAAGGCAGGAAGATCCGCCGGTTCACTGGAACAGTATCGGTCGTAACATGGAAGTGGGTGGCCTGCATGGAAACATCGGGTCTCAGATAGAAATTGACGACGTTCGCTGGAGCAATAATAAGAAAAACAGCGGCAAGTTTAAACTCGCTACCATTCAGGCTTTTTTAAGGCACGATGAATTGCCTAACTGGTATTTCGGTTTCTGGAATGCCAGAGAAGACAGTTATAAAGGACAGTTCAGTAATCAGGACTATAAAGGCACCAATACCATCAATGAATTTTTTGTGGGCCATATTTTCGAAACCTGGCGAGGTAATATCGGTACGGAAGTCATGGTCGGCTCCGAAACGGCAACTAAACGCTGGAAAAACCGGTTCAAAGTCTGGCAGGACCTGCGACTGTCCAACAAATGGAGCCTGGCCGGATACGCATATGGCGAGTATCAGCCTCAGGGGAACGAACCGGGGAATGGCGATCTGGATCAGTACATTTTCGAAATTGAGCCAGCCATTCAATACCGCGTGAATCCGGATCTCGGACTCTATTTGCGACCCTATTATTACCATAACCGCCAGGAGCGTCAGAGCTGGGGCGACATTGTAGAAGAAGAATGGAAAGTCACGGCCGGGCTCTGGCGAAACTGGTATCCATTATTAACCTCCCTGTATTTTGGATTTGGACAGGACAAAATAGATAACGCCAGCAATGCCAGCGAAGTTTTCTATGATGGCCGGTATAAGTTTATCGGTGGCACGCTGAGTTATCCGGTATTTGGTGAAGTGCGATTATACGGTGAATTCAAAGCACAATTTACGAAAGAAACCGGACTTTGGACATCAACCGGTCACTCATGGAATCCTTTTACAGTGGTTGGCGTGAATTATAACTTCTGACATTCAGGTGTAGCATGAAAAAATTAATAGTTGCGGCATCTGTCGCTCTGCTTGCGCTTTCGCTCGGCAATAACCATGCCTGGTCACAGCCTTCGAAAGAGACATTACAGAATAAAAGCATAACCCATATTAATGGCTTTTTTCCGCGGGTTGAAGGTTCATTCGTAGGCGACCCCATGCCCGTTTTTAACGATGGCAAATTTGATATTTATTATCTTAATGATGTCCGCGGCGGCAGCGATCTGGGAGTACATGCTTTTCATCTCTTTTCGAGTGCCAACTTGTATGATTATCAGAACCATTCGGAAGTGATCCCCTACGTTAACGACGTTGACGATCCTGAACTGTTATTGGGCACCGGTTCGATTATTAAAGTCGGCGATACCTGGCATGCCTGGTATACCGCACACAATGAAAATGTGTTCCCGGTTGAATCTATTATGCACGCAACCAGTAAGGACCGCCTTCACTGGGTGAAACACCCGCAGGACACCATTTTACCCGGCGGTAACTATCGGGGTAATGATTTCCGGGACCCTCACGTCGTCTGGGTTGAGGAAAAGAAAGAATACTGGATGTTAATTACTACGCGCAGTAACGGTCGTGGGGTTATTGCCCGGTACAGTTCAACGGATTTAAAGCACTGGGAAGATCGCGGCGTATTTTTTGATAACGACACCATCACCAGCAATGCCAACCTTGAATGCCCGACACTGGTTTATTTCAACGGACGCTGGTATCTCAGCTTTAGCGACCAATGGCCGTTACGCCTGACACAATACCGGGTTGCAGACAATCCGGAGGGGCCGTGGCGGAAACTGGACAATTATGTGGTCGACGGCTCGGGTTTTTACGCGGGTAAACTGGTACTCAAAAAAGATCGGCTGTTTGTTTTCGGCTGGATCCCGACGAAAGCCGGTAACAGTGACAGCGGCAAAATTGACTGGGCAGGGAATCTGGTTGCTCATGAGCTCGCCGCAGATGACCAGGGCCATCTCAACAGCATCCTGCCCCAGGAACTTCAGCAGGTCATCAGTGAGAATCCAGGTCCGGTGACCACCTTAACGAGCACTAAAACGCTAAAAACGGCCACGTCATTCGGCCCCTTACAGTCGGCGCTGTACCCGGCTTTGCCTGAGCGCGGTGAGTTGAGCGCAACCATCGATGTTCCTTCTGCCGGAATGGTGATGAGCTTTGGTCTGACCGACGACAGAGTCAGTAATGCGATGCTGAATGTTGTGTTCAATAAGAGCAAAGGAAAAGTCTATTTTTTCAACGTGCCGCTCGCGTCGATTCATCAGGCTAACGCGGAATCCTGGGTGGACGTTCCGATCGGGGAAAAAATTGAGTTACGCGTTCTCATTCAAAACTCAATTGCTGTCTTTTATATAAACAATAAAGCGGCATTCAGTACCCGGATGTATTCCATGCAGGAGAAGCCGTGGAGTATTAGCCTGCCTCAAAACGACCATTTTCACGCGACGTTGAAAATAAAAGAAATGATCTAACGGGATATTATTATGAAAAACTATCATGCCCTGTCTGTTATTTTTACTCTTCTGTTTCCCGCGCTGGCGAATGCGAGCATGAGCATCATGAAGGATCCATCGGGAAAGGTTGTCGCCGTGGACCCGTGGTCATATCTTGATGAAGATGTTATGTGGACCTCAGCCCGCTCCTCCAATCCTGCCGGCGGCCGCGTTCATGGTCAACTGAAAATGAAATATGCCATTGAGGATAATAACTGGCGTAACAGCCATTTCCACAACGGGAATGATTCGCTGACGTTTGTACAAGGTGTCATGCGGCACGATACATTACCCGGTTGGTATCTGGCTTTCTCTGAGGGCAGAACCACCAACTATAACGGAACGTGGGAGGATCAATCTTACCTCAGCCAAAACCAGTGGACTCAGTTGATCATCGGCCATGAATATTTTTACAAACGTCTGCGCTATGGCTGTGATGTTATGGGCGGAAGCGCGTCAATCGAGGACCGCTGGCAAGGGCGCATTAAGTTTTTTACCGACCTTCTTGTTACGGACAATTTCTCATTCTTTAACTACCTGTATCAGCAGATCGATCACCGCCGCAGCGGTGGGTCGCAAAATGACCGTGACGTGCGTTCATTTCAGATTGAGCCTGGCGTGCAATACATTATTAATAACACCACCGGCGTCTGGTTCCGCCAGCAATTCGCGTCTGCCATTTTAGACAGGGCGCAGTGGGGCGATATCGACGAAAAAAGCTGGACCACGTCAGTCGGCGTCTGGCGTAATTGGGGGAAGTTATCCACAACGCTCAGCGGCGGTTATGGTCATTATAAAAAAGACAATGCGCAGCCTGAGGATCGTGAAGTCTTCCAGAATACCCGCAATCGCTTCCTAAAGGTAACGGCAAATTATCCTTTGACCTCTCGTTTTACCGTGTCCGGAGAAGTTACTGGTTCGTTGCTCAAACAGAACGGAAGTTGGGTCACTAATGGTGAGGCTATTACCACTGAATATAAGCTGATGCTGGATTATAACTTTTAAACCGCACGCCTGGATAATCCATGGCACCTGAATACACTGAAGCGCTAGTAAAAATAGTGACCTTACCGCAGGTCACGTTTAAAAAAACAAGTTAATTATTATTAAGGAAATGTCATGAATATCTGGACTCTTGGCGATGCTGTTGTGGATCTTCTACCTCTCGCAGATATGCAATTTCGTGCTTGTGCAGGAGGTGCGCCATTTAATGTTGCGATAGGTACAGCACGATTGAAATGTCGGACTGGCTTTATAGGTCGTGTAGGAGATGACGATTTTGGACATTTTTTAAGAAAAACCCTCGAAGATTCACGAGTTTCTACACAATGTATCCAAATGGATAAACATCATCGAACAAGTACAGTACTCGTTTCTCTTAAAGATCAGGGAGAACGTGGTTTTACTTTTCTTACGAACCCTTCAGCCGACCAATTTTTAACTCAAGATGCCTTACCAGCGTTTGGTGATGATATCCTGCATTTTTGTTCACTTGCGCTGGTTGCTACAGACTGCCGCACTACATTGACTAAAGCTGTCCAGGAAGTCATTGACCACGGTGGACTCGTCAGCTTTGATGTTAATTTACGTGAGCAAATGTGGCGTGATAAGGAAGAGATGTTTACCACGGTGAGTCAATTCGCTGAAAAAGCCGATATCCTTAAACTCTCTGAAGAAGAGTGGTATTGGTTAATTGGTACACATGATTATACAGAGGCGTTAGAAGCACTCAAAACCCATCCTGCGAGGTTAAAAGTGGTCACCTTTGGTGCGAGAGGTTCATTAGTATTATGGCAAGATATGGTGATACATTTCAGAGGATTTAATGTTAAAAGTATTGACACAACTTGCGCTGGAGATGCTTTTATGGCTGGGTTACTTGCCAGCATCGCCCATAAAGGTTTGCCAATGAATTTTCCAGAACTTCAATTAGCAATCACTCAGGCCAGTGCAACCGGAGCACTCGCAACTACCAAAAAAGGTGCACTTACCGCCCTTCCTGATACAGCTGCACTGGAAAAGTTCATTAATCATTTCCCATTACCGGGCTATGAGATCCTTGGTGCAACCGCTACGGTGTAACAACTTTTCATAATGTATGGTGTGGGAATATGGTACACGGATCTTCAATTGTTAGTTATGGCCTGTAGAAGTTTGAGATATTTTTTGTAGATTATCATGTCTGTGTATGGGCAGCTTTTACTGCCCCTTTTTCTATTACCTTAAGAAAAAAAAGTACAGTTTGCTTTCTTGGATATTAATGCATGCTCTGGATAGCAATGAATCGCCACAGCCCATCGTTGAATCGGCAAAAGCATGCTCAATGCAATAAACTGCTTTCGCCAATTGCTGTACCGATGGGCAAAGAAATTAAAAATCACCTCGACACGTTTTTAAAATATCCAATACCGATCGTCTTACGGAAACGCCAGTCCTGCCATTGAGGCCATAAAACGTAGGCGATCATCGCGATAGCTATCCATCGGAACCAGGTGGCAAACGTATTACTATGTCCCTGAGGCTCTTTATATCCCTTCACCCATCCATCATACCCTCGCTCGCCAAGTAGAGTGTCCGGGAATCCACCATCTGCATTCTGAAAGTCCAACAATTTCAAGAGCATACTGCGGAGCCATTGCTCAATTTCATCACTGCGATATGGGCAGCGTGCGTGGCCGTGCGCCAGAATATCGATAATATCGACATCAATACAGCTGCTGCGAATGGCTAATGGTTGTTCCAGGCAGCGGCTTATTGACTGGTTAAAATAGGGAATATTTTCATCGAGTGCATAAAATACATGTAAATTATGCGTCGCACCGCAGAGCGCAAACAATAAAGCTTCCTGGCTGTACTGTTGACCCGGCCCCCAAAAACCTGAATATGGTTCGCTTTGCTGATTATGCCAGAAGATCATATCCTGCAAACGTTGAGCCGCAGGGCCGTTCGGTTCTCTTTGCTGTTCGAGTAACAGAAAACTTCCGATATTGACGATGTTGTTACCTTCCAGCCAGGGATCGCGCATATCACGTTGACCTAACCATGCCCAAAAATACTGAGCGTCAAGGTAGGGTTTCAAAAATGGCAGTTCGATTCTATCCAGTTGATCCAACACTTCCAGCGTCCCCATACAGTAATTTGTTGTATGAAAACGCATGTACTGCCGCGTTTTTTCAGCATCTGGGCCTTTCCATGTTTCGTTCCAGCACAACCCCGGCAACTGGAAAAAACCGTCCTCCAGCTGATGACTCAATATCCAGTCCGCAAGTGCCTTTTTCCCGTCGATCTCATCCCCCAATAAAACGCGAGCCATCGTACCATCATAGGTTCCCGGTAGAAGCATCTGCGGCCATTGTTCGGGCTGGTGAAGTTCGCTAACGCGTAATACGCCCGGCGTTGCGTTGGGGAGTTGCATTTTCTTTAGCCAAAGAAGGCTTTTCTCTTTGGCTGCGAGAATACGTTCCTTTAATAGACTATCGGTAAATGACATGATCAGTTCCTGTAAAGTTAATATTATTTAAATTTAGCCGCTGACATTGCGGGAATTAATAAATGCATAATCAGGAAACCCAGCAGATAGGCAAAACCGCCCATCAGGAACATAGACCAATAGCTTCCTGTTGCCTGTAAAATATGGCCTGTGGCCTGCGCAAAAATAATTGAACCGAGAGAACCAATCAGGCAACCAATACCGACAACAGCGCCCACAGCCTGTTTAGGGAACATATCGGATACGCTGGTATAAAGATTGACTGACCAGCCCTGATGCGCTGCGACAGCAAGCCCAATCAGCAGTACAGCGCACCAAAGATTAGAAACGTTCGAGACCAGTAAAATAGGAAGCACGCAGGTAGCACATAACAATAATGTCACTTTACGCGCTTTATTTATGGCCATACCGCGGTTTACCATCCATGCCGGAAGATAGCCACCTGCAAGACCACCCATCGTTGCCAGAATATTGATTAAAACCAGGGGCATCGCCATATGCGCCATATCAATACCGCGCGCGTCGTGTAGCCACTTCGGTAACCAAAAAAGGAAGAACCAGAAAATAGGGTCAGTGAGAAATTTACAAATGGCAAATGCCCAGGTCTGCTTATATTTCAGCAAACCCAACCAGCTGATTTTTTGAGGTGTTAGTTCTGTTATACCTGCGTCATCATCCTGATTAATCCAGGCTAATTCTTCTTTATTTACTTTCTTAATTCTCTCCGGCTTTCCGTATAATACTAACCAGAAAATAATCCAGATAAACCCTACGGCACCGGTTACGATGAACGCTTCACGCCAACCCCATTGTAATGCTATCCATGGAATAATAACAGGAGCAAAAATATTACCGACATTGGAACCCGAATTAAAAATACCCGTTGCGAAAGCACGCTCTCGTTTCGGAAACCACTCTGCGGCAACCTTCACAGCTGAAGGGAAGTTAGCACTCTCCCCCAGCCCAAGGAAAATTCGCGCGTAGATAAATCCTATAACGGTACCGACCATTCCGTGAGCCATCGCAGCTAAACTCCAGATGGCCAGTGCGATAGGTAAAACCAGGCGTGCACCATAAACGTCGACGAAACGTCCGCACAGAAATAAACCTAAAGCGTAGGCAGCCTGAAATGCCGTCACAATATTACCGTATTCAATTTCATTCCAGCCAATATCTTTTTGTAATATTGGGGCGAGCAATCCTAATATAGATCTGTCGAGATTATTTATGGTGACAGAAAAAAAGAGCAACGCGCAAATTGTCCATCGATACCGACTGGTTGTAGAACCAACATTTACTGCTTCATTACTGACACCATCCTGCAACTGACCCATCGTATTTCCTCCGTCACGATTTATTAATCGTATCCAAACAGACCCAGTAGTAATCACTTTCAACCAGTGTACGTTACCCGGCCTGAATGCATGACTCATAGGAAACAGAAGTGAGATCCCTGAAGTCCTGCCATAATTTTATGTGAGTAATATCGCGCCTCAGGGTTACTGATGTGATCAAAATCACCATGATAAAATCAATTATGAGATTTGCATCACATCAGAAGTGTTTCCATATTCGACATCCGTCACATTTACATGCTTTTTCCACTTTACTGCCCCTCTGTTTATAAGGAACATCTCCAGCGTCTGAATTCGAACCGTTATTCTTCAGAAACACCTCTTTTATGAAGGATATCCCATGCTGGAAAAATCGGACCTGGCTGAAAACGCCGTTGAATGCTTACATAACGAACAATATGACCAACCGTATAATAGGCAGAATCTCAATCATACTAATCTGTTATTCACGGGGGGCCGAGAGCGTGAAAGCCTGAGTGGCGAATGGCGTTTTACGCTGGATCTTCACGACACAGGATTAAGGCAAAAATGGCATCTTTTAGAGAAAAGCGATGCCGAAACACGTCGCGATCCTTACGATTACGATCCTTTTTCCGGCGATACCGTTCCGGTGCCGGGATGCTGGCAAATGATGAAAGAAAAATGGTTTTATTTTGAAGGGAGCGCGTGGTACACCCGGGACATTGATTACATCAAACAGGACTCGGATGAACGTATTTTCTTACGCATAGGCGCAGCCAATTACGATTGCAAAATTTTTGTCAATCACCAGTTTATAGGCAACCATTATGGGGGCTCTACCCCATTTTGCGCGGAATTAACGTCTGTATTGCAACCTGGAGAAAATGTGTTGATGTTATGTGTGAATAACACCCGCACCACTGACAGACTACCTTTGAGAAATAACGACTGGTTCAACTATGGCGGGATATACCGTGAAATTGATATTATTCGAACACCGCAGACTTATATCAGGGATCTGTTCGTTTATTTAGTTCCAGACGGAAAATATAATCAAATAGCCGTGAGAATAGCTGTGGAAGGTGATGCGAAGGAGGTGAATTTCACTCTCGCTGAACTGGGCATCTCCGTTACTCTTCCGGTGATTAATGGCGTTGCAGAAGCTAACCTTTCTGCTGAACCGCAGATTTGGTCTCCTGAATCCCCTAAATTGTATCGCGTTATGGCATCGTTGGGGCGAGACTGTGTCAGCGACCGTGTGGGTTTCAGACAAATTGACGTTGTAGGCACGGATATTCGTCTAAACGGTAAGTCGCTCTATCTACGTGGCATAAATTGCCACGAAGATGATGTGTTATTGGGCAAAATGACCAACGAAGCGGATATCCGCCGCCGTTTTCATGATGCTAAGGAGCTCAACTGCAACTACCTGAGACTGGCGCATTACCCTCACCATGAGATGGTCGCACGCATTGCGGATGAGGTCGGTTTGTTGCTCTGGGAAGAAATTCCAAACTACTGGGCGATAGATTTTAAAAATCCGACAACGCAGCGCGATGCACATAATCAGTTGATGGAGTTAATCTATCGCGACCGAAACCGTGCCAGCGTAATTATCTGGTCAGTAGGTAATGAAAATGCCGATACCGACGAGCGCCTGGATTTTATGAGCATGCTGATTGAGGCTGCCCGCATGGCCGATCCCAGCCGTTTGATTTCTGCCGCTTGCCTTGTCAATCATGCAAAAATGAAGATTGAGGATCGTCTTGCAGATTATCTTGATATTATCGGTCTGAATGAGTATTACGGCTGGTACGAAGAGAATTTTGACGATCTGATTGTGCTGGGTGAAAACTCATCGCCAACAAAGCCTGTCGTCATCACAGAAACAGGTGCCGAGGGGGTTTTAGGCGAACATGCACCTCAGTCGGGGCCATTCTCGGAAAACTATATGGCGGATGTTTATCGCAAACAGACCGAGTATCTGCCAAAACTTAATTATGTGCGCGGTTTTACCCCATGGTTGTTGTATGACTACCGTACAGAAAGACGTCAGAACCCCTATCAGAAAGGATTCAATTGCAAGGGACTGATTACCGCAGATAAAATAACGCGCAAAAAGGCATTTTATGTATTGCGTGATTTTTATCAGCAATTAAAAAATACCGGGTCATAATTAATCAACTTTCTGTCAGACTTTCTGCCAGGCTAAGTAGCCTGGCAGGATCAAATAGCATAGCCAGATAGTGTGGCTGTTGTTGTTCTTCTTTATCAATCCACCCAGAAATTCGAATAGCGAAAAGGCGCAGTTCATTAATTTCATTATTTAATTCAAATGAAGATATGCCACTCTGATGGCCGTAACGATCGACCATCATTTTCATAGCGACACTTCGCGCGACTCTTTTGAACATTTCAGTGTAGTACGGGACGCGGTCCCAGACGCGTTTGAATAAATCTTTTTTCTCATCCGACATCTCAATGGAGTGTATTATTTGAAAGAGTCGGTTACGAGAGTCTTGTGCTAAAAACATAGCGCGTTCTTTCTCTAAAACTAATTGCTGGAACTGTTCACGTCCGACATCGGGATCGTTTATCGGGAACAAGACCGTCGCCGTATAGTCATCAGATTTAAGCAAATGAAACTGCAGCTGTTTTACGGCTTGCGCATAGCTTACCGGGACCTGACTGAAATGGTGTAAAACATGTCCCAGGATATAGGGCGTCTTTCTCATCCATTCATAGCTGCAGGTGTACAATTGATGAAAGATGTTTAATTCGGCCACATCCACCTTACGTTCAAGCATATCCGTGAGCCAGCAGTGAAACGCCTGTTTTTCAGACATAAATATCTCACGACCAAACATCGCTAAGCCATGTAGGTTCACTGAATTTACTGAATTAATCAGGGAACTGTTAGAGATCCATTCCCAACTAAGCCGTCCCGTAATCGCTTCCAGCTCCTCACCGGCCATACTTTCGACCCAACTCAGACGGCCCTGAATTTCCTCTAATAAGTAGCACGGTAGTAGAGTCCAGCCGTACTCCAGCCCCCACATATCAAACTCAATCCACTTGACCCGCCCTTCAAGCTGAGTCAATAAAGGATTATTTACAAAACCCGGGCGATAACCATGAGCCACTGCTTTTATTGATACCCTCACATCCGGAGGTAATACCTGCAACGCATTGACTAATTGCCACGATGCTGCCTCATCCTCCATATAGTCACGGAGGACCATTTTTTTCCCCAGGCTTCGCAGGGTTTGGTAGAGGAAAGGGATTGTGGAGACCCAACTGGCTTTATAGGGTTGATGTCGGTGAAGATTAACAATCATTCCATCAATGCCGGATAACTGTTCTAAGGCTTCAAAGAGTGTGTGTTGATAAAAATTTTTCCAGAAAATTTCATCTGCGCTAATATTATCAATCAAAGCATATTCTGGATATTTTTCTTGTATTTTTCCATCCCGCGGTAGTGCTTCACCTTGCAACCAAACGCCAATGCCCGATGCCTGACAATAACGACATAATCGTTGTAAGTACAATAAATGTTCCTGATACTCACGCAACAGATTTTCACGACCATGTTGGCAATATTTGGAGGGAGGGACTAACAGGGATAATAAATTCTGTTGGTTAATAACAAGCCCATTAAATTTGTCTCTTACCATCACTGCAATGACACTCTGCAAGTATGGCCAGTGCCAGATCAGTGAAGAGTTTACCTCTAGTAAACGAAGCGGAATTGAGCTCTGCATTTAAAGAAACCACACTAAGAACATTAGCCATGATTGGCATTTTATTACTTTTATTTTTTATTCACCACTTTTCTTTGATCGTAGACACCCTGAAATCCTAATTATAATAGTGATATATTTTGCCGTTAAAAGCAGCAAATCGTCATTTTCTTATATCTCATCCCCGGCAGCGCAGCGCCACCGGGAATGAGGAGGGTTATTGTTGCGCTAGTTGATGCCGACGATACTCCCCCTGGCGCTCCAGCATCCAGCCAGGATATTCCCGCGGCAGCGCGCTCACCGCATCAAGCTGCTTAAGTTCGTCTTCGCTTAAGCGGATCCCCGTTGCGGCGATGTTGTCGTCCAGCTGTTCGACGCGTTTCGCGCCAATGATGACGCTGGTTACCGCTTTCTGATGCAGCAGCCAGGCCAGCGCGATTTGCGCGACGGAGACGCCCTTGCTTTCGGCGATAGTGCGCATCACGTCCACGCAGTCGAAGGCGCGATCTTTGTTCACCGGCGGGAAGTCAAACTCCAGACGACGACCGCCGGCTTCGCTCTGCCCGTCGCGGCCATATTTTCCGCTCAGCAGGCCGCCCGCCAGCGGGCTCCAGACCATCAGCCCGACGCCTTCGCTCTGCATTATCGGCACCAGCTCGCGCTCAAGATCGCGTCCGGCGATGGTGTAATACGCCTGGAGCGATGCGAAACGCGCCAGCCCGAGACGCTCGGAAATGCCCAGCGCTTTGGCAATCTGCCACGCCGCCCAGTTCGAGACGCCGATGTAACGCACGTGGCCGTGCTGCACCAGGTTATCCAGCGCATAGAGCATTTCTTCAATCGGTGTTGCGGGGTCGAAGCCGTGAAGCTGGTAGAGATCGATATGATCGAGCTGCATGCGGCGCAGGCTCTCCTTCACGCTGCTGATGATGTGATAGCGCGAGCTGCCGCGTGAGTTCACCCCTGCCGTTCCCGTTTCGCCGAACACTTTCGTGGCGACAACCACGTTCTCGCGCGGGATTTTCAGGTTTTTCAGCGCCTGACCCGTGATCTCCTCCGAGCGCCCTTCAGAGTAAACGTCCGCGGTGTCGATAAAGTTGATCCCGGCATCCAGCGCGCGGCCCACCAGCTGCTCGGCCTCACTTTGCTGAAGCTGGCCAATCTTGCCCCACATGCCGCCTTCTCCGCCGAAGGTCATGGTGCCGAGGCAGAGTTCAGAAACGAACAGTCCGGTGTTGCCCAGTTTTTGATAACGCATAACGCTTTCCTCGCATGTCGATTGGGTGTCTGTTAGTTATACCCGCCCCGCAGCCATCGCGAATGTGGTGTTCCTGTCCGTTTCTTGCCCAATCCTCTGAAAGTTTATCCGCGCGGGGCGTCGCCAAAGACGCTGTAGTCCGGTAATTGCACCTGCTGATACGGCTCCCAGCCGCCGCCGAGGGCCTTGTAGAGCGCCACCAGATCGAGCGCGCTCTGCACCTGCGCCTGCGCGCGCTGCTGCTGGGCCTGCGCCAGCTGACGCTGGGCGTCCAGCACGTCGATAAAGCTGGCGATCCCCTGGCGGTAGCTGTCGCTGGCTAAATCAAAGGCGTTTTGCAGCGCGTCGATGGTTTTTGCGAGACCCGCTTCACGCTGCTGGTCGGTGCGGTAGCTCACCAGCGCATTTTCGACATCGCCAAGCGCGGTGAGCACCGTCTGGCGATAGTCCAGCACCGCCGCCCCCTGCTGCGCGCGCGCCACCTTGACGCTGGAGACCAGCCGACCGCCCTGGAAAATGGGGATGGAGACCTGCGGGCCGAAGCTGTAGAAATGGCTGCTCCAGTCGGTCAGCCAGTTGGTTTCGCTGTTGCGCAGGCCGAACTGTCCGGAGAGGGTGAAGCTCGGGAACAGCTCGGCTACCGAGACGCCAATTTGCGCCGTAGCGGCATTAAGATTCGCCTCCGCTTCGCGCACGTCCGGACGGCGTCGCGCAAGCGTGGATGGAATGCCCGTTTGCACAATATCCGGCAGGGCAGGCATCGGCTGCACGCTTTGCAGTTCCGCATCCAGCGCCCCCGGCGGCTTGCCGAGCAGGATCGCCAGGCCGTTCATCGCCTGCCGCTCCTGCGCCTGATATTGCGGAAGCTGTGCTTCAAGGTTGCCTAACTGCGCCCGGGCGTTTTCCACGTCCATCTGCGGAGACAGCCCCCCGCGCTGGCGGCTTTCGGTGAGATCCAGCGTCTGCTGCGCGCTTTTAATCTGGGTATTAAGCGTGGCGATTATGCTCTGCGCCCCGCGCAGCTGGAGCCACGCGCGCGCCACTTCGGCTTCCAGCGACACCAGCGCGTCGTTACGCTGCTCGATAGCCGCTTTCTGCTGCGCTTCGGCGGCCTCAACCTGACGACGCACCTTGCCCCAGAGATCGATTTCCCATTGGGCGTCGAAGCTGCCCTGATAGAGATTAATCGGCTGCGTCAGCGGCCCCAGCGCGCCCTTCAGGTCTGGATCGATGCTATCCACCTGGTCATACACGCCGTGGGATTTCAGCTCCCCTTCCAGCCCGAGCTGCTGGCGCGTCGCCTGCAGATTGCCGTTGACCGACGGATAAAACGCCCCGCCCGCCTGGTTAATCTGCTCACGGGCCCCGGCGATGCGCAGCACCGTCTGCTGCAGCGTCAGGTTCCCGGCGATGGCGCGCTCAACCAGGCTGTCGAGCTGCGGCGAGCCGAAGGTTTTCCACCAGCGCGGATTGGTCGCGGCGGAGGTGGTTTGCGATTTCACCGCGCTGTCGCCCTTATCGTTCCAGTGCGTAACGGCGGGCGGCGCAGGCTGCTGGTAGTCCGGCCCTACGGCGCAGCCCGCCAGCAGCATCATTATCATCAGAGGGTGTAAACGTCTGTGTATCATCAATGTGCTCCTGCACTCCCCTCGCTCTTAACCGGCGAGAGCAACAAACAAAACGGGATCAGTAACAAGGCCACGGCGCTCAGGATGGTGAAGACGTCGATGTAGGCCAAAAAGCGCGACTGCTCGATCATGGTCTGGTACATACGTCCGGTGGCGATGCCGGTGGGGTCTCCCACCTGGGTGGTGAAGTTCTGGATCGCCTGCGCGCTTTCGCGTATCGCCAGCTGGAACTGCTCGTTAAACGGCGAGGCGTGGTACGCCAGATGCGCGCTGTGCGCCTGAGATCGTTCGGTGATGGCCGCCGTCGACAGCGAGATCCCGACCGAACCCGCAACGTTACGGAACATGGTGAACAGCGCTGCCGCATCGGCGTTGAGCCGCCTCGGTATCGAGATAAAAGCAATGGTAGTCAGTGGTACAAACAGGAACCCCAGCCCTATCGACTGGGCGCTGCGGAACAGGACCAGGGTTTCGAAGTCGATATCCGGCGTCAGCGTGCGCGACCAGAAGAACGACACCGCCAGGCAGGTAAAGCCAAAAGCAATAATCCAGCGCGTCTGCACCACCGGCATCAGCTTCAGCACCAGCGGTATAGTCAATACGATCAGTACCGCCCCAGGCGACAGCACCAGCCCGGACCAGGTGGCGGTATAGCCCAGGTCCTGCTGCGCCAGCTGCGGGATCACCACCGAGCTGCCGTAGAGGATCATCGCCATCCCCGCCATCAGCAGGCTGGAGATGGCAAAGTTGCGGTCCTTCATGCAGTGCAGATCCACCACCGGCTTTCTGGCATACACCAGCCAGTAGATCGCGCCGATAATGCCGATAAGCGTTAATACGGCGAAGGTACGAATAAAGTTCGAGTAGAACCAGTCCTCATCTTCCCCCCGGTCAAGCATCACCTGCAGACAGCCCAGCCCCAGCGCGATCAGGCCGATCCCCGTCCAGTCGATACTCAGCTTCTCTTTTGATTTGCTCTCCCACGGCGGATCTTCCAGCAGCTGGTAGATCGCCAGAACCGTCACTATCCCCACCGGAATGTTGATAAAGAACACCCAGCGCCACGAGTAGTTATCGGTGATCCAGCCCCCCAGCGTCGGGCCGAGGACCGGTGCAACGATGATTGCAATGGACGACAGACCAAAGGCCTTGCCCCTGTCTTCCGGCTTGAAGTAGTCGAGCAGCACCGACTGCTGCGTGGGCTGCAGCCCGCCGCCAAAGAAGCCCTGCATAACGCGGAACAGGATAATCTGCCACAGCTCGGTGGCGATCCCGCACAGGAACGAGCAGACGGTAAACATGACGATGCAAATCAGGAAGAACTGCTTGCGGCCAAACACCCGGCTCAGAAACGCCGAGATGGGGAGCACGATACCGTTCGCGACCAGATAGCTGGTTAACACCCAGGTGGATTCGTCATAGCTGGACGAGAGCGAGCCAGCCACGTGGGGCAGCGCCACGTTGACGATGGTGGTGTCCAGAATTTCCATGAACACCGCAAGGGTGACGACAATCGCCACCGCCCACGGATTGCTGGCGGGTTTCCAGCTGTCGTGGCTGTGATCCGTCATTCCACCGTTACCTTCGGTGCCACCGACAGCCCCAGCGGCAGCGGTTTATTCGGGTCAAGTCCCTTATCAATCACGATTTTAACCGGCACGCGCTGCACAATTTTGACGAAGTTGCCGGTGGCATTTTCTGCCGGGAAGGCGGAGAAGCGTGAGCCGCTGCCCTGCTGAATACTGTCGACGTGGCCCTCAAGCTCCATATCTGGCCACGCGTCGACGGACACGGTGACCTTATCGCCCGGCTTCATGCGCTCAAGCTGCGACTCTTTAAAGTTCGCCACCACCCACACGTTAGGAGAAACCAGCGAGAACAGCGCCGTTCCCGCCTGCACCAGCGTGCCGGGCTGCACGTTGCGTTTGGTGACAAAGCCGTCAAACGGGGCGCGGACTTCGGTGTAAGAGAGGTTAAGGTTGGCGGTTTCGAGCTGCGCTTTCGCCTGATCGACCTGACGCTCGCGCGCTTCAACGTTAGTTTCCTGCTGGCGGATTTGCAGCTGGACCTGCTCCGCCACTTCCAGCTGCGCCTGAGCGCTGGCCAGCCCTGCCTGTGCGCTACGCAGCTGAGCGTTCGCGGAATCGATGCTTTGCTGGGTGGTCGCGCGCGGGTCGACGCCGCGCTGGCGACGGTACTCTGCCTGCGCGTTCGCCAGATCGGCCTGCGCCTTCAGCACCTGCGCTTTGGCTTCGTCACGCTGGGCGGGATACTGGACTTTTGAAAGCGCCAGCTGCGCCTGGGCCTGATGCAGCTGCGCGATAGCCAGCCCAAGCTGGGCCTGGGCCTGATCGCGCTGCGCGGTGGTATCTCGCGGATCGATGACTACCAGCAGATCGCCCTTTTTCACGCGCTGGTTATCGCGCACGCGCAGCTCGGTGACGTAGCCCGCCGTCTTGGGGGCAATCGTCACCACGTCGCCGTCGGTAAAGGCGTCGTCGGTCGTCTCTTCGTTACGGGTTAAAAACCACCAGACCAGCGCCACGACAACCATTACCACCACGACAATGCCGAGGATAATTAACGGTTTCTTGCCCGGGCGCTTACGCTCATTATTGTTTTTGTCCTGCTCGTCAGCAGGCGGGTTTTGATCTTCAGCCATAGTTCAGCAACGGTCCTGTCAGTGAGCGGCATCACACTATGCCGTTCACTAAAGCTAGGACGTTGCTATACGTTTGCCAGGAAAAACTGACAAATTGCGCACTATATGAGAAGGAATATTCCGAAACCGATCGCCGCGGCCCAAACCAGCATCGGAATCGACCAGACGTGGAAACGCCACCAGATACGACGGTCGTTGGCCATACGCAGGGCAATCAGGTTTGCCAGCGAGCCGGGCAGCAGCCCAAACCCGCCGATGTTGACCGCCCAGGCCAGAAGCGTATCGGGCGGAACATAGTTGAGCAGCAGAATGGTGGACGGTACGTTGCTGATAAACTGCGACAGGCCAATTGCCGTCAGCCACAGTCCCGACTGAGACAGCGTGCTGACGCTGTGCAGAACGTTTTGCAGCACCGGAAGCTGGATAAGAAGATGCACATCAATAAACATCGCCATAAAGACCAGCAGCAGCGTCCAGTCCACGCTCACCAGAACGCGACGCGCCAGCACGACAAAGCCTGCGGCAACGAGCAGGACGCCCGCCAGCTCATACTTCAGCTCCAGCGCGAACAGAAAGACGATGTATAACCCGAGACAGCTCCACACCAGACGAGGCTGCCACTGTGGACCCGTGGTGCCGCTGTGGTACTGCAGTTTTTTATCAGGAAACGCAAACCAGCACACCGCCATCAGCGACAGCATCATCACCAGCGCCAGAGGGGTCATCTGCCAGGTAAATGCGGCGAACGAGAGACCGGACCGTCCCCAGAGAAGGATATTTTGCGGGTTGCCGATTGGCGTCAGAAGTGAACCAGCGTTGACGGCCAGCGCTTCAAAGATGATCAGCCGGCTGACCGAGATCTCGCACAGCTTGCGCAGCGTGAGCGTGAGGGGCACGATGATAAACAGCGCCACATCGTTGGTCAGAAACGTCGACAGCACCGCGGCGGAGAACACCATAAACAGTGACAGCCTGCGCTCGGTGGCAAAGCGACGCACCATTTTACGACCCAGGACGTCAAAATAGCCGCTCAGCTCGACCCCTTTGGTGAGCATCATCAAGCCGCTCAGGGTAATGATAGTGCGCCAGTCAATCGCGGCGGGCCAGGCGTGTGGGGCAAACGGCACAAAGAGGCTTAATGCTGCGCCAATAATTAATAAGAGATGGAAGAAACGATCGCGTGCCAGGGCCTGCAGTCCAGGGATTTTCATTCAGCGGAGGGACCATATTTAAGCGTAAACTCACGAAACTTCACCAGCGTCTCTTCGCTAACGTGATGTTCCATTCCTTCCGCATCCCGGCGGGCGATCTCCGGGCTAACGCCCAGCACCAGTAAAAAATTCTCGACAAGCTGATGGCGCTCGCGGCTCTCCTGCGCGAGTTTCTCCCCTTCCGGTGTCAGAAAAACACCGCGCCAGGGGATCATTTCAATTAAGCCCACGGAGGCCAGGCGTTTTAACATTTTAGCGACAGTAGGCTGTGAAACCCCCAGCCTGGCGGCCATATCGACCTGGCGCGCTTCACCAACCTCACGGATCAGATCGGAAATGAGTTCAACATAATCATCAATCAGTTCACGCCGGTGCGCTTCACGGACCTGGCGAAAACCTTCGACATGTTCTTCAACATTCACCAGTTGCGTCGTTTTCCTCATTGTCGGATGACCTGCGCGACGGTTCATTGTACTTCCTCAGTGGGGTGACGCTTCCAGCGCCCGGTTTCGAGAGCGCACATTGTAAACCATAGCTCCGCAAGCACAAAAAATTAACGAAATAGCCATAGCTATACAATATAGCCTGTGCTATATCTGTATGTAATGCAGTCACCCTTCACGGATCGAAGGGATCAAAACTCAGGAGGTCTTATGAACGAATTCAAGAGGTGCATGACCGTGTTTACCCACTCTCCTTTTAAAGTGCGCTTAATGCTGTTGAACATGCTGTGCGATATGTTTAACAACAAACCGCATCAGGACGACAAACCTTCCCACTAAGCGGCGTTGCGGTACGCCGCTTCATTTTCCCGTCACAATCTCGCTGTAAACTGGCTTCCAGCCGCTTTATCCCCGATCTTTTTTACGGATTTGCAGTCCCCTTCGCAAAACATCTGCTTAGCAACTGTTGATATTATTTAGCGCTCGCACTATCTTCTTGCAGCCCTGCACAATTTGCGGCTCGCTGAAGCGGACCCACATTCCCTCTCCACGCACTGTCAGGCAGGTTATGACCCTTGACGCCAGGGTGAGCACATGGCGTTTTCATCCATGATAGTGACCTATGAATTTAACCCTGATAGATACCGTTGTGACCCGCAGCCGGGCCTTAAGCCCGTGGACGGGTTTTTACTTTTTGCAGTCATTACTGATTAACTTTGCGCTGGGTTATCCCTTCAGTCTGCTCTACGCGGTGGCGTTCACCTGCGTTCTGCATGTGCTGTGGCGAGCCGCACCGCGCGTGCAAAAAGCGTTAATCGGGATCTGTTCGCTGGTTGCTGCACTCTATTTCCCGTTTGGCCAGGCTTACGGCGCGCCAAACTTTAATACCCTGCTGGCGCTGCACTCAACGAATATGGAAGAGTCGACGGAGATCCTGACGATCTTCCCTTGGTACAGCTACGTGGTCGGGCTCTTTATCTTCGCGTTGGGCGTTATCGCCATCCGCCGTCAGCCGGGCGAGAAAAAATCCTGGGGTAAGATCGAAATACTCTGTCTGGTGTTCAGCATTGCCGTGGCGTTTGTCGCCCCCATCCAGAATATTCCCTGGGACGGTAAGCTAAGGCTTAGCAATATCGGTTATCCGGTTTTCCGCTTCGTGAAAGACGTCGTTGTAAATAATAAAGAGGTTCTCGACGAACAGGCGCGGATGGCTGAGCTTTCCAATATGAAAGACACCTGGAACGTGCTGGCCGTTAAGCCTAAATATCACACCTATGTGGTGGTGATTGGCGAAAGTGCACGTCGCGATGCAATGGGGGCGTTCGGCGGTCACTGGGATAACACACCGTTTGCTAATTCGGTCAAAGGCACGCTGTTTACCGATTATGTCGCGGCCAGCGGCTCGACGCAGAAATCCCTCGGCCTGACGCTTAACCGGGTCGTCGACGGCAAACCTCAGTATCAGGATAATTTTGTCACCCTGGCAAACCGCGCGGGTTATCAGACCTGGTGGTTCTCCAATCAGGGGCAAATTGGCGAATACGATACGGCCATCGCCAGTATCGCCAAACGTGCCGACGAAGTGCAGTTCCTGAAGAACGGTGACTTTGAAGCCGATAAAAACACCAAAGACGAAGCGCTGTTGAAAATGACGGCACAGGTCTTCGCCACTCCGCGCACCCAGCCTCAGCTGATCGTCCTGCACCTGATGGGGTCGCATCCACAGGCCTGCGATCGGACCGGCGGGAAGTACGCGGAGTTCGTGCAGTCCAAAGAGACGTCTTGCTATCTCTACACCATGACGCAGACCGACGACCTGCTGAGCAAGCTGTACGATCAGCTACGCAACACGGGCGACAGTTTCTCCATGGTCTATTTCTCGGATCACGGGCTGGCGTTTAAAGAGCGAGGTAAAGAGGTGCAGTACCTGGCGCACGATGACAAGTTCCAGCAGAACTTCCAGGTGCCGTTTATGGTGCTGTCGAGTGATGATAAAACGCATCGCGTCATTAAAGCGCGTCGTTCGGCAAATGATTTCCTGCAGTTCTTCTCGCAGTGGACGGGGATTAAGGCCGAGCAGATAAAAAATGCTTACCCGTTTGTCTCTAACAAGAAAGCTCCCCCAGTGTACGTTACCAACTTCAAGTTACAGAAAGTTGACTACAACCATCTCGGTACGGATATTTTCGATATTAAGACTAAGTAATTTCTGCCATCTCGTACGGTCTGATGCCATCCTGGCCCTCTCCCACGGGGAGAGGGAACAAACACTAAAAACGGCAACCTGGGGTTGCCGTTTTGCTTTTATCTTCCACAAAAAAAAATCCGCCACATTGGGCGGATTTTTTATTAGCTCACCGGAGTGATTAGAAGCGGTAACCTACGCCCGCGATCCAGGTGCCAACGTCAACGTTGCGGATACGGCTCTGCTCATAGGAGAAGTCCAGAGCAACGTCCTGGATTGGGTTGAACTGCAGGCCTGCGCCATAGGAGAAGCCATAGTCGCTGTTGCTTGCAGTGCGGTTCAGACCCTGGTTTTCGGTCTGCTGGAATTTACCGTAGCCAACACCTACAACACCGTAGATGCTCGCCCAGTCATTCAGACGGTAAGCTGGACCAGCGGTGATACCGTAGTACTGGCCTTTGTTGTATGCGCCGTTTTCAGAACGATCTTTCTCGGTGTAGGTGAAAGAACCGATCACGCCCAGTGGGTTGTTATCCTGCTCGTAGCGATACTTCAGGTTGAAGCCGTTAGCTTTGTTCATCACGCCCTGATAGTCGCTCTGAGCGTAACCACCAGTAACAGTAGAAGTAGCAGCTACAGCAGTACCTGCGGAAACAGCCAGTACAGCGGCCAGTGCTGAAAGACATGCAATTTTTTTCATAACCACCTCAAATGTGCTTCAAGTAAGTCCGTAAGTTTTAAATATATCAAAAAAATTTGCGAAACTCTTTGTGATTCGTGATGTCTAATGAAATCTTTCCTGTAACAGAACGTTTCCAGCCTCAGCTATCTCTTTCAAATCACATGCAATTTTCACTACTAAATGCGCATAGTGCGCTCACGCGCCGTTACATTCATCCAGATTATTCCTAATCTATCAGGCGATAAATCCACCAGCGCTTAACCATTTTACGGATTTCACGTGGTTTTTTTTCAACAGCGCCTCAACCGTTGCCGCTTATTTCCTTTACACTGCAACTTTTACCTCATTTGACATTAGCTGACAGGAGAAAGGATGCCTGGGTTATCCCGTACGTCGTCGGTCTGGTTACCGGTCGCAGTCATACTCATTGCTATGTTGTCCATTCAAAGCGGTGCCTCGCTTGCAAAATCACTTTTTCCACTGGTAGGTGCGCCAGGGGTGACCGCCCTGCGTATTGTTTTGGGCACGGTGATACTGGTGGTCATTTTCAAACCCTGGCGTCTGCGCTTCAAAAAGGAGCAGCGTTTACCTCTGCTGTTTTATGGACTCTCACTGGGAGCAATGAACTATCTGTTCTACCTCTCCATCCAGACGATACCGCTGGGGATCGCCGTCGCGCTGGAGTTTACCGGCCCGCTGGCGGTGGCGCTTTTCTCCTCGCGACGTCCGGTCGATTTTATCTGGGTCGTGTTGGCCGTTCTGGGCTTATGGTTCCTGCTTCCCCTGGGTCAGAGCGTCGCTGAGATTGATCTGACGGGGGCTGCTCTGGCGCTGGGTGCAGGCGCCTGCTGGGCTGTCTATATACTCACGGGCCAACGTGCGGGAGAAGAGCACGGTCCGGCAACAGTGGCGTTGGGTTCTCTGATTGCGGCCATCGTGTTTGTGCCTATTGGCATGGCGCAGGCGACCGAATCTATCTGGCAATGGTCCGTTATGCCCATCGGGCTGGCGGTCGCGATTCTCTCTACCGCACTCCCCTATTCTCTTGAGATGATCGCCCTGACGCGTCTGCCGACACGCATATTTGGCACGCTGATGAGCATGGAGCCTGCGCTAGCCGCAATTTCCGGGATGGTGTTTCTCGGCGAAACCCTGACGTTGACCCAGACGCTGGCGCTCTGCTCAATTATCGCGGCATCAATGGGCTCGACGCTCACCATGCGCCCGGAACCTAAAATTGAGAAAGTGGATATCAGCTAAGGCCATATATTCTGCATGGCTTCCAGGCCATGCAGAATAAAGGCCAGAAAGACAGCCGTTATAATTTCTTACACACTAAATTCTGCCAGCAAAATATCCCTCAACGTTGACTTCCCCCTTCATAAATTAAGATTGATCTGTATCAATTTAAAAATAATTTAATAATTTCAATAAATTAAATTCACAACTCACTTCTCGCTATTAAACCGATAGGCACAGCCAAACCGCGGAGAAAAAATCCGGTGCTATACTTAGTTCCGTAATTACCTGGGACACAAACATCAAGAGGATATGAGATTATGAGTACCGCAAAACTGGTGAAAACGAAAACGTCTAATCTGCTCTATACCCGTAACGATGTACCGGATAGCGACAAAAAAGCGACTATTGAGTTGCTGAATCGCCAGGTGATCCAGTTCATCGACCTTTCGCTGATCACCAAACAGGCCCACTGGAATATGCGCGGTGCAAACTTTATTGCCGTTCATGAAATGCTGGATGGCTTCCGCACAGCACTGGTTACCCACCTGGATACGATGGCTGAACGTGCGGTTCAGTTAGGCGGCGTAGCGCTGGGTACTACGCAGGTGATTAACAGCAAAACCCCCCTGAAGAGTTATCCGCTGGATATCCATACCGTTCAGGATCACCTGAAAGAGCTGGCGGACCGCTACGCGATTGTGGCAAATGACGTGCGCAAAGCGATTGGCGAAGCTAAAGATGAAGATACCGCAGATATCTTCACCGCCGCGTCCCGCGATCTGGATCAGTTCCTGTGGTTTATCGAATCTAACATCGAATAATTCATACGAATTTTCTATCAAACCCTCGCCTTCCGGTGAGGGTTTTGCACATCTATGGTGCACGTTTTTTGCATGAGACAGTGCAAAAGTGAAAAAATTGTAATAATCACCTCACACAACCGTTAACGGAAGATTGTTTTTTCGTCAGAATTTACGCTAAATGTCTCTCCGTCAGTTGAGCCAAACGAAGCGCACCAAAACGGTGCTCCACTTTGGTGCAATAAACTCTCATTGCCCCATTTATCGTGCAATGCATGACGTCATCCCCTTTGCAAAACAATAGCTTGTAAAGTTGGCACGATTTTTTCATTGTGCCACCTGTTCTCGCAGGGGATCGCCCCGTGGATATAAAAGGAAATGCTATGAAGTCTGTATTAAAAGTTTCACTGGCTGCACTTACCCTGGCTTTTGCAGTGTCCTCTCAGGCTGCCGACAAACTGGTTGTGGCGACCGACACGGCGTTCGTTCCGTTTGAATTTAAACAGGGTGATAAATACGTTGGTTTTGATGTGGATCTGTGGGCCGCTGTCGCAAAAGAACTCAAACTGGATTACACCCTGAAGCCTATGGACTTCAGCGGCATCATCCCGGCACTGCAAACCAGGAACGTTGATCTGGCGCTGGCAGGCATCACCATTACCGATGAACGTAAAAAAGCGATCGACTTCTCAGATGGTTACTACAAAAGCGGCCTGCTGGTTATGGTCAAAGCCGATAATAACGACGTAAAAAGCGTGAAGGATCTCGACGGCAAAGTGGTGGCGGTGAAGAGCGGCACCGGTTCTGTTGATTACGCGAAAGCCAATATCAAAACCAAAGACCTGCGTCAGTTCCCGAACATCGACAACGCGTACATGGAACTCGGTACCAACCGTGCTGACGCTGTTCTGCACGACACGCCTAACATCCTGTACTTCATCAAAACAGCAGGAAACGGCAAGTTCAAAGCCGTGGGTGAGTCACTGGAAGCACAGCAGTACGGTATCGCATTCCCGAAAGGCAGCGACGACCTGCGCACGAAAGTTAACGGCGCGCTGAAAACGCTGAAAGAGAACGGCACCTATAACGAAATCTACAAAAAATGGTTCGGTACCGAGCCTAAATAATAAGACGTAAAAATGACGTTCACTCAGGGGCGACCTTTCGCCCCTGCTATTTTTGAAACACGGTAACAGTAACAGGAAATTATCATGCAGTTTGACTGGAGCGCCATCTGGCCTGCCATTCCACTCTTGCTTGAAGGCGCTAAAATGACTCTGTGGATTTCGGTCCTGGGTCTGGTTGGTGGGTTGATTATCGGTCTTGTTGCCGGTTTCGCCCGCACCTACGGTGGCTGGATCGCAAACCATATCGCACTGGTTTTCATCGAAGTGATCCGCGGCACCCCAATTGTCGTGCAGGTCATGTTCATCTACTTCGCCCTGCCTATGGCGTTCACCGACCTGCGCATCGACCCGTTCAGCGCGGCCGTCGTCACCATTATGATCAACTCAGGCGCCTATATTGCGGAAATCACTCGCGGTGCGGTGCTGTCGATTCATAAAGGTTTCAGTGAAGCCGGCCTGGCGTTGGGTCTTTCTCGTCGCGAAACGATCCGCCACGTTATTCTGCCGCTGGCGCTGCGCCGCATGCTGCCGCCGCTCGGTAACCAGTGGATCATCAGCATTAAAGATACGTCGCTGTTCATTGTTATCGGCGTGGCAGAGCTGACCCGTCAGGGGCAGGAGATTATTGCTGGCAACTTCCGCGCGCTGGAAATCTGGAGTGCGGTAGCCGTTGTCTACCTGATTATTACTCTGGTTCTGAGCTTCGTTCTGCGTCGTCTTGAAAGAAGGATGAAAATCCTGTGATTGAATTTAAAAACGTTTCCAAGCACTTTGGCCCAACCCAGGTGCTGCACAATATTGATCTGAACATCAAACAGGGTGAAGTGGTGGTGATTATTGGGCCATCCGGCTCCGGTAAATCCACCCTTCTGCGCTGCATTAACAAGCTGGAAGAGATCACCAGCGGCGATCTGATCGTCGACGGCCTGAAGGTGAACGACCCGAAAGTGGATGACCGTCTGATTCGTCAGGAAGCGGGCATGGTGTTCCAGCAGTTCTACCTGTTCCCGCACCTTACGGCGCTGGAAAACGTGATGTTTGGTCCACTGCGCGTGCGCGGTGCCAGCAAAGCGGCGGCTGAAGCACTGGCAAAAGATCTGCTGGCGAAAGTCGGTCTGGCAGAACGTGCGCATCACTACCCTTCCGAACTGTCCGGTGGTCAACAGCAGCGTGTGGCGATTGCCCGTGCCCTGGCGGTCAAACCGAAAATGATGCTCTTTGATGAGCCTACGTCCGCACTCGATCCGGAGCTGCGTCACGAGGTGCTGAAAGTCATGCAGGATCTGGCAGAAGAAGGGATGACGATGGTTATCGTAACCCACGAAATCGGCTTTGCCGAGAAAGTGGCGTCCCGCCTGATCTTTATAGATAAAGGCCGTATCGCGGAAGACGGTAACCCGCAGGAGCTGATTGCGAACCCGCCGAGCCAGCGTTTGCAGGAGTTCCTGCAGCACGTCTCCTGATCCATCGCTTTACGCTAAGCCGGGCTTGCCCGGCTTTTTTACGCCAGATTGTTCCCAAAAATCCCCCTCCGCGTCCCGACTTCTATACTTATCATTTTGTTCGACATTTTCACCGGAGGACGCCGTGCCGTGGATCCTGTTGCTGTTGATTAGCCTGTTTAGTGTGCCAGCGTTCGCCGTCGCGATCCCCGGAGTGACCACCGGAGCAACCGCCAGCCAGCAAAGTACGGCCCCTCCCGAACCGGATGTTGAACAGAAAAAAGCCGCCTACAGCGCCCTCGCTGACGTCCTCGAGAACGACACCTCCCGGCAGGAGCTGATTGGCCAGTTGCGAAAAGCCGCCGCCACGCCGCCGCAGGAGTCGGTGCCAACCCTCACCCCTCCGCAGGTTGAGGAACAAAAAACGGTGCTGGAAAACGTCACCGACGTGAGCCGCCACTATGGGGAAGCACTCTCCTCACGCTTCGCTCAGCTTTACCGCAACCTGATTGGCTCACCGCATAAGCCGTTTAACCCACAAACGTTTACCGCCGCCGCCACGCAGTTCCTGATGCTGGCAGGCGCAGTATTCCTTTTTTACTGGCTGGTGCGTCTGTGCGCGTGGCCGCTGTACCGCAAAATGGGGCAATGGGGTCGCAGAAAGAATCAGCAGAAAAGCAGCTGGCTGCATCTGCCGTTGATGATAGCCTCTGCGTTTATCTTCGATATACTGCTGCTGGCGCTGACGCTGTTTTTAGGCCAGTTGCTGGCCGACAGGCTGAATGCAGGCAACAAAACCATCGCCTTCCAGCAGTCGCTTTTCCTGAATGCCTTTGCCCTGATTGAGTTCTTCAAGGCGCTGCTGCGGTTACTCTTTTGTCCGCACGTGCCGGAGCTGCGTCCTTTCTCCATTCGGGATGCGAGCGCGAAGTACTGGGCGCTGCGCCTGAGCGTGCTCAGCGGTCTGATTGGCTACGGTCTGCTGGTTGCCGTGCCGATCATATCCAACCAGGTGAACGTCCAGTTCGGCGCGCTGGCAAACGTGCTGATCATGATCTGCATTACCGTCTGGTCGCTGTATCTTATCTTCCACAATAAAAAAACCATTACCCAAAGCCTGCTGAATCTGGCCGATCGCTCCCTCTCGTTCTTTAGCCTCTTTATTCGCGCGTTCGCCCTGGTGTGGCACTGGCTGGCAAGCGCTTACTTCATCGTGCTGTGCTTCTTCTCGCTGTTTGACCCGGGCAATAGCCTGAAATTTATGATGGGAGCGACGTTCAAAAGCCTGGCCATTATCGGCATCGCGGCCTTTGTGTCGGGGCTGCTGTCGCGCTGGATCTCGAAAACCATCACCCTGTCGCCGCAGGTCCAGCGTAATTACCCGGAACTGCAAAAACGGGTAAACGGCTGGATGTCGGTATCGCTCAAAGTGGCTCGCATTCTCACCGTCTGCGTGGCGATTATGCTGCTCCTGAATGCGTGGAGCCTGTTTGATTTCTGGAACTGGCTGCATAACGGCACGGGCGAAAAGACCGTCGATATTTTAATTCGCATCGCCCTGATCCTGTTCTTTTCCGCCGTTGGCTGGACGCTGCTGGCGAGCCTTATTGAGAACCGCCTGGTATCGGATATTCACGGCAGGCCCCTGCCCAGCGCGCGGGCAAGAACGCTGCTAACCCTGTTCCGCAATGCGCTGGCGGTGATTATCAGCACCATCACCATCATGATTGTGCTTTCGGAAATCGGCGTGAATATTGCCCCGCTGCTGGCGGGTGCCGGTGCCCTGGGGCTGGCCATCTCCTTCGGTTCGCAAACGCTGGTGAAGGATATTATTACCGGCATCTTTATCCAGTTTGAGAACGGGATGAACACGGGCGATCTGGTGACCATCGGACCGTTAACCGGTACGGTCGAGAGGATGTCCATCCGTTCGGTTGGCGTGCGTCAGGACACCGGGGCCTACCACATCATCCCCTGGTCTTCGATCACCACCTTCGCCAACTTTGTGCGCGGGATTGGCTCCGTTGTGGCGAACTACGATGTGGATCGCCACGAGGATGCGGACAAAGCGAAGCAGGCGCTGCATGATGCGGTAGAAGAGCTGATGCAGATGGAGGATGTTCGTGGGCTGGTGATCGGAGAGCCGACATTTGCCGGCATCGTCGGGCTGACGAACACGGCGTTTACCCTGCGGGTGTCGTTCACCACCCAGCCGCTGAAGCAGTGGACGGTGCGCTTTGCCCTCGACAGCATGGTGAAAAAACACTTTGATCTGGCGAACGTGCGGATGCCCGTGCAGACGTATCAGGTATTGCCGCCGCCCGCATCGCCGCTCCCGCCGCAGGAGCCGACGCTGTAGTCATTTTGCCCGGTGACGCGTAGCGATCCGGGCCTACGGGCTCAGGCCTGCTTCTTGCGTTTGTTATTTTCCATAAACGACCAGGCGATAAAGCGGCTCTGTTTCTGGCCCTGCGCCATCTCTTTTTTCACCACTTTTACGGCGCCCGCTTCGGTCAGCGCGCGGTAGAGCGGCGGCAGGTTATCCCCGCGGGAAACCAGCGTCGTGAACCATTTCACCTGTCGGCCAAACTGCTTGCTTTCGGCAATCATGCGCAGGATAAACGCCACTTCGCCACCGTCACACCAGAGCTCCTGCTGCTGTCCGCCGAAGTTCAGCGCGGCGTCTTCAGCCTGACCCAGGTTACGGCGCTTGCGCTCGCTGCCAGCACGGGCCGATGCCGCCGAATCATGGAACGGCGGATTGCACATTGTGGCGTCATAGCTTTCGTTTTTGTGAATAATGCCGTTGAAGATCGAACCCGCATCTTTCTGACGACGCAGGCGAATGGCGCGGCTTAATCCCGGGTTAGCGCTGATAATCGCCTGGGCGCTGGCAAAGGCCTCGTCACCGATTTCGCTTCCGGTAAAGCGCCACTGATATTCATGCGCGCCGATCAGCGGGTAAATCAGGTTCGCCCCGGTGCCAATATCCAGAATGGTGGCCTGCTGTGGAACGACACCCTCATTGCCTTCGGCAAGAAGGTCGGCAAGGTGATGAACGTAATCAGCGCGGCCCGGCACAGGCGGGCAGAGAAAGCCTTCCGGAATATCCCAGTGAGCCACACCGTAAAAATGCGCCAGCAGGGCTTTGTTCAGCATTTTAACCGCCTGCGGATCGGCAAAGTTGACCGAGGGCTCACCAGCTGGGGTTTGAACAAGATAGTCCTGCAGCGGCGGGCAGCTCAGGCATAACGCATTCATGTCGTAGCGGCTGCGGTGGCGATTTCGCGGGTGCAATCCCGGCTTTTGGGCAGTCATGGCATTCTCCTTTTAACAGCGGCGTAAGATACCCTTTGCTGGCCCAACGGTAAATCTTTCTATGCGATGCTCAAAAACTCGCCATAAATCAAACACCTCTATGTCTATGATCCGTCAGCGAATTGTCAATTTATATCGTTCAAAAAATAAGCAGATCATCATCAAATATTTGCGCTAAGTCACACTCGGCAGGCTTCTAAACTTAGAGGGAAATCACCTGTTGTTTCCTCATGAGGATGTGATTATGAAAAAGTACCTGACCCTTACTGTTATCGCAGCCGCCCTGGCGACCGCGTCTTTCTCTGCCATGGCCGTTCAGTCATTGACCCAGAGTACCGATACCAGCCAGCTACGTCCTGCGGGCACCGTTTCGGTAAGCCGTGCCAGTAACCTTGACGATCTACAGGCTAAGCTCGCCGAAAAAGCCCGTCAGGAAGGTGCAAAAGGATTCGTGGTGAACTCCGCTGGCGGAGATAACCATATGTACGGCACTGCGACCATTTATAAATAACCTGTCTCTTCTGTAAGACTGCATCTGCCCAACGGGTGCAGTTCTCTTCTCCCTTCGCCTTGATTGTTCATTTTTTAACCCCATAGTAAACGTATGGCTTAAACCAATTTGAGGAGGACGCTATGGCTTCGGGCTGGGCAAATGACGACGCTGTTAACGAACAGATCAACAGTACGATTGAAGATGCGGTTGCGCGCGCTCGCGGCGAAATTCCGCGCGGCGAAAGCTTAACGGAATGCGAAGAGTGTGGAGAGCCGATTCCGGAGGCGCGTCAAAAAGCCATCCCTGGGGTAAGGTTATGCATAAACTGTCAGCAGGATAAAGATTCGAAAAATGCTTCACATTCGGGATATAATCGCAGAGGATCGAAAGACAGCCAGTTACGCTGACTTTCCTTTACCTAAGTTAACCGCCCGGACGCTTACCTTTACGCTCACGCTTTTTAGCGAACCGCGTAGCAAAATGTGCCATTCATCTTTCTTCTGTAAAGCGCATCAACAAGAAGTGTAAAGCCGTAATTTGAATTTATTAATATTCAATAAGTTATTTGTCATTCAATTTTTTTGAGCAGCCACGTCAATTCTCTTCGATTTTATCACTCGCGAAAAACCGTGATACTTATCACATCGACGGAACATCGTCCCTTTAACAGAAACACCTGCGAGAGATTAATTATGAAAACCATCAAATATGCTGTAGCTGCTGTTGCCCTGTCTGCCCTGTCTTTTGGCGCTTTCGCTGTAGAGCCAGTCTCTTCTACTCAGGCACAGAACATGAACAAAGTTGGTGTGGTCAGTGCAGATGGCGCCACCACGCTGGACGGACTGGAAGCTAAACTGGCTGAAAAAGCCGCTGCTGCCGGTGCAAGCGGATACACCATTACCTCAGCTAACGGCAATAACAAGCTGAGCGGTACCGCGGTTATCTACAAATAATCGACTGAACGAATGCTGTACCCTCGCCATACCCTCTGGTGAGCTGCTCCACCCTCATTGACCCTGTTGTTGTTACCCTTGCTTGCCCGTCCGCCACTGGACGGGCTTTTTTTTGTCTAAAACGCCTGCGCCACGCGTTCAAGCCCGGCCTGGACGGATTCCACCTCTCCGGTTGCCAGCAAACAGCAGGCCATCTGCAGTTTGATCGAATGCGGAACAGGAACATTTCCGGCAAGGCACTGCTCAATCCAGTGGGCTGTGGTATGAGGATCTTTTGCCTCAGGCAATATCACACCGGCATTCTCTTCCCCGCGTTCCAGAACGGCGCGCGTACCTGCAGAATCAATCAGCATCACCTGCGGGCAGCGCTGCGGGTTCGCATAAACCTCACCTTCCGTGCCGTGCATCAGCAATGCCCTTCCGCCAATAGCCTCAAAAAATTGCCCCACGCGCGCCACGTATTCCGGGTGCGAGACGCTGGAGAGACACAGGGCGGCATCTTCGCCAAACGGCGTGGCCAGTTTCGCCAGCGTGTGCGCGCTGTTACGCACGCCCATGCGCCAGCGCATTTCGAGCTGCTTTTCCAGCGGTGGGCAGAGTGCGCCGACCGGGATATAAACAGGCTGATGACCTTCCAGCTTCGCCTGCGCCTGACCGGCATGACGCGTTGGCTCAATGCCCAGCATTTCGAAAATGGTTTCCGTCAGCACGCGGGTGGGATCTTCGCTTACGCCGTGCACTACCACCGGGAATCCCAGCTTGTGTAATAAGATAGCGAGCAGTGGGGTTAAATTTGCCTGCTTGCGCGCGCCGTTATAGCTCGGGATCACGATCGGCATTGGTTTTGCCACCGGCGGCGTTAAGCGCAGCGTTTGCGCCTGCATGGCTTCATAGAAGCCGCGCATCTCCGCTTCACCTTCGCCTTTAATACGCAGCGCAATAAGGATACCGCCCAGCTCCAGCTCCGGTACCTCGCCGTTAAGCATACGGGTGTAAAGCGCGCGCGCGGTTTCATGGTCCAAATCGCGGGCGTGGTTTTTGCCTCTGCCTACCTCTTTGATAATCTTGCGATAATCCACGGCATCACTCCTGAAAAAATCATCTTGTTAACAATATAGCCCTGTTGAATATCCGGAGGTTAGTTTTTTCTCCAGAATCAAGGTCCTGTTTTCATGATAAAAAAATTAACATGCTGGACTTATTTCAAGTATTTGCGGGTTCTACAGGAGATTCTTAACGCTTCATTATTTGTTTAAATAAAGAGTGGGAAGTCATTAAGGGTCACGATGAAATATACAGGCAATATTCTTACCCGGCTTCAAAGCAGCCTGTCACCGTGTATACACCGTCTCAGCAATATCCATTGCACGCTGGTTAGCACTCTGAAGTTCGGCGAACGTTATCCCCAAAACGGGGACCGCAATTGTCGCAGGCCCCGCTTCGTCTGGATCGACCTTTACCTGCGCCCCCTGGCACGGATGCTTTTCTTGCGCCCGGCGGTCAGTTTGACCGGCTGTTTTTTTACCTCAGGCACCTCCGGCTGTTCGATCGGGAAGATCGGCAGCGCGTTCAGGAGCCGTTGACCGTAATTTTTGGTGAGCAGACGTTTATCGTAAATCACCACTTCGCCCCAGCAGCCGTGGCTTCGAATCAAACGCCCCACCTGCTGAATCAGGTTAAACGATGCCGCAGGCAGGCTCTGCACCTCAAATGGATAGCGGTTAAGGCTTTTCAGCCATTCGCCCTCGGTGATCACCACCGGGCTGTCGATGGGTGGGAAGGCAATTTTATGAATGTGCACCTGCGTCAGGTAGTCGCCTTTCAGGTCGAGACCTTCCGCGAAAGACTGCAATCCCACCAGCACGCTGCGCTCGCCGTTATCAATGCGCTTACGATGGGTTTCCACCAGCCTGTAACGCGGCTGGTCACCCTGCACCAGCAGGAGTAAACGCAGATCGGTGACGTGCTCCAGAAAACGCTGCATGGCGCGTCCACTGGCGAATAGCACCAGCATGCCGGGATATTTTTTACTCTCGACCTGTTCGCGGAAATAGGCCGCCATTTCAGCGATGTGCTGCTCTTCGTTGTCGATAAGCGGCTCGAATTTCATGCGCGGAATGACCAATTTGCCCTGCTCGCAGTGGTTAAACGGCGAGTCCAGCGCCACGAAACGGTCGCCCGCTTTCTCTTTTAGCCCGCTCATCTCCTGCAGCCTTGAGAAACTGTTCAGGGAGCGCAGCGTGGCAGAGGTGACAACCACGTGAGGCACGCTGCGCCAGATCAGCTTTTCCAGCTGATCGGCCACGCGAATCCCCACGCAGTGGAAGAACAGGTGCACCTGCCCGTCCCGGACTTCGCGGGTGGCCCATTTGGTGACCGGCGCTCCGGACGCCTGTGCCATTGAGGCCAGCCGCCAGAGCTTGCTCTGCGCTTCGAACATCCCCAGCGCGCGGTTCATCTGCAGCAGAACGCGGTGCAGACGCACCACGTCATGCGAGCCGGTTTTCTCGCTCAGATCGTTTAAGAACATCTCCGCCAGCCCGCGCAGCTTTTCCAGATGCTTCGCCAGCTGCTGGCAGATCTCCATCACCTCTTCCGGTAGCTCACCCATCGCAAAGCGGTGTTCAGCTTCCTGGGCTGCCGGAAGATAAAGATTCAGGATGTTGTTCAGGGACGAAATGAGGCTATAGACCTCTTCACAGTGGTCGCTCAGCCGCTCCGGCACCGCCAGCGGCGGCGTAGTTTTCGGGCGGAACTGCTCCATGCAGGTCGCCACCAGCTTGCAGAAGAGATCCAGCTGCAGGCGGAACCACGGGGCGGTGATTTCGGCGCTCATCTCCAGCGCATCCCGCGCCACGTCCGGCAGATGGTGGCCTTCATCAAGCACCAGCAGCAGGTTTTTAGGCTCCGGCAGCACCGCTTCGCTCTCGAGCGCGGCCATCACCAGCGCGTGGTTAGCCACAACCACTTCCGCCTCCTGAATCTCGCGCCGGGCGACAAAGAACGGGCATTCGCGGTAGTAGTGACAGTTGCGGTTCAGGCAGCTGGCTTTGTCGGTGCTGAGCCTGCGCCACAGGTCGTCGCTGATGGCCTGGCTGGTGTGATCCCGCAGGCCGTCCCACTTATAGCCGTCGAGCTCGGCTTTGAGTTTTGCACACTGCTCCTGCTCGGCCTTATTGTTTGGCGTTAGCTCGTCATCCAGAAACGCGAGCAGATCCTGCTGATTCGGCTCGCTGCTGGCAAGTGCGGCCAGGTTACGCGGGCACACGTAACGCCCGCGCCCAAAGGCTGCCGTAAACCGCAGATCGGGGATGATTTTGCGCAGCAGGGGTAAATCTTTGCTGAAGATCTGATCCTGCAGCGCCACATTGGCGGTGCTGACCACCAGCGTTTTGTCCTCTTCCCGCGCAATCGCGATGCCGGGAATGAGATACGACAGGGTTTTCCCGACGCCGGTCGGGGCTTCAATCGCCAGATGTCGCCCGTCGTCCCCGGCGAGCGTTTTTGCCACGTCGGCAATCATCTGCCGCTGCGGCGCTCGGGGGATAAAATCGGGGATCTGCTGCTGTAGCGCCTTGTACCATGCGCCAATTTGCGCCTTGAGCGCAGCGGTTAAAGCCATTGTAAAACCTGAAACACTGTATAAACAGCCACTATTGTGGCACTTTCTCTTCGCTGCCGCAAAAAGAAAAGCCCGGCTTTACGACCGGGCTTCAATATTACTGCGGGTTAGCAGGTTTACGCGGGCGGCGTCGACGCTGCCCTTCCCCTGCCGGCTTGCCTTCGCCGCTGCGCCACGGATTTTCACCGGCCGGTTTGCCGTCGTTGTTACGACGCGGCGGTTTGCCCGCTGATTTTGGCGCGCCGCCTTCGGCACGACGCGGCTGTTGACCGCGACCGCCGCCGCCCTGGCCACGTCCACCGCCGCCCTGACGACCGTTCTGAATCGGCTCGGCTTTGATCGACGGGTCCACTTCATAGCCCGGGGTTTCGATGCGCGGGATCTCTTTCTTCAGCAGGCGCTCGATGTCGCGCAGCAGCTTGTGCTCGTCCACGCAGACCAGAGAAAGCGCTTCACCGGTTGCCGCCGCGCGGCCGGTACGGCCAATACGGTGAACGTAATCTTCCGGCACGTTTGGCAGCTCGTAGTTCACCACGTGCGGCAGCTCTTCAATGTCGAGGCCACGGGCGGCGATGTCGGTCGCCACCAGCACGCGGATGTCGCCGGACTTGAAGTCAGCCAGCGCACGGGTACGCGCGCCCTGGCTCTTGTTACCGTGGATCGCCGCGCTGCGGATGCCGTCTTTATTCAGCTGTTCCGCCAGGTGGTTAGCGCCGTGCTTGGTGCGGGTAAAGACCAGCACCTGCTGCCAGTTACCCTGTCCGATCATCTGGGAAAGCAGTTCCCGCTTGCGCTTTTTATCCACAAAGTGAACGTGCTGCGTCACCTGCTCAGAGGCGGTGTTGCGGCGCGCTACTTCCACTTCCAGCGGGTTATGCAGCAGCTTTTCCGCCAGCGCCTTGATCTCGTCGGAGAAGGTCGCGGAGAAGAGCAGGTTCTGACGACGCGCAGGCAGCTTGGCCAGCACGCGACGAATATCGTGGATGAAGCCCATATCGAGCATGCGGTCGGCTTCGTCCAGCACCAGAATTTCGATGCTATCGAGCTTCACCGCGTTCTGGTGTTCGAGATCCAACAGACGGCCCGGTGTTGCGATCAGCACGTCCACGCCGCCGCGCAGCTTCATCATCTGCGGGTTGATGCTGACGCCACCAAAAACCACCAGCGAGCGAATGTTGAGATAGCGGCTATAGTCACGCACGTTCTCGCCAATCTGCGCCGCCAGCTCGCGGGTTGGGGTAAGGATCAGGGCACGAACCGGACGACGGCCTTTGGCGTGCGGCTGGTTTTTTACCAGCAGCTCTAACAGCGGCAGCGTAAAGCCCGCTGTTTTACCGGTGCCGGTCTGGGCGCTGGCCATCAGGTCACGACCCTGCAGAACAGCGGGGATCGCCTGCTGCTGGATTGGGGTTGGCTCAACGTAGCCCTGCTCTGCGATCGCGCGCAGAATTTCCGGGTTCAGGCCAAGGGAATCAAAAGACATAAAAACTCCGAACCGCCCCGACCATCACAGGTGTAGTTTTCAGGGAGATATAACGAATAGGGGAGGACAAAAACCACAATGTCGCGAAGGGGCGGAGTGTAGCAGCTTTTGTGACGTAGCGCATAAAATATCCCTCAGCGTTCCCTCGACGTTAGCGAGAATCAGGCCTAATCTTAATCAATCGATTGATTAATTTTTAATGCCGCCATGAACACGACACCCACAACATCCAAAGGTGAACAGGCCAAAAATCAGCTTATTGCCGCCGCGCTGGCGCAGTTTGGTGAGTACGGGCTGCATGCGACCACGCGCGATATTGCCGCGCAGGCCGGGCAGAACATTGCGGCGATTACCTACTATTTTGGCTCAAAAGAGGATTTATATCTCGCCTGCGCCGAGTGGATCGCCGATTTTATCGGCACGCAGTTTCACCCGCACGTTGAGGAAGCCACCGCGCTGCTCGGCCAGCCGTCACCCGATCGCGAGGCCGTTCGGCAGCTTATTCTCAAGGCCTGTCACGATATGATCCGCCTGCTGACGCACGACGATACGCTCAACCTGAGCAAGTTTATCTCCCGGGAGCAGCTCTCCCCGACCGTCGCCTACCAGCGGGTACACGATCGGGTGATCGCCCCGATGCATACCCATCTGACCCGGCTGATTGCCGCCTACACCGGGCGGGATGCCACTGATACCGAGACAATTTTGCATACCCACGCCCTGCTGGGTGAGATTCTTGCCTTCCGTCTGGGCAGGGAAACCATCCTGTTACGCACCGGCTGGACACAATTTGATGAGGATAAAGCCGCGCAGATTGGCCAGGTCATCGCCTGTCATCTCGATCTGATCCTGCAAGGCTTAACGCAAAGGAGCCTGAAGTCATGAAAAAACCTGTCGCCATCATTCTGGTGGTTGTTGTTTTGCTTGCCGCCGGAGTCGGTGGATGGCTGTGGTACCAGAGCCATCAGGATAAAGGCCTGACGCTGTACGGTAACGTGGATATTCGTACGGTGAATATGAGCTTCCGCGTGGGCGGGCGTCTCGCCTCGCTGAACGTTGATGAAGGCGATGCCATTAAAAGCGGGCAGACGCTGGGGATGCTGGACAAAGCGCCCTATGAGAATGCGCTGCTGCAGGCCAAAGCAGGCGTATCCGTCGCCCAGGCGCAATATGATCTGATGCTGGCAGGCTATCGCGACGAAGAGATCGCTCAGGCCGCCGCCGCCGTTAAGCAGGCGCAAGCCGCCTATGACTATGCGCAGAACTTCTACGCGCGCCAGCAGGGGCTGTGGAAAAGCCGCACCATTTCCGCTAACGATCTGGAAAATGCGCGCTCGTCCCGCGACCAGGCGCAGGCCACGCTGAAGTCCGCACAGGATAAATTAAGCCAGTACCGCACCGGTAACCGCGAGCAGGATATTGCCCAGGCGAAAGCCAGCCTTGAACAGGCGCAGGCGCAGCTGGCTCAGGCGGAGCTTGATTTGCGCGACACCACCTTAATTGCGCCGTCTGACGGCATGCTGATGACCCGCGCCGTGGAGCCGGGCAGCATGCTCAGCGCGGGCAGCACCGTCTTAACGCTCTCCCTGACCCGCCCGGTCTGGGTACGCGCCTACATTGATGAGCCAAACCTCGGCCAGATGCAGCCGGGCCGCGAGCTGCTGCTCTATACCGACGGTCGCCCGGACAAGCCGTATCACGGTAAAGTGGGCTTTGTCTCCCCAACTGCCGAGTTCACGCCGAAAACCGTTGAAACACCGGACCTGCGTACCGACCTCGTGTATCGCCTGCGCATCATCGTTACCGATGCGGACGACGCGCTGCGTCAGGGCATGCCCGTCAACGTAAAAGTAGACAGCGGGGAACGACATGAATGACGCGGTTATTCAGCTCAACAATCTGGTTAAACGCTTCGCGGGAATGGACAAACCGGCCGTCGCGCCGCTGAACTGCACCATCCAGAAGGGCTATGTGACCGGGCTGGTCGGCCCCGACGGTGCGGGGAAAACCACGCTGATGCGGATGCTGGCGGGGCTGCTAAAGCCGGATGAAGGCTCGGCCAGAGTGCTGGGCCTGGACCCTATTAAAGACGACGGCGCGCTCCACGCTATGCTCGGCTATATGCCGCAGAAGTTTGGCCTGTACGAAGACCTGACGGTGATGGAAAACCTGAACCTGTACGCCGACCTGCGCAGCGTCACCGGCGAAACGCGGCAGAAAACCTTCGCGCGCCTGCTGGAGTTTACCTCCCTCGGCCCGTTCACCGACCGGCTGGCGGGCAAGCTCTCCGGCGGGATGAAGCAGAAGCTGGGGCTGGCCTGCACGCTGGTCGGCGAGCCGAAAGTGCTGCTGCTGGATGAGCCCGGCGTCGGCGTAGACCCGATTTCGCGCCGCGAACTGTGGCAGATGGTGCACGAGCTGGCGGGCGACGGGATGCTGATCCTCTGGAGCACCTCCTACCTCGACGAAGCGGAACAGTGCCGGGACGTGCTGCTGATGAATGAAGGCGAACTGCTTTATCAGGGCGAGCCGACGACGCTGACCCAGAGCATGGCCGGGCGCAGCTTCCTGCTGCACAGCCCGCAGGAGTCCAACCGCAGGCTGCTGCAGCGGGTGCTCAGGCTGCCGCAGGTCAGCGACGGGATGATCCAGGGCCGCTCGGTACGCATTATTCTCAAAAAAGAGGCCACCGCCGACGACATTCGCCGCGCGCCCGGCATGCCTGAGATCGAGATGGAAGAGACCGCGCCGCGCTTTGAGGACGCGTTTATCGACCTGCTGGGCGGCGCGGGCACCTCAGAGTCGCCGCTTGCCGCCATTCTGCATACGGTGGAAGGCACACCGGGCGAAACTGTAATCGAAGCCAAATCCCTCACCAAAAAGTTCGGGGATTTCGCCGCCACCGATAACGTCAATTTCGCGGTAAAACGCGGCGAGATTTTTGGCCTGCTCGGGCCGAACGGCGCGGGAAAATCCACCACCTTTAAGATGATGTGCGGCCTGCTGGTGCCGACGTCCGGCAAGGCGCTGGTGCTGGATATGGACCTGAAGGTCAGCTCCGGCAAGGCGCGCCAGCATCTGGGGTATATGGCGCAGAAGTTTTCCCTGTATGGCAACCTGACGGTCGAACAGAATCTGCGCTTTTTCTCCGGCGTGTACGGCCTGCGCGGGCGCGCGCAGAACGAGAAAATCCGCCGCATGAGCGACGCCTTCGGGTTAAGCAACATTGCCTCCCACGCCACCGACGAGCTGCCGCTCGGCTTTAAGCAGCGGCTGGCGCTGGCCTGCTCGCTGATGCACGAGCCGGATATTCTGTTTCTGGATGAACCCACTTCTGGCGTTGATCCCATTACCCGCCGCGAGTTCTGGCTGCATATCAACAGCATGGTGGAAAAAGGGGTGACCGTGATGGTGACCACCCACTTCATGGACGAGGCGGAGTACTGCGACCGCATCGGGCTGGTGTATCGCGGCAAGCTTATTGCCCACGGTACCCCGGACGACCTGAAAAACCAGGCCGCCGACGATGAGGTCCCGGACCCGACCATGGAGCAGGCGTTTATCACCCTCATCCACGACTGGGATAAGGAGAATGCCCATGCGCAGTAATGCCATTTCCTGGCGCAGGGTGCGCGCGCTGTGCATTAAAGAGACGCGGCAGATCGTGCGCGATCCCAGCAGCTGGCTGATTGCGGTGGTGATCCCCCTGCTGCTGCTGTTTATCTTTGGCTACGGCATTAACCTGGACTCCAGCAAGCTGCGGGTCGGGATTTTGCTGGAGCAGCAGAGCGAAGAGGCGCTGGACTTTACCCACGCCATGACCGGCTCGCCCTACATCGACGCCACCATCAGCGACAGCCGGCAGGAATTGATCCAGAAAATGCAGGCCGGGAAAATTCGCGGTCTGATCGTCATTCCGGTGGATTTCGCCGCCAATATGGCGCGGGCGAATACCGAGGCGCCGATCCAGGTGATTACCGACGGCAGCGAGCCGAACACCGCCAACTTCGTGCAGGGCTACGCGGAGGGGATCTGGCAGCTCTGGCAGATGCAGCGTGCGGAAGACCGCGGCGAGACGTTTGAACCGCTCATCGACGTGCAGACGCGCTACTGGTTTAACCCCGCCGCCATCAGCCAGCACTTTATTATTCCGGGCGCGGTGACGATTATCATGACGGTAATCGGCGCGATACTTACCTCGCTGGTCATCGCCCGCGAGTGGGAGCGAGGCACCATGGAGGCGCTGCTCTCTACCGAGGTCACGCGCGTCGAGCTGCTGCTGTGCAAGCTCATCCCCTACTACTTCCTCGGCATGCTGGCGATGCTGCTCTGTATGCTGGTGTCAGTTTTTATCCTCGGCGTGCCGTATCGCGGCTCGCCGATCGTGCTGTTCTTTATCACCAGCCTGTTTTTACTCAGCACGCTGGGCATGGGGCTGCTCATCTCCACCGTCACCCGCAACCAGTTCAACGCCGCGCAGGTGGCGCTGAACGCTGCTTTTCTGCCGTCGATTATGCTGTCCGGGTTTATCTTCCAGATAGACAGTATGCCTGCGGTGATCCGCGCCGTGACTTACATCATCCCGGCACGCTACTTCGTGAGCACGCTGCAAAGCCTGTTCCTGGCGGGGAATATTCCGGTGGTGCTTATTATCAACACCCTGTTTTTGATGGCGTCGGCGGTGATGTTTATCGGGTTGACCTGGATGAAAACCAAACGGCGACTGGATTAAGGAGCGAACATGTTTCACCGATTATGGACGTTGATACGCAAAGAGCTGCAATCCCTGCTGCGCGAGCCGCAAACCCGCGCCATTCTGGTCTTGCCGGTGCTGATCCAGGTTTTACTGTTCCCGTTTGCCGCCACCCTTGAGGTGACCAACGCCACCATTGCCATTTACAACGAAGACAACGGCAAACATTCCGTTGAGCTAACGCAGCGTTTTGCCCGCGCGAAGGCTTTTACCCACATCCTGCTGCTGAAAAGCCCGCAGGAGATCCAGCCCACCATCGACACGCAAAAAGCGCTGCTGCTGGTACGATTCCCGGCGGATTTTTCACGCAATCTGGATACCTTCCAGACCGCGCCGATGCAGCTGATTCTCGACGGGCGTAACTCCAACAGCGCCCAGATAGCGGCCAACTACCTGCAGCAGGTGGTGAAGGATTACCAGCAGGAGCTGATGGAGGGCAAACCGAAGCCCAACAACAGCGAGCTGGTGGTGCGTAACTGGTACAACCCGAACCTGGACTACAAGTGGTTCGTGGTGCCGTCGCTGATCGCCATGATCACCACCATCGGGGTGATGATCGTGACCTCCCTTTCCGTCGCCCGCGAGCGCGAACAGGGCACGCTGGACCAGCTGCTGGTCTCCCCGCTCGCCACCTGGCAAATTTTCGTCGGCAAAGCGGTGCCGGCGCTGATCGTCGCGACGTTTCAGGCCACTATCGTGCTGGGGGTAGGCATTTGGGCCTACCAGATCCCGTTCGCCGGTTCGCTGGCGCTGTTTTACTTCACGATGGTGATTTACGGGCTGTCGCTGGTGGGATTTGGACTGCTGATCTCGGCGCTCTGCTCGACGCAGCAGCAGGCGTTTATCGGGGTATTCGTATTTATGATGCCCGCGATTTTGCTCTCGGGTTATGTTTCGCCCGTCGAGAATATGCCGGTATGGTTACAGGATTTAACGTGGGTAAACCCGATTCGGCACTTTACGGACATCACCAAGCAAATCTATCTGAAGGATGCGAGTCTGGATATTGTCTGGGGAAGTTTGTGGCCGCTACTGGTCATAGCGGCCACGACGGGCTCAGTGGCGTACGCGATGTTTAGACGCAACATTGCGTAGCTTTTTCTCTTTGGTCAGCAGCGAGACGACCGCAGGCCCTGCAAGGATAGCCAGACCGGCCAGGGCCAGCAGCAGGTTGTTTTGCAGCACGCGCGACAGCAGCCAAAGCACAATCATCGCCGCACCAAAATACCAGGTGGTGGTGAGCTCTTCGAGCACATCACCCACCTCGCGCCAGCGCGCTTCATGGTGGCGCTGCAAGAACAGCATCGACAGCACGGTGACGCCATAAAGGACGCATAGCCCCAGACCAACACGCACCAGCGTGCCGCTCATCCAGCCCATCACCAGTACGGCCACGACCAGTAAATGCAACATTATCTGCCAGCAACTCAGGCCAGTTGCGACACGAACACGTTGTTGCCACTTCATGGCTTCTCTCCTGAAGGATTTTTCTCTGCTTAATCAGACTACCGCACTTTACGGAAAATTCCGTAACGCCGCATCTTTTTGTGACGACGACTACACTTTATTTTCATTAGGATAGTCACTCAGGAAGGAGCTTATGACTCAAAAAATGCAGCATTTCTCGCTTAAGGTGCTGACGATAAACATTCATAAGGGCTTCACAGCATTTAACCGCCGCTTCATTTTACCGGAGCTGCGCGACGCGGTACGCACCGTCAGCGCGGATATTGTCTGCCTGCAGGAGGTGATGGGCGCACACGAAGTGCATCCGCTCCACTTTGAGAACTGGCCCGACACGCCGCACTATGAATTTCTGGCCGACACCATGTGGAGTGATTACGCCTACGGCCGCAACGCGGTCTATCCGGAAGGGCATCACGGCAACGCGGTGCTGTCCCGTTATCCCATTGAACATTACGAGAACCGCGACGTTTCCGTCGGGGAGAGCGAAAAACGCGGCCTGCTTTACTGCCGTATTACCCCGCCCGACCTTGAGCTGCCCATTCATGTAGGCTGTGTTCACCTGGGACTGCGCGAAGCCCATCGTCAGGCGCAGCTGAAAATGCTGGCCGAATGGGCCAACGCGCTTCCCGAAGGTGAACCGGTGGTGGTGGCGGGCGATTTCAACGACTGGCGACAGCGGGCAAACCATCCGTTGAAAGTGGATGCCGGACTGGAGGAGATTTTTACTCGCGCCAACGGCAGGCCTGCGCGCACCTTCCCGGTCCGTTTCCCGCTGCTTCGGCTTGACCGCATCTACGTGAAAAATGCCCACGCCAGCAGCCCGACCGCCCTGGCGCTCCTTAACTGGCGACATCTTTCCGACCATGCCCCGCTCAGCGCGGAGATCCACCTATGAAATGTACCTGGCAGGAAGGCAACCGGATCACGCTGCTGGTCAACGGGGACGAGTACTACCCGGCCGTGTTTAAGGCGATTGATAACGCTCAGCAGAAGGTGATCCTCGAAACCTTTATCTGGTTCGAAGATAACGTCGGCAAGCAGTTGCACAGCGTGCTGCTGCGCGCCGCCCGGCGCGGCGTCAAAATCGAAGTGCTGCTGGATGGCTATGGCTCGCCGGATCTCAGCGATGCGTTTGTTAATGAACTGACCGCCGCGGGGGTGGTGTTCCGCTACTACGATCCCGGCCCTCGCCTGTTCGGCATGCGGACCAATCTTTTCCGCCGGATGCACCGAAAAATTGTGGTGGTAGATGAGACGGTGGCGTTTGTCGGCGGCATTAACTACTCCGCTGAGCATATGTCCGACTACGGCCCGGAAGCGAAGCAGGACTACGCCATTCGCATTGAAGGCCCGGTGGTGCAGGACATCTTACTGTTTGAACTGGAGAACCTGCCGGGTAAAGAGGCCGTTCGCCGCTGGTGGAGACGCCGCCATCGCCCGGAAGAGAACCGGAAACCCGGCGAGGCGCAGGCCCTTTTCGTCTGGCGCGACAACGGCGAGCACCGGGACGATATTGAACGTCATTATCTCAAGATGCTTGCCAACGCGAAGCGCGAAGTGATTATTGCTAACGCCTACTTTTTCCCGGGCTATCGTCTGCTGCATGCCATGCGCAATGCGGCCCGACGCGGGGTACGCGTGAAGCTGATTGTGCAGGGCGAGCCGGATATGCCGATCGTCAAAGTCGGCGCGCGTCTGCTGTATAACTATCTGGTGAAGGGCGGCGTACAGATCTACGAATATCGCCGTCGGCCGCTGCACGGCAAAGTCGCACTGATGGACGATCACTGGGCTACCGTAGGCTCCAGTAATCTCGATCCGCTGAGCTTATCGCTCAATCTCGAGGCTAACCTGATCATTCACGATCGCCAGTTTAATCAGACCCTGCGGGATAATCTGCAGGCGTTGATCGTTAACGACTGCGTGCGCGTGGACGAATCTATGGTTCCCAAACGCACCTGGTGGAATCTGGGCATTAGCGTGGTGGTATTCCACTTTCTGCGCCATTTCCCGGCCATGGTCGGCTGGCTGCCGGCCCATACGCCGAAGCTTGCGCAGGTGGACCCGCCGGTGCAACCCGAACTGGAAACCCAGGACCGTGTTGAAGCGGAAGATGGAGGCAAACCCTGATGTCGAAATCGCATCCGCGCTGGCGGCTTGCAAAAAAGATCCTGACCTGGCTGTTTTTCATTGCGGTCGCGGTTCTGCTGGTGGTCTACGCGCAGAAAGTTGACTGGGAAGAGGTGTGGAAAGTTATCCGCAACTATAACCGGATGGTGCTGCTGGGCGCTGTGGGGCTGGTTATTGTCAGCTACCTGATGTACGGCTGCTATGACCTGCTGGGCCGAGCTTACTGCGGCCACAAGCTGGCCAAACGTCAGGTTATGCTGGTGTCGTTTATCTGCTACGCCTTCAACCTGACGCTGAGCACCTGGGTGGGCGGCATTGGCATGCGCTATCGCCTTTATTCGCGGCTCGGCCTGCCGGGCGGGACCATCACGCGCATTTTCTCGTTAAGCATCACCACCAACTGGCTGGGCTATATTCTGCTCGGCGGGGTGATCTTCACCATCGGCGTGGTGCAGCTGCCCGCGCACTGGTATATCGACGAGGCCACGCTGCGCATTCTGGGCATCGTACTGCTGCTGATTATCGCCGTTTATCTGTGGGCCTGCGCGTTTGCCAGACGCCGTCACATGACCATTAAAGGGCAAAAGCTGGTGCTGCCCTCGTGGAAGTTTGCGGTGCTGCAGATGGCCGTCTCCAGCGCCAACTGGATGGCGATGGGGGCCATTATCTGGCTGCTGATTGGCGAGGACGTAAATTACTTCTTCGTGCTGGGCGTGCTGCTGGTGAGCAGCATTGCGGGCGTAATTGTGCATATTCCGGCGGGGATCGGCGTGCTGGAGGCGGTATTTATTGCCCTGCTGGCCGGGGAGCATGTTTCTCAGGGCACGATTATCGCCGCCCTGCTGGCGTACCGCATGCTGTATTACTTCCTGCCGCTGGCGCTGGCAACGGTGTGTTATCTGGTGCTGGAGAGTCGGGCGAAAAAGCTGAGAGCGAAGAACGAAAAAGTAATGGCGAAGTAAATAAGTCGGGTGGCGGCTTCGCCTTACCCGACCTACGGTTCGCGTTTCGTAGGCCGGGTAAGGCGAAGCCGCCACCCGGCAAAACAACCTTAGCGACGGTTGCCGAAAATCCGCAGCAGCATCAGGAACAGGTTGATGAAGTCCAGATACAGCGTCAGCGCGCCCAGGATCGCGTATTTGCGCAGGTTTGAACTGTCGCGTACGTCGATCTGCTCGCCGATGTTTTTCAGCTTCTGGGTGTCATACGCCGTCAACCCAACGAAGATCACCACCCCGATATAGGTCACGGCCCACATCAGCGCGTCGCTCTTCAGCCACAGGTTTACCAGCGACGCCAGCACAATCCCAATCAGCCCCATAAACAGCATGCTGCCTAAGCCGCTCAGGTCACGTTTGGTAGTGTAACCGTAGAGACTCATCACGCCGAACATCCCGCCGGTCACCACAAAGGTGCTGGCGATGGAGGAGTAGGTGTAGACGATGAAAATACTGGAAAGCGTCAGCCCGGTCAGCGCCGAATAGAGCATAAATAGCGTGGTCGCCATTCCGGCACTGAGCTTTTGCACCAGACCAGAAAGCACAAACACCAGCGCCAGCTGCGCGATAATCAGCCCAAAGAAGGTGATTTTGCTGGAGAAGATAAACATCATCAGTTCAGGCGTGTTCGCCGCATACCACGCGATAAACGCGGTAAGCAGCAGGCCGACCGTCATCCAGCCGTACACCTGAGCCATATACGTCTGCAGGCCGCTACGGGTCTGCTGTACTATTGAATCGGAACGCGGAAATCGGTCCATGATTCACTCCTGATTAAGATTAAGTAGACACACACGTTAAGATTAACACATCCACGTAAACCGACTACCAACGGCTGGCGGCTTGTTTATCGCTGTCGCGAGACTCCACCCAGCGATCGCCTTCCGGCGTGGCTTCGCGCTTCCAGAACGGCGCTTTGGTTTTGAGGTAATCCATAATGAACTCCCCTGCCGCAAACGCGCTGCTGCGGTGCGCGCTGGTCACGCCCACAAAGACAATCTCTTCACCAGGCCACATCTCACCGATGCGGTGGATCACCGTAACGCGCCCGAGCGGCCAGCGGCCTCGCGCCTCGTCGACAATCTCCGCCAGCGATTTCTCGGTCATGCCCGGATAGTGCTCCAGCGTCAGCGCCTTCACGCTGTCGCCGAGGTTGTGGTTGCGCACCTTTCCGGTAAAGGTCACGACCGCGCCGTCTTCATCGCGTTCCGCCAGCCAGCTGTATTCGGTCCCCACGCTAAAACGCTCGGGACTCACCAGAATTCGGGTGTCAGCCATCTTAGCCTCCTGTCACCGGCGGGAAGAAGGCGACCTCATCCCCTGCCTTCAGCGGGTGCGTGAATTCGACCAGCGTCTGGTTAACGGCGGCCAGCAGCTTGCCTTCGTCGAGCGCCAGCGCCCAGCGGTCGCCTTGTGCCGCCAGATGCGCGCGCAGGGCGGCGACGTTTTCGAAGGACGCATCCATCGTCAGGCTGTCGGTATTCACCAGCTCGCGCACCTGCGCAAAAAAGAGCACCTTAATCATGGCTGTCCACCTTAAAATCACCGGATTTGCCGCCGCTTTTTGCCAGCAGGCGAACCGGGCCAATCACCATATCTTTCTGCACCGCTTTGCACATGTCGTAGATGGTCAGTGCGGCAACGGAGGCCGCCGTGAGCGCCTCCATCTCCACGCCGGTTTTGCCGGTTAAGCGGCAGAGTGACTCAATGCGCACGCGATTATGCTCCGGCTGCGCCTGCAGGTTAACTTCCACCTTGCTAAGCATCAGCGGATGGCACAGCGGAATGAGATCCCAGGTGCGCTTGGCGGCCTGAATACCCGCGATGCGTGCGGTGGCAAAGACGTCGCCCTTGTGATGGCTGCCGTCGATAATCATCGCCAGCGTCTCCGGCAGCATAGTGACGAACGCTTCCGCGCGCGCCTCGCGCACCGTTTCGGCTTTGGCGGAAACGTCCACCATATGCGCTTCGCCGGCGGCGTTAATGTGGGTCAGTTGTGACATAGCTTATTTCTTTAAATGGGGATGGAAATTACACGGACGGGTACGGGCATCCAGCTGCGGAGCGATGATGTTTTCCCATGCGGTACGGCAGGCTTTGGTCGAGCCCGGCATGGCGAAAATCAGAGTTTTGTTAGCCACCCCGGCAACGGCGCGCGACTGGAGCGTGGAGGTACCAATCTCTTCAAAGGAGAGCATGCGGAACACTTCGCCGAAGCCTTCCACCTCGCGGTCGAACAGCGGGATCAACGCCTCGGGGGCCTGATCGCCTGCGGTAAAGCCGGTGCCGCCGGTAATCAACACCACCTGCACCTCATCACTCGCAATCCACTGCGAAACCTGAGCGCGAATGGCGTAGCGGTTCTCCTTCACGATCGCTTTATCGACGATGTGATGCCCCGCGTCATGGGCCGCCTCGCGCAGCCAGTGGCCGGAGGTATCATCCTCTTCGCCACGGCGGTCGGAAACGGTAAGGATAGCAATGCGTGTCGGGATAAATTCTGCGCTTACCTGACTCATCTTCTGATTCCTTCTAAAGCCTGATTACCCGCCGATGTAGGACAGGTTCTGAGTAATACCGGTATTGCCCTGATGCAGGAAGTGGGTCTGTTTTTTATGCGTCAGCGCGTCAGAAATGCGTGCTTCAAGCGCGTCCTGCTGCGCATCGTCTTCCAGCAGATCGCGAAGGTCTACGCCACCGTCGCCAAACAGGCAAAGATGGAGCTTGCCAACGGAGGAAACGCGCAGGCGGTTGCAGCTGGCGCAGAAGTCTTTCTCATAGGGCATGATAAGCCCAATCTCACCATCGTAATCCGGGTGGCAGAAGACCTGCGCCGGTCCGTCGCTGCGCTGGCGGATCTGATGGATCCAGCCGCGTTTCAGAAGCTCGTCGCGCAGCACCATGCCGGAGATGTGATGACGACGGAACAGCTCGCTGCCCTCGCCGGTTTCCATCAGCTCGATAAAACGCAGCTGTATAGGGCGCGGTTTGATCCACGCCAGGAAGGTATCCAGCTGATGATGGTTCACATCACGCATCAGCACCGTGTTGACTTTGACCTTCTCGAACCCGGCCGCAAATGCCGCGTCGATACCGTCCATGACCTGCTGGAATTTATCCTGGCCGGTAATGGCGTGGAACTGGCGGGCGTCCAGGCTGTCGACGCTGACGTTGATCGCCGTCAGCCCCGCATCTCGCCAGTTCGCCACGTCACGCGCCATGCGGTAACCGTTGGTGGTTACCGCAATCTGGCGGATACGTTCGTTTTCACGCACGGCGGCAATGATGTCGGGGAAATCGCGGCGCAACGAGGGTTCGCCGCCGGTCAGACGCACTTTTTCGGTGCCAAGCTCAGAGAAGGCGCGCGTGACGCGGCGCACTTCATCCACGGAGAGAAAGCCGTTATTGGTAACGCTGCCCGGTTTGTAGCCATCGGGCAGGCAGTAGGTGCAACGGAAGTTGCACACATCGGTAATCGACAGACGTAAGTAATAAAACTTACGCGCGAAAGCATCAGTAAGTTGTGAAGCCATGTACACCTTTCCAGATCGGGAGGCACAGTCATTTCTTTCTGTACCCTGGTGGCAAATTCGCCACGGCCAGAGCGCCATATCTTTCGACACAGGCACAAGGGCTAGAGTGTATGTTTTCAATTTTTGAAAACGTGGTTAGGGCGATAGTAGCGCGGAAATTCTGACGGCGCCATTATCGCTTTACGCTATATAATTATCTATATAGCGAATCGATCCTGCATTTTCGCTACAGAATACCTAAAAACCGCATTTTCACATTGATATACGTCATTTTGCATCGGGTGAGGCATCGTCTTTTAGGGGTAGTTAGGTTACTGTTACGCGATCGAACGTGATAAGGAATACGTATGCGCAATCTCACTTTTGCGGATCTTGACCGAGTGGTCGCTCTTGGCGGAGGACACGGCTTAGGCCGGGTTATGTCCTCTTTGTCGTCACTCGGCTCAAGGCTGACAGGGATAGTGACCACCACCGATAACGGCGGCTCAACCGGGCGCATTCGTCGTGCCGAAGGCGGCATTGCCTGGGGAGATATGCGTAACTGTCTGAACCAGTTAATTACCGAGCCGAGCGTCGCGTCGGCGATGTTTGAGTACCGTTTTGGCGGTAATGGCGAACTTTCCGGACATAACCTCGGAAATCTGATGTTAAAGGCGCTTGATCACCTGAGCGTACGGCCTCTGGAAGCCATCAACCTCATCCGTAATCTGCTCAAAGTGGACGCATTTCTAATCCCCATGTCTGAACAACCGGTTGACTTGATGGCAATCGACGCCGAGGGGCATGAAGTGTACGGTGAGGTGAACATTGACCAGCTCATCCTGCCGCCAGCGGAGTTAATGACCTATCCGAGCGTACCCGCCACGCGAGAAGCGGTGGAGGCCATTGGGGAAGCGGATCTTATCCTGATCGGTCCAGGCAGTTTTTACACCAGCCTGATGCCAATTCTGCTGGTGAAAGAGCTGGCGCAGGCGCTGCGCCGCACCCCTGCCCCGATGGTTTACATCGGTAACCTGGGACGTGAGCTGAGCCCGGCGGCGGCAAGCCTGACGCTGGCAGACAAACTTGAATTGATGGAGCAGTACGTCGGTAAAAAAATTATCGATGGTGTCGTGGTCGGGCCGAAAGTGGATGTGTCGGGTATTGGCGACCGCGTGGTGGTACAGGAGCCGCTGGAAGCGAGTGACATTAAATATCGCCATGACCGTCACCTGCTGCGCGAGGCGCTGGAGAAGGCGATTCAGGCGCTGGGTTAGGTTCGTTTTGTGCGGCCTGATGCCCTCTCCCATAGGGAGAGGGAGAAAACAACGCTTTTGCTCACGATGCCGCGATGAAAAGATCCCGCAGCTGATGAAGCTGGTCGCGGATCTGCGCCGCCTCTTCGAACTCCAGGTTTTGCGCGTGCTGCATCATCTGCCCTTCCAGCTCGTGGATTTTCTGCTGCAGCGCTTTCGGCGTTAGCACGACGGTATCTTCTTCCACCACTGAACGCGCCTTGCCGCGACCTTTCACTTTGGTTTTGGCGATGTTCTGACCCAGCGCCAGGATATCCACCACCTTCTTGTTCAGCCCCTGCGGCGTGATGCCGTGCTCTTCGTTGTAGCGCTGCTGTTTCTCGCGGCGGCGCTCCGTTTCGCCAATCGCTTTCGCCATCGACGGGGTAATTTTGTCACCGTACAGAATCGCTTTGCCGTTAACGTTACGCGCGGCGCGGCCAATGGTCTGGATCAGCGAACGCTCGGAACGCAGGAAGCCCTCTTTATCCGCATCCAGAATCGCCACCAGCGAGACCTCCGGCATATCCAGACCTTCTCGCAGCAGGTTGATCCCCACCAGCACGTCAAACTCGCCCAGACGCAGATCGCGGATAATCTCCATGCGCTCCACGGTATCGATATCCGAGTGCAGATAACGCACCTTCTCGCCGTGCTCTTCGAGATACTCGGTGAGATCTTCCGCCATGCGTTTGGTCAGCGTGGTCACCAGCACGCGCTCGTTGATGGCGGAACGGGCGCGAATTTCAGAGAGCAGATCGTCCACCTGCGTCGCAACCGGACGAACTTCAATAATTGGGTCGAGCAGGCCAGTTGGACGCACAACCTGATCGACAACGTCTTCACCGGATTTCTCCAGCTCGTAGTTGCCCGGGGTTGCCGAAACGTAAATGGTTTGCGGCGCTAATGCCTCAAACTCTTCAAACTTCATCGGACGGTTATCCAGCGCTGACGGCAGGCGGAATCCGTACTCCACCAGCGTTTCTTTACGCGCCCGGTCACCGCGGTACATCCCGCCGATCTGCGGAATCGTGACGTGGGATTCGTCGATTACCAGCAAACCGTCTGCCGGAAGGTAATCAAACAGCGTCGGCGGCGGCTCGCCCGGCCCGCGCCCGGAGAGGAAGCGCGAGTAGTTTTCGATGCCGGAGCAGTAGCCCAGCTCGTTCATCATCTCAAGGTCGAACTGGGTACGCTGGCTGAGGCGCTGCTCTTCCAGCAGCTTATTGTTCGCCAGCAGCACCTTACGGCGCTCGGCCAGCTCCACTTTGATCTCTTCCATCGCCTGCACGATACGCTCGCGCGGCGTCACGTAGTGCGTTTTCGGGTAGATAGTGAAGCGCTGGATCACCGACTCAACGTGTCCGGTCAGCGGGTCGAAGAGCGACAGGCGTTCAACCTCTTCGTCAAACAGCTCGACGCGCAGCGCCATATCGTCCGATTCCGCCGGGAAGATGTCGATCACCTCTCCACGTACTCGGAAGGTGCCGCGCTGGAACGCCTGATCGTTACGGGCATACTGCAGCTCCGCCAGACGACGAACGATGGCGCGCTGGTCGATGATCATCCCCTGCGTCAGGTGCAGCATCATCTTGAGATAGAGATCCGGATCGCCCAGACCGTAGATCGCGGAAACCGATGCGACGACGACAACGTCGCGACGCTCCAGAAGCGCCTTAGTGGCCGACAGTCGCATCTGCTCGATGTGTTCGTTCACCGAGGCATCCTTCTCGATGAAGGTGTCAGAGCTCGGCACGTAGGCTTCAGGCTGGTAGTAATCGTAGTAGGAGACGAAATACTCCACCGCATTTTCCGGGAAGAACTCTTTCATCTCGCCGTAAAGCTGCGCCGCCAGGGTTTTATTGGGTGCCAGCACCATCGTTGGGCGCTGGAGATCCGCAATCACGTTGGCGATGGTGAACGTTTTACCCGACCCGGTTACCCCCAGCAGCGTCTGGTGCGCCAGCCCATCTTCCAGCCCCTCTTCCAGACGACGGATCGCCTCAGGCTGATCGCCAGATGGACGGAAAGCAGAATTCAATTTGAACGGTTTACTCATGGGCGACAACCTGATGACGTTATAAGCGGCAGGTGAGTAATTTTACTCGTTGTTGCCAGGAATGCCAGTAAAAAATACTGGATGAAAAACCAGTGGCATGTCAGGATATTTAGCATAGCGCCTGAAGGGGTGGTGCGATAACGACCAAAATTTGGGCTGTGACAATATAAAACACCAGTCAGGTCAGGTTATCCCCAGAACTTTTTCTTTTTTAACATTTGTCAAGCCAGGTAATGATAGTTTTGTGGCAACGGGTGACACTTTCATGACGGGAATTGCTTTTATCTAAGCAGTTAAATAATAAACGATATTTTCTAAAGCCGCGTTTCGCGTCAATTTGGGCGTAAGCCGCGTCTTCTCTCGCTTATCGCGTGTTTTCTAACTCTAATGCACATGGTTATCCACAGGAATAGTGGATAACTGCTTCCAGCCCGTGCAGAGTGGCGCTCGGCAAATTCCCGGATTTTCCCACGAGACGGCAGCAAAAAATTTTTATAGCTATTTTTTGATGATTAACAGTTGTGTCATTCATAACCAAGCGATGAGATATTGCTCACATTTTCATCATTTCGGGTACTGCACCACAACTCGGCACCGACAGCACCGTCGATGTGCAATCCCCTTTTTTCTCAGCCCCTCTCCGGTGACTTATTCCTAAAAAAGTCGTTTTTTTGAACACTTTCTGGTTTCTGGCAGGGGTTTTGCACATTCAAACCCGAGCCTCACCTACACACATTTTTAAGGAGAGAAAGATGTTGAGTCTGCGTGCTGTGAATCAGTTTTACGGAAGCCAACATACGCTATGGAACGTGAATTTGGATTTTCCGCAAGGGATGTGTACAGGCGTCGTTGGCCTCCCGGGAATGGGGAAAACCACCCTCATGAATTGCATCGCCGGGAGAGTGCCCGTTGAAAGCGGCAGCATCATCTGGCATGAGGCGGGCGCGCCGCCGCGGGACTTGCTTAACCTGCCGCCAGAACAGCGTTCAGGACCGGGGATAGGCTATGTCCCGCAGGACAGGCGGATCTTCTCCCAGCTAACGATTGAGGAGAATCTGCATATCGCCATGCGGGCGATGGGGAAACCCAACCCGGAAGCGAAAAGTGAGGTTTACGACCTGTTTCCGGCGCTCTACGCATTGCGACAGACCCGCGCGAACACGCTCTCTCCGGACGACCAGTACCAGCTGGCGCTGGCTAATGCGCTGGTGAACCGTCCGCACCTGCTGATCCTCGATGAGCCCCTGCACGGCGCAGGACACAGCTTCGCCCAGAGGCTGGGGCAGCTGCTGGCGCGCTTAAACCGGGAGTTAGGCATGACGGTGCTGTTAGCGGAGCAGCAGCTGTCGTTTATCCGCCGGGTGGCGGACCGTTTCTGTATGCTCTATCGCGGGCGTAACGTGGCGCAGGGCCACGTTAACGAACTGGATGACGAGCTTATCGCGCACTGGATGTCTCGGGAAGCAAGACGCTGAGATCGAGATAACGCCCGGTGTCGGCATTTTCCGCGCCGTCAGCAAGCCAGGGAATTTCTCCGAGGCACGGGGCGGGAAGGACGCGCCTGAGCGTCGCCAGATACTCCAGGTGTCGTTTACCCGGCGCAACCACGTCGTTGGCTATCCAGCCCGCCAGCGTCAGCCCGGCCTGCTGTACGGCCTGCGCGGTCAACATGGCGTGATTGATGCAGCCCAGCTTGACGCCGACGACCAGAATGACCGGAAGCTGCTCGGCCTGCACCCAGTCAGCAAACGTCTGCGCGTCCGAAAGCGGCGTAAACCAGCCGCCTGCACCCTCCACCAGCACCCAGTCGGCCTGGCTTTCCAGCGTCCGTAACCCGGCTGACAGCACGGTGAAATCAATCGGACGACCTTCGTCAGCGCTGATAATGTGCGGCGAGGTCGGCTCGGCAAAGGTGTACGGATTGACCGCTGAATAGGCGAGCTCAAGGGTGCTGTTACGCTGGAGCGCCAGCGCGTCGGTGTTGCGTAACCCTTCAGCCGTCATCTCGCTGCCGGACGCCACGGGCTTATACCCGGCGGTGTTTTTCCCGAGCCGTCGTGCCGCCTGCAGCAGCGCCGAGCTGGCAACCGTTTTGCCCACTTCTGTATCCGTTCCGGTGACAAAATAACGTTCAGTCACGTTCGATAATCCCATGAAAAAGTTGATAGGAGAGCGGGAAATGACCCCGCTGCTGCGGCCAGGCCAGCTCAAGGCGCTGCAGCTGGCCCCGGGTGAGCGGTTTTTTCTCCCGTCCGGCATGCAGGTGCGTGGCGCCTATGCCCTTCAGCGAGCGCATGGCGCTGAGCGCATCGCTAAAATTGAGGGTGATGGTCTGCACCGTGCTGCGATAGCGCCAGCCTGCCAGCGCCTGCGTCACCTGGTCATGCGATAAAAAGCGGTTAGCGTGCGGTTGCTCATCCACCGCTTTCCACGCCTGATTCAGCTCCGGCAGCGAACTTTCCAGCAGGGTGGTAAAGGCCACCTTCCCGCCCGGTCGCGCCACGCGATAAAGCTCGCGCAAGGCCTGCGGCAGGCTGCTGCACCACTGGACCGCCAGATGACTCCAGACCAGATCGAACTGCGCATCCGCCAGCGGGATAGCCTCGATATCGGCCAGCAGATAATGGTCCGCGGCCTGCCTCTGACGCGCCTCGTCGAGCATCTGGTCTGAGAGGTCGATAGCCGTGACCTGACTTCCCGCCCCGCGCCAGTAGCGACTGTTGCTGCCGGGACCACAGCCCGCGTCCAGCACCTGCGGAAAACGGTTTTCGCCAAGCGCGGCCAGAAGCCCCTGCGCGCTCTGACGCTGCAGGTCGTCGTGCTGCGAATAGCTCTGCGCGGCCCGACCAAATGCCGCCGCAACGGCCTGTTTATTCACCGGCAGCATGGAGCGCCTCCAGCAGCGTCTGGATATCCCGTGCTTCATGCGCCGCCGTCAGGGTTAAACGCAGCCGCGCGGTACCCGGTGGAACGGTTGGCGGGCGGATGGCGGTGACCCACATGCCGCGCTCGCGCAGCGCCTGTGCCAGCGCCAGCGCGCGGCCGTTTTCGCCGACAATCACCGGCTGGATAGCGCTCTGCGAATCGGGGCTGTGGAAAGGCAGCGCCGCTAGCCCCTGACGGAAGCGGGAGATATGCTCTGCCAGCCGCTGACGACGCTCATCCCCTTCTGCGCTGCGGGTCACCGCCAGCGACGCAGATAGCGCCACGGCCTGCGCCGGGGGCATGCTGGTGCTGTAAATCAGGTGTCGGGCAAACTGCAGCAGATAGTCGGCGACGGACTCACTGCACAGCACGGCGGCGCCGCTGACGCCAAAGCCCTTGCCGAAGGTGACAATCAGCAGCTCCGGCTTCACGTTTTGCTGATGCGCGCTGCCGCGACCTTCGTCGCCCATTACGCCAATCCCGTGGGCATCGTCCACCAGCAGCCAGGCGTTTTGCCGCTTTGCGGCCTCGTGCAGCGCGGCAAGCGGCGCGCTGTCGCCGTCCATGCTGAACACGCCTTCGGTGACCGCCAGCTGTTGTCCGTCGCAGGGTTTATCCAGCAGCGCAGCAAGCTGCCCCGCATCGTTATGGGCAAAACGGCGCAGCTGCGCCGGGCTTAAATTTGCCGCCTCCAGCAGCGAGGCGTGGCTCAGGCGGTCAGCGACTATGCGATCCTCTTTTTCCATCAGGGCGGTAATCACCGCCTGATTCGCAGCAAAGCCGGAGATAAAGAGCAGCGCGCGCGGGTAGCCGAGCCAGTCGGCAAGCGCCTCTTCCAGCGCCTGATGCGCCGTGGTGTAGCCGCTGACGTGTCCCGAGCCACCGCTGCCCACGCCAAACCGCTCAGCACCCTGCTGCCAGGCGCGGATGATGGCCGGATGCTGGCTCAGCCCGAGATAGTCGTTGCTGGAGAAATTACAAAACTGCCGCCCGTCGCGGGTAAGAAAACGGCCCGCGCCGTTTTCCACCACCCTGCGAACGCGAAACGCCTCTGCCGCCCGGCGTTCGTCCAGCGCGGTATTAATTCGTGCCTGCCAGGTCATACTGCTGCCGCGTTGTAGAACTGGTCGGTGTCGGCGTTGAAAATCTGCTGCTCCAGCTGCTGCTGTTGCTCGTTATCGCCCGTCAGCACCTCGGTCTGATGCGGGTTAAGCCCCAGCTTGCGGAACAGCTGAACGTCTTTGTCCTCTTCCGGGTTCGGCGTAGTCAGCAGCTTGCAGCCGTAGAAGATGGAGTTGGCTCCAGCCATGAAGCACATCGCCTGGGTCTGCTCGTTCATCTGTTCACGGCCCGCAGAGAGGCGCACGAAAGAGGTCGGCATCATGATGCGCGCCACCGCGATGGTGCGGATAAAATCAAACGCATCCACGTCGTCGTTATTCGCCAGCGGCGTGCCTTTAACCTTCACCAGCATGTTGATCGGCACGCTTTCCGGCGGGGTCGGCAGGTTCGCCAGCTGCAGCAGCAGGCCCGCGCGGTCTTTAACCGTCTCGCCTAAGCCGACAATACCGCCCGAGCAGACCTTGATCCCCGCGTCACGCACTTTATCCAGCGTGTCCAGACGCTCCTGATAGGTACGCGTGGTGATGATGTTGCCGTAAAACTCCGGCGAGGTGTCGAGGTTGTGGTTGTAGTAGTCCAGCCCTGCGGCGGAGAGGCGCTGAGCCTGCTCGTCGTTCAGCGTGCCGAGGGTCATACAGGCTTCGAGGCCCATCTCCTTCACGCCCTTCACCATCTGCTCCAGATACGGCATGTCGCGATCGTGCGGGTTTTTCCACGCCGCGCCCATGCAGAAGCGGGTCGAGCCGGCGTTTTTCGCCTTGCGCGCCGAGTCGAGCACCTGCTCCACTTCCATCAGGCGCTCTGACTCCAGACCGGTTTTGTAGCGCGCGCTCTGCGGGCAATATTTGCAGTCTTCGGGGCAGGCACCGGTCTTGATCGACAGCAGCGTGCTGACCTGAACATGGCGGGGATCGAAGTGCTGACGATGCACCTGTTGGGCTTCGAACATCAGCTCAAGGAAAGGTTTGTTGAATAATTCAGTGACTTGCGACATCGTCCAGCGTGCGTGGTGAGCCATGGGGCTTCTCCAAAGGGTTTTGTTAATTTTCGGTTCGGTTTATACTCGTAAACCTAAAACTTTTCAAAATGGTTTACAAGTCGATTATGACCCAGGACGATCTCGCCTTCGACAAGCAGCATATCTGGCACCCTTACACCTCCACCACCCGCCCCCTTCCCGTCTATCCGGTGGCCTCGGCCCACGGCTGCGAGCTGCACCTCGCCAGCGGCGAACGGCTCGTTGACGGAATGTCTTCCTGGTGGGCGGCCATTCACGGGTACAACAACCCGCGCCTGAACGCGGCGATGAAGGCGCAGATTGACCAGATGTCGCACGTGATGTTTGGCGGAATCACCCATCAGCCCGCGGTGGACTTATGCCGTCGCCTGGTGGCGATGACGCCTGAATCGCTGGAGTGCGTGTTCCTGGCCGATTCCGGCTCCGTGGCGGTGGAAGTGGCGATGAAAATGGCGCTGCAGTACTGGCACGCCAAAGGCGAAACGCGCCAGCGGTTCCTCACCTTCCGCAACGGCTATCACGGGGATACCTTCGGGGCGATGTCGGTGTGCGATCCGGACAACTCGATGCACAGCCTGTGGAAAGGCTATCTGCCGGAAAACCTGTTCGCCCCTGCCCCGCAGAGCCGCTTCGACGGCGAGTGGAGCGAGATGGACATGGTCGGTTTCGCCCAGCTGATGGCGGCGCATCGCCATGAAATCGCCGCCGTGATCCTGGAGCCGATTGTGCAGGGTGCAGGCGGAATGCGGATGTACCACCCGGAATGGCTGAGGCGTATTCGCAGGATGTGCGACCGCGAGGGCATTCTGCTGATTGCCGATGAGATCGCCACCGGCTTTGGCCGCACCGGCAAGCTGTTTGCCTGCGAGCATGCGGGTATTGCCCCGGATATTCTGTGTCTGGGTAAAGCGCTGACAGGCGGCACCATGACGCTCTCCGCCACGCTCACGACCCGCCAGGTGGCCGACACCATCAGCGACGGCGAGGCGGGCTGCTTTATGCACGGCCCGACGTTTATGGGTAATCCTCTCGCCTGCGCCGTCGCAAGCGAAAGCCTGGCCATTCTGGAGAGCGGCGAATGGCAAACGCAGGTGGCGGCGATTGAGGCGCAGCTGAAAGACGAGCTGAGCGCCGCCTCGGGTGCGAATTTCGTGGCGGACGTGCGCGTGCTGGGCGCCATCGGGGTGATTGAAACCACCCATCCGGTGAATATGGCGGCGCTGCAGCGCTTCTTCGTTGAGCAGGGCGTCTGGGTGCGGCCTTTCGGCAAGCTTATCTACCTGATGCCGCCGTACAGCATCACGCAGGAGCAGCTGCGTAAATTAACCGGCGCGGTTGTAACAGCCGTTAACATTCCCGCGCATTTCACGATGTAACCCTATGCATTACACTTGCTGAACGAGCGATCAACGAGGGTAAACCGTATGAAAATCATCAGTAAAGATCTGCGCGACGGTGAAAAACTGCCGGAACGCCACGTATTCAACGGCATGGGGTATCAGGGAGACAATATCTCCCCGCACCTGGCGTGGGACGAGGTTCCGGCCGGAACAAAAAGCTTTGTCGTGACCTGCTACGACCCGGATGCGCCGACCGGCTCCGGCTGGTGGCACTGGATTGTGGCGAACCTGCCTGCCGACACGCGCGTCCTGCCGCAGGGTTCCGGTTCAGACCTGGTTGCCCTGCCTGAAGGTGCCATTCAGACGCGCACCGATTTTGGTAAAGCGGGCTACGGCGGCGCTGCGCCGCCAAAAGGGGAAACCCACCGCTATATCTTCACGGTGCACGCGCTGGATGTGGAGAAGATTGAGGTCGATGAAGGGGCGAGCGGCGCGATGGTAGGGTTTAACGTGCATTTCCATTCGCTTGGCAGCGCGTCGATTACGGCGATGTATTCGTAATAGTGCGGGCTGATGCCCTCACCTCGGCCCTTTCCCACAGGGAGAGGGTTAGGGTGAGGGCAAAATATCACAGCACCGAAGGCAACAATCCCACCAGCCGTCCTTCCTCCAGAAGCTGCATCGCCTTATCAATATCCGGCGCAAAGAAGCGGTCATCGTCGTAGTGCGATACGTGCTCGCGCAGCACATGACGCGCCTGCTCCAGCAGCGGGCTGGATTTTAGCCCTTCACGCAGATCGACACCCTGACTTGCCGCCAGCCATTCCACCGCCAGCACGCCGCGGGTGTTGGACGCCATTTCCCACAGACGACGCCCGGCAGCCGGTGCCATCGAAACGTGATCTTCCTGATTCGCTGACGTTGGCAGGCTGTCCACGCTGTGCGGGTGCGACAGGGCTTTGTTCTCGCTCGCCAGCGCCGCCGCGGTCACCTGGGCAATCATAAAGCCCGAGTTGACCCCGCCGTTACGCACCAGGAACGGCGGCAGCTGGGACATATGTTTATCCATCATCAGCGCGATGCGGCGCTCGGACAACGCGCCGACTTCGGCAATCGCCAGGGCGATATTATCCGCCGCCATTGCCACCGGCTCGGCGTGGAAGTTGCCCCCGGAAACCACCTCGTTTTCCTGGGCGAACACCAGCGGGTTATCGGACACCGCGTTGGCCTCCACCAGCAGCACCTCTGCAGCCTGTCGCAGCTGCGTCAGGCACGCGCCCATCACCTGCGGCTGGCAGCGCAGGGAATACGGATCCTGAACCTTCTCGCAGTTATGGTGTGAATCGGCAATTTCGCTGGTGTCGGTAAGCACGTGACGGTACATCGCGGCGGCATCAATTTGCCCGCGCTGACCGCGCACCTCGTGGATGCGGGCATCGAACGGGCGACGCGAGCCCAGCACGGCTTCGGTGGTCAGCGCACCGCACACCACCGCCGAGGCAAACAGATCTTCCGCTTCAAACAGGCCGCGCAGCGCGAAAGCGGTCGACGCCTGCGTGCCGTTCAGCAGCGCCAGCCCCTCTTTCGCCGCCAGGGTGATCGGGTTCAGCCCGGCTTTTTTCAGCGCCTCTTTCGCAGGAAGCCACTCGCCCTGCCAGCGCGCTTTGCCCTCGCCCAGCAGCAGCAGCGACATGTGCGCCAGCGGCGCAAGATCGCCGGATGCTCCGACGGAGCCTTTCGCCGGGATCCACGGATAGACTTCCGCATTAACCAGCGCCATCAGCGCCTGAATCACGCTCAGGCGAATGCCGGAGAAACCGCGCGCCAGGCTGTTGATTTTGAGCACCATCATCAGACGGACAATTTCATCGTCAAGCGGCTGGCCGACGCCCGCCGCATGTGACAGCACCAGCGAACGCTGCAAGTTTTCCAGATCGTGTGTCGCGATGCGGGTCTGCGCCAGCAGGCCAAAGCCGGTATTAATCCCGTAAGCCGTGCGCCCTTCGGCAACGATGGCTTCGACGCAGGCAACGCTGTCGTTAATGGCGGCGTGGGCACTTTCATCAAGAGAAAGGGTGACCGGGTTACGCCAGACGTTACGCAGCTGCCTGAGCGTCAGCGAGCCGGGAGTAAGTGTTAATGCGTTCATTAATGCTTTCCTTGTGTGGCAGGGATCATCGGCAGGTTAAGGCCCTGCTCTTTGGCACAGTCAATGGCAATTTCGTAACCCGCATCCGCGTGGCGCATCACGCCGGTTGCCGGGTCGTTGTGGAGCACGCGAGCGATACGCGCGGCGGCTTCATCGGTTCCGTCGCAGACGATGACCATCCCGGAATGCTGGGAGAAGCCCATCCCTACGCCGCCGCCGTGGTGCAGCGACACCCAGGTCGCGCCGCTTGCGGTATTCAGCAGGGCGTTCAGCAACGGCCAGTCGGAAACCGCATCCGAGCCGTCGCGCATGGCTTCGGTTTCGCGGTTCGGGCTGGCGACGGAGCCGGAGTCAAGGTGGTCGCGGCCGATGACGATCGGCGCGGAGACTTCACCGCTGCGCACCATTTCGTTGAAGGCGAGACCGAGTTTTTGACGCCACTCCAGCCCTACCCAGCAGATACGCGCCGGCAGGCCCTGGAAGTTAATGCGCTCGCGGGCCATGTCCAGCCAGCGATGCAGGTGTTCGTCATCGGTGACTATCTCCTTCACTTTGGCGTCGGTTTTGTAGATATCCTCCGGATCGCCGGACAGGGCAACCCAGCGGAACGGGCCGATGCCGCGGCAGAACAGCGGGCGGATATAGGCCGGAACGAAGCCCGGGAAGTCGAACGCGTTATTCACGCCCATCTCTTTCGCCATCTGGCGGATGTTGTTGCCGTAGTCAAAGGTCGGAATGCCCATCTCGCTGAAGGCCAGCATCGCGGAGACGTGTTCCGCCATGGCGCGCTTCGCGGCAAGCACCGTGCCTTCCGGGTCGGTTTCCGCTTTTTGCTGATATTCTTCCCACGTCCAGCCTTTTGGCAGGTAACCGTGCAGCGGATCATGGGCGCTGGTCTGGTCGGTGACCAGATCCGGGCGCACGCCGCGGGCGACAAGTTCAGGAAGAATGTCCGCCGCGTTGCCGCACAGGGCAATCGACACCGCTTTGCCCTCGGAGGTGTATTTTTTGATGCGCGCCAGCGCGTCATCGAGATTCTCAGCCTGTTCGTCGACGTAGCGGGTGCGCAGGCGGAAATCAATGCGGCTCTGCTGGCACTCAATGTTTAGAGAACATGCGCCGGCAAGCGTGGCGGCCAGCGGCTGCGCGCCGCCCATGCCGCCGAGACCCGCGGTCAGCACCCAGCGGCCTTTCAGCGAGCCGTTATAGTGCTGACGACCGGCTTCCACGAAGGTCTCGTAGGTGCCCTGGACAATCCCCTGGCTACCGATGTAGATCCAGCTCCCCGCAGTCATCTGGCCATACATCGCCAGCCCTTTCGCGTCCAGTTCGTTGAAGTGTTCCCACGTAGCCCAGTGCGGCACGAGATTAGAGTTGGCAATCAGCACGCGCGGCGCGTTTTTGTGCGTTTTAAATACGCCAACCGGCTTGCCGGACTGCACCAGCAGGGTTTCGTCGTGTTCGAGTTCGGTCAGGGATTTTACAATTGCGTCATAGCATTCCCAGTTGCGCGCGGCGCGGCCTATGCCGCCGTAGACCACCAGCTCGTGGGGGTTCTCCGCCACCTCAGGATCGAGGTTGTTCATCAACATGCGCAGCGGGGCTTCGGTGAGCCAGCTTTTGGCGGTAAGCGTGGTGCCGCGCGCGGCGCGGACGTCCTGCTGGCGGTATTTACCTGACGACATTGTGTGCTCCTCATAGGGGACAGATGATGCATTTAGATATACTTGTATAGACAAGCACACACAAGGTCGGATTTAACAAAAAAGATACAATTTTGTTATATTGCGTTAGCGATCACGCTTATAAAACTTATGACATGAAGTGGCCCTGCAGCCGGTAGCGGTTACCCGGGAACAGCAGCCGGGCATGCGACACAATGTGCGACGAGGACCAGGTTCGACGGCGGATCAGCAGGCACGGATCGTGCTCTTTAATGCGCAGCCGTTCGCACTCCTGCGGCGTGGCGCGCACGGCCTCCACAATGTGCTCCCCTTCCGTGAGCGGTGCGACGAGCGAGAGATAGGCATGCGGCGTGGTCTGGGTGTAATCCTGGTTCAGATAGTCCGGTATCCGCTCAGCGTTAACGCAGCGATCTTCAATCTGCACCGGAATGTCGTTCTCATAATGCACCATCACGGAGTGGAAGATGCGGCTGCCTTCTTTGACATTCAGCTCTACCGCCTGCTCGGCGCTGGCCTGGGTCTCTTCGAGCACCAGCACCTCACAGCGGTGCTGATGATTACGCGCGGCTATCTCGTCCGCAATGCTGCGGATTTCAAACAGGGCCGACTGCCCTTTCGGTTCCGCCACAAATGTTCCCACGCCCTGAAGACGCACCAGAAGCCCCTCGTCGGTCAGCTCGCGCAGCGCCCGGTTGACGGTCATCCGGCTAAAACCAAACTGCGCCACCAGCTCGGCCTCCGAGGGAATGCGATCGTGCGGCCGCCAGACGCCGGTGGCGATTTTTTCGCTGATCGCCTGCTTCACCTTTTCGTAGAAAGGCGCGGGAGGGCTCGGTTGCGGCAGAGGTGAGCGTGAAAACATCGTGACTCCTTGAATAGTGTTATGCCCACCAGTGAGCAATTTGCCAGGCCAGCCGGGCGGCGAGCTTAGCGCCCTGTCCGTCCCGATCGTACTGCGGGTTAAACTCTACCAGATCGGCGGCCTGTAGCTTACCGCTACGGCAGATTTGTTCGATAACCGGCAAAAGATCCAGCGCCGGTATGCCTAACGCCGCCGGTGCGGACACGGCAGGCATTTCGCTGGCGGGCAGGACGTCCAGATCGATCGTCAGATAGATACGATCGGCCTGCGCCAGCACCTTTTCCAGCGCGGAGAGCGAATCGCGCCTGAAATGGAGATCTTCCACCAGCGCGACGTTCAGGCGTTCGGCCTCATCCCACAATGCCTGCGTGTTCGCCGCCCGGCTGACGCCAAAACAGGCGTACTGAAATTCCCGTCCGCGATCATCGCAGTAGCGCGCCAGCTGGCGAAACGGGGTGCCGGATGTCGCCCGGTCGGCCTTGCGCAGGTCAAGATGCGCATCAAGATTGATCGCCGCCACGCGCTCGTTCGGGAATGCATCCAGAATGCCCCGACCGTGCGCCCAGGCGGTTTCGTGCCCGCCGCCAAAGACCAGCGTACGCATCCCGGACCGCTGACAGGCCGTGACGGCATCGCTTAACGCCTGCTGTGCCGCTTCCAGCTCGTCGCCTTCAACGTACACCGAGCCCATATCCGCCAGCCGATCGTGTCCCTGATGGCTTGCCATATTTGCCAGCGCTTTTCGCAGCATATCCGGTGCCTGCACGGCGCCGGGCCTGCCCTGATTGCGTTTAACCCCTTCATCACATTCAAAGCCTATCAGCGCGATGCCGGATGCAAGCGGCGTGAACTGCCCCTGCTGCTGTATCGTCTGGAAAATGCGCTTTGCACTGCTGGCCTCGGCGCTGTCGTCGCGCCCCTGCCAGACCGTTTCGGCGACGGGCCGCCATAACCTCATACTGCCTCCCCACGGAAAATACGTTGATACAGCGGATTGCGTCCCGGCTCGTAGACCATCTCTACCGGATGGCGGGCATCCCAGACGATAAAATCGGCGACAAACCCGGCCCGCAGCTGCCCGTGGGTTGCTCCACGGCCCAGCGCCTGCGCGGCATGGCGCGTTACGCCAGCCCAGGCTTCTTCAGGGGTCAGTCCAAACTGGACGCAGGCCATGTTCATCGCCAGGTGCAGGCTCGCGAACGGGCTGGTGCCGGGGTTATAGTCGGTGGCGACGGCCATCGGAACCCCCCGTTTTCTGAGCTGTTCAACCGGCGGACGCTGGCGCTCCTGAAGAAAATAGAACGCGCCGGGGAGCAATACCGCAACCGTACCGCTTTCCGCCATCGCCTGAACGCCTGCGTCGTCGAGATATTCAATATGATCGGCGGAAAGACCCTTATACTGGCTGACCAGCGCCGCGCCGCCCTGATTCGACAGCTGTTCGACATGCCCTTTCACCGGGATACCGAGCGCGGCGGCAGCCTGGAAAAGGCGCTCGGTTTGCGACGGGGTAAAGCCGACGTTTTCACAAAACACGTCGACTGCCTCATATAACTCTTTTTGCCACAGCGTGGGCAGAATCTGCTCACAGACCAGCGTGAGGTAGGCATCCGGATCCTGCCGGTATTCCGGCGGAACCGCATGGGCCGCCAGCAGCGTTGGGCTGATATCGATCGGATTATTGAGGCCCAGCTGGCGGGCAACCTGCAGCATCTTATCTTCGGCCTCGGCGTTTAGCCCGTATCCCGATTTGATTTCAACGGTCGTCACGCCTTCATTCATGAGACGCTGGAGCCGCTGCTGCGCCAGTCTCAGCAAGGTTTCGGGTGAGCTGCTGCGCGTCGCCGCCACGGTTGCGTTAATCCCGCCCCCCTGGGCGCTGATGGTTTGATAAGAGACGCCGTTCAGACGCTGCTCCCACTCCGCCGCGCGGTCGCCGCCAAATACCAGATGGGTATGGCAGTCAATCAGGCCAGGCGTGACCAGACGTCCCTGAAGATCGACACAGTGTCGGTGTCCGGAAGGAATTTCAGATTCAGGGATCGCGGCCAGGATTGTGTGGCCGCGCACGACCAGGGCGTGTTGCTCTTTCAGTCCATAAGGCGCAGGTACGTCCGGCGCCATCGTAGCCAGTCGCGCATTTCGCCATATTACATCGTCGGGATGAATCTGCTGCATGGGGCATTCCACTTGTCATGGGTTGTATAGACATTTATTTGCATCCGCCGTCTACTGTCAACCGCCCTGAAGGAAAATGTTATTTATTTGTGATCACTTACCTGCTGCTCCGGGGCTAAAAATGCAACTTTTACCCTTTTTATCTTCCCGTTTCGCTCAACTTAGTATAAAAAAGCAGGCTATTTCGTCTATCCCGTTAAGACTTGCATACCCAGGAGCTCTACCTTGAACATTTCCAGGATTTCCCGTCTGGCGTTAGCACTCGCCTTTGGCGTGACCTTATCCGCATGCAGTTCAACTCCACCGGATCAGCGCCCTTCTGAGCAGGTTGCGCCTGGTACCGCCTCCCGCCCGATTTTGTCCGCTGATGAAGCGAAGAACTTCGATCGTGCGCACTACTTCTCAGCGATGGATCCTAACGCTGCGCCGTGGACACCGTCTTCTATTAACCTGCCTAAACAGCCTGACTTCGTGGTTGGCCCGGCGGGTGCGCAGGGCGTAACGCATACCTCTATTCAGGCTGCGGTTGATGCTGCCATCACCAAACACAGCGCGTCTCGCCAGTACATCGCGATCCTGCCTGGTGAATATGAAGGCACCGTGTATGTTCCTGCGGCACCAGGCAGCATTACGCTTTACGGTCTGGGCGAAAAAGCGATCGACGTAAAAATTGGCCTGGCGATTGATTCCGAAATTGACAGCAACACCTGGCGCCACCTGGTGAACCCGGCCGGTAAATATATGCCGGGTAAACCGGCGTGGTACATGTTTGATAACTGCCAGAGCAAGCGTTCCGCCACCATTGGCGTGATGTGCTCCGCGGTATTCTGGTCTCAGAATAACGGTCTGCAGCTGCAGAACCTGACCATTCAGAATACCCTGGGCGACAGCGTTGATGCCGGTAACCACCAGGCCGTTGCGCTGCGCAGCGATGGCGATAAGGTGCAGGTTAATAACGTCAACATTCTGGGCCGTCAGAACACCTTCTTCGTGACCAACAGCGGCGTGCAGAACACCCTGCAGAATAACCGTCTGACCCGTACTCTGGTGACCAACAGCTACGTTGAAGGTGACGTGGATCTGGTGTCCGGTCGCGGCGCGGTGGTGTTTGATAATACCGATTTCCGCGTGGTGAACTCACGCACTCAGCAGGAAGGTTACGTGTTTGCTCCGGCAACCCAGTCTAACCTCTTCTACGGCTTCCTGGCCGTGAACAGCCGCTTTAATGCTGCCGGTGACGGCGTGGCGCAGCTGGGACGTTCCCTGGACGTCGACTCTGCAACCAACGGTCAGGTCGTGATCCGCGACAGCGCGATCAACGAAGGCTTCAACATGGCGAAGCCGTGGGCTGATGCCGCGATCTCCAAACGTCCGTTCTCCGGCAATACCGGTGCGGTGGATGATAAAGGGAACGTGCAGCGCAACCTGAACGACGCTAACTTCAACCGCATGTGGGAATACAACAACCGCGGTCTGGGGAGCAAAGTGGTTGCTGAGCCGAAGCAGTAAGCTGTTTTGCCCGGTGGCGCTGCGTTTACCGGGCATAAAAAAAACCTCGCATTCGCGAGGTTTTTTGTTTTTAGCCGCTTAGTGAGCGTTTACCACGACCCACATTGGCCCCTGGCCTACGGCATAACGTCCTTTCTCTTCCAGCAGCCCCTGCTCGCCTTTAATTTCGTACAGCGCGATGTGGTGGGATTTCTGCCCCGCCGCAATCAGGTATTTACCGCTGTGATCGATATTAAAGCCGCGCGGCTGGGTTTCCGTTGGCTGGAACCCTTCAATCGCCAGCACGCTGCCGTCTTCAGAGATGCTAAACACGGTAATCAGGCTGGAAGTACGGTCACAGGCGTACAAATGGCGGCCATTTGGCGTAATGTGGATATCCGCCGCCCAGCGGGTATCGGAGAAGTCAGACGGCATCATGTCCAGCGTCTGCACGCACTCAATCTGACCGTTAGGATCTTTCAGCTCCCATACGTCCACCGAGCTGTTCAGCTCATTGACCACGTAGGCGTACTGCTGGTTCGGATGGAAGACCATATGACGCGGACCGGCGCCTTCAACGGTAGTCACTTCGGCAGGATTCTGCGCCACCAGATGACCATCGTCGCTCAGGGTGAACAGGCAGATACGATCCTGCTTCAGCGCAGGCACCCACAGCGTGCGGTTATCCGGAGAGATATTTGCCGAGTGGCAGCCTTCCAGCCCTTCCACCACATCCACGGTTTCGACCGGAATGCCATCTTCCAGACGCGTTACGCTGACGCAGCCCGCGTTATAAGAGCCGCTGAAGACAAAGTTGCCTTTACGATCGGTCGAGATATGGGTTGGGCTGCCCGGCAATGGTGCTTCGGCAGTGTACGTCAGCGCGCCATCATCCGGAGAAATGCGATAGGCCAGCACGCGGAACTCCGGGCGCACACCCACGTACAAGAAACGTTTATCCGGGCTGATGACCATCGGCTGCACCTGGCCTGGCACATCAACAACCTGAACCAGCGTGAGTGTCCCTTCGGTATTTAAGCGCCAGACGTGGATCTGCTGGCTTTCAGGACTGGCGGTATAAACGGTTTGTTTCATGAATATTCACTCCTCACTGCGCATGAAAGTAGTTAACTTTTGACGGTGAATGCTGAATTGTCGACAGGAGTTTTGAAGCGTTAGCCTCTCGGTGTACCATCCCATCAAAACGTAAATTCAATATTAACCCGGGAAAACAGATGACCTCGCGTGTGATTGCTCTGGATTTAGACGGTACCTTACTGACGCCGCAAAAAACCCTTCTCCCCTCCTCCCTTGAGGCGCTAAAACGCGCGCAGGAAGTGGGATATCAACTCCTTATCGTAACGGGTCGACATCACGTTGCCATTCACCCTTTTTATCAGGCACTGGCGTTAGATACACCTGCAATTTGTTGTAATGGCACTTATTTGTATGATTATCAGGCAAAAAAGGTTTTAGAATCCGACCCGCTGCCGGTTCCCCAGGCGCTGCAGCTGATCGATCTGCTGGATGAGCACGCCGTTCACGGCCTGATGTACGTGGATAACGCGATGCTGTACGAGCGCCCTACCGGCCACGTGGTGCGCACCAGCAACTGGGCGTTATCCCTGCCTGAAGCGCAGCGTCCGGTCTTTACCCAGGTTTCCTCCCTGCGTCAGGCAGCCCAGGACGTTGAGGCTATCTGGAAATTCGCCCTGACGGATGAAGACACCACCAAACTGAATACCTTCGCAAAACACGTGGAACAAACGCTGGGTCTGGAGTGCGAATGGTCCTGGCATGACCAGGTGGATATTGCCCGCAAAGGCAACAGCAAAGGCAAGCGCCTGACGCAGTATGTTGAATCGCAGGGCGGGTCGATGCGTGACGTAATCGCCTTCGGCGACAACTACAACGACATCAGCATGCTGGAAGCCGCCGGTACCGGCGTGGCGATGGGCAATGCCGACGACGCGGTCAAAGCCCGCGCCAGCGTGGTGATTGGCGACAACACCACCGACAGCATCGCGCAGTACATTTATACCCACCTGCTGTAATCAGGCGGTGATTGAGACGCTCTTAATTTGCGCGTAAAGCCACAGGCCGGGTTTGATCCCTAACTCATCCCTCGCCCACGGGCTAATGCGCGCCCAGAGCGTCCTGCTGCCGACTTCAAGCTTCACTTCCACCTGCCCGTTATCATCAAAACACTCCGCGACTTTGGCGCGTAGAATATTTCGAATACTGGTTTGCAGCGGCGGCTGCAGCACCAGCGAGACGTCCGACGCCTGGATGCGAATTCGCAGCGCGGACTGTAGCGGTTTGTCGATCTTATTGACCCACAGATGCTGGTCGCCCAGCGCCAGGGCGGTCATCGCGTAGTGCGGGTGATGTTCGAGAACGCTCACTTTCAGGATGCTGCTCTGCTGTTCCCTGGGTAACCACGGGTGCATTACGCTGCTGCCCCATACCTCTTCCAGGTTGCCGAAGGCCTTCACGCTGCCCTCTTCCAGCACCAGCACCCTGTCGGCCAGATGGAGGATCTCATCCAGCGAATGGCTGACGTATAGCATCGGAATATTAATTTCGCGCGTCAGGCGCTGTAGATAGGGCAGAAGTTCGCGTTTACGCGGAATATCCAGCGAGGCCAACGGTTCGTCGAGCAGCAGCAGTTCGGGGGCGGTCAGCAGCGCGCGGCCAATGGCCACGCGCTGTTTTTCTCCGCCGGAGAGCGAGGATGGCAGCCTGTCGAGCAGAGGCTCAATGCCTAAAAGCGTTACCAGCTTATCAAACTGCCCGGCCATGCTTTTCGCCATGCCGTAACGCAGGTTGCCGCGCACGCTGTAGTGCGGGAACAAGCGCGCGTCCTGGAAAACATAGCCGATGCGGCGTTTTTCCGGCGAGAGGTAAATTCTGTTCTCCACGTCATTCAGGACGCGGTCATTCAGGACAATACGGCCTGACTGCGGGCGGGTCAGGCCGCTGATGGCATTAATCAGCGACGTTTTTCCCGCACCAGAGACGCCGAAGATGGCGGTGATTCCGCTTGCCGGCAGCGTCTCGTTAAGCGTCAGAGTATGGTTACCCAGCGTCTGGGTGAAATGGAGTTCAAGCATGCTTATTTCCCCATCCGCTCGCGGCTGAGCCGCGCCAGCCATTCAGACACCATTAGCGATACAAGGGCTAAAACGATTGAGATAATGCACAGCCGCGCCGCCGCGCCTTCTCCGCCCGGCGTTTGAATCAGAGTATACATCGCCGACGGGATGGTTCGCGTCTCGCCGGGGATGTTCGACACAAACGTGATGGTCGCGCCAAACTCGCCCAGCGAGCGGGCGAAGGCCAGTACCGTCCCGACAATAATGCCCGGCAGCGTAAGCGGGAGCGTGATGGTGAAAAAAACGCGCCAGCGCCCGGCCCCCAGCGTGCGGGCCGCCTGTTCAAGCTTCATGTCCACGCCTTCCAGCGCGAGGCGGATCGCCCTCACCATCAGCGGGAAAGACATCACCGCGGCCGCCAGTACCGCACCGCGCCAGCTAAACGCGAACGTCAGCCCAAACCAGTCGTAGAGCTTCTCGCCGATAAAACCGCGTCGCCCCATCGAAATCAGCAGCAGGTAACCGACCACCACGGGCGGCAAAACGAGCGGAAGATGAAGCACGCTGTCGAGCAGCGTTTTGCCGGGAAACTGACAGCGAACCAGTAGCCAGGCAAAGAAGATCCCAAAGGGCAAACTCAGCGTAACCGCCAGGGAAGAGACTTTTAGGCTCAGCAGAACAGCCTGCCATTCAGGATCGGTCAATATCATCAGTAAGTCGTAAATCCGTAACGTTTAAAGATAGCGGACGCCTCCGGCCCCTTCAGATAATCGCGGAAGGCCGTCACGGTCGCATTTTTATGTCCATCAACAATCGCAACAGGATATTCCACTTTCTTGTGTGAGTCTTCCGGGAACGTTGCGACCACTTTTACCCCTTTACTGGCAACGGCATCAGAGCCATACACAATGCCCAGCGGGGCTTCGTTGCGTTCCACCAGCGCCAGCGCGCCGCGCACGTCTTCCGCCGGGGCCAGCTTCGGTGCCAATGCCTCCCATGCGCCCAGCTTTTGCAGCGCTTCTTTGGCATAAATCCCGGCCGGAACGTGCTCCGGATCGCCCACCGCCAGGCGGCCACCGTTCAGCAGGCGGGTCCATTGGGTCTCTTTGTTGATGGTGAAGTCCGCCTGCGCGCTGGCTTTTGGCGCCACAACAACCAGGCTATTGCCCAGCAGCGTTTCGCGGGTTGCCGCATCAATCGATTTCTTCTCCACCGCGTAATCCATCCACTTCTGATCAGCCGAAATAAACAGATCCGCCGGTGCGCCCGCTTCTATCTGACGCGCCAGCGTCGAGGAAGAGGCAAAAGAGGAGACAACCTCGACGTTTTTCTCTTTTTTATACGCCGCCGCGATATCCTGCATTGCATTGGTCAACGACGCCGCCGCAAAGACCGTGATTTTACCCTCGTCCGCCAGCGCGTGGCCGGTAAGTGAAAGCGTCAGCGTTGCCCCTGCGAAAAGGCGTACCCATGTACGTGCCATTTGTAACTCCTGTGAGTAGCGTTATATACATATTAATATAACGGTAACGTCAGGGAGATCCCAGCGTTTAATCGTACCGCTCAAGGGGTAAACCGGGGTGATGCATTGAATGATATCGGCGTACACGGGAAAATCTTGAGAGCAAAACGCCCGGACTAGCCGGGCGTTTTGTGGGGAATCAATGCTGCTTTTTAGCCTGGTCTTTATGACCAATGTTCGAAAAGAGGTTGAACACTTCACCCAGGCCGTAGATGGCACCGAGGATGATGGCCATCACTACTGGTACCATGATCACGGCGAATACCAGACTTTTCAACAACTCTAACATGGTTTTCTCCAGATATTGTGAATAGCTCATTCTACCCTTTCAAGTGAGAAAAACATCCCCTTTTGTGCGGTGCCCTTTGCGCCCTGCACCATTTGGGTCACAATACTCTTTTTGCCAGGACACCGTTATGCAGGCCGAAATTCTTCTCACTCTACGACTTCAGCAAAAGCTTTTCGCCGATCCGCGACGTATCGCCCTGCTTAAACAAATAGAACAAACTGGCTCGATTAGCCAGGGTGCGAAAAACGCGGGCATCAGCTACAAAAGTGCCTGGGACGCCATCAACGAAATGAACACCCTGAGCGAACAACCGCTGGTGGACAGAGCCACAGGCGGCAAAGGCGGCGGCGGTGCGATCGTGACGCGCTATGGCCAGCGCCTTATTCATCTTTACGATCTGCTGGCCCAGATCCAGCAAAAAGCGTTCGATGTATTGAGCGATGACGATAACGTTCCGCTGGACAGTTTGCTGGCCGCCATTTCCCGCTTCTCGTTACAAACCAGCGCCCGCAACCAGTGGTTTGGTACGGTGACGGCGCGGGATAATCTCCAGGTACAGCAGCATATTGAGATCCTGCTTGCCGATGGCACCACCCGTCTGAAGGCCGCCATAACGGAGCAGAGCGCAGAGCGCCTTGAGCTGGATGAAGGTAAAGAGGTGCTGGTGCTGCTGAAAGCACCGTGGGTTAATATCACGCGCGATCCCGACGCCGCAAAGGCAGCCGATAACCAGCTACAGGGCGCAATTAGCCATATCGAACGCGGTGAAGCGCAGTGCGAAGTACTGATGACTCTCGCAGACGGGCAACCGCTTTGCGCGACAATACCGCTTAGCGAAGCGGACGGTTTAGAAGAAGGTTCTGTCGTTACCGCCTGGTTCAACGCAGACCGGGTGATTATCGCCACATTGTGCTGAGCGCATTGACAATCGAGCCGACAGTGCGTATCCCTGATATCTGTTGCTGCAAAAACAGGGATAAATCATGTCATCATTGCATATTTCGCAAGGCACGTTTCGTCTTAGCGATACCCGAACGCTGACGATTGCTGATTTGACGATACGCGCGGGTGAAAGCTGGGCGTTTGTCGGCACTAACGGCAGCGGTAAATCCGCGCTGGCCCGCGCACTGGCCGGCGAGCTCCCTCTCCTCAAGGGCGAATGCCGGGGCGACTTTACGCGCCTGACGCGCCTGTCATTTGAACAACTGCAAAAGCTGGTGAGCGACGAGTGGCAGCGCAATAACACTGATTTACTCAGCCCTGGCGAAGACGATACCGGCCGTACGACGGCGGAAATTATTCAGGATGAGATTAAAGATCCCGCCCGCTGTCAGCGCCTGGCAGAACGGTTCGGCATCACCGCCCTGCTGAACCGGCGCTTTAAATACCTTTCGACCGGCGAGACGCGAAAAACGCTGCTTTGTCAGGCGCTGATGAGCGAGCCCGAGCTGCTTATCCTCGACGAACCGTTTGACGGCCTTGACGTGCAGTCCCGTGCGCAGCTGGCGGCCCTGCTGGAGTCGCTTAATCAGCAGGGATATACCCTGGTGCTGGTGCTTAACCGCTTCGATGAAATTCCGGAATTTATCCAGCACGCAGGCGTACTGGCAGACTGTAACCTGACCGAGACCGGGGAAAAAAACGCGCTGCTTAAGCAGGCGCTCATTGCCCAGCTCGCGCACAGCGAACAACTCGACGGTATTACCCTTCCGGAACCTGACGCCCCTTCGGCCCGCCATGCGCTCGATCCCCACCAGCCGCGCATCGTGCTGCGGGAGGGAATTGTCTCTTATGACGATCGCCCGATCCTTAACCGTCTAAGCTGGACGGTCAATCCTGGCGAGCACTGGCAGATTGTCGGCCCTAACGGCGCGGGAAAATCCACGCTGCTGAGCCTGATCACCGGCGATCACCCGCAGGGCTATAGCAACGATCTGACGCTGTTTGGTCGGCGTCGCGGCAGCGGCGAAACCATCTGGGATATAAAAAAACATATCGGCTATGTCAGCAGCAGCCTGCATCTGGATTACCGGGTCAGTACCTCGGTACGCAACGTGATTCTTTCCGGGTATTTTGATTCCATCGGTATTTATCAGGCGGTGTCGGACAAACAGCACAAGCTGGCCCAGCAGTGGCTGGATATTCTGGGCATGGACAACCGGGTGGCTGACGCGCCGTTTCATAGCCTGTCGTGGGGGCAGCAGCGCCTGGCCCTGATCGTTCGCGCGCTGGTGAAACACCCTACGCTTCTGATCCTCGACGAACCTCTGCAGGGACTCGATCCGCTGAATCGCCAGCTTATCCGCCGCTTTGTGGACGTGCTGATTAGCGAAGGCGAAACGCAGCTGCTGTTCGTTTCACACCATGCCGAAGATGCCCCCGCCTGCATCACGCATCGTCTGGAGTTTGTGCCGGACGGTGAGGGTTATCGCTACCTTCTCAGCAACGTCGATTAATCGTGGAGGGCTCCGCCCTCCTCTTTTTCAGATAACTTGCATCAATACATCGCTATCTCTTTGATCTAGAATGCGCTCAGTCATTGAAAAAGTGAGTGTGAAAACGAGTGTAAACGATACCACTATTTTATCCCATGTCACACTTTTCGCGTCTCTGTTATGCTATGGTTATTACATACCATAAGCCCAATGGAGCGAAATATGCGAGTTCTGGTAACAGGTGGTAGCGGTTACATAGGTAGTCATACCTGCGTGCAACTGCTGCAAAACGGTCACGACGTCATCATTCTCGACAACCTGTGCAACAGTAAGCGCAGCGTGCTGCCGGTGATTGAACGCCTTGGCGGTAAACAACCGACTTTCGTGGAAGGCGACATCCGCAACGAAGCGCTGATGACCGAGATCCTTCACGACCACGCCATCGAAGCGGTGATCCACTTCGCGGGTCTGAAAGCGGTCGGTGAATCCGTTGCGAAGCCGCTTGAGTATTACGACAACAACGTCAACGGTACCCTGCGCCTCATCTCCGCCATGCGCGCGGCCAACGTCAAAAACTTCATCTTTAGCTCCTCCGCTACCGTCTACGGCGATCAGCCCAAAATCCCTTACGTTGAAAGCTTCCCGACCGGTACGCCGCAAAGCCCGTACGGCAAAAGCAAGCTGATGGTGGAGCAGATCCTGACCGACCTGCAAAAAGCACAGCCGGAGTGGAGCTTCGCGCTGCTGCGCTACTTCAACCCGGTCGGCGCGCATCCGTCTGGCGATATGGGTGAAGATCCGCAGGGCATTCCGAACAACCTGATGCCGTATATCGCTCAGGTTGCCGTGGGTCGCCGCGACTCGCTGGCGATTTTTGGCAATGACTATCCGACCGAAGATGGCACCGGCGTGCGCGACTACATCCACGTCATGGATCTGGCCGACGGTCACGTTGCGGCCATGCAGCAGCTGGCTGACAAACCGGGCGTGCATATTTACAACCTCGGCGCCGGAGTCGGCAGCAGCGTGCTGGACGTGGTTAACGCCTTCAGCAAAGCCTGCGGTAAGCCGGTGAACTACCACTTCGCTCCGCGTCGTGATGGCGACCTGCCTGCTTACTGGGCCGATGCCACCAAAGCCGACAAAGAGCTTAACTGGCGTGTGACGCGCACGCTTGATGAAATGGCACAGGATACCTGGCACTGGCAGTCACGCCACCCGCAAGGCTATCCGGACTAAGGATCCGTCATGACGCAATTTAATCCCGTCGATCATCCGCATCGTCGTTTTAACCCGTTAAGCGGGCAATGGATTTTGGTTTCTCCGCATCGCGCCAAGCGACCCTGGCAGGGAGCGCAGGAGACGCCTGCAAAACAGACGCTGCCGCAGCACGACCCGGACTGCTTCCTCTGTCCGGGCAACACGCGCGTCACCGGGGATAAAAACCCGGACTACAAAGGTACCTTCGTCTTCACCAACGATTTTGCCGCCCTGATGACCGAAACGCCGGACGCGCCGGACAGCCACGATCCGCTGATGCGCTGCGAAAGCGCGCGCGGAACCAGCCGCGTGATCTGCTTCTCGCCCGATCACAGCAAAACGCTGCCGGAGCTGAGCGTGGACGCGCTGAAAGAGGTCGTCAGCACCTGGCAGTCGCAAACCGCAGAGCTGGGGCAGAGCTATCCGTGGGTGCAGGTGTTCGAAAACAAAGGCGCGGCCATGGGCTGCTCTAACCCGCACCCGCACGGCCAGATCTGGGCGAACAGCTTCCTGCCTAACGAAGCCGAGCGTGAAGACCGTCTGCAGAAAGCGTATTACGCGGAAAACGGTTCGCCGATGCTGGTGGATTACACCCAGCGTGAGCTGGCCGACGGCAGCCGCACCGTGGTGGAAACCGAACACTGGCTGGCCGTCGTCCCTTACTGGGCCGCATGGCCGTTTGAAACGCTGCTGCTGCCGAAAGCGCACGTGCAGCGCATCACCGATCTCAGCGACGCGCAGCGCGACGACCTTGTCCTGGCGCTGAAAAAGCTGACCAGCCGTTACGACAACCTTTTCCAGTGCTCCTTCCCGTACTCCATGGGCTGGCACGGCGCTCCGTTTAACGGCGAAGAGAATCAACACTGGCAGCTGCACGCCCATTTCTATCCGCCGCTGCTGCGCTCTGCGACGGTACGTAAATTTATGGTGGGCTATGAAATGCTGGCAGAAACCCAGCGTGACCTGACGGCGGAACAGGCAGCAGAACGTCTGCGTGCCGTTAGCGACGTCCACTATCGCGAATCAGGAGTCTAAAAAATGAGTCTGAAAGATAAAACACAATCCCTGTTTGCTGAGAAATTTGGCTACCCTGCCACCCACGTTATCCAGGCACCAGGCCGCGTTAACCTTATCGGTGAACACACCGACTATAACGACGGTTTCGTGCTGCCGTGCGCTATCGATTACCAGACAGTCATCAGCTGTGCGAAGCGCGACGACCGTAAAGTCCGCGTGGTTGCGGCGGATTACGGTAATGAGACGGACGAGTTTTCCCTTGATGCCCCGATTGTGACGCACGACAGCCAGCAGTGGTCTAACTACGTGCGCGGGGTGGTGAAACACCTTCAGAAGCGTAACAAGAACTTTGGCGGTGCGGATTTAGTCATCAGCGGCAACGTGCCGCAGGGTGCGGGATTAAGCTCCTCTGCGTCACTGGAAGTCGCCGTTGGCACCGTGTTCCAGCAGCTTTATCATTTACCGCTGGACGGCGCGCAAATTGCCCTGAACGGTCAGGAAGCAGAAAACCAGTTCGTGGGCTGTAACTGCGGCATTATGGACCAGCTGATCTCCGCGCTCGGCAAAAAAGAGCATGCCCTGTTAATTGATTGCCGCTCGCTGGGTACCAAAGCCGTTCCCCTGCCGAAAGGCGCGGCGGTGGTGATCGTCAACAGCAACTTTAAGCGCACGCTGGTGGGCAGCGAATACAACACCCGCCGCCAACAGTGTGAAACCGGCGCCCGCTTCTTCCAGCAGCCTGCCCTGCGCGACGTGACGCTCAATGAATTTAACAAAGTGGCGCACGAGCTGGATCCGATCGTCGCTAAACGCGTTCGTCACGTGCTGACGGAAAATGCCCGTACCGTTGAAGCCGCCTCCGCGCTGGCGAAAGGTGACCTGAAACGCATGGGTGAGCTGATGGCTGAATCTCACGCCTCCATGCGCGACGATTTTGAAATCACCGTGCCGCAGATCGACACCCTGGTGGACATCGTTAAAGCTACCATTGGCGACAAAGGTGGCGTTCGCATGACGGGCGGCGGTTTTGGCGGATGCATCGTTGCGCTGGTGCCAGAAGAGCTGGTCCCTGCCGTCCAGGACGCCGTCGCGAAGCAGTACGAAGCAAAAACAGGCATCAAAGAAACCTTCTATGTTTGTAAAGCATCACAAGGAGCCGGACAGTGCTAAACGAAACGCCTACACTCGCACCGGATGGTCTGCCGTATCGTCTGTTAACCCTGCGCAACAGCGCGGGGATGGTCGTTACGGTGATGGACTGGGGGGCGACCCTTCTTTCTGCCCGCGTACCGATGCCGGACGGCAGCGTGCGCGAGACCCTGCTCGGCTGCGCCTCGCCTGAGCAGTACGTCAATCAGTCCGCCTATCTGGGCGCATCCGTTGGGCGCTATGCTAACCGCATCGCGAAGAGCCGTTTTGAGCTCGACGGCGAGCAGTACACCCTGCTTCCAAGCCAGGGTGAGAACCAGCTGCACGGCGGACCGGACGGGTTTGATAAACGCCGCTGGAAGATTGTTCGTCAAAACGACGGGGAAGTGCTGTTCTCGCTGGATTCGCCTGATGGCGATCAGGGCTTCCCGGGGAACCTTATCGCGTCCGCGCGCTTTACGCTGACCGACGACAACCGTATCGCCATTGAATACCGTGCGACGGTCGACAAGCCGTGTCCTGTCAACCTGACCAATCATGCGTACTTTAATCTGGACGGTAGCCAGTGCGACGTGCGTGAGCACAAGCTGCAGATCCTGGCGGATGCGTATCTGCCGGTTGACGAGATGGGCATTCCGTATCAGGGCCTTAAAGACGTGAGCGGCACCAGCTTTGACTTCCGCAGCGCGAAAACCATCGCCCAGGATTTCCTGAGCGATGACGATCAGCGTAAGGTGAAAGGCTACGATCACGCTTTCCTGCTGCAGGCCAAAGGTGATGTAAAACAGCCTGCCGCGCAGGTCTGGTCTGCGGATGAGAAGCTGCAGATGACGGTTTACACCACTGCCCCTGCCCTGCAGTTCTATTCAGGCAACTACCTCGGCGGCACGACGGCGCGCGAACACGATGAGTACAGCGACTGGCAAGGCCTGGCGCTGGAGAGCGAGTTCCTGCCGGACAGCCCAAACCACCCGGAATGGCCGCAGCCTGGGTGCGTGCTGCGCCCGGGTGAAGAGTACGTGAGCATGACGGAATACCATTTTATTCCACATTAATGTCCAGCCCTCCCTCCGGAGGGCTTTTTTCTGCATGCCTTGCTGAAAATAGCGCCGATCGCAGACAAAATCACAACCCTGGATTCACAAGCATCTTACACTCAGAGACTATTTTCGCTATGGTTAGGGTTAAGCGTTGCTGGTGGCACGGTCACGGCAATATAATGAGAATTGTTATCATTCTAAAAATGCTTGAGGAGTAAGAGATGGCTATAACTAAGCTGGTCCTGGTGCGTCACGGCGAAAGCCAGTGGAACAACGAAAACCGCTTTACCGGTTGGTACGACGTTGATCTGTCTGAGAAAGGCGTAAGCGAAGCAAAAGCAGCAGGTAAACTGCTGAAGGAAGAAGGCTTCAGCTTTGATTTTGCTTACACCTCTGTGCTGAAACGTGCCATCCACACCCTGTGGAACGTGCTTGACGAACTGGATCAGGCCTGGCTGCCGGTTGAGAAGTCCTGGAAACTAAACGAACGTCACTACGGTGCGCTGCAGGGCCTGAACAAAGCGGAAACCGCTGAGAAATACGGTGACGAGCAGGTTAAACAGTGGCGTCGCGGCTTCGCGGTCACCCCACCAGAGCTTACCAAAGATGACGAGCGCTACCCTGGTCACGACCCGCGTTACGCGAAACTGACCGACGCTGAGCTGCCAACCACCGAGAGCCTGGCGCTGACCATCGACCGCGTTGTGCCTTACTGGAACGAAACCATTCTGCCACGCCTGAAAAGCGGCGAGCGCGTGATCATCGCTGCTCACGGTAACTCCCTGCGTGCGCTGGTGAAATACCTGGACAACATGGGTGAAGACGAAATCCTCGAACTGAACATCCCAACTGGCGTACCGCTGGTGTATGAGTTCGACGAAAACTTCAAGCCAATCAAACACTACTATCTGGGTAACGCAGATGAGATCGCAGCGAAAGCAGCGGCTGTCGCAAACCAGGGTAAAGCGAAGTAATTTTCGCCAGACATAAAAAAAGCGCGGAGCCTTCCGCGCTTTTTTATTTGTGCCTGAGAATTCAGCCGCGACGCGCTTTTACCGCATTCGCCAGTTGACGCAGGATGGTATCGGTATCGTCCCAGCCAATGCAGGCATCGGTCACGCTTTTGCCATACACCAGCGGTTCACTGCCTTCCAGGTTCTGGTTACCTTCAACCAGATGGCTTTCTATCATCACCCCAATCACCGCTTTCTCACCGCCGGCAATCTGCTGGCAGACGTCTGCCCCCACTTCCATCTGCTTTTTAAACTGCTTGCTGGAGTTGGCATGGCTAAAATCGATCATGACCTGCGGTGGTAGCCCGGCTTTTTCCAGCCCGACTTTCACCTCTGCCACGTGTTTCGCACTGTAGTTTGGCTCTTTGCCGCCGCGCAGAATGATATGGCAGTCGCCGTTACCGCTGGTGTTAACGATGGCGGAATGACCCCATTTGGTCACGGAAAGGAAGCAGTGCGGCGCGCCCGCTGCGTTGATGGCGTCGATAGCCACCTTAATGGTGCCGTCAGTGCCGTTTTTGAAACCCACCGGGCAAGAAAGACCGGACGCCAGCTCGCGGTGAACCTGAGATTCAGTAGTGCGGGCACCAATTGCGCCCCAGCTCATCAGGTCTGCCAGGTATTGTGGCGTAATCATGTCCAGGAATTCACCGGCCGCAGGCAGGCCGCTGTCGTTGATCTCCAGCAGCAGCTTGCGCGCAATGCGCAGACCGTCGTTGATCTGGAAGCTGTTATCCATGTGCGGATCGTTAATCAGCCCTTTCCAGCCCACGGTGGTGCGCGGTTTTTCAAAATAGACGCGCATCACGATTTCCAGCTCGTCCTTCAGCTCTTCACGGAGGGTGAGCAGACGGGCTGCGTACTCTTTCGCGGCTGCAGGATCGTGAATAGAGCACGGGCCAATCACCACCAGAAGACGATCGTCATTACCTTTCAGGATCTTATGGATCGCTTTACGAGCATGAGAAACCGTGTTTGCGGCATTTTCAGTGGCGGGGAATTTCTCAAGGAGCGCTACAGGAGGTAATAACTCATTGATCTCTTTAATACGTAAATCGTCGTTCTGATAATTCATTTTCTTTCCAGCTCTGCCATATCTTTAGTAATGAAAGCAATCCTTTCAATCTATCTTGTCGATCAGGAAGTGTAAACACGGTTTTACACTTCACGCAGATAATTCCTGGAATTCGCCTAAAAATCGCCACAAAATAGCGAAAAATGAGATCTAACCTAAGCTTTTTAACTGTAACACCCAATTTTACACGCTTAAACGCGATTCCCTACTGACGTAAGTCCGTAAGGCGGAATCTTTCGCCTCTAAAACAGATGCACTGTTGGAGAATGTTATCCAGCTTAACGACAAGAACAGGAGCACCATGATGAAAATGACAAAACTGGCAACCCTCTTCCTGACCGCCACACTCACTCTGGCCAGCGGTAGCGTCCTGGCCGCGGAAACGGGCACATCAGACAGCAACGGGGATGCGAATGCGGCAGCAGCAGCAGGCCAGCCCGCCCCTGATGCGAAACAGAATATTGCCCCGAATAATGTCGACAACAGCCAGATCAATACCGGTAACAGCAACACCGGCGGCACGATGCTGCATCCCAACAGCAGCGGTTCCGGCACCATGAATCATGACAATATGAGTGCGGATGAGGTTCATAAGAACTCGATGTGTAAGGACGGGAAATGCCCCGATCCTAATGACAAAGTAGGGAACGATGCGAATACCAAAACCGATGGCACCACCCAGTAATGGGGTGTGATCGGGAAGAAAAAGGAGAGCTCTGGCTCTCCTTTCTTTTTGGAGTAACCTATTAAAAAAGCTACACTAAAAATAATAACACTTCAGGAAAGCAGACATGTCGCACTCCCACTCACAGTCTCCAGGCAACGACAACGCTAAACGACTGATGCTGGCCTTTGGCATCACGGCAACATTTATGGTCATTGAGGTCATTGGCGGCCTGATTTCCGGCTCTCTGGCCCTTCTGGCTGATGCCGGACATATGCTGACCGATGCCGCAGCGCTACTCTTCGCCCTGCTGGCGGTGCAGTTTGCGCGTCGTCCTCCGAATGCGCGCCACACCTTCGGCTGGCTGAGGCTGACAACCCTTGCCGCGTTTGTTAACGCCATCGCGCTGGTGGTCATTACCGTTCTTATCGTCTGGGAGGCCGTACAGCGCTTCAGACACCCGCAGCCGATCGCCGGGGCGACAATGATGGTGATTGCCGTGGCAGGGCTGCTGGCAAATATCCTGGCCTTCTGGATTTTGCACCGCGGCAGCGGTGAAAAGAACCTTAACGTCCGTGCTGCCGCTCTGCATGTTCTGGGTGATTTACTCGGCTCAGTCGGGGCGATTGTCGCCGCGCTGGTGATCCTCTACACCGGCTGGACGCCTGTCGATCCGATTCTGTCCGTGCTGGTGTCTTGTCTGGTCTTGCGCAGCGCCTGGAGGCTGCTGAAGGAGAGCGTGAATGAACTTCTTGAAGGGGCACCGACATCTATGGATATTGACGAGCTGAAGCGCAACCTGCGCCGTTCAGTCCCTGAAGTCCGCAACGTTCATCACGTGCACGTCTGGCTGGTGGGGGAAAAGCCGGTCATGACGCTACACGTCCAGGTGATCCCGCCTCACGACCACGATGCGCTGCTAGAACGCATCCAGCACTTTCTTGAACATCACTACGAAATTAGCCACGCCACCATCCAGATGGAGTATCAGCCCTGTAACGGGCCGGACTGCCACCTTAACGAGGCGCAGTCCGGACATTCACATCCGCATCACCACTAGCTGGAAAGCGCGTGAGAACCTCGCTCACGCGCGCTGTTAATCCACATCCGGCTGCCGTTCAGCGCGATGAAGGTCAGCAGCAGGTATTCCAGCGACATCGCATAGACGCCCTGCAGGGCGAAGATCGCTACGCTGATAACGTTAATGATGACCCACAGCAGCCAGTTCTCAACGTATTTACGGGTCATCAGGATCATCGCCGCAATCGACAGAACCATCATGCAGGAATCCCAGAACGGGAAGGCATCCGGCTGAAGTGCAGGCATCGTCACGTTCAGGCCGAAACCGGACATGACCGAAACGGCAACACGTGTCAGGAACGCAAACACCGGGTTGATGTAAACGGTCATTAAACCAATAGCGACCACGCAGGCGACAAGCCAGGCGATGGCTTTCGGCAAGGGCAGCCAGCGGATCTGAAGCTCTGCTTCCTGCTGGCTGTTCTGACGCGACCACGCGTACCAGCCGTAAATATTGGCGGCGAAGAAGAACAGCTGCAAAAGCAGGCTGGCGTACAGCTGGATCTGGAAGAAGATAATCGCAAACAGCGTAACGTTAATCAGTCCGAACGCATAGTTGCTGATCTTCTCCAGGCTTGCCAGCCAGATACAGAGTAATCCCGCCAGCGTGCCAACAGCCTCAATCCATGACAGGTCATAGCCACCTGCACCAATCGGTATATGAACCAGAATGTTCTGCGTGCTAAAAAAATCCATCTTTTCCCCGGGGCGAGTTGAATTAAGTACGTAGTGTAGCCGCAAAATCCAGCATGCGGTTAAGCGGGATTAACGCGCCTTCACGCAAGGCGGCATCCACATGGATTTCATGCGCCGCACCACCGGTTTCTAAGCCCTCGGCAATGGCCTTCAGGCCGTTCATCGCCATCCACGGGCAATGCGCACAGCTGCGACACGTTGCGCCCTCGCCCGCCGTTGGGGCTTCAAGGAGCTCTTTCTCCGGCACCGCCTGCTGCATCTTATAGAAGATGCCGCGATCGGTCGCCACGATGAGCTGCTGGTGAGGCAACGTCCTAGCCGCGTTAATAAGCTGGCTGGTTGAGCCTACGGCATCCGCCATGTCGACAATCGACTGAGGTGATTCAGGGTGAACAAGAATAGCGGCGTCAGGATAAAGTGCCTTCATGCGCGCCAGCGCCTGGGTTTTGAATTCGTCATGGACAATGCAGGCACCCTGCCAGCAGAGAACGTCAGCCCCCGTCTGCTTCTGGACATAATTTCCGAGATGGCGGTCAGGCGCCCAGATAATTTTCTCGCCCAGGCTATCCAGATGTTCAATCAGCTCAACGGCGATGCTGGAGGTTACAACCCAGTCTGCCCGCGCTTTTACCGCCGCAGAGGTGTTGGCGTAAACCACCACGGTCCGGTCAGGGTGGGCGTCACAGAAGGCCGTGAATTCGTCAATCGGGCAGCCGAGATCCAGAGAACACTCCGCATTAAGCGTTGGCATCAGAATGGTTTTTTCAGGGCTCAGGATCTTTGCCGTTTCGCCCATAAAACGCACACCAGCAACCAGCAGCGTGGAAGCAGGATGTTTTGCACCGAAGCGTGCCATCTCCAGTGAGTCAGAAATACAGCCCCCGGTCTCTTCCGCCAGCTGCTGAATTTCCGGGTCGGTGTAGTAATGGGCCACCATCACCGCATCTCGTTCTTTGAGAAGACGCTTGATCTTCTCGCGATAGAATTGCTTTTCATCCAGGCTCAGCGGGACAGGCTTTGGTGGAAACGGATAGATTGCGGCTTCGGGATCAAACATCACACTCATTATGGCTTCTCGTTTTACTGGCTTAACAATATTGCCTTTCTTTTGCCTTACATAGCAAAACGCGTGGCAATTGTGTTTTTTATACTAAACAAGATAGCGAATATGAGCGGAAAAGTCACCGGAAATAGGTGCGGATAGCATTTGTCGGCTGGCGGCTTCGCCCTACCCAACCTAAAAACAGACATATAGCAAAAAGGCGCCTTTAGGGCGCCTTTCTACACTGGTGGGTCGTGCAGGATTCGAACCTGCGACCAATTGATTAAAAGTCAACTGCTCTACCAACTGAGCTAACGACCCCTTGCGGGATGTACTTCAAATTTATTCAGGCTGGTGGGTCGTGCAGGATTCGAACCTGCGACCAATTGATTAAAAGTCAACTGCTCTACCAACTGAGCTAACGACCCATTCGGGTGTTGCCTGAATTATTACTCGGCACCAATAAAATTGGTGGGTCGTGCAGGATTCGAACCTGCGACCAATTGATTAAAAGTCAACTGCTCTACCAACTGAGCTAACGACCCGAGTGGTGGGTGATGACGGGCTCGAACCGCCGACCCCCTCCGTGTAAAGGAGATGCTCTACCAACTGAGCTAATCACCCACTCTGTACTGCCGGTATGCGTTAAGTGGTGGGTCGTGCAGGATGACTCGGCTTCGCCTCGCCCTACGGGCCGTTGCTGACGCAACGTTATCCTTCACGTTTTACTACTACTTCCACCTGACTTAGTGGTGGGTCGTGCAGGATTCGAACCTGCGACCAATTGATTAAAAGTCAACTGCTCTACCAACTGAGCTAACGACCCACTTTTACGCTGTTTTCACGTTGTTTGATATCCCGTGGCAACGGCGGCATATATTACTGATTTAAGAATTCAGCGCAACAAAAATTTCGATGAAGATCACTTAACTGCTTACGAATCATGCTGCACGACCAGAAATAACGCGATTTCTGGTCATGTGATAATCATCCCATCGAATTCAGACGTTTTTGCGCCTGCTTAGCACCTTCGGTACCCGGGAATTTGGAGACCACCTGCTGATAAACCGCTTTGGCTTTCGCAGTGTCGCCTTTGTCCTGCATGATAACGCCCACTTTGTACATTGCATCAGGCGCTTTCGGCGATTTCGGGTAGTTTTTTACCACCGAGGCAAAATAAAACGCCGCATCGTCCTTTTTACCCTTGTTGTAATTCAGCTGACCAAGCCAGTAATTCGCATTTGGCTGATAAGTGGAATCAGGGTATTTCTTAACAAAGTTCTGAAACGCAGCAATCGCGTCATCCTGACGAGATTGATCCTGCACCAGCGCAATGGCCGCATTGTAGTCCGTATTCGCGTCACCGCTCTGTACAGGCGCACCTGTTGAAGCAGAAGCATCCGCAGCCGGAGCTGATGTCGCCGCACCGGTCTGATCGCCCGCGGCTGGCTGTGCTTGTGCTGCTGCACCACCGCTGCTCAGGCTATCCATCTGCAGCAAAATCTGCTTCTGACGTTCCACAACCTGGTTAAGCTGATACTGGCTTTCCTGAATCTGACCGCGGAGAGAGTCAATATCATTCTGGTTATCGGAAAGTTGTTGCTGGAGTTGGGTTAAAAGCTGGCTGTGAGCGTTAGAAATACGCTCGAGTTGAGTGACCCGGTCTTCTACCGAGCCTGAGCCGACACTACTGATTGGTGCCTGAGCAAAAGCGGCCCAGGGGGCCGCTATTCCAACCAGTAACGACAGACTCAACAGATGATGTCTGAAGTTACTGCTCATGCAATTCTCTTAGTAAACCAGTACGGCACGACGGTTTTTGGAGTAAGCCGCTTCGTCGTGACCCAGTACTGCAGGTTTTTCTTTACCGTAAGAAACGATGGAGATCTGGTCAGCAGAAACGCCTTTACCCTGCAGGTACATTTTAACAGCGTTAGCACGACGTTCACCCAGGGAGATGTTGTACTCTGGAGTACCACGTTCGTCCGCGTGACCTTCTACGGTGACTTTGTAAGATGGGTTGCTACGCAGGAAGTTAGCGTGAGCATCCAGCATCGCAGCGAAGTCAGAACGGATGTCGTATTTATCCAGATCGAAGTAAACGATGTTGTTCTGCTGCAGCTGCTGCATCTGAAGACGCGCTTGCTCTTCAGAAGACATGTTGCCATTGCCGTTCGCGTCCATACCGGTGCCGGCACCCATCATGCCTTCGCCGCTCTGGTCATTGCTGGCGTTCTTGTTAGAAGAACACGCTGCGATTGCCATTACAGGCAGAGCGATCATCAGCCCCTTCAGCACTTTGTTCAGTTGCATTTCTATGATTCCTTTAGTAATCAATTAATTATTATTTACAGATACGGCGACCAGGCAGGTGATTTTACCTGTCCATCAGTTGCCGGAATACGCGCTTTGAAACGCCCATCTGTAGAAACCAGATTCAGCACAGATCCCATCCCCTGAGAAGAGCTGTAGATTACCATCGTGCCGTTAGGTGCCAGACTTGGCGTTTCATCCAGGAACGTTGACGACAGAACTTGAACGCCACCCGCTACCAGATCTTGTTTGGCAATGTGCTGCTGCCCACCGTTGGAGCTCACCATTACCATAAATTTACCGTCGCTGCTCACGTCTGAGTTCTGATTCTGCGAACCTTCCCAGGTAATACGCTGCGGAGCACCGCCGTTGATGTTGACTTTGTAGATTTGTGGACGGCCAGCCTGGTCAGAGGTAAACGCCAGGTTTTGACTGTCCGGGAACCATGAAGGTTCGGTGTTGTTGCTGCGACCGTCGGTCACCTGACGAATCTGGCCAGAGCCAATGTCCATCACGTACAGATTCAGGCTACCGGTTTTTGACAGCGCAAACGCCAGTTTAGACCCGTCCGGAGAGAACGAAGGCGCACCGTTGTGACGTGGGAAAGACGCAACCTGACGAACGGCACCGTTTGCCAGCGTCTGGATAACCAGCGCTGAACGGCCGCTTTCGAAGGTTACATAGGCCAGTTTAGAACCGTCCGGAGACCAGGCTGGAGACATCAGCGGCTGAGAAGAACGTTTCACCAGGAACTGGTTGTAGCCGTCGTAGTCAGATACGCGCAGCTCATATGGGAACTGACCACCGTTGGTCTGTACCACATAAGCAATACGGGTACGGAACGCCCCTTTAATGCCGGTCAGTTTCTCAAATACCGCATCGCTGGCCGCGTGTGCCGCGTAGCGCAGGTACTGCTTAGTGACCTTGTAAGAGTTCTGTGCCAGAACGGTACCCGGTGCACCGCCGGTATCCACCAGCTGCCAGGCCACGTTGTAAGAGCCGTCCGGGTTAGGCGTAACCTGACCCACAACCACGGCATCAATACCCAGCGCAGACCATGCTGCAGGCTGTACTTCCTGCGCGCTGCCCGGCTGCTGAGGCAGACGAGAACGATCTAACGGGTTGAATTTACCGCTGTTACGCAGGTCAGCCGCCACGATGCCACCGGCATCTTCAGGTGCAGCGCCAGGACCGGCCCACTGGAACGGAACAACACCGATTGGGCGTGCCGAGTCCACCCCCTGGGTGATCTCGATACGTACTTCTGCGTGCAGTACTGCTGCCCACAGCATTAAAAAACTAAATGCTACACGTAATGCCTGCTTCATCATATCTCCCTTATCCGGGTAACCTTACCCACGATAATTTAGCAGAATGTTAACAAACTCAAATAGACAAAACTACCAGAACCCTGTGACTAAACCTGGTCTATTTTTCCCCGTTTGCACGGGGAAAATGTAACTTAAGGTTTGAAGTCCAACGGCGCATTTTTGAAGACTTCGTAAACTGCCTGAGACGGCGGTTTAGGCATCTTCGCCTGACGCGCTGCAGCCAGGGCCGCAGTACATAAAGCCGGGTCGCCACCTTCAGACTTAATATCCAGCAGCATGCCGTCCGGAGCCAGTTTTATACGCAATGTACACGTTTTACCGGTATAGGAAGACGCATCATAGAATCGGCTTTCAATAGCGGATTTAATCTGCGCGGCATAACCGTTGATTTCAGCCCCTGTCGCACCGTTACTCTTAGTGTTACCACTTCCCGTCGGCGCTGCGTTGTTTCCTTTCGCACCACCGCCCGTTTTCGGTGCATTCTTACCTGAGCTCAAATCGCCCAGCAGATCGTCAACCCCTGCGGCGGCAGCTGCTTTTTCAGCTGCAGCAGCCTTTTTGGCAGCCGCTTTATCAGCAGCAGCTTTCTTATCGGCAGCGGCCTTCTCAGCTGCAGCTTTTTTATCGGCAGCGGCTTTTTCAGCGGCGGCAGCTTTTTCTGCAGCCGCTTTCTCAGCAGCAGCGGCTTTCTTCGCGGCCTCGGCAGCAGCTTTCTTCTCTGCTTCCTGAGCGGCTTTTTTCGCAGCTTCCGCTTCGGCTTTCTTCTGAGCATCAGCAGCAGCTTTTTTCGCTGCTTCCGCTTCAGCTTTCTTCTGGGCATCAGCAGCGGCTCTCTTCGCGGCTTCCGCTTCAGCTTTCTTCTGAGCATCAGCAGCGGCTTTCTTCGCCGCTTCTGCCGCTAATTTTGCCTGGGCATCAGCCTGTGCTTTCGCGTCCGCTGCGGCTTTTGCTGCCGCCTCTTCCGCCTGCTTTTGCTGTTCCTGTGCTTTCTTCGCGGCCTCTTCGGCTTGCTTCTGCTGTTCCGCCTGCTCTTTCGCGGCTTCCTGCGCCTGCAAACGCTCTTTCTCAAGCTGCTTCAGACGCTCCTGCTCTGCGGCCTGCTTTTCACGCAGTTCTTCCGCCTGCTGTTGCGACTGTTTTTCACGCTGCTCTTCAGCCCGTTTGGCACTCGCCTTCTGCTGTTGTTCGCGATTATAGTTCTGTACTACCGCACCGGGATCCACCATCACGGCGTCAATGGAAGACCCTCCACCGCCGCCGGCTGATGCATCAATATGCTCGTCGAACGAACTCCAGATCAGCGCTGCAAAGAGAATAACGTGCAGCACTGCGGAGACGATTATCGCTCGCTTAAGCTTGTCGTTCTGTTCGGTTGCCTTTGACACTATCGGTTCCCAAAAACTACGCGGATGATCAAATAGGTTGGGTCATTAAGCCAACTGACTTAACACCCGCACTATGTAGCAAGTTCAGCGCTTTAATAATTTCATCGTAGGGTACGTCTTTCGCGCCACCGATTAAGAAGACCGTTTTCGGATTTGACTCCAGACGACGCTGCGCTTCAGCAATAACTTGCTCAGGCGGCAGCTGATCCATACGTTCTTTCTCTACCACGACGCTGTATTGCCCTACGCCGGAAACCTCAATGATAACCGGAGGATCGTCATTGGTGCTCACCGCCTGTGATTCTGTTGCATCCGGCAGATCCACTTCCACGCTCTGGGTAATGATTGGCGCTGTCGCCATGAAGATCAGCAGCAGTACCAACAGGACGTCTAGCAGTGGAACGATATTGATTTCGGACTTGAGCTCGCGACGACCTCGTCCACGCGATCTGGCCATGGTTTACCCCTTGTTGCTCTCGGTGCTGGTAAACGCCTGACGGTGCAGAATCGCAGTGAACTCTTCCATAAAGTTGTCGTAGTTCAGTTCCAGTTTGTTCACGCGCTGGTTCAGACGGTTGTAAGCCATAACCGCAGGAATTGCCGCAAACAGACCGATAGCGGTCGCAATCAGTGCTTCAGCGATACCCGGTGCAACCATCTGCAACGTCGCCTGCTTTACCGCGCCCAGCGCGATAAAGGCGTGCATTATCCCCCACACGGTACCAAACAGGCCGATATACGGGCTGATGGAACCGACAGTACCGAGGAATGGAATATGCGTTTCGAGATTTTCCAGCTCGCGGTTCATAGAGATGCGCATCGCACGCGAGGCACCTTCCACCACCGCTTCCGGCGCATGATTGTTTGCTCGATGCAGACGAGCAAACTCTTTGAAACCGCTATAAAAAATTTGCTCGGAGCCTGTAAGGTTTTCACGGCGTCCCTGGCTTTCCTGATACAGACGAGAAAGCTCAATACCCGACCAGAACTTATCTTCAAACGCTTCAGCTTCACGGCCAGCGGCATTGAGGATACGCGTTCTCTGGATGATGATGGCCCAGGATGCGATTGAAAAACCAATCAAAATCAACATGATAAGTTTAACCAGAAGGCTTGCCTTCAGGAACAAATCAAGGATATTCATGTCAGTCACTGCTTAAACTCCGCGACAATAGACTTAGGAAGCGCACGAGGCTTCATTATGGTTGGATCAACACAAACAATCAGTACTTCAGCTGAGTTCAGTACGGTATTCTCTGCGTTGACTATCCGCTGCGTGAAAACCAGTGAGGTCCCACGCATTGATGTAATTTCAGTTTGGACTTCGAGCATATCGTCGAGTCTGGCAGGCGCAAAATACTCAAGCGTCATCTTGCGTACCACGAAGGCAACTCGCTCAGCCAACAGAACCTGTTGACTAAAGTGATGATGGCGCAGCATCTCTGTGCGTGCCCGTTCATAAAAAGCAACGTAGCTAGCGTGGTAAACCACACCACCGGCATCGGTATCTTCGTAATAGACACGAACCGGCCATCGAAACAGCGTTGTATTCACTTTACATCCCGGTAATGCAACAAAAGTTAGAGCTTTTAAACTTCGCTACTATACGCGCGGGAAAGAGGGTTGGGAATGGGGGAAAGTAAACGGAGAGTAAATTTTTATGGGCTCGGGTAAGCCCATAACGTTAACGGACATTTCTTATTCAGAAGAAGAAGAAAATCAAACCGGCGAGAAGCACCAGATCGGCAATTAGCGGGCAAAAAATTCCCTGCCAGTGAATGGCCTTCGGACGAAAACCGACGCCGTGGATCACACCTGCGCACACCGCCCACATAATGAGAAAGCCGTGCCAGATTTCAAGCTCGCTGGTTTTCGCTGCAAAGCGCGAAGGGTCCCAGAAGATACAACCTGCCAGCAGTAATGCCATCACTAAAGAAAGCGCCCGTAGCGGGCGCTTATCCATTACCGCGTAAAGCGTCGCGATAATATTCATCAGCGTTTTTCTTCACCCGCTTTGGTCGCTTCTACATGCTCAAGCGCCAGGGCAGTGATGACACCAAATGCACAGGCAAGAAGCGTCCCTAAAATCCATGCGAAATACCACATATTCAGCTCCTTACTTAGTACATAGAATGGGTGTTGCTTTCGATATGTTCTTTCGTGATACGTCCGAACATTTTCCAGTAACACCAGATGGTGTAAGCCAGAACAATCGGAACGAACACGCAAGCAACATACGTCATCAGGTTCAGCGTCATATGGCTCGATGTCGCATCCCACATGGTCAGGCTAGCATTCAGCATGGTGCTGGATGGCATGACGAATGGGAACATCGCAATACCCGCCGTCAGGATAATGCACGCCAGGGTCAGTGATGAGAACACGAACGCCAGAGCGCCTCTCTCCAGACGAGACGTCAACACGGTCAGCAGCGGCAACAGCACGCCCAGAGCCGGGATCGCCCACAGCGCAGGGGTATTGTTGAAGTTCACCAGCCATGCGCCAGCCTGACGCGCCACTTCTTTGGTCAGCGGGTTAGACGGTGCAGCATGGTTGATAGCAGAGGTCACCACATAACCATCAATACCGTATACGACCCAAACACCTGCCAGCGCGAAGCAGACCAGTGTTACCAGCGCCGCAACCTGCGCGGTGGCACGGGAACGAAGGTGCAGTTCACCCACCGTACGCATCTGCAAGTAGGTTGCGCCCTGAGTGATGATCATTGCCACACTCACCACGCCCGCCAGCAGACCAAACGGATTCAGCAGCTGGAAGAAATTACCGGTGTAGTAGAGACGCATGTATTCGTCCAGGTGGAACGGCACACCCTGCAGCAGGTTACCGAACGCCACGCCGATTACCAGCGGTGGAACGAAGCTACCGATGAAGATGCCCCAGTCCCACATGTTGCGCCAGCGGGTGTCTTCAATCTTGGAACGGTAGTCGAAACCGACCGGACGGAAGAATAAAGAGGCCAGCACCAGAATCATCGCCACATAAAAACCGGAGAACGCAGCCGCGTAAACCATCGGCCAGGCAGCGAACAGCGCGCCGCCAGCGGTGATCAGCCACACCTGGTTACCGTCCCAGTGAGGGGCGATGGAGTTGATCATGATTCGACGCTCGGTGTCATTACGACCGAGGAAACGGGTGAGCATCCCCACCCCCATGTCGAAACCATCCGTGACGGCGAAACCGATCAGCAGAACGCCGATCAACAGCCACCAGATAAAACGCAATACTTCATAATCGATCATTTGATGACTCCTGTCTTAGCGTGCCGGCTGAGTAGTCGCAGTGGACTGCTCGTAGTGATAGCGACCGGTTTTCAGGCTGCTTGGGCCAAGGCGCGCGAACTTGAACATCAGGAACAGTTCAGCCACCAGGAACAGGGTGTACAGACCACAAATCAGCAGCATGGAGAAGATCAGGTCGCCTGCGGTCAGGGAGGAGTTCGCTACCGCCGTTGGCAGTACCTCACCAATCGCCCATGGCTGACGGCCATACTCCGCAACAAACCAGCCGGACTCAATTGCGATCCATGGCAGTGGAATACCGTACAGCGCGGTGCGCAGCAGCCATTTTTTCTCGCCGATGCGGTTGCGAATCACAGACCAGAAGGACGCCGCAATGATCAGCAGCATGATGATGCCGCAGCCCACCATGATACGGAATGCGAAGTACAGTGGCGCAACGCGTGGAATCGAGTCTTTGGTTGCCATCTGGATCTGCGCTTCCGTCGCATCAGAAACGTTCGGAGTATAACGCTTCAGCAGCAGACCATAACCCAGATCTTTCTTCACGTCGTTAAACTGGTCGCGGACGGCCTGGTCGGTAGAACCAGCACGCAGCTGTTCCAGCAGCGAGTAGGCTTTCATACCGTTACGAATACGCTCTTCGTGCTGAACCATCAGCTCTTTCAGACCCGTCACCTGCTTATCAACAGAACGGGTGGCGATGATACCCAGCGCGTAAGGGATCTGAATGGCGAAGCGGTTTTCCTGTGCGTCCTGATCCGGAATACCAAACAGCGTAAAGGCAGCTGGCGCCGGTTGGGTTTCCCATTCGGCTTCGATTGCGGCCAGTTTGGTTTTCTGCACGTCACCCATTTCGTAACCGGACTCATCACCCAGAACGATAACGGAGAGGATTGCAGCCATGCCGAAGCTTGCAGCGATAGCAAAGGAGCGCTTGGCAAACGCGAAGTCACGACCGCGCAGCATGTAGTAAGAACTGATGCCCAGGATAAACATCGCGCCGCACACATAGCCAGAAGCGACGGTGTGAACGAATTTAACCTGCGCAACCGGGTTCAGAACCAGCTCGGCAAAGCTGACCATCTCCATACGCATGGTTTCGAAGTTGAAATCAGACGCGATAGGGTTCTGCATCCAGCCGTTCGCCACCAGGATCCACAGCGCGGACAGGTTCGAACCTAATGCTACCAGCCAGGTCACCGCCATATGCTGGACTTTACCCAGACGGTCCCAACCGAAGAAGAACAGACCTACAAAGGTGGATTCGAGGAAGAATGCCATCAGACCTTCAATGGCCAGCGGCGCACCGAAGATATCCCCTACATAGTGGGAATAGTAAGACCAGTTAGTCCCGAACTGGAACTCCATGGTCAAACCGGTTGCCACGCCCAGTGCGAAGTTGATACCAAACAACTTGCCCCAGAACTTGGTCATATCTTTATAAATCTGTTTGCCGGAGAGAACGTATACCGTTTCCATGATAGCCAGCAGGAACGCCATACCGAGCGTCAGTGGCACAAACAGGAAGTGGTACATCGCGGTCAAGGCAAACTGTAAACGCGACAGTTCGACTATATCTAACATCATGACTCCTTGCTCATCGCATGAAGACTCCGAGAGTGAACCCCACCAGAGAGAGATTCACACGCATGCCCCAATACAAATTATTCGCATCCTTGTCGTCGTTATTACCCTAAAGGAAGATAAAAACGATGACGTGAGGTTACAAATACGTTAATAAAAAACTCAAATTGATCCCGCAAATATAATACGCTGCAAAACCCTTACAATAAACAGGTTTTTATAGAGTCACATTTACGTTTTTCGACGGTGATCAATTTATAGCAAAATTACCACTTTTCGGCCATTTTGATCGGGGACAATTTAGCGCTTTTCCGCGCCTTTTTCCAAGGATTAAACTTTGATTTAAATCAAAAACAAGCTTTGATGTTAACCATGTTTAACCATGGTGAGAATGGTAAAAACCATGTTAATGATATGTACATACAAAGATATGATTGGTTATCGAAGACGGAAAAAAATATAAATAGAAGTGATTTTAATTAACGCGAAAGAAAAGCTTCATTTCGATGCGCGATAGACGATAAAGCATAGTCGGTCCGAGTTATTTTTCCATTGCCTTTATGCAACTCTTCGCAATTACATTTATTTTACTTTTATCACCCCATAACTTAACACCACTATGTGACTATTTAATGAAAAAAGGCCGCAAACACTGCAGCCTTTTAACGATATCAGCGGTTCTCATGCAAGAAGAAGACTAAAGGTTCGCGACTGTCCCGGCCTGAATGCCCCGACCATGCCCTCATCTTCACTGTGGTCCATCAGCCGTTCATTCATGTCCGTTTCGCAGCACCGCTTCACCGTCGGATTCATGGATAGCGTCGCGTCACATGCGCTGGACTGCGAAGGGTTGAACAGACGAAGAATGAGCTCATCACGGTCTTCCGCTTTTTTGAGCGCACTGAGTACGCATCCCGTTGGCGAAAGCGCTAACAGGCTGTAACTTTCCGGCGTGATAAACGACGCGCGATTCAGCTTCATCGCATCCCAGGGAATTTTGTTATAGCACTGCACCGGCGTTAACCACGATTTAGCCTGCTGTGCGACGCCCGCGTTTTCTGGCGTACCACTGAAGCTGAAGAGGCTAAAGCGACAGGTTAACGGCCCGCGCACCTGAGAGTCAGGAACAGGCATTTTGATCCCCGAAGGCCTGCCTGGACGCAACAGCAAATCTTCTTTGCCGAGTAATCCGACGCCACGCAGCAAGGTCAAGGCAAATGCTTTTTGTTTATCGCCCACGACTTCAAATTCACGCAGTCCCTCGGTGAATAACGCAAGCCCGTTTCGTTTTTCCTGCAGGACGGCATAGTTGAGTAAATTCCAGACGGGAACCGGCGCTTCTTTCCACCCCTCCTCCTGCCAGTTTTGCATCGGCGCGTCCTCCACCGGACGAGAGATCGTGCCAAACTGCGTATCCGCTAACACCTCCTCTGTCACAAACGGCGTTGGGATCAACACGCGAACGCGGTGGTCGTCAGCCTGGTTATCCAGGCGCACGGCCACATCAATGCGCCTGCTGTTATGGCTAAGCGTGACGTCAAACTCCACGTGGAGTGAGCCGTTTCGCTGGCGCGCCGCGCGTTCGGCCAGATTTGCCGGAACGGCGATTCGATGGCGGATTGCCGCCCTGCTCTGCCAGCCTTCATGCGTGACCTCAACTTCATGCTCACCCTGCGCTGAAGTGAGCCTCCACTCTTCCCGAGAAGGCGAGTAGTCGTACTCATCGCCATCATCAGAACTCTCTTCGATTTCCAGCACGCGGTCATAACTAAGCCCGGTTTCTTTGTCGCGCAGGCGCAACGTACCGTCGTCATTTAGGTCAATCTGCCAGAAGGCATTTTCAAGTAAGGATTCGGTGTTTTTCACCGCCGGGAGCACCTTCCCGGCCACGTTAGGTTCGATAAACAGCGTACGGTAGCCCATCGACGGCAGTATCTGGCTGAGCTGAATATCAAACTCCATAAACGGTTCATAATTGCCATAATGGACAATCTGCCGGTCAATGAGACCCGGGTCGAGCTCGCGCGCGCTGCGGATGAAATAAGGGATCTCGTTGCCTTTTTCATCCCGCAGTCTGAACTGGCTGGCCCGAAGCCGAATCGTGGTGTTCATCACCTCTTCACGCGGCCAGGGCATCAGGTTGAACATCACCAGCTTATCGGCGTCGCTTTGCGGCATGTTATCGACAATCTTGCGCATATAGAAACGCACCAGGTTGTCCGCCATGTCCTCAGCCAGCTCAAAGCGAGAGACAATTTCGCGATGCACCTTGTCGCTACAGCAGCAGCCGATGCTGTCGTGAGCGTGGTTTTTGAGGATCTCTTTCCACATCTTCTCCAGCAGGCCGTGGTGATAGTCGAAGCCCAGCGTCCAGGCAAGCGCCGCCAGCGGCTCGAGGATATTGACAATTTTGTTCTCGATACGCGCATGGGCGATTTTGATATCCATGCGCGTGGAGCCGATGGTCCGGTGCACGCGCATGTATTTTCCGTCGATAAACTCACCTTTTAACGTCGCCAGCTTATCGCGGTGCGCGTCGATAAAATCAAACACCTCTTCGAACCGACTCATCACAAATTGACGCTGGGGATAGATTTCACGAAGCTTATCCATCACCGCGAAAATATTCTGCTGGAGCGGCATCTGGTCGTGACCGTTGGGCAGCAAAATCTCTTTGGTGACGGAGGCGTTTTCCAGAACCTCGAAATAGCTTTCGAGCCGTTTTCGCAGCCCTGCTTCGTCCTCCGGTAAGTACTTACCAATCGCGTAGCCCAGCGGCAGCACCTGCGCCGTCACTTCGCTGCCGTCCTGGCTCTGCCAGAGAAATTCGGTTTTATCGGTTCCGTGTCTTTCCGAGCAGCCGCGCCAGAACATCGTGCGGGTAATACCAAATCCGTTATAGATATGCGGAAGCTGGCCGGACATACCAAACGAATCCGGCAGATAGCCGATCTTCATCGGCTCGCCGAACGCCATACAGTCGCGCATGCCGTACATCAGGTTGCGGACAATCGACTCGCCGCTGACAATCGTGGTATCGGTCTGGGTATACCAGGGGCCAATAATCAGCTTTCCACGCTCGACAAGCGCCTTCACGCGAGAGCGGTTTTCGGGCACGACGGCGAAATAATCCTCCAGTACCGCCGTCTGTCCATCGAGGACGTAGTATTTATATTCTTCGTCCTGCTCCAGACGGGTCAGGATCTCTTCCATATTATTGACCAGAAGAATACGCGACTCTTCGGTGGTGAAGTACCACTCACGGTCCCAGTGCATATGCGGCGTGATATGAACGCGAGATTCAGCTTTCATCTTCATTTCCTGTTTGTGCGTTTTTACGGTAAGGCGTCTTCAGTGACGTAGTTGCCCTTTTTTACCGCCTGGCGTCGCCAGAGCAGCAGAATAAAGGTCGAGATAGCAGTACCCACCAGCGCCGCGCCAAACCAGCCCGCCGCCGCAACCACACCGTTCAACCCGGCATCGTGAAGTAAAAAGAGAGAGAAAATACCGGCCCCTGGCGTAGACAAGCCGATCCCCATCGCGCCAACAATCGCGCCTGTTGCCATGGAGCCGAGTACAAATGAGCCAATTACGCGAAGCGGATCTTCAATCGCCATCGGAATCGCCCCTTCGGTAATGCCCGCGAGGCCAAGCAGCCAGGTGGATTTACCGGTTTCAATTTCAAACCGTTTAAACAGCTTTGGTGCCAGCAACGTTGACGCCGTGACGGTGAAGGCTGACACCATTTTGACGGAGGCAAAGATGGCATAGGGACCGTATACGCCGTTCGCCATCGCCCCCAGGCAGAACGCGTAAGAGGCTTTGTTGACCGGGCCACCCAAATCGAATGAGCACATAAACCCGAGGATCGCCCCCAGAAGCAGCGCATTCGCACCGGACAGATCATTAAGCCAGGCGGTGAGCGTAGTATTAAGCCAGGCCACCGGTTCGCCGATCACAAACAGCATCAGGCTGCCTGCCCCCAGTACGCCAATCACCGGATAAAGATAAAAAGTCAGAAAGCCGTTGTAGCGGCTACTGAGCCGGATGTGGTTTTTCACCCAGCGCATCAGATAGCCCGCGATCAGCCCGCCGACGATAGCGCCAAGAAAACCAGAGCCAATCATATTGGCCGCAAGACCGGCCGCAAAGCCCGGGGTCAGCGCGGGTTTATCCGCCAGCGAGTAAGCGGTATAGGCAGCCAGAACTGGGATCATCAAAATGCCGAGCATGCCGCCGCCAAGCTTGCGGTACATCCACAGCCATGAGTTTTCCTGGTCGAAAAGGTGCTGCAGGCCAAGGATTTGCGCCAGTAGTACCGACACGGCCAGCACCGTCCCGCCGGCGACGATCAGCGGCACCGCAAAGGAGATACCGCTAAGGAGCGCCTGCTTGAGCTCAGTTTTAACGCTCTTTTTCATTCCCGTATCGCCATGCGCATGACGAGCATCGGTAGAAGGCTGAAGCGCCAGCGCGCGCTCGATGAGCGCTTCAGCATGGCGCAGGGGTTCCGCGACGGGCACGGAGATGGCTGGGATCCCCTGAAAACGCTCGTTCTCTTTGATCGCCACTTCTGCAGCAAAGATGCACGCTTTGGCCTCCTGCAACTGCTGCGCGGTGATGCGCCCCTCAATGCCATTCGCCCCCTGCTTTTCGACCACCACGTTGACGCCCAGCTTACGTCCCGCTTTTTCCAGGTACTCAGCCGCCATATAGGTATGGGCAATCCCAGCCGGACAGGCGGTGACGCAGATGACGGTTGGTGCATTCACCAATGTGGCAACCTCGTCCTCCTGCGAGACACCGTTCAGCGCGTCAAGCAGATCCTCCGCCGTCGCAGCAGCCATCACGCGTTCCCGGAGTGCATCATCTGCCAGGCGAGACGTCAGCGCCGTCAGCACCTGGATATGTGTGGATCCCGCTTCAGCAGGCGGGATGGCAAGCAGGACGATCAGCACAACGCTTTCAGGGCCGTCCACCCCCTCCCACTCCAGCGGTTCGCTCAGCGTAGCAACCGCAAAAGCCGCTTCGTTCACCACGCTCGATTTACCATGCGGGACAGCCAGCCCTTCTCCCAGTGCGGTTGGCCCCTGCGATTCGCGACGGTAGACCTCCGCCAGAAATGCATCACCATCGGTAATTTTGCCCAGCGCCACCAGTCGCATCGTAAGCTGGCGAATTGCCTCATCACGGCTGGCATAGTGCGCCTGCACGCAGACAGCACTGGAGTGGGTCAGAGTCGTCAGGTTCATAAGATCCTCACACGTAAGTTGTTATTGTCTGGCGGCAATTGTGGCAGGCTACACAATACATTTATGTGATCACTTTCACTAACAACGCAAATTTGTATTTAAATTGTATTATTTACAAATTTTATGCTGAAGGCATAATTCAGTGAAAATGTATTAGAAAGGCAGATTCTATGGGTAACAAACCGATGTACCGGCAGATAGCCGATGCGCTTCGCGAGAAAATCAATGCGGGTGAGTTAAAACCCGGCGATGCGCTACCGACGGAATCCAGCCTTCAGGAGGCGTTCAACGTCAGCCGTGTAACGGTGAGACAGGCGCTGAAGCTACTTACGGAAGAGCAGATCGTCGAGAGCATTCAGGGCAGCGGCACCTACGTAAAAGAAGAGCGCGTTAACTACGACATTTACCAGCTCACTGGTTTTTACGAAAAGCTGGCGGACCGAAACGTCGAAACGCACAGCGACGTCAGCGTCTTCGAAGTGGTGAAAGCCGATGAGAGGCTCGCAGCAAGGCTGGCGATCAACCCGGACGATAAAGTCTGGCACGTCAAACGAGTCCGCTTTATCAAACAAAAACCGGTGAATCTGGAAGAAACGTGGATGCCGCTGGCGATGTTCCCCGATCTCACCTGGGAAGTGATGGAGAATTCGAAATACCACTACGTTGAGCAGATCAAAAAGCTGGTTATCGATCGCAGCGAGCAGGAGCTGGTGCCGATCATGCCGTCAGAGGAGGCGATCGCCGCTTTGGGGCTCGATCCAGCAAAGCCGATCCTGGAAAAAGTCTCCCGCGGGTTTCTGAAGGACGGACGGGTATTTGAATACAGCCGCAACGTGTTCAATACCGATGATTACAAGTTCACTCTCGTCGCCAAACGCAGGCAATAAAAAAGGCCGCTTTACAGCGGCCAACCATGTCGAAACGGACATTTTTATACTGCAACGCCCCCCTTCCGGGGAGCAGAGAGGACTTACTTAATGATGGATTTCAGTGCTTCGCCGATATCCGCCAGGCTGCGAACGGTCTTCACGCCTGCGGCTTCCAGCGCTGCGAATTTCTCATCAGCCGTACCTTTACCACCGGCGATGATCGCGCCTGCGTGACCCATACGCTTGCCTTTCGGCGCGGTCACACCCGCGATATAACCCACAACCGGCTTGGTCACGTGTTCTTTGATGTAAGCAGCCGCTTCTTCTTCCGCGCTACCACCGATCTCACCGATCATCACGATCGCTTCAGTCTGTGGATCTTCCTGGAACATCTTCAGGATGTCGATGAAGTTAGAGCCCGGGATCGGGTCACCGCCGATGCCCACACAGGTGGACTGGCCGAAACCGTAGTCGGTGGTCTGCTTAACGGCTTCATAAGTCAGGGTACCGGAACGGGACACGATGCCCACTTTACCCGGCTTGTGAATGTGGCCCGGCATAATGCCGATTTTGCATTCGCCCGGGGTGATAACGCCTGGGCAGTTCGGGCCGATCATGCGCACGCCTGCTTCATCCAGCTTCACCTTCACGGTCAGCATATCCAGGGTCGGGATGCCTTCGGTGATGGTGATGATCAGCTTGATGCCTGCGTCGATCGCTTCCAGAATAGAGTCTTTGCAGAACGGAGCCGGAACGTAGATCACGGTCGCGGTGGCGCCCGTCGCTTCTACGGCTTCACGCACGGTGTTGAACACCGGCAGGCCCAGGTGGGTGGTGCCGCCTTTGCCTGGTGTAACGCCGCCAACCATCTGCGTGCCATAGGCAATCGCCTGTTCGGAGTGGAAAGTCCCCTGGCTACCGGTGAAGCCCTGGCAGATAACCTTGGTATCTTTATTAATTAAAACTGACATTATTTCCCCTCCACTGCGGCAACAACCTGCTGAGCTGCATCCGTCAGACTTTTCGCTGCAATAATATTCAGGCCGCTGTCAGCCAGTTTTTTCGCGCCGAGTTCAGCGTTGTTACCTTCCAGACGGACAACCACCGGAACGTTCACGCCCACTTCTTCTACCGCACCGATGATACCGTCGGCGATCAGGTCGCAACGAACGATGCCGCCGAAGATGTTAACCAGAACGGCCTTCACGTTGTCGTCAGAGAGAATGATTTTGAACGCTTCGGTTACGCGCTCTTTGGTTGCGCCACCGCCTACGTCGAGGAAGTTTGCTGGCTCACCGCCGTGCAGCTTAACGATGTCCATGGTGCCCATTGCCAGGCCCGCACCGTTAACCATGCAGCCGATGTTGCCGTCCAGCGCCACGTAGTTCAGCTCCCACTGTGCAGCCTGTGCTTCACGCGGATCTTCCTGAGACTGGTCGCGCATTTCGCGCAGATCCGGCTGGCGGAACAGCGCGTTGCCGTCAGCGCCCAGCTTGCCGTCGAGGCAGATCAGGTCGCCCTGAGTGGTGATCACCAGCGGGTTGATCTCGATCAGCGCCAGGTCGCGCTCCAGGAAGATAGTGGCCAGACCCATGAAGATCTTGGTGAACTGCTGAACCAGCTTGCCTTCCAGGCCCAGCTTGAACGCCAGCTCGCGACCCTGGTATGGCATTGGGCCTGCCAGCGGATCGATAGCCACTTTGTGGATCAGGTGCGGGGTTTCTTCCGCCACTTTTTCGATTTCCACGCCGCCTTCGGTAGACGCCATGAACACCACGCGACGGGAGCTACGGTCAACAACCGCGCCCAGGTACAGCTCTTTCGCGATGTCGGTCGCCGCTTCAACCAGGATCTGGTTAACCGGCTGGCCGTTCGCATCTGTCTGGTACGTTACCAGACGCTTGCCGAGCCAATGTTCAGCAAACGCACGAATCTCTTCTTTGCTCTTAACAACCTTCACACCGCCCGCTTTACCACGGCCACCAGCGTGAACCTGACACTTAACTACCCAAGGGCCGGAACCGATTTTAGATGCGGCTTCTTCTGCTTCACGCGGGGTAGTACAGGCATAACCCACCGGAGCCGGTAAGCCATACCGGGCAAACAGCTGTTTGGCCTGATATTCATGTAAGTTCATGTGTTCTATCCATCCTTCAGGTAATCGTTAGGTCGTGCTTTTATTGGCCCGGCAGCCATACGCCGCCGGGCAAGACTACAAAACTAGACGTCCAGCAGCAGGCGCGTTGGATCTTCCAGCAGCTCTTTAATCGCTACCAGGAAGCCCACGGACTCGCGACCGTCGATCAGGCGGTGATCGTAAGAGAGCGCCAGGTACATCATTGGCAGGATCTCAACTTTACCGTCTACCGCCATAGGGCGATCTTTAATGGCATGCATACCCAGGATCGCGCTCTGCGGCGGGTTAATGATCGGGGTAGACATCAGCGAGCCGAACACGCCGCCGTTGGTAATGGTGAAGTTACCGCCGGTCAGGTCGTCTACGGTCAGCTTGCCGTCGCGGCCTTTAACAGCCAGCTCTTTAATGTTTTTCTCGATGTCAGCCATACCCAGGGTATCCACATCGCGCAGAACCGGCGTTACCAGGCCGCGTGGGGTAGAAACCGCCATGCTGACGTCGAAATAGTTGTGGTAAACCACGTCATCGCCATCGATAGACGCGTTCACTTCCGGGTAGCGTTTCAGCGCTTCAACTACCGCCTTCACGTAGAAGGACATAAAGCCGAGACGGATACCGTGACGTTTTTCAAACGCGTCACCGTACTGCTTACGCAGGTCCATGATTGGCTTCATGTTCACTTCGTTGAAGGTGGTCAGCATCGCGGTGGAGTTTTTCGCTTCCAGCAGACGCTCGGCCACGCGCTTGCGCAGGCGAGTCATTGGCACGCGTTTTTCGCTGCGGGCCCCCAGAGCAGGCTGTGCTGCTGGTGATGCCGCAGGGGCTTTCGCTTCTGCCTGAGCAGGCGCTTTCGCCAGGTGTTTGTCGATGTCTTCACGGGTCAGACGACCGCCCACACCGGTGCCTTTGATAGCTGCCGGGTCAAGGCTGTGTTCAGCCAGCAGGCGACGGATCGCCGGGCTGAGGGCGTCGTTAGACAGTTCTTCCAGAGACGCCTGCTGGCGCTGAGCCGGCGTAGAAGCTTTCTCTTCAGATTTTGCGCTGGACTCTTTGCCCGCGCTGTTGCCTTCACGCAGGCGACCCAGGATCTGACGAGAGGTGACGGTGGTGCCTTCATCTTCCAGCACCGCGTCCAGAACGCCATCCGCCGAAGCCGGTACTTCCAGTACCACTTTGTCAGTTTCGATTTCTACCAGCACTTCATCGCGCTTAACGGCATCGCCTGGTTTTTTGTGCCAGGTAGCGACGGTCGCATCTGCTACAGATTCAGGCAGGTCGGGAACAAGAATATCTACGCTACTCATTTTGTATCCTTTAATTAATCGACGTTCAGCGCGTCATTGACCAGATCTTGTTGCTGCTTCTGGTGAACGGACATATACCCTACCGCCGGAGAGGCGGAGGCCGGGCGACCTGCATAACGCAGGGCTGACCCAAATGGAATCACTTCACGGAAATGATGCTGGCTGCAGTACCATGCGCCCTGGTTGAGCGGCTCTTCCTGGCACCAGACAAAATCATGTACGTGAGCATATTGTTTCAGCACTTCCTGCATCGCCTGATGCGGGAACGGATAAAGCTGTTCGATACGCACGATGGCGACATCTTTCTGATCGTTCTTGCGGCGCTGTTCCAGCAGGTCGTAATAAACCTTACCAGAACACATCACCACGCGCTTCACGCCCTGCGGATCCAGCTCGTCAATTTCACCGATGGCTGGCAGGAAGGTTCCGTTCGCCAGTTCTTCCAGGCTCGACACCGCCAGCGGGTGACGCAGCAGGGATTTCGGCGACATCACCACCAGCGGACGGCGCATACCGCGCAGCGCCTGACGACGCAGCATGTGGTAGACCTGAGCCGGGGTGGACGGTACGCAGACCTGCATGTTCTGCTCGGCGCAGAGCTGCAGATAACGCTCCAGACGCGCGGAGGAGTGCTCCGGACCCTGGCCTTCATAACCGTGCGGCAGCAGCATCACAAGGCCGCACATACGGCCCCACTTCTGCTCGCCGGAGGAGATGAACTGGTCGATAACCACCTGCGCGCCGTTGGCGAAGTCACCGAACTGCGCTTCCCAGATGGTCAGGGTGCGTGGTTCAGCGGTGGCGTAACCGTATTCGAAGGCCAGAACCGCTTCTTCAGACAGCACGGAGTCCCAGACCTTGAACTGGCCCTGACCGTTGTGCACGTGCTGCAGCGGGGTGTAGGTTGAACCGTTGGACTGGTTGTGAACAACCGCGTGACGGTGGAAGAAGGTCCCACGGCCCGCGTCTTCACCGGACAGACGAACAGGAATGCCTTCGTCAACCAGCGTTGCGTAAGCCAGCGTTTCCGCGCCGCCCCAGTCGAACAGCTTCTCGCCTGCCGCCATGGACTGACGGTCAGCGTAAATTTTCGCCACGCGAGACTGCATCTCGATAGCGTCCGGTACGGTGCTGATGCGTTTAGCCAGCTCCTGCAGGCGCTTCATCTCAACCTTGTTCGGGTAGCTCTCATCCCACTCGTGGTTGAGGTACGGCGACCAGGTAAAGGAGTGCATGTTCATCGGGCGCAGCTCTTTGACCACGCATTCACCCGCATCCAGCGCGTCGCGGTAGAGGTTGACCATTTCGGTCGCATCTTCCAGCGTCGTCACTTTGTCGCTCTCCAGCTTGTCAGCATAGATTTTGCGCGGGGTCGGGTGTTTTTTGATTTTCTGATACATCAACGGCTGGGTTGCACTTGGCTCATCCGCTTCGTTGTGGCCGTGACGGCGGTAGCAGAAGAGGTCAATGAACACATCGCGTTTAAAGGTATTACGGAAATCCAGCGCCAGGCGGGTAACGAAAGCAACGGCTTCCGGGTCATCCGCGTTAACGTGGAAGATTGGTGCCTGTACCATCTTACCGATGTCGGTGCAGTACGGGGTAGAACGCGCATCGAGCGGGTTAGAGGTGGTGAAGCCCACCTGGTTGTTGATCACGATGCGAACGGTACCGCCCACTTCATAACCACGCGCTTTCGACATGTTCAGGGTTTCCTGAACCACGCCCTGCCCTGTTACCGCCGCATCACCATGGATGGTAATTGGCAGTACTTTATTGCTGCTCGGCTCGTCCAGACGATCCAGACGCGCACGCACGGAACCGATAACCACCGGGCTGACGATTTCCAGGTGTGACGGGTTAAACGCCAGCGCCAGGTGAACCAGACCGCCTTCGGTTTCGATATCCGACGAGAAGCCCATGTGGTACTTCACGTCGCCGGTGCCGAGGTGTTCTTTATGTTTGCCCGCGAACTCGTCAAACAGGTCCTGCGGTTTTTTACCCAGCACGTTGACCAGCACGTTCAGACGACCACGGTGCGCCATGCCCAGCACAACTTCACGGGTGCCGCTTTTGCCTGCGTGACGAATCAGCTCTTTCAGCATCGGCACCAGCGCATCGCCGCCTTCCAGCGAGAAGCGTTTTGCGCCCGGGAATTTCGCGCCCAGATAGCGCTCAAGCCCTTCCGCTGCGGTCAGTTCGTTCAGGAAGCGTTTTTTCTCGTCTGCCGAGAAGGTCGCGTGGCCCGCTACGGATTCGATACGCTGTTGGATCCAGCGTTTCTCCTCGGTAGAGGTAATGTGCATGTATTCCGCGCCGATGGAGCCGCAGTAGGTTTGCTTGAGCGCGTCAATCAGATCGCCCAGCTTCATCGTGTCTTTGCCGATGGCAAAGGAACCTACGTTAAAGCTTTCCTGGAAATCGGCCTCGGTCAGATCGTGATACGCCGGATCGAGATCGGCCACACGGTCTTGTTTCCACAGTCCCAGCGGATCGAGATTCGCATGCTGGTGACCGCGGAAGCGATAAGCGTTGATAAGCTGCAGGACTTTAACCTGCTTCGCATTGGTGTCAGGGTCGGAAATCGCAGAAGAGTAACGTGAGGCATCCTTCGCCAGACGACGGAAATAATCACGTGTTTTGGAATGGAATTGATCCGGTTTGACCCCTGTGCCAGGCAACTGCTGGAACATGGAACGCCAGTTTGCGTCCACTGAGTCAGGATCGGTTAAGAAGTCTTCATAGAGCTGTTCAATCCAGCTCTGGTTCGCACCAGAAAGGAAAGAAGAGTCCAGCCAGGCTTTCATTGCGCCGTTCTGCATCGTGATCCCTTAAGCATTTTTATGCTTACTTTCGCCGTAGAAACTACCACGCACACCACGTGTACGTGCCGGGGTTCACCTGCGAGCTCTTTTACTTTGGCCCGCGAAGGAACCTTTAGAAACTGTCTGGACTTCAGGGTAGTACAGGGCAGTTTTTAAAGGTTTCTGCAATCTGTTCCCTCTCCCTGTGGGAGAGGGTTAGGGTGAGGGGAACAATGCTCCCCTCTCACTACTTACGCACTGCGCTGCAGCAGCATCGACTTAATATGGCCGATGGCGCGCGTCGGGTTCAGCCCCTTCGGACACACACTGACGCAGTTCATGATGCTATGGCAGCGGAATACGCTGAAAGCGTCACTCAGCCCTTCCAGACGGCTGTCGGTTTCGGTGTCGCGGCTATCGATCAGGAAACGATAGGCAGCCAGCAGACCGGCCGGGCCGATAAACTTGTCCGGGTTCCACCAGAACGACGGGCAGGACGTTGAACAACATGCGCAGAGAATACACTCGTACAATCCGTCGAGTTTTTCACGCTGCTCAGGAGACTGTAAGTGCTCGCGAGCGGGTGGATTTTGCCCATTATTCAATAAGTAAGGCTTAATCTTCTCATATTGTGCATAGAATTGCCCCATGTCTACCACCAAATCACGCACGACCGGCAGGCCTGGCAGAGGACGGATAACAATTTTCTGACCAGGACGCTGCAGCGCTGAAATTGGCGTGATGCAGGCCAGGCCATTTTTGCCGTTCATGTTCACACCGTCAGAGCCACAAACCCCTTCACGGCAGGAGCGGCGGAACGACAGCGTAGGATCTTTTTCTTTCAGCTGGATTAAGGCATCCAGCAGCATCATGTCGCGACCTTCTTCCGCTTCCAGGGTGTAGTCCTGCATACGCGGAGCGTCATCAACATCCGGGTTATAACGATAAACTGAGAATTCGAGTTTCATTATCCTGTCTCCGCATTAGTAAGTACGAATCTTCGGCGGGAACGCCGGACGCAGTTTCGGTTCCATATTGACGCTACGACGCGTCATGGATTCCGACTCTGGCAGATACAGGGAATGGCACAGCCAGTTTTCGTCATCACGATCCGGGAAGTCGAAGCGGCTATGCGCGCCACGGCTTTCGGTACGGAAGTTTGCCGACATCGCGGTCGCGAACGCGGTTTCCATCAGGTTATCCAGCTCCAGACACTCAACGCGCTGGGTGTTGAACTCGCTGGAAGTGTCGTCCAGACGGGCATTTTTCAGACGCTCGCGGATCGCTTTCAGCTGCTCAAGACCTTTGGCCATCGCGTCACCTTCGCGGAATACCGAGAAGTTGTGCTGCATGCATTCCTGCAGCGCTTTGCGAATTTCCACCGGATCTTCGCCGTTACGGTTGCCGTTCCAGCGGTTGAGGCGCTCAAGAGAGGCATCAATTTCGTCGTCGGTTGCGTCACGCAGCGCGCCCTGCTCGGCAATAGATTCCTGCAGATGCAGACCCACCGCTCGACCAAACACCACCAGGTCCAGCAGGGAGTTGCCGCCCAGACGGTTTGCACCGTGTACGGATACGCAGGCAATTTCGCCTACCGCAAACAGGCCAGGAATAACGACGTCTTCGCCCTGCTCGTTCACGGTCAGCGCCTGACCGGTCACTTTGGTCGGAATACCGCCCATCATGTAGTGGCAGGTTGGGATTACCGGAATTGGCTCTTTCACCGGGTCGACGTGTGCGAAGGTGCGGGACAGTTCCAGGATGCCCGGCAGACGGGATTCCAGTACTTCTTTACCCAGATGGTCGAGCTTCAGCTTCGCGTGTGGGCCCCATGGGCCGTCACAGCCGCGGCCTTCACGGATTTCGATCATGATGGAACGCGCCACCACGTCACGACCCGCCAGGTCTTTCGCATTCGGGGCATAACGCTCCATGAAGCGCTCGCCGTGTTTGTTCAGCAGATACCCACCTTCACCACGACAGCCTTCCGTCACCAGAACGCCCGCACCGGCGATACCGGTTGGGTGGAACTGCCACATTTCCATATCCTGCACCGGCACGCCCGCGCGGATAGCCATGCCGACACCGTCACCGGTGTTGATGTGGGCGTTGGTGGTGGACTGATAGATACGGCCTGCACCGCCGGTAGCCAGCACGGTAGCGCGCGCTTTAAAGTAAACCACTTCACCGGTTTCGATGCACAGCGCGGTACAGCCGACGATTGCGCCATCGGCGTTTTTCACCAGATCCAGCGCGTACCACTCGGAGAAGATGGTGGTGTGGTTTTTCAGGTTCTGCTGATACAGAGTGTGCAGCAGTGCGTGGCCGGTACGGTCAGCCGCCGCCGCGGTGCGTGCCGCCTGTTCGCCGCCGAAGTTTTTCGACTGGCCGCCAAACGGACGCTGATAGATGGTGCCATTTTCCAGGCGGGAGAACGGCAGCCCCATGTGGTCCAGCTCCAGAATCGCTTCCGGGCCGGTTTTACACATATATTCGATGGCATCCTGGTCGCCGATGTAGTCGGAACCTTTTACCGTGTCATACATGTGCCATTCCCAGTTGTCTTCATGGGAGTTACCCAGCGCAACGGTAATACCGCCCTGCGCAGACACAGTGTGGGAACGGGTCGGGAACACTTTAGAGAGCAGCGCACAGGTCTGGCCGCTCTGGGAAATTTGCAGTGCGGCACGCATACCCGCGCCACCGGCACCAATTACAACAGCATCAAATTCTCTGACTGGCAGTTTCATTACACACCCCACACCACAACGAATCCATAAATAACGTAAACCACCAGTGCAACAACAATGGCCAGCTGCAGTGGGAGGCGAATCGCCAGCGGTTTAACGTAATCGGTCAACACCTGCCACATGCCAATCCAGGCATGAATAAGGATGGAGAACAGGGCCAGCAGTGTGAACACTTTGGTGAAGGCGGATCCGAAGAACCCACTCCAGATTTCCCACGTCAGCGTGCCGCTGGTCGCGAAGAAACCGATCATATAGATGATGTAAAGAGTGAGAACGATGGCGGTAGCACGGACCAGAATGAAGTCATGTACGCCGTTGCGTCCTAATGCGGAGGCGTTGCTTACCATACGAGAACTCCTGCGAGAAGTGAAAGCACGACAGTAACCACAAATGAAATGTTAGCGGAGCGTTTCCCGGCTTCGAAAGTCTCTTCCAGGTAGCCAAAGTCCATCAGCATATGGCGAACACCCACAACGACGTGGTACGCCAGCGCGGTCAGAATGCCCCACATGATGAATTTCACGAAGAAGCTGTTCATGATGGCAGAGGCCTGGAGGAATCCTTCAGGGGAAGAGAGGCTGGTGCCCAGTAACCACAGTAAAATACCGACCGCCACAAACGTAATCACACCAGAAACACGGTGCAGAATGGACGCTATTGCTGTTACAGGGAACCGGATCGTTTTCAGATCCAGATTGACAGGTCTTTGTTTTTTCACATTTCTTATCATGAATAACGCCCACATGCTGTTCTTATTGTTTCCTTCCTCCGGACTGCGATGCGGGTCAAGCAGCGTTCCTTTTCTATAACTGCGCGTCATGCAAAACACTGCTTCCAGATGCTTAAACGACACGTTACAACGCTGGGTGGCTCGGGATTGCAGGGTGTTCCGGAGACCTGGCGGCAGTATAGGCCGTTCACAAAATCATTACAATTAACCTACATACAGTTTGTCGGGTTTTCTCTGGAACAGTGATCAGGGTCACGATAACAACATCTTTTTAATTTTTAATCATCTGATTTGACAAATGTTAAACAATATTGTTACAAACGTCATCAGAAAAGGCATATAATGCGCAAAAGTTATGAGGTCTCTCTTTCACCTGACAAATAGTTATGTAACAGTGTGATGGTATTGACCGAAGTTATCAGGACAGTTATTAGTGATATACAGGTTTGAATAATTCGGACTGCAAAAACGCTGATTTGCTGTTGTTTCACTGATATTTCATTCGTTTACCTGCAAGGCGCCATAGCTCTGTACCCTGGTTTGTCCTCGTGAGCTGAGCGGTAAGCCAAATAACAATCTGGTAACGGTGATTAACAGCTGAAAGCAAATCCGGTAAAGCGCAGTCTTAAGCATAAGGCGCTAAGGAGACCGTAAATGGCTGATACAAAGGCAACGCTCACCCTAAATGGTGACACTGCTATTGAACTGGATGTGCTAAAAGGCACGCTCGGTCAGGATGTTATTGATATCCGTACGCTGGGCTCTAAAGGTGTATTCACCTTTGACCCTGGATTTACCTCTACCGCATCTTGCGAATCCAAAATCACCTATATTGACGGTGACGAAGGTATCCTGCTCCATCGCGGCTTCCCCATCGATCAGTTAGCCACCGAATCCAACTATCTGGAAGTGTGCTACATCCTGCTGAACGGCGAAAAACCGACGCAGGCACAGTACGATGAATTCAAAACCACCGTGACCCGTCACACCATGATCCATGAGCAGATTACCCGTCTGTTCCATGCGTTCCGTCGTGACTCTCACCCGATGGCGGTGATGTGCGGGATTACCGGTGCGCTGGCGGCGTTCTACCACGACTCCCTTGACGTGAATAACCCGCGTCACCGTGATATCGCGGCGTTCCGCCTGCTGTCCAAAATGCCTACCATGGCGGCGATGTGTTACAAATACTCCATCGGCCAGCCGTTTGTGTATCCACGCAACGACCTCTCCTACGCCGGTAACTTCCTGCGCATGATGTTCTCCACGCCGTGCGAAGAGTACGAAGTGAACCCGGTGCTGGAACGCGCGATGGACCGTATTCTGATCCTGCACGCTGACCACGAACAGAACGCCTCTACTTCTACCGTCCGTACTGCGGGCTCTTCAGGCGCGAACCCGTTCGCCTGTATCGCTGCGGGCATCGCCTCCCTGTGGGGACCGGCGCACGGCGGCGCGAACGAAGCGGCGCTGAAGATGCTGGAAGAGATCAGCACCGTTGAACACATTCCTGAGTTCGTGCGTCGCGCGAAAGACAAGAATGACTCCTTCCGCCTGATGGGCTTCGGTCACCGTGTTTACAAAAACTACGACCCGCGCGCCACCGTGATGCGTGAAACCTGCCACGAAGTGCTGAAAGAGCTGGGTACCAAAGATGACCTGCTGGAAGTGGCGATGGAGCTGGAACACATCGCGCTGAACGACCCGTACTTCATCGAGAAGAAACTCTATCCGAACGTCGATTTCTACTCTGGCATTATTCTGAAAGCAATGGGCATTCCGTCTTCCATGTTCACCGTGATCTTCGCGATGGCCCGTACCGTAGGCTGGATTGCGCACTGGAACGAAATGCACAGCGAAGGCATGAAAATCGCCCGTCCTCGTCAGCTTTACACCGGGTACGAGCAGCGTGATTTTAAGTCCGATCTGAAGCGCTAAAAGACGTTGGGTGCGGCCTGATGCCCTCACCCCGGCCCTCTCCCACATGAGAGGGTGAAAACATTAAAAACGGTAACCCAAGGGTTACCGTTTTACTTTTATTTCTGGCAGTGCGGGCACCAGTAAAAGGGTCTGGAAGAAAGCATCATCCTGTCGATAATCCCGCCGCACCGTTCGCACTTTTTCCCCGCCCGATGAAACACCTTAAAGCGGAACAGCGCCCCGTGATGCTTGTTTTCATCTACGACGCCGCGCGTGTTGTACGACAGCCGCGGAATATCCAGCAGTGCGTGGGACAGCGCGTCCAGCCGTTCATCGCTCAGCTGCGAGGCCTTGTGCTGCGGTGCCAGCCCGGCTTCCCAGAGGATCTCTACCCGCAGGTAGTTACCCAGCCCGGCCAGAAAGGCCTGGTCGAGGAACAGGCCGGAAAACTGCCGGTTGCGGAATTTGGGTGATAACAGACGGGCCTTCACGTCGCTGGCCGTCAGGCGCATGTCCAGCACGTCTGGCCCGACTCGCTGCAGGAACGGATGCGTCAGCAGCTGCTCCGGCGTTAACATTTCGATATCCGACGCGCTATAAAGCAGGATCGCTTTATCCGCCGTTTGCAGCCTGACGCGCAGCACGCGGGTCGTTTGCGGCTGTTCACCCGCCTCCACCACGCGCCAGACTCCGTAAAGCTGGTTATGGCTATATAACGTCAGGTTATGGGAAAAATGCGTGAGCAGCGCTTTGCCGCGCGTTTCAATATGCGTTACCGACTGCCCCACCAGCTGTGATTCAAACGGTTTCAGTTGAGGAAAAGCAAACCAGACCTCAGTCAGGGGTTTGCCCTTTATCGCCGCCTCGAGGCTATCCGCCGCGCGGCGGATCTCCGGGCCTTCAGGCATTTTTCTGTCCTTTCATGATTAATCAGCGCTGACAAGAATGCCCTCATCAGAGAACGCCGCCCGCAGGCGGCGCGCGAACTGGAGCGCATGCTCGCCATCGCCATGTAAGCATACCGTATCGGCCTGAACGTTTGCCGATGTGCCATCCACAGCGGTGACACGCCCGACGCGCACCATCTCCAGCGTCTGCGCCAGCGCTTTGCCTTCATCGGTGATCAGCGCCCCGGCCTGCGTTCGCGGCACCAGGCTGCCGTCCGGCTGGTATCCCCGGTCGGCAAACACTTCCTGGCGGGTGGTTAACCCCAGACGCTCCCCGGCGCGGATCAGCTCGCTGCCCGCCAGGCCCACCAGAATCAGCTGAGAGTGACAGTCCCGCACCGCGCGGGCAATGGCGTCCGCCAGAGCAGGATCTTTCGCCGCCTGATTGTAAAGCATGCCGTGCGGCTTTACGTGGCGCAGTACGCCCTTCTCAGCGCGCACTATCGCCTCCAGCGCGCCAATCTGGTAAAGCATCTGAGCGTAGACCGTCTCGGGCGGCAGGTCCATCGCCGTACGGCCAAAGTTCTCCCGGTCGGGAAAGCTCGGGTGAGCGCCTATCGCCACGCCGTTTTTGATGGCATTGCGCACGCTCTTCAGCATGGTTTGCGCATCACCCGCGTGAAAGCCGCAGGCAATGTTGACCGAAGAGACCAGCGTCATCAGCTCTGCGTCGGCGCGGCTCCCCTCCCCCAGATCGGCATTTAAATCAATCTTTACCATCAAGCCTCCACGCCAGCTGTTCGAGATAACGCTGCTGATCCTGCCGCGCCTTCAGCGCCTCCTCCAGCGAACACTGCACGAAGTGAATCGGCTGTCCAAGAGGAATTTGCGCAAGATGGTAGCGATCGGCTTCAATAATGCAGGCAATTCGCGGATAGCCGCCCGTCGTCTGCGCGTCGTTCATCAGCACAATAGGTTGACCGTTGCCCGGGACCTGAATAACCCCCGGCAATAAACCGTGGGAGAGCAGTTCCCGGTCTGTTGTGCGGGTCAGCGGCTGACCCTGCAGGCGGTAGCCCATCCGGTTACTCTGCGGGCTGATCTTCCACGGCGCGCGCCAGAAGGACTCTTTTGAAGCCTCGTCAAACTCATGATATTCCGGCCCCGGTAAGGCGCGGATCTGGTTTCCCCACAGCAGCTGTTTTACGCCCTGCGTGGTCGAGAAATGGCGCGCGGAGGGTTTGATTGCCAGCCGATCGCCGTCGCGCAGCAGACGTCCTTCGTGACCGCCGATCCCGGCTTTTTGATCGGTACTGGATGAGCCCAGAACCTCCGGCACGTCAATGCCCCCCGCCACTGCAAGATAGCTACGCACGCCGTGCAGCGGACGTTTGAGCGTCAGGCGTTGCCCGGCTTTCGCCCGCAGCCGCCAGCCGGTCCACACCGCTTTGCCGTCCAGCGTTGCATCACACCCTGCGCCGGTTAAGGCAAACCAGGTTTCCTGACCAAACTCAATCACACACTGACCCAGCGTAATTTCGAGCGCCGCCGTGCTGCCGGAGTTGCCCACAAGCAGGTTGGCAATCTCCAGCGAAGGACGATCAAGCGCACCACAGTAGCTCACGCCAGACTGGCGCAGACCAAAGCGGCCGGCATCCTGTACGGAGGTGTAAAGCCCGGCGCGAATAAGCGTTAACATACCCCCTCCTTCTGCGGGATAAAGCGAAGGGTATCCCCGGGACGCAGGAGTATTGGCGTCTCCAGTCCGGGTTCAAATAACGGTGTAGCGGTATGCCCAATAAGCTGCCAGCCGCCAGGCGATGTCAGCGGATAAACGCCGGTCTGCTCGCCGCCGATAGCCACCGTCCCCGCCGGCACGCTCAGGCGCGGTTCAGCGCGGCGCGGCGTATGCAGCCGGGGAGATAATCCCCCCAGATACGGGAATCCGGGCTGAAACCCCAGGAACCAGACCACGTAGTCAACCGAGCTGTGCAGCTCAACAACCTGCTTTTCTGTTAATCCGCAGTGATCTGCCACCACGCCAAGATCCGGCCCACCCGTGCCGCCATAAACGACCGGGATTTCAATCATTCTCGATTCCGGCTCCAGCGCTTCGCTCTCTTCCCACCAGCGCTGAAGACGTTCAATAGCATCCAGCGCCTTCGTCTGCGGGTTGCGCAGCACGACGGTAATATTATTCATGCCAGGAATAGTTTCCACCACTTCCGGGATGTCAACCAGACGCTGAGTTAGCCGCCAGATACGCTTTTGCGTGGCAAGCGTCACCGGCGGTTCAAGTTCCAGAACCACTGCGGTTTCACCCAGAAGATAACAACGCGCTCGCTGCACTCAGGCACCTCTCATCAGGCCGGGTTAGGAATATCTATAAAGGTCACATCCAGATCGGTATTTTCCGTCAGCCACTCGCTGAGGGCACGAATGCCGCCGCGCTCGGTGGCGTGATGGCCAGCCGCGTAAAAATGCAGCCCCTGTTCACGTGCCGAATGAATGGTCTGCTCGGAAACTTCGCCGGTGATAAAAGCATCGACGCCGAAACGCGCGGCGCTGTCGATAAAGCCCTGACCGCCGCCGGTACACCATGCGACACGCCTCACCGTATCCGGCCCGGTATCACCGCTCCACAGCGGGCGACGCCCCAGGCGCGCTTCGATCCAGGAAGCCAGCTCCAGGCCCGGCACCGGCATCGACAGCTCGCCCCACGGCACCAGCGGCTCGATTTCCCCCATCACCGTAATCCCTAACAGCTGCGCCAGCTGGACGTTATTCCCCAGTTCCGGGTGCGCGTCCAACGGCAGGTGGTAACCGTAAAGGTTAATGTCATTCGCCAGCAGCGTTTTGAGGCGATTGCGCTTCATGCCGCGAATAATCGGCGATTCGTTTTTCCAGAAGTAACCGTGATGGACAATCACCGCGTCGGCGTCCTGACGAACAGCCTCGTCCAGCAGCGCCTGGCTTGCCGTGACGCCAGTGATAATTTTCTGCACCGTTTCGCGCCCTTCCACCTGCAGTCCATTTGGACCGTAGTCGCTAAAGGAGGCGGAATTGAGTTTTTCGTTAATCAGGCTTTCCAGTTCGCTGTTTTTCATCATCACTCTCTTATGCTTTGCGGGCCGCTTCGTACGCCGCCAGCGTGGCGACTCGCGCCTGTTTATGGTCGACAATCGGACGGGGATAATTCAGCTTTACGCGCTGTTTATCCGCCCATGCCCACGGTTCGTGAATCGCTTTAGCAGGTATACCCTTAAGTTCAGGAACCCAGCGGCGGATAAACTCGCCGTCCGCATCAAATTTTTGCCCCTGAGTGGTCGGATTAAAAATCCGGAAATAGGGAGCCGCATCGGTGCCTGTAGAGGCCGCCCACTGCCAGCCGCCGTTATTCGCGGCAAGATCGCCATCGATCAGCTGAGAGATAAAATAGCGCTCTCCGATACGCCAGTCGATAAGTAGATCCTTCACCAGAAAGCTGGCGGTAATCATCCGCAGGCGGTTGTGCATCCACCCCGTCTCATTGAGCTGACGCATGGCGGCATCAACAATCGGATAGCCCGTCTCCCCTTTTTGCCAGGCCTGTAAAAGTGCCTCATCGTGCTGCCATTTTACGTTGTCGGTCCAGGGAATGAACGGACGATGCTTACAAAGATCGGGATGATACGTCATCAGATGGCGGTAGAACTCACGCCAGATAAGTTCATTCAGCCAGACAGAACCGGTGCCCCCATCCAGCGCCTGCGGCTGCTCCGCCAGCAGGCGGTGTAAACACTGGCGCGGTGAGATCGCGCCCAGCGCCAGACAGGCCGACAGGCGGCTGGTGCCCTCGATGGCGGGAAAATCCCGCCGCGCGTCGTAGCTGGCCGCGTCCTGCTTGCAGAACTGGCGCAGTTGGGCGATGGCCGCTTTTTCATCGACGGGGAACAGCGCTTTATCAAACGGCTCCTGAGGGTAGTCAAACGTCAGTTCAGGCAGCTCCTCCAGGGGTTCGCCCCTCGCGGCAGGCGCGGCAACGCACTCCGGCAACGCCTCTTTCAGACGCTTGATAAAGGCATTTTTAAACGGAGTGAAAACTTTATACATCTCACGGTTGCCGGTCATCACGCTGCCCGGCGCCAGCATCACGCTGTCATCAAATCCTTCACAGACCACATCCCCCAGCATCTTCTCCAGCTGGCGGTCACGCTGCTGTTCGTTGAATTCGTACTGATAGTTGTAGAAAAGATGCGTGACGTTGTGCTGCTTGCAGGTCTCCTGCACCGTCTGCAGCTGTGCGGCAAAATCAGTTACCTCTTTATAGACCAGCGGTATGCCTTTTCCGGCAAGCGAATGCTGCAGGTCGGTCAGATATGCATGCAGCAAGGCCGCCTGGCGTGGCGCCATATCATGCTGCCGCCACTGCTCGGGCGTAGCCACAAACAGAGCCAGTACGTTAGCGTCTTTGGCGCGGCAGGCCGCCGCCAGGGCGATGTTGTCATGTACGCGCAGATCCGCGCGAAACCAAATCAAATGGGTGGGCATAAAACTCCAGGCAAATATCCATTATGTCCGTAAGGGCATGCCGTAAAAGGAAAAAGCATGCATTGAACTACTTTGCCATGAAGTGTAGACGGGATGAAATAAAAAAGGCCGCCCGAGGCGGCCTTAACGCTACTTGTCCTGCGCTATCGTGGTAAATGCAACAAACCCGATCGTCTCATCACTTTTGACAACGAGTACGCTGACGACAATGAACGCGATGCAAAAATAGCGTTTCATTATGCGGTCCCTGCAGCTAACCGCTCCACCGTTCACCACCGGTGATAAGTCGGTGGACACAAGCCCGGGTAGAGGCTGCAAGACTACACAACGAACCGCGAATCCCGAGGAACAAAAAAACCGCCACATTGCTGTTGGCGGTTTTTTTATTGCTGTGTGTAGTCTTAGTATCAGTAGAAATCGCAGGTCGCTTTCTCGGCCTGATCCATCCACACCGGCTTCTCGCTGGTTTTCGCCCAGACGCGGTGCAGATAGCTGTAAAAACGTGCACGATCTTTCCAGAACAGCATCACCGGCAGAGCCAGCACGCCAGCCACTACGGCGAAAGCGCGGCGCATGAACACGATATGAGCCGGAAACTCTTTATACAGATCCATATTTTTCTCCCCTATAGTTGGCCGGAAACGTCATCCGGAAATTTCAAAATCTGTGACCTGGCTAAAATAATATCGCTTTGTTTGTAATTTTACTACTCATCCGACCACTTATTTTCGTCCGTTTAGCGAAAATTTACACTCACACCGTAATTAAGTTACAAAAAAGTTAACGATTTACTTATCAATAGTTAAATTGTGGGCTTTGCCATTTTTATACTTTTTTTACACCCGCCCTTCTCATTTTTGCGAAATCTTTGCGCCGGAAATCCTACCGTTAGCACAACAACAAAAGTCATCCGGAGGTGGATTGTGAGTGCAGGTCTTATTGCCGGCATCGTGCTGGTGTTCCTGTTATTGGGTTATCTGGTTTACGCCCTGATTAATGCGGAGGCATTCTGATGGCTGCTCAGGCGTTTTTGCTTATTGCCAGTTTCTTAGTGGTGTTGTTCGTCCTGGCAAGGCCACTGGGCTCGGGGCTGGCACGGCTAATCAATAACGTTCCCCTGCCCGGCACGGGAAGCGTTGAAAAAGGGATCTGGCGCCTACTGGGTATAGACGATCGGGAGATGAGCTGGCGTGACTATCTGATCGCCATTCTGCTGCTGAACATTGTCGGGCTCATTGCGCTTTTTGCCATGCTGATGTTGCAGGGTATCCTGCCGCTGAATCCGCAACAATTACCGGGCCTGTCCTGGCATCTTGCGCTGAACACGGCAGTCAGTTTTGTCACCAATACCAACTGGCAGTCCTATTCGGGTGAAACCACGCTCAGCTACTTCAGCCAGATGGTCGGGTTAACCGTGCAGAACTTCCTCTCTGCCGCCAGCGGTATTGCGGTGATCTTCGCGCTGACGCGTGCGTTTGCACGTCAGAAAGTGAGTACGTTGGGTAACGCGTGGGTAGACCTGACGCGCATTACGCTGTGGATCCTGCTGCCGATTGCGCTTCTGATCGCGCTGTTCTTCATTCAGCAGGGCACCCTGCAAAACCTGATGCCTTACGCGCCTTATACCTCGCTGGAAGGTGCAAAACAGCTCCTGCCGATGGGGCCAGTGGCGTCACAGGAAGCCATCAAAATGCTCGGGACGAACGGGGGTGGCTTCTTCAACGCCAACTCGTCGCATCCGTTTGAAAACCCTACCGCATTGACCAATTTTGTGCAGATGCTGGCGATTTTCCTGATCCCCGCCGCGCTCTGCTTCGCCTTTGGTGACGTGGTCAACGATCGCCGTCAGGGCCGCACCCTGCTCTGGACCATGTCGCTGATCTTTGTGGTCTGTGTGGCGCTGGTGATGTGGGCTGAATGGAGCGGCAACAGCCATTTCATGCAGCTTGGGGCTAACAGCAATATCAATATGGAAGGTAAAGAGAGCCGCTTTGGCATTCTCGCCAGCAGCCTGTATGCGGTGGTCACCACGGCGGCCTCGTGCGGGGCAGTTAACGCTATGCATGATTCCTTTACGGCGCTGGGCGGCATGATCCCGATGTGGCTGATGCAGATTGGCGAGGTGGTGTTTGGCGGCGTGGGCTCGGGTCTTTACGGCATGCTGCTGTTCGTGCTGCTGGCGGTGTTTATTGCCGGTCTGATGATTGGCCGCACCCCGGAATATCTGGGTAAAAAAATCGACGTTCGCGAGATGAAATTAACCGCACTGGCGATTCTGGTCACCCCGGCTCTGGTGCTGCTCGGCACCGCCCTGGCGCTGATGACCGAGGCCGGACGCAGCGGCATCTTTAACCCGGGCATCCACGGCTTTAGCGAAGTGCTGTATGCCGTCTCCTCTGCCGCCAACAACAACGGCAGCGCCTTTGCGGGATTGAGCGCCAACTCACCGTTCTGGAACTGCCTGCTGGCGTTCTGCATGTTCGTGGGTCGCTTCGGGATCATTGTGCCGGTGTTGGCGATTGCCGGATCGCTGGTGAATAAAAAAATCCAACCGACCACCACCGGGACATTACCGACCCACGGCGCGCTGTTTATCGGCCTGCTGACGGGTACCGTGTTACTGGTCGGCGCCCTGACCTTTATCCCCGCCCTCGCGTTAGGCCCGGTCGCGGAATACCTCTCTTTACGCTGATTTTGCGGAGAAATTGTCATGAGTCGTAAACAACTGGCCCTGTTCGAACCGTCATTAGTTCGCCAGGCGCTCATGGATGCGGTGAAAAAGCTGAGCCCGCGCGTGCAGTGGCACAACCCGGTGATGTTTATTGTCTGGGCGGGAAGCGTACTAACCACCGCCCTGGCGATTGCCATGGGAACGGGCCACATGCCGGGGAATGCGATGTTTACCGGCGCCATCAGCCTGTGGCTGTGGTTTACCGTGCTGTTCGCCAACTTTGCCGAAGCGCTGGCGGAAGGCCGGAGTAAAGCCCAGGCCAACAGCCTGAAAGGGGTGAAGAAAACCGCCTTCGCGCGCAAGCTACGTGAACCGAAATACGGTGCGCAGATGGACCACGTTCCGGCGGATGAACTGCGTAAAGGCGATGTGGTGCTCGTTGAGGCCGGTGACATTATCCCTTGCGACGGTGAAGTCATCGAAGGGGGCGCCTCGGTGGACGAAAGCGCCATTACCGGAGAGTCCGCGCCGGTTATCCGTGAATCCGGCGGCGATTTCGCCTCCGTGACGGGCGGGACGCGCATTCTCTCCGACTGGCTGGTGATCCAGTGTAGCGTTAACCCGGGGGAAACCTTCCTCGACAGGATGATCGCCATGGTGGAAGGCGCCCAGCGCCGTAAAACGCCGAACGAGATTGCCCTGACCATCCTGCTGGTGGCCTTGACCATCGTCTTCCTGCTGGCAACCGCGACGCTGTGGCCGTTTTCCGCCTATGGCGGCACCGCGGTCACCATCACGGTGCTGGTGGCACTGCTGGTCTGCCTGATCCCCACCACCATTGGTGGCCTGCTGTCAGCCATCGGCGTGGCCGGCATGAGCCGTATGCTCGGTGCCAACGTCATCGCCACCAGCGGGCGCGCGGTTGAAGCCGCTGGCGACGTAGATGTCTTGCTGCTGGATAAAACCGGGACCATTACCCTCGGCAACCGCCAGGCGTCAGATTTCTTACCCGCCCCGGGCGTGGATGAAAAAACGCTGGCGGATGCCGCGCAGCTCTCTTCGCTTGCCGATGAAACCCCGGAAGGCCGCAGTATCGTGATCCTCGCCAAGCAGCGCTTTAACCTGCGCCAGCGCGACGTTCAGAGCCTGCACGCCACTTTCGTGCCCTTCACGGCGCAAACCCGCATGAGCGGAATTAATATTCAGGATCGCATGATCCGTAAAGGCTCCGTTGACGCCATCCGTCGCCACATTGAGGCCAACAACGGCCACTTCCCGCCGGAAGTGGACAGCCTGGTCGAAAGCGTGGCCCGTCAGGGGGCGACGCCGCTGGTGGTGGCCGAAGGGGCACATGTGCTGGGGGTCATTGCGCTGAAGGATATCGTCAAAGGCGGCATCAAGGAGCGCTTTGCCCAGCTGCGTAAAATGGGGATAAAAACGGTGATGATCACCGGGGATAACCGTCTTACCGCCGCGGCGATTGCCGCCGAAGCGGGCGTGGATGATTTTCTTTCTGAGGCCACACCGGAAGCGAAACTGGCGCTGATTCGTCAGTATCAGGCGGAAGGCCGTCTGGTGGCGATGACCGGCGACGGCACCAACGACGCCCCTGCCCTGGCGCAGGCCGACGTGGCGGTGGCAATGAACTCCGGTACCCAGGCGGCAAAAGAGGCGGGCAACATGGTCGACCTCGACTCAAACCCGACCAAGCTGATTGAAGTGGTGCACATCGGTAAGCAGATGCTGATGACGCGCGGTTCGCTGACCACGTTTAGTATCGCCAACGACGTGGCGAAGTATTTCGCCATCATTCCGGCGGCGTTTGCTGCGACCTACCCGCAATTAAACGCGTTGAACGTGATGCACCTGCACTCTCCGGCATCGGCCATTCTGAGCGCAGTGATCTTTAACGCCCTGATTATTGTCTTCCTGATCCCACTGGCGCTGAAGGGCGTGAGCTATAAGCCGCTCACGGCGGCCGCCATGCTGCGCCGCAACCTGTGGATCTACGGCCTGGGCGGGCTGGTGGTGCCTTTCATCGGTATCAAGGTTATCGACCTGCTGTTGACGCTATTCGGCCTGGTTTAAAAGGTGAATCAAATGACAATGTTACGTCCCGCTATACTTCTGTTTATTCTGCTGTCTCTCATTACCGGCGGGCTGTACCCGCTGGTGACCACCGCGCTGGGCCAGTGGTGGTTCAAGGATCGGGCCAACGGCTCGCTGATTATGCAAAACGGTGAAAACCGCGGTTCTCGCCTGATTGGTCAGAACTTTACGGTTGCCCGTTACTTCCAGGGACGCCCTTCCGCCACTGCCGAAAGCCCGTATAATCCGATGGCATCCGGCGGCAGCAACCTGGCGGGCAGCAACCCTGAGCTGGACAAAGCCGTTGCTGAGCGCGTCGCAGCCCTGCGCGCCGCCAATCCGCAGGCCAGCCGTGAGGTGCCCGTAGAGCTGGTGACCGCCTCGGCCAGCGGGCTGGACTACAGCCTGACGCCGGCAGCAGCGGCCTGGCAAATCCCGCGCGTCGCCGCGGCCCGTCAGCTGACCGTCGAACAGGTTAGCCAGCTGGTTGCAGAGCACACGCAAAAGCCGCTGGTCAGCTTCATCGGCATGCCCGTGGTGAATATTGTTGAGCTGAATCTGGCGCTGGACGCGCTAAGGAAAAACTAAATGACCGACGAGCCCATGCGCCCGGATCCGGACAGGCTGCTTGAACAGACGGCTGAAGCCCATCGCGGCAAACTGAAAATTTTCTTCGGCGCCTGCGCAGGCGTAGGGAAAACCTTCGCCATGCTGACGGAAGCCCAGCGGCTTCGGGCGCAGGGGCTCGATATTTTGATCGGCGTGGTAGAAACCCACGGACGCAAAGAGACGGCATCGCTGCTGAAGGGGCTGGCTACCCAGCCGCCCCGCCGCATCAGCCACCGCGGTCGGTTAGTCACCGAATTCGATCTCGATGCCGCCCTCGCCCGCCGCCCCGCCCTTATCCTGATGGACGAACTGGCGCACAGCAATGCGCCTGGCTCACGCCATCCAAAGCGCTGGCAGGATGTAGAAGAGCTGCTCGAAGCCGGCATTGATGTTTTCACCACGGTTAACGTTCAGCATCTCGAAAGCCTGAACGACGTTGTCAGCGGCGTGACCGGAATTCAGGTGCGCGAGACGGTGCCCGACCCCTTCTTTGATTCTGCCGATGAAGTGGTGCTGGTCGACCTGCCCCCCGATGATTTGCGCCAGCGCCTGCATGAAGGCAAAGTCTATATTGCTGGCCAGGCCGAACGCGCCATCGAACATTTCTTCCGTAAAGGTAACCTGATTGCCCTGCGCGAGCTGGCCCTGCGTCGTACTGCCGATCGCGTCGACGATCAGATGCGCGCCTGGCGCGATCTGCAGGGCCAGGAACGCGTCTGGCATACGCGGGATGCCATTCTGCTGTGCGTCGGCCACGGCAGCGGCAATGAAAAGCTTGTCCGCACCGCCGCTCGCCTGGCGGCCAAATTTGGCAGCGTCTGGCATGCGGTGTATGTCGAAACGCCGCAGCTGCACGCGCTGCCCGAAAACCAGCGCCGCGCTATTCTGAGTTCGCTGCGCCTGGCGCAGGAGCTGGGTGCGGAAACCGCCACCCTTTCCGATCCGCAGGAAGATAAAGCCATTCTGCGCTACGCCCGTGAGCACAACCTGGGGAAAATCGTCATTGGCCGTCGCCAGCACCGCCGCTGGTTTAGCCGCGAATCCTTTGCCGACAAGCTGGCCCGCCGCGCACCGGATCTGGACCTGGTGATAGTGGCGCTGGACGACAAACCCACGCCCTTACCCAATCGCGCGCCGGACAGCCGCACCTTTAGCGATAAATGGCGCATTCAGCTCCGCGGCTGTCTGGTCGCCGTCGTGCTCTGCGCCCTGATTACCGTCATTGCCAGCCAGTGGCTGATCGCGTTTGATGCCGCCAACCTGGTGATGATCTACCTTCTTGGCGTAGTGGTGGTGGCGCTCTTTTACGGGCGCTGGCCGTCGGTACTGGCGACGGTTATCAACGTCATCAGCTTCGATCTGTTCTTTATTGCCCCCCGCGGGACGCTTGCGGTTTCGGACGTACAGTACATCCTGACCTTCGCCGTGATGCTCACCGTCGGGCTGGTTATCGGGAATCTGACAGCGGGCGTGCGCTACCAGGCGCGTATCGCACGCTATCGAGAACAGCGCACGCGTCATCTCTATGAGATGTCGAAATCGCTGGCGGTTGGCCGCACGCCTCTGGATATCGTGCAGACCAGCGAGCAGTTTATCCGCTCGACGTTTCATGCCAGCAACCTGATTTTACTCCCGGACGAACATGGCAAGCTGCGCCCGCTGACGTCGGCCTCAGGCATGACGCCATGGGACGAAGCCATCGCGCGCTGGAGCTTTGATAAAGGGCTACCTGCGGGCGCAGGGACCGACACCCTGCCCGGCGTGCCCTATCAAATTCTGCCGCTGCGCAGTGCCGATAAAAATCAGGGGCTGGTGATTGTTGAGCCCTCCAACCTGCGCCAGCTGATGATCCCCGAACAGCAGCGGCTGCTGGAGACCTTTACGCTGCTGGTTGCCAGCGCGCTGGAGCGGCTGGCCCTCACCGCCAGCGAAGAGCAGGCCCGGCTGGCGAGCGAGCGTGAAAGCATTCGTAACTCGCTGCTGGCGGCGCTCTCTCACGATCTGCGAACCCCGCTCACCGTCCTGTTTGGTCAGTCAGAAATCCTGACGCTGGACCTGGCGGCGGAAGGATCTAAACACGCCCTTCAGGCCAGCGAGATCCGCCAGCATGTGCTGAATACCACGCGTCTGGTCAATAACCTGCTCGATATGGCGCGTATCCAGTCAGGCGGTTTTAACCTCAAAAAAGAGTGGCTCACGCTTGAAGAGGTGGTGGGCAGCGCCCTGAAAATGCTCGAACCCGGCCTGGGCGGGCGGCATATTGCGCTGAACATGCCCGAGCCCCTGACGTTAATTCACGTTGACGGTCCGCTGTTTGAACGGGTGCTGATCAACCTGCTGGAAAATGCCGGCAAATATGCGGGCGCCAGCGCTCAAATTGGGGTGGATGCGACGGTGGACGATGGCGCGCTTCGCCTTGACGTCTGGGATACCGGACCCGGCATTCCCGCCGGGCAAGAGCTGGCTATTTTCGAGAAATTCGCACGCGGCAACAAGGAGTCGGCCATTCCGGGCGTGGGGCTGGGGCTGGCAATATGTCAGGCGATCGTTGACGTCCATGGCGGGACCATTTCCGCAGAGAATCGTCCCGAAGGCGGCGCGCGGTTTTGTGTTACACTTCCTCTGGAAACCCCACCAGAACTTAATGAATTACCAGAGGATTTGTGATCAACGTTCTGATTGTTGAAGATGAGATCGCTATTAGCCGTTTTCTGCGCGCTGCGCTGGAAGGGGACGGTCTGCGCGTTCATGATGCGGGTACGCTTCAGCGGGGTTTAATTGAAGCCGCCACCCGCAAGCCTGACCTGGTGATCCTCGATCTTGGTCTGCCGGACGGTGACGGCATCGACTTTATCCGGGAAGTGCGTCAGTGGAGCCAGATGCCGATCCTCGTGCTCTCCGCCCGTACTGAAGAGACGGATAAAATCGCGGCGCTGGATGCCGGTGCGGATGACTATCTGATTAAACCTTTTGGTATCGGCGAGCTACAGGCTCGCCTTCGCGTGGCGCTGCGTCGCCACAGCGCAACCACGCCTGCTGACCCAACCTACACCTTTGGGGATATCCGGGTTGACCTGGCCGCGCGGCGCATTGTGCGTGGTGAGGAGGAAATTCACCTCACGCCAATAGAATTTCGCCTGCTCGCCGTGCTGCTCAACAACCACGGCAAGGTTCTCACCCAACGACAGCTGTTAAGTCAGGTGTGGGGACCCAACGCTGTAGAACATAGTCATTATTTACGCATATATATGGGACACCTTCGTCAGAAACTCGAAGTTGACCCCGCCCGCCCTCGCCATTTATTAACTGAAACCGGTATCGGTTATCGGTTTATGCTTTGAATAACTATTCATTTTATTTATAAATAAAACTAAGTTCGCTTATTAAATATTCAAAAAAATATCCTGACGGTTATTTTTCTGTCTTATTCTCGCTCATTAAAAACATTAATAACACAACCCATTAACGCATCACCAACAAATCAGCATTTTGATCTGCGATATTCATCAAAAACGAATATTTATTTCTGATTTGATCGGTTAACGGTGATCTACCTCACGGTTAATCCCATTTCTCTGGATAAAATGACCATGCTTTCAATTACTGAAAGGAAAATGAAACATGGAAAACAACAATCGCTTAATGCCCCATATAAGGCGGACAACACATATCATGATGTTTGCCCACCGAAACTGCTTTGACTTTCATCTCTTTAATGCCCGGTAGTCCTTCGACTTCTGGCGCACTCGCTTACAGGTTATCCTGAAACACCTTATTTTACAGGCCATTGCCTGTGAACTCGTGCGCTCATTCATTTTAATTCAGACTCATCCGCACCGGGCGGACTGAATTTCAATCATCAAAAAAGCAATTCACTGATTTTAATCAGCGGCCACCCTTTGCTTTTTTTCCGGTAAATTATCGATTTCTTTCTTGCAAGAAATCGAGGGACGCTTATTACCTAAAATAAAGAGAGAAAGATGAAAAATTTAAAAATCGCAGCCAGCCGTGCATGTCCGGATTGCTTTACTACCCAGCGTGAACTGGTGGATGTCCGCGCTTCTGATTATATTGATGTTGCCGCCATTGTTCTGGCGGTCACGGATATTGCCAGCGGTATCCTGGACGAAATAGAAGCCACCGGTTTTGGCATTCCTGTTTTTGTCGCGACGCACAAAGAAGAGTTCATCCCGGCAGACTATTTATCGCGCATTCATGGCGTATTTGAGTATTCAGACACCAGCAACGACTTTTATGGACGCCAGCTGGAAGCGGCAGCCCAGAAGTATGAAACCCAGCTGCGCCCGCCGTTTTTCCGCGCGCTTGTCGACTATGTGAAGCAGGGCAACAGCGCGTTTGACTGCCCGGGGCACCAGGGAGGCCAGTTCTTCCGCCGCCATCCTGCCGGTAATCAGTTTGTCGATTTCTTTGGTGAGACGCTTTTCCGCTCCGATCTGTGCAACGCCGACGTGGCGATGGGCGATCTGCTGATCCACGAAGGCGCGCCGTGCATTGCCCAGCAGCATGCGGCAAAAGTCTTTAATGCCGATAAGACCTACTTCGTGCTGAATGGCACCTCGTCATCCAACAAGGTGGTGCTTAACGCCCTGCTCACCCCGGGCGACCTGGTGCTGTTCGACCGTAACAACCACAAATCTAACCATCACGGTGCCCTCCTCCTGGCTGGCGCAACGCCGGTCTACCTCGAAACCGCACGCAACCCGTACGGCTTTATTGGCGGCATTGACGCCCACTGTTTTGAAGAAAGTTATCTGCGCGAGCTGGTGGCAGAGGTGGCGCCTGGCCGTGCACGCGATGCGCGTCCGTTCCGTCTGGCGGTGATCCAGCTGGGTACCTACGATGGCACCATCTATAACGCCCGTCAGGTGGTGGATAAGATTGGGCACCTGTGTGATTACATCCTGTTTGACTCGGCCTGGGTGGGTTACGAGCAGTTTATTCCGATGATGGCCGACTGCTCGCCGCTGCTGCTGGAGCTGAACGAAAACGATCCGGGGATCCTGGTCACCCAGTCCGTACATAAACAGCAGGCTGGCTTCTCGCAGACCTCGCAAATCCACAAGAAAGACAGCCATATCAAAGGTCAACAACGCTATGTCCCGCATAAGCGGCTGAATAATGCCTTTATGATGCACGCCTCCACCAGCCCGTTTTATCCGCTGTTTGCCGCGCTGGACATCAACGCCCGGATGCATGAAGGCCAGAGCGGCCGCAACATGTGGATGGACTGCGTGGTGAACGGTATCGAAGCGCGCAAGCTAATCCTGGAGAACTGCCGGTATCTGCGCCCCTTCGTGCCGGAGACGGTGGATGGCCGTCCGTGGGAAAGCTGGGACACGGCGGAAATTGCGACCAACCTGCGCTTCTTCCACTTTGTCCCGGGTGAAAACTGGCACGCTTTTGAAGGCTATGCCGAGCATCAGTATTTTATCGACCCGTGCAAGCTCCTGCTGACAACGCCGGGCATTAACGCCCGCACCGGGGAGTATGACGACTTCGGCGTGCCCGCCACTATCCTCGCCAACTTCCTGCGTGAAAACGGCATCGTGCCGGAAAAATGCGATCTCAACTCGATCCTGTTCCTGCTCACGCCTGCGGAGGATATGGGCAAGCTGCAGCAGCTGGTGGCTCAGCTGGTGCGCTTCGAAAAACTGCTCGAGAGCGATGTGCCGCTGAAAGACGTCCTGCCATCTCTCTACAAACAGCATCCGGAACGTTACGCGGATTACACCCTGCGGCAGATCTGCCAGGAAATGCATGACCTGTACGCCCGCCACAACGTGAAACATCTGCAGAAAGAGATGTTCCGCAAGTCTCACTTCCCGCGCGTGATGATGAACCCGCAGGACGCGAACTACGCCTATCTGCGCGGTGAAGTTGAACTGGTCTCACTGCGCGATGCGGAAGGCCGCATCGCCGCCGAAGGCGCCCTTCCTTATCCGCCGGGGGTGCTTTGCGTGGTCCCTGGGGAAGTCTGGGGCGGTTCCGTGCTGCGCTACTTTGCCGCGCTGGAAGAAGGCATCAACCTGCTGCCGGGCTTCGCGCCGGAGCTGCAGGGTGTGTACGTAGAAGAGTGTGAGGGTCGCAAACAGGTTCGCTGTAACGTCATCAAACAACCCGCCGCTCAGCCCGCGCTGCTGAAAGGAGAGAAATTATGAGTAAGTCCAATAAGATGGGCGTGGTGCAGCTGACCATCCTCACCATGGTCAACATGATGGGGTCCGGGATTATCATGCTGCCCACCAAACTGGCAGAGGTGGGTACCATCTCTATCATCTCCTGGCTGGTGACGGCAGTCGGTTCAATGGCGCTGGCGTGGGCGTTCGCCAAATGCGGGATGTTCAGCCGTAAGTCAGGCGGCATGGGTGGCTACGCCGAGTACGCCTTTGGTAAGTCAGGCAACTTTATGGCCAACTATACCTACGGGGTGTCGCTGCTGATCGCCAACGTGGCGATTGCCATCTCCGCCGTGGGTTACGGTACTGAGCTTTTTGGCGCGACGCTTAGCCCGGTACAAATTGGGCTGGCGACCATTGGGGTGCTGTGGATCTGCACCGTGGCTAACTTTGGCGGCGCGCGTATCACCGGGCAGCTCAGCAGCATCACCGTCTGGGGCGTGATTATCCCGGTTGTCGGCCTGTGCATCATCGGCTGGTTCTGGTTTAGCCCAACGCTCTACGCCAACTCCTGGAACCCGCACCATGTACCGTTCTTTACCGCGGTCGGTTCTTCTATCGCCATGACGCTCTGGGCCTTTCTCGGTCTGGAATCCGCCTGCGCGAATGCGGAAGTGGTAGAAAATCCGGAAAAGAACGTACCGATTGCGGTTCTCGGCGGAACGCTGGGCGCGGCGGTGATCTATATCGTCTCGACTAACGTGATTGCAGGCATCGTACCGAATATGGATCTGGCTAACTCCACGGCACCGTTCGGGCTGGCCTTCGCGCAGATGTTCACCCCGGAAGTAGGGAAAGTGATCATGGGTTTGATGGTGATGTCCTGCTGCGGTTCCCTTCTCGGCTGGCAGTTCACCATCGCGCAGGTATTTAAATCCTCGGCTGATGAAGGTTACTTCCCAAAAATCTTCTCCCGTGTGACCAAAGCGGATGCGCCGGTGCAGGGCATGCTGGCGATTGTCATCTTCCAGAGTGGATTGTCGCTGATGACCATTAGCCCGTCGCTGAACAGCCAGTTCAACGTGCTGGTCAACCTGGCGGTAGTGACGAATATCATTCCTTATATTCTGTCGATGGCAGCGCTGGTGATCATTCAGAAGGTAGCGAAGGTGGATCCGCGCAAAGCGAGAGTGGCTAATATTGTGGCGCTGATTGGGGCAATCTACAGCTTCTATGCGCTCTACTCGTCCGGCCAGGAGGCGATGCTCTACGGAGCGATGGTGACCTTTATGGGCTGGACGCTGTACGGTCTGGTGTCACCAAGGTTCGAGTTAAAGAATAAGCACAGCTAAAAAAAGGGAGCCATTCGGCTCCCTTTTTTCATTCTTACGCGTTTTTCAGCACTTCGCTGACAATCTCTACGGCTTCTTTCTCAATCTGCTGACGGTGCTCAGCGCCGAGGAAGCTTTCGCAATAGATTTTGTACGCATCTTCCGTACCGGACGGACGCGCGGCGAACCAGCCGTTCTCGGTCATCACTTTCAGACCACCAATGGATGCGCCGTTGCCCGGTGCCGCCGTCAGACGGGCAGTGATCGGATCGCCCGCCAGGGTGCTTGCGCTGACCATCTCCGGAGAGAGTTTGGACAGGGCCGCTTTCTGTGCTGACGTCGCGCTAGCCTGAATACGGTTATAGCTTGGCGCACCAAAGCGTGCCGCCAGGTCGTTGTAATGTTCCTGCGGGTTTTTACCGGTGACCGCGGTGATTTCCGCCGCCAGCAGGCACATGATGATGCCGTCTTTATCGGTTGACCATGGCGTGCCGTCGAAGCGCAGGAAAGAGGCCCCCGCGCTCTCTTCACCACCAAAACCGAAGCTGCCGTCGTGCAGACCGTCAACGAACCATTTGAAGCCCACCGGCACTTCCACCAGCTTGCGGCCCAGCGCCTCGACCACGCGGTCGATCATCGCGGAGGAAACCAGCGTTTTACCGACGGCCACCTCTTTGCCCCACTGCGGGCGGTGCTGGAACAGGTAGTTAATCGCGACGGCCAGATAGTGGTTCGGGTTCATCAGCCCGGCAGGAGTGACGATACCGTGACGGTCATAATCCGGGTCGTTAGCAAACGCCAGATCGAATTTATCACGCAGCGCCAGCAGGCCCGCCATCGCGCACTCGGAGGAGCAGTCCATACGGATCGCGCCGTCTTTGTCCAGGTGCATAAAGCGGAAGGTCTGATCGACGTGATCGTTCACGATGGTCAGATCCAGCTTGTAGTGCTCGGCGATACGTTTCCAGTATTCGATACCGGAGCCGCCCAGCGGATCCACGCCCAGCTTCAAGCCGGCTTTCTGAATGGCCGCCATATCGACGATATCCGCCAGCCCTTCCACGAACGGCTGAACCAGATCCTGCTCTTTCACGTGACCGGATGCCATGGCAGCATCCAGAGAAATACGCTTCACGCCTTTCAGACCGTCAGCCAGCAGCGCGTTCGCACGATCTTCCACCACTTTGGTGACGTTAGTGTCGGCCGGGCCACCGTTAGGCGGGTTGTATTTGATACCACCGTCTTCCGGCGGGTTGTGGGATGGCGTGATAACGATACCGTCCGCCAGCGCACCACCTTTTTTGTTGTGCACCAGGATGGCGTTAGAGACCGCAGGCGTTGGGGTGAAGCCGTTGTTCTCCTGAACAATCACATCAACGCCGTTTGCCGCCAGCACTTCCACAACAGAGATGAACGCCGGTTCAGACAGGGCATGGGTATCTTTCCCCACGTAGCACGGACCGGTAACGCCGTTTTTAGCGCGCTCTTCCGCAATGGCCTGAGCAATGGCCAGAATGTGCGGTTCGTTAAAGCTGTGGCGCGCCGCGCTGCCGCGGTGACCAGATGTACCAAACTTCACTGCGTGTTCTGCGTTGCCCACGACCGGTTTCAGCACGTAATACTGCGCGGTCAGCTGAGCGACGTTAATCAAATCGCTTTGTTGTGCAGGTTGGCCTGCACGGCTGTGATTTGCCATTACCGGGTCCTTCTGATGCAAGGGTTAAATTGTACCGCAAACCTTTTCAATCAATTCCGCCGGGAACTGCATGGACTGCATGATGTGTTCAATCATGCTGCACTTGCGGCCCGTATTGGTATTGGTGATCACCCAGTACGGGGTGCCAGGAACATGTTTGGGTTTGGTTTGATTGCCATTTTGCAGCAGCGTCTGCTCGTCGCCCGCGAAATAGACGCGAGTACGACCGTGAAGCGACTCGGTCGCTTCAGCAAACGCTTTATTATCCAGTGAGTAAAGTGTAGACAGCACCAGCATAAAGCGGTTAACCGCCTTTTTCTGCTCCGCATATTCATCGGAGAGCAGCAGCTCGCGCATCGCGCGCACTTTATCTTTTGCCGGCGTCACGGCAGGTTTTGCTTGCGCAACAACGCTCGGCTGAGACACGACATCTTTGGTGACTGGGGTAGCAGGCTGTGAAGCGGCGGAAATTTTAAGCATGCGCCGTAAAATGTCGGACGCGCTCTCCCCGATATGCCGCGTGTGGCTGGCAATATACTGATAGAGTTCGTCATCAACTTCGATTGTTTTCATCTTAATCCAGTGCGATATCTTATCTGAATACAAGTCATTGGGATTATAAGGTCAAATCCCAACAGCGGATAGCGTCAAACCAGGTTGGCAGCAAAAGTCAGATTAAACTGGAACCTTGCAGCCGGGCGGCAGAATGGTCAACATGATACCCTAACCTGACATACGTAAAAAAAGAACTTTGCCATGAAATTGAATACCCGAGCGCAAACTGCACAATCGCCGAACAATAATTCTCCCATCGTACTGGTTCACGGGCTTTTTGGTAGCCTGGATAACCTGGGCGTGCTGGCGCGCGATCTGGTTACCGACCACGATATTTTACAGGTCGATATGCGCAATCACGGTCTTTCCGGGCGTTCCGACGAGATGACCTACGCGGCGATGGCGCAGGATCTGCTGGATACGCTGGATGCACATAGCCTGCAGAAGGTAACTCTGATCGGGCATTCAATGGGTGGCAAAGCGGTGATGGCCCTGACGGCACTGGCCCCGGAGCGTATTAGCGGCCTGGTGGTGATTGATGTTGCGCCCGTGGATTACGACGTGCGCCGTCACGACGAAATTTTTGCCGCCATCAACGCGGTCACCGAAGCGGGTGTCGCGACCCGCCAGCAGGCGGCTGCCGTCATGCGCGAGCATCTTAATGAAGAAGGCGTCGTCCAGTTCCTGCTGAAGTCGTTTGTTGATGGGCAATGGCGTTTTAACGTGCCGGCGCTCTGGGACCAGTACAAGAACATCGTGGGCTGGGAAACCGTCCCCGCCTGGCCACACCCTACCCTCTTTATTCGCGGCGGAAACTCTCCTTACGTTACCGACGCGTACCGCGACACGCTGCTGGCCCAATTCCCGCAGGCTCGCGCCCACGTGATTGCCGGTGCCGGGCACTGGGTGCATGCGGAAAAACCGGATGCTGTACTGCGCGCCATTCGCCGCTATCTCGCTGATACTGCAAATTGATTAAAAAGAAAGCGACTGGAAGGCAGTGGGCTTCCAGTCGTTGGCGTGCCGTTTTTGGTGATGTATGATGGCGCGCTTATCGCCCGGGCATTAGCAGGGCGGCGTGTTTCCCCCGAAGTCTCAGAATCATGGCCAAAGAACAAACGGACCGTACGACACTAGATCTGTTCGCGAATGAGCGTCGCCCGGGACGACCCAAGACGAATCCGCTTTCGCGCGATGAACAGCTGCGTATCAATAAACGCAACCAGCTTAAACGCGATAAAAATCGTGGGCTTAAGCGTGTCGAACTGAAGCTTAACGCCGACGCCGTCGATGCGCTGAACGAGCTGGCTGACGCGCGAAATATCAGCCGCAGCGAGCTCATTGAAGAGATGTTGCTCGTCCAGCTTGAGACGTTGCGCAGCCAGGCATAAGTCTGAAAATCCCCTTTATCGCCCTTTTCATGTAGCACAGAGTGCAGTCCTGCGCGATAGCTGTTTCCGCAGGGTTGCCAGTTCTGCTATTATTGCCCTTATCCGTGGCCGAATTGCGCCACCATACTATTAAGTTTCAAGAGGTTATTTTACTCATGGCAATCATCGGCATTTTCTTTGGCAGTGATACCGGCAATACCGAAAATATCGCAAAAAACATTCAAAAACAGCTCGGTAAAGACGTTGCTGATGTGCATGACATCGCCAAGAGCAGCAAAGAAGATCTGGAAGGCTATGACATTCTGCTGCTGGGTATCCCAACCTGGTACTACGGTGAAGCCCAGTGCGACTGGGATGATTTCTTCCCGACGCTAGAAGAAGTGGACTTCAACGGTAAGCTGGTCGCCCTCTTTGGCTGTGGCGATCAGGAAGACTACGCCGAGTACTTCTGTGACGCGCTGGGTACCATCCGCGATATCATTGAGCCGAATGGCGCGGTTATCGTAGGCCACTGGCCGACCGCCGGTTACCACTTCGAAGCGTCTAAAGGCCTGGCCGATGACGATCATTTCGTAGGTCTGGCCATCGACGAAGACCGTCAGCCAGAGCTGACCGCCGAGCGCGTTGAGAAATGGGTCAAGCAGATCCGTGAAGAACTGCACCTGGACGATATTCTGAACGCCTGATTTTATCGCGGCGCAACTGCGGTTGCGCCCATGCCCCAGGTCAAACCGATTAAATTAATCGCTACAATCTTTTAACTTTTTCGCCCAGACCTGTACAATGTCTCCCTGATAAAATGTGGTTTTCCATTGAGCAAGTTTGTTGGTGATACCCCATTTTTATAAGCATATTTTGCCTGAGACTTGCAGTTTTCATTTAGCCATGGCAGTTCTATAATGAGACGCATTATCCCAGGTGCATTTTCTGTCACTTCCTACAGAAGTGAATCGTTTAGCAACAGGACAGATTCCGCATGACTGACAACAATACCGCATTAAAGAAGGCTGGCCTGAAAGTTACGCTTCCTCGGTTAAAAATCCTTGAAGTGCTTCAGGGTCCAGACAATCACCATGTCAGTGCGGAAGACCTTTATAAACGTCTTATCGACATGGGTGAAGAGATTGGGCTGGCTACCGTCTATCGCGTGCTGAACCAGTTTGATGACGCGGGCATTGTTACCCGTCATAATTTCGAAGGCGGTAAATCCGTTTTCGAACTGACCCAGCAGCACCACCACGATCACCTGATCTGCCTCGACTGTGGCAAGGTCATTGAATTTAGCGATGATTCAATCGAATCACGCCAGCGTGAAATCGCCGCGCGTCATGGCATCCGCCTGACGAACCACAGCCTGTACCTTTACGGTCACTGCGCTGAAGGCGATTGCCGCGAAGACGACCACGCGCACGATGCTAAGTAACTCAAGCTTTCATACTCTGAGCCAGCCGCGAGGTTGGCTTTTTTTTGCCTGTTTTCAGGCAAAAAAAAGCCCGGTAAGCGTAGCGCCACCGGGCATGATAACAGCGGGTTACTTACTGTTATTGCTTCTAATTTCTTTCCAGATCTGGTCGCAACGCTTCGCCACTTCCTGATCGTTACCGGTTTTACGCGCCTGAATGCAGGCCTGGTAATCCATCACGCGGATGTTCTCCTGCGTCGCGAACTGCTCGTGCGCTTTCTCTTTCTTCAGCACGTTCAGCACGCTCTGACAGGCTTCAATTTTCTCCGGCGATCCTTCCGCAGTATTAATACAGGCGCTATACGCCTCCTTCAGACGGGTGTCCTCTTTCGGCGCCTGAGTCTGAGCACACGCCACCAGCCCTGATGCCAGCAACGCGACGATTACGATTTTTTTCATCATGTGCAGTCTCCATGCCGGCGGAAGTTAACCCGCCAGCGCGTTCATCAGAAGATAGTGAATGGTGCGATAACCATGAATTTCACGTCACGCTCATCCTGGAAGATGTTGTTGTAGCCACCGCCATAGCTTGGCAGATCGGAATGGTTGTCATACTGAGTGAAGTGCAGCTTGAACATCGTGCCCTTCGCTCGGCCATCCTGCAGCACATATGCAGCATCCAGGCTGTAAGCAGATTCTTTCAGACGCTGGCTCTGATCGTAGATCGGTGCACTGCTTGGTTTTGCATCCCAACCGTAAGCGTAGGAAGCCCCAACGGACCATCCTGCAAGGTTCCAGTTTTTGAGGTCGTACATCGCGCCGAAGAATACCGCCTTTTCACCATTGGCGTTGAAGTCAGAACGGTTATCCCACCAAATATCTAAACGTCCGTTTGATGAAGCATAGGTTGGCGTCATGCGCTGCAGGAAGAAACCCTGATTACCGTCTGCTTTAACCCAGGTACCTTCCAGACGAAGATCCACCTGGCCTATTTTGTAGCCAAAGGTTAAAGCCTGCAGCCAGGCCGTGCCGTCATACAAATCGTTGGCCAGCGCGACCTCATCATTAGTCCTTAAGTTATTTTGCGCATCGGCTTTGTCACGTGCGCCATAGAACTGATAGCTGGTAGAGAGTGGGCTGCCAGCGATATCAAATTTATACGATGCTTTAGCAAAGTACTGATCCATATAGCCTTCAGCCTGGCCAAACGCTGCTTCCAGGACAAGGTCATTTTTAAAGTCGTATTTCAAACCTAAAGAGTGGAGATAATCCACTTTCGTTTTACGATCGCCCTGGTAGAACTTGTCCATCTCAATGTGCCACGGTGCTTTGTACTCGTTGGTCCACATATAGGAGAAGCTCAGCGCGCCCGCATCGCCGTAGTCAAAGTTAGCCCCAGCTTCCGCGCCCTGGTAGGTACCCGGCATAAAGCTCCAGTGCGGTGCTAACAGGGTCTGGCCAGTTGGCTGAATGTAACCACCGCGCGCCCATACCGGGCCGTATTTAAATTTCGCAGCGGCTTTGTAAAGGCTGATACCGCTCTTATCCCCGGACCAGTCTTCTTTATACGCTTTGTTGCTGGAGGAGAAGGCGATTTCATTCGGGTGGCCGCTGTCGCCGTTTTCCGCCATTTCAATCGCGGTGAACGCAGCAATATCCAGACCGAACATATCGGCTGCATAGCCTGACTGGAAGTCCAGGTTGGCGTTCCAGGTGGAGTGTGAAAGGTTGGTTTTATATTTGTCTTCAGTGACGTCTTTACGGTCACGCTCACGCTGCCAGTAATAAATACCGCCCGTGAGGGTCGAATCGTCGATGAAGCCCGCCGCTTTCGCCTCTGGTGTCACCACCAGGCCCGACATTGCTGTCACACCGGCGATAGCCAGCGCCAGCGCACTACGTTTGCCACTGAACGTACGCATAGATTATTCCTCTTTGACGAATTAAAACGCCTGAAACGGCGTAAATAAAAAAGACCAAATGGTCAGGGATAGTTTTAAATACCCTCGAATTAACTACCGTCTTTAGGTTATTTTTCGCGACGCGAATTATCAATGCTTTTTAGCGGACAAAAGTCAGGATTATGACGAAGTGCACATAATTGGTAGTGATTTGTAACATTTGCAGTGAGACGAGTAATGACGGGGAATTGCCAAGTATTTCAGTGGTTAGATGTGGATTCTCTTTTCTTTTTTATAACCTTTTTGATTTTCGTAATGACACAAACTTTTTTTAAAAAAATAAGTAGCACCTCATTGACCTGATATTTTCACGACGCCTCTTTAGGCTCTGGCTTAATACCCTGATCGTTAAATAAAAAAAAACGCCGCATAGTGCGGCGTTTGTTTCTCATTGACCAGAGCAGCAATATTATTCGCCGATCTTCGTCCAGGTATCACGCAGACCTACGGTACGGTTAAATACCGGTTTTTCCGCCGTGCTGTAACGACTGTCCTGGCAGAAATAACCTTCACGTTCAAACTGGAACGCTTTGCCCGCTTCAGCAGCTTTCAGAGAAGGCTCCGCATAACCCTGTTTGATCACCAGAGATTCCGGGTTGATGGTCGCCAGGAAATCTTCAGCAGCACCTGGGTTAGGCACGCTGAACAGACGATCGTACAGACGAATTTCTACCGGCAGCGCGTGGGAAGCGCTCACCCAGTGAATAACGCCTTTCACCTTGCGGCCATCCGCCGGATCTTTGCTCAGCGTTTCAGCATCATAAGAACAGAAGATAGTGGTGATATTCCCTTCTGCATCTTTCTCTACGCGCTCGGCTTTGATGACGTAGGCATTACGCAGACGCACTTCTTTACCCAGCACCAGACGCTTGTACTGCTTATTGGCTTCTTCGCGGAAGTCAGCACGATCAATCCAGATCTCACCGCTGAACGGCACGTCGCGGCTACCCATTTCCGGTTTGTTCGGGTGGTTAGGCATGGAGACAAGCTCGCTTTCACCCTGCGGATAGTTTTCGATAACCAGTTTCACCGGATCGATAACCGCCATCGCGCGCGGGGCGTTTTCGTTGAGATCTTCGCGAATGCAGGATTCCAGAGACGCCATTTCGATGGTGTTATCCTGCTTGGTCACGCCGATACGTTTGCAGAACTCACGAATAGAAGCGGCAGTGTAACCACGACGACGCAGACCGGAGATGGTCGGCATACGCGGGTCATCCCAACCTTCAACGTGCTTGTCTGTCACCAGAAGGTTCAGCTTACGCTTGGACATCACGGTGTATTCCAGATTCAGACGAGAGAACTCGTACTGGCGCGGATGCACAGGAATGGTGATGTTATCCAGAACCCAGTCGTACAGACGACGGTTGTCCTGGAACTCCAGCGTACACAGGGAGTGCGTAATGCCTTCCAGCGCATCGCTGATGCAGTGGGTAAAGTCGTACATCGGGTAGATGCACCACTTGTTGCCGGTCTGGTGGTGTTCTGCGAACTTGATGCGGTACAGCACCGGATCGCGCATTACGATGAACGGAGACGCCATGTCGATTTTAGCACGCAGGCACGCTTTGCCTTCTTCGAAGCCACCGGCACGCATTTTTTCAAACAGCGCCAGGTTCTCTTCCACGCTGCGATCGCGAAACGGGCTATTTTTTCCCGGTGCAGTCAGCGTACCGCGGTACTCACGGATCTCATCAGCAGACAGTTCGTCAACATACGCCAAACCCTTGTTGATCAGTTCAACCGCGTAGGCGTAAAGCTGATCAAAATAGTCAGAGGAGTAGCAGATATCGCCAGACCAGTTGAAGCCCAGCCATTGCACGTCATTCTTGATGGACTCAACGTATTCGATGTCTTCTTTTACTGGGTTGGTGTCATCGAAACGCAGGTTGCACTGTCCCTGATAGTCTTGCGCAATGCCAAAGTTCAGGCAGATGGACTTCGCATGCCCAATATGCAGGTAGCCGTTCGGCTCCGGCGGGAAGCGGGTATGAATTGTGGTGTGCTTACCACTGGCCAGATCTTCATCGATGATCTGACGAATAAAGTTACTCGGGCGGGCTTCTGCCTCACTCATCGTGGATTCCTCAAAGCGTAAACAACGTATAACGGCATATGATCTTATAAGCCGGACGTAGTGACAACCCTTAAAACGTCTCTGAGGAAAATAATGGGGGCTTTTGCTGCAAAAAAAAGCGGCGGAGGGTATCCCCCGCCGCTTAAGGCATGACTCTACTCAGGAGCGATTACTTGCCTTTAATCTCATACAGCGGTGTTTGACCCGCAATAACCTGACCTTTCGCCTGGATGAGCAGACCGCTGAAGTCGTCGATGTTGCTGCATACGACCGGGCTAATCATTGAGCGCGCGTTGGCGTTCAGGAAGTCCAGATCCATTTCCAGAATCGGCTGTCCTGCCACTACTTCAGCGCCCTCTTCCACCAGGCGAGTAAAGCCCTGACCGTTCAGCGCAACGGTATCGATACCCATGTGGACAACGATCTCCGCGCCATTTTCGGTTTCGAGGCAGAACGCGTGGTTTGTGTTGAAGATTTTCACGATGGTACCGGCAGCAGGAGACACAACGGTTTTATCCGTTGGTTTCACCGCCACACCGTCACCGACCGCTTTACTGGCGAAGGCTTCGTCAGGCACCTGCTCAATCGCAACGACTTCACCGGTGACCGGTGAAACCAGCGCGGCTACCGTTTTGGCGTTGGGTACCGCCTGCGGTTTTGCAGCCGCTGGCGCGGCGACAGGTGCGGCAGAAGCTTCTGCTGCGGCTACCGGACCAGTGGTTTTCATGGCATTAGCAATTTTCTCTGCTACGAAGCCAACGATAATCTGCACGCTGGTTTTGTTCAGGCGGATAACACCGGAAGCACCCAGACGTTTGGCCAGCGCTTCGTTCACCAGGGAAGAGTCTTTAACGTTCAGACGCAGGCGAGTGATACAGGCGTCGATGCCGGTCAGGTTGTCAGAACCGCCGACAGCGGCGATGTACTGACGCGCCAGACCTGATACGTCCTGATCCTGAGCACCGCTCACGTTCATATCCTGACCATCCGCTTCGCTACCGGCCACAGCCAGTTCACGACCCGGCGTCATCAGGTTGAATTTGGTGATAGTGAAACGGAACACCACGTAGTAGATCGCAAAGAACACCAGACCCTGCGGGATCAGCATCCACCAGTGGGTCGCCAGCGGGTTACGGGACGACAGCACCATATCCACCAGACCGGCGCTGAAGCCGAAACCGGCAATCCATTGCATGCTGGCAGCAATGAACACGGAGATACCGGTCAGAACGGCGTGGATCACATACAGAACCGGCGCCACGAACATGAAGGAGAACTCCAGCGGCTCGGTGATACCGGTGAAGAAGGCCGCGAACGCCCCCGCCATCATGATACCCAGCACTTTCGCTTTATTCTCTGGACGCGCGCAGTGGTAGATAGCCAGCGCAGCACCTGGCAGACCAAACATCATGATCGGGAAGAAGCCCGCCTGGTAACGACCGGTGATACCGACAACCGCTTTACCTGCTTCGATGGACTGTGCGCCACCCAGGAAGTTAGGGATATCGTTAATACCAGCAACGTCGAACCAGAACACGGAGTTCAGCGCGTGGTGCAGACCGACCGGGATCAGCAGACGGTTGAAGAACGCATACACGCCCGCACCGACAGATCCCAGTTTCTGGATGTGCTCACCGAAGTTAACCAGACCGTCGAAGATCATCGGCCAGACGTACATCATGATGAACGCAACAACGATCATCACAAACGAGGTCAGGATGGGGACCAGACGGCGACCACTAAAGAAGGAGAGTGCTTTTGGCAGCTCTACGCTGCTGAAGCGGTTATACAGTTCAGCGGAGATGATACCCACAAGGATACCGACAAACTGGTTGCTGATCTTACCGAATGCCGCCGGAACCTGGTCCGCCGGAATTTTTTGGATCATAGCCACCGCTGCAGGCGAGCAGAGGGTGGTTAACACGAGGAAACCGACAAAACCGGTCAGCGCAGCGGCACCGTCTTTGTCTTTGGACATACCGTAAGCCACACCAATCGCGAACAACACGGACATGTTGTCGATAATGGCGGAACCTGACTTGATAAAGAACGCCGCCAGCGCGCTGGTATTACCCCAGCCGTTGGGGTCGATCCAGTAGCCGACACCCATCAGGATGGCTGCGGCAGGCAGCGTGGCGACCGGCACCATCAGTGCGCGACCAACCTTTTGTAAATAACCTAGAATACTCACTTTCTTCCCCCTATGAGACCCCGTTTAAGGCATGTTCTCAGCTCTGTTTTTTATTGTGTCACGAACGATAGATACCGTTGATGCTTCACTGGCATTGTGAGTGTGTGAAAAATTAATTCGTATCGCAAATTAAACGCGTATTTTTTGTGATTTTTGTCACCAAATATCGTTATTTACCCTCCCTCATACTGGCTAACAGTGAAAACTTATTTTATCATTCAAAAAATCAAGACGGATTGATCCGGCCTGAAAGTTTCCAGGTTACGCTTAAGTATCAGGTTCCGATAGCCATCCGCCCACTCTTCTACTTTAACTCTCGAGGTGAACAATGAGACTGATTCCCCTGGCAACTGCTGAACAAGTCGGTAAATGGGCCGCTCGCCATATCGTTAATCGTATTAACGCGTTTAAGCCGACCGCCGATCGTCCTTTCGTTCTTGGACTTCCGACAGGCGGCACACCGCTGACCGCCTATAAGGCGCTGGTTGAGATGCATAAAGCAGGCCAGGTTAGCTTCAAACATGTTGTGACCTTCAATATGGATGAATACGTTGGCTTACCGAAAGACCACCCGGAAAGCTACCATAGCTTTATGCACCGCAATTTCTTTGATCACGTTGATATTCCATCTGAAAATATTAACCTGCTGAATGGAAACGCGCCTGATATTGACGCAGAATGCCGTCAGTATGAAGAAAAAATCCGTTCTTACGGTAAGATCCACCTGTTCATGGGTGGTGTAGGTAATGATGGTCATATCGCGTTTAACGAACCGGCGTCATCTCTGGCTTCCCGCACCCGTATTAAAACGCTGACCCATGACACGCGCGTGGCAAACTCCCGCTTCTTTGACGGCGATGTTAACCAGGTACCAAAATACGCCCTGACCGTAGGCGTAGGCACCCTGCTGGATGCCGAAGAAGTGATGATCCTGGTGCTGGGCGGCGTGAAAGCCCAAGCGCTCCAGGCTGCCGTTGAAGGCAACGTTAACCATATGTGGACCATCAGCTGCCTGCAGCTGCATCCTAAATCAGTCATCGTTTGCGACGAACCGTCCACGATGGAGCTGAAGGTTAAAACGCTGAAATACTTCAACGAGTTAGAAGCTGAGAACATCAAAGGTCTGTAATTGAATAACCGCCTCTTCATCAAGAGGCGGCCGCTTTTTTTAACCGGGGGTCGTTATGTACGCTTTAACCCACGGTCGGATTTATACCGGCCATGAAATTCTGGATGACCATGCGATTGTTATCGCTGATGGCCTGATTGAACGTGTTTGCCCGCTGGCAGAACTGCCGCCGGAGATTGAACAGCGCTCACTCAATGGAGCAGTAATCTCCCCCGGTTTCATCGACGTACAGCTTAACGGCTGCGGCGGTGTGCAATTCAATGACACCGCGGATGCGGTGACGGTCGAAACCCTGGAGATCATGCAGAAAGCCAATGAGAAATCGGGCTGCACCAGCTATCTGCCAACGCTCATCACCAGTAGTGATGATCTCATGAAGCAGGGTATCCGCGTGATGCGGGAATACCTGGCCAAACACCCTAATCAGGCACTGGGCCTGCATCTTGAAGGGCCATGGCTGAATATGGTCAAGAAAGGGACGCATAACCCGAATTACGTGCGTAAACCTGATGCGGAACTGGTTGACTACCTGTGTGCGAACGCCGATGTGATCACCAAAGTGACGCTAGCGCCTGAAATGACGGGTACGGATGTCATCAGCAAACTGGCTGGTGCCGGGATTATCGTTTCAGCAGGGCACTCTAACGCGACGCTGAAAGAGGCGAAAGCCGGTTTCCGCGCGGGCATTACCTTCGCAACGCACCTTTACAACGCTATGCCGTATATCACAGGCCGTGAACCGGGCCTGGTCGGGGCGATTCTGGATGAGCCAGACGTCTACTGCGGCATAATTGCGGACGGATTACATGTCGATTACACCAACATTCGCAATGCTAAGCGGCTGAAAGGTGACAAGCTTTGTCTGGTGACGGATGCCACCGCACCGGCAGGTGCAAATATTGAGCAGTTCATTTTTGCCAGTAAAACAATATACTACCGCAATGGACTGTGTGTGGATGAAAACGGTACGCTGAGCGGTTCCTCTTTGACCATGATTGAAGGGGTGCGTAACCTGGTTGAACATTGCGGAATTGCGCTTGATGAAGTCCTGCGTATGGCAACCCTTTATCCGGCTCGCGCAATGGGCGTGGATAAACAGCTCGGCGGAATTGCACCAGGTATGGTTGCAAACCTGACGGCATTCACACACGATTTTAAAATTATTAAGACCATCGTTAATGGTAACGAGGTCGTCACTGAGTAAGTAAAAGTATGACACCTGGCGGACAAGCTCAAATCGGTAATGTCGATCTCGTTAAACAACTTAACAGTGCGGCGGTATACCGCCTGATTGACCAGCACGGACCAATCTCGCGAATTCAAATAGCCGAACAAAGCCAGCTTGCTCCCGCCAGCGTGACAAAAATTACCCGCCAGCTCATTGAGCGCGGTCTGATCAAAGAAGTCGATCAGCAGGCCTCCACCGGGGGCCGCCGCGCTATCTCCATTATTACCGAAACCCGCAATTTTCAGGCAATTGGCGTCCGGCTGGGCCGTCATGACACCACGCTCACGCTGTACGATCTGAGCAGTAAAGCGATTGCGGAAGAGCACTACCCTCTTCCGGAGCGCACCCAGGAGACGCTGGAGCATGCGCTGCTGAATACCATCGCGCAGTTTATTGAAAGCTGTCAGCGCAAAATCCGCGAACTTATTGCTATCTCCGTGATTCTGCCCGGCCTGGTCGACCCGGAAAGCGGCGTGATCCGATATATGCCGCACATTCAGGTTGAAAACTGGGGGTTGGTCGACGCGCTGGAAAAGCGTTTTAAAGTAACCTGCTTTGTGGGCCACGACATTCGCTCTCTGGCACTGGCAGAGCACTACTTTGGTGCGAGCCAGGACTGCGAAGACTCTATTCTGGTGCGCGTTCACCGCGGAACGGGCGCCGGTATTATCTCTAACGGCCGTATTTTTATTGGTCGCAACGGTAACGTCGGCGAGATCGGCCACATTCAGGTTGAGCCCCTCGGGGAGCGCTGCCACTGCGGCAACTTCGGCTGCCTTGAAACCATTGCCGCCAATACGGCCATCGAGCAGCGCGTTCGCCATCTCCTTGAGCAGGGTTATCAAAGCCGCGTCACGCTGGACGATTACAAGATAGGAACCATCTGCAAAGCCGCCAATAAAGGCGATGCGCTGGCCTGTGAAGTGATCGAGCAGGTAGGACGCCACCTGGGGAAAACCATCGCCATCGCCATTAACCTGTTCAACCCACAAAAAGTGGTGATCGCCGGTGAAATTGTAGAAGCGGAAAAGGTGCTACTCCCCGCCATTGAAGGCTGTATTAACACCCAGGCGCTGAAAGCATTCCGCCAGAATCTCCCGGTTGTTCGTTCAAAGCTTGACCATCGTTCGGCGATTGGCGCATTCGCGCTGGTCAAACGCGCCATGCTTAACGGAATTCTGCTGCAGCATTTGCTGGAAAGTTGATCGGACCTTATAGTAACGCCTTCTTTTTTTGATGTCGGACTGTCCATGACCATTAAGAACGTAATTTGTGATATCGACGGCGTGCTGATGCACGACAACGTCGCCGTGCCGGGTGCTGCGGAGTTTCTTCACCGCATTATCGACAAAGGAATGCCACTGGTTCTGCTCACGAACTACCCTTCCCAAACCGGTCAGGATCTGGCAAACCGTTTTGCCACCGCAGGCGTCGACGTCCCGGACAGCGTGTTTTATACCTCGGCGATGGCCACAGCGGATTTTCTGAAGCGCCAGGAAGGAAAGAAAGCCTACGTAGTGGGGGAAGGTGCGCTGATCCACGAGCTGTACAAAGCAGGCTTCACCATCACTGATGTAAACCCGGACTTCGTGATTGTTGGCGAGACGCGTTCCTTTAACTGGGAGATGATGCATAAAGCTGCATATTTTGTCGCCAGCGGCGCGCGCTTTATCGCTACCAACCCGGATACGCACGGCCGTGGTTTTTATCCGGCCTGCGGCGCGCTCTGCGCCGGTATCGAGAAAATCTCAGGTCGTCAGCCGTTCGTGGTCGGTAAACCGAGCCCGTGGATCATTCGTGCCGCGCTCAACAAGATGCAGGCGCACTCTGAAGAAACGGTTATTGTCGGCGATAACCTGCGCACCGATATTCTGGCCGGTTTCCAGGCGGGTCTGGAGACAATTCTGGTCCTCTCCGGCGTCTCTCAACTTGATGATATTGATTCGATGCCGTTCCGGCCGAGCTGGATTTACCCCTCCGTCGACGAAATCGATATTATTTGATTCCGAACCACGCCTCAGGGCGTGGTTTTTTCATTTATGGCCTACACAAATAAAACCCCATCTAACAAAAAGCACGTTTTATTGAATAATCATCAATAAAAGAATTCATAACGTGCTCTTTTTTCACTATTCCGCAATCACGATTGCACTATTTCCGTTTTAGCCTGCAAAACGCTTGCGCGCCCTGCCACTTTGCGGCATTTTCATAAGCAAGCAACATTACAAAGCAACAGGGTTAACGGAGAAGGTTATGTGTTCAATTTTTGGCGTACTGGATATTAAAACTGACGCGGGCGAACTGCGTAAAAAAGCACTCGAACTATCCCGCCTGATGCGCCATCGCGGCCCGGACTGGTCAGGCGTTTACGCCAGTGACAAAGCGATTCTGGCTCACGAACGTCTGTCTATTGTTGACGTCAACGCCGGTGCACAGCCGCTGTATAACGAGAAAAAAACGCACGCGCTGGCTGTCAACGGTGAAATCTATAACCACCAGGCCCTGCGCGCCGAATACGACGACCGCTACGCGTTCCAGACCGGTTCTGACTGTGAAGTGATCCTGGCGCTGTATCAGGAGAAAGGGCCCGAGTTCCTGGACGACCTGCAGGGAATGTTTGCCTTCGCCCTGTACGACAGCGAAAAAGATGCTTACCTGATTGGCCGTGACCACATCGGCATTATCCCGCTGTACATGGGCCACGATGAGCATGGCAACTTCTACGTTGCCTCTGAAATGAAAGCCCTGGTGCCGGTCTGCCGCACCATTAAAGAGTTCCCGGCGGGCAGCTATCTGTGGAGCAAAGACGGCGAGATCCGTTCCTATTACCAGCGTGACTGGTTCGACTATGATGCGGTAAAAGACAACGTCACGGACAAAGCCGAACTGCGTCAGGCTCTGGAAGATTCCGTGAAAAGCCACCTGATGTCCGACGTGCCGTACGGCGTGCTGCTCTCCGGAGGTCTGGACTCCTCCGTGATCTCCGCGATCACCAAGAAATTCGCGGCCCGTCGCGTGGAAGATCAGGAGCGCTCAGAAGCCTGGTGGCCACAGCTGCACTCTTTTGCGGTTGGCCTGGAAGGTGCACCTGACCTGAAAGCTGCTCAGGAAGTGGCGAACCACCTCGGCACCGTGCACCATGAAATTCATTTCACCGTGCAGGAAGGTCTGGATGCGATCCGCGATGTGATCTATCACATCGAAACCTATGACGTGACCACCATCCGCGCCTCAACGCCGATGTACCTGATGTCGCGTAAGATCAAAGCGATGGGCATCAAGATGGTGCTCTCAGGTGAAGGTTCGGACGAAGTGTTTGGCGGCTACCTGTACTTCCACAAAGCGCCAAACGCTAAAGAGCTGCATGAAGAAACCGTGCGTAAGCTTCAGGCGTTGCACATGTTCGACTGTGCGCGTGCCAACAAAGCGATGTCGGCCTGGGGCGTGGAAGCGCGCGTACCGTTCCTGGATAAGAAATTCCTCGACGTGGCGATGCGCATTAACCCTCAGGACAAGATGTGCGGCAACGGCAAAATGGAAAAACATATCCTGCGTGAATGTTTTGAATCCTACCTGCCGGCGAGCGTGGCATGGCGTCAGAAAGAGCAGTTCTCCGATGGAGTAGGTTATAGCTGGATCGACACCCTGAAAGAGGTCGCGGCGAAACAGGTTTCAGACCAACAGCTGGAAACCGCAAGCTTCCGCTTCCCTTACAACACGCCGGGCTCGAAAGAGGCCTATTTGTACCGTGAAATTTTTGAAGAGCTGTTCCCGGTGCCGAGTGCTGCCGAGTGTGTACCGGGTGGCCCGTCCGTCGCCTGTTCGTCTGCCAAAGCAATAGAATGGGATGAATCGTTCAAATCCATGAACGATCCATCAGGACGCGCGGTAGGCGTTCACCAGTCAGCCTACAAATAATCACTCAGATCGCAATCAGGCCCCTCAGGGGCCTGATTTTTTTGCCTCACATTTCACCGCCTAAATCTGATTAATAACCAATAATTGCCGAATATTCGGCCACGCTGTTCGCAACCTAACCAAACAGTCACATTCCGGCTATTTTCGTTGAAAAAGGTGTTGACGCTGTAAGGGTCTATACGCATAATGCGCCCCGCAACGCCGATAAGGTAACGCGAAAAAAGATGGCTACGTAGCTCAGTTGGTTAGAGCACATCACTCATAATGATGGGGTCACAGGTTCGAATCCCGTCGTAGCCACCATCTTTTTTGCGGGAGTGGCGAAATTGGTAGACGCACCAGATTTAGGTTCTGGCGCCGCAAGGTGTGCGAGTTCAAGTCTCGCCTCCCGCACCATTCCCGGGTAAGCGTTGCACGGATGGGGTATCGCCAAGCGGTAAGGCACCGGTTTTTGATACCGGCATTCCCTGGTTCGAATCCAGGTACCCCAGCCATATTTCTTCGATTTTGCGGTTCTCCGCGGTATTGGGGTATCGCCAAGCGGTAAGGCACCGGTTTTTGATACCGGCATTCCCTGGTTCGAATCCAGGTACCCCAGCCAATCGAAGATTGTAGTACTGGCTACGTAGCTCAGTTGGTTAGAGCACATCACTCATAATGATGGGGTCACAGGTTCGAATCCCGTCGTAGCCACCAAATTAAGATTGTCGATTTTTCGGGAATCAAAACAAATTGTTGGGGTATCGCCAAGCGGTAAGGCACCGGATTCTGATTCCGGCATTCCGAGGTTCGAATCCTCGTACCCCAGCCAATTTCAAAGTCGTTAAGCAGTTTGTTTGACGCAATTGGGGTGTCGCCAAGCGGTAAGGCTCTGGTTTCTGATACCAGCATTCCGGGGTTCGAATCCCTGCACCCCAGCCACTTAAGTAACAAAAAAGCCCGCTATGCGGGCTTTTTTGTTTTTGTTATTCGCTATTATCCTGCCTGATGCCCCCTCACCCTCTCCCCAAAAGGGGCGAGGGAATAGTCGGAGCAAAAATTAAAGTCCCAGGGCGTATTTCAGTGCCTGACGCTTCAGACCACCGGCACGCTCTGCCGCCATCAATCCAATATTACGCAGAATGCGCACCGGGGCTAAGTCATTACTGAACCCGGCATAGAACAGATCCATTCCCGACTGCATAATAAAGTTATCCGCCATGCGTCGCGTCTGGTAACGCTTCAGGACCAGATGGCTGGCCCAGTTTTCCGCGTGCCCGCGGGCGCTGCCAAGCACATCCAGTAAAGCCTCAACGTCACGATACCCCAGGTTGACCCCCTGCCCGGCCAGCGGGTGAATAGTGTGTGCCGCATCCCCCACCAGCGCCAGCCCCTCTCGGGCATACTGCAATGCGTGACGGCGCGTGAGCGGGAACGCCCCTGCAGCGATCGGCGTAACGTTGCCCAAACGGCCAGGGAAGTTCAGATGGATTTCCCACTGCAATTGTTCAATTGAGAGCCCCTGCAGCTGACGAATGCGAGCCGGTTTGTCGTACCACACCAGAGACGCCCAGTTATCAAACAGCGGTAAAAAGGCGTGCGGGCCATTCGGGGTAAAGTGCTGCCAGGTACTTTCACCCGGCGCATTCTCGCACTCGACGGTAATCAGCATGCAGGACTGCTCATACTGCCAGGCATGAACCCCAATCCCCGCCATCTGCCTGACCAGCGAGTTGGCGCCGTCCGCCCCGACGACCAGCTTCACGGCCAGTTCATCGCCGCTGTCGAGGGCCAGTACATAACCGCTATCGTGAGGATGCAGCGCCTTAAGCGACGCAGGCACGCGCAGCGTGACCTTAGGGTGCGACTCCAGGGCTTGCCAGAGCGCCCGCTGGAGCACGTTGTTTTCCACCATATAGCCCAGGCGCGGCAGCTTCAGCTCAGCGGCATCAAACGCGACGTGGGCATTTTCCCACTCCCAGGTTTCAAGACGGCTGTATGGATGGGCGCGCATCGCCAGCACCGCGTCCCAGACGCCCAGCCCGCGCAGCAGATCGACGGACGCCGCGCTGATCGCGGAAATGCGCACATCCGGTTTGCTGGTGGGATCGAATGTCGGCGGAGCAGCCTGTTCAATTACCGTTACCTCAAATCCCTGCTGCGCCAGCCCCAGCGCCAGCGCGCCGCCGACCATACCGCCGCCGACAACGGCAACTTCGGTGTGTTGGAGTGTCATGGTCAATTTTCCTTATTGGAGAATCCCTTAAGTTTACCGGATTTTTGCGGTCCTGAGACACACAACCTTCATACTGGTCACAACCCCACCAAAGCATTACAATACGCGGCTTGCAATCCTGAGCTGAGCAAGTCGATGACTAAAAAACTCCATATAAAAACCTGGGGCTGTCAGATGAACGAATACGATTCATCCAAGATGGCCGATCTGCTGGATACCACCCACGGATACCAGCTGACTGAAAATGCGAAAGAAGCGGACGTGCTGCTGCTGAACACCTGTTCGATTCGTGAAAAAGCGCAGGAAAAAGTCTTTCACGTGTTAGGCCGCTGGAAGCTTCTCAAGCGAAAAAACCCGGACCTGATCATCGGCGTGGGCGGTTGCGTTGCGTCGCAGGAAGGCAAGCTGATCCGCCAGAGAGCCCCGTATGTGGATATCGTCTTTGGCCCTCAGACCCTGCACCGCCTGCCGGAGATGATCAATCAGGTTCGCGGCAACCGTAGCCCGGTCGTTGACGTTAGCTTCCCTGAGATCGAAAAATTTGACCGTCTGCCGGAGCCGCGCGCCGATGGCCCGACCGCCTTCGTCTCCATCATGGAAGGCTGCAACAAATACTGCACTTACTGCGTGGTGCCTTACACCCGTGGTGAAGAAGTCAGCCGTCCAGCAGACGATATACTGTTTGAAATCGCACAGCTTGCCGCACAGGGCGTTCGCGAAGTAAACCTGCTGGGCCAGAACGTTAACGCCTGGCGTGGGGAAAACTACGACGGCACCACCGGCAGCTTTGCCGAGCTGTTGCGTCTGGTGGCTGCGATTGACGGTATCGACCGCATTCGCTTTACCACCAGCCATCCGATGGAATTTACCGACGACATCATCGACGTGTATCGCGATACGCCAGAGCTGGTGAGCTTCCTGCACCTGCCGATTCAGTGTGGTTCTGACCGCGTGCTGAACCTGATGGGCCGCCCGCATACGGTGCTCGAGTACAAGTCCACCATTCGCAAGCTGCGTGAAGCGCGTCCGGATATCCAGATCAGCTCCGATTTTATCGTCGGCTTCCCTGGCGAAACCGCTGATGACTTCGAGCGCACCATGAAGCTCATCGGTGAAGTGAATTTTGACGTCAGCTACAGCTTTATCTTCTCTGCGCGTCCTGGGACACCTGCGGCCGATATGGTTGACGATGTGCCGGAAGAAGAGAAAAAGCAGCGTCTGTATGTTCTCCAGGATCGTATTAACCAGCAGGCCAACGCGTGGAGCCGCCGTATGCTCGGCACCGTTCAGCGCATTCTGGTGGAAGGCACTTCCCGCAAGAGCATTATGGAACTCTCCGGTCGTACGGAAAACAACCGCGTGGTGAACTTTGAAGGCACCCCGGACATGATCGGTAAATTCGTGGACGTCGAGATTGTCGAAGTGCTGACCAACTCGCTGCGCGCGAAGCTGGTACGCACCGAGGACGAAATGGGCCTGCGTATTGCTGAGTCACCGGAATCCGTGATCTCTCGTACCCGTAAAGAAAACGATTCTGGCGTTGGGATTTACCAGCCTTAATCCCCAAGGCCTGCCTTTCCGGCAGGCCTTGTATTTCCTCTCATCGTCCCCAATATCTTCCGCAACGCTTGCGCCTTTATTCTGTGGCGTGAATAATTTCGGTAATGACCGTTTTATTACGCCCTATCGCAACGGATCGGTTAACTAATTAAAGAGGAACAGTTTGAACATAGATACGCGTGAAATTAGCCTTGAGCCAGCAGACAACGCTCGCCTGCTGAGCCTGTGCGGGCCGTTTGATGACAACATCAAACAACTGGAGCGACGTCTGGGTATCGAAATCAATCGTCGCGATAATCATTTCAAACTTACCGGACGCCCTATCTGCGTCAACGCCGCTGCGGATATTCTGCGTAGCCTGTATGTGGATACATCCCCCATGCGTGGCGAAATTCAGGATATCGAACCGGAACAAATTCACCTCGCCATTAAAGAGGCGCGCGTGCTTGAGCAGAGCGCGGAAAGCGTGCCGGACTACGGTAAGGCAATCAATATCAAGACCAAACGTGGCGTCATTAAGCCGCGTACGCCAAACCAGGCGCAATACATCGCCAATATCCTCGACCACGATATCACCTTCGGGGTGGGCCCGGCGGGTACGGGTAAAACCTATCTGGCCGTTGCCGCTGCGGTAGATGCCCTGGAACGCCAGGAGATCCGTCGCATCCTGCTGACCCGCCCTGCCGTTGAAGCGGGTGAAAAACTGGGCTTCCTGCCAGGCGATCTGAGCCAGAAGGTCGACCCGTATCTGCGTCCTTTATACGATGCGCTGTTCGAAATGCTGGGCTTTGAGAAGGTCGAGAAGCTCATTGAGCGTAACGTTATCGAAGTTGCTCCGCTCGCCTACATGCGCGGTCGTACGCTGAACGATGCGTTCATCATTCTCGACGAAAGCCAGAACACCACCATCGAACAGATGAAGATGTTCCTGACGCGTATCGGTTTTAACTCGAAAGCGGTCATTACCGGTGACGTCACCCAGATTGACCTGCCGCGCAGCACCAAATCCGGCCTGCGCCACGCCATTGAGGTGCTGGCCGAGGTCGACGAAATCAGCTTTAACTTCTTCCACAGTGAAGACGTGGTACGCCACCCGGTGGTCGCGCGTATCGTTAACGCCTATGAAGCCTGGGAAGAGGCGGATCAGAAGCGTAAGGCCGAACTGGCCGCAGAACGTAAGCGCGAAGCGCAGGAGCAAGAACAGAAATGAGTCAGGTGATCCTCGATTTACAGCTGGCCTGTGAAGACAATTCCGGCATGCCAGATGAGGCACAGTTTCAGAAATGGCTGGATGCCGTTATTCCTCAGTTTCAGGAAGAATCAGAAGTTACGATTCGCCTGGTGGATGAAGCTGAAAGCCACGAGCTTAACCTGACCTATCGCGGGAAAGATAAGCCGACCAACGTGCTCTCTTTCCCGTTCGAAGCGCCGCCGGGCATTGAGATACCGCTGCTGGGCGATCTGATCATCTGCCGTCAGGTGGTTGAGCAGGAAGCTAAAGAACAGCAAAAGCCGCTTGAGGCCCACTGGGCGCATATGGTGGTACACGGCAGTCTGCACCTGCTCGGCTACGATCACATTGAAGACGACGAAGCGGAAGAGATGGAGTCCCTCGAGACAGAGATAATGCTTGCTCTGGGCTATGAGGATCCGTACATTGCCGAGAAAGAATAGTCCGTCACCTGACTGACTCACATGCCGCCACGAAAGGACATCGCGTGGCGGTAAACGTTGAACTAACAAGAGAACCCTTAACAAACGCCATGAGCGACGACAATTCACACAGTAGCGACACGACAACCAGTAAAAAGGGATTTTTCTCCCTCATTCTGAACCAGCTTTTCCACGGCGAACCCAAAAACCGTGATGAACTGCTGGAGCTGATTCGTGATTCCGGGCAGAACGATCTTATCGACGAAGATACGCGCGAAATGCTCGAAGGGGTTATGGACATCGCCGACCAGCGCGTTCGCGATATCATGATCCCCCGCTCGCAGATGATCACCCTGAAACGTAACCAGACGCTGGACGAGTGCCTCGATGTGATCATCGAATCCGCCCACTCGCGTTTCCCGGTCATCAGCGAAGACAAGGATCACATCGAAGGGATTTTGATGGCCAAAGATCTGCTGCCATTTATGCGCAGCGATGCCGAAGCCTTCAGCATGGAAAAAGTGTTACGCCAGGCCGTGGTTGTGCCGGAGAGTAAACGTGTGGATCGGATGCTGAAAGAGTTCCGCTCTCAGCGCTACCACATGGCGATTGTTATTGATGAATTTGGTGGCGTTTCCGGACTGGTCACGATCGAGGATATTCTTGAGCTGATCGTGGGCGAAATCGAAGACGAGTACGACGAAGAAGAAGATATCGACTTCCGTCAGCTTAGCCGCCACACCTGGACCGTGCGCGCGCTGGCCTCCATTGAGGACTTCAACGACGCCTTCGGTACCCACTTCAGCGATGAAGAGGTCGATACCATTGGCGGGCTGGTGATGCAGGCCTTTGGCCACCTCCCGGCGCGCGGTGAGACCGTTGACATCGACGGTTACCAGTTCAAAGTGGCAATGGCCGACAGCCGACGTATTATACAGGTTCACGTCAGAACGCCGGACGACTCACCGGTGCCAAAACTGGAAGATTAATGTAAATGGCATTTGCCCCACTGCTTGAACGCCAGCGCGTCCGTTTGCTGCTGGCGCTGTTACTTGGAGCCAGCGGTACGCTGGCTTTCTCACCTTACGATATCTGGCCCGCGGCCATCCTCTCCCTGATGGGGCTTCAGGGCCTGACCCTGAATCGTCGTCCGGTACAGGCCGCTGCCATCGGTTACTTCTGGGGGCTGGGGCTGTTTGGCTCAGGTATCAACTGGGTCTATGTCAGCATCGCCCAGTTTGGCGGTATGCCTGGCCCGGTAAACGTCTTCCTGGTGGTATTGCTCGCCGCGTATCTCTCGCTCTATACCGGTCTGTTCGCCGGCATCCTTTCTCGCCTGTGGCCAAAAACCACCTGGCTGCGCGTCGCCGTTGCCGCGCCGGCGGTCTGGCAGGTAACCGAGTTCCTGCGCGGCTGGGTACTCACCGGCTTCCCGTGGCTGCAGTTCGGCTACAGTCAGATTGACGGTCCGCTGAAAGGCCTGGCGCCGGTAATGGGCGTTGAGGCCATCAACTTCCTGCTGATGGTGGTGAGCGGACTGCTGGTCCTGGCGCTCGTCTCGCGCGGCTGGAGGCCGCTGGCAGTGGCGCTGGTGCTGTTCGCCCTTCCCTTTCCGCTGCGTTATATCCACTGGTTCACGCCTGAGCCTGAGCGCGCCATGCAGGTTTCCATGGTGCAGGGGAATATTCCGCAGTCTATGAAGTGGGATGAGAAAGAGCTGCTGAATACGCTGAAGATCTACGCCAACGCCACCGAAGAGGTAATGGGTAAATCACAGCTGATTATCTGGCCGGAATCTGCGATCCCCGATCTTGAAATTAACCAGCAGCCGTTCCTCAACATGATGAACGACCTGCTGATGGCGCGCGGCAGCACGCTAATCACCGGGATTGTCGATGCGCGTCTGAATCAGCAGAACCGCTACGACACCTACAACAGCATCATTACGCTCGGGAAAAATAGCGAGTACAGCTACCACTCTACTGACCGGTACAACAAGAACCACCTGGTGCCGTTTGGTGAATTTGTCCCGCTGGAGTCGATTCTGCGTCCGCTGGCACCATTCTTTGACCTGCCGATGTCCTCTTTCAGCCGCGGCCCGTACTTACAGCCTCAGCTGCACGCGCACGGATTTGCCCTGACGGCGGCCATCTGCTACGAAATCATTCTCGGCGAGCAGGTGCGCGATAACTTCCGCCCGGATACTGACTATCTGCTGACCATCTCAAACGATGCCTGGTTTGGTAAGTCAATCGGCCCGTGGCAGCACTTCCAGATGGCACGTATGCGCTCCCTGGAGCTGGCGCGTCCGCTGCTGCGTAGCACCAACAACGGCATCACCGCTGTGATTGGACCGCAGGGTGAAATCCAGGCCATGATCCCGCAGTTCACCCGGGAAGTGCTGACCACAAAAGTCACGCCAACCACGGGGCTGACGCCATACGCCCGTACCGGCAACTGGCCGCTGTGGATAATGACCGTGCTGTTCGGCTTTGGCGCGGTGCTGATGAGCCTGCGTCAGCGACGTAAATAACCTTCCCTTCTGTTGCCGGGTAAGGCGTAGCCGCCACCCGGCAGTTCCCTCAAAATTTCAATTCTGGCACGCCTATTGCTTTGTTTATTCAGGTAAACGCAGTTTGGCTTCATGTGCAACTTAGTCGCACCAGCGTAGATCGCCGGCAGCACCGAAACGGTGCAACGGGAGATATTTGCCTCTGAATGGTGCGGCGCGCTTCGCAAAAATAAACAATAACGCAGCAAAATCTTTACATTAAGCCAGACTAAATGTTAACAAGCTTGCATAACACTGCACTCGCATTGCGCGAGATATAACAACATCACAATGGGTATCAATGCGTCGCTGGCGCTGATAAAAAAGGAGTTGGGTATGCAATTACGTAAACTGGCCACAGCAATGCTGGTTATGGGAATGTCTGCTGGCGTGGTTCACGCTGAAGATGCGCCTGCAGCAGGCAGCACTCTCGACAAGATTGCCAAAAACGGCGTCATCGTGGTCGGCCACCGTGAATCTTCTGTCCCGTTCTCTTACTACGACAACACGCAAAAAGTCGTGGGCTATTCACAGGATTACTCCAACGCTATCGTTGAAGCCGTGAAGAAAAAGCTGAACAAACCTGACCTGCAGGTGAAGCTGATCCCTATCACTTCACAAAACCGTATTCCACTGCTGCAAAACGGCACCTTCGACTTCGAGTGTGGCTCCACCACCAACAACCTCGAGCGTCAAAAACAGGCTGCCTTCTCGGACACCATCTTTGTCGTGGGCACCCGTCTGTTGACGAAGAAAGGCGGTGAGATCAAAGACTTCGCTGACCTGAAAGGCAAAGCGGTTGTTGTGACCTCCGGTACCACTTCAGAAGTGCTGCTGCACAAGCTGAATGACGAGAAGAAAATGGATATGCGCATCATCAGCGCGAAAGACCATGGCGACTCCTTCCGTACCCTGGAAAGCGGTCGTGCCGTCGCGTTTATGATGGATGACGCCCTGCTGGCGGGCGAGCGTGCGAAAGCGAAAAAACCAGACAACTGGGATATCGTCGGTACCGCGCAGTCGAAAGAAGCCTATGGCTGTATGCTGCGTAAAGACGATCCACAGTTCAAAAAGCTGATCGATGACACCATCGCTCAGGTACAGACCTCCGGCGAAGCGGAAAAATGGTTCGACAAGTGGTTCAAGAACCCGATTCCACCAAAAAACCTGAACATGAATTTTGAACTGTCTGACGACATGAAAGCGCTGTTCAAATCTCCAAATGACAAGGCTCTTAACTAATTAGAACTACAGGGGCGGGATCTCCTGCCCTCTCGATTGTCGGGAAGCATGGACAGACTACACGTTGAGTGGTCGTTCCCCACTCAGCGCTAAAAATGAGCTTCTCACCAATCTTCGAGGGTAGCGCTGCTACCCTTTTTTTTCTGGAGTTTATTATGTCAATAGACTGGAACTGGGGCATATTTCTGCAACAAGCCCCGTTCGGCAACACCACCTATCTTGGCTGGCTGTGGAGCGGCTTTCAGGTTACCGTGGCATTATCGATAACGGCGTGGATTATCGCGTTTCTTGTCGGTTCTTTGTTCGGTATTCTGCGCACCGTTCCTAACCGTTTTCTTTCAACACTCGGCACCCTTTATGTGGAACTGTTCCGTAACGTTCCGCTGATCGTGCAATTCTTTACCTGGTATCTGGTCATCCCGGAACTGCTGCCGGAAAATATTGGCATGTGGTTCAAGTCGGAACTGGATCCGAACGTGCAGTTCTTTGTCTCCTCCATGATGTGTCTGGGGCTGTTTACCGCTGCGCGCGTTTGCGAGCAGGTGCGTGCCGCCATTCAGTCATTGCCGCGCGGACAAAAAAATGCGGGCCTGGCAATGGGTCTGACGCTACCCCAAACCTACCGCTACGTGCTGCTGCCTAACGCCTACCGCGTTATCGTTCCACCGATGACCTCCGAGATGATGAACCTGGTGAAAAACTCGGCCATCGCCTCGACTATCGGCCTGGTGGATATGGCCGCGCAGGCGGGCAAGCTGCTGGATTACTCCGCTCACGCGTGGGAATCCTTCACCGCGATCACGCTCGCATATGTTCTGATTAACGCTTTCATCATGCTGGTGATGAACCTGGTTGAACGCAAAATCCGCCTGCCGGGTAATCTGGGGGGCAAATAATGTACGAATTTGACTGGAGTTCTATCGTTCCATCCATGCCTTACCTGCTTGATGGCCTGGTGATTACCTTAAAAATCACCGTTATTGCCATCATCATTGGTATCGTCTGGGGCACCCTGCTGGCCGTCATGCGCCTGTCGAGCTTTAAACCGTTCGCCTGGTTTGCGACCGCCTACGTTAACGTGTTCCGCTCCATCCCGCTGGTGATGGTGCTGCTGTGGTTTTACCTGATTGTGCCCGGCTTCCTGCAGAACGTGCTGGGGCTGTCGCCGAAAACCGATATCCGTCTGATCTCCGCCATGGTGGCGTTCTCAATGTTCGAGGCCGCTTACTATTCTGAGATTATCCGCGCGGGCATTCAGAGTATCTCCCGCGGGCAATCCAGCGCCGCGCTGGCGCTGGGAATGACGCACTGGCAGTCCATGCAGCTCATTATTCTGCCGCAGGCGTTTCGCGCCATGGTTCCGCTCCTGCTGACCCAGGGTATCGTACTGTTCCAGGATACCTCGCTGGTCTATGTGCTGAGTCTGGCAGACTTCTTCCGCACCGCGTCAACCATAGGTGAACGTGATGGTACGCAGGTCGAGATGGTGCTCTTTGCGGGTGCGGTCTATTTTGTGATTAGTTTAAGCGCGTCGCTGTTGGTCAGCTGGCTGAAGAAAAGGACGGTATAATGATTTCCCTGAAAAATGTTTCTAAATGGTATGGGCACTTTCAGGTGCTGACCGACTGCTCCACTGAAGTCAAAAAAGGCGACGTGGTGGTGGTGTGCGGGCCGTCCGGCTCCGGTAAATCGACGCTGATCAAAACCGTCAACGGACTGGAGCCGGTGCAACAGGGTGAAATCGTTGTCAATGGCACCAAAGTCAACGACAAGAAAACCAACCTTGCTCAGCTTCGCTCGCACGTTGGCATGGTGTTCCAGCATTTTGAGCTGTTCCCTCACCTCTCCATTATTGAGAACCTGACGCTGGCTCAGGTAAAAGTACTTAAGCGTGATAAAAAAGCGTCGCGCGAGAAAGGTCTGAAACTCCTGGAACGCGTTGGGCTCTCGGCGCATGCCGATAAGTTCCCGGCACAGCTTTCTGGCGGCCAACAGCAGCGTGTGGCGATCGCCCGTGCGCTGTGTATGGATCCGGTGGCAATGCTGTTTGATGAGCCAACGTCGGCGCTCGATCCAGAGATGATCAACGAAGTGCTGGACGTGATGGTCGAGCTGGCGCATGAAGGGATGACCATGATGGTGGTGACCCATGAAATGGGCTTCGCCCGTAAAGTGGCCAACCGCGTGATTTTCATGGACGAAGGGAAAATTGTCGAAGACTCACCGAAAGAAGAGTTCTTCGCTAACCCGAAATCCGAGCGTGCGAAAGATTTCCTTGCGAAAATTCTGCACTAATCTTCTCGGTGCGCAATCTGCGGATTGCGCACCGCTTCACGCTTTCACTCACTTTCTCTCGTCGGCGTCACATTGCAGCGTTAACCTTGTCACAAAATAACGCTACGTATGGAGAACGCTATGACACAGCCTATTATTCTCGATTGCGATCCGGGTCATGATGACGCAATCGCGCTCGTCCTCGCGCTTGCTTCCCCTGAACTCGACGTAAAAGCCGTCACCTCGTCCGCCGGAAACCAGACGCCTGACAAAACCCTGCGTAACGTTTTGCGCATGCTAACGCTGCTCAAACGCACCGATATTCCTGTCGCCGGTGGAGCCCTCAAACCCCTGATGCGTGAATTAATTATCGCGGATAACGTGCATGGTGAAAGCGGGCTGGACGGCCCGGCACTGCCTGAGCCGGGCTTCACGCCGCAAAACTGTACCGCCGTGGATCTGATGGCGAAGGTGCTGCGCGAGAGCGCGGAACCCGTCACGCTGGTAGCAACGGGACCGCAAACTAACGTCGCGCTGCTGCTGAACAGCCATCCTGAGCTGCATAATAAAATTGCCCGTATTGTGATTATGGGCGGGGCAATGGGGCTGGGGAACTGGACGCCTGCGGCGGAGTTCAACATCTTTGTCGACCCGGAAGCGGCGGAAATTGTCTTCCAGTCCGGCTTACCGATTGTGATGGCAGGACTGGACGTTACCCATCGCGCGCAGATTATGGCGGACGATATTGAGCGATTTCGCTCCGTGGGCAACCCGGTTGCGACAACCGTAGCAGAACTGCTCGATTTCTTTATGGAGTATCACAAAACCGAGAAGTGGGGCTTCCACGGCGCGCCGCTGCATGACCCGTGCACCATTGCCTGGCTACTGAAGCCGGAAATGTTCACCACGGTGGACAGATGGGTTGGCGTCGAGACGCAGGGAAAATACACCCAGGGAATGACGGTGGTGGATTACTACTCGCTGACGGGGAATAAACCGAATACCACGGTGATGGTGGACATCGATCGCGAGGCGTTTGTGGATTTGCTGGCAGAGAGACTTGCTTACTATAGTGCGGCCTGATCCCCTCTCTCACGGGAAGAGGATGCAGACACTAAAAACGGCAACATGGTTGCCGTTTTGCTTTTATTTATGGCTCAAACGGCCGACGCTGGAACTGATCGTGGCCGCATTTCGGACACAGCGGCAGGACATCCGGCGTATACACCGCAATATGGTGGTGGCAATTCTCACACACCAGATTTCCCAACCCGACCACCTCACCGCTGTGATACACACCGTGATGGTTCAAATCCTGAAAGACCTCGCGCCACTCCAGCTGCGTTTTATCAGTAATGTCAGCCAGCTCCTGCCACAGGCTCTCCTTAATGACCCTCATAAAGACGCTGTCGGTCACCTCTTCCTGACTCTCCTGATAGCTGCGCGCGAACTCTTCCAGATCGCGACGCACGGCGCGCGTCACCTCTTCCACTTCGGTTCGCGTTAACTCACCCGTTTGCGTCACGCGGGCACGCGCTTGCTCCACCAGCGCGTCGATATCTCGCTCGCCGTTACGCAGTCGTTCCGTCAGTGTCGCCACCAGTTCGCGATAAAATTGAGCAACCTTGTTCATCATTTTGCCTCCCGGGTAAGTAACTATTTCTAATAATAGACCTTATTTCACCGCCGCTTTGTCAGGTGAAGCACAGACCCGGTAAATTCCTGCAAAGCGCATTTGTGCGAAAGGCTGTTTTGACGCGGACGTTTGGGCTATGCTATGCGGATCTGAATTACCACATCCATTGGCTACATTTGTAGCTGTATTGAAAACAGGACCACTGGCTGCCATGCAAGAGCAATACCGCCCGGAAGAGATAGAATCAAAAGTCCAGCAACACTGGGACGAGAAGCGCACCTTTGAAGTAACCGAAGACGAGAGCAAAGAGAAGTATTACTGCCTGTCGATGCTTCCCTATCCTTCTGGTCGACTACACATGGGCCATGTGCGTAACTACACCATCGGCGATGTGATTGCACGCTACCAGCGCATGCTGGGCAAAAACGTTCTGCAGCCTATCGGCTGGGATGCGTTCGGTCTGCCTGCGGAAGGCGCAGCGGTCAAAAACAACACCGCGCCGGCACCGTGGACGTACGACAACATCGCGTACATGAAAAACCAGCTCAAAATGCTGGGCTTTGGCTATGACTGGAGCCGCGAGCTGGCAACCTGCACCCCGGAATACTACCGCTGGGAACAGAAGTTCTTCACCGAGCTGTACAAAAAAGGCCTGGTGTATAAGAAGACCTCTGCCGTGAACTGGTGCCCGAATGACCAGACCGTTCTCGCTAACGAACAGGTTATCGACGGCTGCTGCTGGCGCTGCGACACCAAAGTTGAGCGTAAAGAGATCCCGCAATGGTTTATCAAAATCACCGCTTACGCTGATGAGCTGCTGAACGATCTGGACAATCTGGACCACTGGCCAGACACCGTTAAAACCATGCAGCGCAACTGGATCGGCCGTTCTGAAGGCGTGGAGATTACCTTCAACGTTGAGAACTATGATCAGACCCTGACTGTCTACACCACCCGTCCGGACACCTTCATGGGCGCGACCTACCTGGCCGTGGCCGCAGGTCACCCGCTGGCGCAGAAAGCGGCAGAGAGCAACCCGGAACTGGCGACCTTCATCGACGAATGCCGCAACACCAAAGTGGCCGAAGCCGACATGGCGACGATGGAGAAAAAAGGTGTTGATACGGGCTTTAAAGCCATTCACCCACTGACTGGCGAAGCGATCCCTGTCTGGGCCGCCAACTTCGTGCTGATGGAATACGGCACAGGTGCTGTGATGGCTGTTCCGGGTCACGACCAGCGCGACTACGAGTTTGCCACCAAATATGGCCTGACCATCAAGCCTGTTATCCTGGCGGCTGACGGATCTGAACCAGACCTGTCCGAACAAGCGCTGACCGAAAAAGGTACCTTGTTCAACTCCGGCGAGTTCAGCGGTCTGAGCTTCGAAGAGGGCTTCAACGCCATCGCCGACAAGCTGGCCTCCCTTGGCGTGGGCGAGCGCAAAGTTAACTTCCGCCTGCGCGACTGGGGCGTGTCCCGCCAGCGTTACTGGGGTGCGCCAATCCCAATGGTGACGCTGGAAGATGGCACCGTGATGCCAACGCCGGAAGATCAGCTCCCGGTGATCCTGCCAGAAGACGTGGTCATGGACGGTATCACCAGCCCGATCAAAGCCGATCCGGAGTGGGCAAAAACCACCGTCAACGGTCAGCCTGCGCTGCGTGAAACCGACACCTTTGACACCTTTATGGAGTCATCCTGGTACTATGCGCGCTACACCTGTCCGCAGTATCAGGACGGAATGCTCGATTCCGATGCGGCAAACTACTGGCTGCCGGTAGATATCTACATCGGCGGCATCGAACACGCCATCATGCACCTGCTCTACTTCCGCTTCTTCCACAAACTGATGCGCGATGCAGGCATGGTGAACTCTGACGAACCAGCAAAACAGCTGCTGTGTCAGGGCATGGTACTGGCAGATGCGTTCTATTACGTCGGTGCCAACGGCGAGCGTAACTGGGTTTCTCCGGTTGATGCGATCGTCGAGCGCGACGAGAAGGGCCGCATCGTTAAGGCGAAAGACGCCGAAGGTCATGAACTGGTCTACACCGGCATGAGCAAGATGTCTAAGTCGAAAAACAACGGTATCGACCCGCAGGTGATGGTTGAGCGTTATGGCGCGGATACCGTGCGTCTGTTCATGATGTTTGCCTCTCCGGCGGACATGACCCTGGAATGGCAGGAATCTGGCGTGGAAGGCGCGAACCGCTTCCTGAAACGCGTCTGGAAACTGGTCTACGAACACACCGCTCTGGGTGATGCCCCGGCGCTTAACGCCGCCGTACTGACTGAAGATCAGCAGGCGCTGCGTCGTGATGTTCATAAAACGATTGCGAAAGTGACCGATGATATTGGTCGTCGTCAGACCTTCAATACCGCAATTGCGGCTATTATGGAACTGATGAACAAGCTGGCGAAAGCCCCGCAGGACGGTGAGCAGGATCGTGCCTTAATGCGCGAAGCGCTGCTGGCCGTCGTTCGCATGCTGAACCCGTTCACTCCACACGTTAGCTTCACCCTGTGGCAGGAGCTGAAAGGCGAAGGCGATATCGACAACGCGCCGTGGCCGCAGGCTGACGAAGCCGCGATGGTGGAAAACACCACGCTGGTTGTAGTCCAGGTAAACGGCAAAGTACGCGGTAAAATTACCGTGGCGGTCGATGCAACCGAAGAACAGGTTCGCGAACGTGCGGGCCAGGAACCTCTGGTCGCAAAATATCTTGAGGGCGTTACCGTACGTAAAGTGATCTACGTACCGGGTAAACTGCTTAATCTGGTCGTTGGCTAAGCGCGGGAGGAAACGTGCGACAACTGGCAACAATACTCTTATCACTGGCGGTGCTTGTCACCGCTGGCTGTGGCTGGCACCTGCGTAATACCACGGCAGTGCCTGCTCAGATGAAAACGATGATTTTCGACTCATCAGATCCGAATGGTCCACTCAGCCGGGCAGTTCGTAATCAACTGCGTCTGAACGGCGTTGAGCTTGTTGAGAAACAAACGCTGCGCCAGGATGTACCGTCTCTGCGTATCATTGGAGGAGGCCTGTCGAAAGATACAGCCTCTATCTTCCAGGATGGCCGTACCGCAGAGTATCAGATGGTGCTGACGGTCAACGCGGCAGTCCTGATCCCGGGTAAAGACATCTACCCAATCAGCGCTAAAGTGTACCGTTCGTTCTTCGATAACCCGCAGACGGCGCTGGCAAAAGATGCCGAGCAGCAGATTATCATCAACGAAATGTACGACAAGGCGGCGGAACAGCTGATCCGCAAACTGCCAAGTATTGCAGCGTCGACTAAACAAGGATCTGACATCGTTGAAAAACCGGTTGCCGGCACGCTTCCTGCTGCTAACTCTCTGGGTAAATGATGATCAGGCTGTATCCTGAACAACTCCGCGCGCAGCTCAAAGAAGGGCTGCGCGCGGCGTATCTGCTTCTTGGAAACGATCCATTATTACTTCAGGAAAGCCTGGATGCCGTGCGGTATGCGGCCGCCTCTGAGGGCTTCGATGAACATCATACTGTCCAGCTGGATAACAACACCGACTGGAATGCCCTCTTCTCACTCTGTCAGGCGATGAGCCTTTTTGCCTCGCGCCAGACTATTCAGATTCTGCTGCCGGAGAATGGCCCTAACGCGGCTATCAATGAACAGCTGGGCACGCTCGTCCGCCTGCTTCATAGCGATCTACTGCTGATCGTGCGCGGCAACAAGCTTACCAAAGCGCAGGAAAATGCGGCGTGGTTCACCCAGCTCGCAGCCCACGCGGTACAGATCACCTGTCAGACGCCTGAGCAAGCGCATCTGCCCAAATGGGTGGCAGCGAGAGCGAAGCAGAACAACCTTCAGCTGGATGATGCGGCGAACCAGCTGCTCTGCTACTGCTATGAAGGTAACCTGCTGGCCCTGGCGCAGGCGCTGGACAGGCTCTCCCTGCTCTGGCCAGACGGCAAACTAACCTTGCCGCGCGTCGAGCAGGCCGTTAACGACGCCGCGCACTTCACGCCGTTCCACTGGGTGGATGCGCTACTGTCGGCGAAAAGCAAACGCGCCCTGCATATTCTGCAACAGCTGCGTCTCGAAGGGAGCGAACCCGTTATTCTGCTGCGTACGCTGCAGCGCGAATTACTGCTGCTGATTACGCTCAAGCGTCAGTCTGCCCATACGCCGCTGCGTTCGCTATTTGATAAACATCGCGTGTGGCAAAATCGCCGGGCTTTGACCACCGAGGCCGTCAACCGCCTGAGTCATGAACAGCTTCGTCAGGCTGTACAGCTTCTGATGCGCGCAGAGCTCACGTTAAAACAAGATTACGGCCAGTCGGTCTGGGCGGAGCTGGAAAGCCTTTCTCTATTGCTCTGCCACAAGGCGCTGGCAGACGTTTTTATTGATGGATAGCATGTATTCTTTACAGGCCTTATATGGCGGCACCTTCGACCCGGTGCATTACGGACATCTGAAGCCGGTTGAAATTCTGGCGAATCTGATCGGCCTTCAGCGCGTCACCATCATGCCCAATAATGTTCCGCCGCACCGCCCCCAGCCTGAAGCAACCAGCGAGCAGCGCAAAGAGATGCTCGCTCTGGCTATCGCGGATAAGCCGCTCTTCAGGCTGGATGAACGGGAATTGCGTCGCGACACCCCCTCGTGGACGTCGCAAACGCTGCAGGAGTGGCGGGCCGAGCAAGGGCCTGAACAGCCGCTCGCCTTTATCATCGGTCAGGACTCCCTGCTCAACTTCCCCACGTGGCATCAGTATGAAACCATTCTGGAGAACAGCCATCTGCTCGTCTGCCGCCGTCCTGGCTACCCGCTGACCATGCGCGAAGCGCAATATCAGCAGTGGCTTGAAGACCATCTCACCGATAATGTTGAAGATCTTCACAATCAGCCTGCCGGGAAGATCTATCTGGCGGAAACGCCGTGGTTCGATATCTCTGCGACCCTCATTCGTGAGCGTTTACAGCAGGGTTTAGCCTGTGACGATCTGCTGCCGACCCCGGTGCTGGCCTATATCCATACGCACGGTTTGTATCAGAAAAGCGCAGATGAATAGCCGGAGGGCATAAAAAGCGGCTTATTGTTTATCCTGCCTTGACAGGGTAAGCCATACTGTTATTCTCCGCTGCCAGACTTTCCCGCCGATCATTGCTTTACAGAAATTGTTTTACAAAAATGGCGATGCAATCTCAGGCGGAGGGTGGGATGATACCCGCCTTCAAAAGCCCGGCCGGAGACATTTGTCCCGACAGAGGCATGAGTTCAGGTATACTGTCTGGCTACGAATTCAAAGTTTTACAATCTCATTCACCCCAGGGGGAAAACTTGCAGGGTAAAGCACTCCAGGATTTTGTTATTGACAAAATTGATGACCTGAAAGGTCAGGACATCATCGCTATCGACGTTAAGGGTAAATCCAGTATTACCGACTGCATGATCATCTGCACCGGTACATCGACGCGTCATGTTGTTTCGATTGCCGATCACGTGGTTCAGGAATCGCGTGCAGCAGGGCTGTTGCCGCTGGGTGTTGAAGGTGAAGCGACGGCTGACTGGGTGGTGGTCGACCTCGGCGATGTGATTGTCCACGTCATGCAGGAAGAGAGCCGTCGCCTGTATGAGCTGGAAAAACTCTGGGGTTAATGCGTGAAGTTGCAGCTGGTCGCTGTCGGCACCAAAATGCCGGACTGGGTACAAACCGGTTTTACTGAATATCTGCGTCGTTTTCCAAAAGACATGCCGTTCGAACTGGTGGAGATCCCTGCCGGGAAGCGCGGTAAGAACGCGGATATCAAACGTATTCTCGATAAAGAGGGCGAACTGATGCTGGCTGCCGCTGGCAAGAACCGCATCGTCACCCTCGATATTCCGGGTAAACCCTGGGATACGCCGCAGCTGGCGCACGAACTGGAGCGCTGGAAGCAGGATGGCCGTGACGTTAGTCTGCTGATTGGCGGACCTGAAGGGTTGTCCCCTGCCTGCAAAGCGGCAGCAGAACAAAGTTGGTCCCTCTCCGCGCTGACGCTTCCCCACCCGCTTGTTCGGGTACTGGTGGCAGAAAGCCTGTATCGCGCGTGGAGCATTACTACCAACCACCCCTATCACCGCGAGTAATGACTGACCAGGGTAGATTAAGCAGCGGATGAAACTACAGAATTCTTTTCGCGACTATACGGCTGAGTCCGCGCTGTTTGTGCGCCGGGCGCTGGTCGCCTTTACCGGGATTTTGCTGCTTACCGGCGTACTGATCGCCAACCTTTATAATCTGCAAATTGTCCGCTTTACCGACTACCAGACGCGTTCAAACGAAAACCGTATTAAGCTGGTGCCAATCGCCCCCAGCCGCGGCATTATTTACGATCGTAACGGAACCCCGCTGGCATTAAACCGCACCATCTATCAAATCGAGATGATGCCGGAAAAAGTCGATAATGTTCAGGATACGCTGGAAGCGCTGAAAAGCGTTGTCGACCTTAACGATGACGATATCGCCGCCTTCAAAAAAGAGCGTGCCCGCTCTCACCGCTTCACCTCTATTCCGGTTAAAACCAATCTTACGGAAGTCCAGGTGGCCCGCTTTGCGGTGAATCAGTACCGCTTCCCCGGCGTGGAAGTGAAGGGGTATAAGCGTCGCTACTATCCCTACGGCTCCGCGCTGACGCATGTGATTGGCTACGTTTCCAAGATTAACGACAAAGACGTTGACCGCCTTGATAAAGACGGCAAGCTGGCCAACTACGCTGCTACGCACGATATCGGTAAGCTGGGGATCGAACGTTACTACGAAGACGTTCTGCACGGACAAACCGGCTATGAAGAGGTTGAAGTTAACAACCGTGGCCGCGTGATCCGCCAGCTGAAAGAAGTGCCGCCTCAGGCGGGGCATGACGTCTATCTGACACTCGACCTCAAACTTCAGCAGTATATTGAAACCCTGCTGGCGGGCAGCCGTGCAGCCGTTGTGGTCACCGATCCTCGTACCGGCGGTATCCTGGCGATGGTCTCCATGCCTAGCTATGATCCGAACCTCTTTGTTGACGGCATTTCCAGCAAGGACTATTCAGGTCTGCTGAATGACCCGAACACGCCGCTGGTGAACCGCGCAACGCAAGGGGTTTACCCGCCGGCATCAACGGTTAAACCATACGTGGCGGTCTCTGCCCTGAGTGCCGGCGTCATCAACCGTAATACCAGTCTGTTTGACCCGGGCTGGTGGCAGCTTCCGGGCTCAGAAAAACGCTATCGTGACTGGAAAAAATGGGGACACGGCCATCTGAACGTCACCAAATCGCTGGAGGAATCTGCCGATACCTTCTTCTATCAGGTGGCGTATGACATGGGGATCGACCGCCTGTCTGAGTGGATGAGCAAATTCGGCTACGGGCATTACACCGGCGTGGACCTTGCAGAAGAACGTTCAGGTAATATGCCAACGCGTGAATGGAAGCTGAAGCGCTTTAAAAAACCGTGGTATCAGGGTGACACCATTCCGGTGGGTATCGGCCAGGGCTACTGGACGGCGACGCCGATTCAGATGAACAAAGCCATGATGATCCTCATCAATGATGGCGTGGTGAAAGTGCCTCATCTGCTACAGAGCACGGTTGAAGACGGCAAAAAAGTGCCGTGGAACCAGCCGCTCGAGGCGCCGGTGGGTGACATCCATTCCGGATTCTGGGAAATTGCGAAAGATGGTATGTACGGCGTGGCAAACCGCCCGAATGGGACCGCGCATAAGTACTTCGCCGGTACGCCGTACAAAGTGGCCGCGAAATCCGGTACCGCGCAGGTGTTTGGTCTGAAAGCCAACGAAACCTATAACGCGCACCGCATTGCTGAACGTCTGCGTGACCATAAGCTGATGACGGCGTTTGCCCCTTATGATAACCCACAGGTCGCGGTGGCGATGATTCTGGAGAACGGCGGTGCCGGGCCAGCAGTAGGGACCATCATGCGCCAGATCCTTGACCACATTATGCTGGGTGATAACAACACCGAACTGCCGGCTGAAAACCCGGCCGCCGCTGCGGCGGAGGACCAATAATCATGACGGATAATCCAAATAAAAAATCGCTGTGGGACAAAATCCACATCGACCCAGCTATGCTGCTGATCCTGTTGGCTCTGCTGGTTTACAGCGCCCTGGTTATCTGGAGCGCCAGCGGCCAGGACATCGGCATGATGGAGCGCAAAATCGGCCAGATCGCCATGGGTCTGATCATTATGGTGGTGATGGCGCAGATCCCGCCGCGCGTCTACGAAGGCTGGGCGCCCTACCTCTACATATTCTGTATTATTTTGCTGGTTGCGGTAGATGCGTTTGGCGCCATTTCAAAAGGGGCGCAGCGCTGGCTGGATCTGGGCGTTGTCCGCTTCCAGCCTTCGGAAATTGCTAAAATCGCCGTTCCATTGATGGTGGCACGCTTTATCAACCGCGACGTCTGTCCGCCGTCTCTGAAAAATACCGCCATTGCGCTGGTGCTGATTTTCCTGCCGACGCTGCTGGTTGCGGCGCAGCCTGACCTTGGCACCTCAATTCTTATCGCCCTCTCCGGCCTGTTTGTTCTTTTCCTGTCGGGACTGAGCTGGCGCCTGATTGGTATCGCGGTGGTGCTGATTGCGGCGTTCATTCCTATCCTCTGGTTCTTCCTGATGCATGATTACCAGCGCCAGCGCGTCATGATGCTGCTCGATCCGGAAACCGATCCGCTGGGCGCGGGCTATCATATTATTCAGTCCAAGATTGCGATTGGCTCCGGCGGACTACGCGGTAAAGGCTGGCTGCACGGCACGCAGTCGCAGCTGGAGTTTTTACCTGAACGCCACACCGACTTTATCTTTGCCGTACTGGCGGAAGAGCTGGGGCTGGTTGGCATCTTAATATTGCTGGCGCTGTACGTACTGCTGATCATGCGGGGATTGTGGATTGCAGCACGCGCACAAACCACTTTTGGTCGCGTCATGGCCGGCGGGTTGATGCTGATTTTATTCGTTTATGTCTTCGTAAATATTGGTATGGTGAGTGGTATTCTGCCGGTGGTAGGCGTACCGCTGCCGCTAGTGAGTTACGGAGGCTCCGCACTGATCGTGTTGATGGCCGGGTTTGGTATCGTGATGTCGATTCATACCCACAGAAAAATGTTGTCAAAAAGCGTATAAAAATAAGGGGATCGGAATGCGTAAGCAGTGGCTGGGGATCTGCATTGCGGCAAGTTTACTTGCGGCCTGCACAAGTGATGATGGTCAGCAACAGGCAACCGTCGCGCCACCGCAGCCTGCGGTGTGTAATGGCCCTATTGTTGAAATCAGCGGTGCCGATCCCGTTTATGAACCGCTGAATGCCAGTGCCAATCAGGATTACGAGCGCGACGGCAAAAGCTATAAAATTGTTCAGGACCCTTCCCGTTTCAGTCAGGCAGGCTTTGCCGCCATTTATGATGCCGAGCCAGGCAGTAACCTGACGGCTTCCGGGGAAGCGTTCGACCCCATGCAGCTGACGGCAGCCCACCCGACGCTGCCAATTCCGAGCTATGCACGTATAACGAACCTGGCGAATGGGCGAATGATCGTCGTAAAAATTAACGATCGTGGTCCATACGGTAATGATCGGGTGATCTCTCTTTCCCGCGCATCCGCCGATCGCCTGAACACCTCGAACAACACCAAAGTCCGTATTGACCCGATTATTGTCGCGCAGGATGGTTCGCTGTCCGGCCCGGGTACCGCCTGTACGACGGTGGCAAAACAGACCTATGCCCTTCCTGACCGCCCAAATCTTGACGGCGGAATGGGCAGCGTCTCTTCTCCGGCCGAGCCCGCTCAACCGGGGGGAGAAATACGCCCGATCAGCAATGACACGCTGCAAAGTGAGGATTCTACCGGCGCGCCGGTAAAGAGTAGCGGCTTTCTTGGCGCACCGACGACCTTAGCCTCCGGCGTGCTGGAAGGCAGTGAACCGACGCCAGCCCCCGCTCCCGTTTCTGCGCCAGCGACCCAGCCGGCTCCCGTAACGGCGCCAGCGACCACGCAAAGTGCGGCGGTGGCGGCTCCAACAGCGGCCAGCGGCAGCTATGTGGTTCAGGTAGGCGCAGTGAGCGATCAGGCCCGGGCCAAACAGTATCAGCAGCGTCTGAGCCAGCAGTTTGGTGTTCCTGGACGCGTTGAGCAGAACGGCGCGGTCTGGCGCATTCAGATGGGGCCGTTTACCAGCAAATCGCAGGCCGCGTCCCTGCAGCAGCGTCTGCAAAATGAAGCTCAGCTTCAGTCATTTATCGCTGTTGCGAAATAATTAACCGGCGGTATCCGAATTGTCAGTTTGTGTAAAACACATTCACAAACTCATGCTTAAAGTCGGATGCCTGCCTGAATAGCATTTGCTATAGTAAGGCACTTTTTTTAATTCCATCACGGATGTCGTAGTTCTGACCATGAAGACCACTTTTTCTGCTCGTTTTGTGCAGCGCATGGCGCTGACCACGGCCCTTTGCGCTGCTGCGCTCCCTGCAGCTCACGCCGATGACCTGAATATCAAGACCATGATCCCTGGCGTTCCGCAAATCGACGCGGAATCCTACATCCTGATCGATTACAACTCTGGCAAAGTGCTGGCAGAACAGAATGCCGATGCCCGCCGTGACCCGGCCAGCCTGACCAAAATGATGACCAGCTACGTTATCGGCCAGGCGATGAAGGCAGGTAAATTCAAAGAATCGGATCTGGTCACCATCGGTAACGATGCGTGGGCAACCGGGAACCCTGTCTTCAAAGGTTCCTCTCTGATGTTCCTGAAGCCGGGTATGCAGGTTCCTGTTTCCCAGCTGATTCGTGGTATCAACCTGCAGTCGGGTAACGATGCCTGCGTGGCAATGGCCGACTTCGCCGCCGGTAGCCAGGATGCCTTCGTGGGTCTGATGAACAGCTACGTTACCGCGCTGGGTCTGAAAAACAGCCATTTCCAGACCGTACACGGACTGGACGCAGACGGTCAGTACAGTTCCGCACGTGATATGGCCCTGATTGGTCAGGCGCTGATCCGCGATGTACCTAACGAATACTCTATCTATAAAGAGAAAGAGTTCACCTTCAACGGTATTCGTCAGACCAACCGTAACGGCCTGCTGTGGGATAACAGCCTGAATGTTGACGGCATCAAAACTGGCCACACCGACAAAGCTGGCTACAACCTGGTGGCCTCTGCCACTGAAGGTCAGATGCGTCTGATCTCAGCCGTGATGGGCGGCCGTACCTTTAAAGGTCGTGAAACAGAAAGCAAGAAACTGCTGACCTGGGGCTTCCGTTTCTTCGAAACCGTGAACCCACTGAAAGCAGGCAAAGAGTTTGCGTCTGAACCCGTCTGGTTCGGCGACAACGACCGTGCTTCACTCGGCGTTGATAAAGACCTCTACCTGACCATTCCACGCGGTCGTATGAAGGATCTGAAAGCCAGCTACGTATTGAACAGCACCGAGCTGCATGCCCCACTGCAGAAAAACCAGGTTGTAGGCACAATCAACTTCCAGCTGGATGGAAAAACGATCGATCAGCGTCCGCTGGTTGTCCTGCAAGAAATTCCTGAAGGCAATTTCTTCGGCAAAATCATTGATTACATTAAATTGATGTTCCACCACTGGTTCGGTTAAAAATTGAACACTTGAAAGTGTGATTTTGATCCCCATATACTAAGTATCCTGATAACTCCCACCTGACGTGGGAGTTATTATTTTTTGACGTTACGCCGGAGCTGACATGAAAACCAAACTTAACGAACTGCTTGAATTCCCTACCTCATTTACCTACAAAGTAATGGGTCTGGCGAAACCTGAGCTGGTTGATCAGGTGGTTGAAGTGGTACAGCGCCATGCGCCCGGTGACTACTCTCCATCAGTAAAACCAAGCAGCAAGGGCAACTACCACTCGGTTTCTATCACCATCACTGCCACACATATTGAGCAGGTTGAAACGCTGTACGAAGAGCTCGGCAATATCGAAATTGTTCGTATGGTGCTGTAGTCCCTTTGCGGTTACCCGGTTTGCCGGGTAACCCCTCTCCTCGCTGTGATATACTCCCCTACACCTTTTGTCCCTCGTCTTCGGAGACGCAGTTTTGTATCAGGATAAAATTCTGGTCCGTCACCTCGGCCTGCAACCTTATGAGCCTGTCTCCCAGGCTATGCATGACTTCACCGATTCACGCGATGACACCACCCCAGATGAAATCTGGCTGGTCGAACACCTGCCGGTATTTACGCAGGGTCAGGCAGGTAAAGCAGAGCATTTGCTAATGACGGGAGATATCCCGGTTATTCAGAGCGATCGAGGCGGTCAGGTCACTTATCATGGGCCCGGACAGCAGGTGATGTACGTCCTGCTCAATCTGAAGCGCAGAAAGCTTGGCGTACGTGAACTGGTTACCTTACTGGAACAAACTGTCGTCAACACGCTGGCGGAATATGGTATTGACGCGCATCCACGCGCCGATGCGCCGGGCGTCTACGTTGGGGAAATGAAGATCTGCTCTCTGGGGCTGCGTATTCGTAAAGGCTGCTCATTCCATGGCCTGGCATTGAATATTAATATGGATCTCGCGCCTTTCCAGCGCATAAACCCCTGCGGCTACGCCGGCATGGAAATGACGCAAATGCGTCAGTGGGTAGAAACCGCTACGCCAGAACATATTCGTCCCGTGCTTTTAAAGAATATGTTAGCACTACTTAACAATCCCCCGCACGAATATATCCCTGCTTAATATATCATACAAAATGGCTCGATAATTTGATGGGCCACTGTTCATTTACCGCTTTTGCGCTTTACAATAATCCACAGATTCTATATTTTCGAAGCGCCCGAATATAACCGCTACATATTATTTAGCCTCCAGCGAGCACGGCAAATACGGCATAAGTAACGTGAGCAATTATCACACAAGTGTTTGTTTTTGATAAACAAGCGAAACAAAACCAACACTTTACGAATCTCTACAAGCATAATAAATAAATTCAACTATCATTCATATTGTGAATGTATACGGAGTGAAAGCGTGGAGTATAATAATTTACCAGCCAAACGACTCAATGAACCCGGTGGTGAAGACAAGCCGCAAATTTTTCGGACTTTACGTAATATTGATCTCAATTTACTGACTATTTTTGAGGCAGTATATGTCCATAAGGGTATCGTTAACGCTGCGAAAATTCTTAATCTCACGCCATCAGCAATAAGCCAGTCAATCCAAAAGCTACGCGCTATATTTCCTGACCCTTTATTTATACGTAAGGGCCAGGGGGTAACGCCGACGGCCTACGCCACGCATCTCCATGAGTATATCAGCCAAGGGCTGGAGTCGATCCTGGGCGCACTGGATTTAACCGGGAGCTATGATAAGCAGAGAACCATCACCATCGGCTGTTCCCCTTCTGTGGGTGTGCTGGTTATGCCCGCTATCTTTCAGGCCGTGAAGGAGCATGCTCCGCAGCTACTGCTTCGCAATGTGCCTCTCAATGAACCTGACATTCAGCTTGCCCAGTTTCAGACAGACCTGATTATTGAAAGCGGCAGCTTCAGTGCCAGAGCGCTGGGGCAAAATGTGCTTTATGCGGATAACCTGGTACTGGTTTGCCGCCAGCAGCATCCCGCTCTTAGCGAGCCGTTGACCATTGAAAACCTGCGCAACTACGACCACTCGTCTTTCATGACCGAAGGGCAGTCTAACCATGCACTTCGTCAGCGTATTGATGAAATTTTCCCGGAACGCCAGATCAGCTTCAGCAGTTACAATATGTTTACCACCGCATCCCTGATTGGTAGTAGTGACATGCTGTGCGTTATGCAATCACGCCTGTACAGGCTGCTAAGAAAATGCTGGCCGCTGGAAAGCATTCCCCTCAGTCAGCTTAATGCGGAATCTATTGAAATTTCACTGCACTACAATAAGCTGAGTTTGCGCGATCCGGTCCTGGAAAACGTCATCCGCATTATCCGTCAGGCCTTCTGACGGGTTTAACCCGCACAAGCCCCTGCAACTGGCAGGGCAAAAGGCACAAAACAACAACTATTTTACAAATTGGCGATCTGGCAGGCTGCTTTAACGACCGTTTCAATGATATACTGCCTGTCGTTCGTTCAAAAATAGTTGATAAATACAACATTCCCTTGAATTGAAACGCTTTCCTTCGATATTCGCAACTGGAACACGCACGCTATGAGTAAACCCATTGTGATGGAACGCGGTGTTAAATACCGCGATGCCGATAAAATGGCCCTTATCCCGGTTAAAAACGTGGCTACAGAGCGCGAGGCGCTGTTAAGAAAACCGGAATGGATGAAAATCAAACTTCCGGCCGACTCTTCGCGTATCCAGGGGATCAAAGCTGCGATGCGCAAGAATGGCCTTCACTCAGTCTGTGAAGAAGCCTCTTGTCCGAACCTTGCTGAATGTTTCAATCACGGTACTGCGACGTTTATGATTCTGGGTGCTATCTGCACCCGCCGCTGCCCGTTCTGCGATGTTGCTCATGGCCGTCCAGTCGCACCTGATGCTAACGAACCCCAGAAGCTGGCGCAGACCATCGCTGACATGGCGCTGCGTTATGTGGTGATCACCTCCGTCGATCGTGACGATCTGCGTGACGGCGGAGCGCAGCACTTCGCTGACTGTATTACGGCTATCCGCGAGAAAAGTCCTAACATCAAAATCGAGACGCTGGTGCCTGATTTCCGTGGCCGTATGGACCGCGCGCTGGATATCCTGACCGCGACGCCGCCAGATGTGTTCAACCACAATCTGGAGAACGTGCCGCGTCTCTACCGTCAGGTCCGACCGGGCGCAGACTATAATTGGTCTCTTAAACTGCTGGAGCGTTTCAAAGAAGCGCATCCACATATACCGACCAAGTCTGGTCTGATGGTAGGTCTGGGTGAAACCAATGACGAAATCATCGAAGTGATGCGCGATCTTCGCCGCCACGGTGTGACCATGTTGACCCTGGGTCAGTATCTGCAGCCAAGCCGTCACCACCTGCCTGTACAGCGCTACGTGAGCCCGGACGAGTTCGATGAAATGAAAGCCGAAGCGATGGCGATGGGCTTCACCCACGCTGCCTGCGGCCCATTCGTTCGCTCCTCATACCATGCCGATATGCAGGCTAAAGGCGAAGAAGTTAAATAATGCTGTAATATTCATTTACAGTAATACAAAAAAACCGGCCTCATGAGCCGGTTTTTTTTCGCAAGCCCTCAGGCGTTGCTGTCACTCTTTGTGAGAAAGCTTGTCTGCCGGGACGGCATCCTCGGCGCTTTTCTTCGCCGCTGCATCATCATCGTTCATCGCTTTCTTAAACCCTTTGATGGCAGCCCCCAGGTCACCACCCAGCGTGCGTAACTTCTTGGTACCAAACAGCAGGACGACCAGTGCGGCAACCACCAGCAGTTTGGTAATACTAATCTCACCCATAGATACCTTCTTTACTTAAAACAGGCTGCATTCAGCGCCAAAACCTGATTGTATTAACGGTCATTTAGCGCGTGCACACAATAGCAATCTGTAACAAGGTGAATCAAGCGTTGTTGAAAAAAACATCACAATAATTGCGGTGGCGCAAACCGACGATTGCGAAGAACGGGTAATTGCTGACGCGCAAGCGCGATTCTTTCTGAGTTTATATCCGCCACCAGCAAATGCGGGGCTTCAGCGGCGGCGGCGATCGTCACCCCCAGCGGATCAACTACCCTGCTTTGCCCGATGTTTTTCGTGCCGCATTCCCCTGCGGCAACGACATAGCAGGTTGTATCCAGCGCGCGCGCCGCAAGCAGCGTTGCCCAGTGGTGCTCTTTTAACGGCCCTTTGACCCAGGCGGCAGGAAGTACCAGCATGTCCGCACCCTGTAGCGCCAGATGAAGCGCCAGCTCGGGAAAACGCAGATCGTAGCAGGTCATAAGCCCGATCTTAAATCCGGCAATCTCCAGCAGCGGTGGGATATTGTCTCCGGGGTCAACGAGTCGCGACTCCTGGATACTGAACGCATCATAGAGATGAAGCTTGGCGTAGCGTGCAACAATGGCCCCGCCACGAATCGCCAAAAGCGTATTCACTGCGCGACCCGGCGTGGAGGGAACATGGATCGTTAAGATCGTCGTCATCGTATTGCCTGCGCTTTGGGCAAGCAATTGCTGTAAGAATTCTCCATCCAGCGGCTGCGCGGACTTCACGGATAAATCCGGGTCATTATCATCCCTGGCCAGCAGCGCCTCGGGGAGAACCAGCAGCGACGCGCTTTTCTGCCTGGCCTGCATCATCAGTTCGACGCACGTGAGCGCATTTTCACGCCAGTCAGGCGCGACGGCAAACTGCCCTACCGCAACATACATATTTGTCCCCTCATCAAAAACAGCGTTAAACTCGCTACTCTTACACATCAAATAGCAGGTATTTAGCGTGTTACAACTACTTTTAGCCGTTTTTATTGGTGGGGGAACGGGTAGCGTTGCGCGATGGTTTCTGAGTATGCGGTTTAACCCCCTGCATCAGGCGATTCCCATGGGGACGCTTGCCGCAAACCTGATTGGTGCCTTTATCATCGGCATGGGGCTGGCCTGGTTTAACCGAATGACGCACATCGACCCAATGTGGAAGGTATTGATTACCACCGGATTCTGCGGCGGGTTAACCACCTTCTCAACCTTTTCTGCGGAAACGGTTTTTCTCTTTCAGGAAGGCCGTATCGGGTGGGCGTTGATGAATATTGCGGTTAACATGCTCGGCTCCTTTGCGATGACGGGGATCGCATTTTGGCTATTTTCTTCCGCAAGCGCGCATTAACAGCCGAACTGTTAATGTTGGCTTAATTTTTCTCTGTCACCCTGAATGCAGTACTGAACGAGGGTGACAGAATGAAACAGAGTCTGATGAGCGCAGGAATGGTGTTGTTGAGCGTGCTGATCGTTGCCAGCTTCCTGAAAATGTATCTGCTTTGCTGATTCAAAACGAAAAAAACCCGCTCAGTGAGCGGGTTTTGAAATTCTTGCTGACGCGTCTGAATTACAGCGCGATTACGTTAGCAGCAGAAGGGCCTTTGGCACCGTTAGTGATTTCGAACTCTACACGCTGACCTTCAGCCAGAGTTTTGAAACCATTAGACTGGATTGCAGAGAAGTGTACGAACACGTCTTTGCTGCCATCTTCAGGAGTAATGAAACCGAATCCTTTGGACTCATTAAACCACTTAACGTTACCTTTAATCTTAGACATCAAAATTACCTTTACATTAAAAAACGACACAAATGCTGTGTCGGTTACCAGTACATCAATTGTGGGACCTTTTGTCCAGCGGATCTTTGATAAAAAGTGACTAAAGTCGCGTTAATTTTCACTGTCAGATTTTTATCGCTTATGAATCAACATCTGCGCGTTTTATCACCAGCTTGTAACGTTTTGTCAGTTAAAACTGAAAACGCATCCAGGCAAAGTAAACGTTACCGTTGTTGTACGTACCCGGGATGTAGGTCATCTGGAACGTTGCGGGCCCATAGCCAATAGAGGCCAAAGGCAGCAGCACCGGAATCGGAATGTAGTTCCAGTTATCACGTGCAGTGACCCCGGCGGTATACCCCAGACCGACGTGGAAGTTCTCGTCCGCTAGCGGACGCCAGGTTTTCTCCCAACCATAACCCCCGATCGGCTCCCATTTATTAAACGAGTCTTTGAAGGCCATCAGATAGATGCCATGCCAGTTTCCCTTTTCATCCCAGCGCGACTGACCAAAACCCGCGCCCCATGGACGCTCGTTGTATTTATCGGTTTTCTCTTTGTCATAAGCAAAACGCGCATGCCACGTTATTGCCGGAACATAGAGATCATAATGTTCAGGTGCCGTCCAGGTCTGGGAAACATTATCCGTAAAGGTTGAGAACCAGCCTTTATCTGCCGCGTTGCCATCTGCCTGTGCAACCGAAGAAAACGTTAACTGCCCAAAAATAAACAACAAAATAGCGAAAAATGTATTACGTACGATCACAATGCAATTACCATTCTTAGTATTCGAGGTAAAGTTTACCACAACATAGTTGAATAAAGGCTTAACGACATCGGCGTTATTCCTAATTATTCGGCCTCTTTCCGGGAATATTCTTAAAGAAAGCCGACGATACGTTTAAATAAGCCCACAAGGGGTGTGACTTTTATCATTTAGCATTCTTAATCAGGGATATGTAAAACCATACAAAAAATTAACAATTTGTTATCATTACCAGTACATGTTGCACTATTTCTGACGGTCAAGGGCCTCATGACGTAAATGTATGGGCCATGGCAAAAACACGGTTGTTCTGTTCTTTAGTCGTATGTTTATTGATTTTAATCAGCAAGAACAGGCCATTTATTCGGCACATTTTCATCCTTCTTTTTTTATTGATTTTTTGTGCTCCATTGCAGCAGAGATACAGGGGAAATCATGCTTACGTTATTCGAACTCCTTATTGGAGCCGTCGTCATTGTCGGCGTCGCACGCTACATCATTAAAGGCTACTCGGCCACGGGAGTATTATTTGTTGGCGGTTTAACGCTGCTGATTATCAGCGCAATAATGGGGCACCAGCTGTTACCTGCCAGCGCGACCAGCACCGGTTACACCGCTACAGATATTGTTGAATACGTTAAAATATTGCTCATGAGCCGCGGCGGCGATCTGGGCATGATGATCATGATGCTGTGCGGTTTTGCAGCCTACATGACCCACATCGGCGCCAACGACATGGTTGTTAAGCTTGCCTCCAAACCCCTGCAGTACATCAACTCGCCGTATCTGCTGATGGTCGCCGCCTATTTCCTCGCCTGCCTGATGTCACTGGCCGTTTCGTCAGCTACCGGACTTGGCGTACTGCTCATGGCGACGCTGTTCCCGGTCATGGTGAACGTCGGTATCAGCCGTGGCGCGGCAGCGGCAATTTGCGCGTCTCCGGCAGCCATTATTCTCTCCCCGACCTCCGGCGACGTCGTGCTGGCGGCAAAGGCGGCGGAGATGTCACTCATCGACTTCGCCTTTAAAACCACATTACCGATCTCAATCGTTGCCATAGTGGGCATGGGGATCGCGCATTTCTTCTGGCAGCGCTATCTCGATAAGAAAGAGAACATCAGCCATGAAATGATGGACGTAAGTGAAATCACCACGACCGCTCCCGCATTCTATGCCATTCTGCCGTTCACCCCGATCGTCGGAGTGCTGATTTTTGACGGCAAATGGGGTCCGCAGCTGCACATCATCACCATTCTGGTCATCTGTATGCTGCTGGCCGCCCTGCTGGAGTTTGTACGCGGTTTTAACACGCAAAAAGTCTTCTCGGGTCTGGAAGTGGCGTATCGCGGTATGGCGGATGCCTTCGCCGGCGTGGTGATGCTGCTGGTTGCGGCAGGCGTTTTTGCCCAGGGTCTGAGCACAATCGGCTTTATCCAGAGCCTGATATCTATCGCCACCTCGTTCGGCTCGGCCAGTATTATCCTGATGCTGGTTCTGGTGGTGCTCACCATGCTGGCGGCCATGACCACCGGTTCCGGTAATGCGCCCTTCTACGCTTTCGTTGAGATGATCCCGAAACTGGCCCACTCATCCGGTATTAACCCGGCTTATCTCTCCATTCCCATGCTGCAGGCGTCAAACCTGGGCCGTACCATTTCGCCGGTGTCGGGTGTGGTCGTCGCCGTTGCCGGGATGGCGAAAATCTCGCCATTTGAAGTCGTCAAATGCACCTCGGTGCCCGTTATGGTTGGTCTGATTATCGTGATTATCGCCACGGAAGTGCTGGTACCCGGCGCGGCCTAAGCTAAATTAGGGATATCCAAAAAGCGCCTGCGGGCGCTTTTTGTGTTTTAATAACGTCCAGAAATAAATCATCCTCATTCGATCAGGAAATCATATGTTCAGAAAGGATATCGTCATCCCGTCTGGCGCAATGGCGCTTGCTCTCTGTATCTTCTCCGCACAGGCGGAACCGCTGAAGGCAACACAGTATGGCGATTTCGATCGCTATGTACTGGCTCTCTCCTGGCAAACCGGGTTTTGCCAGAGCATGGTCGAGCGCAACCGCAATGAACCTGACGAATGTCGCCTGCAAAAAGAGCGCGATAATAAAGCTGATTTTCTGACCGTTCACGGTCTATGGCCTGGCCTGCCGAAATCTATTGCCGCACGCGGCGTGGATGAGCGTCGATGGATGCGTTTTGGCTGCGCCACGCGCCCTATTCCGAACATGCCGGAAGTGAAGGCCAGCCGCAAATGCGATGCCGCCGAAACAGGACTGTCGCTTTCCGCTGCCGCAAAGCTCAACGACGTGATGCCGGGCGCGGGCGGTAATTCGTGCCTGGAACGTTATGAATATGCCAAACATGGCGTCTGCTTTGGTTTCGATCCGGATGCCTATTTCGGCACGATGGTGCGGATGAATCAGGAAGTTAAAAACAGCGCGGTCGGTAAATTCCTCGCCGATAACTACGGGAAAACCGTCAATCGCAGCGACTTTGACAGTGCCGTTGCCAAAAGCTGGGGCAAGGAGAACATCAAAGCGATCAAGCTGACCTGCAACGGCAATCCGGCGTATCTGACCGAGATGCAGATTTCGCTGAAGGCAAACGCCATTAACAACCCGCTTTCTACGGCATCATTTGCACCGCAGCCACATCCGGGTAACTGCGGAAAACAATTCGTGATCGATAAAGCCGGTTATTGATCCGCGCCCGGGCGCACCATATCAAACCGGTTTTCGTCACTGATGCCATAATACGCCGTCGGCCCACCCGCACGCAGGATGGGCTGCGCTTTCGCAGTCTGGTATATCCCTTCTTCCAGCAGCGTTTCGGCAATATGGATACCAACCACCTCCCCCAATACCAGCCATGTATCGACCGGTGTACCATCAGCACCGGTAAGCTGAATACACTGCGACAGGCGGCACTCAAAGTTCACCGGGCTTTCTGCGACGCGGGGCGCGTTAACCAACTGGCTGGCCGCTGGCGTGAGGCCGGCGAAGCTAAACTCATCCCGATCGTGAGGAAGCATCGCGGAGGTTTGATTCATCGCCTGGGCGAGATCGCGCGTCGCCAGGTTCCAGACAAACTCCCCGGTTTCGGTAATATTACGCACGCTGTCCTTCCAGCCGTTGCTGGAAAAACCGATGATCGGCGGGCGATAGTTAAAGCAGTTAAAGAAACTATACGGCGCGAGGTTCAACTGACCTGCCCTATCGCATGAGGAGATCCAGCCTATCGGACGTGGACCAATAATGGCATTCAGCGGGTCATGCGGCAGGCCATGCCCCTGAGACGGTTGGTAGAAATACATAGTTCTCTCTCGTTGGTGGGCAACGCCCTGATTCAGGACATTCAGCGTAGCGTATTCCACCCGGAATGAAGACTGAATAAATTTCAGCGAAAATTCATATGGGCTATGAATGTGACCTTCATCACTTCAAACTTGCGCGCTCAGCCAGTATCATCGTGAGAGTTAAACCCTCGCTGCCAGACGGCGAGGGTTTTCTTTTGGATCGGTTTCTGCGTTACACGCAGCATTAACGACATGGAGTAAAAATGTCCAGACCTACAATTATCATCAATGAGCTCGACGCAGAACGTATCGACAGGCTGCTGGAAAAAGCAGAGTTTGCCTCACTTCCCGTGGCCGACGCCCTGAATGAGGAGCTCGACCGGGCGCAGATGTGCACGCCAGAGTCGATGCCGCATGACGTGGTCACCATGAACAGCCAGGTAAAATTCCGCAACCTGACCACCGGTGAAGAGTTGACCCGCACGCTGGTTTACCCGGCTCAGATGACCGACAGCAGCGCGCAGCTTTCTGTTCTGGCACCCGTGGGTGCCGCACTGCTGGGGCTTCGCACAGGTGATACCATCCACTGGGAATTACCGGGTGGCGCCTCTGCCCATCTGGAAGTGCTGGCGTTGCTCTACCAGCCAGAAGCCGCGGGCGATTACCTGCGTTAACCCCCTTCTGAACAAGCGCCCACCCGCTTTGCACAGAGGATGCAGCCGCATCCTCTTTCCGCAAATTCACCCCAATTTCTTATATCGCGCAAAAAGCCCTTAATCCACGCTTAATCTGTTTTGGTGCCGTGGGGACGGTCATGAGTGAGATACTGGCTATCACACTTATTTTTCTGATTATTGCGGCGATTATCGTCACGGCCGTGCTTTATCTTGAACGCCACTGGTGAATGCGGAAATTGCGCTCTTTTGAGATTTTCCCTAGCGATATAAGAAAACTGACGGGGCGCTTACAGAAACCATTTATATTTTATGGTCGAATGAGTTCAGCGTTTATAAACAAGGAGAAACGGGTATGTATCAGAGAATCATTATGCCGGTTGATGTTTTTGAGATGGAGCTGAGCGACAAGGCCGTTCGCCATGCGGAGTTCCTGGCGCAGCAGGACGGAGTCATCCATCTTTTGCATGTCCTGCCGGGCTCCGCCAGCCTTAGCCTGCACCGCTTTGCCGCCGACGTGCGTCGCTTCGAGGAGCATTTGCAGCATGAAGCGGAAACTCGCCTGCAAACCATGGTTAGCCACTTCAGCATCGACCCTTCGCGCATCAAAACGCACGTCAGATTCGGCAGCGTACGCGATGCGGTAAACGAACTGGCGAACGAACTGAAAGCAGACGTGGTGGTCATCGGTTCGCGCAACCCTTCCATTACCACGCATCTGCTGGGCTCTAACGCCTCCAGCGTGATCCGTCACACCCATATACCGGTGATGGTCGTAAGATAAAAAAAGAGGCCACCTTTCGGTGGCCTCTCGCTATTGCAGGTGTAGCCTTACTTTCTTCTGTTATGCGGTTTTGGTGCGAATCAGATAGTCAAACGAACTCAGAGACGCCTTGGCCCCTTCGCCGGTGGCAATGATGATCTGTTTGTACGGCACGGTGGTGCAGTCGCCAGCCGCAAACACGCCTTTCACGCTGGTTTCACATTTCGCATCGATGATGATTTCGCCCATGCGGTTGCGCTCAATCGCGCCTTCCAGCCAGGTGGTATTTGGCAGCAGACCAATCTGCACGAAGATCCCTGACAGCTGAACGCTGTGCACGTCGCCGCTCACGCGGTCGCGGTATTCCAGACCGGTCACTTTACTGCCGTCGCCCTTCACTTCCGTGGTCTGCGCGTTCAGTACGATGTCGACGTTTTTCAGGCTGCGAACTTTATCCTGCAGAACCTGGTCGGCCTTCATCTCTGGAGCGAATTCCAGAAGGGTAACATGTTCAACAATCCCCGCCAGGTCGATAGCCGCTTCCACGCCGGAGTTACCGCCGCCGATAACCGCCACGCGTTTACCTTTGAAGAGTGGGCCGTCGCAGTGCGGACAGTAGGTCACGCCTTTGGTACGGTACTGATCTTCGCCCGGGACGTTCATGTTGCGCCATTTCGCACCGGTGGCAATGATAATGCTGCGCGCTTTCAGCACCGCGCCGGACGCGGTTTCAATCTGGTGTAAACCACCCTCGACCGCTGCCGGAACCAGCTTGCTGGCGCTCTGGCTGTCGATCACGTCTACGTCATAGTCGCTGACGTGCGCCTTCAGCGCCCCCGCCAGCTTCTGGCCTTCGGTCTTCGGCACGGAAATGTAGTTTTCGATGTCCACGGTATCGAGCACCTGGCCGCCAAAGCGTTCGCCCATCAGGCCGGTGCGAATGCCTTTACGCGCGGAGTACACCGCCGCCGCCGCGCCCGCAGGGCCGGAACCGACGATCAGCACGTCGTAGGCACCGCGTTTGTTCAGCTCTTCCGCCGCACGTTTTTCAGCACCGGTATCCACTTTGGCAACGATTTCGGTCAGAGTCATACGGCCCTGGCCGAACTCTTTGCCGTTCATGTAGACCGCCGGAACACCCATCACGTTGCGATCGGTGATTTCATTCTGGAATGTACCGCCGTCAATCGCCGTGTGCTTGATGCGCGGGTTCAGGACCGACATCAGGTTCAGCGCCTGCACCACGTCCGGGCAGTTGTGGCAGGAGAGCGAGTAATAGGTTTCAAACTCGAAATCACCGTCGATATCGCGGATCTGCTCCAGCAGCGCCTGCGCTTCCTTAGACGGGTGACCACCGGTCCACAGCAGAGCCAGCACCAGCGACGTAAATTCATGCCCCAGCGGAGAACCGGCAAAGCGCGGTCCCTGGTCAGATCCCGGATTGGTGATCAGGAAGGATGGCTTGCGCACTGGCAGCGCATTATCTTCTTTAAACGTCACTTTTGGTGACAGCTCGGCGATCTCTGCCAGCAGTTCCTTGATCTCTGCCGATTTGGCGCTGTCGTCCAGCGTGGCAATCAGCTCAACGGGTTTGGTCAGTTTCTCAAGGTAGGCCTTGAGCTGGGTTTTCATGTTTGTGTCGAGCATTGTTGTTCCCTCTCTTAAGACGTCATCATGCAAGCTGCCTTATACGGGCGGCCTGAATGCAACTTGCATCATGGTGCTGGAATGAAATGGGCGCGGGTGCGCCCATTGATTGCCGGATGGGCAAAACTTAGATTTTACCAACCAGATCTAAGGATGGAGCCAGCGTTGCTTCGCCTTCTTTCCATTTCGCCGGGCACACTTCGCCAGGGTGAGAAGCCACGTACTGAGCGGCTTTCACTTTACGCAGCAGGTCAGAAGCATCACGGCCGATACCTTCAGCGGTAACTTCGATAGCCTGGATAATGCCCTGCGGGTCAACAACGAAGGTGGCGCGATCGGCCAGGCCTTCATCTTCACGCATGTTGTCGAAGTTACGGGTCAGGGCGCCAGTCGGGTCGCCGATCATCGCGTATTTGATTTTTGCGATGGTTTCAGAGCTGCTGTGCCATGCTTTGTGGGTGAAGTGGGTATCGGTAGAAACAGAGTAAACGTCTACGCCCAGCTTCTGCAGTTCGTCGTAATGGTCCGCAACGTCACCCAGTTCAGTCGGGCAAACGAAGGTAAAGTCAGCCGGATAGAAGAAGAAGACGCTCCAGCGGCCTTCGGTATCTTTCTCGGTAACTTCGATGAACTCACCGTTTTTGAACGCCTGGTTTTTGAAAGGTTTAATTTTGGTATTAATCAAAGACATCTGTACTTCCTCCGTGTTTTCGTTGAGATGTAAGGTAACCAACTTTATTCATCGGGGCTAATGCGTATGCTTTATCAAATCAATCAGCCAAACCTTACAACGTCGACAAGACAACAGGTTGAACCTTTACAGGAAAGTCTGAAAGTAAAAAGGCCGCCTCAACGGGCGGCCCTGATACCTGAATTCCCCGCAGGTACATTCAGTGCCAGTCGAAACTGGCGTTGCGTTGCGCTCTACAACCCTTTATATCAAGGCGGTAACAGCCTTTTGATTACACCATCCGCGCAGGGATTGAGCAATCCATAAGAGAAGCATTCCTGCCTATGGCTGTGATAGGTTGTGTCGAACATCATTCCGGTGCGTTATAGATTTATTTTTATTATAAAACCACTGCAATATATAAATGCCAACTATCATTTAAAACATTTATCCCTCTTCAAAGATTAAATTATCTTAATCACCTTTGAAGCGCTATTTCAACAATCTGCCACCGTGATATATTAAGATGATTTTAATTTAAAACTAAGAGAGCTAACCGAAAGGATTGTAAGTGGTTAGCTTCAAACTATTGTTATCAATTATATGATAACCACAGCAAACGCAGCCCTCAGGACGAAACATGGCAAATCTCTATGACCTTAAAAAATTCGATCTTAATCTGTTAGTCATTTTCGAGTGCATTTACCAACACCTTAGTATCAGTAGAGCCGCCGAGACGCTGTATATCACCCCCTCCGCCGTAAGCCAGTCACTGCAACGCCTGAGAGGACAACTCAACGATCCTCTGTTTATCCGTTCCGGTAAAGGGATCACGCCCACGACCGTCGGCGTCAATTTGCATCATCATCTTGAACAGAACCTGAACCAGCTGGAGCAGACTATCAATATCATGCACAGCAGCGGGTTGAAGAAGAACTTTGTCATTTACTGCCCGCATTTTATGAGTACGAAAGCAACGCTTGACCCTATAAAACTGCTCATGGATAACCATAACTATTCAATTGAATTACATGATGTATTTCTTTCTCCCGATTCTGCGGAAGATCTTTTAACCTACAGAAGAGCCGACTTGATATTTTCGTTTTCCTCTTCTAATAGTCATTCTATCGCCTGCAGCCTCTACCATAAACTTCCTTTAGTTCTCGTTTGCCGGGAGGGCCATCCCCGTCTCAGTGAAAATCCTACGCGTGAAGATATTCTGAATGAAAACTTCACCGCATACCTGAACGACAAGAACAGCTTCAAAGACTATAAGGAAAAGGCCGAAAACCTGTTAACCCAAAGAAATATCGTCTATCGCAGCGACTCTTTTATATCTCTTCTGTCGGCGATCGGTTCATCCGACCTCATAGGATTAGTGCCCACACCGGCCTTCGAACAATATGGTCCAGCCCTCAACCTGCGCAAGGTAAAAACAGATATTCAATTCCCCAGCATTGATATTTACATGATGTACAATCGTTCCGCGCTGAATAGCTCGGCATTCGCGAGCTTTATTGAAGAATTATCCTTGTCTTGAGATATTGGTGCGGCTCGCGCACAAAATGGGAGCCGCACCGTTAAAACATTTACCACCGATAAACAATAACGCAGTACAACCGTCATATATCCAATAAATTATTGACTAATATAATCTTCTCTTCAAAGCTGGCGCTACGGTCTGGTATTTATTCTCCAGAAAATACTTACTGCCTTCCGGGAGCGAATAAAATAGACTCTCGAAAATTAACGCCATAAATGCTTTTCGTGAGCAACCGATAGACTGCGTCCTCTGGATCAGGCAGGACGCTATTACCGCTAATGACTACAACCCCAAAAACGTTGCTCCCCCAGAAAAACGGTCTGCTGGAGCTGTTTGCAGACCGCCGTTACTCTTAAGCCTGGACGGTGAAATAATCAGAGCGTGTTCAGTCGATCTGCTGCCGCCAGCAGCGTCGATTCCTGCTTCGCAAAGCAAAGACGGATCAGCTTATGCGGGAAGGGATCGGCGCAGAACACCGACAGCGGAATGGCGGCCACGCCCACCTCTTTTGTCAGCCACTGGCAAAAGCTAACGTCGTCGAGATCGGAAATCGCGCTGTAGTCCGCGAGCAGGAAGTAAGTCCCTTCTGAGGGCAAAATTTCCAGACGGCTTTTACTCAGCGCCGCCACAAACAGATCCCGACGCTCACGATAGAAGTGCGGTAGCTCGCGGTAATGGCCTGGTTCAGCGCGCAGCATATCCGCCAGCGCCAGCTGAGCCGGCGTGTTCACGGCAAAGGTCAGGTACTGGTGCACCTTGCGAAGCTCGGCGCTGATGGCCGCCGGTGCGACGCAGTAGCCCACTTTCCAGCCGGTCATATGGTAAGTCTTACCGAATGACGAGACGGCGATAGCGCGCTCGCGAAGCTGCTGATGGGCCAGCACGCTGGCGTGTCCTTCTTGTGCAAAGCAGATGTGCTCGTAGACCTCATCGCTCAGGACGTAAATTTCGCGTTCCGCAATCGCCTGCCACAGCGCGGCGAAATCGGCCTTTTGCCACACCGTCGCCGACGGATTGTGCGGGGTATTCAGGATCACCAGGCGGGTTTTGTCGCTCAGCAGCGCAGCAAACGCCTGCCAGTCAGGACGAAAATGCGGCGGCTGAAGCGCCACGCGCTTCACCACGCCGCCGGAGAGTTCAACCGCAGGCGCATAGCTGTCGTAGCTTGGGTCAAAGCAGATAACTTCATCGCCCGTACGCACCAGCGCGGTGATGGCCGCATACAGCGCTTCGGTCGCCCCTGCCGTCACCGTAATGTCGCTGTTCGCATCGGGCTTATGCCCGTAAAGCTCCGCCGTTTTATCCGCAATGGCTTCCCGCAGCGCCTGCACGCCCGTCATCGGCGCATACTGATTCGCCCCCTGCGCCACGTGGTACGCCAGACGCTCCTGCAGATAGGTCGGGCCGTCGAAATCCGGAAAGCCCTGAGAAAGGTTAATGGCGTTGTGCTGCTGCGCCAGAGCGCTCATCTGCGTAAAGATGGTGGTCCCGAGATTGGGAAGTTTACTCTGCGGAATCAATGCGTTATTGCTCATTATGTCGTGCCTGCTTGTAATACTTATGTTGCTGCCACTATAACACGATGTTAGTCTTTGGCAATCAAGACGCTTAGACGTCTAAACCATATGAATATTCCTGGCCGCGAGGATAAAAGGAAATGACAGACAACCTGCAACTCACACATCTGGTCGACGCCTGCCGCTGGATTGGCGCCAAAGGCTGGGCCCCCGCCACCGGCGGCAACATGTCGGTGCGCCAGGACGAACGCCTCTGCTGGCTCAGCGAATCCGGCAAAGACAAAGGCAGCCTGACGACGGAGGATTTTCTGCAGGTTGAAATCGCCACCAACCGCGCGCCGTCTGGTCGTAAGCCATCAGCCGAAACGGGGCTTCACACACTAATCTATCGTCTGTTTCCGGAGGCCAACGCCGTCCTGCACGTTCATACCGTCAACGCCACGGTGCTGTCGCGTCTGGTGAAAGAAGCCGAACTCAACATCAGCGGCTTTGAAATGCAAAAATCCCTCACCGGACAGACCACGCACCTGGATACGGTGGCTATCCCGGTCTTTGATAACGACCAGGATATCGACGTCCTCGCCTCCCGAATCGCCCATTACGCACGGGAACGCCCGCTTAATTATGGTTTTCTTCTGCGCGGTCATGGCTTAACCTGCTGGGGACGCGATGTGGCCGAGGCCCGCCGTCATCTGGAAGGATTAGAATTCTTATTTGAATGCGAAATGCGTTTACGACAACTGGAGAGAGTATGATTCGCGCGATTGTGACGGATATTGAAGGAACCACCAGCGATATCCGTTTTGTCCATGACGTTTTGTTCCCCTACGCGCGTGAGCGGCTGGCGGCCTTCGTGACCGCGCAGCAGTACGCCGAGCCGGTCAAATCCATTCTGGACAACCTGCGTGATGAAATCGGTCACCCGCACGCCAGCGTCAGCGAGCTTGTCGACGCCCTGTTTGCCTTTATGGATGAAGACCGCAAATCCACGGCGCTCAAAGCACTGCAGGGGATCATCTGGCATGACGGCTACGTGAACGGCGACTTTACCGGCCACCTATACCCGGACGTACTGCCTGCGCTGGAAAAGTGGAAAGCGCAAGGGATTGATCTCTATGTTTATTCCTCTGGCTCCGTCGCCGCGCAGAAACTGTTATTTGGCTACAGCGACGAAGGTGATATTACTCATCTGTTCAGCGGCTATTTTGATACCCACATCGGCGCCAAGCGCGAGGTGCAGTCGTATCACAACATTGCGGCGCAAACGGGCATCGCCCCGTCGCAGATCCTGTTCCTGTCCGATATTCATCAGGAGCTGGACGCGGCTGAACGGGCAGGTTTTCGCACCCTGCAGCTGATTCGCGGCGATGATGACGGCGCAAGCCATCACCATCAGGTCCACCAGTTTGACGAGATTAATCCGGAGCAGATCCCTTCATGAGCGCATTGACCATTTATTCCGATAAAGACGCCAGCCAGCATCAGTGGCGCAGCACCGACGCCGCGGAGATCGCCCAGCAGCTCAACGCTAAAGGCGTGCGGTTTGAACGCTGGGCTGCGGATCGCGATTTAGGACACGATCCCGCGCCCGAAGCCGTGATTGCGGCGTATCAGCATGCCATCGACAAGCTGGTGGCGGAGAAAGGCTATCAGAGCTGGGACGTAATCAGCCTGCGCGCCGACAACCCGCAGAAAGAGGCGCTGCGCGCGAAGTTCCTGAACGAACACACCCACGGCGAAGACGAAGTGCGCTTCTTCGTGGAAGGCGCGGGGCTGTTCTGTCTGCACATTGGCGATGAGGTGTATCAGGTGCTGTGCGAGAAAAACGACCTGATTTCCGTTCCCGCAGGCACGCCGCACTGGTTTGATATGGGCTCAGAGCCGAACTTCACCGCCATTCGTATTTTCGATAACCCTGAAGGCTGGGTTGCCCAGTTTACAGGGGATGCGATCGCGGATGCGTATCCAAGGCTGGCATGATCTTTTCGCCCTCTCCCTGTGGGAGAGGGCCGGGGTGAGGGCATCAGCCTGCACTACGCGTTAAGCCTCTTCACATACCCCACCAGCTGATCCAGCACAATCCCCCACCCTTCGTGGAAGCCCATCTGTTCATGCTGCTCGCGGATTTCCTTCGTCGGATGACGCGCAATCGCCGTGTAGCGGGTCTTGCCCTCACCCACATCTTCCAGCAGCAGGATCGCCGTCATAAACGGCTTCTCGGCCGGCTTCCAGCCTTCGGTATAGCCGTCGGTAAAGACCAGCTTTTTGCCGGGATCGATTTCAAGAAACACGCCCCGGTTATCCATCCGCTGCCCGTCCACCTCAAACACGGTGTTGAACCGCCCACCCACGCGCAGGTCGAGGTCACATTCGGTCACCTTATGGGGAGCAGGAATGAAGAAGTTTTTGATGTGTTCCGGCGTGGTCCAGCAGAGCCACAGAAGGTCGCGCGGTGCATCCACCACGCGCTCCAGTTTTAAGTCAGTTTCAGGATCGAGCGTCACGATGTTGTCCTCTCAGGGGAACCCCTTAAAGGATAGCCGGACTCAGGCGAATTTCCCTTCCGCCACCTCTTGCGGTGTGACCACGCCCGTATCCAGCACCCAGCCGCTAATCAACGAGGCTGGCGTAACGTCAAACGCCGGGTTGTAGACCTGTGCGTTTTCCGGCGCCCACTGCACCGCACCAAAGCTTCCGGCGACGCCCGTCACCTCGCTGGAAGCACGCTGCTCAATCGGGATCGCGTCACCGTTCGGGCAGTCCGGATCGAGGGTCGTTTGCGGGGCGGCCACGTAGAACGGAATGCCGTGGAATTTCGCCAGCACCGCCAGGGAATAGGTGCCAATCTTGTTCGCCACGTCGCCGTTGGCGGCAATACGATCTGCGCCTACCCACACGGCGTCTACCTGACCTTTCGCCATCAGGCTGGCGGCCATGGAGTCGGTAATCAGCTTGTACGGCACGCCCAGCTCGCCAAGCTCCCACGCGGTCAATCTGCCACCCTGCAGCAGCGGACGGGTTTCATCCACCCAGACGCTGCTGACGTTGCCGTCCAGATGCGCGCGGGCAATGACGCCGAGCGCGGTGCCGACGCCCGCCGTTGCCAGCCCGCCGGTGTTGCAGTGGGTCAGCAGACGGCTGCCGGGCTTAACCAGCGCGCTACCGGCTTTCGCAATCGCGTCGCAGAGCCGTTTGTCTTCGTCAATCAGGCGCAGCGCTTCGGCCACGAGCGCCGGAACATACTCTTCCTGCCACAGCGCAATCTTCATGCGGTCGAGATTGTTCATCAGGTTCACCGCCGTCGGGCGGGAGGCGCGCAGGGTTTCCAGCGCCGTCGCCAGCTCGTCGCGGCTTTTACCGTTTTCCGCCAGCAGCGCCAGGAGCAGGCTTGCAGAAAGACCAATCAGCGGCGCGCCGCGCACCCGCAGGGCATGAATGTGACCCACCAGCGCCTCTACGGTCGAGGCGTCCAGCCAGCGTTTCTCCTGCGGAAGCGCCTGCTGGTCGAGAATAAAGAGCTGATTATCCGCCACCCGCAGGCTGGTCGTCTGTAATGTCTGCATGTCGTTAATTCCCTGTTGCGTTGTTGTAGCACATTGTGTCAGGATGAAATCCAGATGTATAGACGTCTACATGTCTTAATTAGAAAACTCGTGAGGAGCAGGCCATGTCGCAATACCGTACCTTTACCGCTCAGGAAGCCGTGGAGTATGCCAGGCAGTTTGGCGGCCTTGACGATCCTTCATCGCTGGTAGAGGCGCAGGAGGTGGGCGACGGCAACCTTAATCTGGTCTTTAAAATTTTCGACAGCGCGGGCGTGAGCCGCATCGTCGTTAAGCAGGCGCTGCCCTACGTGCGCTGCGTCGGCGAGTCCTGGCCGCTGACGCTGGACCGCGCCCGTCTTGAGGCGCAAACGCTGGTCGAGCACTACCAGCACAGCCCGCAGCACACCGTGAAAATCCACCACTTCGACCCGGACCTGGCGGTGATGGTGATGGAAGATCTCTCCAGCCATCGCATCTGGCGCGGCGAGCTGATTAAAAACAATTATTACCCGCAGGCGGCGCGTCAGCTGGGCGAATACCTCGCGCACGCGCTGTTCCACACCAGCGATTTCTTCCTGCACCCGCACGAGAAAAAAGCGCAGGTGGCAAAATTCATCAACCCTGAGATGTGCGAGATCACCGAAGATCTGTTCTTCAACGATCCGTACCAGATCCACGAACGCAACAGCTACCCGGCAGAGCTGGAAAATGACGTCGCGGCCCTGCGCGACGACGCTCAGCTTAAAATTGCCGTGGCTTCCCTGAAGCACCGCTTCTTCTCGCACGCCGAAGCGCTCCTGCACGGCGATATTCACAGCGGGTCGATTTTTGTGGCCGACGGTAGCCTGAAGGCCATCGACGCCGAATTCGGCTACTTTGGCCCGATTGGCTTTGACGTCGGCACCGCCATCGGCAACCTGCTGCTGAACTTCTGCGGCCTGCCGGGGCACCTGGGCATTCGCGATGCCGCCGCCGCGCGCGAGCAGCGTCTGACCGATATTCAGGAGCTGTGGAACACCTTCGCGGAACGCTTCCAGGCGCTGGCAAACGAGAAAACGCGCGACGCCGCGCTCGGCGCACCGGGCTATGCCTCCGCGTTCCTGAAAAAGGTCTGGCATGACGCCATCGGCTTCTGCGGCACCGAGCTCATTCGCCGCAGCGTCGGGCTTTCCCACGTGGCGGATATCGACACCATCCAGGACGAGGCGATGCGCCACGAATGCCTGCGCCACGCCATTACGCTCGGCAAGGCGCTGATTGTCATTGCCGACCGCATCGACAGCGCGGAAGATCTGGTGGCAAGGGTGCGGCAGTACAGCTGATTTTCTCCCTCTCCCCGTGGGTGTACGGTCCGGGGTGAGGGCATCAAACCGCGCCTACCCCAAATACTCAATCACCGACAGCCCACCGTTATAGTCCGTGCTGTAAATAATCCCCTGCGCGTCCACAAAGACGTCGCACGACTGGATCACCTGCGGGCGATTCGGCCGCGTGTCCATCATTCTCTCCGGCGCGGCGGGCACCAGCGCGCCGGTTTCCACCGGCCGATACGGATTAGAGATGTCATACGCGCGCACGCCCGCGTTCTGATACGTCGCAAAAATCAGCGTTGAGCTGACGAAGCTCCCCGGGCGGTTCTCGTGCAGGTTGTGCGGGCCGAAATGCGCTCCTTTCGCCACGTAGTCGGTTTCATCCGGCTGCGGGAAGGTGGAGATGCTCACCGGGTTCGCCGGCTCGCGGATATCAAACAGCCAGATCAGCTTCTCGCCGTCTTGCTGGTTGTCGAGCACCGCTTCGTCCAGCACCACCAGCAGGGAGCGGTCCGGCAGCGGCAGCGCGGTGTGCGTTCCGCCGCCAAAGGGCGGGCTCCAGTTGCGATGGCTAATCAGCGTCGGCCGGGTACGATCCTTCACGTCCAGCAGCGTCAGGCCGCCGTCGCGCCAGCTGCCGTACGCGGTGTCGCCGGCGATAATCGCGTGGTGCAGCGCGTAGCGTTTCCCTTCCGGCCAGTTCGGCTTCTCCCCTTCGGCCTGGTTCATCCCCGGCAGCCACCAGCGCCCCGCCACTTCAGGTTTACGCGGATCGGCCAGATCGATGGTCAGGAAAATGTAGTCGGTAAAGCCGTCGATCAGCGCCGACACGTAGGCCCAGCGGCCGCCGACGTACCAGATGCGGTGGATGCCGATGCCGCTCAGCGACAGAAAGCCGATTTCGCGCGGCCTGTCCGGCGTGGAGATATCAAAGACGCGCAGCCCGGCGCTCCAGCCTTTGTCCTGCACGTCGCTGACGGTCTCCCCCACCTGGCGGGTGTAGTAGATCTTCTCGTCGGCAAAGCGGGCATCGGCAAACAGATCCCGGGCGTTAATCACCAGCAGCAGGTCGTCATGCGCCTGCAGATGCACGTTCCAGGTGCCGGGCGGCGCGGGCACGTAGCCCGCCGCTTTCGGGTTTTTCGGGTCGCGCACGTCGACAATCGAAAAGCCCTGCGACACCATATGGCCGATATAGGCGAAACCGCGATGCACCATCAGCTGCACGCCGTCCGGGCGACCGCCCTGGTCGCTATGGCCAATCAGCCGCATATTGCGGCTGTATTCGGGCGTAGGGAGCACGCTCATTTATTTTTCGCTTCCAGCGTCGCAAACCACGGCGCGATAAAATCTTCCGTCTGGCCCCAGCCCGGAATAATTTTCCCCAGCGACGCGACGTTCACCGGGCCCGGCTGGGCGGTCAGCAGCGCCTGCGGAATGGCGGCCGCTTTGAAATCGTAGGTCGCCGGCGTCGCTTCCCCGGCAATCTTGTTCGCCACCAGACGCACGTTGGTCGCGCCAATCAGCTTCGGATCCACCGCCACGCTCACCTTCCATGAGCTGCCCGGTTCGCGCATCAGCTGCAGATCCTGGTTGGAAATGTCGATGCTGTAGAGCTTGATCTCGGTGCGACCGTTCTCCTTCAGCGCCTTATACGCGCCCTGGCTAAAGGCGTCCCAGGTGCCCCAGATGGCGTCGATTTTGCCTTTCGGGTATTTCGCCAGGATCGCACCTACCTTGTTGGCGGTATCACCCTGCACGTCAGAGGATACGGCGCCGATGGACTCCAGCTCTTTGATGTCCGGATACTGCTTTTGCAGCACTTTATAGGCTGCCTGACGACGCTCCATCGGCGGGAAACCCGCCACCCACAGCTTGACGATATTGGCCTTGCCGTTGAAATCTTTCGCCAGCTGGCCGAAGGAGAGATTCGTCAGGGAGGCATCGTCCTGCTGGGTGACGGTCACGCCCGGGATCTCGCCGTTAACGGCGGTATCAAAGACGGCGACTTTAATCCCGGCATCCACCGCTTTCTTCACCAGCGCGGTGGAGTACGGATCGCGCCCCTGAGAGAGGATAATCCCGTCATACTTCTGGCTGATCGCCTGGTTCACGAAGTCCTGGAATTTCGCGTCATCCCCGTTGCTTAAAAAGGTGCTGACCTTAAAGCCGAGCTTTTTCCCTTCCTGAATTGCCCCCGCAATAAACTGCGTGGTGTTGTCGTCTGAGCCAAGGTTACGGATCACCGCGATGCGGATCGGGCCGTCATGGTTCGCAATGGCAGCCGGAAGCGGCGCGGGCGTAGCCGCGAAGCCTGGCAGAGCAGTGAGCAACCCAAGTGCCACCAAAGAGAGTGCAATCTTTTTCATTTTTTATCCCGTTGTGTTGTCAGCGTTTTTGTATGTAGGTAATCGCCAGCGCCACCGCGAGCACCAGCCCTTTTATAATGTCCATGGCGTAGTACGGCACCGAGAGCATCACCAGCCCGTTCGACAGCACGCCGAGAATGACCGCCCCGACCAGGGTTCCCAGCGCATTCGGTTTGCCGGACCCGGCCAGCGAGAAGCCAATCCACGCCGCCGCCACCGCATCCATCAGGTATCCGCCGCCCGCATTCACCTGCGACGAACCGATGCGCGAAGCCAGCAAAATCCCGCCCAGGCCCGCCAGCAGGGAGGCAATCACGTAGGCCGCCACCTTGTAGCGCGTGGTGCGAATGCCGGAGAGACGCGCAGCCTCGGGGTTACCGCCAATGGCGTACATGCGTCGGCCATGCGTTGTGAGCGACAGGCCAAGCTGCGCCAGCACGGTCACCACCAGCATGACAATAACGATGGTCGGCACCTGCCCCAGCAGGCTGAACGCCGCCGGAATGGTCCCTTCCGCCATGTCGCCGCTCGGCAGCACCATGTTCTCGGTAATCGACCCGCCGTAGCTGTAGGTCATCGCCACGCCCTGGATAACAAACAGGCTGGCAAGCGTCGCGAGCATGTCCGGAATGCGCAGGATGACGATCAGAAAGGCGTTAAACAGCCCCACCAGCGTGCAGAGCGCGAGGGTGATCAGAATCGACTCGGTGGTGCCAAAGCCGTGCCAGACGAAAAGGGAAATCACCAGCGCGTTCGCCAGCGAGGCGGTCGATCCGACAGAGAGATCGAACCCACCGATGGTCAACGATATCGACACGCCAATGGCAATCACCGTCACGATGGCGATCGAGCGCAGAATATTGATGATGTTGTTCGGATCGAGGAAGCTGTCCGACGCCAGGCCAAAGACGGCCACCAGCGCGACGACGGTCAACAGCATGCCCCACCTGTAGAGAAAATCGAAAATCTGCTGACGGCCAGACGCCGCCGCGTTCACTGAAAGGGCCTTGCTCACGACGCCGTTCCTCCGGTTGAATAGTAAAGTAGTGTCTCTTCCCGGGCCTCTGCCCCGGCGATTTCCGCCACGATGCGCCCGTCCCACAGGACGCAGATGCGGTCGCACAGTCCCACCAGTTCGGCAAATTCGCCCGAGGCGTAAATCACCCCTTTGCCCTCGCGCGCCAGGCCGTCAATCAGCTGGAACAGGTCGGTTTTGGCCTTCACGTCCACGCCTTTGGTCGGCTCGTCGAATATCAGCACGCTGGCGTCATTGCGCAGCCATTTACCGATGGCGACCTTCTGCTGGTTGCCGCCAGATAAGCGGCGCAGCACCTGCCCCGGCCCACGCGCGCGCACGCCGACGCGGGCAATCACCTCTTCCGCCCAGCGCCACGCCTGACGATGGCCAAACAGGCTCCAGCGTGAAAAGCTGTTATCGGCGCACACGGCAAGGTTCATGCTCACCGGCTCGTCGATAAAAATGCCCTCCTTGCGCCGCTCCTCCGGCACCAGCGCCAGCCCGCGCAGCACGGAGTCGGCCGGATCGCGAGGCTGCCAGGATTGATGATTCAGCTCACCGCGCGCGACGCGGCTTTTGGTGGCGCCAAACAGCGCCTTGCAGAGTTCGGTTTTCCCCGCCCCCGCCAGCCCGGCAATCCCGAGAATTTCGCCTTTGCGCAGGTGCAGGGAGATATCTTTTAGCAGCGCGTCGTCATGCAGACCTTCCACCCGCAGCAGCGTCTCGTCGCCGTGCGGCGGTCGCGCGGGCGGATAGATATCGCTCAGCACGTGGCCGAGCATCTTCTCGACGATCGCTTCGCCGCTAAGATCGGCCATCGGTCCGGACTCGATCAGCTTGCCGTCGCGAAGCACCGTCAGGGTGTCGCAGATAGCCTTCAGCTCGTGAATGCGGTGGGAGATAAACACCACGCCGATGCCCTGCTGCTTTAAACGTCTCACCACCGCAAACAGACGCTCGCTCTCGTGCGCATCCAGCGGCGCGGTGGGCTCATCAAGAATCAAAAAACGGCAGTGGTGGGACAAGGCGCGTGCCAGCAAAATCTGCTGCTTTTCGGCCAGCGAACAGCTGTCGATGGAACGGCGAACGTCGAGAGAAATATCGAGCTGCGCCAGCGCCTGTCTCGCCTGCTGGCGGATGGCGCGCCAGTTGAAGCGATGCCCCGGCAGCGCCAGCTGGTCGAGCATGATGTTCTCGGCGATGCTTAACCCCGGGATCAGCGCCACGTCCACTTCCTGCTGTACGAGGTGGATGCCCAGCCGTTTGGCATCGAGCGGCTCACGGATGCTCACCGGCTGGTTGTTGATGCAAATTTCGCCCTCATAGTGGTCGTGCGTCCCGCACAGCACCGCCATCAGCGTCGATTTTCCCGCGCCGTTGGCACCGGTCAGCGCATGTACGGACCCGCCGGTTAAGGTGAAATTCACGCGCGACAGCGCCTGAAAGCCGGAAAAGGCCAGGCTGATACCGCGCATCTCAAGGCGACTGGAAACCATCCGCGTAAATCCTTCATTACTCTTCTGATTTATCGAATTTTTCACAGCTCCGGTTGACTGACAACGACGGAAAAGGCATAAGTTAAAGCGAAATATTATTAGCCATCCAGATGTCCAGACATAACATCGGGTTAGCGCTTCCCCAAAAAGGACAACACCATGAGCAACACCGATATCCGCGTCGTGCCTGGCCCGGCGAACTACTTCTCTCATTCCGGAAGCCTTGCGCGGCTGGATAACTTCTTTACCCCGGAACAGCTTTCCCGCGCGGTGTGGATCTACGGCGAGCGCGCTATCGAAGGCGCGCGCCCTTTCCTGCCGGAGAGCTTTAACGCGCCGGGGGCGAAACGCCTGCTGTTTAAAGGCCACTGCAGCGAGCGCGACGTCACCCATCTGGTGAATGAATCCGGCAGCGACGCCAGCGTGGTGATTGGCGTCGGCGGCGGCGCGGTGTTAGATACCGTCAAGGCCGTGGCGCGCCGCTTAGGGGTGCCGTTTGTCGGCATTCCCACCATTGCCGCTACCTGCGCGGCGTGGACCCCGCTTTCCGTCTGGTACAACGATGCCGGCCAGGCGCTGCATTTTGAGATCTTCGACGACGCCAACTTCCTGGTGCTGGTGGAGCCGCAGATCGTGCTCAACGCCCCGGCGGAATACCTGCTGGCGGGTATCGGCGATACGCTGGCGAAGTGGTACGAAGCCGTTGTATTAGCACCTGAGCCGGAAAACCTGCCGCTGACCGTGCGGCTGGGCATCAACGGCGCGCTGGCTATCCGCGACGTGCTGCTGGAACGCAGCGAGGAAGCGCTGGCCGACCAGCAGCGCGGCGAACAGACGCAGGCGTTCCGGGACGTGGTGGACGCGATCGTCGCCGGTGGCGGTATGGTTGGCGGTCTGGGCGAGCGCTACACCCGCGTGGCGGCAGCGCATGCGGTGCACAACGGTTTGACCATGCTGCCGCAGACGGAGAAGTACCTGCACGGCACCAAGGTGGCCTACGGCATTCTGGTGCAGAGCGCGCTGCTCGGCCAGGACGACGTGCTGGCGCAGCTGGTGACGGCGTACCGGCGTTTTAACCTGCCGACCACGCTTCGCGAGCTGGACGTCGATATCAACAACCGTGACGAGCTGGATAAGGTGATTGCCCACACCCTGCGTCCGGTGGAGTCGATTCATTATTTACCCATTACGTTAACGCCTGACGTTCTGCGCGCCGCGTTTGAGAAGGTGGAATCCTTCAGCCGTTAATCGCCCTGACCGTCTATACCTAATGATGATTCATACCACTCTCGTAACGAGGTCATCATGCAGATCGATTTAACAGGTAAAAAGGCGCTGGTTACCGGTGCCAGCCGCGGGTTGGGTCGCGCTATTGCCCTGTCGCTGGCGCGCGCCGGTGCGGATGTGATTATTACGTATGAAAAATCTGCCGATAAAGCCCAGGCGGTCGTCGATGAGATTAAGGCGCTGGGACGACACGGCGAAGCCGTGCAGGCGGACAGCGCCAGCGCGCAAGCGATTCAGGATGCCGTCACCCATGCGGCGCGTTCCCTTGGCGGGCTGGATATTCTGGTCAACAACGCCGGGATCGCGCGCGGCGGCCCGCTGGAGTCCATGACGCTGGCGGATATTGACGCCCTTATCAACGTCAACATTCGCGGCGTGGTGATCGCCATTCAGGAAGCGCTGGTGCACATGTCTGACGGCGGGCGCATCATTAACATCGGCAGCTGCCTGGCAAACCGCGTGGCGCAGCCGGGCATTGCCGTTTACTCGATGACCAAATCGGCGCTTAACTCCCTCACCCGCGGGCTGGCTCGTGATTTAGGACCGCGCGGCATAACCGTTAACCTGGTGCACCCCGGCCCCACCAATAGCGATATGAACCCGGAAGACGGGGCACAGGCTGACTCGCAGCGTCAGCTTATTGCGTTGGGGCACTACGGCCAGCCGGAAGACGTCGCGGCGGCGGTCACGTTTCTTGCCAGCCCGGCTGCCGGGCAGATCTCCGGCACAGGGCTGGATGTGGACGGCGGCTTGAACGCCTGATCGCATATTTCCTGCAAGCCTCTGTCGCCCGACAGAGGCCCTTCCGAGCGCTCTCGACGGTTCGCGTTTTGCCTCTTACCTGCGTTTTTTCTCCGCTCTACAGTACCCCATAAGAAATTCGGAATTTATCTAATAGTCTTATTATTTCCTTATATTTTGTGTGGGCGTACAGTGGAGGTACGGATGAAGATTGTCTGGTCAAAAACAGCAGAGAAGCAATTTTCTAAAATCGATAATCGGTATCAGAACCGCATTAAATTCAGGCTGGAGAAGATGGATGATAAAGCGTCGCCGGTCTCAGATATCAAGAAATTATCTTTTCCCGAAAACCATTACAGGCTGCGATTAGGCGATTACAGGATCATTTACACCTTCGGCGATCCGCCGGGCGATACCTGCTACATAGTGGCGGTAAAACGCCGGACAACTACCACCTACCTTCATGAGGAACATACGGAATATGACTATTCAGTTCATAAAGGATGAAGAAGGAAAAAATCAGTATGTCGTCATTCCCTACGGTGAATATTTTCGCATGCGCTTAGCCATGCTGGAGTACGACGACGATGATGAAAATGAGTGGGAGGATATTCCATACGAATCAGACGTCTATGACAACGTAGGTCTACCGGGGGAAGTATGCGACATCATGCATAACGAGAACGTCAGCCTGCAGGCCGCGTGGCGCATCCTACGCGGCATGTCCCAGCAGGAGGTGGCGGAGAAACTCGGCATCAGCCAGTCCGCCGTGTCACAGCTGGAAGCGCTGGACTCCCGTCCGCAAAAGCGCACCCGTGAAAAGCTGGCAGCCATTTACGGCTGCAAACAGGAGCAGATCAGCCTCTATTTACCGAAAGAGGGTTAACAGCACTTCGCTCCGCCCTTGCCGCCGTAGCGCGCGTCCTGGCGGTCGCGGAAGAATTCTTCATAGGTCATGGGCGTCTGGTCCGGATGGTTGACGCGCATATGCTCGACGTAGTTGTCGTAGTCCGGCACGCCAATCATCATTTTGGCGGCCTGGCCCAGGTACTTACCTGCTTTGGAGAGGGTGTCGAACATAATTCTGGTCTCACAGGAAATTAAGGCCGGGTAAGCGCTAGCGCCACCCGGCACACGGGTTAATGCGCCCCTTTGGCCTGGGTGACAATCTCGTCCAGGTTCTCAGGCATTGGCTCATACGGCGTCTCTTTCGCCGTTGGCTTATCGTTTTTCAACGCCGCCAGCGCGGTCCTGAGAGAATACAACGCCAGCACCACGACCACCACCATAAAGAAAATGGTCAGCCCGGCGTCCAGACGGTTGTTAAACACCAGCTGCGACAGCTGGGACTCGGTGTACTGCGCCGGGATCTTACCGCTGTCGATCATCGCCTGGAACTTGTTGGCGATTGCCAGGAAGCCCACCTTGTTGTCCGGGCTGAAGGCTTTCTGCCAGCCCGCCGTCAGGGTACAGATCAGCAGCCACGCGGTTGGCACTAATGCCACCCAGGCGTAACGCTGGCGCTTCATCTTGAACAGCACCACCGCGCAGAGCATCAGCGCCATGCCTGCCAGCATCTGGTTGGCAATACCAAACAGCGGCCACAGGGTGTTAATCCCGCCCAGCGGATCGACCACGCCCTGGTGCAGGAAATAGCCCCACGCCAGCACGCACAGCGCCGTCGCCAGCAGGTTAGCCGGGAGCGAATCGGTACGCTTCAGGTTCGGGGAGATCACCCCCAGCAGATCCTGCAGCATAAAGCGCGCCGCACGGGTTCCCGCATCTACCGCCGTCAGGATAAACAGCGCCTCGAACAGGATGGCGAAATGGTACCAGAACGAGACGTCCATCAGGCCGCCCAGCGCGCCGTGAAGAATATACGCCATGCCAACCGCCAGCGTAGGCGCCCCGCCCGCACGTGAGATGATCGACTGCTCGCCCACCTCATTCGCAATGCTGGTTAACGTGTCTGGCGTAATCGCAAAGCCCCAGCCGCTCACCACCTGCGCGGCAGACGCTACGACGTCAACGGTTCCGGCCGGGGCCAGGACCGCCATCGGGCTGTTCATCGCAAAGTAGACGCCCGGGTCGATAATGCAGGCGGAGACCAGCGCCATGATGGCCACGAAAGACTCCATCAGCATGCCGCCGTAGCCAATCAGGCAGGCCTGATTTTCATTCGCCAGCATCTTCGGCGTGGTGCCCGATGCAATCAGGGCGTGGAAGCCAGAGACCGCACCGCAGGCGATGGTGATAAACAGGAATGGGAACAGGTTACCGGTCCAGACCGGGCCGGTACCGTCGATGAATTTGGTTAACGCAGGCATGGTCAGGGTCGGACGCATAATCAGAATGCCGATAGCCAGCCCGACGATGGTGCCGATTTTCAGGAACGTAGAGAGGTAGTCACGCGGCGCCAGCAGCAGCCACACCGGCAGCACCGCCGCCACAAAGCCGTAGCCCACCAGCATCCAGGTCAGCTGTACGCCGGTAAAGTCGAAGAGCGGAGCCCAGGTCGGGCTTTCCGCCACCCAGCCGCCGGAGATAATGGCGAACACGAGGAACACCAGGCCAATCACCGACACCTCACCAATGCGGCCGGGGCGCAGGTAGCGAATGTAAATCCCCATAAACAGCGCCAGCGGAATGGTGAAGGCAACGGTATACGTTCCCCACGGGCTGTGGGTCAGCGCTTTCACCACGATCATCGCCAGCACCGCGAGGATGATCACCATGATCATAAAGGTCGCCACCAGCGCAATCACCCCGGCGGTTGCCCCCATCTCCTCTTTCACCAGCTCACCCAGCGAACGCCCGTCGCGGCGGGTTGAGACGAACAGCACCATAAAGTCCTGCACCGCGCCCGCCAGTACCACGCCCGCGAGGATCCAGATCATCCCCGGCAGGTAGCCCATCTGCGCCGCAAGCACCGGCCCCACCAGCGGGCCCGCCCCGGCAATCGCCGCAAAATGGTGACCGAACAGCACTTTTTTATCGGTCGGCACGTAGTCCAGCCCGTCGTTATGGCGGACGGCTGGCGTCATGCGCGTCGCGTCAACGCCCAGGACGTTCTTCGCGATATAGCGGCCATAAAAACGATACGCGATCAGATAAATGCAGACGGAGGCGACGACGATCCAGAGCGCATTGATCTGTTCCCCCCGGTTGAGGGCGATATAGCCCAGGGCAAAGGCTCCCACAACGGAGAGCCCTGCCCATGTAAGGTATTTCCCTGAGTTGTTCATAGTTGTTATCCGTCGTTGTGAAACAGTGAGATGTTACATTTTGTTTCTAGAACAACCGGAAAAATTTAACAACTTTGAAACGCAATAATGCGTGGTCAAACCAGAGATTTACACCACAGTGTTAAGCCGATCACTTTGATCTGCCTGGCTTAACCCAACACCATCGTACTCAACCGGCAGGTGCAACACCGCCGCCCCTGCTCGTCGAGTACCACAATCTCCCAGCTCTGGGTGGAGCGGCCCAGATGCAGCGGCTGGCACACCCCGCGCACCTTGCCGTGAGAGACCGCACGATGGTGCGTGGCGTTAAGCTCCGTTCCCACCACGCTCTGCCCGTCGCGGGTCATCAAAAAACCGGCCATTGAGCCCAGCGTTTCCGCAAGCGCTGCCGATGCGCCGCCGTGAAGCAGGCCAAACGGCTGGTGGGTACGCGCATCCACCGGCATCTCCGCTTCCAGCGTGTCGTCGCCGAGGCGGGTATAGACGATGCCGAGATGCGCCACCAGGGTGTTCAGGCTGGTCGCGTTCAGCTCCTCTAGCGCTAAATGACGTTTCCAGATCATCTTACGCTCCCAGCGTGGAGCCGCCGTCCACCACGATATCCTGCAGGGTGATATGGCTGGCGGCATCGGAGGCAAGAAACAGCACCGTGCTGGCAATCTCCTGCGGACGGGCGATTTTGCCCAGCGGAATGCCGAGCTTGAACTGCTCGCCAAATCCGCGAATACGCTGCTGCTCCGCGTCGTCGCTTTTCCACAGGGTGCGCTGCATGTCGGTGTCCGTCGAACCCGGCGACACCAGGTTACAGCGCACGCCGCAGCCCGCCAGCTCCAGCCCGACGGTCAGAGCCAGGCTTTTCAGCGCCGCCTTCGATGCGCCATAGGCGCTCATGCCGATGCGCGGCGTGTGCGCCGCGTCGGACGCAACGGTGACAATCGCCCCGCCCTGCTGACGGCGGAACTGGCCCATCGTCTGCTGGAACAGGTTGAACGCGCCGCCGACGTTGACCGCGAAGGTCCGCTGCCAGTCCTCCTGCGAGAGCTGGTCCGTCGCCCCCATGCGCAAAATGCCCGCCGCGTTGACCAGCACGTCCAGCCGTTCAAGCGACGCCAGCGCGCGCCCGCACACTTCATGCACCTGCGCGGCATCCGCCACGTCCAGGGCTTCGATGGCGAACGGATAATCGCCCAGCGGAAATGCCAGGTCGAAGCCGGTCACCCGTGCGCCCGCCTCAGCAAACGCCAGCGCCGTCGCGTAGCCAATTCCCTTCCCCGCGCCCGTCACCCAGACGGTTTTACCGGTGAAATCCAGAGCCATCACTTCACCTCGCGGGAAAGCAGCGCCCACCAGGCGTCGATTGTTGGATTTTTTGCCAGCATCACGAAGTCAATGTCGCCGTGCACTTTTCGCCAGCGGGCGGCCAGCGCCATCATGCGCACCGAGTCCAGACCGTAGTCGATCAGGTTTTCGTCATCCATCGGCTCGTCGGACTCGTCCAGCAGCGGCAGGATCAGCTCGCGGAGCGCGGCTTTGGTCGCCGGAACGGACGGCAGCAGCTCGTCGGTCATCACCACGCGGCCCGAGCGTCCGGCCACGTACTTGAGCGACATCAGGTGCTCGTCGCGGGTGAAATCCGCCAGCGCGTCGGCGATAAAGAACGGCTTGATGTCGCGCATAAAGGCATCGGTGGCGGTGGTCATGCAGCCGATGTGGGCGTAAACGCCGGTAATCAGCAGCTGGTTGCGTCCCGTCTCCTTGAGCATCTGCTCCAGCGGCGAGCGGTGGAACGCGCTGTAGCGCCACTTCACCAGCACCGTGTCGGCTTCGTCCGGCGTCAGTTCACGGACAATGCGCTGCTGCTCCGGCGAACGGGTCAGGCCTGGCCCCCACATATCGTTCAGCAGGGCGCGGTCTTCCTCGCTCTGCTCTTTCGGCTGGGCGGTGTAGTACACCGGAATATTGTGCGCTTTGCAGTAAGCGCGCAGTCTGGCGATATTCGCCACCACCTGCTGCATCATCGCGCTGTTTTCGCCCCAGAAGTTCAGGAAGTACTCCTGCATGTCGTGGATCAGCAGCGCGGCGCGTTCAGGCTCAAACGGCCAGTTCACTTTACTGGTCGGCAGCTCTGCGGCGGTTGGCAGCGCGTAAGCGGTTAATTTTGGGATAGCCATACTCTGTTCCTCAGCCCCGGGCGCGTTCAGCAAGCCACAGGCGCAACTGTTTCTTATCGACTTTGCCGACCGGCGTCAGCGGAAGCGCTTCCACGCTCTCCACGCGGTCCGGCAGCTTGAATTCGGCAACGCCCTGCTCGCGCAGGAAGCGGCGCACCTCGACCGCGCGCAGGGGCTGTTTCACCACCAGATACGCGCAGCTTTTTTCGCCCAGCAGGCTGTCCTCCATGCTCACCAGCGCGGCGTGGATCACCGCCTCGTGGCGCAGCAGCAGGTTTTCAATCTCTTCGGCGGCGATTTTCTCGCCGCCGCGGTTGATCTGATCCTTCTCGCGTCCCTGCACGGTGATGTAGCCCTGCTCGTCAATAGCAATCAGATCGCCGGAGCAGTAAAAGCCCTCGGCGTCGAAGGCGCTGGCGTTGTGTTCCGGGCTGTTGAAATAGCCGCGGAAGGTGTAAGGTCCGCGCGTCATCAGACGCCCGACCTCCCCGCGCGGCAGCGGGTTGCCGTGCTCGTCCGCCACCCACACTTCGTCGTCCGGGCACATCGGGCGGCCCTGGGTGTTGATGATGCGTTCCGGCGCGTCGTCGAGCGCGGTGTAGTTCACCAGCCCTTCCGCCATGCCGAACACCTGCTGAAGCTGACAGCCGATTTCAAGCGGAATGCGCGCCGCGAGCGTGGCGGAGAGGCGTGCGCCACCCACCTGCAGCAGCCTGAGGGATTTGAGCTGCGCGTTGCCCGCGCCGTCGGCAATCGCCTGCAGCCAGAGGCTCACCGCCGGAGGAACCAGCGAGGTGACGTTAATCTGATGCCGTTCAATCAGCGGGAAGCAGAGCGTGGCGCTCGGATCGTTCGCCAGCACCACGCAGCCGCCCGCGGTGAAAACGCCTAACGATCCCGGCGAGCTCATGGCGTAGTTATGCGCCGCAGGGAGCGCGTTCAGGTAACGCGTTTCGGCGGTGATGCCGCAAATCTCGTTGCTGCGGCGGATGCTGTAGTCGTAGTCGTTATGCGTGCGCGGGATCAGCTTCGGCGTGCCGGTACTGCCCCCGGAAAGCTGGAAAAACGCCACTTCGTCAGCGGGCGTCGGGTTCGGAATGAAGTTGTCCGCCGGACGCGCAATCGCCGCTTCCAGGGCGTGTTCACCCCTATCGCCGCGCAGCAGCACGACGCGTACCGAGCGGTGCGCATCCACAAAGGCGTTGAGGAAGTCATCGCCCGCGAACAGGGCGTGGCCGCGATCGGCAATCAGCACGGCGGGTTTGATCTGCTCCGCGTAGGCGCTCAGTTCGCTGCGCTGATGGCTAAAGAGCGCGTTGACCGGCGCGACGCCGATTTGCAGCAGCGCGAAGAAGGTGATGTAGAACTCGGCCACGTTGCCGAGCTGTACCAGCGCGGTCTCGCCGCGGTGCAGCCCCTGCGCCTGAAGGGTGGACGCCAGGTTGTTCACCGCCTGATTAAACGCGCGGTAGGTTATGTGCCGCTCGCCGTCGATAATCGCCACGGCATCGCTGTCCGCACGATCCGTCAGGATGTGGGTCAGCGGCAGCTCCTGCCAGTAGCCTTTTTCGCGGTAGCGGCGGGCAAATGCCTCAGGCCAGCGGGTAAAGGGAATGGTCATCAGTCTTCCTTAGTGCAAACCAAACACGTTGAGCATGGTGGAGAGCTTCACGCCCGTTTCGCGCCACTCGCCCACCGGCGAGGAGGCGGGAACAATGCCCGCGCCGGCAAACAGGCGAACGGTATTTTCGCGAAGACGCGCGCAGCGGATAGTCACCACCCACTCGCCGTTGCCTTCGCTGTCGCACCAGCCGACGATGCCGCCAAACAGCTCGCGGTCGAACGGCTCCAGCTCGGCAATCAGTTCTTTTGCCGCCTCATGCGGGAAGCCGCTCAGCGCCGGCGTCGGGTGCAGCAGGCAGGCCAGGGTCAGGGCGTTTTCATTCTCGCGAGCGTCACCTTCAACCGGCGTTGCCAGATGCCACAGCGTCGGCGTGGTAATCAGCTGAGGAGAATCAGGCATGCTGAGATGATGGCTGCGCGGTGCCAGAATGGCCTTCATTGCCTGGGTCACCAGGTCGTGCTCGTGACGGTCTTTTTCGGAGGCCAGCAGCTTATTGCCCGCTTCACGATCCAGCACATCGTCCGGCTGACGGCGCGCGGAGCCTGCCAGCGGCAGCGAGCTAAAGTGCGCGCCCTCTTTGCGCAGCAGCAGTTCGGGGCTGGCGCCGAGCAGCACGCCGCCGTCTTCCAGCGGCACGTGGAAGTTAAAGCTCGCCGGGTTCTGGGCGATCAGGCGCTCCATCAGGGCGCCGCTGTTCATGTTTTTGTCGGTCACGATATCAATCAGGCGCGACAGCACCACCTTGTTCACCTGCGGCGTGGCGGTGAGCGACGCGGCGCGAGCGACCATCTCTTCAAACACGGGCTGCGGCGGGATCTCGGTGCGTTGCTCCACCTTCAGCGCCTGCGAGCCGGAAAAATAGCGTGCGGACTGCTGACGTGCAGGACGAGAAAAGGTCTGCCAGCGTTGTGGAATAAACAGAGAGGATGGCTTGCGGGTATCAAACGGGATAGCCCCCACCATCACCGGATGAGCGATACCGTTGGCTTTCGCATTCCGGAAGGCCTGGGCTAATTTTTGCTGGAAGTGCCCCGCCGGATCGTCGCCGCCAACAGCGGGTTCACTGAAGCGGGCAAAGCAGCCGGACGTGGTAAAGCTGCGATAAGGCGACATAAAGAAAAAGCGGTCTGATTCCAGCGTGGTTGCGGTGTGCTGAACTTCCTCAGCCAGGGACGTATCCATATCATCCTCCTTAAAATGATAAAAGAAGCAATAATGATTATCATTTATATTTTCGTCGGCTAACCTAATCCCACATCGCTTCGCTGTCAACCGTCGGACAAATAACTTGTGCGACAAAAGCTTGCATCCCTTCGCGTCAACCATGAAAATGAGAAGCATTATCTTCAACAAAAACAGGATGTCGCGCTGTGAAATTCCCTGCCCTATTCCGTAATACCCTGCTTTTACCTGGACTTTTTGTTTTAGGACTTGCCTCAGCCGCTGCCGCCGACTGGCCGCGTCAGGTGACCGACAGCCGCGGCGTTCACACGCTTGAGAGCAAACCGATGCGCATTGTCTCCACCAGCGTGACCTTAACCGGCTCCCTGCTGGCGATTGACGCACCGGTCGTCGCCAGCGGCGCCACCACGCCGAATAACCGCGTGGCGGATGGGCAGGGTTTCCTGCGCCAGTGGGGCGAGATCGCGAAGCAGCGCAAGGTTGCACGGCTATACATCGGCGAGCCGAGCGCTGAAGCGGTTGCCGCCCAGATGCCGGATCTGATTTTGATCAGCGCCACCGGCGGGGATTCCGCGCTGGCGCTGTACGATCAGCTCTCCGCCATCGCCCCAACGCTTATCATCAACTACGACGACAAGAGCTGGCAGGCGCTGCTGACGCAGCTGGGGACCATCACCGGCCAGGAAAAACAGGCCGCCGGGCGCATTGCCGCCTTTGATAAACAGCTCGCGCAGGTGAAACAGCAGATGAAGCTGCCGCCGCAGCCGGTGAACGCCATCGTCTACACCGCCGCCGCGCACAGCGCCAACCTCTGGACCGCGGAATCGGCGCAGGGCAAGCTGCTGTACCAGCTGGGCTTTACGCTGGCGGAGCTGCCCGCCGGGCTGCAGACATCCAAAAGCCAGGGCAAACGCCACGACATCATTCAGCTGGGAGGAGAAAACCTGGCGACGGGGCTGAACGGCGAAGGGTTATTTGTGTTTGCCGGCGACCAGAAAGATGTGGATGCGATTTACGCCAACCCGCTGCTGGCGCATTTGCCGTCGGTGAAAAACAAACGGGTCTGGGCATTGGGAACCGAGACGTTCCGCCTGGATTATTACAGCGCGATGTTGGTGTTAGACAGATTGAATACGTTGTTTAAATAGGCATTTTCCCTCCCTCTCCCTGTGGGAGAGGGCCGAGGTGAGGGTATCAGGCCGCACCGTCGTTCAACACAACCTCCTGCCTGAACCGACGCAACTTCACCAATACCGCCAATAAAATCACGCCAACCATCGCTAACGCAAACCCGCTGCTGCTCGCCGAGGCCACCGGGGTCATCATCGCTCCCAGCCCGCCGAGGATCGCCGCACCAATCGCATCCCCCGTGACGTTCTGCGCCGTCCACAGGCCGTTAATGCGCCCAAGCATCCCTTCCGGTGTTTGCGTCTGGATCAGGGTGTACTGTAACAACGAACTGATTGCGCTGAGCCAGCCGAAAATCACCAGACACAACACCCCCAGCGCCCACACCGGCATCAGGCTGAAAAACCCGATGGCGATAAACGAGGCCAGCGTGGCAAGCAGCATAATCAGCCCCGGACGCGCGCTCTGCGCCAGGCTGCCGCTGGTCAGCGCCCCGCACGCCGCGCCGAGCGGGATGGCGGCGTAGAGAATGCCAATCTCCGAGGCGCTCATGTGCCACTCGCCCGCCAGCGCCGGGTACAGCACGCGCACCGCGCTCGCCATCGTCAGCAGGCCGCCGAGCAGCGCAATCCCGCCAATCAGAGGGTTGTTGAACAGGAAACGAATAGCGGCCATCAGCGATTTCAGCGGATGCTCGCGCGGCTGCGGCGGAGGTGGCAGCAGCGGCAGGCGCAGCAGCGTCAGCGTGGTGATAAAGGTTCCCGCCGCCGCCAGCCCGTAGTTCCACGCTACGTTGCCGGTCGCCAGCAGCAGGCCGCCCACCATCGGCGAAATCACCGAGCCCAGACGCACGGTGAGCATGGTGATCGCCCCCGCCTGCATCAGGTTCTCGCGCCCGACCAGCGCGGGCGTAGCCGCCAGCAGCGCCGTCACGCCCAGCGAGGCAAAAAAGCCGTCCCACAGCCCCAGAGCATAAATCGCGATCAGCGACGGCTCCGGCAGCATCGCGTTCAGGCACAGCCCGATAAAGCCCACGCCGCAGGTGCCGCGCGCCAGCAGGATCAGCTTCTTACGCTCGTAGCGATCCGCCAGCACGCCGCCGACCATCAGGCCGATAAACATCGCCCCGCCGGTTAACGTAACCGATAACCCCACCAGCCAGCTGGAGTGCGTCATGGTCTGGATCTGTACCGGCACGGCCACGCCGAGCAGCCCGAGGGACAAAATGGAGATAAAGCGAGCGATAAAAACGGCGCGATACGCCGGGTGCGTTTTCAGCAGGCTGAGGTTGAGCAGCCAGGATTTTTGATTCATGACAAAGCCTTGAGTCTATTTCTACCCATTCCATGGGCGCACATGCTAACATAGCCAAATAAGATAGATAACGATAATCACTATCATTATCAAATCATGGATGTTGCTATGTCGTTTTCCTCTTCTTCGGTACGCGCCATTGCCGTGCCCGTTTTACTGCTGCTCCTGAGCCTTGCGGTTGCACTCAGCCTGCTGGTCGGCGCGAAGCCGCTGCCCGCGCTCGTTATCGTTGATGCGCTCTCCGGCACCTGCCAGAGCGCTGACTGCGTCATCGTGCTCGACGCCCGACTGCCCCGCACGCTTGCCGGACTGCTGGCGGGTGGCGCGCTCGGCCTTGCCGGTGCCCTGATGCAAACCCTCACCCGTAATCCGCTGGCGGACCCCGGCATCCTCGGAGTTAACTCCGGCGCCAGCTTTGCCATCGTGCTCGGCGCGGCGCTGTTCGGGTTGAGCTCGCCCTCTGAACAGCTGGTAATGGCCTTCTGCGGCGCCCTGGCCGCCTCGCTGGTCGTGGCGTTTACCGGCAGCCAGGGCGGCGGGCAGCTGAGTCCGGTCCGCCTGACGCTGGCGGGCGTGGCGCTCGCCGCGGTACTGGAAGGCTTATCCAACGGCATCGCCCTGCTCAACCCGGACGTTTACGACCAGCTGCGCTTCTGGCAGGCCGGCTCGCTGGATATCCGCACCCTTGAAACCTTAAAAGTGGTGGCAATCCCGGTCATTATCGCCGCCGCCGTGGCGCTGTTTTTAAGCCGGTCGCTCAACAGCCTGAGCCTCGGCAGCGACACCGCGACCGCCCTCGGCAACCGGGTGGCGCGCACGCAGCTCATTGGTTTGCTTGCCATCACCGTGCTGTGCGGCAGCGCGACCGCCGTGGTCGGCCCGATCGCCTTTATTGGCCTGATGATGCCGCACATGGCCCGCTGGCTGGTGGGAGCGGATCACCGCTGGTCACTGCCGGTGACGCTGCTGGCAACCCCTGCCCTGCTGCTGTTTGCCGACGTGCTGGGCCGCCTGCTGGTGCCCGGCGAGCTGCGCGTCTCGGTGGTCAGCGCCTTTATCGGCGCGCCGGTGCTGATTTTCCTGGTACGCCGTAAACGCGGAGGTGGCGCATGATGGCCCCGTCCCGTCGTTTACTCACCTGCGTCTCGCTGCTGCTTATCGCCATTCTGCTGCTGGCGGTCTGGAGCCTGCGCAGCGGCGCGGTGACGCTCGATTTCACTCAGGTCTTCAATGCCCTGCTCGGCAGCGCGCCGCGCAACGTCACCATGGTGGTGACGGAGTGGCGACTGCCGCGCGTGGCGATGGCGATTCTGGTTGGCGCGGCGCTCGGCGTGAGCGGTGCGATATTCCAGTCGCTGATGCGCAACCCGCTCGGCAGCCCGGACGTGATGGGCCTCAACACCGGGGCCTGGAGCGGCGTGCTGGTAGCGATGGTGCTGTTTGGTCAGCACCTGACGGCCATTACCTTCACGGCGATGGCGGGCGGCATTCTCACCTCCCTGCTTATCTGGGCGCTGGCCTGGCGCAACGGTATCGACACCTTCCGCCTGATCATTATCGGGATTGGCATCCGCGCCATGCTGATGGCCTTTAACACCTGGCTTTTACTGCAGGCCTCGCTGGAAACCGCGCTCTCCGCCGGGCTGTGGTACGCCGGTTCGCTCAACGGCCTGACGTGGGGCAAAACCTGGCCCGCCGCGCCGCTGATTTTGCTGATGTTTATCGGCGCGCTGCTGCTGGTGCGACGCATGCGCCTGCTGGAGATGGGCGACGACAGCGCCTGCGCGCTGGGCGTGGGCGTCGAACGCTCGCGCCTGATGCTAATGCTGGTCGCCGTACTGCTGACCGCAGCCTCCACCGCGATTGCCGGACCAATCTCGTTTATCGCCCTCGTGGCACCGCACATCGCCCGGCGACTTAGCGGCACGGCGCGCTGGGGATTAACCCAGGCGGCGCTGTGCGGCGCGCTGCTGCTATTGGCCGCCGATCTCTGCGCCCAGCGGCTGTTTATGCCTTATCAACTGCCGGTGGGCGTGGTGACCGTAAGCCTCGGCGGAATTTACCTCATCGTCTTGCTCGTTCAGGAGTCACGCAAGAAATGACAGACATAACCCCCCGCTTGCGCGGCGAAAACCTCACCCTCGGCTACGGCAAAAAAATCATTGCCCGTGATTTATCCGTCGCCATTCCGGACGGCCACTTCACCGCCATTATCGGGCCAAACGGCTGCGGCAAATCGACCCTGCTGCGCACGCTGAGCCGCCTGATGACGCCAGCAGAGGGCAGCGTGTTCCTCGACGGGGAGCAGATCCAGCGCTTCGCCAGCAAAGAGGTGGCGCGGCGCATCGGGCTGCTTGCGCAGAACGCCACCACGCCGGGGGACATCACGGTGCAGGAGCTGGTCTCGCGCGGGCGCTATCCGCACCAGCCGCTGTTTACCCGCTGGCGTAAAGAGGACGACGAGGCGGTCAGCCGCGCGATGCAGGCGACGGGCATCACCGATCTCGCCCAGCAGAGCGTGGATACCCTCTCCGGCGGACAGCGTCAGCGCGCATGGATTGCGATGGTACTGGCGCAGGAGACCTCCATCATGCTGCTGGACGAGCCGACGACCTGGCTCGACATCAGCCACCAGATTGACCTGCTGGAGCTGCTGAGCGAGCTGAACCGCACGCAGGGGTATACCCTGGCGGCGGTGCTGCACGATTTAAACCAGGCGTGCCGCTACGCCACGCACCTGATTGCCCTGCGAGACGGTGAGATTGTGGCGCAGGGTGCGCCGAAAGAGATTGTGACGCCGGAGCTGATCGCGCGGATCTACGGCATGCGCTGCATGATTATTGACGATCCGGTGGCGGGTACGCCGCTGGTGGTGCCGCTGGGCAAGCGTGCGGTCTGATGCCCTCACCCCGGCCCTCTCCCCGTGGGAGAGCGTTAGGGTGAGGGGCTGTTAACGCTATCCCAATATATCCCTCAACACCGGCCCTATTTTCTCAAACGCCTGCGGTGAAATGATATCCACGTGGGCGCAGTCCTGGCTGTACGTCTCAAGCTCCGCCACCCACGGCGCCCAGGCGACCTGCGGTTCCATCGTTCGGGTGCGCTCGGCGACAAACAGCGTCGCTTTGCCGTCAAACCGCGCGCTGTGCGCCGTGGTTAACAACCGCACCGCGTCGGCGTAGTTGCCCTCGATAGCGTTAAACAGCTCGCTGGAGCCCTGCCCCTGCTGAGCGGCGATAAACGCCTGACGCTCGCGCTCGATTTCCGCCAGCACGTCCGGGTCGAGGCCGTTGGCCTCTTTCTCCGCCCAGTTCTGGGTTTCCGGCGGCCAGGTGTCCAGCAGGCCTAGGAAGGCCACCTCTTCACCCTGCTCGCGCAGACGGGCGGCAATACCCTGCGCCAGCGTGCCGCCGAGGGAGTAGCCGAACAGATAATACGGCCCCTGCGGCTGCTGCTGACGCAGCGAATTCAGATGATGCTCAATTACCCCATCCAGATCCGCGCACTGCTGCATCGGCCCCTCCGGGCGCGGCGACTGAATGCCGGTAATCGACCAGCGCGGGCTGAGGTAGCGCGCCAGCACGCTAAACTGCCAGGCAAAGCCGGACGCCGGGTGGAAGCAGAACAGCGTTGGGCCGTCGCTTTCCCTCAGCGGCAGAAGTGTTTCATACCCCAGACGCTGCGCCTGCTCGTCGCTCATCTGCGAGTCCAGCAGCGCGCTGAGCTTGCTGACCGTGGAGGCGACCATAATCTGCCCCGGCGTAACCTTGCGCTCGAACGCGCGGCTAAGCTGTGCCGCCAGGCGCATCGCCAGCAGCGAGTGGCCGCCGAGGGCAAAGAAGTCGGCGTCGATATCGTTGACCTCGCAGCCCAGCAGGGCAGAAAACGCCTGCGCGACGGCAATTTCGGTTTCCGTCTCCGGCGCGCGCCCGGAGGTTTTACTCGTGAGTTCCGGCAGCGGCAGCGCCCTGCGGTCCAGCTTGCCGTTGGCGCTGAGCGGCAGCGCGCTGATTTGCAGCAGCACCACCGGCACCATGTGCGGCGGCAGCTTTGCTTTGAGCGATTCCAGCAGCGCGTCGCGATCCAGCGGTAAGCTGGATTCAGAAACCACATACCCCACCAGCTGGCGGGCATCGCCGCCGGTTGCCGCCGCCTGGTTGAACACGCAGGCGTGCGCCACGGCCTGGGCTACGTCCGGCAGCGACAGCAGCGCCCGGTCGATTTCGCCGAGCTCAATGCGCTGGCCGCGGATTTTTAGCTGATCGTCGCTGCGGCCGAGATATTCCACCGCGCCGTTGTCCAGCCAGCGGGCCACGTCACCGGTGCGGTACATCCTCTCGCCGGGGGCGAACGGGTCGGCAATAAAGCGGCTGGCGGTAAGGTCCGGACGGCCCAGATACCCCTGCGCCAGCTGAATGCCGGTGAGATACAGATCGCCCGCCACGCCGAACGGCACCGGGCGCATCATCGCGTCCAGAATGCGCAGCCCCGTGTTCCACACCGGGAAGCCGATCGGAACGCTGTTGCCTTCCACCGCCGCCAGCTCGGGGCCATAAGCCGGATACCAGCTGACGTCAACCGCCGCTTCGGTTGGGCCATAGAGGTTGTGCAGCGGCGCACGGGTGAGCTGCTCCCACTCGCGGCACAGCTCGGTTGGCAGCGCTTCGCCGCTGCAGAACACCTGCTTAAGCGTGCTGCAGCAGTCGACGTTTTCCGGCGTCAGCGAGGCGACAAACGCCGCCAGCATCGACGGTACGAAGTGGGTGGTGGTCACGCCGTACTGCGCAAAAAAGCTCTGCATCGCCTGCGGATCGCGGTGCGCGTCCGGCTCGGCCATCACCAGCTTCGCCCCGGCGATAAACGGCCACCAGAACTCCCACACCGACACGTCAAAGCTGCACGGCGTTTTCTGCGCCACCACGTCCGTCGCGTCCAGCGGGTAATGGTCCTGCATCCACTTCAGGCGGTTAACGATGGCGGTATGGCCGACCATGACCCCTTTCGGGCGCCCCGTCGAACCGGAGGTAAAGATGATGTACGCGGTCTGCTCCGGCTTCGCCAGCCGCAGCGGTTCAGCACCCGCAGCCGGTAAAAGTGTGTTGTAACTAAACGCCGTAATCGACAGATCGCTAAAGCGCGGGAGCTGCTCGTCGGTGGTAATGAGCAGGGACGGCTTCGCGTCTTCGAGCATCATCCGCAGGCGGTCGTCCGGGTAGCCGGTATCCAGCGGCAGCCACGCGGCACCGGCCTCGACGATGCCGTGCAGCGCCAGCGTCAGGAACACCGATCGCGGCAGTGCCACCGCCACGCTGTCGCCCGACTTCACGCCGCGCGCGCGCAGCAGGTTTGCCAGCGCGACCACCTGCTCGCGCATCTGACGATAGTTCAATTCGACGTTTGCATCTGCCAGCGCGGGAGCGTCCGGCGTTTTGCTCGCCTGCTCCGCCACCAGATCCGCCAGCGTGGCAGACGGTAAGGCCAGCCCGGTATCGTTGATGCGCGCAAGCTGCGCGTATTCCTGCTCTGAAACGGTTTCCACTTCGCCGCAGCGCAGATCCGGGTTAGCCGCAAACTGCATCAGCATCGCGTTCAGACGCGCGACGTGACGGGAAAGCGTCGCTTCATCGTAACGCTGTTTATTGGCGAGGATCTCAATACTCAAGCCACCCTGCTCGTCCGGGAACAGCGCCAGCTCCAGATCGTTCACCGGGCCGGTTGCCAGCGTGTGGGTGATGGCCTCCACGCCGTCGATATCCAGCTGATAATCGAACACCTTCACGTTCAGCACCGGGCCAAACAGGGCTTCATCGCCTGCGGCACGCCCGCTGTCGCGCACGATCTGCTCGGCGTCGTAGCGCTGATGGCGGCGCATTTTTTTCAGCTGGTTCGCCAGGCGCAGCGCCAGCTCCGGCAGGCTCTCCTGAGGATTGATATTCACCGCCAGCGGCAGGACGTTAAGCACCGGCCCGGTCGCGGTCAGCGCGGCGGAGCCCATGCGGCGCATAAAGATAAACCCGGCGGCATAGTCCAGCCGTCCGGTCAGGCGGCCCAGCCACAGCGCCACCAGCGCCAGGGCCAGATCGGTACGCTGCGCCTGCCCTGCCGCCTGCGCAAGCTGGCTAAAGGCGCGGCCGTCGGCAGCGATTTTCAGGCGCAGGATATCGGTAGTGGCGGCGCGTCCCGGCAGCGGCGCGGAAGAGAGCGAGACCGGAGAAGGAAGCTGCCTGCGCTGCTCCGCCCAGAAGGCGCCGTCGCGCTGATACGCCTCGCTGTCGCGATAGCGCTGATACTCTTCCACCACTCCGGCAAATGGCGTAAACGGGGAGGCAGGCGTCGACTCCCCCTTCTTCCACGCGGCGTAAATCGTGGCGATCTGGCGGGTAATTGCCGGGAAGCTGAAGCCATCCACCACCAGATGATGATAGCGCTGATACCAGTACCAGTGGCTTTCACCCACCTGAATCAGCTGATGAAACGCCAGCGGCTGGCCGCTGTCGACGCGCAGGTTTTGATTGAGATCGGCCTCCATCAGCGCCACGGCGTCGTCGTGAGAGGCAACGCGAACGATGGACGGCTCCGGCAGAATGAAGGTGTCATCCACCCACTGCCACACCTCGCCGTTTTCTTCTGCAAAACGCATGCGCAGGGTATCGGCCTGCATCATGCCTTCAGCGATGGCTTTTGCCAGCAATGGCGCGTCGATATCGCCTTTCAGCTCGGTGTAATGCGCCACGCTCCAGGCGTTTGGCAGCGTGGACAGCTGTTCCGCCATCCAGATCCCCGGCTGGGCGGCGACGAGAGGAAGACGGTTCATGCGCTCCCCTCCGCAAAATGGGACGGTTCAAGCGTGCGCCAGTGCCCGGCCAGCCACTGCTGGCACCCCTCCTGAGACTGCGCTTCGCACACCACGCGCCACCCCGCCGGCAGTTCGCACTGCTGCGGCCACAGGCTGTACTGCCCACGGTCGTTTTGCAAAATGGCGAACTGTCCCTGCGGATTATCGAAAGGATTGCTGAATTCCATACAGACTCCGTTATTGAATGAGCGGCTGCCATAGGGTCATCAGCCCCTGCGTCAGCCCACCGCGCCAGCAAAGCGCATCGTGTCCGCCGTCAACCTGACGCCAGGAAACCTGCTGCTGCGCGTGTAGTTCGGCGTAAATCGCCTGATTGGCATTGAAAATCAGCGGCTCGTTGCGCCCGGCTTCGAGGACGATACGCAGCCCGCTCGCGGTGAGCTCACCGGCTCTGAGCTGTTCGATGAGGCACCCTTCCTGCTGCCCACCGCGGTGCGGCCACCAGTACGAGCCGGACTGGCTCAGCACGCAGCCAAAACGCTGCGGCCAGTTGAGGCCAGCATAAAGCGAAGAGAGTCCGCCAAAGCTCTGGCCCGCCACCACGGTACGGTCGGCGCGGTCACTGAAGGGCGCGAGATGTTTTACAAGGGGGAGAAGTTCTTCCTGTACCGCCAGCCAGAAATCGGGGTTACAGGGCAATTCGCGGCTGCGATGTTCCATGTCGATCGCGTCAATTAATACGTAGACCGCAGAGGGCAGTTTGCGCCCGGTGGTGAGCGACGTCAGCGCAGGCCAGACGGGCATACTTTCGGCCCAGAACTGCCCGTCGAGCAGCACCGCCAGCGGGCGCTCGGGGCCGTCATATCCGGTGGTAAAAATCCACACGCGGCGACGGTTGTTGAGACGCTCGCTGTTCCACTCAATGCAGACCGGCTGTTGATACGGCGTATCGGGACGATCCCAGCCGGGCTGAACGGGCGCGTCCGGCATCTCCAGCGCCGAGACGGCATGACCGCGACCGCCGCGCCAGCTCTGCGCATTCAGCGGGTCGGAAACCGCGTGCGGCAGCAGCTTGCGCCAGCCTTCGCGCAGCGCCATGCGGTCCGGCTGCTCGCCTTCAAACACGGTATCGGCAAAATCATTTTCGTTTACAGAAGGGATAAAACAGTAGCTCCCGCGCCACTCGGGGCTGAACTCGCCCTGCCACTGCCAGACGTCGGTATCCGGGATGCGTTCGAGGGACTGCGGGCGGGCATGTTGATGGTGATCGGTCACGCCGGTAACGTAGAGCCAGACGCGTTTAACCGTCGACGTTTTCTGCGTTCCCGCCGGGTCCCGCCACCAGAATGTCACACGATAGTTTTCCTGATGACGTTCCCATTCAGGCCCGTTTTTCGACTGCCACCACGCTTCACTTCCCGTTGTTAACGTCGTCACCCTTATAACCTCATGTTTAACAGTCTTTTTTGTTTCAGGACAAATTTTATTGATAATATTATTGATAACTATTTGCATTTGCAATAGCGTAATGCCCGCGCTGTGGGAAGCGCGTTCATAGATAACCATAAAAGCGGGACGTACAATGAATAAGAAGATTCACTCTCTGGCCTTGCTGGTCAATTTAGGGATTTATGGTGTCGCGCTGCCCGCAATGGCAGACGACAACACCGCCTCTGCGCAGCACGAAGACACCATGGTCATCACCGCCGCCGAGCAGAATTTGCAGGCGCCGGGCGTGTCGACCATCACCGCCGATGAAATTCGCAAAAACCCGCCCGCGCGCGACGTGGCGGAAATCATCCGCACCATGCCGGGCGTTAACCTGACAGGGAACTCCACCAGCGGCCAGCGCGGAAACAACCGTCAGATTGACATCCGCGGCATGGGGCCGGAAAACACCCTGATCCTGATCGACGGCAAGCCGGTCACCAGCCGTAACTCCATCCGTCTGGGCTGGCGCGGCGAACGCGACACCCGCGGCGATACCGGCTGGGTGCCGCCGGAGATGATCGAGCGCATCGAAGTGATCCGTGGTCCGGCAGCCGCGCGCTACGGCAACGGCGCGGCAGGCGGCGTGGTGAACATCATTACCAAAAAATTCGACGACCAGTGGCACGGCTCCTGGAACACCTACCTGAACGCGCCTGAGCACAAGGACGAAGGTTCCACCAAACGCACCAACTTCAGCCTGAGCGGCCCGCTGGGCGGCGACTTCAGCTTCCGCATGTTCGGTAACCTGGACAAAACCCAGGCCGACGCGTGGGACATCAACCAGGGCCACCAGTCCGATCGTACCGGTACCTACGCGAACACGCTGCCCGCGGGCCGCGAGGGTGTAGAAAACAAAGACATCAACGGCGTGGTGCGCTGGGACTTTGCGCCGATGCAGTCACTGGAATTTGAGGCGGGCTACAGCCGCCAGAACAACCTCTACGCGGGCGATACCCAGAACACCAACAACGACAACGCGCTGGTGAAGAAGAACTACGGCAAAGAGACTAACCGTATCTATCGCCAGAACTTCGCCGTGACCTGGAACGGCGGCTGGGATAACGGCATTACCACCAGCAACTGGGCGCAGTACGAGCACACCCGCAACTCCCGTCTGGGCGAAGGGCTGGCGGGCGGCCTGGAAGGGCTGTTCAACAGTAATAAATTCACCGACACCGATCTGGCCGACGTGATGCTGCACAGTGAAATCAACCTGCCGATTGATTTCCTCGTCAACCAGAACCTGACGCTGGGCACCGAGTGGAACCAGCAGCGCATGAAGGACTCGACCTCCTTCACCCAAACCCAGCAGGGCGGCACCATCCCGGGCATGAGCAACGACCGCAGCCCGTACACCTCGGCGGAGATTTTCTCCCTGTTCGCCGAAAACAACATGGAGCTGACCGACAGCACCATGCTGACCCCTGCCCTGCGCTTCGATCACCACACCATCGTCGGCAACAACTGGAGCCCGTCCCTGAACCTGTCGCAGGGTCTGGGTGATGACTTCACGCTGAAGATGGGGATCGCGCGCGCCTACAAAGCGCCGAGCCTGTACCAGACCAACCCAAACTACCTGCTCTACAGCAAAGGCCAGGGCTGCTACGCAAGCTCTGACGGTGTGGGCTGCTATATGATGGGCAATGACGATCTGAAAGCGGAAACCAGCATCAACAAAGAGATCGGTCTGGAGTGGAAACGCGACGGCTGGCTGGCGGGCGTGACCTGGTTCCGCAACGACTATCGCGACAAGATTGAAGCGGGCTACGCGCCGATTGGTCACACCTCTTCCGGTAAAGTACAAACCGATATCTACCAGTGGGAAAACGTTCCGAAAGCGGTAGTCGAAGGGCTGGAAGGCTCCCTGAACGTGCCGGTCAGCGACACGATCAACTGGACCAACAATATCACCTACATGCTGCAGAGCAAGAACAAGGAGACCGGCGACCGTCTGTCGATCATTCCGGAGTACACGCTGAACTCCACTCTCAGCTGGCAGGTTCATCAGGACGTTTCGCTCCAGTCGACCTTTACCTGGTACGGCAAGCAGCAGCCGAAGAAGTACAACTACAAAGGTCAACCAGTTACCGGGTCTGAAAAAGACGAAGTCAGCCCGTACAGCATCGTTGGCCTGAGCGCGACCTGGGACATGACCAAAAACGTCAGCCTGACCGGCGGCGTGGATAACGTCTTCGACAAGCGTCAGTGGCGCGCGGGTAATGCCCAGACCACCGGTAATGCCACCACCGGTGCGTATATGTACGGTGCGGGGGCCTACACGTATAATGAGCCGGGCCATACCTGGTACATGAGCGTGAATACGCGCTTCTGATTCAGGCAGTAACTCCTCCCTCTCCCTATGGGAGAGGGGCGGGGTGAGGGCATCAGGCCGCACTATTTGATGAAAGAGGAAAAACATGCACACCACCCACAGCACATTTTCTCTTGCCGGCCACACCGTCTACTACGTCACCTTCGACCCAACCACCTTCACCGATGCCGATCTCCTCTGGCTCCCCCACTACGCTGAGCTTTCAAACGCCGGACGCAAACGCAAAGCCGAGCATCTGGCTGGCCGCATCGCCGCCGCGCATGCGCTCGGTGGGATAAATGAACGTGCGGTTCCCGGCATCGGCCCCAGCGGCGAACCGCTCTGGCCGGAAGGCGTTTCGGGGAGCATCACCCACAGCGGCACGCAGGCGATGGCTGTTGTGACATGCGACCATCCGGCGCTTATCGGCATCGATTGCGAAACGATCCTCCCCGAAGATGAAGCCCGGGAAATAAAAGACGGCGTCATTGATGCCCAGGAAGAGATCCTCCTTTCCCGCTCAGGTTATTCGTTCTCCCTCGCCCTGACGCTGGCGTTTAGCGCCAAAGAGAGCCTGTTCAAAGCTCTCTTTCCGCAGGTGCAATCCTGGATGGGTTTTGACAGCGCTCGCGTCACACAGCTCGACGATAAGACGCTTACGCTGGCATTGACCCGTCAACGCGCGGGCTATGCCAAAGGCACCGCCTTCACCCTTCACTGGCAACAGCACGGCGAACAGGCGATCACCCTGCTGTCACGCTCTCCTGCCGACGCGCCTTCGCGCTGGTAACCACAAGCGTCATGATAAACACCACCTGGAACAGCACGACAATGGTCGAGATGCATTCTGGGCTCGACGGCAATACAGAGCCTCAACCCGGCACCAAACATGCCGGAAAAAACGATCCCCATAACCTCATTCTGCCTGATTAGGCGGTTATCTTTCAGGTATTCGGTGGATACCGCGCAGAACAGAGCGGACGCGAGGGCATTTCAAATAAAGCGTTAACGATAGGTCATAGTAAACGACGCCGTGGCGCTCACCGAGCCTGATCGCGCATTTGCAGAGGTCATGTAATACGCGGCCGTAAAGGGAATATTGACGATTTCCCCCGCCGAGGTCGTCGTGCCGTATTTAATAAGCTTGCCGAACTGTACGGGCGAATCGTTATATTTTAGCTGAATGCCCAAGCCTGTAGCCGTCGAACTGCTGTTTAGCCCTAATACTCCGTTAACAGGATCGGCAAGCGGGCTGACGTTATCCAGCGTCACATTCACTGCGGTCTGTTCACTACAGATAAGCGGTATGGAAAATGTCACCGGATTCTGGGTGCTGCCGACGCCGTTAAACTTCGGTAATAACGCAATCCCCATATTAATATTCAAATTTTTATCTTCAATCTGACAGGATGCGGTGCTGATATTTATCGGCGAAAATATATATTTAAAAAGCGGCAGGCGCACAATGTTGTTACTCCTCGGTGTGCTGTATTCCATATTTAGCGTCAGAGCGGGTATTGAGCCCGTCGCCGGGGTGGTGCTGGTTTTGATCAGCTCAAAGGTATCCGTGAACGTTGATACACCATTCTGGAGGATCCCTCGCCTCCAGCTCGGGTTATTGAGGTCCATTCTGGTGACAAACTCGCTGCTTTGCGTGGTGCTGGAAAAGTTCTTCCACCGGATGCCGATGCCCGGAACCTCTGTCGCTCGCACGTTTGCCAGCGGCGAGGCGCCGTAATCCGCATTCGCCCCGGAGAGCTGAATAAACCACGAGCCATCGTATCCAATTTGCTGCCCCTCAGGGTCACATGTTATGGGAGCACTGGTGATAATCGTTGCTAATACCGTTCCAACGGGCGCATCCCGCTGAACAACAATATTTTGATCGAAGTTGACCGCTACGTCGTTTGCAGAACACAGCGCAAAAGCATTCAGAGAGACAGCGCACCCCGCGGCTGCCGTCGCGATTTTAAATACGGTGGACATTATATGTTCCTTCATTTCAGGCGAGGCGCAGGCCTCCTCCCGTAAAAGTAATAATGCGCATTAACGCAATGAGAAATTTAACGACACGCCACAGTGGTACGCTGAATTTTACCCGGTAAGGCGTTCAAGTTTATTTTGGCGCGGCAGGTTTTCGCTCCCCACTGTACCGTTATGCTGTCACCGTCGTTCAGGCCGCTCATATAGACCTCTCCGTCGCTCCCGACAATGCTCATCGCATCGCTTCCGTTGAGCTTTACCATGGCCCCAAAGGGCACCGGCGAGTTCTGATACAGCAGCGTTATCAGGGCCCGGAACCCCGTTCGCGCGTTGAACGTCGCGCGCACCACGGCACCGCGCGTAGGTACGACGTTGACTACGGATTCGTCCACATCCACGTCCGGCCCCAGCGAACCGATGTCTATCGCAATCCGGTTTTCCTGATAGGCGCTGGCATAGGGCACTACCGCATATCCGCGCCAGTCCGTTTTAACGCCAGGGTTATTGCGCACGCTCACGCCTGGCGCGCCCTGCGCTTCCAGCAGCACGACGGTATCCCCCAGCGGCTGAGAGAACGTCACGCCATGCTCGTGGCCGACAATCCCCCCCTGCAGGCCGAAGTTCAGCTGACTGTTCTGTCGGCTGTAGTTGTAGCCTGCGCTTACGGTGCCGTAGCCGCCTTTATAGGTTCCGCTTAGGGAGCTTCTCGATTCCCCGCCAGAAGATGTATAGCCCTGCTGGACCAGGTAGCTCAGGTTATTATCGGCGAGTGCGGTGCCGCTCAGACCCACCTGGTGCGTTTCAGGACCGTTCTTTTGCATATTTACGCTATAGCTGGCCCAGCTTTGCGGCAGCCATTTGCTCAGCGGCACCTGGAGGTTAAAGGCTACAATCTGGTCCTTACGGTCTTTGCCCGGCGTTTCGCTGTAGGTGTAGCCGAGCGAGTAATTGATATCGCGAATACTGGTGTTAAAGCCGGTGCTGACGTTGCGCTCATAGCCCTGTCTGCTCCAGTAGTCCTGCTGGTATGCCGAAATATAAAAGTTCCCCCAGCTTTGCAGCGACTGGCTGAGGTTGAGCTGCAGTCGGCTTCGCTTGTTGTAACGCTGGCTGCTGAATTCATTCACTTCCTGAAAGGTATAAAACCCTTCCGTGGAGTAGCGATAGCTGGCGAGCGTCACGGTGGTATCGGTCGTGGCCACCGTTTTTGAATACTGCACCCGATAGGACTGCCCCCGGCTACGGCGATTTTTCTCCTCAACGAGCTGGCTCTCGGCAAGGGTAACGTCTGCCGACAGTGAGCCTATATCGCCAAAGCCGAGGCCGGAACCGAGCACGCCGGACGCATAGTTATTTGCCCCCAGGACGCCGCCGTACAGCGTGAGATTATTGGAAAGGCCATAGGCCAGCGTGCCCAGGCCGAATGTGGGCGTATGTGCCCCATGCTTCGTGGATCGAAACTCCCCCGCGCTCAGCGCATACTTCACGCGGCCTTCCCGCAGCATGACGGGAACCGCGGAGAAAGGCTGCACGAAGTGCTGGACGCTGCCGTCGGCTTCGGTGACAACAATGTCCAGATCGCCGCTCGCTGACGTAGGATAGAGATCGCGAATGACAAAGCTACCAGGCGCCACGTAGGTTTGATAAACCGTGTAGCCGTTTTGCTTCACGGTAACCGTGGCGTTGGTGCGGGCGATCCCCCGAATGATAGGGGCGAAGCCGCGCATGCTTTCCGGCAGCATGGTGTCATCGGAAAAAATTTGCGCGCCGCGAAACATCACGCTGTCAAACACGTCGCCGGGGGTGCTGGTTTCCCCCACCTGAAACTGCCCTCTCAAAAACTGGACGTCGCGGCTCAGGGTCGTATTCAACGATGAAAAGAACTGTTTTCCGTTGTTCTTCGTCACGGTGCTGTAGTTACGCAGGCGCCACGGCCCCGCATTAATACCGCTTTGCAGATTGGTATAAAGCTGATCCTGCTTCTCACCGTCCCTGCTCCAGCTGCGCGAGCCGTTGATGCTGTAATTTACCAGCAGTGCAGAAATGCCCTGGTTCCAGCGCGACGGGTCAACCGTGCCGCGTGCCCGCGCGTTAAGCGCCGATTGAGGGATAGAGATATCCAGCCTCTGCCTGTCAAAATCCAGCCGGGTGGAGGCATCCGGTATAAATGCGCCGGGATCGGTAATTATCGCCTCGGCAGGCAGCATGGATAATTCAGGAAATGCCTTGACCCTGACACCGAGTGTTTCCAGCACGCCACGGTTAAGCTCCGGCGCCAGCCCGACGCCGTTAATAGATACAAAAGAGATATTTTCCGTTCGGATGTAATTTTCATTAAGCCATATTTCCACCCTGTAGGTGCCGGGTAACTGCTCTCCCCGCTCGAAGCGGCCCAGATCGATGCCCTGAGAAGTCGAGTGTGTTTTTTCTAGCGCATCGGCCATGAAATAGAGTTCGTCCGCGGCTGCGGGAAAAACGCCCGAAATAAAAAGCGCTATCGTCGAGAGTCGACTTACGCGGTTAGGCCACGAGCCAGAGAAAAAACCATATCGAGAAAAAGGAACAGTATTCACTTTGCTTACCTGCGCGAGTGACATAGCGTATTGTTGATATTTTTTATTTCAGCATCTGGCGCTTTTCTGTCGTTACGCCACCAAAATCATTTATGGCCTTCCAGGCCACCTGCGATCCACTGCCGGCCACCGTTTCGGAACCAAAGGGTGAAATCATTGGCGGCTGCGCAATCTTTTTATTGCCAATCGTTAATGAATAAAGAGAAACGTAGAACGGCGTTGGGTTATTAATCACCAGGTGTTCGCCGCGCGGCTCAAACTTTAATTTCATCCATGCTTCACCGGATTTTTCTGACGCCAGAGCCGCAGGGCGATAGAAAAGCTTCATGCGCGTCTTAACGGCAATAAGCAGCCGATTTTCATCTGACCGGGTCATTGAGGGAATAGACTTAACGTTTAGCCAAAAAACAGATTCGCGATTATCAGGCAGCGCTTTTTCACCGGTATAAATGATCCGCAGCGTATTTTCATGGCCTCCGTCGAGGCGGAACAGGGGCGGCGTAACGATAAAAGGAACCTTCTCCTTCGCGTTTTCACTTAACTCAACCCATGACTGAATTAAATAGGGAACAGCATCCCGACTGTTACTCACAGGGAGTGAGGCTTCGTTTTCATTTCCATTATAAATTAAGCGCGTCCCCCCGACGGTTATGCTGGCCTGAACCGGCAAAGAGAGCAGGCAAGCGCCTAATAACACAATCGTTCGAATAAGTTGGCTCATCATACGTTCCCTTTATTTCAGCAAGAGACAACGGGGCGTACCTTTAGTACGCCCGAAATATTACTGATAGGTAATGGTAAAATCTGACGTCGCGTTTGCCGTACCCGCCACCACGGCAGCCTGCGTTGCCTTATATTTAGCCACGAAGGTCATCTTATTGCTGTTTGCGGCATCTTCGCCTGCGCTGGTGTCAAGAGTGACGCTCTTCGACTGGGTAGCCAGAGGGATCGCGGTAATGCCGTCCTCTTCGTAAAACGCAACGCCAACGCCTTTCGCCGTTTGATCGCTGTTCAGCGCAAGAATACTGGTGTCAGAGCTGTCCGCAGTACCATCAAACTTAATGGCGGCAGAGGTCACGGCCGCGGGGCAATTGTTCAACACAATGCTGAAGCGGGTTGCGGCAGCAACAGATCCGGCCGCGCTAAACGAGCTTTTAGGGATTTTCCCAAGGTTAACGGTTTGATTCGCCGTATTGGTATCAATCGTACAGGCCGAATCAAGGATTGTGCCGGTAAAATTAATTTTTCCATCGGCCGCCTGAGCGGCAAAGGTGATTCCGCTTACGGCTGCGGCCGCCAGTACATTACGAATTACACGGGTAACTTTAGTTTGCATAGCTTTATCCTTAGGATTGAACATTATCTGCATTGACGTCATGTCAATGCAGGAACAGCGGAATAAGTCCGCTAAACCAGTTAATGTATTATTTACTGCCCAGTCAGGCTGATTTTAAACAAGGATGTTGATAAGCCTGAGTGGATAAAATGACGATGAGCTGCTTCATCTCTGAACTGCTGCATAATGCAAGTCGTTTTCTTAAATAGTAGTTTTTATTTATGTCATCGCGGTCATTACAACGATATTCCCCGGTCGATGCATCGTACAACTTCATCAGAAAGTCCAGATGTTCTGGCGATAATTTTTCCGATAACCTGTCGTAAATAACATCGGCTACCTCCCAGGGTTGTTCCGTTGCGGGGAGTTTCGTTGCGCGGTCGCAAAGCGCCTTCAACTCTTTGATCGTCGTAACCAGCCAGAACAGTTTTAAATAGCTGTTGCCTGTATTTTCTTCTGGCGAAATAAAATAGGTTCGTCGCGATAACCCTCTGGCCGCGAGCCGAGAATATAACCACCTTATGTTTTCTGTTGTTTCATCTATAGCATCAATCAATATGCAAGGCTTATCCAGGATCGTTGCACAGACAATAAACTCAAGGCGGTTATCAAAAAAGAATACCGCTTTGTCCGCTGAGGATAAGCCCTTAATGGCCTGCCTCATCGTAAAATTCCGAGTAAACACCAGTAACGTCGTCAACGTTCATTCCTTTTTTTAACTCACATAACATGATTAAGATGAAGTTTTGACAACATATATGCGTTCTAAACAAGACCGATCGATTACATAAGCTTTTCCATCAACCCTTGCAAAGGGATACCGCTCAAAGCCGACGGTATTAAACGCATTTTGAATTTTTTTAATCATGGACAGCAGATAAGACCTGGAGCACCGCAACCCATGATCTTCAAAAACATGTACGATGATGTCATTATCGTAGACAATTCCTTCATCCATTCCTGACAATAAATACTCAAACAATCTGGCTTTCGTCGTGCCAAATCTTTTGATTCGGCCATTTTTGATATTAATTAGCGTACGTGTTGTTGGCCTGTATTCCAGATGCTGGAAAATGGTGTATCCATACAGAAGTTCGTCAGAGACAAAAGGCACAACCACTCCTTAGGGGCTTATCGTTCTCATTTCTATGACATCTCCTCCTCCCTGCTGGGTAAATCAGCGTTCGCCTGATTTGTAGAAGATGGTATTTGAATGAAGAAAATGTGACAATGAGACAACTTTATCAAGATAAAAAAACACCATTTTTACTTTATCAACAACATTCAACTAATAGATTGACATTATTAAGTATAAAATCCTTTTTGATAAAAAAATGTATAAACCAAACACTAATTTTTAACATAATCATTACACAAGCATATTCACCCATTATATTTAACAAAATAGAACAAAATTCCAAACAAGAAAGAATCAATAAGTCAAATCAATAAGTTAGTAGGGTAAAGAAGGGTAATTAAACCTTCTCTTAATAGGGTTAATTTAAGATTATTCATGACAAAACTTTGAATTTTAGTAAAACGCCTACTACAAAATCTGAAGTTTCTTTACGAAAACCTAACACCAGCTCGTCAAAAAACAAAAAAACTTCTTTAAAATCATATAACTTTTGGAAAAACGCATTCAGATCAATTTTTTTGATGAAAATTAACAATATTCTGGCGTATTTCTTCTTTCCTCCTCCTGATGAGTTCTGCCAGCAAACTTAAGTGATAAAAAAAGGCAAGTGCCGTTAGACACTTGCCTTATATTGCGCGTTTGTAGAAAAAGTGACTTACGTATCAGGGAACATCACGCTATTCCCCGGCGCTTCCCTGTGCAGATGGATAAAGTTCAGGTGCCGTTCATACTGGTCCAGAATGTCCGTAATCACCTGCTCCTTGCTGTAATCCATCAAATCATTCCCCTGGCTTCCTTCCAGCAGGAAGGTCTCCAGCCGGTAGTAGGTCGACTTCCCGCTGCGCGCCCGGTAGGTAAAGCCAGGCACCGAGTACTGCTGCGGCCAGATTTGATAGACAAAGTTCTGCTCGTCGCCCATGTGCACCAGCAGATCCAGGTGCCCCAGGGTCTCGCCCTCCTCCGGCGGCAGGTTTTTCAGCTCCACGTAGGCGCCGCGCAGCTTCAGCTCCTGCGCTACCTCTTCCATCGCCGGGAAGCAGACCGTCTCCATCATCTGTTTGGTGTAGCGCGTGCCGGGGTAGTTCATCAGGCGCGACAGGCGTTTCTTCCAGCTCAGCCTGTCCTGCGCGCCCATCGGACGCGGCGCGGTGTCGCGGCTGGCGCTGACGCGGCGGTAGTCTTCCACCTTGAGCGATTTATACAGCCCGGCCATGACGAAGAAGATGACGAAGCTGAACGGCAGGCCCATGATCACCGTGGTGTTCTGCAACGCCGAAATACCGTTGGTCATCAGCATGCCGAGCGTCAGCAGGCCGATGGCGACGGACCAGAAGATGCGCAGCCAGTTCGGCGCGTCGCTGTTGATGTCTTTAAGCTTCGAGGTGAAGTTGCCCAGCACCAGGGCGCCGGAATCCGCCGAGGTAACGTAGAACAGCAGGCCGGTGATGGTCGCCACGGAGGCGCTAAAGGTAAACGCCGGGTACTGCGCCAGCAGGCTATAGAAGCCGCGCTCCGGGTGCGCCATCGCTTCCTGCGCGAAGTTCGCGTTGCCGTGGATGATCTCGTGCAGCGCGCTGTTGCCGAAGATTGACAGCCACAGCAGGGTAAAGGTGAACGGGATAATCAGCGTGCCCATCACAAACTGTCGGATGGTGCGGCCACGTGAAATACGCGCCAGGAACAGGCCGACAAACGGCGACCACGCCACCCACCACGCCCAGAAGAACAGCGTCCAGTTGTTCATCCACTCCACCGGACGGTCGAAGGCGAAGCTGTTCAGCGTCATGCCCATAAAGCGGTTCACGTAGTCACCCACGTTCAGCACTAAGGCATTGAGCAGGAACGAGGTATCGCCCATAAACAGCACGAACAGGATCAGGCCCAGCGCCAGCGCCACGTTCAGCTCGGAGAGCACGCGGATGCCCTTGTCGACGCCGGAGGTCACCGAAATGGTGGCGATAATCACCGACAGCGCAATCAGCGCCGCCTTTGCCGCCATCGAATCAGGAATATCAAACAGCACGCTCAGGCCGTAGTTGAGCTGCACCACGCCAATCCCGAGCGTCGTCGCGATACCAAAGATGGTGCCGATCACCGCCGCGATATCAACGCTGTGGCCAATCGGACCGTTAATCTTTTTACCGAAGATCGGGTAGAGCGCGGAGCGGATGGTAAGAGGCAAATTATAACGATAGCTAAAGTATCCGAGCGCCATGCCCATCAGGGCGTACATCGACCAGCCGGTCAGGCCGTAGTGGAACAGCGTCCAGACCATCGCCTGGCGCGCGGCCTCCATCGTCTGCCCTGCCCCTTCCGGCGGCTGCATATACTGCGTGACCGGTTCCGCCACGGAGAAGAACATCAGGTCGATGCCGATGCCCGCGGCAAACAGCATTGCGGCCCAGCTCAACAGGCTGAACTCGGGCTTGGACTGCTCAGGCCCGAGCTTCACCGAACCGAAGCGCGAGCAGGCAATGCAGACAACAAAAACAATATAGAGCGTTGCCGCCAGCAAATAATACCAGCCGAAGGTCTTCGACACCCAGTTCAGGGTGCGCCCAATCCACTCGGCAGAAAAATCACGAAAGAAGATCGTCGTCAGGGAAAACAACAAAATCAGCCCGGCGGACGTATAAAAAACGACCGGGTTGATTTTGTCTTTTTCTCTGTCTTGTGAAAGGTCTGTCATCCAGTATCCCCACTGTTTTTGTAACTATTAAAATCCAAATCCGCAACAATTAAGACACATTTTATATTGAACGTCCAATCAAAAACCGCTTTAATGTATTACCAACGCTGATGAATGGAGTGGCAAAAATGCCCAAAGTGGGGATGCAGCCGATCCGGCGCAGGCAGCTTATCGACGCCACGCTGGAAGCAATAAATGAAGTGGGAATGCATGACGCGACGATCGCGCAGATCGCCCGTCGGGCGGGCGTTTCCACGGGGATCATCAGTCACTACTTCAAAGACAAAAACGGTCTGCTGGAAGCGACCATGCGCGACATCACCGGCCAGCTGCGGGACGCGGTATTGAGCCGCTTACGCGCCCTGCCGGACGGCTGCGCGGAGCAGCGCCTGCAGGCGATTGTCGGCGGCAATTTTGATGAAACCCAGACCAGCAGCGCGGCAATGAAGGCCTGGCTGGCCTTCTGGGCAAGCAGCATGCACCAGCCGATGCTCTACCGCCTGCAGCAGGTAAGCAGCCGCCGTCTGCTGTCGAACCTGGTGTACGAGTTCCGCCGGGAACTGCCGCGCGAGCAGGCCCAGGAGGCGGGCTACGGGCTGGCGGCGCTGATCGACGGGCTGTGGCTGCGCGCGGCCCTGAGCGGCAAACCGCTGGATAAAACCCTGGCGCAATCGCTCACCAGCCACTTTATCAGCCAGCATTTACCGACCGAATAACCGAGGAGAATTTATGTCCCGAATGGCAGAACAGCAGCTTTATATCAATGGTGGTTATACCTCCGCCACCAGCGGTCGCACCTTCGAGACCATCAACCCGGCCAACGGTGACGTTCTGGCGACCGTACAGGCCGCCGGGCGCGAAGACGTCGATCGCGCCGTGGAAAGCGCACAGCGCGGGCAGAAGATCTGGGCGGCGATGACCGCCATGGAACGCTCGCGCATCCTGCGTCGCGCCGTGGATATCCTGCGCGAGCGCAACGACGAGCTCGCAAAGCTGGAAACCCTCGACACCGGTAAAGCATATTCCGAAACCTCAACCGTGGACATCGTCACCGGCGCGGACGTGCTGGAGTACTACGCGGGGCTGATCCCGGCGCTGGAAGGCAGCCAGATCCCGCTGCGTGAGACCTCATTCGTCTACACCCGCCGCGAGCCACTGGGCGTGGTGGCGGGCATCGGGGCGTGGAACTACCCGATCCAGATCGCCCTGTGGAAATCCGCTCCGGCGCTGGCGGCGGGCAACGCGATGATCTTCAAGCCGAGCGAGGTCACCCCGCTCACCGCCCTGAAGCTTGCGGAGATCTACACCGAAGCGGGCCTGCCGGACGGCGTGTTTAACGTCCTGCCGGGCGTGGGCGCGGAGACCGGCCAGTACCTGACCGAACATCCGGGTATCGCGAAAGTCTCCTTCACCGGCGGCGTCGCCAGCGGCAAAAAGGTGATGGCCAACTCGGCGGCCTCGTCCCTGAAAGAGGTGACGATGGAGCTGGGCGGCAAATCCCCGCTGATTATTTTCGACGATGCCGATCTGGATCTCGCGGCAGACATCGCCATGATGGCGAACTTCTTCAGCTCCGGCCAGGTATGCACCAACGGCACCCGCGTGTTCGTGCCCGCGAAATTCAAGGCTGCGTTTGAGCAAAAAATCGTTGAGCGCGTGGGCCGCATACGCGCGGGCGATCTGTTCGATGAACGCACCAACTTTGGTCCGATGGTCAGCTTCCCGCACCGCGACAGCGTGATGCGCTACATCGCCAAAGGCAAAGAGGAAGGCGCGCGCGTGCTGTGCGGCGGCGACGTGCTGAAGGGCGAAGGCTTTGACAACGGCGCGTGGGTCGCCCCGACCGTGTTCACCGACTGCACGGACGAGATGACCATCGTGCGCGAGGAGATCTTCGGCCCGGTGATGTCCATCCTCACCTACGAATCCGACGAAGAAGCCATTCGCCGCGCCAACGACACCGACTACGGTCTGGCGGCGGGCATCGTCACGGCCGACCTGAACCGCGCGCACGGTGCTATTCATCAGCTCGAAGCGGGCATCTGCTGGATCAACACCTGGGGTGAATCCGCCGCAGAGATGCCGGTTGGCGGCTACAAACACTCCGGCATTGGCCGCGAGAACGGCGTCATGACGCTGCAGAGCTACACCCAGGTGAAGTCCATCCAGGTTGAGATGGGTAAATTCCAGTCCATATTTTAACCGGGAGGTTTATTTGCAATTTGACTACATCATTATCGGTGCCGGCTCTGCCGGCAACGTACTCGCAACGCGACTGACCGAAGATCCGAACACCACCGTGCTGCTGCTTGAGGCAGGCGGGCCGGATTATCGCTTTGACTTCCGCACCCAGATGCCCGCCGCGCTGGCGTTCCCGCTGCAGGGCAAGCGCTACAACTGGGCGTATGAAACCGAGCCAGAGCCGTACATGAACAACCGCCGCATGGAGTGCGGGCGCGGCAAAGGGCTGGGCGGCTCGTCGCTGATCAACGGCATGTGCTACATCCGCGGTAACGCGATGGACCTCGACCACTGGGCCAAAGAGCCGGGTCTGGAGCACTGGAGCTACCTCAACTGCCTGCCCTACTACCGCAAGGCCGAGACGCGCGACGTGGGGCCGAACGACTATCACGGCGGCGACGGTCCGGTGAGCGTCACCACCTCTAAGCCGGGCGTGAACCCGCTGTTTGAGGCGATGGTGGAAGCGGGCGTGCAGGCGGGCTATCCGCGCACCGACGATCTCAACGGCTACCAGCAGGAGGGCTTTGGCCCGATGGATCGCACGGTCACGCCGCAGGGCCGACGCGCCAGCACCGCGCGCGGCTATCTGGATCGGGCGAAGCAGCGTCCGAACCTGACCATCCGCACCCATGCCATGACCGATCGCATCCTCTTTGAGGGCAAGCGCGCGGTGGGCGTCGAGTGGCTGGAGGGCGAAAGCACCATCCCGTCCAAAGCGACGGCGAATAAAGAGGTGCTGCTGAGCGCCGGGGCGATCGCCTCCCCGCAGATCCTCCAGCGTTCCGGCGTGGGCAACGCTGACCTGCTGAAGCAGTTCGATATCCCGCTGGTACACGACCTGCCCGGCGTGGGCGAAAACCTGCAGGATCACCTGGAGATGTACCTCCAGTACGAATGCAAAGAGCCGGTTTCCCTCTACCCTGCCCTGCAGTGGTGGAACCAGCCGAAAATTGGCGCCGAGTGGCTGTTTGGCGGCACCGGCGTGGGCGCGAGCAACCACTTCGAAGCGGGCGGGTTTATCCGCAGCCGAGAAGAGTTCGAATGGCCTAACATTCAGTACCACTTCCTGCCGGTAGCGATTAACTACAACGGCTCGAACGCGGTAAAAGAGCATGGCTTCCAGTGCCACGTTGGCTCCATGCGCTCCCCGAGCCGAGGGCACGTTCGCATCAAGTCGCGCGATCCGCACCAGCATCCGGCGATCCTGTTCAACTATATGTCACACGAGCAGGACTGGCAGGAGTTCCGCGACGCTATCCGCATCACCCGCGAGATCATGCACCAGCCCGCGCTGGACAAGTACCGCGGCCGTGAAATCAGTCCGGGTATTGAATGCCAGACCGACGAGCAGCTGGACGAGTTCGTGCGTAACCATGCCGAAACCGCCTTCCACCCGTGCGGCACCTGCAAGATGGGTTATGACGAGATGGCGGTGGTCGACGGCGAAGGCCGCGTTCACGGACTGGAAGGGCTGCGCGTGGTGGATGCGTCGATCATGCCGCAGATCATTACCGGCAACCTGAACGCCACCACCATTATGATTGGCGAGAAGGTTGCCGACGCCATTCGCGGGCGCGAGCCGCTGGCGAAGAGCACGGCGGCGTATTATGTGGCGAACGGAGCGCCGGTAAGAAGCTAAGTCATTTCCCCTCCCCCTCTCCCCGCCGGGGAGAGGGAATTCCCGCTCCCGAAATTATTTTCATTTCACTGCATCCAGTTTCCACCCTGCCCTCGTATGTGAGTATGTGAGCAACTCCTTTGCTCCTGAATCCGAGGAAAGATGATGAAAAAGCTAACCCGTGTTGCATTTGTAACCAGCGCTTTACTTTTCTGTGCAGGCGCGTCAGCAGCCATGACGTCAGGCTCCGTGATGGTGGGTGGAGCGGAAATGTTCCCAAGCAAAAACATTGTTGAGAACGCCGTGAACTCGAAAGATCACACCACCCTGGTGGCCGCCGTCAAAGCGGCTGGACTGGTGGATACGCTTCAGAGTAAAGGGCCATTCACCGTCTTTGCGCCCACCGATGCGGCATTTGCGAAATTGCCTGCGGGTACGGTCGACAATCTGGTGAAGCCAGAAAATAAAGCGCTGCTCACCAGTATCCTGACCTATCACGTGGTCGCCGGTAATTACGATATGAAAGCGCTGGAGCAAAAAATTAAACAGGGCGGCGGTCACGCGGAGCTGAAAACCGTTAACGGTCAACCTCTGTGGATCATGAGCAACGGCCCGCACAATATTCAGCTCAAGGACGGTAAAGGTAACGTGGCGAATATCAGCACCTATGACGTCCATCAGAAAAATGGCGTGATCGATGTGATTGATACCGTCCTGATGCCTAAGTAGTTGTCTATACTTCGGAAGTGTGACGTTGCCTTCCGGGAAAAATATGGATAACGCGCTGGCTGAAAAGCAGTTGAAATTAATGCAGGCGGTCGCAAACGGCGATCGCCGCGCATTTGAACAACTATACCGACTCACTTCACCGCATCTGTTTGCCGTCGCGCTGCGCATGCTGCGTCATCGCGCCTGGGCAGAAGAGATCCTCCACGACTGTTTTGTCACCGTCTGGAGTAAAGCTGAAACCTATAATGCCGCCCTGAGCTCTCCGATGACCTGGCTTACGCATATTGTTCGCAACCGCTGTATTGACTGGCTGCGCAGCGGGCAAACCCGCGCTGCCGCCCGCGAGGAGTCGTATTCTGAAGATATTCTGCTGAGCGAAAGCGACGAGCCGAATAGCTGGCACGACGACGCGCAGGCAGCACGGCTCAGGCATTGCCTGGAACATCTGAGCCACGAACAGCGGCAGAGCATTACGCTCGCCTACTATCAGGGCATGTCCCACAGCGACATTGCCGACTGGCTCCAGCAGCCCGTGGGCTCAGTAAAAAGCTGGATCCGCCGCGCGATGGATCATCTTCGGGAGTGCGTGGGCCTATGAATGACAGCGAAAAACGCGATGACATGCTGGCTGCAGAATATGCCCTCGGCACTCTGCGCGGAGGGGCGCGGCTTAAGTTCCAAAAAAGGCTTGCCGATGAACCCACTCTGGCTGCACGCGCTGCGTACTGGCAGAACATGTTCAGCACGCTCGACAGTCATCTTGCGCCCGTTCCCCCACCCGAGACGGTGTGGAAGAGGATAGTCCTCGATCTGCCGCCCAAAAAGCCTTTGCGCAAAAGTCGGCTTTATCTCGGCTGGATGGCCGCGGCCAGCCTCGCCGCCGTTACCGTCGTGACCTGGTATTCCACCCGAACGCCGGAACTCGCGCCGATAATGGTACTCAACGATGCCCAACAGCACGGGCAATGGATCGTCAGTGCGGACAGCAGCCGCCAGTATCTCAGCATAACCCCTCTCAGACCGAACGCCATTGCGGCGCAAAATAGCCTGCAACTTTGGCTTATTCCTGCCGGTAAGGCCCCGATATCCCTGGGGCTACTGCATAGCAACGCATCGACCCATGTTGCCATCGGAAACAAAACCCTTACCCCTGACGCGATGATAGCCATAAGCCTTGAACCTGAGGGGGGATCACCCACCGGTCAACCCACCGGCCCCGTGCTGTACAGTGGAAAGATTTAATCCTACGGCCTTGTTCGCAGGGCCGCGAGTCTCATCATCTGCCTTCCCAGGATTAACACCTGTGTGATAAGAAAAGAGATATATTTCAATACTCAATCCTATAAATAATATTTACTGTTACATATAAGAATTAAATATTAGCACCGCAATGAATTTTATTATTCAAAACTTTATTGACACTTTCCCTGCAACTCCTTTAAGTTTAAATCGAATGCTATTTAATTCGACATATACAATATATTTTTAAAAAGGGTTAAAGAATTCTTCATTATTCTTTAATCCTTCTCTGCATTTTATTTTTTTGAATCACACAACGGCGAGATAAGATCATGAATAATAGTGCAAACAAAGTTGTTGTTATCACCGGTGCCAGCAGTGGTATTGGTGAGGCCATTGCCCTTCATCTGGCAAATAAACCTTTTTCACTGGTGCTGGTTGCCCGTCGTCTGGAGAGAATTAACGCCCTGGTGGATCGCATTATTCAGCAGGGCGGTCAGGCGATAGCCGTGAAGGCGGACGTGACCCGACAGGACGAGGTTCAGCGCGCGATTGACGCTGCCGTCGCCGCATACCAGCGCGTCGATGTACTGATCAACAACGCGGGCTTTATGGCGATTGCCCCCATCAGCGAGCTGAAAACCGACGAGTGGGACCGGATGATTGATACTAATCTCAAAGGCGTGCTGTACGGTATCGCAGCGGCACTCCCGGTGTTCCAGCGTCAGGGGAGCGGGCACTTTATCAACGTGGCCTCCGTGGCGGGTATCAAGGTCCTTGCCCCCGGCGGCGTGGTGTACAGCGCCACGAAATTCGCCGTCCGCGCCCTGAGTGAAGGGCTACGTCAGGAAGCGGGGAAAACCATTCGGACTACACTTATTTCCCCCGGCGCCGTTGAAAGCGAGCTGCAGTTTGGCAGCTCTGACGCCCCGAGCAAACAGTTCCTCCATGAATTTTATAAGCAGGCTATTCCGGCAGAGTCGATTGCCAGAGCCGTATTATTTGCTATCGAACAACCAGGCAATGTTGATGTAAACGAAATAATTGTCCGTCCCACGCAGGAAGAGTTTTAGCATAAGTTAAATAACGCTGAATGAGGTTTAATTATGATTAAATCATTACCGTCCTTATCAGATTTAAATGTGCGATCGGGCGCCGATATTCTCCTTGAAGTGCTGGAGAGTGAAGGTGTGGAATATATTTTTGGCAACCCCGGCACCACCGAACTCCCGCTCATTGATGCCCTGCTTCGCCATGAAAATATTCATTATATTCTGGCGCTTCAGGAGAGCACCGTGGTCGCCATTGCCGACGGCTATGCGAAAGCCTCCGGCAAGACCGGCTTTATCAATTTGCATACCGCCAGCGGTCTGGGGCACGGCATGGGAAATTTAATCAACTCGCGGATAATGAAAACACCGCTGGTGGTCACCGTCGGCCAGCAGGACATGCGGCACTACGTTCGCGACCCGCTTCTGTATGATGATATTGTTTCCATTGGTTCCCCGGTCATGAAGTGGGCGCAGGAGGTCACCAGCGCCGACCAGCTCCCGGTACTGGTGCGCCGCGCGTTTCATGCTGCCAGCTATCCTCCGGCCGGCCCGGTTCTGCTCTCCCTCCCGATGAACGTAATGGAAGAGCTAAGCGACGCCGGGATACAGAAGGCGTCCAGGGTGAACTACCACACCGTCGCGGGCTCGCTGAACGAACTGGCAGAATCGCTCAGCGAGATAGCTCCAGGCAGGATCATGATTGTGGCGGGAGATGAGGTTCACTCCAGCGGCTCGACGCAGGAGATTGTCCAGCTTGCTGAAGCGCTAGGCGCCCACGTCTACGGCTCCTCCTGGCCGTTGAATTTGCCCTTCCCCACGCAGCACGCGCTCTGGCGAGGCAATATGCCCACCACCGCAAAAGAAATCGCCAGCATCGTTAATGCCTACGATGCGGTGTTTATCATCGGCGGCAGAAGCCTGATTACCATTTTGTATAGCGAGGGCGAGGCCATTCCGGAAACCTGCGCGGTGTATCAGCTCTCGGCGGATATGAACGAACTTGGCCGCACGTATGCCACCCGCCTCTCGGTGATGGGGGATATCAAGCTGTCCCTGCACGAACTGTTGCCGAAGCTTGAACAACGCCGGGTGGCAAGCAAATTGACGCATCAGCGGCTGCTCAAAGCGGCACGCGCTGAACGTGAAACAGAGTGGCAACTGCAGGAAGAACGTCTGGCAGCCGAGCGGCTGCGCCCGGCGATTTCGCCAATGGTCGCGGCCTACGAGGTGATAAAGTCCGTTCCGCCTGGCATCACGATTGTCGACGAGGCGATTGCAACGGCCAGACACGTTCGCCGGTTTATTTCCGACCAGCAGCACCCGCGCTACTACTTTATGCGCGGCGGCGGACTGGGCTGGGGGATGCCTGCCTCGGTAGGGCACTCGCTGGGACGCGGGCGAGAGCCGGTGGTATGCCTGATAGGTGACGGAGCCTCCCTGTACTCGCCGCAGGCACTCTGGACGGCGGCACACGAAAATCTGCCGGTCACCTTTATCGTCATGAATAACAGGGAGTACAACATCCTGAAAAACTTTATGAAGAGCCAGGCTGACTACAGCTCAACGCAGCTGGGGCGTTTTATCGGGATGGACCTCGTGAACCCGCATATCGATTTTCAGTCGCTGGCCATCGCTATGGGCGTCCACTGCTGCCGGGTGACCGAGGCTGCAGATATCGCCGAAGCGGTAACGCGCGGCCTGCAGTCAGGAAAAACCAACTTAATTGAAATCGCGATTTCCGCGGATTAGCCGCGCGTTTACGCTGTACCCTACAAAAAAACTTATAACCGAAACGCCTCAAGCCGCTTAATCTGCCGCCCTTCGTCGGCAAAATTCTCCGCCGCCAGCCAGGCGCGCAGTTCGGCATCGCGCTGCGGCCATTCGCCGTCAATAATAGAAAGCATATCGCTGTCGCGGTTGCGCCCTTTGCGCACCAGCTTCTGGCGAAGGCGTCCTTCCCAGACGAAACCCAGCCGCTCCGCCGCCCTGCGCGACGCCACGTTCATGGAATCGCACTTCCACTCAAGGCGCCGGTAGCCGTGCTCAAACGCATTTTTCAGCAGCAGCCATACCGTTTCGGTGCCCATCCGGGTTCCTTTCATCCTCCGCGACCAGGTGACGTGCCCAATCTCCACCGACCCCAGCAGCCGCTCGTTAGCCATATAGCTCACCAGCCCCACCGCACGTTCGGTGCGTAAATCTATGACGGCAAACGGCACCAGCTCATCGTCCATGACCTTCGCCATGACCCAGTGCGCGGTGGCCTCCACGCTCACTGGCTGGGTGCTGGCAAGCCACGTCCAGTCGCTGTCGTCGCCCAGCGCGTACGCCTCATAGAGATCGGCCGCGTGACGATCGGCATCCAGCGGCTCCAGGCGGCAATACTGGCCGAACAGCGGCGTGCGGGTTAGGTCGCGCGCGCCTTTCCAGTCGGGAACGATATCGTTAACGGTTTGACCATGTTGATTGATTTCGGGCACGGCGGTGACTCCCTGAAAGGTAAGGAGTTTGTTATAGCAGGTTAAAAAGCGGGCGAAAAGCAGCGTATTTTAATAGCCCGAACGCATGCGATATTCCCGAAAGGCATAAGCAAAGCTGAATTTCGACTTTGCGGAATGTCAGAGTCGACCTAACGTAGCGGAGCATAAAACAATCACAATATATTCTTTTCAGGGATCGCTATGACGAAAAAACTGTTGCCGTTACTGGTGCTGGCTGCGCTCTCAGGCGCCGTCCACGCCGCTACTCCGCCCAACACGCTGGTTGTTGCCCAGGGGCTGGATGACATCGTGAGCCTCGACCCGGCTGAAGCCAACGAGCTATCCAGCATTCAGACCGTGCCGAGCCTGTATCAGCGTCTGGTACAGCCGGACCGCGATAACCCTGAAAAAATCACCCCGATTCTCGCAGAGAGCTGGGAAGCGGACGCGGCAGCAAAAACCCTGACGATTAAACTTAAGGCCGATGCCAGATTCGCCTCCGGCAACCCGCTGCGCCCGGAAGACGTGATCTTCTCATACACCCGCGCCGTGACGCTGAACAAATCCCCGGCCTTTATTCTGAACGTGCTGGGCTGGGACGCGAGCAACATCGCCAGCCAGCTGAAAAAGGTGGACGATCATACCCTCCAGCTTCACTGGACGGCGGACGTCAGCCCGTCGGTAGCGCTGAATATTCTCTCCACGCCGATAGCCTCCATCGTCGATGAAAAGCAGGTCGCCGCGAACGCGAAGGATAACGACTTCGGCAACGCCTGGCTGAAAATGCACTCGGCGGGCAGCGGCGCGTTCAAGATGCGCGTCTATCAGCCGCATCAGGCCATCGTGCTGGAAGCTAACGAATCTGCACCCGGCGGCGCGCCGAAGCTCAAAAGCATCATCATTAAAAACGTCCCCGATCCGGCTTCACGCCGACTGCTGATCCAGCAGGGTGACGCGGACGTGGCGCGCGATCTGGGTGCAGATCAGATAAGCGCCCTGGACGGTAAGCCTGGCGTGAAGGTGCTGAGCATTCCGTCCGCCGAGCAAAATTACCTGGTGTTTAACACCGGCAACAGCGCCAACCCGCTGCTGAACAATCCGGCGTTCTGGGAAGCCGCGCGCTGGCTGGTGGACTATGACGGCATCACTAAAAATCTGCTGAAAGGCCAGTACTTTGTTCATCAGAGCTTCCTGCCGGTCGGGCTGCCGGGCGCGCTGGAAGACAATCCATTTACGTTTGACCCGGCAAAAGCAAAAGACATCCTGGCCAAAGCGGGCATTAAAGACGCGCACTTCACGCTGGACGTGGAGAACAAGCCGCCGTTTATCACCATCGCCCAGTCGATGCAGGCGAGCTTTGCTCAGGGGGGCGTGAAGGTCGATCTGCTTCCTGCCGCCGGGAGCCAGGTCTATGCCCGCGTGCGCGCGAAGCAGCACCAGGCGGCGATTCGTCTGTGGATCCCGGACTACTTCGACGCGCACTCTAACGCCAGCGCCTTTGCGTGGAACGACGGTAAATCCAGCACCGTGGCCGGGCTTAACGGCTGGAAAATTCCAGAGCTGAACAAAGCCACGCTGGCGGCGGTTGCCGAGCCGGATCCGGCGAAGCGTCTGGATCTTTACAAGAAGATGCAGGAACAGCTGCAGCAGAATTCGCCGTACGTGTTCGTCGATCAGGGTAAAACCCAGATCGTGGTGCGCGATAACGTGAAGGGGTATCAGCAGGGGCTGAACGCGGATATGGTCTGGTACGATCGCGTCACGAAGTAGCCCTTCTCCCTCTCCCACAGGGAGAGGGGGTCGTCCGTGCATATTTTCAGGATAACGATTTTTCCATGCCACATCTTTCCACCCGCCTGCTTCAGGGTCTGCTGACCCTGCTGCTCACGCTATTCGGGCTGCTGCTCGTCACGTTTGCGCTCTCGGCGTTTTCACCGGTCGACCGCGTGCTGCAGATCGTGGGCGATCACGCCAGCCAGTCAACCTACGATCAGGTTCGCCACCAGCTTGGGCTGGATCGGCCCCTGCCCGTGCAGTTCTGGCACTATCTGCAAAACCTTGCCCACGGTGATTTAGGCACCGCCAGCGCCACCGGGCAGCCGGTGCTGCAGGATCTGCTGCACGCCTTCCCCGCCACGCTTGAGCTGGCGACGCTGGCGTTAATCATCGGCGCCGTGCTCGGCGTGATTGCCGGGGTACTGTGCGCCCGCTACGCCGGTTCGCCGCTCGATTTAGCCATCAGAACGCTCACCCTGCTCGGCAACTCGGTACCGATTTTCTGGCTCGGCCTGCTGATGCTGGCCCTGTTCTACGCGAAGCTGCAGTGGAGCGCGGGTCCCGGCAGGCTGGATGATATCTGGCAGTTTACCGTCGAGCCGCGCACCGGCTTTGCGCTGGTGGATACCTGGCTTTCCGGCGATCGGGAGGCATTTCGCAACGCCATCAGCCATCTGGTGCTGCCGGTGCTGCTGCTGGCCTATTACTCGCTGGCAAGCATTACCCGCCTGACGCGTTCGGCCTGTCTGAGCGAGATGAACAAAGAGTACATCCTGCTCGCCCGCGCCAAGGGTGCCGGGGAGATGACCATTCTGCTGCACCACGTGCTGCCAAACATTCGCGGCACCCTGCTGACGGTGATCGCCCTCGCGTACACCAGCATGCTGGAAGGCGCGGTACTGACCGAAACCGTCTTCTCCTGGCCGGGCATCGGGCGCTACCTCACCACCGCCCTGTTTGCCGGTGACACCACCGCCGTCATGGGCGGCACGCTGCTGATTGGCGTCTGCTTTGTACTCATTAATAACCTTACCGACCTGCTCGTGCGGGCGACCGATCCCAGGATGCGCTGATGCCGTTTTATCTTTTCTTACGCCGCCTGCGCCGCTCCCCTGCCGCGTTTTGCGGGCTGGTTGCCATCGCGCTGCTGGTGGTTATCGCCCTGTTCGCGCCGTGGCTCGCGCCGCTTGACCCGAACTGGCAGGACGCCGCCGCGCGCCTGCAGGCACCGAACGGCCAGCACTGGCTGGGCACCGACAGCTACGGGCGCGATTTGCTTTCGCGCCTGATTTACGGCACCCGTCCGGCGCTCGGGCTGGTGGCGTTAGTTACCGTAATCACCCTGCCCGTCGGGCTGCTGGTGGGGATTTTGTCCGGCTACTACGGCGGCTGGCTGGAGCGCATCCTGATGCGTTTTACCGACGTGGTGATGTCGATGCCGCGCCTGATCCTCGCCTTCGCGTTTGTGGCGATGCTTGGCCCGGGGCTGGTCAACGGCGCGCTGGCGCTGGCCTTGACCACCTGGCCCGCCTACGCGCGGCAGGCGCGGAGTGAAATTCAGCGTCTGCGCCACAGCGATTATCTGGCCGCCGCCGAAATGATGGGCATTCGCGGCCTGCGCCTGCTGGTCGGCCATATTCTGCCCCTGTGCCTGCCGTCCGCGATTGTGCGTCTGGCGCTGGATCTGGCGGGGATTATTCTGGCGGCCGCCGGGCTGGGCTTCCTCGGCCTTGGCGCGCGTCCGCCGATGGCCGAATGGGGCGCGATGATCGCCGACGGTATGCAGGTCATTTTCGACCAGTGGTGGATTGCCGCCATTCCGGGCGGGGCGATTCTGTTTGCCAGCCTGGCCTTCAACCTGATGGGCGATGGCCTGCGCGACGTACTGGAGCCACAGCATGACTGAACAACGCGTCATCGTCGATGCGCTGAATATCGACTACCCCTCCGCGCGCGTGGTCAACAACCTGAGCTTCACGCTTGGCAACGAGCGGCTGGCGCTGGTGGGGGAATCCGGCTCGGGCAAGTCGATGTCCGCCCGCGCCCTGATGGGGCTGGTGCGCAAGCCCGGCATCGTGAGCGCGAACCGGCTTAACGTGCTCGGCAACGACCTGCTGACCCTAAGCACCCGCCGCTGGCAGGGGCTGCGCGGTAACGGGATTGCGATGGTCCTGCAGGACCCGCGCTACGCGCTGAATCCGGCGAAAAACGTCGCCGCTCAGCTTGATGAAGCGCTGACCCTGCATCAGCGCCTGCCGCGCGCTGAACGCCGGGCGCGCATTCACGACGTCATCCGCGCCGTCGGACTCAACGAACATGTCCTCCAGCGTTACCCCGGCGAACTCTCCGGCGGCATGGGCCAGCGGGTGATGATTGCGATTGCGCTGATCAACAACCCGCAGGTGCTGATTGCCGACGAACCCACCTCCGCGCTGGACGCCCGCCTGCGCAACCAGATCCTCGAGCTGCTGGTGCAGCAGTGCGAAGAACGCCAGATGGCGATGCTGTTAATCAGCCACGATCTGCCGCTGGTGGCGGAGCACTGCGACCGCGTGCTGGTGATGTATCAGGGCGAAAAGGTCGATGAGATGGCGGCAAACCAGCTTCCGCAGGCGACGCATCCGTACACGCGCACCCTGTGGACCTGCCGTCCGAACGCCAGTACCTATGGGCAGATGCTGCCGACGCTTGACCGTTCGCAGCCGTGGAAGGAGGCCGCTAATGACGCTCGTTGAAGTTAAGGATCTCCAGGTGAGCTTCGGGGAGAAAATGGCGGTGTCCGCCGCCAGCTTTGCCATCGAAAAAGGAGAAAGCTTCAGCCTGATCGGTGAATCCGGCTGCGGGAAATCAACTATTCTGCGGGTGCTGGCTGGGCTGCAGCGCGAGTGGCGCGGCAGTGTTGCGCTGCTGGGAGAAGCGTTAACGCCAGGGCAACGTTTTGAAGGCGAGCTTCGCCGCAACGTGCAGATGGTGTTTCAGGATCCGTGGGCATCGCTGCATCCAAACCACACCGTTGCGCGCACGCTGTCGGAGCCGTTAAGCATCCACGGCGAAACGCAGATTGCCGAAAAGGTGGCGGATGCGCTGCAGCAGGTGGGGCTTTCCGCTGACGCGGGTAAACGTTATCCGCATCAGCTTTCCGGCGGCCAGCGCCAGCGCGTTGCCATTGCCCGCGCGCTGCTGCTGCGCCCGCAGCTTCTGCTGCTGGATGAACCCACCTCGGCGCTGGATATGTCGGTGCAGGCTGAAATCGTGAACCTGCTCAACCGCCTGAAGGCCGAGCACGGCATGACCTATCTGCTGGTGAGCCACGACGCGGACGTGGTTGCCCACATGTCCGACCGGGCAGCGTTTATGGCGCACGGGGAGATCCAGAAGGTGTTTGACCGTGAGGCGATGTTACGGGGTGAGCACAGGATGGGGTAAACCGGGTGTCGCGCGGGATTTGCAGGCCGGGTAAGGCGTCGCCGCCACCCGGCAAAAAGATTACTTCAGCAGCTTCACCGTGGCATCGATGTCGATCTCATCTTCGGTGAAGATAAGCGTCGTATTCTGGAAGGTGGTGATCGCCAGCTTCTTCACCGTGCGCATTTCGCCCGGCTTTTTCTCGGATTTCGGCTTGATGCTGTTCATCAGCAGCCCCACCGACAGCACCGCGTTCTCTTTGTCGATTTTGGTATCAACCGGCTCTTCTTCGTTAAACACCACGAAGGATTTGATCGAGGTGAGCTTCACGCGCTCTCCTGCGATATAGAGATGTTTGCTTTCGGGGATCACCTTCACCGCATAGGCGGAGAGGCCTTTATTGTTGGTGGTTGGCTCGAAGGTCACCGCGGCATCTTTCTTAATCAGATCGGGGTTCGCGACCTTAATCACATGAAAATAGCGGTTGTCGCCGTTTTCATCTTTGATAAATCCAAAGCCTTTATCTTTAAACCACGTTGTGATTGTTCCGTTCATCGCTGTTACCGCCTGTCAGATCGTAATGACTAAAGTTTTGCAGCGCGCAGTGTAATGCACAATGACGGAGGAGACAAAAAAAAGCCCCTGCACGGGTGCAGGGGAAAACTCATGTCAGAGCTTATTAGAATTTAATTAAACACCATTCCACCATCAATCAGCAGCGACTGGCCGGTCATGTAGTCAGAGTCTGGCCCGGCGAGATATGAAACGCAGGCGGCCACATCTTCCGGCTCGGACAGGCGGCCAAGCGTAATGCGTTTGGCAAAGGTTTCGGTCCCGTAGCCGAGCGGTTTACCCGCCGCCTCGGAGACCTGACGGTCGATTTCCGCCCACATCGGCGTTTTGACGATGCCCGGGCAGTAGGCGTTAACGGTGATCCCCAGCGGCGCGAGATCCCGTGCCGCGGTCTGGGTTAAGCCGCGAACCGCGAACTTGCTCGAACTGTAGACCGCCAGCTCCGGGTTGCCGGTGTGGCCCGCCTGGGAGCAGGCGTTGATGATCTTGCCGCCGTGCCCCTCTTTGCGGAAGGCGTCAATCCCGGCCTGGATCCCCCAGATCACCCCTTTCACGTTGATGTTGTAAACCTTATCGACAATATCCGGCGTGATGGATTCAATGGGGGTAGACGGCGCGATCCCGGCGTTATTCACGATCACGTTAAAGCCGCCCAGCGCGGTGCGCGCTTTCTCCACCGCCGCAAACACCTGTTCGCGGTCAGAGACATCGACCTTCACGGCGACGGCTTTGCCGCCGTTACGGATGATTTCATCGGCGACCGCTTTCGCCGTCTCCTCGTTATAGTCGGCGATGGCGACGGCAAAGCCATCTTTCACCAGGCGAAGCGCAATCGCTTTACCAATCCCCTGGCCTGAGCCTGTTACGAGAGCAACTTTTTGCATTTCTCTGTCCTTATCGTGAGTCACAAAATCTGGCTGAGATGGAGCTGGCCCATCAGCAGCGGGTTATCGCTGTAGTCGACGGGAATGGCCACTACGGCCGGGCCATCCACATCCATCGCCGCACGCAGCGTCGGCTCAAGCGCCTCGGCGCTCTCCACGGCAAAGCCTTTCGCACCGAAGGCGTCGGCATACGCTTTGAAATCGACCGGGCCGAACTCGACGCCGGAAAGGCGCTGGTATTTTTTCTCTTCCTGAATCGCCACCATGTTGTAGGCGTTATCCACCCAGATGATGTGCAGCACGTTGGCGTTGAGTCGCACCGCGGTTTCCAGCTCCATGCTCGACTGCAGGAAGCCGCCGTCACCGGAAACTGAAACCACCTTGCGGCCCGGGTTCACCAGCCACGCGCCAATCGCCCACGGCAGCGCGACGCCCATGGTCTGCTGACCGTTGGAGATCATCACCTGACGCGCCCGGAAGCTGTAGAGGTAGCGGGCGATCCAGATGTGGAAGCTGCCCATATCCACGGTAAGCGTCACGTCGTTATTCACGATGTCCTGCATGGCGCGCACGATGCGCAGCGGGTGCAGGGCAAACTGGTTGAGCGAGGCGCCGCGGCGATCGAGCAGATCGCGCTGATGCTGGCGATCGACCAGAATTTCGGAGGCCCGCTGGCTCAGCTCGAGCTTACGATCGATCCGGTTAGCGAGCAGGTTCAGCGTTTCGGCGATGTCCCCCACCAGCTCCAGATCCGGCACGTAGTTACGTTCTTCATAGGCAGGCAGCACATCGATGTGCACCAGCGTCGCGTCGCCGCTGTTCCACATGGACGGCTCGTACTCCACCGGGCTGTAGCCGATGCAGATAATCAGATCCGCCAGATGCAGCAGCCGGTCGCCCGCCTGGTTGTTGAACAGGCCGACGCGTCCGGCGAAGCGGGTGAAGTGCTCCTGGTTCACCGCCCCGGCGGCCTGATAGGTGCTGGTGACCGGAATGCGGCTTTTCTCCAGCAGCTTGCGCAGCGCGGCGCTGTTCGCGGGCTGGCTGGCCATCAGGCCGAGTAAAATGACCGGGTTTTTGGCCTTTTCGATAAGCTTCGCCACGTCGTTGATAGCGGATTCCGGTGCCGGGCCCATCAGCGCGGGACCGCTGGCAGGCAAAATTGCTCCCGTGGCGGGCTGGTCAACAATATCCTGCGGCAGGCTGACGAACGCCCCCCCCGGCCTGCCGTGCTCGGCGGCGCGAAACGCGTTCGATACCACCTCGGCAATCGCGTCCGGCGAACTGACCTCCACGGCGTATTTAGTAACCGGGCTGAACATGGCAACGGTGTCCATGCTCTGATGTACCAGCTTCGCTTTATCCGCCCGCTTCACCGCCCCGCCCAGCGCCACTACCGGGTCGCCTTCGCTGTTGGCGGTGGCAATGCCGGTGATCAGGTTGGAACAGCCCGGCCCGGAGGTAACCAGCGCCACCCCCGCCTTGCCGGTCAGCCGCCCGACCGCCGCCGCCATAAACGCCGCGTTGGCCTCATGACGCACCGGAATAATCTCGATGGAGGAGTCCAGCAGGGAGTCAAAGACCTTGTCGATTTTCGCACCCGGGATCCCGAACACCTGCTTCACGCCCTGCGCTTCCAGCTGGCCGACAACCATATCGGCGCCGTGCGCCCACTGACGTGACTGTTTCTCACTGTTCACGGTAGTTCTCCTGTTAGTTTTCGACGGAACGGATCGCTGCATCAAGATTGCTGGGGTGAAGGTTGGCCTGTAAGAACGCGCTGTCGGCGGGCAGGTCAATCATCAGCTTGTGAATTTCACCGAAGGTGAGCACGCCGCTCTCCAGCTGGTAGTCGAGCAGATGGCCCCCGCCTTGACGGTCGTCGGTGATGAAATGCTCGTGATAGCCCGCCACGTTGATGCCCTGCATGTGCTGCGGCGTGCGGAACCCAACCAGCACCCCTTCGCGCTGGTTAAAGCGGAACACCGGCTGGTCGTCCAGCACGTCGGTCATCGCGCGGTACGGCGGCTTCTGGCGCGGTACGGTTCGGGTGTGGGCATGGCGGAAGTTGCCGTCGATGCGCAGCGCGCAGAACAGGTTATCGGAGGGGATCTGCTGGTCGATCGCGTCGTGGATCTGCTGGCGGCTGACCGGCGCATTGAAGGTGATACGATACTGCGGCTGGAACCAGGTCATTACCGCGAACGGCGTTTTCTGCTCCGGCTTCGCGGCCCGGGCGCTGCCGTCGGCGCGCAGCTGGTACACCTGGCTGCTGAAGGCAATCATTTCGCCGTCCAGCTCGTTGAAGGTGCCCAGGCCAAAATCACCGTGTGCCAGCAGGTCGGCGATGGTGGTATCTCCTTCGTACACGCCGCTTAGCAGGGCGCTCATTAGCGATGTTTGATAGATCACGCTGTCAGGATGCCGGGCGGAGAACCCGCGCAGGGTCTCGCACAGGCTGGCCTCACAGTCGCAGGCAGATGAATGCATCATCGAGCTCGTCCTCTTCAACTTTATTTAGAAAGGTTAAATAAATGTTGACCCGATTCAGCAGAGAGTTCCAATATAGAAACCATGCTGGTTTGAGACGTTTTAGATATGGAACTTCGTTATCTGCGGTATTTTGTCGCGGTTGCACGCGAGCGACACTTCACCAGGGCGGCCGAAGCGCTGGGTATTTCACAGCCTCCTCTGAGTCAGCAGATCAAACGGCTCGAAGAGGAAGTGGGCACGCCGCTGTTCAGACGCCTGACGCGGGGCGTGGAGCTGACCGAGGCGGGAGAAGCCTTCTATGAGGATGCCTGCAAAATACTGGCGCTGAGCGATGCCGCGCTGGAAAAGGCCCGCGGCATCGCGCGCGGGCTGAACGGCAACCTGTCGATTGGCATCACCAGCTCCGACGCTTTTCATCCCAAAATTTTCGCGCTGATTCGCCAGTTTCAGGTGCAGAACATGGCGGTGCAGGTTCACCAGGTGGAAGCCAATATGTCTTCGCTGACGACAATGCTGGCGGAGGGTGAACTGGATATTGCCTTCGTGCGCCTGCCGTGCGAGAGCAGCAAGGCGTTCGAGTTAAAAATCCTCGACCGGGAGCCGATGGTGGTGGCGCTGCATCGCGATCATCCGCTGGCGGCGTGCGATTCGCTGGCGTTAGAGCAGCTTCGGGATACGCCGGTTGTGCTGTTCCCGCAGGAGGTCGCGCCGGGGCTGTACGAACGGGTTCACGGCTGCTGCGAGCGGGCCGGGATTGACGTGCAGCACGCGCTGCAGTCGTCGCAGCTTTCCTCCTCCCTGAGCATGGTTTCCGCGGGCGGCGGGTTCGCGCTGGTGCCCAAATCCATGGCGGCCATTTCACCGCCGAATGTGACCTATCACGCGCTGAGCTCGCCGGAGCTTTATACCGATATCGCGCTCTGCTGGCGGCGTTTTGAACGCTCGCGGACGGTGAAGCGGTTTTTGACGATGATGAGCGAGGGGGAACGGGATCAGGGATGACCCTTTCAGAAACTGCGGATTGTATTGATACTCAATTTATTGCGAAGCGGGTATTGAGGCTGAATTTGAAGGGAATATGGGCAGGCTGCCATATAAAACTCAGGTGCCATTACCCTTTAAAAATAAAAAACCCGCACAGGTGCGGGTTAATTTTTTATCAGTACAGCTTAACTGCTCGGACTATTGTCTTCATCGCTATCGTACGCCACACTGATATTTAGCGCGGGTTACAGTGGAGAAACATTTCCAGCTGCAGGACCTTTTGCGCCATTCTCAATGGTAAAGGAAACTTTCTGACCTTCATCAAGCGTTTTGAAGTTGTCGCTCTGAATAGCAGAGAAGTGTACGAATACATCTTTGCTGCCGTCGTCAGGGGTGATAAAGCCAAAACCTTTATCTGCGTTGAACCATTTTACTAAACCAGTCATTTTATTAGACATAGATAAATCCTTAATTTATGAGCCACTTAAGCGCGGCGATGATGGCCTGTATTTCGAGAGTTACTTATTTGGCACTTAGGAGGAGGCTCACGAAGAAGGAGTATCTATGGATAACACCTGAAATGAGGACTGCTTTACTAAAACTGCTTTCATAAGGTCTGTATTCCAAACCGATGACGCTATTAAGACACAGCGAAATTTATTGCGCAATGATTATTATTTTTTATTTTAACCATTTAAACACCCGGATGGCTGCTCGCGGTGCCAGGCATCGTTCTGGCTTGAGGTCTACCAGGTACTGCAAAATGGCTACGCTGCGCTTGCGCGGGCCTACGGTTCGTGTGGCGGGTAGGTTGGTTGGCGATTTTGTGGGCCGGGTAAGGCGTAGCCGCTACCCGGCAATGACCTTCTGGAAGCCGCCTCGCAAACCTGCAAGCAATCTTATGTAATTCATGGGCATCCCTTTCCTTCCTTTTTTCACCGCCGTAAAGTACCTGCGTTGCGGCACATCCGTAGCCGGGCGTAGGAACCCGTTAGCATAACATGACATTTTTTGGACAAAGAGGATGCTAAATGGCGACTACTTCTGGATTTTCTTACGCGCTCTCAGAGGAAAGCGCAGTTCATCAGCTCATCAACACTTCAATTTCCGATTCCGCGGATCTCTTCGAACTGGCCGATGCCTGCACCGCCTATGTAAGCGTATTGGTGGAAACTGACGACGCGGTGACGTTTGCTACGCTCTGTAAGCGTTTACTGGCTGCGCTGAAGCGACTACGGGAACGCTGCGATGCAGAACTGCCTTCGTATCTAATTGAACAATTGATCGCAGGGGAAAAGATTACCTCCTGCGTGCCGGACTGCTGGCAGGAAACAGCATTGCAGGTGGATTATGCCGTAGCGTTAACGCTGGCGGTGACAGGCGGGACGTTGCCTGCGAGCGTGACGAAAGAACTCACCGGGCTGCTGCATGATATGGTTTGGCTGCTGACGGAATTTGTGAAGGAGCCTTATATAACGGCGCACTGAATTTGGTGACTGAAGGCCGGAATTCTGCGGGGTAAAAAGCAGGACTTAGGCCTTACTAAAAGTACAAAGTTGTTTGTTGAATGTCCGTTAAGAGCGAAAAGCGGAAGTTCGCAGGTTATTACAACCGGATGTGTTCAGTATCTGATTGGCGGTGAGCAGGTCACCGCAACTACTTTTTAAAAAAATGACACCCCCCAACAAGGCCAACAAAAAGAAGGCTGTCAGAATAATGTTTTAATTCATTAAGATATTCATCGTTGTTGCTTTTCATCTTCGCAATAGCTTCCTTGGCACTTTCAGCTTCAACCTCGAAAAAATGTTTTTTGTACCCTTTACGCTTGAGAAGCTCTTTTGCTTCATCATTTACACTACTTTTGGTAAAGACTCTTGCGCCAGACTCGTTGTAATAAAAAACATATACGCTCACAGTAAACCTCCATGAATAAAACGGTTATTTTCTTTATTAACTTAGCACCGTACCCTGTATGGGTATAGTCATACAGGGTACGGTGATGACACTGTTGCCGGCCCCTGGGCTTTTTTGACTACGGTTGTGCGACACGAGCCATCAGTGCGTCAATCTGCGCCATTAACGCCTCATGGTGTAGTCCTGCTGACCAGCTACCCGTTGGTTAACACATTGTGATTCCAGCAACGTCCGCTCCTGGCACAAAGCGGACGCATATTTCACACACTTCCATATACGGCTATAAGAAAAACCATCACCCACAGAAATCCTTCTCAGTAAGCAATTCCTGAATACGCTACGCAAATCAAACAAATACCCAAAGCCGAGCCATACCATTCACTTTAATTTCTCATCACCATCTCTTAAAGTGTGCGCACTTAATACATGAGCGCCGTAATCACGAGCATAAGGAAACTGCAGCCCATTGTAGTTTCCACATTGTCAACTCACCGTTCAACATCCATAATGTTTCCATTCTGGAAACAAGGGGCAAGGATGCACGTAGTCTCAAGAGCGCCTTTCGACACGGCCACCAGACAATTTCCTAATCAAGCACTCGCCCTGGGCGATCTTTACCGGGTGCTAAAGAAGGAACACTACCCGTCACCGGACGATATGAGAAAGCGATTCCCCAGCCTGGACAGGATGAAATACAGGGAAAAATGGTGGGTCATTGATGTGGGTGGCGGGCATTTAAGAGTGATGTTTTTAGCTGATTTTGAACGAGGAAAGATCTTCATCAAACACATCAGCACACACGCAGAGTATGACAAGCTCACGGAACTCTACCGGAGAACGAAAGAATGAATTATGCAGCAGCCATCAAAGCGGCAAACGATCTGACCAACGAGCTCCCTTTCCTGGGCTCAAGCCCGTCGCGACAAGATTACGAGGATGCGCTAGCGCTGGTGGAGTATCTGGTCGAACACGAACCCGATAGCTCGCTGGTAGAGATGCTCACCGCCAAAATCGATAAATACGAAAACGAGTCTCCGGAGTTTGCAGAATTTAACTCACGTGTTGCCAGCATTCCGTCAGGCGTTGCGTTATTGCGAACGCTGATAGACCAGTACCAACTCACTCAGAGCGACTTTGAGAACGAGATTGGTAAAAAGTCTCTGGTGAGTCGGATCCTTAACGGACAGCGTACGCTAACGCTGGATCATATGCGCGCGCTGGCGAAGCGTTTTGATTTGCCGGTGAGTGCGTTTGTGGGGAATTGATGCGGGATTTCTATCCGCACCGCCTCCCCTCATTTTAAAACTGGTATTGAACTCAACCCGGCCCCTCGCTCCCCGCCGCCAGCAGCGGCACCACCACATCGCTGATGGGCACCGCAATCCCGTGCATGCGGCCATAGCGCTGGATCACGCCGTTGCGAATATCCCACTCCATCGGGCGATCGGCCTGACGGTCGGCCAGGATCGACGTGCCCAGGTCCTCAGGCGCACGCTGGAAGTTCGCCAGGATCTCCTGGGCCACGCCATCGTCCAGCTTCGCCCCCTCGGCGCGGGCAACGGCAAGCCCCTCTCGCAGGTAGGCCAGCGAAAGCTCGCTGATATCCTCGCGCCTGAACATCCCGGCGCGGCGGTTAGAAAGCACCATCAGCCCGGCAACCGCGTTTTGCAGCAGCTTGCGCCAGGCGACGGTGGCGAAATCTGCCGAGAGCTCAACCGCGCAGCGCGTACCGCGAAGCGCCTCCACTACCCGCTGCGCCTGCGCCACGTCCGGCAGCGTCAGGCGCGGCTTCGCCCGCAGCCACACGGAGGCATCCGGCTCGCGCTGGGCCGGGAACCACACCACCGACGGCAGTACCGTCGCGCCGTTAACCCACGGCTCAAGCTGGGCTTTCTGCTCCACGCCGTTTTGCAGGGCGCAGACCACGGTGTGTTCATCGCACAGGGCGCGCAGCCATCCGGCGCTGTCGGCATTTTGCGTCGTTTTTACCGCCACAAAAACGAGATCGACGGGGCGCGTTATGACGGCCGGATCGGTTAATACCGGACCGGGCACCACGGTTTCACCCTCGTCGTGGCGCAGGCGTAGTTCCGGATGCGCGGTGCGTCCGCACAGCAGCGGCGTGCGGCCAGCGTCATGCAATACTGCGGCAATGGTGGTCCCAATCGCACCCGGTCCTATCAGCGCAATGGTTGGATAGTCAGACATGAATCACTCCCCTTTTGCTAAGCCTGCTATCAGTTATACCACCCTGAGACGAGCGCGCCACGCCCGTTGTCTATACTCAACACACAACAGACAACGGAGTGCGCCATGCCCTTACCCGATTTTAAGTCCTCTGAACCTTTCACCCTCGGCATCGAGCTCGAACTGCAGGTAGTTAACCCACCGGGCTACGATCTGAGTCAGGACTCCTCCGCGCTCATCGCCGCCGTCAAAGACGACATCAAAGGCGGCGAGGTCAAACACGACATCACCGAAAGCATGCTCGAAATCGCCACCGGCGTGTGCCAGACCATCGATCAGGCGGCAGCGCAGTTCTCGGTGATGCAGCAGAGCATCCTGCGCGCGGCGGCGGAGCAGCATATCCAGATTTGCGGCGGCGGGACGCATCCGTTTCAGAAGTGGCAGCGTCAGGAGGTGTGCGACGACGAGCGCTATAACGTCACGCTGGAGCGCTTTGGCTATCTGATTTTGCAGGCGACGGTGTTCGGCCAGCACGTGCACGTCGGCTGCCGGACCGGGGACGACGCAATTTACCTCCTGCATGGCCTGTCTCGCTTCGTGCCGCACTTTATCGCCCTGGCGGCAGCCTCGCCGTATATGCAGGGCACGGACACGAAGTTCTCCTCGTCGCGGCTCAACATCTTCTCGGGGTTCCCGGATAACGGCCAGATGCCCTGGGTCAACAGCTGGCAGGAGTTCGAGGGGCTGTTCCGCCGCCTGAGCTCCACCAGCATGATCGACAGCATTAAGGATCTGCACTGGGACATCCGCCCCAGCCCGCACTTCGGCACCGTTGAAGTGCGGGTGATGGATACGCCGCTGACGCTCGGCCACGCCATTAACATCGCCGGGCTTATTCAGGCGACGTCGCACTGGCTGCTGACCGCGCGCCCCTATAAGCATCAGGAAAAAGATTTTCTGCTGTACCGCTTTAACCGTTTTCAGGCCTGTCGCTACGGGCTGGAGGGGATCCTGACGGACGTGCACACCGGCGAACATAAAACCGTGGCGGAAGACATCGCCTGGCTGCTGGAGCAGGTTGCGCCGTCGGCCGAGAAGCTCGGCGCGACGAGCGCAATCAATGAAATCGCCCTGCTGTTAAAGCAGGGCAAGAGCGAGGCGCAGCGCATGCGGGAGTTTATCGCGGACGGCGGCTCGCTTATTTCTCTGGTTCAGAAGCACTGCGAGCTGTGGGCGACGAGTCCGTAAGGCCGTGGCCCCACTCGCGCAGGCGCTGAAACAGCACGAACAGCGCCGGGATAAACAGGATCCCCACCACGGTCGCCACCAGCATGCCGCTGAACACCGTGGTGCCGATAATGCGGCGGCTCTGGGCACCCGCCCCGGTCGCCAGCATCATCGGCAATACGCCGATAATGAACGACACGGCGGTCATCATTACCGCACGGAAGCGACGCGATGCCCCTTCCCTCGCGGCATCGACAATCGCCATCCCGTCCATGCGCCGGGCGCGGGCAAATTCAACGATCAGGATCGCGTTCTTGGCGGCGAGGGCTATCAGTAGCACCAGACCTATCTGCACGTACACGTCGTTGGCATAGCCCGCCAGCCACAGCCAGACCAGCGCCCCGCCGATGGCGAACAGCACCGAGAGCATCACGCTCGCCGGGAGCGTCCAGCTCTCATACTGGGCGACGAGGAACAGCCACGCCATCACCACCGCCGCCAGCACGATCCACATCGCCTGGTTGCCGGTCTGCTGCTCCTGATACGACATGCCGCTCCAGGCATAGTCGTACCCGGCTGGCAGGTTTTCCACCAGAATCTCGCCCATCGCCGCCATCGCGGTGCTGCTGCTCACCCCCTCCGCCGCCGAGCCGCTCACCGACACCGACGGGAACTGGTTGTACTGCTGCAGGAACGGCGCGCCGACGGTCGGCGTGATGGTGACGAGATTGCTCAGGCGCACCCGCTCGCCGCTATTGCTGCGCACGAACAGCTCGCCGATCTGCTCGGCGCGCTCGCGCCACTGCATTTCGTTCTGCATCACCACGTGGTAGACGCGGTTGTTGACGCTGAAATCCCCGGCGCGCGTGCCGCCAAAGGCGGTTTGCAGGCTGCTGAAGATGCGCGACACCGGCACGTCGAGGCGGGCGGCGCGCTCGCGGTCAACGGTCAGCGTCAGCTGCGGCACGTTGCTGCTCCAGGTGGTGAAAACGCGGCTCAGCTGCGGATGCTGGTTAGCTTTCGCCAGCACCTCGCGCGTCACGCGCTCCAGCTCCGCCGGGCTCTGCCCCGCCTGCGCCTGGATGCGCAGGTCGAAGCCGGAGGCGTTGCCCAGCCCCGGCAGAGTCGGCGGCGCAAAGGTCATGATGGTTGCTTCCGGCAGGGACAGCAGCTGGCGCTGCAGGGTACCCATCACCTCGTCCAGCGGCGGGCGCTCGCTCCAGTCTTTGAGCATGATGGAGATAAACCCGCCGTTGGAGGCGCTGGTGCCGTTGAGGATGTTAAACCCGGACACCTGAATCACGTCTTCCACCGCCGGGTTTTTGGCTATTAATTCGCGCGCCGTGGCCATCACCGCCTCGGTGCGCTCCAGCGAGGCCGCTTCCGGCAGCTGGACGCTGGCGAAGAAGTAGCCCTGGTCTTCCTGCGGCAGGAAGCCTTTTGGCATCGACGTAAAGCTAAACGCCACCACGGCTGCCGCGCCTGCGGTGGCCAGCAGCGCCAGCCACGGGCGCAGGTTTAATACGTTCACGATGCGGGTGTAGAAACCGCGCGTGGCGTCCAGCCCACGGTTAAAGGCGCGATAGGCTGCCGCAGGTTTCTCCGGGCGCGGGCGCAGCAGCATCGCGCACAGGGCGGGCGTCAGGGTCAGCGCCACGAGGCTTGAGAGCGTGACGGCGGTGGAGAGCGTCACCGCGAACTGGCGGTACAGCTCGCCGACAATCCCCGGCAGGAGCGCCACCGGCACAAACACCGCCAGCAGCACCAGCGTCGTCGCGATGACCGGCCCGGCAATCTGGCGCAGCGCCAGCGCGGTCGCCGCCGTGCGGCTCTGCCCTTCCGCCATTAGCGTTTCGACGCTCTCCACCACCACGATGGCATCATCCACCACCATGGTCAGCGCCAGAATGATAGCGAACAGGCTGAGGGTGTTGGCGGAGTAGCCGAGCGTGTAGAGCACCGCGAAGGTGCCCACCAGCGACACCGGAATGGCGAGCGCGACAATCAGCGTTGCGCGCCAGCTTTGCAGAAACAGGGAAACGACCACCACAACGGCCAGCATGGTAAGCGCCAGCGAGACGCCGATCTCTTTGATGGTCGCGGCCACAAAGGAGGTGGTGTCGAATTTCACCTCGTAGACCAGGTCGTCCGGGAAGCGCGTCGAGAGGCGTTCCAGCTCCGCGCGCACCGCGTCGGCCACGCGCAGGGCGTTGGCAGACGGCGTCGGGTAGATGCCGAGGTAGGCGGAGTCGTGCCCGTTCAGCTGCGCGCCGGAGCTGTAGCTGCGCGAACCGAGCTCGATGGTGGCCACATCCTTCAGGCGCACCAGCTGGCCCATCTCGCCCGCGCGGATAATGATGTCGGCAAAGTCTTCGGCCTGGCTTAATCGCCCCAGCCCGTTGATGGTCAGGGTCTGCTGCTGGCCGTTAAACACCGGCGGCGTACCGACCTGGCCTGCCGCCCCCTGCACGTTCTGCTCGCGCAGCGCCTGCGCCACGTCATCTGTGGTGACGTTCAGGGCGTTCATGCGGTCCGGACGCAGCCAGATGCGCATGCTGTAGTCGCGCGCGCCAAACATCTGCACCTGCCCGACGCCCGGCAGGCGAGACAGCGCCTCGCGCACCTGGGTGCTGGCGTAGTTGCTGACGAACAGCGGCGTGTGGGTGTTATTTGGTGAGTAAAGGCTTACCCCCATCATCAGGTTGGTGGCACGCTTGCGCACCTGCACGCCGTTTTGCTGCGCCTCGGTCGGAAGCTGCGCCACGGCCTGCGCCACGCGGTTTTGCACGTCGATGGCGGCGAGGTCCGGATCGGCGCCCGCCGCAAAGGTAATGTTCAGGCTATAGGTGCCTTCGTCCGAGCTGGTGGACTCCATGTAGAGCATATGATCCACGCCGTTCAGCTGGGTCTCCAGCGGCGTGGCTATCGCTTCTGCCACGTCAGCCGAGCTGGCGCCCGGCCAGCTGGCAGAAACATTCACCACCGGCGGCGTGATCTGCGGGTACTGCTCCACCGGGATAATCCTCAGCGCAATGGCCCCCAGCAGGGTGATGACCAGCGCAATCACCATCGCAAAGCGCGGGCGTTTGATGAAAAACGTCAGCATGATGGCTCCTTAATTCAGTATCTGGACAGCAGCACCTGGCTGCACGCGCTGCGCGCCGTCAGTAATCGCTCGCTCACCGGGCTTCACGCCGGATGAAATCCGGAACTGCTGGCCGATCTGTCCGGCAATTTTCAGCGGGCGCATTTCGGCTTTGCCGTCGGGGTTAACCACCCAGGCAAAGAACCCGTCGCCGTTCTGCTGGACTGCGGCGGCGGGCAGGGTCAGAACCGGCTGCTCGCTGGCCGGGCGCAGGGTCACGTTCACGTTGCCGCCGGGCAGGAGCTGATGGCGCGGGTTGGCAAACTCGGCGCGCAGCATCACGCTGGCGGTGCGCGGATCGATGCGGTTGTCCACGGACGTCAGCTCGCCGCTGACGCGCTGGCCGTTGCTGTCAATTAACGCCTGCCAGGCCTGCTTCATGGCGCTGATATCCCCATGCTGTCCGGCTTTGGTGGCAAACGCCCCCTCTTCCAGCGCAAAGGCGATGCGGATCGGATCGAGCTGCACCACCTCCACCAGCACGCCGCTGGCAGGGTTGACCAGACTGCCGACGTGGAACCGGCTGTGCCCCACGCGACCGTCAATCGGCGAGGTGATGCGGGTGTAGCTCAGGGTGACGCTGCGGGCGTCGAGCCGGGCTTTCGCCTGCTCCAGCGCGGCACTGGCGACGTCCCGCTGCATGCGGGCGTTGTCCACGTCGTGACGGCTGATGGCGTTGCTGCTGCCCAGGCTTTCAAAGCGGGAAAGCTGCTGCTGCGCCTGACGCAGCGTGGCTTCGGCGCTTCTCACTTCGGCCTGCGCCAGGCGCAGGGCGGCGCGCGGCTCGGCGTCGTCCAGCTCAAACAGCACGTCGCCTTTCTTCACGTACTGCCCGTCACGGAAGTGGATTTTGGCGATCGCGCCTTCCGTGCGCGCCCGTAGCTCAACGGTGTGAATGGCTTCGATGCGGCCCGGGATCTGGCGCTCGGCGGCGTGGGCGGTCTGCTCCACGGTGGCGACGCGAACGGGAACGGCGGCGAATGCGGGTTGCAGGGTGCAGGCGAGCAGGACGAACAGGAGAGGGAATTTCATGGGAGTACCTCAGCGTTTTCCCCTCACCCCGGCCCTCTCCCCAAAGGGGCGAGGGAGGTCAGAGTCCCCTCTCCCCGCGGGAGAGGGTTAGGGTGAGGGGTAAGGTTTAGGTTATGCAGCCTTACGGAACCTGCGGGTCAGTCGCTTCTCGATTTCGACGACGAAGAACATCACGCCCGCCACCGCCAGGGTCACAAACCAGTAGCGCAGCGGCAGCGCTTCGGTGCCGAACAGCATCTGCATAAACGGCAGGTAGATGATCGCCGCCTGGAGCAGGAACAACACGCCCGTCACCAGCCAGATCCCTTTGTTCGCCAGCAGGCCGCGGTTCAGGGAGAACCCTTCGGTGTTGCGGCAGTTAATCATGTATACCCACTGGGCGCAGACCAGCATCTGCAGCAGCACGGTGCGGATGAACTCCGCGCTGTGGCCGCGCGGCGCCAGCCAGGCTTCCAGCGCAAAGGCGGCGATGGCAATCATGGTGCCAACGAAGGCCACGCGCCAGACGGCGTAGGCGTCCATCACGTGCTGCCCGGTCTGGCGCGGCGGGCGGCGCATGATGTTGCGCTCGGCGGCCTCAAAGGCCAGGCCGAAGGAGAGCGTGGCGGAGGTGGCCATGTTCATCCACAGAATCAGCACCGGCGTCAGCGGAATGATGTTCCCCGCCAGCAGCGCAATCACAATCAGCAGCCCCTGCGCGAGGTTGGTCGGCATGATGAACAGGATGGTCTTCTTCAGGTTGTCGTAAACGCGACGCCCCTCTTTCACCGCGCTGGCGATGGTGGCGAAGTTATCGTCCGTCAGGACCATGTCCGCCGCCTCTTTGGTCACTTCCGTGCCCTTGATGCCCATCGCGATGCCCACGTCAGCCTGACGCAGCGCCGGGGCGTCGTTCACGCCGTCACCGGTCATGCCGACGATTTCGCCTTTGTCCTGCAGCGCTTTTACCAGGCGCAGCTTATGCTCCGGGCTGGTACGGGCGAAGATGTCATACTTCACCGCGGCTTCCGCCAGCGCGGCGTCGTCCATCTTCTCCAGCTCGTAGCCGGTGACCGCCTGCTCGCTGTTGGTGATCCCCAGCATCTGGCCGATGCTCATCGCCGTCTGCGGGTGATCCCCGGTGATCATCTTCACGCGGATCCCCGCCTGCTGGCAGGCGTTAATCGCGTCAATGGCTTCCGGACGCGGCGGATCCATCATCCCGGCGATGCCGAGGAAGATCAGGCCGTGGCTCAGATCGTCGTGCGTCAGTTCCTGCTCGCCGTTCGCCGGCTTGAACGCCGCGGCCACCATGCGCAGCCCCTGACGCGCATAGCGCTCCATCTCGCTTTCCCAGTACGCGCGGTTGAAGGCTTCCACACCGTTACGGGTCTGCTGCTGCGCGCACAGGGCGAAAATGACGTCCGGCGCGCCGGTGATCAGGATCTGCTCCTCACCGCCAATCTGGTAGTGGGTGCTCATGTACTTGTACTGCGAGTCGAACGGGATCTTGTTAACCAGCGTGGTCATCACCGGCTCAAGGCTGGCCTTCGCCGCCAGCACCTTCAGCGCGCCCTCGGTTGGGCCACCGGTGATGCCCCACAGGCCGTGCTCGTCCTGAATCAGCTGGCTGTCGTTACACAGATCTATAGTGCGCAGGTACTGCTCCAGCACCGTGCCCGGCTGGATCTGCACCGGCTCGTCGCTGCCTTCCAGGTAGATGTTGCCCACCGGCTCGTAGCTGTTGCCGTCCACGCGGTAGCAGACGTCAGCGGTAATGATGGCTTTGACCGTCATCTCATTCATGGTCAGGGTGCCGGTTTTATCCGAGCAGACCACGGTCATCGCGCCGAGCGTTTCAACCGTCGGCAGCTTGCGGATAATCGCCCGCTTGCGCGCCATCGCCTGCACGCCCAGAGAGAGGATGATGGAGATAATCGCCGGCAGACCTTCCGGTACGGAGGCCACCGCCAGGCTAATCAGGGAGAGCAGCAGCTCGCCCATCGGGATCTCGCGGAACACCAGGCTGAAGACAAACAGCGCGGCCATCATTGCCAGGATAATGGCGAAGATCGCTTTACCCAGCTTGTCCATCTGCACCAGCAGCGGCGTGCGGTGCTTTTCGATGCCCGCCATCATCTGGTTGATGTGGCCAAGCTCCGTATCCTTACCGGTCGCGGTGACTACGCCGACACCGCCGCCCGCGCTCACGGTCGTCCCGGAGAACACCATATTGGTACGATCGCCCAGCGGTAATTCGCCGCTCAGCGAATTAACGTGTTTATCCACCACGGTGGATTCACCGGTCAGAATCGCCTCTTCCACCCGTAAATTATGCGCTTCAATTAAACGCATATCCGCCGGAATACGATCCCCCGCGCGTAATACAATAATATCGCCCGGGACTATTTCAGTTGTGGGTATAGTTTCGTGGCTGCCGTTACGAATAACGCGCGCCTCGCTGGAGAGCATATTGCGAATACTCTTCAGGGATTTTTCCGCGTTGCTTTCCTGAATATGACCAATTAAGGCATTGATTACCGCGACGCCCAAAATAACCAGCGTATCAACCCAGTGGCCCATTACTGCCGTTAATACGGCGGCGGCCAGCAGGACATAAATCAGCACATCATTAAAATGGGCTAAGAAACGCAGCCAGGCGGGTTTGCCTTTTTTCTCCGGCAGCGCGTTCGGCCCTGTTTTTTGCAGACGCAGCTGCGCCTCTGCGCGATCCAGACCGCTGGCCTGGCTCTGCGTGTGAGTAAGCACCTGCTCTACGGTCTGCTGGTATGCCAGCCCGCCGGAAGGCGGCACGTTTGGGGACAATTTTTTTTCGGTCATCGTATTTTTCCTTCAATATCCGGTGAACAGAAGCCTGAATTCCTTTCTGGCTTAAATAAATTCATTTTAAAGTCTTGCGGGTAAAATTGATCTACCGCAATATATTTACTACTGGGTTATTCAAAATTAATTAAAATTATTTCGACACGCTGATTTTTACAAAATATTTCTAAACCAATGCTAAACGAGGGGGAACCATGTGGGGTATTTATCGCGGACGCCGACTGGTGTTATACGTTATCGCGGCCATTGTTATTGCCACGTTAATTGGTTATAGCACCTATACTTTTGTAAAATTATTTTCCTGATAAAGACATTTATTTACATAACGCGATATTAATATAAATGCCGGGTCTTATTTTGTTATTTATTCGCAAAATAATATCTTCGTTTTATTCAATAACGCCTGAGCCGCTGATATTGCTTTACGTTACAGGATGCCGGACAATGACATTTTTAACTGACGATTAACATTACGATGAAACACCCGTTAGAATCGCTGCTTACGGCAGGCGGCATTTTACTGCTGGCGCTGATCTCCTGCCTGCTGTTACCCGCGCCGTCGCTGGGTCTGGTGCTGGCGCAGAAGCTGGTACAGACCTTTCACATGGTCGATCTGAATCAGCTTTACACCATTCTGTTCTGCGTGTGGTTTTTACTGCTGGGTGCCATCGAATTCTTCGTGCTGCGTTTCGTCTGGCGCCGCTGGTTTTCACTGGCATCGTGAGCCAATAAAAAAGCCGGGTGGCGGCTTCGCCTGACCCGGCTTTTTTAGGTTTACGTTCAATGCGCCTGACCGTGGTTTTCCTTGCGGTACGCGCCAGGCGGCTGGTTAAACGTACGGGTGAAGATACGGGTAAACGTCTGCTGCGAGTCAAACCCGTAACGCAGGCAGATGTCGTACACGCGAGCGTCGGATTCACGCAGATCGCGCGCCGCCAGCAGCAGCTTGCGTTCACGGATATAACGCCCCAGGCTCTCCCCTTTGTACTGCATAAATAACCGCTGCAGGTGCCACTTCGAGTAACCCGCGTGGCGGGCAATCTCTTCTATACGTAATGGCTGGTGCAGATTGTCGTCGATCCATTCGACGATAGTGTCGATGACTTGAGCGGAAATGGTCATACAGCTGTCCCCCTCTGCTTCTCGCTTAAACATTATTCCCACCACGCGCGAAAGGTTTGCGTGGCGTCACTCACCCGGACGGGCTCGCCCAGCGCCGGCGTCAGTAGCCGATAGTTTTTATTCTTGCTGGCTTTTGCCAGCTGGATCAGCGGATCGTTCCAGGCATGTTTCGCCAGCACGAAGCGCCCGTTATGCCCGGGCACCACGGCTTTTGCGTTCAGATCCGCCGAGGCCTGCGCCGTTTCCTCCGGCAGCATGTGGATGTACTTCCAGTCCTGGTCGTACTGGCCGTTTTCCATGATGGCGACGTCCACGCCCTTAAACTGCTCGCCGATGGCCTTGAAATGCGGACCGTAACCGGAGTCCCCGCTGTAGTAAACCTTCTGCTCTGGCGTGACGAACATAAAGCTGCCCCACAAGGTCCGATCGCGCTTGATGCCGCGCCCGGAGAAGTGGCGCGCCGGCAGAATATGCACCGTCAGTTCCTCGCTGATGCGTACCGACTGGTTCCAGTCGCGCTCGTCAATAATCTCAGGCTTCATTCCCCAGTAGCGCAGGTGGGATCCCACGCCCAGCGGCGTCACCACGCGCTTCACCTTCGGGAGTAACGCCCTGATGGTGGCGTAATCCAGATGATCGTAGTGATCGTGCGAGATAATCAGCAGGTCGATATCCGGCATGCTTTCAGCGCGCCACGGATACTCCCCGGCAAAGGCTTTATTCAGGAACGAGAACGGCGCGGCGTAGTTGCCGAGCACCGGGTCAATCAGGATGCGTTTGCCTGCGAGCTGCAGGTACCACGAGGAGTGACCGAGCCACACCAGGGTGTCCTGCTCCAGCGGCAGGCTCGCAAGATCGGTTTTCACCAGCGGCAACGGCCGGGCCGGGCGCGCGTTTTCGGTTTTTTTGGTCAGAAACTCCCACATCGCGACCAGCATATTTTTGTCGCCGTTATAACCCGGCGTCGGCAGCGTATTGTGGAATTTCCCGTCGCGATACTGGGGGGAGGCCTCCACTTCAGTGAGCTGCTCACCCTGCGGTGGCTGGCCAAATCCGGCATTCAGGACAAACGGTAAACTCGCAGCTGAAGCAATAATCATGATTAACACCACGCAGATGAAGAGAGGTTTTTTCATATCCTGACCCGAAAACGCGCCCCATCCGATAGTTTGCGCGGGGTAAACTTGATTATGAGTGAGTAGGCACTCATTATAGATATGATGATAAAGTCGTCAAGACGTTTTCGATCTTTGACATTCCGCGTTGCAGCGTGTCAAAGCACGTGTTTCAATCAGGTTTTTTACAATTGACAGGGGGAAAAATTTAGTGGCACGTCCGAAGAGTGAAGACAAAAAACAGGCCTTACTGGAAGCAGCAACGGCGGCATTTGCTCAGTCAGGTATCGCCGCCTCAACGGCGTTAATCGCCCGTAACGCGGGCGTCGCCGAAGGGACCCTGTTTCGCTACTTTCCCACTAAAGACGATCTGCTGAATGCCCTCTATCTGCACCTGAAGCAGGATCTCTGCCAGACCATGCTGGCGAACCTCGATCGCACCATCACGCTGCCTAAAGAACATACCCGCAATATCTGGAACAGCTACGTGGACTGGGGGATTCGTAACCCCGTTGCTCATGCGGCGATCCGCCAGATTGGCGTCAGTGAAAAGCTGAGCGCCGAAACGGAACAGGCGGTGAAGGAGATGTTCCCGGAGCTGCATGAACTCTGCCGCCGCTCGGTGCGCCCAGTGTTTATGTCAGATGAATTTAAAACGTTTGGCGATGCGCTTTTCTTATCGCTGGCGGAAACCACCATGGAGTTTGCCACCCGCGATCCGTCACGGGCCGTCGATTTTAAAGCGCTGGGTTTTGAGGCCATGTGGCGCGGGCTGGCTCAGGAGGATAGCGATGGACAGTAAAACGTTGCAGGAGCACGCAAAACGCGTGGCGCTGGAACTGCCGTTCACCGAACACTGCTGGCCGTTTGGGCCGGAGTTTGACGTGTTTAAAGTGGGCGGTAAGATTTTCATGATCGTCGCGGTCGCGCACGGGCGGCCGCACGTCAGCCTGAAGTCAGACCCGGAGAAATCGCTGTTAAATCAGCAGATCTATCGCGGGATAGAGCCGGGTTACCATCTGAGTAAAAAGCACTGGATTTCCCTTTACGGCACTGACGACGTGACGCCGGAACTGGTTACCGACCTCATCAATGATTCCTGGCATCTGGTGGTGGATAAACTGCCGAAAAAAGACCAGAAGTGGATCCGGTCGGCCTGATTGTTCGTCTGAGACGAACAGATTAAGCGCTCGAATTGCACTTATCTTTTGCCGCTTCGCGCGATAATCTGCTCACCTTTCGCGCCCGCACGCGGGCGAATTTCATCACCAGGAGTTGTTATGGATATCATTTCTGTTGCACTGAAACGCCACTCCACCAAGGCGTTCGATCCGACTAAAAAACTGACCGCTGAAGAAGCAGAAAAAATCAAAACCCTGCTGCAGTACAGCCCGTCCAGCACCAACTCCCAGCCGTGGCACTTTATTGTAGCCAGCACCGAGGAAGGTAAAGCGCGCGTGGCGAAATCCGCCGCAGGTACCTATGTGTTCAACGAACGCAAAATGCTGGACGCCTCTCACGTGGTGGTGTTCTGCGCGAAAACGGCGATGGACGATGCCTGGCTGGAGCGCGTCGTGGATCAGGAAGAGGCCGATGGCCGTTTTAACACACCGGAAGCCAAAGCCGCGAACCATAAGGGCCGCACCTACTTCGCCGACATGCACCGTGTGGATCTGAAAGATGACGACCAGTGGATGGCGAAGCAGGTTTACCTGAACGTCGGCAACTTCCTGCTGGGCGTAGGCGCGATGGGTCTGGACGCGGTACCGATTGAAGGTTTCGACTCCGCTATTCTCGACGAAGAGTTTGGCCTGAAAGAGAAAGGCTTTACCAGCCTGGTGGTGGTACCGGTTGGGCACCACAGCGTGGAAGATTTCAACGCCACGCTGCCGAAGTCTCGCCTGCCGCTGAGCACGATTGTGACCGAGTGCTAAACAAAACGGGCCGCTCTGTGTGGCCCGTTACGCTTTTTAACACCCCGTCGAAATGATGCCGATTCAGTGATGGGTTTAAGTTACCCCCACATTACGCCAGTTCTCTCCACTCAGCAGATACGGCTCTTATTTCCTGAAAGTACCTCGCAAAAACTTATTTCCCCTGCGCCGCCAGCCAGTCCATCGCCCGCTCCCCTGCCTCATCCACCGGCAAATACACCAGCAGCCGCGACCCGTTTCGCGGCGCGGAGTACCAGTACATCTGCTGCAGCGTAAAATCCCCCAGCTCGGGATGGGTAAACAGCTTGAGCTGGTTCTCCACGCCGCGCACGTCGTTGCGCTGGCGCCACAGGGTTTTAAACTCTTCCGACACCGCAAAGAAGCGCGCCAGTTTGGCCTCCCACAGCGGATCGCCCCGGTGCTCGGCCATCGCCGCCCGGAAATAGGAAACAAATATGGGCAGCACGTCGTCGCGTCTGCCGAGACGCGCGCGCCACGCCGGATGGGTGAGGAACAGGTAGATACAGTTGCGGTCTTCGGGAGGGATGTCATTGAAATCGACGCCCATCAGGTGCCCGAAGCTGTCGTTCCACGCCACGATATCGAAGTTAGGTTTCTGAATGCTGGCGGGTTTCGGCATCAGCGTATCAAGCAGGCGCCGGGTGCCTTCGCTGATGCCCTCGCAGCAGACCGCCTGCGGCGCTTCACCCGGCGGTAAGCCCGCTAACACAAACAGGTGCCGGGCCTCGGTTGGAGTGCATTGCAGCGCTTTTGCCACGGCCGCCATCACCGCGCTGGACGGATTGACGTCCCTGCCCTGCTCAAGCCAGGTGTACCAGGTCACGCCCACGTCAGCAAGCATCGCCACCTCTTCACGGCGCAGACCCGGCGTGCGGCGACGACCGCTGCGCGGCAGGCCAAGACGCTGCGGATCGAGGCTTTCGCGTCGCGCGCGTAAAAATGCCCCCAGCTGTTTTCGGGTGTCATCCTGAAGAGAGACGACGGGTTCAGACATCAATGCCATAAATCCCCCTGCATGGTAGTGCCAGTACCAGTATAAGCAAGAACTGGTACCCGTTTATTAGATGGTTGATGCTACGACCATCTGATGAATGACGCAATGGAGTTACCATGAATACGTCAGTTGTTTCACCGGGCCGCGCTGGCCTGATTTTGCTATTAACCGGCCAGATGCTGCCGATGATTGATACCTCAATCACCAACGTGGCGCTGGACGCCATCACCCATTCGCTGCACGCCACCGCCACCGAGCTGGAGCTGATTGTCGCGCTCTACGGCGTGGCCTTCGCCGTCTGCCTCGCGCTTGGCAGCAAGCTGGGGGATAACTTTGGCCGTCGCCGTCTGTTCATGTGGGGCGTCGCGAGCTTTGGCCTGGCCTCGCTGCTGTGCGGAATGGCGGGGAACATTGAACAGCTGCTGGCCGCGCGCATCGTTCAGGGGGCGGGAGCCGCACTGATCGTGCCGCAAATTCTTGCCACCCTACACGTGACGCTGAAAGGTACGGCGCACGCTAAGGCCATTAGCCTGTTCGGCGGCATCGGTGGGATTGCGTTTATCGTAGGACAAATGGGCGGCGGCTGGCTGGTATCGGCAGATATCGCCGGGCTGGGCTGGCGTAACGCCTTCTTCATCAACGTCCCGATCTGCCTGGTGGTGCTGGCGCTGAGTCGCTATTTCGTCCCCGAAACACGTCGCGAGACGCCGTCACGCATCGACTGGACGGGCACCATGCTGCTGGCAGTCATCCTTTGCTGCCTGCTGTTCCCGATGGCGCTCGGCCCACAGTGGCACTGGTCGTGGCCGCTAAAGGTTATGCTGCTCGCCATTCTTCCGCTGGCCTGGCTGACGGCGCTGAACGCGCGCAAAAAGGAGCGTGAGAATGCCCACCCGCTGATCCCGCCGCGTCTGCTTGCGCTTCGCAGCGTTCGCTTTGGCATTCTGATTGCGATGCTCTTTTTCAGCGTCTGGTCCGGGTTTATGTTCTGTATGGCGCTCACCATGCAAACCGGTCTGGGGATGGCTCCGTGGCAGTCCGGAAACAGCTTTATCGCGCTGGGCGTAACCTACTTTATTTCCGCGTGGTTCGCGCCGCGGCTGATTGCCCGCTACAGCACCAGTACCATTCTGCTTACGGGTCTGGCGATCCAGATTGTCGGCCTGCTGGCGCTGATCGCCACGTTCCGCGTCTGGGGAATGGAGAATACCGAGCTGACGCTGGCGCCCGCGACCGGGCTGGTCGGCTACGGGCAGGCACTGATCGTGAACAGCTTCTACCGCATCGGGATGCGCGATATTCAGCCTGACGACGCGGGGGCCGCGAGCGCCATTCTCAGCACGCTCCAGCAGGCCGCGCTGGGGCTTGGCCCGGCCATTTTTGGCGCGATTTTGCTCCACGCGCTGCAGAACCATCACGGGGATTACACCCAGGCGGTTAACGTCTTCCTGACGGTGGAAACGGCGATGATGGTGGTGCTTGCCCTGGCGACGCTGCGCATCCGCCATAGCCTGTGTCTGCCGGTGGTCAACGTCTGCCAGGCCACCAAATAAGCCCGTGAATTTGCATAATAGATCCGCAGCCGCCATTATGGGGCTGCATCAATACAGGAGACGTTATGCAGGAATTAATTGCTCAGGTTGAAGAGTTAGGCATTGAAATTAATCACACCACCTCTTTAGTGATTATCTTCGGTATTATTTTTCTTACCGCCATCATCGTTCATTTTATTTTGCACAAAGGGGTGCTTCGCGCTTTCGAAAAACGCGCGCAGGCCAGCAGCCATTTATGGCTGCAGATCATCACCCAGAATAAATTATTTCACCGTCTGGCCTTCACCCTTCAGGGGATAATCGTCAACGTCCAGGCGGTACTTTGGCTGCAAAAGGGTAGCGAAGCGGCGGAAATTCTCACGACATGCGCAAAGCTGTGGGTCATGGTGTATGCCCTGCTCTCCTTCTTCTCGCTGCTGGACGTGATTTTTAATCTGTCGCAGAAAATGGCCACCGCATCGCAGCTGCCGCTGAAAGGGATCTTCCAGGGCATCAAGCTGGTGAGCGCCATCCTGGTGGGGATATTAATTATCTCCCTGCTGATTGGTCAGTCCCCGGCAATTCTGATAAGCGGTCTGGGTGCCATGGCCGCCGTTCTGATGCTGGTGTTTAAAGACCCGATACTAGGACTTGTGGCGGGGATTCAGCTTTCCGCCAACGACATGCTCAAGCTCGGCGACTGGCTGGAGATGCCGAAATACGGTGCCAACGGCACGGTGACGGACATCGGTCTGACCACCGTTAAAGTGCGCAACTTCGATAATACGATTACGACTATTCCGACGTGGGCGCTGGTCTCCGATGCCTTTATCAACTGGAGCGGCATGTCTGCCTCCGGCGGGCGACGCATTAAGCGCAGCCTGAATATAGATACCACCAGCATTCATTTTCTCGACGAGCAGGAACAGCAGAAACTCATTCAGGCGAAGCTGCTGAAGCCCTATCTGGCCGCGCGGCATGAGGAAATTAACCTGTGGAATCAGAAGAACGGTGAAGGGGAGTCGGTATTAAACCTGCGTAAGATGACCAATATTGGCACCTTCCGCGCCTACCTGAATGAATATCTGCGCAACCATCCCCGTATTCGAAAAGATATGACGCTGATGGTGCGCCAGCTAGCGCCTGATGCGAATGGTTTGCCGATTGAAATATATGCCTTCACCAACACGGTGGTCTGGGCAGAATATGAGGAGATTCAGGCCGACATCTTCGACCATATTTTCGCGGTAGTGGATGAATTTGGGCTGCGTATTCACCAGTCCCCGACGGGGAACGATATTCGCTCCCTGGCGGGCGTTAGCGCCAGATAATCAGTTTGCGCCACCGGGCGTGAAGGCTGGTACGGTCTGGTGCCCTCACCCCGGCCCTCTCCCACAGGGAGAGGGATAAAACCACGCTACTTTTTGCGGGAAAGTTTAAACGCCACAAACAGGAAGATAACCCACACCGGCAGCAGCATCGCCGAAAGACGCATCTCATCCATAGTGCACATCAGCACCAGAATCAGCCCCAGGAAAGCGATACAGACGTAATTCCCCGCCGGATAGAGCAGCGCTTTGAACTGCGTCTCGCGTCCCTTGCGGCGCATCGCGGCGCGAAAGCGCAGGTGCGCCAGGCAAATCATGATCCAGTTCAGCAGCAGCGTAGCAACAACCAGCGCCATCAGCAGGCCAAAGGCCTCTTTCGGCAGCAGATAGTTGATCAGCACCACCAGCGACGTAATAGCGCCAGAAAGGAACAAGGAATTCACCGGCACGCCGCGACGGCTGACGCGGGTAAGAAACTTCGGCGCGTTGCCCTGCACGGAGAGGCCGAACAGCATGCGGCTGTTGGAGTAAACGCCGCTGTTATAGACCGACAGAGACGCCACCAGAATGACGAAGTTCAGCGCCGAGGCCACCACGTTGCTGTTCAGATCGTGGAAAATCATCACGAACGGGCTGCTGTCGGACTTCACTTCCACCCACGGGTAAAGCGCCAGCAGCACCACCAGCGAGCCGATGTAGAACAGCAAAATACGGTACACGACCTGGTTGACCGCTTTAGGAATGCTTTTATGCGGGTCGCGCGCTTCCGCGGCGGTAATGCCGATCAGCTCGAGTCCACCGAAGGAGAACATGATCACTGCCAGGGAGAGAATCAGCCCTTTCCAGCCGGTGGCGAGGAAGCCGCCGTGCTGCCACAGGTTGTCGATCGTGGCGCGCTCGCCGCCGTGACCGGAGAACAGCAGCCACAGGCCAAAGCCGATCATTCCGATAATCGCCAGCACCTTGATCAGCGCAAACCAGAACTCGGTTTCGCCATACAGGCGCACGTTGACGAGGTTAACGGCGTTAATAATGATGAAGAAGGCCGCCGCCCAGATCCACGTCGGGACGTCCGGCAGCCAGTACTGCATGTAAATGCCCGCGGCGGTCAGCTCCGCCATCCCCACCAGCACGAACATCACCCAGTAGTTCCAGCCGGACAGGAAGCCTGCAAACGGGCCCCAGTATTTATAAGCAAAGTGCGCGAAGGAGCCTGAAACCGGCTCTTCAACGACCATCTCGCCAAGCTGGCGCATTATCAGGAAGGCAATAATCCCGGCGATACCGTAACCCAGCAGCACCGCCGGACCAGCCATCTGAATAGCGGGGCCAATGCCGAGAAACAGCCCGGTACCGATCGCGCCGCCAAGGGCAATTAACTGAATATGTCGATTTTGCAAACCACGTTGCAGCGTCGGATTCTGATCCGACGAGGCTTCAGCGCTACCTTGGCCTGAAGCGGATGACGCGTCTTTCACGTCCTACCCCTGTCTCTTTTTTAGAAGGGGCACGTTTTAACACTTCATGCTGGAGGTAGCAAGGGATTGGGGCATCCCTGCCCCGGATAACGAGATGGAACGCTTAAAACGCGTAGCCAACAGAGACCTTATAGGTGCGCGGTTCGCCCTGCGTAATATAAGTACCGGAGTCGTCCACGCTGGCCCAGTAGTTTTCATTGGTCACGTTGTCGATGCCCGCACGAACCGTCATCTGGTTTTGATTGTGATTCACCGCGAAGCGATAACGCATCCCCAGATCCAGCGTGGTGTAGCTGTCCAGCTTTTTGGTGTTTGCCAGGTCAGCGTACTGCGCGCCGGAGTGGTTCACGCGGGCGGTGGCGGTCAGGCCATTAATCGGCTTGATGTCGTACTCTGCGCCCAGCACGGCGTAAAAGTTCGGAATACCGATCGCATCGTTACCCTGATTCACGCCATTTTTGGTTTTGGTCAGCTCGGCCTGCAGCCAGGTGGCGCTGGCGTTCAGACGCATCCCCAGCATTGGCTCACCGAAAACGTTCAGCTCCACGCCACGGTTACGCTGTTCAGCGTCAAGCCCGTAGTGGCCGCTGTCGTCGAGGATCGCCGACGGCATTTTGATTTCGAACAGCGCAAGCGATCCGCCCACGCGGCCAAAATCCGCCTTCACGCCCACTTCGTTCTGCTTAGAGTGAACGATACCGGTGCTCTGGCCGTAGTTGGTGGCGGTGTTAGGCGCGGTTTTGCCCGGCTGCAGCGCTTCAGTGTGGTTAGCATAGAGGGAGATCGCCTCCCACGGCTTGTAGACCACGCCGTAGGTTGGCATCCAGCGGCTGCCGTCGAAACCGTCCGCCGCGTTTTCCGCACCGGTGACTTTGTTATACCCGCGAATGACCACTTTCTGGTGGCGCGCGCCCGCAGTAAACAGCAGTTTATCGTCAAGCACGCCCAGGGTATCGCTCAGCAGCCAGCCCTGTGTACGGGTGCGCCCGCTGGTCAGCGGATCGCTGTACTTCCCGCCAGAGCCGTTGAAGTTGGTGCTATCCGGCATATCGACGCCGGTATTGTGATAGATGTTGGTGGTCGGGTTATCCTTCGCCGCCGACATTTTCCACGCGATTTTTTCGTTTTTGGTCATCGCCGAATAGCCGACGTTGATCTTGTGCGAGACGAATCCCGTATTGAAGTTGCCGCGAACGCCCGCCATGCCGCTGACGGAATCGCTTATGCGGTTGGTATCAAGGCGGCTGACCGTTGCCTTGCCGCTTTTATCCACCAGCTTCGGCGCGCTGTAGATGCCTTCCTCATGCGCGTGCTGCGCGCCCAGACCGGTATAGGCGGTCCAGCCGTCGGTAATGTCGTACTCGCTGCGCCACATCCCAAATTCGTTTTCGATGTTGCTGTAGGCCCACTTCTGCGAGAAGTTGCGATCGTTTTTCGGCGGCTCGGGCACGAAATCCACCGCGGAAATATTGACGCTGGTCGGGCTGCCGTGGAAAGTTTTCTTCTGATAGCCCAGATCCAGCGAGGTGCGGAAGCGGTCGCCGGTGTAATCCAGGCCGGTGGAGAGCAGCGTGGTGCGGCGGCGATCGTTCGGTATGCCGGTTTCCCCTTCGCGATGGACCAGGTTCACCCGCGCGCCAAACTGGTCATTGTCGCCGTAGCGACGGCCCGCATCCAGCGTGGTGCCAATCTGGGAATCCGAGGTATAGTCCACGCCGACTTTGGCCTGCGGGAGTTCGCCCGCGTGTTTTGGCTCAAGGTTAATCATCCCGCCCACGCCGGAGCTTGCCGCGCCGTTCATCAGCGAGTTGGCCCCTTTGAAGATCTCGATGCGCTCGACCATCTGGGTATCCACCACCTGGCGCGGCAGCACGCCGGACAGACCGCCAAAGGTCATGTCGTCGCCGTCAAACTTCAGGCCACGGATACGGTAGGTCTCCGCGCTGTTGCCGTACCCCTGAACAAACTGTACGCCCGCGTCGTTCGCGACGACATCGGCAATGGTTTTCGCCTGCTGATCTTCCACCAGCTTCGAGGTGTAGCTGATGATGTTGAACGGCACGTCCATGGCGTTCTGCTGGCCCAGCATCCCCATGCGCCCGCCGTTCGCCACCTGCCCGTCAAGGAAGGCCGGTACCAGCTGGTCGCCACCGGGTTTGAAATCGCCGGCTGGTGCAGACTGGACAACGAGGGTGTCCTCTTTTTGATCGTCCGCCGCGAAGGAGGAATGTGTCGCCGCGCCAACGGCGAGCGCCAGCAGCGTCCTGTGTATTTTGGTGTTGTTCATCGTTAACTCATTTAAACGTGCGCGCAAAAATGACCCTTTGTCGGGCCTTAGAATGTTTGGCTTCAATGTAAATGAGAACTATACGCATTATCTTTGCATAATCAAGCGTAAACATCCGTAAGATCTTGTACAAAGAACGCATAACAAAAGGGCTTCAGCTCATCCTTTAGCGCAGTAGAACGCGGGAGAATTTCCGAAGGAGAAGAGATAACCTGAGGTATTTACCGGAAGGATTTCCACACTAATACCACGATCGCGATAATGGAAAAAATCAGGAATATGTCGGCGAAAGAGTTCGTCTTTTTTCGGCAGTTCGTTAGTCTCACTGGAGACCATAATCACTCTACCCTCTTCACGCCAGTAGTTGAAGGTTATCTTATTGCTGAAGATGACCGTCTGCTGGCCCGACTGACTGTATTCTCCGGAGGAATCATAGGTGCCATTGCCATTATTAAATGTAAACGTCATAAGGGAATCCACCTGGGAATCATCTTCAACAATGATTAAACGGCTCTCGCAGGTAAAGTGATTCTGCTGATAATGAATGTACCAGGCGTAAAATAATGGCGCGGCAATCATCAGTATGATGATCAATCCGATCGCACTCCGACTAGTCGTTTTCATTATATTGGTTCCTGTACATGATTGAATCACAGTCAGCGCCAGCAATATCGGGCAACTTATCGCATACGATCACCGAAGTACCATTTGGAAAACGATTGATCGTCATATAGGCTACCCCGCCAGCATTGCAATGAATGGGATAACGTTTTATCAAGGTGGTATAAATACGCTGGCTTTTTATATCGTCATGCCACGAAGAGTAAACGTCGCAACCTGCAATATTACCTATCGGTTGATATGCCTTAAATCCAGAATCCTGTACATGAAGCTGTTGAAATAGAACCGTACAAGAGAGGATAAATAAGACCGCTGCGGCCACCCCATATGCAATTTTTTTCGAGAAAAGATTGAACCTGCTATCTGTAACGGATGGTGACGGAACATCTGGTTTAGAGGGTAAACTCTCCGGGGTTGCGACGGCCATCGAGATAAAATTATCGACCGTCCCCGTTTGTATTTGTGCAACGAGCTTAAACCCTGCTTTTGGTACCGTTTGCACAACATTCTCTGCCAGCCCCGCCATCTTGAGCGCTTTACGAATGGAGGCAATAGTCTGGTATAACGCATTGGTCGAGACTATCGCGCCCTGTTTTTCCCATACCGCCGAAAAAAGATAACGTTGCGACAGCACTTCGCCGTTGTGTTCAAGCAGTTGAAGCAGGCATTCACTAACCGGACCGTGAAGGATAACAGCACGCTCGGGGTAGCCCGAAAGCGAACAGAGACGACGCCGATCGGGTTCAAAAAACACTAAACCATTTATCAAAAAAACAGGCTTCATGAAGCATCAACCATTAAGGCAAAGGGTAATAGTACATTCATCATTGCTATGTTTACGCGTCCGTATCCGCTTTCTGATTCAGAAATTAAGGCTTTAAAATCAATCAACTTCACCCTTCCGAAGACGACGCCTTGTATCGTAGCGCCATGATTAAGGCTCACTTCAATCAGTATAAATCATTTAACTTCACTCCACTCTATCGCTGACGCGCCGTAACGTGTTGAAGACCATTGCCAGACTAAGAAGGAGACAAATTCTAAGACTTTTCTAAAATAAGCATTTTATCTTGAGTCATCAGGTAGACATTAATTTTCAGAACAAGTGCACTGAGAATGTATTTACAGTAGTTTTTTAGTCTGAAAAAACGACTTACATCGACAAAAACTTCACGCCGAGGGATGGCAGATCCTGTTTCTTATAGCGCGTAGGGATGTGTATTGGAAAGCATTCATAGCAGCCATATAATCCACCACATGAAGAGTATGGATTATCTCAGGCTTATATGTAGGAGTGCATGTTAGTTTCTCAATTGTGGGCAAATGATATGGGCTATCGTCTATATGGATTTATGATTGGCGAAGAAATTCATTTTGATATTTCTAATCGCAGACTATACCGACTCACAGGCAGTCATACAGATAAAAGCATTGCATTCGCATCAATTTACTTAAATGAAACGATGCTTAGACTTTTTCTTTTTTTATTGATGAATGGCAGAACAAGACCAGTCTCAAAAGAAGAGTTATTTGAAGAAATTTGGGAGGCACATAATCTGAGCCCTTCCACACAGCGATTATGGCAGGTTTTACATAATCTAACGAACAAGCTTAATGTCTTGGGTTTACCCGAGGATTTTATTCGTAATATTAAAGGGCGTGGTTACATCATTAATTACCCGGATGTAATCCCCGTTTATTACAGAATGAGCGAACTCCCGGCTCATTCCGTTAAAAAAGAGGAGACGACAGATAGCCTGAGTAAGTGATGTCAACTCAGGTTTTTTTGCCCTGAGCACACATGTGTGAGGGGCTTTTTTTTATTATCCCTCTTCACTATCAATTCTTTCGTTAATGATGTATTAGCACTGTTGTTTGGTTTATACCAACACTGGAGTTACATATGAATATAATCAACCATTTTGCCAATTTAAAAGTCCGTAAGAAGTTGTTTTTTGGTTTTTCCCTCGTATTGCTCGTGACGATTGTTATTCTGATGTCAGGTTTACTGGGTTTTAGCAACATTCAGGATAAAGTCAAAAAAAACGGCTATACCGCCGATCTATTTAACTCACTTTCGCAGGTCCGTTTAGGGCGGACGAATTTCCAATATACACTTGATCAGAAGTACCTGGAGCAGACCAACTCAGGCATGCAACGCATGCAGAGCATTGTCGCCAGTATGGATAAGTTGCCCTGGTCTCCGGAAGGGAAAAAAGCGCTGGATGATACAGCAAATGCAGTGAATAGCTATGTTGCTACCCTGCTGCCTTTCACAAAATCCCTTTCAGAAAAAAGAATCAGTGAAAAAAAACTCAGCACACAGAGTTTATGCGATAACTCCGTGCTGGCTTCAACGCTAAGCCGTAATAGTACGCTGGACGCTCAGCACACCCTTGTGGCTGCACAGATTGCTTTTATCATGAGCGACATTGACTCTCAGGTAACGCTTTATAAACAGCATCCTACAGATGAGTTAATGAAAGGGATCCGCGATCGCCTGGATGTAGCGAAATCAGATACCGAACAACTGTTACCGGTTGCTACCACGGAACAAAAGGTTTGGTTGCAGTCCGGTCTTGAAAGCATGGAAAGCATCGCGGCTGAGTTGCTGAATTACCAAAAAGTCTGGGATCAACAGTCGACGCTCTCGGAGACCTTAACCGGAAAGGCCTTAACACTAACGCACGCCATACAGACGTTATTTGCTCTGCAGCAGAAAAAAGTGGCCGATACGGTGAATAGCGTTCAGCTAGAGATGGGCATTGTTGCCGCAATCGGTCTTGCGCTTGGCATCTTGCTGGCAATGGGCATCACCCTGTCCATCACCCGTCCGCTTAATGAAACGCTGCGCGTCGCGGAGCAAATCGCCAGTGGCGATCTCACCAGCACCGTGACCAGCACACGTCGTGATGAGCCTGGACTGTTAATGCAGGCCGTCGCTACCATGAATGCAAACCTGAAAAACATCATTAATGATGTACGTAATGGAGTAGATAGCGTCGCGCGTTCGTCTTCTGAAATTGCCGCGGGCAATATGGATTTGTCGTCGCGGACCGAGCAGCAGTCAGCCGCCGTCGTTGAAACCGCCGCCAGCATGGAAGAGTTAACCTCTACCGTCGCGCTCAACGCTGAAAATGCCAACCACGCGCGACGTCTGGCAGATGAAGCCGCGCAAAATGCGACGGAAGGAAGCCAGCTCTCATTGAGGGTGATAGATACGATGAAAAACGTGCGCAGCAGTTCGCACCGCATTTCTGAGATCACCACCGTAATTAACAGTATCGCCTTCCAGACCAATATTTTAGCGCTGAATGCCGCCGTTGAAGCCGCCCGGGCAGGCGATCAGGGTAAAGGCTTCGCTGTTGTAGCCGCCGAAGTGCGAACGCTTGCCCAGCGCAGCGCGCAGTCTGCAAAAGAGATTGAAAACCTGATCAACGAATCGGTCGTGCATGTGGATACCGGCTTTAGCCTGGTTGAAAGCGCGGGTGATGCAATGTCGAAAATTGAGACATCCGTGGCGCAGGTACGCGACATCATGAACGAAATTGCCGCTGCCACTGATGAACAAAGCCGCGGAATTTCACAAATTGCCCAGGCCATGGCTGAAATGGACACCACTACTCAGCAGAACGCCGCCCTGGTGGAAGAGTCTTCTGCTGCGGCCATTTCGCTGGAGGAGCAGGCTGTTCAGCTTGAAAAAGTGGTGTCGATTTTCCGTGTCTCAAAAGCTCATACCACGCGTCCTGAAACCCTGCCAAAAGAGAGCAAACAAACCGCCAGCGTTGCACCTTTTAAACGCCCTCCCGCCCGTGGACAGGACGAATGGGTTAAATTCTGATAACTGCCGCGCGGCTACCGGGACAGGTCGCCGCGCGTTTAAGGCTCTCGGTGATAACCATGACAAAGACAACGCCGGGATTGCCCGGCAGCTTGAACACCCTGCAGGCTCGCCTCTTTCCCCTCTCCCGGGAAAGCACCCTGAGCGCGGCCATTGAAAGGCGCGAGATCGTGCCAGTCTACCAGCCCTTTTTTGACAGCCTGACGGGCAAGATTGCGGGTATCGAAGTGCTCGCTCGCTGGAATCATCCGCTGTATGGCCCAGTGTCTCCGGATACGTTTATCCCGCTGGCGGAGAAGCACCGGCTGATTGCTCCACTAATGCATCATCTGATTCAGCAGGTTATTGCCGATCTCCAGCCTCGTATCCACCTTTTTCCTGAGCGGCTCTACATCAGCCTTAATCTGAGCACGGATAACTGTCTCGATCCGCGCTTTGAAACGGATACGCTTGAGCTTTTGCAAAAACTTTCGTCGGGCCAGATTCAGCTGGTTATTGAAATCACGGAACGAAATCCGCTGCATTTTACGCCACGGCTGAGCGAATGGTTTGCAAGGCTTCGACAATCAAATATAGCTCTGGCGTTGGATGACTTTGGGACAGGTTATTCAAACCTCGCTTATATTCACGCGCTGAAACCCGAATTCATCAAGATAGACAAACTTTTTGTTAGCCAGATTAGTGAAAATGGCGATACCCGGCTAGTTGACAGTCTTATCGAACTGGCAAAAAGAATGCAGCTCAGCATTATTGCAGAAGGAGTTGAAACAGAGGCTCAGGCTAACTACCTGCGCTTTAAGAACAGCGATTTTTTACAAGGCTACTATTTCTGCAAACCGATGAAAATTAACGAACTCATTGGAAGCATTCATACCTGATAAAGCGCAGCCACCCCGCATGGGGGGCTGCAATGAGTTATTTTTTCTTGTAGATATTGGCCGTACCGTGAATTTTATTATTGGTGTTCCCTGAAGTGAGCACCAGGACATCCGCGCCTTTCTTATCGGCTTTCTCAATCAGTTCTTTTTTTGCATCATCAACCGATACTTCATTTGAGGTATTTACCGTACCGATTTTTTTATATTGAGATGCAACTTTTTTGAACTCGCTTTTAGTCAGCAACTGAGCAGCAAAAGCATTGGTTGTAAACAGTAACGCCGTTCCCAACAAAATAGCAGTCGTCTTTTTCATAACCTTTTTCCTTGAGATTAATCAGCAACTACGTAAAACCTCACGCAGCGTGGTGAGGTTTTATGAGCATGGTAGAGAATCTCAGGAAATGCCACACGTTCAGGAAAATTCTTTTATAACAACCCGTTGCATGAAATTACTAACGAATATTAAGAATATTCGAATACGCGCGCGGTGCCAGCAATATCAATGCGTACCGCCGTGCCCGGGTTCCATCCCGGCTGGCTTACGGTCCTCAGAATCACGGGCTGCTGCTGCCCGGCTAATCCGAGGGTAAGCGTCGACAGCTGGCCGGTGAAGTCCACATCAAGAATTGAGATCGGGCTTTCATGCGCTGCGCATGCCGTCACGCGTAATTGTTCAGGGCGCATCATTACCCGGCCCTGTCCTGTCGCATGCGCGTTGTCCGTCGGCACTTTACCCAGCGCGCACACGGCATACCCGGCAGCGAGCTGAGCTGGCAGGATCACTGCATCGCCAAGAAAAAGTGCCGTCTCTTCGTCAACCGGACGGGTGTAGACGTCATAAGGCGTGCCGACCTGTGTGAAGCGTCCGGAGCGCATGACGGCAACCTGCGTGGCAAAGGACAACGCTTCGTTCTGATCGTGGGTGACCAGAATCGAGGCCACGCCCGCTTCGGCCAGCAGATCGGCCGTTGCCTTACGCGTCATCGCGCGCAGGCCGGTATCCAGAGCCGAGAATGGTTCATCCAGCAGCATCAGTGAAGGACGCTGGGCCAGCGCACGGGCAAGCGCCACGCGCTGCTGCTGTCCGCCGGATATCTCGTGGGGCCAGTGCGTTGCGAGCTGCCTGTCCAGAGAAACCATCTCCATCAGCGCCTCAACGCGCTGGCGCTTCTCGTGGCGGGTGCCGTCCAGCCCCCAGGCGATATTGTCTGCCACGTTGAGGTGCGGAAACAGCGCGCCTTCCTGAGGCACAAAACCGACCCGGCGCAGGTGGGCGGGAACAAAACTGTTTTCATCAAACAGCGTTCTCCCCTGCATGACAATACGCCCGGTGTCAGGCGTTTCGAACCCGGCAAGAATACGCAGCAGCGTGGTTTTCCCCGATCCGGACGGCCCGACAATCGCCGTCCTGCTCCCCGGCGCAACGCTCAGGTTTACGCTGTCGAGCACCTGCACATCAGAAAACGATTTAGAAATGGCGGTTAATTCAAGCATGTCATAGCCCTGCAATTTTCTTCGACTGCATATAGAGAATGGCGGTCAGCGGGAGTGAAATCAGGATCATCAGCATCGCGTAAGGCGCGGCGGCCACATAATCAATTTCGCTGGTCAGCGCCCAGAATCCGGTGGAGAGCGTGCGCGTACCCAGCGGAGAGAGCAACAGCGTGGCGGTCAATTCGTTGCTGACGCCGAGAAAAACCAGCGCGGCACCCGCTGCCGCACCCGGCGCGGCCAGACGCATCGTGACGCTCCAGAGCGCCTTCGCGGGCGTGCTGCCCAGGCTGCGCGCCACGTTCTCCAGCTCGACCGGCGCCTGCGCAATCCCCGCCCGCAGGTTAATGAGCGCACGGGGCATAAACATCAGCAGGTAGGCCAGGAACAGGGTAATTTCCGTCTGGTAAATGGGACGAGCGTAATGAATAGTGACGGTGACCAGCGCCAGCGCCGTGACAATGCCCGGCAGTGAACTGGTGATATAGATGCACCCTTCCAGCATCCGGAAGATACGGTGCGGATAGCGGATACCGAGCCACGCAATGGGGATCACGCAGGCCGTCGTCAGGAGCGCTCCGCCCACGCCGAGCATCAGCGTCTGGCGCAGGGAGTGCCAGAGATCGGCACTCATCCAGTTTTGCACGCCGCCGAGCCAAATCCAGCGACACAGGACAATTAACGGCACGCCCAGCGCCAGCACGATCAGCACGATGAAAAACAGCTGACCCAGCGCGGCAGCCGCAGGCTTCAGCGGCCAGCGTTTCTGCTCGCGCGCTGCCCCGGCGCCAATGCGCGCGTAGCGCGCTTTTCCGCGCGTCACGCCTTCCAGCATTAATATAGCAAGGCAGCACAAGGCCAGAACGCCCGCCAGCATGTTCGCCGCCGGACCGCTGAAGGTAGACTGGAACTGGTCATAGATTGCTGTGGTGAAGGTATCAAAGCGGATCATCACGTACAGGCCATATTCCGCCAGCAGGTGCAGCGCCACCAGCAGCGCGCCGCCGCAGATAGCCAGCTTGAGCTGGGGAAGCACCACGCGGAAAAAGACCCGCCACGGCGGCGTACCCAGCGAAGCGGCTACATCTTCAAGCGTCGGGTCAAGGCGACGCAGCACCGCCGCAACCGGCATATAGATAAACGGATAGTAGGCAAGAACGGAAAGGAACACGCCCGCGTAGAGCCCATGCATGGACGGGACAGCGCTCACCCAGGCATAGCTTTGCACAAACGCGGGGATCGCCAGCGGGGCGACCGCCAGTGCAGACCAGATCCCTCGCCCGGCAAGCTGCGTGCGCTCGGTGAGCCAGGCTATCGCCACCCCCGTCACAATACAGAGCGGAACCGCTAAAGCCGTCAGCCACAGCGTGTTGCTGAGCAGCTCAGCAACACGCGGGCGAAACACCAGAGCCTTAATGGTTTCCCAGCCGGTCTCAATGCCAATGGCAATGATAAAACCCAAAGGCAGAAGCGCCATTAATGAAAACAACACAGCTAACGCAACCATCGGCAGTGCAGGACGCCTGCGGACAGGCTCCTGGACTTTGTTTTTTCCGATGTCGAAACTCAGACCAGACATAAGACGTTCACTTCACTCTCAGGATCACAGCAGACCGGCTTGCGTCATCAGCTCGATAACTTTTTTGCTATTGAGCGTTGAAGGTTCAACCTTCGGTGCATCAAGATCTTTCAGCGGGACCAGCTTCGGGTTTGAGGCCGCGTTCACGCCCACTGCATATTCAAAGGCATTGTTGGTACGCAGACTTTCCTGACCTTCTTTACCGGTAATGTATTTGATGAAGGCCTGCGCCTGCGCTTTGTGTTTGCTGGACGCCAGGACGCCGCCGCCAGAGAGGCTTACGAACGCGCCCGGATCCTGGTGTTTGAAGTAGTAGAGCTGGGTGTTTTTGCTGTTTTCACCGGTTTTGGACTGATCGACAAAACGGTAGTAGTGATAAATCACGCCGCCATCAATCTGGCCGGCATTGACCGCTTTCATCACCGTGCTGTTGCCTTTATAGGCAACGAAGTTGGCTTTCATTGCCTTGAGCCATTCCAGGGTGGCCTTTTCGCCTTTCAGAGCCAGCATCGCGCTCACGATGGCCTGGAAATCCGCGCCTGACGGTGATGCCGCCCAGCGGCCTTTCCACTCGGGTTTTGCCAGATCCATCAGCGATTTAGGCAACTGCTGTTCGTTCAGCTTTTCCGGGTTATAGACAAACACCGTGCTGCGGGCGGCAATGCCGATCCAGCGGCCGTGCGCAGGACGATATTCTGCCGGTACCTGCTTCAGGGTGCCTGCATCCAGCGGCGCAAACAGGTTGGCGTTATCCACCAGCACCATTGACGGCGAGTTCTCGGTCAGGAATACGTCTGCCGGCGATGCGCTGCCTTCCTGAACCAGCTGGTTACCCAGCTCGCTGTCATCACCGTTACGCAGAGTGACTTTAATGCCGGTTTCTTTGGTAAAACCGTCAACCCATGACTTCACCAGGTTTTCGTGCTGCGCGTTATAGACAACGATACCGTCGTTGTTATCGGCCGCAACCGATTGTGTGGAAAGGAAAAGCGATGAAGACAACAAGGCAAGCGAGAAGCAGGACAGCAGGCGAGAATTCATGAACATATCCTTTATAGACCAACGGGATTAACAACTCATAGCATTGTGGGACAGGATTAAAGCATACAACAACGCTAATGATAATTAGTATCAATCCAGTTTAGGCGTAAAAGTGTAAAATTTCTTTTTAGCAGGTTTTAGAGTGATAAAAACCCAAATTTTAATCTGAGATAATTTTTAGATTAAGAAAACCTTAAGCCTGTAAGCAATGAAATTCATTAGCCTTCTATTCATTTTGACGCGAAGATAAATCAGTTATTCACGCGCCCGCTATATATAAAAAGCCCCGATATTTCGGGGCTTTTTATGCTTATCCGGAGGTAGCCAAATTTATAAAGCTACTATTTTAAAACGCATTACATTGCCGCATGAGGGGCATACATCGGATAGGTGAAGAACAATAAATGCACGCAGTTCAGCCCAAAATGGAATAACGTTGCAACCCAGAGCCTGCCGCTCCACATCCACGCCAGACCGTAAATAATGCCGGAGAGGCTGGCAAAAATAATCAGTAGTAAACCGCCGCTATAATGCATCAGCCCAAAGATGACTGAGGCAATCAACAGCGCGACAACAGGATGAATAATCCGGGACAAGCGTTGCTGCAGGTAGCCTCTGAACAAGGCTTCCTCGGCCAAAGAAACGAAAAAAATATTCGCAAGGGCAAATTGAGTGAACCATTCTGGCGCATGCAGCTCAATTCTGAGTCCGCCTAACGCAACAGCCAGAAGTAACAGCGCGGGTATCGCAAGAACCAATATTCCCCAGCCGACCTTGCCAGCTTTATAGAGGGGTTTTGCGACGAATAACGTTGGCATGCACGTAATTAAAAAGAACGGCACCACTGCCTTGTCCATATTAAAGTACATACTGAACGGTATGCTTTGCGGACCAACGACGACTGCATCCAGCACTTTGGGGTTATGGAAGCCCGGGATCACATGCAAAACCAGGGCAACGGCGATGACCACGCACAGGCCTTCGACCAGATAAGTATATTTATTATTTTTATTACGTAGCCATTCAACAACAGACCAGCCAACAACGATTGATGCAATTACCAGCAGCGCCGGGACGTCAAGAATACTCTGTTTCCAGCCGAGAAATGCCGTTAATCCCAGCATCAGGTAAGCCAGGCTTTTATTAAGGGAAAGTGCGGCAAGCGAAGTTGCGAGTAGATACCACATATATGTCCTTGATGATCGGTATGTACGGTTGTTGCTCTTCCCGGGGAGCGAGTGGCGGTGCGGTAGCCCTTGCTGGAACTACGCGGCAATGACCGGTCGATGACGGAAAAAACGTTCTCACCGACAGGCTATAGAATCGGGAGCAAGATGATACACATCCAGAATTAACCATGCAAATCCGACGGTTAATATCAGGCACAGGGTGAAGGACAGGTAGTAGTTGGTGGTCAGAGGAAGAATTGACTGGATTAAGCGCTGAGGCTAAATGGCACGCCCTGTAGGATTCGAACCTACGACCTACGGCTTAGAAGGCCGTTGCTCTATCCAACTGAGCTAAGGGCGCACTGATATGCGTGAACTTCGCGGTGGTGAAACGCGAAGAATTATACGGTCAATGGCAGGTGAGTCAATGCCTTTTCCGTTTTCCACGGCAATTACCGCTAGCCGATTGTAAATACGGCTATTTTCTCAACATTCCCCCCTGTTTCACCGTAAAATTTAGCGCTGCGAAAAGGCTTAGTTGCATTTAAGTAACGCCTGCTGTTTTCCTGAACGTCAGCTCGCCACACTAGAGTCTGGTATCCCGGCCGCCTGGAGGCTGACAGACAACAGGACAATGGAGTGACAGCGCAAAACCTGATCGATACGCCCCCCCGATTACAGTACATTTCTCAGGACATCGTCGGCATTAAGCTTGAGCCCATCGTTGCCCTCACCTCTTTGCGCCAGGTTGGCGTGGAGGTACTCAGCGTCCTGTCCGACATGCGCCACAGCGAGGACTTTTTTTACGATAGGTCCGCTGACTGGTCGATAACGCTGCTTGAAGCGCAGCTTGCGACATTAAAAAAAACGCCGCAAAGTCATAACCTTTTTATTAATCTGCCGATAACCGTCCTGACAGAGCAAGCGTCTTTTCAACGACTTATCCGATTGTCAGACGCGCCGCTCAATATTGAGATTGTCGACGTTGCGTCCTTTTTGGCGCTGTCCGTCGTACAGAAGCAGCATGTCGTTCAAAATTTACGGCAACTTAACAGACAGGGACACGCAATATGGCTTGATGACGTGGATGACGTCACAGTGCAGTCGTTTTTATCCTGCCGACTCCCGTTAAGCGGCATCAAAATAGATAAGGAAGCATTCTGGCGTTTACGCAACACTCCTGCGCTGAGGCAACTGGTTTCCCTTTGCTTTCAGCTGGCCGGGAAAGTGCTTATCGAAGGTATTGAGACTGAACGCGATCGTACCTGGGCACTGCAGGCAGGCGCAGATCTCGGCCAGGGGTATTACTGGCCGTCCTGGACATGGCCGGAGGATTAAAAAGCCATTTCCAGGAGGGAGACCATGCGAATGACAGTGCGCCGTTACCGGCGGCGGCGTACAGGAAGTGATGCGCTGGGATTTACGCGCTCACCTTTTGGTCCCCCCTTTTTCGACCGACTTGAATTTTTGAGCCAGTCCATCAGCCAGCCCCGCAAAACAGACGCCCCGTGTATTCTTCTGGTGACGGAGGATCACTACCTGCGCACCGGTTTTCTCAACGGGCAATTTCCCCTGAGCAGCTGCTGCGACTACGCCACGCTGGACGACGCCCTCATCGCTCAGACCCAGTGGCCCTCAGCCCGTCTGGTCGTGGATATTGAGAGCCGGTCTACGGGGCTTCTGGAGAAACTGGATCAGTTGAGAAGGCATAGCCTGTTTCCTCCGTTCCTGACGCCCTGGCTGTTGGTCAGGGCCGATAATTACGACACCCGCCTCTTCTGCAAAGCAGCCGGTCCCTTTCATGTGCTCGAACGCCAGCTGAACGCCGCTGAGCTCCAACACAGCCTGCTGGATACCCTCCCTCCGCAGGGTACCGAGAAAGACTGGTTCTCGCGCAACGAATGGCCCATCCTGCAGGAGCTTTCCCGGGGCAAGACATTACGTCAGATTGCCCTTATGCAGAATCGCCCCTATAGCCGCATTATCTATCGTCTCAGCTGCATCCTGGTGAAGCTGGGGCTGAGCCATCGTCAGGAATTGCTGCATCTTCTTAATAACCTCTCAGACTGCACATTTTCACTGACCTCCTAACCCCTTATTTCCTAAAGATGTTTAGGAATTTACTTACCACCAACGTTGCACAATTGTTAATTCTTAACAATTAATTCGAATTTATAACTATTCCTAATTTATGGGCGAGAACCTTGTGAAATACCACAGATTAACGGAACGGCAGCACTTTCCTCCATCCGTTAAGTGAATACAGAAGGCGTTAACAAGATGATAATGATGTAAAAACAAGCAACTTAGCGACAACTGCCTGGAGTAAAAAGCGAAGCGGGTAGCATGTTCTCCTGTGCACCTGACGCCGTTATCCAGGTCAACGCAACCACTTTCGTATGAAGGTCTGGCGGCCTGCGAGGGCAATTTTTAACCTCATATTTGCAGGTTTGCCCATTTAAAAAAGGGGGATTTTTGTTAACAATTAATCAACATACAGAGATATCTGTTATTTTTTGTTATTACATAAAGATGAAAATATGCGGTAAATGGGATAACAGGATATTTCCGCTAATTTTAAAAAAATAGCGATTCAGATCCAGAAGATAATATAAACCCATACACGGATATTAATTTACAGGGTTTTCGGAAAAAACTTACCCTGTATAATAAGATGCGTATCAAATATGAATAAGAAAAACCTTTTTGCCAACACCAGCCTAATGAGATGACCGCGCTGAGGCATAGTTCTTTTCATTACGTAAACAAGGATGCTTTCGCTCTTTCCAGGGAAATACTACGGTATAGGGATCTTCACATTATATCCTTCCGGCATTTCGAGAGTTTTACAAAACTCTGCATAACGCTTTTAACAATCTGAGGCATTAAAAATGAAACCGGCATCCGTTATCATTATGGACGAACATCCTATCGTCAGAATGTCGATAGAAGTCCTGCTACAGAAAAATAAGAATATCACAGTCAAGCTCAAGTCTGGCGATAGCCATGAAGTCCTTGACTGTATCCGCAATCACCCGATCGATCTGGTGATCCTTGACATTGAACTCACGGGCACGGATGCTTTCGTTTTACTCAAGAGAATCAAGAACCTAAACAAAAATATTAAGGTTTTGTTCCTCTCCTCTAAATCAGAGTTATTTTACGCAGGTCGCGCCATTCGCGCTGGGGCAAATGGCTTTGTCAGTAAACGAAAAGATTTGGGGGAGATCTACAACGCCGTAGAAATGATCCTGATGGGCTATTCTTTTTTCCCGTCGGAAACGCTGAACTTTATAAACCATCTGGGATCGGGGAAAGGGATGGCAGTAGATATGCCATTATCGAATCGCGAGGTCACGGTATTACGATACCTGGCGAATGGATTATCCAACAAGGAAATTGCTGAACAGCTACTATTAAGTAACAAGACCATTAGTGCGCATAAATCCAATATTTATTCTAAGCTGGGTGTGCAAAGCATCGTGGAATTAATTGATTACGCTAAAGCGCACGAACTGCTATAACCTGAATTCACTCCCTGCAGCTTATCTGAGCTGCAGGGAGTGCGGTCAGTGCTAATTATAATTAATCATGAAGGTGGCATCCGCATCAGCCCGTCCGGGCTCAGGGTTATCGGCAGTGGCAATATAATTGGCATAAAATGACAAAATCGCATTCCCCTGCGCATCAACCGAGACCGGCTGGCTGGCCTGTTGAAGCGCAAGGCGCGTTTTATCCGCATCCCTGATCTCAACGGCGACATGGCTTGCTGTACTGGCGTCATTCAGCGCCAGCAAGCCGCTGTTGCTCCCGTCGGCTTTCCCCGAAAACGTAATGGACGCAGCGCCCGGTGGGCAGCCGGTCAGCTTCAGCGTAAACGGCATGGGCTGCGTGCGGCTCCCGGTGGTGCGGAGCTGTTTCGTGGGCCAGGTGCCCAGCGGGACGGTCTTGTCGCTGTCGCTGCCCTCAGCAACGCAGGTAAAATCGACGACATTGCCGTAGAGTCGAATGTTAATCTCGCCCAACGCGGTGTCCGCCTGAGCCTGAGTGCAAAGCGCAAAGAGCGCCACGGTGATAAAACGGATCCCGTTTCGCATATCGGCTCCTTAGTCGTAATCCACGCGCAAATACCCGCGCGAGGTGAAGCGCCCTTCCGCTGGCTTATTGCCCGTTACGCTTACCGGCCAGACGCGGATCCCCACCTGCGCCTGCGCGCTGTCGTCGAGGCGGAACGGGATTTTGCTCGTCAGGTTGTTGGGCGTGAGCGGCGTCCCGCTTTCGTTGGCAATGATGAACCCCACATCCGGGTTATCCGACACCAGCACATTATCAGAGACCTTTTCCGCCTCGACGCGCATCGTCAGCATGGCGTTCGCCTCCACGTTGGTGCATTTAATGGCGATGGTTTTGCTTTGCGATGAGACCCCCTCCGGCTTGTTACCCACGCCCGCCTTGCTGAACAAGGAAGCGCCAATGTCGCCGAAATCAAACTCCACCACGTTACCGGCATTAATGGCGCAGCTTTGCGGCACCTGAATAGTTCCGCTGTAGCTGATGGTATAGACCGGCGAGGTTAACGGATCGGAGGAGGTGGTGGTGACGTAGACGCGGAACATGGTGGCACGCGGAATCACTACCATGTTAATAAAACGCCGGGTCACCTTCAGGCGGAAGACCAGGCTGGAGTCCTGAACGCCAAACGGTTTGTTTTTGGAGACGTTAGGATGGCTCCCCATCTGGATATAGCTTTTGGGCGGGTAAAACACGCCAGCATAGCTGTCCGTGATTTTCATGGCCCCGTCCAGATAGTCGTTAAGCTTCAGATATTGATAGCCATCACTCGTTCCCGTTACCGGATAATCGGTCACATAGCTGCGCTTGGTGGTATTCCCGGACGTGCCCTTCGGACAGACGGCATTCACCCCTACCCACTGCGATTTCTCGCTGAGCGTCACGACCTGCCCGACCTGGTTATTCGAGCTATTGAATTTATCCGTCAGGTCGTAATGCACCTCCGTCGGCACACCATTTTCATTGACGCACACGGTCGCCAATGCGTTTGTCGCGGGCAGTAACGCCAGCAGCGACAGGGCAAAGATTTGGGTTTTAATCACAGCCGATCCCCTTAAGTGTGATTGCCTGTTGCAGGCTCTGTTCAGACAAGCTGTAAGGCGCGCGACACTGGGACTGCGCCCCGTCTCCCCACTGGATCAGCAGTTCGCCTTCCAGCGGCAGCCCACTCAGGTAAATTTGCCCGTCATCCCCCACCATGCTGGTGACGCCGCTTTTGGTCTCACGCACCACCGCGCCGAACGGCACCGGCTGGTTGCCGCGCGTTACCGTCAGCAGGGCGCGCACGCCAATGCGGGTATCAAAGCTGGCGCGTACCAGCGCGCCTTTGGTCGGCACCACGCTGCTCACGTTGTTTTCGATATCGGTGTTGTTGCTCATGGTGTTGGTATCCAGCGCCACGCGGTTGTAACGATAGACGGTGGCATACGGCATCACCGCGTAGCCTCGCCAGTCGGTTTTCACACCGGTCTGGTTTTCAATACTGACGCCCGATGCCCCCGGGGCTTTGATCAGCACGTTGGTGTCGCCCAGCGGCTGGCTGAAGGTCACGCCGTCGGCGTGGCCGACCACCCCGCCGGAGAGCTGCCAGTTGAGATCGTGCTGATCGCGGGAATAGTTGTAGCCCACGCCCAGCGTGCCGTAGGTCGCCTGCCAGTTGGCGCTGGCGCTTCCGCTTGAGCCGTTGGTGCTGGCGTGTCCCTGGGTGACGCTGTAGTTCAGGTTGCGGTCCTCGAGCAGCGTTCCGCTGACGCCGGTTTGCCAGCTTGTGTCGCCATCGCTGTTTCGACTGGCGGACGCCGTAGCGTAGGCGCGGTCAATCGCGCTGTCCCGGCGATAGCCCTGACGGGTAAAGAGGCTGAACGGCACGGAGACGTTAAACGACGCGATCCGGTCGGTGCCGTCTATCCCAACGGATTTATTCCACGACCACGAGACGGAGTAGTTGATCCCCTTCACGCCTCCCGCGTAGCCCAGCTGGTACCAGAGGTTCGTCTCGTCTGTTCCCCAGTAGGTCTGCTCGCTACCGGAGATATAGACCGAGCCGTAGTCCCCCAGAGACTGAGATACGTTGAGCTGGAAGCGGCCTTTTTTATTCCACGTCAGGTTGTGATAACTCTGCACGTCCGGCACATCGTTATCGTTCTGGCTATCGGCATACTGATAGCCCTCCATTGAGCGCCAGGCCACATCGTCGAGGGTGTAAAACCCTTTTGTGGAGTAGCGGTAGCCCAGCAGCTGGAAGTTGGTGCCGAAGCCGTTAAGGGATTTCGCATAGAGGAAGCGCAGAGACTGCCCTTCATGCTTGCTGTCGTCCGCGAGCTGGCTGCGGGCGTGGGTGATATCGAGCGAGACCGCGCCCCAGTCGCCCAGGTTTTTTCCGGCCCCGAGGGCCACCGCGGTATAGCGTGACGCCAGCTGTGTCCCGCCGTAGAGCGTGTAACCGTTGGCAAGACCGGTAATCAGGGTTCCCTGGGTGAAGAACGGCGTATCCTGATCGCTGTTACCGCTGCGATAATTCCCCGCGACGAGATCATACTTCCAGCGCCCTTCACGCTGCAGAAGCGGCACGGTGGAGTACGGCACGGTATAACGCTGCTGGGTACCGTCTTTCTCTTCCACCGTCACTTCCAGGTCACCGCTTGAGGAGGTCGGGTTGAGATCGGTAATCGCAAATGCGCCCGGCTGCACATAGCTTTGATAGATAACGTAGCCGTTCTGGCGAACCACCACTTTAGCAGGCGTACGGGCGATCCCGCGCACGGTCGGCGCGTAGCCCTGCAGGCTGTCCGGGTACATGCTGTCAGACGAGAAAAGCCGCCCACCGCGAAAACCCATGCTGTCGAAGACGTCATTCCCGGTATTGCTGTCGCCCAGCACCAGTTCGCTTTTAAGCGGAATAACGGTGCGCTGCGCCCAGGTGCCAATATTCTGCCACTCGCTGTGCCGCTGCCCGTTATTCTGCGTGTACCGCCATGCGCCGTTGTTACGTAAACGCCAGGCGCCATAGTTCAGCCCGCTTTGCAGGTTCAGATAATAGCTGTCGTCTTCGCTTCCCCGGTTACCGGTGAAGCTGTAATTCACCAGTGCGGCGGGAATGCCTTCATCCCACTGTTCAGGGGGAATATAGCCCCGGGCGCTGTTTTGTAACGCCACCTGCGGCAGGCTGACGTCCAAACGCTGTGAGGCAAAGTTGAATACCGTTTCGCTGCCGGGTATAGCCGTGTTCAACGGAACGCAGGTCTCGCCCTGCACCTTAGCGAGCTCGGGAAACGCCGTAACGTTGACGCCAAAGCGATCGAGCATCGCGCGCGTAATGCACGCCGACAAACCGCCCGCCACCGGGGGCGTGTTTTCGGCCTGCTCAAAACGCACGTCCTGGGTACCGATAAACTCATCGTTACGCCAGATATCCACGCGATAAACGCCGGGTGCCTGCTGGTGTCCTTGTTCAAAACGCGACAAATCCGCCACGCTGGCGGTGTCGTCGGACAAGAAGGCCGGGTTGAAATAACTTTCGCTCCAGCCAGCCTGCGGCCAGAGCGCAGCCATCAGCGCCAGTGCAACCGGGCAGTAACGTCTCTGGTGGTTTTTCATCGCCCTGACTCTGCTCACAGGTTGACGCTACGCGCCGGGGTGATGGCACCGTAGTCATTCACGCTCTGCCAGGAAAGCGTGCCGCTGGCACCGGCTGGCAGCGCCTGCTGAGCCGAGCTTTTCGGCGCAACCATCAGGTTATCCAGCTTCTGCCCGCCCAGCTTCATATTGACGAGGGTGATGTAATACGGGGAAGCGTTGCTGACTTTGAGATGGTTGCCCGCGCGCTCAAACCGCAGCTGGGAAAGCGCCTCTTCCGGCTGCATCGCCAGGTTATTCGGGCGCACAAACAGCTTGATGCGTGACAGGATCGCCAGCTGCAGCACGTTATTGTTTTCCGTTTTCGCTTTGTTCACCGACGGGATAGCCTTCACGTTCATGTAAAACAGCGATTCGCGATCGGCAGGCAGCGCAGGCCCGGCGTAAATAATACGCAGCGTGTTTTCACTGTTCGGCTCGCTAACAAACAGGGGCGGAGTGACGGCAAACGTTTTTTCTTTTTGCCCGCTCGCATTTTCGATCCACGCGTTAATTAAATAGCGTTCCTGTTTGTTGCTGTTGGTGATCGCCAGTGACGTTTGTTTCGCCTCTGCGGGATAAATAACGCGCGTGGCCCCCAGCGCAATACCGCCGGATGCATTTGCGCATGCAGAAACCATCATCAAAATAAACGATAGAAACAATCCTGGTTTAATTAGGGTATTCATCACAACCGTACCTTTAATAATGTGTTCGCAGGTGTTATGGATAAATCAACGTAAACCAGACATCCGACTGAATTTTGCCTGGCTCGAGGTGTTCGGAAATAGCCCGGTAGCGGGCGCTAAAATGGAACGCGAGCTCGCGGGTATCGATCGGCAGCCAGCTGACGGCCGTGGCGTTTGGGATTATCTGACGCTGCTGTTCATCAAAGAGCGCCAGCCCCACGCCGCTGCTGACAGGGGTTTCACCGGGCCGCGATGTCGCCAGAAAGACCTGCGGATCTTCCGCGGGCGTGACGCCCTGAAACTGGATCCCCACGGTGCGCGAAACATCAACGCTGCAGTCCAGCAGCCGCACGGTAAAAGGCACATTCACCGTGGAAAAACTGCCCACGCCGGAAAATGAATTGGTTCGGTACTGCCCCATGTCGATGCGCATATTCTGGCTGTCGGGCGCCACGGCGCAGCCGCCGTTCACCAGTTCACCTCTGAGATGAACCTTGCCGCCCTCGATCACCACGGTATGCGCCGATGCCGGGCAAGCCATCGCAAGGGTTAACAGCAGTAGTGTTCCAGTCCTTGTCATCCTTCGTTCCTGGCAATAGCGTATGACGGGCCTCGTCCCTGAGGCCTGAACATCCCTGTGCGGAGGAATTATTCGTATTTCATTACGAAGGTGGCGTCAGCGTTCGCCTGGCCTGGCTCGGTAGTGGCAGCCGTTGATTTATAACGCGCGGTGAACTTCAGGGTGTTTGTCCCTTCGATCAGCGTCTGCGCAGCAGAGAAGGTCGCACCGTCTGGGGTCAGCACGCTGGATTTGCTGTCGAGGATCTCAATGCCCACGCCTTTCGCGGTGTTGTCGTTGTTACCGGAAGTGACAGCCAGCAGGGTTTTGTCCGTTGGGTCGATCTGACCGGTGAACGCAACCGCTGCCGTTTGAGCAACCTGCGGATCGCAGTCATTCAGTTCAATGTTGAATGGAATATTCGAGGTGGTGTCGCCCACTTTGGTAAATTTCGCGGTACGATACTGACCCAGATTAACGGTCTGCTCGGAAGAATCAGTATTTACTGAACAAGCAGCATTAACCAGCTCCCCTTTAAAATGCACGGTACCGCCATTGACGGAAACCGGATCTGCATGAGCGGCACCCGCGACCAGAGCCAGAGTTGCAATAACAGTAGAAGCAATGTTGCTGAGTTTCATGTCTATTCCTTTAAAATGTAAATAACCCTTCCCGCGAATAATCGGGAATAAGAAATACGTTCAATTGAGTAATTGAAAGCTTATTTCGGAGGAGACAAAGTAGCTCAGGAGGCGATTTTTAAATATGTCAAAACGCTGCCATTTCGCCAGGTCACATCCTAATCCCGCCTAAGAAATTGACCATCCCCTAAGAAGGGTTTTTGCGTCTCGCTGATAAAAACGCGTAAAGGGTGACTGACAGCGACGCTCGCTTCTGACAAAATACACGCCATCCCCCCTTTCAAACGTTACAGACGGAATCTTCTCTCTGATGGCAGCAAAGATTATTGACGGTAAAACGATTGCGCAGCAGGTGCGCTCTGAGGTCGCTGAAAAAGTGAAGGCGCGAAAAGCAGCCGGAAAACGCGCCCCCGGGCTGGCCGTTGTGCTGGTTGGTAGCAACCCGGCATCGCAGATTTATGTCGGCAGCAAGCGCAAAGCGTGTGAAGAGGTCGGCTTCGTCTCCCGCTCTTACGATTTGCCGGAAACCACCAGCGAAGCAGAACTGCTGGAACTTATTGACACCCTGAATGCCGACAAAGAGATCGACGGTATTCTGGTTCAGTTGCCGCTGCCAGCAGGTATCGACAACGTGAAGGTGCTGGAGCGTATCGCGCCGGATAAAGACGTAGACGGCTTCCACCCGTACAACGTTGGCCGCCTGTGCCAGCGCGCGCCGCGTCTGCGCCCCTGCACGCCGCGCGGTATTGTGACGCTGCTGGAGCGTTATAACATCGACACCTACGGTCTGAATGCCGTGGTCATCGGTGCGTCCAACATCGTGGGCCGCCCGATGAGCATGGAGCTGCTGCTGGCCGGCTGCACCACCACCGTCACCCACCGCTTCACCAAAAACCTGCGTCACCACGTCGAGAACGCCGATCTGCTGATCGTCGCAGTCGGCAAGCCGGGCTTTATTCCGGGCGAGTGGATTAAAGAGGGTGCGATTGTCGTGGACGTCGGGATTAACCGTCTGGAAAACGGCAAAGTGGTCGGCGACGTGGTGTATGAAGATGCCGCGGCTCGTGCCTCCTACATCACGCCGGTACCGGGCGGCGTAGGCCCGATGACCGTTGCCACACTGATTCAGAATACTTTGCAGGCGTGCGAAGAATATCACGACGTAGAGGACGCATAAGATGGCCACATTTTCATTAGGCAAACACCCGCACGTTGAGCTGTGCGATCTGCTCAAGCTGGAAGGCTGGAGCGAAAGCGGCGCGCAGGCGAAAATCGTCATCGCCGACGGGCGGGTGTTAGTCGACGGCGCGGTAGAAACGCGCAAGCGCTGCAAGATTGTCGCGGGCCAGACCGTGAGCTTTGAAGGACAGAGCGTCACCGTTACGGCCTGAGCATTCTGATGCCCTCACCCTAACCCTCTCCCCCGGGAGAGGGGATAAAAATCCCCATACCCCCCATCGCGGTTATTTATCGATCCACTTCAAATAATCACTATTTCATCTGTTGAAAAGTGAAAATTCAGTTGCGCGTTTTTCACTCTTTGCCCACGATAAGTAGAACGTTCTACTAAAACGTTCTACTTACAATAACAGCGCCAATAAAGCGCTACTCGGGGGAAATCAGCATGAGTCTGATATCAGGGTTTGTTAAATCGCTGTCTAAGTTATCGATGATTGGTCGCGCCTTAATGCTGCCAATTTCACTGCTTCCCGCTGCGGGCCTTCTGCTGGCCTTCGGCGATAAGTTCCATCTGCCGCTGATGATGAACGCGGGCGGGGTTATTTTTGATAACCTGCCGATGCTGTTTGCCATTGGCTCCGCCGTGGGTCTGGCTTCAGAATCCGGCATCGCGGCGCTGTCTGCGGCGGTATCGGTGTTTGTCACCAATATCACCATCAGCACCGTGCTGAGCATCACGCCGGAAATGGCCTCTCAGGGCGGGAAATACGCCATGGTGGTCGGCATCCCGACGCTGCAGATGGGCGTCTTCGGCGGCCTGATCTGCGGTATCCTCGCGGCCTGGTGCTATAACCGCTTCCACACCATGCAGCTGCCGGAGTTCCTGGGCTTCTTCTCCGGCAAGCGCTTCGTGGCCATTGCAACGGCGTTTCTGTCGTTCCTGATGGGGCTGCTGCTGCCGTACGTCTGGCAGCATATTCAGGCCGGTATCGACGCGCTCTCCGTGGTGGTGAACGGCGATAATCAGGCGGCGTCGACCTTTATCTTCGGACTGGTGGAGCGTGCGCTGATCCCGCTTGGCCTGCACCACATCTGGTATCCGTCCTTCTGGTATTCGTTCGGGGATTACACTACCCAGGCAGGCCAGGTGATCCACGGCGACCAGACCATCTGGTTCAAAATGCTGGAAGAAGGGGTGAAGTCCTTCAGCAGCGACACCTACCAGAACGCCGGTAAGTTCATGCAGGGCGAATTCCCGCTGATGCTGTTCGCGCTGCCCGCCGCGTGCCTGGCGATGTATCACGAAGCCCATACGAAGAATAAGAAAATCGCGGCCGGTATTCTGTTCTCCGCGGCGCTGACCTGCTTCCTCACGGGGATCACCGAGCCGGTCGAGTTTACCTTTATCTTCGTGGCGCCGATCCTGTACGTCTTTAACGCCATCATGGCGGGCCTGGCGTACATGACCATGTATCTGCTGCATGCGCATATCGCCAAGTCGTTCTCCGCAGGCTTTATCGACTATCTGTCATTCGGGATCCTGCCGTCCTTTAACGGCTACAAGACCAACTTCCTGAATGCGATTATTATCGGTATCCCAATGGGCCTGATTTATTACTTCACGTTCCGCTTCGTGATCCGTCGCTTCGACGTGAAGACGCCTGGCCGTACTGAGGTGACCGCTAACGCGGATGATAAGTCTGATTCAGAACTCGCGACCGAGATCATCACCCTGCTGGGCGGGGCGCATAACATCGACTCCGTCGGCGCCTGTATCACCCGTCTGCGCCTGGAAGTGGCAAAAAGCGAGGCGGTCGATAAAGATGGCCTGAACGGACTCGGCGCGCGCGGCGTGGTGTTTGTCGGCGACAACGGTATTCAGGTGATATTCGGTGCCAGAGCACAGTTTATTGCCCAGAGCATGTCCACTATGGTCGGCAAATAATAAGATGCCTGAACGACGCGTCTCCTGTAGTCTGGGAGACGCATTGTCGTATCTGACTGATAATCGGTGAATTTCAGGGAGCGGTTTTGAAGAAAGTCAGCATTATTGATGTCGCAAAGCACGCGGGCGTGTCGGTCTCAACCGTCTCGCTGGTTTTGCGCCAGAAAGGGAAAATCTCAGAGGCAACGATCGAGAAGGTCAACGCTGCCATCAATACGCTGGGCTATGTTCATAACGTCGCCGCTGCCAACCTCCGCGCCAATACGTCCAACCTGATTGGCCTGATCCTCCGTGACTTTAGCGACAGTTTCTCCATCAAGGTGATGGCGAGCATCGTCCAGGATCTTGAAAAACAGGGGTATATGGTTTTTCTCGGCCAGCCCCAGAACGACCATGACCATCTTGAGCGCTGCCTGCTGTCGTTTAAGCAGCAGGGCGTCGCCGGGGTTATCTATCTGGCTTCGGATACCCGCACCTCTACCCTACCGGAACACATTCGCCGCTGCCCGTTGCCGCTGGTTGTGGTCTCTCAGTCGCTGTTGGATGAAAAATGCAATCTGGTGATGCGCGACAACCGTCAGGCGGCAAATCTGGCGGTGCGTTATCTTATCGAGCGCGGCCATCGCAATATCGCCTACATTGGCGGACGTGAAGGATGTCTTATCCGCGAACAGCGCCTGCTCGGTTTTCGCAGCGCGATGACGCAGAACGGGCTGGTCTGGCGCGATGAATACTCTCCGGCCTGCAGCGATGACACCCTGGCCGCGGGTTTCGCGACCCGCCAGCTGCTGGAAAAAAACAACACCATCACCGCCCTGCTCTGCCACTCGCCGGATGCCATGATCGGCTCCATCTCCGGTATTCATCAGGTAGGACGAACGGTGGGCAAAGATGTGTTTCTGACGCAGCAGGTCGCGCTGGTCGGTTTCGAAGATATGCTCCACGTTAACCTCACCTCGCCGTCCTTTACCTACGTGTCGTCCGCCAGCGAAGAGACGGGGCGTCAGGCGGCCGGGCTGATTATTCGCACGCTGAAGGAGCCGACGCTGCAAACCCAGCGCATTACGCTTTCCGGGCAGCTTATCGCGCGCGAGTCGGCGTAAAATCAGAATTTAAAACAGGTCTGCCGGCGCGGGATTGCTGCTATATTTCCATGATTTGCCATGGATAATAGCAATGCCTACCGTTATTACGCACGCTGCTGTTCCGCTTTGCCTGGGCTTAGGCCTGTGAACCAAAGTTATTCCTCCCCGCCTGCTGTTTGCCGGGATTGTCCTCGCCATGCTGCCGGATGCCGACGTGCTGGCGTTCAAGTTCGGCGTCGCGTACGGCAATGTTTTCGGCCACCGCGGCTTTACCCACTCCCTGCTGTTCGCCTTTGTGGTGCCGATACTTTGCGTGCTGATTGGCCGACGATGGTTCAGGACCAGCCTGACGCGGTGCTGGCTGTTTTTAACGGTGTCATTGCTGTCGCACAGCCTGCTGGATTCGATTACCACGGGCGGGAAAGGTGTCGGCTGGCTGTGGCCGTGGTCAGATGAACGCTTCTTTGCGCCGTGGCAGGTCATTAAGGTCGCGCCGTTTGCGCTGTCGCGCTATACCACGCCGTACGGGCATCAGGTGATCGTTTCAGAACTGCTGTGGGTGTGGCTGCCGGGAGTCGTGCTGATGGGGTTGCTGTGGTGGAGGAAACTTGCGCGCTGATGCCCTCACCCCGGCCCTCTCCCACGGGGAGAGGGTTAGGGTGAGGGGAAAATTACTTACGGCGCCAGGTGGTGCCCTGCGGGCCATCTTCCAGAATGATGCCCATCTCGGTCAGACGGTTACGCGCCGCATCTGCCGCCGCCCAGTCTTTTGCCTGACGCGCTTCCAGACGCGCTTTGATCAACGCTTCAATTTCCGCCACTTCACCGTCGTCCGCCTGCGCACCGCTCTGCAGGAACACGTCCGGATCCTGCTCCAGCAGGCCGAGCACGGAGGAAAGCTTACGCAGATGGGACGCCAGCGCATTCGCCGCGGCCATATCTTCTGACTTCAGGCGGTTCACTTCGCGCGCCATGTCGAACAGCACGGAGTAGGCTTCCGGGGTGTTGAAGTCGTCGTTCATCACCTCAACAAAGCGTGCTTCAAACGCTTCGCCGCCTGCAGCAGGAACAGACCTGTCGGTACCGCGCAGCGCGGTGTATAGACGCTCCAGCGCCGAGCGCGCCTGCTTCAGGTTCTCTTCGCTGTAGTTCAGCTGGCTGCGATAGTGGCCGGACATCAGGAAGTAGCGCACGGTTTCCGCGTCGTAATACTTCAGCACGTCGCGCACGGTGAAGAAGTTACCCAGCGATTTAGACATCTTCTCGCGATCAACCATTACCATTCCGGAGTGCATCCAGTAGTTCACGTACTCGCCGCCATGGGCGCAGGTGGACTGCGCGATTTCGTTTTCGTGGTGCGGGAACATCAGATCCGAACCACCGCCGTGAATGTCGAAGTGTTTGCCCAGCTGTTTGCAGTTCATCGCGGAACATTCAATGTGCCAGCCCGGACGGCCTTCGCCCCACGGGGATGGCCAACTTGGTTCACCCTCTTTCGACATTTTCCACAGCACGAAGTCCATCGGGTTACGCTTCACGTCGACCACGTCGACGCGTGCACCGGCCTGAAGCTGGTCCAGATCCTGACGGGAAAGCGAACCGTAGGTTGGGTCCGTCGGCACCGAGAACATCACGTCACCGTTGTCCGCAACGTAGGCGTGACCGCGTGCGATCAGCTTTTCCGTGATCTCGATGATTTCGTGAATATGGTGGGTCGCTCGCGGCTCGCTGTCCGGGCGCTGAATATTCAGGGCGTCGAAATCTTTGTGCATTTCGACGATCATGCGATCGACCAGTGCAACGAAGCTTTCGCCGTTTTCATTAGCGCGCTTGATGATTTTGTCATCGATGTCGGTGATATTACGCACGTATTTCAGGGTATAGCCCAGGAAACGCAGGTAGCGTGACACCACGTCAAAAGCGACAAAGGTACGGCCATGGCCAATGTGACAGAGATCGTAAACCGTAATACCACACACGTACATGCCAACTTCCCCGGCATGGATAGGTTTAAATTCCTCTTTTTGGCGCGTCATTGTATTAAAGATTTTTAACATCGAAGATTCCATGTAAACACGTGTGTGGTTGAAAACCGGCTATTCTACCCGTAATTCAAACCCGAAGCAGCACACAATGCAAGGTGATCGCATCCTGTGGTTATGCTATAACAAGCCCCTATAGATGACCCGAACGCGGGTCGACGTACCACAATAACGGAACAGGATGCAAAAATGGTTACTTTCCACACTAATCATGGCGATATCGTAATCAAAACCTTTGATGACAAAGCGCCTGAAACAGTTAAAAACTTCCTGGACTACTGCCGCGAAGGTTTCTACAACAACACCATTTTCCACCGCGTGATCAACGGCTTTATGATCCAGGGCGGCGGTTTCGAACCTGGCATGAACCAGAAAGAGACCAAAGAAGCGATCAAAAACGAAGCGAACAACGGTCTGAAAAACACCCGCGGTACGCTGGCAATGGCCCGTACTCAGGCGCCTCACTCTGCCACCGCGCAGTTCTTCATCAACGTAGCGGACAACGACTTCCTGAACTTCTCCGGCGAAAGCCTGCAGGGTTGGGGCTACTGCGTATTCGCAGAAGTGGTTGAAGGTATGGACGTGGTTGACAAGATCAAAGCCGTCTCTACCGGTCGCAGCGGTATGCACCAGGACGTTCCTAAAGAAGACGTTGTGATTACAAGCGTGACCGTCAGCGAGTAATTCGTGGCGACACTCTTTATTGCGGATCTGCATCTGCAAACAGAAGAACCGGCGATAACCGCCGGTTTTCTGCGTTTTTTACGCGGTGAAGCGAAAAGCGCCGATGCGCTGTACATCCTGGGCGACCTGTTTGAAGCCTGGATTGGCGACGACGACCCTAACCCGCTGCACCGTGAAATGGCAGCCGCCATTCACGCGCTCGTGGATTCCGGCGTCCCCTGCTACTTCATTCACGGCAACCGCGATTTCCTGATCGGCAAGCGCTACGCCCGCGAAAGCGGCATGACGCTGCTGCCGGAAGAAAAGGTGCTCGATCTCTATGGCCGCAGGGGCCTGATCATGCACGGCGACACGCTCTGCACCGACGATACCGGCTACCTGGCGTTTCGCGCTAAAGTCCACACCCCGTGGATCCAAAAGGTGTTCCTTGCCCTGCCGCTGTTTATCCGCAACCGCATCGCCGCCAGAATGCGCGCGGGCAGTAAAGCCGCCAACAGCAGCAAATCCATGACCATCATGGACGTTAACCCGCAGGCGGTGGTGAGCGTGATGGAAAAGCATGGCGTTCAGTGGTTGATCCACGGCCATACCCATCGTCCTGACGTCCATTCCCTTATCGCCAACGGCGAACAGGCCCATCGCGTGGTGTTGGGTGCATGGCACTCAGAAGGCTCCATGGTCAAAGTCACGCCAGAGGGCGTGGAGCTGATCGCGTTTTCGTTTTAACCCCTCACGCCATCATTCTATTTTTTTGAATAACATCGGCAAATTGTTTCGATTTTAATCAGCTCGTGGTCGACCTATTATTTATCACATCAGGGCAACACGCCCTATCCCAGATAAAATACTTGAGGAATACGACCATGAAATCCATCAAAACTTTCGTTGCAGTTGCCGCTCTTTCCCTGGTTTCTTTCGGTTCTTTCGCGCAGAGCGTGAGCGCAACCGCCTCTACCCTTGACCGCGCAGAAGCGAAAATCGCCGCGCAGGCCGCTGAACAGGGTGCCTCTTACAAAATTACCAGTGCGCAGTTCAACAACCGCGTACACATGACAGCCGAACTGACTAAATAATGATTGGCAAACAACGAAAACAGACCGCCAGAACGCGGTCTGTTTTGTTATGAACGGATGGCAACAACGGCTCAAGATTTAACCGCGCAACCGTTTTCCTTGCCCGTATAACATGCTATTCTCTGTGCCCTCGAAAGCAGTGTGTTTCGCACCACAGGAGTTTTAAGACGCATGTCTTCCCGCAATAATCCGGCGCGTGTCGCCATCGTGATGGGGTCCAAAAGCGACTGGGCTACCATGCAGTTCGCCGCCGAAATCTTTGAAATCCTGAATGTTCCGCACCACGTTGAAGTGGTCTCCGCGCACCGTACACCGGACAAACTGTTCAGCTTCGCCGAAAGCGCCGAAGAGAACGGTTATGAGGTGATCGTTGCCGGTGCGGGCGGCGCAGCACACCTGCCGGGCATGATTGCCGCCAAAACCCTGGTGCCGGTACTGGGCGTCCCGGTACAAAGCGCCGCGTTAAGCGGTGTGGATAGCCTCTACTCCATCGTCCAGATGCCGCGCGGTATTCCTGTCGGCACGCTGGCGATTGGTAAAGCGGGTGCGGCGAACGCCGCCCTGCTGGCGGCGCAAATTCTCGCGACGCACGATAAAGCATTGCATCAGCGTCTGGCGGAGTGGCGTAAAGCCCAGACCGACGAAGTGCTGGACAATCCGGACCCGCGGGGTGCGGCATGAAGCAGGTTTGCGTCCTCGGTAACGGCCAGCTAGGCCGCATGCTGCGTCAGGCCGGTGAGCCGCTGGGTATTGCCGTCTGGCCCGTGGGGCTGGATGCTGAACCTGAAGCCGTACCGTTCCACCAGAGCGTGATCACCGCTGAGATCGAACGCTGGCCGGAGACGGCCCTGACGCGCGAGCTGGCGCGTCATAACGCCTTCGTTAACCGCGACGTATTCCCGATCATCGCCGACCGCCTGACGCAAAAGCAGCTGTTCGACAAGCTCGGTCTGCCGACCGCGCCGTGGCAGCTCCTGTCCGATAAAAGCGAGTGGAATGACGTTTTCGCGATGCTGGGCGAGCTGGCAATCGTAAAGCGCCGCGTGGGCGGCTACGATGGCCGCGGCCAGTGGCGCCTGCGTGCAGATGAAACGGCAGAACTGCCGGACGACTGCTACGGCGAGTGCATCGTTGAGCAAGGCATTAACTTCAGCGGTGAAGTGTCGCTGGTTGGCGCGCGCGGGCACGACGGGCATACCGTCTTTTATCCGCTGACGCATAACCTGCATCAGGACGGCATTCTGCGCACCAGCGTCGCCTTCCCGCATGCCAATGCTGACCAGCAGGCGCAGGCGGAAGATATGCTCTCTGCCATCATGCACGAACTGGGCTATGTGGGCGTCATGGCGATGGAGTGCTTTATCACCCCGTCCGGCCTGCTGATCAACGAACTCGCGCCGCGCGTGCACAACAGCGGCCACTGGACGCAAAACGGCGCATCCATCAGCCAGTTCGAGCTGCACCTGCGCGCAATTACCGACCTGCCGCTGCCGCAGCCGGTGGTGAACAGCCCGTCGGTGATGATCAACCTGATCGGCACCGATCTGAACTACGACTGGCTGAAGCTGCCGCTGGTGCATCTGCACTGGTATGACAAAGAGGTTCGCGCGGGTCGTAAGGTCGGTCACCTGAACCTGAACGACAGCGACACGGGCCGCCTGAGCGCCACCCTGGAAGCGATGATCCCTCTCCTGCCGCCGGAATATGCGAGCGGTATTGTCTGGGCGCAGTCAAAGCTCAAGTAAGACATCCGCGCCGGGGAGTTGACCTTCCCCTTCCCCGGCGTACAATCCCCGCCCATTGCTGCTGAGTTTTCTTCTGGAATAACCATGAACGATGGAACGGACTATCGCGCGATCCTCGCGTCTGATACCCCTTTAATCGACGTTCGCGCGCCGATCGAATTTGCCCAGGGCGCGATGCCTGCGGCGATCAACCTGCCTTTAATGAATGACAACGAACGTGCCGCCGTTGGTACCTGCTATAAACGCCAGGGCCCCGAGGCCGCGATGGCGCTCGGCCATCAGCTGGTGAACGGCGAGACGCGTGAGGCACGCATCAACGCCTGGCGGGAAGCCAGCCTTGCCCATCCTGAGGGCTTTCTCTGCTGCGCGCGCGGCGGCCAGCGCTCGCATATCTCCCAGGCCTGGCTGAAAGAGGCGGGCGTCGACTACCCGCTGATCCGCGGCGGCTATAAGGCCCTGCGCCAGACGGCAATTCAGGTGACCATCGAGCAGTCACAAAAGCCGATGGTGCTTATTGGCGGCTGTACCGGGAACGGTAAAACCCTGCTGGTGAAGCAGCACGCGCAGGGAATCGATCTGGAAGGGCTGGCGCACCATCGCGGTTCGTCGTTTGGCCGCACGCTGACGCCGCAGCTTTCCCAGGCAAGCTTTGAAAATCACCTTGCGGTTGAGCTGCTGAAAAAAGACGCCGCGCGCTGGGTGCTGGAGGACGAGGGCCGGATGATTGGCTCCAACCACCTGCCGGAGTGCCTGCGCGACCGCATGGCTGAAGCCCCTATCGCTGTCGTCGAAGACCCGTTTGAAATTCGTCTTGAACGCCTGCGCGAAGAGTATTTCGACCATATGTGGGCGGATTTTTCTGCCGCCTACGGCGAGGAAGCAGGCTGGAAGGAATACAGCGAGTACCTGCATCACGGCCTGTTCGCCATTCGCCGCCGTCTGGGGCTGCAGCGGTATGCAGAATTCACCGCGCTGTTAGATTCCGCGCTGCTGGAACAGCAACGCTCCGGTAGCACGGACGCGCACTTCAGCTGGCTTGTACCGCTCCTGAACGACTATTACGACCCGATGTACGGCTATCAGCTGGAGAAGAAAGCGGAGAAGATCGTCTATCGCGGGACGTTTGAAGACGTTGCCGAGTGGCTTGATCGCTGAAAAACAAGGCCGGGTGGCGAGGTAAAAGCAAAACGGCAACCGGAGTTGCCGTTTTAATGTTTATTCCCTCTCCTCGTGGGAGAGGGTCAGGGTGAGGGCATCAGACCGCACCCAACAAGACGACTTAGAAGTCGTAACGCAGACGCACCAGGTTCATGTCGCCCAGGTTGTCGGTGCTGGAGGTGAACACGTGTTCGTAATCCACGCGGAAACCGTAGTCCAACTGGAAGCTGATACCAACGCCGTTGTCGATGCGCTGGTAGTTACGGCCGTTCACGTACTCAATGCGGTCGCCCATGAAGTAAGGCTGGATGGATTTAACCGCGTACTGGCCGATTGGGAATTTGTACCCTGCGAAGTATTCAATACCCCACGCGTCACCCGCAAAGTAGTCGTTAACAGACACTTTTTTGGTGGTCAGGAAGTTCTGATACCAGCCGCCGCCAGCGGAGAAGGTCCAGTTGTCCGGGGTCCAGCTCAGCGCGGTACCGAGGATGTTCTGGTCGTAGGTTTTGCTGTCGCCGTTGTCCGGGTTACGCATGTCCGCGCGGGTGTAGTTCCACGCCGCGCCCCAGGTCAGGTCGGTGGTCAGGTGGTAATCCAGACCCAGCGAGCCGCCGCCTTTACGCTTGTAGCGCAGGCCGTTGCCCGGCAGGTATTCGCTGTCTTCAAACAGGTAGGATGCATAAATATCGGCATCACCCACGGTTTTCTTATATTTCAGCATCTGGCGTGAACGGTAAGAACCGTCGTAATCGCCGTTGATACCGTTACCCGGAGCCTGACCGATCATGTCGTAGTCCCAGATATCGGTTTTCGCGCCCACCACATCATAGTAAACGCTGTTCTGTTGACCGAAGGTCAGCGTACCCCAGGTGTCGCTCTTCAGACCGGTGTAGAGCATACGACGCGTGGTGTCGTGTGCGCCGTCGGCGTAGTGGTGATCCCAGTTGAACTGCGCAGGAATATTGACACCCAGCTCGTAGTAGCTGATCCAGCTGATGTCATCAAACAGGTAGTAATCTGCTGCGAAACGGAAACGGGTGCCGCCGTCAAAGCCGTTACGCTTGTAGCTGTTTTTACCGTCGTCGCCGGTCATGTTCTGGAACTGAGGACGAATACTGCCGCCAACGGTAAAGTTCAGGCGGCTCAGCGGATTACCCGCCTGAGGATCCTGCTTAAGAACGGTGATTTCCGCCTGAGAAGCGAAGGTAGTCAATGCCACTGCCGCGCCGATCGTTGCCGCCAGCGCTGATTTTTTTATAGTCATTATTTTTCCTTAATAGACACGCTGCTAAATATTTAGCGGGTGAATATTAACTGGAAATAATCGGGCCGTGTGGTCGGGTTTTTAATGTTTTGTGCTACTAAATGAGTGGGTATTATCACTTTGTGCTATTTAAACACTGCGCACCGGAATTAAAACCCGGTGCGCAACTATCACCGTTCTAAATCAACTCGCAAACTGACGGAACAGGGCTTTGCCCTTTAACAGCCGCGTGCCGAGCCAGCCTCCGCAGAGAGAAAGCAGCACCGCGCCGCTGAGAGGCAGGATCAACCAGAGGCGCCAGTCAGGCTCCCACGGGAAGTCAAAGACCTTTGTCTGCAGCATCGCCAGCGCCGTCTCTGCGCCAATGGCCGCCACCAGACCGGCCACCAGCCCCAGCAGCGCAAACTCGCTCCAGAGCGTCATCCGCAGCAGCCGCTTTCCGGCCCCCAGCGTGCGGTAGACCACCAGCTCCTGATAGCGCTGGCGCATGCCCACCTGCACCTGGGCCAGCAGCAACAGCACGCCGCAGAGGGTTACCAGCACCACCATGACCTCCAGCGCGCGGCTCACCTGCTCCAGCACCTGCCCCACCTGCTTCAGGATCGCCCCAATATCCAGCAGGCTGACCGTCGGAAACTCCCGGTTAAGCTGGGTCAGCATGCCGTTGCCGTTTTCCCAGCGGAAGCTGGTCAGCCAGCTCTGCGGCTGTCCGTCCAGCGCCCCCGGCGGGAAGATAAAGAAGAAGTTGGGCCGCAGGCTTTCCCAGTCCACTTTACGCAGGCTGGTCACTTTGGCGCTGAAGTCCTGGGTATCCCCGGTAAAGGTGACGCGGTCCCCGAGCTTCACGTTCAGCCGCGTCGCCAGCCCCTCCTCCATCGACACCTCACCCGCTTTCGGCGGCCAGGTGCCGGCGGTTATCGGGTTATGGTCAGGGCGTTTCTCCTGCCAGGTCAGGTTCAGCTCGCGGTTAAGCGACTCGTCCTTGTTCCCCTCCGTTGGCTGACCGTTGATCTGCGTCAGACGCGCACGCACGATGGGATAGAACGACTCGGGGATAATGTGATGCTCCGACAGGAAGCCCTTCAGCGGCGTAACCTGCTCAGGGGCAATGTTGATCAGGAAATAGTTCGGGCTTTCAGGCGGAAGCTGCTGCTGCCAGCGATCGAGCAGATCGCCGCGCAGCACTAACAGCAGCGCCAGCAGCATAAACGACAGCGAAAACGCCGACAGCTGGCTGAGCGTTGACCACGGCTGATGCAGCAGGCGGTTGACCGCCAGGCGCACGGGCAGCGATTTTACCGTTAGCCGCTTCAGGACGTTGAGCAATATCCAGCCCAGCACGCCGCACAGCAGCGCCAGCACAACCGCCCCGGCCAGTACCGCCCACAGCAGCGTGCTGCCCCCCATCAGCCAGGCCAGCAGCCCCACCGCTACGACAATAATCACCGGAAGGTAGAACTTCAGCGGCCAGACGTTCGCCACCACATCGTTGCGAAGCACGCGCAGCGGCTGCGTGGCGAGCAGCAGGCGGTAAGGTCGGAGCCCCACCAGCAGCGAAATCACCGTCATTGCGCCCATCGCCCACAGCCACGGCCAGAGGCTGGCCGGCGGCAATGCGGCCGGGAGCACCGGCTTCAGCATCACCATCAGCAGTTTTTCAAACAGCAGCCCCATTATTCCGCCGGTCAGCGCGGACAGTACCAGCAGCATCAGCCACTGGCCGACGATCAGCTTGCGCAGCTGCGCCCTGCCCGCCCCCAGGGTTTTGAGGATCGCCACCAGATCGTAACGGCTGCGGCAGTAATGCCCCATCGCCACGGCAACCGCCGCCACCGCCAGCAGCAGGGTCAACAGTGCCGACAGCAGCAGGAACTGCTGAGAACGTTCAAGAGATTTACCGAGCGCCCCTTCGTCCTGCTCCAGCCCGTACCAGCGGTGTTCCGGTTTGAGCTGCGGCAGAAGCCATTTTTCGTACGCATCCAGCTGGGCAGGCGTGCCGCCAAACTTATAGCGCCAGGTGACGCGGCTGCCCGGCTGTACCGCATGGGTTGCCGCGACATCCGCGGTGTTCATCAGCAGGCGCGGCGCGAGCTGGAAGGGGTTAAAGCCGGAATCGGGCTCCTGCACCACTTCCCCGGCAATCTTGAGGGTGGCGTCGCCGACGTCGATGCTATCGCCGGGTTTCAGGTTCAGAAGCGCCATCAGACGTGATGCCAGCAGCACCGTGCCGGGCTTTGGCTTCAGCCCAGGCGGGTTGGTCTGCAGTTCGCCGTACATCGGGTAGATATCATCGACGGCTTTAACGCTTGCCAGCTGAGGCGTGTCGCCCGCAAAGGTCATAGTCTGGAAGGTGAGCTGCTCCCCCACCTTCAGCCCTTCTTTGCGCGCCTCTTCAATCCAGCCCAACGGCACCGGGCGGGAGCTTTGCAGCGCCCTGTCCCCCGCCATAAACTCCCGGCTCTGCTGGCTAAGCCCTTTTTCCATGCGGTCGCTGACGCTCCCTAGCGCCAGCACGCAGGCCACCGCCAGGCTTAGCGCCAGCCAGACAATCAGCAGCGAGGGCGAGCGCCACTCGCGCCAGAACCAGCGGGTAATCATGCCTCCTCCTGAAGAATACCGTTCACCAGCCGCAGGCGGCGGTCGCAGCGGGCGGCGAGCTGCGGATCGTGGGTCACGAGGATCAGCGTGGTGCCGTGCTCGCGGTTAAGCGAAAACAGCAGGTCAGCAATCCGGTCTCCGGTTTTACGGTCGAGGTTACCGGTGGGCTCATCGGCAAACAGTACTTCGGGACGGCCGTTAAACGCCCGCGCCAGCGCCACGCGCTGCTGTTCGCCGCCGGAAAGCTGTGCGGGAAGATGGTCGAGACGCTTGCCCAGACCGAGCTGTTCCAGCAGCGCCTTCGCGTGCGCGCGGCTTTCACGGCTATTTTCACCGCGCAACAGCGCCGGGAGCTCGACGTTTTCCAGCGCGTTCAGGGTCGGGATCAGCATAAAGGACTGAAAGACAAAACCTACGTGACGCGCGCGCAGCGCGGCCCTCGCCTCTTCATCAAGCTGATGCAGCGGCTGCCCGACAAGGTGGACCTCACCGCTGCTGCCGTCGTCCAGACCGGCCAAAATCGCCAGCAGCGTGGACTTGCCGGAGCCGGATTCGCCAATCAGCGCGATGGTTTCAGCGCGTTTGACAACGAGTTCAACTCCAGTAAGGATGGAAAGCTCGTGTTCCCCCTGACCGACGGACTTCTTAAGATGATGAACTTCAACACTGTTTTCCGCTGGCATTTGCCCTTCCTGTTTTTGATTCTGATGACCTTCCGCGCGGCGGCAGCGGACACGTTACTGGTTCTCGGCGACAGCCTGAGCGCTGGCTATCGCATGGCGGCCAGCGCGGCCTGGCCCGCTCTGCTTAACGACAAATGGCAGAGCAAGACGTCGGTAATCAACGCCAGCATCAGCGGCGATACCTCGCAGCAGGGCCTGTCGCGCCTGCCTGCGCTGCTCAAACAGCATCAGCCGCGCTGGGTGCTGGTGGAGCTTGGCGGTAACGATGGATTGCGCGGTTTTCAGCCTCAGCAAACCGAGCAAACGCTGCGCACCATTTTGCAGGATATCAAGGCGGCAAACGCCCAGCCGCTGCTGATGCAAATTCGCCTGCCCGCTAACTACGGTCGTCGGTATAATGAAGCCTTTAGCGCGATCTACCCTAAGCTTGCCAAAGAGTTTGATATTCCGCTGCTGCCATTTTTCATGGAAGAGGTCTATCTCAAACCCCAGTGGATGCAAGACGACGGGATCCACCCCAATCGCGATGCTCAGCCGTTTATTGCCGACTGGATGGCAACGCGGCTGGCTCCTTTAGTTAAACATGACTCCTGATTAAGCGGAGATCCTGACAGGTAAAGTTATGCAAAAATCGGTCTTAATTACAGGATGTTCCAGTGGAATTGGCCTGGAAAGCGCGCTCGAACTGAAGCGCCGGGGGTTTCGGGTCCTGGCTGCCTGTCGCAAACCCGACGATGTCGAACGCATGAACGGACTAGGCTTTACCGGCGTGTTGCTGGACATGGACTCGCCGGAGAGCATTGAGCGCGCCGCTGATGAAGCGATCGCGCTGACCGACAATCGTCTCTACGGGCTCTTTAACAATGCCGGTTACGGCGTGTATGGCCCGCTGGATACGCTCTCCCGTGAAACGCTGGAGAAGCAGTTTTCGACCAACTTCTTCGGCGTGCATCAGCTCACCATGCGTCTGCTCCCCGCTATGCTGCCGCACGGCGAAGGGCGCATCGTAATGACATCGTCGGTGATGGGGCTGATTTCCACTCCGGGCCGCGGCGCCTACGCCGCCAGCAAATATGCGCTGGAGGCCTGGTCCGACGCCCTGCGCATGGAGCTACGCCACAGCGGCATCAAGGTCAGCCTGATTGAACCCGGCCCGATCCGCACCCGCTTTACCCAAAACGTGAACCAGACGCAGGCGGATAAACCGGTGGAGAACCCCGGCATCGCCGCACGTTTTACCCTCGGGCCAGAGGCGGTGGTGGCCAAAGTGCGCCATGCTTTTGAGAGTGAACATCCCAAAATGCGCTACCCGGTGACGCTGGTCACCCATGCCGTAGGCTGGTTAAAACGCCTGCTGCCGGGCCGGATGATGGACAAAATTTTGCACGGCTGAGTTGAAGCAACGACGCTCATCCCCATGTAAAGAACAAACCGACAAAAGAGAAAGCCGCATGTCCGTACAGAATATCGTCAATATCACTGAAGCAAACCTGCAACAGACCCTTGAACAGTCGATGACCAAACCGGTCCTGTTCTACTTCTGGTCTGAACGCAGCCAACACTGTCTGCAGCTGACGCCGGTGCTGGAAAGCCTTGCCGCCCAGTACAACGGTCAGTTCATTCTCGCAAAGCTGGACTGTGACGCCGAGCCAATGGTCGCGTCCCAGTTTGGTCTGCGCGCCATCCCAACCGTCTATCTGTTCCAGAACGGCCAGCCCGTTGATGGCTTCCAGGGGCCGCAGCCGGAAGAGGCTATCCGCGCCCTGCTGGATAAGGTGCTGCCGCGCGAAGAAGAGCTGAAAGCGCAGGAAGGCATGGCGCTGATGCAGGAAGGCAAATACGACGAGGCGCTGCCGCTGCTCAAAGAGGCGTGGCAGCTGTCAAAACAGAACAGCCAGATTGGCCTGCTGCTGGCGGAGACGCAGATCGCCCTGCACCGCTCAGAAGACGCGGAAGCCGTACTCAAGACGGTTCCTCTGCAGGATCAGGACACCCGCTATCAGGGGCTGGTCGCACAAATTGAGCTGCTGAAACAGGCGGCGGACACCCCGGAAATTCAGCAGCTTCAGCAGCAGGTTGCCGACAACCCGGCCGATGCCGCGCTGGCAAGCCAGCTGGCGCTGCAGCTTCATCAGGTGGGGCGTAACGAAGAGGCGCTGGAGCTGCTGTTCAGCCACCTGCAAAAAGACCTGGCAGCCGCAGACGGTCAGGCGCGTAAGATGTTCCAGGAAATTCTGGCCGCGCTGGGCACCGGAGACGCGCTGGCGTCGAAGTATCGTCGTCAGCTGTATGCGCTGCTGTACTGATAAAAAAAGCCCGGTGGCGGCTTCGCCTTACCGGGCCTACACAAACCGATATTACCCCGTCTTTTTCAACTGCGTCACCACCAGCTGGTGGCGCGCGTTGTAGAACTTCCGATAGGTCAGGTAGCAGGCAATGATGGTTGACAGGCTTGCCGTGGAAAGCAGCATGAACGTCACCATGATCTGATACTTAATCGCTTTAACCGGATCGATACCTGCAAAAATCAGCCCCGACATCATGCCCGGCAGGCTCACCAGCCCCACCGTTTTGGCTGAATCTACCGTGGGGATCAGCGATGAGCGAATGCTCTCACGGATCAGCCGCGCCGAGGCCACTTTAGGCGTCGCTCCCAGGCTTAATTTCTCCTGTAGCTGCTGCTGTTCACTGCTGAAACGCTGGCCGAGATTGTTATAACACAGCCCAACGGCCACCATGGCGTTCCCCGCAATCATCCCGGAGATGGGGATAACCTGCATCGGCGTAAACGCAATCGAGCCGGAGAGCACCAGCACCGCCAGCGTGAGCGCCGTCCCGGTGGTAATGGCGATAAACGACGAGATAAACGCTTTATCAATGTATTTACTGCGTTTTTTCGCATTCCACGCTGCGTTAAAGCAGATAAAGAGCACCATCAGCAGCGTAAGCATCGCGTGGTTGACGTTGAATATATACTTCAGCACATAGCCGACGATGATGAGCTGAATCACCGCGCGGCAGATACTCCACACAATATCTTTTTCCAGCCCCAGCTTTTCCCGGTAGCTGACCACAATCGCAATCAGCACCAGCACCATCGAAAACGCCAGGGATTCATTGGTAATGTTATGCTCACCCACGGTTAGCCTCCTGCATTTTCCCGCCGTGCGGCTGAAGCGTAATCACGTCATCCGCATGGGTAATTTCGTTAGCGTCGTGCGTCACCCACAGCACGGCAATGTTCTGCTCCCGGGCGTAGCGATGAATAATCTCGTTAACGTTGCGCTTGTTGGCGTCATCGAGCGCGCTGGTGATTTCGTCGAGCAGCAACACCTTCGGTAAAAACTGCAGGTTGCGGATCAGCGAGACGCGCTGCTTTTCTCCACCCGACAGCGCAGTGATGGATTTGGTCAACGTCTCCTGCGCCAGGCCAAAGCGTGCGAGATCGCTGATAAATTTTTCCGGCTCCGGCGTTTTATTACGGATTTGCCACGGGAAAATCAGGTTGTCATAGACCGTATCGCCAAAAAGCACGGGGGTCTGCACGCAGTAGGAGACCTGCTGGCGGTAGCTTTCCGGGGACAGGGTCGCGATATCCTGTCCTTCAAACAGAATGTTTCCCTCCGTCGGGCTGAGGAGGGAAGCCACAATCTTCAGCAGCGTGCTTTTACCGCAGCCTGACGGTCCCGTGATTAATTTAAACTCGCCCGGCGAGAGGCTAAATCCGACGTGCTGAAGAATAATGTTTTCCCCGACACGAAATCCGATATCCCTGACATGTAATAGCTTTTTTTTATCGTTCATTACGCTTCCGTTAACCGCTTCGTGTAATAACCGTCTGTAGCATAATCCTTTCGCCTGCACAGAGCGAATAGCCTCACGCTAAAGCAAGTGTTAAACTTTTTGTTTGTAATTTGTCACCACCATCACTACAGGAAGTAAGCAGCATGGCACATATCTTTTATGAGTTTCCTTCCCTGAAGCCTGGTGTTCCTGATGTCGAAACATTAATGGAAGTCATCAAATCGTCGGAACTCACGCGTTTTGTCATTGGTGCAGAGGTGGTGGATTTTGTTAAGAAGGCGCTCATCGTGAACACCACGATCGGCAGTTTCAAAAATTGCTATTTCGCCTTCGACAACGGGACACACTTTCTGGAATTTGACGGCAAGGGAAAATCAAAACGTTTCAATGAGGTACCCGACTGGTTCGTCTCTCCGGCTGAATTTTCTCGTACCCAGTGGCTTATCAACCACGATCTTGCGGATGTAAAGGCCACCCAATTCATTGACGTGCTGATGTCCTACCCGCTGAAAGCGCGCCGCGCGCACTGCAATTTGTTATTCGGGCTGGAGCTGGAAAAGGTGAATGCGGTTCCGACCGCAACGTCAGCCGCAGGGAAAATCGGCAATAAAAACGGTAAAACGACCAAACCGCGCGTGACCGATCTGGGATCGTTTGAATTGTTCAGCCAGTTCTTTGCACGCATGAAAACCGCCGTGCTGGCCGATGAGTTTCCCACCCTGCAGGTCCTGACGGGCATGGATAACCTGACAAAAGCGCCGCATAATTTAAAGCAGGGCATCAGAACCTGGTTCAAAGCCATCGCGGGCGACCTTCCCCCCAATAACAAGCGCGTAGAAGCGGGGAATGCCGTTCTGTTCTGCGCCCCTGTCCGCGAACAGATCCAGCGTATCGAAGCGCTGGGGCTGGAGAAGTACTACCAGGGATTATCCAAAGCCATTGCCGAAGCCGGTGATGGCTTCATCTCTGACTTTACCTATACTTACGAGCAATAAACACACACATCTCTCGTCACAGCATGCAAAACAGGAGGTTTTTATGCTTATCGTTGTTCCTGTCCTTATTTTCGTTGCGCTGGTTATCGTGGGCGCAGGCGTCAAAATTGTCCCGCAAGGGTATCAGTGGACCGTTGAGCGTTTCGGTCGATATACCAACACCCTCCAGCCGGGCTTAAGCCTGATTGTTCCGTTCATGGACCGGATTGGTCGCAAGATCAACATGATGGAACAGGTTCTGGACATTCCGTCCCAGGAAGTGATCTCCAAGGATAACGCCAACGTCACCATCGACGCCGTCTGCTTTATTCAGGTGATTGATGCGCCGAAGGCGGCCTATGAGGTCAGCAACCTGGAGCTGGCGATCGTCAACCTGACGATGACCAACATCCGTACCGTGCTCGGCTCGATGGAGCTAGACGAGATGCTTTCCCAGCGCGACAGCATCAATACCCGCCTGCTGCACATTGTCGACGAGGCAACGAACCCGTGGGGGATCAAGGTCACCCGTATCGAGATCCGCGACGTGCGCCCGCCGGCGGAGCTGATCGCCTCCATGAACGCCCAGATGAAGGCCGAGCGAACCAAGCGCGCCTACATTCTGGAAGCCGAAGGGGTGCGTCAGGCGGAGATCCTCAAAGCGGAAGGGGAAAAGCAGTCGCAGATCCTGAAAGCGGAAGGCGATCGTCAGTCCGCATTCTTACAGGCGGAAGCGCGTGAACGTTCAGCCGAGGCGGAAGCCCGCGCCACCCAGATGGTGTCAGAGGCGATTGCCGCCGGCGATATCCAGGCCGTGAACTACTTTGTCGCGCAAAAATATACCGACGCGCTAAAACAGATCGGCTCCGCGAACAACAGCAAAGTGGTGATGATGCCGCTGGACGCCAGCAGCCTGATGGGCTCTATCGCCGGTATTGCCGAGCTGATCAAAGACAGCGGAAACGAGCGTAAAAAATGATTGAGCTGATCGTTGCACATCCTCATGCCTTCTGGCTAAGCCTCGGTGGCTTATTGCTGGCGGCGGAGATGCTGGGCGGCAACGGCTACCTGCTCTGGAGCGGTGTTGCCGCCGTCATTACTGGCCTTCTGGTCTGGATCCTTCCCCTGGACTGGACGTGGCAGGGCGCACTGTTCGCCGTGCTCACGCTGGTGGCCGCGTGGCTGTGGTGGCGCTGGCTAAACCGGCGGGTTAAGGAGCAGAAACCGCTGGACGCGCACCTTAACCAGCGCGGACAGCAGATTGTCGGCAAGCGTTTTACGCTCGACGCCGCGCTGGTGAATGGACGCGGGCATATGCGCGTGGGCGACAGCTCGTGGCCGGTGGTCGCCGACGACGACCTCAGCGCCGGCACGCGGGTTGAGGTCATCGCGGTGGAAGGCATTACCCTGCGGGTGAAAGCCTGCTAAGCAGAGGCCTTACGATGACAGCAGCCGGCAAGGTTATCGATAATCGGGCAGTCGGCGCTGTCATCCCCCGGACAGGTTTCCGCGAGCTGTAGCAGCTGTTCGCGCATCGACTGCAGCTCGATGATGTGGCGTTCAATCTCGGCTACTTTTTCCAGCGTGCGTTTTTTCACGTCGGCGCTGTGACGCTTCGGATCGTTAAACAGGTTAACCAGCTCGCCGCACTCTTCCAGATTAAACCCCACCTGTCTTGCCTGGCGCAGCAGCGTCAGTTCATCCAGATGCAGCTGCGTGTAGCTGCGATAGCCGTTTTCACTGCGCAGCGGTGGCGTTACTAGCCCCTTCTCTTCATAAAAGCGGATTGCCTTGCTGGTTAAGCCGGTTTTTTTTGCCACGTCACTGATATTCACATTTCCCCCTTGACCTTCCCCTTGATGGTGGGATTCTGACAGGCGCAGCCCCGTAAGGTACTGCGCCGAATCAGTATTTTACAGACTTAACTAACCCGCAAATCCCCCGCTTTGCCTCCAGAGTGTGGACACAATGTGGACATTCCACTGAGAGGATTATAGCTCACAGCGTCCAGTAAATAGTCTGGTGCAAAGTGTGCGTAAACCATCGTTTGCGAAATATCCGCATGACCCAAAATTCGCTGTAAGGCAATGATGTTGCCCCCCTTCATCATGAAGTGCGTTGCGAACGTATGCCGCAAAGCGTGGGCCGCCTGTCCATCTGGCAAGTTGGGTTTTGCTTCTTTCATCCTCAAACGGAATGTCTTGTAACTGACTCGGAAAAGCCGCCCTGATTCCCTGTGTTTAATTATCCTGGCGATATCATCCGATATCGGAACAACGCGCCTTTCGCCGTTTTTTGTCAGGGTAAACATGACTCTGTTACCGACAATGTTTTCCGCTTTCAGATTGTATGCTTCCCCCCACCTCGCACCGGTAGCCAACAGCAAAATTGCTATGCGGTAGTAATCACCCGTACATAACGACAAAAGCCGATCAACTTCGGTCTGAGTGAGATATGACATTTCGGTTTTGGGTTCTTTCAACGCGGCAACAGACGTCACGGGGTTTTCTCCGTGGAACTCGTCGATCTCCGCCATTGACTTGAAAATCCCACTTAAGGCGAAAAGGTCATGATTTATCGTTGAAGCCTTGATCCCCTGCTCCAGCCGGTATGCCCGGTAATCAATAATGCATCGTGCATCAAGCTGGTAAAGCATAGGGTCACCCATATCTTGGCAAATACATTTAACCGCACTCAATCTGCGATTTGCATAGTTTTTGTTTCGTCCGATCAACTGCCACCAGAGCGCAATAAACTCGCTTAGTTTTCGTTTATCTGCCGGTTTGTTCAGGTAATCATGATTCTGAAATTTGGCAATGATACTGCGTTCAAAAGCGTGGGCATCTGCCTTTCTATCAAACTTCCGCCGAATGCGTTTTCCATCGCGCCCGCGCGGCCTTACATCAACTTCGTAGCGTCCATCTTCGAGCTTCTTAACTGACATAGTGAAGCCCTCCAATGGTGAATTCACTATCCTGGTAACAAATAGTGAAAATGTAATGTTTATATAAAGTTAACCAATCTGTTTCCCAGAGTGGTCTGATTGAGTTGTTTCGTGCCCATAGTGTGCGAGAGCCGGTGCGATCTGGCCCCGACTTGGGTCGATCCGATCGTACATGAACCAGTCTTGATATTTGTTGAATCTGGGATGTCCGAAGATTTTTACAGCTGCCTCTAAAGTCATTTTGGATTTATTGCGTTCATATCCGTGATAAGTCGTGTAGTTAAGCCCAACTAAATCAACAAGTTGTTGTTTTGTTAGCCTTTCAGAGTCACGGATCAGGGCTAGTTTTTCGCCTTGGGAAATTGACACTATTACGAGTTCTCCATATAGTTACCTACATACGAGACATTTAGCTCAAGTCGAGACAATGTCATACAAGCCATAAATGAACTTAGTAAGCCTCATAAATGGTTAACTTAGGAGTCTAACAAATGACAGAATCACGAGAAATCAATTTAACTTCGGGATCTCAACATTTACGCCAATTCCCGTTAGACAATGCCCGCGTTGCTCGCACGTGCAAAATGACCACCGCGCAGGCTGAAAGCATCCGGGATATGAATACCGAAGAACTGCAAAAGCAGATTTTCGTCACGCCGGCAGAATTCGCTTATCTGACTGGCCGCACACTAAAATCAGTTCGCAACCTGATGGATCGCGCGCAGCTTCCAGTTCATCGCGAAGGTATGCCAGGTTCAAAGCGTCCAAAACGTTTCGTCATGCTGCAAGAATATTGGGATGCTGTTGCACATTGCCGCGCTCTGATCACCCCAGAAGAAAGGCATTACATCGACAGACTGATGCACGACAAAGCCACTTATCGACGCACCACCGGAAACAAACACAATGTGTTGAAGCGTAATAGCCGCAATACACTTTCGCATGGCCGGGCATAGGGAAAAGCAGACATGAAAAAGCGCTATTCACAACATGGGTCAGATGCTGGGAGCATTCCGGGTTTGGTTCAGGTAAGCAAAAACGTTTATGTCTTTAACGGCTTCACTATCCGTAAATCACCGCGCAATGCTTTTAACAGAAGTAATTCATATCTGATTAATAAGCGGGATGATAACGGCAATGTTGATAATTATTTTGGCCGTGACTTTGCCTTATCTGAAGCAATGCGAACAATTGAACGGCTGAATAGTGGAAGAAATCATGAGGGTTGAAATGATTATCGGTCTTTCTATTTTTGCTGTGCTTGTTTTGTACCTAACTCAATTCCTAATCAGGCAGCGAATAGAAAACACTAAGCAGAAAAGAATTAAGGCGCTTTCTGAATATAAAGCCCGCCGTGAAGAAGTTGAACTAAAAGCACGTAGACAACTGTAGCAGGTACACGATATGAACGATAACGCCCCATCACTTGCCAGCCTCTTAAAGCACGGTTGTCAGGTCACGCACTTCAAGAACTCACGCGGCTGGCTGGAAACGCCGGACGGAAGATTTTTTAAGCCCGAACCGGCGAAGGTTCAATTTATCAAAGGTAAAAATAAACCGTTTATTTATACCCAAAAAATAAATAAAGGCTTCCTGTTTACACTGGCTGAATTATTTAAAACGCTAATTAAGTAATTCTGTTTAAAAAATCGACTCTGTTTTCTCCGCCCCTTTATTAAGTGGCGGCGGTTTAACTCATTCTTTTTTGAGGAAGAGATTATGACCAGACGTGATCAATATAGCTTCATTTTGCATGTTCTTTTACCTGCTATCGAAAATGAAGGATTAACCATCAAAACCCGCCGTGATGGTGAGTTAACCCTTTCAGCCAGTGGGTCAGTAGCAACCAATTTTATAAGCAATCTGCGCCAGCATTGCATTGAAGAATTGCAGCGCCCTTCTATTCCAGCTTCCCATTACGGAGTCCTATAAAATGATCCGCCCGTTCATCAAATGGGCAGGGGGTAAAACCCGTGTCCTCCCTGACCTGCTGCCGCATCTTCCTAAAGCCGACTGCCTGATCGAACCGTTCGTAGGCGGCGCATCGGTATTTCTGGCGACTGAATACCGCCGATATGTGCTGGCTGATATCAACCCGGATCTTATTAACCTGTATCGGGAAGTCACCCGTTACCCGGACTTAGTGATCGATGCGGCCCGCGAACTGTTCAACAGTAAGAACAGCCCGCAGGGATACAACGAAGTCCGCGCCGCGTTCAATAAGCAGGTGGGTATGGTAAAAAGCGGTGGGTTGCGTTATGGCGCTGAAATGGCGTGCATTATGCGCGCTGCTCAATTCCTGTATTTGAATCGCCACGGTTATAACGGCTTATGTCGATACAGCCGGAAGACCGGCTTTAACGTGCCGTTTGGCAAGTATAAGAGCGTCTACTTTCCTGAAAATGAAATCCGCCTGTTTGCCGAAAAGGCCAACGATACAAAGGCAATATTTCTTTGCGCGCCGTTCCAGCGTTCTCTACAAGTCGTCACGAGTGGCGATGTTCTCGTGTACTGCGATCCGCCTTACCTGCCTGAGAGCAAAACAGCGGATTTCACCCAGTACCACACCGAACCATTCAAGGAAGACAACCACCGCCAGTTAGTCAAGGCACTGCTGGAAGTTAACCGTAAGCATGGCGTGAAGGTCGTCATTTCCAACAGCGACACCGAAGCCACCCGCGCGATTTATCAGCCATTCAAGATGCACGAAATCAGCGTGCAACGTTCCGTCAGCACTGACAAGGACAACCGCCAGAAGGCCAAAGAAGTGATCGGCGTGCTGCCTGTCTGCGACTGCTGCGGGCGTTATGGTGGTGGTCATTGCCCGGACTGCGGGCCATGCGCTGGGTATTCAGCCGGATGTGGAGATGAATCCGATAGCGATGTGCTCCCCGGCTATTGGGAATCAGAAGAAAACCCGATTCCACTGTGAGACGCCCTCTATGACTGCCTACTACAACGAAATCGACCCCTTCGCCGCGCAATACCTGCGCAACCTCATTGATGCTGGGCTTATCGCTTCCGGCGTTGTTGATACTCGTTCCGTTGAGGATGTAACCCCAAATGACATTAAAGGATTCTCTCAAGTCCACCTGTTTGCAGGTTTTGGAGGCTGGCCCCGTGCTTTGCGCGTTGCAGGATGGCCGGACGACCGCCCAATATGGACAGCAAGTTGCCCATGCCAACCTTTCAGCCAGGCAGGCGAAGGAAAACAATTTGATGATGAGCGGCACCTATGGCCCGCCGTTCATTGGCTTGCAGGCCAGCAACGCCCTGTCGTTATATTTGGCGAACAGTCTTCAAGCAAAGATGCAGAAGTCTGGATCGACCTTGTACAAACTGACATGGAAAGTTTGGGCTATGCCTTCGGGGCGTCGGCGTTTCCGTCTGCGGGCGTCGGTGCGCCGCACATCCGGGAGCGTACTTACTGGCTGGCCGACTCCAACCGCGAGCAATACGAAGAACGCTTATCAGGATGCCGAGAAGGTGATCGCCAGGAAGCTGGCTGGTCGGCAGTCGAACTTACAGGACTTTGCTTGTCTTGCGGGCTGGCCCACCCCTGCGGCGAGGGATGGAAAGGGCGGGTATCAGGGAGGAAGGATGCGGCACGGGAAGCTGTCAACGGATACGCTGGATGTGACAGCGCAGATAGCAGGCCCGGCCCGGTTAACGGATTCTGGGGATCTGCTGACTGGCTCTTTTGCAGAGATGGAAAGTGGAGGCCAGTTAAACCCGGCCTTAAGCCTCTGGTTGATGGGGTTCCCTCCAGAGTGGGAAAACTACGCGCCAGCGGAAACGCCGTAAATATCTATGCAGCCGCTACTTTCTTAAAAGCCTACATGGAGATCGCGCAATGACCACGGCAACCCGTGGCCGTCGCGCCCCTTCTCCACCTCCACCGTATCCGGGTAGCACTGATAATGCTACCCCTTACGCTTATGGCGGGAACAAACCATACCAGCCGATTGGCGTTGATGTAGCGCCGGGGCTGGATGGTTTCGACTATCTCACGCCGGACGGCACCCGCAAGCATATTGCGTTCAGTGAACTGGTAGCGGAGGACGAAAAGCCGGAACGCAGCAAGCTGCTGCGCCGCCGTCTGGCTTCTCTTCCGCAGTATGTCCGCCGTCACTTTGCCGCGAAGCTGGATGCGCTGGACGCGAAAGACCGCAAAGCGGCAGACCACTGGCTGCTTAACACCTTTGAGCGCCACGTATTAACGCGTATTGATGGCGTGAACAGTGTTTACCAGCCTGACACTGTGATGCCCGGCATTCTGCTGCCAATCCGCGATCAGCTTTTCCGTATGCTCTGGGCAGGGAAAAAAGAGTTAAAAAGACTGGCTTATACGCTTGCCGATATCTTTACGAGCGAGTTTATACGCGAGTCCGATCACCAGTTGGCGCGCACCGGCGATCCTGAGTTCGCGGCGCTTTCTGGCTATGGCCGTATTGCGTCGCTGGCGGTGCATTTGAAAACGCCGATCCCCGGTTGGACAGCATATTGCAATGAAGAACTTGAAGCGGAGGACGCGTTACGCGCGGTTCTCCGTCTTGAGTCACCGCAGTGGTGGTTAAACCGCCTGCGCCGTATCCATGCCCGTTGGCGTGAGCATTTGATGATCGCAGCGGGATATGTCCAGAAAAAATCCTCTCCATATAGCAGCGCCCCGTGCCTTACGGAATGGCTGGCCCAGAAAAAGGCTAACCGTGAATACCTTAAGGCTATGGAACTGGAAGACCAGGACACGGGCGAGCGCATTTCTTTGATCGATAAAGTCGCCGGCAGTGTTGCCAATCCAGCCAACCGTCGCCGCGAACTCATGACGAGAATGCGCGGATTTGAAGAACTGGCAAAGCTGGAAGGGCTGGCCGGTGACTTCTACACGCTGACTGCACCTTCCCGCTATCACGCTATGCAGCATAACGGGCGTCGTAATAATAAATACTGTGGCGCGTCACCTCGCGAGACGCAGCAATACCTTTGCAAGGTCTGGGCGAGAACCCGCGCCGCGTGGAAGAGAAAAGGGATCCGTGTTTTTGGCTTCCGCGTGGTTGAACCGCACCACGATGCAACGCCGCACTGGCACTTACTTCTTTTCATGCGCCCGGAAAAGGTCGAACAGGCGCGCGATATCTTCCGTAAATATGCCCTTAGAGAAGACGGCAACGAGCCAGGAGCATGGGAGCACCGCCTTGAATTTAAGCCGATTGAGGACGCTTTAGGCAGCGCAACCGGCTACATAGCGAAATACATTTCGAAGAATATCGACGGCTTCGCGCTGGATGGCGAAAAAGACGACGAAACCGGGGAAGACCTGAAAGAAATGTCACTCCGCGTTAGCGCGTGGGCGTCGCGCTGGTCTATTCGCCAGTTTCAGCAGATCGGCGGTGCGCCGGTCACGGTATATCGTGAACTTCGCCGCCTGGGTAATCGCGAACTGGTGTTACACCCTGAACTGGAAACCGCACGACAGGCCGCTGATGCTGGCGAGTGGGATAACTACGTATTAGCCCAGGGTGGCCCGTTGGTTGAGCGCGATAAGCTGCGCATTCGTCTGAACTATGAAACCACCGAAAACGGCAACGCCTACGGCGATGACGTCCAGCGCATCACCGGTATTTACTGCCCGATAACGGGCAATGACTCTTTGATCTTCACCCGCACCACTCAATACAAAATCGTGCCGAAGCGCCAGAACGCTGACGGTGTGGCCGTTGACGTTGGTTTTTCAGGCGGCATCGCCGCCCCTCGGAGTTCTGTCAATAACTGTACGCGGGATCCTGCGGCAGGTGCTGACGGTGTTGAACATGCCGCCAGCGAATCTGCAGGGCAGTCGGAAATGACTGTTCCAGCTGAGGGCGTGACGGTGAATTTTGACGGGCTTTCACGGCAGGAAAAGAGAGAACTGGCACAGAGACTTAGTGACGATGTGAGAAGTAAGCGTAAAAAGCGGCCACCGGAACGGGAAGAGCGGGGACGGCTATCCGTGAAAGAACAGCAGATCAGTGAATTGCTGGCGCTGCGTGGGGTTGATGCTAGCGCCGGAATGGTCAGATCGATTATGGACGGTGCGTCAGTGGCGTGCGGCGATCTCATTATCACTGTGCATGACGGGCGGCTGGTATTGCGCAACCGCGCCGAGTCCGGGATAGATAAACAGCCATTGCAAAGACTATTGGCATCTAAACAGACACAAAAACTTTTGCAAAGATGGAAAATAGCATGTGATAAGAGTAAGCGGGAGGAATAGCAAAGTATTTGATTACTCAGTGAGTTGTCATATGATTGATGAGGACTATGCACTTACATTAGCTAGGAACATAAATGGAATCTTTAGTTAAAAACATAATAGCAAAAAAAGATAACCTCCAAACTGAACTGATTGCCTCTGGGTTTGATTTGGATTATTCGACTAGTAATTACGAAGGAAAATCCATTAAAGGTATTTTGAATGACTTAAGTACACTACTAAAATCGAGTATTCAGTATTTCAATAAGAAAAGCTTTACTCTATCTGTGTTTTATAGTGCAAGTGAAATTCAAATTATTGAAGATAGTTTGCATAGAATTGATTCCGCTTTAGATGCTTGCGAAAGGCAATTACGAGATGAAAATGGTGATAAAACTCTTACAAAAGATGATGTGCAGCTAAATAATGATATATTCGATATGCCTAACATTTCTGCAACTCAGCATGAAAAGCGTCTTAGGCCACGGTCTCCACTTTCACTCAATCTCATTCCAAACGAATTGGATGTTTTGAAGCCATATCTCCGCGTTTTTGCTTTCAAAGGGGCAGAAACTAGAGGGGATAGCTATAGACGATTATTGGAAGATCAAGTTGCATTAGAAAATTTAAAGGGAGATTTTGTTAATAATTTAGACTATGCTCAGAGGTATAAAAAAGAAGCTAACGAATGCCTGACATCCATAGAAGAATATTATGATAAGGTTGAGGCTATTCATGGTCAAGCCGAAGAAAAATTCAGCGAGCTTGAAATTGAACTTGATAAAGTTAATAAGAAAATAGAGTCTATAGCCACCTCTAAAAACGATTGGGATCAAAAAGTTGTTGAAATGGATAGAGTCAAGGATGAAGTTGAAGATGTACATTCAAGAATTGATGAGCTTTACAAATCATCTGGAGATATTAGAAGGCAGTTAAAGGCACTGGTCGAAATCGCAGAGGATAATAACCGAAGTGCATCAAATATAGTCGAGTATTTTGATGCAAAAGCCAATGAACTTGAGAAGATAAAAGAAAAAGCGATTTCCATTCTAAACATAACCGGGACTGTTAGTTTAGGCCAGTTTTTTAAAGAGCAGCACACAGAAGCAAAAGAAAATGTTGGCAAATGGTTAATTGCAAGCGGTGTGCTATTAGCGTGTGCTGTAGGGGTTTGCGTATGGGCCTTATGGAGTTTTGATGCAGCGAGCGAAATACCCTATCTATTCTCAAGGTTAAGTATCGTTCCGCTAATTCTTGCGGGACTATGGTTTTGCTCAAGCCAGTATATTAAGCAAAAACATATAATTGAAGATTATGCATATAAAAAAGTTCTTGCCTTATCAATGGTAAGTTTCCGTAATGAGTTGACGGATAGTTCTCCTGACAGTGTTACTGAGTATATAAAGTCAGTTTTGGAACAATTACACCAACCACCTCTTGATTCTCTGGAAAAGAATCAGTTCAAAGAAGAGTCTAAGATGCTGAGAGGTATTCAGTCTGAGCTATTTAAAGAGGTTATGGAAACCCTCAAATCTCGCGGGCAAGATAAAGAAAAAACAGTGGAAGTAAAAGGTGAAGAAAAATGATGCGCAAATTTCCTATAAATACACAAACTATTTTTGTATGTTTTCGAGCTAACCATATTGGAATGGGCCTGCTGCAGGTTTGCGCAAAAAGCGGGATAACTGAGTACGATTTAGGCACGCGCTGAGACCTGAGATAGGATTGATATTATCAAAACAGGTTTTAGTCCCCTGCATCTCGTAACTAAATCGTTTCCGGTTCATCGCGGTAGTTTGAGGAAGCCGCCTAGCTGGCGGCTTCCTCAACGCCGATAGTTATTTATTCTTCTTAAGCGGTTTGGCTTTCCATCGCTTAACCAGCCATTCAAATTCTTGATAGGTAGTTTCTGACTTGATGTGCTCCCTGATGGCTTTGATCAGTGGTTCGGCAATATCGTAGGTCTCTATCACGGTGGTATACGATGTTCGTTTGATCATCTGCTCGTTATAAATCCCCTCGCGGATGCTCACGGCAACCCTTTCGTAAAAGTTCAGGATGTACTGAAATTTGCGACGCTCAGTCATTTCTTCTTCGGTGATCGCTTTGCCTTCGCATGGAAAGACGTAAGCACGGAACGATTTTCCTGAACGATGCACTTGCTTGAGGACATGCAGCGATTCTATGTACTGCGTATCCTGGCGACTTTCGAACAGAAAGTTCGCCGTTTGCGTTTTCTTTGCGGTGCGGACGTTATAGACGATTGTCCAGATGGCAACGACAACGCCGAGCAGCACAAGGGCGTTACTGATAATTTGCAGGGTATTGGCGTCTAATGTCATGTTTTTTATCCATAAAAAAGGCGGGGTAAGTTCCCCGCCTCGTAGAGGTTAGATTCAGCTTAGAAGCCGTCGAACTCATCAAACAATTTTCTCATAATAACCCCCTTTGAAAGCATTTCGTAGTTCACTTATTGGTGAAGATTCACTTATTAGTGAAGTAATACGACAAAATTACCCTAAAGGTAATCGGTAGTCAAATGGATGGGCCTTTTAGAGCTGCACAATAGCGCACAAATTTGCACAATTTTTTTGATGCTGTTTATGCCCTTTCCGCCCTGTGGCGGCGCGGTCTGGCTCAGGATCGGGAAGTGCACAAAAAACGAAGCAAATGTCGCGCGCAGGTGACGGGGGAACAGCCCACGCGACAGGGGTCAGGGAGGGGGTGCCATTAAATGCCATTCTTCGGCCATTTCCGCCTTCTTAGCGCGTTTTCTCGCTTCCGGGTGTGTGCGGAGTCGATTGCAGTTTGCGCCTGCCAGAATGGCGCTCATGCGCTCTGAGTGAGGGGCGTTAAAGGTCGTACCGGGTGGTAATCGGGTGCTGGCCGGTCATGCGAAGATTGAAAATTACTGAAGGACAACCGCCGCAGGATGTGCGGCGGGTGGTGCGGATCACTCGTCTTTGAGCAGAGCGTAGGGATTAAAGCGGATCACTTCCTGACCGAGCCAGTCATTGACGCCCTTCATGGCTTCCATCACGGGCAACATTTCGTTGATGGCGAAGACGCGCGCGGCCTTCTCAACATCACCGAGCGAGCCGTTGCCTTCCGGCATTGCGCCCATCAGTTGCGGCGGGATGCGGTGAGCGTCGCGTAAATCGTTGCGCGTTGCTGATTTGATGTTAAGAAACTCATCCTTTGCCGATATCTGGCTGAACGGCAACAGTTGCACACCGTCTTTGCCGCCACCCGGCGCGTGGATCAGCACGTTTTTGAAGGAGCCTTTCCCTCTGGCCTGTGACAGCGTTTTTTGAACCACCTTTATGCTTTCCTGATCCACCTTCTCCGAACCGACATACAGAATACATCCGGCATGGGAGCCGTTGTCGTAATAGAGTTTGCGGAATTTATCGGCGGAATGTGACAGGCTGGCGGAAAGAAGCGCCCCCATGTATTCCGGCATACCGTAGATTTCCTGATGAATGTCCGGGTTCATGATGTGGCAGACCTCGCCCGCTTTGAACTCATATTCATCTTTCCACTGTCGGATAAACCAGTAGGTATTAAGGTCGCTCCCGCGTCGCGTGTTCAGTGCCGGAACATGCTGGAGTTTGAGCGGAGCGCCAAGGAGGTTAGAGCGACGTTCAAGATAGGCATTACCAAAGACAAACCAGTCCAGTGCAAACGCAGAGAAGGCCTGACGTGACAGCAAGGGGTGAGGGATAAAGCACCCGGTCAGCACATTACGCTTGAAGTAAAGCGCCGACTGATGCAGCGGGGATTGTGCGAATGCACGGGTCAGCCCTTTCCAGTCAATTGGCGTTTCATAGTACCGGCCATTATCGACGCAACACATGCTGTCCAGCAGATCATAGCCGTCTGTTACTGAATATGGCCCGTCAAACGTGAAGGCGCTAAGCGCCGGATCGCTTCTGAGCGCGTCAGAGATATCAGGCTGTCCGGCACTGCCACTGTTGGCAGTGTGTTTATTTTTGTAGGTGCACTTCTTCATCAGAACTCCATAGCAAACCCGCCGCTGCCACTCTCCTGGCCCAGCGGTTCGTTAATAATGGCGAGCATATTCGCCCAAGCTAAATCACCGTGGCTGACGCCGCGCGAGCGGTCAGTGTCATAGGTGATGAATCCGCCAGGCGTCTTTACCTTGCGAACAGAGTTAAAGGCGTTGATCAGGGCGCGCTCACTGCGGTCATATTCCCATCGCCCGGCGCGGATCAGCTGTAGCATTTTCAGCACCAGGGCGCGCTTTGACGTCATTGACATGGTGTAGGGCATTGCCATCGGGAAAAACTTCTTCACTATCTGGTAAACGGCCTCACCGTTACCGCCCGTTACGTCTATACCGACATGCTGGACGTTGTATTTGAAGGTGAAATTTTCGATAACTTTCGCCTGCTCTTCAAACTCAAGGCCACGCACCTGTTCCGTTTCTACCGTGCGGAATTTACCTCCCGGCACAAGTGGTGGAACCACAACGCAAATCGCGCCGCTGTCACCGTTTCCGCTGCTGCCGTTGGCGTCATAACCTATCCAGACCGGACGATTACCCATCGGCCTGGACGCAAAAGGCTTCCAGTCCGGCCATTCGTCATAACCATCTGCCCCGCACCCAATCAGGGCGTTAAGGTTGAAGGCGGACTCGCCATCGCGAACGAACTCGCACATGTACAGGTTGCGGAATTCATCCTCGCTGTTTTCATCCTGAATTTCTTCAAGATCGGTATACTCCCAGCCGTGGTCTATCACATCCTTCAGGGTGACAATCTGACGCCAGGTTTTATCCGGGCATAACAGCCCACTGTTCAGCGTTTTCCAGCCCACATCAAACGCTTTGCGCTGTGCCTTCGGGCGTTTCTCATTCCAGCGATCGCCCGTCCAGAACGGATAAGCCTCATGGGTCTCACCTGACGGCGTTGAAAAGTAGGTACGCGTCAGCCCCTTCAGCGTAGCCATCGCCCCCGCAACCTTTCGCAGGTTGGTGAAGTTGCTGACCCAGAAGAATTCGTCAAACTTCAGGTTGCCCGTATATGACTGCGCCGTTGCAGCGGACGTGCCGAGGAAATGCAGCTCTGCGCCGTTACTCAGTACGATTTTGTCACCGCCCTTAAGCTCAACGTCCACCTCTTCAGCCATTTTCTGAATGAATCCCCTGAACTGGTGAGCCTGACGGCGGGATGCAGACAGAAATATCTGGTTGCGCTGGTACGGGTATTTCACATCATCTCTCAGCGCATCAAGCAACGCCTCGCGTGCAAAGTACCAGGTTGCGCCAATCTGGCGGGACTTCAGTATCATGCGGTTTCGGTGGTGGCGTTGCTCGTACCAGCCGCGTTGATGCCACGAAAGGGAATCAAGTATTTTCTCCCGCAGCGCGACGATCTGTTCTTCGGTGAAGTGGTTTTTCAGCTTGCGCTTGCGCGGCTTTTTGCCCGCGCCAGCCCCTGCCGGTTGTCCGTCAGACAGCTTTTTCAGTTGCCGGGTCAGCAGATCAATCTCCTTGAAGTCTCCCCCGGTCTTGTCTTTCTTGTCCGTAAGCTGGATGAGGCGGGCATCCATAGACTGGCTGACGCGCTGGACGGGCGGCGTTTCATCCCATTCATCGCGTTTCTTCCAGGCGTAAATTGTGTTCTGATTAATCCCCATCAGGCGCGCGATCTCCGCTGGCGGGTAGCCCTGCCAGTAAAGTTGTTTTGCCCTCTGACGTACAAAAGCGTCCTGTATCATCTGCCCTCCACCGTTTATGGAGTGAAGATTACCCCGCGCGCGATCCCGCTATCGCCCCCTTTATGGTCTGGCCTTCCTCCGACAACAAAACCTCGTTGAGACAGCAAGTTACGCTCTGCCATCATGGCCGTACAGAAACCACTCAACAGGATTATCGACATGGCTAGCGCAGCTAAACCAGCCCGTAAGAAATTCCGCGTTGCTGTCTCTGGTGCCACCGTTGACGGGCGTGAAATTCGCCCTGAGCACCTTCGTGATGCAGCAGCAAACTACAGCCCGGACGTGTACGGCGCACGCGTCAACGTGGAGCACTACCTTTCGCCATTCCCCGGCAGTGATTTCGGCGCGATGGGTGATGTGACGGCGCTGAGTGCTGAAGATATCAGTGAAGGCCCGCTCGCCGGACGCACAGCGCTTTACGCCGAAATTGAACCATCTGAGCGCATGAAGAAGCTGACAGATGAAGGCAAGAAAATTTATTCCAGCATTGAACTGCACCCGCAGTTTGCGCTGAACGGCAAGGCGTATGTCATGGGGCTGGCGATGACCGATACCCCGGCAAGCCTCGGCACCGAACGCCTGAAGTTTGCCGCGCAGCAGCGTCAGCAGGTTATGTCATTCAACAATCAGCAGGGTGAAGCCCCGCTGTTCACCGATGCCATTGAGGCTGAAATTATCGAACTGGCTGAGCAGCGCAGCGATGAAGGCAAACAGTGGTTCGGGCGTGTCATGGGGATTATCGGCAAAGGCCGTAAATCTGACGGTGAGCAGTTCAGCCAGGTGCGTGACGCCGTGGAGAACGTAGCTCAGTCCCATGCCGATCTGCTGGACAGCTTCAACGAACTGAGCCGCGCCCGCGAACAGGACAGTCAGGCCATCCAGAAGCTGACCGCCGACCTTGCCGCCATGAGCAGCAAGCTGGGGGCCACTGACGCCAATTTCAGCCAGCGGGAACCCGCAAACGGCGGCGCAAACGCGCAGCTTGCTGAATACTGATATCAACAACGAGAGCAAAGAATATGGAAAACACTACCCGCCAGCTGTTTGATCGGTACGTAGCCCAGCAGGCACAGCTAAACGGCGTTTCAACCTCCGCTATCGCTGCAAAATTTGCTGTAGATCCGACGCGCCAGCAGCGCATGGAACAGGCTGCACAGCAAAACGATTCTTTCCTGAGCAAAATTAACGTGTTCCCCGTCAACCAGCAGATCGGCCAGAAAGTCCTGATCGGCAGTAAAGGCCCGATGGCTGGCGTAAACAACGGCGTCACCAGTCGTCGCAACCCTGGCTCAAATCACTCAATGGAGCCGTTCGACTACATGTGCCGCAAGGTCAACTATGACTACGGCATCAGCTATGAACAGCTTGATGCGTGGGCACATATGCCGGAGTTCCAGCCGCTGATCAGCAAGGCAATGGCCCGCCAGATGTCGCTTGACCGCATCATGATTGGCTTTAACGGCGTGAAGTACAGCGATCCGTCTGACCGCGCCGCTAATCCACTGTTGCAGGATTGTGGCATCGGCTGGCTGGAGAAAATCCGTAAGGAGGCACCGCACCGCGTCATTTCTAATGTGACGATCACCTCACGCGATGAAGATAACAAGATTGTTGCAAAAGGTACTTACGGCAACCTTGGTGCTGCGGTGTACGACGCTAAAAACAGCCTCATGGATGAGTGGCACAAGCATAACCCGGATAACGTGGTGATTCTGGCGGGTGACCTGCTGACGACCAGCAATTTTTCGGCCATCAACGCCTTAAGCCAGACCAACCCGAATACCGAAATGCTGGCCGGTCAGCTGATTGTTGCGCAGGAGCGCGTAGGCAACATGCCGACCTTTATCGCGCCTTACTTCCCTGTAACTGGCGTACTGATTACGCCGTTCAAAAACCTGTCGGTGTACTACCAGCGCGGCGGTCTGCGCCGGACGATAAAAGAAGAGCCGGAATACAACCGTGTCGCAACGTATCAGTCTTCAAACGATGACTTCGTCATTGAAGACTACGGCAATGTTGCGTTCATTGACGGCATTCAGTTCGCCCAGGCCGAACAGGCTGGCGAGTGACAGACGCGGCGGGGGAATTCCCCCGCCATTACGGGGAGAAGTGACGATGTTAACACCGGCACAACGACATTTTCAGAAGGTCATGGCAGAACGCCGGGGCCAGGCGGATGAAGAATCCGATATCCAGCGCACTGCGCATGAGCAAATTCTGCATCGCCTGCGTATGGACTTGTCCCGCCTTAGCGGCGTGCAGTCCGAAGAAACCAAAGCCGAAATGAAAAAATCCATGCTGCCTGAATATGAGGGATGGATTGAAGGCACGCTCGACGGTGACAACGGGCGGCAGGATGAAGTCATCACCAGGCTGATGGTCTGGGCGATTGACTGCCGTGACTATGCGCTTGCGTTGAGGCTGGGGCGCTATGTGGTGCGCCACGGGCTGACGCTGCCGGATAACTTCAACCGCACGGCAGCAACATTCCTGACCGAAGAAATGAGTAAACCGGTGCTGACGCTTGCCGCTGCTGATGCTGACGCTGATTTAACGGCCAGTACCGCAGTGCTTGATGAAGTGGCGGAGATTGTCGCCAACAGTGATATGCCGGATGTGGTGCGCGCCAAGTTGTGCAAGGCTCGTGCACTTGCCCGCCGTGGTGCGACTGATATCACGACCAAAGCGGAAGCGCTGGCGCTGTTCCGTGAGGCGCTGACGCGCAACCCCAACGCGGGGGTGAAAAAAGAGATTGCCACGCTTGCCCGTGAAGTTAAGAAGCTGTCTGCGGATAGCGGCACGGGTGAAGGCGATACGGCCAGCACCGACAAAACTGACGGTACTGCAGAGCCTGTTCCTGAAAAGACCACCACCGCCAGCGCAGCAGGTAAAGCGACGGCGCGTAAAACCACGACTAAGACGGCAACAGGCAAAGCGACAAAGCGCAAGCCTGCCAGCCAGAAAAAGAATTAACGACTTCGGCCCCGTCCGACAGGCGGCGCGGGTGGATATCTGCCCGTATACGGTCTTTTAACCACCCGCCCACCGCCTGATTTATGGGAGATAAGTGCATGAGCAGCCTTGTGGCAAATAAGCGCGTGTTGCCTGCCGGCAGTGATACCCCCGATGTTGATGATGGTGATACTACCGTCAGCGCCGGGGACTTCTGGCCGGTGATTAAACTGGCCGATCTCCGTCTGGCCGCGCGTATCACTGGCGGTATCACTACGTCCAGGCTGATGCACGTCACCACGGAAGCGGTAGCCCATGTCACCGCGCAGTTACTTGACTGGCGTGCCGGTCAGGTCAAAGCAGGTTTTCACACGCTGGAAGATGTGCCTTCAGTCCTGCTGTCAGGTGATACGGAAAAGCTGATTATCAACGGTGAAAACGTGAAGGTGTACCGCTTCCGGCGTGCAGTCTATTCGATTGCCAGGGCGCTGGTACTCGAAGGCTATCGCGACGTTGATACCACAGCAAAAGGCGACAAAGACGCCGCCGCGCTTGACCTGCAACGGGATGATCTCTGGCGGGATGCCCGCTGGAGTATTGCCGACATTCGCGACACGCCGCGCCTCTATGCGGAGCTTTGCTGATGAAAGTGAAGGCATTGCAGGGTGATACGGTGGATTTGCTTTGCTGGCGTCACTACGGCACCACGCAGGGCGTGACCGAAAAAGTGTTATCTGCCAATCCAGGACTGAGCCAGCAGGTTTTTCTTGATGCCGGTCAGGAGATTGAGCTGCCGGAAATCGCGCGTAAAGCGACACAGGAGATGGTGCAGCTATGGGATTAAGTTTCTTTCACCGCCTGAATGACTGGCTGACATTCACCATGTCAGCAATGGTCACGAGTATCGGCGTCATGACACTAAGCGAAAAGATTGCGCTGGCCGGTCTTCTCGTCGGGATGGTTTTTGGTGCCCGTGGATGGATCTATCGCGCCCGCATCGAACGGGGGCAGAAGCGTCGCAACGAACTGATTAACCAGATCCTTGAGCAGGCAGAACACAGGCAGATGAGTGAATCAGAGCGCCGGGCGCTTGACCTTCTGCAACAGAATGAGCCGGAAGATGAAACAGCTTATTAAAAAATGCTCCATTGCGGCCATTGTTGCGCTGGGTATCACGCTCAGTCCTGGCGCGTTGCGCACAACGCCTGAAGGTCAGCAGAAGATTGCTGGCTGGGAAGACTGCCGGAATACGCCCTACTACTGCACGGCTGGCGTGCTGACTGTTGGAATTGGTTCGACGGGACGTGTTGAAAAGCGTGAGTACAGCGACAGCGAGATCGCCGGTCGCTGGATTAACGATATGCGGCACGCTGAAAACTGCATTAACCAGAATTTTGAAGGCGCGTATATGCCACAGTCCGCCTTTGAGGCCATGACGGATGCTGGTCTTAATGTGGGGTGTACTGGCCTGATGTGGTTCACGGACAGCCAGAAGCGAAAACAGCGCACGACCATCTGGAAGAAGGCGCAGGCGCATGAATGGCAGGCGATGTGTAACCGGCTGACGGACTTTGTAAACAGCGGCGGTAAACGCAGCCAGGGACTGGTTAACCGTAGAACGGATTTTAAGGCGTGGTGCCTGCGTGACGTGGAGGCTGGAAAGTGAAGATTACAGCCATTTTATGCGCGCTGCTGGCGCTGGCCTCTTGTGGCTTGCTCTGGCAGACACATCAGCGCGGTAAAGACTCCGTGCGCAATGAAGCACTTTCCCGCGAGGTGAAGAGTAATGGTGAGGTGCTGGATGAGCTGCGGGCGCTGACTGCTGATGCCCGCGAAGTCCTTGCACAGTTGAGGGCAACCGAACAGCAAAGAAACGCCGAGGGAGAAAAACGACGTGAAAACATGCGCGATGCCATCAAAGACGATACGTGTGCCAGTACTGTTGTTCCTGCTTCTGTCAGTAACAGCCTGCAACACCGTACCGCCGCAGCCGCAAATGAAAATCGTGCACGAACCGGTGCCGGAAAGCCTGACGGCAGCAACGCCAGCGCCGGAACTGACCGCCCCGGTAACGTGGGGCGCAATAGCCATCTGGAGTGATCGCCTGCGCGATGCGCTGGATACCTGCAACGCCGATAAGGCGGCGATAGCCGATCTCGATCTGCGCCGCCTGAAAAGACTGACTGACCACGCGAGGGCCACACCATGACCTTATTCGACTACCTGAGCGCTCACCCTTACTGGACGCTTATTTATCTGCTGATCATTGCGGGCGCGATTGAACGTTTCGGGCGTTAAGAAGGTATCACCATGCTGAAAGCTGACTCACTGCGCGAGACCCTGACCCGCGCTAACAAATGGTGCAGAGCCAACCCTGAAGCCTTCACCGTTTTTGTGGAAGAAGGGAACATCGAGACGACCGGCGAAACACCATCGTTTATGTACCGCTATACCCTGGTGCTGTTTGTGATGAATTTTGCCGGTGATATTGATGATTTCACGTTGCCGTTAATGGCATGGCTCTGGCACAACCAGCCCGATCTGCTGCTGAACCCGGAGAAGAACAGGAACATTAAATTTACGACCCTTATCAACAACGACGATGCCGCCGACATTCTTTTTGAAATGCCGCTGCGCGAGCGCGTGAAGGTCACTCTGGATGCAAACGGCATTCCGCGTGCGGAACATTTGCCGGAACCTAAGCCGCGCATCCCGTCAGCGGAGGGCGACTGGAGCGCCATCTTTGAGGATGTGACATGGGAGGCTGACGCCCATGAGTAACGATCTCTTCCGTGAGCTGGATCAGGTATTCAGCGACATACTGGCGGGCACCTCGCAGGCCGGACGTATTCGCACCGCCCGCGCGGTTGGCCAGGCACTGCGAAAGAGCCAGCAACAGCGCATCAAAGCGCAGCAAAACCCGGAAGGTTCGCCTTACCCTGCCCGCCGTCGCCGGGTGCTGCGTTCTCAACAGGGCATCGTGTTTGTCTGGCAGGGCGAGATCCGCCGCCTCAAAAACTGGCATGGAGGCCGGGGGAAATACGGGCGCACCATTACCGGCTTTGACGAAGAGCGCAACGATATTCGCACGTTTTACCGCAGCGATATTGAGCGTTACATCGAGATCAATACGCGCTCAGTTCGCCGCAGCACTGCGAAGAAGGTGCCGATGTTTCAGCGGCTGCGCAGTTATCGCTTTCTCAAAATGCGTGCTGATGCAGGGGGCACATCCGTGGGTTATGACGGCGTGGCGGCACGCATTGCGCGTGTACACCAGTATGGCCAGCGCGACCAGGTCGGGCCGGGTGCCTTTGCTAAATATCCGGTGCGTGAGCTGCTGGGCTTTACCGCGGGCGATGAGCAGATGATTACAGAACAGGTGCTTAACAGTCTGGGGAGTGCCGCACGATGAGCGCTGAACTGATCCGCCTGCTGGAAAATATCCTCCGCGTCGGCGTCGTTATTGCCGTTGATGAAGAGAGCTGGCGTGTGCGCGTGCAAAGCGGCGAGCTTCAGACCGACTGGCTGCGCTGGAATACCACGCGTGCCGGGGCATTCAGTATATGGGTACCGCCTTCCGTGGGTGAACAGGTCTGGCTGGGCTGTATCGGTGGCAACCCTGAAACGGCGGTCATTATCGGCAGTCTCTACAGCAGTGACAACCCTGCGCCGGGCAGCAGCCTGAAAGAGATTGTGCTGACAGCACCAGACGGTGCCTCTTTCCGCTATGACGCAGAGGCCAGCGCGCTGGAAGCGCAGGGCATGAAGACAGCACATATCAAAGCCTCTGCCAGCGTCACGCTTGAAACACCAATTGTAGAGTGCACCAACCATCTGAAAGCGCGGACGTTCGAACTGTCGGAGGGTGGCACGATGAAGGGCAATGTTACCCATTCTGGCGGATCGCTTTCGTCTAACGGGGTGACTGTTCATTCGCACGTGCATGGTGGTGTGCAGGGTGGCGGCAGCAACACAGGGGGGCCGAAATGACAGTCCGCTATACCGGGATGAACCCGGACGGCACGGGCCAGCTTACCGATACAGATCAGCTGTGGAATTCAGTACGCGACATACTGACCACGCCGCTGGCAAGCCGGGTTATGCGGAGGGACTACGGCAGCATGATCCCCGATCTGCTGGATGAACCACAGAACGAAGTGACGCGCCTGCAATGTATGAGTGCGGCAGTGATCGCCCTGACGATGTGGGAGCCGCGTATTGCCCTGAACGGCATCAATATCAGTTATTCAAAGGATGGCGCTGTTACCGCTGAACTGGTCGGTATTATCACCGAAACCATGCAGACGGCAGGCAGTGCGCTAACGCTCAGGAGTGGCAGCAATGGCAACAGTTGATTTATCGCAGCTACCGCAGCCGCAAATTATCGAAGTGCTGGACTTTGAAGTCATTCTCAGCGAGGTCAAAGCCGTCATGCTGGCGGCATTCCCGCAGGAACAGCAGGCTTCTGTTGCCGCCGCGCTGGAGCTGGAATCCGAACCACTGAACGTGATCGCCCAGGTAGTTGCTTACCGTGAAATGATGCTCAGGCAGCGGATTAATGACGGTGCGGCGGCGTGTATGTTGAGCCATGCCGTATCGTCCGATCTTGATAATCTCGCGGGCAACCTGAACACCGAACGCCTGATCATAACCCCGGAGACGGCAACCACTGACGCGGTAACAGAAAGTGATACCGCACTGCGTCTGCGCGCGCAGGCTGCGTTTGAAGGGCTAAGCGTGGCGGGGCCAACCGGTGCATATGAATATTTTGCCAAAAGTGCCAGCGGCAAAGTGGCGGACGCCAAAGCGATCAGCCCGTCGCCTGCTGTGGTGGTGGTCTCTGTGCTGTCTACCGAAGGTGACGGCACTGCCAGTGCGGAACTGCTGGCGACGGTGGATAAAGCGCTGTCTGCTGACGATAAGCGCCCCGTTGCCGATCGTCTGACCGTTCAGGCAGCAGAGATAGTGAATTATCAGATCAATGCGATGCTGTATTTCTATCCCGGCCCGGAGTCTGAACCAATCCATACCGCCGCGCAGGACGCGCTTCAGTCCTGGCTGAATCAGCAGGGCAAGATTGGCCGTGACGTTGCCCGCTCAGCCATTATGGCGGCGCTTCATGTTCAAGGCGTGCAGAGGGTGGAGCTGCTGGAGCCTGCCAGCGATATTGTGATCGCCGATACGCAGGCAGCGCGGTGCGAGTCCTTCGCGATAGAAACCGGGGGCACTGATGAATAAGAACATGCTGCCGCCTTCGGCCAGCGGTTTTATGCGCAATACAGAGAAGGTGACGGAGCGGCTTACCGATATGCCTGTTGATCTGCGCAAGCTGTGGAACCCGGACGAATGCCCCGCTGATCTTCTGCCTTATCTCGCGTGGGCGCTGTCAGTTGACCGCTGGGATAAGAACTGGTCAGAACAGACCAAGCGGCAGGTGATTAAAGCCTCCTGGCTGGTTCACCGTCAGAAGGGCACTATTTCCGCTTTGCGTCGCGTCGTTGAACCGTTCGGCTTTCTGCTTCGCGTGATCGAGTGGTGGCAGAGCGGCGAAGAACCGGGAACATTCAAGCTCGAAATCGGTATTCAGGAGCAGGGGATTACGGAGGAAACCTATCTTGAGCTTGAGCGCCTTATTGACGATGCCAAGCCGAGAAGCCGCCACCTTACTGGCCTTTCTCTTTCGCTTCAGTCGCAGGGGTATATCGAAGCTGGGGCGGGATGTTATATCGGCGATACGCTGACCGTTTACCCCTATTTTCCTGAAACCATATCCGTGGGCGGTGGTGACTACACCGGCGCGGCAGTCCATTTAATTGATACCGTGGAGATCGCAAGTGGCGACTAAATATTTTGCCCTGTTAACCAATATCGGGGCGGCAAAACTGGCAAACGCCACGGCATTGGGTGCGAAGGTTGAGATCACCCAGATGGCCGTAGGTGATGGCAATGGTGCGCTACCGACACCGAACCCGGCACAAACCGCGCTGACGCATGAGCTGCGCCGCGCGCAACTTAACATGCTGACTATCGACCCGGTAAATACCAATCAGATCATTGCGGAACAGGTCATACCGGAAGACGTGGGCGGATGGTGGATCCGTGAAATCGGTCTGTTTGATAAAGACGGCGATATGATTGCAGTTGCCAACTGCGCGGAGACCTATAAACCGCAGTTGCAGGAAGGCAGCGGGCGTGTGCAGGTCATTCGCGTGATTCTGATCGTCAGCAGTACCGAGGCGGTAACGCTGAAAATCGATCCGTCCGTGGTACTGGCAACCCGTAAATATGTCGATGATGCCGTCATTGAAGTTAAGTCATATGTGGATCAACAGCTGGCGGCGCATATTGCCGCGGCTGATCCGCATACGCAGTATTTGCTGGAATCAGATTTTGATAAATTTTTCCCGGCAGGTTTTCCGCTTCCGTGGCCGCAGGCAACACCGCCAGCGGGTTTTATCAAGTGCAATGGCGCAGCTTTTGACAGGGCAAAATACCCCAAACTGGCTGTTGCATATCCATCAGGTAGTCTGCCTGATTTGCGCGGCGTGTTTATTCGCGGCTGGGACGATGGGCGGGGGCTGGATAGTGGCCGCGCTATTCTGTCGTATGCTGCTGATAAGTTGAGGAAGCACACTCATGCATTATTGTTTGGTAATGGAGACGGGGGCGAAACTCCTGCTGTTCATGAATCTTACCGTAAGAGTTCAGCGACCGTTTATTTTGCATATTCGGGGAGCAGTGGCGTGTATTTATCCGACGAGGGCCAGAACGAAACCGCACCATGTAACACCGCGTTTAACTACATCGTGAGGGCTGCATAATGGCGAAGGCAAAACTGAATAGCGAACTTATTGCCACTGTGGCGGGTGATATTACCGTGTTTAATTATGATGGTGAGACGCGGGAATACCTGTCTACATCCGTGGAATATCTGGCTGTTGGCGTTGGCCTGCCAGCCAACTCCTGCACTGACGAGCCAGGAAAAAGCAAAGAAGATTTCACCATTTGCCGGACAGCAGACTTTACCGCCTGGGAATACGTCGCCGATCACCGTGGTGAAACGGTGTACAGCACTGAAACAGGGGAATCGGTGATCGTTTCTTTGCCCGGTGATTACCCGGAGGGCACAACCACTCTGGCACCGTCCACGCCTTACGATACGTGGGACGGTAGCGAGTGGGTGACGGATAATGAAGCACAGCACAAGGCAGATGTGGAGGCAGCAGAACAACAGAAAGCTGCGTTACTTGCAGAGGCACAAACGAGGATCAGCCTGTGGCAGACGGAATTACAGTTAAGCATTATCAGCGATGAAGATAAAGCCAGCCTGATCGCCTGGATGAACTACATCAAGGCAGTGCAGGCTGTGGATACGTCGAAAGCGCCGGAAATTACCTGGCCTGTTAAGCCGGAATAAGTTTGCATACCGGCAAGTACTGCCGGTTCTAACCGTGCTGGCCATATGTATCGAGTACAGTCATTTTTAACGGTGCTGTAGCACAGTCAGTTATGGCGGTGTGTTCAGGAAGATGAAGCGGGCAAATGCCCGCTTTAGTTTTATGTGGATGTTGTCAGAACAGGCCCGACAGCGTACTACTGGCAGAGTTGTAGGCGAACGTAGCTTTATCCTTCAGCCCTGAAAGCAGGTCGCCAACGGACGACGCTTGCAGGCGTTCGCGTAAATCTTCGTCACAGCGCTGAAAGCTGATCGAGAACTCTATTTTTTTCGCCTTTCCGTAGCGGTCAAACTCCGTATGCGTGGCCTGTAGCCCGGTCAGCACATACATCCCGTAAATCTGCCCTGCGCCGCTGATTAAAGGCCACGGACGCCCGGTATATGCCTGCGTTGCCAGAACGGTAAGAGACACGTCGCCGCCCGTAATTTCAGGGTAAAGCACTCCGTCCAGGTTGATCTGTGTCTCCCCCGCGCCGATGTACTGCCATTTTGCCGATCGGTTGATACGGTCATTTTTCACATGTCGCCAGTTAAGCGAATGGCGCAGCTGCTGGTAAGGCAGTGTCTTCAGTTCAAAAACGAACATCCCGTAAATCATCATCATAATGTTGCCTCCCCTTAATCTCTGTCTTTAAAACTGCCGCGATTAAGCCGTTCACGGCGGGCCAGTTCGGCATTAACTTGATCGGCAATAATCCGGCCAATTTCGTGCGCGTCCTGCCGGTCTACGCCGTGCAGGTGTACGTGAACTTCCCCCGTAAAGCCGCCAGCGGCAACCGGTATATTGCTGGCGCTGCGGCTGACTGGCTGAAGTTCCGACTGTTTGACTGGAAGCGACGCCGCCACCACTGCGGGACGTTCACTTAACCGGCCTGCCGTGGTGGTGCCAAGTAGTGGTTCCTTCCACCCCTCCCCTACCGCTACGGGAAGCGCACTTATTCGGCCCACCGTGGTGGTGCTGACAAGCTGTGGTTCCTTCCCTTCCTCCCCCACTACTGCGGGACGCGCAATTACCCGGCCTGCCGTGGTAGTGCTGGCAAGTTGTGCCGCCTTCCATTCCTCACCCATTGCCACGGGACGCGCACTTATCCGGCTTGCCGTGGTGGTCTTAGCAGGTTGTGGCTCCTTCCACTCCTCCCCCACTGTTGCGGGACGTTCACTTAACCGACCTGCCGTAGCGGTACTGGCAAGCTGCGACTCCTTCCATTCACCACGAATGGCCAGTGCACGCGGCAGGTTTTTAAACACGATATCGCCGGGGCCGATCTTCTTCGTGTTGTCGGCTGTCGCTTTGGTATTACTGTCGATACTCTGCAACCGGCGCATAGTGCCGTTATCGCCGGTCAGCGGTGAAGTGGGTTGCGGTGATCCGGGTGGAACGTTATTCACCTCAACTTTTTTCGGCGCAACTTTAGCAATATCTCCCTGAAGAAGGGCGATTTTGTCCTGAAGAACGGCCATACGCTGTGCGTCTTCGATCTTCTTCCTGGCTTTTTCGGCCTCATCTGGCAGAACGCCGAGCTTTTCAAGGATCCAGGCTAATGTATCCAGTAGCATTTTTGCGGGAGCCAGGACAAGCTGAAGCGCACCGCCCAGAACGTTGCCGAACACCTCACCGGCACTGGCACATTTATCCAGTGTTTCCTTGCTGGACTCCATCGGGGAAAGCAGAGATTTGAACCAGTTAAAGACCTGGCTAACAGCGCTGCCTATCGCGTCAAAGATGGGGCTGAATTGCGCGAAGGTCTCGCGTAATGGGGAAAGTCTTTCCATGATGCCGGTGAACACGCCAGCAAAAAATGCTTTAAGAGGTTCCCAATACCGCCAGATAAGCACACCAGCTGCAATAAACGCAGCCACTATCAGGCCAATGGGGCTAAACAGCAGTGATAGTGCTGTACCAAGCACAGATACCGCAGTAGTGATCATGCCCCATATTGCTGGCAAGCCAGTCAGACGAAGGGCAAACTTTCCAATATTTTTAGTCAGTGCGCCCAGCGCGGCGCCAGGTGCAAGAAATGCCCCCATAAGTGCGCCGCGCATTGCAGGGATGATGGTCGATACTCCCCGCATTTTACCTGCTAACGAGCCGAGAACTGGCCCCCATCCGCGCACGCTTGCCATTGCCGGGCCGGAAGCTGTGCCGAGTGTTCGCAGAGCGGCAATCGTTCCGGTTATGCCTCTGCCACCGGTCAGCAGGGTAAAACCTAACTGGAGTTTAGCCAGTGGCCCCATCAGCAAGCCGATCGCCAGCGATGTGCCGCCAATGGCGGCGGTCAGTGCCAGAACGCTGCCGCCGACAACCAGCAGGGATTGGGCGAGCTTCGGATTTTCCTTCGCCCACTGCGTCATATTCCCCACAACGTCACTCAGTCCTTGAGTCAGGCCGCGAAGCTGATTGTTAACGAGATCGTTAATCTGGATGCGGAAGCCTTCCCAGGCGCTATCCAGATTTTTGAGATCGCCATCAAGGTTATCCGCCATTATTTTGGCGGCTTTCTGTGCCTCACCTTTGGCGTTTTTCAATTCACCCAGCAACTTTTGAAGTTCACCGCTTCCGGCTGACATAACCAGAGCCTGGAATGACTTTGACGCCTCTTCACCGGCAATATCTTTGAAGAAAGAGAGCTTATCGGTATCCCCGTACTTGCTGATCTTTTTATAGAGATCGGTTAGAACGACTTCAGCAGGACGCATTTTCCCCGTTGCGTCAGCGACTTCTACGCCTAATTCTTTAAGCGCGGTTTTTGCCCTGCCAGTTGGCGCGGCAAGGCGTGAAAATGTGGCCTGCAAACCTGTACCTGCGATACTCCCGCGCAGACCCACGTTCGCCATTACGCCGATCATGGCTGTTGTCTGTTCAACGCTGACGCCAAGATTGGAAAGACCTGTCCCGGCGTACTTCATTGCCTCACCGATATTTTGCAGATCGGTGTTGGTGCGGGTGAACGCGCCAGTTAATACATCGCTGACGCGATCCATTTCTTTGGGATCGAGGCGGAACTGAGACAGGATGTTTGAGCTGATATCGGCGCTTTCACCTAAATCCATGCCACCGGCCAGCGCCATATTGAGCACGCCGGGCAGTGCGGCCTGAATGGCCTGCGGAGTGAAACCGGCCATAGCGAGGAATGCCTGACCGCTGGCGGCGTCAGTCGTGGTGAACTGTGTTTCAGCACCCAGCTTTTTGGCCTGATCGCGGAGTGCCGAAAAGTCTGCTGAGCTTTTATCTATGCGGGTAAGCGCCTGTACGCGGGACATTTCACGGTCAAACCCAACGGCAGGGGATAAAAAGCGCCCCGCTGCATAACCGGCAGCAGTGGCCCCGGCAACGGCCATCGTGCCACCGCCACGAAGTTTGCCCGCCGTTTGCTGCATCTGGTCGTAGCGCGCACGTGCCTGCGTGACAGCGGCAAGCTGTCGCCGTTCCCGCTCCAGCGTCTGGTTGTACTGCTCGGTTCGGCGTATAGCGCTCTGAATGGTGCGATCGCTGCCGACCAGCGAAACGCCGTGGCTGCGCAGCGCCTGTGAGGCGGCGCGCAGCTTAACCATTTCCTGTGTGCGTGCAGAATTCAGGCGCTCCAGCTTTGCGGCCAGCGCTGCCATATGGGCTTTCTGCTTATCTGTAAGCTGTGTACCTTCCCGCTGCGCCTGATTCAGCCCTTCAAGTGTCCGGCTGGCGTCGTCGATTTTGCGGGAGGTCTTTTGTACGCTGTCGCGCAAACGGTTGAACGTGCGGGACTGACTGTCCAGATCTTTAATACTGGATTGCGTTTTTTTGAGGGATTCAGACAAACCGCCCGCACTCTGGCGGGCGGCATTGACCGGGCGGGTAAGTTTATCGATCGCGCTGAACGCGACGCGGATATTAAGGCTTTTCACTGTCACTGGCTCCACTTCGGACAGCCGCCCGCTCACGCCAGGCTATGACTTCGCCCAGTTCCATCGTGAAGACTTCAGAGGGCGGCCAGTTGAAAACAACCGCGATATCAGCAACCAGATCGTCGATCAGGTCGAACCGCAGGAGTGTTACTGATTCTCCGTCTCCGCCTCGCTCGACGCTCCAGACCCCGCAGGTGTCAAAAAAGGGACAAGCGCTTCAGACAGGCTGACAAAATCGCGGGTATCCATTTCGTTGATTTCGGTCTGCTTGAGGCGCGGTGACGTTACACGGGTCAGCAGCACCGCCACCGAATCCACATCCATATTCATCACGTTGACCAGTTTCAGACCACGCAGGGAGCCAGCCTGTTTGATTTCATCCGTGATCGCTACCTGAGTAATTTTTTCATCGCCGCGAATGACGGGTTTTGCAAGCGTAATCGCGTTATCGTTTTTTTTGCTCATTGTTGAATGCTCCGGGCGGCACGGCTGTGCCGCCACTTATCTGGTTAATCAGTTACCCATTCCCAGCGCAGACGTGATGCGGTCAGGGTAGATATTCTTGCCGTCTTTCTTGTAGATGAAGTTCAGCAGATCAAACTCAAACAGCGGCTTATCGTCGATGGTGAGCTTGTAATAGGTGTTCTTCATCGTGTAACTGACGGAGGTGTCTTCTCCCTGCTTGCTTTCGCCGCCGTCCATTTCGGTGATCCGGCCGCGCAGTTCGACCTCTACCAGCAGGCTTTCACCATCGGTGTAATACTCACCGGCGAAGCGGAAGCGGGTCTCGTCGATATCGCCGCAGTAGTTCAGCAGAAGCGACTGAACCAGACCACCAACCACCATCGTGGTGTCCAGCGCGCCACTGTCCAGACCGAGATCCACCGCAGCGGAGCCAATCATCCCGCCGCCCTGAAAATCTTCAGTTTTACGGGTCAGTTTTGGCAGCGTCACGGAAGAGACTTTGCCGATGCAGTTGCTGCCGTTCACAAAGCAGGTGAACAGGCGCAGTTTGTGAGGAACCGCCATTTATGCACCTCCCAGGGAAGAAAACGCCGATTCGAAATACTCGTCCGTGAAGGTCTGGTAGAGCGTCAGATCTTCCATTGGCGGAATCGGTGTATATTTATAGCGAATGCGTACCTGACCCTGACGGAGACCGGTTGTCGGGTTATCCAGGATATCAAACCAGCATTCAGCACCAATTAGCCGCCCCTGCGTCACCAGCGAATTGAGTTTGCCGCTGATGCCGCTGACCACGTCCTTGACGTTGGCCGGGGTTAGCGGTTCGTCCACTGATTCAAATTGCGCCTCAGCGATACTGTCAGCCAGAATCTGTGCCGTACGGGTGTAAACCTCAAAGATATAGTCTTTGGTGTCCGTAACGCGGTTGCCCCAGAACCGGAAACCGTTACGCTTGATGAGCGTCGTGATCTCCTTGTTGTTCAGTTCGTTCGCGTCGCTGTCTTCGGCCTGAAGCGACCAGAAAACATCCTGCGAAATACCCAGCACGTTGCTTACCGATACATTGGAAAGCGATTTATGCCAGCCCTGATTGTTGTCAATCAGCGCACGCAGGCCGCAGGCATACGCAGGGGCCGGGAAGGTTTCGTTTTCTCCTGTCTGCGGGTTGTATGCAATGAAATCAGGCCAGATAAGCATTAGCTCGCGATAGGCGAAGGTCGCACGATATGCGGTGGCTTCAGCCATCGTTTTGCATCCATAGCAGCTGGCGTAAACAAACGCGCGCAGGTTTTGTGCAATGACGCACAGCGCGGAGGTCACTTCTTCCGTGTCGTAGCCCGGCACGGCCAGAATGCGCGGACGATAACCCACCTTCTGCTCGGCAGTAAGAAACGCGTACATGCCGGTATAGCTGCCGTCTTCTGCCGTGCCACCCATGATGAGCTGCGACTGCGTTTTACCGCCTTCCTCTTCCGTGGCTGCTGCCACGCGCACAACGATAACCTTCGGACTGGTCTGGTCAGCGATGGCTTTAAGCGTTTTGTACAGGGAACCGGTTTTACCCGCCTTACCCAGCACGTTGTTAACCCGCGTCAGCAACACGGGGGTATTCAGGGGAAAGGTTTCCGCGTCGGCATCATCCGCTACGGCAACGACCCCAATGACACTTGATTCAATGTCATTGATGGCCGTCACCAGGTCGGTATTCTCCCGGACGCGTACACCGTGGAAACGTGTCTCTGACATGTTAGCCACCATTACGTTATTGAGTTCGCAGTGATAATCCCTCATGTCTGAATGTCACTCACGCTATTGCGGGTCTGGCCGGACGGCGACAACAAAAACCGATTTGGCCTCTCCCGCGCGCGTGGGATCCTTCGCCGAAAGAAGGGGGAAAGCATGGCACTTACAGACCTGACAAAATCACTTAACGACGCCGTAAGCAGTTATAACGATTCACTGACCGAGGCGGTAAAAAGTCCGGGATTCAGCATAACGATGGGCGGCAAGGTACGGACGCAGCTTGACGAGCGGATCATGTCGTTGTCACTGACGGACAATCGGGGTTTTGATGCCGATCAGCTTTCCATTTCTGTTGATGATAGTGACGGTATGGTTGCTCTGCCTCCGCGTGGCGCTGAGCTTGCTGTATCAATTGGCTGGCTGGGTGAGCCGCTGATTTACAAGGGACTGTACACGGTTGATGAGGTATCCCATGAAGGGCCGGGTGATATCATTGGTATTACTGCCCGCAGCGCTGATTTTCGTGAAGAGTTCAACGTAAAGCGCGAAGTCTCATGGCATGACGTGACCGTTGAGCGCGTTGTATCGGCCATTGCGCACCGCTACGGCCTGAAAGCGCAGATCAGTGAAATGCTCATGGATATTGAGATTGATCACGCTGACCAGACGCAGGAAAGCGATATGTCATTCCTTACCCGCATGGCGGAAATGCTGGGCGCAATTGCCACCGTAAAGAACGGCAGTCTGCTGTTTATCCTCCCGGGCGGAGGTGTTACCGCTGACGGGAAGGCGTTACCCTCTGCCAGTATTGACCGGACGAGCGGCGATCGGCACCGCTTTCGTATTGCCGATCGGGATGCGTATACCGGCGTCAGGGCTTACTGGCTGGATCTCAATTTCGGCAAAAAGAAAAAGGTCAGCGTTAAGCGCCGTAAGCCAGCAAAGCCCAAAAAAGAGAAGAGCAGCAGCCGTGAGGGCGATTACATGGAAGGCGCAGACGGTAACATCTATGTGCTGCGCAAGACCTACCAGAATGAAGAAGCGGCAAAACGTGCAGCAGCGGCAAAATGGCAACAGCTTCAGCGTGGTGCAGCCGAGTTCTCGATCACCCTGGCGCGTGGCCGCGCTGAGCTTTACCCCGAAATGCACGTCACGGTTAGCGGTTTTAAGGATAAAATAGATAATCAGGACTGGATTATTGCGCGCGCTGAGCACGTCATAGACGACAGCGGCTTTACCACCCGGCTGGAGCTGGAAGCGAAAATACCTGACTGGATAGCGGAAACTGAATAAAATGAAATGGAGTTCAACTCCCACAGGGGAGCCATCATTATGTTCAGATGTCCTTTTTGCGGCGCTATGGCCCGCACCCGTACCAGCCGTAAAATAACCGATATGACAATCCGGCAATATCACCAGTGTCAGAATCTGGAATGTAGCCGGTCATTCACCACGCTTAACAGCGTAGAAAGGGAGGTAACAAAGCGTGCAGGTACTGCACCGTTACCGCCAGACTTCATCCCCCGCGATGCCTTTCCCGCCTCGCACTATGGAAATAATCAACTTAGCCTGATTATTTAAATAAAAGCCCCGCAATGTAACGGGGCTTTTCACTTGTCAATGTGTCCAAATCCGATAAAATCCCAATGATTTGTAACAAAAAGATAAGATTTTCATTTAAGGAGATTTGTTTATGGCATTGGTTAGCTGTCCAGAGTGTCTAAAGGATGTAAGTGATACAGCATTACGCTGCCCGTCATGTGGGAAGCAGCTTAAAAAGCCACGGCGTTCACTTTTTGGAAAAGTCATCAAGTGGGCTTTTATACTGTTCAACTTATTTATGATCTACTGCCTCTTCGCAGGATTAGGTGGGAGTGGTGAAGTAATAAATCACGCAACTTCCGATGCAGAAAGAGCTGGGGCTGCAATTGGTACCAGTCTAGGTTTAATGGCAATCGCTAGTGTCTGGGTTATAGGCGACATAATCATCGGTATCCTTGTATTCCTCACAAGACCAAAGGGATGATTAAATGAAAAAGCTGTTTTTAAATGCAATAGCATCATTTATGGCACTCAATGCAGCGTCTGTATACGCAGGAAGTGAACATAAAAACTTCAATGCAGTACTTGAATGTCGGGCTATGGAAAATAATGCTGAACGACTTTCTTGTTACGACAAATCAATACCGCCATCACGAACACAAAATGCTGATAAATTCGAGAGTAGAGATCAATGCCCTGAGGAGAAAGATAACGATAAACGACTATCTTGTTACGATCGCTTTTTCTCACCAACGTTTAAAGCTACAACAAGCACGATAAACACGTCAGCAAAAACTGATTATCAGCAACCTGACCGAGCTAAGTTGTTAGAGTGCCAAAGTGAAATTAATGGCACTAAAAGGCTGGCATGTTTCGACAAGCTATTCCCGCAGACTACATCCGCAGAAACTGAAGCTGTAGAAAATTCTGTTTCTAACCCTGGCAAGTGGCAAACATCAATTAGCACCTCGCCGGTAGACGACTCAAAAAACATAATCCTCTCACTTAACAGTAATGATTACATTCGAACTCCTTTTGGAGAAAGTGTGATTCCAACAATGTATGTAGCCTGCCGCGAAAAGAAAACGGAGGTATTCATTAACTGGGATGTGTACCTAGGTCTTGAGCAAACTAGCATGCTCTACCGCCTGGATAAGCAGAAAGCAGTTGAAAAAGAATGGTCTATCTCAACTGATACCAAAGCAGTTTTTTACAAGGGTAGTGACATCGATTTCATTAAATCTCTAGCTAAAGCAGACAAAATGTTCACCAGAATCACCCCATACAATGAAGCCCCTGTGAGTGCAACCTTCGATCTGAAGGGCCTTTCAGATGCAATGAAACCGCTTCAAAAAGCTTGTGGTTGGAAGTAAACGAAGTTTATGTCATTAACTAGAGCTACCTTCAGACGATGAAGAGTAACTTGTTATGAAAAAAGCCCCGCTCAACAAGCGGGGCTTTGTCATTGTAATGTGGACACTTTTGTCGAAGTGTGGACGCTATGTGGACGCTGATTTTAAAAATCCCTTTCAATCAGCAATTTAAATTCTTGACCTTCCCCTTGATGGAAGGTTTAACCTTCATAACAGTTAGCGAAAAGCGTTACTCCGGTCAACTACTGACCAGTTCATTATACGGGAGTTTTGTTATGTCTCACACTATCGACCTGACGCTGGACGGCCTCTCCTGCGGCCACTGCGTCAAACGCGTTAAAGAAAGCCTGGAACAGCGCCCTGACGTTGAAAGCGCTGACGTGACTATCGATCGTGCCGCCGTAACCGGCAGCGCCAGCGCGGATGCGCTGATCGATACCATCAAACAGGCCGGTTACGGGGCGGAGTTAAGCCACCCAAAGGCTAAACCGCTGGCAGAGTCATCATCCCCGTCGGAAGCACTGACAGCGGCTACTCCTGAGCTTCCGGCAGCTGATGATATTGATGACAGCCAACAGCTGCTGATCAACGGCATGAGCTGCGCCAGCTGTGTCTCCCGGGTACAAAACGCCTTACAGGCCGTACCGGGGGTCGCGCAGGCACGGGTCAATCTTGCGGAGCGTACCGCGCTGGTGATGGGCAGCGCCTCCGCCGCAGATTTAGTGCAGGCCGTTGAGAAAGCGGGCTACGGGGCGGAGGCCATCGAAGATGACGCCAAACGCCGCGAGCGCCAGCAGGAAACGGCTATCGCCACCATGAAGCGCTTCCGCTGGCAGGCGATTGTCGCTCTGCTGGTCGGGGTACCGGTCATGGTGTGGGGGATGGTCGGCGACAACATGATGGTCACCGACGACAACCGCACGCTGTGGCTGGCGATCGGTCTGATTACCCTTGCGGTGATGGTGTTTGCAGGCGGGCATTTCTATACCAGCGCCTGGAAGAGCCTGAAAAACCGCACCGCGACGATGGACACCCTGGTGGCGCTCGGTACCGGCGCGGCGTGGCTCTATTCGATGAGCGTGAACGTCTGGCCCCAGTGGTTCCCGATGGAGGCGCGCCATCTCTATTATGAAGCCAGCGCAATGATTATCGGCCTGATTAACCTGGGCCATATGCTGGAAGCCCGCGCCCGTCAGCGCTCCTCGAAAGCGCTGGAAAGATTGCTTGATTTAACCCCGCCGACGGCCCGCGTGGTCACGGACGAGGGGGAGAAAAGCGTCCCGCTGGCCGAGGTTCAGCCCGGCATGACGCTGCGCCTGACGACGGGCGATCGCGTTCCCGTTGACGGCAAGATAACCCAGGGCGAAGCCTGGCTGGATGAAGCGATGCTGACCGGCGAGCCTATCCCCCAGCAGAAATCAGACGGCGACGCCGTTCATGCGGGTACGGTGGTGCAGGACGGCAGCGTGCTGTTTACCGCCAGCGCCGTCGGCAGCCACACGACGCTGTCGCGTATCATCCGCATGGTGCGCCAGGCGCAGAGCAGCAAGCCGGAAATTGGCCAGCTTGCCGACAGAATCTCGGCCATTTTTGTGCCGGTGGTGGTCGGCATTGCCCTGCTGAGCGCGGCTATCTGGTATTTCTTCGGTCCCGCACCGCAGATTGTTTATACCCTGGTGATCGCCACCACGGTGCTGATCATCGCCTGTCCTTGCGCCCTTGGCCTGGCGACACCGATGTCGATTATCTCCGGCGTAGGCCGCGCGGCTGAATTTGGCGTACTGGTGCGGGATGCAGACGCGCTGCAGCGGGCCAGCACCCTGGACACGCTGGTGTTTGATAAAACCGGCACGCTGACCGAAGGCAAACCGCAGGTGGTGGCCGTCACTACCGCTGGCATTGCGCAAGAGGAGGCGCTGCGTCTCGCCGCCGCGCTGGAGCAGGGCTCCAGCCATCCGCTGGCGCGCGCCATTCTCGATAAAGCGAATGCTTCTGCCCTGCCGCAGGTAAGCAATTTCCGCACCCTGCGCGGGCTCGGCGTCAGCGGTGAAGCAGAAGGCCACGCGCTGCTGCTGGGCAACCAGGCATTGCTCAATGAAAACGGTATTGATACCGCCGCGCTGGAAAGCGAGCTGAAGGCGCAGGCGTCTCAGGGCGCTACGCCGGTTCTGCTGGCTGTGGATGGCAAAGCCGCCGCGCTGCTGGCCGTGCGCGATCCGCTTCGCCAGGACAGCGTGGACGCCCTGCAGCGTCTGCACCGTGCGGGCTATCGTCTGGTGATGCTGACCGGGGACAATCCGACAACGGCCAACGCCATCGCGAAAGAAGCCGGAATTGATGAGGTCATTGCAGGCGTGCTGCCGGACGGTAAAGCGGACGCCATCAAGAAGCTGCAAAGTCAGGGTCGTCAGGTGGCGATGGTCGGCGACGGCATCAACGATGCCCCGGCGCTGGCCCAGGCGGACGTGGGGATTGCCATGGGTGGCGGGAGCGATGTCGCCATCGAAACCGCTGCGATTACGCTGATGCGCCACAGCCTGATGGGCGTTGCCGACGCGCTGGCCATTTCAAAAGCCACGCTGCGCAACATGAAGCAGAACTTACTGGGAGCGTTCGTCTATAACACCCTCGGTATCCCAATCGCGGCCGGGATTTTATGGCCGCTGACCGGCACGCTGCTTAACCCGGTGGTCGCGGGCGCGGCGATGGCGCTCTCCTCCATTACCGTGGTGAGCAACGCCAACCGTCTGCTGCGCTTTAAACCGAAGGATTGAACCTTGTACCCGTACGCGCTAGCATGAACCTTTCCATTCATGGAGCGCGTATGGGTCTGTTTAATCGTATAAAAGCATCGTTTCGCGCCCTCTTTCCTCGCCGTTACGCCTGGCCCGGTCTGGATATCTCTCTCCCCGGCGGGCAGCACCTTCATCTGGTCGGCAGCATCCATATGGGTACACAGGATATGTCTCCCCTGCCACCCGGGCTGATTAAACAACTGAAACGCGCCGACGCGCTGGTCGTTGAGGCGGACATTTCGGGTCAGGAGTCGCCGTTTGCCGGGCTGGAAAGCGATCTCAGCCTGGCGGAACGTCTGGATGATGCCCGGCTTGCCGAACTGACGCGCGTCGCGGATGAAACCGGCGTGTCGCTCTCCATGATTGACACCCTGCCGCTCTGGCAAATTGCGATGGTGCTGCAGGCCACGCAGGCGCAGCGTCTGGGACTGCGCGGTGACTACGGCATTGATTACCAGCTGCTGAACGCGGCAAGGGCGCGCAGCCTGCCCATCATCGAGCTGGAAGGGACGGACAGCCAGATTGCGCTTCTGCGGCAGCTTCCCGACGACGGCCTGATGCTGCTGGATGATACGTTGACCCACTGGCATACCAACGCGCGCCTGCTACAGACCATGATTGGCTGGTGGCTGGACGCGCCGCCTGAGGACGGTAAGCTGGCGTTACCGTCTACATTCAGCGAATCGCTGTATGATGTGCTGATGAATGCGCGCAACAAAGCCTGGCGGCAGACGCTGCATGCTTTGCCCGCGGGGCATTACGTGGTGGCGGTTGGGGCGTTACATTTGTACGGAGAAGGGAATTTGCCGTCACTGTTGAAATAAAAAAATGGCCAATATTTCTATTGGCCCGTCAAAGAGGAATTTCATCGTTTTTATTATGCCGAAGGAGACCTTCGGTTCAGCCGATTGTCGCTCAAAGTGACCATCACTGCCAATACTATTGCGCAAGATGGTGCTATTTTTTAGACAAACGTCAGGCGTATGCTGTGGGCATGATTTGTCTGTCGTAAGAAGGATAGCTATGACTCCCGCCGTTAAATTACTCGAAAAAAACAACATTTCTTTCCGGATCCACACTTACGATCACGATCCGCATGAAACTAACTTTGGTGATGAAGTGGTGCGCAAGCTGGGGCTTAATGCGGACCAGGTTTATAAAACGCTGCTTGTGGCGGTGAATGGCGATATGAAACACCTCGCCGTCGCGGTTACTCCGGTGGCGGGGCAGCTGGATCTGAAGAAAGTCGCCAAAGCGCTGGGGGCGAAGAAGGTGGATATGGCGGATCCGATGGTGGCGCAACGCACCACGGGCTATCTGGTGGGCGGGATCAGTCCTATCGGGCAGAAAAAACGCCTGCCGACGCTGATCGATGCGCCTTCACAGGAATTTGAAACCATCTTTATATCCGGCGGCAAGCGCGGGCTGGATATCGAGCTGGCGGCGGGCGATCTGGCGAAAATGCTGGACGCGAAATTTGCGGATATTGCGCGCCGGGATTGAGAAAATTGCCCGGTGCCGCTGCGCTTACCGGGCCTACGATTCGAATGTAGGCCCGTTAAGGCGTAGCCGCCACCCGGCACAAAACACCCGCACTACTGCCAGCTCACCTCACCTTTCGGCTCGTAGGCATTCACGTCAATCGGCGAATTCTGCTCAATGAACTGCTTCAGCACTTCCGCATCGATAAAGCCGGTGTTCACGTATCCCGGTTTGTTATCAATATGCGGATAGCCGTCGCCGCCGGTGGCGTTAAAGCTTAACGTCGCCAGACGATACGTTTTCGCCGGGTCAACCGGTTCGCCTTTGATCTTCAGGTCGTTAAGCTTGCCGTCTTTCGCCACAAAGCTGACGTTGGCAAACTGCGGATAGGCCCCGGAATCGGGCTTCATCTGCGCCACGGCGGTCAGGTAGTCAATCACCTCTTTCCCGCTCATGTCCGCATAGACCACCACGTTACCGAACGGCTGTACCTTCAGGACGTCCTTATAGGTAATATTTCCACCCTCGATGGAATCACGAATGCCGCCGCCGCTCATCACGCCAAAATCAGCCCCGGTACGCGCCATTTGCGCCGCCAGCACCAGGTGGCCCATGTTGGTCTGCACGAAACGAACTTTACTGCGGTCCCCCTCCAGACGACCGTTCAGCGTGCCGATTTTCACGTCCAGCTGCGCCTTGCCCTTGTTCTGGAACGGCGTCAGCAGGGAGAGCATCTGCTGGTTCTCTGCGATTTCTGGCGTGTAAAGTACGCGCTCACTTTTCCCGTCCGGGTAGGTGACTTTCTTCTTCAGGTTGACCGGGATGAGCTGATAATGAACCAGCTTCATCTCGCCGTTACGGAACTCGAAATCCGCCCGGCCCACGTATTTACCCCACTCGTGCGCCTGCACTATCCAGATACCGTTCTGACGGTCTGGCGCGCACGGCGTGCCCGGCACGTAGTCCACCTGCTTTTTGTTCTCCGAGGCCATACATACCGGATCCTGTGAGTGACCACCCACAATCATCGCCAGCGAGCCCGCTGGCAGGCTGCGCGCCATTTCCACGTCGCCGGGGGCATTGGAGCCGTGATCACCGTTGTCGTAGTGCCCCATGTGCGTGGTGGCGATAATCACGTCCGGCTTTTCGTTTTGCTGCAGCTCCTGAATCACCAGCTTCGCTTCGTCTGCCGGTTTGCGGAATTCGATATCGGTAAAGAACTCGGGGTTACCAATTTTCGCCGTATCGTCAGTGGTTAAGCCGATGACCGCGATCTTCAGATCCTGACGCTTAAACAGCGCCCACGGCTTAAACAGGCGCTCGCCGGTACTTTTCTGGTAAATATTAGCGGAGAGGAAGGGGAATTTGGCCCATTTTTCCTGCTGACGCAGCACGGTCAGGGGATTATCAAACTCATGGTTACCCACGGCCATCGCGTCGTAGCCAATCAGGTTCATGCCCCGAAAATCGGGTTCGGCATCCTGTAAATCGGATTCCGGCACGCCGGTATTAATATCGCCGCCTGAGAGCAACAGCACGCTGCCGCCCTGAGCAGCCACCTCTTTACGAATGCCGTCCACCAGCGTTTTTTGTGCCGACAGGCCATATTCGCCGTATTCACTGCGCCAGAAATGACCGTGGTGATCGTTGGTATGCAGAATGGTGATTTTATAGATTTTGTCTTTTTCATACGCCTGCGCGGGCAGGCTTACTAGGCCCCATGCGGCTAAGAGCGCCAGCGCGACGCCCCGCTTCATTAACTTCATCTTCTCTCTCCCTGACCAATAGACAAAGGCAAAAATTACAGTGACTCACAATAATAGACAAATAAGTTTTCAGAATTGCGACTTTCTTCAAATGTCCCGGGCGGGTATGTTAGTCGGATAATAATTACACCCTGCACCTCTAATAACCAAAGACGTGGTACTTCTCTCTATGGCAATCAGTGAATCAACCCAGCCCGTTCCGGGCGCGCCGGCGTCGCGCACCTCCTTTAAAGTCTTAGGCGCAATCAGTCTCTCGCACCTGCTCAACGATATGATCCAGTCGTTGATTCTGGCCATTTATCCGCTGCTGCAGTCCGAGTTTTCATTAACTTTCGTGCAGATAGGGATGATCACCCTGACCTTCCAGCTGGCTTCTTCGCTGCTGCAGCCGGTGGTGGGCTACTGGACGGATAAATATCCGATGCCCTGGTCGCTGCCGATTGGCATGTGCTTTACCTTAAGCGGGCTGGTGCTGCTGGCCATGGCGGGGAGTTTTGAAGCGGTGCTGGTTGCCGCCGCGCTGGTGGGCACCGGCTCGTCCGTTTTCCATCCGGAGTCTTCCCGCGTGGCGCGTATGGCTTCAGGGGGGCGTCACGGGCTGGCGCAGTCACTCTTCCAGGTTGGCGGTAACTTTGGTAGCTCTCTCGGCCCGCTGCTGGCCGCGGTGATTATTGCCCCTTACGGTAAAGGCAACGTGGCCTGGTTTGTGCTGGCTGCGCTGCTGGCGATTATCGTGCTGGCGCAGATCAGCCGCTGGTATGCCGCTCAGCATCGCGTGAATAAAGGAAAACCTAAAGCGAAGGTTATCAATCCCCTGCCCCGCAATAAGGTTATCCTGGCGGTTTCCGTACTGCTGGTGCTGATTTTCTCGAAATACTTCTATATGGCGAGCATCAGCAGCTATTACACCTTTTATCTGATGCAAAAATTCGGATTATCGGTACAGAATGCGCAGTTCCACCTGTTTGCCTTCCTGTTCGCCGTCGCGGCCGGTACGGTCATTGGCGGGCCTGTGGGTGATAAGATTGGGCGTAAATATGTCATTTGGGGCTCTATCCTCGGCGTAGCCCCCTTTACCCTCATTTTGCCGTACGCAAGCCTTGAATGGACGGGAATTTTAACCGTGATCATTGGTTTTATCCTCGCATCGGCGTTTTCCGCCATTCTGGTTTATGCCCAGGAGCTGCTGCCTGGCCGTATCGGTATGGTTTCCGGACTGTTTTTCGGTTTCGCCTTCGGCATGGGTGGGCTTGGTGCAGCGGTGTTAGGGATGGTTGCGGATCACACCAGCATCTTCCTGGTTTATAAAATCTGCGCTTTCCTGCCACTTCTTGGTATGTTAACCATATTCCTGCCTGATAACCGTCATAAAGCATAAGTTACGGGAAGCCAAAGTTTAACTTTGGCTTCCCGATACCCTGATGCCATAAGGGTTTCCTCTTCATACCCTCACTGAATTTATCAAAATGCGCTTTTTTACGTGCTTATTGCTGTTTTATTCAAACTTCAACAATTATTCATAAACATAAGGGTAAAATTTGTCATAAACTATTACTCGGTTTTTTGGTTTTCGCCAAAAAGGAACACCCACAACGAAAGGAGACGGAATGCACCACGCCACACCGCTTATCACCACCATTGTTGGTGGACTTGTGCTCGCTTTTATCCTCGGCATGATTGCCAATAAACTGCGTATTTCTCCTCTTGTCGGCTATCTGTTAGCGGGTGTACTGGCGGGACCGTTTACGCCAGGCTTCGTGGCGGATACCAAACTGGCCCCAGAGCTGGCGGAATTGGGCGTAATTCTGCTGATGTTTGGCGTCGGCCTGCACTTCTCCCTGAAGGATTTGATGGCGGTAAAGTCGATTGCCATACCAGGAGCGATCGCCCAGATAGGGGTGGCGACGCTGCTGGGGATGGCGCTTTCGGCGGTGCTGGGCTGGTCGTTAATGACCGGCATAGTATTTGGGCTGTGTCTTTCAACCGCCAGTACCGTGGTGCTGCTGCGCGCGCTTGAAGAGAGACAGCTAATAGACAGTCAGCGCGGGCAAATCGCGATAGGCTGGCTGATTGTTGAAGACCTGGTGATGGTCCTGACGCTGGTGCTGCTGCCTGCAGTCGCCGGGATGATGGAAAAAGACAACGTCGGCTTTGCTTCGCTGGCGCTGGATATGAGTATCACCATCGGCAAGGTGGTGGCGTTTATCGCCATCATGATGCTGGTGGGGCGCCGTCTGGTGCCGTGGATCATGTCCCGCAGCGCGGCAACCGGCTCACGCGAGCTGTTTACCCTCTCCGTGCTGGCGCTGGCGCTGGGCATCGCTTTTGGTGCCGTAGAGCTGTTTGATGTCTCCTTTGCCCTGGGCGCGTTCTTTGCCGGGATGGTGCTGAACGAGTCCGAGCTGAGCCACCGCGCGGCGCACGATACTCTGCCGCTGCGCGATGCCTTCGCCGTGCTGTTCTTCGTCTCCGTCGGGATGCTGTTTGATCCGATGGTTCTGATTCACCAGCCGCTGGCCGTGCTGGGCACGCTGGCGATCATCATCTTTGGTAAGTCGCTTGCCGCCTTCTTCCTGGTGCGGATGTTCGGCCACTCCCCGCGTACGGCGTTGACCATCGCCGCCAGCCTGGCGCAGATCGGTGAGTTCGCCTTTATTCTGGCCGGCCTGGGCATGGCCCTGAACCTGCTGCCGCAGGCGGGACAAAACCTGGTGCTGGCGGGGGCGATTCTGTCGATTATGCTGAACCCGGTGCTGTTTGCCCTGCTGGAAAAATACCTCGATAAAACCGAAACGCTGGAAGAACAGACGCTGGAAGAAGCCATCGAAGAGGAGAAGCAGATCCCGGTGGATATTTGCAATCACGCCCTGCTGGTCGGCTTTGGCCGCGTGGGCAGCCTGCTCGGTGAGAAGCTGATGGCGCAGGGCATTCCGCTGGTGGTGATTGAGACCTCTCGCACCCGCGTTGACGAGCTGCGCGAGCGCGGTATTCGTGCGGTGCTGGGCAATGCGGCAAACGAAGAGATCATGAATCTGGCACATCTGGACTGCGCACGCTGGCTGCTGCTGACCATACCTAACGGCTATGAAGCGGGTGAGATTGTGGCCTCCGCGCGCGCGAAGTGTCCAGCGATTGAGATTATCGCCCGGGCGCATTATGACGACGAGGTGGAGTACATTACCGAGCGCGGTGCGGATAAGGTGGTGATGGGCGAGCGCGAGATTGCGAATACGATGCTGACGCTGCTGGAGAAACCGCCGGTTGAAGAGGCTGTGACGGGTTAAGAGTTGTGCGGCCTGATGCCCTCACCCTGGCCCTCTCCCACAAGGCAGAGGGAACAAACACTAAAAACGGCAACCATAGGTTGCCGTTTTGCTTTTACCTGTCCCAGTACGCCTCTTCGAGGCTGTCTTCGCGTTCCGGCAGGCCGCGCGTTAAGCGCGGGGAATGCTGGTTAAGCACCTGATAGCTCACGCGGTTGGCGTACTTACACACCTGCGCCAGCGACGAATAGGTCAGCCAGCTGAACTTGTGCTTGCTGGAGTTCGGTACGTTGGTTTTGTGGTAGGCATTGGCGGTGATATCGTGCAGCAGCGCCGCCAGCGCGCCGTCGCCCGCGCCGTTGGTGTTCATGATCTTCTCCGGACCGCCCATGTATGGCGCGATGTGAGAGTAGATGCGCAGCGGATTCACGCAATCCTTGTAACGCATGCCGCGGCTGAACTCGTACTGGTTAAACTCGGCAATCGCGCCGGGCAGCAGCGGGTGCTGGGTTTTACGCTTGCTCTCTTCTTCCGTGAAGCCGGCCATGTACAGCCCAACCGGTCCGGCAGTGCAGAGCACCAGATCCACCCAGTCCAGCGCTTTGTCAGATGCCAGCAGGGGATCGCTTTCGCCGGTCAGCGCTTCGGCCTCTTCTTCGTTCATCGCCAGAATCGAAACGTGCTCTTTCAGGAACGCCTGCCACCATTCCGGGTTATCGGCGATAACGAATTTAGTACCCAGCGTCAGAACGACCGGCACGTTGTATTTCTTCGCGTACTCAATCGCTTTCATGGTCGCTTCCGGCATCGGCTCGCCCGGCTTACAGCGCACCAGGTAGGAGGTCAGCACCAGCGCCGAGGCGCCCGCGATCACCGCTTCCGGGATGCTCTCAGCGCGCAGCTTGTTCATGTGGCCTGGGCTAATGGCGAAGGTACGCTCACCGGATTCCCCGATCAGGGTAAAGCAGCGGCCAATTGGCCCGTCGACACCCTGAAGGTAGTTCAGATCGGTACGGCTTGAGGTGTTGCAGAGATAGCGGTAGGCATAGCCGCCGATTTCGATATTGCTGCACATCACGCCGAGCAGCACCGAGCGGTCGTCGGCCAGCACAGAGTAGTTGTGCATGGTATTGCCGATGGTGCCACCGGCGAACTGATGGGTAATCAGGTTTTCGCGCACCAGCTCCTGGTACAGCGCTTCGGCAACGTCGTCTTCAATCACCAGCGAATGCCCGGCGCTCAGACCGTAACGCGCAACAAACGCATCATCCACTTTGGCTTCAATATCCACCAGCGTCTGATCGATACCCACCACCCATGCGGCGCTGGTTTCACTTTCAGGCTGGATTTGCTGCAGGAGCGGATCGCGCGCGTTAACGGGGAAGTAGTGTTTTGATTTACGTTTACCGGGAAATTTCATGGTCTGAACTGTGCAAGGAATAGAAGCCGGGAATGGTAGCACAAACCCGGCCTCAAGCGCGATTAGCGGCTTTTCGTCACCAGCGAGACCATCATGTCAATATGCTCAGGGGAGTCGTTAAGCGCCGGAATGTACTCGTACTTTTCGCCGCCAGCTTCAAGGAAAAATTCCCGGTTTTGTACCGCGATCTCCTCCAGCGTTTCCAGACAGTCGGCCGAGAAGCCCGGCGACATCACCTGAATGTGCTTCACGCCCTTCTCGCCCAGCATTTTGAGGGTTTCATCGGTGTACGGCGTCAGCCACGGCTCGCGACCGAAGCGCGACTGGAAGGTCATCATCACCTTCTCCGGCGGCAGGCCAAGGGCGGAGACCAGCTCGCGCGTGGTATCGCGGCAGCGCTGCGGATAATCATCCCCTTCATTGGCAAAACGCTGCGGGATCCCGTGATAGGAAAGCAGCAGCAGATCCGGCTCGCCGTGCTTTTCAAACGACGCGCGCGCGCTGTTGGCAAGCGCCTGGATGTAGAGATCGTTATCCGCGTAGTCGCGAATAAAGGTGACGCCCGGAATGCGGCGGCGGGTCGCCAGAATGCGGGCCAGCTCGTCCCAGACGGCGGCCACCGTCGAGCAGGAGTACTGCGGGTAGAGCGCCAGCACGACGATATGGTCCACGCCCTGCGCCAGCAGTGATTCCACCGCGCTTTCCAGGGACGGTTTTCCGTAGCTCATGCCGAGCGCGACGGGCATATCCGGCAGGCGGGCGGCCAGCGCTTTCTCCTGACGACGGCTGTAAACCATCAGCGGCGAGCCCTCTTCCATCCAGACGGACTGATAGAGTTTGGCGACGCGCGGAGAGCGAATCGGCAGAATGACGCCACGCAGCAGCGGCCACCACAGCAGTCTCGGGAAATCCACGACGCGCGTGTCGCTTAAAAATTGTCGCAGGTAGCGTTTTACCGCGTCTGATGTAGGTGCTTCTGGAGTGCCCAGATTGGCAAGCAGGATGCCGGTTTTCGCCTGACTCATTCACGCCTCTTAACCATTTGATAGGTTGTCAATTGTAGCGGAAATGCGTTTAAACGAAACCCATTGCTGTAATAGGTAAGATGAGAATATTTCTCACCCGGAAACCCGGGTGAGAGGCGCGCGATTAGCCGAGGATTTTTTCCAGCTCTGCACGTACGTCAGCCACGGCTTTGGTGCCGTCAACTTTTGCGTATTTGGTGTTACCCGCCTGCGCTTCTTTAGTGTAGTAGCCGATCAGCGGTGCGGTCATCTGATGGTATTCCACCAGGCGTTTACGCACGGTCTCTTCCTGGTCGTCTTTACGGGTGGTCAGCTCTTCGCCGGTCACGTCATCTTTGCCTTCAACCTTAGGTGGGTTGAATTTGATGTGGTAAACGCGGCCAGAAGCAGCGTGTACGCGACGGCCAACGATACGGTCAACGATCAGCTCGTCCGGTACGTCGAACTCCAGAACGTAGTCCACGTTGATGCCCGCTTCCTTCATGGCGTCGGCCTGAGGAATGGTGCGTGGGAAGCCGTCCAGCAGGAAACCGTTACGGCAGTCTTCCTGCGCAATGCGCTCTTTAACCAGAGCAATAACCAGCTCGTCGGTCACCAGCTTGCCTGCGTCCATGATGTCTTTCGCTTGTTTACCCAGCTCGGAGCCAGATTTAACAGCGGCGCGCAGCATGTCACCGGTGGAGATTTGCGGAATACCGTATTTCTCCATGATGAACTGAGCCTGAGTTCCTTTACCCGCGCCCGGAGCGCCAAGCAGAATAATACGCATTGCGAAAATCCCCTCAAAAGTCGTTTCAATTTTTCAAAAGCGCTAAACAATACCACCAGAACGGGCATCGCTCAAGGAAGGCGGGAAGGCTGAAACGGTTAACGGGGGGAGATTATTTGGGAGGGTGCGGTCTGATGCCCTCACCCCGGCCCTCTCCCACGGAAGAGGGAGAAGACCAGGGGAGGCGTGGTCAATTACGCCAGCAGCAGCGCATTCACACGTTTAATGAACAGGTTAGGATCTTCCAGCGTGCCGCGCTCGGCCAGCAGGGACTGATCCAGCAGCAGCTCAACCCACTCGGCAAAGCGGGCGTCGTCCTGGGTATCCGCCGCGCGTTTCACCAGAGGATGATCCGGATTAAGCTCAAAGATATATTTCACTTCCGGCATCGCCTGGCCCGCCGCAGCGAACAGTTTCGCCATCTGGGTGCTCATTTCGTCCGCATCGGTGGTGACAATCGCCGGGGTGTCGGTCAGACGGTGCGTGAAGCGCACCTCTTTCACGCGCTCGCCCAGCAGGGTTTTCACGCGCTCAATGAACGGCTCCAGCGCCTTCTCGGCTTCTTTCGCGCTTTCGTCAACTTCATCCGCCAGTTTGTCGATGGATTCGTCCGCTTTGGCGACAGACTGGAAGGATTTACCGTCGAACTCGGTCAGGTAGTTCATCATCCACTCGTCGATGCGGTCAGAAAGCAGCAGTACTTCGATGCCTTTCTTACGCAGCAGCTCCAGGTGCGGGCTGCTCTTCGCCGCCGCGTAGCTGTCGGCGGTGATGTAGTAGATCTTCTCCTGCCCTTCCTTCATGCGCGAGACGTACTCTTCCAGCGACACGGTCTGCGCGGAGGAGTCGGTATGCGTAGAGGCGAAGCGCAGCAGTTTGGCGATCGTTTCAACGTTCGCGGTGTCTTCTGCCGGGCCTTCCTTCAGCACCAGGCCGAACTGTTTCCAGAAGGTCTGATATTTTTCCGCATCGTCTTTCGCCAGTTTTTCCAGCATCTGCAGCGCACGTTTGGTCAGGGCGTTGCGCAGGTTACGGGTGACGGTGCTGTCCTGCAGAATTTCACGCGAGACGTTGAGCGGCAGATCGTTGGAATCTATCAGACCGCGCACGAAGCGCAGGTAGTTCGGCATGAACTGCTCGGCGTCGTCCATGATGAACACGCGCTGCACGTACAGCTTCAGGCCGTGCTTGTGATCGCGGTTCCACATGTCCCACGGCGCCTGTGCCGGGATGTACAGCAGGCTGGTGTACTCCTGCTTACCTTCCACACGGTTGTGGCTCCAGGTCAGCGGGTCGGTAAAGTCGTGGGCGATGTGCTTGTAGAACTCGTTGTATTCGTCGTCTTTAATTTCAGACTTGTTGCGCGTCCACAGCGCCTGCGCCTTGTTGATCTTCTCCCAGGAGACCACGGTTTCGCCGTCTTTCTCTTCCCGTTTTTCAATCTCTACCGGCAGGGCGATGTGGTCGGAATATTTGCTGATGATCGAGCGCACGCGCCAGTCGTTCAGGAAATCGTCTTCGCCTTCACGCAGGTGCAGGGTGATTTCGGTGCCGCGATCCGCTTTGGTAATGTCATCAACGGTATATTCACCTTCCCCTTTGGACTCCCACAGCACGCCGTTTTCGGCGCTGTCGCCCGCCGCGCGGGTGCGCACGGTAACTTTGTCGGCCACGATGAACGCCGAGTAGAAGCCCACGCCGAACTGGCCGATCAGCTGGCTGTCTTTCGCCTGGTCAGAGCCCATGGACTCAAGGAACGCTTTGGTGCCGGATTTCGCGATGGTGCCGAGGTGGTCGATCACCTCGTCGCGGTTCATCCCGATGCCGTTATCGGCGATGGTCAGGGTGCGGTTCTCTTTATTGAACGAGACGCGCACGCGCAGCTCGCCGTCGCCTTCGTACAGGTCCGGGTTGGACAGCGCGCGGAAGCGCAGCTTGTCCGCCGCGTCCGAGGCGTTGGAAATCAGCTCACGCAGGAAAATTTCTTTGTTGGAATACAGGGAATGGATCATCAGGTGCAGAAGCTGTTTTACTTCTGACTGGAAACCACGGGTTTCTTGTCCTTTCATCTAAGTCGACCTCAACAATGCCATTTAATGGGGTTGTAAAACGTTGAGTGAGAGATGGGGATAAGGGGGAGAGTTTTCAAGCGGAGGCCGCGCGCGCGGCCTCCGTTTGGTCAGAAAATAATCTTGTGACGCCCGGCCAGAGAGTGTGACAGCGTGGTGCCGTCCACCATTTCCAGCTCGCCACCCACCGGCACGCCGTGGGCGATGCGGCTGGCGTCCACGCCGTACTGCGAGCACAGTTCGGCGATGTAGTTGGCGGTTGCCTCCCCTTCCACCGTCGGGTTGGTGGCGAGGATCACCTCTTTGATGGTTTCGGACTCAAGACGCTGTTCAAGGCGGTCAAGGCCGATATCATCCGGGCCAATACCGTCGAGCGGGGAGAGATGCCCCATCAGCACGAAGTAGCGGCCGGAAAACTGCCCGGTTTGTTCGATGGCGTAGATGTCCGCCGGACTCTCCACCACGCAAATCTGGCCGTTTTCCTGACGACGCGGGTTCGTACAGATGTTACACACGTCCTGCTCGGTAAAGGTGCGGCAATCCGCGCAGTGACCAATTTCTGACATGGCGCGGGTCAAAGCCTGCGCAAGGCGCATCCCGCCGCTGCGGTCGCGCTGCAATAGCGTAAACGCCATGCGCTGCGCCGACTTCGGGCCAACGCCCGGCAGGCAGCGCAGTGCTTCCATTAACTGCGTGAGCAGCGGACTGGTTTGCATCAGAATGGCATCTTGAAGCCAGGCGGCAGCTGCATACCGCTGGATACAGAGGCCATTTTCTCTTTCTGAGTTTCGTCGATACGGCGAGCGGCATCGTTAAACGCGGCTGCAACCAGATCTTCCAGCATCTCTTTGTCGTCTTCGAGCAGGCTCGGGTCGATTTCCACGCGACGGCAGTTGTGCGCACCGTTGATGGTCACCTTGACCAGACCGGCACCGGACTCACCCGTGACTTCCAGCTGAGCGATCTCTTCCTGCATCTTCTGCATTTTTTCCTGCATCTGCTGAGCCTGCTTCATCAGGCCACCCAGACCGCCTTTTCCACCAAACATAGGCTTCTCTCTTTTTCACGTTTAAGGATTACAACCGTAAGTCAGACTCACGATCAAATGGGGCGAATACTCTCTTCATCCAGATCGGCGTCGAAGAACCGGCGCAGGGTCTGAATGTTGTTATCCGCAATAATCGCCTCGCGCGCCTGCGCGAGCTTTTCTTCATAAATGGCCTGGCGCCACTCGAGCGGCGTTTTCACTGCCGGATTATCATCTTCAATGATAGTCAATTCAACCGGCGCACCCTGTAATGCGGTGAGCGCCTCGGCCAGCGCCTTTTGCGCGCCAGGGGAATTGAGGTGCAGCTGGCCCGGACGCAGGTGCAAACGTACCTGATTGCCGTCCTGCTCTTTCCAGGCATTCAGCGCGACCTGCTCGACCAGCTTAGGCAGCTGAAGTTTGCTAACCTCGGCGGCCCAGGCGTCGCGCGCAATGGACTCTTCAGCAAGCTTCGCGGAAAGTTCCGGCGTTTTCTCATGCTCCAGCGCCTTTTTCAGCGCTTTCGGCGTGGCGACCTCTTCCTTCACCGTTTCAACAACGGTGGTCGCCTTCCAGCGGTATGCCTCTTCTTTCGCCGGGGCTTTCTGCTCAAGCGCGGACGGTGCCGGACGCGACTGTACGCGCTCCGTTACCGAGGCCAGTCGTGCAAGCGCGGCGTTGTTCACCGGCCGCGCTCTTCCTGGCGCTGCCGGTTCACTCTTTTTTGGTTTGGTTACTCCCTGGGCACGCTGCAGCTGGCTGCGTGCGGCAAGCACCGAACTGGTGGCATCCGACAGCGGCACGTTTTGCTGTGGCGGCGGCGTCGGCTGCGGTGGCACCTGCTGAGGCGACATCACCGCCGTAGGGGCGACCGGCGCGAAAGACTGCCGCGGCACTTCCGGCTCCGGCAATGGCATGCGCGGGTGGAACGCCAGCGCGCGCAGCAGAGTCATTTCAACGCCCATCCTGGGGTCCGGCGCGAACGGTAACTCTTTGCGGCCAATCAGCAGCGTCTGATAGTACAGCTGCACGTCGGCAGGCGGCACGGTGCGGGCAAGCTCACGCATCCGCTGTTCAATGGCGGCCATATCTGCGCCAATGGCGGACGGAGAAAGCTGCAGCATCGCCACGCGGTGCAACAGGCTGAGCATCTCAACCAGCAGTCCTTCCCATTCAATACCCAGGGCCGCGGCCGCATTCACCTGCGACATCACGCGTTCGCCGTTGGCGGCAATCATCGCTTCGATAAGCGACAGCGCCTGATCGTCATCCAGCGTGCCGAGCATAGTGCTGACAGCCTCGGTGGAGAGCTTGCCGTCACCGCTGGCAATCGCCTGGTCGGTCAGGCTGAGCGCATCACGCAGGCTACCGTCCGCCGCGCGGGCCAGCAGCTGCAGGGCGCGCGGTTCGTGGACAATGTTCTCTTCATCAAGAATGTGCTCAAGCTGAGCGCGGATCTGCTCAACGTCCAGCGCCTTCAGGTGGAACTGCAGGCAGCGCGATAAAATCGTGACCGGCAGCTTTTGCGGATCGGTGGTCGCCAGCAGGAATTTCACGTGCGCGGGCGGCTCTTCCAGCGTTTTCAGCAGGGCGTTGAAGCTGTGGCGCGACAGCATATGCACTTCATCGATCAGGTAGACCTTGAAGCGGCCGCGAGCCGGGGCGTACTGCACATTATCGAGCAGATCGCGGGTATCTTCCACTTTGGTGCGCGAGGCGGCGTCGATCTCGATCAGATCGACAAAACGCCCCTGCTCGATCTCCCGGCAGTTATCACACACGCCGCAGGGCGTGGCGGTGATCCCGGTTTCGCAGTTGAGACCTTTCGCAAGCAAACGGGCAATTGAGGTCTTACCGACGCCACGGGTGCCGGAGAAAAGATAGGCGTGATGGATGCGACCTAGCGACAAGCCGTTCGCCAGGGCCGTCAGCACATGTTCCTGACCGACAACGTCAGCAAAGGTTTGTGGTCGCCATTTACGGGCTAACACCTGATAACTCATGGGCAGGCTCTGCAACGCTGGAAGGTGAATTTATGGAGGGGAATGCTATCACAACCTCACCCATTGAGCGAGGTTGTGAAAACCGGGATTAATGACCCGGGAAAGGCACCAGGCTGTAGCTGGTAATACCCTGTTTTTCCAGGCGCTGTTCACCGCCAAGATCGAACAGATTGATGATGAAGGCCGCGTCGGTCACTTCACCACCCAGACGACGGATCAGCTTCACGGTCGCCTCAATGGTACCGCCGGTTGCCAGCAGGTCGTCGACCACCAGCACTTTGTCGCCAGGCTTGATCGCATCAACGTGGATCTCCAGCTGATCGGTGCCGTACTCCAGCTCGTAGCTCTCAGCTATGGTTTCACGCGGCAGTTTGCGCGGCTTACGAACCGGCACAAAACCCACGCCCATTGCCAGCGCAACCGGTGCGCCAAACAGGAAGCCACGGGCTTCGGTACCTACTACTTTGGTGATCCCGGCGTTTTTATAACGCTCGACCAGCAGTTCAATGCTGAGCGCGTACGCTTTCGGGTCTTCCAGCAAGCTGGTGACATCACGGAAAAGAATGCCAGGCTTTGGATAGTCCTGGATGCTTTTGATGCTGTTTTTCAGATATTCAAGCTGCTGTGCAGTTGCGGTCATCGGTTTTGCCTAAATGAAACAGTGTTACTCACAGCGCGCAACGAATCGGCCAAGGCAACAATTGTTTAACCTTTGACCAGGCGCACCTGTGCTCGAAAACGGTCGAATTTACTGGCTGTACGCAATAATTGCAACAGTCATGATAAGGCTTCAGTGCTTTTGTTGCTTTTCATCAACCACGGGGATTCGCCACATAAAGAAAAGCAGGCAGGTCAGGATCGCCAGCAGCAGAATGCGTACCCACATCATTTTCACCAGCCATAATGAAATAGCGAAGGTGATGAGGATCATCGCGATCGCGCGCGGCTTCGCGCCGGGCGGCATGGCCCGATGTTTTTGCCAGTGCCGCAGATAGCCGCCAAACCACGAGCGGTAGAGCAGCCAGTGATGAAAACGCGGCGACGAGCGGGCGAAGCACCAGGCCGCCAGCAGGATAAAAGGCGTGGTCGGCAGTAAGGGTAAAAACACCCCTAGCGTGCCAAGCACTACCGCGAGCCAGCCAATGATGATTAAAATAGTACGCTGCATAATGCGAATCGTTATCAAACTGAACGGCTACTTTACCACTGGAGAGCGCCTTGAAAACAGCACTGCTTCTTGAAAGGCTGCAAAATCAGCTGATTGCTCTGCGGGAGCAGGCTACACCGCTAATGGGGCACGCCACGCTGAAGCCGCGCTTTGACCGGCAGCTTTTTCGCACGCGCAGCACCGTCATTCAGGATTACCTGGCGGAAGCGCAGACGAACCTCGACGAGCTTCGCCATGCGGTTGAGAATGAACAGCAGGAACAGGTGGCGTGGCTTGCGGAGCATCTCACAGAGCAGATCACCGCTCTGCATCGCGAAATCACCGCCTGGCCGCTGCGCGCCTGGGACAGCGCCTCGCCGGGGCTCGGCAAATGGCAGCGCAAGCGGCTGGAGAACCAGGAGTTTGAGCGCCGGCTGTTTGAAATGAAGCGCGAGCGCGAAGGGCGGCTAAACAACAGCGAAACGCTGGAAGAGCAGCAGCTATTGATGCGCGAGATTAGCGCGCTGGAAGGACGCATCCTCCGCTGCCGTCAGGCGCGGGATGAGATTGAACACGTCATTGAACGTTTGACCCGTTAACAGGAGTCACACCATGTCACTGGAAAATGCACCCGATGAGGTCAAGCTGGCCGTCGATTTGATTATGCTGCTGGAGAATCATGAGATTCCCGCCGAGACGGTGCTTAAAGCGCTGGAGATTGTGCAGCGGGATTTTGAGGCAAAGGTGAAGGCCTGTTGCCCTCACCCTAACCCTCTCCCACAGGGAGAGGGAAGATAATAGATTAAGCCGGAGTCGGATCGTCACCCTTAATCTCGCGCTTCACTTCCGTATGCTCATCACCTTTCTCGTTACGCAGGTGAACCTCAAGCTGGTTGAAGGCGATATTAATATCATTTTCACGGCACAGACGATCGATAGAGCGGTTGAGTTCATCCACGGTGTAGCTGCGATCGCGCAGCTCGCGCACGTATAAACGCAATTCGTGATCCAGCGTGCTCGGCCCAAAGGTGGTGAAGAAGACCGCCGGCGCCGGATCGTGCATCACTTTTGGATGTTCTGACGCCGCCTTGAGAAGCACCTCTTTCACCTTCTCCAGATCCGATCCATAGGCTACGCCCAGACGAATCACCACGCGGGTCACCGTATCCGAGAGCGACCAGTTGATCAGACGCTCGGTCACGAACGCTTTGTTCGGGATGATCACCTCTTTGCGATCGAAGTCGGTGATGGTGGTGGCACGAATACGGATCTTGCTGACCGTACCGGAGAAGGTGCCGATGGTGACGGTATCGCCGATTCGTACCGGACGTTCGAACAGGATGATCAGGCCAGACACGAAGTTACCGAAGATCTCCTGCAGGCCAAAACCAAGACCGACCGAGAGGGCGGCCGCCAGCCACTGCAGTTTATCCCACGAGACGCCAAGCGAGCCAAAGACCGTCATCGCCCCAACAATAATGATCACGTAATTGAGGATCGTGGTAATGGCGTAGGACGCCCCCTGGCGAAGATTCAGACGTGACAGGAGCAGCACTTCCAGCAGGCCTGGCAGGTTGCGAATCAACGCCCAGGCCACCACCGACGACACCAGCGCAAACAGCAGGCTGCCCATGGTCACGCTTTTCATGACCGCCGCGCCCGCTTCGGTACCGTTGTATTGCCAGAGGGTAATACTGTCGAGATAGGCGAAAACGGTAATGAGATCGGACCAGATGGCCCAGAACATCACGGCAAAAAGGGCAATCATCACCAGCATGGTGATACGCAGCGTCTGCTGGTTAACCTGCTCCAGGGCGATGGTCGGCTCTTCCTGCGGTTCCGCGCCTTCGGCCCCCTCTTTCACCTGATGCTGACGACGCGCAATGGCACGGCGATAGGCAATGCGGCGGGCCGCCACGCTCAGGCCGCGCAGCACGGTCTGATAGAGCAGGTTCCAGACGATCACCAGATAGACCGTTTCAATCCAGCGCCCGGACAGGCGCAGCGTGGTATAGAAATAGCCCGTAGCCGTCAGCACCATCAGCGTCAGCGGAATGATCGCCAGCACCGTCACGGTGGCCAGACGAATATTGTGGGACTCTTTATCACGCCAGCTGTCGCGGCACATCGGCCACATCAGGATCGCAATCAGCAGCAGGTTCAGCAGGATGACCAGCTGGCCCAGCACATCATCCATCAGATGCAGAGGGGAAAGTTCAGAGACCACCGACCAGAAGTGCAGCGGAAGGAGCGCCAGGCTGATGCGCACAATCTGACGCCGCCAGTGGCTGGTCAGTTGCGCAGGCATGTTAAAATGACGCACCGCTACGCCGTCTTTTTCCAGCACCTTCCAGCACACGCCAAACACCAGCCAGAACAGCGCCAGTTTTTTACTGAACGCCCACAGCAGGTCGCTGACGTTGAGCTGCATAGTGAGCAAAATCAGGCCCACGGCCAGAATAATCAGACACACCGGCAGGGCGCGGATGAGATCGATGAGAATCGCTTTTGGCGTATGGAGCTGGCTATCGTTGCGCAGCTGCCCCACTTCGGAGGCCAGCTTCGCCTGGTATTTTTTCAGCCAGCCCAGACGCCAGCGGATCAGACCGGCAATCAGCAGCAGCGGTAAACCTGCCAGGAAAGCAATCATTACCGCAGGCCAGGCTTTCTCCCAGTTTACGGTGATCTTCATGCTCTTGATCTGCGTTTTCAGCGTCTCCGGGAAGGATTTAATCCAGTCCCAGTCCATCGGCTTGTTGCTATTCACCCAGAAAATCTGCTGGGTCAGGATCTCCTGCAGACTTTTCGAGACGCTCACCAGCTGCTGCTGGTTGATTTGCAGGTTAATGGCCATCATCAGCTGGTTGCCCAGCTGTTTGTTGAGCTGGTCCAGCAGCTCGCGACGCATATCAACGACCTGGAGCAGCGCGTCGTGCACTTCCGGGTTCACGTCGCTGGAATGCCCCTCTTCAATTTTGGCGACAAAAGCATCGCTCTGGAAAAGGGCATCGCGCTGCTGGTTAACGTCAAACTGTTCCAGACGTAAATCCGCAATGCGGTTGGTCATGTCCTCCAGCTCATCGGCGGACGGGAGCGTCTGCTGCTGCTGGTAGAGAATACGCGACAGGAGGAGGCTGCCCTTCAGGACCGCAATCTGCTCTTTGATGTTGCGTTCCGCCTGCAGCGCGCGATCCAGCCAGTTCTTCACCTTGATATTTTGCTGAACCAGCGAGTTACCGTTTTCCGTCGCCAGTATCAGGCGCTGGCTAAGCTGGTGGTTGGCCTCGAGCTCCTGTTTCACCAGCGGATTCGCCTGAATGCGGGCGGTTTCGTCAGGGGATACGGCCTCCTGGGCGGTTTTTTCCGTTAGCGTCAGGCGTTTGCTGTTTACCGCCTCCTGCAACAGCTGAAGCTGGTGCTCCAGGCGATTAATATTCGCGGTGACGTAATCACGCTGTTTCTGAAGCGTGTCCTGCAGCACCGTATTCCCTTCCAGGCTTTTACGCTGCTGTTCAATTTGCGCATTGAGCAAGGTCTGCTGAACCAGCAGCAGGGTTTGCTGCGTCGGGCGCAGCGTGCCTTCCCCAACCGTCGTGCCGTTCAGACGGTTGCGGATTTGCTGCAGCTGCTGAGACGCGGTGTACATCGCGTTTTGCACACGCTCCGGCTGGGTCTGCAGAGAGACAAGCTGGGTATTATACGTTGCGAGATCCGACTGCGCGGTTTGGAGGTCATCGAGCAGTTGTGCGACGCGGGACTCCAGCTGACGTAATGAGAGCGTCGAGAGCGTCTTGCGCGTCTCGTCGTCGTTATCCACATCGCTGAGGGCATTCAGCGCTTCGGTGGCCTTACGCATATTTTCAGGGGCCTGAGCCACCTTCTGGCGAAGCTGGACGGTTTCTGCTTTAACACGCTCAATTTTATCCAGCGTTTCCAGCGTTTCCGTCAGATCCTGCTGGATGAGTTTCTCCTGAGGGGAGAGATCTTTTTGTTTGTTCAGCGTGTCGAGCTGCGACTGAACATCGCCGCGCGAGGGAATATCGTTGCTGTTATCGGCGCGGGCCCAGGTCAGCGGCGCCGTGGCGAAGAAAAACAGCATCGCAAAGAGCAATGCAAATACAGGATGTTGCGAGCGATTGATGGGCAGCATAGTTGTGAATGATGTCAGAAGAGGACCGAAAATAGTCCGGCGTGAAGAATATCACGCTCGCCGAAAGCAGAATAGCGCGAACGTTATCCTCTGAGATAAATCCTGGAAAGGGATCAGGCCGTTAGCGAAGACGCGTCGCTGCGCAGCGTGGGGCAGAGCTGAAGCATTTCCAGTAAAATCGCCACGTAGCTGCTGGCTTCCTCTTTGAGATCAAAGGATTGCGGCGCGAAAAGCCAGTTCTCCATCAGACCTGAAATGTAGCTGCGCATCAGGATTGCCGCCCGTCGGGTCAGGAGATTGGCCGGTAACAGTTTTGCCTGCACGCACAGGTTCAGGTTCTGTTCGATACGATCATAGCTCTCCAGACTAAGGCTGCGCTGTGCCTGCTGCACCACCGCCATCTCGCCCACGAACTCGCATTTATGAAAAATAATCTCCATCATTAATCTGCGACGTTCTTCAACTACAGTTGCTTCAAGGATATATACTAATATTTCTCTTAATACTGAGAGTGGATCGTCAGGGAATTTTGCCCGATACTCACTCTCGAGATCGCTAATGCTGGACTCTGAAAGCTCCCAGATTTCACTGAACAGATCTGACTTATCTTTAAAATGCCAGTAAATCGCTCCTCGCGTCACACCGGCAGCCTGAGCAATCTGCGCCAGCGAGGTGGATGAAACACCCTGCTGCGAGAACAAACGTATTGCCACATCCAGAATGTGTTGTCGGGTTTCCAGCGCTTGTTGTTTAGTTTTTCGTGCCATAGGTGGGTGAATTTACAGGAGTCAGATTTACATACATTTATGAATGTATGTACCATAGCATGACGATAATATAAACGCAGCAATGGGTTTTAGACTCAGGACCCTTGATCAATTTGAAATCGGACACTCGAGGTTTACATATGAACAAAAACAGAGGGTTAACGCCTCTGGCGGTCGTTCTGATGCTCTCAGGCAGCTTAGCGCTAACAGGATGTGACGACAAACCGGCTCAACAAGGAGCTCAGCAGGCGCCAGAAGTAGGCGTTGTGACGCTCAAATCTGAACCTCTACAAATCACCACCGAATTACCAGGCCGTACAAATGCTTACCGCATTGCGGAAGTTCGTCCTCAGGTTAGCGGCATTATCCTTAAACGTAACTTCACCGAAGGCGGTGATGTGAAGGCCGGTGAGTCCCTGTATCAGATTGATCCAGCAACCTATCAGGCCTCTTATGAAAGTGCGAAAGGCGACCTGGCGAAAGCACAGGCCGCGGCCAAAATTGCTCAGCTGACGTTGAACCGCTACCAAAAACTGCTCGGTACCAAGTACATCAGCCAACAGGATTACGATACCGCCCTGGCAGATGCACAGCAGGCTAACGCGAGCGTGGTGGCCGCCAAAGCGGCCGTCGAAACCGCGCGCATTAACCTGGCCTATACCAAAGTGACCTCCCCTATCAGCGGTCGTATTGGTAAGTCTTCCGTCACGGAAGGGGCACTGGTGCAGAACGGTCAGACCACTGCGCTGGCGACCGTACAGCAGCTCGATCCGATCTACGTTGACGTGACGCAGTCCAGCAACGATTTCCTGCGCCTTAAGCAGGAGCTGGCTAACGGCACCCTGAAACAGGAAAACGGCAAAGCAAAAGTGGAGCTGATCACCAACGACGGTATCAAGTTCCCGCAGGAAGGGACCCTGGAATTCTCTGACGTGACGGTCGACCAGACTACCGGCTCCATCACCTTACGTGCGATTTTCCCGAACCCTGACAAAAATCTGCTGCCAGGTATGTTCGTTCGCGCGCGTCTGGAAGAAGGAACGAATCCAACCGCACTTCTGGTTCCACAGCAGGGTGTGACCCGTACGCCACGAGGCGATGCGAGCGCGCTGGTTGTTGGGGCTGATGACAAAGTCGAAACGCGCAATATCACCGCCACTCAGGCGATTGGCGATAAATGGCTGGTGACGGAAGGTCTGAAAGATGGCGATCGCGTGATTGTTACTGGTTTGCAAAAAGTTCGTCCTGGCGCGCAGGTTAAAGCACAGGAAGTGAAATCTGACGATAAACAACAAGCTTCGGCCGCTGGCCAGTCAGAACAAACCAAGTCTTAACTTAAACAGGAGCCGTTAAGACATGCCTAATTTCTTTATCGATCGCCCCATATTTGCGTGGGTGATCGCCATTATCATCATGCTGGCCGGGGGACTTGCGATCCTGAAGCTGCCTGTCGCGCAATATCCAACGATTGCGCCACCGGCGGTGACAATTTCCGCAACCTACCCGGGAGCTGATGCGAAAACGGTGCAGGACACCGTCACCCAGGTTATCGAACAGAACATGAACGGTATCGATAACCTGATGTACATGTCCTCAAACAGTGATTCCACTGGTACGGTACAGATCACCCTGACCTTCGAGTCAGGTACGGATGCTGACATTGCGCAGGTTCAGGTGCAGAACAAACTGCAGCTGGCAATGCCTTTGCTGCCGCAGGAAGTACAACAGCAGGGTGTGAGCGTCGAGAAATCGTCCAGTAGCTTCCTGATGGTTGTCGGCGTTATCAACACCAACGGTACCATGACGCAGGAGGATATTTCCGACTACGTGGGCGCCAACATGAAGGACGCCATTAGCCGTACTTCAGGTGTGGGTGACGTGCAGCTGTTCGGTTCCCAGTACGCGATGCGTATCTGGATGGATCCGAACAAGCTGAATAACTTCCAGCTGACGCCGGTTGACGTGATCAGTGCGATTAAAGCGCAGAACGCCCAGGTGGCTGCCGGTCAGTTGGGCGGTACACCGCCGGTGAAAGGCCAGCAGCTTAACGCCTCGATCATCGCGCAGACCCGTCTGACCTCTGCCGATGAGTTCAGCAAAATTCTGCTGAAAGTGAATCAGGACGGTTCGCAGGTTCGCCTGCGCGATGTGGCGAAAGTTGAGCTGGGCGGTGAAAACTACGACATCATTGCGAAGTTTAACGGTAAACCAGCTTCCGGTCTGGGTATCAAACTGGCGACAGGCGCTAACGCCCTGGACACCGCCACGGCGATCCGCGCAGAACTGAAGAAGATGGAACCTTACTTCCCGTCAGGTCTGAAAATCGTTTATCCGTACGACACCACGCCGTTCGTCAAAATTTCGATTCATGAAGTGGTTAAGACGCTTGTTGAGGCGATCATCCTGGTATTCCTGGTGATGTATCTGTTCCTGCAAAACTTCCGCGCGACGCTGATTCCAACCATCGCCGTTCCGGTCGTTCTGCTGGGGACATTTGCCATCCTTGCGGCCTTTGGGTTCTCGATAAACACCCTGACGATGTTCGGGATGGTGCTCGCCATCGGCCTGCTGGTGGATGACGCCATCGTGGTAGTTGAGAACGTCGAGCGCGTGATGGCGGAAGAAGGTTTGCCGCCGAAGGAAGCGACCCGTAAATCGATGGGTCAGATCCAGGGCGCGCTGGTCGGTATCGCGATGGTACTGTCCGCGGTATTTATCCCGATGGCCTTCTTCGGTGGCTCTACCGGTGCGATTTACCGCCAGTTCTCCATTACCATTGTTTCCGCGATGGCGCTGTCGGTACTGGTCGCGTTGATCCTGACGCCTGCCCTCTGTGCCACCATGCTCAAGCCGATTCAGAAAGGCGGTCACGGTGAGCATAAAGGGTTCTTCGGCTGGTTTAACCGCATGTTTGATAAGAGCACGCACCACTACACCGACAGCGTGGGCAACATTCTGCGCAGCACCGGTCGTTACCTGCTGCTCTATATCATCATCGTTGTCGGCATGGCCTTCCTGTTCGTTCGTCTGCCAAGCTCGTTCCTGCCAGATGAAGACCAGGGCGTGTTCCTGACGATGGCACAGCTTCCGGCAGGTGCCTCGCAAGAGCGTACCCAGAAAGTGCTGGATGAAGTGACCGATTACTACCTCACCAAAGAGAAAGCCAACGTTGAGTCCGTGTTTGCGGTTAACGGCTTTGGCTTTGCGGGTCGTGGTCAGAATACCGGTATTGCCTTCGTTTCTCTGAAAGACTGGTCTGAACGTCCGGGCGAAGAGAACAAGGTTGAAGCCATCACCGGCCGCGCAATGGGCACCTTCTCGCAGATTAAAGATGCGATGGTCTTCGCCTTTAACCTGCCAGCGATTGTTGAACTGGGTACCGCGACCGGCTTCGACTTCCAGCTGATTGACCAGGGCGGTCTGGGTCACGAAAAACTGACGCAGGCGCGTAACCAGCTGTTTGGTGAAGTCGCTAAGCACCCTGACCTGCTGGTCGGCGTGCGTCCAAACGGCCTGGAAGATACGCCGCAGTACAAGATCGACATAGACCAGGAGAAAGCCCAGGCTCTGGGCGTATCCATCAGTGACATCAACACCACGCTGGGCGCAGCCTGGGGCGGTAGCTACGTCAACGACTTCATCGACCGCGGTCGTGTGAAGAAAGTGTACGTGATGTCAGAGGCGCAGTACCGTATGTTGCCAAACGATATCAACAACTGGTTCGTGCGCGGCAGCAATGGTCAGATGGTTCCGTTCTCTGCGTTCTCAACGTCACGCTGGGAATATGGTTCACCGCGTCTGGAACGCTATAACGGTCTGCCATCGATGGAGATCCTGGGTCAGGCTGCTCCGGGCCGAAGCACCGGTGAAGCCATGAACCTGATGGAAGAGCTGGCGAGCAAACTGCCTGCGGGTATCGGCTATGACTGGACCGGTATGTCCTATCAGGAACGTCTGTCCGGTAACCAGGCTCCTGCCCTGTACGCCATTTCTCTGATTGTGGTCTTCCTGTGTCTGGCGGCACTGTACGAGAGCTGGTCGATTCCTTTCTCCGTTATGCTGGTGGTTCCACTCGGGGTTATCGGTGCGCTGCTTGCGGCGACGTTCCGTGGACTGACCAACGACGTTTACTTCCAGGTAGGCCTGCTGACAACCATTGGCTTGTCGGCGAAGAACGCGATACTTATCGTGGAATTCGCCAAAGATCTGATGGAGAAAGAAGGCAAAGGTCTTATTGAGGCGACGCTTGAGGCGGTTCGTATGCGTCTGCGCCCAATCCTGATGACGTCACTGGCGTTTATCCTCGGCGTACTGCCGCTGGTTATCAGCTCCGGTGCAGGCTCCGGCGCGCAGAACGCAGTAGGTACAGGTGTAATGGGCGGCATGGTCACCGCAACCGTACTGGCTATCTTCTTCGTACCGGTGTTCTTCGTGGTGGTTCGCCGCCGCTTTAGCCGAAAGAATGAAGATGTTGAACACAGTCATTCGGTAGAACCTCACTGATACCGGTTTCACATGATAAAAAGGCCGCATTAGCGGCCTTTTTCATTTCAGAAAAAAATCATAAATTACGCTTATTGTGGTTCTATTTATTTTCTGCCATCATAAATAGACATATCATAATTAACTGATAACTTAGTCGGTGAATTCAGGATTTTTTTAATTTCATATCTCCGCTTAAGATATTAGGAATATTCCTGGCAAGAAGTTCTTACAAAGCTAAGTCTGAGTCGGAACTCTTCTCATCATTTTTGCTAAGCCAATGAAACGTAAGGAAGCAATAAAACACCGTCGTTAATTTGGATTAAAACGTTGAGTCCAGGGCGACCATTTGCGTTCAGCCCCCCAGCCTGCGGTTTTATTTGTAATTTTTCGTAATAGCGCGGTGAAATCCAGGAAGGAGTGGCTTATAGTTAGGTTATCAGGAACACAGCACTCATGTAGCTAAGTCAGTTGTATCCATCCCGACAATGATGTTCGGTGAGTAAGAAATCACTCAGAAGGGGATGCGCTATGGACGAGTACTCGCCAAAAAGGCATGATATTGCGCAGTTGAAATTTCTCTGCGAATCCTTGTACCATGACTGCCTTGCCAATCTTGATGAAAGTAACCATGGCTGGGTAAATGACCCAACGTCTGCCATCAATTTACAGTTGAATGAGCTGATAGAGCATATCGCAACCTTCGCACTTAATTATAAAATTAAGTACAATGAAGATAATAAGCTCATTGAGCAAATTGATGAATACCTGGACGACACCTTTATGTTGTTCAGCAGTTACGGCATTAACGCTCAGGATTTGCAAAAATGGCGTAAATCGGGAAATCGACTATTCCGCTGTTTCGTCAACGTGAGCAGAGCTAACCCGGTGAGTCTGTCCTGTTAAAATTATTACAATTACTAAGGTGAATTTATGTCTGATAAACCACTCACAAAGTTCGATTATTTGATGCGCTTACGACGTTGTCAGTCAATTGACACGCTTGAGCGCGTCATTGAAAAGAATAAATACGAGCTTTCTGATAATGAACTGGCGGTATTTTATTCAGCCGCTGACCATCGTCTTGCTGAACTAACAATGAATAAGCTGTATGACAAAATTCCTACTTCTGTGTGGAAATTTGTCCGTTAATCTTTTAAGGGTGTCTGTAGAGTTCTACGCCTCGTTTTGAGTATTTACCTATCCCGTTATGCTCCCTGTGCCTAAGGCAGGTCTCCGTGTAAAACGCGTTCATCAGCAGCAATGTTGTGACGACAGTCACATCGGCCCCCCGGGAACGTTCCCCTTCTGGCCTGTTCCGATTACCCTGCGGTAATAACATCCAGAGAGGTTTCCAATGAGCTTAGAAAAACAGAAAATGATTGCCGGTGAACATTACCGCCCCGGCGATGAGACGTTACGGGCTGAACGACTGCGGGCCCGCCATCTGGTTTACCGCTATAACCACACCGCGCCTGATGAAAAAACAGAACGCCAGAATATTCTGGCGGAACTTCTGGGACAAAGCGCAGGAGCCTATATAGAACCAAGCTTCCGCTGCGACTATGGATATAACATTTATCTGGGCAAAAACTTTTACGCTAACTTCGACTGCGTGATGCTGGATGTCTGCCCTGTTCATATTGGCGATAACTGTATGCTCGCGCCGGGTGTTCATATTTATACTGCCACCCATCCCCTGGATGCGCAGGAACGAAACAGCGGCGTGGAGTTTGGAAAACCTGTCAATATTGGAAATAACGTCTGGATTGGTGGCCGGGCGGTTATTAACCCTGGCGTCACCATTGGTGATAATGTTGTGGTTGCCTCCGGCGCCGTCGTGACGAAAGATGTCCCGGCTGATGTAGTTGTTGGCGGCAACCCGGCAAAAATCATCAAAACGCTGTGAGGTCCCGGGGAGCCAACTGTTATAGTCTTTTAGCACCAGACTGTTACTTTTTTCAGCCTGGTGGCTCCCCTAAAATTGGCAGACACCCTGTATTGTCAACTCTTATGAAGGCAAAAAATGACCGAGATACAGCGCCTGCTTACCGCCACCATCGACGATCTAAACCTCCGCGAAAAGCGCGACAATCGCCCGCGCTTTAGCATTAGCTTTATTCGCAAACATCCTGGACTCTTTGTCGCCATGTATGCCGCCTGGCTGGCGACGCTTATTGTGATGCTGAAGTCCGAAACGCTGGTGGACTCCGTCTGGCTGCTGGTTGTACTGTTTGTCGTCTTTAACGCCTTTTTCTTTTTCGACGTGAATCCGCGCTACCGTTACGAAGATATCGACGTACTCGATTTCCGGGTCTGCTACAACGGCGAATGGTACAACACGCGTTACGTGCCTGCGGATCTTATCGAGAGCATCATGCACTCTCCGGCAGTGGAAACCCAGCAAAAAGAGAAGCTGCAGAAAATGGTCTCCACCAAAGGTCAGCTCTCTTTCTATGATGTCTTTACCCTTTCCCGCCCTGCTGCTGCGTAATTAACGCCTGCAGGCGTCGGATCCCCGGCGCAAACTGAGAAGCAGAGGTATTGCCGTAGCCTAAAACCAGACCGGTTTGCCCCAGCTTCGATTCCAGGTAATACCCGCTCAGTGCAGCGGGTGCCAGCTGAAACGCCCTCGCCTGCTCCACCAGCATCAGGTCGTCAATACCGTCTATCGCCAGCGTCAGATGCATCCCACCTTCGCCTGCCAGAATGCGGTGCGGCGTATGCAGCTCTGCGTCCAGCACCTCCCGCAGCTGCCGGTAACGCTTACGATAGAGCCGACGCATGGCGGCAAGATGACGGGCATAGTGACCTTCTTCAATAAACAGCGCCAGGGTACGTTGCTCAGCGCGATGTCCACCGCGCAGCAGCGAGCCGATGGCCGGGCGCGCCGCTTTTGCCAGCGCTGGCGGTAACACCATGAACCCCATTCGAAGTGACGGAAACAACGTTTTACTGAACGTCCCCAGATACACAACGGGCGCATTGTTGACCATTCCCAGCATCGCCGGTACGGGCTCACCGGCATAACGGAACTCGCTGTCGTAATCATCCTCGATGATCCACGCATTATGCTGCCGGGCCAGCTCCAGCAATGCCAGCCGCCGCCGCGCGCTGAGCACGCTCCCGTAAGGGAACTGATGCGAAGGCGACGTAAAAATCAGTGAGGGCGCTGGCGCATCCATCCCCTCCCAACACATTCCCTCGTCATCAACCGGTATTCCCGTCATTGCCAGGCCGGTTTTAACAAAAGCGCTCTTTGCGCCGCTGTAGCCGGGGTTTTCCACCCAGGCGACATCGCCAGGCTCGCTTACCAGCATCGTGCAGAGATTGACGCCCTCAAGCGCACCTTCGGTAATCACTATCTGGCTGGCGTCGCAATCAATACCGCGGGACAAGGCGAGATGCCGGGCAATTGCGGCCCGCAGCGACGGCTCGCCAGCCGGGTCGCCATACCCTAACAGGGCACTCCCCTCCTCGCGCAGGACACGATCGTACAATCGCCGCCACAGCGGCAGGGGAAAATAATTGATGGCCGGCGTGCCTGGGGTAAATGCCAGAACCGGCGTATCCCGGGGCACAGGCGCGGGCAGCAGCCCGACCCGTTTTGCGAGCGTGATGGCAGGATCCGGCAATGTCCGGGAGACAGAACGATGAGCTAACTGTGCCACCCGCGGTCCCTGGCGATTACGCTGCAAATACCCTTCGAGGGTGAGCTGGTCCAGCGCTGCATTGACGGTATTCCGGGAAAGGATGAGCTGCCGGGCAAGCGTTCTCGAACCGGAAAGCTGGCTGCCGGATTGTAGCCTTCCGCACAGTATGGCCTCCCGCAAAGCAAGGTAAAGCGCGCGCTGTAGCGTCTCTTGCCCGCGTGTTTTCAGGGCTGCATGGAGCAAGGTATAAAATTCATCACCCGGTATATTCATCTCGCCTCCTCATGGCACCATCAAAACATAGCGCAGTGGCTCTTTTTAAGGAACCAGCGATTCATTAGCCTGAAGCTCTTTTCAACGTCATGGAAATGAAGATGAAGATATTCAATCAGTTCGGACAGCCAGTGGGCGAAGCGCTTACCGACTGGCAACCTCGTCAGCACCCGTCCCGTGTGGTCCTCCAGGGTCACTATTGTCGGCTTGAGCCGCTGCGCGTCGAGCATGCACAAGCGCTGTTTTCTGCCTATTCCCTGGCCGAAGATACCCGAAGCTGGACGTGGCTACTGCGTGAACCCGATGCCACCGCGGAGGAATTTGCCGAATGGGTGGTGAGCGTAAGTGAGTTATCCGATCCCATCCACTTTACCGTTATGGATAACCGGACCCAGTCCCCTGTCGGGACGCTGTCCCTGATGCGGATCGATCCTACAAACGGGGTCGTGGAAGTGGGGCACGTTCACTTCTCTCCTCTTTTAAGCCGCACGCCAATGTCGACAGAAGCGCAGTATCTGCTGATGCGGTACGTGTTCGATACCCTGGGGTACCGGCGTTATGAATGGAAGTGCAATAGCCTGAACGAACCTTCCCGTAAAGCGGCACTGCGTCTGGGTTTCCAGTTTGAGGGGCGCTTTCGCCAGGCGCTGGTCATAAAAGGTCATAACCGGGATACCGACTGGTTTTCGATTCTCGACAAAGAGTGGCCGGCGCTGGCGGGCGCCTTTGAAAGCTGGCTTGCCACCGACAATTTTACTGCCGATGGCAAACAGAAAAGATCCCTGGAAAGCTGGCGAGAAACGCGCGTCTAGCGTCTTTTTTTACGTCCCTGAACCGCCTTAAAGCGCGGATTGGATTTGCAAATCACGTATAAGCGTCCCTTGCGTTTGACTATCTGGCAATCCGGGTGACGCTGCTTTGCACTACGTAATGAGTTAAGTACCTGCATGGTTAGCCCCGCTTCGCATTAAGAAAACCGCCAAAACGCTTGCGGAAGCGTGCGGCGCTTCCGTCCGTGGAGAACGTTTTCTGCTTACCGGTATAAAACGGGTGCGATTTTGAAGAAACCTCGATGGTGATGTACGGATACGTCTCGCCATCGAGTTCAATTTCGCGGTCGGTCTTAATGGTTGAGCCAACCTTGAAGTATTCATTAGCGCTGGTGTCGTGGAATACCACGGTGCGATAGGCTGGATGGATATCGGGCTTCATCGTAAATCCTTTGTGTTTTGTTATAACATAACAAAATAATATCCAGGTCAGTTTAAAAAAACAACCCCATCTTGCCTGGCGATATTTTCTCATTTGCCTGAGATAACATGAAAATCTGGCTGCCCACGTGCTATAACTATATCATTTCGCGGTAAAATCTTTCTCTTCAGGCAAGGAACTCAATGCCCAGGAACGGGTATACGAGGAAGGACACGACAGCATGAAAACCCGACATCTGGTCAGTCTGGTGACTGGCATACTTATCTTTTCTGTGCTGGTCCCCATTTGCCTGAGCATCTGGCTGGCCCATCGCCAGGCGGAAGATAAGTTTGCCAATGCGCTGGATAACTATGCGTCACGCGTGTTGGTAAGAACCGGCAGAGTTGTGGATCAGGCAAAAGAAGCGCTCGATCACCTGCAGGCCTTTGAAGGGGTGCCGTGTAGCCCGTTGCAGTTAAGGGAGATGCGCCGGGTCGCTTTCTCGTGGCGATATGTTCAGGAAGTGGTTTATATCGACAACCTTCAGCCGCTCTGCTCCTCCCTCGAGCAAACCAGTCATGCCCCCCCTTTCCCCCCTCCGATGCGCATTACCAAAGATGGTTACAGCGCATGGCTGACCACGCAAAACGATCTTGGGTTTAACCGCTACATGGCAGTGCTTGGAAAAGGCAACTACCTTGTCATGATCGATCCTGCCTCGCTGGTGGACGTGATCCCTTTCGGCGAGATAGCAATTGATGCCGCCCTGGTAGGAAGCACAACACACCGCATTTTCGCCAGCAGCAGTAAGCTCGATTCTCACATCCGCGACATGGTTCATCAGGTGCGGGGTGTGAAAAGCGTGCAGTACAACGGTTCAGTGTACGTCATGAAGTCTGTACCTGAGCTTGGATTTACCGTCGTCGCATGGGCAACGCTCAAACCACTGGCTGAAACCTGGCACCGGCAGCTTCTTTTCTGGTTACCGTTCGGCATGTTGATAAGCCTGCTCGCCGCACTGTTTGTCCTGCGGATCCTGGGACGTATCCAGTCGCCGCGCAATCGCCTGCTTGACGCCATTAACAGCCGGGATTTTGTGGTTCACTATCAGCCCATAGTGGCGCTCAGTAGCGGAAAAATTGTGGGTGCAGAAGCACTGACGCGCTGGCCTCAGCCAGACGGAAGCAGCCTCTCGCCGGATATTTTTGTCCCTCTTGCCGAGCAAACGGGGCTCATCTCGCAGCTGACGCAGTTAGTCATCGAAAAAGTGTTTGAGGATATGGGCAGCTGGCTGCACCTTCACCCCGATCAGCATATCTCCATCAACCTTTCGCCCGCCGATTTGACCTCCGGCACGCTGCCGCCGCTGCTGAATCACTTGCTGAACAAATGGAAGATCCACCCAGGCCAAATCGCCCTTGAGCTCACCGAGCGCGGCTTTGCCGACCCCAAAATTAGCGCACCGGCTATCGCTGCGTTTCGCCGTTCAGGCCACCCTGTCTATATTGATGATTTTGGCACGGGCTATTCCAGCCTGAGCTATCTGCAGGATCTGGACGTCGACACGCTAAAAATTGATAAATCGTTCGTGGATGCGCTGGAGTATAAAAACGTGACGCCGCACATCATTGAAATAGCAAAGTCGTTAAAGCTGGCGATGGTGGCGGAGGGCGTCGAGACCGCAGGGCAGCTCGCCTGGCTACACCAACACGGCGTGCAGTACGGGCAGGGGTGGTACTACAGCAAAGCGCTGCCAAAAGCGGAATTTATTCTTTGGGTGGAAAATAACCTCGGCAGGCATTCTACCTAATGGCGTTAACGCTGGTCGTTTCCGGCGCGATTGCTGCCTTGAGCCTCAGGCACGCAACCAAACGCTGGCCCGGGTTTAGCGAATTCTCCCGTAAAACGCCGTGGATCTCTGCTGCACTGATTACCGTGTTAGGGATTTACATGATCCTGCGGCCACACTCTGCGGCCGCATCTCTACGGTCAGTTAAAGGTTATGCTGCCAGCTGAAGGTATAGCGAAGCTGGCGGGTCTGCAGGATGAATTCCGGCGAGACGCTGGGGCTCCAGGAGTCGTCGCCGCCCACGCCCATATGGAACGCATCGAGGTTGAGCCAGCAGCCCGGTTCTTCCCGCAGCAGATGATGATGGGTTGTCTCACGCAGCTGCTGCTGGCCGTAGCGGCTCACCGAGAAATGGAACCGGCCGTTCAGCTGATGCGTTCCCAGCACCAGTTCACGGGTCTCACAGCGCAAACCATTTTCCGTCGGGAAGATATACGGCGTGTGCATGGCTTCGAGAGGTAATGTCCAGCGCCCCTGCTGCGCCGCCAGCTTTCTGTCCGGGTAGTTTTCATGCGGCCCCAGCCCCAGCCAGTGAACGTTTTTCGGCGTTTCGGCGAGATGAACGCTCAGGCCAATGCGCGCAGGCTCCGGGATATCAGACGCGATGTCGATCTGAATATCGCCATGCAGAACGCCCCGATCGTCCACTCGCCAGACTTTACGACTCAGAAACAGCGCGTTGCCGCGATACTCAAGGACATGCTGGGTTGTGATCACCACCTCTCCTGCATGCTGCTCAGCCTCACAGTGCAGCACGCGCGAGGTAAGATCGTACATGCCCGCCGCTTTCCAGCGTTCAACCCAGGCATTGGGATCAATCTGCGTCGCTTCACTCACGCCAATGTCGTTGTCCAGCGGCGCACGGCTGACGTTATCCGTCAGAGGTGAAAGCAGCGTTTCAGCGCCATTTCGCCACCATTGGGTCAGGTTTCCGGATGCGCGATCGAACTGCCAGCGCTGTTGACAATGGGTGATATCCAGACTGCGATCGTTTTGCGTTAACACCGGCGGCTCGCCCGCCGGAACTGGCGCGGCAATAAAAAGTGGGGCCGGAAGCGACCACTGCTCCCACGCGCAGCGATGGTCTGCCGGTGACCACGGCGTTGCCCGCGGCTGGCGTACTTCAACGTTCAGCCAGACCTCACCCGGCACGGCGTTCAGCTCCGGCAGGACGATCTCCAGACGCTGAGTGCCTTCAGGGGCCATATCCAGCGTCACCTTGCCCGCAGCGAGCACGTCCCCGTCCCGGGCAACCGTCCAGTTCAGCACTTCGTTATCGGTGTGGCGGAACAGGTAGCCGCTTTGCACCTCAATCACCAGCGGCGAGGTACTGACCCGCGTAAAGGTAAAGAACTGCTGGGCCCGCTGCGCCTCGTACAGCGCCGGGTGCGGCGTGCGATCGGGGAATACCAGCCCATTAAGACAGAACTGCCGGTCGTTCGGCTTATCGCCAAAGTCTCCGCCGTACGCCCAGAACGTATTGCCATCTTCGTCCCGTTTCGTCAGGGCCTGATCGACCCAGTCCCAGACAAACCCGCCCTGCAGGCGAGGATGGCTGCGAAACGCTTCCCAGTATTTCGCGAACCCGCCAAAGCTGTTTCCCATTGCGTGGGCATATTCGCAGAGGATCAGCGGACGCGTTTCGTCCGGCATGCCGATCCATTTCTTGATTGACCATTTAGGCACTGCCGGGAACGGCTGATCCCGATCGACCCTGGCATACATTGGACAAACAATATCGGTCGCCGCCGTGTTCGCGCCGCCGCCTTCATACTGTACCGGACGCGTCGGATCGGTGGTTTTCAGCCAGCGGTACAGCGCGTCGTGGTTTGCACCGTGACCGGACTCATTACCCAGGGACCAGATGATAACCGAGGGGTGATTACGATCGCGCTGCACCATGCGGGTCACGCGCTCGCTCATGGCGGGCAGCCAGCGCGGATCGTCAGCAAGGCGGCTCATCGGCACCATGCCGTGCGTTTCGATATTGGCTTCATCAACGACGTACAGCCCGTAGCGATCGCAAAGCCGGTACCACAGCGGATGGTTCGGGTAGTGCGAGCAGCGCACGGCGTTGAAGTTGTGCTGTTTCATGATTTCGATATCGCGGCGCATGGTCGCCTCGTCCATCACCTGGCCGTTTTCCGGGTGATGCTCGTGCCGGTTAACCCCACGGATCAACAGCGGTTTACCGTTGAGCCTCAGCAGGCCATTGCTGATGTCAACGCGGCGGAAGCCCACGTCGCACGCCTCAATCTCCAGCACCTCACCCTGCGGGTTAAGAAGCGCAATCGTCAGGCGATACAGGTCTGGCGTTTCAGCGCTCCAGAGCGCGGGCTGATCAACGGGGATCGCCGCCGTTAAGCGCTCTGCCCAGCTGCCGCGCTCGTCGACGATGGCAGACCCTGGCCGCCGGGAAACGCTGGCGCATTTTTCACCCGTGCGCCACAGGGTCACGATCACCTCGCAGGCTGCAAAGCCAGCGCCTGCCAGCGCGACATCCACCTTCAGCACCGCGCGGTCCAGCTCCGCATTCAGGTCGGTTACCACGTGATAATCGGCAATCCGGGTATCGGGTTTATGCAGCAACGTCACATCGCGGAAGATGCCGCTCATGCGCCACATGTCCTGATCTTCCAGATAGCTGCCGTCGCACCAGCGCAATACCATGACCGCCAGGCGGTTCTGCCCGGGCCGTAATGCCGCCGAAAGGTCAAATTCAGCGGGCAAGCGGCTGTCCTGGGAATAGCCCATCCACTGTCCGTTGCACCACAGATGGAACGCAGAGTTCACGCCGTCGAAGATGATGCGGGTCTGTCCGCTCTGAAGCCAGGCGTCATCCACCTCAAATGTGAGCGAGTAACAACCGGTCGGATTTTCCTGCGGCACAAAAGGCGGGTTAACGGGGATCGGATAGGTGACATTGGTATAGATGGGCGTGTCGAAACCCTGCATCTGCCAGTTAGACGGCACGGGCATCGCAACGGCATCCACGCAATCTTCGGTTATCCATGCCTGAGGAACCTGCTCCGGCGCGGTAAAGTAGCTAAAGCGCCATACCCCGTTGAGAGAGAACCTGCTGATGGATCCAGCGTCCTCTCTGGCAGAGGGTTCATTGCGCCAGCTGTGCAACGGCGCGTGTGCGGCCAGACGGTTAACCTGGGTGACTCCAGGGTTTTCCCAGTCCCGACGGGCCAGAATGGCGCTGAGGGTCAGCGGTGAAGTGGTGGACATAGTAACCTCTTTGCGAAGCGCTCACAATTTTGGTTAACATGCCCTGGCACCCGGCAATGGTAAAGCGTTCAATCGCGGGGTAGCGAGTCCGATCACAAAGTTTTATTTGCGGGCAATCTGCTCGGCAAGGAGTGCCAGGCTTCTGAGCTGCTGCGCCAGATCCTCGCGTTCGGCCTGCTGCGGCGCGCGGCGCGCGCTGGAATGACGGGTAACCAGCGTCACCGGTAGTTGAACCTGCCAGTACGCCTCGTCCCCGGAGGGGGCCAGTAGCCACTCCACGCTGCGTTCGCCCGCCTCGCGAAACGCCTGGCGAATGGTCGTCAGTGGCGGAGAAAACCAGGCGCTGTCGGCCGTATCGTCAAACCCAACCACCGAAAGCTGGCCAGGGATCGCTACCCCTTTTTCCGCGCAGGCGCGCATCACCCCGAGCGCCATCTGATCGTTCGCCACCAGAATGGCATCCGGAAATACCGTCCCCGACAGAAGGACATGCCCTTTCTCATAGCCGCTGGCGGCGCTCCAGTCACCGTAAGCCACCGCAACCGCCTCAAGACCCGCCTGCGCCAGCGTTGCTTTCCACCCCGCCAGGCGAGCGCGCGCGGAGACCGAGCTTTCCGGGCCGCTCAGCAAGGCAATATGCCGATGCTCCAGCGAAAGCAGATGCTCGACGCCCAGACGCGCCCCCTCCTCTGCGTTAAACACAAGGCTGTTTACCCGCGCTGAGGCGGATACATCAAGGAATAGCACCGGGACGGGCGACGCCAGCGCCCTGAGCTCTTCGGCGTGCGGATCGTCAAGCGGCACATTCACCAGCAGCGCCTCCACCCGCTGTGCCAGCAGCGCCTGAAGCGCGGCATGGCACTGCCGGGGTTGCTCCACCATGGAGATAAGGACGCTCGCCCCCTGTTCCGCCGCACGCGATTTGACCGCCGACACAATTTGCGAAGGCGCGTGCAGGGCCAGGTCAGTGGTGATAAGACCCAGCGTACGGGTACGTTTACCCGCCAGCTGCTGCGCGCGAAGGTTTGGAACGTAGTGCAGCTCCGCCATCGCCTGCTGCACCTTTTCCCGCGTGCGGGCAGACACATGTTCCGCGTCGTTAATGACGCGGGAAACGGTCTGATAAGAAACCCCCGCAAGGAGGGCGACATCATAGAGAGTGATTGCTTTCATGCTTTCCGGCATCGCGATTTTCGAAGCGTATATTCTGGCACAGCGACGCCGTTAAAACATGTGAGCGCTTCGCAAAATTAAACAACCCGCTCCGGCTGAGGTATTTCCTCAGTGCGCGGCTTCTGGCGGAACCAGGGCAAACAGAGCTGAATAAGCGGGCCAATGGTCAGGGCATACAGCACCGTCCCCACGCCAAACGTGCCGCCAAGCACGCACCCAATCAACAGGACGGACACTTCAATCGAGGTACGCACGCTGCGAATGGACCACCCCAGCCGGGCATGAATGCCGGTCATCAGGCCGTCGCGCGGGCCAGGCCCGAAGCCGGCGCCGATGTACATACTGGTCGCAATCGCGTTCATCACGATGCCCGACACCAGGAAAGCAATTCGAACGGGTAACGAATCCAGCTCCGGGATAAGCGCCATGCTGGCATCCGCCGCCAGGCCTATACAAATCACGTTACTTATCGTGCCAAGGCCCGGCATCTGACGCAGCGGGATCCACAGCAGCAGCACCGCAGCGCCGGTCACAATGATCACCGTCCCGATAGTCATCCCCAGCTGCATCCCCACCCCAAGGTGAAAAACATCCCAGGGATCGACACCCAAATCAGAACGAATAAACATTACGGTGGAAAGGCCATACAGCCCTAAACCGACATAGAGTTGTAGCAGACGACGTACCATTTTTATCTTCTCCAGTGAACCAGGCTTTCATCCTGGCCTAAAATGGCACTATGATTAATGTCCAGTTTTCAAATAGTGGACTGCATATGTCATCACGTCGCTTCGGAAGCCAGTCTCTGGTACGTCTTTTAGGCCACTGGCAGCAAGCCTCATCCCGCACCCCGCTCTGGCGACAGCTGGCCGACGCGCTGCGTCTGTTAATCCTTGATGGGCGCCTGGCTTTGAATACGCGTCTACCGGGCGAGCGTGAGCTGGCCTCTGCGCTGGACGTGAGCCGGACCACCATCGGCAGCGCCCTCGCCCACCTGCGCGAGGAGGGTTACCTTGAAAGCCGCCACGGCAGCGGGTCACGCGTGCTCCTCCCGGATACGCGCGCCGTTCCCACCCTTTCAGCGGCAAGTGCCGCACTGGATCTCTCTACTGCCGCCCTGAATGCCGGGCCGGAGATCCATCAGGCTTATGCCCATGCGCTCACGGCCATAACGCAGCATCTCTCGCTGACGGGCTACGATCAGCTTGGGCTGCCGACGCTACGGGAGGCCATCGCTGCGCGCTATACCGCGCGGGGTCTTCCCACCCGCGCAGACGAAGTGATGGTGGTCAATGGCGCCGTCAGCGGCTTTGCGCTGGTACTGCGGATGATGACCGGGCCGGGGGATCGCGTCGTGGTCGATCACCCCACCTATCCGCTGGCGATTGCCGCCATTCAGGGAGCGCAGTGCCGGCCAGTCGGGGTGTCGCTGCCGGAAACCGGCTGGGATACGGATGGCTTTGCGGCAACCCTTGCCCAGACGGCGCCGCGCCTGGCCTACCTGATGCCTGATTTTCATAATCCCACCGGGCGCTGTATGGATATCGCCACCCGTCAGGCTATTACCGATATTGCTGCACAAACCCGTACGGCGCTGGTAGTGGATGAAACGATGGTGGATCTCTGGTTTGATGCGCCTCCCCCGCCACCGCTGGCCGCCTTTAACCCGCAGGCCACCGTTATCACCTTAGGCTCTGCCGGAAAAAGCTTCTGGGGAGGGCTGCGTCTCGGCTGGATCCGCGCCTCATCGCGCACCATCGCCACGCTTGCCCAGACGCGGGATACGCTGGATTTAGGCTCGCCGCTTCTGGAACAGCTGGCGATGCATTGGCTCATTAACAACAGCGAGACGTTTTTGCCCGCACGCCGGAAGATGCTGGCGGAACGACGCGATCGATGCGGTGAACTGTTGCGCGAACATTTCCCGGACTGGAAATTCCATGAAGCGGAAGGCGGGCTCTCTTACTGGATAGAACTCCCGGGCATGCTGGCTACGCAGCTTGCCGCGCGGGCTGAGATTCTGGGGATAAACCTGGGGACCGGTACGCGGTTTGGTCTCTCTGGCGCGTTTGACCGCTATTTACGGATGCCCTTCTCGCTCGAATCAACAGAGCTTGAGCAGGCGTTGCTGAGGATCAAACCGTTATGGCTCACCCTGAATAAAAATGTGCCATCGTTGAAACGCAGCGTGATCTAATAATAAAAACTTTGAAGCAGATCATAAATAAAAACTGCTGACTGTCACATATACAGTCAGCAGTTTTCACCGGTCAGGAGTTAATGCTGAGCAGGAATAGGAAAACCTTTCAGTGAAATAACGAAGTTATCACCGTCTTTCTTTATTTTTGCGCCGGTATCACACCAGTCAGACGCAATACGAAAGAACTCATCACTTCCGACATTCCAGCCAAGACGTACATGCTTCACGTAGCCTGAACGCAACAGATCGCAGGCCTCTTTGTAGTCACTGGCAGTTGACAGTTGTTGTTTCATTTTCTCTTCTTCAGAAGTTTACGTAGAGCCTTGATTTCTTTAGGAGTAAAAGGAGATACACTCTCTTCTTCCGTATGCTGATTATCAATATCCTCTTCCGATACTCCCGCCTCTTCTACTGCTTCGAACGCCAGCAGCAGCAGTTTCTCTGTCGTCACGCTTAAATTCTCGTTATTGACTTCCGCATAGTGGCGAAGTCTTTCTTTTAGCGCGTCATCAATCTTAACGTTTAATACCGCTGTAGCCATGTTTGTCACTTCCCTTCGGAATAAGTACTTTATTTAATACACGAAGTTAACAATGTTATCCAGATATATATTTTTTTAAGTTATCGTAGTAAATAAACATCCAATTATAAAATGACAGTCTATTATTACAGGTTTATGACAATAATATTTCAATACAATGAAATATATATTACACGATATAGGCACAATATTATTGTGGGATAGCGGTTTAAGTGGAGAGGTGAAGCTGGAAGATCTTATGAGAGCATAAATGGGTGGGGGCCCTGCCAGCTACATCCCGGCACACACGTCGTCTGCCCTGGCTGCTTCCTTCCGGACCTGACCTGGTGAACAGAGTAGCGTTGCGGGAGAACCAACAGAGCCCCCATTGAGAGCGTTGATAACCAACGCGCTGGCGCATTATCCCTGTGCTAAAGCCCAATTGCAAGCGACCAGGAACCGGATGCTGGTTTCTTGCGCAAACAGGCGCAGCAATCATGAAGATCTTCGTTTATCATAGCGTTCCAGAAACTCCCCACAGGTGAAAGTATGGACGAGCACGACTCCTTTCCACAGCGCGTATGGCAAATCGTTGCCTCAATCCCGGAAGGCTATGTCACCACCTATGGTGATGTCGCGCGTCTGGCCGGTTCTCCGCGCGCGGCGCGACAGGTTGGCGGCGTCCTGAAACGGTTGCCGGAAGGAAGCACGTTGCCCTGGCATCGGGTGGTGAATCGTCATGGCGCCATTTCTCTAACCGGGCCGGATCTCCAGCGTCAGCGTCAGGCGTTACTTTCAGAAGGGGTGCAGGTGTCAGGGTCGGGTCAAATCGATTTGCAGAAATTTCGCTGGGTATACTGACCCCTCTCCCGGAGGAGAGGGGTAATGCAGAAATTACATCTGAGTCGGTGGGGTTGGCAGAGACGGCTGATTGGTCTGCGGTGCGACCGGCACTTCGGTCTGCTGCACCGGCACCAGGTTCAGGTCGATTTTTGTCCCACCGTTGTTGATTGCTTCCTGGACCGTATCGGTGATAAAGACCAGCTTACCGTTGATGGTTACCGCTGCGCTCAGCAGAATACGGGCGTTAGGCTGAACGTCCGAAGGGTTATACGGCAATACGAAGCTAAACGGCGCCTGCTTGCCTTCGGTACGAACGGCGCGCTGAGCCACGACTTTCGACGGCGCGTCGGCCAGGGAAGCATCAGACAGCGTTACCGTTAATACTGCGTCCGGTGGCAGAGCGACTCTCTGTTTAATCCAGATGGTACCGGACACATTAGGCTGCTGAATGGATTGCTGTGAAAGGGCATTTATCCCGTTCGGATCTGCAGCTGGAACCGGCACCTGGGCGCTCTTACCGGCACAGGCGGACAACGCCACCGCAATAGCTACACCACTTAGCATGGGCACGAGTTTCATTGAAGTCTCCTTATCAATGCACCAGCGGGATCGATCCCATCCGATGTCGTTTCAATCACATAACGCATTCAAGTGTGGCACAGATCACCGATTTATGCCTGAAAACGTGCCGATATTCAGATTATTCTACCCATCGGACCACTTTCATTTCTGCGTTATACTCTGCCTATCTTTCGCTACGGCGTTTATTGAGGACAACTATGAGTCAGGCACTGAACAATCTGCTGACATTACTGAATCTGGAAAAAATTGAGGAAGGACTCTTTCGCGGACAGAGCGAAGATCTCGGCTTACGCCAGGTCTTCGGGGGGCAAGTCGTCGGACAGGCACTGTACGCAGCAAAGGAGACTGTCCCGGCAGACCGTCTGGTGCATTCGTTCCACAGCTACTTCTTACGCCCTGGCGATAGCGCAAAACCGATTGTTTATGACGTTGAAGTCCTGCGAGACGGCAACAGTTTCAGCGCACGCCGCGTCGCGGCCATTCAGAACGGCAAGCCGATCTTTTACATGACCGCCTCTTTCCAGGCGCCGGAACCCGGCTACGAGCATCAAAAAGTGATGCCCCCGGCTCCGTCACCCGACTCTTTAAAATCAGAGACGGATATTGCCCGCGCGCTGGCGCATCTGCTTCCGCCGCAGGTCAAAGAGAAGTTTCTCTGCGATAAGCCGCTGGAGATCCGCCCGGTTGAGTTCCACAACCCCATGAAAGGCCATACCGCCGAGCCAAAACGCCAGGTCTGGATCCGTGCCAACGGGAGCGTGCCGGAAGATTTCCGCGTGCATCAGTATCTGCTGGGCTATGCGTCAGATTTCAACTTCCTGCCGGTGGCGCTGCAGCCGCACGGCGTTGGTTTCCTGGAAAAAGGGATGCAAGTCGCGACGATCGATCACTCCATGTGGTTCCACCGTCCATTCAACATGAATGAGTGGCTGCTTTACAGCGTGGAGAGTACGTCAGCGTCGAGTGCACGCGGGTTTGTGCGCGGGGAGTTTTATACTCAGGATGGCGTGCTGGTGGCTTCTACCGTACAGGAAGGGGTGATGCGTAATCGCGGGTGATTGTGTACGGCCTGATGCCCTCACCCTGCCCCTCTCCCACAGGGAGAGGGAATACACATTAAAAACGGCAACCTTTGGTTGCCGTTTTGCTGTTTATCAGGCGTTATACGCATTCTCGCCGTGGCTGTTGACGTCCAGACCTTCACGCTCCTGCTCTTCCGGTACGCGCAGGCCAACCGTCATATCCGCCAGCTTATAGCCAATGAAAGCGACAACGGCAGACCAGACAACGGTGATAGCAATACTTTCCAGCTGTACCAGCACCTGATGAACCATGGTGACGCCTTCTGCGTAGCCCACGCCACCGAGCGATTTCGCGGCAAAGATACCGGTCATGATACAACCAACGATGCCGCACACGCCGTGAACACCAAACACATCGCATGGGTCGTCAACGCGCAGCAGACGTTTCAGTGCGGTCACGCCCCACAGACCCGCCAGACCGGACACCAGGCCGACCAGCAGCGCACCGCCTACACCGACATAACCACATGCTGGCGTAATGCCAACCAGACCGGCAATGGCACCCGAACAGGCACCCAGCAGAGAAGGTTTACCGCGTACCGCCCACTCGCCAAACACCCAGGAGAGGATTGCCCCCGCCGTGGCCACAACGGTGTTCACGAAGGCCAGCGCGGCGATTTCGTTTGCTGCACTTGCCGAGCCGGCGTTGAAGCCAAACCAGCCAAAGTAGAGGATAGCCGTACCGGTAAACACCATCGGCAGGTTGTGCGGTTTGAACGCTTCTTTACCGAAGCCCACGCGTTTGCCAATCAGGTAGGCACCCACCAGACCCGCTACCGCGGCGTTGATGTGTACAACGGTACCGCCCGCAAAGTCCAGCGCACCATGCGTTGCCAGCAGACCGCCCCCCCAGACCATGTGCGCAATCGGCACATAGGAGAGCGTCAGCCAAACCACCACGAAGATCAGGACGGCAGAGAAACGAATACGCTCGGCGAGCGCGCCCACAATAAGCCCGACGGTAATACAGGCGAAGGAGCCCTGGAACGCAACGTGGATGTACTGATAGAAGCTGCCCATCAGCGCGGTCAGCTCAATATTTTTCAGCATCACCCAGTCGAAGTTACCAAAGAACGCGTTGCCCGTGCCGAACGCCAGCGAGTAACCGTAAACCACCCACAGCACGCAGACCAGTGCAAACGTCACGGCAACCTGCGTCAGCATGGAGAGAACGTTTTTGCCACGGATCAGGCCGCCGTAGAACAGCGCAATGCCCGGAATTGACATGAACAGCACCAGCGCGGTGCTGATCATCATAAAGGCGTTGTCGGCTTTGTCGACCACCGCAGGGGTAGCAGCCAGCGCCAGGCCCGGCAGCAGTGCCAGCGAACCCAGACCCGTTTTGAGTGTTGCTATCTTCATTTTCTCGATCCCTATCACTGTGTGCCAGGAGTTACTTACAGAGCCGCTTCGTCAGATTCGCCGGTACGAATGCGAATGACGCGCTGCAGTTCGGCAACGAAAATTTTGCCGTCGCCAATTTTGCCGGTATAGGCCGCTTTGCTAATGACATCAATGACTTCATCAAGCTGATCGTCAGCAATCGCGACATCAATTTTTACTTTTGGCAGGAAGTTAACGCTGTATTCCGCCCCGCGATAAAGCTCGGCATGACCCTTCTGACGACCAAAGCCTTTCACTTCGGTGACAGTCAGTCCCTGAATACCCATAGAAGACAACGCTTCACGCACGTCTTCGAGTTTGAATGGTTTGATTACAACCGTAACCAGCTTCATAGATCCCCTCCAGTCAGAATTCGGTAATGGCCGTAGCTTACGCAGAAGGTATTGCAAGGGGTGTGCCAGAAATGAAAACGAGGGGGAACAACGGTGCGATGAGCGTTACGCGGTTCTGTTCAACGCGTAGGTGAAAAAAAACGCACCATGCCGGTGCAGGGTGCGTTTCAGTTTTGCACCAACAGGAATGACCGTTAGCGCGTCGCCTCATTTTAGTGCATCAGGCGCTAAGCGACTCTTCATCACGCGCGCTAGCCGCCAGCTCTTCGCCCGCCAGCTGCAGCTGGTACATCTGCCAGTAGCGCCCTTTTGCTTCCAGCAGTTCACGGTGCGTACCGCGTTCAACGGCCTGTCCGCGATGTAGCACCAGAATGGTATCGGCATCGACTATAGTGGAAAGACGGTGGGCAATCACCACCAGCGTCGTATGGTCGCGGACCGCGGCCAGCGCCTGCTGGATGGCCTGCTCGGTGCCGGAGTCAATACTGGCCGTGGCTTCATCCAGAATCAGTATCTGCGGCGTTTCAATCAGGACGCGTGCCAGCGCCAGGAGCTGCTTTTGCCCGACGGAGAGATTGTTACCCTGCTCGCCCAGTTTGGTATTGATCCCATCGCTAAACCCGCGCGCCAGCTCTGCCAGCTGCACTTTTTCCAGCACGTCCCAGACCTGCTCCTGGGAGTAGTCTCGCCCCAGGGTCACGTTGGCGTAGAAGGTATCGGCCAGCACGACCGGATCCTGCTGCACCATCGCGACGCCTTTACGCAACACGGTGTGGCTGAGAGACGCGAGCGGGCGCCCGTCGAGGCGGATTTCGCCGTGCGTGACCGGGTAATAGCCCATCAACAGGCTGGCAAGCGTGCTCTTACCGCTGCCGGTATGCCCCACCAGCGCCACGAAACCGCGCGACGGAACGTCAAGCGTGATGTCCTGCAGCACCAGCCGGTCTTCGCGATAGGCAAACGAGACGTTATCAAAGGCGATAGTCCCGCTTTGCAGAGGTCGCTCGTCATTGCCGTAGGCCTGGCGCGGCCTGTCCATCAGCTCAAACACGCGCTCACCGGCGACAACCGCCTGCTGCAGCATCGATTGCTGGGTGGTAAGCTCGATCAGCGGCTCGTTAAGACGCCCGAGATAGCTGATAAAGGCGTACAGCACGCCCACTTCGATCGTACCGTTTGAGCTCAGCCCAAAGAGCATCAGCAGCCCGCAAAGCACCAGCGCCGAGAAAAGGCTCAGCAGCGGACGCAGCAGGAAACCATCAAGCCGCAGCGTCTGCATACGCGCCATGTAGTGCGAACGGCTGGCTTCACCCATGCGTTCGCCAAAGCGCGCCTGCTGGCGGAACTGCTGGATGACGCTCATGCCGTTGATCACTTCGTTGAAGCCATCGTTGATGTCGGCCAGATAAGCGCGCACCCGACGCACGATTGGCGTGCTGTAGCGCTGGTAAATGACCATGACAATCAGCACTGCCGGGAAGATGGTGATCGCCACCAGCGCCATGCGCCAGTCAAGGCTGAACATCGCCACCAGCATCGCGCCAATCAGCGCTGCGCTGCGCAATACGGTTGCCACCACGGTGACGTACAGATCGCGGATCACCTCGGTATCGTTGGTCACGCGCGAAATCACCTGCCCGACCGGCTGGGTATCAAACTCGCTGAGCGGCTGGCGAAGCGCCGCGTCCATCACATCCGTACGCAGCTGCTGAACGACGCCCACGGCTGCACGGTTAAACAGCAGCGACTGAGCATAGTGCAGCCCTGCCGCCGCCAGCTGCAGGCCAACGTAGGCCGCGCCTAAGCCCGCCACCAGCCCCAGCGGAAGGTAGCGTTTGGCGACCATGTTGTCGATGAAGTAGCTAATGAGCAGCGGACCGCTCACTTCAGCAATCGCCGCTATCCAGAGCAAAAGCACGGCCACGGAGAGCGGTTTACGCCACGGCGAGCCGTAGGCCAGCAGACGTTTGAGCGTCGGCCACATCGTTCCGAGCTTACGCATTGGCGGCCTCCTCATCCTGCTCCGGCGCATCGTCCAGTGCCGCCTCAAGCTGTTGATAGCGGTACATATCGCGATACCAGCCCGGCTGCTCGGCAAGCGCTTCATGCTGCCCGCGCTGGGCAATGTGCCCGTGTTGTAAGACCAGAATTTCGCTGGCTTCGGTGAGCGCCGACAAACGGTGGGCGCTGATAATCACCGTGCGGCCGTCGCCCCACTGTCGCAGGTTATGCAGGATCTGATGCTCGGTACGGCCGTCCACGGCGGAAAGCGCATCATCCAGAATCAGGATTTCAGCATTCAGCAGCAGGGCGCGGGCAATGGAGATACGCTGTTTTTGCCCCCCGGACAGCATGACGCCACGTTCCCCCACTTCCGTTTCGTACCCCTGCGGCAGACGCAAAATATCATCATGAACGCTTGCCAGACGCGCCACGTGTTCAATCTCGTCCTGCGTCGCCCCAGGGCGTCCAAGGGCAATGTTGTTCGCCACGGTGTCCGAAAATAAAAACGGCGTCTGGCTGACGACCGCCAGACGGCCACGCCACTCGTCCAGGAGCAGGTTCGTCAGGGGGATATCATGAAAACGAATATCGCCCTCGGTGACGTCAAAGTGGCGCTGAAGCAGAGAGAGCACGGTACTTTTGCCGGATCCCGTCGGGCCGCAGATGCCCAGCATCTGCCCTGGCTGCAGGGTAAAGCTGACGTTTTCCAGTACCGGATGCTCCGTATGCGGATAGATAAACTGCCGGACGTCGACGGTCATGACGCCGCGCCCTTCAGGTACGGCTTCGCTACCGTCAATGACTACCGGCGCTTCGGCCAGCATGGCGCGAATGCGGCTATAGGCGGCGCTGCCGCGCTCCACGATGTTAAACATCCAGGCCAACGCCAGCATCGGCCAGATCATGAGACCCAGATACATCGCAAAGCTGGTCAATTGCCCCAGGGTAAGCGTGCCCTGCACCACCATCCAGCTTCCGCCGCCAATGGCCAGCATATTTGCCATGCCAATCGCAATATAAATCGTCGGGTCAAACCGGGCGTCGATACGCGCGACGCGCATGTTCTTCGCCCCCGTGTCTGCCGCATCGGCCGCAAAAAGCGCAGACTGCCGGTCTTCCAGACCAAACGCTTTGATCATGCGGATGCTGGTCATGCTCTCCTGGGTGCGATCGTTCAGAGACGAAAACGCCGCCTGCGCCAGCTTGAAGCGCTCGTGCAGCTGTTCACCATAGCGATTGATCGCCAGCGCCATGATCGGCATCGGCAGCAGGGCGAGCAGTGTCAGCTGCCAGCTGATCTGCGTGGACATGACGATCAGCACCGCGCAGCCCATCACCAGCGAGTCCACCAGCGTCAGCACCCCTTCCCCGGCGGCAAAGACCACGCGATCGACGTCGTTAGTCGCGCGGGCGATGAGATCCCCGGTGCGATGGCGCAGATAAAATTCGGGATGCTGTCGGCTCAGCTGGCGGTAAAAATCTTCACGCAGCTCAACGGCCAGCTGATAGGACGCACCAAACAGCAGCACGCGCCAGACGTAGCGCAGCAGATAAACAATGACGGCCGTCAGCACCAGCGTGCCAACCCACATCAACACCCGTGCGGTGGTGTAATGCTGTTCGGTGACGCCATCCACGACGTACCCCACCACTTTCGGCGGGATCAGCTGCAGGATGGCAATGATAATAAGCAGGAATACTGCGCCGAGGTAGCGTTGCCACTCCCGACGAAAGTACCAGCTTAGTTGGGCAAATAATCGCACGCGGTTTGTTCCTGAAGGTATTTTACGAAGTTATTCAATAGGTAATGCTGTGGTGTATTTAATCTGTTCCATGGCGAAGCTTGAGGTGACGTCCGACAAGCCCGGTACGCTATTCACCAGCCGCTTGTAGAAATCATCATAGCGCTTCATGTCGGCCACCTGGACGCGCATCAGGTAATCGTACTCTCCGGCCATACGCCAGAAACCGAGCACCTCGGGCATCTCCGACACCTGGGTGACGAAGCGGCAATACCACTCGCTGCTGTGATGCTGGGTTTTTATCAGCACAAACGCCGTCAGCCCAAGCCCCAGCTTTTCGGGATCTAACAACGCGACGCGCCCCAGAAGAATGCCGTCATCTTCCAGCTTCTTAAGGCGCTTCCAGCACGGGGTGGTGGTCAGATTAACGGCATCTGCCAGCGCCTGCAAAGAGAGGGTACAGTCATTTTGCAGCAATGAAAGGAGCTTGCGGTCAATTTTATCTAGCATACCCACCTCACAGAGAAAATTTTTCTCTCTTCATTCTATTTTAAAGGCCAGATAGCAACAATTTTTTCTGTGCTTTTCGCTATGCTAGGCACAAAATGACAAACGGATAACGACGATGAATAGCACCTGGGTTAAACATGCGATCAGCGAAATCAATGCCGACTATCAGCGCTCGGCGGATACGCACCTGATTCGCCTTTCACTGCCGGGATTTGACGGCATTCAGCTCTATCTGAAAGATGAAAGCACCCATCCTACCGGCAGCCTGAAGCATCGCCTGGCGCGCTCGCTGTTTTTATACGGTTTGTGTAACGGCTGGATCAAAGAAGGCACCACCATCATAGAATCCTCATCCGGTTCAACGGCGGTGTCCGAAGCCTATTTTGCCCGCCTGCTGGGCCTGCCGTTTATCGCGGTGATGCCGTCCTGCACCGCAAAACGCAAAATCGAGCAGATCGAATTTTACGGCGGTCGCTGCCACTTTGTGGAAAGCGCCTGCGAAATCTACGCCGCCTCTGAAATGCTGGCCCGCGAGCTGAACGGCCACTATATGGACCAGTTCACCTTCGCCGAGCGCGCGACGGACTGGCGCGGCAATAACAACATTGCCGACAGTATTTTCCGCCAGATGACCCACGAACCCCATCCGGTTCCGTCCTACATTGTCATGAGCGCCGGTACCGGCGGCACGTCAGCCACTATTGGACGCTACATCCGCTGTCAGGGCTACGATACCCAACTGATGGTGGTTGACCCGCAGAACTCCGTGTTCCTCGACTACTGGCAAAACCGCGATGCCGGTCTGCGCAGCCCGGTGGGCAGTAAAATTGAAGGAATTGGCCGCCCGCGCGTGGAGCCCTCTTTCATCCCCGACGTTGTGGATGAGATGATGCGCGTGCCGGATGCCGCCAGCGTGGCAACGGCGCACTGGCTGGAAACGCAGCTGGGCCGCAAAGTGGGCGCATCGACGGGCACCAATATGTGGGGCGCACTGCAGCTTGCCGCACGTATGCGCGAAGAGGGCCGCACCGGTTCCATCGTCACGCTGCTGTGCGACAGCGGCGAGCGTTATCTCGAGACCTACTACAACGCGGAGTGGGTGCAGGCCAACATCGGCGATATCGCCCCATGGAAAGCGCAGATTGCAGAACTGGTAAAATAAAAAAAGCCAGACCGAAGTCTGGCTTGCTGGAAGGGTCTCACTATTCGGGGGAATACGGGAGGTTGTTGTTGTCCAGCCAATGCGTCAAAAAATGGGACACTGCTTCATTGCGGCAGTGGCCAATAACCGGCAGATGGGGAAGCTCTGCTTTCAGCTGCGCCATCGCATTCCCCATGATCAGACCGCGACCTACGCTACCCAGCATTTCGCGGTCGTTCATGGCGTCACCAAACGCCATACACTCCTGCAGCGTTAAGCCCAGGTGGTCGCTCAGAACCGCGAGAGCGGAACCTTTGTTACAGCCCACCGGCAGCACTTCCAGACAATCCACCGCCGAGAAGGTCAGATGCGCCCGGTCGCCCAGCGCCTCATTCAGCTGAATCCTTAAGCGACACAGATCGTCATGATTGCCACAGAAGCAGATCTTGGTTACCGCATGGGCGGGGATCCGACGCAGATCGATAAGCTGGTATTTGAAACCGCTGTAAACATGCGCGTGCAATAATTCCGGGATTTCGCTTCCGGTGAACCAGCCCCGATCGTTAAAGACGTGGACGCTGGCCTGCGTGTCCCAGGTGCTGTGCAGCACGATCTCCGCTACTTCCGGGTTGAGATCCTGCCGGTGCAGCACATCCCCTTCTACTGAGTGAATTCGCGTCCCGTTGCCGGTGATCAGAAAGGCGTCGAGGGAAAACGCACCCAGCAAATGGCGCATTTCGAGTACATGGCGCCCGGTGGCAAACGTCAGGGTGACATCGCGCTCGCGCAGACGCTTCAGCGTGTTCAGGGTTTTTTCCCCTAAACGGTGATCCGGCATTAACAACGTACCGTCCATATCAAATGCAGCGAGCCGAGCCATGATTACTCCCGAAATGTGATGCGGTTAACTTGTGCATCAGTATCGTGTGAGATATACGGAAGTAATAGTGAATAGATGAAAATTATTGTTCCGGGTTTCTTATGCGCCAGCTCAATCGACTCAATCAGTATCACCGCCTGTGGCAACCTTCCCTGGGGGCAACGCAACAGGTCACCATCAGCGAGCTGGCCGCCCGCTGTTTTTGTAGCGAGCGGCATGTCCGAACGCTGCTGCGTCAGGCCCAGGAGGCTGGCTGGCTCAGCTGGCGCGCGCAGTCTGGGCGCGGTAAGCGTGGTGAGCTGACGTTCCATGTCGACCCGGAGTCACTGCGCAATGCGATGATGGAAGAAGCGCTGAAAAGCGGGCAGCAGCATAACGCGCTGGAGCTGGCCCAACTAGCCCCTGAAGCGCTGCGGTCATTACTGCATCCTTTTTTGGGCGGGCAGTGGCAAAACGACACGCCGACGCTGCGCATCCCATACTATCGCTCGCTGGAGCCGCTTCAGCCGGGTTTTTTACCGGGCCGGGCAGAGCAGCATCTGGCGGGACAGGTGTTCTCAGGCTTAACGCGCTTTCACGGTAACAGCAGTGAACCCACGGGCGATCTGGCGCATCACTGGGATGTCTCTGATGACGGCCTGCGCTGGCATTTCTACATTCGCTCCACCCTGCACTGGCATAACGGCGATAAAATAGAAACGGCGCAACTCCAGCGAAGTCTGACAGCGCTGTTGACGCTCCCCGCCCTGCGCACCCTGTTACAGAGCGTATTATGTATTGAAACAACGCACCCACAGTGTCTGACGTTTACGCTGCATCAACCTGACTACTGGCTACCGCACAGGCTGGCAACCTACTGTAGCCGTCTGGCGCATCCCGACCTTCCTGCGGTTGGCTGCGGGCCCTTTCGGCTCGCCGCCTTTGAGCCCGACCTGGTTCGTCTGGAAAGCCATGAGCAGTATCACCTGAGCCATCCGCTGCTCAAAGCCATCGAATATTGGATCACGCCACAGCTTTTTGATTACAGCCTGGGCACAAGCTGTCGTCACCCGGTGCAAATCGCGATCGGCGAGGCCGACGAGCTGGAGAGTCTGCGGCTGGTAAGCAGCAGCACCAGCCTGGGGTTCTGTTACCTCACGCTAAAACAGAGCGCGCGCCTGAGTGAGATCCAGGCAAAGTGGCTTATCAATATCATTCATCTCTCCAGGCTTCTCCACACGCTTCCGCTAAATGAAGGGCTCATCACGCCCACCCAGGAACTGCTTCCCGGGTGGACAATCCCCGAATGGCCTGATTTATCGGACGTCACTGTCCCCGAAGCGTTGACGCTGGTTTACCATCTCCCTGTTGAGCTTCACACCATGGCCAGCCAGTTGAAGGCATACCTGGCGCTACAGGGGTGTGAATTGACCGTCATCTTTCACGACGCCAAGACGTGGGAAGGGTGCCTGGAGCTTGCCTATGCAGACATCATGATGGGCGACAGGCTGATTGGTGAAGCGCCTGAATATACGCTTGAACAGTGGCTGCGCTGCGATCCCCTCTGGCCGCACGTGCTTAGCGCACCGGCTTACGCCCATCTGCAAGCCACGCTGGATGCGGTACAGACTCAGGCCGAGGCTCGGGATAGACAAGCGGGGCTGCAAGCCATCTTCAACCGGCTAATGGAGAGTGCGGTGCTGACCCCCCTTTTTAATTACCAATACCAAATCAGTGCTCCGCCTGGCGTGAATGGCATTCGCCTTAACACTCGCGGCTGGTTTGACTTTACCGAAGCCTGGCTGCCTGCCCCTAAATCGTGAAGAAGCTGGTCGCCGTCATGGTCAGACGGTAACATAACGTTTTTACCGTAACAGTCGAGATGATTTATGAAACGTGCCGTCGTCGTGTTCAGCGGAGGACAAGACTCAACTACCTGCCTGGTTCAGGCCCTTCATCAGTACGATGAAGTTCACTGTGTCACTTTCGATTATGGTCAGCGTCACCGCGCTGAAATCGACGTTGCCCGTGAACTTGCCCTGAAACTGGGCGCACGCGCGCACAAGGTGCTGGACGTTACGCTGTTAAATGAACTGGCCGTGAGCAGCCTCACCCGGGACAGTATTCCCGTCCCGGACTACGAACCCGATGCCAGCGGCATTCCGAATACCTTCGTGCCGGGCCGTAATATCCTCTTCCTGACCCTGACGGCGATCTACGCCTACCAGGTAAAAGCCGAAGCGGTGATCACGGGCGTGTGCGAGACCGACTTCTCCGGCTACCCGGACTGTCGTGATGAGTTCGTGAAGGCGTTAAACCATGCCGTCAATCTGGGAATGGCGAAAGAGACGCGCTTTGAAACCCCACTCATGTGGCTGGATAAAGCCGAAACCTGGGCGCTGGCGGACTACTGGGGCAAGCTGGACCTGGTTCGCAGGGAAACGCTCACCTGCTATAACGGCATCAAAGGCGACGGTTGCGGCCAGTGTGCGGCCTGTAACCTACGCGCAAACGGGCTTAATCACTATCTTGCCGATAAAGTCGGTGTGATGACCGCAATGCAGAAAAAAACCGGCCTTAAATAGGATTATTTGATCGTGCTGTCGCAAAGCGGGTGTCGACAGCACGAGTATGCTTTAACATGTCTTACACGATCATCAACTCCAGCTTTTCCCGCAACTCCCCTTCCAGCGGTAGCGCTTTCTGCGTTTTCAGATCGATACAGACAAAGGTGATCATCGCATCAGCCACCACCTGCCCTTCTGGATCGAGCGTCACCACCTGGCTTAATACCCCGCTTTTGCCATTGATTTGTTGTACCTGGCTGGTGACCGTGAGCACGTCACCCAGCACGGCCGGACGGCGGTAGTTGATGTTGATATTGACGACCACGAACGCGATGTTGTGCGCGGTCAGCCACTGAAAGCTTTCGCTGTTTTCCAGCCCGTCCCAGCGCGCTTCTTCAAGAAACTCAAGATAGCGAGCGTTGTTCACATGCTGGTAAACATCGAGATGAAAACCGCGTACTTTGATTTTTGTCTGCATAGCGCAATAGCCTTTACTGTTATTGTAGGATGAGAGGTCATGACTGGTATGACCTCTTTATCCTGGCAAAATTTTGCCGCAGTGCAAGAAATTGCGTAATTACAACGTCAGGTGTGAGAGGTTGCGCTCAACCAGCGCGCTGCCCATGCCCGGCACCTGTTTGAGATCGTCGACCGTTTTGAAAGGACCATACTCTTCGCGGTAGCTAACGATGGCCTGCGCTTTTTTCAGGCCAACACCATTCATCGCGCGAGCCAGATCTTCCGCAGAGGCCGAATTAATACTGACCCGCGTACCGTCATCATCCACATTTTTACCGGCGTCAGTCGCTTTGGTTTGCCCTTGTACTGGCGCTGCCGCATCGGACTTGCTCTGCGTAATTTGTGTTTTGGCGGCGGGGGCCGACGCCATCGCACCCACGCTCATCCCGGTGGTGGCAATAGCCAGCGTAATTAACAGTGCTTTGATTCCACATTTCATGCTGTTATCTCCTTGTTTGTTGACAGCCACCTCACGATAGCCACCCGATAAACCCGGCACAAACAGCAGATTGCAGAAATGGAAAAGGCCGCGAAAGCGGCCTTTAGTTATTGCAGAGCGTTACGAAAATCTGCGAGCAGACACGTAATTACTGCTGCTGAGTCATCACATCACCCAGCGTGATTTTGGCTTCTTTACGCAGGTTGCTCATCATGGCTTCGAAGGCAATCTGAGCATTGTTCTGGGTAATCCCCTGAACCATCGCCTTCTTCTGCGCTTCTGGCAGGGTCCCGGCTTTCACTTCGCCCAGCGCCAGCAGAACGACGTTACCCTGCGTATCGGTGGTGGTACCGAAGCTTGGCTTGTCCTTCGCAGGCAGAGTCAGACCAAACGCGGCCTGGCTGATTGGGTCCTGACCGGTACGGCTCAGCGTTTTCGCATCACCGAAGCTCAGGCCAGCCGCTTTCAGCGCGTCTTCTTTACCCGCTTTCAGGTCAGAAAGAATCTTCTCAGCATCCAGTTTCGCCTGCTGTTCCGCTTTGTTGTGTTTAACCTGAGCGATGGTCTGATCCTTCACTTCCGCCAGCGGTTTGACCGCTTCTGGCTTGTGCTCGCTGACGCGCAACACAAACGCACGATCGCCATCGACGGTAATGATGTCAGAGTTACTGCCCGGCGTGCCATTCTCGCCCACCAGACCACCGTTGAAGATAGCATCGGAAACCGGTTTGAAGTTCAGCTCTTCCGGCAGGTTGTCACGACCAAACCAGCCCGTTTCTACCGCCTTCACACCCGCCGCCTGCTCTGCACCCGCCAGAGATTCGTTGTCGTTGCTGGCAGCATCGCTTACCTTCTGCTGCAGCGCGTAGTAGGCATCCAGCGCTTTTTCCTGTTTCACTTTCGCCGCAATATCTTCACGAACGTCAGCCAGCGGCTTGGTTTTCGCCGCGGTGATGTCGTCAAGACGAACGACCAGGAAACCAACGGAAGACTTAATGACGCCTGAAAGCTGGCCTTTCTCTTTCAGACCGGCATTTTTCAGCTCGTCCGGCGTGGTCGCGTCTTCCAGCCAGCCCATATCACCGCCGTTTTTCGCAGAGATAATGTCGGTGGATTTCGCTTTTGCAACGGTCGCGAAATCAGCGCCTTTGTTCAGCTCATCCAGTGCCGCTTTAGCATCAGCCTCGGTTTTCGTCTGAATCACGCTGTAGCGGTTACGCTGCGGCTGAGTGAACTGATCCTGATGCTGATCGTAGTAAGACTGGATTTCAGCATCAGACGCGGTTTCCTGCAGCGCAGCCGCATCCAGCTTGATGTAGCTCACGCGGAACTGCTCTGGAGAAACAAAGGAATTCTTGTTCTGCTCGTACCAGGCGTTAACGTCAGCGTCGCTTACCTGCTGTTTTGCCGCCAGGGCGTTCACATCAATGGTCGCTTCGCGTACAACGCGCTGCTGTGCCACCAGAGCAGCCAGTTCATCCGTTTCACCTTTGAGCATGAAATCGGTGCCCACGACGGCATTGATGAGCTGCTGGGTAGTCAGTTGGTTACGCAGCGCCTGAGCGTACTGATCGGCCGTCATCCCCATCTGGTTGACGATACTGTTGTAACGCGCGTTGTCGAATTTACCGTTAGACTGGAAGGCCTGGGTGGAGAAGATGGCTTTTTTCACCTGCTCATCGCTGATGCCAAGGCCGAGTTTTTTGGCATACTGATCCAGCAGCGCTTCGTCGATAAGACGGTTCAGTGTCTGTTGGCGCAGGGTCTTCATGTACCCTTCGTTCGCTGCCAGTTCAGAGAATTGGTCGCCCAGCTGTTGCTGCATACGGTTACGTTCACCGGCAAAAGCATTCTCGAACTGACCACGGCTGATTTCCTGGCCATTCACTTTTGCGGCATAGTTTGCGCCACCGCCAATAAGGTAACTGCTCACGCCGGTCAATATGAACGACACGATAATGATACCGAAAATAATCTTGAGCACGAGACTGTTAGCAGCCGTGCGTAAGCTGTCCATCATGGTGTAACAACACTCCGCTGTAGGTGACTGGTTACCTGACGCTGACGGAAAATCCTGCCCGTCGCGCGTGAAGGCGTATTGTGACAAGAAAACGGGGCGATTGTCAGCCCACAACTCGCATAAACTCGCACAAATCAGGCCAGGACAAACAAAAAAGGCACATCAAATGATGCGCCCTTGTACTTTCCGGCTTCCCTGAAACAGGAAAGCAATCAGTTTACTGCGTCTTTCAGCGCTTTACCTGCACGGAAACCCGGCACTTTAGCAGCAGCAATGGTGATCTCTTTACCGGTCTGAGGGTTGCGGCCAGTACGGGCAGCACGCTCTTTAACAGCAAAAGTACCGAAGCCTACCAGTGCAACGTCGTCCCCAGCCTGCAGAGATTCAGTAACAGAAGCAATTAATGCATCTAACGCACGTCCAGCTGCAGCTTTAGAAATATCAGCACCAGCAGCAATTTTGTCAATCAGTTGAGATTTATTCACTGTTCTCTTCCTCTCTTTATAATTTATATCGCGCCTGAATCCTTCACAACGCGACCGCGCAGCAGTTATATCAGGCCTGCCATGACCTTACAACACCCGTTGTTGATGGCTGACCTAATCAGCAATCTAAATTAGCTATACAAAAAAAGGCTGGCAAGTGCGAAATGACTTACCAGCCTTGTTTTTATTGACGCTCTTTGCGCGAGGTCACTATTTTGCGGTTACAACCTGCATTCCGGAGGGTTCATTCTGCAATGCGAGACTGAGAACTTCCTCAATTCGCTTCACAGGGTGGATCTGCAGATCGGCAATCACGTTGTCCGGAATCTCTTCCAGATCGCGTTTGTTTTCGTAAGGGATCAGTACGGTTTTGATCCCACCGCGGTGTGCCGCCAGCAGTTTTTCTTTTAAACCACCAATCGGCAGAACCTGACCACGCAGCGTAATTTCACCAGTCATTGCCACATCGGCACGCACCGGGTTCCCTGTCAGGCAGGAAACCAGCGCGGTACACATGGCAATACCCGCGCTTGGACCATCTTTCGGCGTCGCCCCTTCCGGAACGTGAACATGAATGTCGCGTTTTTCGTAGAAATCCGGGTTGATACCCAGTTTCTCCGCGCGCGCGCGCACCACGGTCAGCGCCGCCTGGATGGACTCCTGCATCACTTCACCCAGCGAGCCGGTGTAGGTCAGCTTGCCTTTGCCCGGCACACAGGCGGTTTCGATGGTCAGCAGATCGCCGCCCACTTCCGTCCATGCAAGACCGGTCACCTGGCCAACACGGTTTTCGTTGTCCGCGCGACCGTAGTCGAAGCGTTGAACGCCCAGGTACGCATGCAGATTGTCGCCGTTAATCACAATGTGTTTCAGGCTCTTATCCAGCAGCAGCTGTTTCACCGCTTTACGACACAGTTTGGAGATTTCACGCTCAAGGCTACGCACGCCGGCTTCACGGGTGTAGTAACGAATGATGCCGATAATCGCACTGTCCTCGACGGTCAGCTCGTTGGCTTTCAGCGCGTTACGCTCAATCTGTTTCGGCAGCAGGTGCTGCTTAGCGATGTTCAGCTTCTCATCTTCGGTATAACCGGAGAGACGGATCACTTCCATACGGTCCAGCAGCGGCGCCGGAATGTTCATGGAGTTGGAGGTCGCCACGAACATCACGTCGCTCAGGTCGTAGTCCACTTCCAGGTAGTGATCGCTGAACGCCACGTTCTGTTCTGGATCGAGTACTTCCAGAAGAGCAGACGCCGGATCGCCACGCATGTCCGACGACATCTTGTCGATCTCATCGAGCAGGAACAGCGGGTTTTTAACCCCCACTTTCGCCATCTTCTGGATCAGTTTACCCGGCATAGAACCGATGTAAGTACGACGGTGGCCACGGATTTCCGCTTCATCGCGTACGCCACCCAGCGCCATACGGATATACTTACGTCCTGTCGCTTTGGCGATAGACTGACCCAGTGAAGTTTTACCCACCCCCGGCGGTCCAACCAGGCACAGGATTGGGCCTTTAATTTTGTTTACACGGCTTTGTACCGCGAGGTACTCAAGAATGCGATCTTTCACGCGTTCCAGGCCATAGTGGTCGGTATCCAGGATTTCCTGCGCCTGACGCAGGTCTTTTTTGACCTTACTGCGGGCGTTCCACGGAACCTGCACCATCCACTCAATGTAGCCGCGTACAACGGTCGCTTCAGCCGACATTGGAGACATCATTTTCAGCTTCTGCAGTTCTGCTTCAGCCTTTTCTTTCGCCTCTTTCGGCATCTTCGCCGCGTCGATCTTACGCTTCAGCGCTTCATTTTCATCCGGCGCGTCGTCCATCTCGCCCAGTTCTTTCTGAATGGCCTTCATCTGCTCATTCAGATAGTACTCACGCTGAGATTTCTCCATCTGCTTTTTCACGCGGTTGCGAATGCGCTTCTCAACCTGCAGCAGATCGATTTCAGACTCCATCATCGCCATCAGGTATTCCAGACGTTCGTTAACGTCGGACATTTCCAGCACGGACTGTTTGTCAGCCAGCTTCAGCGGCATGTGTGCAGCGATGGTGTCCGCCAGACGTGCGGGATCGTCGATGCTGTTCAGCGACGTCAGCACTTCTGGTGGGATTTTCTTGTTCAGCTTGATATAGCCTTCAAACTGGCTAATCGCGGTGCGAACCAGTACTTCCTGTTCGCGCTCATCAAGCTCAGGCGAATCAAGGTACTCTGCCTTCGCAGAGAAGTGCTCGCCGTCATCTGAAAGAGTGGTAATACGCGCACGCTGCAGGCCTTCTACCAGCACCTTCACGGTGCCGTCAGGCAGCTTCAGCATCTGCAAAATAGAGGCCACGGTCCCAACGGTGAAAAGATCGTTTACACCCGGCTCATCCGTTGAAGCTTCTTTCTGCGCCACCAGCATGATTTTTTTATCATGATCCATGGCGGCTTCGAGGCAACGGATAGATTTTTCCCGCCCTACAAATAAGGGTATGACCATGTGCGGATAAACCACCACATCGCGCAACGGCAATACGGGGATTTCAATGCGTTCAGAACGCTCAGGATTCATAGAGCTCTCTCTTAGTTAGTGTCCGCCAGGTAAGCTGGTCATGTCACTGTGCTTCACATAACCATTAACATGTATCCAGTATATGGGGATGTTTCCCACACATTCAACGCTATGAATACGGAAAAAGTAAAGGGGAGATAAAATCCCCCCTTTTTGATTAACTGCTTGTATGATTTGGTGAATTATTCGCCAGATGCCTGCTGCGCTTCCGGTTTGCCGTAAATCAGCAGCGGCTTGGTTTGACCGCTAATGACGGACTCGTCAATCACCACTTTCTCAACGTCTTCCATCGACGGCAGATCGTACATGGTGTCAAGCAGTGCCGCTTCAACAATTGAACGCAGACCACGGGCACCGGTTTTACGGATCATCGCTTTCTTGGCAATAGCATCCAGCGCTTCGTCACGGAATTCCAGATCTACGCCTTCCAGATTGAACAGCGCCTGATACTGCTTGGTCAGCGCATTTTTCGGTTCTTTCAGGATCTGGATCAGCGCGTCTTCGCTCAGCTCATTCAGCGTTGCCACAACCGGCAGACGGCCGATGAATTCAGGGATCAGACCGAATTTAATCAGATCTTCCGGTTCAACCTGAGACAGCAGTTCGCCTTCGTTCGGTTTTTCGGACGTCGATTTTACCGTTGCGCCAAAACCAATGCCGGAGCCGGTTTCAACACGGTGGGAGATGACTTTATCCAGACCAGCAAACGCACCACCACAGATAAACAGGATTTTGGAGGTATCAACCTGCAGGAACTCCTGCTGCGGATGTTTACGACCACCCTGTGGCGGAACGGCAGCAACCGTACCTTCGATCAGCTTCAGCAGTGCCTGCTGTACGCCTTCACCCGATACGTCACGGGTAATGGACGGGTTGTCTGATTTACGGGAGATTTTGTCGATCTCATCGATGTAAACAATCCCGCGCTGAGCTTTCTGTACGTCGTAATCGCACTTCTGCAGCAGTTTCTGGATGATGTTTTCGACGTCCTCACCCACATAGCCGGCCTCGGTCAGGGTGGTGGCATCAGCCATCGTGAACGGAACATCAAGCAGACGTGCAAGGGTTTCCGCCAGCAGCGTTTTACCGGAACCGGTTGGGCCGATCAGCAGAATGTTACTTTTGCCCAGTTCTACGCCATTGCTGGTGTCGCCGTTACGCAGACGTTTGTAGTGGTTATAGACCGCTACCGCCAGCACTTTCTTGGCCTGCTCCTGTCCGATGACGTAGTCGTCAAGGTGATGACGAATTTCATGCGGCGTTGGCAGCGCGCTGCGCTCACGGTGCGGTGCGACTTCTTTAATCTCTTCGCGAATGATGTCGTTACATAAATCGACACATTCGTCGCAGATATACACGGACGGCCCGGCAATCAGTTTACGCACTTCATGCTGGCTTTTGCCGCAAAAAGAGCAGTACAGCAGTTTGCCCGAACCATCTTTGCGTTTATCTGTCATGAGTCCAAACCTCTTATTAAGTTCTTTGTGCCGCACATGACGACGCAAATGCCATTCTAAGACGCAAGCTGCAACAAGCAGCGTGCCGCCCTACCTTAGTATAGCGGCCCCCTCGCGTCGCGGGCATCAATTACGATGGGTCAACACGGAGTCGACTAAGCCGTACTCAACTGCCTCTGGAGCAGAGAGGAAGCGATCGCGCTCGGTATCGCGCTCGATCTGCTCGAGTGGTTGACCCGTATGCTGCGCCATAAGTTCATTCATGCGCGCTTTTACTTTCAGAATTTCGCGGGCGTGGATTTCGATATCCGTCGCCTGCCCCTGGTAACCGCCCAGCGGCTGGTGAATCATCACGCGGGAATTTGGCAAGCAGAAACGCTTACCTTTCGCCCCTGCTGTTAACAGGAACGCGCCCATTGATGCAGCCTGACCCATACAGATAGTGCTTACATCAGGCTTGATGAATTGCATGGTGTCATAAATGGACATTCCTGCTGTAATCACGCCACCCGGGGAGTTAATGTACAGGTAAATGTCTTTTTCCGGGTTTTCCGCTTCCAGAAACAGCATCTGCGCCACGATCAGGTTAGCCATGTGGTCTTCCACCTGGCCGGTCAGAAAGATAACGCGTTCCTTGAGCAGACGGGAATAGATATCAAAAGAACGCTCACCACGTGAGGTCTGTTCAATAACCATTGGCACCAGAGCCATATGGGGTGCAAAGTTATCTCGTTCGCCACTGTATGACATTTCCGTCTCCTGGATCAAAATTGAAAACACCTGCTGTACTGATTGTAACCTTACGGACGGATTATCAGCCAGTCTCATTCATCATGATTACGTACTTATGGGGTTCGCAGTGCCCTATTTCAAGCATAACAACCTTTTGTTGTTACGCTAACACCGAAAGGGCGTTTTAGCACTCTTCCTGGGCTATCGCTGCGATAAAAAAAACCCGCTGCCGCAAGGCAACGGGTTTTCTGTTCAAACTTTAAACCGTTGGGGCGAAATTACGCCTGCTGGTTCATCAGTTCGTTGAAAGAGGTCGCTTTTTCGGTCACTTTCGCTTTCGCCAGTACCGCTTCAACAGCCTGCTCTTCCAGGGCGACGTTGCGCATGTTGTCCATCAGCTCTTTGTTCTTACCGTAGAACTCGATCACTTCTGATGGATCTTCGTATGCAGAAGCCATCTCTTCGATCAGGCCTTTCACACGCTCTTCGTCAGCTTTCAGCTCGTGGGTACGAATCACTTCGCCCAGCAGCAGGCCAACAACAACGCGGCGTTTCGCTTGCTCTTCGAACAGCTCGCGTGGCAGTTCCATCGCTTGCTGCTGGTTGCCACCGAAACGTTGTGCAGCCTGACGGCGCAGAACGTCGATTTCGCTGTCGATCAGGGCAGCTGGAACGTCGATTTCGTTGGCTTTCACCAGACCTTCGATCGCCTGAGATTTCACACGGTTACGCACCGCGCCGTTCAGCTCGCGTTCCATGTTCTTACGCACTTCGGTACGCAGACCCGCTACGGAACCATTTTCCACGCCGAAACGCTTGATGAATTCTTCAGTCAGTTCTGGCAGTTCGCGCTCTTCAACTTTCTTGAGGTTGATAGCGAACTTCGCTGCTTTCCCTTTCAGGTTTTCAGCGTGGTACTCTTCCGGGAAGGTCACGTCGATGGTGAACTCTTCGCCAGCCTTGTGGCCTTTGATGCCGTCTTCGAAGCCTGGGATCATACGACCCTGGCCCATTGCCAGTACGAAATCAGACGCTTTGCCGCCTTCGAACTCTTCGCCGTCTACAGAACCGGTGAAGTCGATGGTGACACGGTCTTCAGCGTCAACTGCGCCTTCTTTCTCTTTCCAGTTCGCCTGCTGCTTGCGCAGGGTATCCAGCATGCCGTCAACGTCTTCGTCAGTCACGGAAACAACTGGTTTTTCAACTTCGATAGATTCCAGACCTTTCAGCTCAACTTCCGGGTACACTTCGAACTCTACGGAGTAGGTGAAGTCTTCGCCCAGTTTGTATTCGCCTGGAACGTAGTTCGGCGCGCCGGCCGGATTGATTTTTTCTTTGATGATCGCATCAATAAAGTTACGGCTCATCAGTTCACCCAGCACATCCTGACGCACGGAAGCGCCATAACGCTGAGCAACAACATTCATTGGTACTTTGCCCTTACGGAAGCCGTCAATACGTACTTTTTTTGCTACGTTGACCAGCTCGCTTTTCACAGCAGTTTCGATGCTGTCAGCAGCGATAGTAATCGTTACACGGCGGCCAAGGCCTTGAGTGGTTTCAACTGAAACTTGCATCTTGTTACCTCAAAAAAATCACAGTGCTCGGTCAACTCTGAATCTGTCTGTTATACCGGGATGCTCTCTTAGTGCAGATTCACATTCCCTGTCGCCAGAATCATCCCGAAGACATTCAATAAGACGCGGCATTATAGCGGCATCACTTAGGTGAGTCGAGAACGGTTGGGGCATGTTGCTGCGGCTTTTTTCACACTTTAAGGCTATTTTTAGCCTTAAAATCGCACCATCCGCTCAAAACTCAGACAAAACAAAACGGCCCGGAGGCCGTTTTGAGGAAATCTCTAAGCAACATACTGGAAAAACTCCAGCCGTTGCAAATCCGATTTATCAGGCGATAGTGCCTGCACCGCGACAGGGCGGCGATGCGAAAACCGTATCCTGCAAGCCTTCCCATTCCTTAATGGTGTAGGTATGCAGTGCCAGCGCATGCACGGTCGTGGAGAGTTCTTCCGTCAAGGTACTGTAGATCATGCGGTGTCGATTCAGGAAACGTTCTCCCGTGAAACGATCGCTAACCAGAACCACTTTAAAGTGGCTTTCAGAACCTGCCGGCACGTTATGACGATAGCTTTCGTCGACGACTTCGAGGAACACAGGGTTGAACGCTGCCCTTAATTTATCTTCTATATGCTCACGTATCATCATGAAATTACTCCTCCGACAACGCCAGGATGTCACCCATCCCTTTAAATGTTAGCCGCTTTTACCGTTTCCATTACAGCTTGACAACAAATATTTAGCTTTCGTCTGATTTTCTCATTCAAACGAATGAAGTTCACTGTAAGACTCATACGTTTTGTCATATACGGATTGGGAAAAACGGTGAACTGGTCAGTTTTCCGACAAGGCGATGAATTTACATGCGTTGACCACTTCCCCTCGCCGTTGGCGATGTTATGATGGCGACAATTTTTCTCTTTATATGCTTACGATTCGTTGAGAACCCGAAAATGTTAAAAAAACTCTTCTTTCCGTTGGTAGCCCTTTTTATGCTGGCTGGCTGTGCTACCCCGCCAACCACTATTGATGTATCACCAAAAATCAGCCTGCCTCAGCAGGACCCAAGCCTGATGGGCGTCACCGTGAGCATTAACGGTGCCGATCAGCGTCAGGATCAGGCGCTGGCAAAAGTGACCCGCGATAACCAGCAGGTTACCCTCACCGCGTCCCGCGACCTGCGCTTCCTGCTCCAGGAAGTGCTGGAGAAACAAATGACCGCTCGCGGCTACATGATTGGCCCAAGCGGCGCGGTTGATCTGCAGATTATCGTCAACAACCTGTACGCTGACGTGTCTCAGGGCAACGTGCGCTACAACATCGCGACCAAAGCGGATATCGCCATCATTGCCACCGCGAAGAATGGCAACAAGATGACCAAAAACTACCGCGCCAGCTACTCTGTAGAAGGCGCGTTCCAGGCATCGAATAAAAATATTGCTGATGCGGTTAACAGCGTGCTGACGGATACCATTTCCGACATGGCGCAGGACACCAGCATTCACGACTTCATCAAGCAGAACGCGCGTTAATCCTGCCAGCTGACCCGGTATATCGCCGGGTCAGTTTTATAAAAACATGTCCAGCAACTACTTACGCATTTTCCAGCAACCGAAATCAGCGATTCTGCTGATCCTCGGCTTCGCCTCGGGTTTACCCCTCGCACTCACTTCCGGCACGCTTCAGGCGTGGATGACGGTTGAGAACATCGATCTTAAAACCATTGGTTTCTTCTCGCTTGTGGGCCAGGCCTATGTCTTTAAGTTCCTGTGGTCTCCGGTCATGGATCGCTACACGCCGCCTTTCCTCGGGCGTCGACGCGGCTGGTTAGTGATGACGCAGATCCTGCTGCTGCTGGCCATTGCGGCGATGGGTTTTCTTGAACCCACAACGCAGCTTCGCTGGATGGCCGCGCTTGCGGTGGTGATTGCCTTCTGTTCCGCCTCTCAGGATATCGTGTTCGATGCCTGGAAGACGGACGTGTTACCTGCGGAAGAGCGCGGCGCTGGCGCGGCAATCAGCGTGTTGGGCTACCGCCTCGGGATGCTGGTCTCCGGCGGGCTGGCGCTGTGGCTCGCCGACCGTCACCTCGGCTGGCAGGGCATGTACTGGCTGATGGCCGCCCTGCTGATCCCCTGCATTATCGCGACGCTGTTCGCGCCCGAACCGAGTGATGTCATCCCGGTTCCCCGCTCGCTGGAGCAGGCTGTCGCCGAACCGCTTCGTGATTTCTTTGGCCGCAACAACGCCTGGCTAATTCTGTTGCTTATCGTCCTTTATAAGCTTGGCGATGCTTTTGCCATGAGCCTGACCACCACCTTCCTGATCCGCGGTGTCGGTTTTGATGCCGGTGAAGTGGGAGTGGTGAATAAAACGCTGGGGCTGTTTGCGACCATTGTCGGCGCGCTTTATGGCGGCGTATTGATGCAGCGCCTGACGCTTTTTCGCGCGCTGCTGATTTTCGGCATCCTTCAGGGCGCCTCTAACGCAGGCTACTGGCTGCTGTCGATTACCGACAAACACACGATCAGCATGGCCGCGGCGGTGTTCTTCGAAAACCTCTGCGGCGGCATGGGCACAGCGGCGTTTGTCGCCCTGCTGATGAGCCTGTGCAACAAATCGTTTTCCGCTACCCAGTTCGCTCTGCTCTCGGCGCTCTCCGCCGTTGGCCGCGTTTACGTCGGCCCGATTGCCGGCTGGTTCGTAGAAGCTCATGGCTGGCCAACATTTTATCTCTTCTCGGTCGTGGCTGCCGTGCCGGGAATTTTATTGCTGCTGGTCTGCCGTGAGACGCTTGAATATACCCAGCGGACAGAACATTTTATGCCGCGCACCGAATATCGCCGCGCCTACCGTTTTGCGTTACGTCTGTTAATGGTCGGCTGCGTTGCGCTAGCACTCTGGCTGGTGGTACTCATTATTAATGCCAGCACGTCGCTGGCACTCCCCTTCGAAGCCCTTCTGCTGGACGCAGGCGCCCTGCTGGCTATCGCCGGGATCCTGATCGGAGGTCTGCTTGATTTCATGGCGTTGCGTAAAACGCAGATGACCTGAAGAAAAATGCGAAAGGTTATTTCCCGTTGTAATCACCAACCGAAATTATAACGCCGAAATAGCTACCAAGCGCTGAAAAAAATATTTGTTGTTTTGTGCGGGATAGGATTTGGAAATTATTGGCTCCCATTCCAAAACGTTATTTTTCATTAAACGATTCAGCATACCAGAGTTTGATTTTTCGTTTTTAAGATGTCTTTTTATTGATAATTAATTGTTAATTTTTTGTTTATTTTCAACAATGGTTATACCAATTGTCCCTTTTAGGGTATGCTTGGGGGTCCTTTCGTTATAAAGCCCATGCCATGCGGCTTCGGTCATAAAAACCGACATAATTTGCAACACTTGTGACACGTGCGGCAGAACCCGGTAACACCTTCCTGACACAGGCCTAATGATGTTTACAGTAATGTAACCTTCCCGTAAAATGCCCGCACACTTTAAACGCCACCAGACTCTGTGGAATTGAGGTCGTTAAATGAGACTCGGGAAATACAATAAAAGTTTGGGATGGTTGTCATTATTCGCGGGCACTGTATTACTCAGTGGCTGCGATTCTGCACTACTAGACCCCAAAGGACAGATTGGACTGGAACAACGTTCACTGATATTGACGGCTTTTGGCCTGATGTTGATTGTGGTTATTCCTGCCATTTTGATGGCTGTTGGTTTCGCCTGGAAGTATCGTGCGAGCAATAAAGATGCGAAGTATAGCCCTAACTGGTCACACTCCAATAAAGTGGAAGCTGTGGTCTGGACGGTACCTATTCTGATCATCCTGTTCCTTGCCGTACTGACCTGGAAAACCACTCACGCACTTGAGCCAAGCAAACCGCTGGTTCACGATGAGAAACCTATTACCATTGAAGTGGTCTCCATGGACTGGAAATGGTTCTTCATCTATCCAGAGCAGGGTATTGCTACCGTGAATGAAATCGCCTTCCCGGCGAACACTCCGGTTCAGTTCAAAGTGACCTCCAACTCCGTAATGAACTCCTTCTTCATCCCACGTCTGGGTAGCCAGATTTACGCGATGGCCGGTATGCAGACCAACCTGCACCTGATCGCAAATGAAGCAGGCACCTATGATGGTATCTCCGCCAGCTATAGCGGCCCGGGCTTCTCAGGTATGAAGTTCAAAGCTATTGCGACGCCAGACCGTGCCGCTTTCGACCAGTGGGTTGAAAAAGCGAAGCAGTCTCCAAACACCATGTCTGACATGGCGGCGTTCGATAAAGTGGCTGCGCCTAGCGAATACAATAAGGTGGAGTACTTCTCTAATGTGAAACCAGATTTGTTCAAAGAAGTTATTGGCAAATTTATGGATCACGGCAAGAGCATGGACATGACCCAGCCAGAAGGCGAGCACAGCGCGCACGAAGGTATGGAAGGCATGGACATGAGCCACGCGGAAACCGCTCACTAAGGGGCCGAGGAAGAAAATGTTCGGAAAATTGACACTGGATGCAGTGCCCTACCATGAACCGATTATCGTGGTTACGGTGGCTGCAATTATCATTGGTGGCGCGGCCTTACTGGCCCTGATCACTTACTTCGGTAAGTGGAGCTACCTGTGGAACGAGTGGCTGACTTCGGTTGACCACAAAAAACTCGGTATCATGTACTGCATCGTCGGTATCGTCATGTTAATTCGTGGCTTTGCGGATGCGATCATGATGCGTAGCCAGCAGGCACTCGCTTCTGCGGGTGAAGCCGGCTTCCTGCCGCCGCACCACTACGATCAGATCTTTACCGCCCACGGCGTTATCATGATCTTCTTCGTGGCGATGCCGCTGGTTATCGGTCTGATGAACGTTGTCGTTCCGCTGCAAATCGGCGCGCGCGACGTGGCGTTCCCGTTCCTGAACAACCTGAGCTTCTGGTTCACGGTTGTCGGCGTTATCCTGGTTAACCTGTCACTGGGTGTGGGCGAATTCGCGCAGACCGGCTGGCTGGCTTACCCGCCGCTGTCAGGAATTGAGTACAGTCCGGGCGTTGGCGTCGACTACTGGATTTGGGCGCTTCAGCTCTCCGGTGTCGGTACTACCCTGACCGGTATCAACTTCTTTGTGACCATTATCAAGATGCGTGCACCTGGCATGACCATGTTCAAGATGCCGGTATTTACCTGGGCATCTCTGTGCGCCAACATCCTGATTATTGCCTCCTTCCCAATTCTGACCGTCACCGTCGCGCTGCTGACCCTGGACCGCTACCTGGGCACCCATTTCTTCACGAATGATATGGGTGGCAACATGATGATGTACATCAACCTGATTTGGGCCTGGGGTCACCCGGAAGTGTACATTCTGGTTCTGCCTGTGTTCGGCGTGTTCTCCGAAATCGCGGCAACCTTCTCGCGTAAACGTCTGTTTGGTTACACCTCTCTGGTGTGGGCAACCGTGTGTATTACCGTTCTGTCGTTCATCGTTTGGCTGCACCACTTCTTCACCATGGGTGCGGGCGCGAACGTAAACGCCTTCTTCGGTATCACCACCATGATTATCGCCATTCCTACCGGGGTGAAGATCTTCAACTGGCTGTTCACCATGTATCAGGGCCGTATCGTGTTCCACTCAGCGATGCTGTGGACTATCGGCTTCATCGTGACCTTCTCCGTAGGTGGGATGACCGGCGTACTGCTGGCGGTACCGGGTGCTGACTTCGTGCTGCACAACAGTCTGTTCCTGATTGCGCACTTCCATAACGTTATCATCGGTGGCGTGGTCTTCGGCTGCTTCGCTGGCGTAACCTACTGGTGGCCAAAAGCGTTCGGCTTCACGCTGAACGAAAAATGGGGTAAACGCGCGTTCTGGTTCTGGATCATCGGCTTCTTCGTGGCATTTATGCCGCTGTACGTGCTGGGCTTCATGGGTATGACCCGTCGTCTGAGCCAGCAGATTGATCCGCAGTTCCACCCAATGCTGATGGTTGCAGCGGGCGGCGCGGTGCTGATTGCCTGTGGTATCGCGTCTCAGCTGATTCAGTTCTACGTGTCAATTCGCGATCGCGATCAGAACCGTGACCTGACCGGTGACCCATGGGGTGGCCGTACGCTGGAGTGGGCGACCTCTTCTCCACCGCCTTTCTATAACTTTGCCATCGTGCCGCAGATTCATGAACGCGACGCATTCTGGGAAATGAAAGAAAAAGGTGAAGCGTACAAGCAACCTGCTCATTACGAAGAGATCCACATGCCGAAAAACAGCGGTGCGGGCATTGTCATTGCCGCCTTCGCAACGGTATTTGGTTTCGCAATGATCTGGCACATCTGGTGGATGGCGATTGTTGGCTTCGCCGGCATCGTAATCAGCTGGATTGTGAAGAGCTTTGACGAGGACGTGGACTACTACGTACCAGTCCGTGAAGTTGAGAAGCTGGAAAATCAGCATTTCGACGAGATTTCTAAAGCGGGGCTGAAAAATGGCAACTGATACTCTGGCGCACTCAACTGCCCACGCGCATGAACATGCGCACCACGATACAGGACCGATGAAAGTCTTCGGTTTCTGGATCTACCTGATGAGCGACTGCATTCTGTTCTGCTGTCTGTTCGCGACCTATGCCGTTCTGGTGAACGGCACAGCGGGCGGCCCGACCGGCAAGGACATCTTTGAACTGCCGTTCGTTCTGGTTGAAACCGCACTGCTGTTATTCAGCTCCATCACCTACGGCATGGCGGCTATCGCCATGTATAAAAACAACAAGAGCCAGGTTGTTTCCTGGCTGGCGTTGACCTGGCTGTTTGGTGCTGGATTTATCGGGATGGAAATCTATGAATTCCATCACCTGATCATGGAAGGTTTCGGTCCGGATCGCAGTGGCTTCCTGTCCGCGTTCTTCGCGCTGGTTGGTACCCACGGTCTGCACGTCACCTCTGGTCTGATCTGGATGGCGGTACTGATGTTCCAGGTATCCCGTCGCGGCCTGACCAGCACTAACCGTACCCGTATCATGTGCCTGAGTCTGTTCTGGCACTTCCTGGACGTGGTGTGGATCTGTGTGTTCTCTGTTGTTTATCTGATGGGGGCGATGTAATGAGTCATTCAAACGATCATGGCGCTTCCCACGGTAGCGTAAAAACCTACATGACAGGTTTCATCCTGTCGATCATCCTGACGGTGATCCCGTTCTGGATGGTGATGAGCGGTTCTGCGTCTAAACCGGTTATCCTGGGTGCAATCCTGGTGACCGCGGTGATTCAGATTCTGGTGCATCTGGTTTGCTTCCTGCACATGAACACCAAGTCCGATGAAGGCTGGAATATGACCGCCTTCATCTTTACCGTGATTATCATCGCTATCCTGGTAGTCGGTTCCATCTGGATTATGTGGAACCTCAACTACAACATGATGGTTCACTAAGAGCGGCGAGTATGTTTAAGCAATACCTGCAAGTAACGAAACCAGGCATCATCTTTGGCAACCTGATCTCCGTGATCGGAGGGTTCCTGCTGGCCTCTAAGGGCAGCATTGATTACACCCTCTTTATCTACACGCTGGTCGGTGTGTCACTGGTTGTTGCGTCCGGTTGTGTATTTAACAACTACATCGACATGGATATCGACAAGAAGATGGAAAGGACCAAAAATCGGGTGCTGGTGAAAGGCCTGATCGCCCCTTCCGTCTCGCTGGTGTACGCCACCTTGCTGGGTATTGCTGGCTTTATGCTGCTGTGGTTCGGTGCTAACCCGCTGGCCTGCTGGCTGGGGGTGATGGGGTTCGTGGTGTATGTGGGCGTCTACAGCCTGTATATGAAACGCCACTCCGTCTACGGCACGCTGATTGGTTCTCTCTCCGGCGCTGCGCCGCCGGTGATTGGCTACTGCGCCGTCACGAACGAGTTCGACAGCGGTGCGCTGATCCTGCTGGCTATCTTTAGCCTGTGGCAGATGCCGCACTCCTATGCCATCGCGATTTTCCGCTTCAAGGATTATCAGGCAGCGAACATCCCGGTTCTGCCGGTCGTGAAGGGCATTTCCGTTGCCAAGAACCACATCACGCTGTACATCATCGCCTTTGCCGTGGCAACGCTGATGCTCTCTCTGGGTGGTTACGCTGGATATAAATATCTGGCGGTAGCGGCTGCGGTGAGCGTCTGGTGGCTCGGTATGGCGCTGCGCGGTTACAAAGTGGAAGATGACAAAGTCTGGGCGCGCAAACTGTTTGTGTTCTCGATTGTGGCCATCACCTCGCTGTCCGTGATGATGTCCGTGGACTTCATGGTACCAGATTCACACAACCTGCTGACTTACGTCTGGTAAGCCAAAACAGGTGAATAAAGGGGTGCTTCGGCACCCTTTTTTTATTCACTGAATCTATTAATAAAGCATGTAATATTTGTTAAATAACCCTTTATTTACCCCGCCCCTTCCCCGCACTACACTATGGCCTGCTTTTGAACTGAGGTGGTAATGAACGATTATAAAATGACGCCAGGCGAGCTACGCGCGACCTGGGGCTTGGGGACTGTCTTCTCGCTGCGGATGCTTGGCATGTTTATGGTCCTGCCTGTTCTGACCACGTACGGTATGGCGCTACAGGGGGCCAGCGAGGCGCTGATTGGGCTCGCAATTGGCATCTACGGTCTGGCGCAGGCGGTCTTCCAGATCCCGTTTGGCCTGCTCTCTGACCGGGTGGGCCGAAAGCCGCTGATAGTCGGCGGGCTGCTGGTCTTTGTGCTTGGAAGCGTTATTGCCGCCCTCTCCCACTCCATCTGGGGGATTATTCTCGGCCGCGCCCTGCAGGGTTCCGGAGCGATTGCCGCCGCGGTGATGGCGCTGCTGTCCGACTTAACCCGCGAGCAAAACCGCACCAAAGCGATGGCGTTCATCGGCGTGAGCTTTGGCGTGACGTTTGCGATTGCGATGGTGCTGGGCCCCATCATTACGCACGCATTGGGTCTGCACGCCCTGTTCTGGATGATTGCCGTGCTGGCAACCATCGGTATTGTCTTAACCCTGTGGGTCGTGCCGGACAGCAAAAACCACGTCCTCAACCGTGAATCGGGGATGGTAAAAGGCTGCTTCAGCAAGGTGATTGTCGAGCCGCGCCTGCTCAAGCTGAACTTTGGCATTATGTGTCTGCATATCCTGCTGATGTCGACCTTTGTCGCCCTGCCCGGCCAGCTTGCTGCAGCGGGTTTCCCGGCGGCTGAGCACTGGAAAATTTATCTGGTCACGATGCTGATTTCGTTTGTCTCCGTCGTGCCGTTCATCATCTACGCCGAAGTGAAGCGCAAAATGAAGCGCGTCTTCGCGGGCTGCGTGGCGGTCCTGCTGATTGCCGAGATCGTGCTCTGGGGTGCCGGCCCGCACTTCTGGGAGCTGATTGCCGGCGTACAGCTGTTCTTCCTGGCCTTTAACCTGATGGAAGCCCTGCTGCCTTCGCTTATCAGCAAAGAGTCTCCCGCCGGGTATAAAGGCACGGCGATGGGCATTTACTCCACCAGCCAGTTTCTCGGCGTGGCGATCGGCGGCTCGCTCGGCGGCTGGGTGGACGGCCTGTTTGATTCGCAAACCGTGTTTCTCGCCGGCGCGCTGTTGGCAACAGTCTGGCTGCTGGTCGCCAGCACCATGAAAGAGCCGCGCTACGTGAGCAGCCTGCGGGTAGAAATCCCGGATGATGTGGAAATCAGCGATGTGCTGAAACAGCGTCTGGAAGCCAAAGAGGGCGTGACGGAGGTGCTCATTGTCCCGGAAGAGCGCAGCGCTTACGTCAAAATAGACAGTAAAATGACCAACCGCTTTGAGGTCGAACAGGCGCTCAAAGCCTGAAAAAAAGCCCGGTTAAACCGGGCTTTTTTATATTAATCGCGGAAATTTTTAAACTGGAACGGTTGTCCCAGATCGCCGCCGCGCACCAGCGCCATTACGGACTGGAGGTCATCGCGGGACTTACCGGTTACACGAATTTCTTCGCCCTGGATCTGCGCCTGCACCTTCAGCTTGCTGTCTTTAATGAGCTTAACGATCTTCTTCTGCACCGCGCTCTCAATGCCCTGCTTCAGTTTGGCTTCAACAAACCAGTTCTTACCGCTGTGCACAAACTCTTCCGGCACATCCAGAGACGTCCCTTCGATGCCGCGCTTTAACAGCTTGGCGCGCAGAATGTCGAGCAGCTGATTCACCTGGAAATCAGACTCGCTCAGCACCTTAATGGTCTTATTTGCGTCGTTCAGCTCAAACGACGCCTCAACGCCACGAAAATCGAAACGTGACTCAACTTCGCGGGTTGCGTTCTCAACGCCGTTGCGAACTTCCTGGATATCAACTTCGGAAACAATATCGAAAGATGGCATCTTTTCTTCTCCCTTCACTTTTGTTGCGTTGCATAATACCCGCTACGAGGCATAACTCAACAGAAGCTTAGCTGTATAATTAAGCTGTAACACCTGGCGCAGTTGCAGGTGAGGAGGAAAAATGAAAATTACGGTGCTCGGATGCGGAGCGCTTGGTCAGCTGTGGCTGACCGCGCTGTGCAAGCACGGACATGAGGTTCAGGGCTGGCTGCGCGTGCCCCAACCCTATTGCAGTGTAAACCTGATTGGTGAAGACGGAAGCATCTTTAACGAATCCCTCACCGCGAACGATCCTGATTTCCTGGCGCAAAGCGACCTTTTACTGGTGACGCTCAAAGCGTGGCAGGTTTCAGATGCGGTAAAGACGCTGGCCGCGCAGCTCCCCTCCACTTCCCCCATTCTGCTGCTGCATAACGGCATGGGAACGCTTGATGAGCTGAAAAACGTCCCGCAGCCCCTGCTGATGGCGACGACCACGCACGCTGCCCGTCGCGACGGCAACATCATCGTGCATGTCGCCAGCGGCGTGACGCATATCGGCCCCGCCAGGGCTCAGGATGGAGATTACAGCTATCTTGCCGATGTGCTGCAAAAGGTGCTGCCGGACGTGGCCTGGCACAACAACATCCGCCCTCAGCTGTGGCGGAAGCTGGCGGTAAACTGCGTGATCAATCCGCTGACAGCGCTATGGAACTGCCCGAACGGGGAGCTGAAAAATCATCCGCAGGACGTTGCGACGCTGTGTGCGGAAGTCGCAGCGGTCGTTGAGCGGGAAGGCCTGCATACCTCAGCGGACGATTTGCGCTGTTACGTCGAGCAGGTCATTGAAAGTACTGCAGAAAACATCTCCTCGATGCTGCAGGATGTTCGGGCCTTACGCCACACGGAGATCGACTACATCACCGGCTATCTGCTAAAACGCGCCCGCGCGCACGGCATCGCCGTGCCGGAAAACGCCCGTCTGTATGACCTGGTTAAACGTAAGGAGAGTGAATATGAGCGCGTCAGCACTGATCTGCCTCGCCCCTGGTAGCGAAGAGATGGAAGCGGTCACCACCATTGATTTGATGGTGCGCGGCGGCATTAAGGTCACCACCGCCAGCGTCGCCAGCGACGGTAGCCTGGCAATCACCTGTTCACGCGGGGTGAAAATCCTCGCGGATGCACCGCTTGTTCAGGTGGCTGACGGAGATTACGACATCATCGTACTGCCCGGCGGTCTAAAAGGCGCGGAATGTTTTCGCGACAGCCCGCTGCTGGTTGAGACCGTGCGTCAGTTTCATTTATCCGGCCGTATCGTCGCGGCTATCTGTGCCGCAGCAGGAACGGCTCTGGTTCCGCACGATATCTTCCCCATCGGCAATATGACCGGCTTCCCGGGGCTGAAGGATACGATCCCGGAAGAGCACTGGGTGGATAAACGCGTCGTCTGGGATCCGCGCGTCAACCTGCTGACCAGCCAGGGGCCAGGCACCGCGATTGATTTTGGCTTAAAGATTATTGACCTGCTGGTCGGGCGCGAGAAAGCGTACGAAGTGGCGTCGTCGCTGGTGATGCCGGCGGGGATTTATAACTACTACGAATAGGCGTCTCCCTCTCCCCGTGGGAGAGGGTCGGGGTGAGGGCATCAGGCCGCACTCCCCGGCAATAAACTACGGGCGATACACCTTCACATTCGCAAAGCCCTGCTCGCGTAGATACAGCGCCTGCAGGCGGCTCATCACCCCACGCTCACACCACAGCAGATACGTTTTGCTCTGGTCGAGATCGCCAAACTTAGTGCTCAGCTTATAGAACGGCAGAGAAACCACTTCTACGCCTTCCACCTGCAGCGGCTTGTCGTCCTGCTCGTCAATAGAGCGGATATCCAGAATCGCATCGTTAGCGCCGAAACCGCTCACGGTTTCAACTTCAACAACTTCCTGCTCGGTCTGCTGGGCAATCTCGCGGATGTCGATGTTGGAGGCTTCCGCCACCACTTTTTCCAGAATGCTGAAATCGAAGTTCTCTTCTTCCGCTTCGATCTTCGCCTTCACCGCTTTCACCGTTGGGCTTTTTGAGATAACGCCGCAGTATTCCGGCATGGTGCGGGCAAAATCTTCTGTGCCGATTTCGCGAGCCAGATCGATGATGTGCTCTTTATCGTGGGAGATCAGCGGGCGCAGGATCAGCGTATCAGACACGTTGTCGATCAGACGCAGGTTGGTCAACGTCTGGCTGGAAACCTGACCCAGCGCTTCACCGGTGACCAGCGCCTGCACGCCGTAGCGCTCGGCCACTTTGGACGCCGCACGCACCATCATGCGCTTCAGCACCACGCCCATCTGGCCGTCGTCCACTTTTTCGAGGATTTCGCCGACCACGGGTTCAAAGTTGATCGCCACGAAACGCACGCGGTGGGAGCTGCCGAAGCGGTTCCACAGGTAATGCGCCACCTGACGTACGCCGATTTCGTGCGCCGCGCCGCCCAGGTTGAAGAAGCAGTAGTGCACGCGGCAGCCGCGACGCATCAGCATATAGCTGGAAACGCCGGAGTCGAAGCCGCCGGAGATCAGGGACAATACGTCTTCCTGGGTGCCAATCGGGAAGCCGCCGATACCTTCATAGCGCCCTTTCACCAGCAGCAGGCGATCGTTTTCGATCTCCAGGTTCACGGTCACGTCCGGGTTGGTCAGACGTACGCGCGCCGTTTCAACGTGCTGGTTTAAACCGCCGCCGACGTAACGTTCCACTTCAATGGAGCTGAACTCGTGCTTGCCGCGACGCTTCACGCGCACGCAGAAGGTTTTGCCTTCGATCTGGTCGCGGTACTGCACCAGCGCTTTCTCGAAAATGTCGTGCATATCGCTGAACGGAACATCTTCCACTTCCAGGATATGGTGGATCCCCGGAATACGGGTCAGCGCGTCGCGAATATCCTGACGTTTGCTTTCGTCTTTAGCACGGACCTCAACGTGGTCCCAGTGGCGCACCACGGCGAGGGTTTCGTCGTAGTGCTTTAATACGTTACGAATGTTCCCGGTGAGAATTTTAATAAAGCGCAAACGCACAGATTGGCTTTTGATGGTGATTTCAGGGAACAATTTAATGATAAACTTCATGGCGGCAATGTTTCTTAGGCAAGCGTATTAAGGCTTGTAATGGAAAAGAGTACAGCAGCCCACACCCGTGGCTGCATCCAGGCGCGCAAGTATACCACCATCGCGCCGCTCCTGTGCACATTGCGCGTTATTTGATAATTGCCCTGAGTCCGTTACCATGTCGGGGCTGAGAATATAAGAGTCAATTCACTATGCCGAAGAAGAACGACGCACCGGCCAGTTTCGAAACTGCGCTGAGTGAACTGGAGCAAATCGTTACCCGTCTTGAGAGCGGCGATCTCCCGCTGGAAGAGGCGCTCAATGAATTCGAACGCGGCGTGCAGCTGGCGCGCCAGGGGCAGGTCAAACTGCAGCAGGCCGAGCAGCGCGTGCAGATCCTGCTTTCCGACAGCGAAGACGCGAAAACCACGCCTTTCACACCGGACGCCGAGTAAATGGATTTTGCCAACGAGCTTCAGGCGCGCGTCATGCGTGCCAACGACGCCCTGCGCCGATTTATTGCGCCACAGCCTTTTCAGAACACTCCTCTGGTTGAAGCCATGCACTATGGCGCACTCTTGGGTGGAAAGCGCCTGCGCCCGTTCCTGGTGTACGCCACCGGCAACATGTTTGGCATCAGCGATAACACGCTGGACGCCCCGGCAGCCGCCGTTGAGTGCATCCACGCCTACTCGCTGATCCACGACGATCTCCCGGCCATGGACGACGACGATTTGCGTCGGGGTCAACCCACCTGCCATATCAAGTTTGGCGAGGCGAATGCCATTCTGGCGGGTGATGCCCTGCAAACGCTGGCGTTCTCGATATTGAGCGACGCGCCGATGGCAGAAGTGGCTGATCGCGACCGCCTGGCGATGATCTCCGAACTGGCAATGGCCAGCGGCGTGGCCGGCATGTGCGGCGGACAGGCGCTGGATCTTGAAGCGGAAGGACGTCAGGTTAATCTGGAACAGCTGGAGCGTATTCACCGCCATAAAACCGGGGCGTTGATTCGTTCAGCCGTTCGCCTGGGCGCGCTGAGCGCGGGTGAACAAGGGCGCAAAGCCCTGCCGATTCTGGACAGATACGCAGAAAGTATCGGTCTGGCATTCCAGGTTCAGGATGACATTCTGGATGTGGTGGGCGATACTGCAACATTGGGTAAACGTCAGGGTGCGGACCAGCAGCTTGGCAAAAGTACCTACCCCGCCCTGCTGGGCCTTGAGCAAGCCCAACGTAAAGCCCGGGATCTGATTGACGATGCCCGCCAGTCGCTAAATGAACTGGCCGCGCAATCGCTGGATACCTCGGCACTGGAAGCGCTAGCGGACTATATAATCCAGCGTGATAAATAAACTACATATCTCGATGAGCCTTTGATGAGTTTTGATATTGCCAAATACCCGACACTGGCGTTAGTTGACTCCACCCAGGAGTTACGTCTGCTGCCGAAAGAGAGCCTGCCGAAGCTGTGCGACGAGCTGCGTCGCTACCTGCTCGACAGCGTAAGCCGCTCCAGCGGCCATTTCGCCTCAGGGCTTGGCACGGTAGAGCTGACCGTGGCGCTGCACTACGTCTATAACACGCCGTTCGATCAGCTCATCTGGGACGTGGGCCACCAGGCTTATCCGCACAAAATTCTGACCGGACGTCGCGATAAAATTGGCACCATTCGTCAGAAAGGCGGCCTGCACCCGTTCCCGTGGCGCGGTGAGAGCGAGTATGACGTATTGAGCGTCGGCCACTCCTCTACCTCCATTTCGGCGGGCATCGGTATTGCCGTTGCCGCCGAAAAAGAGAACAAACAGCGCCGTACCGTCTGCGTAATTGGTGACGGGGCCATTACCGCCGGTATGGCTTTCGAAGCTATGAACCACGCGGGCGATATCAAGCCGGACATGCTGGTTATCCTCAACGATAACGAAATGTCGATCTCCGAGAACGTCGGCGCGCTGAACAACCATCTGGCCCAGCTGCTCTCCGGCAAGCTTTACTCGTCGCTGCGTGAAGGCGGCAAGAAAGTCTTCTCCGGCGTACCGCCGATTAAAGAGCTGCTCAAGCGTACCGAAGAACACATCAAAGGCATGGTGGTGCCGGGCACCCTGTTTGAAGAGCTGGGCTTTAACTATATTGGCCCGGTTGACGGCCATGACGTGCTGGGTCTGGTGACCACGCTCAAGAACATGCGCGACCTGAAAGGCCCGCAGTTCCTGCACATCATGACCAAAAAAGGGCGTGGCTACGAACCGGCGGAAAAAGATCCGATTACCTTCCACGCGGTACCGAAATTTGACCCGTCCAGCGGCTGTCTGCCAAAAAGCAGCGGCGGCATGCCGAGCTATTCCAAAATCTTCGGCGACTGGCTGTGTGAAACCGCCGCGAAAGACAACAAGCTAATGGCGATCACCCCGGCCATGCGCGAAGGCTCCGGCATGGTGGAGTTCTCCAGAAAATACCCTGACCAGTATTTCGACGTCGCCATTGCCGAGCAGCATGCGGTGACGTTTGCAGCGGGCCTGGCCATTGGCGGCTACAAGCCGGTTGTCGCTATCTATTCCACCTTCCTGCAGCGCGCCTACGATCAGGTGATCCATGACGTGGCGATTCAGAAGCTGCCGGTACTGTTTGCTATCGATCGTGCGGGCATCGTCGGCGCCGACGGCCAGACGCACCAGGGCGCGTTTGACCTGTCGTTCCTGCGCTGTATCCCGGATATGGTTGTCATGACGCCAAGCGACGAAAATGAATGTCGTCAGATGCTGTTTACCGGCTACCACTACCAGGATGGCCCAAGCGCCGTTCGCTACCCGCGCGGCAATGCGGTAGGCGTTGAGTTCCAGCCGCTGGAAAAGCTGCCGATAGGTAAAGGTCTGGTGAAGCGTCGCGGCGAAAAAGTGGCGATCCTAAACTTCGGTACGCTGATGCCAGAGGCCGCGAAAGTGGCTGAAACGCTGAATGCTACACTGGTGGATATGCGCTTTGTGAAGCCGCTCGACGAATCCCTGATCCTGAGTATGGCGCAAACGCATGACGTGCTGGTCACGCTGGAAGAAAACGCCATCATGGGCGGCGCGGGCAGCGGCGTGAACGAGGTGCTGATGGCAAACCGTAAAGCCGTGCCGGTGCTGAACCTCGGCCTGCCGGATCATTTCATTCCTCAGGGTACTCAGGACGAAGCCCGCGCGGCGATTGGCCTGGACGAGGCCGGTATCGAAGCCAAAATCCGCGCCTGGCTGGACTGACCCCTTCCCCCTTTTCCGCTCCTGCTATGCTTAAACCTGGTGTTTAAACAGCAGGAGCGGAACCGTGCAATACACAACATTAGGAAAAACGGACCTTAAGGTTTCCCGACTTTGTCTGGGATGCATGACCTTTGGCGAGCCCGATCGGGGTAATCACGCCTGGACGCTACCGGAAGAGAGCAGCCGTCCGATTATCAAACGCGCCATCGAGGGCGGCATTAACTTCTTTGACACCGCCAACAGCTACTCCGACGGCAGCAGCGAGGAAATTGTCGGCCGCGCCCTGCGCGATTTTGCCCGTCGTGATGACATCGTCGTCGCCACCAAGGTCTACTATCCGTCAGGCGACCTGGCTGAGGGCCTTTCTCGCGCGCAGATCCTGCGCTCCATTGATGACAGCCTCAGACGCCTGAACATGGAGTACGTCGACCTGCTGCAAATTCACCGCTGGGATTACAACACGCCGATTGAAGAAACGCTGGAGACACTGAACGAGGTGGTCAAAGCCGGGAAAGCGCGTTACATCGGCGCATCGTCTATGCACGCGTCGCAGTTTGCCCAGGCGTTGGCTCTCCAGGCACAGCACGGCTGGGCGCGCTTTGTCACCATGCAGGATCACTACAATCTGATCTATCGTGAAGAAGAACGCGAGATGTTGCCGCTATGCCATCAGGAGGGCGTGGCGGTGATCCCGTGGAGCCCGCTGGCACGCGGCCGCCTGACCCGTCCATGGGGGGAAACCACGGCTCGCCTGGTATCGGATGAAGTGGGAAAAAATCTCTATGACGGTACAGAAGCCAGCGATGCGCTGATTGCCGAACGTTTAGCCGGGATTGCCGACGATACCGGTGCAACGCGCGCCCAGGTAGCGCTGGCATGGTTGCTGGGTAAACGCGGCGTTGCGGCACCGATTATTGGCACATCCCGGGAAGAACAGCTGGATGAGCTGCTGAATGCGGTGGATATCACGCTGACACCGGAGCAGATTGCCGAGCTGGAGACGCCGTATCAGCCGCATCCGGTGGTGGGGTTTAAGTAAGCCCTACCCACAGGGAGAGGGAACAAGACACGTAGGCCGGGTAAGGCGGAGCCGCCACCCGGCAAAAAATTACGCGAAGTGATCGTACCCTTTCCAGTCCAGCGTAACGGGCGCACCGTCTTTCACAAACTTAAGCCCTTCACTCTCCGGCATGATCTGACCGATGCAGGTAAACTTCGCGCCGAGATGCGCTAACGCCACGTCCAGCGTTCCACGGTTGAGCTCAGGCACCGTGAAGCACAGCTCGTAGTCTTCACCACCGGACAGCGCCCAGCGCAGCGCCTGCTCAGGTTCCACATGGCGAAGCAGTTGCTCAGACAGCGGAAAGAGATCCAGGTCAACGCGCGCACCTACGCCGCTGGCCTTCAGGATATGCCCGAGGTCTGAGGTGAGACCGTCAGAGAGATCGATAGCTGAGCTTGCCCGCTCGCGCAGCGCCTGACCGTGCAGAATACGCGGCGTCGGGCGCAGATGGCGTTTCATCAGATACGCCGCATCGTCAGCGTCCTTCACGGTTAAGCGGTCCTGGAGGATCGCCAGCCCTGCAGCGCTATCGCCCGGCGTACCTGTCACGTAGATCCAGTCGCCTGGTTTTGCGCCCGAGCGCTTCAGCGCGCGGCCGAACGGCACATAGCCGTGGATCGCCAGCGTCATCGACAGCGGCCCGGCAGTGGTATCACCGCCAATCAGCTGCATATCGTAATAGCTAAGCTGCTCAAACAGCGCATCGCTAAAGGCTTCTAGCCAGGCTTCATCCACTTCTGGCAGGGTCAAAGCCAGCGTCAGCCACGCGGGATCGGCACCCATCGCCGCCAGATCGCTGACGTTAACGGCCAGCGCTTTATACGCCAGATCGGCAGGATCGATATCCGGTAAGAAATGACGTCCACACACTAAGGTATCGGTGCTGATTGCCAGCGTCTGTTTTTCGGGAATATTGAGAAGTGCACAGTCATCGCCAATGCCGGTTTCAACATCAAGACGAGCGGTTCTGACACGGTCGAAATAACGGGCAATCAGGGAGAATTCGCCGCATGCCATACGTTATGCCTCAGCAAATAAAAGAAAAAACCGGAGCCGCACTGCCCTTCAGGCAATGCAGGACTCCGGTTTGCGGATCACTTTTTGTGGGGACGGATCGCAGGGGCTGCTTTATCAAGTACGCCGTTTACAAACTTGTGACTGTCTTCAGCGCCGAAGGTTTTCGCCAGCTCGATCGCTTCATTGATGGCCACTTTGTACGGCACATCATCACGTTTAGACAGCTCAAACAGCGCGATACGCAACACTGCTTTTTCTACCTGACCCAGCTCTTCGAGCAAACGGGACAGGTAAGGCTTCATCAGGCCATCGAGATACGCGCTATTAGTCGCCACTCCCGACAGCAGTTCACGGAAGTACAGAACGTCAACGTCTTTCACGTCCTGTTCTGACAGGAACTGGTATTCGACATCAGCGATGTCGTTCTGGGACAACTGCCAGGAGTAAAGTGCCTGGACGGCACATTCACGGGCGCGGCGACGAGCAGCAGGTTTCACGGAATTCCCCTTACAAAAAAAATCAGGCCTTGATGGCTTTCAATACATTGATCATTTCAAGCGCGGTCAGTGCAGCTTCTGCACCTTTGTTACCGGCTTTGGTGCCAGCACGTTCGATGGCTTGTTCAATACTTTCGGTGGTCAGCACGCCGAACGCGACAGGAATTTCAGCATCCTGCGCAACGTGTGCCAGACCGTTGCTTGCACCGCCCGCAACGTATTCGAAGTGCGCAGTGCCGCCACGAATAACGGTACCCAGCGCAATCACCGCGTCGTATTTACCGGTTTTCGCCAGCGCGCCCGCCGCCAGTGGCAGTTCGTAAGCGCCTGGAACCCAAACAACGGTAATGTTGTCATCTTTAACCTGGCCGATGCGTTTCAGGGCGTCAATGGCACCTTCCAGCAGGCTGTCGTTGATAAAGTTGTTGAAACGCGCAATGGTGATGGCGACGCGAGCGTCCGGGGTAGCTACAGCAGCTTCAATAATGTTCATACTCTTCCTTTACGGGTTCATTTGGCCCCGCAGGGGGGCGGATTTTATCATAATACTTTGCACACTGCTTCCCTATTTCAGGAGCAATTACGCTGTCGTTAAGTGGAGGCAGACATCCGGACCTACCGGACGAATCTCGCTAAATTTGAGTTGCGGTGCGTCGGCCAGTTTTTCAAGGCCGGGCAGCACAAACAGGCCGCGCGCGTCGTGACCTAACAGTTTAGGCGCAACGTAAACAATCAGTTCATCCACCAGTCCGGCCTGTAAGAGCGCACCGGCGAGGGTTGGCCCCGCTTCTACCCAGATGCTGTTCACCTGCTGCTTGCCGAGCAGCAGCATCAGCACCACCAGATCCAGATGACCATTGTGCTCCGGCACCATAATGCTGCGTACGCCTTCCGGCCATTCGCGCGTATCGTCTTTGGTGCGGGCAATCAAGGTTTCCCCCGGCTGCTGAACGATGCGGTGCTTCGGCGTCACGCGGTTCTGGCTATCAATAATAATACGCAGCGGCTGACGCAGGTTCTCCTGCGGGTAAAGCGCCTGAGTATCAGCATTCAGTTCGTCCCAGCGCACGGTCATGGCCGGATCGTCAGCCAGAACGGTTTCACTGCTGGTGAGAATAGCATGGCTTTGCGCGCGCAGACGTTGCACATCGCGCCTTGCCTGTGGCGACGTGATCCACTGGCTTTCGCCGTTTGCCATCGCCGTACGACCGTCCAGCGAGGCGCCCAGCTTGAGCTGAATATACGGGAAGCCCGTGCGCATGCGCTTCAGAAAGCCTTTGTTGATCGCTTCAGCGTCCTGCATCATCAGCCCATGGCTGACGTCTATGCCTTCCTGCTGCAAACGATACAGCCCGCGTCCGGCAACCTGCGGATTCGGATCCTGCATCGAGGCGACCACGCGTGAAACACCTGCCGCGATCAGCGCTTCGCAGCACGGCGGCGTACGCCCGTGATGGCTGCAGGGCTCCAGCGTGACGTAGGCTGTGGCACCGCGCGCCTTCTCACCGGCCATGCGCAACGCATGAACCTCGGCATGCGGCTCGCCTGCACGATAGTGAAAGCCCTCCCCCACGATCTCGCCATCGTTAACGATAACGCACCCGACGTTCGGGTTGGGATGGGTAGTAAAACGACCGCGCTGCGCCAGCTTCATGGCTCGCGCCATGTAAATCTCATCCTGCATGAGCTTAATCCTGTAAGCGGGCGATCTCTTCGCCAAACTCTTTGATGTCTTCGAAGCTGCGGTAGACCGAGGCGAAGCGGATATAGGCAACCTTATCGAGCTTTTTCAGCTGCTCCATCACCAGGTTACCGATCATTTTGCTGGGCACCTCACGCTCGCCCAAACCACGAAGGTAAGATTTTATGTGGTTTAACGCCATCTCGACGTCATCCGCGCTGACGGGACGTTTTTCGAGGGCCTTCAGCATACCGCTGCGCAGTTTCTCTTCGTTAAACGGCTCGCGCACGTCGTTACTTTTCACCACGCGCGGCATTACCAGCTCTGCAACCTCAAAGGTGGTGAAACGCTCGTTGCACACCAGACACTGCCGACGACGGCGTACGGATGACCCCTCGCCTACAAGACGAGAGTCGATGACTTTGGTATCCACAGCGGAGCAGAATGGGCAATGCATACGGTATCCCTGTTATCCGGTTAACTGATTTTCATTTTACCCTGATCTGGCCTGACAACAAAGGAAGAGCTTTTTGAGATAAAGGATCTATGTCTGGCGGTGTGATGCTGGCTACCATTAGAGCGATCCGTTATTTCAAGGAAATAAACGCAATGACAAGACGTTACCTGAAAATTTTGCTGGTGGGGAGCCTCTTCACCCTTAGCGCCTGTGCACAGCAAACCGAAGTCCGTCAGATGAAACAGAGCGTGAATACGCTCAATACGGCGATGGACAAACTTAATAAAGAAACGGTGAAAATCACCCAGCAAAACGCGCTGAACGCCAAATCCAGCAGCGGGGTCTATCTGCTGCCGGGCGCGAACACGCCTGCGCGCCTGAACAGCCAGGTTGGCACGCTGAAAATGTCGCTCGTGAACGTGGCGGCGAATGCCGATGGTACGCGCGCAACATTACGCATCCAGGGTGAATCCAACGATCCGCTTCCAGCCTTCAGCGGTACCGTGGAGTGGGGACAGATCCAGGGCACCACGGAGAATTACCAGGAGGTGAATGTGAAGAATCAGCTGTTCACCGCCCCGGCCAGCGTTTTAGCACCCAGCGATGTGGAAATACCGCTTCAGTTAAGCGGTCTTACGCCGGAACAGTTAGGCTTTATCCGCATTCACGACATTCAACCCGCCGCGCAGTAATTCCATCCTCTTAAGCGGAGTGAAATGTCACTCCGCTTACATTTACATTTCGTATGGATTGGCAAGATAAATGATTGCCGCTACAATCCCGGCCGTTTAAAGTACGCAAACGTGAACGCAATCGATTACGCGTGTGAGAGATATGTGAAACAACACATATTTTTGTGAGCAGGGATTCCTATAATAGGCACCGCAGAAACACGAAATATTTAGAAACGCAATTCGCGCATTTTTCACTCCCGGAAGGGAATTTCAATCAGTGGCATGATTATGAAAAAAACATTACTCGCAGCTGGCGCCGTGCTGGCACTTTCTTCCTCTTTCACTGTTAACGCAGCGGAAAACGATAAACCACAATACCTCTCCGACTGGTGGCACCAGAGCGTTAACGTGGTCGGCAGCTACCACACGCGCTTCGGACCACAGATCCGCAACGATACCTACCTGGAATATGAAGCGTTCGCCAAGAAAGACTGGTTTGATTTCTACGGCTACATGGATGCACCGGTCTTCTTCGGTGGTAACTCTCAGGCAAAAGGGATCTGGAACCACGGTTCTCCGCTGTTCATGGAAATTGAACCACGCTTCTCTATCGACAAGCTGACCGGCACCGACCTGAGCTTCGGTCCGTTCAAAGAGTGGTACTTCGCGAACAACTACATTTACGACATGGGCCGCAACGCGTCCGGTCGTCAGAGCACCTGGTACATGGGTCTGGGTACCGACGTTGATACCGGACTGCCAATGAGCCTGTCCCTGAACGTGTATGCGAAATACCAGTGGCAGAACTATGGCGCAGAAAACCAGAACGAATGGGATGGCTACCGTTTCAAAGTGAAATACTTTGTGCCAATCACTCAGCTGTGGGGCGGTAACCTGAGCTATATCGGCTTTACCAACTTCGACTGGGGTTCAGATCTGGGCGATAAGAGCGGTTACGCAGAGAACGGTATTAAGCAGCGTACCAACGACTCCATCGCCTCCAGCCACATCCTGGCGCTGAACTACGATCACTGGCACTACTCTGTAGTAGCACGTTACTGGCACAACGGTGGTCAGTGGAACGACGACGCAGACCTGAACTGGATGAAAGAAAACGTCCGTTCTACAGGTTGGGGTGGCTACCTGGTCGTGGGTTACAACTTCTAATCAGCGCGGGACTGTGCGGGCTGATGCCCTCACCCCTTCCCTCTCCCACGGGAGAGGGTGCAAACACAAAAAACGGCAACATCGTTGCCGTTTTGCTTTTACCTCGCCACCCGGCTTTTTACTGCTTAACCTTTCGCAAAAAATCTGCCAGAGACCTGTCAGCACTCTCGCTAAACCGCCTCTCCGTCTGCACAATATTGAGACATCGATCGAGCCGGAAACAACGATAGTCATCGCGTCGTTCACACCACGCCGCCAGCAGCCAGCGCTCGCCCCAGAAGAAAAGCCCCAGCGGCTGAACCTCGCGCTTTGAGAGCTGCCCGGCTTCATCACGGTAATGCAGTGCCAGCACGCGCTGGGCGGAAATTGCCTGATGAATCATGTCAAAATCACTGCGGGAGTGGCTTTGCATGCAAAAATCCGGGGCATAGATGCGCGCCAGCTCCGCCTTGCGACGACTCTCCTCGGGCAGGATAGCCAGCACCTTCTCCTGGGCCGACTCCAGTTCGCGCGACAGCGACTCCCCTCCCCAGGTTTTGAGCAGGCGAATCGCGACGATCAGCGCCTCTGACTCTTTATTTGTCAGCATCAGCGGCGGCAGGTCAAAGCCCGACATCAGCCGATATCCGCTCCCCGCCTCACCTTCCACCGGCACGCCGGAAAGCGACAGGTCGCGGATATCGCGGTAGACCGTACGCTCGGACACGCCAAGCCGGTCCGCCAGATGCGCTGCCGTTGTCAGACGCCTGCCCCGCAGGATCTGCACAATCTGAAACAAACGGTCAGCGCGTCGGGTCATATCTTGTTCCGCTCTCAGGCAGGTTGATGGAGGCCGACGCGGTTGCCCTCGCTGTCGGTAAACAATGCGATAGTGCCAATGCCATGCGGCAGTTCCAGCGGGCCAAACACGCACTCGCCGCCCGCAGAGGCGATGCGATCGAGCGTGGCCGCCAGATTGTCAGTATGCAGGTAAATAATAGCGCCCTGCACAGACGGTGTAACACCGTCAAATTTTGCCAGCGCCCCGCCGATACCCGGATCCTCATGCGGGAAAACCGCCAGCTCCGAACAGTCCATTTTCTCGCGACGCAGCGCGAGCTGCATCACCGGCTCATAAAATTTGATGGCGCGATCCATATCCGAGACCGGAATTTCAAACCAGTTAATGACGCTTTTCATACATCCTCCTGCCTGTTGTTTGGGTTCAGAAGGAGTCTACGACAGGCCTCCTGACAGCATACTGTCAGGAGTGTTTGTCAGGATCAGATAAAAAAAATCCCGGTCAACAGACCGGGATTTCGATAACGCGCTAAACGTCGCCTTACGGCAGAATGGACGGCTGATCCGCCCCTTCTTTCTCAACTTTCTGCTGGAGCAGGTGTTCGCGCTTCATGCCGAGTTTCAGTGCCAGTGCGGACGCAACGTAGATAGACGATGCCGTACCGATGGTGACACCGATCAGCATGGTCAGCGAGAAGCCTTCCAGTACCGGACCACCGAAGAGGAACAGCATCAGGATCACCATCAAAGTGGTGCCGGATGTGATCAAGGTACGGTGCAGCGTCTGGGTCAACGACACGTTAAAGATTTCGTACGGCGTACCGCGACGGATCTTACGGAAGTTTTCACGGATACGGTCAGATACGACGATACTGTCGTTCAGCGAGTAACCGATAACGGACATCAGGGATGCCACAATCGTCAGGTCAATCTCAATGTGGAACAGCGACAGAATGCCCATGGTGATCACCACGTCGTGCGCCAGCGCGATAACCACACCGGCCGCCAGTCGCCACTCAAAGCGGAAACCGACGTACACCAGGATGGAGATCAGCGCCACCAGCAGCGCCATCGCGCCGGTCTGCGCCAGGTCAGCACCCACGCTTGGGCCAACGAACTCAATTCGCTTGACCGCGGCGTTCTGGCTGGTGGTCTCATTAATGACCTGTACGACCTTACTACCCAGCTCCTGGCTGCCGTTGGCATCGTGCACCGGCGGCATACGCACCATGATGTCGCGGCTGCTGCCGAAGTTCTGCAGCAGCGGCTCTTCAAAGCCCGCTTTCTGCAGGGACAGACGCATCTGGTCCATATCGACCGGTTTTTCCAGGGAGATCTCGATGACCGTACCCCCGGTGAAATCGAGACCCCAGTTAAAGCCTTTCACGCCCATAATGACGATGGACAGAATCAGCAGAAAACCTGAAATGCCGAAGGCCCAGTAGTCCCAGCGCATAAAGTCCCAGACTTTACGGCCGTGGTTCAATTGTTCAACAGTATATTCCTGTGCCACAACGCACTCCTCAGATAGACAGCTTTTTGACGCGCTTGCCGCCGTACAGCAGGTTCACGATGGCACGGGTGCCGACAATAGCGGTAAACATTGACGTTGCGACACCGATACCGGTTGTAATCGCAAAGCCTTTGATCGCGCCAGTACCCACTGCATACAGGATAAGAACCTTAATCAGTGTTGTTACGTTCGCATCGAAGATGGAGCTGAACGCGCCTTTATAGCCTTCGTCAATCGCCTGCTGAATAGAGCGACCGTTGCTCAACTCTTCTTTTATACGTTCGTTAATCAGTACGTTGGCGTCGACCGCCACCGCAAGGGTAAGAACGATACCCGCAATCCCCGGCATGGTCAGCGTCGCCCCCGGAAGCAGGGACATAATGCCGATGATAAGCACCAGGTTGGCGATCAGCGCGGAGGTCGCAATCAGACCAAACTTCTTATAGAAGAAGATCATAAAGAGGATAGAGACCACCAGACCAGCCAGACACGCTTCCAGGCCCTGCTGGATGTTTTGCATACCCAGAGTTGGACCAATGGTACGCTCTTCAACAATCTGAATTGGCGCAATCAGCGCACCGGCACGCAGCAGCAGGGAGAGCTGACGCGCTTCGTTCGGGTTGTTAATACCGGTAATACGGAAGCTGTTACCCAGACGAGACTGGATGTTGGCGATGTTAATCACCTCTTCCTCTTTCACCAGCACCGCACGACCGTTTGCATCTTTCTTACCGCTGTCTTTGTACTCCACGAACAGGGTCGCCATCGGTTTACCGATGTTGTCCTTGGTGAAGTTAGACATGATGTTACCACCCGCGCTATCCAGCGAGATGTTAACCTGCGGCTGGTTATATTCATCCTGGCTCGACGTGGAGTCAGTGATGTGGTCACCGGTCAGAATCACGCGTTTGTACAGCACAACTGGCTGACCTTCGCGGGTCTGTTTCACTTCGGAGTCACCCGGAATACGCCCTGCGGCAGCAGCGGACTGATCGACGTTAGAGTTCACCAGACGGAATTCCAGGGTTGCGGTCGCACCCAGAATCTCTTTCGCACGCGCAGTATCCTGGATACCCGGCAGTTCAACCACGATACGGTCAGCACCCTGACGCTGTACCAGCGGCTCAGCCACGCCCAGCTGGTTTACACGGTTACGCAGAATGTTGATGTTCTGCTGAACGGCATATTCACGCGCTTCTTTCAGACGTGCATCGGTCATCACCGCGCGCAGCTGGTTGCTGCCCTGAGAGGTGATCACCAGGTCACGGTGACGTTGAGTCAGGTAATCTACAGCCTGATCGCGCGCCGCAGTGTCGCGGAACGTGATGCTCATGCCGTAGTTATCTTCTTTACGCACGGTGGTGTAAGCGATGCCTTTATCACGCAGATCGCTGCGCAGGCTGTCGATATTCTGTTCCTGCAGCTTGCCGAGTGCGGTATCCATATCCACTTCCATCAGGAAGTGAACGCCGCCACGCAGGTCAAGACCGAGTTTCATTGGCTCTGCTTTCATCGCAGCCAGCCAACGCGGGGTTGCAGGGGCAAGGTTAAGCGCTACGACGTATTTGTCACCCAGCACGCCCATCAGCGCTTCGCGAGCGCGGAGCTGCGTGTCGGTGGTGTCGAAGCGAGCAAGAATTGCACCCTCTTCCAGAGCCACAGACTTAGCGGTAATTTTTTCTTCTTGTAACGTTTTCTGGACCTGGATCAGCGTTTGCTCACTGGCGGCGACACCGCGCGCGCCAGTGATTTGAACAGCCGGATCCTCACCATACAGGTTGGGAAGCGCGTACAGCAGGCCGACGAGAATCACGACGACCAGCATGATGTACTTCCACAAAGGATAACGGTTTAACACGGCAGTTCCCTTTGGGAAAAGTTGGGATTACAGCGCCTTCATGGTGCCTTTCGGCAGAACGGCAGCTACGAAGTCACGTTTGATGACCACTTCAGTGGTGTCGTTCAGGGCGATCGCAATGTAGCCGTTTTCAGCCACTTTGGTTACGCGCCCCACCAGACCACCGTTGGTCAGTACTTCATCGCCTTTCGCAATGGAGTTCATCAGGTTTTTGTGCTCTTTGGTGCGCTTCTGCTGTGGACGCAGGATCATGAAATAGAAGATCAGACCGAACACAACCAGCATCAGAATCAGAGACATCGGGCTGCCCTGCGCTGGAGCACCTGTTGCCGCTACCGCATCAGAAATAAAAAAGCTCATTCAAATTCCCTCATTATTAAAATTAATCAACGTTCAACGGTGGAACATCCCGCCCCTGACGTTGGTAAAAATCGGTCACGAAGCTCTCTAATTTACCCTCTTCGATAGCCTTACGTAAACCAGCCATTAAGCGCTGATAATAACGAAGATTATGAATGGTATTGAGACGCGCGCCCAAAATCTCGTTGCAACGATCGAGATGATGCAGATACGCGCGAGAATAATTGCGACAGGTATAGCAATCGCACTCGGGATCGAGCGGGCTGGTGTCACTCTTATGCTTCGCGTTACGGATTTTCACCACGCCATCGGTAACGAACAGATGGCCGTTACGCGCGTTGCGGGTTGGCATGACGCAGTCGAACATATCAATGCCGCGGCGTACGCCTTCAACCAGATCTTCTGGTTTACCCACGCCCATCAGGTATCGTGGTTTATCCGCCGGGATTTGCGGGCAGACGTGCTCCAGAATGCGGTGCATGTATTCCTTCGGCTCACCCACAGCCAAACCGCCGACAGCGTAGCCATCAAAACCTATCTCTACCAGACCTTTAACAGAGATATCGCGTAAATCTTCGTAAACGCTGCCCTGGATAATGCCGAACAGCGCATTTTTGTTCTGGAGAGAGTCAAAACGGTCACGGCTACGCTTCGCCCAGCGCAGGGACATCTCCATGGAGCGTTTTGCGTAGTCCCAGTCGGCCGGGTACGGCGTACATTCGTCGAAGATCATCACGATGTCAGAGCCGAGATCGTACTGAATCTCCATCGATTTTTCGGGATCGAGGAAAATCGGATCGCCGTTGATTGGGTTACGGAAGTGTACGCCCTGCTCGGTGATCTTGCGGATATCGCCCAGGCTGAAGACCTGGAAGCCGCCGGAGTCGGTCAGGATTGGGCCTTTCCACTGCATGAAATCATGCAGGTCGCCGTGGAGCTTCATGATCTCCTGACCCGGACGCAGCCACAGGTGGAAGGTGTTGCCGAGGATAATCTGTGCGCCAGTGGCTTCTACTTCTTCCGGGGTCATCCCCTTTACGGTGCCGTACGTGCCCACAGGCATAAACGCGGGGGTTTCCACCACGCCGCGATCAAACACCAGGCGACCGCGACGCGCGCGACCGTCGGTGGTATCGAGTTCAAATTTCATTTTTTCTCCGACGTCAGAAAAACAGTCCAACGTTGTAATACGGTGCCGCGGACTTATTCCCCGACACGCTCATTCAAAGCGAGCGGATTGTACGTGATAAACATCGCGTCCCCGTAGCTAAAAAAGCGATATTTTTGTTCTACCGCAGACTTGTACGCCGCCATAGTGTGCTGATAACCGGCAAATGCCGACACCAGCATAATCAGCGTCGATTCAGGCAGATGGAAGTTGGTCACCAGCGCGTCAATCACTTTGTACTGATAGCCCGGGTAGATAAAGATCTGCGTATCGCCAAAGAACGGCTCGATAAGATTGCGCTTCGCCGCCTGCGCGGCGCTCTCGAGTGAGCGCACAGACGTCGTACCGACCGCAACGACGCGGCTACCGCGCGCTTTCGCCGCCAGCACCGCGTCAACGACATCCTGAGGTACTTCGGCATACTCAGAGTGCATGATGTGATCTTCGATGCTGTCCACTCGCACCGGCTGGAAGGTTCCCGCGCCGACGTGCAGCGTCACGAATGCCATCTCCACGCCCTTCGCACGCAGTTTCTCCAGCAGCGGTTCGTCAAAGTGCAGACCCGCCGTCGGCGCCGCCACCGCGCCAGGCTTCTGGCTGTAAACGGTCTGATACAGCTCGCGGTCGGCCTCTTCATCAGGGCGCTCAATGTAAGGCGGCAGCGGCATGTGGCCGATGGCGTTCAGGATATCGAGCACCGTGCGCTCGTCGTCGAACGCCACCTCAAACAGCGCGTCGTGGCGCGCGGTCATGGTCGCCTTGATGCTCTCATCATCGCCCAGCAGCAGTTCAGCGCCCGGCTTCGGCGCCTTAGAAGCGCGAATATGTGCCAGAATACGTTTATCATCAAGCATACGTTCGACCAGCACTTCAATCTTGCCGCCGCTGGCTTTACGGCCGAACAGGCGCGCCGGGATCACGCGGGTATTGTTAAAGACCAGCAGATCGCCAGGGTTGAGCTTGTCGAGCAAATCGGTGAAAGTACCGTGCGTCAGTTCGCCCGTTGGCCCATCCAGTGACAGTAAGCGACAGCTGCTGCGCTCAGGCATGGGATAGTGAGCAATCAGGGATTCAGGTAGTTCAAAGGAGAAATCGGCGACGCGCATGACGTATACTCGTGACTTAAAAACAGGCGGCATAGTCTAGTGCTCACACCCTTTTGCTGCAACAACTAGCCGCCCCCGGACAAATAAAACGCATGAATTTTCTCGCTCACCTGCATCTCGCTCACCTCGCTGACAGCTCCCTGTCCGGCAATTTGCTGGCCGATTTCGTACGCGGCAACCCCGCTGAAGACTACTCCCCTGAGGTTGTCGACGGGATTTTTATGCACCGTCGCATCGACGTGCTGACAGATAAGCTGCCGGAAGTGACGGAAGCCAAAGCGTGGTTTCGCCCGGAAACGCGCCGCGTAGCGCCGATTACGCTCGACGTGATGTGGGACCACTTTCTGTCGCGCCACTGGGAACAGCTATCGCCGGAGATGCCACTGCCGACGTTTGTGCGCTATGCCCACCAGCAGGTGTCGGTAATTCTGCCCGACTCGCCGCCGCGCTTTGTGAATCTGAATAACTACCTGTGGTCGGAACGCTGGCTGGAGCGTTATAGCGAGATGGATTTCATCCAGAACGTGCTGAATGGGATGGCGAGCCGCCGACCGCGACTGGATGCGCTGCGGGATTCCTGGTATGACCTGGATGAACATTACGATGCGCTGGAAGCGCGTTTCTGGCAGTTTTACCCGCGCATGATGGCGCAGGCGAAAAACAAACAGCTCTGACTGGATGCACCTTGATAGGCGAAAGCTTGTTGAACGATTGTCAGCGCCTCTTTGTCTTCTCAAAGAACACTCTCTATACTGGGCGGCGTTGCGTTCCAAATAACCTTAGTATCTACAGGAGAATCATATGGTTCTGGTAACTCGTCCGGCTCCGGATTTTACAGCTGCAGCAGTTCTGGGCAACGGTGAAATCGTTGAAAACTTCAACTTCAAACAGCACACCAACGGTAAAGCGACCGTTCTGTTCTTCTGGCCAATGGACTTCACTTTCGTTTGCCCGTCTGAGCTGATCGCATTCGACAAACGTTATGAAGAATTCCAGAAGCGTGGCGTGGAAGTTGTTGGCGTCTCCTTCGACTCTGAATTTGTACACAACGCATGGCGTAACACCCCTGTCGACAAAGGCGGCATCGGTGCGGTGAAATACGCAATGGTTGCGGACATCAAACGCGAAATCCAGCAGGCTTACGGTATCGAACATCCGGACGCTGGCGTTGCGCTGCGTGGCTCCTTCCTGATCGACGCAAACGGCATCGTTCGTCACCAGGTTGTGAACGATCTGCCGCTGGGTCGTAACATCGACGAAATGCTGCGTATGGTTGACGCGCTGCAGTTCCACGAAGAGCACGGCGAAGTGTGCCCAGCTCAGTGGGAAAAAGGTAAAGAAGGCATGAACGCGTCTCCAGACGGCGTGGCTAAATACCTGTCTGAGAACGTATCCAGCCTGTAATCGGCACGGTTTACGAAAAAGGCCCGCTTATGCGGGCCTTTTTTATGCCTTACGCTGCGTCTCTCGCCAGATGCGCCAGGCCATGCCCGCCAGCAGAATCACACCCGCAATCAGCACGCCCCATACCAGCAGCGTGTTCATCCGGCTCTCCCGCTCGGCCGCAGAGGTAGCGGTCAGACGCCCCTGGCCGCCTAACGCGACATCATCCAGAATGTCGGCCTGCGGCAGGTTCGCCATATCATAGGTCGTGCGCAGGTCGGCTGGGATCAGCATGCCGGGCTCCACGCTGGCAGGCTTTGCGGCGCCGTTGCCCCAGGCGAGCACGTACGGCGCTTTCCCCTGCGCGTTGAACACCAGGTCATAGCGGTCGCGATGTCCCGTGACGCTCGGCAGGTATTCTGGCAGACGCGCATTCAGCGTCGTGATTTTCACTGCCTGCACCGGGCCCCCGTTAAGCGAAACCGGTGACGACGTTTTACCCTCAAGACGGTAAAGAACCTCTTTCTTCAGGGGATGCCATGCGTCTTTTTCCGTACTCCGCCACGCGATCTCCACGGGAAGGACGCCATCGCCATTCAGTGAGATGCTGACAGCACTAAGCGGCTGCGGACGCGTCCAGTGCCACTGCGCTTCGCTTGTCGATAGCTGCTCCCCTTCTCCCTCAAGATCGACCGCTTCCCGGGCCGCCTGGGCAGGTGCGGTGATTGCGTTTACGCCGGTCAAGGTTATCCCCTGGCTCTGCGCGTTCAGCACCACCATGAGATAGCGATTTGCATCGGGAGATAAAACGGTATCGGTGTCTATCCGATCGAGCTTAAGACGATCCTGGCCGCTGACGACGTCCAGCAATGGCATATCCTCACGCAGGGTATACCAGCGCTTAAGATCCTCGCTGTAATAGACCGACGCCGTTCCCTGCCACGGCGTCTGAGGGGTATTCCAGAGCAGCTGCAGCTGGGATATGGCCATTTCCTCCGTAGCCTTCTCCGGCAGGGTCAGTAGATAATGTTGCCCGGCAGCGGCGGCTTTTTGCCCCTCCAGCACAATCTCAACGCCGTTTCCGGAACGGAGCAGGATCTTATCGCTATCGCCGGTTCCTCGCGGGCCCGCAAGCGGCGAGGCGTCCAGCGGAAAGAGGCGCAGCGCAGTGGATTGCACCGCCCCCTGCGGACGCGTCGCGCTGACGAGGCTGAAGGGAACCGGCTCGCCCGACTGGTTAAAGACGCGGACATCACGCAGATCCGGCGACGTGCTTTGCTCATAGACGGCGAGCGGCAGCATCACCCGATACCACTGGGAAGGAGCAGACGTATCGAGTGAAAGACCAAAAGCATAGTCCCGGGGCGATTCCGTTTGTCCCTCGCCGCAGAACGCCGGGCCGGAAAACGCCAGCAGCGCGGTACAGGCTACCGCTTTCATCCATTTCATTTTTCATCTCCTGTTTTGGGCGGTAGCGGTGAGAAATACCCCACGATCAGAACCAGTATCGCCACGCCGATAAACGCCACCGCGCGCGACAAACCGCCTCCGCCCGCGCTGTCCACCAGCATCAGTTTAACTATCACCACACCGAGCAGCGCGGCACCGCAGAGCCACTCCTGCCGGGAAGCCCTACGGGTGGCATGGATCATGACCACCAGCGCGCTCAGCATCCAGAACAGGGCAAAACTGGTCTGGACAAGCCGCGAATCCCACAGCGATGCCATATTCCAGGCCACGTCGCCGTACCAGGCCAGGGCGCGCATCAGCGCACCGTTCAGCCACCAGAAGCCAAGCGCCATTATCGCGACGGCAGGCCACGGGCGGGCCTGCGAGAGCCACGCCGGGTAATAGCGATCCACCGCGCGATAAAAGACCACCAGCCCGAGCAGCGCGAACGCCGCGCCTTCCTCAAGTGGGTTTACCAGCGGCAGCCAGGTCTGACGATAGACCACGCCGTCCTGGAAATTGGTCACCACCAGCAATACCAGCAGCGCCACGACCACGGGGATCGGAGCCAGGCAGGCGTAGAGCGCAGGCCACTCCCGGAACGGCCACCCGCGACGCCGTACGGCTGCAGAGAGCGCCATAATCACCCCGCCGCCTGCGGCCATCGCTAACCCGCTGCCCCAGGCCGCCATGCCCCACGGCAGCGAACGGGCAAACCAGTAAAGCTCCGCGGCCAGAGCCAGCAAAATCATCCAGAACAGCGACAGATGCAGCCCCATCGCGATGCGCGGCAAGAGTCTCTCACCGTCGCGCCGGAGCAGCATCAGCGCGGCAGGAAGCGCAACGCACCATACGAGATTTGACCAGCCGGCGGCAACGATCTGCTGGTGCCAGAGCTGATAACCCACCATCAGCAGCATAACCGGCCACAGCAGCCATTTGCTGGCATCCAGCTCCCGCCACGCCAGGCGAGCAGCCACCTGCCGCCAGCCCCAGACCGACGCCGCCGTCAGCGCCAGCACGCACGCCAGAATCGGTAATTCCTGCGTAAGTGCAAGCCCCGATGCGCCCAAGCGCCACGAGCCAGAACAGCAGCCCGCCGGCCAGCAGCGCCCAGCTGACCGGCAGAAAGAGAGTCCGCCAAAGCCAGGCCGCCGCCAGCCAGCACAGGCTGAGGATGGTGAAGATCAGCAGCAGGCTCAGGGACGTAACGCCGTTCGTTTGCGCCCACAGCGCGCTGCCGAGCGCCAGCACCAGTAGCGCCGTCCCGCTATAGCTCATGCGACGCTGATGCTGCTGCACGCCCAGCCAGAGGATACCCAGCCCCTCCAGCGCCCAGGCCATCGCCGTCCAGCGCGCTGACAGCGCCAGCGGAATGGCGAGCGTAGCGAACCCGCCGCCGATTGCCAGCGCCGCCATAACCAGCGGTCGTCCGATGGAGGGATAGCGCCGCAGCGCAAGGAACGCGAGGGTAAGATAAGATGCGCCGTATCCCAGAGCACTCAGGGCCGGGCCATATTCCCAGTGCCGGGTCATGCCATACTGCATTCCAAAACCGATCAGCGGCGGGGCAAACAGCAGCACGCCGTCAATAATTTGCCTCCCTTTCTCCTGCGCCCGCAGCGACAGCGCCACGCTCAGGACGCCGAATATCAGCGTATTGGCAATCAGGAACAGCTGGCAGACCCAATAGTCTTCAGGCTGGTAGTCATTCAGCCCCCACAGGCCGCCCACGCCGAACGTAAACAGCAGCCCGAGCAGATTCAGCTCGCGCCAGTGCTGCCAGATGCTGATAGCGAGAATGCCGATGGAAAGCAGGAGATAGAAAGAGAACAGCGCCACAAAACTGCCGCCCCCGGTAGATAAGAGCAGCGGCGCCAGATACCCGCCGAGGCTCGCCAGCATGGCAAGGCTCAGCGCCTTCTGCAGCACCGCCAGCCCGACGCTCGCCGCGCAAATCACCACCAGCAGCGCAAAGGCCAGCGTCATCGGCAGCATTTGCCATAGCCGGAACGCGCCAAACACCGTCAGGTAGAGCACGCCGGTCGCCCCGCCCTGGAGGATCAGCGCATAGACACGCTGCCTGTGCCGCAGCCGCCACCCAACCGCCAGCAGAACAATAGCAAACAGCGCGGTTGCCACGAGGCGCAGCTCAAGCGGGAACAGGGAATGTTCAACGGTATAACGCAGCAGGAATGAAAGACCAAGGAAGAGCAGCAGGATCCCAAGCTTCGCCAGCGGATTACCCTGCATGAACCAGCGCACCAGCGACGTCAGTATGCCGCCAAAGGCAGAAAGCTGTTTTGCCGCAGGCGCCGGGGCTGGGGCGGGTTCTGCCACTGCAGCGGGAGTATCGTGGCGCCAGGGGTCGACAGGCGCGGGAGCGTCCTCAACGGCCGGCGAGCTCACAGCCGCTGGCGCGGTGGTTTGCACCGGATCCGGCTCTCTTTCAGGTACGCCGCGCTGCTCAAGCGCCTCAATGCGCTGGCGTAGCCGGGCGATCTCCTGTCGCGCCGCCGTGCTTCGGTTAAAGCCTATAACCGCAAGCACGGGTGCAACCACCAGCGCAAAAACCAGGAGCAAACAGCCAAGGATGTAAAGCTCGTCCATGTTTCCACCTTCACCGTAAACGATCCGTTAAGATTGACACAAATAGTTGCATTTGCGCCATCTTAAAAGGTGGAAACATTAGCAGGTCTTAGCTGCCGGACCAGATCGTCGCGGATATCGCAGGCAGCGCCAGCACGCCGTCCTGTATCGTCGCCTTGCCCTCTTTATTCTTCCACATAGCCACCTTCAGCAGCGGTGAATCATCCAGCACCACTTCGCAGGCTTCGCCCCGATTAATCGCCACCAGCACGCGTTGCTGGTTATAAACGCGAGCAAACACCACCACGTTATCGTGGGCGTACACCACCTGACAGCCGCCGTAGCGAAGGGCGAGACTCTGCTTACGCAGCTTCGCCAGCCGCTGATACAGGCTCAACAGCACCCTGTCCTGTTTCGCTGACTCCCACGGGAAGGTTTTGCGGCAGAACGGATCGTTATTGCCGTCCAGCCCCACTTCGTCTCCATAATAGATGCACGGCACGCCCGGCCAGGTGAAGAGCCAGGTCACCGCCAACGGCATACGCGCCACATCCTTGCCGAGCAGGGATTTAAAGCGGGCGGTATCGTGGCTATCGAGCTGGTTGAACATCCGCAGCTGCTGCTGATGAGACAGACCGGCGCGATAGTTCTCCATCCACGCTATGCAGGTTTCAGCGTCGATATGATTCGGATCGTAGGAGATATCGGTGTTAGCGAGGAATCCCCACAGCGGGAAGGTAAAGCCACGATAGTTCATCGCCGCATCTTCCGCATCGTTCTGCAGCCACTGGCGCGCGTCGCCAAAGTGCTCGCCAAACACGAACGCCTCCGGCCGGGCCGCTTTTGCCGAGCGCGCGATCCCGGCGACGTGCTGAAGGTTATTCCGCGCCCCGCCCGCTTCGCCGAGCATATGCACTACGTCCAGACGCCAGCCGTCCATATTCCACGGCGCTTTCAACCAGTGGCGGACGATGCTGTCTTCGCCGCCGTAGATTTCATTCACGAGCGTTGGCGACTGGAAATCCAGCTTCGGCAGGCTCGCGTAGCCCAGCCAGTCCAGCGCACGGCCCTCCTCGTTAAAGCTGTACCAGTCGCGCTGCGGCGAATCCGGGTTATGGCATGCCCCGCCCATCGACTGGTTATGACGGTCAAACCAGGCGTGCGAATCTCCGCTGTGGTTGAACACGCCGTCCAGAATAAGGCGCATGCCTTCGTTTTGGGTGTTCTTACGCAGGCGCAGCAGCGCCTCGTCACCGCCAAACTGCGCGTCAACGTGGCGATAATCTTCGGTATCGTATTTGTGCACGCTCGGGGCTTTAAATACCGGGTTGAGATACAGCGCCGTCACGCCGAGCTTTTTCAGGTAGGGCAGCTTTTCGCTGATGCCGTCGAGATCGCCGCCGTAAAAAGTGGATCCACCAGCCTGAGCGGTTAACGGTTCGTCCCACTCTTTCAGGATAATGTCGTGGCCCGCCGCATGGTGGTGATAAATCTTGTCCTGGTCGGCAGTGCGTTTTTCGCTGCGCGCAAAACGGTCCGGGAAAATCTGGTAAAAGACCTGGTCGTTAACCCACTGCGGGCCGTTATCCGGGTAATCCACAGCAAACTGCTCCAGCCGGGCGGGCGGGAAACGGCTAAACCCCTGCGGGGTAAACCACAGCTGACGGTTGTTCCACAAAAGCTTAAAGCTGTAGCGGCGGCGCGGCTGTCCGCTACGCAGGTCGATATTCGCCCGCCAGGCGGTGATCCCCGGCTGCGGCTGGCTGCGCAGCTTGTGCATTTTCAGCCCAGTCTCTTCGTTATCGATTTCGGCGCGGAGCGTCACGCGTTCAGGCTGATTTTCACCCGCCAGCCAGAGCGTAATCACAAGGTTGTCTTTGTTTTGCTTAACAAATGGGGCAACCGGAAGGTGCCAGGCGTTTAACATCACGAATCCCCTTAGATGAAATTGACGTCACCTTGCCACAGGGTGGTTAAGGATAGCTCACCATGACGTGATTTATTGGGGGAGGAGGACGGGGGATGAGGCAAAATTCCCTCTCCCGCAGGGAGAGGGCATAAAAAATATTACTGTGCTTCCGCCAGCTGACGGTCGCGGCGGCATTTAAACACCCAGCCCACCAGCAGCAGGACGATCCACGCGCAGCCCACGTAAAGGGAAATGCGGGTGTCCGGATGGTAGCCAATCAGGCCAATGATAAACACCAGGAAGATCAGCCCGACGACGGTCGTCGCAACGCCGCCCGGTACTTTGAACTTCAGCGCTTTCGCCTCATCCGGCGACAGACGACGGCGGAAGGCAATCTGCGACAGCAGGATCATAATCCACACCCACACCGTCGCGAAGGTCGCCAGAGACGCGATCACCAGGAAGACGTTCTCCGGCATGATGTAGTTCAGATAAACCGAGAACAGCAGCGCCACGGTCATCACCACGACGGTCACCCACGGCGTGCCGCGGCGTGAGGTTTTGGCGAACACCTTCGGCGCGCTGCCCTGCTCCGCCATGCCGTGCAGCATACGGCCCACGCCAAAGACGTCACTGTTGATCGCGGAAAGCGACGCGGTCAGCACCACAAAGTTAAGAATGCTGGCCGCAAAAGCAATCCCCATATGCTGGAAGGTCAGAACAAACGGGCTACCGTTGGTACCCACCTGATTCCATGGGTAGATGGACATAATCACGAACAGCGTACCCACGTAGAACACCAGAATACGCATCGGCACCGAGTTGATGGCGCGCGGAATGGACTTCTCCGGATCTTTTGCTTCCCCGGCGGTGATACCGATAATCTCAATGCCGCCGTAGGCGAACATCACCATCTGCAGCGACATGACCATCCCGAGCCAGCCGTTGCTGAAGAAGCCACCGTTGCTCCAGAGGTTATGGATACCGGTCGGCTGCCCGCCGTTGCCGATTCCCCAGATGATGATGCCGAAACCGGCCACGATCATGATGATGATGGTCGCGACCTTGAAGAAGGAGAACCAGAACTCCAGCTCGCCGAACACCTTCACGCTCATCAGGTTGACGGCGCAAATGATCAGCACAACGCTCAGCACCCAAATCCAGTGCGGCACCGCCGGGAACCAGACGCCCATATAGATGCCAAACGCCGTCACGTCGGCAATCGCCACAATCAGGATTTCAAAGCAGTAGGTCCAGCCGGTGATAAACCCGGCCAGCGGGCCAAGGTTTTCCTGCGCGTAGCGGGAGAATGAGCTGGCGGACGGGTTGTGAACCGACATTTCGCCAAGGGCGCGCATGATGATATACGCCGCCACGCCGCCGATGATGTACGCAAGCAGAACGCTGGGACCGGCCATTTTGATGGCATCTGCCGAGCCATAAAAAAGACCGGTGCCGATAGCAGAGCCCAGCGCCATAAAGCGGATGTGGCGCGTGCTCAATCCACGTTTAAGTTTGTTAGTGCTTTCCATTTAAATCTTGCCATTCAACACGAAAAAAACAAAAAACCACGGGGCCTTAAGCCCCGTGGTTAAACAGTTTGTTGCCGTTGATTAATGAGCGTTCGATGCAACCTGACGCCCTGCAGCACGGTCCCAGATAATGGCCAGAACCAGTGCAACAACGGTAGGCATCAGCCAGGCCAGCCCCTGCTCGGACAGCGGCAGACGCTGTGTCCATGCTGGCAGTATGTGTGCGAAAGCTGATGCTTTAATCCCGTCAAGGATACCAAAAATCAGGCTGATAAACATGGCTGGCGCAATAATTCGTGAAGAGTTGTTCCACCACGGGCGAGTAAAGCTCAGCACCACCAGCACGATACACGGCGGGTAAATCGCCGTCAGCACCGGAATAGAGACCTGAATCAGGTGACTCAAACCGAGGTTGGACACCGCCATGGAGAAGATGCCGAGGATAAACACCAGCGTGCGGTAAGAGAGCGGCAGATACTGTGCAAAAAACTCTGCGCAGGCGCAGGTCAGGCCAACCGCGGTTACCAGACAGGCCAGGAAGATGAGCGACGCCAGCAGCATACTCCCCGCACCGCCGAAGGTGTGCTGAACGTAGGCGTGCAGGATAGCCGCACCGTTGGCGTTCTGATCGACCAGCATGGCGCTGTCGGAGCCCAGGCGGAACAGCGCCAGATACAGCAGCGTCAGCCCCACACCGGCCATCAGACCAGCCCAGATGGTATAGCGTGTCAGCAGACGCGCTTCGGTCACACCGCGGGAGCGCGCGGCGTTAACGATAACGATACCAAATACCATAGCGCCCAGCGTATCCATCGTCAGATAGCCGTTCACAAAGCCGTTAGAGAATGCGGCGTTTTTATAGGCGTCCATCGCGTCGCTAATCGGGCCAGCGGGCCACACGACGGCAGCTACAGCCAGAACAATAAGCGCCACAATTTTCAGCGGAGCCAGGAAGTTACCCACGGTATCCAGCAGCTTACCCGGATAGAGGGAAACCAGAATCACGATCGCGAAGTAAATCAGGCTGTAGATAAACAGCGGCATCGCACCGTCACCGGTCAGGGGAGCAATACCCACTTCGAAGGACACGGTTGCCGTACGCGGGGTCGCAAACAGCGGACCAACGGCAAGATAGCAGACGGTTGCCAGCAGAACGCCCGCCACTTTACCAATCGGGGTGCTGAGGCTATCCACACCGCCGCCGACTTTCGCCAGCGCGATGACGGTCAGAACCGGCAGACCTACGGCAGTAATCAGGAAACCAAACGCGGCGGTCCAGACGTGTTCTCCCGCCTGTAAGCCAACCATTGGAGGGAAAATGATGTTGCCTGCGCCAACGAACAGCGCAAATGTCATAAAGCCCAGCGCGATGATGTCACGCGATTTTAAGTGATGGGTCATAAAACCTTACTGCCTGTGGATGTGGTGTTGAAAACGTTGAGATTTTCGATATCCCTGACGGGACGATACAGCCGAAAATTTGCTCAATTTCAGCGGGAAATGCTCCCGTCCAGGCGTGGAGAAGAATAGTTTTTCGATTTACCACGCAAATACAGTCGGTCTGACAGTATCTGGGGCGCAATTTAAACGCTTATAACGTTTAAAGGCAAGGTGGGATCGCAAAACCAGAACAATATGCCAGCATGAAAAAACGTACCAGCACAATACGCTATTTATAAGAAAAACCCATGGCTAATCATGCGAACAAAAAAGAGACAACCGTATAAAATTCATCCGCGTTTCGCTTGACTGCAAAGCAAACGGGCCAGCAGATGCTGACCCGTGGAAAGGTAAAATGACACGCCTGCCGTCAGGCGATCTTTTTGGCAATTAATCGTTCCGGGATCACGAAGCTGAAACGGGTACCTTTACCCAGGGTACTCTGAATATCGAGACGGCTTTCGTGGTGATTCAACGCATGTTTCACAATTGCCAGCCCCAGGCCGCTTCCGCCCGTCTGCCGCGATCGCGCTTTATCCACGCGGTAGAAGCGCTCGGTCAGACGCGGAATATGTTCCGGCGCGATCCCCGGCCCGTTGTCCTCAACGCTAAACTCGGCCCCCGTTAGGGTATGGTGCCAGCGCACCACGATATCCGTCCCTTCCGGCGTATGATTCACCGCGTTGTACACCAGGTTGGAAATGGCGCTACGCAGCTCATCTTCACTACCCAGCACCTTCAGCGTGTTGTCGACGTCAAAGGTCAGGTGATGCTTTTTGTGGCTTAACGTCTGCGCTTCACGCTCCACAACCCGCAGCATCATCGGGACATCAATGGTGTCATTCAGCGCGAGCGTTGGCGCCGCTTCAATCTTCGAGAGGGTCAAAAGCTGCTTCACCAGGCCTTCCATCCGGTGCGTTTGCTCCCGCATGGTGTGCAGCGCTTTTTCACGCGGCGCACCTTCCAGCGTTTGCTCCTGCATCATCTCCAGGTAGCCCTGCAGCACGGTCAACGGGGTACGCAGTTCGTGGCTGACGTTGGCGAAGAAGTTGCGACGTGCCCCTTCCAGCTGGTGCATCTGGGTGACATCGCGCGCCACCATCAGCCACTGCTTATCGCTGTAGGGCATTACGCGGATCTCCAGATGGCGACCATTATTGAGCTTCAGATTGTGCGGGCGGGTAAAATCACGCTTTTTCAGGTACAGCGTGAACTCGGGATAACGCAAAAGGTTGAGGATATTCTGGCCATTGTCGTCGGGCCAGCGCAGGCCCAGCAGCTGTTGAGCAAGGCCATTACACCAGAAGATCGTCCCTTCTTCGGTCGTAAGAATAACGGCATCCGGCAGTGACTCAGCACCGCTGCGAAAACGCTTAATCAGGCTTCCCAGCTCGCGGCGTCGCTTTTTATTACGCATCTGCATCTGATGCAGACCGTAGAGCAGCGGCTCCCAGCTGCCGCTTCCCGGCGGCGGCGTCATACTTCGGTCAACCCACAGCCACCAGGAGAGACGCAGCAGGTTCCAGAAATGCCAAATCAGCAGCCCGGTGACCGACGCCAGCAGAAACCACGGCAGGTGTCCAAGAAAGGCCCCCAGTAGGAAGGCCGGAATACAGCATAAGATCAGTTCAAAGACGAGCCTTTTCCATGACAGACGTTCCAGCACGCGTCACACTCCTGTCATTGTTCAGAAACGGGTAGAAAAACGATAACCCGTGCCGCGGACCGTCTGCACCATACGATCGTGGCCGCTCAGTTCCAGTGCTTTACGCAGGCGGCGAATATGTACGTCAACCGTCCGGTCTTCGACATACACGTTAGTTCCCCAGACGTTATTCAGCAACTGCTCGCGGCTGTAAACGCGCTCCGGGTGGGTCATAAAGAAGTGCAGGAGTTTAAATTCGGTAGGCCCCATGTCGAGAGGATTTTCACCGGTCATCACGCGGTGTGAGGTGGGGTCAAGGCTGAGGCCCTGCATCTCAATCACCTCTTCCACCGCCATCGGCGAAATACGGCGCATCACGGCTTTAATGCGGGCCACCAGCTCTTTGGGGGAGAATGGTTTGGTAATGTAATCGTCCGCGCCGGTCTCCAGACCGCGCACGCGATCCTCCTCTTCTCCGCGCGCCGTAAGCATCACAACCGGGATGTCGCGGGTCAGCGCTTCACGCTTCAGGTGTTTGATAAACTGCAGTCCGGAGCCGCCAGGCAACATCCAGTCCAGCAGGATCAGATCGGGCCAGGGTTCATTCAGCTGGTTCACCGCGCTGTCATAATCCTCCGCTTCAACCGGCTGGAAGCCGTTTTGCTCGAGCACGAAGCACACCATTTCACGAATTGGAGCTTCATCTTCTACGACCAGAATACGTCTCGCCATACTTTGCCCTGTCTTATCTTATTTAAGTTACAAGTTTGTAATGCGGCGTCATTATGCGTCAGATTTATGACAGATTTATGAAAAACAGTACCACGATAACGGGCAAACGGTTGTTTTATTACAGCGGTTATTTTCCCGTCTCTGAACGTTTATAATCCTGCTTTCTCTTTTTTGCCACGGATCAGCTATGCGAATACTTCACACCTCGGACTGGCATCTGGGTCAAAATTTTTACAGCAAAAGCCGTGCGGCTGAACATGAAGCGTTCCTGAACTGGCTGCTGGAAACGGCCCGGACGCACGAGGTGGACGCGATTATTGTGGCGGGTGATATTTTCGACACCGGTTCGCCGCCAAGCTATGCGCGTGAGCTCTACAACCGCTTCGTGGTAAATCTGCAGCAAACCGGCTGTCATCTGGTGATTGTCGCCGGTAACCATGATTCCGTCGCAATGCTGAATGAATCCCGCGACATCCTGGCCTTCCTTAACACTACCGTGGTGGCCAGTGCCGGACATGCTCCGCAGATCCTGAAAAAACGTGACGGTACACCTGGGGCGGTACTGTGCCCGGTTCCCTTCCTGCGCCCGCGTGATATCGTGCAGAGCCAGGCGGGGATGTCCGGCGGAGAAAAACAGCAGCATCTGCTGCAGAGCATCACTGACTATTATCACCAACAATATACCGATGCCTGCTCCCTGCGCGGCGAGCAAGCCATTCCGGTGATTGCCACCGGCCACCTCACCACCGTCGGTGCCAGTAAAAGTGACGCGGTACGTGACATCTATATTGGCACGCTGGATGCCTTCCCGGCACAAAATTTCCCGCCAGCGGATTATATCGCACTCGGACATATTCACCGGGCACAGGTCATTGGCGGTTGCGAGCACATTCGCTACTGCGGCTCGCCCATTGCGCTCAGTTTTGATGAGACCGGCAAAGCCAAATGTGTTCATCTGGTGAGCTTTAGCGAGGGCAAACTCAGCGCCGTTGAGTCGATGGAGGTCCCCGTCACCCAACCGCTGGCGGTGCTGAAGGGCGATCTGGCGGCCATTACCGCCCAGCTGGAGCAATGGCGCGACGTCCAGCAAAATCCCCCCATCTGGCTGGATATCGAAATCACGACCGATGACTATCTGCATGATATGCAGCGTAAAATCCAGGCGCTGACGGAAGCGCTTCCCGTCGAGGTCTTACTGGTACGCCGCAGCCGCGAACAGCGCGAGAAAATTCTGCTGGGTGCGCAGCGTGAAACGCTCAGCGAACTGAAGGTGGAAGAGGTATTTGAACGCCGTCTGTCGCAGGAAGAGATTGACGACACAACGCGCGCAAGGCTTAACGAGCTGTTCCTTCATACTCTGCACGCGCTCGCTGATGAGGAAGAGAACGCATGAAAATTTTGAGCCTGCGTCTGAAAAACCTCAACTCCCTCAAGGGCGAGTGGAAAATTGATTTTACCGCTGAGCCGTTTGCCAGCAACGGGCTGTTTGCCATCACCGGCGCGACCGGGGCCGGTAAAACCACCCTGCTTGACGCTATCTGTCTGGCGCTTTATCACGAAACGCCGCGACTGCAGAAGGTCTCCCAGGCGCAAAACGACCTGATGACGCGCGACACCGCCGAGTGCCTGGCGGAAGTGGAATTCGAGGTAAAAGGCACTGCCTACCGCGCGTTCTGGAGCCAGAACCGCGCGCGCAACCAGCCTGACGGGAACCTGCAGGCGCCGCGCGTGGAGCTGGCGCGCTGCGAAGATGGCAAAATCCTGGCCGACAAAGTGACGGATAAACTCGAGCAAACCGCCGCGCTCACCGGGCTGGACTATGGTCGCTTTACCCGCTCCATGCTGCTCTCGCAGGGGCAGTTTGCCGCCTTCCTCAATGCAAAACCGGGCGATCGCGCCGAGCTGCTGGAGGAGCTGACCGGTACGGAGATCTACGGCCAGATTTCAGCGATGGTATTCGAGAAACATAAGGCCGCCCGTAACGCGCTTGAGATGTGCGAGGCGCAGGCCGCAGGCGTTGTGCTACTGAGCGAAGCGCAACAACAGCAGTTACAGCAGAGTTTGCAGGCACTTACTGACGAAGAGAAAACCCTGCTGACTCAGCAGCAGAACCAACAGCGAGATTTTCAGTGGCTGACGCGCAACGATGAACTTATTCGCGAGCAACAGCGCGTAATGTTCTTGCAACAGCAGGCGCAGCACTCCCTGAAGGAGGCCGCGCCTGAGCTGGCAAAGCTCCAGCTTGCGCAGCCCGCCACCCAGCTTCGTCCTCTGTGGGATAGTCAGCAAGAGCAGACCACGCGCCTCGGGCAGACAAAGCTGCGCATTGTCGAAGTAAATACTCGCTTACAGGCCAAAACCGCGCAGCGCTCGCGCATCCGGCTTACGGCACTGCGTACCCATCAACAACTGCAGACCGATCTGACAACCCAGGCAACATGGCTGACGGCGCATGAACGTTACCGGTTGTGGGGCCAGGAGATTGCTGGCTGGCGCGCCCATTTCACACAGTTGAATCGCGATAAACATCAGATCGCCACGCTTGCAGCACGTATTGCTGAATCACGTCAGAAGCTCGCCGACATGCCGGAAAATGCCCTGACGCTGACGGCGGATGACGTGGCAGCGGCACTGGAGCAACAGTCCAGGTCACGCCCTTTCCGTCAGCGCCTGACGTCACTTCATGCCCGCTATCAGCCCCTGCAAAAACGGCTGCAGCAGAACGCGGATACCCGGCAAAAAGCTCAGGCCGAGCAGGTAATACTCAATGAAACGCTGACGCTGCGCCGCCAGCAGTACAAAGAAAAAAACCAGCACTATGTCGATCTGAAAGCATTGTGCGAAAGCGAAGCGACGATCAAAAAGCTGGAAAACTACCGTTCGCAGCTTGAGGCGGGTAAACCCTGCCCGCTGTGCGGTTCCAGTGAACATCCCGCCGTTGATACGTATCAGGCGCTTGAACTCACCGAAAACCAGCGACGCCGGGATGCGCTGGAAAAAGAGGTCGCCGCGCTTAAAGAAGAAGGTCTGTTGGTACTGGGACAGGTCAATGCCCTGACGCAGCAGATCCAGCGAGAAACAGACGAAGCAAAGACGCTTTCTGAGGAAGAGCAAGCGCTCACTAAAGAGTGGCTGGAGATCTGCACCACCCTGAACATCTCATTGAATATTCAGGAAGATATCACCACGTGGATGAACGAGCAGGAACAGTACGAGCGCCAGCTTTATCAGCTGAGCCAGCGTCTGACCCTGCAAAACCAGCTGAACGAGCAGGAAGTGCAGGAGCGACAGTATCAGCAACAGCTGTCGGCTACGCGGCAGGCGCTGGAAAACTCCCTGCTCGCACTATCACTGAATGTCCCTGAAGAGGGCTCAGAAGCCGTCTGGCTGCACGCCCGGGAAGCGGAATTCAACCTGTGGCAGGAAAAACAGACGCAGCATGCGGCGATTCAGGAGCGCATTAACACCCTTAAACCTCTGCTCGACACGCTTCCGGCAACCGATGACACTGAGGCTGAACCGGCCATTCCTGAGAACTGGCGAGAGATCCATGACGAATGCCTGTCGCTGCAGAGCCAGCTTGCCACCCTGCAGCAACAGGAAAGTCTGGAAAGCGAGCGGTTACAGCACGCCACAACGCAATTTGCCACCGCCCTGGCGGCCAGCTGCTTCGCCGATCGGGAGGACTTTCTCGCCGCGCTGCTGGATGAGGAGACCATCCGCCGTCTTGAGCAACGCAAGCAGGTGCTGGAGAGCCAGCTTCAGCAGGCAATAGCGCTCTGCGGGCAGGCTGAACAGCAGCTGCAGGCCCACCAGAGCCAGCGACCGGAAGGGCTGGAAGCCGACGCGCAAACCCTGCAGGCACAGCTACAGCAGCTGGCGCAGCAACTTCGTGACAACACCACCCATCAGGGGGAGATCCGCCAGCAGCTTAAGCAGGACAGCGATAACCGCCAGCATCAGCTGGCGCTGATGCTGCAAATTGACGAGGCCTCACGTCTGACCGAGGACTGGGGGCACCTGAATGTGCTGATCGGCTCCAGCACCGGCGACAGGTTCCGCAAATTCGCCCAGGGTCTGACGCTGGATAATCTGGTCTGGCTGGCTAACCAGCAGCTTAATCGCCTACACGGGCGCTATCTGCTCCAGCGTAAAGTCAGTGACGCACTGGAGCTGGAGGTGGTCGATACCTGGCAGGCCGATGCCGTGCGCGATACCCGTACGCTCTCTGGCGGCGAAAGCTTCCTCGTCAGCCTGGCGCTGGCGCTGGCACTTTCCGACCTGGTGAGTCACAAAACGCGAATCGATTCGCTGTTCCTGGATGAAGGATTCGGCACGCTCGACAGCGAAACGCTGGACACCGCGCTCGATGCGCTCGACGCGCTGAACGCCACCGGGAAAACCATCGGCGTAATCAGCCACGTTGAGGCGATGAAAGAGCGCATTCCGGTGCAGATCAAGGTGAAGAAAATTAACGGGCTGGGGTATAGCAGGCTGGATAAGGTGTTTGCGGTGGAATAAATGGGAGGATGGTGCGGTCTGGTGCCCTCACCCTGGCCCTCTCCCTGGCCCTCTCCCAAAGGGAGAGGGAATAAACGTTTATTCCGGCCACAGCCACGCCGCGCCGCGCACGCCGCTGGAGTCACCGTGGACAGCTTTGCGGATCGGGGTTTCGCATTCGCCGCCGAAGACCCACTGTTTGACAAGGTTCGGTACCGTGGCATACAGCCGGTCGACGTTGCTCATGCCGCCGCCGAGCACAATCACGTCCGGATCGAGAATATTCACCACGTGCGCCAGGGATTTCGCCAGCCGCATTTCGTAGCGGCTAAGGGCTAGCCCGGCGACCGGATCCTGTTCTTCGACCAGACGCATGATTTCGTTGCCCTTGAGCGGCTGGCCGCTCAAGCGGTGGTAGTCAGTCGCAAAACCGGTGCCGGAGATAAACGTCTCAATACAGCCCTGCTTTCCGCAGTAGCACGGCACTTCAGCACGATATTTAAGCTCGTCTTCATCCATCCACGGCAGCGGGTTATGTCCCCACTCGCCCGCCGTACCGTTACCGCCGATATGAGCGCGCCCGCCGAACGCTACACCGGCCCCGCAGCCGGTACCGATGATGACAGCAAAAACGGTCTGAGCTCCTGCCGCCGCACCGTCGATGGCCTCTGATACCGCCAGACAGTTCGCGTCATTCGCCAGACGCACCTCGCGCTGCAGACGCACGCTCAAATCTTTATCAAAGGGCTGGCCGTTGAGCCAGGTGGAGTTGGCGTTTTTCACCACTCCGGTATAAGGAGAAATTGACCCAGGAATGCCCATCCCGACGCTGCCGGTCTGTCCTGTCGCCTGCTCTGCCATCTCAACCAGGCTGGCAATCGTCTCGATAGTCTGGTGATAATCGTCGCGCGGCGTGGGCAGACGATGACGGAAAAGCTGCTCCCCCTGCTCGCTCAGTGCGATGACTTCTGTTTTGGTGCCGCCCAAATCGATCCCAATACGCACAAGACTCTCCTCATTATTTTGATTATCAACAGAGTAGAAGCACGCTTCCCGATTAGCAATGCAAGCGATGCGACAATTCGTTATCATGCCCGCTGATTTAACGACAAGGCCGTGGAAATTATCATGCTGTGGTTCAAAAATTTGATGGTTTACCGTCTCAGCCGCGACGTTTCGCTGCGTGCAGAAGAGATGGAAAAACAGTTAGCCGCTTATACCTTTTCCCCTTGCGGTAGCCAGGATATGGCGAAAACCGGTTGGGTTCCGCCAATGGGTTCACAAAGCGATGCCCTGACCCACGCAAGCAGCACGGGTCAAATCATCGTTTGCGCCCGTAAAGAAGAGAAAATCCTGCCCACGCCGGTGGTGAAGCAGGCGCTCGAAGCGAAAATTTTCAAGCTTGAAGCCGAACAGGGCCGCAAGCTGAAAAAGACTGAAAAAGATTCCCTGAAAGACGAAGTGTTGCACTCCCTGCTGCCGCGCGCGTTTAGCCGCTTCAGCCAGACCATGATGTGGATCGATACCGTCAACGGGCTGATCATGGTGGACTGCGCCAGCGCCAAAAAAGCGGAAGATACGCTGGCCCTGCTGCGCAAAAGCATCGGTTCTTTACCGGTGGTTCCGCTGGCGCTTGAAACGCCGATCGAGCTGACGCTGACCGAATGGGTACGCAGCGGTGCTGCGGCACAGGGTTTCCAGATCCTTGATGAGGCCGAGCTGAAAGCCCTGCTTGAAGATGGCGGCGTCATCCGCGCGAAAAAGCAGGATCTGGTGAGCGACGAAATCGCCGTGCACATTGAAGCAGGCAAAGTGGTGACCAAACTGGCGCTCGACTGGCAGCAGCGCATTCAGTTTGTGATGTGCGACGACGGCTCCGTTAAGCGTCTGAAGTTCTGCGACGAGCTGCGCGATCAGAACGAAGATATCGACAGGGAAGATTACGCCCAGCGCTTTGACGCGGACTTCATCCTCATGACCGGCGAGCTGGCCGCGTTGATTCAGAATCTGGTGGAAGGTCTCGGCGGCGAAGCGCAGAGATAAGTCAAGAAAACGCAGGCCGGGCAAGCGTGAGCGCCACCCGGCTTATTTTTTATTTCAGATAGCGGCACAGATAAGAGGTCGGTTCAGCAACCTGCAGATGGAATTCACTGTGGCCAGGGACGTTGAAAGCTTCGCCGGCAGAGTAAACTTTCCATTCCGTTTCACCCGGCAGTAAGACGTTTAGCGCACCGCTCACCACCGTCATCTCTTCAGCTTCGGCTGTACCAAAGGTGTATTCCCCTTCAGCCATCACGCCGACACTGGCGCGGCCAGTGCTGCTGCTGGTAAAACCAATGGATTTCACTTTACCGGAAAAGTATTCGTTACTTTGAAGCATGAACTGGCCCTTATATTTTTTAGATAAAAATCCACTATAGGGGCCATGCTCATCACCTGTCACGCAAAAACATTACATGAGAAGTTCCGAAGCCAGGCGAGCCATCAGAACGTTGGATAACAGCACGGGCACATCTAGGGCTTTTTGCAGCAAATCACGATGATGTTGATGGAACCCCAGGCAGTCGAGAATTAACACATCTGCCCCTCGTTCCAGTAACTCCTTACCGGCCGCAATGAGTTTTGCCTCACTGTCCCAGAACGGATTTGCAAGAGCATACAGCGGCATTTTTTCAAGCACCTGCCATTTTGCCTCCTGGTTATCCATAAGTTCTTCAATGGGCACAATTACCCCTACCTGGTGCCCGTCAACAATCGAGGCCACCAGCGGCGGAATGATCCGCATCGGCTCCAGCAAAATCGCATTACGTGCGACGAATCCTTTGATGGGTGCGGTACTCATGAGCAAAATAACGTCATAGCCTTGATTATCGAGCACTTCTATCACTCCCTGAAGCGCGCGCTCGACTTTCTGGCGGGATACATGTGCCAGTTTACCGTCACTTAATAACGTCGCCAGGGGATCCTCCCCCGCCTCGACAGCGTAGTCTTCCATGACCTCTTCCCGGCTTATCTTACCCAGCAGGCTAAGATGCGTGATCTGTTGTTCAGATACATGCTCGGTTAAGAGCGGTAATACTTCGCTTACAGGCACCACACCAATGGTGAGGATCGCCAACGTCGCCTTCATCTTCATCGCCTTCCGTTACTACCAAAACTTTCACACAGGCACAGGCTCACTACGCTGTACCGTTCATTTTTTCAACAAAACAGCACCAAGCGTAGCAGGTGATCCGCACACCGAAATGTAAAGATCGCCTGCCCATTTCGAAGCTACCTGTAATAACTAAATATTAACTCTTGCTTAACATTAACGATGAGTAAAAAGTGTGATGTGCGCACGGTATTAGGCCATTCAGGAATTAACTCACGACTTATCGGGATCTTCGTAGCGCCGTTTGGCATCCAGCGCTTCCTGCTCGGTTTCGTGTTCGCTAATCAGCGAGTCGGGTTTGGGGTGATCGGCACGCAGTTGATACCAGGTCACGGTGCGATCGCCCTGGCCTTTTTCTACGGTAACAATGCGCGCTTCACGCGGATAGGGAGGTCTGGTTGGCATAGCTCATCCTTTTTTTATGTCTGAGCTATAAGTATAGACGCCGGTTAGCTGGCACAAGCCAAACGCAGGGCGGTAATAATCTGAATCACAACGTCTTCGGGAGAGGCTGAGGCATCCACCACGTGATGAGCCGCTTCGCGATATAACGCATCGCGCTCCGCCAGCACTTCGCTCACCTCTTCGCTGAGCGGTCTGGAGGTCAGCGCAGGGCGTTGCCCCTCTTCCGGAAACGCTTCCAGACGGCCAACCAGGGCAGCCACCGGTGCACAGAGGTAAATCACAATCCCTTTTTCGCGCATAAAGCGGCGGTTATATTCCGCCAGAATAATCCCGCCGCCAGTGGCAATCACAGCATCGGGTGCCGTCACCGCTTCCAGCGCGGCCGTTTCGCGGCTGCGAAAGCTGTCCCAGCCCTCTTTCTCAACAATTTCCGCAATGGTCTGTCCGGCCAGCGTCTGCAGCCAGTGGTCAGTATCAATAAAATGGCGTTGACAGGCGCGCGCCAGCTCCAGGCCAACGGTGGTTTTCCCACAGCCGCGGGGGCCAACTAAAAAGATGGGTTGGGTCATAACCAGGTGTTTCCCCTTGATGCCGGATGGCCGAAGAGTGTAAAGAAATAATTGCAGAAGATGTTGCGTTTACTTTACTGCAAAGCGGTACGGGATGACAACCCTGTTACCGCCATACTGTACCATATTTGACAATGATTATCATTACGCCGTACGGCGCTTCACTTCCAGCAGCCATTTATCCAGCTCTGCGGCAAACTGCTGGCGGTCACGCTGAGTTAAACTGTCTGGCCCACCGGTCTGCACGCCGCTGGCCCGCATCGTATCCATAAAATCGCGCATTGTGAGCTTTTCCCGAATGGTCGAAGGCGAATAACGCTCACCGCGCGGATTGAGCGCCGCCGCCCCTTTCTCCAGCACTTCGGCAGCCAGCGGGATATCCGCCGTGATCACCAGATCCTCCGCGCTGCACAGGCGAACAATTTCGTTATCCGCCACGTCGAACCCGGCCGGTACGCGCAAAGAGCGGATGAACCGCGAAGGCGGTACGCGAATATTCTGGTTAGCCACCAGCGTCAGCGGCATCTGAACGCGCTCTGCGGCGCGAAATAAAATCTCTTTAATCACATTCGGACACGCGTCCGCATCAACCCAAATCGCCATATTGTCTCCCCATAATAACTCTGCCGACTATTGTCGCCTGCATTTCGTTGTTAAGCTATCAATCAGAGAAAACAACGCATAATGACGGAGAATCGTGATGGACAAGAAAATCGGGTTTATCGGCTGCGGTAACATGGGCAAAGCCATCCTGGGCGGCCTGATCGCCAGCGGGCAGGTGCTGCCGGGTCAGATTTGGGTCTATACCCCGTCACCGGACAAGGTCGCCGCGCTGCGCGATCAATACGGGATCAACGCCGCCGAAATCGCGCAGGAAGTGGCCCAGGTAGCCGATATCGTCTTTGGCGCCGTCAAGCCGAACATCATGATCAAAGTGCTGAGCGATATCACCTCCAGCCTGAATAAAGAGACGCTGGTCGTGTCGATTGCCGCAGGCGTCACGCTCGATCAGCTGGCGCGCGCGCTGGGTCACGATCGTAAAATCGTCCGCGCGATGCCCAATACCCCCTCGCTGGTTAACGCGGGCATGACCTCCGTCACGCCTAACGCGCTGGTGACCACAGAAGAAGTGGCCGACGTGCTGAACATTTTCCGCTGCTTCGGTGAAGCAGAAGTGATTGCCGAATCGATGATCCATCCGGTGGTCGGCGTCAGTGGTTCTGCGCCTGCGTATGTCTTCATGTTTTTAGAAGCGATGGCCGATGCCGCCGTTCTTGGCGGAATGCCGCGCGCCCAGGCGTATAAGTTCGCCGCGCAGGCCGTCATGGGCTCCGCCAAAATGGTGCTGGAGACCGGTAAACACCCGGGTGAACTGAAAGATATGGTCTGCTCCCCGGGCGGTACCACCATCGAAGCGGTGCGGGTGCTGGAAGAGCGCGGGTTCCGCTCTGCCGTCATTGAGGCGATGGCAAAATGCATGGAAAAATCAGAGAAGCTGAGTAAATCCTGATCCTTTCAGTCGGGCGTCAGGCGGCCACTTCGGTGCGGCTGCGCCCGGCATTTTTCGCCCTGTACAGCGCCACGTCAGCCGCCTTTAGCCATTCCCGATAATGTTCAAACTGCGGCCCCCAGGGGGCAACGCCTACGCTGATGCGCAGCGCTTCTTTTGGCGCGCACGGTAACGTCAGGTTTTCCAGCCGCTCATGCAGCCGCGACATCACGGCGATGGCGCTTTCCGCCGCGGTCTGCGACATAATCACCGCAAACTCATCCCCGCCAAACCGGCCGATCGCATCGCCTGACCGTACCGCCCGCTGGAGCTGGCGCGTAATGGCAACGATCGCCTCATCTCCCACAGCGTGCCCCCACGTATCGTTGATATTTTTAAAGTGGTCGATATCAATCAGTAATATCGTTGCGGTGCTGTGGTCGCGCCGACAGTGCTCAAATTCATTTCGCAGCAGCATTTCCCAGTGCCGACGGTTAAAGACACCGGTCATACCGTCACGGGTGCTCATCATTTCCAGCCGCTGCTTGTGCTCTGCAAGCCTGACGGCGGTGCGGTGACTGAGCCAGGCAAACAGCATGGGATAAAGCACGAGCACGGGAAGGGTTAAGCCCCATTCCACGAGGTCGGGATTGAAGACGACCACGCTCCCGACAAGCGGCAGCGTCACCAGCGCGGAAAGCAAGGTCAACAGGATCCCCGGGATAAACAGACGACAGCCCCCGGAGCCCATCATATTCATCCCTACCATCATCACCAGCGCTGCCGTGGGTAACGCGCTCATCCCCATGAGGCCGATCCAGAGCCCGGCAATAATGGCATCGATTTTAAGATTGAAAATTTCCTGCTGATGAGGTGACGCGGCACGGCAGGATAACTGCCAGGCTAAATGGGGCCAGACGAACGCCCACCCCACCAGTAAAAGCCACCAGCCACCGGGTAAAAAATGGGTGACCAGCATCCCTGCAACCGGGAAAAACATCGCTGCCAGCCCCACGGCGCGCGCCAGCCGAACTCTCCGTGCAAACTGAATGCCGGCGCGGTGAGGGTCATCCTGAGAAAGGGTTAGATTCCACTCTTCCCGAATGCGCTTTTTGTTGTAATACGTTTCATCATTCATCATTTTTGGGAATATTCTGAAACATTTTCCCAAATTATAGAGAGGGGGTCTGCGGGGAAAGTATGAAATTTCGGGTGAGCCGCCTGAGCCGCTCACCCGTTAGAACTACACTTTTTTCTTCAGACAGGCACTCATGAACTTGCTGCGGTCATCCCCTTTCAGGGACTGTTCGGTTGCCTTGGCATTACACTCGCGCATCTTTTGCTGCTGAGGCGTCAGGCTTTTTTCAGCCGGCTTCGCGGCGCCGTTTTTGAGGCAATCGCTCATGTAGGTCTTACGAGCATCCCCCTTCAGACTCTGAGACGTCGCCTGTTGATTACAGGTGGTCATACGCTGCTGTTGCGGCGTTAACGTTTTCTCTTCCGCGTTTGCCGATGCGACCAGGAACAGGCCGGAGAGCAGAGTAACCAGTAATGTTGTTTTCATTGCACCATCCTTTTGTGAACATTCCCTGTAAGTCTGGTTCGTGACAGGAAAAAAACCACCCTGCAGATGTGATTTCCGCCGGGGTTTTATTATTTAAGGCCCAGCGCCGCCTTCATGGTATAGAACAGATCCGTTTGATCGGTCAGGCCTACCACGTTTGCCGCATGCGGACCGTAGGCCGCAATACGCAGCTGGGTGCCCGTGTGCTCCATGGACTCTTCTTCAGAGTTGCCGTAGCTCATCACCATGACGGCGCCATCTTTGGTGTTCAGCGCCTGCGTCAGGCCCGGGGCTTTGGTATCTGGCGGAACGATCTGGCTGGCATGCGCATGGTCCGCGGTGACGATCACCAGGGTGTTGCCGTCTTTTTTCGCAAACTCAAGCGCCTTCTGCACCGCTTCGTCCAGATCGACGGTTTCGCCAATCTGACCGCACGGATTCGCCGCATGATCTTGCTTATCTATCGACGCGCCTTCTACCTGCAGGAAGAACCCTTTTTCGCTCTTGCTCAGCAGAGAGATTGCTTTATCGGTCATCGCCGCCAGCGTCGGCACGCTGTCCGTGCGTTTCGGGTTCGGGGTACAGGTTACGGCTGGTTTATCGATATTGCCATGATATGAGGCTTTTGGTCCTTCCCAGCGCACGGGCATATTGCCGTCAGAGAACAGCCCCAGCAGCGGTTTGTCCTGGTTCGCCTCGGTTATCGCCGCCAGAGAATTTGCGTCACTCACCAGCTGATAGCCGCGAGCCTGCGCCTGCTCGCGCAGCGTTTTGCCCTGCCAATCGCCCGCCGTCGCGGTTTCCGCGAAGGTTTTCGCGCCGCCGCCCAGGGTCACGTCAGGACGTGCGTTCAGCAGCTGTTCCGTAATCGATCCTTTGCCGCCTTTTTCCAGCGCGTTCGTGGGGCATTTTTCGCTGGTCACTGACGGGCCGTAGCATTTACGCGAGGTCACGTGAGCCACCAGCGCCGCAGGCGTCGCATCCTGAAGTTCAGCGGTGGAGACGTTGCCGGTCGCCAGGCCCGCCGCTTTTGCCATCTCCAGAAGGGTTTGATGATCTTTTTCGTGAATATCCACGCCCAGCGCACCGTTATAGGTTTTCACGCCGGTGGACCACGCCGTGGCCGAGGCCGCGGAGTCCGTTACGTAATCCGGTTTACCGGTTTTTTTATCCAGCGCGTAGTGGGTATATTGTCCGGTCAGCGGTAATGCATCGATGCCTTTAAAAAAGCCGCCCGCGCCCTCGGCATAATTTCGCGCCGCCGTGATTTCGGAATCCCCCATTCCATCGCCAATCAGCAGAATAATATTTTTCGCCGGCTTATCATTTAGCGAAGCGCGAATAGCGGCAGTTTGATCTTCTGATAAACGGCGCGCGCCGCCAGGCTGGGTGATATCGCCTTTTGCCGCACGATTATCCAGCACGCTGGTTTGCGTCGTATCAGCATAAATGGCAGGGGTAATTAACAGGGGAAGTAATGCAATGAAAAGTGCGCTCTGTTTCAATTTATTTTCTCCATGTACAAATACATAAAAATAAAAACAGAGCGACTATAGGCATCCTGCATGACAATTCTATGACACGTCGTTACGTCCTGTGACGGTTTAGCTGCGCGGATGCCTTAACAGCTTCTTTACGTACTGGTGGAGCATCTCCGCATCCTCAACCGGTACCTGCGATTCAGGCCTGACGCTCTCCAGCGCGCCTTCCACGCTCTCAATCAACGCCTGCTGATCGGTTTTCGCCATTTGTCGCAGCAGCGCGGTGACCACAATTTCCAGCGCTTCGACCTGGGCCACCAGCTCTTTTGACTCTTCTTCCTTTTGTGCCAGCTTGACCAGCAATTCAGCAATGAGGTTTTTCATCGTGCCAGTTCCTTTTTCAGTTTTATCTGAAGTTAGCATTCTGAATCCCTATTGCAAAGAGAAGAAATTAATTATGGTATGCAAAAGTGATACAGGAACGAAAATAAAGAGGTAGCGCCGTGAGCGAAACGTTTTTCTATAAAAAGACGCCGCATTTTGTTATATAAAAATGCGGCTACCATAAGAATATATAATACATCTGCGAAAGCGTTATCTCGCCGATTTGGCCTCCGCCATTTGTCTGCGCCGTCGCAGCGCAATAGCCAGCTGGATAATATTGATTAAAACAACAATCGCCGTAGCCGCAAATACCCAACGAAAACCGGCCATTGCGGAAACGGATGCGCCAATAAGCGGACCGGCAACATTCCCCAGATACATAAATGACTGGTTATATCCAAAGATTCGCCCCGTCACCTGATCGCTGGAATATTTAACCAGCAGGGTCTGTACCGCAGGCAACATTGCGCCATCAGCAAACCCGAGAAGAAATCGCAATACGCCAAGCTGAAGTGGAGAGGTGACAAACGACATCGCGAAGAAAAGAACGACCGCAAAGATCAGCGTCGCCATCAGGATGCGCGCCGTGCCGATCCTGTCACCCAGTTTCCCCAGACGCGGCGCGGAGATCAGGGCAGAAACGCCCGGCACGGCGGCAATCATGCCGCTCAGAAAAGCGATATTCGTGCTCTCCGGCTCCATCGACTTGATAAACAGCGCCAGAATCGGCCCGACCGAACCGTTGCAGAGCTGGATAACCATGGTGGTCACAAACAGGCTGATCATCAGTCCCGGATAGGGCAGCGAGGCGAAGACGGCCTTGCCGCTCAGGCGTTCAGATTTACCGATAACCGGGCGCCCCCCCTCTTTGATAAGAAAGAGCGTGACCAGGAAGCTGACCACCAGCAGGATCGCGGTGATGATAAATACGGCGCGAAGCCCGACGTGGTCCGCCAGAAAACCGCCCAGCAGCGGACCGCCGATGACGCCGCTTATCTGCGCCGTGGAGAGCGTACTCAGCGCCCAGCCGCTACGCTCGCGCGGCACCTGAGAGGCAACCAGCGCCATGGCGTTTGGAATATACCCGGACGTCAACCCCATCACCGCCCGCAGGAAAAACAGCTGCCAGACGTTGGTTGCGAAGGCCTGCAGCAGAATGGCAATCGCCATCCCGAGCGAGGCACGCAGCAGCATCAGTTTACGGCCTTTCCGATCAGCCAGGCTGCCCCACATCGGTGACACAATGGCGGAGACCAGAAACGTGACGCTAAACGTCAGGCCGGACCACATGGAAAGCGCTTCATGCGAGGTCACCCCCAGCTGCGACACGTACAGCGGCAGGAACGGCAAAATCTGGCTGATGGCCAATCCGGTAAAGAAACAACCGAACCAGACCGAGATAAGATTAACTTTCCAGGATTCCATAACGAAATAGTCTTCATTTTTAGGCGAATTCGCCTACAGATTAGCAAGTTACGTGTTTTGACGTCGCACCAGAGATGCGCCCTGACTGACTTTGGTGTTTTATCTTCCCAGTCATCATATTTGTGAAATAAGTCACAATTTATCCATTTTCTGGCGGAATATTGTGCTTCATCGGCAGAGGCCGAAACCGCGCATTCCCAGATGAAAATGGTTGGCATGCGCCGCGTTATACTCCGGCCCCAGGCCGTTTCCGTAGTAGCCGCAGCTTGCCGCCAGCATTGCCTTCAGCCATGGCTGCGTTGTTGCCGCCTTCCAGCCGTTCAGTACCGCGACGCGTTCCCCGTTCGCCAGACGAAAAGCTGCGATATCCAGCGCCTCCGCCGTGGCATGTTCACTGCGTCGCGCGTCAGGGCGGTGATAAATATTGCGGCAGGCAAAGCTGCCGAGATGATCGATGCGAGCCAGGTCGCTGCCCGTATAGCGTTTTGTCAGCGGCCGGGCCTGCTGGCTGATAAACAGCGCTGAGCTGAGGGCCAGGGGACAGCTGGCAAGGAAACTGCTGTTCAGGCCGACCGGGCCAAAGTCACGCACGCGCACGACGTTGTTAAGCGGACACGCGCCGCCGCTGTCCGCCACCGGCTGGGTGCGGATGAGATCTCTTTGGTTAGCCTGCGAAAGCAGGCTCGCGCACGCCTCGGGGGTTAAGCGCCGGAGCTTATACTGGATGATTAGGCCCGGCGGGTCGTCAAGCGTCAGCGGCATGAAAGGGTTGTAGTAAGGCGGCAACCAGCGGTAACCCACCGTTGCAACGGCCACAATGATGAAAACGGTCAGCAGCGTTTTTCCTTTCACTCTCCCCCCTCAACATTCCCCAAAACATTATGGCAGAAGGCCGCGAAACCCGCCGGGCATCGTGGTATGTTATTGGCTTTTCGTCAGACTGGAAGAGAGTGAGATGGCTAAGCAGCGCGTAGGTATTGTCTTTGGGGGAAAATCAGCGGAGCACGAAGTGTCATTGCAATCGGCCAAAAATATCGTTGACGCGATCGATAAAAGCCGTTTCGACGTGGTGCTGCTGGGCATTGATAAACAGGGCCAGTGGCACGTTAACGATGCCAGCCAGTATCTGCTGAATGCTCACGATCCGGCACAAATCGCCCTTAATCCTTCGGAAATTAGCGTCGCCACCGTACCCGGCGTCGTGAAGGGACAGCTCATCGACGCCGGCAATGCTCAGGCTCTCGCCCAGATCGACGTCGTCTTCCCGATTGTTCACGGCACCCTCGGTGAAGATGGTTCCCTGCAGGGCATGCTGCGCATGGCCAACCTGCCGTTCGTCGGCTCGGACGTACTCGGCTCTGCCGCATGCATGGACAAAGACGTCACCAAACGCCTGCTGCGCGATGCCGGACTGAATATTGCCCCGTTCGTTACGCTCACCCGCGCCAACCGCGACAAACACACCTTCGCGCAAATCAGCGGAGAGCTGGGTCTGCCGCTGTTTGTGAAGCCAGCAAACCAGGGCTCCTCCGTGGGCGTCAGCAAAGTCACCAGCGAAGCTGAGTTCACGCAGGCCGTTCGCCTGGCGTTTGAGTTCGACCATAAAGTGGTGGTTGAGCAGGGTATCAAAGGTCGTGAAATTGAGTGCGCCGTGCTGGGCAACGATTTTCCACAGGCGAGCACCTGCGGCGAAGTGGTCTTAAACAGCGACTTCTACTCGTACGACACCAAATACATTGATGATAAAGGCGCGCAGGTTGTCGTTCCTGCGGATATCGATCCGGCGATTAACGATAAGATCCGGGCGATCGCCATTCGCGCTTATCAGACGCTCGGCTGCTGCGGCATGGCGCGCGTGGATGTGTTCCTGACGCCGGAAAACGAAGTGGTGATCAATGAAATCAACACGCTGCCGGGGTTCACTAACATCAGCATGTATCCGAAGCTGTGGCAGGCGAGCGGCCTGAGCTACCCGGAATTAATCACCCGCCTGATCGAACTGGCGCTGGAGCGTCACGCCGCCGACAGCGCGCTTAAAAGTTCCGTAAACGGTTAATCGGCGCGCTTCGCCGACTCTGCCTCATCCGCTGTCGTCTCTTCGGGACGGCGGCGGATAATCAGCCCCGCCAGCCAGAAACTTATCACCCAGGTCACCAGCCCGACGGCATACGTTTGCCACCCTTTTGCTTCAAACCCCAGCAGGCCCACGACACCGTTAAGAATAAAGATCAGCCCGATAGCAAAGGCGTAGTAGTGCCAGTCACGGCGTAGTTTGGACGTGAGCTTCATAACAACTCCGGCAGGAAAAAAAGACATCCTCTCACAGTTTTTCGGCCAGGTCTGTGGCAGATACGGAAATTCTGAAACGCGACGCAATTTCACTTAAGTGATGGAATTGTGATGTGCTGCAGAAATCGACAATCCAGGAGGATTCCGGCGCGTAAATTACCACGATTCTGATATTGACAAATGCGATGACCTGTCAAACTCACCCCGTAAGACGCGTATTAATACAGAGTGATACCACGGGAGGTCAACATGGCTGACTTTACATTGTCGAAACCGATTTTTGGCGGCAAACCAAAAACCTCCACGGCGGGTAATATCGCGTATGCCCTGTTTGTCCTGTTCTGCTTCTGGGCCGGCTCGCAGCTGCTCAATATGCTGGTCCATGCGCCTGGCGTTTATGAACACCTGATGCAGGTACAGGATAACGGACGCCCGCGAGTTGAGATTGGCTTTGGTGTCAGCACCCTGTTCGGCCTGATCCCCTTCCTCGCGGGATGTATGATTCTGGGCGTTGTGGCGTTAGTGTTGCGTTTTCGCCGCCGCCGTTAAAGCCCCATACAGCGAGCCCGGCGTTCGTCCACGCGTTTTGCGAACCATGCGGTGGTCAGGTTACGCGTGATCTTCGGGCTTTCCAGCTGGATCCCCGGCAGGATAGCCCTCGGTAACGTTTTCCCGCTTTTCTGCTCTGCAAGCGCAAACACCTTCTTGTACAGATCCGTTTTCTCAAAGGCCAGGCTATCGCCTTTCTCAAGCTGACGGCGAATGTCGCTGTTGCTCAAGCCAAGCGTGGTCGATAATTTCCGTACGGCCAGCTCGGTGCTTCCCGCCTCGCTGCTGCCGTAAGCGATGAGATCGCCGTCCAGCGCGAGCTTAACGCCGCTTGCTCGGCTGACCGCACTCTGGAATGCCGCATTACGGCTGGCATACCAGCCCGCGTTAAAGTCGGCAAAGCGGTACAGCGGCTCATTGTAGTTCGCCGGATAGTTCAGCAGATGATACGTGCCGAACCACAGCCCACCGCGCAGGGAGAAGACCTCCTGACGCACCGTACCGTCGATTTTCCAGGGGTAGCCGTCGGTATGCTTCTCCGCGAACGCAATGCTCACCTGCATCGGACCACCGGTGTGGACCGGATTCAGTGAGCCAAACAGCTTCTGCCCCATCGGGACCATACTGATGAAATCATCAAAGATGGCGCTAAGCTGTTTTTCGGTTTTCACCGCATCCAGCCGCTCGCTGTAGCTTTTGCCGTTCGGCGAGGTGATTTTAAGCGCGGTATGCACGAGGAATACCGGGATATGCATAGATTCCGCGCGGCGGTCGATCTCTTTCCAGGCAATTTTGTTCAGACCCGGCACCACCGGGTCTGACTGGTACATCGACTCCTGCTGTGCCACCGCCAGCACCGAGCAGATATTCTCCTCGGTCGGCGCGATCTTTTGGCTTTCAAAGGTTTTTGCCAGCGCATCTGCCCACGCATTGCGATCCTTCACGCTGGCGGGCATTTTCTGCCGCACAACGCTCGCCACATCGACGGGCTTCTCCCCCTTTTTGAGCGGAGCGGCCCCTTGTTCGGCACAGCCTGCCAGCACAAGAGCGGCCAGCAAGGACAACGGTAACGCGCGCGGTACGGCAAAAGGCATAGCAACTCCCTGTATTAGCTAAATGTGTTGGTAACTTCCTGCAGGTCACGATCGTCCAGCTCACGTTCAAAACTGCGCAGACGTTTGTAGATGGACATCAGCTCCACCAGCGTGGTCCAGGAGCTGATCAGGTACTGGAACGACCCACGAACCTGACCGAAAACGTTGGTGATCTGCGTCATCAGACCGAGCGTAATCGTACCCGCAACAATCGACGGGAACAGCAGGAACAAACCGAAAACATTGTCCACCTGCAGATACAAAATACGGGCAATGTTGAAATACATATAGTGGAAGTAGAGTCGGAAGTAGTTACGACGTACGGCGCCAAACAGCTCGCGGACGGTCGGTGGCGAGGCGCGGTCGGCATCATCTTCACCATAAACCAGCTCTTTACGGTAAGCGGCTTCCACGCGTTGATTTTTAAACTCCAGACCCGGCAGTTTGATCCCCACCACCGCCAGCAGGCCCGTACCCATCAGCGACCAGACGATCGCGGCAATCACCAGACCATACGGGAGATGGCCGACAATCGGCAGGTCCGGCACATGCGCCGAGAGCGTTACCAGCACGGGCAGGAAGGCAATCAGCGTCATGATGGCGTTGATAAAGCTTACGCCCATGTCTTCAAGGGTGGAGGCAAAACGCATGGTGTCTTCCTGCACACGCTGCGCGGCACCTTCGATATGGCGCAGGTGCTGCCAGTGCGCCATATAATGTTCGTTCATCGCGGTACGCCAGCGGAAAACGTAGTGGCTGACGAAGAAGTTGTTCATCACGCCGATGATCACCGCAATAAGGGCGATACCGAGGAAAATCCCGACTTCATGGTAGAACTGGTTGATGGTCACCTTATGCGGCGAACTCAGCGCGGTCTGGATCAGATCGTAGAACGGCGCATACCAGGCGTTCACCGCCACGCCCACTTCCACGAGGAACCAGGTGACAAAAATAATCAGCGATGTGCCGAGGATCGACCAGTACTGCCAGCGGTGCGGAGAATACATAAACCAGAACAGCGCAAACAGCCCAACGCACACCATGTAGTAGGCGTAAAACAGCAGATAGCTGAGCGACCAGAAGCGCGCCGCGCTAATCGGCACCTCGCCTGTCGCCCCCGTGATGCGCGTCAGCCATGCGCCGCCGCCCGCCTGCCAGAAAATGACAGCGATCAGTGCCCAAATAAATGCCGACAGGAAAAAAGGCCCCGGCTTTGGGAAAAAAGACTTAAACATAATGCTTCCTTCTTGTTGTTATGGCTGTTGCTGTGCACAACACGTTACCACAGGAAAAACCTGCCCGGGCCAGCCTCCAGGCCCGGGCAAAAAGGTCAGACCCGAGGGTTGATTATTAGTTCGCTTTCCAGTTTTCGAGAATTGTTTCGGTGCGTTTCACTGCGAGAGGATTCGCCGGCGCGATGAAGTTACGCCAGACGTCGTTGTGGTGGTTAATCAGGATCTGCGCATCTGCCGCCGGGCGATTGGCGGTAGTATGAGCATCTTCCGCCACGATGATGTGATAACCCCGGCTAACGCCGTTCTTGATTGTCGCATCGACGCAGTAATCGGTGGCGCAGCCGCAGATGACAAACTCGCGAATGCCCTGCTCCCGCAGCAGCGCCTCAAGCGCGGTGTTATAGAAGGCATCACAGGCGGTTTTGGTGACGTAAAGCGCGTCGGCTGGCTGATGGAGTTCAGACAGTAGCGCAAACCCCTCACTTCCCTCTTCCAGGCCCCCGGGCTCGGTATGCTGAATAAAAATCACCTTGTCGGCTGCCTGCGTAAGCTGGTTGATCAGAGAGACACACTTTTCGCGCTGATGACGGGGGGTTTCAAACACCCCGTTCTGCATATCGACAACCATAACCACACGCTTCTCAGACATACCGTTCTCCGTAAGATTGAGTGACACAGGTACCTATCATAAGCCCGATGTCACAAAATGGGAGATGGCTCGCAAGTAAATTGTTCATATTTACCCATGGTTACGTTTTTTCACTATCGTTATGCAATTCGGGACATTGCGCGGTACCGTTTAGTAGTATAAATACCCATTACTTTCCTCATTCACTTCATGGATGCTCTTCGTTGAAACGTTGTCTGCTCTCTTTTGCCGCGCTGTGTGCGGTGAGCTTTTCTACCGCCCAGGCAGCCCAACCGCTGACGGCCCCCGTTTTAGCTTCTGATATTGCCGATCGCTACGCGAACCTTATTTATTACGGCAGCGGCGCGACCGGGATGGCGATGGTCGTCATCGATGGCAACCAGCGTGTGTTCCGCAGCTTTGGCGAAACGCGCCCGGGTAATAACGTTCACCCGCAGCTGGATTCCGTTATCCGCATCGCGTCCTTAACCAAGCTGATGACCAGCGAAATGCTGGTGAAACTGCTCGACCAGGGCGTGGTGAAACTCGACGACCCGCTCAGCAAATATGCGCCTCCAGGCTCCCGGGTTCCAACATATCAGGGTACGCCGATCCGGCTTGTGAACCTTGCCACCCACACCAGCGCCCTGCCGCGTGAGCAGCCAGGCGGAGCGGCGCACCGTGACGTATTTGTCTGGCCAACGCGCGAGCAGCGCTGGAGCTACCTGAGTACCGCCACGCTGAAGGCGGCACCGGGTTCGCAGGCCTCATATTCAAACCTCGCCTTTGACCTGCTGGCGGATGCCCTTTCAACGGCGGCTGGCAAACCTTACACGCAGCTGTTTGAAGAGCAGATAACCCGCCCGCTGGGTATGAAAGACACCACCTTTACCCCGTCCCCGGATCAGTGCCGTCGCCTGATGGTGGCCGAGAAAGGCGCCAGCCCCTGTAACAACACGCTGGCGGCCGTGGGCAGCGGCGGGGTTTACTCCACGCCCGGCGACATGATGCGCTGGATGCAGCAGTTCCTTTCCTCGGATTTCTACGCCCGCAGCAGCCAGGCCGATCGTATGCAAACCCTGATTTATCAGCGTACTCAGCTGCACCGCGTCATCGGGATGGACGTGCCGGGTAAAGCCGATGCGCTCGGTATGGGCTGGGTCTATATGGCCCCCAAAAATGGCCGTCCGGGTATTATTCAAAAAACCGGTGGCGGCGGTGGATTCATCACCTATATGGCCATGATCCCGCAGTCAAACGTCGGCGCGTTTGTAGTGGTCACCCGCTCCCCGCATACGCGTTTCGTCAATATGAGTGACGGAATTAATAACTTAGTGGCGGAACTGAGCGCCAATAAAGCCCAGGTGCTCACCGCGTCTAACTGATATTAATATTCCGTGGGCAAGCGGTTGATGCTGACCAGCTTGCCCCGGCTCATATTGATATAGTTTCCCTGTCGCAGGGCGGCCAGAACTTCGGCAACAACAGAACGTGAAATGCGTGTGCTTTGCTGAATATGATTCATCACACCGATTTTTGAACGCAGCGTTTCATCCCACTCGGCCATATTTAACAGCATCGCGCGGATCTGGTGATAGGAGTTATTGCCAACCAGCTGCATATCGCGTTTTTCAAGAATGTAGTTTATCCATGATAACCAGCAGAAGGCCTCTTTCCAGAGGGAATTCTGTTGGATGAGTTGACGGGTAGTTTCCGTAGGCAAATAAAAACCGGTACAGGCCGTTTTAGCAACCACCCTGTATTCCTGAGAGTGACGAATCATCACCGTAGACAGACCGAAAATAAAAGGAGCAGTCGCAATCCCAACCAGCAGCTCATCAGAGGAACGATAGACCTCAATAACACCGGTTTGTAATACGATCGTACGAGGCTCATTCCATTCGTCTGACGTAATTAATTGTTGGGGCGTACATGTAAAAGGGGTACTGGCCGATATTAAACACTGTTCGAGCCGGCGTAATTCAGAAAGCGGTTTCGCATTAACGTTCATGCAGACCTCAAGGCATCCGTATTTGTCGGTTCAATATTATTTTTATTACTTTTGTAGAAAGCGGGGAGGTAACCCCTCCCTCGCTTTTATATATTACCAGCTATATTTCACACCCAGATTTGCGCCCCAGTTCTGGTCAACGTCACCGCCGCCCAGATAAGTGGCATCAGTGTAAGCGCTGAAGTTCTTCGTGAAGCTGAACTGGGTGCCCAGCCCAACACGAACAGCTGAACCTTTCACGCCGTTATCAATGCTGTCGCCGTTAATATCGGCATTGTTATCGGCGTCGTCATAGACGTAGGCCAGTTTGAAGTAAGGGGTCAGAGCCTGATCGCCGCCGTAGCTGAAGGTGTAACCCGCATCAACACCGAGTTCATAACGCAGGCTATCGTAAGATTGCCCATCCATGCGCATGTCATTGCTCAGACGATAATCATCACCAGACTGGAACAGTCCAGATACGGCTGCATATGGCGTGACGTAGCCAGAGAGGTTTGGTTTCCAGTCATAGCCCAGCTTCAGCCCAAAACCAACAGCGTCACTGGTAGTATTGCCGTCAACATACTGACCGTTGCTCATGTTAGCGGAGAGATCGCTGTTGAAGCGGGTGTAGCTCAGGGAACTGTCAAGGAACAGATCGTTCATGAACTTCGCTGACGCGTAGATCATCGCTGTCTGGCTATCCTGATCGACCTGACCGGTACGATCGCTGATATCACCCTTCGCGAAACCTGCCGCACCACCGACGATCCACTTCGCGTTATTACCGTCGATCTGGGTATCCAGACCCACCATAATACCGCTCACGTCCTGATCGTAGCTGATAACGCCATTGTCACCGTCGAAGTTGCCGCCGAAGTAGCTCACCCACGCCCCGCCTTTATCCGCCAGGCCGTGGCGGCTGTTGGTCAGACGCGTGCCTACGGTATCCTGCTGCAGATTCCAGATATTGGTATTGGCAGAAGGAATGCTCAGCGCCATATTCGCGTAGTCGGTCAGCGCTTTCTGCTGGAGGACAACGGCGTCACCCTGCTGCTGCGCCTGGTATGTATAGGCCCCTAAATCGGCTCTGTTTGCAGCAGTAAAGCTGGCTGTGGTATCCGCGTTATTGTCATAGATGCGGATAATCTCTTTATTTTTGTAATCAGCAACGGAACCTGCCCCAGTCGCGTCATCGATACGGACCTGGTAGTTACCGGCGACGTCACCGTTCACCGCCAGATGGCCGTCAGAGTTAATACCCACTACGCCGTAGTCATAATCAGCGCTGTGCTTATCGTTAGTGATATAGCGGGCGTTGTTCAGATCGCTGTTCAGCACGTAATCACGGCTGGCAACGTTCAGCACACCGCCATCGGTCAGTACCATATTGTGCGTATCAACCTGGCCCAGCCCCAGCGCCAGCTCTGCACCGTTATCCACGGTGATGGTGTTGGCATACAGTTCGGCCGTTTCTTCCGTCAGTGCCGCACGGCTATAGCTGTCCAGATACAGGTGGTCGGTTGCCACGCCACCGCTGTCCCCAATATTCATTGATGAAGCATTGGTCAGGGTGATGGTATCCGCCAGCAGGCCAGAGTTTTCAACATTGACCTGAGAATGGTTGTTTACGGTCAGCGTGTCGATGTTAGACACCTTACGGGTATCCCACTCGGAGCCGTTATCCAGCACGATGTTAAACAGACCACTCTGATACACCGCTTCGCCCGCAACATGCCCATTGCTGTCAAAGGTGGAATCCGGCCAAATGCTGTTAGGAGACAGAGTGCTCCAGTCTACGTTGCTGTAGCCCTGGCCATACATCTGCGCCGTGCCAATAGCCTCAACGCTGGACTGCGCTGCGCCGACCCATTTGCTGCCGTTGGTGAGAGTAACATCCAGCTTATCGGTGCCATCCCAGCCGTTGGTGGTGGGGTTATAGATGCCATCGTCGGTGGTATCGGTTGCTGGATCGCCGTTCGGGTAGAAGTTATTGTCGAAGGTGCTGGAGAACAGAATGTCACCAGTAACGGTGGAGTGATCGAACGTGGCAGTGGTCTGCATCGCGTTATCAGACGCGCTGGCTGCCACAATCAGCGCCGCATCATCTGCCGCTGTCACGTTGGTTTCACCATAATCGCTCGGCTTCGCGCTTTGACCGTAGAATCCGCTGGTACCTAAATCACTGTACGCACCGGAAGTCAGTACCGAATCTTTCACAAGTAGCGTATCGGTAAAGACTTTACTGCTGTTGGCTACGCCTTCAACGCCGTCGTATGGGGTATTATCCAGCTCCTGATACCCCTGCGTCAGGGTAATCCCCGCGACGTGAGAATTATTCTGGATAACGATATCCGATTCAACATCCAGGGTAATCGCGTTACCCAAAGCATAGGTGTCCAGATAATGCGTCTCTGTACTCTGACCATTTACGACATCATAAGCGTAATGTTCATAGGTATCGTTGATCGTTGAGTTATCTACGGTCAGGCTAAAACGATCGTACTGAGAATGGGTCGTGCCGTCGGTATCTATACCATCAGCACACGAGGTGGTCATACATTCAGAAGTGATCATGCCATTAATGGTACTGTTGGAAATGCTCAACGCATTCGCCCGACCATTGATGCCATCATCGAGATAATACGTAGAAATAACACCATTCACAGTGGCTTTATTAATCACGGGATAAATATCACCATCGTGGATGGCATCTGAGTAACCCCAGTCGGCATAACCATAATACCAGGGAGAGGATGCTGTATTATCGTATCCAAAGGTATTATATGTCGTACCGGAAATATCCTTCGCATTGGCCTGAGAAGCGATAGCCAGGGTGCAGGCTAATGCAAGTTGAGATACAACCAGTTTCTTTTTCCATGTTTGCATTGGATCATCCCTCCTCAGGGACGTAAGCAAGTTTGTCCATCAATGAATTTGCAATATTTAATTGCGGAGGGAATTATGCAGTTTCATTTCGAAAAGGTTCAATGAATGTTTCCATTAAGTCCGTATTCAGACAAAAAACACATCCAGGCCCAAAAAATATAAGGCGCCATATAATAAACATTATAAAAACAAAACGTTAATGCAAGACCAAACCAATCGGGAAAATACCATTAAAAATAATAAATCATTTTTAATGATATATTCATTCCCATATAGAAATAACGCAAATATCTCATTCTCCTCTCAGTGATATTCTTATCTGCATTAAATATTATTGATGACAGGCAAACTCACCCTCCGCATTTCGTAAAAGCAAAATGCCCACTTTAGTAAAACACCCCTCTTAACTTTGATGTACACTAGCCCTCTTTGTTCCACAAACATCAGGCATACCATGACCGATTTAATTGCACGCCCACGCCGCCTGCGCAAGTCACCTGCACTGCGCGCTATGTTTGAAGAGACAACCCTGACCTTAAACGATCTGGTGTTGCCGATTTTTGTCGAAGAAGAGATCGATGACTACAAAGCCATCGAAGCCATGCCGGGCGTAATGCGCATTCCGGAGAAATATCTGGCACGTGAGATTGAACGCATCGCCAACGCGGGGATCCGCTCGGTGATGACCTTCGGCATCTCTCACCATACCGACGCCACCGGCAGTGACGCCTGGAAAGAAGATGGTCTCGTCGCCCGCATGTCCCGCATCTGCAAAGAGACCGTGCCGGAAATGGTCGTCATGTCAGACACCTGCTTCTGCGAATACACCTCTCACGGCCATTGCGGCGTGCTGTGCGATCATGGCGTGGATAACGATGCCACCCTGCTGAACCTCGGCAAACAGGCGGTCGTGGCTGCCGCTGCGGGTGCGGACTTCATCGCGCCCTCTGCCGCAATGGACGGACAGGTTCAGGCGATTCGTCAGGCGCTGGACGCGGCGGGCTTCACCGACACCGCCATCATGTCCTACTCCACCAAATTTGCCTCCTCCTTCTACGGCCCGTTCCGTGAAGCGGCCGGTACAGCGCTGAAGGGCGATCGTAAAACCTATCAGATGAACCCGCTGAACCGTCGGGAAGCGATTCGCGAATCCCTGCTGGATGAAGCTCAGGGCGCAGACTGCCTGATGGTGAAACCAGCGGGCGCGTACCTTGATATTCTGCGCGACATCCGCGAGCGCACCGAGCTGCCGCTGGGCGCTTACCAGGTCAGCGGCGAATACGCGATGATCAAATTCGCCGCGCTGGCGGGTGCCATTGACGAAGAGAAAGTGATCCTGGAAAGCCTCGGCGCCATCAAACGCGCAGGCGCGGATCTGATCTTCAGCTACTTCGCGCTGGATCTGGCCGAGAAGAAAATTCTGCGTTAATCCGCTTTAGCGCCGGGTGGCGTCTTCGCATTACCCGGCCTGTTCTCTGCGCTAATCTTCACCAAACTGCAATACAACCGACATCTGCTCCTTCTACTGTCTTCGCAAGACGGCAGGAGGAGTAACCATGTTTAGCCTCGATAGCGTTCTCGACGATCTTTGGCCTCAGGCGAGGCCTGCCCCCTGGCAAAAAAGTCTGTTAAAAAGACTGTTTTACGAAGACGAATTTCAGCAATTTGCAGCAGCACACCTCCACCTGAAAGGGCTGGATATGGTGGAGCAAATTCTGGAACACCTTGATATTCTCTGCACCGTTTCTGCCCGCGATCTTGAACAAATCCCCGAACATGGCCCGCTGGTCATTATTGCTAACCACCCTACGGGTACGCTGGACGGGCTGGCGCTGATGTACGCCGTCTCCCGCGTGCGTCGCGATGTTAAAGTCGTGACCAACCGGATGCTAACTCACCTTGAGCCCCTCAGCTCGCTGTTTATTCCGGTGGACAATATGGGCGGCAGGACGGCGAAATCGTCGCTGGTGCAGATGGAGCAGCATCTGCAAAACGCGGGCGTGCTGATCTTCTTCCCGGCCGGAGAAGTTTCCCGCCCCACGCGCAAAGGCATTCGCGACAAAAAGTGGCACTCTGGCTTTATCAAACTCGCCAGCAAGCTGCGCGCCCCGCTGCTGCCGGTGCATATTCAGGCGCATAACAGCCTGCTCTTTTATGCCAGCACGCTGGTCTCCCCGACGCTGTCGATGCTGTTACTCATGCAGCAGATGTTCCGCCGCCGCCATAGCCAGCTGCCGATTAAAATCGGCCAGCAGATTGCCTGGCATCACTGGCATAGCGCCACCCTTTCGTCGCGTGAGATGGCCGAGCAGTGCCGTCAGCACGTGATGCGTCTTGGCAAGGGAGTGCCTGGCGTCTTTAAAACCCAGTGCGCCATTGCCCGTCCGGAAGACCGGGCCACCCTGAAACGCGCGCTGGCGCAGGCCGAGTGTCTGGGCAATACCAGCGACGGTAAAACCATCTACCTGTGGCAGCGCAACGGTCAGGAAGACGCCCCTCTGCTGCGCGAGCTGGGCCGCCTGCGCGAGATTGCCTTTCGCGCGGTGGAAGAAGGGAGCGGCAAGCGCCGGGACACCGACTGCTACGATGATGATTATATGCACCTGATCCTCTGGGATGATGAAGATCTGGAGATCGTCGGCGCGTACCGCTTTATGCCCACCGCCAGCCAGGTTGAACGTCGAGGTCTGGAAGGGTTGTACAGCTATAGCCTGTTCCACTACGACGACAAAATGCAGGATGTGCTGGAGCACGGCATTGAGCTGGGGCGCAGCTTTATTCAGCCGCGCTACTGGGGACGCCGCGGCCTGGACTATTTATGGTCCGGCATTGGGGCTTACCTGGCGCGTTATCCGAACTATCGCTACCTGTTTGGCCCGGTCTCCATTTCCGGCGGCTTACCGCCTGCCGCGCGGGATCTGCTGGTGGCATTTTACCGCCTGTGGTTCCCGGCGACGCATCCGCTAGCCGCGTCACGTCAGCCGTATCCCGCATCACTGCCGGACGTGCTCGCGCAGTTTGGCGGCGTGGATTACGTGGACGATCTGACGAAGCTGAAATCCCTGCTCGGCAATCTTGGCTGCGGCATTCCGCCGCTCTACAAGCAATATTCCGAGCTGTGCGAGCCCGGCGGCGTGCAGTTTATTGATTTTGGCAGCGACCCGGCATTCAACAACTGCGTCGACGGGCTGGTGCTGGTGGATTTGTGTTACCTGAAGGCGAACCGCTATCAGCGGTATATTGAGGCGCACCTTTAAATGTGCAGCCGGGTAAGGCGTAGCCGCCACCCGGCCTAAGGGTGCGGCGGGGTCAAGGACGAAAGAACGGCTTATCCCCCAAAATCGTCGCCCGCTGCATAATCCGGCGCTGCGGAAGATAGTCCGCATTGGCATAGTGCTGCGTTACGCGGTTATCCCAGATCGCCAGGTCGTTCTCCTGCCAGCGCCAGCGCACCTGAAACTCCGGCTTAGTGATATGCGCGAACAGGAAACCTAACAGCGCCTCGCTCTCTTTCTCAGACACATCCACAATGCGCGTCGTGAAGCCTTCGTTCACGAACAGCGCCTGCTTGCCCGTAACCGGATGGGTCCGCACAACCGGGTGCAGCAATGGAGGATGTTTCGCAACCGCTTCCTGCCAGCGCTGGTGTTCCTCTTCACTTCTGCGGTACTTGTACTCCTGGAACGATTTCTTGAAGTCATGCTCCGCCCGCAGCCCGCTCAGCAGCGTCCGGAACGGCGCGGAGAGCGCCTCATACGCCGCAATCCCGCTGGTCCACAGCGTATCGCCCCCGGTTTCCGGCAGCAGCTTCGCCGCCAGAATGGCCCCGGCGGGCGGCGTCTCGATAAAGGTCACGTCGGTGTGCCAGTTGTCGTTATCCGGCGGGTTATCGTTGTGGGTGTCCAGAACGATAATCTCCTCCACCCCCTCCGCATGCGGGTAGACGGGGTGGATATGCAGATCGCCAAAGCGGAGGGCCAGCGCGCGCTGCTGCTGCGGGGTGATTGCCTGTTCGCGCAGGAAAACGACCTGATGGCGCAGCACCGCGTGGTACAGCTGCTCGAACTGATTATCGCTCAGCGGACGGGTCACATCCAGGCCCGACACCTGCGCGCCAATGTACGGCCCCAGCGGGGTAATGGTCAGACGTTCACTCATTGTATTTCTCCATGCCAGGGCGTCAGGCGGCGCTGTAGCGCGCGCAGCCCCAGTTCTAATCCGAAGGCGATCGCGGCGATCACCGCGATCCCTGCCAGCACCACGTCAGTCGCCAGGAACTCTCCCGCCGACTGCACCATAAACCCAAGGCCGCGCGTGGCTGCAATCAGCTCTGCCGCCACCAGCGTTGACCAGCCTACGCCGAGGCCGATGCGCAGTCCGGTTAAAATCTCCGGCAGCGCGCCCGGTAAAATCACGAACAGCAGCACCTGCGTGCGGCTGGCGCCCAGCGACTGCGCCGCGCGGATCCGCACCTGCTGGGCGCTCTTCACCCCCGCCAGCGCCGACATGGCAACCGGGGCGAAAATCGCCAGATAAATCAACAGGATTTTTGACGTTTCACCGATGCCGAACCAGATCACCATCAGCGGAAGATAGGCCAGCGGTGGCACCGGGCGGTAAAGCTCAATCAGCGGGTCGAGAATACCGCGCACCGTCGGGCTTAAGCCCATCGCGATCCCGACCGGTATCCCGATAATTACCGCCGCCAGCAGCGCCACCAGAATACGCGTCAGGCTTGCCCCAAGATGTTGCCAGAGCGTGGCGTCCATAAAGCCCTGCGGCCCGGCGATGGTAATGAGTTTGGCCAGCACCTGTCCCGGCGGCGGCAGAAACAGCGGGCTGACCCACTGCTGGGCAGCCACAGCCCACCACACCGCCAGCAGCACCAGCAGCGTACCGACGCTCAACGTGATTTGACGCGAGAAAGGCCAGCGCAGCGCCAGACGCGTGCGGCGCGTTTTTTCACTGAAGATGATGCTCATGAGAAAGCCTCCCGCTGTTCAAACACGCGGCTTAAGACGTATTCACGCTGTTCGATAAACAGCGGATCGGATTTGATGCTGCGCACGGGTTCCCCCGCGACGTAGCGGCGGGCGAAATCCAGCGGCAAACGCTCCAGCACGCGGCCCGGCCCCGGCGAGAGCAGCACCAGCTCCGTCGCCATAAATACCGCCTCTTCGATATCGTGGGTAATCAACAGCACCTGCTTGCCCGTCTCATGCCACAGGCGCAGCAGCAGGGTTTGCATCTGCTCGCGGGTGAAGGCATCCAGCGCCCCGAACGGCTCGTCCAGCAGCAACAGCTGCGGATTCGCTGCCAGCGCGCGGGCAATACCTACGCGCTGGCGCTGGCCGCCGGAAAGCTGCCAGATAAAGCGTTTTTCCGCCCCTTCCAGCCCCACTTTTTTCAGCATCGCCCGCGCCGTCTCCAGCCGCTGTTCGCGGTTGATGCCCGCAAGCTGTAGCCCAAACGCCACGTTTTCCTGCACGTTTCGCCAGGGCAGCAACCCTTCGTTCTGGAAGACCACGCCGCGCTCTGCGCCCGGGCCTTCCACTTTTTTGCCTTCCAGTTGAATAGCGCCATGCTGATAAGGGACAAACCCGGCGATCAGATTCAGCAGCGTGGTTTTTCCGCACCCTGACGGGCCCAGCACCACCAGCAGTTCACCGCTGTCCAGCGTCAGGTTGATGTCCTCCAGCGCGGGTTTACCACCGTAATCGGCGTACAGGTTCGTAATATTCAGCATGGCGGACTCCTTATTTCACAAAACGATCGGTCACGTACTGGCTGTAATCCGCCGCCACCGCGGGCACTTTGCCCTGCTCTTTCAGGAAGGTGGCGGTATCTACAATCGCTTTGTTCACCGGCCCGGTCAGCTGCTGCACCTGCTGCGCGGGCGTCAGATAGGTATTGCCTTTCACCAGCCCCGGTACGTCCGCTTCCGGCACGCCGCTCAGGCGGGAGAGTTTTTCCAGGTTGGCAGGCTGCTTCAGCCATTCATCCGGATTGCTGATGTACGGCTGCTGGGCGTCAATCGCGCTTTTTGCGAAGGCTTTCACCACCTCAGGATGTTTCTCGGCAAAGTCTTTGCGCACTACCCACACGTCGAGGGTTGGCGCGCCCCACTGGCCCACTTTTTCGGAGTCAGTCAGCACGGTGCCGTCTTTTTCCAGTTCGTTCACGGCCGGAGCCCAGACGTAAGCCCCGTCAATATCCCCACGCTGCCAGGCGGCGATAATCGCCGGCGGCTGGAGGTTGATAATTTGTACCTGACCCGGCTTGATGCCCCAGTGTTTCAGCGCCGCCAGCAGGCTGTAGTGGGTGGTGGAGATAAACGGCACGGCGATGCGTTTGCCGATCAGATCTTCCGGTTTGGTGATGTTTTTCTTCACCACCAGCGCTTCAGAGTTACCGAGCTGGGAGGCGAGCAGGAACACCTCAATCGGCACCTGCTGGCTCGCCGCAACCGCCAGCGGGCTGGATCCGATATTGCCGATCTGCACGTCGCCCGAGGCTAGCGCACGCACGACGGACGCCCCGCTGTCGAACTTGCGCCAGTCGACTTTCGCGCCGCTCTCTTTGGCAAAGGTGTTGTCCGCCTGCGCGACTTTCGCCGGTTCCGCAGAGGTTTGATACGCGACGGTGACGTCCACCGCCTGCGCCTGAAATGCCCACAGCGCCAGTGCGCCGAGAAGTGTGATTCGCGATGAAATTGCCATAGTGCCTGCTCCCCTTGTTGTTATGAGGGCAGTATTTCCGGCGAGGGAATTTTGATAAAGGAATAAAAATGAATCGCTCATAACGATTCGTTTTTAGATAAAAAGCGGGAAAGGATAGCGAATTTTGTGCGGTTCGTTTTTTCCCTCTCCCCGTGGAAGAGGGTCAGGGTGAGGGCATCAGGCCGCACGAAACCTCAGATGTAGGCCGGGTAGGCGTAGCCGCCACCCGGCAAAGCACTCAGCGCTGTGCGTTCAGCTCAGCAATGTCTTTCGGCGTGGTGCGACAGCATCCGCCAATCAGCTTCGCCCCGGCAGCCTGCCACTGCGGAAGATACCCCGCCAGCGTCTCGCACGCTTCGCCGTGGTGGTGCCAGGTTTTGGTTACCGCGTCATAATGCTCGCCCGAGTTCGGGTAAACCACCAGCGGCAGCGACGTCAGGCTTTGCAGATGCTTCAGCGCCGCCGTGGTATTTTCCAGGGCGATACAGTTAATGCCCAGCGCGACGATGTGGGGAGAGTTTTCCAGCACGCTGACCACGTCACGCAGCGGCGTACCGTCGCTCAGGTGTTCGCTGTCCCGCAAGGTAAAGGAGAACCACGCCCGGGCGCGGGGATATTCAGACAGCAGCGCCGCCAGCGCCTTAATTTCGGCAAACGAGGGCAGCGTTTCGCAGGCCAGCAGGTCAGCGCCCGCATCCAGCAGCGCTTCCACGCGCGGACGATGGAAGGTGGTGAATTCCTCCGCACTGCGTACGTAGTCGCCTCGATACTCTGAGCCATCCGCCAGATATGCACCATACGGCCCAACGGATCCCGCCACCAGCAGCGTGCCCGCATGCGGATTTTCAGCCAGATACGCTTCGCGCGCCTTACGCGCCAGCTCCACGCTTTTACCGATCAGCGCGCGGGACTGCGCTTCGTCCAGGCCGCGCGCCGCAAAGCCCGCAGGCGTGGCCTGATAGCTGGCGGTGATCGCCACCTGCGCGCCCGCGCGATAGTAATCGAGATGCACTTCACGGATGAGTTCCGGGTTTTCCACCAGCACTTTGGCTGACCAGAGGCTGTCTGCCAGGTTACAGCCGCGCGCTTCCAGCTCCGTCGCCATCGCGCCATCCAGCACCACAAACGGCTGTTTTTCAAGGATGGCGGTAAGCGGGTTATTCTGCGACATGTTCAGGCTCCTGCGATGTCATATTTCGGGTCAGGTAGTACGCACCATAACACAGAGCGACAAACGGAAGCCCGCAATAAAGGGCAATGCGCTGGCTTGGGTCAAACCACAGGCCGACACAGGCCACCACGCAGAGGATAAAACCGAGCACCGGCACCAGCGGATACCAGGGGGCACGATACTGCAGCGCAGAAAGCGGCTGGCCGGACTGCAGATGGCGGCGACGGAAAACGAAGTGCGACGCGCAGATGCTGATCCACACCGCCACTACCGCAAAACCGGAAATCGCCGAGAGCGCGACAAACACCGTGTCCGGCGCCACGACGCTTGAAAACAGCGCCAGCACGCCGCCGAGCATAGAAACCGAGAGCGCCGTCAGCGGCACGCCGTTTTTGTTTACGCGGGCAAAGCAGCGCGGCAGCGTTTTCTCATTCGAAAGCGACCACAGCATGCGCCCGGAGGCGTACAGGCCCGAGTTCGCCGCCGAGAGGATCGCCGTCAGGATCACGAAGTTAACGATATCTGCCGCGTAAGGAATACCGACCTTTTCAAACACCAGCACGAACGGGCTTTTTTCCACGCCTGCCTGCTGCATCGGGATTAGCGCCGCCAGCACGAATACGGTACCGATAAAGAAGATAATGAGGCGCGCAATAGTGGTGCGGATAGCGACCGGAATCACCTTGTGCGGATTTTCCGTTTCCCCCGCCGCAATACCGATGAGCTCGGTCCCCGAGAAGGCAAAGTTCACCGCCACCATGGTCATCAGGATCGGCAGACCGCCGTGCGGGAACCAGCCTTCGGCAGTGATGTTGCTTAAGCCCGGCGCAGGTGAACCATCCTGCATCGGGATAAAGCCAAAGACCGCCGCCCCGCCAAGAATAATAAAGGCGATGATAGTGATGACTTTGACCAGGGAGAACCAGAATTCGCCTTCAGCAAAGAAGCGCGTCGAGATGACGTTGAGGCCAAAAATCACCACGCAGAAGACCACGCACCACGCCCAGACGGGCACCTGCGGGAACCAGTACTGCATGCAGAAGCCGGCGGCGGTAAAGCTTGAGCCGAGCGCCACCGTCCAGGTAAGCCAGTAGAGCCACGCTACGGTGTAGCCCGTCGCCGGGCCAAGATAGCGGGCGGCATAGACGTGGAACGCGCCGGTTTCCGGCATCGCCACGGAAAGTTCGCCCAGACACTGCATCACCAGCCAGACCACCAGCGCGCCTATCAGGTACGCCAGCAGCGTGCCCGCCGCCCCGGTCGTTGAAATGATGTAGCCGGTATTGAAGAATAACCCTGTCCCAATCACGCCGCCCAGCGAGAGCATAACCAGGTGGCGTGTTTTCATGGTGCGCTTAAGCTGCCCATTTTCTTGTTGTGTTTGCATATTACCTTCTATACGTATGGACATCTAAACATCCAAAGAAGGTGTGTTATACCGCGATTGTTAATAAAAAGCTAGATGACCAGACGCAAACGGGCACGCCTCGCGCTAAGTCTGGGGTGGGTGGTGAGGATCACATAGAGAATCGGACGCCAGGCCATAAGCACCTCCGCAAGCAGATACTGACAGCATGGTGCAGGAAGAGGCGAACTTCGGTCAGTCGAAAGTGGTATCCGTAAAGCGTGGATTCATACCGCAACACTGCCCGCCACCCGGCGCAAGGTTGGTAATTCTCACAATCAGTTCTATAGTCGAGACAGTTTATTAGTAACCAGGACTGACTGATGCGCTTTAACGGACTGACCAAAGGTTTCTTTATCTTTATTCTTGCCCTTGTGACCTGGGCCTTCTTCGACGTGCTGTCGCCCTACTTCTCCGCGATACTGTGGGCCGCTATTCTGACCGTCATCTTCAACCCGGTAAAAAACAGGCTGCGCGCCGCGCTGGGGGATCGCAACGGGCTGGCCTCGCTGTTGACCATTGGCATTATCTGCCTGATCGTTTTTATTCCGCTGATGGTGATCCTCTCCTCGCTCGCCATTGAGCTGAACGTGGTTTACACGAAGCTCCAGGAGAACAACACCCAGTTCCCGGAAGTGGTGGCGAGCATCTTTAACCATCTGCCTGACTGGGCCAGCGGCTTCCTCGCGGATCACAACCTGACCAACGCGGCGCAGATCCAGAAAAAACTCTCTGATGTCGCCCTGCAGGGCGGGCAATATCTCGCCGGCAGCGCGTTTCTGATTGGTAAGGGAACGTTTGGATTTGCGATTAGCTTCGGCATCATGCTTTATCTGCTGTTCTTCCTGCTGAAAGACGGCCCGTATCTGGTGCGCCAGATCCTCGACTCCCTGCCGCTGTCTGATTTCGCCAAGCAGCACCTGTTCGCCAAATTCGTCGGCGTATCGCGAGCCACGGTAAAAGGAACGGCGGCGGTGGCGGTGGTTCAGGGCATACTCGGCGGGATTGCGTTTGCTATTGCCGGTATTGACGGCAGCGTGCTCTGGGGCGCGTTGATGGCCTTCCTCTCGCTGGTACCCGCCATCGGCTCGGCGATTGTCTGGGTGCCCGCCGCCATCTTCCTGTTCGCCACCCATCAGCTTTGGCAAGGGCTGTTTATTGTCGGCTTCTTCGTGATTATCGTCGGGCTGGTGGACAACATCCTGCGCCCGCTGCTGGTGGGGAAAGACACCAAAATGCCGGACTACCTGATTTTGATCTCCACCCTTGGCGGCATGGAGCTGTACGGCATTAACGGCTTTGTGATTGGGCCGCTCATCGCCGCGCTGTTTATCGCCTGCTGGAACCTCTTTTCAGGGCGAGATCATGCAGGTAACGCCGAAGAGCTGGACGCGGATTTCATCGAAGAAGGAAAAAACCCTCCAGAATTGTGAGGATGTGACGATAAAGACCACACCAGGCGGCGCCGTGCCGCCTTTTTTTCGCCTTAAATCAGACGTTTTCTATAATTTGAAGAACGCCATCCTACTCATGTCGTAAAAGGATCATCTGGTGCGAATCGCGACGATAACAAACTGGGCCTATGGTGCCACAGTCTGCCTGACCATCGCCTCAGGCGTCATCATGCTGATGGCGTCAAGTGCTGACACTGCTGAACGTCAGGCCGTTGAACAACGCCAGCGTTTTGATGAGCTTACGGAAGATATCGAAACCGATGCCTGGGTGCAGTCGAATTTAGCACGCCTCTACGTTATCAAAAAAGATCCGCAAACGTTGAAGGAATATAGCCAGTCAGAGAACAACCTGAAGCGCTTTGAACTCCGGCTTGAAAAGCTACGGGACAACGGTGCATCGGATGATGAGCTGTCCCTGCTGCGCGAAGGCATAAAAATCATTGATGAACTGCAGGACGAGCAGCAGATGGCACTAACGAGCGCGGCGCAGGGAGAAGATGCGCAGGCCGTTGCGCTACTCTACGGTGCGCCCTATGAGCAGGAGCTTGAGCGCGCACAAAACCAGATCGATCACTTCCGCCAGATACTCGACAGGCGCGTCATCGTCTCCGTTCAGGAGGCGACAAAAAAATCGAAAGCGCTGCGTACGGCCTCTGAGCTTATGGTCGGCCTGACCGCCCTGCTGTTCTTGTTTGTTCTCGGCTTTATATTGAAGCGCCGCGTGCTGCGCCCCGTGGTGCGCCTGAGCGACGTGGTACACCGTCTGGCATCGCAGGATTACGCGGTTGAAACGCCCAATTTCAACCAGATTGATGAAATTGGCGATATGGCCCAGGCCATCCGCATCTTCCGTGAAAACGGCCTTGCGCGACAGCGTCTGGAAAGAGAGCGCGATGCCGACTGGGCCATCCGCGAGCTGCTGGCGCGCATGACCCAGCGGCTGCAGGGGTGTGAGAACTTTAACGATGTGATTAACGTGGCGGAGCTGTTTGCGCCTAATATCGCGCCGGGGATTGCGGGCCGACTTTACGTCCTTGACCGCGATCCGTGGCAGATGCGCTGCGTCGCGCAATGGCTTTCACCGGTTGGTGAAGAGACGCGCTTCCATCCGGATGAGTGCTGGGCCGTGCGCCGCGGGCAGAGCCACCCGCCGGTAAACGGTGAGCCGGATATCGCCTGCTATCATCTTCCGGCATCACAGGCGGAAAGTTCCCTGTGCGTGCCGCTTATCGCCCAGGGCGAGGCCATTGGCCTGCTCTCCTTCCAGAATATTACGGCGGATAATGCCCCTTCCCGCGCGTATCTGGAACTGATGGCCGAGGCGCTCGGGTTGGCGCTGGCCAACCAACGGCTGCGCGACGCGTTGCTGGAAAAAGCCTTGTTCGACCCGCTCACGGGCCTGCGTAATCGTCATCATCTGGAAAATACCCTGCAAACCCAAACGGCACAGGCGATGCGCACCGGCGAGCCGTTAAGCTGCATGATGATCGACATCGATCACTTCAAGAGCATCAATGACCGCTTCGGCCATGAAGCGGGCGATCGGGTGATTAAAAGCGTGGCGTCAATTGTTCAGCGTGCCGCACACGACAACGGACTGGCATTCCGCTACGGGGGGGAAGAGTTTCTGGTTTTGCTTCCCGGCGCTAATGAAGCAGAGGCGCACGCCTGCGCGCAGACGATTTACAACGGTGTGCATGAGCTGTCGCTTCGCTACGGACTTACCGAGATTGGGCCAGTGGACGTGTCGATTGGGATTGCCAGTTACCCACAACATGCCCAGACCGACAACCTGCTGCGCGCTGCGGATGTGGCGTTATACCGGGCAAAAGAGCTTGGCCGGGCGCGGATTGTGAGTTTTGGGATGCTGGAGGCGGGTTAGCTATTATTTTCACGCCAATGCCCGATCATCTCATCCGTGACTTCATTTTCATAACAGATAGGAGCATACCCTCCTTCTCTGCTCCATGTGCAGCGTCTGCCGCAGGCGCAAAAACCGGAATAAGACGCTATTGATTCCGCAATAGCGCTTTCTTTAACTTTTTAACTGGATAGTGCAGGATTTTTGCTACGGCAACACCTGTAAAAAACAGACAGTACGCCGCCAAAGCGCCTTTGCAGGGGGCTTAACGTTTATTGAGGTAATCCTGATACCTGATAAATGAAAACGCCCCCAGAATAAAAGCTGTGGCTTTGCAATGTTCGGATGTAGAACAAACCTCTTTTAGAACCTGACACACGTTTTGAACCGGTATTGTCTTCTCAGACACAACTTACCTAAGTGTTCTTTCCGGAAGCCAATGCAAAACGAACATTTTTTAAACAAAAGAAATTTATAATTGTTCCTTTTACTTATCTCAAAAAAATCAATCCGCACTCCGCGGTCGGACACCGCATCACGAAGCAAGAGTAACAGTTTGATTTTTATGAACTTAATCAATAAAAGACATAAAAACCCTTGCTACTCAACAAAATATATCAACTCGTGTGATATCTAAATTATAATTCTTATACTTCTGTTAAAAAGGTGGAGGTCAAAATGCGATTAACCCTACTGCTGTTATGCTGTCTGGTACAAAGTGTAACCTGGGCTGGCGACCTGCCAAAACCAGTTGGTAAACCCATTTTAACGATTTACGGTAATATAGAAAATACCAATGAAAATGGAAAAGCAGTGTTTGATCTCGCCAGCCTTGAAAAACTGGGCATGGTGAGTTTCGAGACGACCTCACCCTGGTATAACGGTCGTACGAAGTTTGAGGGTGTCCCAATGAGCAAACTCATGGATTATGTGGGGGCAAAAGGTGCGAACGTGAATGTTATTGCGCTCAATGATTACTCTACCGTGATCCCTCTCAGCGACTTTAAAAAATACAACGCCATACTTGCCTTAAAGGTAAATGGCGAATATATGCGCATCCGCGATAAAGGCCCATCGTTCATTGTATACCCCTATGACAGTCTTCCTGAGTTGAATAATCAGATTTATTACTCGCGATCAGCATGGCAGGTTAGCAAAATGAAGATTGAGTAAGTCGTTCAGGAGAACATAATGAACAGGATACTGGTTGGTATCATTTTTTCTCTTTTTATCACGACAGGATATATTGCATTCCTTGTTTACGATCGTCAGCAGGAATTGCAAAAACTGACTCAATACACTGAGTCCTGGTCCGTGGCACAACTGGTATCAGAGTATTACCGTTTTGAATCATGGATTGGTCTATACGCAACCGATACCGATGACGTTACGATAGACCAGGTCCGCATGCGTCTTGAAATTATGCTCAGCCAGGGCGATTTAATGAAGGGGGGAGATTTAGGTCGCTATATTGACAGCGATAAAACGCATCAAGAGCTCGCTTCACGCTTAGAGAAAATACTAACCTATCTGGACAGCCATCTTGAAAAAATGAGCCACCCAGAGTTACAGGCATACCTGAAAAATATGCATGAGCTTGATGCGCCGCTGAGCCAGCTTTCAGCAACAGCATTAACAAAAGACATTAATACAGTTAATGAATCTAATAAAAAAATCCAGATTCTTTATTATATTTATTCGGCACTTTCGCTACTCCTGGTGATATTAAGTTTCATCCTTGGTTTCTTAATGATCTACCAGAATAAAAACATTCTAAAAGCACACATGCAGGTTAAAAGCCTTGCTGATGAACTTCAGATATCAAAAGAAACGCTGCAAATTCAGAATGCCAAGCTGGAATATGATGTTTATCATGATTCCCTTACTGGTATGAAAAACCGCCTGTTCTTCTGGGACGATCTCAACAAAATTAATCTTCTGGCAGATAAAAACCACATCCCCGTCACGGTGATGTTATTTGATTTAGACCGGTTCAAAGAGGTCAACGATACCTATGGCCACGATGCCGGAGATTTGCTGTTAAATCAGGTATCCAGACGCCTCACCTCAATGAGTAGCGCCACTGATACATTTTACCGTTTAGGCGGAGACGAATTCGCCCTTCTTTCCAGCGGATTAACCGAAAACGCGGCCGTTTCCCGCGCTAAAGAAATCAGCGATCAAATCAGTCAGCCCTATACGATTAATAACCAGCTGATAAAAATTGCCACCTGTGTGGGTATCGTTTTATCTGATAATGAACGACGCTCTGATTATCTTTATAAATTTGCCGATCTGGCGCTCTACGAAGCCAAAAAAGAGGGCTCACAGCAGATAAAAGTTTTCCGTCAATGGATGCTGCAAAAGTTACAGGAAAGCAGAACCCTTGAACATGATATGGCACTGGCGATCGATAACCGCGAATTCGTTGTTTATTACCAGCCAATTGTCGATTCATTCAGCAGTGAAATTTACGGCTATGAAGCGCTGATTCGCTGGATACACCCGGTGAAGGGGATACTGTCACCTGATTACTTTATTTCAGTCGCTGAAAAAACGGGGATGATCAATCAGATCGGCAAAACCGTGCTTGAGCTTGCCTGCCGGGAAGCGGTTTCCTGGGCGGTTCCGGCGAGGATCTCGGTAAACGTCTCACCTATTCAGTTGGGTAATAAATCATTTACCACGATGGTGCAGACTATCCTGAAAGAGACGGGGCTACCGGCCAGTCGACTCGAGCTGGAGGTGACAGAGTCTTCGCTCTTCAGTGACAGCAATATGCCGATCACTATTCTTAAAAAGCTTCGTTCGCTGGGTGTAAAAATTTCCATCGATGATTTCGGGACGGGGTATTCTTCGCTCTCCAGGCTGAGTGAACTTAACTTTGATAAAATTAAAATAGACAAATCCTTTGTGAATCCGATATCCACGCAAGACGATGCGCTTAATATCGTTAAATTGATTACCGGTATGGCGAAGAGCCTCAATATGAGCGTCATTGCAGAAGGCGTTGAAACCGAAGCGCAGCTTGAACGTCTTCAGGCGCTTGGCTGCGATCTCGTGCAGGGATATCTGTTCGGAAAACCACAGGCTGAGATTGACAGGAAGATTAGATACGGTTGAAATGACTATGCAGCTTTTTCTGGCCCTTAATCCTTTAGGTAATTGATAATCAAAGGTTATAAAATGAAAAAAACAGCCCCGGCCTATACGCCTGTTGATTTATCTCGTTGGGCCAGGAAAGAGCATTTTGAGGTATTCCAGTCATTTGCTGAGTGTACAATTAACCAAACGGTTCTGATCGACATCACCGCACTGCGAAAACATATCAAAGTGGTCGGCTGGAAGTTTTACCCGACGATTATTTCCCTCCTGTCTAAAATCATGAATCGGCATCAGGAATTCCGTATGGCCATGAAGGACAATGAGCTTGTCATCTGGAATGAAATTCATCCAAGCTATACCATTTTCCATCCTGAAACGGAGACCTTTTCGTCACTGTGGAGCCACTTCGACGGTAATATTCATCACTTCCAGAACACGTATGCAGAAGATGTTGCCCGCTATGGCAATAACCTGTCTTACTGGCCGAAGGAAGCATCGCGGGAAAATGTCTTTTTCGTATCATCGATTCCCTGGGTAACGTTTACCAACTTTACGATGAATATTGCTCATATGAAGAACTTCTTTTCGCCTATGTTCACCTTTGGAAAATACTACGATCAGGATGGAAAAGTGCTGCTGCCGCTCGCGGTGCAGGTCCATCATTCTGTGTGCGATGGTTTCCATGTGGCAAGGATGTTTAATGAGTTGCAGGAGATGTGTGATGGTTTATCGGAGCAGTCGGAAGAAAGTTATCGCTGAGTCGCAATTAGTCTCTTTGAAAAGGAATAAATGTTGTTTATTGGGTGATAATAGGAGTGGAACGATAGCATAACCGCATGAAAAAAATAGATAATTTTTAGGAACACACCCCAAATGCCCCCACACATGCCCCCAGATGATGATTCGTATTCAGTCGTGTACAGTTTTTAAGGCAAACAACAGGTAGTATGGGTGTGGTCAGTTTCTCAACATCAGGTGTGTAAGCACCACTAACTGTATTGGTTAAGCAATAAACAGCCAGTAATTACTCTCAACTGATTCTGAAAATCCAAAGGCTAATAAATTAGGCTTTGGTCTCAAGCAGTTTTTTTAGCTTGAGTCTAAGCGTTCAAGCCGATTTCAGCTCCAGCGAAATCGCCTTCATTGTCAATATAAATTATATCGACAACGATGACGTAAGTATTTTGAAACTGACCACTATTCTTTTCTATCAAATTAATAGCTTTCTTTCAATTCTTTTTTCTCGATCATTTTCACAATATCTAACTCATCCCACTTGACAAACCAATATGTTTGGAGAAGTGACTGCAAATCATTCTCAATTTCCTGGTGACTTCTGTTAAGTGTTGGCTCAAAGTTTTTAAGATACTTTCTATATAAAAATCGTCTTGTCTCTATTGAGACAAATGGACATGACAAAACATCTAAAAATAAATGCGCTTTTTCCGATGATTGTAGTAAATCAATATTATGGCTTAATAGCTCTTTTATTTTATTCTCTATTATGCATTTCAATTCCTGGAATGATCTCCTATTTCTAAAATAGAATAACAAGGAGATTATAGTAAAGTAATCTAATTTCTTTTTATGTACAATCCCATGAAAAAAATCGGCACTCACGAGGTAATTATCCCCAAAAAAAGTAGCAGCTAAAATCAAATTAACTTTTTCAATTGAAATGAAATCATCAATAAATAAACCATTATCATTCTCACCAAAATTAATGGTTTCAGCAGTATTCACTATAGAAGTCATAAAAATACTACTATAGTCACTAGAGATATCATTCAAATAGTTATTAACAACAAACATCGTCTTTGATAATTTATAAGATGATGAAACAGTTGGGTTAACACTGAAGAAGAATAACATTATATCGGTTACTGTGAAAATCAAGTCCTTAATTCTTTTTGTTACTTCTAAATCCCCTTCATTTTTTTGGGTTTGTAACATATCAATCATTGATATTAGTCTTTTAGAAAGAGAAGATATTATATATGAAGAAACATCAGCATAAGATACTTTATTTTCAATGCATATAGACTTGACATGATTAATTACATATATTTTTAAGTCATGCTTACTTCTTATTTTATTTAATGTGAAGCCACCATCATTTTTTTCATACAACTTAATCTCTAGGTTACGAATTAATTCATTAACTTTGATAATCAAACCTGTCTTGCTAGTACAAAATGGTCTAGAATACTTCTTAAGTTTATTTACATTCAACTGAAGATTGTATTCATTTAACTTAACATTAATGATTTTTGTAATAATTTCGGCGCTTGATTCACTATTGCAAAAAACAATAAAATCATCTACATATCTCAATATAGCATAATCTTTATTATTAACCCATCCATGTTCACTCAGAAGGCATGACTCAATATTACAATCAATTCTCTGAAATATTAATTCTGCAAAAACCCTACTAAATTCTGAACCAATAGGTATCCCATTTGTTTCATTATTATTGCTACGCTGCATTAGCTTATCTAATTCTTGACCAAACTGATTGCTGTGTGCAACATGCTTTTTGATAAATGATTTATTTTTTAACGCCCAAGAAATAGAATGTGTATATATGCTGTCAAAACAATGCGATACATCCAACATCCACATAAATGAGAATCTCTTCTCAAGACCAATAAACATTTTACTTTGAAATAGTTTATATATCCTGTTGAACCCACCATAAGTAAAATAAGAGGATGAATATTTCCTCATTAACTCATCTTTTGTGGTTTCGATATCCTCTCCTTTGTATTTTTCTGATGCAGAATTCTCATACAAAAAGAAAGAGTTAGCTACTTTACGGGGATAACGAATTGAAAAATTACTTTTCAATGTATTTAGTGTGATAACGGATGAGTAAGTTTTGTAAAATTCCGAATAATTAATTTGAGATCTAGGGTGAACTAAAGAAAGATGTCTTTGGCTAAAGGCATCTTTCACTATGCAATAGCCAAACGGAGAGCTTTGTTTTTTCTTTGCTTGGGCTTGCTTTTCGACACCAATAGAAGAGTCTAAACCAGGGTTAATTATTTTTTTTAAGAAAGAAGAAACAGGAGTGTAACTTGATGAGTCATTACTGACTCTATCATGCTCGGTTAAGTTTATATATAGCCCATCATTTGAAAAAATAATTGGACAATCACCCGGCTGTGTATCACATAGTAAAGCCCTGAGATAATCTTTCTTATCGAGTTTAATGTTTTTCTTTATAGCCATATTTTTGTAATCTCAGTATAGCGCTTAAAGTTATACTTTCTGTATACTCTATTTAAAAAGCCTTTTCTAAAACTATTTCTTAGCAATTCTTTTTTTTGCTTCAAATTAAAAGGTTTTTTTATAATGCTGTTCAAACGCCCAGTATTAGTTTTTACACAATACAGCAAAAAGTCATCTAATTGTTTTAGGGATATAGAGTCAGCATCTAATCTCGAATTACTGTAATAGATGCCAGTGCTTATCTTACTTTTCTCCAAAGAGCTTGAAGATTTTATTTTTCTATTTAAATCCCTATTGCTTGTCAAAAAAGAAATTCTATCTAAAAGTAATTTAAAATCACCATTGATATGATAAGAGTAAAAAGATCTAGCTATTCTATTTTTAATCTTCTTCAGGCGAGACTTAGATAAATTCACAATTACCTTTCTATAACAGCTATTAATCTCACCATCTTTATTCAGAGGGGTGTCTATTATGGAAAATGAGTACCCAAGAAAATCAAATTCATGAAGCAATTTATTCTGCCTATTAATACCTTTACTTCTCTTTGGTATACACGGAGAAACTTTCAACTTATTTTTATTTAATGACAATCCCTTAGGTAATAAATCTTGTATGAAATTCATAAAGGACGCTTCACATTCATAACCACTTGAAACGATCACCATATCATCTACAAATCTTGAGTAATAAAATACATCTGGGTGCCTATGAACACTATTATCAAATTGTGCCAAGTACAATTCTGATAACATAGGGCTAATTTCCAACCCTCTAGGCAATCCTTTTGAAGAGTGGATTCTCTCACACGACTTAAGATACCATTCTAACAAATTTTTTGTATGTCTAGACAGACGTGTTTCATTATGTAAGCATTGAAAAAGTTGTGGCAGATCAATTGACTCAAAGAAGGATTTTATATCCAAACGATATATTTTGAATGGAGTGCCTTCTTTCAAATAAATTTTCAACTCATTAATTATTGTATTTCTTTGCTTGGGAAGAAGTGATTCAATACATTTTAGATTTGCGTTACAATGTCTAAGTATTATTTTTTCTTTCAAACATGAAGCAGTGTAAACGCAACGTCCTTTAATGTTTAGTTTCTTTACACTAACACCAGAACGAAAATTCTCATTAGCAATTAAAACGGCATCACTAATTAGCAATTCTAACTCAGCGGAATTATTTTTTTTGAAATAATAAGCCTTCTCACTTTCACTTAAGTTTCGTTTAAGTGCTGATGAAGTAAACGGCTGCCGGTTCATGATATCCCTCGCTAAACTATCCTCTAAGCTTTTATAACTCTTTCCATACCCGCCCGCAATCTTATCTCCACCACAGCGGCCGCTTAATATAGTGATATTCATGAATTCGATTACAGCTCAAGACGTGCGGAAATGTGAATCGCCACGGGTTTAACAGACATCTAAGAGTCATTTAAGATGGCTTAAAGAGAGGTGCCCATGAGCGGTAAGCGTTATCCCGAAGAGTTTAAAATTGAAGCAGTCAAACAGGTTGTTGATCGCGGTTATTCTGTTGCCAGCGTTGCAACACGTCTCGATATCACTACCCACAGCCTTTACGCCTGGATAAAGAAGTACGGTCCGGACTCATCCACTAATAAAGAACAGTCAGATGCTCAGGCCGAGATCCGCCGTCTCCAGAAAGAGCTGAAGCGGGTTACCGACGAACGGGACATATTAAAAAAAGCCGCGGCGTACTTCGCAAAGCTGTCCGACTGAGGTACGCCTTTATCCGTGACAACACCTGTTGCTGGCCTGTTCGCCTGCTCTGTCGGGTGCTGGATGTTCATCCCAGTGGTTTTTACGCCTGGCTTCAGCAGCCGCATTCACAACGCCATCAGGCAGACCTGAGACTGACAGGACAGATTAAACAGTTCTGGCTGGAATCGGGATGCGTCTATGGTTATCGCAAAATCCATCTGGATCTGCGGGACAGCGGGCAACAGTGCGGAGTGAACAGAGTCTGGCGACTGATGAAACGTGTCGGGATAAAGGCTCAGGTCGGATACCGGAGTCCGCGGCACGTAAAGGCGAGGCCAGTATCGTATCGCCCAACAGGCTCCAGCGACAGTTCAATCCGGATGCTCCGGATGAGCGTTGGGTAACGGACATAACCTACATCAGGACCCACGAGGGCTGGCTGTATCTTGCCGTGGTTGTTGATCTGTTCTCACGCAAAATTATCGGCTGGTCAATGCAATCCCGGATGACAAAGGACATTGTCCTGAACGCACTGCTGATGGCTGTATGGCGGCGTAATCCCCAAAAACAGGTGCTGGTTCACTCGGACCAGGGCAGTCAGTAAACAAGCCATGAGTGTCAGTCGTTCCTGAAATTACACGGCCTGGAGGGGAGCATGAGCCGTCGCGGTAACTGTCACGATAATGCGGTTGCAGAAAGCTTTTTCCAGTTGCTGAAACGCGAACGGATAAAGAAAAAGATATACGGAACGCGGGAAGAAGCCCGCAGCGATATTTTTGGTTACATCGAAATGTTTTATAACAGTAAGCGTCGGCATGGTTCGAGCAATCAGATGTCACCGACAGAATATGAAAACCAGTATTATCAACGGCTCGGAAGTGTCTAGATTATCCGTGGCGATTCAAGGCATGTCGCAAGAAAAGAAAGCTTCCTCCAGTATACAAACCAAAGCCTGCAGCGGTAGCCACAAAAGCAACTCACCTTTCATTCATTAAGGCGCTTCTCAGGGCCGCTGAACGTGAATGGAAGATGCTGGATAAGGCTCCGATCGTCAAAGTGCCTCAGCCTAAGAACAAGCGTATCAGATGGCTTGAACCTCACGAGGCGAGAAGGTTGATTGATGAATGTCCGGAGCCGCTTAAGTCAGTCGTAGAGTTTGCGCTTTCTACTGGCTTAAGACGCTCGAACATCATCAATCTGGAATGGCAGCAGATAGACATGCAGAGAAAGGTTGCATGGATTCACCCTGAGCAGAGCAAGTCGAATCAGGCCATTGGCGTGGCACTGAATGATACTGCTTGCCGGGTGTTGAAAAAGCAAATCGGCAATCACCACAAGTGGGTGTTTGTTTACAAGGAAAGCAGCACAAAACCAGATGGAACTAAATCACCTGTAGTGAGAAAGATGCGCTACGACGCTAACACCGCATGGAGGGCTGCATTAAAACGAGCAGGAATTGAAGACTTCCGTTTTCATGACCTGAGACACACATGGGCAAGTTGGCTTGTTCAGGCTGGAGTTCCGATTTCTGTTTTGCAGGAAATGGGCGGCTGGGAATCAATCGAAATGGTTCGTCGATATGCTCACCTTGCACCTAACCACCTGACTGAGCATGCACGGCAAATAGACTCTATTTTTGGGTCTTCTGTCCCAAATTTGTCCCATAGTGAAAATAAGGAAGGTACGAATGATGCGTAACTACTTGATATGACTGGTGCCGATAATAGGAGTCGAACCTACGACCTTCGCATTACGAATTAGCAGAATCACATTTAACTAACTGTTTTACATACACATTGCCGCATTCACATCAGGCAACTCAATGGCACATGATGTAAGAAAGAGAAAGGCGATTTACCATGTATGACACAAATCTGGCACATCGCCAAAATGAGACTAAGCCGCTGGTGGCGTAGGCCATTTGATATCAGGAGCGGTAGAAGTATCAACCGTTTCCAGTTCATCCAGATAATCAAGCCACGCGTTGTACTGCGTTTTTTCGGTATCTTTCAGTCGCCCCATTGCTGCCTTCCCTGGCCACTGCTTACTGTTCATATAGTCGTTAGCCTGATCAATCCTCTTTTGTTTTTCAGTATTGGCAGAGGCAACTAGTTCTTCATGCGTTGGCGGTGGAATATCAGCCCACGACGGCACTCCGTCTTTTGCCACCCTAACCTTACCCTCAGGCGGCGTTGCTGAGTATTCAAGATAAACAGAATCATCAACCTCTACGCCATCCTCAGGCCAGGAGTTTGCCGCGCGATAGGCATCCTCCAGAGACACAGGGTAAAACGCGTTTTTCTTTGCACTATAAAAGTAATTTCCCATTTCAATATCCTATTGCGATCCATTGTACATATGCTGAGATAACAGGTTGCAACCCTGAAGGAGCGCTCCGGTTCAGTTGACCAAGGTTATATGCCGAAAAACCAGTTGTGGTTACATATCCTAACTGAACCATGGTCATGGTTGCGGCATTATTGAGGTCGTGCTCGGTGATGAATAAGCATTCATTCGGGAACGAAATATTAAAGCTGACGGAGTTATCTGGAGATGCGGGGGTTAACGGCCCTCCTCTTCCCCATTGAATAATTAGACCATTCGGTAGTTTGCACCATCCGTTCGCTGATGTGGATATCCCAAATGATGACATATCTGGTATCTGATTCGCCCCAGTTCCTACATCGCGCACGCCCGCAGACTTCACACCGATATTCGCTCTGAATGTTGCTGCATCAGGTATATCAGCACCGTTCTGGCTTTTTGCTAATTTCCCTGATATAGCATTATTAACAGATAAATAAAACGAAGGGTCATTATTAATTGCTGCTGCCAGTTCTCTTAATGTATTAAGTCCGGATGGAGCATTATCAATTAGCTCATTCACCACATCACGAACAAATTTTGTGTTTGCAGCTTGCTCACCGTAATTACCTGTATGAGTATCTGGTACTGTTGGCACGCCGGTAAAGTTGGGGCTTTCTGCAAGTGCAGCGATAAATTGATTAATAAATCCGTTAATATTCCCGTTATCCAGGACATCCTGATTCGTTTTGTTTACCACATACTGAGCAATCGCGGCAGCGATAAAACTGGCCTGACGAATTGCTTTGTTTACCTGTGCACTGGATGCTTTGCCCGCCGTGAATCCTGAGAGCAGAGCGGGAAGTGATTCCCAGTCAGCCTGTGAGGTGACGTTAGCGTTAGGATCAAGCGCGAACGCTTTAAAATTATTTGTTGCCATTAGAGTATTGTCCCCCATGCTCCAACATCGAAACCGCCGATGTATTCGTTATCCATATCAAACCCAAAGAATTTAGAACCCTCGGATGGTGCTTCTACCGAGGGCGTTTCAACATCACCGGCCCATACGCCAGCAGCTTTAACGGTGAGATAGCCCTGCTTGATAGCGGCGATCAGTTCGAGAGACACATCAGAAATATCAGTCTCGGGAAAAACCCAGACCGAGATCGTCATGTCCTGGTTGTCGACGATTTGCATCTTCAGGCCAGAGCCTGCGGTCGCAGCGTCAAGGATGGGAGGTAACGAGTCATTCCGACCGTCCCAGTTATTGATAGCGATTTTCGCCTTAAGAACGATGCGGTAGGTTTCGTCGCTCAGCGTGGTATAGCCTGCATCTGGATCATACGGGCCTTGCCATACACCCTGGTCATACCCGAGCCCGTCGGTGTCCCAGCTGAAATAAACGCCGCTTATAGGCTGGCTGACGATTCGACTGCGACCAATCCAGAGGCCGAGCGTATCGAGCTGGACACCGACAGCGGTATCAATATCGAATGCGCTTACCAGCCCCCGGGTGGCACCAGTGATATCAATCAGTGGCCGCGTGCTCAGGTCGACGTGATCAAAGAATCTGGGCTTAGTGGCGTGATAGTTGGTGATTAGGTCCGTGTACTTGCTCATGACGTCACCGTTAGAACAATGTTTTCAGGCTTACACGACGCAGATTCGTTGTAGGCGATGATGATGTTTGCCGCCGCCACGCTACCGGCTGATTTGCCAATCAGCAGCTCCTGTATGTCGTAGTAGCGCGCGTTGCCACCACTCACCACACCGAGGTTCGCCGGAGAATAAATCCTGCTCAGCAGCACATCGTCGCCGATCGTCAGCCCGTTGATGTAATCCGCGACGGCCTGCTGAATCTGTACGCCAATTTGCGACGTGTAGCCGGTGAATGCCTTCAGGGTGATATGTCCATAAATTGGCACATCAGTAGACCTAGAAAAGCTGATCACGTGTGGGTTACCGTAGGTGTCCGGCACCGTGACAGATGTTGTCCCGTAGGTGGCTGTTCCCTGCCCTTTGTTTCCCCGGATTGTCTGGGCTATCTCGGTAACATCACCTCCATCAACGATGGCGGAAATGGAATGAGGCGGTAGCCCGTTGCTGTCGGTGGAACCAGTATCATTCTCGTAGAGTTTATGACGTGTCACGCCTGCAACGTTGGCGATCGCACCGTCGACACCTTCAAACGGTGTGAGGGATGGTAGCGCTACGCTTTGCCCCTGCCTGATGCGCAGCTCTGCGTCGGTTTCAGCCGGTGCGCCTACGGTGGCCGCCGCAGGGTTGGTTACCGATGCCCATCCACGGGTCGGCGTGTTGATAGTGGTAATCGACCCGGCCAGCGCCGCGACAGAACCGCTATTCGCACATGTGGCCGTCACCAGCACAGTGCCGTCAACGCCGATCGATACGCTTGCGGGAAAATTCCAGATAATGCCGTTTTTATCCCGTGCAGAGCCATTCGTGATAGTCGTGCCCGCCGTACCGGTTAACAGAAGGTCAGCAGTAGAGTTTGTCGCTACCTTTCGCGTGATCCCGTTAATTTTCACATTGCTGCTAAGCGCTGCGGCCTGCGCTGTCGTCGGTGAAAAAGAGTTGTAGATCTCGATAGCGGTATTGTTAGCGTCATGCACGGCAAGAGCCACGAGCGCGACCATCTGCCCGTCTTTGCTGTCTGGTTCGAGGTAGGCATCACTACCGTAAATCTGCCTGAAATAGCTGGTCAGTGTATCGAGGATTGTCTGGTAATCAGGCGCACTAATCCCCTGGGCGGTTACCGTTGCCGATAGCCCCAGCGTGTCGAGGTTCAAAGCCATTTATGCCTCGCTTGTTACAGTTGTCTGACCGTAGATTGTGTCAATGGAGGAAGTGAAAGTGACGCGACGGCTGGTGCCATCATAATTGGTATCGAAGGAAAGAATCGACAGAACGCCAGGCGTGCCCTGTATGCGTTCGCGTATAGCCAGGATGTAGACGTCAGATCGTTGTTTCCCAAGCACCGACTGAACATACGGCGTGCCTTCCGTCAGGTCGAGAAACCACTGACCGCGCCACAGCTCGAAACGGGTTTTTACTGCCTGAGCGACACATTCCGGACTGTCGATAAGGAAAGTATCGTCACCCTGGCCGAAAGTGTAATCACCTTCAGCATCTTCGCGACGGTATCGCATTATTGCGGTCCTCCGGTAGTTCCCCCGCCAGTCTGTACTCCGCCATGTTTATGCGTGGCGACACTGATACCAGAAGCTGTTACGTCATTCGTTACCGTCACCGGACCAAGCATCGTCGCAGTACCGCCGCTTTCGCCCATTCCCTGAGACAAGTTGCCATTAATCGTTACGTTGCCGTTCAGCGTGATAGTCGGGGATGTGATTGTCGTTCCACCTTCAGCCGTAGCTGTAAGCTGGCCCGGTGTTTTAATTGTGATGTTATGTCCTGCGGCGACTTCTACAAACGCCGCACCATCATCGGTTCTCAGCTGCGCGGCGCTGGTACTGATACCGCTGATTTTCTGTGCTTGTGACTGCGGGCCAACGATGGCGAATGCGTCAGATAAGTCATGCTGGCGCGGGTCGACGGTCTCCTGAACGCCGCCGCTCTGCCACCAGAAATCGATGCAACGGTCGGCAAAGATCAGCAGGCACTCGTCGCCTTCTTTAACCGGAAAGGTCAGCGTGCAACCTCCGCCACGCGGGAAGATAACCGGCACATCCACCAGTGGTTTTAATTCGGTGGAGCCATCGCCAACAATACCGCGAAGCGCCACCTCTACGGTGCAGGTAACAGTATCAGGATCGAACGACTGAATGATGCCGGGCATCGCTACGCGCATCTGGGTAGACACCGAATCGGCAATGGCCTGCGCGGTCTGCTGCTCGCCGCCGATCTGTGATTGAGTTGGAATTGGCATAAAAAACCCATAAAAAAACCCGCTCGGAGGCGGGTTAAGTGATTAGATAAATGATTAGGCAATTAGAGAACTTTCATTGCTACCTAGTAGATCGTCAATTATTGCATTGGCTTCTTCAACATCATTTAGCGTGCTTAATGCAGTTATTCTATTGATTTTTCTATCAAGTTTATAATCTGCGCTCACTCTTTGGGCGTGAAGCATTTTGAGTTTAACGCCAATTTTCATTACCTTCTGGACATCAAGATTTTTGATGGTTGCAGCTTCCCCACTACAGCAGGCTAAATAAAAACGCATGTGTGAGCCACCTGGCAATTTTTCGCCATCCTTGCTGTACTGAGGTGTCATGTTGTCCGTCATTCTTAATGCAGAATGATACAAGCCATAGTATGCCCGACTAATTGCATTGCGCGTCCATAACTCCCCGTTTCTTTCTAGCGAATCTTTCGCTATCTCTAAAAAACAGGTATGCAAAACTGGCATCAGAAGTCTCCTGCTTCAAAATATCCAACGCACTCAGAGTTTGCTAAACCAGCAGCCAAAATTTCATTGGTCAACTCATCATTCAGCATGGATATAAAAACTGGATCTTCTGTTTTTACTTCAATGACTAACGCATTAAGTTCAGAGTTAATATCTAGCATTTGTGAAGCAGCAAGACGTAACCTATGCTTGTCTGAAATAGCCATCATAAGTTTGCCGATAGACGTCATATCGTCCACCCTCCACTCATGTTTTTCATAATATTTGATGGTGTCTAAGCCTTCGTGAAGATCAACACTTGATGGCAAATTCATCGCAATAAGCATAGGCAAAGCCCTATTTAAGGTTCTGATATCAGCCCAATAGGTCGCATTCGCAACGATGTCATAAAGAATTTTTGGATTGCGCGAATTAACAGCTGCAGCCAAAAGTTCGTTTTGTTTGAGATGTAAACCTTTGTTACGAAGCGCAATCGTATAGTTGCATAATGAAACAGGATCGTTTGGTGCCAACGATAGAGCCCTTTCACAAAGCTCGCACCCATCCTCAATTTGACCCAAGGTAATCCTAGCCAGTCCTTCAATCGAGAGTCCTTGATATCTCTCAGGAATCCTCTTGGCTTCCCTGATGATTCTGCGAACATCCATTTCATTAATCAAAAGCTCACCTTTGATCAGTGAAGGTGTAAGTTCCTCAATCAGAGCGCCAGATTTTAGCTGGGCTTGTGTCATGTAATTGTTATTCCTGCTGCGTTGAAATTGCGAATAGCGAAAAGTAACCACGAAAGAGTAACTGCAGTGTAATGCTTAACACTAAAAAACGAAAACAAACAAAGCACAATTTGAGTCGAAGCATCAAGGTTTTGGTACTACTTCACCTTCACGCAGTCGTATGTTGCGTATTGACGCGGCGCATTCATGCTGGCTTGCAGCCACTGAGCGTTGAGAATGGCTTTGCCGTTGCGCTTGATGTACTCGAGCCCTACCCACCGGCCAAGTTGGTCAGTATCGACCATCCACTCCATTTTGACGTTATCCGGCTCACGGTTTGTGCTGCCACCAGTACCAATTGGAGTAATTTTTTGCGTCTCTGGTTTCACGCCATTAATTCTGGCCCAACCATCAGCAGACGACAGGTCTATCGTATAAGGCCCACAAGTAGTCTTGTAGTTCACACCAAGTTTTTCGTTGCTGTGTGCTTTTTTGCTTTTCTCATAATCGGCCTTCGCTACATCATTCATCTTTTGATAGATAGCAGGCTGCTGCAAAGAAAAATCATTTAGCCTCTTAACAAAAACCTCACGTGAAACCTCTGCAAGACCCATTGGTTTTCTGTCAATGGTGTAGTCATCATATATCTTTGATATTACAGTTAATGATGAAAGATTTTTAGCTAAGTTATTTTCAAAGTTAAGGTAATTTAGCGGGGAATTATCTCTTACATCGATAGCCCCAACGCCACCGGTACCGTACTCATGATATGCAGCATAAAAAATAGGGATCATCTCTGGTTTTTTATTAATCGCCTTAATCAACCCTTCGGGACCGCAAGATTCCCCACTCCAGTCGATAAGCGACTTACCTTTCGATTGCCATGTTTGGCAATCGTCTGCCGATAAGATTAAAATTGGCTGCCACCCGGGGCGTTTTTTGTAACTAACATTCTTATCAGAATTGAAGCCTGCATTTGCGCATCCAGAAACGAGCAGCACCGACAGGAAAATCACACTGTATCGAAGTCCATTCATGTTCTTATACACTCAACCTCCTCCTGAACGAGCTATAGTCGCCTGGCTAATCAGATCACGAGCGCCACGCGCAAAGCACATCAAATCCATGTACCACGCCTGACCTCTGGTGTCGCCAGTATAGTCGATAGCTTTGACGATATAAACGCCATCTGTCGCAATGCTGGCAGCTTGTGACGTTGTGCCGGTCAACACACGGTTGCCGTTCTCTTCTGTTTCGGTGATGCGCCCGGGCGACTGAGCGATTTCGCTATTGCCGAGCGCGGCGCGGTACACCGAAGCCTGATCGAGCTGGATAAGACCATTAATGCGGATGTTTGGGTTTATCAGGCACCGCACGTTTACGCCGCCGCCCATCGTCTGTTGCGGCATACCGATCAGGCCAGTATCGGCATTCAACACAATGGCTTCGTGAATATATTTATCCTCTGGCACCATCTGGACCTGACCATCCACCAGCTGCCATGTCGCTTTGCACTGCGCAGCAATATTATCCATCACGTTACGGGTGGATGAGTAAATCGCGCGGCCACGAGGAAACACGGTATCAGGAAAATCGCCGGTAATGCCCTGTGTCACGCCGAACGCGTTGAAATCCTGCATCGTCGCCCGGTGCAGATCCGCAACGGTATAACCAGCTGCAAGCGTGGTGATGGTAGTCGCATAAAGGAACGCTTCATGATCACCAATGGCCTGAATCAACACCCACGAATCCGTAATGTTGTCCTTCCCGGTGACGGTGAAGCGAATATCACCGTCAAAAATCAGGCCGTAGTTCTGACCGTTCACCTGCCCTATCTGGTCTGGTGAAATCTCCCTGGCGACACCAACCTGGCTCGCATCAACATCCGGCGCTATACCGTCATATCCGGCAATGATGCGAATTTTGGCAAATTCCTGCCCCAGTATCTTGTTCGTGGTATCGGTCGAAAGGTTGTAAATTTTCACGTTCGCCACGCGCGGCCAGCGTGTGTCTGCCCACTCGATCTGGAACGTGACCTTAAAGTCAGACAGGGAAACGCCCTGCCCGTTCTGGTCCAACAATTGCAGCTCAAAATGGCGCATCCAGTTAAGAGACATTTCTACTCCTGTACGAAAATGAGGTGGCTGTATGTGCCGAGGTTGGTTTTGGTGGGCTCGTCTGGTGCTCCCTTATCGGTCGCTACCACCAGCGCGCCATCAATGCCAAGCTGTGGATATTGTCGCAATAGGTTCACGCCGGTCAGTAGAGGTAGGCCAGAGAGCAGCGCATCGCCGCCGCTATCCATCACGTCCATGATCCAGCCAGCCGCATCACGCCAGATGATCCTTAGCGTATACGTGGTATTGCCCAGCAAGACGCGGAACTGCTGATTGTCAGGAGAAAGCGGTATTTCGTTAAACTGCATATCACCCTCCGGCAAGGCGCTGACCGCCTGTGACGATGCTGCTGAGAAGCGATTCATTTGGCGGTGTCGTGGATTTCGTCCCGGAATTCTGCACTGCCGATGTACTGACGCCATCCTGCATATCTGATTTATCAGCAACGCTAACGCTCTGCGTTTGCGACATGATCACTTCGCGCAGGGTAAGCGTGCAGTTCAGCACGTTCTCGCTGGTTTTGTCCGTTGTCACCTCAATGGCTCGCACCAGCATATTGCTGTACACCCGCTTTCCGGTCACCACATCGAACGGCACTCGGGAGGACTGGAGATCCAGCAGTTGCTGATAGGTCTCTTTGGGGCTCAGTCCGGCACTGAGGCCGATTGACGATGTATCAATGAAGTCCAGCAACGAACCACCACCAGCGAAGCCGCATTCCATTGTGACTTCACTGGGGCGCTTGTACGCATGATCGGCGATAAAGCCCGACGCGCTGTTAGTTGTTGGCTTCTCCACCGGGTGCTCAGTAATTTCGAGCGCATCAGAATGCTTTTCGGAGACGACCACGCTGGGGATCAGCAGGCCAATTCGCCGGGATTGCTGGCGAAAAATCGCTGATAAAATATCCATTATCTCGGTCCTGCGGGGAGTTGCTGGGTTAACTGTGAATTCACGCCCTTCTGACGGTCAACAGTCAAACGGGCAGCCTCGCGCGGATCGGAAACGCCGTGGATGTTAATATTCGTTTCCTGCTGAATCACCGGGGCGCTGGTGGGCATATTGCTCATCACTTTCGGAATGTAGTTGCGCGTTTCCTGCGGCATCAGCCCCATGCCATAGCGCTGAACGTTGCCGATCCCCCAGTTATATGAAGCCAGTGCTTTGCTAAGGTCTCCGCCGTTCTGCCGCAACAGCTGGCTGAGGTACTTAGCGGCTGCCTGAGCTGACTTTTCCGGGTCGAATACATCATTCCCACGCAGGCCCATGTCGCGCGCCGTGCCATCCATAAATTGAAACAGTCCTTTCGCGCCTGCGCCGGACATGGCGAACTGGTTACCACCCGACTCGGTGATCGCCACGCTTTTCAACAGGCCAGCTGGCAGCTGATAAAGCGACTCCAGTTTATTGAACATTGGCCCCATCCAGTCGAGCAATACCTTGCCCTGGGCTGTCGCCTGAGGTCGCTTAACAGACTGCGCTCGCTGCTCTGGCTCCAGTCCCATCTCCTGAATTTTTCGCTGGATTTGCTCATCAGTGAAAAAGTCTTTGCCAGGGTTTTCCTTTCTCAGCGCCTCATATGCCTGCTGCCTTTCGGGTACGATATTGCTACCTATACCGCCAATCGATGCCATTTCTTCGCTGGTGGTCGGCGTATTGTTGGCAGGAATGAACATAAGCAACCAGGGATTCTTGATTGCCAGCTGCGCGATCCCCTGCGCCAGCTTACCCAGCCCACCAATAGAACCGCCGATTGCCTTACCGAGCCCCATAAATCCGGCGACAAGTCGCCCGATACCCGTGAGCATGGAGACCAGCTTCGCACCGGCCAGAAAGCCAAACAGGATGGTGAGCGTATTTTTCCAGCCGCCCAGGTTGTCCTTGAGCTCCAGAAACTTATCGCGTAACCATTTAAATACCTTTTTTGCTTGCTCAATCTCTGGCTGCCACTTAGACCAGTCAATCAGGCTTTTACCGCCCTCTTTCCACGTCTGGTAATCGTCATAGAGTAATCCGATCGCCAGAATCAGCGTGGTGATCAGGCCGATAGGTGATTTCAGAAATGCAGCATTGAGCAAACGCCAAGCGATGAGGATTGCGCCGATGGTCATCAGGAACTTTTTGCTGCCATCGTCCAGCTTTTTCCACCATTCAATGACAGAACCAGCGGCCTGAATCACCCGCCACGCCATTCGTGTGAATGCGTTCGCAAGCCAGATCACGCCTTTAATGACTTTGGTCAGCGTTTCCTCAATCTTCGGGAAGTTGTCGAGGATGCGCCGCCGCAGGCTGTCCAGCGAACCAGCAAGACCACCAGCGAGGTTTGAGCCGATCTTGTCCCGCATAATGCCGAACAGCGACGTAAGCCCGCGCATGGACGTCATGAATTTGTTGGACTGAACGGCTGCCTTATCAGCGTTGAACCCCGTCTTTTGCAGCATAGACTGGTAATCGGCGGTAAAGCCATTCATGCCGCGCCGCATCGCCATCAGCGTGTTTTCATCGATGCCGAGCATCTGCGCGTATTGCTTCGCGCGGTAATACGGCATGTTGTTGAGCTTTTGCCCAACGCCAGTAAAGATGGCGGCAGTATCACGCATCTTTCCGCTGACATCGCGGGTCTGTACGCCCAGACGGTTCAGGAAGCCCTCCGCCCCCGGATTGCTACGCATGAAACCAGCCAGTCCTTCAAGGGAGGACATGGCCGACTCGGCGCTGGCACCGGTTTGCGATGCGGCATAGCCCAGCGCTTTGATGCCTTGGACGCTGGCCCCCGTCCGTTGGGATGCCCAGTAAATCTTATCCAGACCATTCGCGATCTGGGTGGTAAACCCAACAATGCTCAGCGCTGCGCCTTCCACCACCGCGCCGACCTTCAGAACATTCGCGGTAACGCCTTTCAGCACTGCTTCAAACTTATTAGCGCCAGCCTGATCGATATCGAACCCCAGCGAAACAAGGAAGTCTTTAATCGTATCTGCGTTACCGCTCATTGGCCGCTCTCCATTTATCTACCCGGGCGTCGTTATCCTCGCGCATGTCGAGGTAGTCATTGAGAAGCGCGATGCGGCAGAGGTCTACCGCACCGCTGTTAAGGTCTTTCTGGTCAATATGGAAGGCTAGCGCCGGACGAAGAATAAAATCTTCACCGCCCGGCAGGCTGTTGAAGGTTATTCCGCTGGCGGGGTGGGCGTCTCGCTGGTAGGGAGTCCTTGCAAAAAATTTCCCAGAGAGTCGGCGACCACCCGCGCCACCAGTTGCAGCATGGTCAGCAGGTCGATATCGTCAAACGCCATTTCGCCATGCTGGCATACCGGCACCCAGCCTTTCATGTGCTCGCGTGAAACTACGGAAAGGCAGGGAAACAGGATAGCGTCCACGTCTCCATCGCTCAGATCGGACACAGCATTGGCAATCTTTGGCAGGATGGTAGCCATCGCGCCTTCGGTATCTTTGCTGCTGATCTTCTCCTGAACGCTCCGGAAGTCAGAAACCATCCCGGCCAGCACCGGCAACAGCTTGCGTGACACCTTCAGTTGTTCGAAAACACTGAGTTTTGCAGTGCGATATTTCACGCCCTTAATTTCGAATTCCATGCGTTAAAACTCCCCGAGCAGCTGGTCAATCTTGCCGCAGTCGAATACCCAGGCGACGGTTCCGCCCTCTTTGGCATTATTGAAATCAGGCTGTTTCTGGAATGCACACGAACGCGCAGTAGAGATATCACCAGATGCCGTGTTGCGAATGACGATCACGTTATTGCCCCAGGTGGCAGAGGACTGGCTTTGCGCGTTATACGCCAGAGACAGCTTCTTGTTCACGGGGGAGGTTTTCAGCAGCGTTACCGTAATGGTGCCTGACTTGTCGGCGTGCAGGCTGTGCATCACTTCGCCATCGGCACCGATGGTCATGGTGTTCTTGTTGCCGCCCATGGTCTGGGTGATACCTTCCTCAGAGTTCGCAGAACCCTGACCAAGATCGATAACGCCGGTCGGCCCGGTGAGCGACGCGGTTACATCGAGAAAAGAATAAGTTGCCATTTATCGCTCCTTAGCGAACCACGTTGATCTGCACATCGGCATAATGAACTGCGCCAGCCAGCTTACAGGCCACCTGAATTAACGGTGCTTTGCGCGCTTCGCGGTCGGCCTGTGCCTGCTGCACCAGCGGCTGTGCATACACGTAATAGCCTTTGGTCAGCGTATCGCCGGAATTCAGTTGTCCGATAGGGCCACCATTCCACACGCCAGCCGCTACCAGACCGTTCGTGACGGACTGATCCATGGACTGTTCAACGTCGGAAAGAAGACGGGTCACACCAGCATCAGTCTGCGGAATTTTGGTGGTACTGGTGTAAAGCAGGTTATAGAGGTTGGTCTGAACGTAGTTCTGCAACCAGTCGAGCCCGTGGCGCTCGTCGAAGAAGTCTCCGTTCGCCATAACACCCTGTTGCAGGATCGCCGTGTCGTTGGCGTAGTACACGAACACGTTCGCATTCTTCGCATCCACAGCCGCCGCCTGTCCTACCGTCAGCGTTTCGTAGGTTACGCTCGGTTCCTGTTTGAATTTCAGGGTAATCGTGGTATTGCTGCCGTTGAAATTGACGGTAAACGCGCGACCAAAAGCTGAAACCGCAGCATAAGGGCTGCTGGTGGAATACTGAATAAAGGTCCGAGAATACTTACCAGCCTTTAATTTTGACGCAACATCGGTCGTCGAGGTCGTATTGATAATCTCGGCGTCGGCAGAGGTTACCCCGAAAATGCGGCTCAGGCTGGACGCTTCGATGAGTTTAGCAACCTCAATCACGTCGGCAGCATCAAGCACATCATCGCCATCAGCAACATCATCAGCGACAACCAGCCCATACCAGTTGGTATATTGCAGGCAGGCATTAACAGCTTGCACAATGGTTTCCACGCTTCCACCTTCGGAAGAGGTCAGCGTCTTCGCCCAGCGGCCAACATAAACCTGCGTCGGCTTCGGCGACTGGCTGAAGAAAACCTGCGCCGCTTCATATTCCGGGCTGTCGACTCCGAAATCCTCGCCAATGTCCTCAACGGACGCATAGAGGCGAACGCGCTCCTGCACCGGAATGACAGTGGAAGAACCGAGGATCAGCAGCGCGCCGAAGTTACGACCAGTAGCCGCTTTCGGCGAGATGATCACATCAACGTTTACAACGTTGGATACAGGTAAGCCCTGCGTCATAGTTTATTCTCCAAAAAAGGTGACTGGCGCTTCCACCAGCGATTTAATGCCGTACTCGCGCACAACCTTCCGGCGCAGGCGCACCGTCATGTCGTAGCGGCGAACCCATTGCTGGTTGATAAGTTCGGGGAAAGGGGTCAGACCGGTGTAGTCGCCCAGGGACAAACCAAGCGCATTCAGTTCAGCATTATTTTGCGGCACAGATATGCCATCGCGAAAACGGGACGCATAAGACATACCAGCCGGGCCATAGAACGACGCCATGCACTCAAACGTTTCATGCCGCCAGAGCTGAGCGCCCTCATCGGTCTGCCTGGTGAATGCAGGACTGTTATCAATGGGCCATCCGGTAACGCCGAACGCGCACCAGTTCGTTTCAACGGGTAGCAGTGGCGGCTGATCTTTCTGCCAGCGCGGGCGAACCATCCCCGAAGGCAAGCCGGAAACATTGCGCATCCACTGGCTTAACAGCCTGTCTAGCGCTTCGTCATAATCCGGATCGCCGCTGGTGGGTGTCAGCCAGCCGCGCTCTGTGCTGGTGTTATTGCTCAACGGGAGTACCCCCATCAAACGGCAACAGTTCGCAATGCGCCTGGACGAAGCCAGCACCGTAAGCGGTATACGGGTCGACGAACGTCACACGATAATCACGGTTCTGATACGTCACGATATCGGCATCACGGCCAGTCTGCCCCTGTGTCAGCCGCTCAGTTGTCACGATAAGAATCGCGCCGCTGATAACCTGCCCGGCCTGCATGCGGCGGTTTTCCAGAGAGCGGTCAACGGTAACAACCCCGGCAAACTGCGTTTTAACTTCGCTGTCGCTACCGATCCCGTCCTCGTCCACCGTTTGCGCACGACGCGTTACCCACAGGTTGAAGTCGCAAAAGTCGGGGTCAAAAAGCACGTCTGTTACATCAAGAGTCGGCATCTTTATCCCTCACAACATGGGTAATGGCTCTGCGATATTGCCCGGTGTCGATTAGCGGTTTCACCAGATCGGTTCCGGGGGACTCGCCAGCAGCGCGTCGGGCAAGCTCCGCTTTCGCCCCTTTACGCCCTCGACGCGCGCGAGCTTCAACGGTGCTATCAGCAAGCGGTGTAAAGCCGGTAATAGTCATGTAACGCCTGACGCCATTAGCGGCCAGCGTTCCGGCGCGGTTGAGCGCTCTTTCCGCACCCGCCGCATTACCATCAAGCGCAGCCTGCGCCGCTGCTTTTAGCTGCGGCACTGTCTGTTCCTCTACCGATTTAACGCCGGGGATCAGGTGCGGGCGCGGGGGGATGTTTTGCGCCGGTGAGCCGTATTCGTTGACGTAACCGATCCCGGCATTACCAAACGGAACATCCTCACGCTCGCTGTCTTCTTCCGGGATGCCCACCAGCACTTCTTTTTTACCGATGGATTTGAGCGCATCCAGAATGGCCTGAGCGTTATCCACCCTCGTTGTTACACCGCTTTTGAAACTCATAGCTGGCGACCGCCCGCACCGAACATCGTGATCAGCTGATAAAATTCAGCGCCATATCGGGTGTTATTCCAGAAGCCTGCGTCAGGGTTTAGCGTCGCGCTGGTGTCATAGCTGACGCTTACCTTGTCAACGGACTTGGAGGATTGAACACCATTGGTTGAACCGCCCGGGCCGCCAACCAGCATTGCCCGGCTATCTGCCGCCCATAGCGTCATGTAGTGAGCCACGAACAACTCGGCAAAGTACGGAAACAACTCTTTGCCGGTGACATTTTCGCTCAGCAGCACATCGGCCAGATTCAGACGAAACTGGATTTGCGCTTCGGGATATTTGGCAGGGTCAGCAAACTGCGGGAAGTCGCGGCGAAAATCACTTACTGTTGGCAGGCTTTGATTCTTTGGCATCTTTTGCTCCATTGCCGCCAGTCTGGGCGGCAGCAATCTGCGCTTGCAGGCTGTCGTTCTGCTCTTGCAGTTTGAGCAGCGCTTCTTTCAGATCGGCAATCAGCTGATCTTTATCGACAATCTGCTTATCTTTGTCGGCAATCTGCGCTTGCAGGCTGTCGATAATGGGTTGCAGATCATCGGTGTCGCTAATCACGCTTTCGGAAAGCTCAGAGTGCGCCTGGGTGAACCAGTGCGACGCGACCTCTTCCGGTACGTTATGCCGTCCCCGGCCAAACTCCTGTTTTGATTGATCGCCGAGCGTCAGCGTAAACGGGGTGTGAACATGGATGGTAACCAGCTTTTCTTTCGCCATTTTCAGTTTCCTTCTGGCCCCTTTCGGGGCCGTTCTGGTTATCAGATACCGTCCACGTAGGACAGGGTTTCTTTGTACACTGGCTCAACCGCACCGAGCTTGCCGTAGTAGGTCGCAATCTGGTACAGACCGCGATACTGGACAGGAACGCTCTGCAACGGCACCAGCGGATAGCGCACGTATTTCTTGTCGTTGGTGTAGGCGACCATACGGTCTTTACCGCCAACCCCGCGCCCTTTCAGCCATTTGACCGCTTTGATTTCCAGCGGAACGCCGTTCTGGTGGAAAGCGATAGTGTTCACAGCCAGATAGGTCAGCAGTGACTGGTTACCCGCTTCGGAAACCTTACGGCTCGCCAGCAGTGAATACTGCTCTGGCGGAATGCGCAGATCAGAAGGCACGACGGAATAACCGGATGCTGCCCAGGCATTCGACAGAATGCTGTTCACGCTATCAAGAATCTCGTCGTTGGTGGAGTTCGCCCAGGTCTTCGGCGCATTGTTCAGCGTCACACCGACAAGGTTTGCCAGCCCTTTCAGGCCGAGCGCATCATCGCCAATGTAAACCTGCTCGTCGTTGTCCATCTGCCATTTGAGCTGCATCCCGTCGTACTTCTGGGTATCAATCGGGCGACCTACCTGCTGAGCTGCTGCCAGCTCTACAACGGTCCAGCCCAGTTCCATTCCCCAGAGGTTCAGCGGATTGCCGTCTTTGCCGATATCAACGTTCACGCCAGCAATAGCGGTGGAGTCTTTACCTACCCAGTTTTTACCGTTCGGATTTGCGCCAGTACCCGCAGCGCCAAAGCTGGTGTTAGTCCAGCTGGAAATGTCATCTGCGATAGAAACGTCTTCACGCAGTTGAATGTCGCGGGTCCAGGTGTAACCCACCAGCGGCAGGTTCAGCGTCTGGTCGAGTCTCTCCAGCTCCCCGATGAGAAAGGCACCAGAGCTATCAACGGTTGCCTGATCAAAAGTAATCATTCGTCTGTTCCTTAAATCTTCCAGGAGATTTCTGCATTGCCGTTAGCGTCACCGGCCCCTGTGAATTCGGCGTTGGTCAGCGCCACGTTTTTGCCACTGACGGACGTGGACATGAAGCCGCCCAGCGGCACGTCAATGGTTGAGTCGAGCGAAACAACCACGTAGACAGGCGCGCCTTTTTTGATGGTGCTGGCATCGAAGCCAGATCCAAGGTTAACGGTCATGTAGCCACGCTTCATGGCGTCGCCCGGGAAGTTCTTATCCGTCCCCACCTGGCGAACCATGTCTGGCTGCGATGTGGTCGGATACGGACGAACGTAGATACCCTTCACCTTGTCGGCGGTGTCACCGTCCGCCAGCGGCACGAAAAAGCCGTCAGCGTCGTATTTGCCGGCCAGACCATAGGCAGCGAAGGCGTTAGCGGATTTAAGGATCACCGGTTCGACGGTTAAGTCCTGCGGGCGAGAGATAGCCCCGGCAATGCCAACAGGCATCCGGTACAGATATGCAGTCATTGGATTATCCTTTGCGGTTAGACCAGAAGTCGGCGTTTTGTTTGTTCAGGGAAGCGATGCTGGTCATGCCCATATTTGGACGTTGTGCATCGCCCGTGGTGGTGCGAGTGTTTCGCCCTTTGGCAATCTCAGACACGGCGTTAAACGCCATATCGACCGATTGCTTGGGCAATTTGCGGATATCCGCATCACCGACAACCTGGCGAACCAGTGTTTTGTCAGCGGCAGCCAGCACATCACGTTTGAACGCGGTCGGTTTCACCTTACGGCTCAGATCGATACCCGGGACGATAACCTCGGCACGATAGGCAGAGTCACCGGTAATCGTGGTTTCCTCTTCTTTGTCCTCGTCGTCGCCGGTTGGGTTTTTGTTATCATTTTCGCCAGGATTATTGGCGTTATCACCCGTCGCATTTCCTTCCAGCTTAGCCAGCAGGGCTTTGAGCAAGGTTTTGATATCGTCCTCGCCGTCGCCGGTTGGCTCTCCGCCCATTTCCGGCTTTTTGTCCGGCAATGGTTGCTGCGGTGAAAGGTTAATGTTGAGGTTAACGCCGCTGGGCAGATCCCCTTCATCACCCGTTACCGCCGCTGGCGCAGAGTCCAGCAGTTCGTTCATGGTGTCAGCGTCACCCGTTTTGATGGCCGTGCGCATGCGGGTCCACCAGCTTTTCTTTTGATTTGCCATTGTGTCTCTGTCTCCAATTGCACAACGATTTCCGGCTCTGCCTTTAGGGACAAGAGCCACATGGTTTCCGGTAATATCGACCTGCTCGGCTTTACCTGGCTCGGTCTGCTCGTACTCCGCGTCATAGCCGCACGACACTTCGCGCAGACCATCTTCGATAAGCTGAATGGCGCTTTCGTCTTTGACGATAAGGTCAGCCAGCATCAAATCAGACTGGTCACCAGTCCCTCGCCGCACGTTCTGAAGATGCCCGACCGCAAGCTCTTTCCAGTTCTCGGGATTTACCAGCCGCACATTCCCGTTTTCATCTTCAGGATGCAGGATAGTGATGCTCATCCCTTCAAATGAGGCGAGCGTGGCCGGATGGAATACCTGCTCAGGAGAGCGCGTTACGACTATCTCACCGAGCTTGTCGGGTTTGAGGTTTGGCAGATCGGCAGCGCCGTAGAGCTGTTTACCCGTTCGACCTATCGGCACGTCTTTGCACAACAGAGAGCCGTCAGCCAGCTGATAGCGGGTTTCCCCCAGCCGGGTATTGAAAAAATATTTCATGGTTTACCTGCGATTCAGGCGAGATAAGAATGAGGGTTGGGGAAGACGATCTCTTTATAACAGCGGCAGTTCGGGAGCTCGCCAGCATGACCGGTCATGCCGTCAAGCGTTGGAGGTCGGCCCCATTCGACAAACTTGCCCTCCATTTCACGATGAGAGTGCCGGACGTCGCCATCTTCGGCTGTACGCCAGATATAACCATTCGAGCCGATTGACAGCGCACGCGCCTGATCCAGCGCTCCGGTTGCGCGTCCAAGCTCGGTACGGGCGATAAGGTTCGCTCGTGAGCGTGACACGTCACCGGACGCAGCTATCTCTTTCGCGAATGGCTCAGCGCGGCCACCAGTCACAACGGCCTCGATGGCTTTGTTCTGAATGTCATACACCCGATCGGCGGCCTCAAGAGGTAGCGATTTGATGTACTTAATTTGCTCGGCAACGATGGATCTCATCACCTGGCCTACCGGGGCGCGGTCAACCATGTTGCGCAGCTCTGCGCTGATGTTTCGGCTGTGCTGACGCCACTGCTTTTCATTCTGGCGCGCAATGTCGGCGGTAAAGTTCTCAGCAACCTTCGTCGCCCAGGGGGTGATGATTTCGCTGTAGCGCTCCAGCGCATCCATTATTTCGGTGACGCTATCGTTTGAACCATCGTAGCGTCCATTTACGATATCCCCGACCGCCCGCGCTATCTGCCGTAGGCTCGTTCGATATCGGATCTCCGCCTGGCGACTCTGGCGGTTTGTCGCCAAGTTCGCCGATGCCTGGCGGCGCTTCGTCTTCGGCATTCTCTATGTCCTTGTCGGTAATGGATGCCCCGATGCCGGTGACGTCAGAGTTTTCGCGCAGGTCGGTCATCGCCGCCTTACGCGTCATCAATCCGTCGCCCAGCGCGGTGCTGATCGCGTTGGTGGTGTTTACGGCCACCGTTGAGCGGTCAACGTCAGACATTTGCCATAGCGGATTAAATTCAAACGTGAAATCGTCCGGCAGCGGTTTACCGAGTTCCGAGCGGTGCATAATGTCCAGTATCCGGCGCATCGGCAGCCGTAAGCGGCGCTCCTGCAATGAGCTCACCCGGTCGTAATAGTTGGCAAGGTCTGCGTCACCAGTAGAGAAGCCTTTCGGGGACTGACCGAACAGGCGTACCAGCGGGATGCCGACTGCACCGCTAATCTGCTCAGCGAACTGCGAAAGAATGTCATCCAGACCACTGAAGCTGTACTGGTGGGTTTCGAAGGTATCTTTGGCATCCATGAGCGTCATACCTTCATTGCTCTGAAACTGGCGAATCAGATCAATGTTTTTCAGCAGCGCCTCGAATGCCGGGCCTCCCAGCGCAATAAGCTCACGAAGTTTTTCCACCTTGTAGGTCCGCAGATGCGCTTTGTAGACCAGCTGCGCCGCGCCGACAGTGGCGCTGTCGAACGCAGTAAGCCGATCCCAGATACGCTCTACAACCGACATTCCCCATTCGTTTTCGGTCATCTTCTGCTGGAATGGCAGCGTCACCCCGTCGAAGCGAATCAGGCGGCTGTGATGGATGCGCCAGGCCGGGATGCCCGTTGCAGTGGTCACCACGTCGTAAAACTCAGGTTTGCCGAGATCCGGCCCCATATCTTTAATGCGGCGGGCCAGCACCGGGTTAATCATCCAGCGGTCGAGCGGGAGAATGCCCTTAAACCTGCCTTCTCCAATGGTTTCGAGCCGCAACGGGGTCATTGGTGCCTGCCCCTCAATCATGATGAAGCCAACCGCGCCGCCGTAGAGACGCGACCATTTCAGCACGTCGTTCAGCGCATCCCAGATCTGCAGCTCATCCAGCTGCGCTTCCAGGGTGCCACGGTCTTTGGCGTCAATCTCCGAAGTGATGCGAATGCCTTTCCGGGTCATATCGTCCGGGATAGCGTCGACCGCTTCGCCGATGATCCAGGACGAACGATAGGACCATTCCACCAGCATGCGGTTGCGGCTGGTGAAGTTCGCCCGGTAGGTCGATGCTGAATGCTGGTTAGGCGTCTGCATCCCCACGCGGGCGACAAAGTTCTCATAGCCATCAGCGGTGGCCTGCGCCGTTCGCTGAGAGGCTTGCTTGTTTCGTGCCATCAGGCCTGTCTCCCTAGCAGCTCCCAGATGTTCAGGGCTGAATTCATTGGCGCGTAGCTGATCATCACCGAGTCGGCGAGGTTCGGCGACTTGGTGCCGTCAGGCTGTTTATCAACAACGATTTTCCCAACACCGTTAATGGAGTAGGTCGGCTGAGAAAGCTCGATGATGAGTTTGTCTTTGCTCGCCATAGCGCTGCTGATTGAGATGATTTCGTCCGGGTTGTAGGCCATTCCCTCAACCACGGCGCGATAGGTGTTCTGGAAAAGCTTGCGTAACCGCCACCAGCTCTGGGCCTTGGCGTTAGCGAAGAAGTCCTTGTTCAGGCGGGCGGCCTGTCCATTGTCGCCGCGCACCGCTTCATCGTCCGGATCAAACACTGCGCCGCTACCGCGAAACGGTGTGGCGAGTATTGACGGTCGGCGCGCAGCGTTGCGCAGTTCGTTGATGGCGCGCGCATCTCCGCGAACGCCAGCGCCCAGACCGTCCTCGTCGAAGCGAAACTCTTCGAGGTTGTCCTGTTCGCAAAAGCCGAAGACCTTCTCAACGGACTGGTAAATGTCGCTTCCCACGCCGGACCATTCCCGCACGTTCTCCAGGAGGAAGCCGTGACGGGTCGAAAAGGCGTTTTTGTCCCTGCCTTCGTCGGCGACGTCCATCGCGCCCAGTCGTTTGCCCGTTGGCTGAATGCCCAGCTTGATATGCGCGTCGACGGCAGCCTGTACCCAGTCGGACGGGATCAGGACGCCTTCCGCTGATGCGCTGTAGTTCAGGTCAAGTTCCTGCGCCACCACCACCGGATTGTCGATTTTCTCGCATTCCCTGCGATACCACTCCTCATCCTTGCGCGGGTCACTTCGCCAGTGGAATGTGAATACCGGTATCTTCCCGCCGTGACGCTTCTGAGCGAACGGGTTCGCCATGCCGTTAACCGAGCTCAGGTCGATACGGCAGCGGGTGGTTTGCGACAGCGCCGCATCAATCAGCAGGGGCCGCTGGAGGAACGCAGCCTCATCCACCAGGTAGAGCGTGGTACGGTCACCACGCCCGATATTGTCGCCAGCCTCGCCTTTGATGACAGCGCCAGTATCGGGAAACTCAACGCGCATGTACGGGGCGTGCTTCTTCTCGTCCCACGAACCGCGAAACTCGACGGGCAGCGTTTCCACGAATTTGCGCGCCTTCCAGAACAGCGCCTTCGGGTCACCGGTGCTGTCGACGTATTCCTCTTTACGGGAGCCGAAGCCAATGACCATTTCTTTGTTGAAGAGGCAGAGCGAGCAAGCCAGCCCGATCGCCGTCCAGCTGAGCCCCATTTCGCGGCTCTTTTCGGTGATGCCGTTCTCCAGCCGTTCGCGCCGCTCCATGATCCAGTGAATCCACTCTTCCTGTTTCGGGAACAGCAGAAAAGGGATGGTGACCGGCAGGCCATAATCGATGTTACGCGGGTCTGTCGTCATACCCCAGTCGATGATGAACTGGGCGGGGTTGGTGCGGTAAAACTGCTTTAGCGCTGGCAGCATTTCGGGGTTCTGGCGAATGCGCTGTAGGCGTTCCATCCGCCATTCAAAAACCATCTGGTAATCAGGGTTCCTGAAGTCGAATTCAAACGGTAGAGGCATAATCACCCCATCATCTTGCGGTAAAGCTCTGCGGCCTGATCTGCGGTGAGGTTGGTCGTCTCGGTCTTGATCGGGCCGCCATCCTTGCCAGTGCTCTCAACCTTCAGCTTATTGGTGTAAGCGTCGCCAACCTCTTTCGCGGCCTGTTCGATAAGCTGCGCCGTCAGGGAGAAGTTTTTCATCCCCTCGGTTTTGGTTGCCATGCGGTCAAGCACGCGGAGGCGATAGGATTTGTTCGCGATCGGAATGTCGCTGGTTTCGGTCAGGAACCGTTCGCGCGTCGCGTGGAACATCTCGATCCACTTTTTGGCGAGCGTCTTACCGCTGGCCTTCGTGGGGTCGTGAGATTCAGCCTGCTGGCGGGTGATCTTGATCCCGAATTCTTTTTGGACAGCCTCGACCACCTGCGATGGCGTGTCATAGCACGCAAGCGACTGAATGATGAAGGCTTTCACATCAGGTTTTAATGCAGCCATAAATCACCATTCGTCTTATACAGTCCAGTATTTAAGCCAGTCGCAGCATGCACGTCCCGCACGCTCTGGCAATATCGAGATGAGCAACCTCCGCTGGCTGATTCGCCGCATCAATCATTTCCTGCACGTCCCGGCTCGCACCGTAACGGCGAACCACGCCTACAAACTCTTCCACGTCATGGCCGCGCAGCTTCAGCTTTGGCTGCCCTTCCTGCGTGAACTTCGGCGCGCCAAATTCATCTGTCGCCTGGCAGATGTGATAAAGCTCGTGCTCTATCAGCGCGCAGAACTCCAGATCGGAACATTGCGAACAGTAATCGGCGGCGAGCGTGATGATGAACTGCGGCACCCTGCCGAACCATTCATACATCTGCTGCTCCATCCGCGCTTTCTGCCATCCTCCAGCCCGCATTGCCACTTCTTCCGCCTGCCCCAGCACGGAACGCCCTTTCTTCTCGAAAGCGTTCGACGCCCAGAGAAAGCACAGATCCGCTTCAAGCAAATGCTGGTGATCAGGGTTGTAGAGGTCACCCTCATAGCTCAGGATGTGCTGATTCAGCCACTCACCAACGTCACTGGCGGGCATTATGCTGATGTAAGGCTTCGGGTCAGGTGGCATCGTAAAATGCGCTGGTGGGTGTGGTCTGTTCATGAATAATTCCAGTGCTCCATTATCGAAGCCCCTCAGTGAAGGGCTTCTGTAATGTCAGTCCCGGACGAACGTAACCTTTGTGGTTATCATTCGCCGTACAAGGCGCGTCGCTTCGCGTTGCATTTCATCAATTACTTTTGGCGTCAGCGGCTGACACGCATATTTGCGCTCAATCTCTGCAAAAATCCCGTTCAGCGCCTTGCTGTCTGGTGGGATAACTTCAACGTTTAATCGTGCCATCGGTTTGTCCTGCCCTGTTGTTCTCGAAAGTCCTGATATCAGCCTTATCCCTGTTGCACTGCGCCAGCGCTGACAGCAACGCGACATTCAGGTCAAGACTTGCTCCCCACGTAAACGGGTCGGGTAATTCTGGCTGGGGTGTTTCAGCCGTCAGGCTGGCTGGTAACGGAACTACCGGTACCGGAACGTAGACCGTTCGCGTATTCGTGCATCCGCTTAACTGCGCCAGCAGGCACAAAACGAACAGCACAATCATCATCCGCAACAGCAGCTTTGATATCGTTCTCGGCTCTCTGTGACTCCAGTGCGATCTGCTGCTTGGCATGTTGGTTTGTCTCCAGAATGATGTTTGTTATTGCTACGGTGCGCAGGACATTAGCGGTGATGCTCTCAGAGGAATCAGCACGCTGTTCTGCATCGTCAGCGCGACGCTGTTCCTCCAGAAACTTTCCATGATAGTGATCCGCTGACCAGACAAGACCGCCCGCAATACAGCCGATAAACGTCACAATGAGCACCCAATAACTCATTTTCATACCAGCAGCGCCGCCCGCGCTTTGTTGTAGCGGATCTTGCGGTCATCAATGCCATTCAGGCCGCCGTTAATGATGCGCGTAACACGAGTAATATCGGCACCGTAGGCCATGCACCCTTTGGATGTGTAGAACCAGGCGGCAGAGCGTGCTGCCTGAAGTTCCTGTTCGAGCTGTTCAGGTGAAGTAACGAGGTCTAACTTCAGCGCCGCCCCGCAGGTGCGATAATTGTCGAGGCCAGTGATTTGAATTAACCCTCTGCCGCGATATTTCCAGCCGTCGCCGGGCGCTTTGTTACCCAGGCGGTTGCTATACACCAGATTGGCGATGGCATCCTGGCGGGCTGCGTGTTCGGTTGTTCTCCCAAGCGCATCAGCCTGCTGCTGTGTGATCCTCTTTCCGAAGGTCGCCACCAGCGCCGATGGCGTGTAGTTCAAATTTTCAACTACAGCGCTAAAGCCACCAGACTCATGACCTACCTGAGCGATGAACATGGCCTGATCCGCAGGTGCTGTAATGCCAAATTCTTTCATCGCCGCATCTACTGGTTGAAACCAGCGCGCAGCCAACCCGGCGCTGATACCAGCCGCCATTTGAAATTGAGATTGATTCATCTATGTTGCTCTCACAAATTTTGCCAGGTTCCCGCCAGCCACCCATACCGAGACGCAAACAGTCGCATTCAGCATGAATTCACCAGGGTCGACCTGTACGTAATCGCCATGGATAATCCGGAATGCGGTATATCCGGCTGAAAGAATAATCAGGTACGCAAACAATGAGACGCCAAGCCGATACGCTTTCCCCGTCTTATTGAAGAACATCAGACGGAACATTATCAGCAGGCAAACCACCGCGTTTGCGTGAAGCATCAGCGAATCCCATGTCATTCATCACCCCCATCCAGTCCGGGAAGGCTCCCGTTTTTGGATTTGGACAAAATGCGAAGGAGGATAGCGACCGAAATGGATGCGGCGACCAGCGCGCCGATATTTGGTGATACTTCGATGGTCACTGGTGGTGTCAGCAAACTCAGTGCAGAGTTAATAACGCCAGCCATGATGGTCGCCATAGGCACCGCGAACGAGACGCCGCCAAGAAACGAAATAATCGCGAATACCGCCTGTTTCCATATCTGGTGCGGCTCAGACGTCAACACATAGAGCGCGGCACCTCCGAGGGAGAAAAGCATTACGCCGGGAGTGGCTTCGGGAAATAGAGTGGCAAGCGTCACCCCCACAGTCCCGGCAGCAAACCCACCAGCTACAGTTAATGGATCAGACATATGATTTCCGTGTGTAGGGTTCAGGCTATCGGGCTGGATTTAACACAAAGCACGTCGAGGATGATTCCCGTAGCCTGAAAAAGAGGCCCGCCGAAGCGGGCAAAATGAGGGTTAACTCAAGTACGCCTGAAAGCGTAAGTGCCAACACCTTTGCGCCCGAGCTCACACTCGATATTGTTGTGTTCCACGCATTCGAAGCCCTGCTCAGCAAACCAGCGCCTGATACCTTCATCAGTGAAATACCAGATGTGCTCGTTCTTCCTGAAATGGTGCGAGCGAAGAATGTCTCCGGCATCGGTAAAAATGGGGATCGAAACGAAAACAAACTCTTTAGCCTGCTGTACTGCCAGCTCCGGCTCGTCGATGTGCTCCAGTACATCCCACATCGTCAGCGCGCGCCACTGACTGGCGTAGAGGTCAGCGAATGCGCCCCGCTTGTTCAGCCAGGCGATACCAGCCGGATTAACGTCATACCCAAGCGTTCCCGGTCGGGTAGAGACGAACTGACCAGCGCCGATACCAACGTCGAGAACAGGACCGTGAAAATGGCGCTCCACCAGCTCAATACGGGATTGCGTTAAGGCTCTGCCCGTTTCGGTGTCGGCCAGCTGCTGATACTTCGCAAAATACTGCTCGTCATACGGGCGTGACGCCGGAACCGGATAACGACCGATGCCCAGCTCCGGGAGGAATACCAGCCCGCTGTTCAGTTCCTGATAAAACGACTTCATTCAGCCAGGCCTCGAATTTTGAATCAAAGTTGGAGATGTGTTTGTCGCAATGGTGATCCCACGCTTCGCAGCGACAATAATTGTCCGGGATTGCCCAGCCAACGCGGGATAAATCCATCGCCGGATCGGTGACTATCTCGGGAGCGTTATGCCCACCTCGCCCACCAGCGATAACGTAAACAGGTGTTTTATACGCAATGGCAGCTGGCAGCGCCCAGCCGACAGGCGTAACCACGACAGCTGCATGCTCTACCAGGCACATCAGCTCTTTGATATTGAGCTCGCCAGCGTGCATTTTCAGATCCGCCTCTGGTTCTTCACCCACCAGCCACTCTTCCCCGTCCTGCAAATCAGCAACGCTAATCACGCAGAAATGTTTCCGCAGGATTCTCGATGCGCGCAGGAGGTAATCGGGGTCAGGGTTTCGGGAGTCGCTACGCCATTCAGAACGAACCGTTGCCGGACGGATAACGGCGATCGGCTTTTGGTGCGTAAACTGCGCCGGGCCAAAGGATGGCAAATCAAGCGCTGCTGGCGTTACGCCGAACTGGCGGCGCATTGCATCAAATATCGAACCGCGCCGCAGATCATCCGGTCCGTAAAATATTCGCTTCGTCTGTCGTGGCGATGGCGGCGGATAAAACTTTGCAGAGCTGCGAAACTCGTTTTTTCGCTGCGTTCTAAGCGCGGTATCACTTCGGACAGCTTTTACTGGCAGGTCTTCGTAAAGCTCCGGCCATGCCGTCTTAATGAATGTCCCCGCAGGCAGCTGTTTGACGAAAGCGCGCTGGTAAATGGTGTCTCCCATTCCCAGCATGCCATCGATGTAAATCGGAGGATTCAGCATGTAACCTCGCTGATCGCCGCTTCAAGAGGTAGACGACGAAAGCAATTAAGCGCCGTCTGGCGGCTGCTGTTGATGATATTGACGCTTCCACGCAGCTGCGCAGCAACCCGGGCAAACTCGCCATGCCAGCGCTTTACGTTCGCTGCTGTCGGGTTATCAAGCGCTGTATGATCGCCATGCCAGTGACTACCATTTGATATTGAGCAATCGAAGCCGAGCAGGATGATGCGCATGGCACCGAGCCAGTGAGCGAACAGGATCGCTCTCTGCCCCGAATTGAATGTGCCGCTGGTATCTGTCGGGAAGAGGTTCACGCCGTATCGGGTGTGTGCTCTCCGGTTACATGACCAGCGTTCTGGGCCATCGGGCAGCGCGGGAATGTTCACATCCCACCAGCGCAGATCGCCAGCGTAAATGTGGGTGCATTCCGGTATGGCTCGCCATGATGAATTAACCGCTATCACAGGAAGCCCTGAGCGTGCAGCTATTTGACAGTCAACGGGAGTAAGGGACGGGCCAGAAGCGCAGATGATCGCCGTGTGCATACATTATTCACCCGGTGGCATTGAGCCAATAAAAAAGCCCCTGCATTTCTGCAAGGGCTTAAATGTGGTTCCCACCGCTCCGCGCAAGGCATCTCCGCTGGTGGGTAAGCTCTTTCGCCTTTGACGTCCGAGCATATCTGAATTATGCAGTTTCAAAACTCGTTTTCAAGTCTTTTTCGCAAGTTTTTGCATTTTCGAATCCTAATTCATCTTTTAACGTGAAGAAGACAGCAGAGTTGAACAACTCAATACACCAGCGCACACGGTCAATACATTGCTTTTCGGTCAGAAACGGCGCGTAGTAATACTGCATCCATCGTGCCATGCCATTGATGGTTTTCCGCCAGGTGTAATAGTCCTTCCCTATCTCATACACGGGATTACCCGGCTTGAAGGACTTCAGGATGATAGCCTCCATGAATGCAGCTTCCTCCTGATCACCGGCATTGCCAATCAGGTCAGAAAGTGATTTCTTCGGCCAGATGATGGCTCTCGCCTGCTCAAACAACGCATCGCCGGTATAGCCAATTTTACGCAGACCAGACAGCACGGTAGCGATCCGCTCCTGCTGCTCGCCAGTCCAGCCGGTCAATATCATTGACCACATACCACCGCCACCAGAAAGGTGCTCTGTTCCGCTGCCCCCGTACATACCGCCCCAGTGGTTCAGCAACGAACGAACCCAACGGCTTTGCGATGGTGTCAGTCGGCGGTATTTCCCCAGGTAAGATCTGCGTGGTGCTGCTGCCAGCGTCACCCAGGCGTTTTGCGAGTCGGTACGCTCAACAGACGCTTTCTGGTAATTGTTAATGTCGTTGCGTGTCATTCTGCATTCTCCTGGATAATGATCTGGCCTGTCTCTCCCCATCGTTTCGTTACCCTGCCGTCCCATATCCGACAGTCATCATCGAATATCGCATCCAGTAACGCTTTCTCCAGATTGTCCTTATCCGGCTTGGTCTGGTGTGGCTGGCCGTCATGCTGCTGACGCTTTTTCTTGCTCCAGCTTTTCGGCATGGGCAATACGAATGTTATGTGGTAACCGGATTCCGGGAGGGTTATACCGAGACGGCGCACTTGAACTTTAAAGAACCAGTAAGCGGAAGTTTCCGGCCTGCTGCGCCAGCGATCGCTCCGGGTCATGCGGGGCTTGCTGATCGGGGTGATATCGTAAATTTTCATGCTGGCACCACCAACCCAAGGCGAGCGATCTGGATAACGGTCAGAACGATAGCGCGGTCCATCAGCTGGCGGCGTTCGTCGCGCGATAGCTTGCTCCCGTTGTCGATGCTATCGTGGCAGCAAATGCAGATCGCCGCCGTGGCGCAATCATCAGCTTTCAGGCCCATGCCTTTGCCTTCATTGCGATGTGCTACCTGCGTCCCCCACGAACCGCATAACACGCATTGTTCGATCTGCCCGACAGCAGCGAGCCATTTTTTGCTGCGGTAGGTTTTCTGATTGGGGTTATTTCGCATTGCTATCCCCCCAACGCTTTGCCCACTCGATTTCATTGCGGGATTGTTCGCTGAAGGTGACGCCCTGCTGGGTGCCGAACCAGTAAATCGCCTCGATGACCTCTACCATCTGGGGAATGGTCATTTTGCTGGTGCGCTGGCCGAACATCACGACGCCGCCATCAAGGCCGGGGGCCATTCGCTGTTCCTGCTTTTTGGTCTTCGCCACCAGCGCGGTGATGAGGTCTTTCCAGTCGTCGGAATCGTATTTATTGCCGAACCAGAGAACCTGGTCGGAAAGGTCTTTCAGTAACGGCCACATCTTGCGGTTTTGAATGGCGGTGCGCGTCGATTCTTTCACGTCGAGAATCAGCGGGCGCTTGCTGTCGACCGGCAACTGACGAATGTAGTTGATAGCGTTCTGCTTAACGCTTTCGTTAACGAGGTGGAATTGTTGGCTCACGCGTCACCCCCGAAGAGGTTAAGCGACAGATACGACAAGTCGCTGACGTCGGATAACGTCAGGCGATTGTGTTTAAGCTGGTGGTGCTGCGCCATGGTGTTCTCCGTGGCGCGAATGTCCGAGTGTCAGTTGTTCAGGCTGACAGGGATATTATGGCTGGGCATTGTGGCAAAAGCAATTTAACGCCGACAAAAAAGCCTCCGAAGAGGCTTGTATGTTATTGATTACATTGTGACATGTCACATAGCAAGTTTCGTTTCGTGCCAGCCACGCGTAACCCAGCATTGCGAATCACCGTCGCACGGACACGACTTAACCGGCAGCGCATCGCCGCATTTACCGCAGCGGTTCGCCCTGATTGACTTGATGCGACCACGAACGCGGGCGTCGTCCTGCCGAATCAGCATCGCGACGTATTCGCTCATTTCATACGGCGCCCTCCCCGGGCGGCGTGATGCACAATTGCGCTCCAGCATCTCAAGTTCCTGCGTATCAAGTATGAGCTCAAATTTACGCCCACCAGCAGCTGCTTGTCGGGCTCTCTGGGCGGCTTTGCGTTCAGCAGCAGATTTAGCCATTATTTTGCCTCCACGCATTTGATATTGTTGATAGCTGGAGAGGTCTCACTCCACGAACGTTGTTCGTCAGCAATGCTTAACGCTTTTATTGCCGCCTGACATTGTTCCATGCTTTGCATTGGTACAATCTGCATATTCATGGTGCTACTGGCTGTCACAATAATCAGGAAGAAGTAGCTCATTCATCCCCCAGCTTTGGCGCTGCTGCAATCATCGCTGCCCAACATAATTTCGCCCGATGCGCCGCCTGTCGGCACCCACTCATAGCCTGATATTCCTCCCATACAGCCGGATCGCTGAAGTCCTCATCCGGTTCGGACTCGAAGCCGTAAACGATCATGTCTTCTGTCGGCTCAATCGGCACCACGACATAACCATCCGGAATTGCCAGAGCGTTGTCAGGCTCTTTGATGTGTAATCGCGGCTCTCCGTCCTTCGGTTCAGGCCACTGGCGCGCCATGTTCACTTTCAGCTTTTCTTCCATCGCTGCTGTGATTTCGCCGTCAGAGATACCGGCACGCCGCTGGGCATCCCACAAGAGGAATTGGAGATCCGCCCACTCGGATAAATCATCTGGCGCGGCGGCGGCCTCCAGCGCTTCTTTCGCAAGGTGTTTCAACGGACCGACTGGACCAACATCACCAAAGGTTTCCTGTGACCATGCAGCGTGCCGATCACGTATCAACCTGCGTAATTGCGCCGATGATGCCGACTCGCCGATATTGATGGTGATGCGTGGTTGCATAGGCGGCACCTTCGGCCCTTTTGCTGGTGGAAATTTATCAGCCATCAGTATTCTCCCCAGCTATATTCTGATGCAATTGGCCCCGGCTGGTTGGCAGCGAGGAATATATCGCTATCCGGCAATTTTTCGACCTTACAGCGATATCCCTCGGAAATGATCCCGGCTTCACGAAGACCGGCAAGACACAGGCGCGCTGTTTCTTCTGCGAGCTGAATCTTGCTAATCTGGTGGGTTTTGCGACGAACAAATGCCTGTAAAGCCTCTTCCCTCGTGTAATGGTAACTGGAGCGATCAGCACCTTTTAGGCAGCGTTTAACATGGTATTTCTGGTTGGCTGGCTGCCCACCGGTCCGGTATTTAATAAGCTGCTCATTGGTCATGTACGGCATGTCTTCGACGTGCCAGAAAGTCTTGTCTGTCTCGCGAATGATTACGCGCTTCCACAAAGTGACGATCGGGCGGCCTTCGCTGTCGTTCCCGTCATGGTAGCGATAGCAGTATTTTTTGCCTTCGGTGATTCTGTTCATTGTGACGCCCCCGGAATAAAGTAAAGGAACCATGCGTATGCTACTAACGCCACCAAAACCCTTACGGCAAACATCGGTTTGATGAAGCGAAACGGGTTTTGCCACATCACGAATGACATCAGCCCCAGCACAGCGACCGAAATACCAATGACCATCGCTGTTATCTTGATCAATACAAATACTTCGTTCACTGGGCAGCCTCCTGAATAACAGTACCTTTGGATTCAATGCGCTTATGGCGCTCCCAAAACCACTGGTGAAGATCCATCAACTCTTTGTCGAGTGGCGCGTATTCGCGGTCAAAGTAGGCCTGAGCGTCTTTCTCGTCCTCGTTGGGTAGCTCACCAGGACCAAGCAGGGTGTTAAAAATCCATGCCATCCCGTTCTTGGCGTCTCCGGTGGTGCGCCAGTCGATAACCGCCGCTTTCATCACAAGCAGGTTCTTACCGAACATCCGATCAAGCTCTTTGAAGCGATTGCGGATGTATTCGTTCTCGTCTTTCAGTTGGGCGTTCTGCTTCTCTACGTCAGCCAACACATCAGCGCGAGCACGCTGCACATCCAGCTGCGTAGCCAGTTCACGCACCAGCGCAGCAGACTCAGCGCAATGCAACTCTTTCGCCAGCGCATGTCCGGCAGCTACGAGTTCTTTGGTTTTGTTGGTCATACCGCACTCTCCTGATGAATGATTTCCAGATCCAGCTTTTGAGCCAGAGCGTGTTCCGCTTTTGCGCCTGCGGAGTTCTGCCAGCCGGACAGCAGGAAAATACCGTCAGCGCAGCGGAGCATCGCGAGACAAATATCCATGTACTCTGGCTGGCTCAGGCCATCGGGAAGCGTCGCGGGGTTTAACACCACATGGCCTTCCGAAGCCAGGCGCATAGCCTCAAAATGGAACGCAGGGCGGTTATATTTCGGGATGCCGGTCATTGGCCCAGCAATGTAAATTTTCATCAAAATTCCCTCTTTTTGTTGGGTCTGGCATCATTCGCGCGGCGCTTCTGCTCAGCAGCAGCCTGGTCGCAGTCGTAGATCGCACCGTTACGCTGGTCGCAGTAAACAACGCCGGTTGGGCCGTGGCGGTTCAGGCGCAACAGCAATTCGGTAGCCGCCTGATCTGCGTTTTCGTCGTATGCGCCTTCGCGGTAAATGCCGATCCAGTAATCGCAATCCTGCTCAATCTGACCGGTGTCGCGGGAGTCACTCGGCATCGGGCGTTTGTTGGTGCGCTTCTCCAGATCGCGGTTCAGCTGGGTAAGCAGCACCACGATGCAGTTCAGTTCCTTCGCAAGGTTCTTCAGCCCCTTCGTGATAATCCCGTAGGCCAAGTCGTTACGGTCAGCCTTATCGGCGGTCATCAGGGTCAGGTAGTCCACCAGCACCATGCCGACAGCACCGCGTTCGCGTTTGATGCGACGCGATTCTGCAACAATGTGCGCCAGCGTGATCCCGGGCGTGTCGTCGACGTAAAGATTCCCGGTCTGGGCCAGACGTCCACCAGCAGCAAAAGCCATTGCCACCTGCGCGTCGTCGTACCGATCGCCATAAAACACATCGGTATTCACGCGGCTGACCTGCCCGATCATGCGCTCCACAATCTGCTTATCCGGCATTTCGAGGCTGAACATCAGCGCGGGGAGCTGCTCAACCTCGGCACAGTTGACGGCCAGCTGGCTATACAGCGTGGTTTTACCCATCTTTGGACGTGCGCCGATCACCATCAGAGCGCCTTTAACCAGCCCTTTCGGTTGCAGCAGGTCATCCAGCGAGCCGATCCCAGTCGACAGTCCGCGCGTTGCGTCTGAGTCACTCCAGCGCGCTTCCACCTCGTCCACCCAGTCGCCCATCACTTCCGAAAACTCGCGAAGCCCTCGGCGGTTACCGGTTTTCGCGTAGTCAGCGATATCGGTGAACAGGGTCTGAATAGCGTCAAACTTCTGGCTGGTGGTCATCCCGTTGCGGGAGAACAGCAGCTCGGTGGCGCTGGTCAGCTTGTCTATGCCGTAGCGCTCCATGGCTTTCTCGCGCACCAGCATTGCGTAGTGAACGATGTTCGCCGCGCTGGGAGTGTTTTTGGATATCTCCGCCATGTAAGCGAAACCACCAGCCTGCTCGCCAAGCCCTTTCGACTCCAGCGACTCAATCAGGGTGATTAGGTCGATAGGCTTCTGGTTGGCTACCAGCTCCCGCATCTCAGCGAAAATCACCTGGTGGGGACGGATGTAGAACGATTCTGGTTTGAGCATCGACATGGCGGTCTGGCAGCGATCGCTACCGCTATCCAGCATCATACCGCCCAGCACGCTTTGTTCGGCTTCGATGTTCTGCGGGATCATGTTCATGTCGGTCATAGCGCTTTCTCCCTGGTTTTCAGCAGGGTGTCAGAACGCAGCAGATAATCGAAACTGGCACGCCAGCCTCTGTCGTTCTCACCGAAGTAAAATTTTGGTGCTCGCTCGGCGAACGCGGCGAAGTAATTCTCCACAGCCTCGACGGTTGGCTCTTTCAGTTCGGCCAGCAGGCGTTTGATAGCACGGCGACGTTTGTCGTTTAGTGCCTCTGCCTGGGGAAGGCGGTCTCCCAGGGTGGTGTTGTATGCAGACAGCACTGCCTGGTAGTCGATCGGGGTTTTCTTTGAGACAGGTTTTTCTTCCTGCCCGACACACTCCCCCTCTGGGGGTTGGGGGGTATTATTTATTGTCTTTTGTATATTGTCTTTTGTGGTTAGCAGATCCTGCTTAGTTTCAAAAGCAGATTCTGCTAAGGTTTCGCCATCATCCTTAGCACCTTCCGCTAATGTTTCCTTAGCACTTTCAGCTAAAGTTTTATTAGCAACTTCCGCTAAAGAATCCTTAGCAGGTTTAGCTAATGTTTTGCAGAATCCGTTAATCTTTGTTTTCCACTCGATGATGCTGGTATTCATACCCACGCTACGCCCCTCCTGGACCAAGACTTTTTTGGCAACAAGCTGATTTTTTGCTGTCGAACAGTGTGTGTGATGCTTGGCAATCATCTGCTCAAGCTGGTCATTGCTAACCCAGTCCATCTTCTTGTTGTAGCCATACGTCTTGCGCCAAACAGCGAGGACAACACACAGCTCTGTTTCGCTTAGTCCGGATGCCATGACAGCATCGAGAAGCTCATTAGCAACACGAGTAAAACCATCTTCCAGCTGCGCCACGCGATGCTCCACGACCTCCAGCGGCGGCCTGTAGTCTGCTAACTTAACGACGCCCATTTTTCACTCCCGACGTAGCGAGAGCCAGACGGATCACGCCCACCAGACGTTCAGCGAACGCCCTGTTTTTTGACGCGGCGACCACCAGCCCATCAGGGGAATCCTGAAGGCGTCGTTCCTCATTTTCCTGGTACTTTTTGCGCTTTGGCATTAGAATTGACCTCGCAATTTACTCACGTTTGTTGCACCTGAGAGCCGCTTGTGTTGACGCACAGCGGCTTTCGCCTTTTCAGAACAAGCCCGGCTGGGCTTTCCGTTTAACTTTTCGCTTCTCAAAGCGGTCAGCGGGTAACTGCTGCTTCTCCGCCCACAGCTTTGCGTACCGTAAAACATCATCAAAAATTTTCCCCTTTCTGCTTGCCTGGCTCATGCGCTTGTACATGTCGATTGCCTGGAATGCCCCCCCCTGAGCGACACCAAGAGAGAAACCGAGCTTCAGCAGTTCTTCACGAACATGCTTTTCGATGAATTCGATATGGTTCATGGCTTAATCCCACCCCAGCGGCCCCGGCCTTGCCCGTTCGGCTTTCAGCCCGATATCAGCGAGCGTTTCTACTGAGGCCAGATATTCACGCGACACAAGCACCGCTTCCGGTGGCGCGGCCTGAATACCCAGTAAGGCCAGCTCTTTCGCCATGGTGCTGAAATACCCTTCGGCTTTGCGCCTGCTGGCTGTCGACTCGCTGATACCCATATGCTCGGCGTAAGACTTCTGGCCCACTGATGCAAGCCGGGTGAGCAGAACGCTCTCTATCTCAACCGGATTGATAACTGGCGGGTCTAACTTTCGTGCGATTGCGTTCTCCATTGGTGATAATCCCCTTGTAAAAACATATGCCGCTGATTAAGCGGCGGCATCGGGTGCTTTTTCCCGGTCTGGGTTTGCTGCTTGACGCAACCATTCAGAGGTGAACTTTCCACCAGATGCGTCAGCAAGGATCTGTGAATAATTGGTTTTCTCTGTGTATTCAGTGCGCGGTAAGGCTGCGTTCTTAACCCACTTATGAATAGCCACATTCGACAGTCCGCATAGGCGAGCTGCTGCTGTTTGGCCGCCTACAGCTTCAATAGCGAATTGCATTGGATTCATAGCGTTTTCCATTAACCAAATTAACTACGGGTTAAGATTAATTCTTAACTGACAGTTATGTCAACTCTATTCGATAATTAACGCATGGTTAAAAAAGAAGATTTAAAAGAAGAGTTCTCCAAACGACTACACACTGCGTGTCTTGATGCTGGTGTGGGTGGGCGTGGGCTCGCAGGCAGGATTCGTAGCGCATTAAAAGCTCAAGGCATTGATGTTTCTGAGCCTGGGATCTGGAAATGGCTTAACGGCGCAGCAATCCCAGACATGACAAACATCATGGCTTTAAGTAAATGGCTTGGGGTTTCTCCAGAGTGGCTTGAGTATGGGCGAGGCGAAAAACTCGCTGAAAAACGATTGTCTGATGATGCTCTCCCCCCCGTAAGTGAGTGGGGTACAGTCGAATCTTGGGATAGAAATACCCCTCTACCAGAAGATGAGGTTGAAGTGCCGTTCTTGAAGGATATCGAATTTGCCTGCGGGGATGGGCGCGTCACGGATGAAGATTACAACGGTTTCAAGCTACGTTTTTCCAAAGCAACTTTACGGCGCGTAGGTGCCAGCACTGACGGTTCTGGTGTCCTGTGTTTCCCGGCTTCCGGTGATAGCATGGAACCAGTAATTCCTGATGGTGCAACCGTTGCAGTTGACACCGGAAATAAACGAATCGTTGACGGTGAGTTGTACGCCATCAACCAGGGCGATTTAAAGCGAATCAAACAGCTTTACCGCAAGCCTGGCGGAAAGGTGTTAATCCGCAGCATCAATCGTGAATACGACGATGAAGAGGCAAACGAAAGCGACGTCGAAATCATCGGGTTTGTGTTCTGGTATTCTGTTTTGCGTTACCGTAGATAGACATAATCCGGCCACTGAGCCGGATTTTTTTATATCCCTTTTCTAACGATCTCAGCAGCATCTCGATTAACCCCCTTCCCGATCACGTTCCCGGTTTCACGCCTTACCCGTTCAAGTTCGTCGACCAAATTATCTCTGTTAATAGGGACACCAAAGGCAACAAGATTAACCACAGCCAAACCGATGGCGCTAGAGATCATGCCTGCGCGCTCTTCATTGAATTCCATAAACACCTCCATAGCTGTTTTTTTAATCATACCACGCAGTTTTTAAAAACTAAATTAACCCACATTTCAGTTAGTTATTAACTATCTTCAAAATAATTAACCATCGGTTATTGACCAAAAATAACCATCGGTTAATAATCATCTCATCCAAACAACGCATTCAAACGCGAATGCCCGGGTAAAAGTTCTGGCAGCCGGGAAGACGGCAAGGGGATGAGATGGCTAATTACGGCACAACAACATTACCAAGAACCAGCGTTGTACCAGGGATGCTGGTCAGGTATCAGGGGCGCACATACCGCGCATCTGCAAACGTGGGTAAAGGGTTGTATCTGTTCACCCTGTTTGAGCGTCTGCGCACCACTAACGATGAGATAGAGGTTTATCTCAACCAGCACGGTAAACCTGCAATCCATTAGCAGGGACACCAGCAAAACCAACTTTGTTAAACGGTCGGCTTTCACAGCGACGGGATTCTTACAACCTTTTTCAGAGGAATGGATATGCAGGCTACGACCAAACAGCAGCAGGCGATGAACCTTATCGCGCTTCTGTGCCTGATGTACCACTTATCGCCAGCTGACCTTGAGGCCATCGCCCACCAGCTCGCGCACTTCGATGCAGTTTGTGATTACAGAACACAGGGGATTAACAATGTTGCGTGTCATTGATACCGAAACGACTGGCCTGGAAGGCGGCCCGGAAACTGTGGTGGAAATCGCCAGCGTCGATATTGTCGATGGCGTGATCTGCAACCCAATGAGCGACCTCGTTAAGCCAGGCGTGGCGATCGGTTTTGAGGCGATGGCTATTCACCATATCACCGAAGACATGGTGGAAGGCGCGCCGCTGCTCAGTGAAGTAATTGGCCGCTATCTGGGGGCTGATGCCTACGTCGCCCACAACGCGAAGTTCGACAAATCCAAGCTGCCGCAGATTGATTCGCCTTGGATCTGCACCGCCAAGCTGGCGCGCTCACTCCTGCCAGAGCACAAGAGCCACAGCAACCAGTACCTGCGCTACAGCCTCGGGCTGAAACCGGAAGTACCGGAAGGTCTGTACGCTCACCGCGCGCTGTATGACTGCTATGTCACCGCCGAATTGCTGCTTTATATGGGCCGCCTGGCGAAATGGACGATGGGCGAAATGCGCGCCATCTCCAATAACCCTTCCCTGCTGCATGCGCTCCGTTTCGGTAAGCATAAAGGCGTCTCGTTCGCAGAGCTGGCAAAAACAGAACCGGGTTACCTGCGCTGGCTCGTTGCCAACAGCGACGACGAAGACGTGCTGTTTACGGCTGAACACTGGCTGAACGGGGGTAAATGATGGGTACTCCAGTGCTGATCCTCGGTGATTCTGGCGCGGGCAAGTCCTACAGCCTGCGCAACTTCAATCCGGACGATGTGATGCTGCTCCAGTGCATCCCCAAAATGCTGCCGTTCAAGTCTGCGGGCTGGAAACTTCACGGCAAGCTGCTGCCAGACGGAAGCAAACAGCGCGGTAACGTTCTGCGCTCAGATAACTGGGAAACTGTGCTGGACACCATCTATCGCATGGTGCAGTCGAAAACTCGCCGCGTCCTGATCATCGACGATTTTCAGGTGGTCATGCAGCACGAAAACATGAACCGCGCGTATCAGACCGGCTATGCCAAGTTCACCGAAATGGCAGATCACATCTGGCGAATCATCATGGCGGCCACCGAGCTGCCGGACGACTTCCGCGTTTATTTCCTGGCTCACACCGAAGAGACCGAGGGAAAGATCCGCATGAAGACCACAGGGAAGATGCTGAACGAAAAGCTGACGCCAGAGGGCTATTTCTCCATCGTGCTGCGCGCCATCAAGAAGGACGGTAAACACGTTTTTCTCATCAAAGGCGATGACAACGACACCGCCAAAGCGCCGCCTGACCTGTTCCCTGATCAGACGGAAATGGACAACGACCTCCACGCCGTAGACGTGGCTATCACCGAATTTATGACCGAATTGTAACTTTGAGGATTTAACGATGAACCAACCAATGACTTTTATGTGGAACAACGAAACGGCTGAGATGGCGAAGAAAGCTGGCGCAACAGGCGGGATCAGCGAAACCGGCGCTTACGAGGGCGAAATCGTTTCTGCGGTGTACACCTTCGGGAAAGATGGCAGCCAGTCCCAGGCGCTTGAACTGAGCCTGGATTCGAACGGGCTTAAGGCGAATTTCCTGCGCATTAACTTCCTCGGCAAAGACGGCCAGCAGACTTTCGGCATGGGGCTGGTATCAGCGCTGATGTGGGTCGCCCAGGTCAAACAGGCGCAACCGCAGCAGGTACAGGGTCAAAACGGTATCGAATGGCACTGCCCTGCGCTGGTTGGCAAAAAGGTGGGCCTGTTTCTCCAGAAGGTGCTGTACACCAAAAACGACGGCGGCGACGGCTACAAGTTCGAAGTGCGCCACGTTTTCCAGCCGGGAACGCGCAAGACCTACGCCGAACACGCTGAGAATGCCCCAGCAGAAGCGATCGCCGCGCTTGAACTGTCGATGAAGGATAAGGACGAACGTATCCACGGCGGCGCGCAGTTCTCTGGCCCGCGCAATGCCCAACATGGCGGTAACCCTTATGCAAATCAGACTGGCGGCGCACCACAGTCTCGCTTGCAGCAGAATAGCGGTCAGCCACCGGTCGACTTTGACGACGATATCCCATTTGCGCCGATTGGTCTCCCGTTCCCTTCTCACTCTATCTATGCGCTATGACACATGCACAGGACGAAATCAGGGTTGGCGCGGTGCGCCTTCCCTGGCTCAAAGAGAAAAACGGATGGTTGCTGCCGTGGGGTGAAGTCGTTACCAACCCACTGAAGGCGCAACGACTGGCTGAAGAACTTAACGAAAAGCAGGTGGCAGCATGAGATACGGATCGGTTTGCAGCGGTATTGAAGCCGCAAGCGTTGCCTGGGAATCATTGGGCTGGCTTCCAGCATGGTTTGCCGAAATCGAAGCTTTCCCGTCTGCGGTTCTTGCCCATCACTGGCCTGATGTAGCCAATCTGGGCGACATGACAAAAATCGCCGCTGCGGTGCGAACTGGTGACGTTGCGGCGCCAGATGTGCTAGTCGGCGGCACGCCGTGCCAGGCTTTCAGTATTGCTGGTCTTCGCAATGGTCTGGACGACGAGCGCGGGCAGTTAACCCTTTCTTACGTGGAATTAGCGAATGCAATCGACGACAAACGCCGCGAGCGCGGAGAAGATGAAGCGATCATCGTCTGGGAAAACGTCCCGGGCGTCCTCAGCAGCAAAGACAACGCATTCGGCTGCTTTCTGGCAGGGCTTGCCGGAGAAAGCAGCGAGTTGCAGCCAGCAGGGGGAAAATGGACGCACGCAGGTTGTGTGTCTGGACCACAAAGGATTATCGCCTGGCGCGTCCTTGATGCTCAATTTTTCGGAGTGGCCCAACGCCGCCGCCGTGTGTTCGTTGTCGCAAGTTCTCGAAAAGACTTCGATCCCGCAGCGGTACTTTTTGAGCTCAACAGCGTGCGCCGGGATACTCCGCCGCGCCGAGAAACGCAACCGGAAGTTGCCAGCTATGCTGGAAACTGCGCTGAAGGCGGTAGTCACTGGGACAACCCAGCAAATCCACACCCGACTCTGAACCAGTCCAACAATATTGGTGGCATTGGCGCCAGCAATCAGGAAATTTTCAGCCAGCGCGGATCTGGCCTTGTATCAGATGCTTATTCCAATATCTCCCGCACATTGTTGGCTAAAGAAAACGATAGCACAGCAGAAGATTTGGACACCTACGTTTTGGCATATGGTGGAGGTAATACTGGCGGAAATATCGACGTAGCGACTGCATGCACCGCTCACGGCGTGCGAATGGACTTTGATACAGAAACTTTTGCCGTCCATGGCACCCAAGATCCTGACACTAATCACGAACTGGCTCACACGTTGGGGCGTAATCATGGTCAGGAAAATGCCGTGTGCTATGGATTTAAACCCGGTCAGGGCAGTAAAGTCGGTGGCATTGGATGGGCTGAAGAGCTATCCCCTACGCTAACCTCGGCACAATCAGGAACCAATCTTACACCAGCCATTGCTTTCGCGGAGAACAGTCGCGGTGAGATTCGTTTACAGGGTGGCGACGGGCAAATAACTGGCCCCCTATCCACTGGTGGTGGAAAGCCAGGACAAGGTTTTCCGGCTATAGCTTTCAGCTACAAAGACCATGGCGCAGATGCGACCGTTGATATGTCACCAACGCTGAGAGCTGGTAATCACGATACCAGCCATGCAAACAGCGGTCAGCCGCCCGCTATTTGCATCCAGCACGCGTCTATTGGTCGCCACGATGCTGCTGGGCCTCAAGGTAAAGGCTATCAGGAAGATGTGGCCTTTACGCAGGATTCACGCTCATCTGCTGATGTTGTTCAATTCGGCATGCAGGTTCGCCGTCTTACACCGGTTGAATGCGAACGACTCCAGGGTTTTCCCGATAACCACACTCTAATTTCGTGGCGAGGAAAAGCTGCGGCTGATTGCCCGGACGGCCCGCGCTACAAAGCGATAGGCAACTCTATGGCTGTGCCGGTTATGCGCTGGATCGGTGAACGTATCGCCGCAGCGCTTCCCGTCGAAGCGCCTGCACCGCGCAACTGGCAGCGCCCGTTCCTTAAATGGGCTGGCGGCAAATATTCGCTGCTGCCGGAACTGGATCGCCTGATCCCCGCAGGGAAACGCCTTATTGAGCCTTTTGTGGGTGGCGGATCGGTGTTCCTTAACTCAGATAAACACGAACGCTTCCTTCTGGCTGACGTCAACGCCGACCTGATTAACCTGTATCAGATGCTGGCGGTGGTCCCCGACTCGGTGATCTATGAGGCAATGAAGGCATTCAGGCATCTGAATGATGCCGAAAGCTACACGGTAATTCGTGAAGCATTCAACGCGCAGCGGCTGGATGCGGTTGAGCGCGCAGCAGCATTCCTTTACCTCAACCGGCACTGCTTCAACGGCCTGATCCGTTACAACCTGGACGGTTTTTTTAACGTCGGCTTTGGGAAATATAAAGCGCCATATTTACCGGAAGAAGAGATCAAGGCATTTAAGCGGAAGGCTCACGCATGCGTATTCATGAATGCCGGCTTCAGGCGCACGCTCGCGCTGGCAGGTGATGGTGACGTCATTTACTGCGATCCGCCTTATGAGCCGCTGCCCGGCACCGCTGGTTTCACTAACTACGCGGCTGGTGGGTTCTCATGGGATAGCCAGGTAGAGCTTGCGGAAAGCTGTGTGGCAGCCCACCAGCGGGGGGCAAAAGTGGTGATCAGCAATTCTACCGCTCCGCGCGTAATTGAACTTTACGAACAGCACGGCTTCACGCTCCACCGCGTCAGTGCTCGCCGGGCTATATCCAGCAAAGGCAGCACCCGCGAAACAGCGAGTGATGTCGTAGCCACTTTGGGAGTGCATTGATGATGAAGCTGATTAATCGCAGTAAGCAATCACCTATTGGTCGCCGCGCTTGCGATGTTGCGCTGGCGGCGCACCACGCAAAATATGGCGATTACGGCAGGCAGAAGCACCAGACAAATTACACCGTTGAGGTGGATGGCATGAAGGTCACCGTCGAAGTCGTCAACCGCGCCACCAGCTATGTCGCCACAGCAATGATCGGCGTTCGTAAACTTCGAAACCTGCCAGCACAGGCACACTGATTAACAATGACGGCCCCGACTGGGGCCACTGGAGAACATCGATGGACGAAGAAGTATTTACCAGAGATGAGGCCGCCGCCTTCCTTAAAGTGGATAAAGGCACGATTGCCCAGTGGATAAAGTCCGGTCGCCTGGCTGCTACCCGAAAAAATCCACATAAGAAAAAAAGCCCATATCTGATCTGCAAAACAGACTGTATTGCGGCAGTGAAGAACCCGATCCACAATCAACCCGTGAATGCGGTTGATGTGCAGGAGGATAAAGCATGTCAATCAAACAACGTGCCGGTACGTGGCACTGCGACTTCGTTACGCCTGGTGGAAGTCGAATTAGACGGTCTCTTGGGACAACGGACAAAAGGCAAGCGCAGGAGCTCTATGATCAGCTGAAAGCTGAAGCATGGCGAGTTGATAAGATGGGTGAGTTTAAGCCGAGAACGTTCGATGAAGCGTGCGTTCGCTGGCTTAACGAAAAGCAGCACAAGAAAAGCCTGGACGATGACAAAAGCCGGATCGGATTCTGGAGGATGCACTTCAAAGGAATGGACCTGTCAGCAATCACGGAAGACAGGATCTTGTCGGCGGTGAGTTCGATGGTTAATCGCAAACATCGAATGAACTGGGAGGCTAAGCGGGACAGCCTGCTGCGAAGAGGTAAGCCGGTTCCTGAATTTAAGGATAAACCAGCGTCGCTGGCGACGAAGGCAACGCACCTTGCTTTCATCCGGGCGCTGTTACGATGCGCGGCCAACGAATGGCGATGGATAGCCAAAGCGCCGAACATCAAATGCCCGGTGCCGAAAAATAAGCGTATTCGCTGGCTAACCAAAGAGGAAGCGGCGAGCCTGATCCGGGAGCTGCCCGAGCATATGAAACCAGTTGTTATTTTTGCACTGGCGACGGGGCTGCGCAGGTCGAACATCACAGATCTGGAGTGGTCGCAAATTGATATGCAGAGGAAGGTCGCATGGATTCATCCCGAGGACGCGAAAGCAGGAAGGGCGATTGGGGTCGCCCTGAACGAATCGGCCTGTAAGGTGCTGCGGGAGCAGCTGGGGAAACATAACCGGTGGGTCTTTGTTCACACTGAATCATCCGTTCGCCCGGATGGAACGAGAACAAAGGCGGTGCGCAAAATGCGGTCTGATGCTAACACGGCATGGCGCGCAGCGTTAAGGCGGGCGGGAATAGAAAATTTCCGCTTCCATGACCTGCGGCACACATGGGCAAGCTGGCTTGTACAGTCCGGCGTACCACTCAGTGCGCTACAGGAAATGGGCGGGTGGGAAAGTATCGAGATGGTACAGCGTTATGCCCATCTGGCACCGAATCACCTGACGCAGCATGCCATGCAAATCGACTCATTCCTGGCGGGGAATGGCACAAATATGGCACAAGGCGCTTTTGCTGAACTGGTGAATATCGCGTGAACCCGCGTGGTTAGTGGTGCCGATAATAGGAGTCGAACCTACGACCTTCGCATTACGAATGCGCTGCTCTACCAACTGAGCTATATCGGCCCTGAGAGGCTGGTTACGAGCGTAACCACGGGGCAAAAGGTTAGATCTATCCGGGTGATGCGTCAATGCCCTTTTGAATCAAACGGCTATTTTTGCATCACCCGTGATTATTTACGCACGAATCGTATCGTCACCGAAGCCGATCCACTTATAGGTGGTCAGCGCTTCCAGCCCCATCGGACCGCGCGCGTGCAGTTTTTGCGTGCTGACCGCCACCTCGGCGCCGAGGCCAAACTGGCCGCCATCGGTGAAGCGGGTGGAGGCATTCACATAGACCGCAGAGGAATCCACTTCATTCACGAAGCGATCGGCATTGCGCAGGGTGCGCGTCAGAATCGCGTCTGAATGCTGGGTGCCATGCTCACGGATGTGCGCAATCGCGTCGTCGAGATCGGTAACGATTTTCACGTTCAGATCCAGCGACAGGAACTCGTCGTCGTACTGTTCCGCTTTTACAGGAACCACGTTTGCCGGGCCATCCTGAAGCAGTGCGAGCGCGTTGGCGTCAGCATGCAACGTCACGCCGCTCTCTGCCATCTGTTTGCTCAGGGCTGGCAGGAAAGTGTTCGCAATATCCTGATGCACCAGCAGCGTTTCTACGGTGTTACAGGTGCTTGGACGCTGGGTTTTCGCGTTAACGATAATCTTCAGCGCCGGTTCAATCTCCGCGCTGTCGTCGACCACGATATGGCACACGCCGATACCGCCGGTGATAACCGGAATCGTCGACTGCTCGCGGCACAGCTTGTGCAGGCCCGCGCCACCGCGTGGGATCAGCATGTCGATGTATTTATCCATGCGCAGCATTTCGTTGACCAGCGCGCGGTCTGGGCTCTCAATCGCCTGTACTGCACCCGCCGGTAAGCCACACTCTTCCAGCGCCTGCTGAATGACTTTCACCGTGGCGGCGTTGGTGCGCCAGGTCTCTTTTCCACCGCGCAGAATAGCGGCGTTCCCTGTTTTCAGGCACAGGGAGGCGACATCCACCGTCACGTTTGGACGGGCTTCATAAATCACGCCGATAACGCCGAGCGGCACGCGGCGGCGCTCCAGGCGTAAGCCGCTATCGAGCAGCCCGCCGTCGATCACCTGCCCTACCGGGTCGGCCAGATTGCAGACCTGACGCACATCGTCGGCGATGCCTTTCAGGCGTGCCGGCGTCAGCGCCAGGCGGTCGAGCATCGCTTCGCTCAAGCCGTTACGACGCGCTTCCAGTAAATCCTGCTCGTTGGCGAGCAAAATCTCCTGAGATTGTGATTCCAGATAATCAGCGATTTTTTCCAGCACGCGGTTTTTCTCGCGGCTGGAAAGGAGCGCCAGTTTGTAAGAGGCAGCCTTCGCGGCAGCGCCCATTTGTTCCAGCATGTTCTGCTCCTTAACGAATAATCATGTCATCGCGATGTACGGCAACCGGGCCATATTCATAGCCCAGAATGGCGTCGATCTGCTGCGAGTGGTGACCCGCGATGCGGCGCAGGGCATCGCTGTTATAACGGCTTACGCCGTGAGCGATGTCGCGACCTTCGAGGTTACGGATACGGATCACTTCACCACGGGAGAAGTTGCCTGTCACGCTTTTAATTCCTTTAGGAAGTAATGAACTTCCTCGTTCCAGAATCGCGGCGGTTGCCCCTTCATCAACGACGAGTTCGCCAGCAGGAGGCGCACCAAATATCCAGCGCTTGCGGTTTTCCAGCGGGGATTCCTGGGCATGGAAGCGGGTGCCGACGGAGATACCTTCCATCACGTCGCCAATCACGCCTGGGCGGCTGCCCGCTGCAATGATGGTGTCGATACCGGCGCGGCACGCCACGTCAGCGGCCTGCAGCTTGGTTCCCATACCGCCCGTTCCGAGGCCTGACACGCTGTCGCCGGCGATGGCGCGCAACGCATCGTCGATACCCTGCACGTCAGTAATCAGCTCGGCTTCCGGGTTGGAGCGTGGATCGGCGGTAAACAGCCCCTGCTGATCGGTCAGAAGCAGTAATTTATCAGCACCGGCCAGAATCGCGGCCAGCGCCGAGAGGTTGTCGTTATCACCCACTTTGATTTCAGCGGTAGCAACAGCATCGTTCTCGTTAATGACCGGAACAATATTGTTGTCCAGCAGCGCGCGCAGGGTATCGCGGGCGTTCAGGAAGCGCTCTCTGTCTTCCATATCCGCACGAGTGAGCAGCATCTGCCCGACGTGGATGCCATAGATGGAGAACAACTGTTCCCAGAGTTGAATGAGTCGGCTTTGCCCCACGGCGGCCAGCAGCTGTTTAGAGGCGATCGTCGCGGGAAGTTCGGGGTAACCCAGGTGTTCACGCCCGGCGGCAATCGCCCCGGAGGTCACAATCACAATACGATGCCCTGCGGCATGTAGCTGAGCGCACTGACGTACAAGCTCAACAATGTGGGCGCGATTTAGGCGGCGCGATCCGCCTGTTAAAACACTGGTACCGAGTTTTACCACCAGCGTCTGGCTGTCACTCATGATTCTCTGCCGTTCAACGATAAGGGAAAGTAATGTCGAACGAACGTTTTAACAGGAGTCAGCCCTGTTGCCAACTGCCTTAGCACATCGCGAAACACTTTGTTGCGCGGGATCAGGAAGCGTAGCGGGAGAATTTGACGCTTTTATTACCGAAATAATAAATCACAGTTTTTTAAAATTATTCTTAATTTGTCATAAAAGTTTCACTCCAGAACGATAAAACCCTTCCTGTTTTTTCACGGGACTTAAGCATGAGCTTATCGTCCAGCGAATTTTTTAGCGCGTTTATAAGACAGGATCGAAAATGAAAAAGAGCACTCTGGCATTAATGGTTATGGGCGTAGTGGCTTCTGCATCCGTTCACGCAGCTGAAGTTTATAATAAAGATGGTAATAAACTGGACGTGTACGGCAAAGTGAAAGCCATGCACTACATCAGTGATGATGCCACCAAAGATGGGGATCAGACTTACGTTCGTTTCGGTTTTAAAGGCGAAACCCAGATTAACGATCAGCTGACAGGCTATGGCCGTTGGGAATCTGAATTTGCGGGTAACAAAGCCGAGAGCGATTCCTCTCAGAAAACGCGTCTGGCGTTTGCGGGCCTTAAGCTGAAAAACTTTGGTTCTCTGGATTACGGTCGTAACCTGGGTGCCCTGTATGACGTCGAAGCATGGACCGATATGTTCCCGGAATTCGGCGGCGACTCTTCCGCGCAGACCGATAACTTCATGACCAAGCGTGCTACCGGTCTTGCTACCTACCGTAACACCGATTTCTTCGGCGCGGTTGACGGTCTGGACATGACGCTGCAGTACCAGGGCAAAAACGAAAACCGTGACGCCAAGAAACAGAACGGTGACGGTTTTGGTACCTCTCTGACCTATGACTTCGGCGGCAGCGATTTCGCAGTTAGCGGTGCCTACACCAGCTCTGACCGCACCAACGCTCAGAACCTGCTGGCGCGTGGCCAGGGGCAGAAAGCAGAAGCCTGGGCGACCGGTCTGAAATATGATGCGAACGATATTTATCTGGCTGCAATGTATTCTGAAACCCGCAATATGACGCCAATTTCCGGCGGGTTTGCAAATAAAGCGCAGAACTTTGAAGTTGTCGCACAATATCAGTTCGACTTTGGTCTGCGCCCGTCCCTGGGTTATGTCCAGTCTAAAGGCAAAGATATCGAAGGTATTGGTGACGAAGATCTGGTGAAATACATTGACGTTGGCGCGACCTATTACTTCAACAAAAATATGTCAGCGTTTGTTGATTATAAAATCAACCAGATTGACGACAAAAATAAACTGGGCGTGAGCAGCGATGACATCGTTGCCCTGGGTATGACCTACCAGTTCTAAGATTATCCCGATAAAAAAATCCCGGCAGATAAGCCGGGATTTTTTTTCCGGTGGCGCAGCTCTTACCGGGCCAACGGGATAGTGCATTTTGTAGGCCGGGTAAGGCGAAGCCGCCACCCGGCGCTGTGAAACCATCAGGCAGTCAGCTTCACCGCTTCGCTGGAAAAGTCATCCGCGGGCTCGAACTTGAGATCCAGGCTCGCCAGCAGGGCGCGTGCCTTATCATGGAACTCTTTAAGTGTATATTCCAGGCGGTCAATCACTTCCTGATCTTTAATGGTGGTCGCCTGCCAGTTGCCGTCTTTATTAAACAGGCCAAACTGGTAGCTATACGTAAAACGTTTTTCCTCTGCTTCCATTTCCATCCACCAGCCCCAGAATTCACGTTTTTCTGGTGCAGGCTTCACGTTGACGCATACAGCCAGGCAGTCGAAAAAAAAGCGATTCTCTTCACACTGCTCTTCTCGAATATACGGGCCGAGAGCCATAAACTTCTTAATCAGTCTACTTTTCGGGTGTCCACTCGGTAACGTCATTGCGATCTCCTTTTGTGAAGCCACTGTTTTACCAAACCAGCAAAATTTAGCAATCTATTAACACAATCTCTGAGCGATCCAGCGCGTAATCTCTTTCAGCGCTTTGTCGAAATTCTGATAGACCGGGCTGAACGGCACTTCAAGCAATTTGCCATCCGCAGATGACGAAGTGATTAAGCGAGACTCTTCTTCCGGGCTGAACGGATCGTTTTTCCAGAACCCCGACAGCATCGGCGTTGGGCAGCGACGTCCCAGCAACCCTTGCGTTTTTAACGAGTAGCGATTGAGCTCAACGCGCAGCGCTTCGTCTGATGCATCATGCATGCCAAGACGGCTGGCCAGCACATCAAGGTACATTTCAGGTACGTTCCCCTGGCGAGCAGGATCGCTGAGCAGAGCGTGTACGACCGGGCCCAGGCAGGCGACGGCTTTAAGGCGAGAGGATTCAAGGTAAGCCAGACGCACCGCGACATTCGCGCCGAAACGGAAGCCGAATGCCGCCACGCGGGTGTGGTCAACCCACGGAATGCCTTCCAGCGCTTTTAGCGCATGCTGGTGCAGCAGGCTGGAATCCTGCGTCAGTTTCCATTTGGATGAGAAACCAATTGAGGGCATATCAAGCGTCAGCATCGCGATCCCTTTTGGTGCGAAGTAACGCTCATACAGGCTGTAATAATCAATTTGCAGTGAATCCAGCCCGCCGCACATGAGGACGGTCGGGAACGGACCTTCACCTTCAGGCATATGCAGGAACCCGGTTACGGACGATCCCCCTGAAATGGTGAACTCAAGTTCACGCATCCGGCCCGGCAGACGTTGAGCCGCCTCCTGATAGGCGCGATTCGCCAGCGCCTGAGCCTGCTCAGCCAGTTCATCCCCTTTTAAATGGGGGTACGCGGCAATACCGTAAAGGTTAGCGGCGTGCAGCCAGTGCTTGCCGCTGCGCGTGGCATCCTCTTCCTGGCTGGCTTTTTGCTGCCAGAGCATCGCCTGTTTAGACCACTCGTAGATCCAGTTTCCGCCACGGTAGCCCACCACCGTATCGTAGAGTTCGCTGTCGGTACGTTCGGCCTCACTCATCACGATACGTGCCTGCACATCAAGGATTTCACGGGGGTCGATACCGCGCCAGACCCACATCAGGCGGTTAATCATACGATACCAGTGGGGCACGTTTTTACCGTCTAACGCGGACTGGACGGCAGGCTGGGTACCCGGATTAAAGCGACGCACCAGCGTCGACGTTTCAGGATGTTTGAAACGGGGTTTGAAGAGAGTCTCGGTGAGATTCGCCTGCGTCATTGCGTTGCCTCCATGAATACGTCATATGAAGACTATTGTAACGCGTGGCAGGCCAAAAAGAACAACGCCCGACATAGCCGGGCGTGTAAAGTTACGTACTGGTATTAACGGCCTGAAATAGGCGGTACGAAGACCACGCCCATATCCCATGGCTGTTCAATCCAGGTATCCTGCGGGATATCAATCACGTAATCGTCAACCAGTGGGCGCCCAGCAGGCTTCGCGAAGATTGTGACGAAATGTGCTTTCGGATACATTTCGCGGATAGCGACCGCAGTACCGCCGGTATCCACCAAATCATCAATAACGATGAAGCCTTCACCGTCGCCTTCCGCACGTTTCAGCACGGTCAGCTCACGCTGGTTATCATGGTCATAGCTGGAGATGCAAACGGTATCGACATGACGAATACCCAGCTCACGTGCCAGCAGCGCCCCCGGTACCAGACCGCCACGGCTGACGGCAATAATGCCTTTCCACTGTTCGGAAGGCATCAGACGCGCAGCCAGTTTGCGTGCGTGAATCTGCAACATGTCCCAGGTGACGACGTATTTTTCGCTCATGTGAAGTGTCCCAGCCTGTTTTTATACGGCTTAAAAAGTGTTCGAGGGGGAAATAGGTTGCGCGAGATTATAGAGATCTGACGCACTAAAAACCAGTGTTTAGCGCCCTCTGCCTGAGTTTTTACATGCTTTATGCTACCAGCCAGCAGAGAAAGTGGTATTCTCAGTTTCATCTCGCAAGCCTGACTTGTGGTAACTATTAACCTGCTAACCCTGTGACCTGCAACCCTGCTTGCAGCGCCACGACAAGGAGACTTATCGTGTCTGAACTGTCTCAATTATCCCCGCAGCCGCTGTGGGATATTTTTGCAAAAATCTGCTCCATTCCACACCCTTCCTACCATGAAGAACAGCTTGCCGAACATATTATGGGCTGGGCGAAGGAAAAAGGTCTGCATGCTGAACGCGACCAGGTTGGCAACATTCTGATTCGTAAACCCGCTACCGCAGGCATGGAAAACCGCAAACCGGTTGTGCTGCAGGCGCACCTGGACATGGTGCCACAGAAAAATAACGACACCGTTCACGACTTCACCAAAGACCCGATTCAACCTTACGTCGACGGCGACTGGGTGAAAGCACGCGGCACCACGCTGGGCGCGGATAACGGCATCGGTATGGCCTCTGCGCTGGCGGTGCTGGCCGACGACAGCGTTGAGCACGGCCCGCTGGAAGTGCTGCTGACCATGACCGAAGAAGCGGGCATGGACGGCGCATTCGGTCTGCAGGCGAACTGGCTGCAGGCGGACATCCTGATCAACACCGACTCTGAAGAAGAAGGCGAGATCTACATGGGCTGCGCGGGCGGGATTGATTTCATCTCTACCCTGCCGCTGTCACGCGAAGCGATCCCTGCAGGCTTCCAGACCTTCAAGCTGACGCTGAAAGGGCTGAAAGGCGGCCACTCCGGCGGCGATATTCACCTGGGTCTGGGTAATGCCAACAAGCTGCTGGCGCGCTTCCTGGCAGGCCATGCAGCTGAGCTGGACCTGCGTCTGGTGGACTTCAACGGCGGTACCCTGCGTAACGCGATCCCACGCGAAGCGTTCGCCACCGTAGCGGTTCCTGCTGCAAAAGCGGACGAGCTGAAAAATCTCTCCACCGTATACCTGGATATCCTGAAAAACGAACTGTCGGCGAAAGAGAAAAACCTGACCGTGGTGCTGGAATCTGTTTCTACAGATAAAGCCGCGCTGACCGTGCAATCTCGTGACACCTTCGTTCAGCTGCTGAACGCGACGCCAAACGGCGTGATCCGCAACTCTGACGTGGCGAAAGGCGTGGTGGAAACCTCACTGAACGTGGGCGTGGTGACCATGAGTGACGACAGCGCGGAAATCGTCTGCCTGATCCGCTCGCTTATAGATAGCGGTAAAGAGTACGTGGTGAGCATGCTGGAATCTCTCGGTACGCTGGCGGGCGCGAAAACGTCTGCAAAAGGCAGCTACCCGGGCTGGCAGCCGGATGCGAGTTCTCCGGTGATGGCGCTGGTGCGTGAAACTTATCAGCGTCTGTTCAACAGCACCCCGAACATCCAGGTGATCCACGCGGGTCTGGAATGTGGTCTGTTCAAGAAACCGTATCCGGATATGGATATGGTGTCCATCGGGCCAACCATTACCGGTCCGCACTCGCCGGATGAGCAGGTTCATATCGAAAGCGTCGGTCACTACTGGACGCTGCTGACTGAACTGCTGAAAGCGATCCCAGTTAAGTAGCACCCTCCCCGCTCCCAAAGAGAGAGGGTGAAAAACGCAGGCCCGGTAAATACCGGGCTTTTTTACAGTCCCAAAACCAGCTGACGCTCTAACTGCGGATCCAGCAGCGTAACGTGCAATCCCACCAGCCTCACCCCTCGCCCGCCCCGACGCTCTTCCCATGCCTTTTTCGCCGTCGCGATAAGATCGTCTTTATTCAGACGCGGCCAGACGTGTTCCTGCGTGGTCTGCTGGAAGTCGTTGAATTTTAATTTAATACCCTGACGGGCGATGAGCATGTCCGGCTTCACCTTAATTAAGCGTCGTTCCAGCTCCGGGTAAAGTTGTTCCGTGATAATGGTTTCGCATTCCGACCAGTTATGAATATCTTCACTGAGGGTTCGCTCAACGCCGACGGATTTACGCAGCCGTTCGCTGTTTACATCGCGATCGTCTATCCCCTGGCTGCGCTCCCACAGCACGCGGCCAAACTTCCCAAAGCGCTTGAGCAGCATGGCAAGATCGCTTCGCTGCACGTCTTCGCAGGTGCGTAACCCCATGCTTTCCAGCTTTGCGGCGGAGACTTTTCCTACTCCGGGGATTTTGCCAAGCGGCAGCGTTTTTAGGAATGCAGGTACCTCTTCCGGCGTGATGACATACTGACCGTTGGGCTTATTTAAATCGGAGGCGATTTTAGCGAGAAATTTTACCGGCGCGACGCCTGCCGATGCGGTGAGATCCAGCTCGTTGAAGATCGTCTGGCGAATCTCCTGCGCCATCAGGGTGGCGGAGCCATGACAGTGCAGGCTGTCGGTGACGTCCAGATAGGCTTCGTCCAGCGATAGCGGCTCAATCAGTGAGGTATAGCGGGAGAAGATTTCCCGTATATGGTTTGACGCTTCTTTGTAGGCTTCAAAGCGACCGGGCAAAAGGGTGAGGTGGGGACAGAGTTTTAGCGCCATCGCCGTCGGCATAGCGCTGCGCACGCCAAATTTGCGCGCAGGGTAGTTGGCGGTGCTGATGACACCACGCTGAACGCGGCTGCCGCCAATGGCGATGGGAATATCCCGCAGCGCCGGGTTGTCACGCATCTCCACTGCGGCAAAAAAGCAGTCCATATCGACATGGATTATTTTGCGCATCTTTCGAACCAACACATGTATTTATATACAGTATAACAAAAGGCAAAAAATGCGTCAGCTGTTTTCGTGTCGCATGTTTGTCGTAAAAATGTGTTATGAAAATTCCGAATAAAATATTGATATACATACACTTTAAAAATAAATGGAGGGTATTAATTCATGAAGAAAATCTTTTCTGTACCATTAATTTTTCTGGCGAGCGCGGCATTTGCTAACCCGGAGATCATTGCGCATCGGGGCGGCACTGCGGATGCGCCTGAAAATAGCCTTCCGGCCATTAAACTGGCGCTTGAAAACAAGGCACAGGCCATTTGGGTCACCGTGCAATTAAGCCGGGACGGGGTTCCAGTACTCTATCGCCCAAGCGACCTGAAAGCGTTAACCAATCAGCAAGGCAAGGTGTCACAGTATTCACTCGCGGAACTGGCGAAGATAGATACCAGCGTGAAGTGGAAGGACAAGGAACTGCCGGAAAACCTGCTAAATACGACGATACCAACGCTTAAATCGGTACTGACTACCTGGCCCGATACGCAGTTTTATATTGATATCAAATCCCCTGATGCAAACCCGGACATGATGGGTAAGCAACTGCTTAACGTGTTGAAGGAAACCAATAGCCTGAATCGGGTTCGCGTCTATTCAACAGAAGACCGTTATCTGGAAGCTTTGCCTACCGAAATCCCTCGTTTTGTGACCCGCAGCGAAACGCGCACCCGTCTGGCCAATATTTCGTTAAGCCACGAATGCCTTCCGCCCTCACAAAAAATGAATGATTACTGGTATGGACTTGAGTTAAACAGAAAGGTCGAGGTAGTTGAGAAATTTACCTTAGGCGAAGGGATCTCTCCTGCAACCTTAACATGGGACAAAGAAGCCGTTGATTGCTTTCGCTCCCAGGGCAATGCCCACCTGATTTTTATCGGCGTGAACTCTAACGAAGATTATCAGAAAGCCAAAGCATTAGGCGCCAAAGGGGTTCTCGTGGATTCGCCAGCGCAAGCGAAAAGCTGGGCAAAATAAACAGGAAAGGCCGCAATATGCGGCCTTTTTTTGCTAGATGATTCTTTTTTGCTGACGCTGCTGTTCCCGCACCATTCGTTTTTTTCGCGCATCGCACGGTTCCGGGCAGTCGCAAACCTTTTCCATTCCGATAGAAGAGATACCGCCGCAGCTGCCCTGAATGCTTTTACGCTTGATAATCCAGCCTAATGACATGCCGAAAACCACCAGCACAAACACCGCGAAGGTCGCCAGAAAGGTCAGCATGATCAGCCTCCGAAATCATCAAGGAGGATATTCTCATCTTCTATGCCCAGATCTTTCAGCATCTTGATCACGGCGGCGTTCATCATCGGCGGACCACACATATAGAACTCGCAGTCCTCAGGCGCCGGATGCTGTTTGAGGTAGTTTTCATACAGCACGTTGTGGATGAACCCCGTATAGCCCGTCCAGCTATCTTCCGGCTGCGGATCGGAAAGCGCAACGTGGAAGGTAAAGTTCGGGTTTTCACGCGCCAGCTGCTCAAACTCATCATCATAGAACATCTCGCGAAGCGAGCGCGCCCCGTACCAGAAGCTGATCTTACGCTGGCTCCCCAACCGCTTGAGCTGGTCAAAAATGTGCGAGCGCAACGGGGCCATACCGGCCCCACCGCCGATAAAGACCATTTCCGCGTCGGTATCTTTCGCGAAGAACTCCCCGAACGGTCCGGAGATCGTCACCTTATCGCCAGGCTTCAGGGACCAGATGTATGACGACATCACGCCCGGCGGTGCATCCTGCACATTCGGTGGCGGCGTGGCGATACGCACGTTGAGCATGATGATGCCCTTCTCTTCCGGGTAGTTGGCCATCGAGTAGGCGCGCAGCGTCGGCTCTTTCACCTCCGAGACAAAGCGGAAGAGATTGAATTTGTCCCAGTCGGCACGATACTCATCCGGCACGTCGAAGTCCGCGTAGGCCACGGTATGCTCAGGACACTCAATCTGAATGTACCCCCCGGCGCGGAACGGAACATCTTCCCCTTCCGGCACCCTCAGCTTCAGCTCTTTAATAAAGGTGGCTTTGTTATCATTAGAGATAACCTCGCACTCCCATTTTTTTACGCCGAAGATCTCTTCCGGCAGCTCAATCTTCATGTTCTGGCGCACCGCGACCTGGCAGGCCAGACGACAGCCCTCTTTTGCCTCACGCTTTGTAATATGCGCCAGCTCGGTTGGCAGAATATCGCCACCGCCCTCTTTTACCGTCACGCGGCACTGCCCGCAAGAGCCGCCGCCGCCGCAGGCGGAGGAGACAAAAATGCCGTTACCGGAGAGCGTGTTGAGCAGCTTGTCCCCCGCCGGAGTGCGGATCTGATTCTGCGGATCGTCATTGATATCAATGACCACATCCCCTGAATTGACCAGCTTTGCACGCGCCGTCAGGATCAGCCCTGACAGCACCAGTACTATCAGCGTGAACATCACCACGCCAAGAATAATTTCCATCTGTTAGCCCTTATAGCTGCACACCGGAGAAGGACATAAAGCCCAGCGCCATCAGCCCGGTGGTGATAAAGGTGATCCCTAAGCCACGCAGACCCGCAGGCACGTTGGCATATTTCATTTTCTCGCGGATCCCCGCCATGGTGACAATCGCCAGCATCCAGCCGATGCCGGAACCAAAACCGTACACCACGGATTCACTGAAGTTGTAATCACGCTGAACCATAAACGAGACGCCGCCAAAGATGGCGCAGTTCACCGCGATCAGCGGCAGGAAGATCCCCAGCGCGTTGTACAGCGACGGGAAATATTTATCGAGGATCATCTCGAGGATTTGCACCAGCGCCGCGATCACCCCGATAAAGGTGATGAAGTTCAGGAAGCTGAGATCAACCCCTTCCACCAGCGCGCCGTCCCGCAGCACAAAGTTGTAAACCAGATTGTTAATCGGAACCGAAAGCCCCAAAACAACGGTGACCGCCACGCCCAGGCCAAATGCCGTGGAGACCTTTTTAGACACGGCAAGGAACGTACACATGCCGAGGAAAAACGCGAGCGCCATGTTTTCAACAAACACCGCTCGCACAAACAAACTCAGGTAATGAGCCATCGTCGGTTACTCCTTTTCCTGCTGCTCTGGCTTCAGCGTACGAATCAGCCAGATCAACAAACCGATAATGAAAAATGCGCTAGGGGCCAGCAGGAACAGGCCGTTTGGCAGATACCAGCCGCCGTTCTGCACCGTATCCAGCACCGTGATGCCAAACAGCTTGCCGCTGCCAATCAGCTCACGCAGGAACCCAACGGTCAGCAGGATCACGCCGTAGCCGAGGCCGTTGCCGATACCGTCCATAAAGCTCGCCATAGGCGGCATTTTCATGGCGTAGGCTTCCGCACGTCCCATGACGATACAGTTGGTGATAATCAGCCCGACAAACACCGAGAGCTGTTTGGAGGTTTCATAGGCGAAGGCGCGAAGCAGCTGATCGACCACGATAACCAGCGAGGCGATGATCGCCATCTGGACGATGATCCTCACGCTGTTGGGAATGTGGTGGCGGATCATCGAGATAAACATGCTGGAGAACGCCGTGACCAGCGTGACGGCCAGCGTCATCACCACCGCCGTTTCCAGCTTGGTCGTCACCGCCAGAGCCGAACAGACGCCCAGCACCTGGAGCGTGATCGGGTTATTGGCAAGCAGGGGGCCAATGAGCACCTTTTTGACTTCTTTCAGTTCACCGGTATCAGCCATTGTTCAGCGCTCCTTCACGTACGTTTTTCAGGAAAGGACCAAAGCCCAGCTCACCCATCCAGAAATCAAAACTGTGCTGCACGCCTTTTGAGGTGAGCGTGGCGCCGGAAAGCCCGTCAACGGCGTAGTCGTCACCGGGACGTGCCGCCCCTTTCATCACCTTCAGCGCAGGAAGACCGTTATCGTCGAGCACTTTCTTGCCGACAAACTGTGCCCGCCAGTTTGGGTTTTCAACTTCGCCACCCAGCCCCGGGGTTTCACCCTGGTCGTAATACGTAATGCCTTTGACCGTGCGGCCATCGGTATCCAGTGCCACAAAGGCGTACATCATTGACCACAGACCGTTGCCGTAGATCGGCAGTACCACTTCCTGAATGCGTTTTTGAGGATCGCGAACCAGATAGATTTCGGCCAGGTTGCTACGACGCTTAATCCCGGCGGGATCTTGCGATGCCTCCAGCGTCAGGCTCATCAGCGGATCTTTCAGCGCCAGCGCCTGGTTGAATGTTGCCGGGTCTTTATCCAGCAGTTCACCCGTTTTTAAATCCACAAGACGCGCCGAAATACGTTCAGCAAAGACGGCCGAAACGTCGTCTGCGCTCATTCCTTCCTGCATCAGCCCGGCGACGGCCAGGATGTTGCGCTGTTTATCCAGCGCACGTTGCTCCTGCTGTAGGGGTTTTAACCCCACGGCAGAACCGGCCACGACAATAGAACAGACCAGACAGAGCACCAGCACCACCAGCAGCGTTTTGCTGATGCTGTCGTTATTTTTAACTTCAGCCACGCGCCTTCCTCCGTTTGATATTGGCCCGCACGACCAGGTAATCGAAGAGCGGCGCAAACAGGTTGGCAAACAGAATGGCCAACATCATCCCTTCCGGGTACGCCGGGTTGACCACGCGGATCAGGACACACATCGCGCCAATGAGCACGCCATAGCTCCATTTACCTTTGTCCGTAAACGAGGCAGAGACGGGGTCCGTCGCCATGAACATCATGCCGAACGCGAAGCCACCCAGCACCAGATGCCAGTACCACGGCATGGAGAACATCGGATTGGTGGTCGAACCGATAACGTTGAACAGGGTGGCGGTCAGCACCATACCGAGCATCACGCCCGCAACGATCCGCCAGGAGGCCACGCGGCCGAAAAGAATGATCGCCCCGCCAAGCAAAATCATCAGCGTAGAGACTTCTCCGATGGAGCCCGGAATGGTGCCAATAAAGGCATCAAACCAGGTGACAGGCTGACCTGTAGCGTTGTTAACCAGCGTTTCGCCGCCGTGTGCAGCCCACTGTGAAAGCGGCGTCGCGCCGGAAAATCCGTCTGCCGCCGTCCACACCAGATCGCCCGAGATTTGCGCCGGATAAGCAAAGAACAGAAACGCGCGTCCCGCCAGCGCCGGGTTGAGGAAGTTACGCCCGGTGCCGCCGAAGATCTCTTTGGCAATCACCACGCCGAAGCTGATGCCCAGCGCCGCCTGCCAGAGCGGCAGCGTCGGGGGAACAATCAGGGCAAACAAAATAGAGGTCACGAAGAAGCCTTCGTTGATCTCGTGTTTACGAATGATGGCAAACAGCACTTCCCAGAAGCCGCCCACGATAAATACCGTGATGTAAATCGGCAGGAAGAAAACCGCGCCCAGCGTCATCATGCTCAGCCAGCCCGCGTTTGCAGCGAAGCTCACCCCTAACGACTGGGCCAGACGGTAGTGCCAGTCTGACTGGATTACCTGCGCCAGCTGCTGTGCATCGTACATGTGGTGCAGCGCCGGAATGGTCTGCAGGCCAACGTTGTACATTCCCCAGAACATCGCCGGGAAGACCGCAAACCACACAAGGATCATCATCCGCTTAAGGTCGATGGCATCGCGAACGTGCGCCGCCCCCTTGGTCACCAGCCCCGGCGTGTAGAAAATAGTCGTCGTTGCTTCATACAACGGGTAGTACTTTTTGAGCTTCCCTTCGGTAAAGTGCGGCTCAATTTTTTCAAAGAGGTGTTTTAAGCCCATCGGTTATCCCTCCTGCTCAATGCGGGTTAACACCTCGCGCAATACCGGCCCATATTCGTATTTGCCCGGACAGACATAGGTACAGAGCGCCAAATCTTCTTCGTCAAGCTCCAGACAGCCCAGCGCCTGCGCGCCGTCGGTATCCCCAGCAAGGAGATCGCGTAACAGCACGGTGGGAAGAATATCCAGCGGCATGACGCGTTCGTAGTTGCCAATCGGGACCATGGCTCGCTCGCCGCCGTGCGTGCTGGTTGAGAAGCTAAACAGCTTATTACGCAGGAAGTGGCCCAGCGTGGTCCGGGTGACGGAGTATTTTTCCGCACCGGGCAGAACCCAGCCAAACAGCTCTTTCTCACGTCCTTCCTGCACAATGCTGACCTGTAAATGGAAACGTCCCAGGTACGCGTGCGCATTGACAGCATGGCGGCCGCTGAGGACCGAACCGGAAATCAGGCGGTTTTCACCCGCTTTCGTTTCCCCCTCGAGCAGCTCATTGATGTCTGCGCCCAGCAGCGTCTTCACCAGACGCGGTTTTTCAGCCTGCGGTCCGCCGATGGCGATGACGCGTTCCGCGTACAGATCACCGGTGGTGAAGAGCTTCCCGATGGCGATGACGTCCTGATAATTCAGATGCCAGACCTGTTTCGTCAGGCTTACCGGCTCAAGGAAGTGAATATGGGTGCCGACCAGCCCCGCAGGATGGGGGCCCGAAAATTCATTAAACGTGACCTGCCCCTGCGGATGTCCGCCGAGCTTGCCGCCGCCGGCCTGGCAAACGTGGACTTTTCCTGACGTGAGGCGGGTTAAAACGGTCAGCCCAGCATCAAAGGCTTTGCGCTGCGCCAGGATAACCGGCTGCGGGTCCACGCTGAGCGGGTTGGTGTCGATTGCCGTAACGAAAATGGCGGCCGGTTCCGTGCCCGGTACGGGGGATTTGCTGAAGGGACGCGTACGAAGCGCGGTCCATAATCCGGAGGCCAGGAGTAGATCCTGAACGGCGTCACGGTTCAGCGATGCGAGTTCTGCTTTGTCGTAATGGGCAAATTCACGCTTTTCATCGCCTTCAATGCGGATAACCACCGACTGCAAAACGCGCCGTTCGCCACGGTTGATGGCCACAACGGTGCCGCTCGCGGGTGCCGTGAACATCACGCCGGGATTTTTTTTATCCTCGAAGAGCGCCTGTCCTTTGATAACGCGATCGCCCTCCTGTACCAGCATTGAAGGACGCATACCCAGGTAGTCTTCGCCCAAAATGGCGACATGACGGACGCTTGCGCCTGTCGAAACGTGCTGCGCTGGCACGCCTGCAATCGGCAGATTAAGTCCTTTTTTAATTTTAAACATGTGGTTAGCAGGTTTCCATGAACAACAATCCAGTGGGCGCGAAGTGTAGCATTTTCCTCTTCTCGCAGGCAGGTAATCCACCGTCGCGCGCGCCAAATTGCGAGCTAATGCGCAAAGTTCCTGGAGCCATCACGATTTTGATGGTTTATAAAGTAAAACTAATTTGTAAACTCACCGCCCGGCTCTTGCGAAAATCTATAGCGGTGCTAATGTGAGCGCTCCTAACAGAATAATCTGATTTCGGGTCTCTTTTGCCGTCCTGGCAAGTTGGTCATGGTTTTATCAAGGAACTAGTAGTATGCGTAAAATCGCATTGTTCATTGCGATGCTTCTGATGCCGTGCATGTCGTTTGCCGGGCTGCTCAGCAGTAATAGCTCAACGACGCCGATCAGCAAAGAATATAAACAGCAGTTAATGGGATCGCCGGTTTATATTCAGATCTTTAAGGAAGAGCGCACTCTCGATCTGTTTGTCAAAATGGGCGAGACATATCAGCTGCTTGATAGTTACAAAATTTGTAACTACTCCGGCGGTCTGGGGCCAAAACAGCGTCAGGGCGATTTCAAAAGTCCGGAAGGGTTTTACAACGTTCAGCGTAGTCAGCTAAAACCTGACAGCCGCTTCTATAAGGCCATTAACATCGGCTTCCCGAATGCCTATGACCGTGCACACGGTTATGAAGGTAAATACCTGATGATCCACGGTGCCTGCGTGTCTGTCGGCTGTTATGCGATGACCGACTCCGGCATTGATGAGATTTTCCAGTTCGTGACGGGCGCGCTGGTCTTTGGGCAGCCTAACGTACAGGTCAGCATCTATCCCTTCCGCATGACGGACGCCAACATGGCGCGTCACAAGTACTCATACTACGCGGATTTCTGGAAACAGCTGAAGCCTGGTTACGACTACTTTGAGCAGACCCACAAGCCACCAGTGGTCTCTATCGTCGATGGCCGTTACGTGGTCAGCAAACCGCTGAGCCACGAAGTCGTCCATCCGCAGCTGGCGTCAAATTACACGGTCCCCGAGACAAAATAGCACCCACTCGCCTGGCATAATCTTTTGCCAGGTTTCGTTGCCCGTTAACGGCTGCGTTGCGATAACAGTGACCACATCGTTCGGTGTGGTCTCCTTCTGAAAGTCTATCTCCACATCCTGATCGAGCAGCGTCGCAACCCCAAACGGCGCTCGGCGGGTGATCCAGAACAGATTCGTCGAGCAGAACGCCATCACATAGCGGCCATCAGAGAGCAGCATGTTGAACACGCCTTTTTCACGCAGTTCAGATGCCAGCGTCGCGATGTATTTGAACACGGCAGTCATGTTGCCGGGCGTGCGGGGATAGCGCTCCGTCAGCTTGTGAAGCAGCCAGCAGAAGGCTTTTTCGCTGTCCGTCTCGCCGACCGGGCGGAAATTACCCGTCTCCAGTGATTTATAGCCCGTGAGTTGCCCGTTGTGCGCATAGGTCCAGTTACGGCCCCACAGTTCACGGGTAAACGGATGGGTATTTTCCAGCGCCACTTCGCCACGGTTAGCCTGACGGATGTGGGCGATCACCGAGCGGGACTTGATGGGATAGTCCTGCACCAGTTTAGCAATCGGTGAGTTAAAGCTGGGCTGTGGATCTTTGAACGTGCGACACCCTTTGCCTTCGTAGAAGGTGATGCCCCAGCCGTCTTTATGCGGCCCGGTTCCTCCACCGCGCTGAACCAGTCCGGTGAAGCTAAAGCAGATATCGGTTGGCACATTGGCGCTCATCCCGAGCAGTTCGCACATAAAACACCTCCACAACAGCGGGGGGCACCGGAGCCCCCCAGCGAAGTCTTACTTAACCATCTCTTTTTCGATCAGCTGGATCAGGATGTGGATCACTTTGATGTGAATTTCCTGAATTCGGTCAGCATAACCGAAGTGCGGAACGCGAATTTCGACATCCGCCGTACCGTCCATCTTACCGCCATCTTTCCCGGTCAGGGTGATGACTTTCATCCCTTTTTCACGCGCGGCGGCGATCGCTTTGATCACGTTGCCGGAGTTGCCGGAAGTAGAGATTCCCAGCAACACGTCGCCTTCACGGCCTACGGCTTCAACGTAGCGGGAGAAGATGTGGTCGTAACCAAAGTCGTTACCTACGCAGGAGATGTGGCTCACGTCGGAAATCGCAATCGCCGGGTAGCCCGGGCGGTTTTCGCGATAGCGTCCGGTCAGCTCTTCTGCGAAGTGCATAGCGTCACAGTGAGAACCGCCGTTACCGCAGGAAAGCACTTTGCCACCGGCTTTAAAGCTGTCGGCCAGCAGGACCGCTGCGCGCTGAATAGCGTGAATATTGGCATCATCTTTCAGAAAGTTCGCCAGCGTTTCCGCCGCTTCGTTCAGTTCGTTACGAATAAGATCCTGGTACATGAGGATAATCCTTCAGTATTGATGAAATAACACAGTGGAGTGTACCGGATAGCGGGAAAAGCGAGAAGCTAAAGCCATGCGAATCGTCCGGCGTTTTGCTTTTTCGTGCCGGCGAAAACGCGAACAATGTGAACCAGGTTGTAATTATTTTGTAAACACATTGCTAAAGGAAATAACATCAACTACAACCATATCATCACAAGTGGTCAGACCTCCTACAAGCAAGGGAGCTTTTCTTTATGATGATTTTGAGCATTCTCGCAACCGTTGTTCTGCTCGGTGTGTTGTTCTATCACCGCGTAAGTTTATTCCTGAGCAGCCTGATTCTTCTGGCCTGGACGGCTGCGCTTGGCGTCGCAGGCCTCTGGAATATCTGGCTTTTAGTCCCTCTTGCCATCATTCTTCTGCCGTTTAACCTGGCCCCGATGCGTAAATCAATGATCTCTGCGCCGGTGTTCAAAGGCTTCCGCAAAGTGATGCCGCCGATGTCGCGTACCGAGAAAGAAGCGATTGATGCGGGCACCACCTGGTGGGAAGGCGATCTGTTCCAGGGCAACCCAGACTGGAAAAAGCTGCATAACTATCCGCAGCCGCGCCTGACCGCTGAAGAGCAGGCCTTTATTGACGGCCCGGTGGAAGAAGCGTGCCGTATGGCAAACGACTTTGCCATCACCCATGAAATGGCCGATCTGCCGCCAGAGCTGTGGGCGTATCTGAAAGAACATCGCTTCTTCGCGATGATCATCAAGAAAGAGTACGGCGGCCTGGAATTCTCCGCTTACGCTCAGGCTCGCGTCCTGCAAAAGCTGGCGGGCGTCTCCGGGATCCTGGCGATTACCGTTGGCGTGCCTAACTCCTTAGGCCCGGGCGAACTGCTGCAGCATTACGGCACGGAAGAGCAGAAAGATCACTACCTGCCGCGTCTGGCACGCGGTCAGGAGATCCCTTGCTTCGCGCTGACCAGCCCGGAAGCGGGTTCCGATGCAGGCGCGATCCCGGATACCGGCGTGGTCTGCATTGGTGAATGGCAGGGCGAGCAGGTGCTGGGCATGCGCCTGACCTGGAACAAGCGTTATATCACCCTGGCGCCAATCGCCACCGTGCTGGGTCTGGCCTTTAAGCTCTCTGACCCGGAAAAACTGCTGGGCGGTGAAGAAGATCTGGGTATTACCTGTGCGCTGATCCCAACCTCTACCCCTGGCGTTGAAATTGGTCGTCGTCACTTCCCGCTGAACGTGCCGTTCCAGAACGGTCCGACCCGCGGTCAGGACATCTTTGTGCCGATTGACTACATCATCGGTGGCCCGAAAATGGCCGGTCAGGGATGGCGCATGCTGGTGGAATGTCTGTCTGTGGGCCGCGGCATTACCCTGCCTTCGAACTCAACCGGTGGTCTGAAGTCGGTAGCGATGGGTATTGGCGCATACGCCCACATCCGCCGTCAGTTCAAAATCTCCATCGGCAAGATGGAAGGTATTGAAGAGCCGCTGGCGCGTATCGCGGGCAACGCCTACGTGATGGATGCCGCTGCTTCTCTGATTACCTACGGCATTATGCTGGGTGAAAAACCGGCCGTGCTGTCCGCAATTGTGAAGTACCACTGTACCCACCGCGCGCAGCAGTCGATCATTGACGCGATGGATATCGCGGGCGGTAAAGGCATTATGCTCGGCGAAGGCAACTTCCTGGCGCGCGGCTATCAGGGCGCACCGATTGCCATCACCGTGGAAGGCGCAAACATCCTGACCCGCAGCATGATGATCTTCGGTCAGGGCGCAATTCGCTGCCATCCTTACGTGCTGGAAGAGATGGCTGCCGCGCAGAACAACGACGTGGATGCCTTCGATAAGCTGCTGTTCAAACATATCGGTCACGTGGGCAGCAACAAGGTTCGCAGCTTCTGGCTGGGCCTGACGCGCGGCCTTACCAGCGCGACGCCGACCGGCGATGCGACCAAACGTTATTACCAGCATCTGAACCGTCTGAGCGCCAACCTGGCTCTGCTGTCTGACGTCTCTATGGCGGTGCTGGGCGGTAGCCTGAAGCGTCGCGAGCGTATCTCTGCCCGTCTGGGGGATGTGCTGAGCCAGATCTTCCTGGCCTCGGCGGTCCTGAAGCGCTACGACGACGAAGGCCGTCAGGAAGCGGATCTGCCGCTGGTACACTGGGGCGTTCAGGATGCAATGTATCAGGCTGAACAGGCGATTGACGACCTGCTGGCGAACTTCCCGAACCGCTTCGTGGCGGGCGCTCTGCGCGTGGTGATCTTCCCGACCGGTCGTCACCATCTGGCGCCGTCCGACAAGCTGGACCACAAGGTGGCGAAGATCCTGCAGGTACCGAGCGCAACCCGCTCCCGTATCGGCCGCGGTCAGTATCTGACGCCGACGCCGCATAACCCGGTGGGTCTGCTGGAAGAGGCGCTGCTGGACGTGATGGCTGCCGATCCGATTCACCAGAAGATCTGTAAACAGCTGGGCAAAAACCTGCCGTTTACCCGTCTGGACGAGCTGGCAAAACAGGCGCTCGCCGGTGGCATTATCAATAAAGATGAAGCTGCTCTGCTGGTGAAAGCCGAAGAGAGCCGTCTGCGCAGTATTAACGTGGATGATTTCGAACCGGAAGAGCTGGCGACGCAGCCGGTAAAGCTGCCGGAGAAGCACCGCAAACCTGAAGCGGCGTAACGCGTTTCGCTTATACAAACCCCGCCTCGCGCGGGGTTTTTTATTGCCACATTTTCTCGTTATGTCGTGCTACAGTGTCAAAAAGTGGTCGTTTGAGGAGTCTGAATTGTGCCTGGTCTGAAGATTTCTATTTTGCAGCAACCTTTAGTGTGGATGGATGGCCCCGCCAACCTGCGCCACTTTGATCGTCAACTGGAAGGCATTACCGGGCGTGATGTGATTGTCCTGCCGGAGATGTTCACGACCGGCTTCGCCATGGAGGCGGCAAAGCAGTCCCTGCCGCAGGATGAGGTAGTCGCCTGGATGCATGCCAAAGCGCAGCAGACCAACGCGCTGATCGCCGGGAGCGCCGCCCTGCAAACGGAACGCGGGCCGGTGAACCGCTTCCTGCTGGTGGAGCCGGAAGGGAAGGTGCATTTTTACGATAAACGCCACCTGTTCCGTATGGCGGATGAGCATCATCACTACGAAGCCGGAAACGAGCGCGTGGTGTTCGAGTGGCGCGGCTGGCGTATTTTGCCGCTGGTCTGCTACGACCTGCGCTTCCCGGTGTGGTCGCGCAACCGCAACGATTACGACCTGGCACTGTATGTCGCCAACTGGCCTGCGCCGCGCTCCCTGCACTGGCAGTCGCTGCTGGTAGCGCGCGCAATTGAGAACCAGGCGTACGTGGTGGGCTGTAACCGCGTGGGAACCGACGGCAACGGGCATCACTACCGCGGCGACAGCCGGGTGGTGAACCCGCAGGGCGAGATCATTGCCACCGCCGAGCCGCATCAGGCGACGCGCATTGATGCCGAGATGTCATTGACGGCGCTGCAAGAGTATCGGGAGAAGTTTCCGGCATGGCAGGATGCGGATCCGTTTAGCATTGGGTGAAATTTTCCCCTCACCCCGCCCCTCTCCCAAAGGGAGAGGGACGATAAAACATTAACTCACCAGCGCCTGCCCGTCTTTGCGGCTTTCCGTCGCAGCCACGTAGTGCCCTTCCGGCAGACGGTAAATCACCTGCGCCCCGCCGAAGTTGTAATCCTGCAGCGGATCTTCCACCACGATCTGATGCCCCCGCTCGCGCAGCGCGGCGATAGTATTGCGATCGAACGTCGATTCAACGATCACCTCTCTGCCCTGCACCACGCGCCAGCGCGGGGCGTCAATTGCCGCCTGTGGGTTTTGCCCGTGCAGCATAATGCGCAGCGCCATCTGCATGTGTCCCTGCGCCTGCATCGGGCCACCCATCACGCCAAAGGACATCAGCGGCTGGCCGTTGCCGTCCATCGCAAAGCCCGGAATGATGGTGTGGAACGGACGCTTGCTGCCCGCCAGCGCGTTCGGGTGACTGGGATCCAGCACAAATCCGCAGCCCCGATTTTGCAGGCTGATCCCCGTATCCGGCACCACAATGCCTGAACCGAAACCCATATAGTTGGACTGAATAAACGAGACCATCATCCCGCTGGCGTCGGCGGTGCTGATGTAGACCGTGCCGCTCTGCGTCGGGGAACCGTAGACAAAATCGGACGCCTTATCGTGATCGATAAGCGCGGCTCGCGACTTCAGATAATGGTCGCTCAGCAGCTCTTTTGCCGCAAACGCCATGTGTTCTTCATCCGCCACGTAGCGGTCGAGATCCGCCAGCGCCAGCTTCATCGCCTCAATGGACAGGTGCAGGGACTGCACGGAATCCGGATGATGCTTCTCAATGCCGCACTGCTCCAGAATGCCGAGTGCAATCAGCGTGGCGATCCCCTGGCCGTTTGGCGGCAGCTCCTGCACCGAACCGCCCGCGAAGTCGCGCGACAGCAGCTCAACCCAGTCTACGCGATGGTTTGCCAGATCGTCGGCAGTAAGATGCGCGCCGTGCTCTTTGGCGAAAGCGGCAATCTTCTGCGCCAGCTCGCCGCGGTAAAAGGCTTCGCCGTTGGTGCGGGCAATCAGCTCAAGCGAGTTCGCCTGCGCCGGGTTACGGAAGATTTCACCAATACGCGGGGCGCGTCCCTCAGGGGCGAAACATGCACTAAAGCCCGGCTGGTCTTTCAGCTTGTTGTAGCCCCGTTGCCAGAGATGGCCAATCAGCGGGGAGACCGGGAAACCGTTTCGCGCATAGTCAATGGCAGGCTGCGCCAGCGTGGTCAGCGGCAGCGTGCCGAAGCGTTCCGCCAGCGCGACCCAGCCGGATACCGCACCCGGCACGGTCACCGCGTCCCAGCCAATTTCCGGCACCGCCGTTTTTCCGGCAAACAGATCCGCATGCCAGCTGGCCGGCGAACGACCGGACGCGTTCAGCCCGTGAAGCTTTTCACCGTCCCAGACGATCGCAAAGGCGTCGCTGCCAATCCCGTTGCCGGTCGGCTCAACCACCGTCAGCGCCATCGCGGTGGCAATGGCCGCATCCACGGCGTTGCCGCCCAGCTGCAGCATTTTCATTCCCGCCTGTGCCGCCAGCGGCTGCGACGTGGCAACCGCGTTATGGCCCAGCATCGGCGGGCGGCGTGAATCGTAACCGGACGTAAAATCAAGCGCTTTGGTCATCATGACTCCTTAGTCGTGGCGCGGATCGAGCGCATCGCGCAGCCCGTCACCGAGTAAATTAAAGCCCTGCACGGCAAGGAAAATCGCCACGCCGGGGAAAACGGACATCCACGGCGCCTGCTCCAGAAACCCTTTCGCAGTGTTGAGCATGGAGCCCCAGGACGGATTGGGCGGCTGCTGCCCCAGCCCTAAAAACGACAGGCTGGCTTCGGCGATAATCGCCGAGGCAATCGCCAGCGTGGCCTGCACCAGGATCGGCGACATCACGTTTGGCAGGACGTATTTGATGATGATCCAGCGATCCGGCAGGCCAATCGCCCGCGCGCCGTCGATGTACTCTTCGTTGCGAATGGCGATCACCTGGCCGCGCGTCAGGCGGGCGAAGATCGGCATCGCCGAAAGGCCGATGGCGATCATGGCGTTCGTCAGGCTCGGGCCCAAAAATGCCCCCAGCGCGATCGCCATGATCAGGAACGGACAGGCCAGCAGCGCCTCGATAAACCGCGAGATCACCCCGTCCCATATTTTCTGGTAGTAACCCGCCACCAGCCCCAGCGGCACGCCGATGACCACCGCGATAACGACCGACATACAGCCCGCCATCAGCGAGGTGCGCGCCCCCCAGATAATGCGGGATAAAATGTCGCGCCCCAGCTCGTCGGTGCCGAACCAGTACATCGCCGACGGCGCTTTGCGCACCGCCAGAAAGTTGGCTTTAACCGGGTCGAACGGGGCGAGCCACGGCGCCAGCAGCGCCACAATTACAAAGAACCCCACCACCACCGCGCCAATCACCGCGCTTTTGTTGGCGAGGAATTTCTTCAGCACCCGGTTTTGCGCGCGCGGCAGCGCGGGCGTAACGGTTTGCGTCGTCAGTTCCGCCATGGTTAACCTCGCATTTTCGGGTTGATAAGGACGTAGAGCACGTCGGCCAGCAGGTTGAGCATCAGGAAGCCAATCGCCACGATCAGCACCACGCCCTGCACCACCGCGTAGTCACGGTTGAATACCGAATCGACAATCATCTTGCCAAAGCCCGGGATGGTGAAGACCTGCTCGGTCAGCACCGCACCGCCCAGCAGCTCGCCGAACAGCAGCGTGGTGAGGGTGATGACCGGCACCAGCGCGTTGCGAAACGCGTGCTTTAAGATCACCGCTTTTGGCAGCAGCCCCTTAGCCCGCGCGGTACGGATGTAATCTGCCTTCAGGACCGCAATCATCGACGCGCGGGTGTGGCGCATCAGCGTTGCCGCGAGGCCGGTTCCGAGCACGGACGCGGGCAGCAGCAGCGTGCGCAGGTTCTGGAGCGGATCTTCACTGAACGGCACGTAGCCGGACGCGGGTAGCCACTGCAGGTTCACCGAAAAGACCAGAATCAGCAGGATCCCCAGCCAGAAGTGCGGGATCGAGATCCCCGAGATCGCCACGAAGTTCGCCCCGTGATCGACCCAGCTGTTTTTGTTCACCGCCGCGAGGATCCCCATGCTGATGCCAAACACCAGCGCAATAATCATCGCCAGCAGGGACAGCTCCAGCGTGACCGGCAGCTTGCTGGCGATCAGCTGCGTCACCGGTTCGTGCGTGCGTAAAGAGACGCCCAGATCGCCCTGCAGCGCCCGCGTCAGCCAGTGGAAATACTGCACGGGGATCGGCGCATCGAGGTTCAGCTCCGCGCGCAGCTGGGCGATGACCGCCGGATCGCGCTCCTCCCCGGCCATGGCAATCAGCGGGTCGCCGGGCAGCAGCTTTTGCAGCCCGAACACCATCATGCTCACCAGCAGCAGAGTTGGTATAGCCAGCAGCAGACGTTTGCAAATAAGTTCCAGCATGGGTTCTCCTCAGGACGTTTATTTCGCCAGCGTCAAACCCGCCAGACGCACGATGCCGTCCGGGTACGGCTTAAAGCCCTGCACGCTTTTGTTCAGACCGAAAATGCGCGGCTCGAAGTAGAGGTAGGCAATCGGCATATCGGTTTGCAGCTGTTTCACCACCTTGTCGTACAGCGGCTGGCGTGCGCCCTGATCGGTGCTCTGGCGCGCCTGGGTCAGCCACTCGTCGACCTGCGCGTTGCTGTAGCGGCCGTCGTTCAGAGTGCCTTTGCTGTTGATAAAGCCGTAGATGCTGCCGTCCGGATCCGGACGTCCCGACCAGCCGGAGAAGCTCAGCTGGTAGTCCCCGCTCTGCTGGCGGTCCAGCAGCGTGGCGAATTCGGTCATCTGCAGGTTCAGATTAAAGCCCGCCTCGGCGACCATTGCCTGCAGCACCTGGCCGACCTGCTGCGAGGTTGGGTTGTTTGGCACCAGCAGGTTGACGGTCAGCGGCGCGGTGATGCCTGCCGCTTTCAGCAGGGCTTTGGCTTTGTCGACGTCACGCGGCGGAACCGGCAGGTTGACGTGATACGGGCTGACCGGGGAAAACGCCTGGTTGGCCGGGGTGTAAAGCCCTTCGAAGACCACCTGGTTTAACGCATCGCGGTCGATGGCCTGAGAAAACGCCTCGCGCACGCGGGCGTCCTTAAACGGATCGTTGGCCGGCACCTTGCCGTTATTGATGTTGAAGGTGATGCCCTGATAGCCCAGACCGGTCACCTTCGCCAGCGCCAGCTTGCTGTCGGCCTCGACCGTTTTCACGTCGCTGGCGGCGATGCCTTCGGTCAGGTCGAGATCGCCCGCGCGCAGGTTCGCGAGGCGCACGGAGGCGTCCGGGATCGGCAGATAGATGATTTTGTCGAAGTGGTAGGCGTTTTTGTTCCAGTAGTTATCGAAGCGGCTCAAAACGATGCGGTCCTGGGACACGCGGCTGTCGAATTTATACGGGCCGGAGCAGACCGGATGGGCGGCAAAGTCAGGCTTTTTCGCCGCCTCGGGAGCCATCATCGCGCCCGCGCGGTCGGTGAGCTGCATCAGCAGCGCGGCATCGGGCGTTTTCAGGTGCAGCGCAATCTGCATTGGGCCGGTGACCTCGACCGATTCAACGGAGGAGATCTCGCTCTTACGCAGGGAGCCTTTCAGGGTCAGGGCGCGGTCAAGATTGTATTTTGCGGCGGCGGCATCGAATTTCTCACCGTCGTGGAAGGTGACGCCTTCGCGCAGATTGAGCGTCAGGGTTTTACCGTCGTCACTCCACGCCCAGTCCTTGGCCAGACCGGGGACGACCTTCAGGTTTTCATCCACGTCCACCAGCCTGTCGCACAGGGAGGCAAACACGAAGCGGCCATAGTAGGTGCGCGCCAGATGCGGGTCGAGCATGTCCGGGTCTGCGCCCAGGCCGATCCGCAGCACGCTTTCAGAATGGGCGGGCAGCGCCGCGCCAAGCAACATAACACTTCCCAGTACGGTCAAAAGAGAATTACGCATTGTCATTATCATGAGTTCCTTGAAGGAAGGGACGAGTGAGTGGCCGCGTGTTCAAACAGCGCGCGGCGGCGCAGAAAAGCGGCGGATGGCGGTGCGATCTGGATAACGCTGCGATCGCGGTTGATCTCCTGCCAGCGGTGGCAGGCAACCTGACGCCCGCCGTCGAGCACCTGATTAATCGGCTCGACCTGGCGGCATTCATCGGTAACGTACGGGCAGCGGGTGTGGAAACGGCAGCCGGACGGCGGGCTGGCCGGGTTGGGCAGATCCCCCTGCAGCAGCGGCGCCTCTCGCTCAACGCCCGGCTGCATCTGCGGCGCCGAGGCGATCAGCGCCTGGGTATAGGGGTGCAGCGGCGCGTCAAAAATCTCATCCACGGTGGCAAGCTCGACGATTTGCCCGAGATACATCACCGCCACGCGGTCGCTCATATGGCGGATCACCGCCAGACCGTGGGCGACAATCACCATCGTCAGCCCCAGCTGGTGCTTCAGGCTTTCCAGCAGGTTGACCACCTGCGCCTGAACGGACACATCCAGCGCGGATACCGGCTCATCACCCAGCAGCAGCTTCGGCCCCGAGGCCAGCGCGCGCGCAATGCCGATACGCTGGCGCTGCCCGCCGGAAAACTCATGTGGATAGCGCCCGGCCCAGGCGGCAGGCAGGCCAACGGTTTTAAGCAGCTCGGCAACGCGGTACTGGCGATCCGCTTTTTTCATGTTCTGATGCAGCCACAGCGGCTCCCCGACGATCTGCTCCACCGTCATGCGCGGGTTGAGCGAGGCGAAGGGATCCTGAAAAATAATCTGCAGCTCGCGCCGGAGCTGGTTCAGGCGGGCACCGGAGGCGTCGGTGATCTCCTCCCCCTGATAAAAGACGCGCCCTTCGCTGGCGGCCAGCAAACGCAGCAGCAGACGGCCTAGGGTGGATTTTCCGGAACCGGACTCGCCGACAATCGCCAGCGTTTCGCCCGGCATCACGGCAAGCGATACGCGATCGACCGCCGTGACAAACCGTGCCGGAGTAAAGAGCTTTTTGGGGCCGGGGAAAAGCTTGCTGAGGTCGTGGGCTTCAAGAATGGGCGTGGTCATGCGGTCTCTCCCAGGGCAATGTGGTGTTCAAGCGGCACGCGGAAGCAGGCGACCTGATGGCCCGCGCCGAGCGCGGTGAGCTGAGGTTTTTCATCATGGCAGCGCGACTGCGCAAACGGGCAGCGGGTGGCAAAACGGCAGCCTTTCGGCATGGATTCCGGGAGCGGGACCGCGCCGGGAATGGTGGAGAGCTGGCCCTTGCGTGCGCCCAGCGAGGGGATCGACCCCATCAGGCCGATGGTGTACGGGTGCTGCGGGTCGGCGAATATCGCCTCCACGCTCCCCTGCTCCACCACCTGCCCGGCATACATCACCGCGACCTGCTGGGCGACTTCGGCCACCACGCCTAAATCGTGGGTGATCATCAGCACCGCCGTGCCGGTTTCCTCTTTTAAGGCGTTGAGCAAGGCGAGGATTTGCGCCTGGATGGTGACGTCGAGCGCAGTGGTGGGTTCATCAGCAATCAGCAGTTTGGGATGGTTAATCAGCGCCATCGCAATCATCACGCGCTGGCGCATGCCGCCGGAAAGCTGGTGGGGATATGCTTTCAGGCGCATCTCTGCCGCCGGGATCTGCACCTTGTCGAGGATCTGCAGCGCGACCTTCATCGCCTCTGCGCGCGAGACGTTCTGGTGTCGCATAACCGCTTCGCTGAGCTGATCGCCCAACGTAAACGCCGGATTGAGCGAGGTCATCGGCTCCTGGAAAATCATCGCCAGCTCGCTGCCGCGCAGATCGGCATACTCACGCGGAGAGAGTTTTCGCAGGTCTTGACGGCGGAACTGCATCTCACCGCTGACAATCTGCGCGCTGGCGGGCAGCAAGCCCATGAGCGCCAGTGAGGTGATGCTTTTCCCGCAGCCGGACTCTCCCACCAGCGCCAGCGTTTCGCCCGCCCTGACGGTCAGCGAGATACCATCAAGCACGCTAACCGACGAGCCAGCAAACGTAACGTTGAGGTTTTGCACCCGCAATACGGGCGTGGCGTCCTTAAAGGGTATTGTCGTCATGGCGTGAAGTCGTCCTCGATGTGGATCGCCTGAATCAGGGCGGTTTGCAGGCTGAGCAGGTGTTCGCGCATGGCGACCGCAGCTTCATTAGGCTGGCGATGGATAATCGCAGCCATGATCTTGTGGTGGTGGTCGTTATAGCTATCGACACGTTCGGGCGTGCGGGCTAATTCACGCAGATGCTGCCAGCCCGGTTCACGCCGCACGGCATCAATGGCATCAAACAGGCCGAGCATAAGACGGTTGCCCGCAGCCTCGGCAATCGCCCGGTGAAAGGCGCTATCCCAGAGCTCGTTGAGATCGCGGTCGTCCGGGCTGACCTTATCGATGCGTTCCAGCATGCGCTGCATGAGCGCGAGGTTTTCCCTGGTGGCACGCAGTGCCGCAAGCCGGGCTAAGCCGGGTTCGAGCTGTAGACGAGCTTCCATCACTTCCAGAAGGTTGGTCTGCTGAACCAATCCCTGAAGCGCCAGCGGCTCAACAGGTGCAGCCGGGCCGATAAAGGTCCCTTTGCCCTGCTTACGCCAGATGCGCCCCTCTTCTTCCAGCACGTCCAGCGCACGACGCACTTCACGTCGCCCTACGCCGAGAGTGTCCGACAGCTCACGTTCCGTGGGCAGCGGTATGCCTGGTGTTGACTCATGCTGGTTGATAAGCCCGCGCAACTGCTCAAGCGCGGTGCTGGAATTGGCCAGAAACCGTGACGGTTTTTCCATATTGGTTCGCTCGCTTTCATCATTGCTTTATTTTTATTAACGATAATTTATTGATATGGAATGAAGCTTATCGTGCTAATGATTAAGCAATAACCAAACCAATACGCAATTGGTTCGGTATATTTTTGGAAAGCAGGAGATAACCGGATGATTCTGCGTGAATTATTTTTACAGAAAGACACATTCTGACTGAAGTCTGAAGAGAGGAATGGTGGTTAAACGCACAAAGTTAGTGCGAATAACGCACTACAACCGTGCAAATGTTAATTAATTGCACTGCAAGCATTAATTTTTTGTTAACAGTAAGTGAGAGGGGGAGATTACAGAATGCTGAAACGACGAAGGCCTGAATCATTTCTGATTCAGGCCTTCTGAATAGTGGCGGAACGGACGGGACTCGAACCCGCGACCCCCTGCGTGACAGGCAGGTATTCTAACCGACTGAACTACCGCTCCACTGTTCCCGTTTGGGGAACGAGGCGCATATTACGGTGCGCCTCCGATCTCGTCAACGCTTTTTCTCACGTTTTGAATCGTTTGCTGCAAAAATCACCCAAACGATGATTTTACAGGCATTAAGGCGTTTTTTCAGGCGCGCCACAAACAGCTGCCGCCCTTCTTCTGGACCAGCTCAAGCCGGGATTCGTGGTTAAGAAGCTCTTCGTCACTGGCTAAAATAACCCGCAACCGACTGGCCTGACGGACAACACGCTGAATGCCCGCTTCGCCTTGGGTCTGCTGGGATTCATTTTCCATACTGAACTTCATTGACGTCTGCCCGCCGGTCATCGTCAGATAGACATCGGCCAGGATCTGGGCATCGAGCAACGCCCCGTGAAGCGTTCGCTTGGTATTGTCTATCTCGTAGCGCGAGCAGAGTGCATCCAGGCTGTTTCGCTTGCCGGGGAACATCTTCCTTGCCAGCGCCAGGCTGTCCGTCACCTTACAGAAGGTGTTCGTCTTCGGAATATCACGATTAAGCTTGCTGAATTCATAATCCATAAAGCCGATATCGAACGATGCGTTATGAATGACAAGCTCGGCGCCCTTGATGTATTCCAGAAACTCGTCAGCCACCTCCGCAAACGTCGGTTTATCCAGCAAGAACTCATCGGCAATCCCGTGAACGCCGAACGCTTCGGGATCCACCAGCCGATCGGGCTTGAGGTAAACGTGGAAGTTGTTCCCCGTAAGACGACGGTTCACCACTTCAACGGCGCCGATCTCGATGATCTTATGCCCTTCGTAGTGCGCGCCGATCTGGTTCATACCGGTGGTTTCGGTATCGAGGACAATCTGGCGAGTAATTGCAGTGCTCATAGCGGTCATTTATGTCAGACTTATCGTTTAACTGAACGTTTCGAATACAGGAAGTCTACCAGAGATGCGTAAACAGGTAGAAATTTTCACCGATGGATCTTGTCTCGGTAACCCAGGGCCCGGCGGCTACGGCGCGATTATGCGCTATCGCCAGCACGAAAAAACCTTTAGCGAAGGCTATTTTATGACCACCAACAACCGGATGGAGTTGATGGCGGCCATCGTGGCGCTGGAGGCGTTAAAAGAACATTGTGACGTGGTGTTAAGCACCGACAGTCAGTACGTGCGTCAGGGGATCACCCAGTGGATCCATAACTGGAAAAAACGCGGCTGGAAAACCGCCGATAAGAAGCCGGTCAAGAACGTCGATCTCTGGAAACGTCTTGATGCCGCCCTGGGCCAACACCAGATTAAGTGGGAGTGGGTTAAAGGTCACGCAGGCCATCCGGAAAACGAACGCTGCGACGAACTGGCGCGTGCAGCGGCATCTAATCCCGCACATGAAGATGCAGGCTATCAGCCCGACGCCTAATCGGTTTTTTTGTACTGCCGCGTGGCGCCGACGGTCTGGCGGATGGGCGTTTTCGACTTGCTCTGCTTCATAGGGTTAAGCGTAAGGGGAATGGTTCGCTTACGCGCGACGATAAACTGCAAACAGCCCAACGCGGGGAGATGGGTGCTCAGTACCACGCCCCCCTGCCGCGCCCAGGGCAGCACCTGAAAGCCGCCGTAGCAGAGCACTTCGAAGTTCAGCAGGGACAGCCAGTCGAGCTGACGCATCATGGTGAACATTCGACTGTTGTAAGGCGGCGTCCGGCGCAGCACCGGTACCAGCTTACGCAGGCCCATCAGGCTCAGCGGGTTGAATCCGCTCAGTACCAGCCAGCCGTCATCAATCAGCACGCGATCGGCTTCGCGAAGCAGACGATGCGGATCGCTGCACCAGGGTAACGTGTGTGCGAGCAAACACGCATCAACGGATTTTTCCGCAAACGGCAGATGCAACGGGTCTGCTTTCACCTGAACCGGCGATCCGCCGAGAGAGACGTTGACCTGATGCGAGATAGCGCAGCTTTCGGTATTGATTTCCGCGCTGAGATTGCCAATCTTAAGCAGGTGAAAGCCATACATTTTCGCGAGCCAGGGCTTCAGCTGTTGCTCTAATGCCTCGCGATAGTATTCACCCCAGGGCAATTCCGCCCAACGTTCCGGTGCTGTGACAGTCTGAGGTATCCTTGCCGGTTTCATCAACACACCCGCCACGCTATAAGAGGTAATGTATGAATCTTATCAGTATTTCTGCTTTTGAGGACAATTACATCTGGGTTTTGGTTGACGATGAACGTCGATGCGTCATTGTCGATCCCGGAGAATCCGCCCATGTACTGCGCGCCATAAAAGAGAACGGCTGGCATCCAGAAGCCATTCTGTTGACGCATCATCATAACGATCACACTGGCGGTGTACCTGAACTGCGCGCCCATTTTCCGCATCTTGTGGTTTATGGACCGGCAGAGGCACAAGATAAGGGAATCACGCATGTAGTCGAAGAAGGCGAAAATATCCTCATACGCGAGTGGGAGTTTTCCGTATTTGCCACACCAGGTCACACTTTGGGACATCTGTGTTTCTACAGTAAGCCTTATCTTTTTTGCGGCGATACGCTGTTCTCCGGAGGCTGCGGAAGACTGTTTGAAGGTACGCCAGCTCAAATGTACCAGTCTTTACAGAAGATTAACTCACTGCCCGACGAAACAATCATTTGTTGCGCCCATGAGTATACTTTAGGAAATATGAAGTTTTCAGTGAGCCTGTTACCCGAGGATCGGGCGATTCAGGATTATTATCACAAAGTGAAGGAGTTACGTGCAAAAAACCAAAAAACACTACCCGTAACTCTGAAAAAAGAGCGCCAAATTAATTTATTTTTACGAACGAATGATATTGATTTAATTAATAAAATTAACCAAGAAACAAATTTGCAACAACCAGAACAACGATTTGCATGGTTAAGGTCAAAGAAAGATAACTTCAGATAATTGCGGGTTGCCTTTTCAAAATTTCGCCGTTATCATCGCTCGTCTTTTAAGCAACTATTGACACACACATGAAGGCAAAAGCGATATTACTCGCCTCTGTCCTGCTTGTAGGTTGCCAGTCGCAGAACGGCAGCAACGTACAACAGCACGCACAGAGCCTTTCTGCAGCTGGTCAAGGGGAAGCAGGGAAGTTTGCAAGTTCGGCGCGCTGGATGGACGATGGAACATCTTACGCGCAGGATCAAGACTTGTGGACCTCTATTGGCGACGAGCTAAAGATGGGAATTCCGGAAAATCCCCGGATTCGCGAACAGAAACAGAAGTATTTAAGTAATAAGAGCTATCTCCACGATGTAACGTTACGGGCAGAGCCGTATATGTACTGGATAGCCGGGCAAGTTAAGAAACGTAACATGCCTATGGAGCTGGTACTCCTACCCATAGTGGAGAGCGCTTTTGACCCACACGCGACGTCTGGCGCCAATGCCGCAGGCATTTGGCAGATCATTCCGAGCACCGGGCGAAACTATGGTCTGAAACAGACCCGCAACTATGATGCGCGTCGTGATGTTGTCGCTTCAACGACAGCCGCTCTCGACATGATGCAACGTCTGAACAAGATGTTTGACGGCGACTGGCTGTTAACGGTCGCAGCGTATAACAGTGGCGAAGGTCGTGTACTGAAGGCAATGAAAGCGAATAAAGCACGGGGTAAATCCACCGATTTTTGGTCGCTCTCACTGCCACAGGAAACAAAGATTTACGTACCGAAAATGCTGGCATTGAGCGATATTCTCAAGAACAGCAAGCGTTACGGTGTACAACTGCCAACACCAGACGAAAGTCGTGCACTGGCGCGTGTTCGCCTCAGCAATCCGGTTGATATTCAACAGGTTGCTGATATGACGGGTATGTCGGTAAGTAAATTGAAAACCTTTAACGCTGGCGTTAAAGGCTCGACTCTGGGGGCAAGTGGTCCGCAGTATGTAATGGTTCCGCAGAAACATGCTGAGCAGTTACGCGAGTCTTTAGCTTCTGGTGAAATCGCCGCCGTTCAGTCAACGCTGATCGCGGATGCATCATCAGTCAACAGCCGCAGCTATAAGGTTCGTTCAGGTGATACGCTTTCGGGCATTGCGTCACGTCTTGGCGTGAATGCGAAAGATCTGCAGCAGTGGAATAATCTGCGCAGCTCCGGCCTGAAAGTGGGTCAGACTCTGACGGTAGGTGCAGGTAGCAGCGCACAGCGTCTCGCCAGCAACAGCGATAGCATTACCTATCGCGTTCGCAAGGGCGATTCACTGTCCAGTATCGCAAAACGGCACGGCGTAAACATCAAGGATGTGATGCGCTGGAACAATGATACTGACAATCTGAAACCTGGTGACCAGCTGACGCTGTTTGTGAAGAACAGCGCTACGCCAGACTCCTGATAGCACGATCGAAAGATAAAAAAGCACCGATTCCCCTCGGTGCTTTTTTGTTTATCCCGCTTTTTGCGCTTCAGCCATGATGGTATCGCTGGTAAACGATCCATCGTCCTGCAGTTCAAAGTATGCCTTTACCTCTGCAGACGCACTCTCCTGATACAGCCTGATCGCCTGGCTCAATGCTGCCGGGGTACGCATACGCGCGATCCACGAGCTGAACTCCAGCGGTAAGCGATCGGTAATTAACGCGCGCGCGATCAGCCCCGCTTCAGTGATAAATGACAACCACTCTCCGCTGGAGTAGTTTTGCACGTGCGAGGTATCGCGCAGCGCTTCTACCGTTTGCAGCCAGATATTGCGCACCGGGTGTCCAGGTGACATCACATCCATAATAATGAAGGTGCCGCCCGGCTTCAGAACACGTTTAACCTCGCGTAATGCCTGGCCGACATCATGCCAGTGGTGCGCGGAATAACGGCTGATCACCACCTCAAACGACGCATCATCAAAAGGTAAGGATTCGGCATAGCCCTGGCGCGTATCAATGTTGTCCAGCCCCTTCGCTTTCGCCGCCCCGGCAACGACGTCCAGCATCTGGCTGGATAAGTCATACGCGGTAACGTGCGAGACCTGCTGCGCAGCCGTAAAGCTGGCATGCCCTGCCCCGCAGCCTAAATCCAACACGTGCGCCTGCGGGAACGCCGCCAGACGTTCACCGAGACGCACCAGATCGCGGCCAGAAGCATGCACGGCGCTGCTCAGATAGGCACTTGCCTGTGAACCAAACTGTTTTTCTACGTTGTCATGATGGGAGTGTGTTGTTGTCATCGTACTGTCCTTTGTGAGTGAAAAATAAAGGGCAGCACCCGCGCAGGTCTGCCCCACGGCAGACCTGACACACCATTATTTATCAGGTTTGCCGGGACTGAATTCGACTAGTAGAGGGTTATGATCCGAGGCGCGCGTCACCAGAACAGAGGCGTCATGCACGCTCAAACCACGATAGAAGACAAAATCGAGAGGGCGACCAAAGGCTTTTTTGCGCTGGTCATCGCTAAAACGAACTTCACGCAGCGACATTTCGCGCGCAAAGCGATACAGCGCATTCATGCGCTGACGGCTCCAGGCATTGAAATCGCCGGCCATAATGATGGGCCCGCTGTGATGGGCAATCTGATCGCCGATCGGAAGTAGCTGCTTACTGTAGACATCCACGCCCAGACTGAAATTTACCGCATGGATATTCACGACCATCAGCATTCGGGTATCCGGCAGCGGATAGACCGTCACCAGCGCCGATTTCGCCAGTCGCAGGATAGGTTCACGTTCGCGCAGTGGACAGCAATAGACCGGATGTGCTGCTGAAAGAGTCATCACACCTGAAGGGTGCTGTGGCAGGACAAATGCAGGCACCTGGTCGGCGGCAAGATAGTTGGTGGTGGCAAACCGTACCAGCTCAGGGGTGGTTTGCGCCTCCTGGAGCAGAACCAGGTGGGCATCTTTTCCAAAATTCTTGAGTACTGATAACCACTCGGCACGCTGCTGCTTAAAAATATTCCACACCAGTACACGGATTTTTTCATCGCTGCTTAACGGTGTGCCGGCGGGTAATGCCTGGCTTATGCTCGCAAATGACCCCGGAGGCAAGATCCTCTCCGCGGGCATTCCGGCAACGTAACGCATGGCATAGGTATTTTTTCGCACTTTTGGAAACAGCCTCTGTAACATTAGAACCAGCCCGGAAACGGACTGGTTCTAATGTTATAGGGACTTTAGGTCATACTTTCAACGCAATTTCTGAGAAACCGCTTTCCAGTTTTGTAAGCAAGCGCTTACTGATGTTACCCCAGCGCGACGCGGGCTGGCGCCTGCCATGCCAGAATGTTACCGGCGGTGAACAGCACCATCAGCGCGACCAAGAGTTGCTTACGCGGAAAACGTCCTGTCAGGGCCGTCAGCAATGGTGGGAACCAGACCCACGATAACAAATTCGGTCGTGCCAATTGCGAAGGCACTGATCGTCAGGGCAAGTAGCGCCAGTGGCATAAAATACTCCGTATCATCAGGATTAAGATGACAGGCAGTATGCGCCAGTGCTTAAATAACAAAAATGGTCAAAATCTCAATAGAATTTTGCAGGTGGTGCAACAATGAAAGCAACATCGGAAGAGCTGACAATCTTTGTCGCCGTCGTTGAAAGCGGCAGCTTTAGCCGCGCGGCCGAACAGCTGGGTCAAGCTAACTCAGCCATCAGCCGTTCGGTAAAAAAACTGGAGATGAAGCTTGGAGTGAGTCTGCTCAACCGAACGACGCGGCAGCTGAGCCTGACGGAAGAAGGAGAGCGTTACTTCCGCCGCGTACAGTCGGTACTGCAGGAGATGGCCGCAGCGGAGACGGAGATTATGGAGACCCGCAGCACGCCACGTGGATTGCTGCGAATTGATGCGGCCACGCCGGTCGTGCTTCACTTTCTGATGCCGCTGATCAAACCTTTCCGCGAACGATACCCGGAGATGACGCTTTCTTTGGTCTCCTCAGAGACGTTTATTAACCTCATCGAGCGTAAAGTGGATGTGGCTATCCGGGCGGGAACCCTGACGGATTCAAGCTTGCGTGCCCGCCCTCTGTTTGCCAGCTACCGCAAAATCATTGCATCACCAGAGTATATTGCTGAGCATGGTAAACCGGAGACGGTTGAAGAATTGAAGCAGCATCTGTGCCTGGGCTTTACGGAGCCGGTGTCGCTAAACACATGGCCTGTCGCCTGTCATGATGGTCAACTTCATGAAATTACCTGCGGATTATCCTCAAACAGCGGGGAAACGCTGAAGCAGCTGTGTCTCGAAGGAAATGGTATCGCCTGCTTGTCCGACTATATGATTGACAAGGAGATAGCCCGGGGTGATCTGGTGGAGCTGATGGCCGATAAACGTCTGCCTGTAGAGATGCCTTTTAGCGCCGTGTATTACAGTGACAGAGCGGTAAGTACGCGCATTCGTGCCTTTATTGACTTCCTGAGTGAACATATAAAAACAGCTCCCGGAGGAGCTGTGTGAGGGTTCAGGTTACAGAGGGTGGGTCAGACTTAATCCCAGTTAGGGGCTAAACCTTCCGGGCTTACCAGGCGATCGTTGCACTCCAGGGCTGCGATCGCTTTCTTATCGTCAGCCTCCAGATGAAGATCCGTTGCTAACAGGTTGGTGGCCAGGTTTTCACGCTTAGTTGATGATGGGATCACGGCATAACCTTCACCCATTGCCCATGCCAGAATCACCTGCGCAGCAGTCGCGTTATGTTTCTCTGCGATACGCATAATCACTTCATCTTTCAGTGCCTTACCGTAGGCCAGCGTCATGTATGAGGTAATGTGGATACCGTGCTGTTTTGCCCAGTCTACGACTTTGCGGTTTTGCAGGTATGGAGACAGCTCGATCTGGTTGGTGGCAATATTTTCTGCGCCAACTGCGGAAATGGCTTTTTCCATCAGCGGAATGGTGAAGTTGGAGATCCCAATGTCGCGGGTTAAGCCCTGCTTTTTCGCTTCCAGCAGTGCCTGCATGAATTCTTCCACGGAGACGGCATCATTTGGTGATGGCCAGTGGATCAACGTCAGATCCACGTAGTCAGTACGCAGTTTTTTCAGGCTCTCTTTCAGGCTAGGGATCAGCTTGTCTTTGCTGAGATTATCAATCCAGATTTTCGTGGTAATGAACAGCTCATTACGCGGTACACCACTCTCTTCAAGAGCTTGTCCAACGGCAGCTTCGTTTTCATAGATCTGTGCCGTATCAACTGCGCGATAGCCCAGTTCGAGTGCGGTTTTAACTGATGCGATAACAACGTCGTCTTTCAGGCGGAAGGTGCCCAGACCAAATGCAGGGAGAGTCATACTATTCCTCAATCATTATGTTCGTAAACTGAGCAAGATTATCGCTGGCGGTGTTATAGAGAAAAAGATCTCAAAAAGCAGAGGATTTTTGCTAATTTCGCAATAATAAAACGTCAGATAAGAAAAAAGCCCTGAGCGTTAGCTCAGGGCTTTTAATAAGTGGCGGAACGGACGGGACTCGAACCCGCGACCCCCTGCGTGACAGGCAGGTATTCTAACCGACTGAACTACCGCTCCACCGAAGACTGCTTGTAACCACCGGATTCATGCACCGGCTTACTACTTAATTTGATGCCTGGCAGTTCCCTACTCTCGCATGGGGAGACCCCACACTACCATCGGCGCTACGGCGTTTCACTTCTGAGTTCGGCATGGGGTCAGGTGGGACCACCGCGCTAAAGCCGCCAGGCAAATTCTGTTAATCTGTATCAGGCTGAAAATCCTGTCTCTCTCACCGCCAAAACACCTTCGGCGTTGTAAGGTTAAGCCTCACGGTTCATTAGTATCGGTTAGCTCAACGCATCGCTGCGCTTACACACCCGACCTATCAACGTCGTAGTCTTCAACGTTCCTTCAGGACTCTCAGGGAGTCAGGGAGAACTCATCTCGGGGCAAGTTTCGTGCTTAGATGCTTTCAGCACTTATCTTTTCCGCATTTAGCTACCGGGCAGTGCCATTGGCATGACAACCCGAACACCAGTGATGCGTCCACTCCGGTCCTCTCGTACTAGGAGCAGCCCCCCTCAATTCTCCAGCGCCCACGGCAGATAGGGACCGAACTGTCTCACGACGTTCTAAACCCAGCTCGCGTACCACTTTAAATGGCGAACAGCCATACCCTTGGGACCTACTTCAGCCCCAGGATGTGATGAGCCGACATCGAGGTGCCAAACACCGCCGTCGATATGAACTCTTGGGCGGTATCAGCCTGTTATCCCCGGAGTACCTTTTATCCGTTGAGCGATGGCCCTTCCATTCAGAACCACCGGATCACTATGACCTGCTTTCGCACCTGCTCGAGCCGTCACTCTCGCAGTCAAGCTAGCTTATGCCATTGCACTAACCTCCTGATGTCCGACCAGGATTAGCTAACCTTCGTGCTCCTCCGTTACTCTTTGGGAGGAGACCGCCCCAGTCAAACTACCCACCAGACACTGTCCGCAACCCGGATCACGGGTCTACGTTAGAACACCAGCCATTAAAGGGTGGTATTTCAAGGATGGCTCCACGCAGACTGGCGTCCACGCTTCAAAGCCTCCCACCTATCCTACACATCAAGGACCAGTGTTCAGTGTCAAGCTATAGTAAAGGTTCACGGGGTCTTTCCGTCTTGCCGCGGGTACACTGCATCTTCACAGCGAGTTCAATTTCACTGAGTCTCGGGTGGAGACAGCCTGGCCATCATTACGCCATTCGTGCAGGTCGGAACTTACCCGACAAGGAATTTCGCTACCTTAGGACCGTTATAGTTACGGCCGCCGTTTACCGGGGCTTCGATCAAGAGCTTCGCGTTGCCGCTAACCCCATCAATTAACCTTCCGGCACCGGGCAGGCGTCACACCGTATACGTCCACTTTCGTGTTTGCACAGTGCTGTGTTTTTAATAAACAGTTGCAGCCAGCTGGTATCTTCGACTGATTTCAGCTCCACCCGCAGGGGCTTCACCTACATATCAGCGTGCCTTCTCCCGAAGTTACGGCACCATTTTGCCTAGTTCCTTCACCCGAGTTCTCTCAAGCGCCTTGGTATTCTCTACCTGACCACCTGTGTCGGTTTGGGGTACGATTTCGTGTTACCTGATGCTTAGAGGCTTTTCCTGGAAGCAGGGCATTTGTTACTTCAGCACCGTAGTGCCTCGTCATCACACCTCAGCGTTAATAAACGACCGGATTTACCTAATCGTTCCGCCTACATGCTTAAACCGGGACAACCGTCGCCCGGCTAACATAGCCTTCTCCGTCCCCCCTTCGCAGTAACACCAAGTACAGGAATATTAACCTGTTTCCCATCGACTACGCCTTTCGGCCTCGCCTTAGGGGTCGACTCACCCTGCCCCGATTAACGTTGGACAGGAACCCTTGGTCTTCCGGCGAGCGGGCTTTTCACCCGCTTTATCGTTACTTATGTCAGCATTCGCACTTCTGATACCTCCAGCATGCCTCACAGCACACCTTCAACGGCTTACAGAACGCTCCCCTACCCAACAACGCATAAGCGTCGCTGCCGCAGCTTCGGTGCATGGTTTAGCCCCGTTACATCTTCCGCGCAGGCCGACTCGACCAGTGAGCTATTACGCTTTCTTTAAATGATGGCTGCTTCTAAGCCAACATCCTGGCTGTCTGTGCCTTCCCACATCGTTTCCCACTTAACCATGACTTTGGGACCTTAGCTGGCGGTCTGGGTTGTTTCCCTCTTCACGACGGACGTTAGCACCCGCCGTGTGTCTCCCGTGATAACATTCTTCGGTATTCGTAGTTTGCATCGGGTTGGTAAGCCGGGATGGCCCCCTAGCCGAAACAGTGCTCTACCCCCGAAGATGAGTTCACGAGGCGCTACCTAAATAGCTTTCGGGGAGAACCAGCTATCTCCCGGTTTGATTGGCCTTTCACCCCCAGCCACAAGTCATCCGCTAATTTTTCAACATTAGTCGGTTCGGTCCTCCAGTTAGTGTTACCCAACCTTCAACCTGCCCATGGCTAGATCACCGGGTTTCGGGTCTATACCCTGCAACTTAACGCCCAGTTAAGACTCGGTTTCCCTTCGGCTCCCCTATACGGTTAACCTTGCTACAGAATATAAGTCGCTGACCCATTATACAAAAGGTACGCAGTCACACCACAAAGGTGCTCCCACTGCTTGTACGTACACGGTTTCAGGTTCTTTTTCACTCCCCTCGCCGGGGTTCTTTTCGCCTTTCCCTCACGGTACTGGTTCACTATCGGTCAGTCAGGAGTATTTAGCCTTGGAGGATGGTCCCCCCATATTCAGACAGGATACCACGTGTCCCGCCCTACTCTTCGAGTTCACAACCTGTGTGCTTTCGTGTACGGGACTGTCACCCTGTACCGTGCGACTTTCCAGACGCTTCCACTAACACACAAGCTGATTCAGACTCTGGGCTGCTCCCCGTTCGCTCGCCGCTACTGGGGGAATCTCGGTTGATTTCTTTTCCTCGGGGTACTTAGATGTTTCAGTTCCCCCGGTTCGCCTCGTTAACCTATGTATTCAGTTAACGATAGTGCAACGAATTGCACTGGGTTTCCCCATTCGGACATCGCCGGGTCAAAGGTTCATATCACCTCGCCGGCGCTTTTCGCAGATTAGCACGTCCTTCATCGCCTCTGACTGCCAGGGCATCCACCGTGTACGCTTAGTCGCTTAACCTCACAACCCGAAGATGTTTCTTTCGATTCATCATCGACTTGCGAAAATTTGAGAGACTCGAACACACATAACATGTGTGTCGTTTCAATTTTCAGCTTGATCCAGATTTTTAAAGAGCAAAACTTCGCAGTGCACCTTTTCAGGTTCACTCTGAAGTTTTCTTGTGTTTGCAGTAAAAGATGGTGGAGCTATGCGGGATCGAACCGCAGACCTCCTGCGTGCAAAGCAGGCGCTCTCCCAGCTGAGCTATAGCCCCATCGTTTATAATCTCTGTACCGCTCATCCTTTAAAAGGAGTTTGGTAGGCCTGAGTGGACTTGAACCACCGACCTCACCCTTATCAGGGGTGCGCTCTAACCACCTGAGCTACAAGCCTGCAGAGATTTTTACTGCTGTTTTTCATCAGACAATCTGTGTGAGCACTACAAAGGCAGGTTCTTTAAGGTAAGGAGGTGATCCAACCGCAGGTTCCCCTACGGTTACCTTGTTACGACTTCACCCCAGTCATGAATCACAAAGTGGTAAGCGCCCTCCCGAAGGTTAAGCTACCTACTTCTTTTGCAACCCACTCCCATGGTGTGACGGGCGGTGTGTACAAGGCCCGGGAACGTATTCACCGTAGCATTCTGATCTACGATTACTAGCGATTCCGACTTCATGGAGTCGAGTTGCAGACTCCAATCCGGACTACGACGCACTTTATGAGGTCCGCTTGCTCTCGCGAGGTCGCTTCTCTTTGTATGCGCCATTGTAGCACGTGTGTAGCCCTACTCGTAAGGGCCATGATGACTTGACGTCATCCCCACCTTCCTCCAGTTTATCACTGGCAGTCTCCTTTGAGTTCCCGGCCTAACCGCTGGCAACAAAGGATAAGGGTTGCGCTCGTTGCGGGACTTAACCCAACATTTCACAACACGAGCTGACGACAGCCATGCAGCACCTGTCTCAGAGTTCCCGAAGGCACCAATCCATCTCTGGAAAGTTCTCTGGATGTCAAGAGTAGGTAAGGTTCTTCGCGTTGCATCGAATTAAACCACATGCTCCACCGCTTGTGCGGGCCCCCGTCAATTCATTTGAGTTTTAACCTTGCGGCCGTACTCCCCAGGCGGTCGACTTAACGCGTTAGCTCCGGAAGCCACGCCTCAAGGGCACAACCTCCAAGTCGACATCGTTTACGGCGTGGACTACCAGGGTATCTAATCCTGTTTGCTCCCCACGCTTTCGCACCTGAGCGTCAGTCTTTGTCCAGGGGGCCGCCTTCGCCACCGGTATTCCTCCAGATCTCTACGCATTTCACCGCTACACCTGGAATTCTACCCCCCTCTACAAGACTCTAGCCTGCCAGTTTCGAATGCAGTTCCCAGGTTGAGCCCGGGGATTTCACATCCGACTTGACAGACCGCCTGCGTGCGCTTTACGCCCAGTAATTCCGATTAACGCTTGCACCCTCCGTATTACCGCGGCTGCTGGCACGGAGTTAGCCGGTGCTTCTTCTGCGGGTAACGTCAATTGCTGAGGTTATTAACCTCAACACCTTCCTCCCCGCTGAAAGTACTTTACAACCCGAAGGCCTTCTTCATACACGCGGCATGGCTGCATCAGGCTTGCGCCCATTGTGCAATATTCCCCACTGCTGCCTCCCGTAGGAGTCTGGACCGTGTCTCAGTTCCAGTGTGGCTGGTCATCCTCTCAGACCAGCTAGGGATCGTCGCCTAGGTGAGCCGTTACCCCACCTACTAGCTAATCCCATCTGGGCACATCTGATGGCAAGAGGCCCGAAGGTCCCCCTCTTTGGTCTTGCGACGTTATGCGGTATTAGCTACCGTTTCCAGTAGTTATCCCCCTCCATCAGGCAGTTTCCCAGACATTACTCACCCGTCCGCCGCTCGTCACCCGGAGAGCAAGCTCTCCTGTGCTACCGCTCGACTTGCATGTGTTAGGCCTGCCGCCAGCGTTCAATCTGAGCCATGATCAAACTCTTCAATTTAAGTTTGATGCTCGTGAATTAAACTTCGTAATGAATTACGTATGTTCACTCAGAGACTTGAGTATTCATTTTTCGTCTTGCGACGTTAAGAATCCATGTCACTTTGAGTGCCCACACAGATTGTCTGATAAATTGTTAAAGAGCAGTGCAACGCGGCTTTCGCTCACCGTTGCGAGGTGGCGTATATTACGCTTTCCTCTTTCAGAGTCAACCCGTTATTTCAGGATTTTTTCTCTTCAACCGAACCGCTTGTTGTGTGAAGTGATTCACATCCGCCGTGTCGATGGAGGCGCATTATAGGGGGCCGCCGAGGAATGACAAGCGGAAAAATGCATTTTTATTTCAACCGCTCATCTTTTCATCAAAAAAACTATTTTTGGCGCTTTTTAATTTCTTTTGGCAGTTCAGCCAGACTATTAATTACCCAATCCGCTGCATTTTCTGCTTCTGGCGTCACTGGCTTACCGGTGCGAACTAATATTTTGGTCCCTACACCCGCTGCGGCGGCTGCCTGCATATCTTCCAGTTTATCGCCCACCATATAAGAAGCGGCCATATCAATGTGCAGGAATTCCTGCGCAGAGATGAACATCCCCGGATGCGGCTTACGGCAATCACAGGTCTGACGATACTCTTCTACCGTTCCCTGCGGGTGATGCGGACAATAATAGATACCGTCGAGATCCACTCCGCGGTCGGCGAGCGACCAGTCCATCCATTCCGTCAGCGTTTCGAACTGCGCTTCGGTGAATTTACCGCGTGCAATACCGGACTGGTTCGTCACAACCACCAGCGCATAACCCATCTCTTTCAGCTGGCGCATGGCATCTATTACGCCCTCGATAAACTCGAACTCATCAATCTCATGGACATAACCGTGATCCACATTAATAGTGCCGTCACGATCGAGAAAAATTGCGGGTACTGATTTTGCCACCGGTTTGCTCCTGAAAAAGGCATGTTCAGCTAGTATCTCATGAATCGCAGCGCAATAAAGTGCTCATCGTACAGAGTTGGATTGATTTAGACGTCTGGATGCCTTAACATCCGTTTTGTTTACGGTCATCACCCGTATCTGGCAGAAGAAAATGCCACGGCTAACTTACATACGATAAAAATAATCTAATGATTAAACTTTCCAATATCACCAAAGTGTTCCAGCAGGGAAACCGAACCATTCAGGCGTTGAACAATGTCAGCCTGCATGTTCCTGCTGGTCAAATTTATGGCGTCATTGGCGCATCGGGTGCAGGTAAAAGTACGCTGATCCGTTGTGTTAACCTGCTTGAGCGCCCAACCCAGGGCAGCGTAGAAGTTGGTGGGCAGGAACTTACCGCCCTTTCAGAGAAAGAACTCACCAAAGCGCGTCGTCAGATTGGCATGATCTTCCAGCACTTTAACCTGCTGGCCTCCCGCACCGTGTTCGGCAACGTTGCCTTGCCGCTTGAACTGGATAACACGCCAAAAGAAGAAGTGAAGCGTCGCGTCACCGAACTGCTCGACCTCGTGGGTCTGGGCGATAAACATGATAGCTACCCGGCGAACCTGTCCGGAGGGCAGAAACAGCGAGTGGCCATTGCCCGCGCGCTGGCAAGCAATCCTAAGGTGCTGCTGTGCGATGAAGCGACCAGCGCACTGGATCCGGCAACCACGCGTTCGATTCTGGAACTGCTGAAAGACATTAACCGCCGCCTGGGCCTGACGATCCTCCTTATTACACATGAGATGGATGTGGTGAAACGAATCTGTGACTGCGTGGCGGTCATCAGCAACGGTGAGCTGATCGAGCAGGACACGGTAAGTGAAGTGTTCTCGCATCCGAAGACGCCGCTGGCACAGCAGTTCATCCAGTCCACGCTGCATCTGGACATTCCGGAAGATTATCTGGAGCGTTTGAAAACCGAACCCACAGCAGACAGCGTCCCGATGCTGCGCATGGAGTTCACCGGTCAGTCCGTTGACGCTCCCCTGCTTTCCGAAACCGCACGTCGCTTTAACGTGAACAACAACATCATCAGCGCGCAGATGGATTACGCCGGTGGCGTGAAGTTCGGCATCATGCTGACAGAAATGCACGGCACACAAGAAGAAACCCAGGCAGCGATTGCCTGGCTGCAAGAACACCATGTAAAAGTAGAGGTACTGGGTTATGTCTGAGCCGATGATGTGGCTGCTGGTTCGCGGCGTTTGGGAAACGCTGGCAATGACCTTTGTCTCTGGCTTCTTTGGTTTTGTGATTGGCCTGCCGGTCGGCGTATTGCTGTACGTGACGCGTCCGGGTCAAATCATTGAGAACGCGAAGCTGTACCGTACGCTCTCTGCGCTGGTGAACATCTTCCGTTCTATCCCCTTCATTATTCTGCTGGTGTGGATGATTCCTTTTACCCGCGTGATCGTCGGAACGTCAATTGGACTGCAGGCGGCCATTGTTCCGCTGACCGTGGGGGCTGCGCCGTTTATCGCCCGTATGGTAGAAAACGCCCTGCTGGAGATCCCAACCGGTTTGATCGAAGCCTCACGCGCAATGGGCGCAACGCCGATGCAGATCGTCCGCAAAGTCCTGCTCCCGGAAGCACTGCCAGGCCTGGTGAACGCAGCAACCATCACGCTCATCACGCTGGTCGGTTATTCCGCAATGGGTGGTGCAGTTGGCGCTGGCGGTTTAGGTCAGATTGGTTACCAGTACGGCTATATTGGATATAACGCTACCGTGATGAATACCGTTCTGGTATTGCTGGTTGTTCTGGTTTATTTAATCCAGTTCTCTGGCGATCGCATCGTCCGGACCGTTACTCACAAATAACGTTACACACAACACAAACTCTACGAGTTAAGGATAAAACATGGCGTTTAAATTAAAGACCTTTGCAGCAGTAGGCGCGCTGATCGGCTCTCTGGCACTGGTGGGTTGCGGTCAGGACGAAAAAGATCCAAACCACATTAAAGTGGGCGTTATCGTGGGCGCTGAACAACAGGTTGCAGAAGTTGCTCAGAAAGTAGCAAAAGAGAAGTATGGCCTGGACGTTGAGCTGGTGACTTTCAACGATTACGTTCTGCCGAACGAAGCGCTGAGCAAAGGCGATATTGACGCTAACGCCTTCCAGCATAAGCCATATCTGGATCAGCAGATCAAAGATCGTGGCTATAAACTGGTGGGTATCGGTAAGACCTTCGTTTATCCAATTGCCGGTTACTCTAAGAAAATTAAATCGCTGGAGGAACTGCAGCCGGGCTCTCAGGTTGCCGTGCCTAACGACCCAACCAACCTTGGTCGTTCCCTGCTGCTGCTGCAGAAAGTGGGCCTGATCAAACTGAAAGATGGTGTAGGCCTGCTGCCAACCGTTCTGGATGTCACCGAAAACCCGAAAAATCTGAAAATTGTTGAACTGGAAGCACCGCAGCTGCCACGTTCTCTGGACGATGCGCAGATTGCTCTGGCCGTGATCAACACCACTTACGCCAGTCAGATTGGCCTGACGCCAGCCAAAGACGGTATCTTCGTTGAAGATAAAGACTCTCCGTACGTTAACCTGATCGTGACTCGCGAAGACAACAAAGACGCGGAAAACGTGAAGAAATTCGTTCAGGCTTATCAGTCTGATGAAGTTTACCAGGAAGCCAACAAAGTGTTTAACGGCGGCGCTGTTAAAGGCTGGTAATCTCACCTCAGTGTAATATCATCAGGACGGGCTTATGCCCGTCTTGTCATTTGTGCAGTCTACTGATTCAATATCTGACGTTTTGATTATCCATTGAGGAAATATTATGCGTGCTTTACCGATCTGTCTTTTAGCACTCATGCTGAGCGGCTGTTCTATGCTAAGCAGATCTCCCGTTGAACCTGTTCAAAGCACGGCAACCCCGCCAAAAACCGAGCCTGCGAAACCGAAAGTGGTTCGCCCTGCGCCGGTTCGCATTATCACGAAAGCAGACGAACTCGTCGGTAAACCGTTCCGTGAACTGGGCGAAGTGAGTGGCGAATCCTGTCAGGCGACCAATCAGGACTCACCACCAAATATTCCGACAGCGCGTAAACGTATGCAGATTAATGCCGCAAAAATGAAAGCCAACGCGGTCCTGCTGCACAGTTGCGAAGTCACCAGCGGCACGCCGGGCTGCTACCGTCAGGCGGTTTGCATCGGTTCTGCTCTGAACATCACGGCGAAATGAGTGCATTTCAGTTCGAGCAGATAGGCGTTATCCACTCTCCTTATAAAGAGAAGTTCGCCGTCCCCCGCCAGCCCGGTCTTGTCACCAGCGGAAGCGGTGAGCTTCACCTGGTTGCGCCTTACAATCAGGCCGATGCGGTACGCGGACTCGAGGCTTTCAGCCATTTATGGGTGGTGTTCGTGTTTCACCAGACGATGGAAGGCGGCTGGCGTCCGACCGTGCGCCCTCCTCGTCTTGGCGGAAATGCGAGAATGGGCGTGTTTGCGACGCGCTCGACCTTCCGCCCAAACCCGGTTGGAATGTCGCTGGTTGAACTGAAAGGCATACGTTGCCAGAAAGATCAGGTGATACTGGAGTTAGGTAGCCTGGATCTGGTAGACGGCACGCCGGTAATCGACATCAAACCCTATTTGCCCTTCGCCGAAGCCCTGCCGGACGCGCGTGCAAGCTATGCTCAGGACGCACCGCAGGCTGACATGCCTGTTTATTTTACGCCTGAGATAATCGCGCAGCTCGGTCAACTGGAGAAACGCTATCCTCGCTTACGGGATTTCATCACTGAAGTTCTGGCACAGGACCCTCGTCCGGCCTACCGTAAAGAAGAGGAAGCAGGAAAAATGTACGCCGTCTGGCTGATCGATTTTAACGTTCGCTGGCGCGTCACGGGGGCAGGTTTTGAAGTGTTTGCCCTTGAACCCAGGTAATTTTAACCTCCTCTCTTTTGGCATCTTTGCCACACTGGTAAACTAAACCACTTTTTTGTGTCAGGTTGGCCTTTCAGCCAGCCCTACTCGTCGAAACGGAACCGTAACAACATGCGTACTAGCCAATATCTGCTCTCCACTTTAAAGGAGACACCTGCCGACGCCGAAGTGATCAGCCATCAGCTGATGCTGCGCGCCGGGATGATCCGCAAGCTGGCCTCAGGGTTATACACCTGGCTGCCGACCGGCGTGCGCGTCCTGAAAAAAGTCGAAAACATCGTGCGTGAAGAGATGAACAACGCCGGTGCTATCGAGGTGTTAATGCCGGTCGTTCAACCTTCTGAACTGTGGCAGGAGAGCGGTCGCTGGGAGCAGTATGGTCCAGAACTGCTGCGCATTGCCGATCGCGGCGATCGTCCGTTTGTCCTTGGCCCAACGCATGAAGAAGTCATTACCGATCTGATCCGTAATGAGCTGAGCTCATACAAACAGCTGCCGCTGAACTTCTTCCAGATCCAGACCAAATTCCGTGACGAAGTACGTCCACGCTTTGGCGTCATGCGTTCTCGCGAATTCCTGATGAAAGACGCCTACTCTTTCCATACTTCTCAGGAATCGCTGCAAGAGACTTACGACGCCATGTACGCGGCGTACAGCAAAATCTTCTCCCGCATGGGTCTGGATTTCCGTGCGGTACAGGCTGATACCGGCTCCATCGGCGGTAGCGCATCCCATGAGTTCCAGGTACTGGCACAGAGCGGTGAAGACGATGTGATCTTCTCTGACTCTTCAGACTACGCGGCGAACATCGAGTTTGCAGAAGCTCTGGCACCAAAAGAGCCACGCGGCGCGGCAACCGAAGAGATGAAGCTGGTTGATACGCCAAACGCGAAAACCATCGCCGAGCTGGTTGAGCAGTTCAATCTGCCTGTTGAGAAAACCGTAAAAACGCTGCTGGTGAAATCCACCGAAGGCAGTGAATACCCGCTGGTTGCCCTGCTGGTGCGTGGCGATCATGAGCTGAACGAAGTGAAAGCCGAGAAGCTGCCTCAGGTAGCCAGCCCGCTGACGTTCGCAACGGAAGCGGAAATCCGCGCCGTGGTCAATGCGGGTCCAGGTTCACTGGGTCCAGTCAATCTGCCGGTGCCAGTTGTTATTGACCGCACGGTTGCTGCAATGAGCGACTTCTCTGCAGGTGCTAACATCGACGGCAAACATTACTTCGGCATCAACTGGGATCGCGACGTAGCGACGCCGGAAGTGGCAGACATCCGTAACGTGGTTGCAGGCGATCCAAGCCCGGACGGTCAGGGTACCCTGATGATTAAGCGCGGCATCGAAGTCGGTCATATCTTCCAGCTGGGTGATAAATACTCTCGCGCGCTGAACGCCGCTGTTCAGGGTGAGGATGGCCGTAACCAGATCCTGACTATGGGTTGCTACGGTATCGGGGTGACGCGCGTGGTGGCTGCGGCGATTGAGCAGAACTACGACGAGCGCGGCATCGTCTGGCCGGACAATATTGCGCCGTTCCAGGTGGCCATTCTGCCAATGAACATGCACAAGTCTTACCGCGTGCAGGAGCTGGCCGAGAAGCTGTATGCCGAGCTGCGCGCTCAGGGTATCGAAGTGCTGATGGATGACCGTAAAGAGCGTCCAGGCGTGATGTTTGCCGATATGGAACTGATCGGTATCCCGCACACCATCGTCATCGGCGACCGCAACCTCGACAGCGATGAGATTGAATACAAATACCGTCGCAGCGGCGAAAAACAGATGATCAAGACCGGCGACATTCTTGATTACCTGGTGAAAGCCATCAAAGGCTAAATAAAAAACCCCGCTCAGGCGGGGTTTTTTAATGGCTCAGCGTTAGCTTATTTACTGTTACAGTCTTTACCCGCGACAAACTTCGCGTCTTTATCTGCCACCAGCGTTTTCACCATCTCTCCGCTATCCGGGTTTGGCTCCAATGTAAAATGACCGTCAACCGTCAGCAATACCGGCTTGCTGTCATTGCCGCGTGCCACAGCGTAATCGCGTTCAAGCTGCGCATTGTTTGCCACGCTGACCTTCCTACCGGTAGCGCAGTCGGTAAAGATCGCCGCATCCGCCATATAGAAGTACATCCCCCGCATTGCCATCGGCGTTGCGGGCAGGGCCGCTTTCACCGGGGCCAGCGTGTAGTTGAACTGGGATTCAATCGGATTACCTTCGCGGTCAAGCATCTCCATCCCCCCGCCTTTGGCGCGGAAAAAGGTTTTCTCACCGGAGGTATCCGTCAGGACCAGCTTCTCCGCCGTACGCGCCCATGTTCCATAAGTCGCAAAAGAAGAAGGCTCTTTAGCGCCCTGATAGCGCTGATTCATTACCCAGGTGCCATCTTTTTGCAGGAACAGAGACGTTTCAATACCTTCGCAGTCCGCGCAAGGCAATACGCCGCGCCAGCTTTGCTGCATCGGTTTTAATTCTTCCGTTTGCGTGGGTTGTAAAACCTGCGTTTCGGAGCGGTTGTTACACCCAAAAAGCGCAAACAGCGTACTCACTGCCAGCGCTGACCATAATGCTTTTTTCACAATGAATTCCTTATGAAAAGTGTGTTCCCTTTCGTCACTCTGTCGGGCGACGAACTTTACCGCGTAGTGCTTTCACTGTGGATTTTTGGGCCTTCGAGGACAACCGACGCTCTTTCGATGCGCGGGTTGGCCGCGTTGCCCGGCGGCTTTTTTGTACTGTCGTTAACTCTTTGATGACAGCCACCAGCCTGGCTATCGCCGCTTCCCGATTGAGCTCCTGGCTGCGGTATTCCTGAGCTTTGATCACAATAACACCATCGCTGGTGATCAGGTGATGGCTGGCGGCAAGCAGGCTTTCCTTATAATACTCTGGCAGGCTTGAGGCCCGAATGTCAAAACGCAAATGGATAGCCGTCGATGCCTTGTTGACGTGCTGCCCGCCTGCACCCTGCGCACGAATGGCGGTGATATCCAGCTCGCTGTCAGGAATGCTGACGTTTCGGGACAAGGCGATCATGACGCGGGTTGCCACGCCGTTAAATGAATTTCCAGATTATTCTGAGAATCAGAGAGCCAGATGGCGCCATCCTGAATCGTCGCCTGCAAAACCATGGTCCGGCTGGCAAATTCGCTCAACTGCGCCAGCTGCTCATCATCCAGATACCAGACCGTAAGATTTTTAAACTGTCCGCACTTGCTCTTGTTTTGCTGCCACCAAATATCCGCAGCGCGCTGATTATACGCGAATAAGGCCACTTCAGCGGACTGGGTGCAGGCCTTTTTAATTCTACGCTCGTCCGGCAGGCCGAGTTCGATCCACAAATCGATACCCAGATGATCGTTGCGTAGCCAGGCTTCAGGCTCGTCTTCGGCGCTTAACCCACGGGTGAACTGCAGGCGCTCGTCGGCATACTTAATCCACGCCAGCAGGCGCAGCATCATGCGCTCCTGGGTTTCGGAGGGGTGGCGTGCCAGCGTAAGCGACGCGTCGAGGAACTGGTTGCGATCCAGATCGGCCACATTGACCACTGCTTTATAAATTGTCGCTTTCAGCGCCATGAGAGAACTCCATTCGAATCAGGCGCACATTGTAGCGAAAACCGCGGCAAAAGGCTGTTACAGGGTGTTAAATACACCGCTATCAAGGCTCTGATATTGCTTAAATGAGTATGGTATAGTCACCTTGCTAAACCGAGTTTATCTTCGTAGGCTTAATGATATCTCACAGTAAGTCAGTGCGCTGGCGGGAGGGGATGTGAATAATTATTGTGAGTTAATTCGCAAACGGTATGCGGAAATCGCCAGCGGAGATCTGGGGTATGTCCCGGACGCGTTGGGCTGTGTATTGAAAGTGCTTAATGAAGTGGCCTCTGATGAGGGCCTTTCAGAGTCGGTCAGGGAAAAAGCAGCGTATGCTGCAGCGAATTTACTGGTGAGCGATTATGTCGATGAATGATACTTATCAACCTATCAATTGTGATGACTATGACAACCTCGAACTCGCCTGCCAGCATCATTTATTACTGACGCTGGAGCTAAAAGATGGCGAAGTGTTGAAGGCGAAAGCCAGCGATCTGGTTTCACGGAAGAATGTGGAATATCTGATAGTGGAAGAAGACGCCGGTGCGACGCGTGAGCTGCGTCTGGACAAAATAGCCAGCTTCAGCCACCCGCAAATCGGCACCGTCGTGGTGAGCGAATCCTGATGACACTAACGGGCAGCCAGGCTGCCCGTTACGCTTTCTGCCACTCAAAACGAACACCCTCTTCTGACCACCCCTCTTCCGTGATGAAAACCCCTGCCGCAGCGATAAGCGTTTCACCGTAGAACAGTAGCGGCGTGGTGTCGCGCAGCCACGGCGGCACGTTACACTCTTGCCATATTTTCTTCAGCTTCCGTCCCCCGTTGCGCCCGACGATATGCAGCATGCCGCCAGCCTTAAAGCGCACGGTGACCGGTTCACCGGGCTTCGGCAGCCGCACATGACCAGACGACAGGAGAGAGACGCGTCCTGCCTCACAGGGCAATATCAGCGGTGCGTCAGGAGAAAGCCAGTCGAGCACCACATCGGTCAGTGAGGGCATGGATTTTATCCACCAGAGTTCTCCTTTATAGCGTCTAACCTCAAAACCGTTCAGATGGACGCACGGGGAAGCATCATCCCGTGCCAGTGCGACTTCGTCCCAGATACGGCTCAGCATTGTCCGCGACGGCATCGCAGCGCGATGAAAGGCCAGCCAGCGTCGTAACAGCGCGGCGCGACGTACCGGGCTCATTGCTTTCATCGGTGCGATCGCCAGCGCTCCGTCGGCAGAAATGAGTCCAGCCAGCTCGTCGCTCAACAGCTCATCCAGCAGCGATTCCTGTTCGGCGCACAGCATGGCGCTTCTTGCCGTCGCGTCGGCGAAATGCGGCCAGCGCTCGCCTAAAAGCGGAAGGACGCGCAGACGCAGGAAGTTCCGGTCATAGCCGTCATCCTGGTTACTCTCATCTTCGATCCAGTTCAGCTGATGTTCTCGCGCCCAGGCTTCCAGTGAGGAACGCGTCTCGCCAAGCAGCGGACGGAGTAACATTGTGTCGGCAAATTCAGAACGCGCCGGCATAGCAGAAAGCCCCGCCGGGCCGCTGCCCCGCTTAAGCGCCAGCAGAAAGGTTTCACACTGATCGTCCAGATGCTGTGCCGTGACCAGCGCTTCTCCAGTACGTAATACCCCGGCAAACGCGGCATAGCGGGCTTTACGCGCCTGCGCCTCGATGCCTAGCCCTTCCTCCGCAAGCGTGACGCGCTCAACGATGAGCGGGATCGCCCAGGCCGCACACAAAGCCTCACAGTGCTCCACCCACGCATCTGCGTGAGGGCTTAATCCGTGGTGAATATGCATCGCCCGAAGCTGGACGTCAGGTTCCCGATCGCGCCAGCGCTTAAGGCGATGCAGCAACACGGTAGAATCCAGGCCACCGCTAAACCCCACCAGCAGCTGGCGGTACGGTGAAACGGCTTGTGCGATAGCGGGTAAGGTCATAGGAGATTACACATAAAAAATGCCCGAACTGAGCGGGCATTATCACACAGGACAACCATTACTGCTGATAAAGCTCAAGCGGCAGGCCGTCAGGGTCGTTGAAAAAGGTAAAACGCTTGTCGGTGAACGGATCGACGCGAATCGCTTCGCACGCCACGCCGTGCGCTTCCAGATGTTTTACTGCGCTATCCAGGTCATCGACGCTAAAGGCAAGATGACGCAGGCCACAGGCTTCCGGGCGGGACGGACGCGCAGGCGGAAAAGGAAAAGAGAACAGCTCAATCACATATTGCCCGTTTAACGCCAGGTCGCCCTTCCAGGAGTCTCGCTCCTCGCGGTAGGCCTCGCTCATGAGCGTAAAGCCCAGGATGTCGCAGTAGAAGGCCTTACTTTTCGCGTAATCTGTCGCAATAATCGCAATATGATGAACCTGTTTTAAACCCAGCATAGCTTCTCCTTTTTATGATGCCTGAACGTTACAACCGAGAACCCGCGCCTGGCAAGCGGTCACCTTTATTTTAGGACTCGCACCCAGTAAACGCCGTTCTCGTCGCGCTTCGCACCGTGGATATCCGTCTCAAAACCGGGATAGTGACGTCCTACCGAACAGAGCATCAGCAGGAAATCGAGCACGGCCCGACTCTCTTCGGTAATCATCTCTCCCGGCATCAGGAGCGGTACGCCCGGTGGGTAAGGCAGGATCATGTTAGCCGATACGCGCCCGACAAGGTTTTCCAGCTCGACGGTTTCGACCTCCCCTTTCACCTGTCGCTGCCACGCCTTGTGCGGGGTAAACTTCATCTCCGGTAATACATCGAACGCCTGAAGCATCAGACGCGGCAGATCGTGCTGACGGATCAGCCTGTGGATCCCCTGGGCCAGATCCTGAATGCGCATATTTCGATAGAAGTCAGGATCCTCCGCGTAGAGATCCGGCAGCATATTCTTCACCCGCAGGTTGAGATCGTAGGCGCGCTTAAACTCCATCAGGCCGCGCAACAACCCCATCGCCCGGGTTTTATCAATACCAATACTGAACAGGAAAAGCAGGTTATAGGGACCGGTTTTCTCCACCACCACGCCACGTTCATCAAGGAATTTCGCGACCAGCGCGGCCGGAATACCTTCATCGCTCATCTTGCCCTGCTCATTCATGCCCGGAGTCAGGATCGTCACTTTTACCGGGTCGAGGAACATATGGTCGCTATCAGCATCCCGGAAGCCATGCCAGTCTTCGCCGGGCGAGACGGGCCAGCATTCTGCTTCATCAATCTCTTCCGGCTGCCAGATATCAAAGAACCAGCCGTCGGCTTCATCTTTCAGCCGCTGAACCTCTTTGCGGAAGTGCAGAGCGCGCTCTACCGAACGATTGATGAGACGTTTGCCCGGATTGCCGCGCAGCATCGCCGCGGCCGTTTCAATGGAGGCCACCAGCGGATAGCTTGGCGATGTGGTGGTGTGCATCATAAAGGCTTCGTTAAAGGTCTCTTCGTCGTATTCACCTTTGATGTGAATAAGCGAAGCCTGGGAAAACGCCGCCAGCATTTTGTGCGTCGACTGCGTTTCGAAGAATACTTTACCCGGCACGCGTTCACCGCTCATCCCGCTTTTACCTGCGTAAATCGGGTGGAAATTAGTGTATGGCACCCATGCGGAATCGAAGTGGATCGACGGCACGTCCAGCGTCTCTTTGATCCAGTTCGTGTTGTACAGCAGACCGTCATAGGTAGAGTTGGTGATCACCGCATGAACAGGCCAGCTTGCGCCAGAGACTGCCGCGACCTTACTTTCAATGGATTCATGGGTAAACTCCCGGCGCGGAATACCGCCAAGAATACCGAGCGCGTTACGCGTGGGCGACAGCCAGAGCGGTACGACGTCGCTCATCATCAGCAGGTGTGCCAGCGATTTATGGCAGTTACGGTCAATCAGCAAGGTACTGCCGGCAGGCGCAGCGTACATCCCGACGATTTTGTTCGAGGTCGAGGTACCGTTGGTCACCATATAGCTCTGCTCAGCACCAAAGGTACGGGCAATATACTCTTCGGCTTCCAGATGCGGGCCGGTATGGTCGAGAAGAGAGCCTAGCTCAGTGACCGATATTGATACGTCCGCTTTCAGCGTGTTGCCACCGAAAAAATCATAGAACAGGCAGCCCACCGGGCTTTTTTGATAAGCCGTTCCCGCCATATGACCAGGAGTACAGAAGGTGTATTTGCCTTCCTTTACGTAGGTGAAGAGCGCGCGGGTAAACGGCGGCGTAATGTTATCGAGATACTCGCCGGTGTATTGCTGAATGCGGCTCGCAATATCTTCCGCCACGCCGAGCGAATATTCAAAGAACCACAGCGCCATACGCATATCATTGGCGCTGACGTCCATGGTGGAGTGGGTATTAATAAACGCGTACAGAGGGAGGTATTCGTTCAGCTTGTTGATATCGCTGCACAGTTCGAGATCGTATTCGTCCCAGTCGAAGATCACGCCGCAGATACGCGGGTTATGCTCGATGAACTTCAGCAGGTCGGCGCTGTTGTGCGGCCAGATTAGCTGATACCCGCGCGACTGCAAAGCTTGCTCGAGCTCCTTAATCGGCTCATCTTTATAAAAGACGCCGTGCGGCCCCATAATGGCAATGATATTCATGGGCTTCCTCCTTAAAAAACATTAGCTAAGCATAGTCCGGCTAAACCGCAGGTATAAAAAAAGCCGCAACAGTGTGCGGCTTTTCAGATAATTGTGAAGCTTACGCGTAACCGTAGGTCATCAGACGCTGGTAGCGGCGGTTGAGCAGATCGTCTTTACTCAGCACGTCCAGATCCGCCAGGTCAGCCAGCAGCTGTGCTTTAAGGGATGCCGCCATCACTTCCGGCTTACGATGCGCACCACCCAGCGGTTCCGGGATGATGGAATCGATCAGCTTAAGCTCTTTCAGGCGTGGCGCAATGATGCCCATTGCTTCGGCAGCCAGCGGCGCTTTGTCGGCGCTTTTCCACAGAATGGACGCGCAGCCTTCCGGGGAGATAACGGAATAGGTGCTGTACTGCAGCATATTCACTTTATCACCCACGCCAATCGCCAGCGCACCGCCGGAACCACCCTCGCCGATAACGGTACAGATGACCGGCACCTTCAGACGAGACATCTCGCGCAGGTTGCGCGCGATGGCTTCAGACTGACCGCGCTCTTCCGCGCCCACGCCAGGGTATGCACCCGGGGTGTCGATGAAGGTGATGATTGGCATGTTGAAACGCTCAGCCATCTCCATCAGACGCAGGGCTTTACGGTAGCCTTCTGGTGCTGGCATACCAAAGTTACGACGGATTTTCTCTTTGGTTTCACGACCTTTCTGATGACCAATGATCATCACCGGGCGTCCGTCCAGACGCGCGATACCGCCAACGATAGCTTTATCGTCAGCGTATGCGCGATCGCCTGCCAGTTCGTCAAATTCGTCAAACGCCAAGCGGACATAATCCAGGGTGTACGGACGCTGTGGATGGCGAGCCAGCTGGGCCACCTGCCATGCGCCGAGATCGGCAAAGATTTTGCGCGTCAGTTCTACGCTTTTCTCGCGCAGACGATGCACTTCTTCGTCGATGTTAATATCCAGTTTTTCATCCTGACGGCTTACCGCTGTCAGAGAATCGATTTTCGCTTCCAGCTCAGCAATCGGCTGTTCGAAATCAAGGAAATTCAGACTCATAGTATTCCTGTATTAGTCAAACTCCAGTTCCACCTGCTCCGAACCAATGAGGCCACGGAGATCGTTCAACAAACGATCGCTCGGAGAGACACGCCACGTTGCACCAAAGCGCAACCGCGCACGTGCATCCGCCCTCTGATAGTAGAGATGTACTGGAATTGTCCCCGAGCGGTGGGGTTCCAGAGACTGACGGAGTCGGTTTAAAAGCTGGTCATCAATTTGCCTGTCCGTCAGCGAGATAGCAAGCCCGCGAGCATATTTTTCCCGGGCTTCGTCAATGTCCATCACTTCGCGGGCGGTCATTTTAAGCCCCCCGCTGAAGTCATCAAAGCTGACCTGTCCGCTGACGATAAGTATGCGGTCTTTTTCCAGCAATTGCTGGTATTTATCCAGCGCGTCGGTGAACAACATCACCTCCAGACGCCCGGAACGGTCATCCAACGTACAGATACCGATACGATTGCCGCGCTTGGTGACCATAACCCTTGCAGCAATCACGAGCCCCGCAGCCGTGGTGATTTTACCACGTTCTGTCGGATGCATGTCTTTAAGCCTGTGGCCGCCGACATAGCGCTCAATTTCTTTGATGTACTGGTTGATCGGGTGTCCCGTCAGGTACAAGCCTAACGTCTCACGCTCCCCATCCAGTACCACCTGTTCTGGCCACGGCTGGCAGTTGGAATAAGACTGCTCGATCTGCTCTGGCTCTTCCGCCAGCACCCCGAACATATCCGCCTGACCAATGGCTTCCGCTTTTGCGTGCTGATCCGCCGCTTTCAGGGCATCGCCCAGCGAGTTCATCAGCGCGGCGCGGTGTGGCCCCAGCCTGTCAAACGCGCCTGACATGATCAGTTTTTCCAGCACGCGACGGTTGAGCTTTTTGGTGTCGGTACGGGCGCAAAGATCGAACAGCTCGCGGAAATACCCGCCGTTGTTACGCGCCTCGATGATCGCCTCGATCGGCCCCTCGCCCACGCCCTTGATCGCGCCGATCCCGTAAACGATCTCCCCGTCGTCATTGACGTGGAAATGGTAAAGACCCGAGTTGATGTCCGGCGGCAGGATCTTAAGCCCCATGCGCCAGCACTCGTCCACCAGGCCCACCACCTTCTCGGTGTTGTCCATATCGGCCGTCATTACTGCCGCCATAAATTCAGCAGGATAGTGCGCTTTGAGCCACAGCGTTTGATACGACACCAAAGCATAGGCGGCGGAGTGGGATTTGTTAAATCCGTACCCGGCAAATTTCTCCACCAGGTCGAAGATTTTCATCGCCAGCTCGCCGTCAACGCCGTTTTTCTTCGCCCCGTCTTCAAAGATGGAGCGCTGCTTGGCCATCTCTTCTGGCTTTTTCTTACCCATCGCACGACGCAGCATGTCCGCGCCGCCGAGGGTATAGCCGGAAAGCACCTGGGCAATCTGCATGACCTGTTCCTGATACAGGATAATGCCGTAGGTTGGCTCCAGTACCGGCTTCAGGCTTTCATGCTGCCACTGAACGTCCGGGTAAGAAATCTCTTCTCGCCCGTGCTTACGGTCAATAAAGTTATCTACCATCCCTGACTGCAGCGGGCCCGGACGGAACAGGGCCACCAGCGCGATCATATCTTCGAAGCAGTCGGGCTGCAGACGTTTAATCAGATCTTTCATGCCTCGGGATTCAAGCTGGAAAACCGCGGTGGTCTCCGAGCGCTGCAGCATGTCGAAACTTTTCTTGTCATCCAGCGGGATGGCGGCAATGTCTATCGGCTCAAGGCCCTGCTTCTCCCGGCGCGGGTTGATCATCTTCAGCGCCCAGTCGATGATCGTCAACGTACGCAGGCCAAGGAAGTCAAACTTCACCAGCCCGGCGTATTCTACGTCGTTCTTATCAAACTGGGTTACCGGATGCTGGCCCGCTTCATCGCAGTAGAGCGGTGCAAAATCGGTAATTTTTGTTGGGGCGATAACCACCCCACCCGCATGCTTACCGGCGTTTCGCGTGACGCCCTCCAGCTTGCGCGCCATGTCGATCAGCGCTTTGACTTCTTCGTCCGCTTCGTAGATTTCCGGCAGTTGTGGCTCGGCTTCAAACGCTTTTGCCAGCGTCATGCCCGGATCGGGCGGCACCAGTTTAGAGATGCGATCGACGAAACCATACGGATGGCCCAGCACGCGGCCCACGTCACGGATAACCGCTTTCGCCGCCATCGTACCGAACGTAATGATCTGCGATACCGCATCACGGCCGTACATATCGGCGACGTGCTCGATCACCTGGTCGCGTTTCTCCATGCAAAAGTCGACGTCAAAGTCGGGCATGGAAACACGTTCCGGGTTGAGGAAACGTTCGAACAGCAGGTCGAATTCCAGCGGATCGAGGTCGGTAATTTTCAGCGCATAGGCCACCAGCGAACCCGCACCGGAGCCACGCCCCGGCCCAACCGGCACCCCGTTATCCTTCGACCACTGGATGAACTCCATAACGATCAGGAAGTAGCCCGGGAAGCCCATCTGGTTAATCACCTGGAGCTCAATATCCAGACGCTCGTCATACTCCGGACGACGCTTTTTACGCTCTTCTTCATCCGGGAACAGGAATTCGAGACGCTCTTCCAGACCTTCTTTCGATTTCTTGACCAGAAAATCTTCCGTGGTCATGTCGCCCGTCGGGAACTGCGGCAGGAAGTACTCGCCAAGGCGGACGGTAACGTTACAGCGCTTTGCAATTTCTACGCTGTTTTCCAGCGCTTCCGGGATATCGGAGAATATCTCGCACATCTCCTCTTCGCTGCGCATGTACTGCTGCGATGAGTAGTTACGCGGTCTTTTAGGATCGTCCAGCGTGAAGCCATCGTGGATCGCCACGCGGATTTCGTGAGCGTCAAAATCTCCCGGCTCAAGGAACCGCACATCGTTGGTAGCCACCACGGGCAACCCGCGTTCTTCTGCGAGTGCAACCGCCGCATGCAGATAGTTCTCTTCGTCCTGGCGACCGGTGCGGATCAACTCCAGATAATAACGATCCGGGAAATACTCTTCATAGAACGAGACGCATTGATCCACCAGCGCGCTATTGCCGCGCAGCAGGGATTTGCCGACATCGCCCATGCGGCCGCCGGAGATTAGCAGCAGCCCTTCGTTCAGTTCAGCCAGCCAGTTCCTGTCGATCCACGGGCCCAGCGCGCCGTAACCACGCTGGTAGGCTTTTGAGATAAGCAGAGTGAGATTTTGATAGCCCGTATTGTTCATCGCCAGCACGGAGATTTGCGTCAGTTCCTCGCCAATGAGATCGCTCTGCACATGAAAATCCGCCCCGACAATAGGCTTCATCCCCGCGCCATGCGCCGTTCCGTAGAACTTCACCAGGCCACACAGGTTGGTAAAATCGGTTATCGCCAGCGCAGGCATGCCAAGGGAGGCCGCCTTTTTTACCAGCGGCCCGGTCTTCGCCAGCCCATCGATCATGGAATAGTCGCTATGCACCCGCAGGTGTACGAAACGTGGTTCAGCCATCTTCAGATTCCGCGTTACTTAATTGCTTGCGTATTGATTCAGGACACCCGTCCCAGCGCGCGTTTCACCGGGCCAAAACTGCGCCGGTGGTGTTCGGTTGCGCCATGTTCAGCCAGTCTTTCCAGATGGAAAGGAGTGGGATACCCCTTATGCTGGGCGAAACCATACTGAGGGTAAGTGAGATCCAGCGCGGCCATTTCGGCGTCGCGCGTCACTTTGGCAATAATAGAAGCTGCGCTAATTTCTGCGACCCGGCTATCGCCTTTGACGACCGCCATTGAGGGCATGGGCAATGCCGGACAGCGGTTGCCGTCAATCAGTACATATTCCGGGGAAATTTTCAGCCCCGCTACCGCACGCTGCATCGCCAGCATCGTGGCATGCAAAATATTCAGTTCGTCTATTTCATGCGGTTCAGCGCGCCCCAGGCTCCAGGCCAGCGCCTTCTCCTGAATCTCACTAAATAGCGCCAGCCGGCGCTTTTCTGACAATTTTTTAGAGTCGTTCAGCCCGATAATCGGGCGAGCCGGATCGAGGATCACTGCGGCAGTCACCACAGCCCCGACTAACGGGCCACGCCCCACTTCGTCCACGCCCGCCACAAGGCGAGTGTGAGGATAAACAAATTCCATCATTTTGCTAACTCCAGCACCGCATCAGCCGCTTGCTCATCGGCATTACAGCGGATCTGCTGATGCAGTTCGCGGAACGTATCATGCATCTGGTGGCTGGTCTTACCGTTGGCGAGCAGCGGTAACAAAGCATCGGCCAACGCCTGTGGCTGACACTCATCCTGTAGCAGCTCTTTCACCAGTTCGCGCCCGGCAAGAAGGTTTGGCAGGGAGACATAATCCGTTTTCACCAGACGCTTTGCCAGCCAGAAAGTGAATGGTTTCATGCGATAACCAACCACCATCGGGCATTTCGCCAGCATACATTCCAGCGCCGCCGTGCCGGAGGCCAGCAGCGCGGCATCGCTCGCATACATCGCTTCCCGCCCTTTCCCGTCCAAAAGACGGACGTGAAGATCCGGGGCGACTTCCGCTTTGATGCGCTCAAACTGCTCGCGGCGTTTGGTATTCACCAGCGGAACAACCACTTCAAGATCGGGATAGGTCTGGCGAAGAATTTGCGCCGTTTTGAGGAAATCGGCGCTCAGCATCTCAACTTCTGCGCCACGGCTGCCCGGCAGCAGTGCCAGACAGTGCACATCATGCGGGATGCCCAGCGCGTCGCGCGCCGCGTTTTTATCCGGATCCAATGGCATCGCATCCGCCATGGTATGACCGATAAAACGGCACGGAACATTAAATCTATCGTAAAACGCTTTTTCGAAAGGCAGGAAAGCCAGAACCAGATTGGTGGACCGTCCGATTTTGAAAACGCGTTTCTGTCGCCACGCCCAGACGGACGGACTGACGTAGTGAATCGTTTTGATACCCTGCTTTTTCAGATTCCCTTCGAGGGTAATGTTGAAATCAGGCGCATCGATACCGACAAACACATCGGGTTTGAGTTCGGTAAAGCGGCGGGTGAGATTGGCGCGGATGTGCAGCAAGCGTCGCAGACGCCCCAGCACCTCAACGATGCCCATCACGGCGAGCTCTTCCATTTCATACCAGGCTTCACAGCCTTCGGCCTGCATTAGCGGACCAGCAACGCCGACAAAGCGAGCATTGGGTACACGCGCCTTAAGCGCGCGGATGAGACCGGCACCAAGAATATCGCCGGAGGTTTCTCCGGCGACCAGGGCTATCGTAAGCGGACGACTGTCGACCATTAACGAATCAGACCCCTTGTTGAACGGTCAAAGAACTCCATGAACGCGTTCACTTCCGGGTGCTTATTCGCCAGCTCGGCAATTTCCGGCTTCGCCTCTTCCAGCGTTTTACCGCTACGGTACAGCAGTTTGTACGCGTTGCGGATGGCAGTAATCGCTTCGCGGCTAAAACCACGACGCTTGAGGCCTTCGATGTTCACACCAAACGGCGTGGCATGGTTGCCCTGCGCAATCACATACGGTGGGACGTCCTGCGCCACACCGGAGCATCCGCCAACCATCACGTGCGCACCAATGATGCAGAACTGATGGACTGCGGTCATGCCGCCAATAATTGCGAAGTCATCAACCGATACGTGTCCTGCCAGCGTAGCGTTGTTGGCAAGAATACAGCGGTCACCCACGGTACAGTCGTGCGCGATATGCGCATTAACCATAAACAGGTTATCGCTGCCCACCTTCGTCAATCCACCACCCTGTACTGTTCCACGATGAATGGTGACGCTTTCGCGAATACGGTTACGATCGCCAATTTCCAGACGGGTCGACTCACCAGCATATTTCAGATCCTGGTTAACTTCGCCGATGGAAGCGAACTGATAGATCTCGTTATTGCAGCCAATGGTCGTGTGACCATTCACGACAACGTGAGATTTCAGTACTGTACCCTCACCAATTTCGACATGGGGTCCAACAATACAAAACGGGCCAATGTGGACGTTAGCGCCAATGATGGCACCGGTTTCCACAATAGCGGTAGGATGAATAAAGGCGGATTTATCAATCACGTATCAGGACTCCCGGCTACGAGCACACATCATCGTCGCTTCGCAAACAACTTTGCCGTCAACCAGCGCTACGCCTTTGAAGCGAGTCAGGCCACGACGCGTTTTTTCAAAAGTGACTTCCATGATCATCTGATCACCAGGCACGACAGGGCGCTTAAAGCGCGCTTCATCAATACCCGCGAAGTAATACAGCTCACCTGGCTCCAGTTTGCCAACGCTTTTAAACGCCAGAATACCGGTAGCCTGAGCCATCGCTTCCAAAATCAACACACCCGGGAAGATAGGCTTACCAGGGAAGTGCCCTTGGAAGAACGGCTCGTTCACGGAAACATTTTTCACTGCGCGCAGAAAACGACCTTCTTCAAAATCCAGCACACGGTCTACCAGCAAAAACGGGTAACGGTGCGGCAGAAGTTCTAAAATCTCTTCAATATGCAGAGTATGAGTGTCAGTAGTCAAAATACTCTTCCTGTCAAAATGTACTGATAACAATAATAACACGGCCTGCCGGTTTATTAGAAAGCCGACAGGCCGGGAAAAATAGCGTTAAACGGATGACGCTTAATCTTGTTGATCGATCTTACGCTCAAGAGACTTGAGGCGCTTGCTCATATCATCAATGTTCATCACCAGAGCTGCTGTTTTACGCCATACCTTGTTGGGTTGTAGCGGAATGCCTGAGGAATAGACGCCAGGTTCAGTGATAGGACGCATTACCATGCCCATTCCCGTCACGGTGACCTTGTCGCATATTTCCATATGGCCATTAATCACGCTCGCGCCGCCAATCATGCAATAACGGCCAATTTTCAGGCTGCCAGCCATGATGACGCCACCCGCAACCGCGGTATTGTCGCCAATCACAACGTTATGCGCAATCTGGCACTGGTTATCGATGATAACACCATTGCCAATGATCGTGTCGTCAAGCGCGCCACGGTCAATGGTTGTACAGGCGCCGATCTCCACGCGATCGCCAATAATAACGCGACCAAGCTGCGGGATCTTAACCCAGTTACCGCGATCGTTAGCGTAACCAAAGCCATCAGAACCAATCACGGTACTGGACTGGACAAGGCAATTTTCGCCAATTTCAACATCATGATAAACGGACACATTGGCCCATAAACGGGTCCCGGCGCCGATTTTCGTATTTTTCCCAACGAAGCAGCCCGGGCCAATGACGACGTTATCGCCCAGCACAACGCCGGATTCGATAACCGCATTCGCGCCAACGGCGATGTTGTTACCAAGCCTGGCCGTCGCGTCAATCGCTGCACTGGCAGCAATATTCTGGGCCGGCTGCGGCGTAGTATCAAGAATTTGAGCCATGCGTGCATACGTCAGGTAGGGGTTTTTCACTACCAGCGCGCTTACAGTGGCAAATGGAAGATCGTCCTGCGTCAGAACAACAGCTGACGCCTGGCATTGAGCCAGTTGCTCACGGTACTTAGGGCTTACCATGAAGGTAATCGTGCCAGCTTTAGCAGATTGCATGGACGCAACAGCGGTGATGACGATATCGCCATCACCGTGTAATTCTGCATCCAACTGCTGAGCTAAATCAGCCAGTCGAATTGAAGGCATTACTTATTTAACCTGTTTCAGAACATCAGCAGTGATGTCTTTAACATCTTTGCTGTTATAAGCAACGGCGTTCGCATCTACAACCAGATCGATACTCTGATCGGCAGCCACTGCTTTAACAGCAGTCTGAATGCGAGTTACCAGCTTGCCGCGTTCTTCGTTAGAACGACGCTGACGATCCTGCTCGAAAGCCTGCGCTTTCTGGGAGAACGTCTGGCGCTGAGCCATTACGTCTTTTTCCAGCTTGCTACGGTCGCTTGCTTTCATGGTAGAACCATCACGCTGCAGACGCTGCATTTTGGACTGAAGATCGTTTTCCATACCCTGCAGTTCGCTTGCACGGCCTTTGAATTCGTTTTCCAGAGTCGCAGAAACACCTGTTTTCTGTGCAACCTGCTGGAACAAATTACCCATGTTGACGATTGCAATTTTGTCTGCTGCCTGAGCAGAAGTTGCCATCGCTAAACCGAGACCTGCAGCTAATAACCACTTTTTCACAATTAACTCCTTACCATCCCATTGGCACCAGAAGGTACCGTTCTTTGCGTGGCAAGGCGACCGTGTTACCGATCGCCAGTTGTCAGCGCTACACTGCCAACGCATTCCTTTGCAGCGGATTATTACCAGGTTTTACCAATGTTAAACTGGAATTGCTCCGCTTTGTCTCCATCGTATTTCTTAAACGGCTGGGCGTAAGAGAAGACCAACGGCCCCAGCGGTGACATCCATTGTAATGCGATACCGGCAGACATGCGAATATTGCTCGGATCGCTGTAGTCTGGAACGCCCTCTGCGCGCATCTGGGCAGTATTCTGCCAGTTGGTATCCCACACGGTACCCGCATCCCAGAAGAAGGACGTACGGACCGAGTTCGCGTATTTATCACTGATAAACGGCGTTGGCGTGATGAACTCCAGGCTGGCAACGGCCATGGCGTTACCGCCCACCGCGTCATCAGAGCTACAGACTTCGGAAGAGGAAGACTTATTACAGTTATCTTTGTCGTTCCCGCCGTAGTAAACCGCTTTCGGACCAATGTTGTTGGACTGGAAACCACGAACGGTGCTGGAGCCACCCGCATAGAAGTTTTCATAGAACGGCAGTTCTTTGCTACCCAGACCATCGCCATAGCCCCAACGGGTACGACCCAGAACCACCCACTTATGATCGTCATCGATCGGGAAGTAGGACGCGGTATCCAGCGTGACCTTATAGAACTCGTTATCGGAACCCGGCACGGTAACTTTACCGTTCAGGTTGACGCGAGAACCTTCAGTTGGGAAGTAACCACGGTCGAGACGGTTATAGGTCCAGCCGTAGTTAAAGGTGAAGTCATCCGCCGCGAAGCCATTGTCATTACCATTTTTACTGGTTGACTGGCCGATAGAGTCCAGATAACGCCACATCGCCACCTGCGGTTGCATGTTGGACAGGTCGTTATGCACGTAACCTAAGCCCGCACGCAGGGTGTTGTATTCGTTAACCGGGAAGCCAAGCGTACCGTCTACACCGTAACTCTTGTTGGTGTAAGAAGACAGGTCCGCGTCGTCTGCTTTAAAGTCGTTATAGAAGATACGACCGCCCAGGCTTACACCGTCTACGGTGAAGTATGGGTTAGTCACAGAGAACTCAGAGTAGGTCTGGTAGTCGTTTTTGGTGCCGTTAATACCGACAGAGTAACCCGTACCCAGCCAGTTATCCTGCTGCACGCCGACCTGGAAGCTGACGCCGCTTTCAGTACCGTAGCCTACACCGAAGTTGAAGCTGCCGGTGTTACGCTCTTTCACTTTATAAACGACATCAACCTGATCCGGACTGCCCGGGACGCGCTGGGTATCAGTATCCACCGTTTCAAAATAGCCCAGACGGTTCAGACGCTCTTTACCCTGATCAACGAGGTCGCTTCCTAACCATGCGCCTTCCATCTGACGCATTTCGCGACGCAGAACGGAATCTTTGGAGGTGTCGTTACCGACGAAGCGGATCTTACGCACGTAGAAACGGTTGCCCGCATCCACATTCACGTGCAGCTTAACGGTTTTATCCGCGTCATTGATTTCCGGCTGAGTCTGTACGCGCGGATAGGCATAACCATAGCGGCCGAGCAGCTTCTTAATGCTGTCTTCCATTTTGGTTACTTTGGAACCGCTGTACAGATCGCCCGGCTGAATTTTGGTCAGCGATTCGATTTCAGCAGAATGCCCCGCAAGGTTACCACTCACTTCAACACCAGAAAGCTTGTACTGCTCGCCTTCGGTGATGTTAACCGTAATGTAGATGCCTTTCTTGTCCGGAGTCAGACTGACCTGAGTCGAGTCGATGTTGAAACGCGCATAGCCACGATCGAGATAGTAGCTGCGCAGGGTTTCAAGGTCGCCCGCCAGTTTTTGTTTCTGGTATTTGCGATCGCCTACCACGTTCCACCATGGCACTTCATCGCGCAGCTGGAAGGTGGAGATCAGTTCGTCGGTGCTGAACGCGTGGTTGCCGACAATGTTGATCTGCTGGATCTTCGCAGAAACACCTTCCTGGAAGACCAGCTTCAGGTCAACACGGTTACGCGGCAGCGGAGTGACAACCGCTTTCACGCTGGCGCTGTATTTACCGACGCTGTAGTAGAAGTCTTCCAGACCTTTTTCAATGTCTGAAAGGGTTGTGCGGTCCAGGGACTCACCCACACGAACACCGGATGCTTCAAGGTTCTGCTTGAGCATGTCATCTTTCACCGACTTGTTACCGGAGAAAGTGATACTGGCGATCGTCGGACGTTCTTTTACCTGTACCAGCAGCGTATCACCATCGCGCAGGACGCGGACGTCCTCAAAGTTGCCGGTGGCAAACAGAGCACGGATGGTGTTACTGATATCATCATCATTAACCGTATCGCCGGGGCGTACAGGCATACTGAGGAGGGCCGCACCAACGGCGACACGCTGGAGGCCTTCGAAATGAATGTCTTTCACTACGAACCCGTCAGCACCGTATACGGTGGCGCTGCTAAACAGCAGCGACGCTATGAGCAACTTTTTCATCGCCATCGTTATTATGCGTTCTTCCTAACACTCTCTTACAACCGAGAGAAATCATTGAAAAGTGCAAGCCCCATTAACAGCACCAGCAAAATCGAGCCAATGCGATAACTAAAGTCTTGAACTCGCTCGGATACCGGTCCGCCTTTTAGCTTTTCAATTGCCAAAAACAGCAGATGACCCCCGTCTAAAACGGGAAGCGGGAACAGGTTGATTATCCCAAGGTTCACGCTAATGAGCGCGAGGAACATGAGATAGTAAATCACCCCGAATTCCGCTGACATCCCAGCCCCCTGAGCAATCGAAATTGGCCCACTGAGGTTGTTCAGTTTCACATCACCGGTTATCAATTTCCCCAACATGTTGACCGTCAGCTTCATCAGTTGCCATGTTTTATCCGTGGCTTCAAGGATGGCGCTGAACGGCCCATACTGGCGTATTGTCTTGTACTCATCTGGCAGCGGGATCACTTTCGGCACAACGCCTGCGAACCCTTCTGCCTTTTTGCCGACCGACTTCGTATCCGGGATCAGCGTTAGCGAAAGCGGACTGCCCTGCCTTTCAACTTCCAGCGCGAGAGACGTTCCCGGATTATCGCGCACCAGAGTAACAAAGGTCATCCACTCTGTTAATGGTTGACCATCGACTTTAACGATCCTGTCGCCCGCTTGCAAACCCGCTTTGCTCGCCGCCGAATTTGCCTGTACTTCGGCCAATACCGGCTCGATCTGCGCGCCGCGTGGACGAATGCCCAGCGCAGCGACGGGATCTTCTTTGTCTGGCTCGAAACGCCAGTGACGTAAATCGAGTACTTTGTCCTGACGCGTATCTGAACCAAACGGCGATACGCTGATGGTGGTCTGCGGATCGCCAATTTTAGCTACCAGCTGCAGTCGCACGGCATCCCAATCAGGGGTTTCGATGCCATCAATCGCTTTAAGTTCCATCCCGGATGTAATTTGCGCACTCGCCGCGATGGAATTGGGGGCAATTTCACCCACCACCGGACGTACGCCAGGGACGCCGATGATAAACACCAGCCAGTAAGCGAAAATCGCAAAGATGAAGTTGGCTACCGGTCCGGCAGCAATGATGGCGGCGCGTTGTCCAACGGTTTTATTGTTGAATGCGCTGTGTCGCAGCTCAGGAGCGACAGGCTCGACGCGTTCGTCGAGCATTTTGACGTAGCCGCCCAGCGGGATAAGGGCGATGACAAATTCCGTGCCGTGGCGGTCGGTGCGCGTCCAGAGTGATTTCCCAAAGCCGATGGAAAACCGCTCTACGCGCACGCCACAGCGGCGAGCAACCCAGAAATGGCCAAATTCATGCACGGTAATCAGTACACCCAGTGCAACTATGAACGCCGCCAGATTCCAGAGAATGCTCAGCATAAAACCTTCCGTTAAATCGTCCCGAATACCAGTAAAAGCAAACACGCAAACACTGGAACAGCCGCTGTCAGGCTATCAATGCGATCCAGTATACCGCCATGCCCTGGAATCAGGTGTCCGCTGTCCTTAATCCCTGCTTCACGCTTAAACATACTTTCGGTTAAATCACCGAGCACGGAGGCAAGCGCAGCAAAAATCGAGCACACCAGCAGTATTGACGGTGCCACTTCAAGATTCGCCCAGACGCCGTAGCCCCAGGAGATGATCGCTGCCGTAAACAGGCCGCCGATGAATCCTTGCCAGGTTTTGCCCGGAGAAACCTTCGGTGCCAGCTTATGTTTGCCAAACAGTTTACCAAACATATAGGCCCCGGAGTCAGCCCCCCAGACCAGAATCATCACATAAAGCAGCCAGATCGCACCGCTGTAGTGGTTTTCGTCGTAGTGCCACGCTCGCAGCGCAACCATACCCCAGAAAAAAGGAATAATTGTGAGCAAGCCAAAAATCAGTCGCAGCACTTTTGAATTACGCCACAATGACGCGGAACCCGGATAAAAAAGAACCAGCAACAGCGCGGCAACCCACCAGGCCAGCGATATCCACAAGGAACCGGCAACCAGGGGCTGATGAATATCATGGTGATATTCAGGCAACGTAAACAGCATTATGGCCAGGATAAAGCCACAAAGTACCGCAAGCCATACTCGCTGAGTGCGCGAGGTAAAGCCGCTAAACTGTCCCCATTCCCACGCGGCGAGCATGCACACCACCAGCGTGACAATAGCGAATCCCACCGGGGGCAGTAAAAACAGCGCCGCTATGACAATGGGTATTAATACAAAAGCGGAAATCAGGCGATACTTCAGCAAAAGCTACCCCCATCAGGCTTTGTCGCCACCAGGCTCGGTGCCGCCGAAACGACGCTCTCGATTGGCAAAGGCATGCAGCGCACCTTCAAAGTCTTGTTCATCAAAATCGGGCCAAAGAACATCCGTAAAGTAAAGTTCGGCATAGGCAATTTGCCATATCAAAAAGTTACTTATGCGATGTTCCCCCCCTGTCCTAATTACCAAATCCACAGGTGCCTGTTCATTCATGCAGATTTGCTTGCTCAGCGCCTCTTCATCAATTTGGTCGGGTCTCAACAGCCCTTCCTGAACCTGTTCGGCCAGATGCCGAACGCCCTGGATAATATCCCAGCGTCCACCGTAATTCGCCGCAATATTCAGCGTAAGACCGGTATTATTTTCCGTCAGCGCTTCAGCTTTACGAATCCGTTCCTGCAAACGTGAGTTAAAACGACTGGTATCGCCAATGATGCGCAGGCGAACGTTGTGGCGGTGCAGGCTTTTTACTTCGCTGTCTAGCGCCCACACAAACAATTCCATCAACGCAGTCACTTCCTGCAGAGGTCGATTCCAGTTTTCACTGCTAAAAGCATAGAGCGTTAACGCATCAATGCCGTTGTTAGCGGCAAAAGAAACGGCGCGGCGAACGGATTTCGCCCCCGCTTTATGCCCAAAGGCTCGTATCTTCCCTTGTCTTTTCGCCCAGCGGCCATTGCCATCCATAATGATTGCTACATGACGGCAGCCATGAGCTGGCAAATTTTCGCTTATTGGTTGATTCGCAGACAACATAACGCGTTTTTTGTCCCTGAAAAGGATTTAACGGTACTCAGGAATACTGAAGCCTATACATAAAAAAGCCGTGTCAAACCACGGCCCACCTGACCACATTAAGTCAAATACCTGCGATCAGGTGGCGCAGACTATATCACTGAAGCCCAACGCTAACAAATAGCACGACGACTAGTGCTTGCTTTATCACCAGCTTGCGAGACGTGTCACCTGTTGACGCGCAATATTACGCGCAGCTGCATCCACCGCCAGCACCTCTTCCACGCTTTGTGGTTCGCGCAAATCCATCATCTCCAGTACCGATAAATTTAACGACGCGATATCGGTAAAACGAATTTGCTGATTCAGAAATGCCTCAACGGTAATTTCATTGGCTGCATTAAGTGCCGTCGTCGCCGCCTGCCCCTGGTCAAAGGCATTCATCGCAAGCTTCAGACAAGGATAGCGGTCGTACTCTGGTTCACTGAACGTCAGGGAACTTAGCTTGCAGAAATCAAGCGGCTTCACGCCGGATTTCACTCGATTAGGCCACGCCATTGAATGGGCAATCGGTGTACGCATGTCCGGCTCGCCCAGCTGTGCCAGCACGCTGCCATCCTGATAACGCACCATCGAGTGAATCACCGATTGCGGGTGAATCAGTACTTCCATCTGTTTCGCTGACGCATTAAACAGCCAGCGTGCTTCAATGTATTCCAGACCTTTGTTCATCATGGTGGCAGAATCAACGGAGATTTTACGCCCCATCGACCAGTTCGGATGACGGCACGCCTGATCGGGTGTCATTGCACGCAGTTCAGACAGTGGCGTTTCACGGAACGGGCCACCAGACCCGGTAAGCAGAATAGACACCACGCCATTCTGCTCCAGGTCAGCGTACCCCAGGTTCTGTTGAAAAGGTTGCGGTAAACTCTGAAAAATCGCGTTGTGTTCGCTGTCGACCGGCAAAAGACGCGCGCCGCGCTGCTTCACCGCATCCATAAACAGGCGTCCGCAGGTGACCAACGACTCTTTATTGGCCAGCAAAACATCCTTACCGGCATCAATCGCGGCAAGCGTCGGCAGCAGCCCTGCCGCGCCGACAATGGCCGCCATCACCTGATCCACCTCGTCCAGCGCCGCCATCTCGCAGGCCGCCTGCTGGCCACTCAGCACTTCGGTTCGGCAGCCCTTTTCACGCAGCTGTGCTTTCAGCAGACGTGCGCTCTCTTCGTCATCCATCACCGCATAGCGGGGCGCAAACTCCAGGCACTGTTCGACCATTCGCTGCACATTCTTACCGGCCACCAGCGCTGTCACGGTGTAAAGTTCAGGATTATGGCGAACGACGTCGAGAGTGCTGCAACCGATAGAGCCGGTTGAGCCGAGGAGTGTTAAATGCTTCATGGGATGCCCGAAAAAAGTTAGACCAGATAAAAGCAAAACGCCGCCAGCAAGACCTGAAGTCCCTCTGAACGGCGTTTATCAGTGTACGACAGAAATCAGAACTGCATCAGTTCCGCTTCTTTTTCTGCCAGCGCCGCATCAATTTTCTTGATGGCCGCGTCGGTCATTTTCTGAATGTCGTCCTGAGAACGACGATCGTCATCTTCGCTGATCTCTTTTTCTTTCAGCAGTGCTTTCACTTTATCGTTCGCGTCGCGACGTACGTTACGCACGGATACACGACCCTGCTCAGCTTCGCCACGAACGACTTTGATCAGATCTTTACGACGCTCTTCCGTCAGCGGAGGCAGTGGAACACGGATGTCTGCGCCCGCAGAGCTTGGGTTCAGTCCGAGGTCAGAGGCCATAATCGCTTTCTCAACGGCCGGGCTCATAGAGCGGTCGAAGACGTTGATTTTCAGCGTACGGGTATCTTCAACCGTCACGCTCGCAAGCTGGCGCAGAGGGGTTGGCGTACCGTAATATTCTACGATGATGCCATCCAGCAGGCTTGGGGAAGCACGGCCAGTACGGATTTTGCTGATTTGGTTTTTGAACGCTTCTACGCATTTGTCCATGCGTACTTCAGCATCTTTTCTGATGTCGTTAATCACGTTACGAATCCTTGAAAACTTGTCTCAGGCAGACTATCCGCCAGCACAGCGCTACAGGTGTGCTAAGTATAGTCGCGTTTAATTCATGACAACGCCAAAGGCGCGCCCGGGTAAGATACCACTACAAAATAAAGCGGAATCTTACCTGTATTTATCGTCAACGGAAATTATTCCGTGATCAAAGTGCCTTCTTTTTCGCCCATGACCACGCGACGCAGTGCGCCAGGCTTATTCATGTTGAAGACACGGATCGGCAGTTTGTGGTCGCGAGCCAGCGTGAAGGCGGCAAGATCCATCACTTTCAGCTCTTTATCCAGCACTTCGCTGTAGCTCAGCTGATCGTACATGGTGGCAGAAGGATCTTTTGCCGGGTCGGCAGTAAACACGCCGTCTACTTTGGTCGCTTTCAGTACCACATCGGCTTCGATCTCGATACCGCGCAGGCAGGCGGCGGAATCGGTTGTAAAGAACGGGTTACCCGTACCGGCGGAGAGGATCACCACGCGGTTGTTGCGCAGCAGGCTGATGGCTTCTGCCCAGCTGTAATTATCGCATACGCCATTCAGAGGAATAGCGGACATCAGGCGGGCGTTCACATAGGCGCGATGCAGTGCATCACGCATCGCCAGGCCATTCATGACGGTTGCCAGCATACCCATGTGGTCGCCCACAACGCGGTTCATCCCCGCTTTCGCCAGACCAGCACCACGGAAAAGGTTGCCACCGCCAATGACCACGCCAACCTGGATACCCAGTTCGACCAGTTCTTTGATTTCCTGTGCCATGCGATCAAGGATGCTTGCGTCAATACCGAAGCCTTCCGATCCCTGCAGCGCTTCGCCACTCAGCTTAAGCAGAATGCGTTTGTACACGGGTTTTGCATTGGTAGCCATGTTTCTTTCCTGAGACTGTCAACGATTAAGATGGGGGTTAATTCTGGCGACATGATATGCCGCAAATCAGCACAGCGATACTGGAGCCTGTCTGATTTCCTGTGACGGGTGACAAAAAGAAGCCGCCCTCAGGCGGCTCCTTTTCAAACATTAAGACTGCTTGGACATTGCAGCAACTTCTGCTGCGAAGTCAGTCTCAACTTTCTCGATGCCTTCGCCCACTTCGAAGCGGATGAAGCCAGTTACGTCAGCGTTGTGCTCTTTCAGCAGCTGAGCAACAGACTTGCTTGGGTCCATTACGAATGGCTGGCCAGTCAGAGAAACTTCGCCGGTGAATTTCTTCATGCGGCCTTCAACCATTTTCTCTGCGATTTCTTTTGGCTTACCAGACTGCATCGCGATGTCCAGCTGAACCTGGTACTCTTTCTCTACCACTTCAGCAGACACGTCTTCTGGCTTAACGAATTCTGGTTTGCTTGCAGCGATGTGCATTGCCAGCTGTTTAACCAGTTCTTCGTCAGCGCCTTTAGCCGCAACCAGAACACCGATACGTGCACCGTGCTGGTAAGAGCCCAGAACGTCGCCTTCCAGAGAAGATACGCGACGGATGTTGATGTTCTCACCGATTTTAGCAACCAGCGCAACACGTTCTTCTTCGAACTGTGCTTTCAGAACTTCCACGTCAGTGATTTTACCAGCAACAGCTGCGTCCAGTACTTTGTTAGCAAATGCCTGGAAACCACCGTCTTTAGCAACGAAGTCAGTCTGGCAGTTAACTTCCAGAATGATGCCGTAGTTGCCGTCGATCTTAGTGATGATCACGCCGTCAGCAGCAACGTTGCCTGCTTTTTTAGCTGCTTTGATCGCACCGGATTTACGCATGTTTTCGATTGCCAGCTCGATGTCGCCGTTCGCTTCAGTCAGCGCTTTTTTGCAATCCATCATGCCTGCGCCAGTACGCTCGCGCAGCTCTTTTACCAGGGATGCGGTAATTTCAGCCATTCTTAAATCCTCGGGAGATGTGAACTGCCCGGCCGGGGGCCAAACAGTGTAAATTGAAAAAAGGGGCCGGTAATGGGCCCCTATTCATACACGGTACTAATAAGGGGTAAAACCTTATTATTCAGCTTCTACGAAGCTTTCTTCCGCCTGAGAAGCCAGATCCTGGGAACGGCCTTCACGAACGGTAGCAGCTACAGCGCTCAGGTACAGGCTAACAGCACGGATTGCGTCGTCGTTACCCGGGATAACGAAGTCAACACCGTCCGGATCGGAGTTGGTATCAACGATAGCGAATACCGGGATACCCAGGTTGTTAGCTTCTTTGATTGCGATGTGCTCGTGGTCTGCATCGATTACGAACAGCGCGTCTGGCAGGCCGCCCATATCTTTGATACCGCCCAGGCTGTTTTCCAGCTTGTCCAGTTCACGAGTGCGCATCAGCGCTTCTTTCTTAGTCAGCTTGTCGAAAGTACCGTCCTGAGACTGGGTTTCCAGATCTTTCAGGCGTTTGATGGACTGACGAACAGTTTTCCAGTTGGTCAGCATGCCGCCCAACCAGCGATGGTTCACGAAGAACTGGTCGCAGCTGTTAGCAGCATCTTTCACAGCTTCGCTTGCAGCGCGCTTAGTACCAACGAACAGAATCTTACCTTTACGGGAAGAGATCTTGTTCAGCTCAGCCAGGGCTTCGTTGAACATTGGTACAGTTTTCTCAAGGTTGATGATGTGAACTTTGTTACGTGCGCCGAAGATGAAAGGCTTCATTTTCGGGTTCCAGTAACGGGTCTGGTGACCAAAGTGAACACCAGCCTTGAGCATGTCGCGCATGGAAACAGTTGCCATGTTTAAAACCTCTATATTGAAAGTTGGGGTTATGCCTCCACGTATCCCATATTACCGACCCCGAAGGGCACCCCGGAATATGTGCCGATACGTGTGTGTTGTTACACAAAGTGAGATTTGTCGCTTCCGTCCAGCCTGTGTATCTGAGATGGATCGGAAGTCCGGCGCGCTTTATACCACAAAACACGACCAGAAACCAACAGTTGTTGGCGGAGTGTGCTGTTAATGATTCTCAATTTGGCACGGAGCGTGCCTGACTGATACCATTGACGACACTTAGACTAGTATTGTCGAAAAAATCGACACCGATGGACAGATTACATGGCTATCTCTATTAAGACACCTGAAGAAATTGAAAAGATGCGCGTCGCCGGTCGTCTGGCCGCGGAAGTGCTGGAAATGATCGAGCCGTTCGTGAAGCCGGGCGTTAGCACCGGCGAACTGGACCGTATCTGTAACGACTATATCGTGAATGAGCAGCACGCGGTTTCCGCCTGCCTCGGCTACCACGGCTTCCCGAAATCCGTCTGCATCTCTATTAATGAAGTGGTTTGCCACGGCATCCCGGACGATGAAAAACTGCTGAAAGATGGCGACATCGTCAACATCGACGTAACCGTCATTAAAGACGAGTACCACGGTGACACCTCAAAAATGTTCATCGTTGGCAAGCCGACTATTCTTGGCGAGCGTCTGTGCAAAGTGACGCAAGAGAGCCTCTACCTGGCGCTGAAAATGGTTAAGCCGGGTATTCGCCTGCGCACCATCGGTGCGGCAATCCAGAAGTTTGTGGAAGCAGAAGGTTTCTCCGTGGTGCGCGAGTACTGCGGTCACGGCATTGGTCGGGTGTTCCATGAAGAACCGCAGGTCCTGCACTATGATGCAGATGACGGCGGCGTGGTGCTGCAAAAAGGCATGACCTTTACCATTGAGCCGATGGTCAACGCGGGTGACTATCGCATCCGTACCATGAAAGACGGCTGGACGGTGAAAACCAAAGACAGAAGCTTGTCTGCGCAGTATGAGCATACTATTGTGGTAACTGACAACGGCTGCGAAATTATGACGTTGCGCAAGGATGACACCATCCCGGCGATACTGACGCACGATGAATGATAAAAAAGCCGGCAAATGCCGGCTTTTTTAATGGCTATAGTTTTTTCTTATGGGTGGCGCACGATGAGTAATCTTTTACCCGAACAGTATGCTAACACAGCACTTCCCACCCTTCCCGACCAGCCCGATAACCCGGGCGTCTGGCCGTCGCACGAGCTGACCTGCGCGCATATTAAAGCCCATATGGATGTTTTCCATCGCTGGCTGGGCAGCGCGTTCGACGCGGGCGTGTCGGCCGAGCAGCTCATTGAAGCGCGCACCGAATTTATCGACCAGCTGCTGCAGCGCCTGTGGATCGATTACGGATTTGGGCAAATCAGTGATGTTGCACTGGTTGCCGTCGGGGGCTATGGCCGCGGCGAGCTGCATCCGCTTTCCGATATCGATCTTCTGATCTTAAGCCGTAAAAAGCTGCCGGATGAACAGGCGCAAAAAATTGGCGAACTGCTGACGCTGCTCTGGGACGTGAAGCTGGAAGTCGGGCACAGCGTGCGCACCCTTGAAGAGTGTCTGCTGGAAGGGTTATCGGACCTGACCGTCGCCACCAACCTGATTGAAACCCGCCTGCTGATTGGTGACGTCGCGCTGTTCCTGGAGCTGCAAAAACACATCTTCAGCGACGGCTTCTGGCCGTCAGAAAAGTTTTTCGCCGCGAAGGTCGAGGAGCAAAATCAGCGCCACCAGCGCTACCACGGCACCAGCTATAATCTTGAACCAGATATTAAAAGCAGCCCCGGCGGCCTGCGCGACATCCACACCCTGCAGTGGGTCGCCCGACGCCATTTTGGCGCCACCTCAATGGACGAGATGGTCGGCTTCGGCTTCTTAACCGAAGCCGAGCGTAACGAGCTGAACGAGTGCCTGCACCTGCTCTGGCGCATCCGGTTTGCCCTGCATCTGGAAGTCACCCGCTACGATAACCGCCTGCTGTTTGACCGTCAGCTCAGCGTGGCGCAGCGCCTGAATTATCAGGGCGAAGGCAACGAGCCGGTTGAGCACATGATGAAGGATTTCTTCCGCGTCACCCGCCGGGTGACCGAGCTGAACCAGATGCTGTTGCAGCTGTTCGACGAGGCCATTCTGGCCCTGACGGCGGACGAAAAGCCGCGCCCAATTGATGACGAATTCCAGCTGCGCGGCACGCTTATCGATCTGCGGGACGAAACGCTGTTTATCCGCGAGCCGGAAGCGATCCTGAGAATGTTCTACACCATGGTGCGCAACAGCACGATTACCGGGATCTATTCCACCACCCTGCGCCATCTGCGCCATGCGCGCCGTCATCTGACGCAGCCGCTGTGCTATATCCCGGAAGCGCGATCGCTGTTTCTGAGCATGCTACGCCACCCGGGCGCCGTCAGCCGCGGTCTGCTGCCAATGCACCGTCACAGCGTGCTATGGGCCTATATGCCGCAGTGGTCGCACATCGTCGGACAGATGCAGTTCGATCTGTTCCACGCCTACACGGTGGATGAGCACACGATCCGCGTCATGCTCAAGCTGGAAAGCTTTGCGAAAGAAGAGACGCGCTCCCGCCACCCGCTCTGCGTGGAACTGTGGCCGCGCCTGACCCATCCGGAACTGATCCTGATTGCCGCCCTGTTCCACGATATTGCCAAAGGTCGCGGCGGTGACCATTCGGTGCTGGGCGCACAGGACGTGCTGAAATTTGCCGAACTGCACGGCCTGAACTCACGTGAAACACAGCTGGTGGCCTGGCTGGTACGCCATCACCTGCTGATGTCGGTCACCGCGCAGCGTCGTGACATTCAGGATCCTGAAGTGATCAAGCAGTTCGCGGAAGAGGTTCAGACGGAAAACCGTCTGCGCTATCTGGTCTGCCTGACCGTGGCCGATATCTGCGCCACCAACGAGACCCTGTGGAACAGCTGGAAGCAGAGCCTGCTGCGCGAGCTGTACTTCGCCACCGAAAAACAGCTGCGTCGCGGGATGCAAAATACCCCGGATATGCGCGAGCGCGTGCGTCATCACCAGCTCCAGGCGCTTGCGCTGCTGCGGATGGATAACATTGATGAAGAGGCACTGCATCAGATTTGGGCCCGCTGCCGTGCCAACTATTTTGTCCGCCATAGCCCAAACCAGCTTGCGTGGCACGCGCGGCACCTGCTGAAACACGATCTGTCCCAACCGATGATCCTGCTGAGCCCGCAGGCCACCCGCGGCGGGACGGAGATTTTCATCTGGAGCCCGGACCGACCTTATTTGTTTGCTGCGGTCTGCGCCGAGCTGGACAGGAGGAACCTGAGCGTTCACGACGCGCAGATTTTCACCACCCGTGACGGCATGGCGATGGACACCTTTATCGTGCTTGAGCCAGACGGCAGCCCGCTCTCGTCGGACAGGCATGAAGGGATACGCTTTGGTCTGGAACAGGCTATTACCCAGCACAGCTGGCAACCCCCGCTGCCGCGTCGCCAGCCGGCAAAATTGCGCCACTTTACCGTCGATACTGAGGTCAATTTCCTGCCGACCCACACCGACCGTAAATCGTTCCTGGAGCTTATTGCGCTCGACCAGCCCGGGCTGCTCGCCCGCGTCGGTCAGGTTTTTGCCGATCTGGGAATTTCGCTTCATGGGGCCCGAATTACAACCATTGGCGAGCGAGTAGAAGATTTATTTATAATCGCCACCGCCGACCGGCGTGCCCTTAATAATGACCTGCAGCTTGAAGTGCAACAACGGTTGACAGCGGCCCTCAATCCAAACGATAAAGGGTGATATGTTTTTTAGTGAAATGGAAAGAGTAAACAATGCAGCAGTTACAGAACGTTATTGAGTCCGCTTTTGAGCGTCGCGCCGAGATTACCCCGGCAAATGTGGATACCGTCACCCGTGAAGCGGTAAACCAGGTGATTTCCCTTCTGGATTCCGGCGCGCTGCGCGTGGCAGAAAAAATCGACGGTCAGTGGGTCACTCATCAATGGCTGAAGAAAGCCGTGCTGCTCTCTTTCCGCATCAACGATAACCAGGTTATCGACGGAGCAGAAAGCCGCTACTTCGATAAAGTGCCAATGAAATTCGCTGACTACGACGAAGCGCGTTTCCAGAAAGAAGGTTTCCGCGTGGTACCGCCTGCGGCAGTGCGTCAGGGCGCCTTCATCGCACGCAATACCGTGCTGATGCCATCCTACGTGAATATTGGTGCCTACGTTGACGAAGGTACCATGGTGGACACCTGGGCAACTGTTGGTTCCTGCGCGCAGATCGGTAAAAACGTTCACCTGTCCGGCGGTGTTGGCATCGGTGGTGTTCTTGAGCCACTGCAGGCTAACCCGACCATCATCGAAGACAACTGCTTCATCGGCGCACGCTCTGAAGTGGTTGAAGGCGTAATCGTCGAAGAAGGCTCGGTGATCTCCATGGGCGTTTACATCGGTCAGAGCACCCGTATTTACGACCGTGAAACCGGCGAAGTTCATTACGGTCGTGTTCCGGCGGGCTCCGTGGTGGTTTCCGGCAACCTGCCGTCAAAAGATGGCAAATACAGCCTGTACTGTGCGGTTATCGTGAAGAAAGTGGATGCGAAAACGCGCGGTAAAGTGGGCATCAACGAATTGCTGCGCACCATCGATTAATCGGGTATAACAAAAAGCGGGGGCAACCCCGCTTTTTTTATATCTGAGGGTGGCGAAAATAGATTTTTTCGTTAATTATTCAAAGGTTATGTTGAGATCAAGGGTACCGCTATGTACGATAATCTGAAAAGTCTGGGCATTACCAATCCTGATGAAATTGATCGTTACAGCCTCCGTCAGGAAGCCAATAACGATATTCTGAAAATCTATTTTCACAAGGACAAAGGAGAGTTTTTCGCCAAAAGCGTGAAGTTTAAATATCCACGCCAGCGTAAGACCGTTGTTGCTGACGGTGTAGGACAGGGCTACAAAGAAGTACAGGAAATCAGCCCTAACCTGCGCTATGTGATCGATGAACTCGATCAGATCTGCCAGCGCGACCGCACCGAAGTCGATCTCAAGCGTAAGATCCTTGACGATCTGCGTCACCTCGAAAGCGTTGTGACTAATAAGATCAGCGAAATTGAAGCGGATCTTGAGAAGCTTACCCGCAATAAGTAATTACCGGTGCGGTCTGATGCCCTCACCCTGGCCCTCTCCCACCGGGAGAGGGTGAAAACCGCATACAACATCATCTCTGTTCGTCCAGCTGCAACGCCACATACAGCAGCAGCCTGTCGTCAAAATTCCCCAGGTCCAGCCCCGTCAGCTCCGAAATGCGGTTTAAACGATACTCAAGGGTATTACGGTGAATAAACAGCGCCTTCGAGGTCGCCAGCGGCTGCACGTTATGGCGGAACCACGCCTGCAGCGTCCGGCGCAGCAGGCCGTTATTGTCCATGGCTTTCAGACGCGCTAATGGCCGAGCCAGCTCATTGGCCTGCCATCCCCCGCGCAGACTGTCGAGCAGCACCGGCAGCATCAGATCCTGATAGAAATAACTGCGGCTCTCCGGCATCCGCTGCTTGCCCACCATCATGGTGGTGCGAGCGGTACGCCAGGAGCGTGCGACGCTGCCGGGACCGGTAAAATAGTTGCCCAGCGCAACGCGAAAACGCAGCTGACCATTCTCTTCCATCCGGGAGATCAGCAGCTCCACGCGACGACGATGATCGTCTGCATCCCAGCGGCCGAACGCATTGAGCGCCGGTTTGAGCACCACCATTTCCGTCAGAGAAACGATCGCCACCAGGTTATCGCGCTCCGGCGTCGCCAGCGCATTTTGCAGCTGCTGCAGCTCGACCATCGCGCTGTCCACGCCAAGCTGTCCGCTATCGACCTCAATGACCGCCACCACGCGCGGCTGGTTGAGATCGATCCCAAGACGCTGCGCCCATTCGCTGAGCGCAGGCGTATGCTCTTCCGCCTGGATAAGGTTCATCACCAGCTCTTCACGCAGGCGGCTGTCCTGGGCAAGCAGGTGCATCAGGCGCGACTGCTCCAGCATCATCTCTGCCGTCATACAGACCAGCTCACCGTATTTTCGCAGTGATTCGGGCTCGCCGGTGAGGCCGATTACCCCCACAATTTCGCCTTCAAGACGCAGCGGTAAATTGATGCCCTGACGTACGCCGTGCAGGTGTTTCGCTACCGCATCGTCGATATCCACTACCCGCCCCTGAGAAAGCACCAGCAGCGCACCTTCGTGCAATTCTCCAATACGCTCGCGATCGCCGCTGCCAATAATACGCCCGCGGGCATCCATCACGTTGATATTGGTATCAATGATGCGCATGGTGCGCGCTACTATATCCTGCGCCATTTTGGTATCAAGATGCCAGCCAGCCATGTAACCCTCCCGTGAGCAGAGCTCAAGCATAGGGAAGTTCAGGGACGGCTGCATTGTGCGAATGCACAAAGAGAGAGGGAGAAGTATGGAGTTGTGGCAAGAATCACAGAAAAGAGAAAGCCCCTGCGAACAGGGGCTTTAGAGGATTACTGCATCAGCAGATAAAGCGAGGTATCACCACGCTGGATATTCAGCGCCAGCACGGAAGGCTTGCTGTCGAGGATCTTGCGCAGTTCAGCGATGTTTTTCACCGGCTGCTGGTTAGCGCCCATAATCACATCGCCTTTTTTCAGGCCTATACGGGCTGCCGGTGAATTCGCTTTCACGTTGTTCACTACCACGCCTTTGTCTGCGCCTTTATTGCTCATCTCGGCACCTTCAATACCGCTGAAGATGGTGCTGGAATCCACCTGGTTCTGGCTGCTCTGCTGCAGCTCCAGGCTCACGTTAACCGGCTTACCGTCGCGCAGCAGGCCGAGGGTCACTTTGCTGCCAATCGGCATAGAGCCCACTTCGGCACGCAGGGCGGCAAAGCTGCTGATCGGCTTACCGTTCAGGGAGGTGATCACATCACCCGCTTTAATACCCGCTTTCGCCGCGGAGGAATTCGGCATCACCTGGCTGACGAATGCCCCGCGCTGGGCGTCAACTTTCATCGCCTTAGCGAGTTCGGAGTTCAGCTCCGTACCGAGGATACCCAGCTCGCCGCGTTTCACCTGGCCATACTGCACCATCTGCGCGGTCAGGTTTTTCACCATATTACTTGGGATAGCAAAGCCGATCCCGATGTTGCCGCCGTCCGGTGCCAGGATAGCGGTGTTGATACCGATCAGCTCACCGTTGAGGTTAACCAGCGCACCGCCGGAGTTACCGCGGTTGATCGCCGCATCCGTCTGGATGAAGTTTTCATAGTTCTCGGCATTGAGGCCGCTACGGCCCAGCGCAGAGACGATACCCGAGGTCACGGTTTCACCCAGACCGAACGGGTTACCGATCGCCACGGTGTAGTCGCCAACGCGCAGCGCATCGGAGTCGGCAATTTTAATCGCCGTCAGGTTTTTCGGATCCTGGATCTGGATCAGCGCGATGTCGGAGCGCGGGTCTTTACCCACCACTTTGGCGTCGAACTTACGGCCATCGCTCAGCTGAACCTTAATGCTGTTAGCGTTATCGACAACGTGGTTGTTGGTGACGACATAGCCTTTTGCCGCATCAATAATTACACCCGAGCCGAGCGCCATGAATTTCTGCTGCTGGCCGCCGCCCTGGCTGTCATCCCCAGCACCGCCGCCCTGACAGAACGGAGAACTCTGGAATGGCGAACCGTCCTGGCAGAATGGCGAGTTGTCGCCGAAGAACTGCTGGAAGTTACGCGGCATACGCGGCGTATTGACGGTCGTACTGCCCTCAACGTTAATACTCACCACCGATGGCATCACTTTTTCGAGCATCGGTGCCAGGCTTGGCATCTGCTGCGCGGTTGCTGCCGACGACGCGGTCTCGGCTGCGGTAGCAGTCAGAGGAGACAGCGCTAAACCTAAACTCAGAGCCAGTGCACTCATTGCTAATGTGGTTTTTTTCATGTTTCTTAATCTCGATTTACAGGTAACGCAAAATTGCTGTGTAACTCAGATTCGTTTTATACCGCTTAGTTCCGGCGATAAGTTTATGGAAAAGGTAAAAATTTATTGGCCGTCTTTACAAAACTCCCGGATTATTCCACGGCCATTAGCTTGCGGTATTCATCCCAGGCATACAAATCCGTCATGCCGCTAATATAGTCCTGGATAAGACGGCAGCGATAATAATATTCCATCACCGGCCATTGGGAAGAGTGGCGATCCAGCTTGCCAATCGCTTCGACGTACGCCAGACGATGCCGGGTAGAGAGTTTCTGATAAAGCCGCGATTCGATAGGTATTCTGCGCACACGCTCGTGTTCCACCAGCTCGCTGAATTCATCGACCGACAGCTGGAGCAACGGGGAATAAATTTCCAGTAACCCGCTGATTACCCGATAGCCCTGCAGTTCCAGCTGCTCGACATCCGGATGGCTAAATACATGCCGCATCGCCACCTGTTTATAAAGCTCAAGGAGTTGACTGAAACTGCTGTCATCTTCCAGCAGCGCGTGGTTGAATTCCCCGCTAAAAATTTGCGGCAAATTATCAATAAAGCGCGACGCCGCATACGGCACCAGTTTATTTAATGTGTTGACCCGCAAATACATAAAGAACTGGTCTTCCGTACTGCGGCTTAATGTATTTGAGCGCGATTTTTCCCAGGCATTTTCGACAACCTGCGCAAACAGCGAGCCTTTTTCATGAGTCCCCCAGGCCGCATAAAGATGCTGATAAAGCTCCTCGACGCTGAAGATTCTTTTCTCCACGGCATCTTCCAGATCGGCTACACAATAGGAAATATCATCGGCGGCTTCCATAATCCAGGTCAATGGGAAGCGGCCGTTTGGCGTCAATGAAAGTTCTTTACGTAACCGTTCAATATAGGCTTCTTCGGAAAGGTAATAGCCCGGTTTTTTCATTAAATAGCTGTGGGACGCGGGCGTATCCCCCATCCACCACGCCGGGCGGGTATATTTCAGAATGCAGCCGACCTGTGCCCAGGTGAGGTTCATGCGCATCAGGGAATGGACCAGCCGGATACCCTGCGCGTTGCCCTCGAAATGACACAAATCCTGGCGCACCTTGCGGCGCAAATCGTTCAGCCCCTCTTCGCCTTCACGCAGGCGTAAATCGCGTACGATGCAGCGGTCGTCGCTCAGCGGCTGGCTTACCGCATCCGAAGGGTAAAGCCGTTGTTTAAACCAGTCATTGATTGCTGCCTCACCAAAATGACCGAAAGGCGGGTTGCCGATGTCATGCATCAGGCAGGCCATCTCAACGATGCTCTCAAAGGGGCCCGTCAGCTCGTCCAGACCATAGGTTTCCAGTAAGCTCTGCTCTTTGAGACGGGTTAAAATCTCTTTGGCGATGTAGCGCCCGACCTGCTGCACCTCCATGGAGTGGGTTAAACGGGTGCGCACTGCGGCGTTACGCTCCAGCGGGAATACCTGGGTCTTTTGCTGCAGACGCCGGATAGCGGGCGAGTTAATGATCCTCCCGCGATCGCTCTCGAAGATACGCAGGATCTCATGTTCGCTCTTGTCGCCCTGTGGCGAACGGAAACGTCGGTGCCAGTTAATTTTGGTGCGAAAATCGATTGGTGCCATGTGCTCCCCCGCGTGAGAATGCGTTTCCCCTTAACCGCATGATAGACTATGCATCTTAACAAGGCACATCGCGAGTAAATCTATGAAAATCGGCATTATTGGTGCAATGGAAGAAGAAGTTACGCTGCTGCGTGACAAAATTGAGAACCGTCAGACACTCTCTCTTGGTGGTTGTGAGATCTACACCGGCCAGCTGAACGGTGTTGACGTGGCTCTGCTGAAATCAGGCATCGGTAAAGTGGCTGCTGCGCTGGGTGCGACCCTGCTGCTGGAGCGCTGCAAGCCGGACGTGATCGTGAATACCGGCTCTGCGGGCGGCCTGGCGCCGACGCTGAAAGTGGGCGATATCGTTGTCTCCGACGAAGCGCGTTACCACGATGCCGACGTCACCGCGTTCGGTTACGAATACGGTCAGCTCCCGGGCTGCCCTGCTGGTTTTAAAGCTGACGACAAACTGATCGCGGCGGCAGAGACCTGCATCGCAGAACTCAACCTCAACGCGGTACGCGGTCTGATTGTCAGCGGTGATGCATTCATCAACGGCTCCGTTGGGCTGGCGAAAATCCGTCATAACTTCCCACAGGCGGTTGCCGTTGAGATGGAAGCGACCGCGATCGCTCATGTTTGCCATAATTTCAGCGTACCGTTCGTGGTGGTTCGCGCCATCTCGGACGTGGCAGACCAGCAGTCCCACATCAGCTTTGACGAGTTCCTGACCGTTGCGGCAAAACAGTCCACCGTGATGGTGGAACGCCTGGTGCAGAATCTGGCTCGTGGCTAAACATACCGTCAGGGCGCTAGCCGCCCTGCTTCTTCTCGCACCGCTGTGGCTCTATGCGTTACCGCGCGTGATTACTCTCTCTCCCGCAAATACGGAACTGGCGTTTGCCGCCGGGATCACGCCCGTTGGCGTGAGTAGCTTTTCGGATTATCCACCGCAAGCCGCGGGTATTGAACAGGTGGCAACCTGGCAGGGGATGAACCTTGAGCGCATCGTGGCGCTTAAACCGGATCTCGTGCTGGCCTGGCGTGGCGGCAATGCCGAGCGGCAGGTCAACCAGCTCACCTCGCTTGGCATAAAGGTCATGTGGATTGATGCCGTCAGCATTGAGCAAGTCGCTCAGGCGCTAGGCGCCCTGGCACCCTATAGCCCTACGCCCAAAAAAGCCGAGGCTGCGGCGAAACAGATGCTGAGCGACTATGCCGCGCTGAAATCCCGATACGATACCCCTGTTAAAAAGCGCATCTTCCTGCAGTTTGGCAGCCAGCCGCTGTTCACCACCGGAAAAGGGTCGATTCAGAACCAGGTGCTGGAAGTCTGTGGCGGTGAAAATATCTTTGCCGCCAGCCGGGTGCCGTGGCCTCAGGTCAGCCGCGAGCAGGTGCTGGCGCGTCAGCCGCAGGCCATCGTCGTGGTCGGAAATGCGAGCGAAATTCCTAAAATCGAACAATTCTGGCAAAGGCAGCTAAAAATTCCAGTGATCCCCCTCAACAGCGACTGGTTTGAACGCGCCAGCCCGCGTATTATCCTCGCCGCAAAACAGCTCTGTGCCGCACTGGCAGAGAGTCACTAACCTAAGACCCTTTTCGAGGATTTAACGATGCTCGTTTATTGGCTGGATATTCTTGGCACAGCCGTTTTTGCTATCTCCGGCGTCCTGCTCGCCGGAAAACTACGCATGGATCCGTTTGGCGTGCTGGTGCTGGGCGTCGTGACCGCCGTCGGCGGCGGGACTATCCGTGATATGGCGCTGGCGAATGGCCCGGTGTTTTGGGTGAAAGATCCTACCGATCTGGTGGTCGCGATGGTCACCTGCCTGTTAACCATTGTGCTGGTTCGCCAGCCCCGCCGCTTACCCAAGTGGATATTGCCGGTACTGGATGCCGTGGGTCTGGCCGTGTTTGTCGGTATCGGCGTCAATAAGGCGTTTAATGCAGGTACCGGTCCGATGGTGGCAATCTGTATGGGCGTACTAACCGGCGTGGGCGGTGGGATCATTCGCGACATTCTGGCGCGTGAAGTGCCGATGATCCTGCGTACTGAAATTTACGCAACGGCCTGCATTGTGGGCGGGATTGTTCACGCTACCGCGTACTACACCTTTGCCCTCCCGCTGGAAAATGCCGCGATGCTGGGGATGGTCGTGACGCTGGTGATACGCTTAGCGGCGATACGCTGGCACCTGAAGCTGCCGACGTTTGCGCTGGATGACAGGTAAAAGCAAAACGGTAACCGCCAGGTTACCGTTTGTAGTGTTTTCTCCCTCTCCCTGTCGGAGAGGGCCGGGGTGAGGGCATCAGCCCGCACCTTATCAAATACTGAAATTAAATACTGAACGAAGATCCACACCCACAGGTGCTTGTCGCATTCGGGTTAGTTACCACAAAGCGCGAACCTTCCAGACCTTCGGTGTAATCCACCGAACCACCCACCAGATATTGCAGGCTCATCGGGTCAACCACCAGCGCGACGCCCTGTTTCTCGATAGTCATATCGCCATCGTTAACCTGATCGTCAAAGGTAAAACCATACTGGAAGCCGCTGCAGCCGCCACCGGTAATATAAACGCGCAGTTTCAGATCCGGATTGTCTTCGTCGGCAATCAGAACTTTCACTTTGTTGGCTGCTGCTTCGGTAAATTCGAGCGGTACAGCTACTACGTCATCACTCATCTTATGCTCCCATGAATACTGCTATTGGGTAAAATTCACCCAATTCTTTGTGTCATTATCTAATACCCTGGTAATTCATTCAAGTATTCTGCGAGGCGGCCCGCTCAGCCTCTTGTTTCGCCAGGGTACGCGCAAGGATGGTGGAGTATAGCGGTTTTCCACCCAGGAACTGGGCTAATAGTGTCGCGCCGAGACAGGTAATGATCATTGGCAAAATGAGCTGGTAATTGTCCGTCATCTCCAGCACCAGCACGATCCCGGTCAAGGGCGCACGCAGGGAAGCGGCCAGCAGCGCCCCCATTCCGGCCACCGCAAAGGTCCCGGCTTCAAGGTGATAGGCAGGAAATCCCACTTCAGCCGCCATACCAAACGCGGTGCCGAGCAGCGTACCCAGCGCCAGCATTGGGGCAAAAATCCCCCCTGGCGCGCCGGAAGAGAAGCAGAGTACCGTCGTGATGACCCGCGAGATAAACATAAACAGCAGCAGACCCACGCTGAAATTCCCCGCCGCGGCAATGGGAATCAGCCCAAACCCGCCGCCTGCGGCATTCGGCTCAATAAACCCGAGTACGCCACACATTCCGCCCAGCAGACCGCCCATCAGCACCCATTTCGTGGTGTTCCCGCCGTGAATGCGCTGGAACATATCCTGAGCGCGCAGGATAAAGGTGTTAAACAGCGGTCCCACCACGCCAAAAACCATGCCGAGGATCAGGTAAAGCCACAGGGTGTTGACCGGCGCGTTGGTCAGTTTACCCACCTCAATGACCGCTCCCTCGCCATTAAAGATGCGAAACACGATGCTCGACATAATAACGCCGGTAAACACCGCTTTAATCGAGATCAGGTTGTAGCGAAACTGCGCGCGCATCTCTTCGATAATGAACAAAATGCCCGCCAGCGGCGCGTTAAACGCGGCGGAAAGCCCTGCCGCCGCGCCGGTTGCCAGCAGCGTATGGCGCGCTTCGGCGCTTCGCATCCGAAACAGATCGCCCACCATGCGGCCGACGTTGCCCCCCAGCTGTACCGTGGGCCCTTCCCGGCCAAGCACCATGCCCGCGCCCAGGGTACCCATACCGCCGATGAATTTAACCGGAATCACCCGCCACCAGCGAACCGGACGCAGCTCCTCCAGCGCACCTTCAATTTCCGGGATGCCCGACCCGCCCGCTTCCGGCGCAAATTTACGCACCAGAAAATACCCCACCATGGCAAACAGCGCAGACAGCCCGAATGCCCACACCCAGACCAGCCATTCGCTGTCGGCGAAACCGGCCACGGTGCCCACTCGCCAGTTGAGTACGGCGTTAACCGCTTTTTCAAACGCCACGCCAATCAGCCCCGCGAGTGTGCCCACCACGGCAGCGGCCAGCAGGATCGCCAGCGGCGTTTTATCGCGATTGAGCAGCCGCCGAATGCTGATTCGGTGCTGGGCGCGCGTAAACTGTTGTTCTTCAAAAGACGGAGAATCTGATTTCATGTCCTGTTCTTATTCGTCATACAAAAAGCCGCAGGGATTTTACCAGAGACTGCCCTACCGTCTCCTGAAAATTACTTAACAAATCTTAAAGCATTACCCGGCTAAAAATTTCATAACCTTCCCCGAATCACTTAGAATAGTGGGCTTAATCATTTTATACGAACCAGGAACGACGCCATGAGCAAGTCTGAAAACCTCTACAGTGCAGCCCGCGAGCTTATTCCGGGTGGCGTGAACTCACCCGTGCGCGCCTTCACCGGCGTGGGCGGTACGCCGCTGTTTATCGAACGTGCTGACGGCGCGTATCTGTATGATGTCGATGGCAAAGCCTATATCGATTATGTGGGTTCCTGGGGACCGATGGTGCTGGGGCACAACCACCCGGCCATTCGTAACGCGGTGATTGAAGCCGCCCAGCGCGGCCTGAGCTTCGGCGCGCCAACCGAAATGGAAGTGAAAATGGCGGAGCTGGTGACCGAACTGGTGCCCACCATGGACATGGTGCGCATGGTGAACTCCGGTACCGAGGCCACCATGAGCGCCATCCGCCTGGCGCGCGGTTTTACCGGTCGCGATAAAATCATCAAGTTTGAAGGCTGCTACCACGGTCATGCGGACTGCCTGCTGGTGAAAGCCGGTTCCGGCGCGCTGACGCTCGGCCAGCCGAACTCCCCGGGCGTGCCGGCAGATTTCGCGAAGCACACCCTGACCTGCACCTACAACGATCTTGCTACCGTTCGCGCGGCGTTCGAGCAGTATCCGCAGGAGATCGCCTGCATCATCGTTGAGCCGGTTGCGGGTAACATGAACTGTATCCCACCGCAGCCTGACTTCCTGCCGGGCCTGCGCGCCCTGTGTGACGAATTCGGCGCGCTGCTAATCATCGATGAAGTCATGACCGGCTTCCGCGTGGCGCTGGCGGGTGCCCAGTCTTACTACGACGTCGTGCCGGACCTGACCTGCCTCGGCAAAATCATTGGCGGCGGCATGCCGGTTGGTGCATTCGGTGGTCGTAAGGACGTGATGGAAGCCCTGGCACCAACCGGCCCGGTTTACCAGGCGGGCACGCTCTCCGGTAACCCTATCGCCATGGCTGCGGGCTTTGCCTGCCTGACCGAAGTGGCTCAGCCTGGCATTCACGAAACCCTGACCGACCTGACCACGCAGCTGGCAAACGGCCTGCTGGAAGCCGCAGAAGAAGCGGGGGTTCCGCTGGTGGTGAACCACGTGGGCGGCATGTTCGGGATTTTCTTCACCGATGCGAAAACCGTGACCTGCTATCAGGACGTGGTGAAGTGCGACGTTGAACGCTTCAAGCGCTTCTTCCACCTGATGCTGGAAGAAGGCGTATACCTGGCGCCGTCCGCATTCGAAGCGGGCTTTATGTCCGTGGCGCACAGTGAAGAAGATATCAATAACACCATCGACGCGGCGCGTAAGGTGTTTGCGAAGCTGTAAAATGTGCGGCTTGATGCCCTCACCCCACCCCTCTCCCACGGGAGAGGGAGCAAACACTAAAACGGTAACCTGAAGGTTGCCGTTTGCTTTTATTACCGGCTCTGCTTTCTCAACAGATAAATAAAATACGGCGCGCCGATAAAGGTCGACAGCAGACCCGCCGGGATCTGATACGGGAACAGCACCATTCTTCCGCACCAGTCCGCAAACACCAGCATCACCCCACCCGTCAGGGCCGACATTACGATATGCGGCATCGTCCGGCGGAATCCCATCATTCTGGCAATGTGCGGCGCCATTAACCCGACAAAACTCAGCGGTCCTATCGTCAGGGTTGCCGTCGCCGTCAGGCACGCCGCCAGCAGCAGCAAGGCCACACGCGCTGGCGTCAGCGCCATTCCCACCGCACGCGCGGTTTCGCCGCCGAGCGGCAGAATGGTCATCCAGCGGCGGCACAGCGGTACCATCGCCAGCAGCACGACCATCACTATCCCGGACCAGATCGCCTGGCTACCGGTGGCACCGTACGTTGATCCGGAAATCCAGGTCAGGATCTTCGCCATACGCGGATCGCCGCTCGCCTGCAGCATCATCAGCAGCATCGTAAATGCGGTGCTGAGCGCCATCCCGGCCAGCAGCATGCGGTGCGGCGAAAATCCGCCGCGACCGGCGGCAATCAGGATAATCAGCAGCGTAACTGCCGCGCCGAGACTCCCCGCAGGCATCAGCCAGCCAAACGCATTCCCCGGCACAAAGAACAGCATCAGCACCACGCCAAAGGCGGCGCCAGAGCTGATCCCGAGCACTTCAGGGCTTGCCATCGGGTTGCTGGTCAGACGCTGGATAATGCACCCCGCCACCGCCAACATCACCCCTGCGATCAGCGCAGCGAAAATACGCGGCCAGCGCCACTGCAGCAGTTCATTGAGTAAATCACCCGTTGCCCAGTGCCAGCCCGCGGCATCGCGCCCGAATGAGAGCGCCGCGAACGAGGCGATGATCAGCACCGCCAGACCGGCAAGACTGAACCACCACACCGACCGACGTTCAGCGGAGACTTTATCGCCCGCGTTCATCGCCGGGGCGCTCATGCTGCGCAGGCGCGGGAGCAGCCACAGCAGCAGCGGCGCCCCGATAAGCGCGGTCACAGAGCCGGTGGATACTTCCCGCCAGACCTGCGCCAGCCAGAGAATAAGCTGATCGGAAAGCCAGAGGATCAGCGCCCCAATCAGCGGTGCCAGCATCAGACGCGCCAGCAAGCGACGCGCCCCGAGCATTTTCGCCAGCAGCGGCGCAAACAGGCCGATAAACCCGATGATGCCGACCGCGTTCACCAGCAGGGCACTCAATACAATCGCCAGCGTCAGCGCCGCCAGACGAGCCAGCGACAGCGCCAGCCCCAGGTTACGCGCCACGCCATCATCCAGACCCATGAGCGTCAGAGGACGCAGGAGCAGCAGCGTCAGCACCACACCGCCCGCCAGCTGCGGCCAAAGGTGCTGCACAACGCTCCAGTCGGTCTGGGTGAGCGTGCCGGTACTCCAGAGGAACATGCTTTGCAGACGATCGTGGTTGAACAGCACCAGCAGCTGGTTAATCGCCCCGCAGTAGAGGCTTACCACCAGTCCGGCCAGAATAAGCGTCACCGGGGAAAGGCGCTTGCCCCAGGCCACGCCAAAGACCAGCGCCCCCACCACGCACGCTCCCGCGAGTGCCGCAAACTGCGAGGTTAACGCTCCCGGCAGCGCCCACAGCGTGGTGACGGTGATCCCAAGTTGAGCCCCCGTCGCGACGCCGAGCGTGGTCGGCTCTGCCAGCGGGTTACGTAAAACCTGCTGGAACAGCACGCCCACCAGCCCTAAACCGGCGCCGACTAAAAGGGAGATTGCCAGACGCGGCAGCAGGCTGTAGTGGAACAGCATCTGCTGAATATTGTCGATATCCGGCGAGGCCAGAGCGGCCCCCCACTGCGCGCGGGGTAACGCCGTGGAGAGGTTGAAACCGGTTAATGCCAGCGCAACCAGAAAAAGCAGGGATAACAGCAGCGCCGGAAAGCGGGCGATACGCGTACTCATGCTTTACCTCCCAGGGCGTTATCCAGCACGCGGGCAAAATGCATGGCCGACAGCGTCGCCCCGTAGAACCAGACCGCCGGAGCGCGCTGGAAGCGCTGCTCACGCACAAACGGCATCGCCTGCCAGAGCGGGGTCGCCATCAGGGTTTGCATGTCGCGTTCGTTACCGTGGTCGAAACACAGCACATCGACATCACGAAACGCCGCCAGACGATCGATACCGACGGCGGTACTGCCCCAGAACGTCATCTCCCCTTCCCAGGCATTGCGAATGCCGAAGCTGTCGAGCACCTCCTGGAAGAGGCAGTTTTTACCGAAGACCAGCATATGGCGGGCATCCAGCAGCGTCACCATCAGCAGCGGACGGTCGCCCCGGTGAGCAAAGCGCGGCTTCAGGGAGTCGATCAGGGCATCGAATTCGTCGAGATGTTTTTTGGCTTCCGCTTCGCGGTTGAGGAAATGCGCCATCTCGTTAATCGAGTTTTTCGCCACAGCCAGCGGTTTTTTACCGTCGCTGAAAGCAAATCCACGCCCTGGCGCAATGCGCGCCATGATTTCCTCTGACGGACCGTAGCCCGCTGACCAGAACATGAACGAGGGTTTCATCTGGGTGAGCAGTTCAAGGTTGGGCTCCGTACGCAGGCCGACGTCGATCACCGAGTCCGGCAGCTTCGGCTCGTTCACCCAGAGGTTATAGTTAGGAATGTCCGCCACGCCGTAGGGCGTGACGCCGAGCGCCATCATCAGTTCGACCGGCAGCCACTCCAGGGCCACAATACGGTGCGGATCGACGACGGCGGCACGCGCCGTGTTCATTTTTAACAGCAGCGGTGAGAGGGCCATCGCCGTCAGCAGGCGACGGCGGCTAATGCGCATCTTGTCGAGCATCAGTAGACGAAGCTCACCGGTGCAGCCCCGGCCGGGTGAGGCAGAATACCCATCGGAATACCATAAATGTGTTCCAGCGTTTCGCTGCGCATCAGCTCTGCCGGTGTCCCCTCGGCAATCATCTCGCCCCCGCGCAGCGCAACAAGGTAGTCGCAATAGCGCGCCGCCATGTTGATGTCATGCAGCACCGCAATTACCGTCAGACCACGCTGCTGGCTCAAGCGGTGTACCAGCGCCAGAACATCGACCTGATGGGCGATATCGAGCGCGGAGGTGGGTTCATCAAGGAGCAGGCAGCGGCTGTCCTGCGCAACCAGCATCGCGATCCACGCGCGCTGACGTTCACCGCCGGATAAGCTATCCACCAGACGGTGCGCCAGCGGCTTTAGCCCGACCAGCGCAATCGCCTCTTCCACTTTCTCTCTGTCGGCGACGCCGAAGCGGCCAAGCGCCCCGTGCCACGGATAACGCCCAATCGCCACCAGCTCACGCACCGTCATCCCTTCCGCCTGCGGCAGCTGCTGCGGCAGATAGGCCACTTTGCGGGCAAAGGCTTTACTGCTCCAGCTCTCCAGCGGTTGGTCATCCAGCAGAATATCGCCTTCTGAAGGCGGCTGATGGCGCCCCAGCATCTTGAGCAGCGTGGATTTACCTGAACCGTTGTGACCAATCAGGCCCGTCACTTTACCGGCCGGAAACGTCAGAGAGAGCGGATGCAGCAGCGTGCGCCCGGGTACGCGAAAGGAGAGATGATTGAGCGTAAAGGTGGTGTCGGGTTGCGTTTGATTATCCTGCATATCAGCCAACTTAAATAAAAAGGGCACGGCGAACCGTGCCCGAAGAGAGATTAGAAGCGGAAGGTCGCGGTGGCAACAACCTGACGTTCAGCACCCCAGAAGCAGCCGTAGGTGTTGAAGCAGCTGGCAACGTACTCACGATCGAACAGGTTATTCACGTGCAGCGCCACGTTCGAGCCTGCCATGCCAACGCGTGCCAGATCGTATCTGACCAACGCATCAACCACGGTGTAGCTGCCCACCTTGAAGGAGTTCGCCGGATCGCCATAGCTTGAGCCCGTGTATCGCACGCCGGTACCCAGCGTAAGACCAGACAACGCACCGTCAAACAGGGTGTAATCGCCCCACAACGATGCCATGTGTTTTGGCACCTGAGCAGGCGTGTTGCCTTTGTAGTTCGTATCGGTGGTATATTCCGCATCGGTGTAGGTGTAAGAACCGACGACGTTCACGCTCGCAGACAGGGCCGCTTTCGCTTCCAGCTCTATGCCACGCGCACGGATTTCACCGCCTTCAACGGAGAAGAACGAACCCGCCGGGTCGGCCATCAGGTTGTTGGTTTTGGTCAGCTGGTAGACCGCACCGGTAACAACGATCGGACGATCGTTCGGCACGTATTTCACGCCCGCTTCGTACTGCTTGCCTTTAGACGGTGCGAAGACGTTGCCGTTCGCTCCGGTCTGAGAAGCCGGCTCAAACGACTCGCTATAGCTAAAGTACGGGGTGACGCCGTTATCGAACAGGTAGTTAACGCCGCCGCGCCAGGTAAACTGCGTGTCATCACGCTCGGAGGTGGTATTCGTCACGCGGTTGTAAGATTCCTGATTGGCCCAGTCGTATCGGCCACCCAGCGTTACCAGCACTTTATCCCACTCGATCTGATCCTGAGCATAAATACCGGTCTGCTTTTGCTTGTTCAACACCTGATAAGCGCCTGACGGTCCGGGATGTGAACCGAAATCGAAGTCGCTACGATCGAGATTGTAGATATCAGATGGCGCAACGGAACCGGCATAACCGAACCACGAGTCGATGTCATTACGCATGCGCATGAAATCCACACCCGTCAGCAGAGTATGATCGAGTGAACCCGTCGCGAACTTGCTTTGCAACTGCGTATCAACAGTGAAGTTTTCCAGCTTCTCGTTATCGATCACATACTGGCGAGTCAGCGTATGCCCCCACTGCGACTGAGGAACGCTCGCGCAAGGGCTGGATGCCAGATTACTCGAATAGAGCGGATCGGAACACATACCGTAGCCGTAAACGCTGTTTTGCGAGGTCTTATTCTGTGCATAGCGCAGGTTCTGACGCACGGTAAAGGTGTCGTTGAACTCGTGGTCGAAGCTGTATCCCACCATTTTCTGGTTACGGGAATAGGTATTGTTCTTAGCGCCTTCATTGAAGTTCGTCGGCAGACGATCGCCGTTCGGCAGCGGATCAACCGTTCCCTCTTTTGGCAGCCAGCCGTAATAACCCGTTTCAGGCTCGTTCTGGAAGTAAGAGAGGAACGTGAAGGTGGTTTTATCATCCGGACGCCAGGAGAAAGATGGCGCGATGGCGTACCGCTGTTCGCCCTTACCTTCCTGCTGGGAATTATTCGAACGTGCAACGCCCGTTAAGCGGTAAGAGTAGACGCCGCTGTCGTCGATCGCATCGCTAAAGTCAAAGCCGGTCTGGAACAGGCTGTCAGTGCCCATTTTGAACTGAACTTCTTTCAGCGGCTCGGTTGTTGGGCGCTTACTGACCATGTTCAGCAAACCGCCTGGACTGCTTTTGCCGTACAGAACGGAAACCGGACCGCGCATGATCTCGGCGCGTTCCAGCATATAAGGATCAATCACTGCGTCGTTATAGAAGTTCCCCTGCATTTTCATGCCGTCGAGGTAGTTATTCTGCGTCTGACCATCGGCCGCGAAGCCGCGAATAATCAAATAATCATAGGTGTTAGACGCACCGCGCGTGCCTACCGCAACACCCGGCGTGTAGCTCAGGGCCTCTTTCACCGATCGCGGCTGATGCAGCGCCATCTCTTCGGCCGTGACCACAGAAATAGACTGAGGAACCTTCTGAATCGGGGTATCCGTTTTGGTCCCGGTTGCGGATTGCCTTGCGGCGATGGTCGCAGCCGGCCCCCAGGCACTTTCCTGTGCCGCAGGTGCTGCGGTTACCGTAATGGTTTCTTCTTTTTTCGGGGTTTCGGCCGCGTGAGTATAAGCAGACATGCCGGCAACCGCTGTGGCGAGGACGACCGCGAGTTTACGCAGCGACGTGTTCATTGGCTGAGCAGTATTGGAAAGCGCCATGTTGAATCTCTGATGTGAAAGTGAATGATAACGTAAACGAGAATTATTATTATGAGCGCCAGAATAATATGCGAATCGCGGGTTGCATAGCAAGCAGTAAGCGGCCCTACGAGAATTAAGGGTTTAAGAAATCATCAAGAGAAAACGAAGGGTTAATCAGAATTAAAGCGAGGGTTAACGAAATGAGATTTACGGGTAAAAAAAGCCCCCTTCCGGGGAAGAGGGCTTTAAAAGGTTAGTTACCGCCGAACATGTCTTTAATCCAGCCCGCGACACCGTCGCTGTCTTTCTTCTCATTCTGCTGCTGCTGCGGCTGTTGCTGCTGCGGCTGCTGTGGCTGAGAAGACTGGTCGAACGGGTTACCCGTTGGCTGTTCTGGCTGGCTTTGCTGGCACAGCGAGTCCGGGTTTGCGGTCCAGACAGGCAGGGTACGCATTCCGCCGCCGCAGACGAAATTACCGGAACTGTCCACGCCCATATCGACGATATCTTCCGGCGCAACCAGATTCAGCGGCACAGGGGACTGATTGGCCAGATAGCGCTGGTAAATCGACATCGCCCCGCTCGCGCCGTACAGCCTGGTCGGCTGGTTGTTGTCGCGGCCTACCCAGGTGATCACCACTTCACGGCCATCAATACCGGCGAACCAGGTATCGACGTTGTTGTTGGTGGTCCCGGTTTTACCCGCCAGATGCAGACCCGGATACTTCGCCCCAAGCTGACGCCCGGTGCCGCGCTGCACGACCTGCTGCATCGTCCACAGCGTCATATAGGCGGCCTGAGCAGGAACGGCACGCTCCGCCTGCGGGAAGCTCTGATACAGAACCGAACCATCTTCGGCAATGACTGAGCGCAGGGCAGACAGCGGTGCGCGGTTGCCCCCGCTGGCAATAGTCTGGAACGCCTGCGCCACTTCGATCGGCGTCAGGTTAAGCGCACCGAGGATCATCGCAGGAACCGGGTGGAGCTGATCTTTCGCCACGCCCAGTTTTTGCCAGGTATCGACAATGGCCGGCAGTCCCAGCGACATGCCCAGGTTCACCGTTGGCACGTTCATGGAACGAGTCAACGCATCCACCAGCATGACCTGGCCGCTGAACTGCTTATCGTCGTTCTGCGGTGACCAGACCTGACCGTTAGGCTGACGCAGGGAGATCGGCGCATCCGCAATCCAGGTATTAAGGCGATACAGGTTTGGCTGACTCAGGGCAGTGAGATAAGTCGCGGGTTTTGCCAGAGAGCCGATTGAGCGACGGGCCTGCATGGCACGGTTGTAGCCTGCAAACTGCGGCTCGGCACCGCCCACCATCGCGCGCACTTCGCCGGTGTTGCGGTCAACCACCACCATCGCGGTTTCAAGATCGGAGAGCTTACGCTGTTTTTTCAGCGCCGGAATGCCTTCCACCGCCGCTTTTTCCGCTGCATCCTGCGCCACGGAGTCAAAGGTGGTGAAGATCTTCACGCCGGAGAGGTCTTTAACCTTATCTCCGAGTTTACTTTGCAGCTCCTGACGCACCAGCTGCATAAATGCAGGCTGTGGCGAGATCACGCCACCGCGCGGCTGTACGCCGAGTGGACGCGCGCTCAGCATGTCGTACAGCTCCTGGTCAATCACCTGCTGTTGTTGCAGCAGGCGCAGCACCAGGTTACGACGCTCCAGCGCCAGTTTCGGGTTACGCCAAGGGTTATAAATGGACGCCCCTTTCACCATACCCACCAGCAGCGCCTGCTGGTCCAGGCTCAGCTCTTCTACCGGACGGCCAAAGTAGTACAGGCTCGCCAGCGGGAAGCCGCGAATTTCGTTATCGCCGCTTTGACCGAGGTACACCTCGTTCATGTACAGCTCGAGGATACGATCCTTGCTGTAGCGCGCATCCATCAGCACGGCCATGTAGGCTTCGTTCGCTTTACGCCAGTAAGAGCGCTCGCTGGAGAGGAACAGGTTCTTCACCAGCTGCTGGGTCAGCGTACTCGCCCCCTGCACGGTACGGCCGGCAGTCAGGTTAGCCAGTACCGCACGACCAATCGAGTAAAGGCTGATGCCGTCGTGCTCGTAGAAGTGACGGTCTTCGGTTGCCAGCAGCGTATCGACCAGCAGATCCGGGAAGCCGTTACGCGCCACGAACAGACGCTGCTCGCCGTTTGCTGACGAAAGCATGGTGATCAGACGCGGATCGAGACGGAAGAAACCGAACTGACGGTTGTTATCCATGTTCTCGATGGTGTCCAGACGATCGCCGTCAAAGGTCAGACGCGCACGCACCTGCCCCTCTTTGCTGTCCGGGAAATCAAACGGACGACGGATCATCTCAATGCTGTTGGCCTGCACGGTAAATTCGCCAGGACGGGTCATTTTAGACACCTGACGATACTGGGTGGCTTCCAGTAGTTTAACCATCTCGTTCCTGGTGATGGACATATCTGGCTCAAGGTTCACCATACGGCCATACACTGCCGCAGGTAACTGCCAGACTTTACCGTCGATACGGCTGCGGATCTTCTGATCCAGATAGACGCCGTAAATCGCCATCAGGACAACAAAAACAATAAACAGCTTCAGCAACAGCCAGAACCAGCCGCGCTTGCCCCGAGGCTTACGCCCTTTGCCTTTTCCATTACGCGGCATCGGTTCTTCATCCTCATAATCGTCTTCATAGTCATCGTCATAGTCCTCATCTCTGAGGCGACGACGGCTTACCTTTTCTTTCGCCGGACGCGTTGGTTTTCCCTTACGTCCTATTGGTTCGCGGTCATTCCCCGCCATGCTTTTTCTCCGCAACTTTCAGGCGCAAAGGCCAGATTTTCTTTTCTTTCACAGGCCTGTGAAAGAAGAAATCTCTCAAAATTTGTTTTCTCCCTCTCCCCGTGGGAGAGGGCCGGGGTGAGGGCATCAGGCCGCACTCCCCCCTTTCACTTAACTCACGAATATTTCTTCGTTCGCCGCGTCGGCGCCGTATTCGCCGGATCGTCCGGCCAGACATGTTTGGGATATCGCCCCTTCATCTCTTTCTGCACTTCACGGTAGCTTCCCGCCCAGAACGCCCCCAAATCTCGGGTGATTTGTAATGGACGATGCGCAGGCGACAGCAGCTCAAGCACTAACGGCACACGCCCTTGCGCAATAGACGGCGTGGTGGCCTCGCCAAACATCTCCTGCATACGAACCGCGAGCGCCGGCGGATTATCCTCATGATAACGGATGGCAATCCGGCTTCCGGTCGGCACAGTGTAATGCCCTGGCAGTTCACTATCCAGACGTTGACGTAATGACCAGTCCAGTAAATTCTGTAGCGCTGTCTTAACATCAAGCGCCTTAAGGGCTCGCAGGGAGTGCACGCCGCTCATTTGCGGCAGTAGCCAGCGCTCAAGCGTAGCCAGCAGCGTCTCATCATCCACCGCAGGCCAACCGTATCCCGGTAGCCACTTCGCGGCGCAGTGCAGGCGAATGCGGTACTGCTCCGCTTCCGGCGTCCAGTTCAGCACGCTCAGCCCTTTTTCCCGAATGCCGTTCAGCATAGCCTGATGAAGCTCTTCTTCCGACGGCTTCGCCAGCGGCTTCGTCCCGAGCGTCAGTTTCCCAATCTGGCTGCGACGAAACGCCTTCAGCGTGCCCTGGGCGTCATCCCACTCGACGATGTCAGATTGCTTAAGCAGCTGCGGACAGGTACGGGTCAGGGCATCAATATCTACGGCAATCGCCTGCAGGATACGCGCATCCGGGGAGTGACTTCCCTGCAGCAGGAGCGGCGCAATCAGCCACTCATGACGCGTCAGCCCATCATCGCTGTCCAGCATCGCCCCCATGCCGTTTGCCAGCTGGTAGCGACCGTCCAGCCCGCGCCGACGCGCAATCCTGTCCGGGAAGGCCTGGGCCAGCAGAAAGGCAATCTTATCGCTGTCAGGCGCGCCTCCCCGGCTATTCAGGCGTTTGCTCAGCTGCTGCGCCCGCTGCTGCCAGTTCCCCTGATTGCGCGAAAACGCCTGCCCCAGATCGCTGCTGCCACCGCGAGGCGGCTCCTCAAGAATAGCCGCCAGTTTTGCCGCCGTGGCAATTTCATCTTCCCCTTGCGCAGCCACCAGCATCGCGGCCAGACGCGGATCGTTGCCCAGCGCGGCCATTTTCTGGCCGCGCGCCGTCAGACGCTCGCCTTCCAGCGCGCCAAGCTGGGTCAGCAACGTACGCGCAGCGGTGAGGTTTACGACAGGGGGAGGGTTAAGCCAGGTGAGCTGCTCAGGGTTCGGGCAACCCCACTGCAGCAGCTCCATCACCAGGCCTGACAAATCACTTTGTAAAATTTCCGGCGTGCTTTGCTGCGCAGCGCGTTCCGCCTGCTCCGCACTGGTCAAATGCAGGCAGATACCCGGCTCAAGACGCCCCGCACGGCCCGCGCGCTGCACCATCGACGCCTGGCTAATGCGTTGCGTCAGGAGTTTAGTCAGCCCGGTACGCGGGTCAAAGCTTGCCACTCTCTCATGCGCGCTATCCACCACCAGACGAATACCTTCAATGGTCAAACTGGTTTCAGCAATGTTGGTTGCCAGCACCACCTTGCGCTGCCCCTCCGGGGCCGGAAGGATGGCTTTACGCTGCTCCTGTAGCGACAACGCGCCGTACAGCGGGCAAAGCAGCACATCGTCGCCTACGCGGCTAGAAAGCTGCTCCTGCACGCGCTGAATTTCGCCCACGCCGGGCAAAAACAGCAGCAGGGAACCGGACTCCTGGCGCAGCAGCTCAGCCGTGGCAATCGCGACGGCCTCGTCAAAACGCAGATGTGAGGGAAGCGGTTGATAGCGACGTTCAACCGGAAACGCCCGCCCTTCTGAACTGATGACCGGTGAATCGGGTAATGCCTGTCGTAGCCGCTCGTTGTCCAGCGTGGCCGACATAATAAGCAGCCGGAGATCGTCGCGTAGCCCCTGCTGCACGTCCAGCAACAGCGCGAGGGCCAGATCCGCCTGCAGGCTGCGCTCGTGGAATTCATCGAGGATCACCAGCCCGACGCCGGTCAGCTCCGGATCGTTTTGCAGCATGCGGGTGAGAATACCCTCGGTGACCACTTCAAGACGCGTGGTCGGGCCAACGCAGGTCTCGGCACGCATCCTGTAACCTACCGTTTCGCCCGGTTTTTCATTCAGCAGTTCCGCCAGACGCTGCGCCACGTTGCGCGCGGCCAGCCTGCGCGGCTCCAGCAGGATAATTTTCCCGCTGATGTTTCCGTCTTTAAGAATCTGCAGCGGCAGCCAGGTGGACTTGCCCGCGCCCGTAGGGGCATTCAGTAAAACCTGCGGGGCATGGTGTAAGGCAGCGAGAAGCTCAGGAAGAATGACGGCGACCGGCAATGAGGACACTAACAGCTCCAGAGGGTTAACATTAGTCGGCGTACATTGTAGCATCGGCGCATATCATTACCGAGTCCTCCGTATGCCTGAGTCGAAACGGCTGTTTTTTGCCATTGAATTGCCCACCACAATACAGCGTCAAATTGTTCGCTGGCGCGCCGATCGCTTTCCGCCGGAAGCGGGCCGCCCTGTCGCGGCGGCCAACCTGCACCTGACGCTGGCCTTTTTGGGCGACGTCAGTGCCGAAAAACAGCGGGCGTTAGCCGCAATGGCCGGGCGTATTGCCCAGCCGGAATTTACGCTGCACCTCGACGACGCGGGGCAGTGGCTGCGTTCACGCGTGGTCTGGCTGGGAACGCGCCAGCCACCGCGCGGATTATTGCAGCTGGCGAATATGCTGCGCGCCCAGGCGGCACGCAGCGGCTGTTATCAAAGCCCACAGCCGTTTCATCCTCATATCACGCTGCTGCGCGATGCCGGTCAGGCCGTTGCTATCCCGCCGCCGGGTTTTCACTGGGCCTTTCCGGTCAACGGATTCGCGCTTTACGAATCCGTCTTTGTACAGGGACGCACCCGCTATACGCCGCTACAGCGCTGGACGCTGGGCAACACCGAAAGGAATTCTGATGAAGTTTAGTCCTCCCCTGCAGCACGCTACGCTTATCCAACGCTACAAACGCTTCCTCGCCGACGTGATCACCCCCGAAGGGGTTCAGCTCACCCTGCACTGCCCCAACACCGGCGCTATGACGGGGTGTGCGACGCCAGGTGACAGGGTCTGGTATTCCACATCAGACAATAGTAAACGCAAATATGCCCATACCTGGGAAATGACCGAAACCCAAAACGGGGCATTTATTTGCGTTAATACCCTGCGCGCAAATCAACTGGTTAAGGAAGCGTTGACCCATGGCGCAATTCCCGAACTGGTGGGATATGGCACGCATAAAAGTGAAGTGAAATACGGCGATGAAGGCAGCAGAATTGACTTCATGTTACAGGCGGAAGACAGGCCGGAGTGCTATATTGAAGTGAAATCAGTGACGTTAGCGGAACAGGAAAATGGCTACTTCCCGGATGCGGTAACGCTACGTGGCCAGAAGCATCTGCGAGAGCTAATGAGTGTTGCGGCGGCGGGCAAACGCGCCGTATTGCTGTTTGCGGTGCTACATTCAGCCATTGAACGTTTCTCCCCTGCCCGCCATATTGATCCTAAATACGCGCAATTGTTGAATGAGGCACAAAAGCAGGGGGTAGAGGTTTTCGCTTATAAAGCGGAACTTTCTGCCGATAATATGACTCTGAGATCCTCTCTTCCCATTGTCTTGTAAGGGATTAGACGATTGTCGAATAAGTGTTCTGGCCGCGTGCGCAAATACGCTTTTCCTCACAGGCTTGTCAAGTGTTACGTTTAGATAATTGCCATACGGAAAAGCATCTGCTATTTATAGCGACCTGATTTTTCCCCCAACACGGGGATCGATAGTGCGTGTTAAGGAGAAGCAACATGCAAGAAGGGCAAAACCGTAAAACATCGTCCCTGAGTATTCTCGCCATCGCTGGGGTGGAGCCGTATCAAGAGAAGCCGGGCGAAGAGTATATGAACGAAGCCCAGCTGTCGCACTTCAAGCGTATTCTTGAAGCATGGCGTAATCAACTCAGGGATGAAGTCGATCGCACCGTTACTCATATGCAGGATGAAGCTGCAAACTTCCCGGATCCGGTAGACCGTGCCGCTCAGGAAGAAGAGTTCAGCCTCGAACTGCGTAACCGTGACCGCGAGCGCAAACTGATCAAAAAGATCGAGAAAACGCTGAAAAAAGTCGAAGACGAAGATTTTGGCTACTGCGAATCCTGCGGTGTTGAAATTGGAATTCGTCGCCTGGAAGCGCGTCCAACCGCCGATCTGTGCATCGACTGTAAAACGCTGGCCGAAATCCGCGAAAAACAGATGGCCGGTTAATACCAGCGCTGTTTACACACTCCAAAGGCGGGAGTCTCTCCCGCCTTGTTACTGCTGATATGTCTGAATCACATTATATTGGGCGCTTCGCGCCATCTCCTTCCGGTGAATTACACTTCGGCTCATTGATTGCCGCGCTCGGCAGCTACCTGCAGGCTCGCGCCCGCCAGGGAAAATGGCTTGTCCGCATTGAAGATATTGACCCTCCGCGTGAAGTTCCCGGTGCTGCAGACACCATTCTGCGTCAGCTGGAACATTACGGTCTTCACTGGGACGACGAGGTTCTCTGGCAGTCAAAACGTCACGATGCTTATCGGGAACGGCTGGCCTGGCTTCGCGATCGGGGGCTTTCCTATAACTGCACCTGTACCCGCGCGCGTATCCAGAGCGCGGGTGGCGTCTATGACGGCCACTGCCGCACGCTGAATCTTCCCCCGGAAAATGCCGCCGTGCGTATACGGCAGCGTTCCCCGGTGACGCGCTTTACCGATCTCCTCTCCGGTGAGATTCATGCCGATGAACGTCTGGCGCGTGAGGATTTTATTATTCATCGTCGTGACGGCCTGTTTGCCTATAACCTGGCGGTGGTCGTCGACGATCGTTTCCAGGGCGTGACGGAAATTGTGCGCGGCGCGGATCTGGTTGAGCCTACAGTGCGACAAATCTCGCTGTATCACCAGTTTGGCTGGACGGCACCGGACTACGTTCATCTGCCGCTGGCGGTCAATGCGCAGGGCTTTAAATTGTCAAAGCAGAACCACGCCCCGGCCCTGCCGGACAGCGATCCGCGTCCTGTTTTGATCGACGCGCTGAGATTTCTCAACCAGAATGTAACCCAGGAATGGCAGGATCTGCGTATTGACGAACTGCTGAAAATGGCCATTGCCAACTGGACGCTCGCGGCTGTGCCAAAAATCCAGCATTCTCAAATGCGTTGCGCTGAGCTATGATTAGCCGCTTTTTTCATAACAAAACACACTACGAGGTGTACCATTTTTACCCGAGTCGCTAATTTTTGCCGTAAAGTGCTAAGCCGCGAAGAGAGCATGGCGAACGATGCTATTGCGCAGCCACACATGTCGGTTATTCCGCGTGAGCAGCACACTATTTCCCGCAAAGATATCAGTGAAAATGCCCTCAAGGTGCTCTATCGTCTGAATAAAGCGGGCTACGAGGCCTACCTCGTGGGCGGTGGAGTACGTGATTTACTGCTGGGCAAAAAACCAAAAGATTTCGACGTGACGACCAGCGCCACGCCTGAGCAGGTGCGCAAACTATTCCGTAACTGCCGTCTCGTTGGCCGCCGTTTCCGTCTGGCTCACGTGATGTTTGGCCCGGAAATTATCGAAGTGGCGACCTTCCGCGGCCACCACGAAGCGGGCGCATCCGATCGCACTACGTCACAGCGCGGCCAGAACGGTATGCTGCTGCGTGACAATATCTTTGGCTCTATCGAAGAAGATGCCCAGCGTCGTGACTTCACCATCAACAGCCTTTATTACAGCGTGGCGGATTTCACCGTGCGCGATTACGTCGGCGGCATGCAGGACCTGAAAGAAGGTCTGATCCGCCTGATTGGCACGCCGGAAACACGCTATCGCGAAGATCCCGTGCGTATGCTGCGCGCCGTGCGTTTCGCCGCCAAGCTCAATATGCGCATTAGCCCGGAAACGGCAGAGCCGATTCCGCGTCTGGCGACGCTGATTAACGACGTACCTCCTGCCCGCCTGTTCGAAGAGGCCCTGAAGCTGCTGCAGGCTGGCCACGGCTTTGAAACCTATAATCTGCTGCGCGAATACAACCTGTTCCAGCCGCTGTTCCCGACCATTACCCGTTACTTCACCGAAAGCGGTGATAGCCCAATGGAGCGGATGATTGCGCAGGTGCTGAAAAATACCGATACCCGTATTCGCAACGACATGCGCGTCAATCCAGCGTTCCTGTTTGCGGCGATGTTCTGGTATCCGCTGCTGGAAACGGCCCAGCGCATCACCCAGGAGAGCGGGCTCGCCTACTATGATGCCTTCGCGCTGGCCGCAAACGACGTGCTGGACGAAGGGTGCCGTACGCTCGCTATTCCAAAACGTATTACCACGCTGGTGCGCGATATCTGGCAGCTTCAGCTGCGCATGTCCCGTCGTCAGGGCAAACGCGCCTGGAAGCTGATGGAGCATCCAAAATTCCGCGCCGCCTTCGATCTGCTGTCGCTGCGTGCTGAAATTGAACGCAATCAGGAACTGCAGCGCCTGGCGCAGTGGTGGGCCGAATTCCAGGTCTCAGCACCGCCGGAGCAAAAAGACATGCTCACCGGACTGGATGAAGAGCCGGAACCGCGTCGCCGTCATCGTCGTCCGCGCAAACGCGCGCCGCGTCGTGAAGGGACAGCATGACCCTCGCGTATATCGCCATCGGCAGTAATTTAGCCTCTCCGCTGGAGCAGGTTAACGCTGCCGTACAGGCGCTGGGGGAGATCCCACAAAGTCGAATAGTGGCGGTCTCCTCTTTCTACCGCACGCCGCCGCTGGGTCCGCAGGATCAGCCTGATTATCTCAATGCCGCCGTAGTGCTTGAAACCGCTCTTAGTGCCGAAACGCTGCTGGATAACACCCAGCGCATTGAGCTGCAGCAGGGCCGCGTGCGCAAAGCCGAGCGCTGGGGGCCGCGCACGCTGGACCTCGACATTATGCTGTTTGGTCACGAGACCATTAACACTGAACGTCTCACCGTTCCGCATTACGACATGAAAAATCGCGGGTTTATGCTCTGGCCGCTCTTTGAAGTCGCCCCCGATTTCATCTTCCCGGACGGCACTCCACTCAAGTCCATTCTGGACAGCCTCAACGCGGAAAGACCCGCCCGCTGGTGATCCTGTTCCCTCGCCGATTAGCCTCAAAATAATTGTGGCTAATCGGTTACCTAAAATCATTGTTCCCTCGAATGTTACTGTTAGAATGCGCAAAGATTCGCTTTTGGGCTATCAGGAAACAGTATGAAACCAACCACCATCTCCTTACTGCAGAAATGCAAACAGGAAAACAAACGCTTCGCCACCATCACCGCGTATGACTACAGCTTCGCCAAACTCTTTGCCGAAGAGGGTATCAACGTCATGCTGGTCGGAGATTCGTTAGGGATGACGGTACAAGGACATGATTCCACCCTCCCGGTCACGGTTGAGGATATCGCTTACCATACCCGCGCTGTACGCCGTGGTGCCCCAGCCTGCCTGCTGCTCTCCGATCTGCCGTTTATGGCCTACGCCACGCCAGAGCAGGCATTCCAAAACGCGGCGGCAGTAATGCGCGCCGGTGCCAACATGGTCAAAATTGAAGGCGGCGCCTGGCTGGTGGATACGGTGAAAATGCTCACCGAGCGCGCCGTGCCGGTGTGCGGTCATTTGGGCCTGACGCCGCAGTCCGTCAACATCTTTGGTGGATATAAGGTGCAGGGCCGCGGTGACGCAGCCCAGACGCTGTTTGATGATGCCATGGCGCTGGAAGCCGCAGGTGCGCAGCTGCTGGTGCTGGAGTGCGTGCCGGTTGAGCTGGCGAAGCGTATTACTGAAGCTCTGTCCATTCCGGTGATAGGTATTGGCGCAGGCAACGTGACCGACGGTCAGATCCTGGTGATGCACGACGCCTTTGGCATCACCGGCGGGCATATTCCGAAGTTTGCCAAAAATTTCCTCACCGAAGCGGGCGACATGCGCGCTGCGGTCAGGCAGTATATTGCCGACGTTGAATCCGGTGTTTACCCGGGTGAAGAACACAGTTTCCATTAAGGAGTCTCGTTGTGCTAATCATTGAAACCCTGCCGCTGCTGCGCCAGCATATCCGTCGTGCGCGTCAGGAAGGTAAACGTATCGCACTGGTCCCGACCATGGGTAACCTGCATGACGGCCATATGAAGCTGGTCGATGAAGCAAGAGCCCGTGCAGATATCGTGGTGGTCAGTATCTTCGTTAACCCAATGCAGTTTGACCGCGCCGACGATCTGGCACGCTATCCGCGCACCCTGCAGGAAGATTGCGAGAAGCTCAAAAAACGCCATGCGGATATCGTCTTCTCACCTGCACCGGCGGATGTTTACCCGCAGGGTACCGATGAGGCCACTTACGTTGACGTACCGGGTATTTCCACCATGCTGGAAGGCGCAAGCCGCCCTGGTCATTTCCGTGGCGTATCGACCATCGTCAGCAAGCTGTTCAACCTCGTTCAGCCCGACGTCGCGTGTTTTGGCGAGAAGGATTTCCAGCAGCTGGCGCTGATCCGCAAGATGGTTGCGGATATGGGTTACGATATCGAGATTGTCGGCGTACCGATTGTACGCGCCAAAGACGGTCTGGCGCTTAGCTCGCGAAATGGCTACCTGACCGCCGAACAGCGTAAAATCGCGCCTGGATTAAGCAAGGTGATGAATACCATGGCAGAACAGCTTCTGGCGAAAGAGTTAACTGCCGAAGAGATTATTGCTCTGGCTGAACAGACGCTGAACGATAAAGGCTTCCGCGCTGATGATATTCAAATTCGCGATGCCGACACGCTTCTGGAGCTTGCACAGACCAGCAAACGTGCGGTCATTCTGGTGGCGGCATGGCTTGGTCAAGCCCGCCTAATCGACAACAAAGTGGTTGAACTGGCGTAGGTTTCTCTACCCGGAAGATGAAAGGTAAACGTAATGATTCGCAAAATGCTGCAAGGTAAGCTTCACCGTGTGAAAGTCACCCAGGCCGACCTGCACTATGAAGGCTCCTGCGCCATCGACCAGGATTTCCTTGATGCTGCGGGCATCCTTGAAAACGAAGCGATTGATATCTGGAACGTCAACAACGGCAAACGTTTCTCAACCTACGCCATTGCAGCCGAGCGTGGGTCTAAAATCATCTCCGTTAACGGCGCGGCAGCGCACTGTGCGGACGTGGGCGATATTGTGATTATCGCCAGCTTCGTGATGATGTCTGATGAAGAAGCACGCCGCTGGCAGCCGAAAGTCGCCTACTTTGAAGGCGAAAACGACATGAAACGTACCGCGAAGGCGATCCCGGTTCAGGTTGCTTAAGCACTATCCCTGCGGCTGATTGCTGATCAGCCGCGACATTGTTTCCAGCGAATCCGTTCTTAAGATGTACAGACGTTTCAGCAAGAACGGATTATCCCCCGGCTTCACCTTCCCTTTCACCGTCGTTACCGCCAGATGAAAACCGGCATCATTCGCCGCCTTTATCGCTTTATTGTCGTAGCCGCCAAACGGATAGGAAAGATAGAGCACGCGTGGATTAAACTGCGCCAGCGCGCGACGCGAGCGTTCAAAATCAAACAAAATCACGTGATAGCTGCGGCTCAGTAAAATCGGGTGTTTATACCCATCCACGCGGTGCAGGAAGTGAGTGTGAGACTGAATATCGAACACATCCTGAATGCCCTTAATCTCCTGCACGCTCATAAACTGCAGCGATTTTGGATCCCACTTCTGTGGGTGGCCTTTAATGCGGGAAGAGATAATAAATGCGGTAGCCTTAAAGCCGTACTCTTTCAGCACAGGATAAGCATAGCGGCTGACGGATTTCAGGCCGTCGTCAAAGGTAATCACCACCGATTTTGCAGGCAGGTTCATTTTGTTACGCACGTACCCTTCCAGCTGGTACATCGTCAGGGTGGTATAGCCCTGATCGCGTAACCAGGCCATCTGGTTGTTGAACGCACGTACGCTGGTCGTCGTGGACGTATGTCGAAAGCGCGTGTTTTCTTCATCACGCAAAATATGATGGTAGGTCAGAACCGGAAGTCCGTTATCTTCCTGCGCATCCAGGCTGCTGATCCACGCCAGACGATTGCCGATGCGGATCTGGAACCAGGTCTGATTCAGACGGTCTTTCAGTTTGTTCAGTATCGGATAGCGAAGATTGGCGCTTAATGTGCCGAACGGCGCGCTGCCGCTCGACGGCGCGTTATATACCGGCGTGTCTTTCCAGGTAATGAGGTTCTGATTGCTCAGGGGCTTATTGAGGTCCCCGAGGCTGTCCTCGACGCGCTGTTTCCCCTGAACCGGTTCCAGGTGCCCTTTGTCGATAAAGCCCGTACCAAAACCAAAGCGAAATTCATAGTAGTCCGCCGCTGCGGGCACAACCGCCAGGATCTGCCCGGCGCGCACGTTACCGACGTTAATCACGCTGTTCCCCACCTGCGCCCAGATCGCCGCGTCTTCGGTGGTTTGCATGTACTGGGCAGGCAGCGTTTGCTGACTGAGTAAACTGGCTGAGCTGACGCCGGAAATGAGCATCAATAGCAAGAAAAGAATGCGCGGTAGCATGGTGTCTTAATCGGTGCGGAAAACTGCCGCTATTGTAACAAATGAGACATCAATACCAACGTTTAATTCTTATACAGATCGTGGAGCAGGACGAAAGGAGGATTTTTTTGCTGCTGATGCCACAAGCTGCTGACGCCCGGAACGCCCTGTGCCACGATGGCCTGGCGAAACTCAGCGCTGCTTAAGGATTCACGCTGCGGATACATTAACGCCAGCAGGGAGAGGTTAATACCCGAGATCACTTCACAGCACGCATGCTTATGGCTCAGCAAAGCGGCTGCGCGATAAGGCGCCGCGCCCGATCTATCGGTAAGAAAAATCACGCCATCACCGGTGTCCGTTTCATGCAGGGCATCACACATCATGCGGCTAAGCATGTTGGTGCTCAACCCACGCCAGTAGTTTACCGCCCGGCATTGCACCAGCGGCCCAAATCTGGCTTCAAGCTTATCCAGCATTTCCTGCGCCTGTTCATCGTGGCAGGTGATAACCCATCCCAGCATAACTCCCTCCTTAGCAGGCAAGTAGTTTAGCGAAGTGAAGGTTAGCTTGCGGTGATAACTGTCAAAGAAAGTGCCCGGCAAACAGAACGTCGCCGGGCAAAAGATTAGCTGCGCAGACCGCGTCCGCGCTGGATCAGAGACCAGCACAGCAGGTAGAAGGCGATGATGAACACCACCAGCACCGCCACCGTGGTAAACAGCGGCACATCGGTAATGCCGAGGAAGCCAAAGCGGAAGCCGCTGATCATGTAGACAATCGGGTTCAGGTGCGACAGCGCCTGCCAGAACGGTGGCAGCAGCGTCAGGGAGTAGAACACCCCGCCGAGATAGGTCAACGGCGTCAGCACGAAGGTCGGGATCAGGCTGATGTCGTCAAACGTTTTGGCGAACACGGCGTTCAGCAGACCGGCCAGCGAGAACAGGATCGCCGTCAGAAGCAGCGTCAGTGCGACAAACAGCCACGAGTGGACCTGGAACGGCACGAAGAACAGCGAAATCGCCGTGACCAGAATCCCCACACACAGCCCGCGCGCCACGCCGCCGCCCACATAGCCGGCAATAATGACGTGCGTCGGTACGGGCGCCACCAGCAGCTCTTCAATATTGCGCTGGAACTTGGCGCTAAAGAACGACGACGCCACGTTGGCGTAGGCGTTGGTGATCACCGCCATCATGATCAGGCCCGGCACGATAAACTGCATATAGGTAAAGCCGTGCATCTCACCAATTCGGGAACCAATCAGGTTACCGAAGATGATGAAATAGAGCGTCATCGTGATGACCGGCGGCACCAGGGTTTGCACCCAGATACGCATAAAGCGGTTAATCTCTTTCGCCCAGATACTTTTCAGCGCGACCCAGTAAAGATGCGTCATGCCTTGTCTCCTTGTTTGTCATGTACCAGAGAGACAAACAGCTCTTCCAGTCGGTTCGCTTTGTTACGCATACTTAAGACCTGAATCCCCTGCGCACTGAGCTGCGAGAACACGCTGTTAATCCCCTGCTCGCGCAGCACTTCCACCTCCAGCGTCGAGGTATCCACCAGGCGATACTGATACCCTTCCAGCTTCGGCAGCGCGCTTTTAGCCGCCAGATCGAGAATGAAGGTTTCGGATTTCAGCTTGGAGAGCAGATTCTTCATCGAGGTGTTTTCCACCAGCTCACCGTGCTGAATGATGCCGATGTTGCGGCACAGCATTTCTGCCTCTTCAAGGTAGTGGGTGGTCAGAATAATGGTGGTGCCTTTGTCGTTGAGATCTTTCAGGAAGCCCCACATGGAACGGCGAAGTTCGATATCAACACCCGCTGTCGGTTCATCGAGGATCAGCAGTTTTGGCTCGTGCATCAGCGCACGGGCAATCATCAGGCGGCGCTTCATCCCGCCGGACAACATGCGCGCGCGTTCGTTACGCTTTTCCCACAGATCGAGCTGCTTAAGGTATTTTTCGCTACGCTCCAGGGCCTCTTTACGCTCAACGCCGTAATAGCCCGCCTGGTTAACGACAATTTGCTGCACCGTCTCGAACGGGTTGAAGTTGAACTCCTGCGGAACCAGCCCCAGCTGGCGCTTGGCGTTAACCACATCTTTTTGCAGGTCGTACCCAAAGACGCTCACCCGGCCGGACGTTTTGTTGACCAGCGAGCTGATAATCCCAATGGTGGTCGATTTCCCCGCCCCGTTCGGCCCCAGAAGCGCGTAAAAATCGCCGGCCTCTACTTTAAGATCTATTCCGCGTAGCGCCTGAATGCCACCCGAATAGGTTTTTTTAAGCTGCTCAAGCTCCAGTGCAATTGCCATGAAATTAACTTACCTTCAGTTCTTACACACGTTGTGTGGTTTCATTAAAAGTCGGGTTACCCTATAGTAGCGCAACGCAATAACTCGGTTACAGGTCGCTAACCTCCATGAACAACATAGATACACTCATCAGCAACAATGCACTATGGTCAAAAATGCTGGTGGAGGAAGACCCCGGATTTTTTGGAAAACTCGCGCAGGCTCAGAACCCACGCTTTCTCTGGATTGGATGTTCCGACAGCCGCGTACCGGCGGAGCGCCTGACCGGCCTTGAACCCGGCGAACTGTTTGTTCATCGCAATGTCGCCAATCTCGTGATTCACACCGATCTTAACTGTCTTTCTGTTGTTCAGTATGCCGTGGACGTTCTGCAAGTCGAGCACATCATCATTTGCGGCCATTATGGCTGCGGCGGCGTGCAGGCGGCGGTTGAAAACACGGAACTGGGGCTCATTGATAACTGGCTACTGCACATCCGCGATATCTGGTTCAAACATAGCTCACTGCTGGGCGAAATGCCGCAGGAGCGTCGCATGGATACCCTCTGCGAACTCAACGTGATGGAGCAGGTGTATAACCTCGGCCACTCAACGATCATGCAATCGGCGTGGAAACGCGGGCAGAAGGTCTCTATCCACGGCTGGGCGTACGGCATTCACGATGGTCTGCTGCGTAATCTGGAAGTCACCGCCACCAACCGCGAAACGCTGGAGCAGCGTTATCGTTCGGGGATAGCCAACCTTCAGCTTAAGCATGTGAACCATAAATAAAGCCGGGGATTTTCTCCCTCTCCCTGTAGGAGAGGGCCGGGGTGAGGGCATCAGCCCGTAATTACTCGTCCAGCAATACCACTTTCCCAACATACGGCAGATGACGATAACGCTGTGCGTAGTCAATGCCGTAACCCACCACGAATTCGTCCGGGATGGAGAAGCCAACAAACTCTACCGGTACCTGCACTTCACGGCGGTCGGGCTTATCCAGCAGCGTACAAATCGCCAGTGATTTCGGCTCGCGCAGGCTCAGGATCTCACGCACTTTTGAAAGCGTGTTGCCGGAGTCGATAATGTCCTCAACGATCAACACATCTTTGCCACGAATATCTTCATCCAGATCTTTCAGGATTTTCACATCACGGGTTGTAGACATGCCGCTGCCGTAGCTGGAGGCGGTCATAAAATCGACCTCATGGGGCACATGCACTTCACGGCACAGGTCTGCCATGAACATGAAAGAGCCGCGCAACAGACCGACCAGCACCATTTCGCTGCCGCTGTCCTTGTAATGTTCGGTGATTTGATGACCCAGTTCGGCGATACGCGCTTTGATCTCGGCTTCCGGGATCATCACTTCAACAGTATGTTTCATATTACTAACCAAATGATTTTAATGAAAATCTCTCAATGCGGATGAATTCATCTCCGGCATCGATACGCAAGCCAGCCATTATATCAGCAAATGGATAACCCTGGCGTATGAGTTATAAAAAGCAAATATTGTGATTCCGATCACACTTGTTAATACCTATAATTAGTTGCTAGCAAATTATTAACAAAAACTGACGAGTACACTTTCTATGGCTGAAACACACTCTAAACAGCCGCGTCTACTGGTGACATTAACAGCAGCGTTCGCAGCCTTCTGCGCGCTGTATCTGTTAATCGGTGGCGTCTGGCTGGTCGCTTTAGGCGGCTCCTGGTACTACCCGATTGCGGGTCTGGTTATGGTTGCCGTAACCGTCCTGCTGTTGCGTAGAAAACAATCTGCACTGTGGCTGTATGCCGCACTCCTTCTTGCCACCATGATCTGGGGCGTCTGGGAAGTCGGGTTCGACTTCTGGGCACTGACGCCGCGTAGCGACATCCTGGTCTTCTTCGGTATCTGGCTGATCCTACCGTTTGTCTGGCGTCGCCTGATTGTGCCTTCCAGCGGTGCGGTAGCAGGCCTGGTTGTTGCCCTGCTGATTACCGGCGGCATTCTGACCTGGGCCGGCTTTAACGACCCACAGGAGATCAACGGTACGCTGAACGCGGAATCCACGCCTGCAGCAGCTATCTCCCAGGTCGCTGACGGTGACTGGCCGGCCTATGGTCGTAACCAGGAAGGTCAGCGTTACTCCCCGCTTAAGCAGATCAACGCGGACAACGTTAAAAACCTTAAAGAAGCCTGGGTATTCCGTACCGGCGACCTGAAGATGCCGAACGATCCGGGCGAGCTGACCAACGAAGTGACCCCGATTAAAGTGGGCAACATGCTCTACCTGTGTACTGCGCACCAGCGTCTGTTCGCGCTCGACGCGGCCACCGGTAAAGAGAAATGGCACTTCGATCCGCAGCTGAACTCCAACCCGTCGTTCCAGCACGTGACCTGCCGTGGCGTCTCTTACCACGAAGCGCGTGCCGATAATGCCAGCCCGGAAGTCATCGCCGACTGCCCGCGCCGCATTATGCTGCCGGTGAACGATGGCCGTCTGTTCGCCATCAACGCCGAAACGGGCAAGCTGTGCGAAACCTTTGCCAACAAAGGTATTCTGAACCTGCAGACCAACATGCCGGACACCACGCCGGGTCTTTATGAGCCCACCTCTCCGCCAATCATTACCGATAAAACCATCGTGATTGCCGGTTCGGTTACGGATAACTTCTCCACGCGTGAAACCTCCGGCGTTATCCGTGGCTTCGACGTGAACACCGGTAAACTGCTGTGGGCCTTCGACCCGGGCGCGAAAGATCCAAACGCGATCCCGTCGGACGAGCACACCTTTACCTTTAACTCGCCTAACTCCTGGGCACCTGCAGCGTATGACGCGAAGCTGGATCTGGTCTACCTGCCGATGGGCGTAACCACGCCAGATATCTGGGGCGGTAACCGCACGCCGGAGCAGGAGCGTTATGCGAGCGCTATCGTGGCGCTGAATGCGACCACCGGCAAGCTGGCATGGAGCTACCAGACCGTTCACCACGATCTGTGGGATATGGATATGCCGTCCCAGCCGACGCTGGCGGACATTACCGTTGACGGCAAAACCGTGCCGGTGATTTACGCTCCGGCCAAGACGGGTAACATCTTCGTCCTGGATCGCAGCAACGGCAAGCTGGTTGTGCCTGCTCCGGAAAAACCGGTTCCGCAGGGCGCGGCTAAAGGCGATTACGTCAGCAAAACCCAGCCGTTCTCTGACCTGAGCTTCCGTCCGAAGAAAGACCTCAGCGGTGCGGACATGTGGGGTGCCACCATGTTTGACCAGCTGGTGTGCCGCGTGATGTTCCACCAGCTGCGCTATGAGGGCATCTTCACGCCGCCTTCTGAGCAGGGCACGCTGGTCTTCCCGGGTAACCTGGGGATGTTCGAATGGGGCGGGATCTCCGTTGACCCGAACCGTCAGGTGGCGATTGCCAACCCGATGGCGCTGCCGTTCGTTTCCCGCCTGATCCCACGCGGTCCGGGCAACCCAATGGAGCAGCCGAAAGACGCGAAAGGCAGCGGTACCGAAGCCGGCATTCAGCCGCAGTACGGCGTACCGTTTGGCGTGACGCTGAACCCGTTCCTGTCTCCGTTTGGTCTGCCGTGTAAACAGCCTGCCTGGGGTTATATCTCCGGTCTGGATCTGAAAACCAACCAGATCGTGTGGAAAAAACGTATTGGTACGCCGCAGGACAGCATGCCGTTCCCGATGCCGGTTCCGGTGCCGTTCAATATGGGTATGCCGATGCTGGGTGGCCCAATTTCCACCGCCGGTAACGTGCTGTTCATCGCGGCAACCGCAGACAACTACCTGCGCGCGTACAACATGACCAACGGTGAAAAACTGTGGCAAGGCCGCCTGCCGGCAGGTGGACAGGCCACGCCGATGACCTATGAAGTGAATGGCAAGCAGTACGTTGTCATCTCTGCCGGCGGTCATGGTTCGTTTGGCACGAAGATGGGCGACTATATTGTCGCGTATGCGCTGCCTGACGAAGGCAAATAAAAGCAAAACGGCAACTTCGGTTGCCGTTTTTATATTTGTTCCCTCTCCCTGTGGGAGAGGGGATCAGGCCACACTGTTTTAAACAGTGAACCCCAACATCATCCCCGTATCCTCATGCTCCAGCAGGTGGCAGTGCGCCATATAGGCAAACTCTTTCGGCGCATCGTGGTCAAACTTCACCAGCACCTCGCTCACGCCGCCTTCCACTCTCACCGTATCTTTCCAGCCCGCGCGGTGCGCCTCCGGCGCTTTGCCGTTTTCAGACAGAATGCGGAACTGGGTGCCGTGGATGTGGAACGGATGCAGCATCATGTCCCCTTCGCCCGAAATCACCCAGCGCTCATACTGACCCTTTGCCGCAGCAAACATTGGCGTATTCATGTCGAACGCTTTACCGTTGATCATGTTGGCGTTGTGGAAATCAAAGCCATGGTCGCCGTGATTCATGTTCCCCATGCCGCCCATTTTGCCGTGGTCCATATTCATGTGGCCCATCATCTGGCCGTGGTGCATCCCCGCCATCGCCTTATCGCCATATTTCGCCATCAGCGCCTGCATGCCCATCATATCAAGCATCGGATTCATGGAGAGCTGCAGCTTGCGCTGCGTAAGCCCCTCCAGCGGCGGGAGGGCTGGCAAAGTGGTTAACGTATCAGGCAGCGTGCCGGATGCAGTCACCAGCAGCGGCTGAATACGCAGCACCGGATGCGGCTTATCAAACGGCGCGACCGCCATGCCCATCTGGCTCACCGGCAGCGTCACGAGGTCAAACGGCTTGCCGTCGCTGATATCCACCAGCACCTCAAAGCGTTCGCCCATGAGCATCGGCAGCTCGCTCACTTTCAAAGGCTCCGGCAGCAGGCCGCCGTCGCTTGCCACCACATACAGCGGGCGTTTATCGCTGGCGGCAAAATTCAGCGAGCGTGCGTTACAGCCGTTGAGCAGGCGCAGGCGCAGCCAGCCTTTCGGCGCGACATGCTGAGGGTAAATGGCGCCGTTGGTCAGCAACGTGTCGCCAAACCAGCCTACCGCCGCGCTCATCACGTCCAGCTGGTAGTCAATTTGCCCGTCAGCGTTGAATTTCTTGTCCTGCACAATCACCGGTACGTCGTCGATGCCCCACTGTTTCGGGAGGCGCAGCAGGCGGCTTTCGTCGTCTTCAATCAGTACCAGCCCCGCCAGCCCCATCGCCACCTGATGGCCCGTTTTGCCATGCTGATGCGGATGGAACCAGCAGGTCGCCGCGCGCTGAACGGGCGTAAAGGTGACGCTACGCGTGCCGCCCGCTTTGATGACGCCCTGCGGCCCGCCGTCCACCTCGCCCGGAACCTCCAGTCCGTGCCAGTGCAGCGTCGTCTCTTCGGCGAGCGTGTTGTGGATATCCACCGTCACCGCTTTCCCTTTACGTAGCTGAAGCGCCGGGCCGAGCAGATTACCGTTATAACCCCACGTCGTGGCGTTGTGCTCGCCGAACGTCGTTTTACCCGCCTGAACCACAAGCTGAATACGGCTGCGGGCGTCAGCGGTCAGTAAGTCAGGAATGGGTAAGGCAGGCCTGTCGGCCGCGAAAACCGAGCGGCTCCAGAGTGGTAATGCGCTGGCAGCCCCCAGCACAGCGGAATATTTTAAAAAATCACGACGTTGCATGTTCATTTCCTTATTTCCAGCAGGCGATCTTTTGAGCATAAACCCTCCCCTTACCGGAAGGTCAAGTCAGGCGGCAATAATAAAGATCGTCGCACTGGCATCAAGTATGCTAACGTTAATTTTCCGTGAAGAAGTGGTAGAAGCAATGAAGACGTTTTTCAGGACAATTTTGTTCGGTAGCCTGATGGCAATGTGTGCGAACAGCTATGCGCTAAGTGAAAATGAAGCGGAAGATATGGCCGATTTAACGGCGGTTTTTGTATTCCTGAAAAATGATTGTGGCTACCAGAATTTACCCAACGGGCAAATTCGCCGCGCGCTGGTCTTTTTTGCCCAGCAGAACCAGTGGGATCTCAGCAACTACGACAGCTTCGACATGAAGGCGCTCGGCGAAGACAGCTACCGTGACTTGAGCGGTATTGGTATTCCCACTGCCAAAAAATGCAAAGCGCTGGCTCGCGACTCACTCAGCCTGCTCGCCTACGTCAAATAACCTTCCCGACGCCCCCTGTTGAACCTCTGGCCGTGCAACCACGGTTAGAGTTAGCTATCATGTTTCGCTCATTTTTTGTGAGCGTAATGGATGTTTACACAGGAGGAGTTCGCTATGGCCGACCACACGTTGTGGCATGAAACACTGCATGACCAGTTTGGTCAGTACTTTGCCGTTGATAACGTGCTCTATCATGAGAAAACCGATCACCAAGATCTGATCATCTTCGAGAATGCCGCCTTTGGCCGCGTCATGGCGCTGGACGGCGTCGTGCAAACCACCGAGCGAGATGAGTTTATCTATCATGAGATGATGACCCACGTTCCGCTCCTGGCGCACGGTCACGCGAAGCATGTCCTGATTATCGGCGGCGGCGACGGCGCAATGCTGCGTGAAGTATCCCGCCATCGTTCCATTGAAACCATCACCATGGTGGAAATCGATGCGGGCGTCGTCTCTTTCTGCCGCCAGTTCCTGCCCAACCACAATGCCGGTAGCTATGACGATCCGCGCTTTAGCCTGGTGATTGACGACGGCGTTAACTTTGTTAACCAGACCTCGCAGACCTTTGACGTTATTATCTCCGACTGCACCGACCCTATCGGTCCTGGCGCGTCGCTGTTCACCTCCTCCTTCTACGAAGGCTGCAAGCGCTGCCTGAACCCGGGTGGGATTTTTGTCGCACAAAATGGCGTCTGCTTCCTGCAGCAGGATGAAGCGCTCGACAGCCATCGCAAGCTGAGTACCTATTTCGATGACGTCAGCTTCTATCAGGCGGCCATTCCGACGTACTACGGCGGAATCATGACCTTTGCCTGGGCGACGGATAACGACGTATTACGCCACCTCTCCACCGAAATTATTCAGGCCCGCTTCCATCAGGCCGGTCTTCAGTGCCGATACTACAATCCGGCTATCCATACCGCAGCGTTTGCTCTGCCGCAGTACCTGCAAGACGCATTATCCACTAAGGGGGTGAGCTAATTGAAAAAGCTTAAACTGCATGGCTTTAACAACCTGACGAAAAGCCTGAGTTTTTGTATTTACGATATCTGCTATGCCAAAACAGCGGAAGAACGCGATGGTTACATCGCCTATATCGACGAACTCTACAACGCCAACCGTCTGACCGAGATCCTGTCAGAAACCTGTTCCATTATCGGCGCAAACATCCTGAACATCGCCCGACAGGATTATGAACCTCAGGGCGCCAGCGTGACTATTCTGGTCAGCGAAGAGCCGGTCGACCCGAAGCTTATCGACAAAACTGAACATCCGGGCCCGCTGCCGGAAGTGGTCGTGGCCCACCTGGATAAAAGCCATATCTGCGTGCACACCTACCCGGAGAGTCATCCGGAAGGCGGGCTGTGCACGTTCCGCGCGGATATTGAAGTGTCGACCTGCGGCGTGATTTCCCCGCTGAACGCGCTGAACTATTTAATCCACCAGCTGGAATCGGACATCGTCACCATTGATTATCGCGTGCGTGGTTTTACCCGCGATATCAACGGCATGAAGCATTTCATCGACCACGAGATCAACTCCATCCAGAACTTTATGTCCGAAGACATGAAATCGCTGTACGACATGATGGACGTGAACGTTTATCAGGAAAACATCTTCCATACCAAGATGTTACTTAAGGAATTCGACCTTAAGCATTATATGTTCCACACGAAGCCGGAAGATTTGAGCGAAGAAGAGCGTAAGGCGATTACTGACCTGCTCTGGAAAGAGATGCGCGAGATTTACTACGGCCGCAATATTCCGGCCGTGTAAGAGCAAGCCGGAGCAGGGATGCTCCGGTCTGTTATTTCTGTTTCATGAAGTCACGGTAGGCGTTCACGACCTGAAGGAAGTCTTCCACGCCGCACAGCGACAGACTTTCTTCGTCATAGTAGCTCATCCCCTCCTCCATCTCGTCACCTGAAAACTCGAGCTGGTTGGCACGCACCATGACCTCTTCACCGTCCATCCACAGCGTATATTCATGCCCGGCGCGCTGCCAGGATCGTTCACTGCCTTTCACCGTATTTGCCGCCTGTTCAACCTCATCAAGAAGTGCGAGATTTTCTTTCACCTCTTCGTTAAACCAGTGTCCAACGGCTTCGTGGCCCATCGACATACGCACTTTCACCACTCCGGTGATGTCGCGCAGAAATTCGTAATCCATAGTATTTTCCTCTGCAAAGCCATTAAGGTAATTATCGCAGCAGAGAGGAAGAAAAAAAGCGGGAGAGGCAGGAGGAATGAAAATAAAAAGGTGAGAGCAAGACCCTGCGGCCTGATGCCCTCACCCCGTCCCTCTCTCACGGGAGAGGGTGCAAACACTAAAAACCGTCTCGTGGAGACGGTTTTGCTGTTTATACCGCCGTCTGGAAGATAACCCCGTCGGCCTTCTCGGTGTACTGAGAGAGCTGGTCGAAGTTCAGATAGCGATAGGTATCCACCGCGGTCTTATCCACCTGAGCCACAAAGGTCTGGTACTCTTCCGGCGTTGGCAGTTTGCCAATCAGCGCCGCAACCGCCGCCAGCTCCGCAGAGGCCAGGAAGACGTTCGCACCGGTACCTAAACGGTTCGGGAAGTTACGGGTAGAGGTGGAGACCACCGTCGCACCGTCGGCTACGCGCGCCTGGTTGCCCATGCACAGGGAACAGCCCGGGATTTCGATACGCGCGCCGCTCTTACCAAACACGCTGTAGTAGCCCTCTTCGGTCAGCTGAGCCGCGTCCATACGGGTTGGCGGCGCCACCCACAGACGGGTTGGCAGCTGGCCTTTGTGGGTATCCAGCAGTTTACCGGCAGCACGGAAGTGACCGATGTTGGTCATGCAGGATCCGATAAACACTTCGTCGATCTTCTCGCCCTGAACCTCAGACAGCGGACGCGCGTCGTCAGGATCGTTCGGTGCACACAGGATTGGCTCTTTGATATCCGCCAGATCGATGTCGATCACCGCCGCGTACTCTGCGTCAGCATCGGCTTCCAGCAGCTGCGGATCGGCCAGCCATTTTTCCATACCCTGGATACGACGCTCCAGCGTACGACGGTCGCCGTAGCCTTCCGCAATCATCCACTTCAGCAGCACGATGTTAGAGTTCAGATACTCAATAATCGGCTCTTTGTTCAGCTTGATGGTACAGCCCGCCGCAGAACGCTCGGCGGAGGCATCGGTCAGCTCGAACGCCTGCTCCACTTTCAGATCCGGCAGACCTTCAATTTCCAGGATACGGCCAGAGAAGATGTTTTTCTTCCCTTTCTTCTCAACGGTCAGCAGGCCCTGTTTGATCGCATACAGCGGGATCGCGTGAACCAGATCGCGCAGGGTGATACCCGGCTGCATTTTGCCTTTGAAGCGCACCAGCACCGATTCCGGCATATCCAGCGGCATCACGCCGGTCGCAGCAGCAAACGCCACCAGACCGGAGCCCGCCGGGAAGGAGATACCGATTGGGAAACGGGTATGGGAGTCACCGCCGGTACCCACGGTATCCGGCAGCAGCATGCGGTTCAGCCAGGAGTGAATTACGCCGTCACCCGGACGCAGGGAAACGCCGCCGCGGTTCATGATGAAGTCTGGCAGCGTGTGGTGCGTGGTCACGTCAACCGGCTTCGGATAGGCCGCCGTGTGGCAGAAGGACTGCATCACCAGGTCAGAAGAGAAGCCCAGGCACGCCAGGTCTTTCAGTTCGTCACGGGTCATTGGGCCAGTGGTGTCCTGAGAGCCCACGGAGGTCATTTTCGGTTCGCAGTATGCGCCCGGACGCACGCCGGCGACGCCGCACGCGCGGCCCACCATTTTCTGTGCCAGAGAGTAACCGCGGTTGCTTTCAGCAACGTCTTTCGCCTGACGGAACACGTCTGAGTGCGGCAGACCCAGCGCTTCACGCGCTTTGGTGGTCAGGCCACGGCCGATGATCAGCGGGATACGGCCACCGGCGCGCACTTCGTCGATCAACACGTCAGTTTTCAGCTCGAAGCTTGCCAGCAGCTCGTTGGTCTCGTGGTTGCGCACTTCACCTTTATACGGATAGACGTCAATCACGTCGCCCATGTTCAGGTTAGAAACATCCACTTCGATCGGCAGCGCGCCCGCATCTTCCATGGTGTTGAAGAAGATTGGCGCAATTTTGCCGCCGAGGCACAGGCCGCCGCCGCGCTTGTTTGGCACGTGCGGAATGTCGTCACCCATGAACCACAGCACGGAGTTGGTTGCAGACTTACGGGAAGAACCGGTCCCCACAACGTCACCCACGTAGGCCAGCGGGAAGCCTTTTTTCTGCAGGGCTTCGATCTGTTTGATCGGGCCGACGCTGCCCGGCTGATCCGGCTCAATGCCTTCACGGGCGTTTTTCAGCATCGCCAGGGCGTGCAGAGGGATATCCGGGCGAGACCACGCGTCCGGTGCAGGAGAGAGGTCATCGGTGTTGGTTTCACCGGTCACTTTAAAGACGGTGACGGTGATTTTTTCAGCAAGTGCTGGACGATTCAGGAACCATTCGGCATCAGCCCAGGACTGCATCACCTGCTTCGCATAGACGTTGCCTGCTTTGGCTTTTTCTTCTACGTCGTAGAAGTTATCGAACATCAGCAGCGTGGAAGAGAGCGCTTTAGCGGCAATCGGTGCCAGCTTGTCGTTATCCAGCGCGTCAATCAGCGGATGAATGTTGTAACCACCCTGCATGGTGCCGAGCAGTTCAATGGCTTTTTCAGGAGTAACCAGTGGGGAGGTGGCTTCGCCCTTGGCGATAGCAGCAAGGAATCCGGCTTTTACGTAGGCAGCTTCATCTACGCCAGGCGGTACGCGGTTGATCAACAGATCTAACAGGAATTCTTCTTCGCCCTTAGGCGGGTTCTTCAGCAGCTCGACGAGCGCGGCCATTTGGGTTGCATCTAAAGGTTTGGGTACAATTCCCTCGGCGGCACGTTCTGCTACGTGCTTACGGTATTCTTCTAGCACGACGGTTCTCCTCGCTCTCATTGTCATATGCGGCGGGCGTTCTCTTCACGCTCCTGTGAGACAGCAGTTTGTAGGGTAAATGCCCGATACCGCGTCGGGCAGCATAGCAGGATTTCTGCACAGTGTTAATCCGTTTACAAAAAAGCAACATTAAAAAATTTGCTGAATCGTTAAGCATGGTGTAGCGAGGATTTAGGGCATCGTTTTGCGGTTTCTTCTGCACCGTGACGCTTCAGTTTTTTCCTCATCAGATATAATTGTGTAATAAATACTCACACTCTTTATCCGGACGTACCGGACGCTTCCCAATAAAAGTCAAAACAGTAAAAGACGGGTGAATAATACTCACGCCAACCGTAACGCCTCACGGCACAGCGCTTGTCTCGTTGGAGTCATTTTATGAAGTTGCCCTTTAAGCCACATCTGCTCGTCCTTCTGTGCAGTGCCGGGCTGCTTGCCGCCTCAGGCGTCATGTTTGTCAAAGGCCGCGCCACGGAGCCCGCTGCACCGGCCCCTGTCGCACAACAACCGGCTGCACCGGCGGCGGCCGCAGCCCAGCCCGCCTCTGTTGTCGCACCAACCTACACTGCCGCGCAAATAGATCAGTGGGTTGCTCCCATTGCGCTCTACCCGGATGCCCTGCTGTCGCAAATTTTAATGGCGTCGACCTATCCGGCCAACGTTATCCAGGCGGCGCAGTGGTCCAAAGACAACCCTAAAATGGAAGGGGACGCCGCGATTCAGGCCGTTGCCAGCCAGCCCTGGGATCCCAGCGTAAAATCGCTGGTCGCGTTTCCTCAGCTTATGTCCCTGATGGGCGAAAACCCGCCGTGGGTACAAAATCTGGGTGATGCGTTTCTCGCGCAGCCGAAGGACGTGATGGACTCCGTGCAACGCCTGCGCGCGCTGGCACAGAAGACCGGCGCTTTACAATCCACGCCTCAGCAGACGGTCACTACAGTGACTAAACCTGCACCGGCTAAAGCCAGCGCCACCGAGGCAACGACAACAACCACGTCTGCGCCCGCCCCAACGGTGATCAAAATTGAATCTGCCGATCCGCAGGTCGTTTACGTCCCCACCTATAACCCTAATACGGTTTACGGGACCTGGCCCAACACCTCCTATCCACCCACCTATCTCCCGCCCACACCCGGAGAGCAGTTTGGCAACAGCTTCGTCAACGGTTTAGGCTTCAGTCTGGGTGTCGCCACAACCTATGCCATCTTCAGCAACATTGACTGGGATGATGACGATGACTGGGATCATCACCATGGCGACTGGGATAATCACGGCGGCTATAACCGCAACGGTGATAACAACATCAATATTAACGTTGAGAACTTCAATAAAATCAGCGGACAGCGTCTGAAGGATGCCAACCGCACCTGGCAGCACAACCCGGCTTATCGGGAAGGCGTGCCCTATCCGACCAACCAGCTCAACACTCGCTTCCACGCCACCAACACGGCGACAGGGCTCAGTTCAACGCAGCAAAAACCGGGTAACCGCGATAGCCAGCGTCAGGCCGCGCTGAGCCAGATGGAGAAATCAACGGGCAAAACCTTCCCCCAAACGGCGCGCACCGGAACGAAAGATGTCCAGCGCAAGGCCTCAACTGAGCAGCTGAAACAGATTTCTCAGCGAAATAACTACCGTGGCTACGACACCAAACCGCAAACGGCGAAGCGGAGCACCACGCAACACCGAGAAAATCGCCAGACCACCGCGCAGAGACAAGAGAAACGGGTTTCGCAGCCCGCGCAGCAACGCCCTTTCCAGCAGCGAAACAGCCAGCCCCGGGCCAATGCGCTGAGCGGTAACGACAGCCGCTCCGCGAACTGGCAGGCGCAGCAGCAGCGCGGGGCGCAAAGCCGACAGATCGCTCGTCAACAACAACCGCGCCAGGCAGCTGGCGGACGCGCTGAACGCCGTGAAATTCGACATCGCTAAGGGAACCGACATGAAACGTAAACTACTCAGTGGAATGGTGTTATTCATGCTTTCGGCCTCGGTGATGGCCCAGCAGTCCTTTAGCACACCCGATCGGGCTACCGATGCACTGGCAAATGCCATTAGTGAGCAGAATGAAAGTGCAATGAATAACCTGCTTGGAGAGAACTGGCGCGATTTCCTGCCCCCAGAAGGGGTCGATCCTGATGCCGTCGATCGCTTCCTGCGCGACTGGAAAGTCCGTCATAACACCGTTGTTGAAGGTGACACGGCGCATCTTGTTGTCGGCGAGACCGACTGGCAACTTCCTATCCCGGTCATCAAGACCACTTCAGGCTGGCAATTTGATATCAAAGAAGGCGCTGAGGAGATCCTGACTCGCGAAATTGGTCGTAACGAGCTCGCAGCAATAGAAGCCTTACATGCTTACGTGGATGCGCAGCAAAGCTATTTTGCGATGAACCAGAGATACGCGCAGAAGATTGTCAGCTCGAAAGGGAAAAAAGACGGTTTGTACTGGCCAGCCTCTCCGGGCGAAGCGCCCAGTCCACTCGGACCGGCATTTAGCCCGAAGGAGCCAGGTACCGGCTATCACGGCTATCGTTTTCGAATTCTGCCGGATAACCACGGTTTCGCGATGGTTGCCTGGCCGGTCAGCTATGGTCAGACGGGCGTAATGAGCTTTGTGATAAACCAGGACGACAAGGTGTACCAGTCCGATCTCGGCAGCGATTCAGAGCAGAAAGCCCGGGCGCTAGCCTCATACGCGCCTGATAAAACCTGGCAGCCCGTCGAACCCTGAATCCCCGGAGGCGCTTCGCCTGCTAAACCTGTAGGCCGGGTAAGGCGAAGCCGCCTCCCGGCTTTTTAACTTACAGAATATTTGCGACAGATTTCGCCAGCTGAGCTTCCAGAACCGGTTTGGCTTCTTCAAACTTCAGGTTTACTTTGTTAGCGTTCGACACCACGCGGGTTTGATACTTCGCACGGTCGCCCTGCTCGGAGCTCGTTTGCAGCTTCACGCCAGACGTTCCCTGACGCAGCGCCGCGATGTTGTCCGTGGTCACCTTCGCCTTGCTGCGCTCGGAGATCTGCAGGTCGGTCACCATGGTGTAGTTCACGTCTTCCACCATCGCATCTGCCGCCATGCCGATCAGTCCCGCAGCCAACCCCACGCCCAGCGCTGCACCGGAGGAGTTGCTGTTGTAGGCCGTAATACCGGCACCCAACGCAGCACCAACAGCGGCACCTTCATAGCCCGTTTTCAGGTAACCCTGAGATTCACGCAGGTCCATTTTATCTGCTTTCAGAACGTTAGCCTGCACCCAATAGTACGCGCTGTCAGGTGAGCTGGTGATCTTGTATCCCTTGGCACTCAGATCGTTTGCCAGCAGCGTCTGCAGGTTGCTCATGTCTTTATCAGAGGTGTTTTTAACCTGGATGTAGACCGTTTTTTCACTGGATGGCTCAAGCCAGATGGTTTCACTCATCTGCGTTTTTACTTCCAGGTTGCGTTTTTTCACCGCCGTCGTCATCGCACCGCACCCGGTCAGCGTCATCACTGCCGCTAATAAGCCAATCCCCATCACTTTCTTCAAAGACATGCTATTTCCTTTTTGTGTGTAATCAAAAGTCCAGAATCGTTAACCGTGCGGCCAGTAGCTACACAATGGTGCAAAAGGTATCGGCAGACAGACGAAAATTTTTAGGGGAAATAACAAGAAGTTACCTACCATAATGGGTAGTTTTCAGGCAAAAAAAACGCCTCCAGAGGAGGCGTTAGCAATCAGGGAAGAAACTTATTTCTTCTTCGCTTTCGCGTTTGGCAGGTCGGTGATGCTGCCTTCAAACACTTCTGCCGCCAGGCCCACTGACTCGTGCAGAGTCGGGTGAGCGTGAATGGTCAGCGCGATGTCTTCAGCGTCACAGCCCATTTCGATAGCCAGACCGATTTCACCCAGCAGCTCGCCGCCGTTGGTACCGACAATCGCACCACCGATCACGCGGTGAGTCTCTTTGTCGAAGATCAGTTTGGTCATACCGTCAGCGCAGTCGGAAGCGATAGCACGGCCAGAAGCAGCCCACGGGAAGGTGGCGGTTTCGTAGCTGATGCCTTTCTCTTTCGCTTCTTTCTCGGTCAGACCCACCCAGGCAACTTCTGGCTCGGTGTACGCGATAGATGGAATAACTTTCGGATCGAAGTAGTGCTTCATGCCGGCGATAACTTCAGCGGCAACGTGACCTTCGTGAACACCTTTGTGCGCAAGCATTGGCTGACCGACGATATCGCCGATAGCAAAGATGTGCGGCACGTTAGTGCGCAGCTGTTTGTCAACGCGGATGAAGCCACGGTCGTCCACTTCTACGCCAGCTTTGCCCGCGTCGAGGTTTTTACCGTTCGGTACACGACCGATAGCCACCAGCACGGCGTCGTAACGCTGTGGTTCGGATGGGGCTTTTTTGCCTTCCATGGAAACGTAAATACCGTCTTCTTTCGCTTCAACGGCAGTCACTTTGGTCTCCAGCATCAGGTTGAATTTCTTGCTGATGCGTTTGGTGAAGACTTTAACGATGTCTTTGTCGGCAGCCGGGATAACCTGGTCGAACATTTCAACCACGTCGATCTCTGAACCCAGCGCATGGTACACGGTACCCATTTCCAGACCGATAATACCGCCGCCCATGACCAGCAGACGCTTAGGAACGGTTTTCAGCTCCAGCGCATCGGTGGAATCCCACACGCGCGGATCTTCATGCGGAATGAATGGCAGTTCGATTGGGCGAGAGCCTGCCGCGATGATCGCGTTGTCGAAGTTGATTACGGTTTTACCGTTTTCGCCTTCTACTTCCAGGGTGTTCGCACCGGTGAATTTACCCAGACCGTTTACCACTTTCACCTTACGGCCTTTGGCCATACCCGCCAAACCGCCGGTCAGCTGAGTGATAACTTTCTCTTTCCAGGTACGAATTTTGTCGATATCGGTTTTCGGCTCGCCGAAGACGATACCGTGTTCAGCCAGCGCTTTGGCTTCTTCGATAACTTTCGCTACGTGCAGCAGCGCTTTAGAAGGGATACAGCCGACGTTCAGACAAACACCGCCGAGGGTGCTGTAACGTTCTACGATGACGGTTTCCAGACCTAAATCCGCGGCGCGGAATGCTGCGGAGTAACCTGCCGGGCCTGCCCCAAGTACTACGACCTGAGTTTTGATTTCTGTGCTCATCATGACCTCTTAATTTATACCCGTCGTCCACCGGGTCGTTCTATCCGCCCGCAGTTTACAAAATTGTTAACAATTTTGAAACAACAAACGGCTCACGAATTGTCGCTTTCGCCAATAACCTCACAAACCCCATGAGATTATCAGAAAAAAGCCGGCCGACTGGCCGGCTTTTCGATTACATCACCAGGCGGCGAATGTCGCTCAGCATGTTGTTGATGATGGTGATGAAGCGCGCACCATCAGCACCGTCGATCACGCGGTGGTCGAAGGACAGAGAGATTGGCATCATCAGACGCGGTACGAACTCTTTGCCGTTCCACACCGGCTCCATCGCGGACTTGGACACACCGAGGATAGCCACTTCCGGCGCGTTCACGATCGGCGCGAAGTGGGTGGTACCCAGGCCGCCGATGCTGGAGATAGTGAAGCAGCCGCCCTGCATTTCGCCGGCAGTCAGCTTACCATCACGCGCTTTTTTGGAGATGGTGGTCAGTTCACGGGACAGCTCGGTAATGCTCTTCTTGTTAACGTCTTTGAAGACCGGAACAACCAGACCATTTGGCGTATCAACCGCAACACCGATGTTGATGTATTTCTTCAGCGTCAGCTTCTGGCCGTCTTCGGACAGGGAGCTGTTGAAGCGTGGCATCTGCTCAAGGGCAGCGGCAACGGCTTTCATGATGAAGACCACTGGGGTGAATTTCACGTCCAGTTTGCGCTTCTCAGCTTCGGCGTTCTGCTGTTTACGGAACGCTTCCAGATCGGTGATATCGGTTTTGTCGAAGTGCGTAACGTGCGGGATCATCACCCAGTTACGGCTCAGGTTCGCACCAGAGATTTTCTGGATGCGGCCCAGCTCCACTTCTTCGATTTCGCCGAACTTGCTGAAATCCACTTTCGGCCATGGCAGCATGCCCGGGATACCGCCGCCAGCGGCTGCAGCTGGTGCAGCTTCGGCGCGTTTCACCGCGTCTTTCACGTAGGTCTGAACGTCTTCGCGCAGGATACGACCCTTACGGCCGGTCCCTTTCACTTTCGCCAGGTTCACACCGAACTCGCGCGCCAGGCGACGAATCAGCGGAGTCGCGTGGACGTAAGCGTCGTTTTCAGCGAACTCAGATTTTTCTGCTTTAGCAGCAGGGGCAGCGGCTGGTTTAGCAGCCTGAGCCGGTGCAGCAGCCGGTGCTGGAGCAGCCGCGGCAGCCGGAGCTGCGGCAGGCGCAGCGCCTTCCACTTCGAAGACCATGATCAGAGAGCCGGTAGACACTTTGTCGCCGGTGCTGATCTTGATCTCTTTAACGGTACCCGCGAACGGAGCCGGCACTTCCATAGAAGCTTTATCGCCTTCAACGGTGATCAGTGACTGTTCAGCGGCAACTTTGTCGCCCACTTTCACCATCACTTCGGTTACTTCAACTTCGTCACCGCCGATGTCCGGTACGTTAACGTCTTTCGCGCCGCCAGCAGCTGCTGGTGCAGCAGCCGGAGCCGGAGCAGCGGCCTGCGCAGGCGCGGCAGCAGGTGCAGCACCCGCCACTTCGAAGATCATGATAAGCGACCCGGTAGACACTTTGTCGCCGGTGTTGATCTTGATCTCTTTAACAGTACCGGCGAACGGAGCCGGCACTTCCATAGAGGCTTTGTCGCCTTCTACGGTGATCAGTGACTGCTCAGCTGCAACGGTGTCGCCCACTTTCACCAGGATTTCAGTGACTTCAACTTCGTCACCGCCGATGTCAGGCACGTTGACTTCTTTCGCGCTCGCGGCGGCTGCTGGAGCAGCGGCGGCCGGAGCGGCTTCTTTCTTCTCTTCCTGCGCAGGTGCAGCTGCTGCTGCACCGTCGGCGGAATCGAAAATCATGATCAGTTTGCCGGTCTCGGTTTTATCGCCAACAGAGACTTTGATCTCTTTAACGATGCCAGCCTGAGGAGACGGGACTTCCATAGAGGCTTTGTCGCCTTCTACGGTGATCAGCGACTGTTCAGCTTCAACTTTGTCGCCTACTTTGACCAGGATCTCGGTGATTTCAACTTCATCAGCCCCGATGTCCGGTACATTGATTTCGATAGCCATTATTCTTTTACCTCTTACGCCAGACGCGGGTTAACTTTTTCTGCATCGATGTTGAATTTGGTGATTGCGTCCGCAACCACTTTCTTATCGATTTCGCCACGTTTAGCCAGTTCGCCCAGTGCTGCTACAACCACGTAAGAAGCATCAACTTCGAAGTGGTGACGCAGGTTTTCGCGGCTGTCAGAACGACCGAAGCCGTCAGTACCCAGAACGCGATAATCATCAGCTGGAACGTAAGTACGAACCTGCTCAGCGAACAGTTTCATATAGTCAGTAGACGCCACCGCTGGCGCGTCGTTCATCACCTGAGCGATGTACGGAACGCGTGGAGTTTCCAGTGGGTGCAGCATGTTCCAGCGCTCACAATCCTGGCCATCACGCGCCAGCTCGGTGAAGGAGGTAACAGAGTACACGTCGGAACCCACGCCGTAGTCTTTCGCCAGGATCTGCGCTGCTTCACGAACGTGACGCAGGATAGAGCCGGAGCCCAGCAGCTGAACTTTACCTTTGCTACCTTCAATGGTTTCGAGTTTGTAGATACCTTTACGGATACCTTCCTCGGCACCTGCTGGCATTGCCGGCATGTGGTAGTTTTCGTTCAGGGTGGTGATGTAGTAGTAAATGTTCTCCTGCGCTTCACCGTACATGCGCTGCAGACCGTCATGCATGATGACAGCCACTTCGTACGCGTAAGACGGGTCGTAAGAGATACAGTTAGGGATAGTCAGAGACTGAATGTGGCTGTGGCCATCTTCGTGCTGCAGACCTTCACCGTTCAGGGTCGTACGACCTGAAGTACCGCCTACCAGGAAGCCGCGAGCCTGCTGGTCGCCTGCCTGCCAGCACAGGTCACCGATACGCTGGAACCCGAACATGGAGTAGTAGATGTAGAACGGGATCATCGGCAGGTTGTTGGTGCTGTAAGAGGTCGCAGCAGCCAGCCAGGATGCGCCTGCGCCCAGCTCGTTGATACCTTCCTGCAGGATCTGACCTTTCTCGTCTTCTTTGTAGTATGCAACCTGCTCACGGTCCTGCGGGGTGTACTGCTGGCCGTTCGGGCTGTAGATACCGATCTGACGGAACAGACCTTCCATACCGAAAGTACGCGCTTCGTCGGCGATGATTGGAACCAGACGATCTTTGATCGACTTGTTCTTCAGCATCACGTTCAGGGCACGAACGAAAGCGATAGTGGTAGAGATCTCTTTGTTCTGCTCTTCCAGCAGCTGAGAGAAGTCTTCCAGCGCCGGCAGTTCCAGCTTCTCGGTGAAGTTAGGCTGGCGAGCTGGCAGGTAGCCTTTCAGCGCCTGACGACGTTCGTGCAGGTACTTGTGCTCTTCAGACCCTTCCGGGAAGGTGATGTAAGACAGGTTTTCTACCTGCTCATCGGTCACTGGAACGTTGAAACGGTCGCGGATATAACGCACGCCGTCCATGTTCATTTTCTTAACCTGGTGAGCGATGTTTTTACCTTCTGCGGTATCACCCATGCCGTAACCTTTGATGGTGTGGGCCAGGATTACAGTCGCTTTGCCTTTGGTTTCGCGCGCTTTTTTCAGTGCAGCGTAGATTTTCTTCGGATCGTGACCACCGCGGTTCAGGGCCCAGATCTGCTCATCAGTCCAGTCAGCAACCAGGGCTGCGGTTTCTGGATATTTGCCGAAGAAGTGCTCACGCACGTAGGCACCGTCTTTGGATTTGAAGGTCTGGTAGTCACCGTCAACGGTTTCGTTCATCAGCTGGATCAGTTTACCGCTGGTGTCTTTACGCAGCAGTTCGTCCCAACGGGAACCCCACATGACTTTAATCACGTTCCAGCCAGCACCTGCGAAGATGCCTTCCAGTTCGTTGATGATCTTGCCGTTACCGGTTACCGGACCATCCAGACGCTGCAGGTTACAGTTGATGATGAAGCACAGGTTGTCCAGCTTCTCACGGGTAGCGATGGTGATCGCACCTTTGGATTCTGGTTCATCCATTTCGCCGTCGCCCAGGAAGGCGTAAACGGTCTGCTCAGAGGTGTCTTTCAGACCACGGTGTTCCAGGTATTTCAGGAATTTAGCCTGATAGATCGCACCGATTGGGCCCAGACCCATAGATACGGTCGGGAACTGCCAGAATTCAGGCATCAGTTTAGGGTGCGGATAAGAAGACAGACCTTTACCGTGAACTTCCTGACGGAAGTTGTTCATCTGCTCTTCAGTCAGACGACCTTCCAGGAATGCACGTGCATAGATGCCCGGAGAGATGTGGCCCTGGAAGTACACCAGATCGCCGCCGTCTTTCTCGTTCGCTGCACGGAAGAAGTGGTTGAAGCACACTTCGTAAACGGTTGCAGAAGACTGGAAGGACGCCATGTGGCCACCCAGTTCCAGGTCTTTCTTGGACGCGCGCAGAACGGTCATGATGGCGTTCCAGCGGATTGCAGAACGGATACGACGTTCCAGATCCAGATTGCCCGGGTATTCCGGTTCGTCTTCGACGGCAATCGTGTTTACGTAGTTGCTAGCCCCTGCACCTGAAGCAACCTTCACGCCGCCTTTGCGGGCTTCAGAAAGCAGCTGATCAATCAGATACTGAGCGCGCTCAACACCTTCTTCACGGATGACCGATTCGATCGCCTGTAGCCAGTCGCGAGTTTCGATCGGATCCACGTCATTTTGGAGACGTTCTGACATGGGGGTATTCCTTATCTATCTAATACGTTGATTTGTCTGGAACCTGTCCCATTGTGCTCTTGGGCAAGAACACAATAAGACAGGTTCTGCGTTTAGTTGCCGCGCTCTAAAAGTACCTGGCGCTTAATCCTTTCGTTGCTGTATGCGGCGTAATGAACGTTCGCGACGCGATTGTTCACGGCTGCGGTCCAGCAAGATTTCCTCAATGAAAGCCAGATGTCGGTGCGACGCTTCGCGCGCCTGCTCCGGTTCCCCGGCCATTATCGCCTCGAATACTCGGGTGCGATGGTTGCTTACCAGTGGGAGCATGTCCCGACGGGCATACAACAATTCAAAATTCTGACGAACGTTCTGGGCCAGCATGGGCTCCATGCAGCGTAGCAGATGGAGGAGCACCACGTTGTGAGCCGCTTCGGTGACGGCGATTTGATACTGGACGACGGCGCTGGACTCGGCGTCTAAATCGCCGGACTGCTGTGCCCGTTCAATGGCCTGATGCAGTTCGCGGATACGCACGCGATCTTCATCAGTGCTGCGAAGGGCGGCGTAATAGGCCGCAATACCTTCAAGCGCGTGACGGGTCTCAAGCAGGTCAAACTGGGATTCTGGGTGGTCAGAGAGAAGTTCTACCAGCGGATCGCTGAAGCTCTGCCACAGGCTGTTTTGCACAAAGGTTCCGCCGCCCTGGCGACGAAGCAGCAAGCCCTTTGCTTCGAGACGTTGAATCGCCTCACGCAGAGAGGGACGTGAAACGTCGAACTGTTTTGCCAGCTCGCGTTCTGGCGGAAGTTTCTCACCCGGGCGCAGAGTCCCTTCGAGGATTAAAAACTCCAGCTGCTGCTCAATCACATCAGATAGTTTTGGTTGGCGAATTTTGCTGTAGGCCATATTCCCTGTCTTACGCCTTTTTGCCCGGAGTCAATTGGTCTTACCAATTTCTATTTCGTATCGCTAAAGTAACAAAGTATTCACCTTCTGTCCATATTGGTTTTGATTGAAATCAGTAAACCTTGCACATTTTAACAACCTTACAGAAATAACGTTTCAGAAATGTAACTTTGCACAAATGAGTTGATTACTCCCAAAGAGGGAGTTTTAACCATAATGAAACGAGGGCTTTTGCAATCTGAAGCGATTCAACAAGGCAAATAATGAAAATTCGCCCACTTACGGCGCATTTCTATTCTATAGGTTGGGTTAGGAAGAATGAGCGGGCCGATTTACAAATGCTTTCTTTTTATTCAAGTCGTCATCACCCCTTCATAAAGCAGGTGCATTCGCAGGCGCTTACCACTATTCTTGCGCTTACGGAAGTCATGCCCGCTTTTTTCGGTCTCGTTAACCGTAAAGAAATAAATACAGAATATGGATTTTCATAATTACACACGCTCAGCGTGAACATAACAACCACACACGAGGTTTCAAATGGAAGCTCAACAGCACGGCGATCAGCTAAAGCGCGGTCTTAAAAACCGCCATATTCAGCTCATCGCACTGGGCGGTGCGATTGGTACCGGCCTGTTTCTGGGCAGCGCATCCGTTATCCAGTCAGCCGGTCCCGGCATTATTTTGGGTTACGCGATTGCCGGTTTTATTGCCTTTCTGATTATGCGACAGCTGGGTGAAATGGTCGTTGAAGAGCCGGTCGCAGGCTCCTTCAGCCACTTTGCCTATAAATACTGGGGCAGCTTTGCCGGTTTCGCCTCGGGCTGGAACTACTGGGTGCTGTACGTTCTTGTTGCCATGGCTGAGCTTACCGCCGTCGGGAAATATATTCAGTTCTGGTATCCCGAAATCCCAACCTGGGCCTCCGCAGCGGCTTTCTTCGTCATTATTAACGCCATTAACCTGACCAACGTAAAAGTGTTCGGTGAAATGGAGTTCTGGTTTGCCATTATTAAGGTGATTGCCGTAGTGGCGATGATCATCTTCGGCGGCTGGCTGCTGTTCAGCGGCAACGGCGGCCCGCAGGCAACCGTGCGTAACCTCTGGGAACAGGGCGGCTTCCTGCCTCACGGCATGACCGGTCTGGTGATGATGATGGCCATCATTATGTTCTCCTTCGGCGGCCTGGAGCTGGTAGGGATCACTGCCGCTGAAGCTGACAACCCGGAGCAGAGCATTCCAAAAGCCACCAATCAGGTTATCTACCGTATTCTGATCTTCTACGTGGGCTCGCTGACCGTGCTGCTCTCCCTGCTGCCGTGGACGCGCGTGACCGCTGACACCAGCCCGTTTGTGCTGATCTTCCACGAGCTGGGCGACACCTTTGTCGCTAACGCCCTGAACATCGTGGTATTGACCGCAGCGCTCTCGGTTTATAACAGCTGCGTATACTGCAACAGCCGCATGCTGTTCGGCCTGGCCCAGCAGGGTAACGCGCCAAAAGCGCTGCTCAACGTCGATAAACGCGGCGTGCCGGTAAACACGATTCTGGTTTCGGCGGTGGTGACCGCGCTGTGCGTGCTCATTAACTACATGGCTCCGGAATCGGCGTTTGGCCTGCTGATGGCGCTGGTGGTCTCTGCCCTGGTCATCAACTGGGCGATGATCAGCCTGGCGCACATGAAGTTCCGCCGTGCCAAGCAGCAGCAGGGCGTCACCACGCGCTTCCCTGCCCTGCTTTACCCGCTGGGCAACTGGGTGTGCCTGGTATTTATGGCAGCCGTGCTGGTGATCATGCTGATCACGCCGGGTATGGCGATTTCCGTCTACCTGATCCCGGTCTGGATTGCGATTCTTGGCGTGGGCTATCTCTTCAGTCAGAAAAGCCGTAATGCCATGAAGGCTCACTAAGCCTCTCTCCGCGGCACCTGCTTTTGCGGGTGCCGCGCGTTGTTACCTTCCTCACACTTTCGCCCCCACAGCGTATTTATCCATATCACCGCCCTGATACTGCAACGCATATATTCCTTCGCCAGCGAATACTTCTCTCCATACCGTAAACCGGAGAGCTGTCGATGGATAACAACACACTGTCAGTAAAAGAAAAGATCGGCTATGGGATGGGCGACGCCGGATGCAACATTATCTTTGGCGCCATCATGTTGTTTGTTAACTATTTTTATACGGATATTTTTGGCCTGGCCCCTGCGCTGGTCGGGGTGCTGCTGCTCTCCGTCCGCGTTATTGACGCCGTAACGGACCCGATAATGGGCGCGATTGCTGACCGTACCCGCAGCAAATATGGCAGGTTTCGTCCATGGCTGCTGTGGATCGCCTTCCCCTACGCGCTGTTCAGCATTCTGATGTTCACCACGCCGGAGTGGGGCTATAACAGCAAAGTTATCTATGCGTTTGTCACCTATTTCCTGCTCTCTTTAACCTATACGGCCATCAACATTCCCTACTGCTCGCTGGGCGGAGTGATCACCAACGATCCAAAAGAACGCGTGGCCTGCCAGTCGTATCGCTTCGTGCTGGTCGGCATCGCCACGCTGCTGCTCTCATTAACGCTGCTGCCGATGGCCGACTGGTTTGGCGGGGATAACAAAGCCAAAGGCTATCAGATGGCGATGACTGTCCTGGCGCTGATTGGAACCTGCATGTTCCTGTTCTGCTTCGCCACCGTGCGCGAGCGCGTGCGTCCGGCGGTACAGACCAACGACGAGCTGAAAAACGATCTCAAAGACGTTTGGAAGAACGACCAGTGGGTACGCATTCTGCTCCTGACCCTGTGCAACGTCTGCCCGGGGTTTATCCGCATGGCGGCCACCATGTATTACGTCACCTGGGTGATGGGCCAGAGCACCCACTTCGCGACCCTGTTTATCAGCCTGGGCGTGGTCGGCATGATGCTTGGCAGCGTGCTGGCAAAAGTGCTGACCGACCGCTGGTGTAAGCTAAAGGTCTTCTTCTGGACCAATATCGTGCTGGCGATTTTCTCAACCGCCTTTTATTTCTTCGACCCGAAAGCCACCGTCACCATCGTGGTGCTCTACGTCCTGCTGAACATCCTGCACCAGATCCCGTCTCCGCTGCACTGGTCGCTAATGGCGGATGTGGACGACTATGGCGAGTGGAAAACCGGGAAACGCATCACCGGGATCAGCTTCTCCGGCAATATCTTCTTCCTGAAGCTGGGTCTGGCAATTGCCGGGACGATGGTCGGCTTCCTGCTCTCCTGGTACGGTTATGACGCAGGTGCAAAAGCGCAGAGCGCGGACGCCATTAACGGCATTGTGCTGCTCTTTACCGTCATTCCCGGCGTTGGATACTTAATTACCGCTGGCGTGGTGCGTCTGCTGAAGGTTGACCGTGAAACGATGAAACGCATTCAGGAAGACCTGGAGAAGCGTCGCGCTAACTACCGCGAGCTGAATGATTTACAGGAACTCAAAGCCGCTGAGACAAAATAAGGAAAGCCGAATGCAAACCTGGCCAAACCCGTTTATTGAACAACGCGCCGATCCGTACATTTTACTCCACGAGGGGCAGTACTATTTTATCGCCTCCGTGCCGCAGTACGACAGGCTTGCGATCCGCCGCGCAGCGTCGCTGGAAGGATTACGTCATGCCGAAGAAGTGGTGGTCTGGCGCAAGCCCGAGACCGGCCCGATGAGTCAGCTGATTTGGGCACCGGAACTGCACCACATTGACGGGAAGTGGTACATCTACTTTGCCGCGACGCACACCCAGGCGCTCGACGAGCTCGGGATGTTCCAGCACCGCATGTTTGCTATTGAATGTGCTGACGGCGATCCGCTCACCGGCACGTGGGTGGAACAAGGGCAAATAAAAACCCCGTTCGATACTTTCGCCCTGGACGCCACCACTTTTGTGCACCAGGGGAAACGCTGGTATCTGTGGGCGCAAAAAGCGCCGGATATCACCGGAAACTCCAATCTTTATCTGTGCGAAATGGAGAACCCCTGGACGCTGAAAGGCGAGCCGGTGATGCTCAGCAAGCCGGAGTATGACTGGGAGCGTCGCGGGTTTTGGGTCAACGAAGGCCCGGCGGTACTGATTCACGGCGATAAGCTGTTTATCAGCTATTCCGCCAGCGCCACAGATGAGAATTACTGCATGGGGCTACTGTGGATAGACCTGAATGCCGATCCGCAAAACCCGGCAAACTGGCACAAATCCCCGCGTCCGGCGTTCGTTACCAGCTACGAAAATCGTCAGTACGGCCCAGGCCACAACAGCTTTACGCAAACGCAGGAAGGGGAAGATGTGCTGGTGTATCACGCGCGTAATTACACCGAAATTGAGGGCGACCCGCTGTACGATCCGAATCGTCATACCCGCCTGAAGCTCGTCCGCTGGAATGAAAACGGGATGCCTGATTTTGGCATCCCGCCCGCGGATACGCTGTAGTCTTTGCGGCGCGCTGGCCTACACCAGCGTGCCGTAAATAGTCAGCAGCGCCACGATAACCACCACCACAAACGACGTTTTCTTCGCCATGGAGACAGCGGCTTTCGGCGTTTCAATCTTGTCGGTGTGCGGCTCACGTGCCAGCGAGAACTGCGCCAGACGCGTTAGCACCTGGTACTGCGACGTATGGCGGTCGGCAAGCGAGGCGAACCATGCGGGCAGCGCTTTTTCACCGTGACCAATTAACGCGTACACCACGCCCACCAGACGCACCGGAAGCCAGTCGAGCACGTGCAGGATGGCATCGATGCCGGACAGCAAACGTTCGTGCGGCGTCAGATAGCGGGCAAGCCAGGTCTGCCAGGCGCGCAGGAACGCATATCCCATCAGCAGTACCGGCCCCAGCGGGCCGCCCACTACAAACCAGAACAGCGGCGCAAGATAGTAACGGAAGTTAATCCACAGCAGCGCGTTTTGCAGCTCGCGCAGGAATTCGCGCTCGTCGCAGTCCGGCGGCACGCCGTGGATCATCGTCAGCTCGCTCGCCATGGCACCGCGCGCGTGGGCATCATCGCGGGAGGCGGCCTTCAGGTATGCGTGATAGTGCAAACGCACCTTGCCCGCGCCAATGCACAGCACGCCGAGCAGGATCCACACCACCAGCAGCGGCACGTTGAAAAAGAGTCCGTACAGTGAGCGCAGGAGCAGGAACGTAATGACCATTACCCCTGCCATCATCAGCAGCGTGCGCAGCATGGAAAAATGTTTGATACGGCGGAATAACACCTCCAGCCGGTGATCCAGATGCCAGTGTTCGCCGAGCTTGAACAGGCGTTCAGCGATGATAACCAGCAGCATGGTAAACAACGTCATGGTATCTCCTTATTCTGACGACGCGGTGAGCATGGCGCGAAACCGGGGCCAGTCAAAGGCCGGGCCGGGATCGGTTTTTCTCTCCGGGGCAATATCACTGTGTCCCGTGATATTGTCAGCGATAGCCGGGTAGAGTCCGATAAGCGTGCGGGTCACTGCCGCTAGCTGTTGATACTGTGAATCGGTGTAGGGCGTAGTATCCGTGCCTTCCAGTTCAATCCCGATAGAAAAATCGTTGCACCGTTCGCGCCCGTGATACATCGACACGCCAGCATGCCAGGCGCGTTTATCAAAGGGAACATACTGAACCACTTCACCATCGCGACGAATCAGACAGTGAGCCGACACGCGCAGATGCGCAATCTCAGCGAAGAAAGGATGGGCATCGGGATCTATCGTTCCCGTGAATAACGCATCGATCCACGGGCCGCCAAATTCCCCAGGCGGGAGACTAATATTATGAACCACCAGCAGTGTGGGCTTTTCATCCTCCGGGCGGCAGTCGTGGTGCGGCGAGGGCACATGCCGCGCATCCACCAGCCATCCGTTTTCTAACAACATGCTGGAACTCCTTCTGTATGGTGCAATGACTCGGTTCAGAGTAGCATGTTTCAATATTATGATTCGTTACCAATTTGGAGTTTTATCATGCCGCCTCGCCGCTACAACCCCGACCACCGACGTGAAGCGCTTCTGGAACGTATTAATATGGATATTCCGGCAAGCGTCTCCCATGCTCTGAAAGAAGATCTGGGCGGTGACGTTAACGCTGAAAAGGATATTACCGCACAATTATTGCCAAAAGAGACTCGCTCACACGCGGTAATTATCACCCGTGAAGATGGCGTTTTTTGCGGCAAGCGTTGGGTTGAAGAGGTCTTTACCCAGCTGGCGGGCGATGATGTGCAGGTGACCTGGCACGTTGAAGACGGCGATGCAGTTACGGCCAACCAGCCGCTGTTCGAACTGGACGGTCCTTCCCGCGTCTTGCTGACCGGCGAACGTACCGCGCTCAATTTTGTACAAACCCTCTCAGGTGTGGCCAGTGAAGTGCGTCGCTACGTTGACCTGCTGGCCGGCACCCACACCCAACTGCTGGATACCCGCAAAACGCTGCCGGGCCTGCGCACCGCGCTGAAGTACGCGGTGCTCTGCGGCGGTGGCGCAAACCACCGCTTGGGCTTATCCGACGCCTTCCTGATTAAAGAGAACCATATTATTGCTTCTGGCTCTGTGCGTCAGGCGGTGGAGAAAGCCTTCTGGCTGCATCCGGATGTGCCTGTTGAGGTAGAAGTCGAAAGCCTGGAAGAGCTGGAGCAGGCGATTAAGGCCGGGGCCGATATCATCATGCTCGATAACTTCGAAACAGAGCAGATGCGCGAGGCGGTAAAACTGACCAACGGTCGGGCCCAGCTCGAAGTGTCCGGGAACGTCACTTTCGAAACTATCCGTGAATTCGCCGAAACCGGCGTGGATTACATCTCCGTCGGCGCGCTGACCAAACACGTTCGTGCCCTCGACCTCTCGATGCGCTTCAAATAACGCATTCTCCCCTCTCCAGCCGGAGAGGGGAATTTCAGCCCCGCTCGCAGATCCGCTGTTCTTCCCTGCAACACTGAATAAATTTTCTGAAGACCCCTTCCCGTTCCCTTTTTTGCCTCTCGTTTCTACTCTTTCCCGCTGACAAAGTAGCGCCACTTTGCATAAGGAGCAGATATGGACAGACAACAAGGATTCACACTCATTGAGCTGATGGTGGTCATTGGCATTATTGCGATTCTGAGCGCCATCGGCGTTCCCGCCTATCAGAACTACCTGCGCAAGGCGGCGCTGACCGATATGCTGCAAACCTTCGTTCCCTACCGCACGGCCATTGAGCTTTGCGCACTGGATCACGGTGGCGTAGAGAGCTGCGATGCCGGTAGTAACGGTATTCCTTCCCCCACCATGACACGCTACGTTTCAGGAATGAGCGTGGCAAAAGGGACCGTGACCTTAACTGGGCAGGAGAGTCTTAACGGGCTGACGGTAACTATGACGCCACGGTGGAACGACGGCAACGGAATGACGGGCTGGACGCGCGACTGCAACATCAGTGCTGACAGCGCGCTGAAACAGGCCTGCGAAGACGTTTTCCGCTTCAACAATAACTGAGGAGCGGATAATGAATACCGATCAACTCGTGGCGCTTTGTCATCGCCATCACGCTCTGCTGCTCACCAGCGACAGTGACAGGGTCAGCATCGCCGTCGTGGGCAGCCCCGCGGCTGAACTCATGGAAGCGCTGCGCTTCGCGACCCAGAAACGGATTGATATTGAGTGCTGGAGCGCTGAGCGTATGGAAAAACACCGGCAGCTTACGTCACAATCGCATCTGCCCGTTGTTTCGCAAACACACTCGACGGTGGATATCCTAAACCACACGCTGCAGCAGGCAATTAACCAACGCGCCTCCGACATTCATATCGAACCGATGGAGCACGCATGCCAGATCCGTTTACGCATCGACGGGGTTCTTTGCCCCCAGCCTCCGCTTTCCGCCTCGCTGGCAAGCCTGTTCAGCGCACGTTTAAAAGTGCTGGGTAACCTGGATATTGCAGAACGTCGTTTACCTCAGGACGGTCAGTTTACGATTGAGCTGGCAAACGAGCCGGTCTCGTTTCGGATCGCTACGCTTCCCTGCAGCGGTGGCGAGAAAATTGTGCTGCGCCTGCTGCATCAGGTGCAGCAGGCTCTTGAGCCGGAAGCGCTTGGTATGAGTGCAGAACAATTGGCCTGTTTCAATGAGGTACTCCACCATCCGCAGGGACTGATTCTGGTCACCGGCCCTACCGGCAGCGGCAAAACCGTGACGCTATACAGCGCGCTGCAGGCGCGTAACACCCCTGACGTCAACATTTGTAGCGTGGAGGATCCCATAGAGATCCCCCTTGCGGGATTAAACCAGACGCAGATTAATCCCCGGGCGGGTTTAACATTCCAGAGCGTGTTGAGGGCGCTGCTACGTCAGGATCCCGACATCATTATGGTCGGCGAAATACGTGACGGTGAAACGGCAGAAATTGCCATTAATGCCGCCCAGACCGGTCATCTGGTGCTTTCAACGCTGCACACCAACTCGACGACAGAAACCCTGATTCGCCTTGAGCAGATGGGCGTCGCGCGCTGGATGATATCTTCCGCGCTGTCGATGGTGATTGCCCAGCGACTGGTCCGGCGTTTGTGCCCGCATTGTCGCCGGGAAGCCAGCGAGCGTGTTGAATTACCAGGCGCCGTGTGGTCCAGACCGCTTCCACGCTGGCAGCCCAGCGGCTGCGAGCGGTGTTATCACGGTTTTTATGGCCGCGTGGCCATTTTTGAAGTACTGGCGATCGACAACGCCCTGCGTCAGGCTATTGCCAGCGGGGCGGGAATCGAAGTGATAGAGGCGAGTGCCCGGCAGGCGGGGATGATTTCTCTTTTTGAGCACGGCTGCATGGCCGTCGAACGAGGGCTGACCACGATCGAAGAGCTGGTGCGCGTGCTGGGAATGCCGGATGGCTGCTAATCAGCTCTGGCGCTGGCGAGCGCTCACCCAAGAAGGAGAACCCCGAAGCGGGACTCTCTGGGCCACAGACCGCGATGCCGCCTTCACCAGGCTGATGCGTAGCGATCTCCATCCTCTGTCGCTGACCCGATGCGCTCAGCGACACCGCTGGCGCCCACAGCACTGCTACGAGATGTTTCGCCAGCTTGCAACGCTTTTGCAGGCGGGGCTGACATTGTCCCACAGCCTGCAGATGCTGGCAGAGCAACATCCGTTGAAGCCATGGCAGGCGCTGCTGCAAAGCATTGCCGATGAGCTCAGTGAGGGTTCCCCCTTTTCTGAGTCGCTAAAAAAGTGGCCAGCGGTGTTTGGCCCACTGCATGTCTCAATGGTGAAAACCGGTGAACTCACAGGGAAACTGGAGGAGTGCTGCCGCCAGCTCGCCCAGCAGCAAAAAGCGCAGCAGCAGCTCAGAGAGAAGGTGAAAAAGGCGTTGCGCTATCCGGCGATCGTCCTGATGCTGGCCGTACTCGTTGTACTGGCGATGGTCATTCTGGTCTTGCCCGAGTTTGCCGCGATCTACAAAACGTTTAACACGCCACTCCCGATGCTGACACAAATGGTCATGGGGATGGCCGCATTTATCCAGTCCAATGCCCCCGCGTTGTTCGTCGCGTTATTAGCGCCCTTAGCCGCCGCCTGGGCTCTGCGGCAGAATCCTCGCTGGCAGCGCATGCTGATGCATACGCCCGTGATGGGCGCGCTGGCAAAGGGACAAAAACTTGGACACATCTTTACCGTGCTGTCACTCACGCAGCAGGCGGGTATCCCCTTTTTGCAGGGCATGGAGAGCGCAGAGGAGACCGTTGAAAGTCGTTACTGGCGGGGAATAATCTGCAGCATTCGGGAGGATATTGAAAAAGGTCTCCCCGTCTGGTCATCCTTTCAGAAAGCGGCCATCTTTACCCCGCTGTGTATTCAGCTTTTACGAACCGGCGAAATGTCAGGTGCGCTGGACATCATGCTGGCAAACCTCGCCCGGCATCACACGGAACAGACCTTTCAACGGGCAGATAATCTGGCGGCACTTCTGGAGCCAGTGCTTTTGATTGTGACAGGGGTCATCATCGGGACGCTGGTAGTGGCAATGTACCTGCCGATTTTCCATCTGGGGGATGCGATGAGCGCGGGCTAGTGTTGAACAGTGCTGGCGCACGGGCATGCGCCAGCAGAAGCCATTACAGGCTATTGAATACGCGGTTTTCCTGTTCCTGAACGCGAATAAACGTCGTACGTTTCGTCAGCTCTTTCAGGCGGGATGCCCCAACGTAGGTGCAGGCCGAGCGCAGGCCGCCGAGGATATCGCGCGCCGTGTATTCAACCGGACCGCGCAGAGGCAGCTTCACGGTTTTACCTTCCGCCGCACGGTATTTTGCCACGCCACCGACGTGACGGGTCATCGCGGATTCAGAACTCATGCCGTAGAACAGCATAAATTTCTCGCCGTTCTCTTCAACAACGGTACCACCGCTCTCTTCGTGGCCTGCCAGCATACCGCCGAGCATTACGAAGTCCGCGCCACCACCGAAGGCTTTCGCAACATCGCCCGGCATGGTACAACCGCCGTCGCTGATGATCTGACCGCCCAGACCGTGCGCCGCATCGGCGCATTCAATGACTGCGGAAAGCTGCGGATAACCGACGCCGGTTTTGACGCGTGTCGTGCACACGGAGCCGGGACCAATACCCACTTTCACGATATCTGCACCGGAAAGGATCAGCTCTTCACACATTTCACCGGTCACCACGTTGCCCGCGATGATGGTTTTCGTCGGCCAGGCTTCACGCGCCTTGCTGACGAACTGCACGAAGTGCTCGGAGTAACCGTTCGCCACGTCAATACAAACGAAATTGAGCGCCGGGTTAGCGTTCAGGATCTGTTTGGTCTTCTCGAAATCCGCATCGGAGGTCCCGGTAGAAACCATCACATGCTTCACCACGTCAGCAGACGCGGACGCAACAAACGCATTCCACTCTTCAGGGCTGTAATGTTTGTGCACTGCGGTGAGAATGTCGAACTGTGCCAGGGCGGTTGCCATCTCAAAGGTTCCCACAGTATCCATGTTGGCAGCGATGATCGGCACGCCAGACCAGGTCTGACCGGAATGCTTAAAGGTGAATTGACGTTCGAGTTCAACGTCTGAGCGACTTTTCAGTGTAGAGCGTTTAGGGCGGATAAGAACGTCTTTGAAACCTAACTTCAGATCTTCTTCGATACGCATGTGCGGATTCCTGGGGTTAGAGGCAAATATGTTAAAAGCACAACTCCAGTGACGTTATCATACGCACTAATACCTGCTCCGCAAGACTGCGAAATTCTCTTTTTTTACGCTACAATCCTATAAATTTACCTGGTAATAAGCAGGTAAACAGGGCCAAACAGTTGCCGGCGCACCTAAGAGTTTCAATCAACTGATTTTTATAATGAATAATTCCCAGGATTTGATTTAATGGGGTATATCGTCGCATTAACCGGCGGCATCGGTAGTGGCAAAAGTACCGTTGCGGACGCGTTCTCTCGTTTGGGTATCACGATTATTGATGCCGATATCATTGCCCGCCAGGTGGTAGAGCCCAATACACCCGCGCTAAAGGCCATTGCAGAACATTTTGGTCAGGCAATCATCAGTGCCGATGGCACACTGAATCGCCGTCAGCTTCGCGAATGCATTTTTTCTGATTCTGCGGAAAAAGCCTGGCTTAATGCCCTTCTCCACCCCATCATCCACCAGGAAACTCAACGTCAGATAGCCGCAGCCCGCTCGCCCTATGTCCTGTGGGTGGTTCCGCTACTGGTTGAAAATAAGCTGCAGAAGAAAGCCGATCGGGTGCTGGTGATTGATGTCGCACCCGAAACGCAAATCCAGAGAACCATGGCGCGCGATCGCGTCTCGCGGGAGCATGCTGAAAAAATTCTTGCCGCTCAGACTACGCGCGCTCAGCGCCTTGCCGTGGCGGATGATGTTATTGATAATAACGGCGCACCAGATGCCATTGCATCGGATGTTGCCCGTCTGCACGAGCAGTATCTGACGTTCGCCGCGCAGGCCGTTGCACAGGAAAAACCATAATGTCGACACACATCCTTTTTGAGCATCCGCTCAACGAAAAAATGCGCACCTGGCTGCGCATCGAATTCCTTATTCAACAACTTTCACAACACCTGCCTGTTAACGATCATGCCACGGCTTTGCACTTCTTCCGCAACGTAGGCGATCTGCTGGATGTGATTGAACGCGGCGATGTCCGCACAGAATTACTCAAAGAGCTGGAGCGCCAGCAGCGTAAATTGCAGGCATGGACAGAAGTCCCCGGCGTAGATCAGAGCCGTATCGACGCGCTCCGCCAGCAGTTGAAAAGCAGTAGCGCCGTCCTGATGGCGGCGCCGCGCGTCGGGCAGTTTTTGCGTGAAGATCGCCTGATTGGCCTGGTGCGCCAGCGTCTTAGCATTCCTGGCGGCTGCTGCAGCTTCGACCTGCCGACGCTGCATATGTGGCTACATATGCCACAGGCGCAGCGTGACGCACAGGTGAACAGCTGGCTGGCAAGCCTGGAGCCAATGCACCAGACGCTATCGCTGATCCTCGATCTGATCCGTAACTCTGCGCCGTTCCGCAAGCAAACCAGCCTGAATGGTTTCTTCCAGGATAACGGTGATGATGCCGACCTTCTGCGTCTCAATCTGTCACTCGGTGAACAGCTTTACCCACAGATTTCAGGGCATAAAAGCCGCTTTGCGATTCGCTTTATGCCGCTGGACAGTGAAAATGGCACCGTGCCGGAACGTCTCGATTTTGAACTGGCCTGTTGTTAAGGAGTGCCGATGTCTGATGTCACCACCGTAAGCTGCCCAACCTGTGGCAAAACCGTTGTCTGGGGCGAAGTAAGTCCGTTCCGCCCATTCTGCTGCAAGCGCTGTCAGCTCATTGACCTGGGCGAATGGGCCGCGGAAGAGAAACGCATTCCAAGCGAAGGCGATCTCTCGGACAGCGATGACTGGAGTGAAACCCAGCAGTAATCTGTAAAGCCTGCTGGCGCTTCGCTTAGCAGGCCTACGGTTGTTCGGCTAACCGCAGGATCACGGGCTCATTGGCTGGCGGGAATTTTTCGGCATCACTTGCCTGAAGTTCCACCCAGTTACCCGGCTGTCCCTCTTTTCCCCAGGGTTCACCTTCCCAGTTTTCCACCAGCCAGAACCACAGCGTGATGTGCCTGTCCGGAAACTGGTATTCAAGCTTATCAAACAGCGTTGCGCCAAGCGGGGTGATCCCCACCTCTTCCTGAAGCTCCCGAATCAGCGCCTCTTCCGGCGTTTCACCTGACTCGATTTTACCGCCCGGAAACTCCCACTTGTTCGCCATGTGGGCGTCGGCAGCGCGCTGGGTGATGAAGATTTGGTTTTGCGGGTTGCGAATAATCCCGACGGCAATTTGCAGTATTTTCATATTGTCACTTCCATAAAAAAGGCGCAGAAATCTGCGCCTTTTTGTTTTTTTATGAACTTAGCTCAGACGGCCGTGGCACGCCTTGTACTTTTTACCGGAACCACACGGGCACGGATCGTTGCGACCCACTTTACGATCGCCGGTCTGTGCGGCAATCGCCGCTGCGGCTTCGCTGTCGTCGGTCTGATGACTCAACTGTTGCATTTGTGCCAGACGCTCGGCTTCTTCACGACGCTGCTGCTCCATCGCTTCCACTTCTTCCGGCATACGCACCTGAACCTTGCTCAGGGTGCTGATCACTTCATACTTCAGTGACTCCAGCATAGACGCAAACATGGAGAAGGATTCACGCTTGTATTCCTGCTTCGGATCTTTCTGCGCATAGCCACGCAGGTGGATACCCTGACGCAGGTAGTCCATCGCCGCCAGGTGCTCTTTCCACAGGGAGTCCAGCGTCTGCAGCATCACGCCTTTTTCGAAGTGACGCATCATCTCAGCGCCAACAACCTCTTCCTTACGCTTGTAGACGTCCAGCGCGGTTTCAAAGATACGTTCACGCAGGGTCTCTTCGTGTAGCTCAGGCTCTTTATCCAGCCACTCTTTGATTGGCAGATCGAGATCAAAGTCGTTTTTCAGACGTTCCTGCAGGCCTTCGATATCCCACATCTCTTCCAGAGACTGCGGTGGAATATGCGCGTCAATGGTAGCTTTAAACACATCTTCACGAATGCTGTTGATGGTTTCGCTTACGTCGGACACGTCAAGCAGTTCGTTACGCTGGGTGTAGATCGCACGACGCTGATCGTTAGCCACATCATCATATTCCAGCAGCTGCTTACGAATATCAAAGTTGCGGCTTTCCACTTTACGCTGTGCGTTAGCGATCGCTTTAGTCACCCACGGGTGCTCAATGGCTTCGCCAGGTTTCATCCCCAGCTTACGCATCATGCCGGATACACGGTCGGAGGCGAAAATTCGCATCAGCGCATCTTCCATAGACAGGTAGAAGCGGGATGAACCGGCATCCCCCTGACGACCCGCACGACCACGCAGCTGGTTATCAATACGACGCGATTCGTGACGCTCCGTACCGATGATGTGCAGACCGCCGGAAGCCAGAACCGCATCATGACGCACCTGCCAGTCGGCTTTGATCTGTGCAATCTGTTCTGGCGTTGGGTTTTCCAGCTCCGCCACTTCAGCCTGCCAGCTACCACCCAGCATAATATCGGTACCACGACCCGCCATGTTGGTGGCGATGGTCACGGCAGCCGGATAACCCGCCTGCGCAACAATGTCCGCTTCTTTGGCGTGGAATTTTGCGTTAAGAACGTTGTGTTTGATACCCGCTTTCGTCAGCTCGTTAGAAACCACTTCGGATTTCTCGATGGAGATGGTCCCCACCAGAACCGGTTGGCCATTGGCAGTACGGTCGCGAATATCTTCGATGATCGCCTGAATTTTTTCCGCTTCGGTCATGTACACCAGGTCCGGCATATCCTTACGGATCATCGGACGGTTAGTTGGAACGACCACGGTATCCAGCTTGTAGATGGAGCTGAATTCAAACGCTTCTGTATCAGCAGTACCGGTCATACCCGCCAGCTTCTCGTACAGACGGAAGTAGTTCTGGAAGGTGATAGACGCCAGCGTCTGGTTTTCATTCTGAATATCCACACCTTCTTTGGCTTCCACAGCCTGGTGCAAACCGTCAGACCAGCGACGTCCCTGCATGGTACGGCCAGTGTGTTCATCGACGATAATCACTTCGCCGTCTTTCACAATGTAGTCAACATCGCGGGTAAACAGCGCATGAGCGCGCAGCGCAGCGGTCACATGGTGCATCAGCATGATGTTGCTCGGGGAATACAGAGACTCCCCCTCTTCCATAATGCCTTCAGCAACCAGCAGTTCTTCAATTTTTACCAGACCGCGTTCGGTCAGGTTCACCTGGCGCGCTTTTTCATCTACGGAGAAGTGGCCTTCACCCTGGAAGGTATCCGAGTCCTCTTTCTCCTGGCGCAGCAGGTGTGGAATGATTTTGTCGACTTTACGGTACATCTCGGAGCTGTCTTCAGCCGGGCCGGAGATGATCAGAGGGGTACGCGCTTCATCGATCAGGATAGAGTCCACCTCATCCACCAGCGCGTAGTGCAGCTTACGCTGGACGCGCTCTTCAGGGCTGAACGCCATGTTGTCACGCAGGTAGTCGAAGCCGTATTCGTTGTTGGTACCGTAGGTGATATCCGCATTGTACGCTTCGCGCTTGGCTGGCGCAGGCAGGCCGGACATGTTGATGCCGACGATCATACCGAGGAATTCGAACAGTGGACGGTTGTTTTCGGCGTCACGCTGCGCCAGATAGTCGTTGACGGTAACGACGTGAACGCCTTTACCGGTCAGCGCGTTCAGATAAGCCGGCAGCGTTGCGGTCAGGGTTTTACCTTCACCGGTACGCATTTCCGCGATGCAGCGCTCGTTAAGCACCATACCACCCAGCAGCTGAACGTCGAAGTGACGCATGCCGAACACGCGTTTGCTCGCTTCGCGCACCACGGCGAACGCTTCCGGGATCAGGCTTTCTAAGGTTTCACCTTTTTCCAGACGCGCACGGAATTCCGCCGTTTTCGCTTTCAGCTCGTCATCAGAGAGCTTCTCCATCGCGGGTTCCATACCGTTGATGACGGCAACTGCTTTACGCATACGGCGCAGGGTACGATCGTTACGACTACCAAAAACTTTAGTTAACAATTTGATTAGCATAATAAATTCTCAAACGCCCCATCGTGGGCAGATAAATTAAGGTATTGAAAAAGTTAATTTAGCTGAGGCGTTGCGGCCCGGCGCGAATGCCGTGAGCCTGGCTAATCCAGGTTGAAACAGAGAATGAAGCCGGTGAAACAAACGCACGCTGCGTTGTCTGACGAACCATGACCGGCGGCTGGCTATCCTGCGTGAGCAGCGCGTTGAGCGTGTCCAGCAGGGCAAGATGCTGAGCCTGCACCGGCAACGCCTCTTCCGCAACAGGCATGGCCTGCGGTGCCATCGCGAAGGACAGATGGCGGATAACCGTGCGGATAGCGTGCTGGTGCCAGTAATCGACGGAGAAGTTTGGGCGGCGACTGGCTTCAAGCCAAGCAAGGTTAGTAAAATTAACCCGCGAGTTGAGATCGTGTTTGGTAGTGGAGGTTTTCGCGGGTGTCGCCGCTTCGGCACTGTTGCTGAGCGCAGGCAAGCCGAAACTCGCCGCGACCATCCCTAATAAGAGATGCGGCCAGAAGTAACGTCTGCCAAATTGTCGCCAGCGCGTCAGTATTCCGCTCACCTGCTCCACCCAATAAGCCAGCCTTGTAGAGGCTGAGTTCAGTTATTCTTTTTAGCGCCCAGATAGTACCACTAAAGCCAATATACATCAGCAGGAATGAGGTGCCGCCGCGGGGAAAAACGGTCAAGAATGCAGCTAACGCACACATTTTCTGCGTAAGACAAACGAGAGATAACGCTGGGGCAAACGAAGAAGGGTAAAAATAAAAACGACTGGTCTTCCTGGTCGGAGAGAGTACCAGGTTAACCAGTCGATTTTTTTACGAAACGGCGTGAACCGTTACGCCAGAACCATGCTTGGTGCTTTGAAAGCCAGCGGCAGTTCAGCTTCGTCTTCGAAGGTCACATATTCCCAGGCTTCCTGTTTTGCCAGGACGGCCTGCAACAGTTTGTTGTTCAGCGCATGACCGGATTTGAACGCGGTAAATGCACCAATGATGTTGTGACCACACATGAACAGGTCGCCGATAGCATCCAGCATTTTGTGACGAACGAATTCATCTTCGAAACGCAGGCCATCTTCGTTCAGCACGCGATAATCGTCAACAACGATGGCACAATCGAAGCTGCCGCCCAGGCACAGGCCGCGGGACTGCAGATATTCGATATCACGCATGAAGCCAAATGTACGGGCTCGGCTGATCTGGCGCATAAACGCATCAGCAGAGAAGTTCATCGCATAGCGCTGGGTGCTGGAATCAATCGCAGGATGGTTAAAGTCGATTGTAAAGTCCAACGAGAAACCATTGTACGGTTTGAATTCAGCCCACTTGTCGCCATCTTCGACGCGAACGGTCTCTTTGATGTGAACAAATTTCTTCGCGCAGTTCAGTTCTTCGATGCCAGCATCCAGCAACAGATAGACGAACGGTGCAGCACTGCCATCCATAATCGGGATTTCTGGCGCATCGACTTCAACAATAATGTTGTCGATACCCAGACCCGCCAGGGCGGCGTTCAGGTGCTCTACGGTAGAAATCCGCACGTCATGCTCGTTCACCAGACAAGTACAGAGCATAGTATCACGCACAGATTTGGCATCGGCCGGAAAATCTACCGGTGGATTCAAGTCGGTGCGACGATAGATGACCCCGGTATTGGCCGGCGCAGGGCGTAACGTCAGCGTGACTTTCTTGCCGGTATGTAAACCGACACCTGTCGCCTGAACGATACGTTTAAGTGTCCTTTGTTTGATCATCGTATAATCTCGCCAAATTAACTATCCAACCGAGAGTGTATATCACTAACGGTGGGCCAGTTTAGCACAAAGAGCGCAAATCCCCTAATTCCAGCCAATTCTTAGTCAGCTTGCTTACGCAGGAAAGCCGGGATATCCAGATAATCTGGCTCTTTTGCAGTTTGCGGCGTTGGGTCGTTCACCACTTTCGCAGCCGGTTTCTGCTCCTGAGTCAGAGGAGACATACCGTGCTGCTGGTAACGATCCATTACCGGTTGCTGAGTCTGCTTGTTAGTCACCAGGGTGATTTCTGGGCGCTTGTCCATACCGATACCGGTCGCAACAACGGTAACACGCAGCTCGTCGTTCATTTCCGGGTCAAGGGAAGTACCGATTACCACGGTAGCGTTGTCAGAGGCGAATGCACGGATAGTGTTACCCACGGTTTCGAACTCATCCAGACGCAGGTCAAAGCCAGCGGTAATGTTGACCAGCACGCCGCGCGCACCAGACAGATCGATATCTTCCAGCAGTGGAGAAGAGATCGCCATTTCGGCCGCTTCTTCTGCACGGTCTTCACCGCTCGCCACGCCAGAGCCCATCATCGCGTAGCCCATTTCGGACATCACGGTGCGAACGTCTGCAAAGTCAACGTTCATCAGGCCAGGACGGGTAATCAGTTCAGCGATACCCTGAACCGCGCCTTTCAGCACGTCGTTTGCTGCACCGAATGCGTCCAGCAGGGAGATACCGCGACCCAGAACTTTCAACAGCTTGTCGTTCGGGATGGTGATCAGCGAGTCCACATGCTTGGACAGCTCGGTGATACCCTGCTCCGCGAAGGCCATACGCTTCTTGCCTTCAAAGTTGAAAGGCTTGGTCACGACAGCAACGGTCAGGATACCTAAATCTTTTGCCACTTCAGCCACAACAGGTGCTGCGCCGGTACCGGTACCGCCACCCATACCTGCTGCGATAAAGACCATGTCCGCACCTTCCAGTGCAGCGCGCAGAGCTTCACGATCTTCTTCAGCCGCATTGCGACCGACTTCCGGGTTAGCCCCTGCTCCCAGCCCTTTGGTGATACCACCGCCGATCTGGATAGTCTGGCCTACAGCCGTCTTACGCAGTGCCTGCGCATCGGTGTTAACTGCGAAGAATTCAACACCTTCAATGCGTTCACGCACCATATGCTCTACGGCGTTACCGCCGCCGCCACCGACGCCGATGACTTTAATCACCGCGTCGTTGGTCAGTTCCATAGGTTCAAACATAATTTCTCTCTCCGTTGTGCCTGTCGCCCGAGACCGCTAATTCTCTCCGGTCTCTTAAAAAAATTAAAACTCTTTTCGCAACCAGTTGTTCAGTCGTTTGACCCACGACCCCACTGAGACGCGTTTTTCCACTTCCGCTTCACCACTGAGATGAGATTCCTTCCCGTAGTGGAGCAGGCCCACAGCCGTTGAATAATACGGCTCCTGAGCATAATCCGTTAAACCGGTGATATTCAGCGGCGCACCAATACGCACCTGCGTATGGAACACGCGCTGAGCACAGGCCGCAAGACCTTCAATTTGCGCTGCACCGCCGGTTAATACAATCCCCGCCGCAAGATGATGTTTAACGCCCTGCTGGCGAAGCTGTTCCTGTAACTGTAAAATCTCTTCATTGACCAGGTTGAGCAGCTCGGTATAGCGCGGCTCAATCACCTCTGCCAACGTCTGGCGCTGCAGGCTACGCGGTGGACGACCACCGACGCTCGGCACTTCAACGCTCTCATCTTTGCCAACGATAGACCCCAGCGCACAGCCGTGGCGCACTTTAATCGCTTCTGCATCGCTCGGCGGCGTACCAAAAGCGTAAGCAATATCGCTGGTCACAACGTTCCCGGCATAAGGGATCACTTTGGTGTGTCGCAGCGCGCCGCCGGTATACACGGCGATGTCCATTGTACCACCACCAATATCGACCACACAGACACCCAGTTCACGTTCATCTTCGGTCAGCACGGAATAACTTGCCGCCAGACCGGCGAAAATAAGTTGGTCAACTTTCAGGCCACAACGTTCAACGGCTTTTACAATGTTCTTCGCCATATCGTTGTGACATGTGATCAGGTGCACTTTTGCCTGCATACGTACGCCAGAAAGACCGACCGGATTCTTGATCCCTTCCTGGTAGTCAATCGCATATTCCTGCGGGATCACATGCAGCACGCGATGTTCGTCGCGGACACGCACGGATTTCGCCGTGTGCACTACGTTTTCAACGTCTTCCTGCGTCACTTCTTCTTCGGAAATCGGCACCATACCGATTTCGTTCTGGCAGCTGATGTGCTTACCAGAAAGGGCCAAATAGACAGAAGAAATCTGGCAATCAGCCATCAATTCAGCCTGATCGATGGCGCGCTGAACGCATTTCACCACCGATTCAAGATCGTTTACCCCACCTTTATCCATACCACGGGACGGGCAACTGCCTACGCCAATGATATTGACCATACCGTCGGGCAGAACTTCCCCTACTAAAGCGGCAACCTTCGCGGTGCCAATCTCCAGTCCAACTACCAGCTTTCTGTCCGTCGCCTTGATCATTGTTGTTCTGCCTTTACCTGTGCCTGATTCTGTTGCTGATTAGGTTCCTCGACCGGAGCCGGTACCCAACCGACTGCTGCGCCTGAGTCATAGCGCAAATCAACGTAGCTTATCCGTTTGCCGTCAGTCTGTGCCTGCTGCTGTAAAACCGGGTAAAGTTCGACAAAACGTGCCAGACGCTTCATTGTGTCCCCGCGTCCCAGGTTGAGCTTAATGCCGTTCGTTAACGTCAGCTGCCAGGAGCGGCGCGCCGTCATTGCAGCATCTTTTAACGTAAACCTGTCCTTCGCCAGCACCTGACCCATTTCGCGAAACCCCTGTAACACTTCGTTTTCGCTGCCTTCAGGGCCATATAACATCGGTAAATTTTGCTTGTTGACACGATCGGCCGGGACGCTGAAGGAATTTCCGTCTGCGTCAACCATGTGCTGATCATTCCAACGCGCAATGGGCACATATTCAACCAGATGAATCTTCAATTCATCAGGCCATTGCTTTCTTACGCTCGCCTGTTTTATCCATGGCAGACGTTCTATCTGGCTCTGGATAATATTGACATCCTGAGTCATAAAGGTGCCAGGCGAGCCCAGCGCCAGTATTGACTGACGAATATCGTCGTTACGCGTGTAATGACGCTCACCGGTGACAACCAGCTTAGAAAGCGGCAACCGCTGCGCATCTTCCATCCAGCCCAGGACCATCCAGCCGCTGATAAACACGGTGCACAGCACCCCGAGCAGGAAAATGATGCCTGCAAGACGCGTTCCATTACTGCGGCGTGAAGAGGTGTATTCGTCCTCATCATCGCGGTTGCGCGTGTTCAATGCAGCCTGCGACATATCAGCCCGCCTGGTCCAGAATGCGTACGACTAACTGCGAGAAACTCATCCCCGCCTGACGCGCGGCCATTGGCACAAGGCTGTGGCTGGTCATTCCCGGAGAAGTGTTGGCTTCCAGCAGATAAAATTGTCCATCACTGTCCTGCATCACGTCGATGCGTCCCCAGCCGCGGCAACCCAGAACATGCCAGGCTTTAAGCACCAGGGACTGTAAATCTGCTTCACGCTCAGCTTCCAGACCACAAGGGCAGAAATATTGCGTCTCATCAGAGAGATACTTCGCCTCATAATCATAGAAGGTTCCGGCCGGTTGGATACGGATTGACGGTAAAATTTCTTCGCCAAGCATCGCGACGGTAAATTCCGGCCCGCTGAGCCATTTTTCAATCAGAACTTCTTCATCATGTTGAAATGCCAGTGCTAAAGCGGACGAAAGATCTTCAGCTTTGTCGACTTTGGACATTCCCACGCTGGAGCCTTCCCGGCTGGGCTTTACAATAACCGGTAAGCCCAGTTCAGCAATGCGTGTATTAACGCCATCCGGCAGGCCCAATTCAAATTCGCGACGCGTCAGTGCTACCCATGGCGCAACAGGTAACCCCGCGCCCTGCCACAGAAGCTTGCTGCGCAGTTTATCCATAGAGATAGCGGAGGCCATCACGCCGCTGCCGGTATACGGCATGCCGATTAAATCCAGAAGCCCCTGCAGGGTGCCGTCTTCACCGCCGCGACCATGCAAAGCGATAAAGACTTTATCGAAGCCCAAAGCTTTTAATTGCGTCACGTCGATCTCTTTTGGATCGACCAGGTGCGCATTGACGCCACCTTCACGCAGGCCCGCCAGTACAGCCGCGCCGGAATTCAGGGAAACCTCGCGCTCGGCGGAGGTGCCGCCAGACAGGACAGCAATCTTATCAGCCATGATGCTCGTCCTCCGGGGTTTGCGGCTTCAGTTTGATTTCAGCTAAGGTACGGGCGATTTTGCCGATATTTCCAGCGCCCTGAATCAGAATCAAATCGTTACCTGTCAGGACCGGAGCCAGAATTTCCGCCACCTGTGCAGGATCAGAAACCAGAATAGGATCAACTTTGCCGCGTCCACGGATGGTACGGCACAGGGAACGGCTGTCTGCCCCCGGAATCGGCGTCTCGCCTGCGGCGTACACGTCCAGCATTAACAGGGTGTCAACCTGTGACAGGACGCTGGCGAAATCGTCATACAGATCGCGCGTACGCGTGAAGCGGTGCGGCTGGAAGACCATAACCAGATTTTTGTCAGGCCAGCCTGCACGTGCGGCTTTAATGGTGGCGTCTACTTCGGTCGGATGGTGGCCGTAGTCGTCCACCAGCATCGCTGTGCCAGCTTTGCCGTTTACCGCATCCAGCGGGAATTGACCAAGGAAGTCGAAACGACGGCCGGTGCCCTGGAAGCTTTCCAGCGCGCGCAGAATCGCGTCATCATCAATGCCTTCTTCCGTCGCGACGGCCACTGCCGCTGCGGCATTGAGGGCGTTATGGCGCCCTGGCGCATTCAGCGTGACGTGCAGCAGTTCTTTGTCCTGACGCGCCAGCGTGAAATGCCCCTGCGCACCAATCTGTTTGTACTCTTCCACGCGAACGTCAGCGTCTTCGCTGAAGCCGTAAGTGGTGATTTGACGACCCACGCGCGGCAGTAGCTCGCGGATCACCGGATCGTCTACGCACATCACCGCGCGTCCATAGAACGGCAGGTTGTGCAGGAAGTTGATGAAGGTCTGCTTTAAGTTCTCGAAGTCACCCTGGTAGGTATCCATATGGTCAGCTTCGATGTTAGTGACAATCGCCACCATCGGCTGCAGGTGCAGGAACGACGCGTCGCTCTCATCCGCTTCAGCAATCAGATAACGGCTGTGACCCAGACGCGCATGTACGCCCGCGGCTTTGACCAGACCGCCGTTGACGAACGTCGGGTCGAGACCCGCTTCCGCATAAATACTGGAAACCATCGCCGTGGTCGTGGTTTTACCGTGAGTCCCGGCAATGGCGATGCCGTGACGGAAACGCATCAGTTCCGCCAGCATTTCTGCACGGCGGATCACCGGAATGCGCGCTTCGTGCGCGGCAACGATTTCCGGATTGTCAGAAGAGATGGCGCTTGAGACCACCACCACGCTCGCATCGCGCACGTTTTCCGGACGATGGTTAAAATAGATAGTCGCCCCAAGCGACGCCAGCTGCTGCGTAACAGGGTTTGGCGCCAGGTCAGACCCGCTGATCTGATAGCCTTCGTTAGCTAACACTTCGGCAATACCGCCCATGCCAGCACCACCGATGCCAACAAAGTGAATGTGCCGGACGCGACGCATCTCGGGCACGATTGAACGCAGTTTTGCCAGTTGTTGTGTATTCATTCTCTAAACGCCATCGACTACTTAAAATTCGTGCAGCGCAACACGCGCTGCGAGGGTTAAGCCTGGGCTGCCAGGCTCACTTCTTTTGCCACCCGTTCCGTCGCATCAGGGATAGCGGCCGCGCGTGCGCGTTTCGCCATCTCCAGCAGTGCGTCTCTGTTCCAGCCCGCCAGGGTAGTGGCGACCGCGTCGGCGGTGAATTGCGGCTGTTCAAATATCTTCGCGGCACCGGCTTTCTCAAGCGGCAGCGCATTCCAGTACTGCTGTCTGTCTTTGTGCTGGAACGGCACAAACAGGGCCGGCAGACCCGCGGCGGCGATCTCGCTCACCGTCAGCGCACCTGAGCGACAGACTACGACATCGGCCCAGGCATACGCTGCCGCCATGTCGTCGATAAACTCAGTGACTTTATGCTGCGGCTGACCTTCGCCTGCGTAAGCCTGCTCAACGGTCTGCTGAGCGCCTTTTCCGCTCTGGTGCCAGATGGTCACGGTATCCCCCAGCTTTGCGGCAACCTGCGGCATCGTCTGGTTTAAAATGCGCGCGCCCTGAGAGCCGCCGACGACCAGTACACGAACCGGCCCTTCACGGCCCGTCAGGCGAGCGTCCGGCAGCGGCAGCGCCAGCACGTCCACACGCACCGGGTTACCCACCACGTCAGCTTTCGGGAACGCGCCGGGAAACGCCTGCATAACTTTGGTGGCGATTTTCGCCAGCCATTTGTTGGTCAGACCGGCAATACCGTTCTGCTCATGCAGCACGACGGGAATGCCTAACGACCACGCCGCCAGCCCGCCAGGACCAGAGACATAGCCGCCCATGCCCAGCACCACATCGGGTTTAAAGCGCTTCATGATGGTGCGCGCCTGACGCCAGGCGTTAAAAATACGCACCGGTGCCAGCAGCATTGCCTTGAGGCCTTTGCCCCGAAGGCCGGAAATACGAATAAAATCGATCTCGATACCGTGCTTCGGTACCAGATCGGCTTCCATGCGGTCTGCGGTTCCCAGCCAGCGTACCTGCCAGCCCTGATCCATTAAATGGTGCGCAACCGCCAGCCCCGGGAATACGTGTCCGCCAGTACCGCCTGCCATCACCATTAACCGCTTCGGTTGATTCATCGTGAACCTCGTGTAAACGCCTGGGCTTTCTCCAGACGCGTCTCATAATCTATGCGTAACAAAAACATGATGGCCGTCGACATAATCAACAGACTGGAACCACCATAACTGATCAACGGCAACGTCAGACCTTTGGTCGGCAGCATACCCGCTGCGGCCCCGACGTTAACCAATGCCTGGAAGCTAAACCAGATACCAATTGAACAGGCTAAGAATCCTGAGAAGCGGTGATCGATCTCCAGCGCTTTCCGGCCGATGGACATGGCGCGGAAAGCGACGAAGAATACCATTAATAGCGCTAATACCACACCGATATAACCCAGTTCTTCCGCAATAATGGAGAAGATGAAGTCAGTATGCGCTTCCGGTAAATACTCCAGTTTCTGTACCGAGTTACCCAGCCCCTGCCCCCAGACTTCACCGCGACCAAAGGCCATCAGCGACTGCGTAAGCTGGTAACCGCTGCCGAACGGATCTTCCCACGGGTTCCAGAACGAGGTCACACGGCGAATACGGTAAGGCTCGGCGAGGATCAGTAGCACAACCGCCGAAATCCCCATCCCGATGATAGCGATGAACTGCCACAGCTTTGCGCCGGCCAGGAACAGCATGGCCAGGGTGGTAACGAACAGCACGACAACGGTACCGAGGTCAGGCTGCGCCAGCAGTAATACCGCCAGCACCAAAATCACGCCCATCGGTTTTAAGAAGCCGCGCAGGTTATTACGCACTTCATCTACCTTACGCACCAGGTAGTTCGCCAGGTAGCAAAACAGGGAGAGCTTGGTAAATTCCGCAGGCTGAATGCGCAGCGGGCCAAAGGCGATCCAGCGCGATGCCCCGTTAACAGAGCTGCCCACCACCAGTACGATCAGCAGCATAATAATCGAGGCGATCAGCATCGCCGTACTGTGCCGCTGCCAGAACGCCATAGGCAGACGCAAGGTCACCAGCGCCAGGCAGAACGCCAGGATGATGTAAAGACCATCACGCTTGGCAAACAGGAAAGGATCGTTCGCCAGACGCTGCCCGACGGGCATTGACGCTGACGTCACCATAATAAAGCCGACCGCCGCCAGCCCCATCGTGAGCCAGAACAGCGTGCGGTCGTACATGACCAGGCTGTCGTTATCTTTTTGACGAGAGCCCATCACCCAGCCTTTGAGCGCCGTAAACAACCATAACAGGATCCCAAACCCTGGCAGGCGCGGCATTTTCAGGCGAGGGAGAGATAAACGCATCAGCCTAACTCCTTCGCCAGGCGGGTAAAGACATCACCACGCTGTTCGAAATTCTTGAATTGATCGAGGCTGGCACAGGCCGGAGAAAGCAGCACCATATCGCCTGGCTTCACGCGAGGAGCAATCAGCCGCATCGCCTGTTCCATGGTTTCGGTTTGCTCGGCAACCTCAGGGCGCAGTTCAGCCAGCTCGCTGCCGTCACGGCCAAAGCAGTACAGACGGACGTTATCACCGGCGAGATACGGCTTCAGGGAGGAGAAATCAGCTGATTTACCGTCGCCGCCCAGCAGCAAGTGCAGAGTGCCGTCAACGTGCAGACCGTTCAGCGCGGCCTCGGTACTGCCCACGTTGGTGGCTTTGGAGTCGTTGATCCAGCGTACGCCGTTGTGCTCCAGCGCCAGCTGGAAACGGTGTGCCAGACCAGAAAACGTGGTTAACGCTTTCAGGCTGGAGGAGCGCGGCAGCCCAACTGCATCCGCCAGCGCCAGCGCCGCCAGGGCATTGGTATAGTTGTGCTGACCTGTGAGCTTCATCTCTTTCACGTTCAGCACTTTCTCACCCTTCACGCGCAGCCAGGTTTCGCCCAGCTGGCGATTCAGGTGGTAATCCCCCATCGTGATACCGAAGCTAATGCAGCGATCGTCCGCGCCGCGCACCGGCATGGTCAGCGCATCATCGGCGTTAACAACGCAGACTTTGGCATTTTCATACACGCGCAGCTTTGCGGCACGGTACTGCTGCAGACCAAATGGATATCTGTCCATATGATCTTCAGTCACGTTGAGGATAGTCGCAGCTGCAGCGTGCAGGCTAGAGGTAGTTTCCAGCTGGAAGCTGGAAAGCTCGAGAACATACAGCTCGCAGCCTTTGTCCAGCAGCATCAGAGCAGGCAAACCAATATTACCGCCAACGCCGACGTTCATCCCTGCCGCTTTCGCCATTTCCCCCACCAGGGTGGTGACGGTGCTTTTACCGTTAGAACCGGTAATCGCGATAACGGGCGCCTGCACTTCGCGGCAGAACAGCTCGATATCGCCGACAATCTCAACGCCCGCATCCGCGGCAGCGCTCAGCGAAGGGTGCGCCAGTGCCATACCTGGGCTTGCAACAATCAGATCGGCTGCCAGCAGCCAGTCATCGTTCAGACCACCAAGGTGGCGTTCAACCTGTTCCGGCAGTTTGTCCAGACCCGGCGGAGAGACACGCGTATCCATCACGCGTGGCGTCACGCCGCGTGCGAGGAAAAAGTCCACGCAGGAGAGCCCCGTGAGGCCCAACCCGATGATAACGACTTTTTTGCCCTGGTAATCTGCCATGATTAACGTACCTTCAGCGTTGCCAGGCCAATCAGCACCAGCATCAGCGAAATAATCCAGAAGCGCACGATCACGCGCGGCTCCGGCCAGCCTTTCAGTTCATAGTGGTGGTGAATCGGCGCCATACGGAAGATGCGCTGACCGCGCAGCTTGAAGGAACCGACCTGCAAAATCACCGACAGGGTTTCAACCACAAACACGCCGCCCATGATCACCAGCAGGAACTCCTGACGCAGCAGTACGGCGATAATGCCAAGCGCACCGCCCAAAGCCAGAGAACCGACGTCCCCCATAAATACCTGCGCCGGATAGGTGTTGAACCACAGGAAGCCCAGCCCCGCGCCAACAATCGCCGTACAGACGATCACCAGTTCACCCGCGTGGCGCAGATAAGGGATGTGCAGGTAGTTCGCAAAGTTCATGTTACCTGTCGCCCATGCGACCAGCGCAAAACCAGCGGCCACAAAGACGGTTGGCATAATGGCCAGGCCATCCAGACCGTCAGTGAGGTTGACGGCGTTACCGGTACCGACGATCACAAAGTACGCCAGCAGGATGTAGAACAGCCCCAGCTGTGGCATCACGTCCTTGAAGAACGGCACGACCAGCTCGGTGGCTGGCGTATCTTTCCCGGCCAGATACAGCGCGAAGGCCACGCCCAGCGCGATCACCGACATCCAGAAATATTTCCAGCGCGCGATCAGGCCCTTAGTATCTTTGCGAACGACTTTGCGGTAATCATCCACAAAACCGATGATCCCGTAGCCCACCAGTACCGTCAGAACGCACCAGACGTACGGGTTGGAGGGATATGCCCACAGCAGCACGGAAACGACGATGGCGGTCAGGATCATGATCCCGCCCATGGTCGGCGTGCCGCGCTTGCTGAAGTGCGATTCCGGACCGTCGTTACGTACAACCTGGCCGAAAGAGAGTTTTTGCAGGCGGGCAATCATGCGCGGGCCCATCCACAACGAGATGAACAGCGCAGTCAGCAGGCTGACGATGGCGCGAAACGTCAGATATGAAAAGACGTTAAAGCCTGAATAATATTTGACCAAATGTTCGGCCAGCCAAACTAACATGTCCCGTTCTCCTGTAAAGCGTGCACAACCTCTTCCATGGCGGCACTACGTGAACCTTTCACTAACACAGTCACAATTTGTTTTTCTGTAATCAACGCCTTAAGGCGCTCTATCAACGCGGCTTTGTCAGCAAAATGCTCGCCAACGCCGCTGGCATGGCTAATCGCCTGGCTCAGTTTTCCTGCGCTCAGCACACAGTCCAGCCCCGCCGCTTTCGCCGCTTCACCGACCTGGGTATGACAGGCTTCGCTTTCGTCGCCCAGCTCTGCCATATCGCCAACCACCATGATGCGATAGCCCGGCATTTCAGATAACACCTGCACCGCCGCCGTCATTGAGCCAACGTTCGCGTTGTAGGAGTCATCCAGCAGCAGCTTGTTTTCCGAAAGCTGAATCGGGAACAGTCGTCCCGGCACGGCTTTCAGGTTCGCCAGCCCGGTTTTAATCGCTTCATGCGACGCGCCCACCGCCGTCGACAACGCCGCCGCCGCAAGCGCATTGGCGATGTTATGGCGACCTGGTAGTGGCAGCAGCACATCGACGCCACCCGTTGGTGTGGTGAGGGTGAACTCCGTACCGTGCGACGTCACATGGATATTGGTCGCGGTAAAATCACTGTTGGCCGCATTCGGCGAAAAGCGCCAGGTTTTACGCGAACCAATAATGCTCTGCCAGTTCAGCCAGTCGTTGTTATCGGCGTTCAGAATGGCGATACCGTCATCCGGCAGGCCGGTATAAATCTCACCTTTGGCTTTCGCGACGCCTTCCAGCGAGCCAAAACCTTCCAGATGCGCAGCCGCGAGGTTATTCACCAGCGCGGCTTCCGGGCGAGTCAGGCTCACGGTCCAGGCGATTTCGCCCTGGTGGTTTGCCCCTAACTCGATCACCGCAAATTCATGTTCTTTGGTCAGGCGGAGTAATGTCATCGGCACGCCGATGTCATTATTGAGGTTGCCCGCGGTATAAAGCGTATTGCCGCACTGGCTGAGGATCGCCGCCGTCATCTCTTTCACCGACGTCTTGCCTGATGACCCGGTCAAGGCGACAACGCGCGTAGGAACCTGCTGACGAACCCAGGCGGCCAGCTCACCGAACGCGAGACGCGTATCTTTCACCACAATTTGCGGCAGATCGATATCAAGCTTGCGGCTGACCAGCAGCGCACCAGCGCCGTTCTCTTTGGCCTGTTCAACAAAATCATGCGCGTCAAAACGCTCGCCTTTCAGCGCCACAAACAGACAGCCTGCAGTGATTTTGCGGGTGTCCGTCGTTACGGCATCAATCGTCAGGTCTTGCCCGTGCAGGTCGCCCTGCAGGATGGCAGCGGCCTGGCTTAACGTGATGCTAATCATGCCACGACTCCCAGCAGACGAGCTGCCGTTACGCGGTCCGAGTAGTCCAGACGGCGATTGCCAACGATCTGATAATCTTCATGGCCTTTACCCGCCAGCAGGACAACATCATTCTCCCGCGCCTGCATGATGGCGTTAGTCACAGCTTCCGCACGGCCTTCCACCACGCGAGCACGTCCCGCGTCCAGCATGCCCGCCAGAATGTCATTGATGATGGCGCGCGGCTCTTCCGTACGCGGGTTGTCATCGGTGACTACCGGAATATCTGCGAACTGCTCCGCAATAGCCCCCATCAGCGGGCGTTTGCCTTTGTCGCGATCGCCGCCGCAGCCAAACACGCACCAGAGCTTACCGGTACAATGCAGGCGCGCCGCTTCCAGCGCTTTTTCGAGCGCATCCGGCGTATGGGCATAATCAACCACAACGGTCGGCTTGCCCGGCGCGCTGAACACTTCCATACGACCGCAAACCGGCTGCAGACGCGCTGAGGTTTTCAGCAGTTCAGCCATCGGATAACCCAGCGCCAGCAGCGTCGCCAGCGCCAGCAGCAGGTTGCTGACGTTAAATGCGCCCATCAGGCGGCTTTCAATTTCGCCTTCACCCCAGGAAGAGGCAAAGCGGATGGTCGCCCCGCTGTCGTGATAGTTAACGTCAACGGCCTTCAGCCAGCGTCCGTGGCAGTTCGGGTTAATATGATCTTCCATCGACACCGCAACCGCATCCGGCAGCTTCGCCAGCCAGCGGCGGCCCACTTCGTCGTCGGCGTTGATGATGGCTTGTCCGTAATGGTGAGTAGAGAACAGCAGCCATTTCGCGGCTTCGTAGTGCTCCATATCACCATGATAATCAAGGTGATCGCGGCTCAGGTTGGTAAACACGGACGCGGCAAATTTCAGCGCCGCGACGCGGTGCTGTACCAGACCGTGCGAAGAGACTTCCATCGCGGCAAAGGTTGCCCCCTGCCCTGCCAGACCGGCAAGCACATGCTGTACGTCTACCGCCGAGCCGGTGGTGTTTTCCGTAGGGCTCACTTTGCCAAGCAGGCCGTTACCCACGGTCCCCATCACCGCACCGGTTTCACCCAGCAACTGGGCCCACTGCGCCATCAGCTGCGTGGTGGTGGTTTTACCGTTGGTACCCGTCACGCCTACCAAACGCAGCTGGTCGGAAGGTTCGTGATAAAAACGTCCCGCCAGCGCGGAAAGACGCTCGTTTAACTGGCTGAGATAGATGACCGGCACCCCGTGCATTTCACGGATTTCACCGTCGGTTGCCTCATCTTTGGCCTCAGCAATAATGGCAGCCACACCTTGCGCAATCGCCTGCGGGATATAACGACGCCCGTCCGCCTGATGACCGACCACCGCCACAAAAAGATCGCCAGACGCAGCCACGCGGCTGTCCAGTACCATCTCTCGCAGTGCTCGCTCCGGTGCATTTGGCACCCACGGAGCGAGAAGGTCGCGCAAATTACGATCTGCCACCTGTACCCTCGCCTTGATTAATTACAAATTCACTTTTTTCGCCCGTCGCCAGCGCATCCGGTTCAATGTTCATGGTGCGTAACACGCCGCCCATGATAGCCCCGAACACAGGCGCGGAGACGGCGCCGCCGTAGTATTTACCCGCCTGTGGATCGTTTATCACGACCACCAGCGCAAAACGCGGATTGCTTGCAGGCGCAACGCCTGCGGTATAGGCAATGTATTTGTTGATATAGCGGCCGTCCGGCCCTACTTTTTTCGCCGTACCGGTCTTGATGGCGATGCGATAACCTTTGATTGCCGCCTTCACGCCGCCGCCGCCGGGCAGCGCCACGCTTTCCATCATATGAACAACCGTACGGACGGTTGATTCCGGGAAGATACGCTCACCGGGAACCGGTGGATCAACTTTGGTAATCGACAGCGGACGATATACGCCATAGCTGCCGATCGTTGCGTAGACTCGCGCTAACTGTAACGGTGTCACCATTAGCCCGTAGCCGAAAGAGAAGGTGGCCCTCTCTATGTCAGACCACCGTTGTTTTTGAGGATATAAGCCACTGCGTTCTCCGACCAACCCCAAATTGGTCGCCTTTCCAAGCCCAAAACGTGAGTAAGTCTCTACTAACGCTGAGGACGGCATCGCTAACGCCAGCTTTGAAACACCGACGTTACTCGACTTCTGTAACACCCCGGTCAGGGTCAATTCGCTGTAGCGCGCCACGTCTTTGATTTCGTGGCCGTTAATTCGGTATGGAATGGTATTCAGTACGGTGTTTTCATTGACGATACCGCGCTGAAGTGCAGTCATAACCACCATCGGCTTAACGGTCGAACCCGGCTCAAACACGTCGGTGATGGTACGGTTACGCATAACATCCTTCTGCGTACCGGAAAGATTGTTAGGGTTGTAGGACGGGCTATTGGCCATCGCCAACACTTCACCCGTGTTAACATCGACTAACACGGCACTGCCCGATTCCGCTTTGTTGAAGGCCACGGCGTTGTTCAGCTCGCGGTAAACCAGCGCCTGTAGCCGCTCATCGATACTCAGCGCGAGGTTGTGTGCGGCCTGGCTGTCCGTCGAGGAAATATCCTCGATTACGCGACCATAGCGGTCTTTACGCACAATGCGCTCGCCCGGCTGACCGGTAAGCCATTTATCAAAGCTTTTTTCAACGCCTTCAATCCCCTGGCTATCAACGTTAGTAAAGCCAATGAGGTGAGCAGTCACTTCGCCGGATGGATAGTAACGACGGGATTCTTCACGCAGATGAATCCCCGGCAGCTTCAATTTTTTGATGTAATCCGCCATGTCAGGGTTCACCTGACGCGCCAGATAGATAAAACGCCCTCTCGGGTTCGTATTCACGCGTGAAGCTAACTGGTCCAGCGGCATCTTTAACGCGTCCGCAAGCGCCTTCCAGCGGTTATCAAGCGTGATCCCGCCAGCATCATGCAGTTCTTTTGGATCGGCCCAGATCGCCTTTACCGGCACGCTCACCGCCAGCGGACGACCCGAGCGGTCGGTGATCATCCCGCGGGATGTCGACACTTCCTGGACGCGCAGGGAGCGCATGTCGCCCTGGCGCACCAGCATGTCAGGAGCGACGATTTGCAGCCAGGCCACGCGTCCCAGCAGAAAACCCAGAGCGAGTAAAATGCAGCCGCAAAGCAACGCAAAACGCCAACTGATAAAGTTGGCCTGTTCTTCCTGACGTTTTGGTTTTAGCGTTTTTGCCGCTGCTTTCATGCGTCGCGTTTTCCCTTATTTTTGTACTACGATATTTTCCTGCGAGGGATCAACATGCTGCAGTTGCAGCTTTTCCGTTGCGATCCGTTCAACCCGGCTGTGATCGCCGAGCGCGTTTTCTTCAAGGATCAGATTTCGCCATTCAATATCCAGCGCATCGCGTTCCAGTACCATCTGCTCGCGTTGCGCAGTCAATAAACGTGTATGGTGGGCGGTGGTCACCACCGTAACTGCCGTGACAATGATGCAAATGAACAGACAGAGTGGCAGTTTCCCAAACCGCAAAAGATCGTCGCCGATCACGCCAGGCAAGGCATGGCGCTCGTTGCTTCCTAACGAATCCTTAACTTTGCTTAGGGTCTCTGTCACTCTGCCGATCATGCGTTCGTCCTCTCTGCAACACGCAGCACTGAACTACGGGCGCGTGGATTCTCTGCCACTTCTTCTTCGCCCGGCATCAACTTGCCTAATGCTCGCAACTGACGGCCACCCAGCTTCCTGAGTTGTTCTTCCGTCATCGGCAGCCCCGCTGGCACCTGCGGACCGCGGCTTTGTTCACGCATAAAGCGTTTAACAATACGGTCTTCCAGCGAATGGAAGCTGATGATGGATAACCGCCCACCCGGGGCCAGCACGTCGAGCGAGCTTTTTAGCGCCAGCTCTATTTCCTCCAGTTCACTGTTTACCCAGATGCGAACCGCCTGGAAGGTACGGGTCGCGGGATGTTTGTGCTTATCCTTCACCGGTGTCGCCGCCGCGATCACCTCAGCCAACTCTTTGGTGCGGGTCATGGGCTCAATGCGATTGCGCTCAACGATGGCGCGCGCAATACGTTTACCAAAGCGCTCTTCGCCAAACGTTTTGATGACCCATGCAATATCTGCTTCGTCAGCGGTCTGTAGCCACTCAGCGGCAGACTGACCGCGCGTCGGGTCCATCCGCATGTCCAGCGGACCATCACGCATAAAGGAGAAACCACGTTCAGCATCATCAAGTTGGGGTGAAGAGACGCCAAGATCGAGAAGAATCCCGTCGATCTTGCCCGTCAGGCCGCGCTCGGCAACATAATCCGCGAGCGCAGAGAAAGGTCCATGCACGATGGAAAAGCGTGGGTCATTGATGGTCTGTGCAACGGCAATTGCCTGCGGATCGCGATCGATTGCCAGCAGACGTCCTTCCTCTCCAAGCTGGGAGAGAATCAAACGCGAGTGACCACCGCGACCAAACGTGCCATCAATGTAGATGCCATCCGGACGAATATTCAGACCGTTAACGGCCTCGTCCAGTAACACCGTCTTATGTTTATAATTTTCCATCATATTTATAGAGACAAGTCCTGCAGCCGTTCCGATAATGTCGCGGAATCAGACTGCTCAGCGTCGATATCTTCCTTGACCTGTTGATACCAGGTCGTTTCATCCCACAGTTCAAACTTGTTGAACTGCCCGACCAGCATCACTTCTTTGGTCAGACCGGCATGTTGCCGCAACACAGGGGCAATCAGTAATCGCCCTGCGTTATCCATCTGACATTCACTGGCATGTCCCAATAACAACCGCTGCACGCGGCGTTCCTGCGGGTTCATGCTCGACAGTCGCGACAGCTTTTGCTCAATAATTTCCCATTCAGGCAGGGGGTAAAGCAGCAGGCAGGGGGAGTTAATGTCAATGGTGCAAACCATTTGACCCGCAGCGTTCTCAATCAGCTGGTCGCGGTATCGGGTTGGTACCGATAAACGCCCTTTACTGTCGAGATTGACTAACGTAGCTCCACGGAACATGCCAGTCTCACCCCTCCTCACCACTTTAACCCACAAATTCCCACTTAAAGGAGTTTACGGAGCGAGGGAAAAGCTTGTCAAGCCAGGACTCTCTGTAGAAGGACTCGAAAGCCCTCTATTTACAGAGATAAACAGTCCTGGTTAATAACTGCACAACTGGCGAGGCAAAATTAACGTTATGAATATTTGTAAGAAAAAAACCGAATATGCACACTAGCGTTAAAGCTCACTCAATATCATCGCAGATAAATATAAAGTGTCAGTTTGCGACGCGGGCAGCATTTTATGACAGATTCTCAGGGGATAACAGCGCCAGATTCACTCAGGCACCCGGTAAGCACGGCGGTTGCCACGTAAGCTGGCAAACGAGGAGGAAAAACGTCTGAATATTCATCGACCGAAGAGGGTTTGTAACAAAATAATACAAAGAGTGCTATTTAAAATCGCCCGGATTTTCTTTAAAGAGACAATTTAAAAGCCAGAATGAATTAAGAAAAATAGGTGATTATGATCCCTCAAGAATTATCCTAATTTCTCTCCGGGAATTATCTGCGCGAATTATCACAACAAAACGGGGCAGATTTCACCGCCCCGGTCATTTCATTTTTGGCGGCTTAAAATTCCGCGATGATAAAGATTACGTTTGATACGCGTCAGGCCCGGCTTCGGTTTGCGGGGTTCATCCAGACTCGCCAGCACAATCTCCAGCACGCGTTCAGCCACATCGCGGTGACGCTGTGCTACCGCCAGCACCGGGCACTGGAGGAAGTCGAGCAGCTCGTTATCACCAAACGTGGCTATCGCCAGATCGGAGGGCAGTTTACCTTCACGGCGTAAGGTCACATCCATAACGCCCTGCAAGAGCGCGAAAGATGTGGTGAACAGCGCCTGAGGCATCGGATGCGTTTCCAGCCATTTCTCGAACAGCTGCGCGGCGGCTTCACGCTCGTAGCTGTTGGCATAGAGGTAGTGAACCTCTCGCGGATCATCCTTCCAGGCGGTTCTGAATCCCTGTTCGCGCAGGAAGCTCACGGAAAGCTCGGGCAACGCGCCAAGATACAGCACCGTCTCAGCGGGGAACGTTCTCAGCTCTGCAGCCAGCATTTCTGCATCATCCTGATCCGCACCCACGACGCTGGTGAAATGCTCGCGATCGAGCGCGCGATCAAGCGCAACGATTGGGAACGGATCGTTCGCCCAGCGCTGGTAGAACGGGTGCTCTGGCGGTAAGGAAGTCGACACGATAATGGCATCCACCTGACGCTGGAGCAGATGCTCAATGCAGCGCATCTCGTTGTCGGGCTGGTCTTCCGAACAGGCAATCAGCAACTGATAGCCGCGCTGGCGCGCCTGACGTTCAAGATAGTTGGCGATACGAGTATAGCTGGTGTTTTCCAGGTCAGGGATCACCAGACCAATAGAGCGGGTACGCCCGGCACGCAGACCGGCTGCGACAGCATTCGGATGGTAGTTATGCTCACGAACGACCGCCATAACTTTTTCAACGGTCTTGTCGCTGACACGGTACTGCTTTGCTTTACCGTTAATCACATAGCTGGCCGTTGTTCGTGACACGCCGGCTAGCCGGGCGATTTCATCCAGTTTCACAATTGCCCCTTAAAAAAAGAAAAGAGTCCATGGCCCTGTCAAGGTTATGGTTAAATCTTTTAACATCTAAACGCAGAAAAGCCTTCGCGGCAACCGCTTTTATCTGCGTTGTCGGCTGATTACGCAAAAAAAAGCCCGGCATTGGTGACCGGGCAGAAAGAGGCGAACCTTTTTGACAACTAACGCATGATTTTCTCGCCGCGTGACAGACCTACTACACCCGATCTCGCCACCTCGACAATTTTTGCGACATCCCGCACAGACGCCAGGAAAGCATCCAGCTTGTCGCTTGTCCCGACCAGTTGAACCGTATAAAGAGAAGGCGTGACGTCGATAATCTGTCCGCGGAAAATATCCGCATTGCGTTTGACTTCATCACGCCCGTAGCCACTGGCCTGGATTTTCACCAGCATGACCTCACGTTCAACGTAGGCCCCCTGTCCCAACTCGCTCACGCGCAGTACGTCAACCAGCTTATGCAGCTGTTTTTCAATTTGCTCAAGCACTTTGGCATCGCCGACGGTTTGGATTGTCATGCGCGACAGCGTCGGGTCGTCCGTCGGGGCAACGGTCAGGCTTTCAATGTTATAGCCGCGCTGCGCAAAAAGGCCAATGACGCGCGACAGTGCGCCAGACTCGTTTTCCAGTAAAACAGATAATATCCGGCGCATATCAGGTTCTCTCCGTTTTGCTTAACCACATTTCATCCATACCACCACCACGAATATGCATCGGATAAACGTGCTCGGTTCCATCAACAATCACATCCATAAAGACGAGGCGGTTGTTTTTAACGTGCTCAAGCGCTTGTGCGAGCTTCGCTTCCAGCTCAGCCGGGTCGGTCACCCGCATGCCTACATGACCGTAAGCTTCAGCAAGACGAACAAAATCCGGCAGCGATTTCATGTAGGACTGAGAGTGTCGGCCTGAGTAGATCATATCCTGCCACTGCTTCACCATACCGAGATACCCGTTATTCAGGTTAAGCACCAGTACCGGCAGTTCATATTGCAGAGCGGTAGACAGCTCCTGAATGTTCATCTGAATACTGCCGTCCCCCGTCACGCAGACGACGGTTTCATTCGGCAGCGCCAGCTTCACGCCCAGCGCGGCAGGCAGACCAAAGCCCATGGTTCCTAAACCACCGGAGTTGATCCAGTGTCGAGGTTTATCAAACGGGTAATACAGGGCGGCAAACATCTGATGCTGCCCCACGTCTGAGGTCACGTACGCCTCACCTTTCGTCAGTCGCCACACGGCTTCAATGACCGCCTGTGGCTTAATGTTTCCACTTTGCGTGTCATATTTCAGGCACTGACGTGCGCGCCACTGTTCAATCTGCTGCCACCAGTCGCGGATCTCATCCAGCGGCTGGGTTGCACTCTCCTGGGTCAGCAGGTCCAGCATTTGCTCCAGAACCTGACGGGCATCACCGACGATCGGCACATCAGCCGACACCGTTTTTGAAATTGACGTTGGATCGATATCAATGTGCAGCACGGTGGCGTTCGGGCAATACTTCGCCAGGTTGTTGGTGGTGCGATCGTCAAAGCGCACGCCGACGGCAAAGATGACATCGGAATGATGCATCGTCATGTTGGCTTCATAGGTACCGTGCATACCCAGCATCCCCAGCGCCTGACGATGGGTGGCAGGAAAGGCTCCCAGCCCCATCAGTGACGACGCAACGGGCAGGTTAAGCTTTTCAATCAGTTCACGAAGCTGGACTTCGCAGGCAGAGTTAATCGCCCCGCCACCGACATAGACCACCGGTTTTTTAGCTGCCAGAAGCGTTTGCAACGCTCGCTTGATCTGGCCTTTATGCCCCTGAGTTGTTGGGTTATAAGAGCGCATGCTGACCGATTCCGGCCAGACATAAGGCAGCTTGTTTGCCGGGTTGAGAATATCTTTAGGCAGATCGACCACCACCGGTCCGGGACGCCCACTTGCCGCCAGCCAGAAGGCTTTTTTCAGTACGCCGGGAATGTCTTCTGTTTGCTTGACCAGGAAGCTGTGCTTCACAACGGGACGCGAAATCCCAACCATGTCGCACTCCTGAAACGCATCGTAGCCAATCAGTGAGGTTGCTACCTGCCCGGAGAGGATCACCAGCGGGATGGAGTCCATATAGGCCGTCGCAATGCCGGTAATGGCGTTTGTCGCGCCGGGGCCAGACGTGACTAACACTACGCCCACTTCACCCGTCGCCCGCGCCAGGCCGTCAGCCATGTGCACCGCCGCCTGCTCATGGCGCACCAGAACATGGTCAATGCCCCCAACCGTATGCAGCGCATCATAAATATCAAGAACCGCGCCGCCAGGGTAGCCGAACACTTGCTTTACGCCCTGATCGATCAGCGACCGAACGACCATTTCCGCGCCAGACAACATCTCCATGCTTTGCCTCCAGGCATTTTGTTATAGACGGACTGCCGAATTCATTTCCGCACCGTCTTACGATTGGGATAAACCAATCTTATATTTTGCAGAGTGTTCTTTACCTTAACCGCTCGTTATGAGGCAGGCAATTAGCAGACCCGTGGAGATAAACGGTGCGTAAAGCAGAAAAAGCAGCCGTTAACAGAAGATATGGTTAATTCCTCTGGGAATAGAGGATGGGATGATAAATCATCGCTGAAAAGCGCGACAATGCAGGAAATCATCTATTTTTGCGTGCCGGAGATCAGCCCGAAAAAAAGCACCACAGAATAAAATAGCAATTAACTGAAAAAATTCAGGATAAATCACATAATGCGATGTGATTTATCCTGATGCGTTTACCGACGACAGATGCCAACCAGCAACTCTTCCATCCACTGATGTCCTTTATCCCGACCCGCTGCTTCATGCCAGGAAAGATAACAGGTACGGCTATTTAGCTTGAGCGGTAGAGGCAAAATTTGCAGATTTAAAGGGTCAGAAAACTCTTCTGCCAGCCAGCGTGGCGCAATCGCCACCAGATGCGTCTGAGAGACCACGTTTAATACGCTAACCATTGCCATGCCCTGATAAGCCACGCTCGCCTGTTTATCCGCAGTGTCATACCACGGCAGGCTAAAGGAAGCATATCTGTCGAGTGCAACAACGGCGTGCTGCTCGTTATAAACATCGCTTTCTCGCAGCGGAGAATTCAGGCGCGGATGTTTTTTACTGGCGACCAGAACCATTTCATCTTTAAACAGCGGCACACAGGAAAATTCTGGACGACGGAACTCTTCATATCCCAGAACAAATTCGATCTCCTGATAGCGTAACTGATGTTCCGTGTTTTGATTCAGGGATGATTTAAAAACAAGATTGATATTTGGTGCGATTTCTTCAACTTTATTATAAATAATTGACGTTAAATAATTATCTAATGGGCTACAGACGCAAAGATGGAAAACGCGCTCGCTGCTTAAGGGTTCAAAGCCCGATCCCGGCAGCTCATTTTGGACCAGTTGCAACGCCTGGCGAATGGAGCCGAACAGCTGGAATGCGCGCGCCGTAGGCTGGATTCCCCTCCCGTAGCGAACAAATAATTCGTCGTTAAACATGACCTTAAGCCTGGCAACGGCATTACTCACGGCAGGTTGTGACATCCCCAACGTTTGGGCCGCGCGGGTGATATTCTGTTCCTGCATAACCGCATCAAATACCGTCAGAAGATTAAGGTCCACCGTGCGTAACTGCGGTTTAATCCCATCAGTAGCTTGAGGTTGTTTAATATTATTTTCTGGCACTTCTGACTCCACTGTCACGCTACACCCCTTTGCTAACGTACGGTAATAATCTCGAAAATGTGATTTATCATGCAAATACGATCAGCGAAAGAGAATTATTTAAAATTCGGAATATATAAAGACTTTATATTAACGAACATTAATGAGCGAAAATGATATGTTTGACTTCAGGAGCCGAATGAAACCATAAACCAAACAAATATACAATTGCCATCATGTTAATGATGACTTAAGTATTATTAAACTATTATTGCTATCACCCTACAGTTAGTTAACAATCTGTTATCTCTGTTCGTTTCTCTGCGTTCTGGAACAGATTCACTTCATTTATAACTTAATGATATCAAAACTCTTTAAGCTCAACGCATCCTCTTCAATACATTTCACTCATTTTTAAAAAAATTTATTTATTTGTTTCTGCAACTCCTTTATTAAGTCCAAAATTAGACAAATAGTCGGAACTAAAAAGCTAAACCCAGCACAATTAGCTAAAGCGAAAACCCTGCTGATTCCGTCTGCCGGGCCCGTTTTCATACTCAGGGGTTGACATGAACAGCCGTATCCAGTACCACTAAAAGCATATTGAATTTAACGGAGCACGATTCATGACACGCACCATTCGTTTCACCGGTCTACTACTACTAAACGCATCCACTGTGCGCGGTAGACTGGCGGGCGAAATTCAGCGTTGAATCGTCACCAGTAAGACTAAAAACCCGCGCCACTGCGCGGGTTTTTTTATGCTCGTAGCAAGGCGCCCTAAGACTGACAAGGACCTAACCCATGAGCCAGCAAGTCATTATTTTCGATACTACTTTACGTGACGGTGAACAGGCATTACAGGCAAGCCTGAGTGTTAAAGAGAAACTGCAGATCGCGCTGGCTCTCGAACGTATGGGTGTCGACGTGATGGAGGTCGGTTTCCCAGTCTCGTCTCCGGGTGATTTCGAATCCGTACAGACTATCGCCCGCACCATTAAAAAGAGCCGCGTGTGTGCCCTGGCGCGCTGCGTAGAGAAAGACATAGACGTTGCCGCCGAGTCATTAAAAGTAGCCGAAGCGTTCCGTATCCACACCTTTATTGCGACCTCGCCCATGCACATCGCAACCAAGCTGCGCAGCACGCTGGATGAGGTGATTGAGCGCGCGGTCTATATGGTTAAACGCGCACGCAATTACACCGATGACGTTGAATTCTCGTGTGAAGATGCGGGCCGTACGCCAATCGAAGATCTGGCGCGCGTCGTTGAAGCCGCCATCAGCGCGGGCGCGAAAACCATTAACATCCCGGACACCGTCGGCTACACCATGCCGTTTGAGTTTTCCAACATCATCACCGGCCTGTATGACCGCGTACCGAATATTGATAAGGCAATTATCTCCGTACACACCCACGATGATTTGGGTCTGGCCGTGGGCAATGCCATCGCCGCCGTCCACGCCGGGGCGCGTCAGGTTGAAGGTGCGATGAACGGCATCGGAGAACGTGCGGGCAACTGTTCGCTGGAAGAAGTGATCATGGCGATCAAAGTACGCAAAGACATCATGGACGTGCACACCCGCATCAATCATAACGAGATCTGGCGTACCAGCCAGACCGTCAGCCAGATTTGCAACATGCCCATTCCGGCTAACAAAGCGATTGTCGGCACTGGCGCCTTCGCGCACTCCTCCGGTATTCACCAGGATGGCGTGCTGAAGAACCGTGAAAACTACGAAATTATGACCCCGGAATCCATCGGTCTGAACCAGGTACAGTTGAACCTGACCTCCCGTTCCGGTCGCGCGGCGGTGAAGCACCGCATGGAAGAGATGGGTTATAAGGACAGCGATTACAACATGGATCAGCTGTATGACGCGTTCCTGAAGCTGGCCGACAAAAAAGGTCAGGTGTTCGACTATGACCTGGAAGCGCTGGCTTTTATTAACAAACAGCAGGAAGAGCCTGAGCACTTCCGTCTGGATTACTTCAACGTGCAGTCCGGATCCAGCGACATCGCCACTGCCTCGGTCAAGCTGGCCTGTGGTGATGAAATTAAAGCAGAGGCCGCTAACGGTAACGGCCCTGTCGATGCCATCTACCAGGCGATTAATCGCGTCACCGAGTACGACGTTGAGCTGGTGAAGTATGACCTGACGGCCAAGGGCCACGGCAAAGATGCACTGGGTCAGGTCGACATTGTTGTTACCCACAATGGCCGCCGCTTCCATGGCGTGGGCCTGGCGACCGATATCGTTGAATCCTCCGCGAAAGCGATGGTGCATGTGCTGAACAACATCTGGCGCGCCGCCGAAGTCGAAAAAGAGTTGCAACGCAAAGCTCAGAATAAAGAGAACAACAAGGAAACCGTGTAATGTCGAAGAATTACCATATTGCTGTGTTACCGGGCGACGGTATTGGTCCGGAAGTGATGGCACAGGCGCTGAAAGTACTGGAAGCCGTTCGCGCGCGTTTTGCGATGAAAATTACCACCAGCCACTACGACGTGGGCGGTATTGCGATTGATAACCACGGTACGCCACTGCCAAAAGCGACCGTGGAAGGCTGCGAAAATGCCGATGCCGTGCTGTTTGGTTCCGTTGGTGGCCCGAAATGGGAACACCTGCCGCCAGCAGAGCAGCCAGAACGCGGCGCGCTACTCCCGCTGCGTAAACATTTCAAGCTGTTCAGCAACCTGCGCCCGGCGAAGCTGTACCAGGGTCTGGAAGAGTTCTGCCCGCTGCGCGCGGATATCGCCGCCAACGGTTTCGACATTCTGTGCGTGCGTGAACTGACCGGCGGGATCTATTTCGGTCAGCCAAAAGGACGCGAAGGCAGCGGCCAGCACGAGAAAGCGTTCGACACCGAGGTGTATCACCGTTTCGAAATCGAACGTATCGCCCACATCGCGTTCGAGTCGGCGCGCAAACGCCGCCATAAGGTGACCTCTATTGATAAAGCGAACGTGCTGCAGTCTTCCATTTTGTGGCGCGAGATCGTCAGTGAAGTCGCTAAGCAGTACCCGGACGTCGGGCTGTCGCACATGTACATCGACAACGCGACCATGCAGCTGATTAAAGATCCGTCCCAGTTTGACGTGCTGCTGTGCTCCAACCTGTTCGGCGATATCCTCTCCGACGAGTGCGCGATGATCACCGGCTCCATGGGCATGCTGCCATCCGCAAGCCTGAATGAAGAAGGCTTTGGCCTGTACGAGCCTGCGGGCGGCTCCGCGCCGGATATTGCAGGCAAAAACATTGCTAACCCGATTGCGCAGATCCTCTCCCTGGCCCTGCTGCTGCGCTACAGCCTGGATGCAGGCGATGCAGCAACCGCAATTGAAAACGCCATTAACCGGGCGTTAGAAGAAGGCGTCCGTACCGGCGATTTAGCACGCGGCACGGCGGCAGTCAGTACCGATGAAATGGGCGACATCATTGCCCGCTATGTCGCTGAAGGGGTGTAATCATGGCTAAGACGTTATATGAAAAGTTGTTTGATGCGCACGTTGTTTACGAGGCACCAAACGAAACCCCGCTGCTGTACATTGACCGTCATCTGGTACACGAAGTGACCTCTCCTCAGGCATTTGACGGCCTGCGCGCGCACAAGCGCCCGGTACGTCAGCCGGGTAAAACCTTCGCGACGATGGATCACAACGTCTCCACCCAGACCAAGGACATTAATGCCTCGGGTGAGATGGCGCGTATCCAGATGCAGGAGCTGATTAAAAACTGCAATGAATTTGGCGTTGAGCTGTACGACCTGAACCATCCTTATCAGGGCATCGTCCACGTGATGGGGCCTGAGCAAGGGATCACCCTGCCGGGCATGACCATCGTCTGCGGGGACTCCCATACCGCGACCCACGGCGCGTTTGGCGCGCTGGCGTTCGGGATTGGCACTTCCGAAGTGGAGCATGTGCTGGCAACGCAGACCCTGAAACAGGGCCGCGCCAAAACCATGAAGATTGAAGTGAAGGGTAAAGCCGCACCAGGTATTACCGCAAAAGACATCGTGCTGGCCATCATCGGTAAAACCGGCAGCGCGGGCGGCACCGGTCATGTTGTTGAATTCTGTGGTGAAGCAATACAGGCGCTGAGCATGGAGGGGCGCATGACCCTGTGCAATATGGCCATTGAGATGGGCGCAAAAGCCGGCCTGGTCGCGCCGGACGAAACCACCTTCAACTACGTGAAGGGTCGTCTGCACGCGCCGAAAGGTCAGAATTTTGACGACGCGGTAGCGTACTGGAAAACCCTGAAAACCGACGATGGGGCAACGTTTGATACCGTTGTCACGCTGCAGGCTGAAGAAATTGCGCCTCAGGTGACCTGGGGCACCAACCCGGGTCAGGTGATTTCCGTCAATGACGCCATTCCCGATCCGGCCTCCTTCGCCGATCCGGTCGAGCGCGCCAGTGCGGAAAAAGCGCTGGCCTATATGGGGCTGAAGCCCGGCGTGCCGTTGACCGATGTCTCCATCGATAAAGTCTTTATCGGTTCCTGCACCAACTCCCGTATCGAGGATTTGCGTGCCGCCGCCGAAATTGCCAAAGGCCGCAAAGTGGCGCCAGGCGTGCAGGCGCTGGTGGTTCCAGGCTCGGGTCCGGTGAAAGCCCAGGCGGAAGCCGAAGGTCTGGATAAGATCTTTATCGAAGCGGGCTTCGAGTGGCGCCTGCCTGGCTGCTCCATGTGTCTGGCCATGAACAACGATCGCCTGAATCCGGGTGAGCGCTGCGCTTCAACCAGCAACCGTAACTTTGAAGGCCGTCAGGGCCGCGGTGGACGCACCCATCTGGTCAGCCCGGCAATGGCCGCCGCTGCGGCAGTCACCGGCCATTTCGCCGATATTCGCAGCCTGAAATAAGGAGACAATCATGGCAGAGAAATTTACCCAACATACGGGCCGGGTTGTCCCTCTGGACGCCGCTAACGTCGATACTGATGCTATTATTCCTAAACAGTTTCTGCAGAAAGTGACGCGTACCGGTTTCGGCGCACATCTGTTTAACGACTGGCGTTTCCTGGACGATAAGGGAGAAGTGCCTAATCCGGAATTCGTTCTGAACTTCCCGGAATACAAAGGCGCCTCTATTTTGCTGGCACGCGAAAACTTTGGCTGCGGTTCATCCCGTGAACACGCGCCGTGGGCGCTCACCGACTACGGCTTTAAAGTGGTCATTGCCCCAAGCTTCGCGGATATTTTCTACGGCAACAGCTTCAACAACCAGCTGCTGCCCGTCACGCTGAGCGATGAACAGGTCGATGAGTTGTTCGCGCTGGTTAAGGCGAATCCGGGCATTTCGTTTGAAGTGGATCTGGAAGCCGAAGTGGTGAAGGCCGGTGATAAGACCTACAGCTTCAGCATTGATGCGTTCCGCCGTCACTGCATGCTGAACGGTCTGGACAGCATTGGTTTAACTCTCCAGCACGACGCGGCGATTGCCGCTTACGAAAACAAACAGCCTGCATTTATGAAATAATCCTCCGGCCTGCAGTCCACTCTGCAGGCCGCGTTTTATCCCGATACCCCCTCCTTCTGTAAATACTTCCCAAACTCAGCCAATAATGACGTTATATTTAATGCCGATTTAATGTTTCCTGCGCAGAATAACCGCTCAATCAGTTGGCCGCGGAAATAACCATGAAAAAGAAAAATGGCAATGAGTCTCATATCCGTTCTCTGGAAATACATAAATGCACATTAGTGAGCGTGATAATAAATAGTTTACTCACCGCCTTTCAGATAGTTGCAGGAATATTTTCCGGCTCACAGGGATTAATTGCTGATGGGATTCATTCTCTTTCCGATTTATCCTCCGACTTTGTCGTTCTGGTTGCGAATAAAAAGAGTCAGAAAGCTTCTGATATCGATCATCATTATGGTCATCTGCGTTTCGAAAACGGTGCAAAGCTCATAATTGGCGCTATTCTGCTGCTTGTGGGGGTCGGGATGCTCTGGTCCGCAGGCAATAAACTGCTTCACCCCGAGACGCATCAGCTGGTGAAAGGGGCCGCGTTGTGGGTGGCGATTCTGGCGCTGGTGGTAAAGGAAAGCCTGTTCAGATACATGTTTGCCACGGGAAAACGTATTCAGTCCTCTCTGCTGATAGCCAATGCCTGGCATGCCCGTTCTGACGCAGCGTCGTCAGTGGTTGTTGCAATCGGCATTGCCGGGAATTTAGTGGGTTTTCACGCGATGGACCTCATTGCGGCCCTGATTGTCGGAGTATTCATCGCCCATATGGGCTACAAATTCTCTGCCGATGCCCTGCACGATCTGATGGACCGTTCGCTTGAGCCCGAGCTGGAGCACGAGATCAAAACGTGTCTTCTCGCAACCGAGGGGGTCACCGGACTCCATGATTTAAAAACCCGCAAGATGGGCGATTTAGCCCTTGTCGATGTCCATCTGGAGGTTAACGGCGAATTAAGCGTAAAAGAAGGACATCAGATTGCCGTCAATGCCAGAAACAACGTGATGCGAAAATTCAATGTGCTGAACGTGATGACGCATATTGATCCTGCCCGCTAATCGGAACGCATAAATACGGTGTGACGCACCCATCGTTAAGGTTTCGTTAATTAATCTGCGTCACACTGCATCGCATCAGCTCTCTCATTATTGAGGTAAAAAGCGATGAACCCAACGTTACGCAATACGCTTCCCCATAAAGAAACGCCTTTTCTTCGCGTACTGCACATTCTTGTGGCCATCCTGGTGCTGGTCCAGATTATCAATTCTAATTTCACCGAAAGTGAAGCCCTCCACGAATCCGGGCTGAACGGAATTGTCACCTGGATGCATATTATCTCCGGGTTTGGTTTAATTTTCTGTGGCATTGCCATGATGGCATGGATGTTAACCCAGCGCGGGTTTAAGTATTACTTCTCCTGGCTGGCGCTGGATTTTCACGGAATCGTTGACGATATTCGCACCCTCACGCAGCGCCAGCTTCCTGACGCGCATGCCGGCGGAATGGCGGCAACGGTGCAAGGTTTGGGCGTACTGGCTCTGCTGGGCGTTGCACTCTGCGGCGCGGCCTGGTTTGTGCTGAACGCCACGCTCGGGCCCGTTTCGTTCATCACGGAATCCGCCTTAAAGTTGCATAAATTCCTGACGGTCTTTATTGAGACATATTTCTGGGCACACGGTTTCATGGGCCTCGTTCATATGTACCTGACGCTACGCGCGCAGCGTAAATATCAGTATTCAGAATAAAACGGTTCGCAGAGCCCGGCGTTCCCGGGCTCCGTTTCATTCATCCGATCACACGTCTTTTACGCGGCAGGTCAGCAGAAGCGTCACGACAGAGATCGCCGCAATCATCCAGTAAACAGAAGCATGCCCATAGCTCTGCGCCAGTGCCCCCTGAATCACGCCTGCCAGAATCACTCCGGTTGAAATACTGTTGGTAAAAAGCGTGGTCGCCGAGCCTGCACGCCCGGGCATGAGATCCTGAAACCAGAGCATGCCGATCCCGGCAACAATTCCAATAAACACGGCGTTAAACAGCTGCAGCGCCAGCAACGCTTCACGCGAATGGAAAAGAATCAGCCCCGCGTAGAACAGCACCCCGGCCGCCACGGCGACGATCATCATCCGACGCTTTCCAAAGCGCTTAACGTAGTAACCCGCCAGAATCATCGCCGGAATTTCCAGCCCGGCGGCAGTTCCCATTAAGATCCCCGCAAGCTTGTCCGGTAAACCCAGATCGCTGCTGATCCACAGCGGCATATCAATGATGTACATGGTATTGCAGGTCCACATCAGCGTGGAGGCAATAAACAGCATGCGGACGTTTTTGTCCTGCCAGCCGCTCACCTCGGTGACAGGTTTGTCCGTCGCCTGTTCGACGCGCGCCACGGACGGCAGCGCGAAGGCAATCAATACCAGACTGATGACAAAAATCCCGGCGGCGATGGAGAACATGGCGGTAAAGCCGTAGTTCAACGCCAGCATGAAGGCCAGCGGCGGACCGATGACCCACGCCAGCGAGAGCTGGGCACGCATCACCGAGCTGAACATCACCACTTCCCGCGCCGAGCTATCCGCATATTCGCGGGCCAGCGCGAACAGCTGCGGCATGGCGGTGTTCGCCAGCGACGCCAGCAGCACGCCGCAGGTAATAAGCGTCAGATAATGACGGTTGAAGGCAAAGAGCAGCGCGTTGCCCACGGCCATGGCGCAGCAAAAGAGGATCAGCCTGCGGCGATCGCCCTGGCTGTCCGATCGTTTCGCCAGCGCGAGGCTGACCAGGATCCCGGCAATGGCGTTGACGGTGTAAAACAGGCCGACCCAAAACGGCTGTGCCCCCACCTCGCGGCTGAGAAACAGGCTCAGCGTCGGCGCCTGCAGCGCCCCCGCCACGCCCATCATAAAGGCCACCAGCATAAAAGCGGCATACACGCCGTTCAGGCGTCGCCCCATCGTCATCAACCACAGCATGCGCAAGTCCTTGTGAAAGCGAATCGAAATTGGGTGAAAGAATAAACGAAAAAAGCCAGCAAAAACATTTTGCTGGCGGGTGATAAGCACCAATACTCAGTCACACATGATCGAGGCGAGTTAGCGGGAAGAGGCCGGTGTTGTAACGTCCCACTGCATCAATTCTTCTAACGTTTTCAGCCGTTGCTCTGCACACCGGCGGGCCAGCCAGGACGATCCTTTTGTCGCTGAAAAGTACTGCTGATAAAACTGACGTGCGGTAGACCTCTTCATAATTTACCTCCTCGCTTCATCGAGAAGAATTATTGGCCTAATATAGGGATAAATAAATTGCTGGTTTTTTGTCAGGAGTTCCCCTTTTATGCCTTCCGGTCGTCTGCAACAACAGTTTATCCGCCTCTGGCAGTGCTGCGAGGGGCAATCGCAGGAGACCACGCTCAACGAGCTGGCTGACCTGCTTAGCTGTTCCCGCCGCCATATGCGTACGCTGCTCAACACCATGCAGCAGCAGGGTTGGCTAAGTTGGGAAGCGGAGGCGGGACGTGGGAAACGCTCGCGGCTGACCTTTCTCTATACCGGGCTGGCACTGCAGCAGCAGCGCGCGGAAGATCTGCTCGAGCAGGACCGCATCGATCAGCTGGTACAGCTGGTTGGCGACAAAGCCGCCGTGCGCCAGATGCTGGTTTCCCATCTCGGGCGCAGCTTTCGTCAGGGCCGCCACATCCTGCGGGTGCTCTACTACCGTCCGATGAAAAATCTGTTGCCCGGCACGGCCTTACGCCGCTCAGAAACCCACATGGCCCGGCAAATCTTCAGCGGCCTGACGCGGATAAATGAGGAAAACGGGGAACTGGAAGCGGATATCGCGCACCACTGGCAGCAACTTTCCCCGCGCCACTGGCGCTTCTTTTTACGCCCCGGCATCCACTTTCACCACGGCCGCGAGCTGGAAATGCACGACGTCATTGCCTCTCTGGAACGAGCCCGCAGGCTGCCGCTCTACTCGCATATTTCGCGCATCCACTCCCCCACGGCCTGGACGCTGGATATTGAGCTGTCGCAGCAGGACAAGTGGCTTCCCTGGCTGCTGGGCTATGTGCCGTCGATGATTTTGCCCGGTGAGTGGGAATCAATGAACAATTTTGCCAGCCTGCCAATTGGCACCGGGCCTTACTCCGTCTCCCGCAATAACAGCAACCAGCTGAAAATCCGCGCGTTCGATGACTACTTTGGCTATCGGGCGCTCATCGACGAAGTGAACGTCTGGGTATTACCGGATCTCAATGAAGACCTAAGCTGCGGGCTAACGCTTGAAGGCCCCACCACGGGAGAAAAAGCCGTGGAGAGTCGCCTGGAAGAGGGATGTTACTACCTCCTCTTTGACCGCCGCACCCACCGTGGGGCAAACCAGGCCGTCCGCAAGTGGATCAGCCACGTTTTATCCCCTTCCAATCTTATCTACCATGCGGAAGAGCAGTACCAGACATACTGGTTCCCGGCGTACGGCCTGCTTCCGCGCTGGCATCACGCCCGCCCGGTTCACTGCGACAAACCCGCCGGACTGGAGTCCATCACCCTGACCTACTACCGCGAGCACGTGGAGCATCGTTTTATCGCCAGAATCATGACCCGACTGCTGGCAGCAGAGGGGGTCACGTTAGACGTCAGGGAAGTGGACTATGACGAATGGCATCAGGGGGAGATCGCCAGTGATATCTGGCTCAACAGCGCCAACTTTACCCTGCCGCTCGATTTCTCGCTCTTCTCGCATCTGTATGAAGTCCCGCTGATCCAGCACTGCATCGACCGTGACTGGCAACAGGATGCCGCCCAGTGGCGTGCGGGAGAAATGAATCTTGCTGCGTGGTGCCAGCAGCTGCTGGCCGAGCAGGCAATCGTGCCGTTGATCCACCACTGGCTGATGATCCAGGGTCAGCGCAGCATGCGCGGCCTGCGGATGAATACTCTGGGCTGGTTTGATTTTAAATCCGCCTGGTTTGCGCCGCCGGAGCCATAACGCTTTCGTAATATTCACCAAATCATTACAATAGCGCCGTTCTCAACGGGGTGCTGCATCACAGATGTGCGCTGAGATAATACCCGTCGAACCTGATCCGGATAACGCCGGCGAAGGGATTTGAGGCTGTCGCTCAAAATCCTTTGCCACTCAACTTTGAGGTGCAAAGTGTTAAAAAAAGTTCTCCCCCTGCTGGCGCTGTTTGCGCTGCCTGCTTTTGCGAAGCCCGTCCTGACGGTCTACACCTATGACTCCTTCTCTGCCGACTGGGGCCCTGGCCCGGTGGTTAAAAAAGCCTTTGAAGCGGACTGTAACTGCGAGCTGAAGTTCGTGGCGCTGGAAGATGGCGTGTCGCTGCTCAACCGTCTGCGCATGGAAGGGAAAAACAGCAAGGCCGACGTGGTGCTCGGGCTGGATAACAACCTGCTGGAAGCCGCCTCGCAAACCAAACTGTTTGCCAAAAGCGGCGTAGCGGCAGATGCCGTTAACGTGCCTGGCGGCTGGAAAAACGACACCTTTGTGCCGTTCGACTATGGCTACTTTGCTTTTGTTTACGACAAAAATAAGCTGAAAAACCCGCCGAAGAGCCTGAAAGAGCTGGTCGAGAGTGACCAGAAATGGCGCGTGATTTATGAAGATCCGCGTACCAGCACACCGGGTCTGGGCCTGCTGCTGTGGATGCAAAAGGTGTACGGGGATAAAGCACCGGAAGCGTGGCAGAAACTGGCCGCCAAAACCGTCACCGTCACCAAAGGCTGGAGCGAAGCCTATGGCCTGTTCCTGAAAGGCGAAAGCGACCTGGTGCTGAGCTACACCACCTCTCCGGCCTATCACATTATCGCCGAGAAGAAAGATAACTATGCTGCCGCTGATTTTGCTGAAGGGCACTATCTGCAGGTGGAAGTCGCCGCGCGTACCGCCGCCAGCAAACAGCCGGAGCTGGCCGAGAAGTTCCTGAAGTTCATGGTTTCACCGGCGTTCCAGAATGCCATTCCCGCAGGCAACTGGATGTATCCGGTCACCAGCGTTGCGCTGCCCGCAGGTTTCGAGCAGTTGACCAAACCAACAGCCTCGCTGGAGTTTACGCCGCAGCAGGTCGCCGCGCAGCGTGCGGCATGGGTAAGTGAATGGCAACGCGCCGTCAGCCGTTGATTCCCGGCTGGTTACTTCCCGGGCTGCTCGCCGCCGTAGTGATGGTAGTGGTCAGCCTGGGGGCTTTTCTTGCACTGTGGTTCAACGCGCCAGAGAGTGACCTGCTCGCCCTCTGGCACGACAGCTACCTCTGGCACGTTATCCGGTTCTCCTTCTGGCAGGCGTTACTTTCTGCCCTGCTGTCGGTTATCCCGGCCATTTTTCTGGCACGCGCACTGTATCGTCGGCGTTTCCCAGGCAGAGAGGCGCTGCTTCGCCTGTGTGCCATGACGCTGATCCTGCCCGTGCTGGTGGCGGTATTTGGGATCCTCAGCGTTTACGGTCGCCAGGGCTGGCTGGCTTCGCTGTTCGGCCAGCTTGGTCTGGAATGGTCATTCTCTCCATACGGCCTGCAGGGCATTCTGCTGGCGCACGTATTTTTCAATATGCCGATGGCGACGCGCCTCTTTTTGCAGGCGCTGGAAAACATTCCCGGCGAACAGCGTCAGGTTGCTGCCCAGCTCGGCATGCGCGGCGTGTCGTTCTTCCGCTTTGTCGAATGGCCCTGGCTGCGCCGCCAGATCCCGCCCGTCGCGGCGTTAATCTTCATGCTCTGCTTTGCCAGCTTTGCCACCGTGCTGTCGCTCGGCGGCGGGCCGCAGGCCACCACCATTGAGCTGGCGATTTACCAGGCCTTAAGCTACGACTACGATCCCGGTCGCGCCGCGCTGCTGGCGATGATGCAGATGGCGTGCTGCCTTGCGCTGGTGCTGTTGAGCCAGCGGCTGAGTAAAGCCATTCCCGCAGGAAGCAATCAAATTACCGGCTGGCGCGATCCGCAGGATAGCCTGCACAGCCGCGTTACCGATTTTATCCTGATCGCGCTGGCGCTCCTGCTTCTGCTGCCGCCGCTGATGGCCGTTATCGTTGACGGACTGAACCTCAATCTCATGTCCGTCCTGCAACAGCCCGTCCTCTGGCAGGCGACCTGGACCTCGCTGCGTATCGCCCTGGCGGCAGGATTGCTGTGCGTCATGCTGACCATGATGCTGCTGTGGAGCAGCCGTGAACTCTATGCCCGGCAGGCCCAAAAGGCCGGACAGGCGCTGGAGCTGACGGGCATGCTGATTCTGGCGATGCCGGGCATCGTGCTGGCGACGGGCTTCTTTTTACTGTTCAACAGCACCATCGGCCTGCCGGAAAGCGCCGACGGCATTGTGATTTTCACCAACGCCCTGATGGCCATCCCCTACGCGCTTAAAGTGCTGGAAAACCCGATGCGCGACGTCAACAGCCGCTACGGTTTGCTGTGCCAGTCGCTGGGCATGCAGGGATGGCAGCGGCTGAAGGTGGTCGAACTGCGCGCGCTAAAACGTCCGCTGGCGCAGGCGCTGGCGTTTGCCTGCGTGCTGTCGATTGGGGATTTTGGCGTAGTGGCTCTCTTTGGCAATGACGATTTCCGCACGCTGCCATACTGGCTCTATCAGCAAATCGGCTCTTATCGTAGCCAGGACGGCGCGGTCACCGCGCTGTTACTGCTCCTGCTGTGCTTTGCCTTATTTACCGTTATCGAAAAACTCCCGGGGCGTGATGTTAAAACTGATTGATGTGACCTGGCTCTACCAGCACCTGCCAATGCGATTCACGCTTTCTGCCCGCCAGGGAGAGATGATTGCGGTTCTGGGCCCAAGTGGAGCAGGAAAAAGCACGCTGCTTAATTTGATTGCGGGTTTTCTGCAGCCGGCAAGCGGCGCGATCGTCATTAAAAACCAAGATCATACCCACACGCCGCCCGCAAAACGTCCTGTCTCAATGCTGTTTCAGGAAAACAACCTGTTTACCCATCTGACGGTGCGGCAAAACATCGCGCTGGGAATGCATCCGGGGCTCAGGCTGAACGATGCCCAGCGCCAGAAGCTGGAGATCATTGCCGCACAGATGGGGATCGTCGGGTTCATCGACAGGCTGCCGGGCGAGCTATCCGGCGGCCAACGCCAGCGCGTAGCTCTGGCGCGTTGTCTGGTGCGCGAGCAGCCGATACTGCTGCTGGATGAGCCGTTCTCGGCGCTCGATCCTGCTTTGCGTCAGGAGATGCTGGCGCTGGTGCAGGACGTCTGTCAGCGCCAGCAGCTGACGATGCTGATGGTTTCGCACAGTATCGAAGATGCCGCCCGCATCGCGCCGCGATCGGTGGTGATTGCCGAAGGGCGTATTTTGTGGGACGGAAAAACAGAAGAATTGCTGAGCGGTAAAGCGGGCGCGTCTTCACTACTGGGCATTCGTGCGGTCTGATGCCCTCTCCCTGTGGGAGAGGGAAAAAACCTTAACGGCTCACCACCTTCAGCAAGATCTCGCCGTATACCGGCATCAGCGGGTGGCGAATCAGCGCGACCAGCGCCACCACGGCAACACCCAGCGTCAGCGGGGCCAGCCACAAAAGGCGAGAGCGCGGAAGATAGCGCGCCAGGCGATCGACGCTGGCTTTCGCGCTGCGCCACAGCCGCCAGCAAAGCCATGCAGCCAGCCACAGCAGCACAGCCGTGCCCAGCAGCAGCCACTTAAACTCACCGCTTTGCATGCCGTCAGGAATATCGATGGCAGCACCCGCGAGGATCCCCGGCAGGAAGTAGAACGGCGGCCAGAAGACGCAGCCGATAATGTTCGGCACCACGAATTTCGCGACGGGCAGATCCAGCATTCCGGCCACCATCGGCACCAGCGGACGCGTTGGCCCGACAAAGCGTCCGACGAGGATGGTAAACATGCTGTGCTGGTGCAGCGCATGCTCGGTTTTATCCAGCAAGGCTTTGTTCTTTTTCATGAACGACCAGCGGTGCAGCGGCTTCTTAAAGCGCCAGCCCAGCCAGAAGGAGATCCAGTCGCCGAGCAGGCAGCCGATAATCCCGGCCAGCCACGCCTGCCAGAAATTAACCTCGCCGCTGCCGATCAGCGCCCCTAGCCCTGCCATCATCACCGTACCGGGCAGGATCAGCCCAACGAGCGCCAGCGATTCCAGAAACGCCACCAGCGCCACGGCGATGAGCGAGTACATAACGGACTGGGTAATAAAGTGTTCCAGCAATGCCTGCATAACTATTCCGGTCAGAAAACGAATCAGCGATTCTGCTTAGCGCCCCGCACCGCGTCAAGGCAACAATTGTCTGAATAGTTTACAGGTTGCTTTCCGCATTCACCTGTTTGTTTATCTTTTTTTACCGTTTATTCACATCCCGCGCGGAATTCGCTCGGGCTGGCACCGGTACATTTTTTAAATACCCGGGAGAAATAGAGCTGATCCTCAAAGCCCACGTTACGCCCCACGGTGGCGATCGGCATCCGGGTGGTGCTGAGCAGAAGCTTTGCCTGGCTGATCCGCTGATCCTCGCGCCAGCTCAGCACGCTTACCCCAAGCTGCTGGCGGAACAGATGCGACAGCCGCGACGGCGACAGGCAGACGTGCTGAGCAACGCTGGCGATATCAAACTGACTATCGGCCAGGTGGTCGCTGATGTACTGGCAGGCGTCGCGCACGCGGTTATCCAGCGGGGGATTAAGAGACTCGTTAATTGCCTCCATGCGGCGCAGCAGCAGCTGTTCGAGCAGGTTAATCGCCAGCAGTTCGGCGTAGCGACCACCGGCCTGTCCCGCCTCAATAATCTGCGCAAAAAGCTCGCGAAACTGCGCCAGATGAACCTCATCCGGGCGATAAAAACCGGTGTGCGCAAAAATCGCTGGCCACGAAAGCCACTCCTGCCAGTAGGCGCGCGGACGGAAGTAGACCCACTGGTGATACCACTCTTTGGCATCCGGATGACGGCCATAGTGGTGGATCTCCCCCGGTGGAAACAACAGGATATCGCCGGGGCGGCAGACGAACTGCTGGTCACCGTTCTTAATGATCCCTTCACCCCGCACGGTCAGGTTGAGGATATACCCTTTCATTCCGAGCGGTCGGTCAACGTAAAAGTCGAGGTATCCCTCAGCCTCGATAGGGGTCAGTCCCGCCACAAGGTGCGCGTTAAACGAGTATCCCGGCAGCAGGGGATCGTTTTGCGTTTCGGCCATAGATTCAGTTCTCCCAAGGGTCCTGAAGGAAACCAATTGTCCATATCACTAAAAGCAGGTTAAAAATGGCCAGCGAAAAGATCCAAAAAGCATCACGCCGCTTTTACGTCCGCCATGTTTCAGCCTTTCCCCCTGATTTCTCCGCCAGAGCAGGCAGATAGCCAGTAACAAAAGTGTCTATAAGTGCGGCAGAAATGTCCACATTGAATATTTGCACGGCGTCACACTTTCCGTTGTAACAGCAATTTAGTCCATAAGATTAGCGGATCCTGCCTGACGACTTTTTTCCCCAGTCTCTAATGTTCTTCCATACCTGTTTTTTCGATGGAGCAACACCATGGCAATTGCGATTGGCCTCGATTTTGGCAGCGATTCGGTTCGCGCGCTGGCAGTGGACTGTACGTCCGGCCAGGAGATAGCAACTAGCGTTGAGTGGTACCCGCGCTGGCAAGAGGGGCGCTACTGCGATGCGCCTAACAACCAGTTCCGCCACCACCCGCGTGACTATATCGTGTCGATGGAAGCGGCGATCAAAACCGTCCTGGCTGAACTGACTGACGCCCAGCGGTCTAAGATTGTCGGAATTGGCGTCGACAGCACCGGCTCCACGCCTGCCCCTGTGGATGCCGAAGGCCGCGTGCTGGCGCTGCGCCCGGAGTTCGCCGACAATCCGAACGCCATGTTCGTGCTGTGGAAAGACCACACCGCCGTGGAAGAGGCCGAAGCCATCACCCGCCTGTGCCATCAGCCGGGCAAAACAGACTACTCGCGCTATATCGGCGGGATTTATTCCAGCGAATGGTTCTGGGCCAAGATCCTCCACGTCACCCGCGCCGATGCAACCGTCGCACAGGCTACGGCGTCATGGGTTGAGCTGTGCGACTGGGTGCCTGCCCTGCTCTCCGGCACCACCCGCCCGCAGGATATACGCCGCGGTCGCTGCAGCGCCGGGCATAAATCCCTGTGGCATGAAAGCTGGGGCGGCCTGCCTCCCGCCGCGTTCTTCGATGAGCTCGACCCGATCCTCAACAAGAGCCTGAAATACCCGCTGTTTACCGACACCTTCACCGCCGATATTCCCGTCGGTACCCTCTGCGAAGAGTGGGCGAAGCGTCTCGGACTGCCGCAAAACGTGGCGATCTCCGGCGGCGCCTTTGACTGCCATATGGGCGCCGTGGGCGCGGGCGCACAGCCAAACACGCTGGTCAAAGTCATCGGCACCTCCACCTGCGACATCCTGACGGCGGATAAAGCCACCGTCGGCGACCGCGCGGTGAAAGGCATCTGCGGCCAGGTTGACGGCAGCGTAGTACCGGACTTTATCGGTCTTGAAGCCGGTCAGTCCGCGTTTGGCGATATCTACGCCTGGTTTGGTCGCGTGCTGGGCTGGCCGCTGGATCGGCTGGCGGCGGCGCATCCTGAACTGAAAACCCAGATCGCCGAGAGCAAAAAGCAGCTTCTGCCACAGCTCACCGAAGCCTGGGCAAAAAATCCGTCTCTCGAACATCTGCCGGTGGTGCTGGACTGGTTTAACGGCCGCCGCACGCCGTTTGCCAATCAGCGCCTGAAAGGAGCGATCGCGGATCTCAACCTGGCGACCGACGCGCCTGCGCTGTTTGGCGGCCTGATTGCCGCAACGGCCTTCGGTGCCCGCGCCATTATGGAGTGCTTCACCGAGCAGGGCATCGACGTGAACAACGTGATGGCGCTGGGCGGCATCGCCCGTAAAAACCCGGTGATCATGCAGGCCTGCTGCGACGTGCTGAACCGTCCGCTGCAGATTGTGGCCTCCGATCAGTGCTGCGCGCTGGGCGCGGCGATTTTCGCCGCCGTGGCCGCAGGCGTTCACGCCGACATTCCGACCGCGCAGCAGCATATGGCGAGCGCCGTCGAAAACACACTCCAGCCGCGTGCCCAGCAGGCGCAACGCTTTGAACAGCTTTATCAGCGCTACCAGCAATGGGCAAAAAGCGCCGAACTTCACTATCTCCCTGTCGCCGCCCCGGCCAAAAGCACCGCGGACACTACGGCAACCCTGACCCATTAAGGACACGATGATGACCATTTTTAATAACTATGAAGTGTGGTTTGTGATTGGCAGCCAGCATCTGTACGGACCGGAGGCGCTGCAGCAGGTGACGAAGCACGCGGAGCACGTGGTTAACGCGCTGAACGCGGAAGCTAAACTGCCGTGCAAACTGGTGCTGAAACCGCTGGGCACAACGCCGGACGAAATCACTCACATCTGCCGCGACGCCAACTACGACGATAAATGCGCCGGTCTGGTGGTGTGGCTGCATACCTTCTCACCCGCCAAAATGTGGATCAACGGTCTGTCTATCCTCAACAAACCGCTGCTGCAGTTCCATACCCAGTTTAACGCCTCCCTACCGTGGGACAGCATCGACATGGACTTTATGAACCTGAACCAGACCGCGCACGGCGGCCGCGAGTTCGGATTCATCGGCGCGCGTATGCGTCAGCAGCACGCGGTGGTCACCGGCCACTGGCAGGATGGCCAGGCCCAAAAACGTATCGGCTCCTGGATGCGTCAGGCGGTCTCTAAGCAGGATACCCGACACCTGAAAGTGGTGCGTTTCGGTGACAACATGCGTGAAGTGGCGGTCACCGACGGCGACAAAGTAGCTGCGCAGATCAAGTTCGGCTTCTCCGTGAATACCTGGGCCGTGGGCGACCTGGTGCAGGTGGTGAATGAAATCAGCGATGGCGACGTGAGCGCGCTCGTGGACGAGTACGAAAGCAGCTACCGCCTGACGCCTGCGGCACAAATCAACGGCGACAAGCGCCAGAACGTGCTGGACGCGGCGCGCATCGAGCTGGGCATGAAGCGCTTCCTTGAACAGGGCGGCTTCCACGCCTTTACCACCACCTTTGAAGACCTCCACGGCCTGAAACAGCTGCCGGGCCTGGCAGTGCAGCGTCTGATGCAGCAGGGCTATGGCTTTGCGGGCGAAGGCGACTGGAAAACTGCCGCTCTGCTTCGCATCATGAAGGTGATGTCGACCGGTCTGCAGGGCGGCACCTCCTTTATGGAGGACTACACCTATCACTTCGAAAACGGCAACGACCTGGTACTCGGCTCGCATATGCTGGAAGTGTGCCCTTCTATCGCCGTCGAAGAGAAACCGATCCTCGACGTGCAGTATCTCGGCATCGGCGGTAAAGCCGATCCGGCTCGCCTGATCTTCAACACCCGCACGGGCCCGGCCATCAACGCCAGCCTGATCGATCTGGGCGATCGCTTCCGCCTGCTGGTGAACTGCGTCGATGCGGTTGAAACGCCGCACTCTCTGCCGAAACTGCCGGTCGCTAACGCCCTGTGGAAAGCACAGCCTGACCTGCCAACCGCCTCAGAGGCCTGGATCCTGGCCGGCGGCGCGCACCACACGGTGTTCAGCCACGCGCTGGATCTGAACGACATGCGTCAGTTCGCCGAGCTGCACGATATCGAGCTGACCGTGATTGATAACGATACCCGCCTGCCCGCCTTCAAAGACGCGCTGCGCTGGAACGAAGTCTATTACGGTTCAAAACGCTAAGTACGGAGTGCCCGGTGACGCTCCGCTCACCGGGCAGGGAGACAACAATGTTAGACGATCTCAAACGTCAGGTGCTCGAAGCCAACCTGGCGCTGCCGAAACATAATCTGGTGACCCTGACCTGGGGCAACGTCAGCGCCGTTGACCGGGAAAAAGGCGTGTTCGTGATTAAGCCTTCCGGCGTGGATTACACGGTGATGACGGCGGACGATATGGTCGTTGTCAGCCTCGAGACCGGCGAAGTGGTCGAAGGTAAGAAAAAACCGTCCTCCGATACGCCGACTCATCGCCTGCTGTACCGGTCATTCCCGACCATCGGCGGCATTGTGCATACCCATTCACGCCATGCGACCATCTGGGCACAGGCGGGCCAGTCCATCCCGGCGACCGGCACCACCCACGCGGACTACTTTTACGGCACCATTCCCTGCACGCGTCTGATGACCGATGCGGAGATCGGCGGTGAGTACGAGTGGGAAACGGGGAACGTGATAGTCGAAACCTTCGAAAAGCAGGGAATCGACGCGGCGCAAATGCCAGGCGTGCTGGTGCACTCCCACGGCCCGTTTGCCTGGGGTAAAAACGCGGAAGACGCGGTGCATAATGCCATCGTGCTCGAAGAGGTCGCCTACATGGGGATCTTCTGTCGTCAGCTGGCGCCGCAGCTGCCGGATATGCAGCAAACCCTGCTGGATAAACATTACCTGCGCAAGCACGGTGCGAAGGCCTATTACGGGCAGTAGGCTGTATATAAACCCAGCATAAAAATCTTAACCAGGCTATAATCAGGCCTGGTTTTGTTTTATGGGATAACGGCGTGGCGCAGGCGCAAGAAGGCTTTTTACTAACCCGACACTGGCGGGATACCCCTCAGGGCACCGAGGTCGCGTTCTGGCTGGCAACCGACAACGGCCCGCTGCACGTTACGCTGCCCCCGCAGGAATCCGTGGCCTTTATTCCGGAAGCCCACGTCGAGAAGGTGAAGCAGCTGCTGCACGGCGAAAACGGCTGGCGCATCACCCCGCTTGAACTGAAAGATTTCCACCGCCAGCCGGTTTACGGCCTCTACTGTCGCGCCCATCGACAGCTGATGCGCTATGAAAAACTGCTCCGCGAGGCGGGCGTGACGCTCTACGAAGCCGACATCCGCCCACCGGAACGCTTTCTGATGGAGCGGTTTATTACCGCCCCCGTCTGGGTCGATGGTTCCCCACAAAATGGCAGTTTCATCAACGCGCGCCTGAAGCCCAATCCGCACTACCGCCCGCCGCTGAAGTGGGTCTCCCTGGATATCGAAACCACCCGTCACGGCGAGCTGTACTGCATTGGCCTGGAAGGCTGCGGCGATCGGGTTGTCTATATGCTCGGGCCGCCAAACGGTGATACGTCCGCGCTGGATTTCCGTCTGGAGTACGTCAACAGCCGCCCGCAGCTGCTGGAGAAGCTTAACCAGTGGTTTGCCGACTACGATCCCGACGTTCTGATCGGCTGGAACGTGGTGCAGTTTGATCTGCGCGTCCTGCAAAAGCACGCCGAGCGTTACCGCATCCCGCTGATGCTGGGGCGCGGAAACAGCGAGCTGGAATGGCGCGAACACGGATTTAAGAACGGCGTTTTCTTCGCGCAGGCTAACGGTCGCCTGATAATTGACGGCATCGAAGCGCTGAAATCGGCTTTCTGGAATTTTTCCTCTTTCTCCCTGGAAGCGGTCGCGCAGGAGCTGCTTGGCGAAGGCAAATCCATCGACAACCCCTGGGACAGAATGGACGAGATAGACCGGCGCTTTAACGAAGATAAACCCGCGCTCGCCACCTATAACCTGAAAGACTGCGAGCTGGTCACGCAGATATTCCACAAAACCGAGATTATGCCTTTCCTGCTGGAGCGCGCGACGGTGAACGGCCTTGCGGTCGACAGGCACGGTGGTTCGGTTGCTGCCTTTAGCCACCTCTATTTTCCGCGGATGCACCGGGCAGGATACGTCGCCCCTAACCTCGGGGACGTGCCGCCGCAGGCCAGCCCCGGCGGCTACGTCATGGATTCCCGGCCAGGATTGTATGACTCCGTTCTGGTGCTGGACTACAAAAGCCTGTACCCGTCGATTATCCGCACCTTCCTGATCGATCCCGTCGGGCTGGTTGAGGGCATGGCCCAGCCGGATGATGAGCACAGCACCGAAGGCTTTCTCGGCGCCCGCTTCTCGCGGGAAAAACACTGCCTGCCTGAGATTGTGGGAAACATCTGGTACGGCCGCGATGAGGCCAAGCGCCACGGCAACAAGCCTCTTTCTCAGGCGCTGAAAATCATCATGAACGCCTTTTACGGCGTGCTGGGCACCAGCGCCTGCCGCTTCTTTGACCCGCGTCTGGCTTCCTCGATCACCATGCGCGGACACGAGATTATGCGCCAGACCAAAGCGCTGATTGAGTCCCGGGGCTATGACGTCATCTACGGCGACACGGACTCCACCTTTGTGTGGCTTAAGGGCGCGCATTCAGAAGACGAGGCCGCGCAAATCGGCAAAGCGCTGGTCGCCTTCGTGAACGACTGGTGGCAGAAACATTTGCAGAAAGAGCGGTTAACCAGCGCGCTGGAGCTGGAATTTGAAACCCATTTCGCCCGCTTTTTAATGCCCACCATCCGCGGTACCGATCAGGGCAGCAAGAAGCGCTACGCCGGGCTGATTCAGGAAGGTGACGCGCAGCGGATGGTTTTTAAAGGGCTCGAGACAGTGCGTACGGACTGGACGCCTCTGGCCCAGCAGTTCCAGCAGACGCTCTATCTGCGGGTGTTTCGCAATGAGCCGTATCAGGACTACGTGCGTGAGACGATAGCCAGCCTGATGGCGGGTGAACTTGACGCGCAGCTGGTGTATCGCAAACGCCTGCGCCGCCCGCTCGCGGAGTACCAGCGCAACGTTCCTCCGCACGTCCGCGCCGCGCGCCTCGCTGACGAAGAAAACGTCCGCCGTGGCCGCGCGCCGCAGTATCAAAACCGGGGAACCATCAAATACGTCTGGACGATAAACGGTCCGGAACCGGTGGATTATCAGCACTCGCCTCTGGATTACGAACACTATCTGACGCGTCAGCTTCAGCCGGTTGCCGACGGAATTTTGCCCTTCATCGACGACGACTTTGCTACACTAGTTACAGGGCAACTTGGCCTATTTTGACGCGTGACGAAATGGCTGCCATCCAGTACCATAGCGCCCTTTCCATTCCCGGACCCATTTTTCGATGACCGTCTTTTTTGACGGGGGTCGAACTATTGCCTGCAATTAAAGATTAGAGCCGAACAACTATGCCTTTTACACTTGGTCAACGCTGGATCAGCGATACAGAAAGCGAACTTGGATTAGGAACCGTCGTTGCCGTTGATGCGCGCATGGTTACCCTCCTCTTCCCTGCCACCGGTGAAAACCGCCTGTACGCTCGCAATGACTCCCCTGTAACCCGCGTGATGTTTAATCCGGGTGACACCGTGACCAGCCACGACGGCTGGCAGCTCAAGATTGAAGACGTAAAAGAAGAGAATGGACTGCTCGCCTACATCGGGACTCGCCTGGACACCGAAGAGGCCAATGTCATCCTGCGTGAAGTGCTGCTCGACAGCAAACTGGTGTTCAGCAAGCCGCAGGACCGCCTGTTTGCCGGGCAAATAGACCGTATGGATCGCTTCTCCCTGCGCTATCGCGCGCGTAAGTTCCAAAGTGAACAGTACCGTATGCCGTGGAGCGGCCTGCGCGGCCAGCGCACCAGCCTCATCCCCCACCAGCTGAACATCGCCCATGACGTGGGCCGTCGCCATGCGCCACGCGTGCTGCTGGCAGATGAAGTGGGCCTGGGTAAAACCATCGAAGCGGGCATGATCCTGCATCAACAGCTGCTTTCCGGGGCTGCCGAACGTGTGCTGATCGTGGTGCCAGAAACCCTGCAGCACCAGTGGCTGGTAGAGATGCTGCGCCGCTTTAACCTGCGTTTCTCCCTGTTCGACGATGAACGCTATGCCGAAGCGCAGCACGATGCCGATAACCCGTTTGAAACCGAACAGCTGGTGATTTGTTCCCTGGACTTCGTGCGCCGCAGCAAGCAGCGTCTTGAGCACCTGTGCGATGCCGAGTGGGACATTATGGTCGTTGACGAAGCGCATCACCTGGTCTGGAGCGAAGACGCGCCGAGCCGCGAATACATGGCTATCGAGCAGCTTGCCGAGCGCGTGCCTGGCGTTCTGCTGCTGACCGCTACGCCTGAGCAGCTTGGTCTGGAAAGCCACTTCGCCCGCTTGCGCCTGCTCGATCCAAACCGTTTCCACGACTTTGAGCAGTTCGTGGAAGAACAGAATAACTACCGTCCGGTCGCGGATGCCGTCGCTATGCTGCTGGCGGGCAAGCGTCTTTCAAATGAAGAACTCAACACTCTGAGCGATCTGATTGGCGAGCAGGACATCGAGCCGCTTTTGCAGGCTGCGAACAGCGACAGCGACAACGCGGAATCCGCGCGTAAAGAGCTGATCGATATGCTGATGGATCGCCACGGCACCAGCCGCGTGCTGTTCCGCAACACCCGTAACGGCGTAAAAGGTTTCCCGAAACGCGAGCTGCACACCATCAAGCTGCCGCTGCCGACGCAGTACCAGACGGCGATCAAGGTCTCCGGCATTATGGGTGCGCGTAAAACCCAGGAAGAGCGCGCCCGCGACATGCTCTATCCGGAACAAATCTACCAGGAATTTGAAGGCGATACCGGTACCTGGTGGAACTTCGATCCGCGCGTGGAGTGGCTGATGGGCTACCTGACCGCGCACCGCTCCCAGAAAGTGCTGGTGATCTGCGCCAAGGCGGCCACCGCGCTGCAGCTGGAGCAGGTCCTGCGCGAGCGCGAAGGTATTCGTGCAGCCGTGTTCCACGAAGGCATGTCCATCGTCGAACGCGACCGCGCCGCGGCGTGGTTCGGGGAAGAGGACAGCGGCGCACAGGTTCTGCTGTGCTCGGAAATCGGCTCTGAAGGCCGTAACTTCCAGTTCGCCAGCAACCTGGTGATGTTCGATTTGCCGTTTAACCCGGATCTGCTGGAGCAGCGTATCGGCCGTCTGGATCGTATCGGTCAGGCGCATGATATTCAGATCCACGTGCCGTATCTGGAAAAAACCGCCCAGTCCGTGCTGGTGCGCTGGTTCCACGAAGGTCTGGACGCGTTTGAGCATACCTGCCCGACGGGCCGCACCATTTACGATCGGGTGCATGGCGATCTGATCGGCTACCTGGCCGCGCCGGAAAATGCGGAAGGGTTTGATGAGCTGATCAAGTCCTGCCGTGAGAAGCACGATGCGCTGAAAGCGCAGCTGGAACAAGGCCGCGACCGACTGCTGGAGATCCACTCCAACGGCGGTGAAAAAGCGCAGGCGCTGGCCGAGAGCATTGAAGAACAAGATGATGACACCAGTCTGATCAGCTTCTCCATGAACCTGTTCGACATCGTCGGCATCAACCAGGACGACCGCGGCGAGAACCTGATTGTCCTGACTCCGTCCGATCACATGCTGGTTCCGGATTTCCCGGGCCTGCCGGAAGATGGCTGTACCATCACCTTCGAGCGTGATGTGGCGCTGTCCCGCGAAGATGCTCAGTTCATCACCTGGGAACACCCGCTGATCCGCAATGGGCTGGACCTGATCCTCTCCGGCGATACCGGCAGCAGCACGATCTCCCTGCTGAAAAACAAGGCACTGCCAGTAGGCACGCTTCTGGTGGAGCTGATTTACGTTGTGGAAGCGCAGGCGCCGAAACAGCTGCAGCTTAACCGCTTCCTGCCGCCAACACCCGTCCGCCTGCTGCTGGACAAAAACGGCACTAACCTGGCGGGACAGGTTGAATTCGAGAGTTTCAACCGACAGCTGAGCGCGGTAAACCGCCATACGGGCAGCAAGCTGGTGAACGCGGTACAGCAGGATGTGCACGCCATTCTGCAACTGGGCGAAACCCAGATTGAAAAAGCGGCCAGAGCGCTGATCGACGCCGCGCGCAGCGAAGCCGATGAGAAACTGTCTGCGGAGCTGTCACGTCTGGAAGCGTTAAAAGCAATCAACCCGAACATCCGTGACGACGAGCTGGCGGCGATTGAAAGCAACCGTCAGCAGGTGCTGGAAAGCCTGAATCAGGCTGGCTGGCGTCTGGACGCCCTGCGTCTTATCGTTGTGACGCATCAGTAAACGGAGCGCAAGATGGTGATGGAGCCTTACAATCCGCCGCAGGATCCCTGGCTGGTCATTCTGTATCAGGATGAACACATTATGGTGGTCAACAAGCCCAGCGGCCTGTTGTCCGTGCCGGGGCGTCTGGACGAGCACAAAGACAGCGTGATGACGCGCATTCTGCGCGATTATCCGCAGGCGGAGTCCGTCCATCGCCTGGATATGGCCACCAGCGGCGTGATTGTGGTTGCGCTGAACAAAGCGGCGGAACGCGAGTTAAAGCGCCAGTTCCGCGAGCGCGAGCCGAAAAAGCAGTATGTCGCCCGCGTCTGGGGCCACCCCGCGCAGGCGGAAGGGCTGGTGGATTTACCGCTGATCTGCGACTGGCCGAACCGGCCTAAGCAGAAGGTGTGTTATGAAACCGGCAAGGCCGCGCAGACCGAGTATGAAGTGCTGGAGTACGCGCCGGATAATACCGCGCGCGTCCTGCTTAAGCCGATTACCGGACGTTCACACCAGCTGCGCGTGCATATGCTCGCCCTGGGTCATCCGATTCTGGGCGATCGCTTTTACGCGCCGCCTGAAGCGCTGGCCTTAGCGCCACGTCTGCAGCTGCACGCGCAGACGCTCACCATCACCCATCCGGCCTTCGGTAACGCGATGACGTTTAAAGCCCCGGTGGACTTCTAAAAAAAGCCCGACATCGTCGGGCTTTTTTTTATTTGAAACCTTTCTTCTCTTTAATGAGCTCGTACGCCTTCTGGATTTCCTGCGCTTTTTGCTTCGCCATCTCCATCATTTCTGGCGGTAAGCCTTTCGCGACCAGTTTGTCCGGATGATGCTCACTCATGAGCTTACGATAGGCACGTTTAATCGTGGTCTGATCGTCAGAGGGCTTAACGCCAAGCACGTTGCAGGCGTCTTCCAGCGTCGGACCACGCTGCGCCTGCTGCCAGGCACCGCCGGACGACTGCTGGTGATAACCGCCGCCAAACTGCGCCCCGCCCTGCATCATGCGCAGGAACTGGTCGAACTGCATACGGGAGATACCCAGCTCTTCCGCAATGACGTACAGCACGTCACGTTCATTAGGGTGAAGTGAACCATCGGCGAAGGCAGCCTGAATTTGAATTTCCAGAAACATCCGAATTAAATCAAAGCGTCCGAAGCAGATGCTGCGGAACTGACGCATTTTTTCGCGAAGCGGATAATTATCCGATTTACCGATGCGAAACGCATTTTGCGCTTCCAGACGGGAGTCGCCATGCAGGTTCATGCGATCCATAAAGACGCTGGCAATCTGAATATCGGCTTCTGTGACACGCCCTTTGGATTTGGTTAAGTGCCCCATGACCTCAAAGGTGGTGGAGAAAAAGAGTGACTGACGCTCGCGCTGATTGGCAAACCAGGCCATTTTGCGGCTGCGCGCCTTATCAAACATATGGCCGATAATAAGCCCAAGCACAATCCCCCAGAACCCGGCACCCATGATGATGGCGAACGCAACGCCGATTATTTTACCCCAATACTGCATATACTCCCCGGATAGTCATATTCCTTGCCGACGCAACGTCATCATCACTGTGTTCAAGTCACGGTCAATTGAAGGACATCGCCTATAATTTGCTTTATCATACTCGTCATTCGATAGCGAGCCTAACACTCTGGCACGCAAACGGGCAGGATTAACGCTGGTACTGCGCAGATGAGTAAGATAGTCTCTGAGCGTTTGTAAGCCGTAGCCACTGATGACGGAACAATAAAATACAACGTATGAAAAAACGTATCCCCACCCTCCTGGCCACAATGATTGGCACCGCCCTGTACAGTCAACAGGGGCTGGCGGCCGATCTCGCCTCGCAGTGTATGCTTGGCGTCCCAAGTTATAATCGCCCACTGGTGAGTGGCGATACAAATAGCTTGCCGGTAACCATTACTGCCGACAGTTCGAAAGGGACTTACCCTGACAATGCCACGTTTACGGGCAATGTAGATATTAACCAGGGCAATAGCCGCCTGCAGGCAGATGAAGTGCAATTGCACCAGAAGCAGCCGGAAGGTGCGGCCGAGCCGGTACGAACGGTGGATGCGCTGGGTAATGTGCACTATGACGACAATCAGGTCATCCTGAAAGGTCCGAAAGCCTGGTCAAACCTGAATACTAAAGATACTAACGTCTGGAAAGGTGATTACCAGATGGTGGGTCGCCAGGGGCGCGGTGACGCAGACCTGATGAAACAGCGCGGTGAAAACCGCTATACGATCCTGGAAAATGGTACGTTCACGTCATGTCTGCCAGGTTCAAATACCTGGAGCGTGGTCGGTAGCGAGGTTATCCATGACCGCGAAGAACAGGTCGCAGAGATCTGGAACGCCCGCTTTAAGCTGGGTCCGGTGCCCATATTCTACAGCCCTTATCTGCAGCTTCCCGTGGGTGACAAACGTCGCTCCGGTTTCCTGATCCCGAATGCCAAATACAGCACGTCGAACTATTTTGAGTTCTACCTGCCGTATTACTGGAACATCGCGCCAAACATGGATGCGACGATCACGCCGCACTATATCCACAAGCGCGGCAACATCATGTGGGAGAACGAGTTCCGCTATCTGACCCACGCCGGTGCGGGTCTGATGGAGCTGGACTATCTGCCGTCGGATAAAGTCTTCCAGGACGAGCATCCGACCGAAGGCGACAAGCACCGCTGGATGTATTTCTGGCAGCATTCCGGGGTGATGGATCAGGTCTGGCGTTTCAACGTTAACTACACCAAGGTCAGTGACCCGAACTACTTTAACGATTTCTCCTCAAAATACGGTTCGAGTACCGATGGTTATGCCACGCAGATCTTCAGCGTTGGCTATGCGGTGCAGAACTTCGATGCGACGGTAACCAACAAGCAGTTCCAGGTGTTCTCCAGCCAGACGGCAAGTACCTATGGCGCCGAGCCACAGCTGGACGTTAACTGGTACCAAAATGACGTGGGTCCGTTCGACACCCGTATTTATGGTCAGGCGGTGCATTTTGTAAACACCAATTCCAATATGCCGGAAGCCACCCGAGTTCACCTTGAGCCCGTCATCAACTTGCCATGGTCAAATGACTGGGCAAGCCTGAATACTGAAGCCAAGCTGATGGCGACACACTATCAGCAAAAAAATATTGATGATTACAATACCAGCAACAACGCCCGTCTTGAGGAAAGCGTAAACCGCACGCTTCCGCAGTTCAAAATGGACGGTAAGCTGATCTTCGAGCGCAACATGGGACTTCTGGCGGATGGCTATACCCAGACGCTGGAGCCACGTATGCAGTACCTGTACGTGCCTTATCGCGACCAGAGCAACATCAATAACTACGACTCCTCTTTACTGCAGTCTGACTATAGCGGCCTGTTCCGCGACCGTACCTACGGTGGCCTTGACCGCATCGCCTCAGCGAACCAGTTAACGACCGGGGTCACATCGCGCGTTTATGATGACGCTGCCGTTGAACGTTTTAACGTTTCTGTTGGTCAAATCTACTATTTCACCGAGTCTCGCACGGGCGATGACAATATTAAGTGGGAGAAAGATAACAAGACAGGTTCGCTGATTTGGGCTGGTGATACCTACTGGCGCATGACCGATCGTTGGGGTCTTCGCGGTGGCGTGCAATATGACACCCGTCTCGACAATATCGCCAACAGTACGGCGGCGATCGAGTACCGCCGGGATGAAGATCGTATGGTGCAGTTGACCTATCGTTATGCCAGCCCGGAATATATTCAGGCGACGTTACCAAACTATGGTACTGCAGAGCAGTATAAAGACGGTATTTCGCAGGTGGGTGGGGCAGCGAGTTGGCCAATCGCCGACCGCTGGTCAATCGTAGGCGCGTACTACTTCGACACTAACGCCAATAAAGCTGCTGACCAGATGGTAGGTCTGCAATATAACTCCTGCTGTTACGCGCTGCGTGTCGGCTACGAACGTAAGCTTAACGGCTGGAACAGTGAAAACAATCAGAGCAAATACGATAACGTGATTGGCTTTAACTTCGAGTTACGCGGCCTGAGTTCCAACTACGGTCTGGGTACACAGAAAATGCTGCGCTCGAATATTCTGCCGTACAGTAGCGCCTTGTAATGTGCTTGATTTGCAACGTAATCCGCTTTGCGGTTAATTGAAATGGAAAAAGTATGAAGAACTGGAAAACGCTGCTGCTCGGTGTCGCTATGGTTGCGAATACCAGCTTCGCGGCCCCCCAGGTTGTTGATAAAGTCGCTGCTGTGGTTAACAACGGCGTCGTGCTTGAAAGTGACGTTGATGGTCTGATGAAATCGGTGAAGCTCAATTCGGGCGAAGCCGGTCAACAGCTTCCGGATGACGCCACGCTGCGCCACCAGATTCTGGAGCGTCTGATCATGGATCAGATCGTTCTGCAGATGGGGCAGAAAATGGGTGTGAAGGTCACTGACGAGCAGCTCGATCAGGCGATCGCTAATATCGCGAAGCAGAACAATATGTCTTTAGACCAGATGCGCAGCCGTCTGGCCTATGACGGCATCAGCTACGCCACCTACCGTAACCAGATCCGTAAAGAGATGCTGATTTCGGAAGTGCGTAACAACGAAGTGCGTCGCCGCGTTACAATCCTGCCTCAGGAAGTGGACGCGCTGGCAAAACAGGTGGGTAACCAGAACGATGCGAGCACAGAGCTGAACCTGAGCCACATTCTGATCCCACTGCCAGAGAACCCAACGTCCGATCAGGCTGCGGAAGCAGAAAGCCAGGCGCGTTCTATTGTTGAACAGGCGCGTAACGGCGGTGACTTTGGCAAGCTGGCAATCACCTACTCCGCTGACCAACAGGCGCTGAAAGGCGGCCAGATGGGCTGGGGACGTATTCAGGAGCTGCCTTCCATCTTTGCTCAGGCGCTGAGCACGGCGAAGAAAGGGGATATCGTTGGTCCTATCCGTTCAGGCGTGGGCTTCCACATTCTGAAGGTGAACGATCTGCGCGGCCAGAGTCAAAATATCTCCGTCACCGAAGTTCACGCTCGCCATATTCTTCTGAAACCGTCACCGATCATGACTGACGATCAGGCGCGTGCGAAGCTGGAACAGATCGCTGCTGACATTAAGAGCGGTAAAACCTCGTTTGCGAAGGCAGCAAAAGAGTTCTCTCAGGATCCAGGCTCTGCTAACCAGGGCGGCGATCTGGGCTGGGCGGCTGCGGATATTTACGATCCTGCGTTCCGCGATGCGTTGATGAAGCTGAACAAAGGTCAGATCAGCGCGCCGGTCCACTCTTCATTTGGCTGGCATCTGATCGAGCTGATGGACACCCGTAACGTTGATAAAACGGATGCGGCACAGAAAGACAGAGCCTACCGTATGCTGTTTAACCGTAAGTTCTCTGAAGAAGCAGCAACCTGGATGCAGGAACAACGCGCCAGCGCTTATGTGAAAGTTCTGAGCAACTAATGAAACAGCATCGTGTTGTTATCACGCCCGGCGAACCCGCCGGGATTGGGCCTGACCTCGTTGTCCAGCTCGCCCAGCGCAGCTGGCCGGTTGAACTGGTTGTCTGCGCGGATGCAACACTGTTACAGGACCGGGCAACGCTGCTCGGTCTGCCTTTAACGCTCATCCCTTACGTTGAAGGCCAACAGCCTGCACCGCAGCAAGCCGGTACGCTCACCCTTCTTTCAGTTCCCCTTCGTACAGCGGTTATTCCGGGCCAGCTCAGCACGGAAAACGGCCACTATGTCGTTGAAACTCTGGCGCGCGCCTGCGACGGTTGTCTGAAGGGCGAATTTGCCGCCCTGATCACCGGCCCCGTCCACAAAGGCGTTATCAACGAAGCGGGTATACCCTTTACCGGGCATACGGAGTTCTTCGAAGAACGCTCGCACAGCCCGAAAGTGGTGATGATGCTGGCGACGGAGGAGATGCGCGTTGCGCTGGTGACAACCCATCTGCCGATCAAAGCCATTCCTGATGCGATCACCCCTGAACTCCTGCGTGAGATCATCGGGATTTTGCACCACGATCTGCAGACAAAATTTGGGATCCTGCAGCCGCACGTGCTGGTTTGTGGCCTCAATCCGCACGCCGGCGAAGGCGGGCACATGGGAACCGAAGAGATCGACACCATTATTCCGGTGCTCAACGAAATGCGGGCGAAGGGGATGAATCTCAGCGGGCCGCTGCCTGCAGATACCCTTTTCCAGCCGAAATACCTGGATAATGCCGATGCCGTGCTCGCGATGTACCACGATCAGGGCCTGCCCGTGCTAAAATACCAGGGCTTTGGCCGCGGGGTGAATATTACCCTCGGTTTACCCTTTATTCGAACGTCCGTTGACCACGGTACTGCGCTGGATCTGGCAGGCCAGGGGAAAGCGGATGTCGGCAGTTTTATTACGGCGCTTAATCTCGCCATCAAAATGATTGTTAATACTCAATGACTAATCGAGTCCATCAGGGCCACTTAGCCCGTAAACGTTTCGGGCAAAACTTCCTTAACGATCAGTTCGTGATCGAAAGTATTGTCTCGGCTATTAATCCGCAAAAAGGTCAGGCGATGGTTGAAATCGGCCCGGGCCTTGCCGCGCTGACCGAGCCAGTAGGCGAACGCCTTGACGAGCTGACCGTCATCGAACTGGACCGCGATCTGGCCGCACGCCTGCAAACGCACCCGTTCCTCGGGCCGAAGCTGACCATCTATCAGCAGGACGCCATGACCATGAACTTTGGCGAACTGTCGGAAAAAATGGGCCAGCCGCTGCGCGTCTTCGGCAACCTGCCGTACAACATCTCCACACCGCTCATGTTCCACCTCTTTAGCTATACTGATGCCATTGCCGACATGCACTTCATGTTGCAAAAAGAGGTTGTTAACCGTCTGGTTGCAGGCCCGAACAGTAAAGCGTATGGTCGTTTAAGCGTGATGGCACAGTATTACTGCAACGTGATCCCGGTACTCGAAGTACCGCCGTCAGCGTTCACACCACCACCGAAAGTGGATTCAGCGGTTGTGCGCCTTGTGCCGCACAAGACGAAACCGTATCCGGTTAAAGATCTGCGCGTACTGAGCCGCATTACTACAGAAGCCTTTAACCAGCGCCGTAAAACGATCCGTAACAGCCTGAGCAATTCGTTTACCGTTGAGGTGTTAGCCGAGCTGGGGATCGACCCGGCAATGCGTGCGGAGAATATTTCCGTAGAGCAGTACTGCAAGCTGGCTAATTACATCAGCGATAATGCGCCGCCGAAGGAGAGTTAAGCCATGATTGATTCGCCCCGCGTATGTGTCCATGTACAAAGCGTCTATGTTGAATCACAGTCCTCCCCGGACGAAGAACGTTTTGTTTTCGCTTACACCGTGACCATTCGTAATCTGGGGCGGATGCCCGTGCAGCTGCGCGGGCGTTACTGGCTTATCACTAACGGCAATGGCCGCGAAATCGAAGTTCAGGGCGAAGGTGTGGTCGGTGAGCAGCCCCATATCGCCCCTGGCGAAGAGTACCAGTACACCAGCGGCGCGGTAATTGAAACGCCGATGGGTACCATGCAAGGCCATTATGAAATGGTCGATGTCGATGGCAATAGTTTCCGCGTTGCCATTCCTGTGTTCCGTCTCGCCGTTACAACACTCATTCATTAATCTAATGTCTACATATCTGATTGGCGACGTTCACGGTTGCTACGATGAACTGATCGCATTATTAAAACAGGTCGACTTTACGCCAGGACAGGACACACTCTGGCTGACGGGCGATTTAGTCGCGCGTGGCCCCGGCTCCCTTGAAGTATTACGTTTCGTCAAATCGCTGGGCGACAGCGTGCGCATGGTGCTGGGCAATCACGATCTGCATCTGCTGGCGGTTTTCGCCGGGATCAGCCGCAACAAACCTAAAGATCGTCTTACCCCACTGCTGGATGCGCCGGATGCGGACGATCTGATTAACTGGCTGCGCCGTCAGCCCCTGCTGCAGATCGACGAAGAGAAAAAGCTGGTCATGGCGCATGCCGGAATCACGCCACAATGGGATCTTGAGACGGCGAAAACCTGCGCGCGTGACGTTGAGGCGGTGCTGGCGAGCGACTCGTATCCTTTCTTCCTCGATGCCATGTACGGCGATATGCCGAACCACTGGAGCGAGGAACTCAGCGGTCTGGCCCGCCTGCGCTTTATCACCAACGCGTTCACCCGCATGCGTTTCTGCTTCCCGAACGGACAGCTGGACATGTATTCCAAAGAGACGCCGGAAAGCGCGCCCGCACCGCTGAAACCGTGGTTTGCCATTCCGGGGCCGGTGACAAGCGAGTACAGCGTGGTATTTGGTCACTGGGCTGCACTGGAAGGAAAAGGAACACCGGAAGGGATCTATGGTCTGGATACCGGATGCTGCTGGGGCGGAGACTTAACCTGCTTACGCTGGGAAGATAAAGCTTACTTTGTGCAGCCGTCCAACCGACAGCTGGACTTGGGGGAAAGTGAGGCCGTTGCCTCCTGATACGCTATTCCCTCTCCCGGCCGGGAGAGGGAAAATCACTTAACGACGTTCCAGAATCTCGAAGCAGTAGCTGTGGGAGTTCTGTGCATCCGCGTCGTGGAACTCGCTGAATACCGATTCCCACTCGTCCGGATCGTAGTCCGGGAAATGGGTATCCCCTTCCACTTCTGCATCAATGTGGGTCAGATACAGCTTCTGCGCTTTTGGCAGGAACTGCTCATATACGCGCCCACCGCCAATCACCATGATCTCTTCGGCATTGCCGCATGCTGCAATCGCCTCGTCTACTGATTTTACCCATTCGACGCGATCGTCAGTGCCCGGCTGGCTGCTGATAACGATATTCTTACGGCCCGGCAATGGACGACCAATCGACTCCCAGGTCAGGCGGCCCATCACTACCGGCTTGTTTAACGTAGTACGTTTAAACCATGCGAGATCGGCAGGCAGGTTCCACGGCATGGCATTTTCCATACCGATAACGCGGTCCACCGCCAGCGCTGCAATCAGACTGATCATTGAAAATTTCCCGGATGCAAAAAATTGCCGCCACTATACGGAAAGCTTAATCTTTCGTCGACTGGCGGCAGGGTAAAGATAAAGAAATTTTTTAATATTGCTGGCAACCCCACTTCACGCGGAAGGTTTACTCTCGGGCTCGTCAGACGGATCGCCGGTATGCTTGCCCTCTTCCGTGCCCTGCCAGCCATGACGCTGGATCAGCGACAGGTGGTTTCGATCCTCGTTAATGATTTCCGTCAGCATCGCGCTGGTGCGTTTAAACACCGCCGCACGCTCGGTGGCCGTACTGCCGGCCATCGCCGCCATCTCTTCGACCATCTCGGTATTAAAGCGGCGGAACAGGTCTGCACGCTCACGTGCTTCATACGCGCCGAGCCCCAGGTTTTCCAGCGCCACGCGGCCAGACTTGAGCGCACCTTCGAACGTTTCACGCTCCGGCGCGTCTACGCCCGCCTGTCGCAGGCGGATGTAGTGATCCACATCGCGGGCGCGGGAAATAATGGTCAGCGCCGGGAAATGTTCTTTTACCAGCTCCACCATCTGCATGCTGGTTTCCGGATCGTCAATGGCGTTAATCAACACCTCGGCTTTTGCCGCCCCGGCGGATTCCAGCAGATCGACGCGAGTCGCATCCCCGTAGAACACCTTCATATCAAATTTACGCAGGGTGTCGACATGGTCGGGATCGTGATCGAGGATAACCATTTTCACCCCGCTGGACAGCAACAGACGGCCCACGATCTGCCCGTAGCGGCCAAATCCGGCAATGATGACGCGCGGCTGCTCCTCGTCAATCTCATCGGCTTCGCGCTCCTGCTCGCTGTCCGATTTTTCCAGGCGCGTCAGCACCACCAGCAGCACAGGCGTCGCCGCCATCGACAGTGCGACCGCCAGCGTCAGCGCTTTCGCCCACTCGGGATCGAGCACGTTTGCCATCTGCGCGGCGCCAAAGACCACGAACGCAAATTCACTCCCCTGCCCCAGCAGCACGGCAAACCAGCGGCGCTGCCTGCCCGGCACGTTCAATGGACGCGCAATCAGCCACAGCATCACCATTTTAATGACCAGGAAGCCGACGAGCAGGATGACGATCCGCAGCGGGTGCGTCACCAGCGTGCCGAAGTCGACGGACATCCCAACGCCGATAAAAAACAGCCCCAGCAGCAACCCTTTGAACGGCTCGATATCGCTTTCCAGCGCGTGACGGTATTCAGAGCTCGCCAGCAGAACGCCTGCGAGGAACGCCCCCATTGCCATCGACAGCCCGGCCTCCTCCAGCAGCAGGCCGAAGCCAAACACCAGGAACAGCGCCACGGCGCTGAATACTTCGCGCAGGCCTGAACGGGCGACAAACCGCAGCAGCGGTCGTGTCACGTAGCGGCCCAGCAGCACCACCAGCGCCAGGGCACCCGCCACCTTCAGCGCCGACAGCGCGAAAGCACCCAGCGTGGTAGAGGAACCGCTGGCCGCCAGCAGCGGGATCATCGCCACCAGCGGGATAGCGGCAATGTCCTGGAACAGCAGAACCGAGAACGCGCTGCGTCCCATCTGAGAAACCGTCAGATTTCGCTCGTTCATCGCCTGCATGGCAATCGCCGTCGAGGAGAGCGCCAGCGTCATGCCGATGAGCTCCGCCACTTTCCAGTCCATGCCCAACAGGATGCAGAACCCGCCCAGCAGCAGGCCGCAGGCCACCATCTGCAGCGCCCCACCGCCAAATACCGAGGCGCGAAGCTTCCACAGCCGCTGCGGGTCGAGCTCCAGGCCAATCACAAACAGCATCAGCACCACGCCAATTTCAGCAAAATGGAGAATCGCCTCGGCATCCGTGACCAGTCGAAAGCCCCACGGCCCAATGACGCAGCCCGCAATCAGGTAGCCAAGAACCGAGCCCAGCCCCAGGCGTACCGCCACGGGCACAATCAGCGCCGCCGCACCGAGGTAAATCAGCGCCTGTATCAGCGTATGGCTATCCATGGTGCGCCTCCTGCCACTCAAGCAAGCGTTGTTTATAATGGCGAGCCTGCGCCTGCAGCGTTTCATCGTCGCAAACAAACGTGCAGTGCATCGCAAACGGCGGGAGCCAGTTCAGACCGCAATAGAGCGCCGTCGCCTGCAGCGGCTGCGCCAGGACGTCAAAACCCGGGAAGGAACCGATATCAAAATGGCTTTCCCCACCGCCGGTGGTAACCGCCCACATCAGGCTTTTCCCTTTAAGCGCATTGCCGTTGTGGCCGTACGCCCAGCCGTGGGAGAAGACTTTATCAATCCACAGCTTCAGGAGCGGGGGCGTGCTGTACCACTGCATCGGATGCTGCCAGATAATCAGATCGGCACGAGAAAGCGCCTCCTGTTCGGCGGCGATATCGATATTAAAATCGGGATAGAGTTGATAGAGGGAACGTATCTCTACGTTATCAAGCGTCCTTACCTGCTCAAGCATCCGCTTATTCGCATGCGAGTGCTGCGGATAAGGATGGGCATAAATTATCAGAATCATTGATTAGCCTGTTGTTACTGCTTTCTTTTAACAAAAGAGTGTAGTCAGTAATTCAACAGGCTAATAGTGAATATTATTGACGGGCTTACGTCACAATTCTGAATTAGTTATCCAGCTCGCCCATGGATTTCACCTGGTCACGGTTGATCTGCTCGGTTTGACCAGTTTCGGCATTTTTGTACGACACCAGACCGGTATCGTCATCCACCTGCGGCTTGCCGTCGGTGACAATGGTTTTGCCATCGGTGGTTTTTACGGCCTGATTAGACGAACAGCCCGCAACGGTAAACATTGCCGTAGCAGCCAGAACGGAAGCGATCAGTAATTTATTTTGCATGGTGTTTTCCCCTGCTCTCAGTTGAATTTCGTTATCGACCTAACCATTTTAGGCTAACTGACTGAAAGCGGATGAAAAACCAGAAGGTTCTGAAGATGGGGAGAGTGCCCGGCAGCCGAACGGCACCGGGCATTTTTACTTACTTGCTAATCTGCGCGTGCATTTCCTGAACCGAAATCACCTTCTCGGTGGCATCCGCGTTCAGCGCCATGGCCGTCGCGAAACCGCCGTTCAGGGTGGTGTCGTAGTGCACCTTGTACTGCAGCGCGCTGCGGCGAATCAGCTTAGAGTCTTCAATCGCCTGGCGGCCTGCGGTGGTGTTGATGATGTAGGTGTATTCGCCATTCTTGATACGGTCCTGAATGTGCGGACGACCTTCATGCACCTTGTTCACCAGACGCGGGTTGATGCCGGCTTCGCCCAGCACAATCGCGGTACCGTGGGTTGCATCCAGCTCGAAGCCCTGCTTCAGCAGCTTGGCGGCCAGGTCAACCACGCGCTCTTTGTCGCCTTCGCGAACGGAGAGCAGCGCACGGCCTGATTTTCTCATGGTGGAGCTACTGCCCAGCTGCGCCTTCGCGAACGCTTCTGCGAAGGTACGGCCCACGCCCATCACTTCCCCGGTAGAGCGCATTTCTGGCCCTAACAGCGGGTCAACGCCCGGGAATTTGTTGAACGGCAGCACCACTTCTTTCACCGAGTAGTACGGTGGAATGATCTCTTTGGTCACGCCCTGCTGCGCCAGCGTCTGGCCCGCCATCACGCGCGCCGCCACTTTCGCCAGCGGTACGCCGGTGGCTTTGGAGACGAACGGTACAGTACGTGCCGCACGTGGGTTGACTTCAATCAGGTAGACTTCGTTGTCTTTCACCGCGAACTGGACGTTCATCAGACCGCGAACCTGCAATTCGAAGGCCAGCTTCTGCACCTGCTGGCGCATCACGTCCTGAATCTCCTGGCTCAGGGTGTACGCTGGCAGAGAACAGGCGGAGTCGCCGGAGTGCACGCCTGCCTGCTCGATGTGCTCCATGATGCCGCCAATCAGCACCATTTCGCCGTCGCAGATGGCGTCAACGTCTACTTCAACCGCGTCGTCGAGGAAGCGGTCGAGCAGCACTGGCGCATCGTTCGACACGCTCACCGCAGTCTGGAAGTAGCGGCGCAGGTCGGCTTCGTCATAAACGATTTCCATCGCGCGGCCGCCCAGCACGTAGGAAGGACGCACCACCAGCGGGTAGCCAATCTCTTTCGCCTTCTCAACGGCCATTTCGATGGCGGTGACGGTGGCGTTTGCAGGCTGCTTCAGCTTCAGACGGTCAACCGCCTGCTGGAAACGCTCGCGGTCTTCCGCACGGTCAATCGCATCCGGGCTGGTGCCGATAACCGGCACGCCTGCCGCTTCCAGCGCGCGCGCCAGCTTCAGCGGGGTCTGACCGCCGTACTGCACGATGACGCCTTTTGGCTTCTCGATGCGCACGATTTCCAGCACGTCTTCCAGGGTAACCGGCTCGAAGTAGAGGCGGTCAGAGGTGTCGTAGTCGGTCGATACGGTTTCCGGGTTACAGTTGACCATGATGGTCTCGTAACCGTCTTCACGCAGCGCCAGCGAGGCGTGCACGCAGCAGTAGTCGAACTCGATGCCCTGGCCGATACGGTTTGGACCGCCGCCCAGCACCATAATCTTGTCGCGGTCGACGGACGGGTTCGCTTCGCACTCGTCTTCATAGGTGGAGTACATGTAGGCGGTGTCGGTCGAGAATTCAGCCGCACAGGTGTCCACGCGCTTGTAGACCGGGTGCAGGTCGTACTGGTCGCGCAGCTTGCGGATTTCCGCTTCACGCACGCCCGCCAGCTTAGCCAGACGCGCATCGGCGAAGCCTTTACGCTTCAGCACGCGCAGGAAATCAGCGTCCAGGCCGGTGATGCCCAGCTCTGCGACCTGTTCTTCAAGACGCACCAGCTCTTCAATCTGCACCAGGAACCAGCGGTCGATGTTGGTCAGGTTGAACACGCCGTCGACGGAAAGGCCGGCACGGAAGGCATCGGCGATGTACCAGATACGCTCCGCACCCGCGTCTTTCAGCTCGCGGCGGATTTTGGTCAGCGCTTCCGGGTCGTCCAGGCTCACTTTCGGGTCGAAGCCGGTCGCGCCCACTTCGAGGCCGCGCAGCGCTTTCTGGAGGGATTCCTGCTGCGTGCGGCCAATCGCCATCACTTCACCAACCGATTTCATCTGGGTGGTCAGACGGTCGTTCGCACCCGCGAATTTCTCGAAGTTGAAGCGTGGGATTTTGGTGACAACGTAGTCGATGGACGGCTCGAAGGACGCAGGCGTGCGGCCACCGGTGATGTCGTTCATCAGCTCGTCGAGGGTGTAACCTACCGCCAGTTTCGCCGCCACTTTTGCAATCGGGAAGCCGGTCGCTTTAGAGGCCAGCGCAGAGGAACGGGACACGCGCGGGTTCATCTCGATAACAATCAGACGACCGGTTTTCGGGTTCACCGAGAATTGCACGTTTGAACCACCGGTTTCCACGCCGATTTCACGCAGTACCGCCATCGAGGCGTTACGCATGATTTGATACTCTTTGTCGGTCAGGGTCTGAGCCGGGGCAACGGTGATGGAGTCGCCGGTGTGGATACCCATCGCATCGAAGTTTTCGATGGAGCAGACGATGATGCAGTTGTCGTTTTTATCACGCACCACTTCCATCTCGTACTCTTTCCAGCCAATCAGCGATTCATCAATCAGCAGCTCTTTGGTTGGGGAGAGATCCAGACCGCGTTCGCAAATCTCTTCGAACTCTTCGCGGTTGTAGGCGATACCGCCGCCGGTGCCGCCCATGGTGAACGATGGACGGATGATGCACGGATAGCCCACGTCAGCCGCGACGGCCAGCGCTTCTTCCATATTGTGCGCGATACCAGAACGCGCAGTGTCGAGGCCGATTTTCTTCATCGCCACGTCGAAGCGGCGACGGTCTTCTGCTTTATCAATCGCGTCGGCGGTTGCACCAATCATGGTCACGCCGAACTCTTCCAGCACGCCCTGACGCTCCAGCTCCAGCGCACAGTTCAGCGCCGTCTGGCCGCCCATGGTTGGCAGCACCGCGTCCGGACGCTCTTTCTCGATGATTTTACGCACCACTTCCCAGTGAATCGGCTCGATGTAGGTTGCATCAGCCATTTCCGGGTCGGTCATGATGGTCGCCGGGTTGGAGTTGACCAGGATTACGCGGTAACCCTCTTCACGCAGGGCTTTACACGCCTGCGCGCCGGAGTAGTCGAATTCGCAGGCCTGCCCGATCACGATCGGGCCAGCGCCAAGGATCAGGATGCTTTTTATGTCTGTACGTTTTGGCATTGTCTTCTCGGCTCCTGATTATTTAGCGGTCTTACGGTATTGCTCGATAAGTTCGATGAAGTGATCGAACAGCGGCGCGGCGTCGTGTGGGCCCGGGCTGGCTTCCGGGTGGCCCTGGAAGCTGAACGCTGGCTTATCGGTGCGATGAATCCCCTGCAGGGTGCCATCGAACAGCGACTTATGGGTCACGCGCAGGTTAGCCGGCATCGAGGCTTCATCGACGGCAAAGCCGTGGTTCTGCGCGGTGATCATCACCGTGTTGTTATCGATGTCTTTCACCGGGTGGTTACCACCGTGGTGGCCGAACTTCATCTTAACGGTGTTCGCACCGCTCGCCAGCGCCAGCAGCTGATGGCCGAGGCAGATGCCGAATACCGGAATGTCGGTTTCCAGGAAGGACTTGATGGCAGCGATGGCGTAATCGCACGGTGCCGGGTCGCCAGGACCGTTAGACAGGAAAATACCGTCCGGATTCATCTTCAGCACGTCTTCGGCGGACGTTTGTGCCGGTACCACCGTCAGGCGGCAGCCGCGGTCAACCAGCATGCGCAGGATGTTGCGCTTGGCGCCGAAATCGTAGGCCACCACGTGGAACGGCAGCTCGCTCTCTTTTTTCGCTTCCGGCAGGTCGCCTTCCAGCGTCCAGCTACCCTGCGTCCAGCTGTAGGCTTCCGCGGTAGTCACTTCTTTCGCCAGGTCCATGCCGTTCAGGCCCGGGAAGGCTTTCGCTTTTTCCAGCGCCAGCGTCGCATCGAGGTTATCACCTGCGATGATGCAGCCGTTCTGGGCACCCTTCTCGCGCAGCAAACGCGTTAACTTACGGGTATCAATATCGGCAATCGCCACGATGTTATGGCGCTTCAGGTAAGAAGATAGGTCTTCGGTATTGCGGAAGTTGCTGGCAATCAGCGGCAGGTCGCGGATGACCAGGCCTTGCGCATGTACCTGAGAAGATTCTTCGTCAGCCGAATTGGTGCCGACATTGCCGATATGAGGATAAGTAAGAGTAACGATTTGGCGAGAATAGGAAGGATCAGTGAGGATTTCTTGATAACCGGTCATTGAAGTATTGAAAACGACTTCCCCAACCGCCGAACCCGTTGCCCCTATGGCCCGACCGATAAACTGGGTTCCGTCTTCCAGAACCAATAGCGCTGACTTAATCAAAACACCCTCCAGAGAATATTCACTCACTTTATTTGCATATTAATTCATAACCATGTCACGAATCAATGCAAATGTGTTGCCAGCGGATTTTTGGCAAACGGCGGCATTCTGGGGATTTGGTGGGTAAAAGTCAACTTAAAACGGATATTTTGTTTAGTCTTTTGCAGGCCTGGTGAGAGGAATGCCGCTTAAGCGACAAAAAGATCAGGTAAATCACTGCAGAAAACGCTTGCGCGCCTGGTTTAATAAAAAAATACGCGATTGAGCATAAAAAAGTGGACCAAATGGTCAAAATTTACATTTCAGTAACGTAAAAACGCAAGAATATATAGATATTCATGGATTTAAAGTAAAATTCACGATGAAACAGGAAAAATAAAAGGGCAATAAAATATTGCCCTATGCAATCAATAGATTACGACTGCAATAACCACATCACGATGGGTAATAATGCTTACAAATTGTTGAGATCCAGCACATCTCGCATATCAAAAAGGCCATCTTTCTTGCTTTTTAGCCACAAAGCGGAACGTACCGCACCGTTGGCGAACGTCATACGGCTGGAGGCTTTATGCGTAATTTCGACGCGCTCACCAATATCGGCGAACATCGCCGTGTGTTCGCCGACGATGTCACCCGCCCGCACGGTTGCAAAACCAATGGTGCCCGGCACGCGTTCGCCGGTGTAACCTTCGCGGGTGTAAACCGCGCAGTCTTTTAAATCTTTATCAAGTGCATGAGCAATCGCTTCGCCCATCGCCAGCGCCGTACCTGATGGCGCATCAACTTTGTAGCGGTGGTGAGCTTCTACGATCTCGATATCGGTATAGTTGCCCATCACCTTCGCGGCCTTCTCCAGCAGCTTCAGCATGACGTTAACGCCCACGCTGAAGTTTGCGGCGAAGACAATCGCAATATCTTTTGATGCATCCTGGATAGCCTGCTTACCCGCATCGTCAAAACCGGTGGTGCCGATCACCATCCCCTTGCCGTGCTGGCGACAAAACGCAAGGTGCGTGAGCGTCCCTTCCGGACGGGTAAAATCGATGAATACATCGAAGTCCTCTTTTACCGCCTCCAGGCTGCTTTGCACGGTAACGCCCGTGTGGCCTGCGCCCGCCAGCTCACCGGCATCGGTCCCCAGAAGTGAAGAACCTTCTCGCTCCAGGGCCGCGCCAAGCGCGACGCCATCCATCTGTAGTGCCGCCTGAATCAGCTGACGGCCCATACGTCCACCCGCGCCCGCAATCGCGACACGGATCTGTGCATCATGCATAGTTATTCTCTTACGTTAAAATGATGTAAACCGTTTTCAGATTAACCAGCCTTCGCGGTGGCTGCCACTGAAAACACCAATAATTAGAATTTAATGATAAACAGGAAGAAATATCAGTAAAAAGCATAACGATCAGCGAAAACCGCAGGATTCCCGCACTACGAGGGCGGGGGGAAGGATAATCCGTTTTGCCGGTTCATCATTTCCTTGCATGCGGCTATACAGCAACTCTCCTGCCTTGCGCCCAATCTCTTTCGCGGCGACAGATACCGTCGTTAGTGCAGGCTGAACCAGCGCCGCTTCGGTGATGTCATCGAATCCCACCAGGGCAAAATCACGTCCGGGTTCCCGGTTCAATTTGCGTAAACACTGCATAACCCCGAGGGCCACAATATCCTGATAACAAATCGCGGCGGTGATTTCCGGATTATCGGTCAGCAAACTCTCTGCCACCCGCGCACCGTCGCTTTGGCTGGCCTGTGAAGTCACAATCCAGGCCGCATTCGGCGTAATACCGTATTCCAGAAGTTTACTGGTAAATCCGCCAATACGCTGCGCCCGTGACCCCGAATTCTGGCTACCGCCGATAAATGCGATCTGCCGGTGTCCCATTTTTAAAAGATGTTCGGTCGCCATTTGGGTGCCAAGAAAGTTATCTGTTCCAACAAAATCGAACCCCGGATCGCTAAGCGGTCGTACTACCATAATCGCCGGAATATTGCGTCGCTTCAGGCTATCAAAAAAAGATTGTGGCGTTTCGCGGGCGGCACAGAGCACCATGCCACCCACGTTGTTACGCATCAGCGAATCAACAAACTTTTGCTGTCGCTCGGCGGATTCTTCGCTATTTGCCAAAAACAGCATCAGCTCATGGCGCTCCATCTCATGGCTTAAGCCGGCGGTCATCTCGCCGTAGAAAGGGTTGGTGATGTCATGCAACAGCAACCCCACCTGGTTACTGCTGCGGTTGCGCAAATTGGCCGCCGTCTGGTTGTAGACATAGCCCGACTCGTCCAGCGCCCTGAGCACGCGTTCACGCGTGCTTTGCGAAATACGGCCTTTGTTGCAAAGCACCATAGAGACCGTCGCCGTTGACACGCCGGCGCGTTTCGCGACATCGGCCAGAGTAATTCCCGTCATGTTGTCTCCTTAGTCACCACTATAGATTAATCGAATAACCTATTTTTTGCATTTTTCCCTGTGAGTCTCTTCACATTACGGCTACCAATCAGGATTACATTCGTATTTATGGCGGGTTAATCGCGTTAACCACTCTTCTCAAATTCGGTTAATCGAATAACCTTAAATAAAGAATACGGAGGATACAATGACCACTTACGACAAATTCCCCACGGTGGCGATTCAGGGTTATGACGACAGCGCCTGGCAAGGTTGGGAGCCGATTATCAGCAGCCTTGATGCAAAAATCCGACAGTGCAGCCGCACCGTACTGGTGATTGATTGCTATCCAGGCGTGCGCATGACCGAACTTGAGAACGTTTTGCTGCAGCAATTGCGTCCGACACTCACAATCAATGTCGAACAAGCGCGACGGGATGAGCGCGCCATTCATGAAATGCTGGCACGCAACCTCACCGACGATCGCGTCTTTGGCGTACTCTCCTGCCACCAGCTCGTTGAGTTTTTCGATCCCACTCGTCTGGAAACATTGCAGGCTCAGGTGAGCCAGTGCTCTGAAGGGCTGATTGTGATTTATGGCCCCGGTGCGGCGCTCGTCCATCCGGGTGATGTGCTGGTGTATGCCGATCTTCCGCGATGGGAGATCCAGCAGCGTATGCGCAGCGGTGAGATGGGGAACTGGGGCGTAGAGAATCAGCATGAAGATATACTTCGTCGCTACAAACGCGCCTTTTTTATCGAATGGCGAGTCTTCGATCGTCACAAAACGCCACTTCTCAAACGCGCCGATTTTTTACTGGATACAACCCGGGCAAACCAGCCCGCGATGGCCAGCGGCGAGGCCCTGCGTGCCGGGCTTGAACAAACGACCTCGCAGCCTTTCCGCGTAGTCCCCTTTTTCGACCCCGGAATCTGGGGCGGCCAGTGGATGAAACAACAATTCGATCTCGATCCCTCTGCACCCAATTACGCATGGTGTTTTGACTGTGTGCCCGAGGAAAACAGCCTGTTACTGCGTTTTGGCGCAGTGCGGATCGAGATCCCCTCTCAGGATCTGGTTCTGCTTGAGCCTCGCGCTCTGCTGGGTGAGAAAGTTCACGCACGTTTCGGCGCGGAGTTCCCGATTCGCTTTGACTTTCTCGATACCATTGGTGGCCAAAACCTGAGCTTCCAGGTCCACCCCGTTACCGAGTACATCCAGCAGCAGTTCGGGATGCATTACACGCAGGATGAGAGCTATTACATCCTGGACGCCAGGCCGGATGCCGTTGTTTATCTGGGCACCAAAACCGGTATAGATGCTAAGGACATGATGGACGATCTCAGGCGTGCGGGGCGCGGTGAAAAACCGTTTGATGATGCCCGTTTCGTTAATCAAATCCCGGCCAAAAAACACGACCATTTCCTGATCCCTGCAGGCACAGTGCACTGCTCCGGCGCGGGGACTATGGTACTGGAGATCAGCGCTACGCCGTATATCTTCACCTTCAAACTATGGGACTGGGGCCGCCTTGGGCTGGACGGTCAGCCGCGCCCGGTACACCTGGATCACGGTGAAAAGGTGATCGACTGGCAGCGCGACACGCAGTGGGTGCATCAGCATCTGGTGAATCAGTTTGAACCTATCGCAGAAGGAAATTACTGGCGCGAAGAACGAACGGGGCTGCACGAGCGAGAATTTATCGAAACCCGTCGTCACTGGTTTAGCGAACCCGTGTTGCATCACACCGGTGGCGGTGTGAATGTGCTGAATCTCGTGGAGGGAGACGAAGCCATTGTCGATAGCCCAACCGGAGCGTTTGCGCCTTTTACCGTCCATTACGCCGAAACCTTCATCATTCCGGCAAGCGTCGGTGAATATCGCATTTCTCCGCCCGCCCATTCCTCCAGCCGACCACTGGCGACTATCAAAGCCTGGGTAAGGAGTTAACGATGATTCATTTTATTGTCGCCACCCACGGCCCACTTGCCAGCGCTCTGCTGGAGAGCGGCCGGATGGTTTATGGCGAGCTGCCCGGCGTGCATGCCGTTTGTCTGACCGAACAGGCAGGGATAGAGGGCTTCCGCCGTGACTTTTGCGCCACGCTGGAAGCAGCAAGCATAAATGCTGATGGCGTGCTGGTGCTATGCGATATGCAAAGCGGCACGCCGTGGAACGTGGCCTGCGAGGCCGCGTTTAATCCGCGTACGCAGCCGCCTGTCGCCGTGGTCGCGGGGGTCAACTTCCCGATGCTGCTGCAAACCGACGAGGTGATGATGGCACGCGATGTTCATCATGCTGCCGCGCAAATAATCCAACTCACTCTGCCGACGCTGGTACAGGCGAAACAGATAGATTCTGAACCGACAGACGATTTTTAAGGAGCTGCATATGAGTATTTCTTTTGTTCGCATCGACGATCGCGTGATCCATGGGCAGCTCATCACACGCTGGGCCAAAGAGCTGCCCTGTGACGGCATCGTTGCCATTGATGATGCCGTTGCGGCCGATCCACTGCTGTCGTCGGTCATGAAAGGCGCCGTCTCTGACACCAAAGTGTGGCTGTTCGATACCGCAACGGCGATTGAAAAACTGCCCAAAGTGATTGCCAGCGAGAAGCGGTATTTTGTGATAGGCAAATCGCCGCTTACGCTGCAGCGCATTGAACAGGCAGGCATTAGCCTGAAAAACAGCAACGGGAAAATCAACGTGGGGCCGATGAGCGCTCGCGCTAACACGATCACCATCGGCCCGAATCAATCGGTCACGAAAGATGAAGCGGCGGCTTTCGAGTGGCTAACTGTCCAGGGACACGCGATTGAATTCCGCCTGGTTCCCGATGCCAGTTTTTATACCTGGCATGACGCCAGACAAAAGCTGAAATAAGGAGCGGACCATGTTTATCGAAGCGTCTTTAATTGGCCTCCTGTGTTATCTGGGTGCACTCAGCAGTCCGTGGCTTTTAGGGTTGACTGGCGGTTGGTATCTCATCTCCCGACCGCTTATTTCCGGGATGTTGGTTGGCCTGATCCTGGGCGATATCAAAACCGGGATTATGATTGGCGTAGCGGTGCAGGCGGTGTATATCGCGATGGTGACCCCCGGTGGCTCGATGCCCGCAGATTTAAACTTTGTGGCTTATCCGGCCATTGCGCTGGGGATCCTTTCCGGCAAAGGACCTGAGGTTGCCGTCGCACTGGCAGCAACTATCGGTATCGCCGGAACCATTCTCTTCAATGCGATGATGGTGCTCAATTCGTTCTGGAATCATCGGGCGGATGTCGCGCTGGAAAATGGCGATGAGCGAGGAATCTACCTCAACAGCGCCATATGGCCGCAGGTGATGAATTTTGTGCTGCGCTTTGTCCCCACGTTTATCGCCGTCTTTTTTGGCGCGCAATACATTAGCAGCTTTATGGACAGCCTGCCGCAGATCGTGCTCTCGACCATGAACGTGCTGGGCGGTATTTTGCCTGCCGTCGGTATTGCCATCCTGCTTAAGCAGATCATCAAAAGCTACACCATGATCATCTATTTTCTGGTGGGCTTCGTCTGCATCGTTTTCCTGAAACTCAATATGGTTGCGCTGGTGATCGTGGGCGCCCTGCTGGCGCTGATTCATTATAACTACAAACCTGAGACGCCGCAGGCCGTGGCTTCAGCACCTGTCCCTGACGACGAGGATGAATTCTGATGGAAGAACGTAAACTGACCCGCAAAGATCTGCGCCGCTGCTGGCGGGCGTGGATGATGCACAACCTCTCTTCAATGAGCTTTGAACGGCTGGAATCCTTCGGCTTCTGCCTGAGCATGCTGCCGGTGGCAAAAAAACTCTATCCCGATGCAGCACAACGCACCGAGATGCTGCGTCGCCACGCGTCGTTCTACAACACGGAGCCGCAAATTGGCGCGATTGTTAACGGTATGGCGCTGGGTCTGGAAGAGAAGAAAGCCAACGGCGAGCCGATTGATGGTGAAACCATCAACACTCTGAAGGTGGGCCTGATGGGGCCGATAGCAGGGATCGGCGATTCGATGATCCCCGGAATGCTAATCCCCATCCTCCTCAGCATCGGGATGGCGCTGGCGGCAGGCGGGAACATACTTGGCCCGCTGTTTTATACCGTTGCCTGGCTGGCCATTATTATTCCGGGCTCATGGTTCCTGTTTCTTAAAGGCTACCAGATGGGATCAGGCTCTGTGGAGATGCTGGTCAGCAGCAAATCCACCCGGCTACGGGAAGCGCTCTCCCTGCTGGGCGTATTCGTCATGGGCGGCGTGGCGGCCAGCTATGTGAAGCTCGGTACCGGGCTGGAGTTCATCACGCGCGACGGCGTTAACATTCACGTGCAGCAGATGCTGGACGGTATTTTCCCGCAACTGCTTCCACTGATAGTGGTGCTAGGTACCTGGTACCTGATGGCAAAACGCGGCGTGTCGCCAGTCAAAGCCATGGTTTTACTGCTGGTACTCGCCGCGCTTGGCGTGGCATCCGGGGTGTTTGCAGGATAAAAAAGCCGGGGCTCTGCCCCGGCTTTTGCTATGGATGGAAATGGTGCCACAGCTCTGCCGTTCTGTCCGGGCGCGAGATAAACTGGAACCGAGCCGGATCGTCAATAAACTGCTGATAAATAGGCGCATCCGTAATACCAAACTCACTGTAACGACGCGGTGTGATCATCTGTAACCTCCCTGCCATATAGTGGCTATTATGCTGCCAGATAATGTTTTTTCCCTGAACCAGCGGATACCAGGCCAGCCCCTTGTGCGCGCGAACCGCGTCATATTCAAAGCCGTACTCACGATCGCACCAGGCACCAAAAGTCAGCGGAGTATCGGGCGAGGCCGAAATGGTCGCATGACCCCAACCCGGAGGCACCAGCACCTTTTATCCTGGCCCCGCTAAAACGGCAAAACAGCGTCCGGGATCGTCCTCGACGTACTCCTGCATGTAAATAATCGCTTTACCTTGCCAGATCTCATAAAGCTCTGGTGGTGACCATCCGCTATGCTGGCTGATGCGGTGGACATGCCCCTGGCTGCGAATTGGCTCATCGCCGAGCGTACCTGCGGCGTAGGTAACCACACCAAAGAGCAACATCCGTTTTTCCAGCTCCGGTCTATCCATCAGTCGCGCGACATCCATGGCGATAGCGTACACCTGATCCGGCCCCTGACAGTCAGGATCGCGCAGTGACGGGCGGATCTGATCCAGAGTGCGGATTTCCGGCATCGGCCCGGTGACATCATCACCATAGCTAAAACCCAGCGGCTGATGGGTAATGGTCATATCAAGGCCATAGTCAGACATGACGCACCTCGAAACCTTGCCCGGTGGCAAAGACTCGCAGAGCGAAACCCTCTGCCAGCGCCGCGTAGTCGTGCCCCGCGACGCTTGACCAGACGGCCAGCGAGGAGAGCGTCTCATTACCGGTGTTGATCAAACGGTGCGCCGTAAAAGGAGGAATAATGTGTACCGACCCTGTTACTACCTGCTCAACTCGCGCAACGCCCGCCTCCGTTTGCAACAACAGTAAGCCGCTGCCACGCAGGCCAAAATAGACTTCCCCCTGTTCACGGCGCTCATGAAAATGACCGCGTGTCATAAAGAACTCATCACCAACTTTACCTGCATGAAGGTGAGTGACGCCAACGTAGAGCGCCCCCTCAGCCATGGGGGATTCCAGGACCTCAACGTCGTATACGCTTTGTTGGGGATCGCGACACTTCCACTCCTCGCGGTTAGCGAAGATGCAGGGAAGGTCGGCAAGGCAGGTTGTCTTGCGAACAAGCGGGCCTCTGGCGAGCGCGCCAGTCGCCCATGCCACCTGAGGTGGCAGAATAATTTCTGGTTTCATAGTCATCTCCGGCCCAAGGAGAACAGCAACATCAGCCTATCAGATTAAACGATTAACCTGCCGATGAAGGCACCATTCTTGATGGTGAATCACAGTTAACCAGAAACAAAAATGCCGGTAGATTTCGCCACCGGCATTTTCAAGGCAGAGAGAAAACTATTCGACTTCGCGGGCGTCGATACGCAGTTCTTTCGGGACTTCGAAAACGATGTTCTCTTCACGTCCTTCCAGCGGCACCGCTTCGCCGCCGCCCAGCTCCTGCAGGCGGGCAATAACGTTCTGCACCAGGATGTCCGGCGCGGAAGCGCCTGCGGTCACGCCCACGCAGGCCGCATTTTTGACCCACGCTTCCTGAATATCCGTCGCGTCGTCAATCAGGAAAGCCGCTTTCCCCATACGCTGCGCCAGTTCGGCCAGGCGGTTGGAGTTAGAGGAGTTTTTGGAGCCGACCACCAGAACCACATCCGCCTGTTCAGCCAGTGCGCGCACAGCTTCCTGACGGTTAGTGGTCGCGTAGCAGATATCATCCTTACGCGGACCGACGATTTTCGGGAAGCGCTGACGCAGGGCGTCAATCACGTCTGAAGTATCGTCTACAGAGAGCGTCGTCTGGGTCATAAACGACAGACGCGCTTCGTTTTTCACGTTCAGCGTAAAGACATCTTCAGGCGACTCGACCAGATACATCCCCCCTTCCGGGTTGCTGTACTGGCCCATGGTGCCTTCGACTTCCGGATGACCGGCATGGCCAATCAGAATCGACTCTTCACCACGACGGCTGGCGCGCGCCACTTCCATATGCACTTTTGTCACCAACGGACAGGTGGCATCGAATACGGTCAGATCGCGGCTTTTTGCTTCGTTACGTACCGCCTGCGAGACGCCGTGCGCGGAGAAAATCAGGATCGCACCGTCCGGCACCTCACTAATCTGCTCGATAAAGATGGCACCACGCTCGCGCAGGCTGTCCACCACGTAGCGGTTGTGCACCACTTCGTGACGCACATAAATTGGCGCGCCGTAAATCTCCAGCGCGTTTTCAACAATGCTGATAGCGCGGTCTACACCGGCGCAGAAGCCGCGCGGGTTAGCCAACAGGATCTGCATTTCAGGCCTCCAGTGCAGGATCGATTTCCAGCACTTCAACATCAAAATGAACGGTACGCCCGGCAAGCGGATGGTTGAAGTCAACGGTAATAGAGTCGCCGTTGATTTCGCGGATCACGCCAGGCATTTCGCTGCCGTCCATAGCGGTAAAGAGCATAATCGCTCCGATCTCCGGTTCACCTGCGTCCATAAACTCGCGGCGCGAGAAATACTGGATAAGGTCGGGACTCGGCACGCCAAACGCGGCATCCGGCTCCAGCGAAAAGGCTTTTTTCTCACCCTCTTTCAGGCCCAGAAGCTGCTGCTCAAGACCTTCAGACAGGGAGGTATCGCCAAGACGAAACAGGGCCGGTTTGCCGTTATTGCGGGTGGATTCGGCCGTGGAGCCGTCATCCAGCTTCAGCGTGAAGTGAACGAGAACCGCGCTGTTGCTCTGTACGGATTTAGACATGCAAATTGCTCGCTTGTTTTGCCCGGTAGCATTACGCCACCGGGCGAGTGTGTTACGCCTGCTCTTTCGCGGCCGGTTTAGGCAAGAAGCCTTCCAGCACGATTAACGCCGCACCGATACAAATTGCCGTATCGGCCAGGTTAAAGGTCGCGAAGTGCCAGTCGCCGACGTAGAAGTCGATCATATCGACCACAAAGCCGTGCCACAGGCGGTCAAACAGGTTGCCCAGCGCGCCGCCAATGATCAGCGCGTAGGGGATGTTATTCAGCTTTTGCGTGGCCTTCGAGCGGTACATCAGCACAGCCAGGATCACGCAGATACCGAGAGCGATACCCGCAAAGAACCAGCGCTGCCAGCCACCGCTGTCGGCAAGGAAACTAAACGCTGCGCCGTAGTTACGCGCGTAGTGCAGGTTAAGCGATGGGAACAGCGGAACCGTCTCCCCCAGAGCAAAATTCTGGAGGATCAGGAACTTGCTGCCCAGATCGATAATCAGCACCACCACAACCAGCCACAGCCAGCGCAGTCCTGTTGAACAGAGAGTTTTACTCATCAGGCAAACTTACGTTTTTCGCCGTCACCGGCGACGTTGCTTACACAGCGTCCGCAGATGTCTGCGTGTTCCGCCACCTGACCGACATCGGTAGTGTAATGCCAGCAACGCGGGCATTTCTCACCGTCGGCTTTGCTCAGCGCGACTTTCAGTCCTTTGAGCAGTTCGCTCTGCTGAGCATCAGCAGAAGCATCGGCATAATCCGCAACTTTCGCACCGGAGGTCAACAGGACAAATCGTAATTCATCGCCCAGCGCCGTCAGCTTCGCAGCCAGTTCCGGTTCGGCGTACAGCGTGACTGCCGCTTCCAGAGAGCCGCCGACTTTCTTGTCTGCACGCGCCTGCTCGATAACCTTGTTCACTTCGCCACGCACTTTCAGCAGCTCGTCCCAGAAGGCATCGTTCATCGCTTCGGTGCTGGAGAGATCGAACAGACCTTCGTACCACTCGCCCGTGAACACATACTTCTCACGGTCGCCCGGCAGGTAGCCCCAGATTTCATCCGCGGTGAAGGACATGATCGGCGCCATCCAGCGCACCAGCGCTTCTGCGATGTGGAACAGCGCGGTCTGACAGCTACGACGCGCCACGCTGTCCGCTTTCGCGGTGTACTGGCGGTCTTTGATGATGTCGAGGTAGAACGAGCCCATCTCGATGGAGCAGAAGCGCATCAGGCGCTGCACCACTTCGTGGAAGTCGTAAGACTCATAGGCTTTCAGGATATCTTCCTGCGCCGCTTTCGCGCAGCCTACCGCCCAGCGATCCAGCACCACCATCTCTTCCGGTTTCACCATGTCTTTTGCCGGATCGAACCCGTTCAGGTTCGCCAGCAGGAAGCGCGCGGTGTTACGGATACGACGATAGCTGTCGGCAGCACGTTTCAGGATCTCGTCAGACACCGCCATTTCGCCGGTGTAATCGGTAGAGGCCACCCACAGACGCAGAATATCTGCGCCCAGCTTGTTCATCACATCCTGCGGAGAAACGGTGTTACCGATAGATTTGGACATCTTACGGCCCTGACCATCCACGGTGAAGCCGTGAGTCAGTACCTGACGGTAAGGTGCTTTCCCCTTCATGGCGGTAGAAATCATCAGAGATGACATGAACCAGCCGCGGTGTTGGTCAGACCCTTCCAGATACATATCGGCAGCGTGGCCGGCAAATTCCGGACGCACGTCAACCACGGAGGAGTGGGTAGACCCGGAGTCGAACCACACGTCCAGGGTATCCGGCACTTTCTCGTAGTTATCTGCGTCAGCGCCCAGGATGTCGTGGGCGTCGAGATCCCACCACGCCTGAATGCCGTCAACTTCGACGCGCTTCGCCACTTCTTCCATCAGTTCCAGGGTGTTCGGGTGCAGCTCCTGCGTCTCTTTATGTACGAACAGAGACATCGGCACGCCCCAGGTACGCTGACGGGAGATACACCAGTCAGGACGGTTAGCCACCATGGATTCGATACGCGCCTGGCCCCAGTCAGGGATCCACTGCACGCCCTTGATCTCTTTCAGAGACTGCTCGCGCAGGCCTTTTTGATCCATGCTGACGAACCACTGCGGGGTCGCACGGAAGATGATCGGGGTCTTGTGACGCCAGCAGCACGGATAGCTGTGCTGCATTTTTTCAACGTGCAGCAGCGCGCCGCTGGTGCGCAGCATGTCGACGATGATGTCGTTAGCTTTAAATACGTTGATACCGTCCAGCGCCGGATAGGTGCCAGGCAGGTAAGATCCGTCCGGTCCAACCGGGTTAGCGATTTCCAGACCGTACTTCAGGCTGATGTTGTAGTCGTCTGGACCGTGGCCACCGGCGGTATGAACCGCACCGGTACCCGCTTCCAGCGTCACGTGTTCGCCCAGGATCGCCGGAACGTCGAAGTCCAGGAACGGGTGTTTGAAGCGCATTAGTTCCAGCGCGTCACCTTTCACGGTGCCCAGCACGGTGTAATCGGTGATGTTCGCGCGTTTCAGCACGCTTTCAACCAGATCTTTCGCCAGGATAACCGCCTGACCGTCAATCTGCACCAGCGCGTACTCAAACTCACCGGACAGGGAGATCGCACGGTTCGCTGGCAGAGTCCACGGAGTGGTAGTCCAGATCACCAGAGAGATCGGGCCATTCACGGACGACACACCAAATTTAGCTTTCACTGCATCCTGATCGACAGCGTTGAACGCCACGTCGATAGATGGAGAGGTTTTGTCGTAGTACTCAACTTCCGCTTCTGCCAGCGCAGAGCGGCAGTCAACGCACCAGTGCACCGGCTTAGCGCCTTTGTGCAGGTGGCCGTTACCGATGATTTTACCCAGCGCACGAATGATGTTGGCTTCAGTTTTGAAGTCCATGGTCAGGTACGGGTGCGACCAGTCGCCCAGCACGCCCAGACGGATAAAGTCAGCGCGCTGACCGTCAACCTGCGTAGCGGCGTATTCGCGGCACTTCGCACGGAACTCGGCGGCGGTGAACTTCTCACCCGGCTTGCCAAACTCTTGCTCGACTTTCAGCTCGATTGGTAGACCGTGGCAGTCCCAGCCCGGAACGTAAGGCGAGTCATATCCCGTGAGGCCTTTGGACTTCACGATAATGTCTTTCAGAATTTTGTTAACCGAGTGACCAATATGAATGCTGCCATTCGCATATGGAGGGCCATCATGCAGAATGAAGGTTTTTTTGCCTTTTTTGGCTGCACGAATGATGCCGTACAGGTCATCATCGGTCCAACGCGCCAGCATTCCCGGTTCGCGCTTGGCGAGATCGCCGCGCATCGGGAACCCTGTTTCCGGCAAATTCAGGGTTGATTTATAGTCACTCATCAGATTCTCGGTTCCGTATTTATCACGTAGGCAGTTAAGCCGGGTTCAAAGCCCAAAAAACTCGCGGGCCGTCAATTCATCTCGCGCAATTTGCGCTTTTAGTTCATCCAGCGAACCAAATCGCTGCTCGTTGCGTATTTTTTTACGCAGTATCACATCTATATGGCGACCATAGAGGTCCATTACAACGTCCAGCAGGTGCACTTCTAGCTGTTGACGGACACCGGCGACGGTCGGACGCGTGCCAATGTTGGCGACGCCATAGAACGGTTTATCGCCCAGTCCTGCCACTTCCACCGCATAAACCCCTTTAACCGGGGAAACCTGACGACGCAGCGGTATATTCGCCGTCGGGAAGCCTATCGTGCGGCCCAGCGCATCGCCATGGACCACGCGGCCAGAGATAGTAAACGGATGTCCCAGCAGGGTTTCCGCCGTGTCTAGTTCATCATTAGCCAGCGCCTGACGCACCGCCGTGCTGCTGACGCGCACGCCGCCTTCGCAGAAGGTCATCGCGCTGGTGATGTCAAATCCGTACTCCAGACCAGCCTTCTGTAATAGCAAGAAATCGCCCTGACGACCAGCGCCAAAGCGGAAATCATCGCCCACGGCGAGAAACTGCACGCCAAGACGCTTAACCAGCAGGTCGCTGACGAAATTTTGTGCTGTCAGCGCGGCAAAGCGGCGATCGAAACGTACACACAATACATAGTCAACGCCGGACTCCGCCAGATAGCGCAATTTCTCGCGCAGGCGAGTGAGGCGAGCGGGAGATTTATCGCCCGCAAACAGCTCCAGCGGCTGCGGCTCGAAAATCATCACTACAACGGGCAGGCCACGGGCCTCCCCTTCTTTACGCAATCCCTGCAACAGCGCCTGATGACCACGATGCACGCCGTCGAAATTACCAATGGTCAGCACGCACCCGTGTGGCGCGCTGCTGAGATTATGTATGCCGCGTATCAGCTTCATGTCTGGCTCAAAACAGTGAAAATCGCCAAAGTATACCTTGTACAGCGGTTAAGGTTAACCGGCGATTGTTCGCGCAAAACAGAAAGCCGTAATGATTTCATCAGGCTGACCTTTCGCAGCGAAAAAATCTGCTCGTGAACTGCGATTTTTATGCCGAAAGGCTGTATTCACGAAAGACAAGCTGGTAGAATCCTGCGCCATCACTACGTAACGTAGCGTCGCTAACTAACGGCGCTTATTTGCACAAATCCATTGACAAAAGAAGGCAAAGAGGGCATATTCCTCGGCCTTTGAATTGTCCACATAGAACATATTTGGGAGTTGGACTTGGCTAATATCAAATCAGCTAAGAAACGTGCCGTTCAGTCTGAAAAGGCTCGTAAGCACAACGCAAGCCGTCGCTCTATGATGCGTACTTTCATCAAGAAAGTATACGCAGCAATCGAAGCAGGCGACAAAGCTGCAGCGCAGAACGCATTTAACGAAATGCAACCAATCGTGGATCGTCAGGCTGCTAAAGGTCTGATCCACAAAAACAAAGCAGCGCGTCATAAAGCAAACCTGACCGCGCAGATCAGCAAACTGGCTTAATCGCTACTTGCTGTTGCTTGTTTAAAGAACCCGCTTAACGCGGGTTTTTTTATGCCTTCAGATTGCCGGTGGCGTAAAAAGCGCCGAGTAGTCGCGGTTGCAGATTCGCTGCACCGCCGGGTGCTGAATCATCCTCTCCGCAAATATGGCGTGATACTCCTCCATAACGTTATCCACTCTGCCTATCTCCGTAATCTTGTCGTCCGAATAGAGATCGTGCGCGTACAGCGTCGGCGCAACGAAGATCGCATTATGCGCCTCTCCAAAGGCTTTCATCAGCGCCGCATCGTCGAACTCACCGAGGATTTCTACCTTTAGCCCCTGCGAGTTAAACCAGTTCAGCAGCTTGCGTCCGAGCATGGAACGTCTTCCCGGCACCAGCAGGCGGCGTTCTTCAAGGCACGCGGGAAACGGTTTTTCCGGCGGCGGGTTAATGCACCAGAAGCTGACGCCGCATTCACCAATTTTCACTGAGAACAGCCCTTCCTGCTGGGTGGAGTCAATCGGGCAATCCGAGATAATCATGTCCAGCTTGTGCTGGCTCAGCTGTTCCAGCAGCATTTCGTGGGTGGATTCAAAGCAGCGCAGGTGGATTTGCTCGTCTTCAACTACCGCCGCATCCAGCACGCCGCTCACCAGCCGCTTGGACAGCGCATCCGCCACGCCCACGTCAAAGAGCAGGTTCGACTCTTTGCGGTAGTTAACAATATCCAGCATCTCCTGGCTCAGGGTGAACATTTTGTCCGCATAGCGGAAAACCAGCTCGCCCAGTTCGCTCGGTTCAATCCCACGCCCTTTACGCTTGAACAGCTTGCCCTGCAGACGCTCTTCCAGGGCCTTGATTTGCCCGGTGATGGTTTGCGGCGTCAGGTAGAGCGCCTCTGCCGCCCCCACCACCGAGCCCTGTTTATAGACGTGCCAGAAGTAGTACAGATGGTTGTAATTTAAATGAGACATTGCTTCTTCTCTCCCTGAGTGTGTATCGGGAGAAGGCTCGCCTCCTCCCGGTGTTCCGTTATGCCTGGACGGCCTGTCCGGACAATTTCACCTTCAACAAGGTATAACCGATTACCGCGGCCAGTAATGACCCGATGAGGATGCCGAGTTTAGCCCAGACGATAAGCTCAGGCGCATGCGCACCAAACGCCAGCGTCGAGATAAAGATCGACATCGTAAACCCGATGCCACACAGCACGCCGACGGCCATAATCTGCGTAAACGTGGTGCCGTGCGGCAATGACGCCAGCTTCAGCTTCGTCGCAAGCCAGCAGAAGAGGCTAATGCCCAGCGGCTTACCGATAAACAGCCCGGCAATGATGCCCAGCGGCAGCACGGAAGTCAGCCCATCCAGCGTCACGCCGCCCAGCGAAACCCCCGCGTTAGCAAACGCAAACAGCGGCAGGATCATAAAGGCGACCCACGGGTGCAGCACATGCTCCAGCTGTTTGGCAGGCGACTTGCCCTCCTGCGGCTTAAGCGGCACGAAGAAGCCCACAATCACGCCTGCCAGCGTAGCGTGCACGCCCGATTTCAGCACCGCCGTCCACAGCACCATTCCCACCAGGATATAAATACCGATGCGGCGAACATTGAAGATATTCAGCAGCGCCAGCACCGCAATCGCCCCGGCGGCGACGCTCAGGGACAGGATAGACAGATCGCTGGTGTAGAACAGCGCGATAATTACAATGGCGCCCAGGTCATCGATGATCGCCAGCGCCATGAGGAAGATTTTCAGGGCCACCGGCACGCGGCTTCCCAGCAATGCCAGCACCCCGAGCGCAAAGGCGATATCCGTCGCAGCCGGGATCGCCCAGCCGTGACGCGCGATCGGATCCTGCCAGGTGAACGCCAGGAAGAGCAGCGCCGGCACCACCATCCCACCGAGCGCGGCAATCACCGGAAACGCCGCGCGCTGGCGGCTGGCAAGAGAGCCCAGTACCAGCTCACGCTTAACCTCAAGCCCAACGAGCAGGAAGAACACCGCCATCAGCGCATCGTTGATCCACAGCAGCATGTTCTTATTAATTTCCAGTGCCCCGACCTTCAGCTCAACCGGCGTTTCCAGAAATGCATGGTAGAGTTCCTGCGTGATGCCAAGGTTAGCCAGCACCATCGCGGCCGCTGCGGCAATAATCAGGATCACGCCACCGGACGCTTCACTGCTAAAGAAACGGTGTAGTAATTTCATTTAAGTTCTCTCTTTTACAACAATACCTCGATAAAACCATAATACCAAGCCAAATAGCTCGGCAAAAACAGATTAATGTTGAGTGTAGACTCAGTTTAACCGAGCTATACGCGCAAATAAAAAAGCCCGGAATCGCTTCCGGGCTTTTAGAAGATGAAAACCAGCTAACGAATTAGCGAGTCAAATCATCGAAGAATTTTTTGACGCCATCGAAGAAGCTTTTGGAACGCGGGCTGTTTTTCTCACCCGTCGGACCGCCAAAGCTTTCCTGCAGTTCTTTCAGCAGCTGTTTCTGCTTGTCGTTCAGGCCAACCGGCGTTTCCACGACGACGCGGCACAGCAGGTCGCCCTGGGCACCACCGCGAACGGATTTGACGCCTTTTCCGCGCATGCGGAACAGCTTGCCGGTCTGGGTTTCCCCAGGCACTTTCAGGTTCACACGACCGTCCAGCGTTGGCACTTCGATTTCGCCACCGAGTGCCGCCATCGCGAAGTTGATCGGTACTTCGCAGTACAGATTATTACCTTCACGCTCGAAGATAGCGTGCTGTTTCACCTGCACCTGAACGTACAGATCGCCTGCCGGTGCGCCGTGCTCCCCTGCTTCACCTTCACCCGCCAGACGGATGCGGTCGCCCGTATCGACGCCAGCCGGGATCTTAACGGACAGCGTTTTGGTTTTCTCAACGCGACCGTGCCCGTGGCATTTGGTGCACGGATCTTTAATCAGCGTACCGCGACCGTGACAGTGAGGACAGGCCTGCTGTACCGCGAAGAAGCCCTGACGCATCTGAACCTGACCAGAGCCGTGACAGGTTGGACAGGTCTGAGGCTGCGTACCCGCTTTCGCGCCGCTGCCGTGGCAAACGTCACACTCTTCCAGCGTCGGGATACGGATCTCTTTGGTTACGCCGCGAACGGCCTCTTCCAGAGTCAGCTCCATGTTGTAGCGCAGGTCCGCGCCGCGCGCCGCGCGCTGACGACCACGGCCGCCGCCGAAGATGTCGCCAAACACATCGCCAAAGATATCGCTGAAGTCAGCGCCGCCGCCAAAGCCGCCGCCACCGAATCCACCGCCGCCCATGCCGCCCTGCTCAAAGGCTGCGTGACCGTACTGGTCATAGGCCGCACGTTTTTGTGCATCGGTCAGGACTTCGTAGGCTTCTTTGATCTCTTTAAATTTGGCTTCAGCCTCTTTGTCACCCTGGTTACGGTCCGGGTGGAATTTCATGGCCAGGCGCTTATACGCCTTTTTGATTTCACGCTCTTCCGCAGTTTTCGGAACGCCTAAAATCTCGTAATAGTCTTGCTTTGCCATTGGTTTTTTTAAGCCCCTTAACATGCGAGCACGGGCGTGGAGAGTTCTCCTACGCCCGTGCCGATTAATTACCCTGCATCAGGGCGATTATTTTTTATCTTTAACTTCTTCGAACTCAGCGTCGACAACGTCGTCGTCTTTCGCGTTGTTCGCTGAAGCGTCAGCGCCCGCCTGCTGTTGAGCGTGCTGCTGCTGAGCGATTTCCATCAGCTTCTGAGAAGCCTGCGCCAGTTCCTGCATCTTCGCTTCGATGTCCGCTTTGTCTTCACTTTTCAGTGAGGATTCCAGCGCACTCAGTGCAGCTTCGATAGCAGTCTTGTCTTCCGCTGGCAGTTTATCGCCTGCTTCTTCAACCTGCTTACGGGTGCTGTGCAGCAGATGGTCACCCTGGTTGCGGGTCTGAACCAGCTCTTCGAACTTACGGTCGGATTCCGCGTTAGCTTCGGCATCGCGAACCATTTTTTCGATTTCCGCTTCGTTCAGGCCAGAAGATGCCTTGATGGTGATCTTCTGCTCTTTACCGCTGTTTTTGTCTTTCGCAGACACGTGCAGGATACCGTCAGCATCGATGTCGAAGGTCACTTCGATCTGTGGCATGCCGCGCGGTGCCGGGTTAATACCGTCCAGGTTGAACTGACCCAGAGATTTGTTATCCGCCGCACGCTTACGCTCACCCTGAATCACATGGATGGTTACCGCAGACTGGTTGTCTTCAGCGGTAGAGAACACCTGGCTGTGTTTCGTTGGGATGGTGGTGTTTTTGTTGATGAGCGCAGTCATCACACCGCCCATGGTTTCGATACCCAGAGACAGCGGGGTAACGTCCAGCAGCAGTACGTCTTTAACTTCACCGGTCAGTACGCCACCCTGAACCGCAGCACCAATTGCGACTGCTTCGTCCGGGTTAACGTCTTTACGTGGCTCTTTACCAAAGAACTCAGCCACTTTCTTCTGAACCATTGGCATACGCGTCTGACCACCGACCAGGATAACGTCCTGGATATCGGATACGGACAGGCCAGCGTCCTGCAGGGCAACTTTCAGCGGCTCGATGGAACGGTTCACCAGGTCTTCTACCAGGCTTTCCAGTTTCGCACGGGTCACTTTGATGTTCATGTGTTTAGGACCGGTCGCGTCTGCAGTGATGTACGGCAGGTTCACGTCGGTCTGCTGAGCGGAAGACAGCTCGATCTTCGCTTTCTCAGCGGCTTCTTTCAGGCGCTGCATAGCCAGCGGGTCGTTACGCAGGTCAATGCCCTGATCTTTCTTGAACTCGTCTACGAGGTAGTTAATCAGACGGGTATCGAAGTCTTCACCACCCAGGTGGGTATCACCGTTGGTTGCCAGAACTTCGAAGGTTTTTTCGCCGTCAACTTCGTCGATTTCGATAATAGAGATATCGAAGGTACCACCACCAAGGTCGTAAACCGCGATAGTACGGTTGCCGACTTCTTTATCCAGACCGTAAGCCAGTGCAGCAGCGGTTGGTTCGTTGATGATACGTTTTACTTCCAGACCTGCGATACGGCCAGCATCTTTGGTTGCCTGACGCTGAGCATCGTTGAAGTAGGCAGGTACGGTGATAACAGCTTCAGTTACCGGCTCACCCAGGTAATCTTCAGCGGTTTTCTTCATTTTTTTCAGCACTTCAGCGGAAATCTGCGGTGGTGCAGTTTTGGTGCCTTTCACATCAAGCCATGCATCGCCGTTATCTGCCGCGATGATTTTGTAAGGCATGATGGAAACGTCACGCTGAACTTCTTCGTCCTGGAAGCGGCGACCGATCAGGCGTTTAATCGCAAACAGGGTGTTTTGCGGGTTTGTCACTGCCTGACGTTTAGCCGGCTGACCAACCAGAGTTTCACCATCCTGGGTATAAGCAATGATAGAAGGCGTGGTGCGATCGCCCTCGGCGTTCTCCAGCACGCGTGCAGTAGTGCCATCCATAATCGCTACACAAGAGTTGGTAGTACCCAGGTCGATACCAATAATTTTACCCATCTAAACGTCTCCACTAAAAATTCAGTCAACATGTGGTTGTGTACCTGTAATAAGGGCAGAACGTGCTTTTTCAACTGCCCAGATTTGATTTTTTTCAGGTCCACACACTGCGGTTGACTACAAGATGGGGTCGCGGCGGCATCCATCAAGGGGCAAGCATAAAAAAAATTTTAATTTCACCCTGATGAGATCATAGACGTCATCAATTGCGCCCATTATGATGCCGCGCCCAGTCAGGGAGAACTGACGCGGGTTTAACCATTTCACCATATTAATGATGATTTTTTTGAGGACTTATGGGCAACACTAAGTTGGCTAATCCGGCTCCGCTGGGCCTGATGGGTTTTGGCATGACCACTATCCTGCTGAACCTGCACAATATCGGGATGTTCCCGATGGATGGCATCATCCTGGCGATGGGCATTTTTTACGGCGGTATCGCGCAAATCTTCGCGGGCCTGCTGGAATATAAGAAAGGCAATACCTTCGGCTTAACCGCCTTCACCTCTTACGGTTCTTTCTGGCTGACCCTGGTTGCCATTCTGCTGCTGCCTAAAATGGGCATGGCGGACGCGGCAAACGCCCACTTCCTTGGCGTTTACCTGGGCCTGTGGGGCGTCTTCACCCTGTTCATGTTCTTCGGTACCCTGAAAAGTAACCGCATGCTGCAGTTCGTTTTCCTGAGCCTGACCGTACTGTTCGCCCTGCTGGCGATTGGTCACCTGGTGGATAACGAAGGCATCGTTCATGTTGCCGGCTGGATTGGTCTGGTTTGCGGCGCAAGCGCTATCTACCTCGCAATGGGTGAAGTGCTGAACGAGCAGTTTGACCGCACCGTTCTACCGATTGGTGAAAAACACTGATCCCTCTGTCGTGCCCGCCCCGCGGGCACGACATCCCCCCGCCTGACGAAGCCAAAATCCTAATACCAGCCCCATCAGCGAGAGCGCGAGTACATACCAGGCTGGCGCCATCGGCGACACGCCCATCAGCACGGTGACGGCAACTGGCGTCAGCCCGCCGAAAATGGCATATGAGACGTTGTAAGAGAACGAGATCCCGGTGAAACGAACTTCCGGCGGAAAAGCTCGCACCATGACGTAAGGCACAGCACCCACTACGCCCACGCACAACCCTACCAAGCCGTACAGCAGGAACAGCTGTTCAGGATGGCTGCCCGCCAGATGGTAAAACGCCCAGCTTGATGCGGCCAGTAACAGGCTGCCGACGATAAAAGTAACGCTGGCACCGAAACGATCTGCCGCCAGCCCGGCGGCCAGACAGCCAAAGCAGAGCATGATTGTCGCGATACTGTTCGCCTGTAGCGTCACGGCAGGGGCGAAACCGTACTGCTTTTGCAGCCACACCGGGGACATCAATATCACTACCACAATGCCCGCTGAGAGCAGCCAGGTGAGCAGCATCGACACTACCACCGCTTTTTTATGGCGTACCACGACCGCCTTCACCGGCAGCTCCTGCGCCAGCGCTTTGCGCTGCTGCATCTCGAGGAAAATCGGCGTCTCCTGCAACCAGCGGCGCAGGTACATCGCCACCAGACCAAACGCCCCGCCCAGCAGGAACGGAATACGCCAGCCCCAGTCGTGCACGGCCTGCTGCGTCATGCTGGTATTCACAATCGTTGCGACCACCGAGCCGAGCAAAATCCCTACCGTTAAACCCGCCGTTAAGGTTCCGCAGGCAATACCAATGCGGCGCGCCGGAACATGCTCCGCGACGAACACCCACGCGCCCGGCACTTCACCGCCAATCGCCGCACCCTGAAGAACGCGCATCAGCAACAGCAGCAACGGAGCAAGGATGCCCATCGAGGCATAAGTGGGCAGCAGACCAATGGCCAACGTGGGTACGGCCATCAGCAGGATGCTAAGGGTAAACATCTTCTTGCGCCCGACCAGATCGCCAAAGTGGGCCATAATGATGCCGCCCAGCGGACGTGCCAGATACCCGGCGGCAAAAATGCCGAAGGTTTGCACCTGACGCAGCCAATCCGGGATATCCGTCGGGAAGAAGAGTTCTCCCACCACGGCGGCGAAGAAGACGAAGATGATAAAGTCGTAAAACTCCAGCGCGCCGCCTAAGGCCGCGAGCGTGAGAGTTTTGTAGTCCTGTCGATTCAGAGGTCGGGTGTTATGTGACATAGCGAACCATTATGCGTGTGTTGTGGATTTATTTTTACAGCAATCGTAAAGAAAATATTACTATACCGTAAAAGCTTTACCACGCTAACGCCGCTTCAGCTAATGTCACATATTGATTAATTTCAGGAGATTGTTTCGCGACGTGCGTTTTTCGGACGAAAAGCTGCTACTACTTTCTCATCGGTTTCCACATAGGGACCGTCAAGCAGCTGTATACAATACGGTACACTTGCAAAGATGCCGTGAACAATGACGCTACCATCTTCTGCTTTCAGCCCTTCCAGCGTCTCTTTAATCGACTTCGGCTGGCCCGGCAGGTTCAGGATCAACGCCTGCTTGCGGATCACTCCCACCTGGCGGGAAAGAATGGCCGTCGGAACAAAGTGTAGGCTGATCTGCCGCATTTGCTCGCCAAAGCCCGGCATTTCGCGATCGGCAATCGCCAGCGTTGCGTCCGGCGTCACGTCACGGCGCGCGGGGCCGGTTCCGCCCGTCGTCAGAACAAGGTGGCAGCTCATTTCATCCACCAGTTCACACAGGGTCTGCTCGATGATCGGCTGTTCATCGGGGATCAGACGGGTTTGAATTTCAAAAGGAGTTGTCAGCGCAGCGCCCAGCCACGCTTCGAGAGCAGGGATGCCTTTATCCTGGTAAACACCGCTGGAGGCGCGGTCAGAAATCGACACCAGGCCGATGCGTAAGGTATTCATATCCATTCCATTCAAAAAATACTGATTAAAGGGAATGATACACGCAGAGAGGGGATTCAGACAGGGTACGAAAGAAGTCGCGTGACCGGGAGCCCGGTCACGCAGAATGATTACAGCAGGTCGCCGATCATTTTTTCCAGTTTGCCCTGGTCAACAGCAAACTTACGGATACCGTCCGCCAGTTTGTCTACCGCCATTGGATCCTGGTTGTGCTGCCACAGGAACTCGGATTCAGTGATGCGCTCTGGGCGTGCTTTCACTTCACCGGTGTAGGACAGTTTACGCTCCAGGGTACCTTCGCTTTCTGCCAGCTCTTTCAGCAGCGCAGGGGCGATGGTCAGGCGGTCACAGCCAGCCAGCTCGATGATTTCACCGACGTTACGGAAGCTTGCGCCCATAACCACGGTCTCATAGCCGTGCTGCTTGTAATATTCGTAGATTTCAGTAACAGAAACCACGCCTGGATCTTCAGCCGGTGCGTATTCTTTCTTATCGGTGTTAGCTTTGTACCAGTCCAGAATACGGCCCACGAACGGAGAAATCAGGTATACGCCTGCTTCTGCACATGCACGCGCCTGCGCGAAGGAGAACAGCAGGGTCAGGTTACAGTTGATACCGTCTTTTTCCAGCTGCTCTGCCGCGCGGATACCCTGCCAGGTAGAAGCCAGTTTAATCAGGATACGGTCGTTGCTAATGCCAGCGTCGTTGTACATTTTGATCAGACGTTTCGCTTTGGCGATAGACGCTTCGGTGTCGTAGGAGAGACGTGCATCCACTTCGGTAGAGATACGGCCAGGCACCAGTTTCAGGATTTCCAGACCGATGTTCACTGCCAGTTTGTCGGTGGCATCCACAACCTGCTGCGCGCGGTCGTTGCTCTGTGCTTTCGCCCAGGTCACTGCGTCGTCAATCAGTTTGCGATACTCAGGGATCTGTGCGGCGTTAAGGATGAGAGAAGGGTTAGTTGTGGCATCCTGCGGCTGGTACAGCTTCATTGCCGCGATATCTCCGGTGTCAGCTACGACAGTGGTGAACTGACGAAGGGAGGTCAATTTATCCGTCATGATAGTGTTTCTCTTTTAACGTGCCCTGGATAATTCACGCTACCGACAGCATGCCTGCAGCGGAAAAATGACAGGTTTACTTGTTAGGGGGATGTAACCGGTCTGCCCTGATGATAACACGACGGAGGGGTAGCGCAACCGCAGACAGTGCGCTTAGGTAGAGTATGGTAAACTCGAAAGATTAACAGGCTGCTAAGCAACAGCATGCCCAATCAGTGGTAGCGCTTACATATTCACTTTGGCATCAACAAGAGGGACGTTAATGCCTGATTTCTTTTTCTTTATTAACGAAGTCCTGTGGGGTTCGATAATGATTTACCTGCTTCTGGGAGCAGGTATTTGGTTTACGCTACGCAGTGGGTTTATCCAGTTTCGTTATATTCGCAAGTTTGGCAGAAGTCTGAAAAACAGCGTTACGCCCCAGCCGGGCGGATTAACGTCGTTCCAGGCACTCTGTACCAGCCTGGCGGCACGCCTCGGCAGCGGGAATCTGGCGGGCGTTGCGCTGGCGATCGGTGCTGGCGGGCCAGGCGCGGTCTTCTGGATGTGGGTGACGGCGCTACTCGGGATGGCCACCTCCTTTGCCGAAAGTTCGCTCGCCCAGCTTTATAAAGAGAAAGATAAAAACGGCCAGTTTCGCGGCGGTCCTGCCTGGTATATGGCGCGTGGCTTAGGGATGCGCTGGATGGGCGTTCTGTTCTCACTTTTTTTATTGCTCGCGTACGGTCTTATTTTTAATACCGTCCAGGCAAATTCTGTCGCCGATGCCCTGCGCTATGCCTTCTCCTGCCCGGAGTGGATTACCGGTATCGTGTTAGCCCTTATCGTTCTGCTCACCATTTCTGCCGGTCTCAGGGGCATCGCTCGCCTGATGCAGTGGCTGGTTCCCGTTATGGCGCTGCTTTGGGTTGTCGCGAGCCTGTTCGTCGCCGCACTGCATATCGACCAGGTGCCGGGCGTGATTGCAACCATCGTCAAAAGCGCTTTTGGCTGGCGCGAAGTGGCCTCCGGGGCGCTGGGGTACACCTTCAGCCAGGCGCTGATGGCGGGTTTTCAGCGAGGAATGTTCTCCAATGAAGCCGGTATGGGGTCAACCCCCAACGCGGCAGCCGCCGCCTCCTCCTGGCCACCGCACCCGGCCGCACAAGGCATTGTGCAGATGATTGGCGTCTTTACCGATACCATTATCATCTGTTCCGCCAGCGCCATGATTGTACTGCTGGCAGACTCCGTACCGCATTCCTCAGGAACCGCCGGGATACAGCTTCTCCAGCAGGCGCTGGTGAACCTGACCGGCGGCTGGGGAGCAGGATTTGTCTCGCTCATCCTGGTGTTGTTTGCCTTTAGCTCGATTGTGGTGAATTACCTCTACGCCGAAAATAACCTTATTTTCCTGAAGCTCGACTCCCGCGCCGCAATCGGAACCCTGCGTCTGGCGGTAATACTGATGATCATCGCTGGCTCCTTCCTCAGTATGCCGCTGGTCTGGCAGCTGGCTGATATCATTATGGCGCTAATGGCGATCACTAACCTCACGGCGATCCTGCTGCTCTCGCCGGTTGTTACCCTGATTGCCAGAGATTACCTTCGTCAGCGCAAGCTGGGGGTTCCGCCGGTATTTGATCCCGCACGCTATCCCGACGTTGAGGCGCAACTTGCTCCCGGCACGTGGGATGATTTGCCGCGGCAATAACAGCCATCGATCAATTCAGAGCGATTTTTTGCTAAAGTCGCTCTAAATTTCCTGCAAGGACTGGATATGCTGATTCTGATTTCACCTGCAAAAACGCTCGACTACCAGAGCCCGCTCGCCACCGAGCGCTATACCCAGCCTGAACTGCTGGACTACTCGCAGCAGCTGATCCGCGAAGCGCGTAAGCTCTCTGCGCCGCAAATCGCCTCGCTGATGAGCATCAGCGACAAGCTGGCCGATCTTAACGCGACCCGCTTTCACGAGTGGCACCCGGATTTCACCCCGGCTAACGCTCGCCAGGCGATTCTGGCGTTTAAAGGTGACGTCTATACCGGCCTGCAGGCGGAAGATTTTAGCGAAGCCGATTTCGATTTTGCCCAGCAGCATCTGCGCATGCTGTCTGGTCTGTACGGCGTGCTGCGCCCGCTGGATCTGATGCAGCCGTATCGTCTGGAGATGGGGATTCGCCTGGAAAATGCCAAAGGCAAAGACCTGTACCATTTCTGGGGCGATATCATCACCGACAAGCTTAATGCGGCGCTGCACGCACAGGGTGATAACGTAGTGATTAACCTGGCGTCCGATGAATACTACAAGTCTGTGAAGCCGAAAAAGCTGGATGCCGAAATCATCAAGCCGGTTTTCCTCGATGAGAAGAACGGTAAGTTCAAAGTGATCAGCTTCTACGCCAAGAAAGCGCGCGGCCTGATGAGCCGCTACATCATCCAGAACCGCCTGACGAAGCCGGAGCAGTTAACCAAATTTAACAGCGAAGGCTATTTCTTTGACGAAGCGTCGTCAGGGAAAGGCGAGCTGGTGTTTAAGCGCCACGAGCAGTAAAAACAAACCCCGCCAGCTGGCGGGGTTTTGCACTAGTGGTGTTTCCAGTCCGGGCCGCGATCGTCGCGGTGATCATCGTGGTGATGGTCATCGTGACGATCGTCGTGTTTACGATGCTCATCATGTGGACGCCAGTGGTTATCACGCCAGTCATAATGCGCTTTCCACCAGTCATGGTCGCGCCAGCGGCCGCCGTCCCAGTAATGCCCGTTGTTATCCTGGTCACCAATCTGCAGTTTTACCGCAGGTACGAGGGTAATTTCAGATGCCTGAACCGCCATGGGGGCGACCAACACCAGTGAAAGCGCGATGAGTGCAGGTTTCAGTGTAGACACAGGTGACTCCTTATTCTTCTTGCCCAACGTGGGCCGATGTAAGGAGAGTACGCGAGGGGAACGGGGGATGTTATTCTCTGCAATCCTAAACGCTAAGTGACCGCATTTATTGGGAATTTCTGCTTTTTTCCTGCTTTTTCTCTCCTTAATTTCTCCACAAAAAAAGCCGGGTGTCGCTGCGTTTACCCGGCCTGTAATTAGTTCGTCATTGTAGGCCCGGTAAGGCGAAGCCGCCACCGGGCAACACAATCACGCGCGGGTCATCATCAGCTTACGCAGCGCGGCAAAGTCCGCCGGCAGCTCATGTGACAGCAGCGGCAGGTCGGCGCGCTCGGCCAGCTCTTTCGGCAGCGGCAGCGTTTCGCCCAGGATCGCTTCCACGCTCTCTTTGAACTTCGCCGGATGCGCGGTGCCCAGGAACAGGCCATATTCACCCGGATTAAGCTGGTCGCGCAGCGCGCGATACGCAATCGCCGCGTGCGGTTCAGAGGTATACCCCACCGTCTTCAGCTCGCGCATGGTCGCTTTGGTGGTTTCATCCGTCACCGAGGCGTAGCCCAGGTCACCCAGACGCCAGATCTTACGGCGGAACAGCTCTTCCACGCGCGGCCAGTTGTTCGGCTGTGAAACATCCATTGCGTTGGAGAGCGTTGCCTGCGTAGCGTTCGGCGCCCACTTCCCGTCTTTCAGGAAGCGCGGCACGGTGTCGTTGGCGTTGGTCGCCGCGATAAAGCGTTTCACCGGCAGACCCAGGGATTTCGCCAGCAGGCCAGCAGTCAGGTCACCGAAGTTACCGCTCGGCACGGAGATCACCAGCTGGTTGCGCGCTTCCTGCGGCAGCTGCGCCACCGCTTCGAAGTAGTAGCAGATCTGCGCCAGCAGACGGCTGATGTTGATGGAGTTGGCAGAGTTCAGACCCAGAGCCACCTTCAGCTCTTCGTCGTCGAAGGCCTGCTTGACCAGCGCCTGGCAGGCATCAAAATCGCCGTCGATCGCCACGGTTTCAATGTTGCCGCCGAGCGTACAGAACAGTTTTTCCTGCAGCGGGCTAATTTTGCCTTTCGGATAGAGGATCACCACGCGGACGTTTTTCAGGCCGTAGAAGGCATGCGCCACCGCCGCACCGGTATCCCCGGAGGTCGCGGTGAGGATAGTCACCGGTTTGTCGCCGCTGATGTGGGTCAGCATCTGCGCCATAAAGCGGCCGCCGAAGTCTTTAAACGCCAGGGTCGGGCCGTGGAACAACTCGAGGCAGCCAACGTCAGGCTCAACCTGCTTCACCGGCGCCGGAAAAGCGAACGCCGCACGCACGCGCTCTTCCAGCAGCTCCTGCGGGATTTCGTCGCCGATGAACGCAGACAGAATTTTGGTGCTGCGGGTGACAAAGTCCTGCTTCAGCAGCTCGTCGATGTCGGTCAGCTGGAATTCCGGCAGGTCATGCGGGAAGAACAGCCCCTGGTTTTTGCCCAGCCCCTGAGTTACCGCCTGCGCGAAGCTGACCTGCTCGTTATGATCTTTAAGGTTATAGAGTTTCATTAATTATCCCAGTACTCGTGCGCCAGCCGTGTCCAGACGGCAAATATGAACAAAGCCTTCCTGATTTTGCAGGTAGTGTTTAGAGAGCCAGTCCGCCACGCGCTGCGCGGTGTCTGGCTTGTCGCACAGGGCGAACAGCGTCGGGCCGGAGCCGGAGATGCCGCACGCCTGCGCGCCGATATCCATGGATGCCTGTCGCGCCTCGTTAAAGCCGGGCAGCAGCTTCGTGCGGTACGGCTCGGCAATGACGTCCTTCATCAGCTTCTCCGCCAGCTGCGGCTGACGGGTGTAACAGGCGTGAATAAAGCCCGCCAGATGACGCCCGTGGGCAATGCAGTCCTGACGACGATACTGCGCGGGCAGGATCGCACGCGCTTCCGCGGTAGAGACCTTAATGCCCGGATAGGCCAGCACCCACAGCCACTCATCAAACCCTGGCACCTGCTGGCTGATGATGCCATTTTCTTCGATCATCAGCTGCATGCCGCCGAGGAAGCACGGCGCGACGTTGTCATAGTGAATGCTGCCGGAGATGCGCCCTTCAAGCTCGCCCATTAACCCCAGCAGGCGGTTGTTGTTCAGCGGCTTGCCGCAGTGCTCGTTCATCGCCACCAGCGCGGCGACCACCGAGCAGGCGCTGGAACCCAGTCCCGAGCCAATCGGCATGCTTTTTTCCAGCGTCATGGCGACCGGCACGTTTTTACCGATCTCCTGACAGAAGCGTTCCCAGCACTGATAGACGATATTCTCGCGCGGGTCGGACGGCAGTTTGCTGGCGAAGCGGCCCACGTTATTCAGGCTGAAGCTGTCTGCCGCTTCTACCGTGACCGTATCGCCCAGCAGCGAACCATCCACCGGCGTCACCGCCGCACCCAGCACGTCAAATCCGACGCTCATATTAGCGCTGGAAGCCGGGGCATAAACTTTGACCATGTTAAACTCCTAACTTCCATGACAGGGTACGCAGCAGATCGGCAAACACACCCGCCGCCGTAACATCGTTCCCTGCGCCATAGCCGCGAAGCACCAGCGGCAGTGGCTGATAATAGTGGCTGTAAAACGCGAGGGCGTTTTCGCCGTTTTTGACTTTGTACAGCGGGTCGTTGCCATCCACTTCGGCAATCTTCACCCGGCACACGCCATCTTCTTCAATGTTGCCAACATAGCGCAATACCTTACCTTCATCACGGGCTTTCGCAACGCGAGCGGCAAAAGCGTCGTCAAGCTGCGGCAAACTGGCCATAAAGGCAGCGACATCACCGCTGCTGTCAAATTCTGCCGGCAGTACCGGCTCAATCACGATATCGGAAAGCTCAAGCTCACGGCCCGTTTCACGCGCGAGGATCAGCAGCTTGCGCGCCACGTCCATACCGGAAAGGTCGTCACGCGGATCCGGCTCGGTATAGCCCAGCTCACGCGCGGCGCGGGTCGCTTCCGACAGGCTCATCCCTTCATCCAGCTTGCCGAAGATAAACGACAGCGAACCGGAGAGAATGCCGGAGAAACGCTGCAGTTCGTCGCCCGCGTTCAGCAGGTTTTGCAGGTTCTCGATAACCGGCAGCCCCGCGCCCACGTTGGTGTCGTACAGGAACTTGCGGCGCGACTTGCTCGCCGCCAGACGCAGCTGGTGATAGTAATCCATAGACGAGGTGTTGGCCTTTTTGTTCGGCGTCACCACGTGGAAACCTTCGCGCAGGAAGTCGGCGTACTGGTCGGCCACCGCCTGGTTCGAGGTACAGTCGACGATCACCGGGTTAAGCAGGTGATACTCTTTCACCAGACGGATCAGGCGGCCCAGGTTGAACGGCTCTTTCGCCTCGTTCATCTCGGCCTGCCAGTTTTCCAGGCTTAGGCCATGCACATTGGTCAGCAGCGCTCTGGAGTTGGCAATCCCGCAGACGCGCAGATCGATATGTTTCTTCTTCAGCCACTCCTGCTGGCGCTTCACCTGCTCCAGTAACGCACCGCCCACCCCGCCGACGCCAATCAGGAACAGCTCGATAACCTGATCCGTGTTGAACAGCATCTGGTGAACCACGCGTACGCCGGTAGTGGCGTCATCGTTGTCCACAACTACAGAAATTGAACGCTCTGACGAGCCCTGGGCAATCGCCACGATATTGATATTGGCGCGCGCCAGCGCGGCAAAGAACTTGGCGGAGATACCGCGCAGCGTGCGCATGCCGTCGCCGACTACAGAGATAATCGCCAGACGCTCCTGAATAGCGAGCGGCTCCAGCAGCTCTTCTTTCAGCTCCAGATAGAACTCTTCCTCCAGCGCACGACGAGCGCGCAGGCAGTCAGCCTGTGGCACGCAGAAGCTGATGCTGTATTCGGAAGAAGACTGGGTAATCAGTACCACCGAGATGCCGTTGCGGGACATAGCGGCAAAGACGCGCGCCGCCATGCCGACCATCCCTTTCATTCCCGGACCGGAGACGCTGAACATCGCCATGTTGTTGAGGTTGGAGATGCCTTTCACCGGCAGACCGTCCTCGTCGGTACTCGCGCCAATCAGCGTACCCGGCGCCTGCGGGTTACCGGTGTTTTTAATCAGGCAAGGGATCTGGAACTGGGCAATCGGGGAGATGGTACGCGGGTGAAGCACTTTAGCGCCGAAGTAGGAAAGCTCCATCGCTTCCTGGTACGACATCGACTTCAGCAGTCTGGCATCGGGTACCTGACGCGGGTCGCAGGTATAAACGCCGTCGACGTCAGTCCAGATCTCACAACAGTCCGCGCGTAAGCAGGCGGCCAGCACGGCGGCGGAGTAGTCGGAGCCATTACGGCCCAGCACCACCAGCTCGCCCTTCTCGTTACCGGCGGTAAAACCTGCCATCAGGATCATGTGGTCAGACGGAATTTTGCTGGCGGCGATACGGCGGGTAGATTCGGCAATATCAACGGTGGATTCGAGGTAGTGGCCCACCGCCAGTAGTTTTTCAACCGGGTCAATTACGGTCACGCTATGGCCGCGCGCTTCCAGCACGCCCGCCATGATGGCGATTGAGAGTTTTTCGCCCCGGCAGATCAGCGCCGCGTTGATGCTGTCCGGGCACTGGCCAAGGAGGCTGATGCCGTGCAGAACGTGTTTGATTTGCGCAAATTCCTGCTCAACGAAGGACTTCAGCTGAGCGTGCGGGAAGCCAGGCAGCGCCTCTGCCAGGCCCTGCAGCAGCTCTGCGAAGATACGCTCGGCGTCGCTGATGTTCGGGAGTGCATCCTGGCCACCGATGGTCTTTTCAATCATCGCCACCAGATGGTTAGTGATTTTTGCCGGGGCAGAGAGCACGGTTGCAACCTGCCCCTGCCTGGCGTTGCTCTCCAGGATATCGGCAACACGCAGAAAACGTTCTGCATTTGCCACTGATGTACCGCCGAACTTCAACACTCGCATGGTTCTACCTCGTTTCCTTTAGCCGAAAAAAAAGCCCGCACTGTTCAGGTGCGGGCTTTTTTTTGTTTTTCCTGTACGCGTCAGCCCGCATCGTTACCTGTGGTAATGATGATGGTTGTGGTAATGGTGGTGATGCTGATGCGTTTCATGGATGTTGTGTACTCTGTCATTATTATCTGTCTGTGCTGTATTCTTTTAGGGTTAAAGGATCGGGCCCCTTAAGTCAATGGATTTTTAATTTGATCACATTTTGGGGGACTCTCACGTCCCGCTGCGTGCAGATTTATTTTCATCCGAATCCCCCAGGTGCAACCCTTTGCAACAGACTTATCTGCCATAGTAAAAACTTATGACAGTATTTTACTCGGCCAATTTTTTTTCAATATCATGCAGCAAACGGTGCAGCATGGCGGTGTCCCGCTGCTCAAGACGCCCCAAACGCTGCTGCAGCCAGTCAGCCATTTTTTGATCGTCCGCCACTCCCAGCTGAGACAACAGTTGCTCAACGCGTGCCCGCAGCGCAGCCAGCTGATTTTCATTTGCTCCTTCTGCCTGAGGTTGGGGGATTTGTATTAAGGAGGCTAATTGATAGCAGTAGACCATGACCGCCTGGCCCAAATTCAGGGAGGGATAATCGGCTACCATCGGCGCACCGGTAAGAACGTCCGCCAGTTCCAGCTCTTCGTTGGTTAATCCGGAATCCTCGCGACCAAACACCAGTGCGGCTTTATCCAGCCACTGGCTTTTCTCACTCAGCATCGGCACCAGCTCCGCTGGAGTGGCATAGTAATGGAACTTCGCCCGGCTGCGCGCGGTGGTCGCAACGGTAAAAGAGATGTCGTACAGCGCATCAGCAAGCGTCGCGTAAGTTGTTATATTATCGAGAATATCGCCTGAGCCATGTGCCACCCAACGTGCCGCAGGCTCCAGATGAGCCGTGCTGTCCACAATACGTAAATCGGTAAAACCCATGGTCTTCATGGCACGCGCGGCAGCGCCTATATTTTCTGCTCTGGCTGGGGCAACCAGTACAATCGACAGATGCATTTATGCTCTCTTTTTAATCAGTTAGCCGGTAAAAATGTGATGCACTTCAACATATTACGCAGCGCGAATTTACAAAATTGCAACACAAATCACCGAAATAGCGTTTCATAACAAATTAAAAACGCTAAACTATTCTGTGTCTGAACAATCAGTTAGAATGTTAACAGAACACTATTATCCCTATGTTTTATAATGATAATAGCGGCATGAATACCCTATTCTGATTGGATTCGCTTCGTTTATAAATCAATGTCCGCAACTAGTTGGTTTATTGAAAAATTGTGACAAAGGCTAGCATTCGGCTACGATGATTTCATCAAACTGTTAACGTGCTACAATTGAACTTGATATATGTCAACGAAGCGTAGTTTTATTGGGTGTCTGGTGTCACTTAGCCTGTTATGTTGCTGTTAAAATGGTTAGGATGACAGCCGTTTTTGACACTGTCGGGTCCAAAGGGAAAGTACCCAAGACCAAGCTAATGATGTTGTTGACGTTGATGGAAAGTGCATCAAGAACGCAATTACGTACTTTAGTCACGTTAAGCCGATCATGTTAATTTTCGACATGCATCAGGCAGGTCAGGGACTTTTGTACTTCCTGTTTCGATTTAGTTGGCAATTTAGGTAGCAAACATGCAGACCCCGCACATTCTTATCGTTGAAGACGAGTTGGTAACACGCAACACGTTAAAGAGCATTTTCGAAGCAGAAGGCTACGATGTCTTTGAAGCGACCGATGGCGCAGAGATGCATCAGATCCTTTCTGAAAATGATATCAACCTGGTGATCATGGATATTAACCTGCCGGGCAAAAACGGTCTTCTTCTGGCGCGCGAACTCCGCGAGCAGGCGAACGTCGCGTTAATGTTCCTTACGGGCCGTGATAACGAAGTTGATAAAATTCTTGGCCTGGAAATCGGTGCGGATGACTACATCACCAAGCCGTTCAACCCTCGCGAGTTAACCATTCGTGCACGCAACCTGCTGTCCCGCACCATGAACCTGGGTACGGTCAGCGAAGAGCGCCGTAGCGTTGATAGTTACAAATTCAACGGCTGGGAACTTGATATCAATAGCCGTTCTCTGATTAGCCCGAACGGTGAGCAGTATAAACTGCCGCGCAGTGAATTCCGCGCGATGCTGCACTTCTGCGAAAACCCGGGAAAAATTCAGTCCCGTGCAGAGCTGCTGAAGAAAATGACCGGCCGTGAGCTGAAACCGCACGACCGTACCGTAGACGTCACCATCCGTCGTATTCGTAAGCATTTCGAATCAACGCCAGATACGCCGGAAATCATCGCCACGATCCACGGCGAAGGGTACCGTTTCTGCGGCGATCTGCAGGAGTAATCCGGCAGTAAATGCAGTAAAAAACGGCGCATTTGCGCCGTTTTTTTTATTTCCAGATCCGCATCGTGTCGTCGTCTGGCTCTGCTGGAGATTCAGCCCGCTTTGGCTGAGAGAGCGAGTACCAGTCGAAATGCCGGGTCAGGTACATCACGGCGAACAGCGCCAGGGCGAGAACCGCAGAGCCTAACAGCAGCGCGCTATCCTCCGAACGCAGCAGGAACCACATCACGACATCCAGCCCGAGTAGTGCCAGCACAAACAGCCCGCTGCGCTTCCAGCTTTTCAGCACCGCCTGCAGGTACATCCCGTTCATCGCAGCACCAACCAGGCTTGCAACAACCCAGGCGGGCGTAAACCCGACGTGTTCAGACAGCGCCAGCAACACCAGATAGAACAGGACTAGCGACAGCCCCACCAGCAGATACTGCATCGGGTGAAGACGTAATCCGGTTAAGGTTTCGAAGACAAAGAAGGCCATAAACGTCAGCGCAATCAGCAAAATGGCATACTTGATTGCACGGTCAGTCAGTTGATACTGATCGGCGGGTGTCGTGACCGTGACGCTAAAGGCGGGAATCGACTCCCATGAAGGAGACTCACTCCCGTTGAACCAGCTCTCAAGGTTGTTCGCAAACCAGCTGCTCTGCCAGTTCGCCTGAAAACCAGAATCACCAATTTTGTGTTTTACCGGCAGATAGTTGCCCATGAAGCCCGGATGCGGCCAGTTGCTGTTAAGCGTCATTTCGCTGTTACGTCCCACGGGCACCACGGCAAAACTTCCCGTCCCCGCCAGATTCAGAGACATCTCCATGGCAAACGTTTTTGTCTCCAGCGCTTTTTCAGTCAGCGGGATATGAATACCGGAAAGCGCGCCATACACGCCCGATCCAGGCTCTACGCTCAGCGTCTCGCCGTTGATACTGGAGATTTTCACCGTGCCAATGCCGCGTGCATCCCCCACGCCGACAACGATAAACGGCTGCCCCAGGGTCATCGTTTCCCCTTTAAGCTGCGCCATTTTTTCGGTGTTGAACCGTGCTTTTACCCTGAGATCGGTGTTCCAGATCTGTCCGTCGTAGATCCCGATATTCCGGGACTCAACGTGCTGGTTACCCTCAACAAGCAGAGACTCAGGCAGGATAAAATGCATATAGCTTTTCTTGTACTCGACCTTCTTCTCATCCTCTAACTTGTAAAAGATCTCCGTCACCGGAATCGCAATCAGCGGGCCGACCAGTTTTTGCGGTCCGCTGGTGCTCTGGCGAAGCGTATTTTCGACATCATTACGGTAGCTTTCACGCTCTGAAATGAGGTTACTCACCATAAACAGCGGGACTAAAAGCAGCAGGATGCAACCCAGCAGGGTGCTTACTTTCCAGAACAGGGGGGATTTCATCATTACGTCTCCTTTGTGATGAGGAGAGCGTAACCATGCTGTGTGGGGTCAGTTTGAAGTTATGTGAAGGCACGGTGAAGTATCAGCATTGCCATCACGCCACCTTCATCACGATTACGCAATTTAACCTCGCCCTGATGCAGACGCGCCACCTCCTGAACAAACGCCAGCCCGAGCCCGCTGCTCTTCAACCCGTTCTCGCGCGGCAGGGAATAAAAGCGCTCAAAAATACGCTCCAGCGCGTAATCCGGGATCCCGCTTCCGCTGTCGGTGACGATCAGCTGAATCTGCCCCTGCTCTTCCCGGGCCGCCAGTTCAATGGCGCCGCCCTGCGGCGTAAAATCGATAGCGTTATCCAGCAAGTTGCCGATCGCCTGTTCAAGCAGGTCGGGATCGCCTTCAACATGAAGTGAAACGGGCTGGAGGGTCAGCACAATCTCTTTAGCCGCAAGGAGCGCCGTGCGCGCGTCGGCAAGTCGCGTAAACAGCAGGTCGACACGGACGGTTTCAGGCGTAATCTCGACCCGATTTTCAAGCCGCGCCTGAGTGAGCAGTTTTTCAACCAGCGACTGCATACGCGCGTTTTGCACCAGAATATTATCGATAAACCGTGCGGCCACCTGCGGCGGCGGCTGCTCGGAGAGAATTTCTGCCGCGCCGCGTATGGCGGCGATTGGGCTTTTCAGCTCGTGGGTCAGCGCATGGACATAGTGTTCAATGTAGTTTTTCCCTTCGAGACGAATGCGCATATTCTCAAGCGCCTGGGCCAGCTTGTGCAGTTCGCTACTGCCGGGATTAGGCAGCGGGAGAGGCGTATCGGTGGTCACCGAGTCGGCGTAGCGCGATAACGTACCGATAGATCGATTGATCCACCACGCCACAACAAGGCCAATCAGCAGGGCAATGCCGAGCAGCGCCCCGCCTGCCCATAGGATGCGCCGTTCGCTGCGATGGATAACCGGTGCCATCGCGCTGTTAGGTTTCCCGACCGACAGCACGCCGATGATCTTGTCCTGCTCCACAACCGGCGCGGCAACATACATCACCGTACTTTCCGGATCGTCTGGATTACTCTGAGTACTGCGCGCGCCGTATTCGCCACGAAGCGTCAGCCAGACATCGTTCCAGCGCGAGTAATCTTGCCCCACGGCCAGACCGGCGGAATCAAACACCACTCTGCCCTGCGCATCGGTCATATAAACGTGATACTCGTTACGCACCTTATGGATGCCGCCGATGTTGGCGCGGAAAGGCCGCTGATGGAGCTGTGAAAAGGCCTGCGCCAGTTTGCCCTGCCGTGCATTCCCCGAAAGAAGATCGTCACGCCCGACTTCAGCAAGCAAGGTCGCGGTATCGATCAACGTCCCCTCGGTTGCCCTGCGCACGCCGGGCTTCACTTCCTGAACAAAGATCGACAGCACAAACCACGCGGCGATGCCCACGATCAGAAAATATCCCAGCAACAACCGCATCCCGATGCGCATCAGTAAAGGCCCAGACTGTAGCCCATACCGCGATGGGTGCTGATGGGTGACAGTTCCTCGTTCACCGCCCGCAGCTTGGCGCGCAGGGTTTTGATGTGGGTGTCCACGGTACGATCGAAACTGTCTCCATCTTCACCCCATACCTTGTCCATTAGCCGCTGACGAGAAAATACCCGCCCGGGCGCCTGTAACAAGGTTTTGAGCAGCAAGAATTCGTAGCGGGTCAGGGGGAGTGCTTCACCGCACCAGCTAATTCGCGCGGCAGGCTCGTTCAGTTCGAACTGCCCGATACGCACCGTCTCTGTTGGTGCGGCGGATTTTTGCATGCGGCGTAAAATAGTCCGCACCCGTGCACAGACTTCACGGGGGGAAAAAGGTTTCGCAACGTAGTCATCCGCGCCTATTTCCAGGCCAAGCAGCTTGTCGACCTCATCACTGCGCGCCGTCAGAAACAGCACAGGCAGTGAGGGATGCTGCGCCAGCAGCCGGCGGCAAAGCTCAAATCCACTGATATCCGGCAGCCCGACATCCAGAATGGCAAGCACCGGAACCTGCCGCCGCGCCTCCTCCAGCACAGGTAAACCGCGTTCAAATGCCTTTACCGCGAATCCTTCCTGCTGAAGCATGTAGATCAGCGTATCGGCGATACTGGTTTCATCTTCAACCAGCCAGACCACAGGTTGTTGCATGATTCATCCCTGAATTAACGCCACGGCATAATCGGCACCGCGCTGATCGCGTTTTTTGGTGAGCCTTCCACCACTTTGTCGGAATAGGCCAGGTAAGCCAGCGTATTGCGTTTCGCATCATAAAAACGCACCACCTGCAGCTTCTTGAACACCAGCGAGGTTCGTTTCTGGAATACCACGTCGCCCTGCGCTTTACCGTTTTTGATTTTATCGCTCAGCTCAACCGGCCCCACCTGCTGACACGAAATGGCCGCGTCAGAAGTGTCTTCCGCTAGCCCCAGCCCGCCTTTGATACCGCCCGTTTTCGCACGGCTGACGTAGCAGGTGACGTTTTTCACATCCGGATCGTCAAATGCCTCCACCACGATTTTGTGGTCCGGGCCAAACATTTTGAACACGGTATCTACGGAACCAATCTGTTCTGCCTGCGCGACGCGTCCGACCATCAGCATCAACGCGGTGAAGATCAAAGTCTTGTATTTCATATTGTTACCATTCTTTAATATTACACTGAGCGATAATTCAACACTTTAGACAAAAATGTAGCAAGATCACAGGATTAGAATATATTTGCCCATAATGTGCTCGAAAAAGCATGAATGCGCAAAAAAAACACTGAATGCTAAAACATCAAAAAATGCTATTATCCGCTAACCTGTTATCAGGCACCTGCTGTTTTAAGGATGAGGATAGTATATGGATCAGGCTGGAATTATTCGCGACCTGCTCACCTGGCTGGAAGGTCATCTCGACCAGCCTTTGTCACTGGATAATGTGGCGGCTAAAGCAGGCTATTCCAAGTGGCATCTGCAAAGGATGTTCAAGGATGTCACCGGTCATGCTATCGGGGCCTATATTCGCGCACGTCGTTTATCGAAATCTGCTGTGGCATTGCGCCTGACCGCGCGGCCGATTCTGGATATTGCCCTGCAATATCGTTTCGATTCGCAGCAGACCTTCACCCGCGCCTTTAAGAAACAGTTTTCGTTGACGCCAGCGCTATATCGTCGCTCGCCTGACTGGAGCTCGTTTGGCATGCGTCCGCCGCTGCGTCTGGGCGAGTTCGCGATGCCCAGGTATGAAATTATTACCCTGCCGGAAACCCATCTGATCGGCACGACGCAGAGCTACTCCTGTTCTCTGGAGCAGATTACCGAGTTCCGTCATCAGATGCGCGTCCAGTTCTGGCGCGACTTCCTGAGCCACGCGCCGGCGATCCCGCCGATCCTTTATGGCCTCAACGAAACGCACCCAAGCCAGGAAAAAGACGACGAGCAGGAGGTGTTCTACACCACCGCGCTGACGCCAGAGATGGCCAATGGCTACATTCAGGGGTCGAAACCTGTCGTGCTGAAAGGCGGCGAATACGTGATGTTCGCCTATGAAGGGCTGGGAACGGGGGTTCAGGAGTTTATCCTGACCGTTTACGGAACCTGCATGCCGATGCTGAATCTGAATCGCCGTAAAGGTCAGGACATTGAGCGCTACTACCCGGCGCAGGATGCCAAACCGGAAGAAGGCCCAATCAATCTGCGTATGGAATTCTTGATTCCGATACGTCGTTAACGCTGCAGTTCGTCAAGCGCAGGGGCATCGAGATGCGAAATGTCCCCTGCCATCTCCACTACCCAGCCCGACGCCAGCCACGCGCTTTCCTGATAATCAATACGGGAAATGGAGCAGTTGCGCAGACGCAGGCGGCGCTCAGCATAAGCCGGTAATCCCAGAATGGTGCTCACCAGGCATCCCAACGCAATCCCATGACTCACCAGCAGCGGACGGCTTCCCGCTGGAAGCTTCAGGCATTCCGCCAGTGCGGCATGCATACGTACGCTGAGCTCCTGCATAGATTCGCCCTCAGGGATACGCCCATCTTCGGTACCGTTCACGAGCGTGCGGCGCCAGCCCTCTTCCGTTTCCGTCAACGTATCAATATGGCGTTTTTCCAGCACGCCCATATCCAGCTCGCGCAGGCGCGGCTCAATCATGACGTCACAGCCGCAGGCATCTGCGATAATGCGCGCCGTCTGCTGTGTGCGACCTAAATCGCTGGTGATAATGTGGGTTATGCCCAGCGTTCTGGCACGTTCCGCCACCTGCCACGCTTGCTGCACGCCCTTCTCGGTGAGAGGACTGTCCGACTGGCCTTGAATACGTCGCTCGGCGTTCCACTGCGTTTCACCGTGGCGAACAAGGTATACCTGTAACATGCTTTTTTTCCGTTATACTGCGATGAGTTTTTTTTGAATCGAGCTTAATTATGCACCATGTTGTCTCTGCTACCACTAATCCTGCCAAAATTCAGGCAATTCTAAGGGCATTTGACGAGATCTTCGGCGCAGGATCCTGCCATATTGAGGCCATCGGCGTCGAGAGCGGCGTTCCTGAACAGCCGTTTGGCAGCGAGGAAACGCGCGCTGGCGCACGAAACCGCGTGGCAAACGCTAAGGCCGCGGCACCGAATGCTGACTTTTGGGTAGCGATTGAAGCGGGTATCGACGAAGGCGCAACCTTTAGCTGGGTGGTGATCGAAAGCCGCGAGCAGCGCGGTGAAGCGCGCTCGGCCACTCTGCCGCTGCCGGAGATCATTCTGGAAAAAGTCCGTGCGGGTGAAGCGCTCGGGCCGGTAATGTCGCAGTACACCGGCATCGATGAGATTGGCCGTAAGGAAGGGGCGATTGGCGTCTTTACCGCAGGCGCGCTGACGCGTTCAGGCGTTTATCACCAGGCCGTGATTTTGGCGTTAAGCCCGTTCCATAACGCGATTTATCGTTAGGCATTTTTCAACAACACCGCTTCCAGCCACTGGCGCAGCTCAACCGGTGCCGATTTCAGGCTGTTTGAGCCGCGGGTGATCGTTGCAATGCCCGCGCCAAGCTCATTTTTCAGCTCGCGCTGGCTCATTTCACCGCGCAGCAACTCTTCAATGATCCGCACGCGTGTGCCCAACGCTTCACGCTCGTCCGGCGTGAGCATCAGCTGCATAAGGGGTAAGTGCAAATCCTGCTCATAAGACTGGCGAAGCAACTCCACAAAACGAAGCCACTCCTGATGACGTTGTTCGGCCATTGCCGAGGAATACGGGGAATGCTGGGTCATGTTATGCTGCCTCTTGTACTCTTTAGCGAGTACAGCATAACACAACCCACGCCGATCAGTAACGTCTCTGCCACTCGGCATCGCTCATCAGGGTATCTTTCTGCCCCATGAAGTAGCGATAGTAGGCGTCATAGGCCAGCACGTTTTTCACGTATCCGCGCGTTTCCGAGAACGGAATGCTCTCGACAAACGCTACCGCATCGATGCGTCCGGCGCTGTTGCCAAGCCAGGTGCGAACGCGTCCCGGCCCTGCGTTATACGCCGCCGAAGAGAAGATGCGGTTATTGCCGAACTGCTGATACACATACTGGAGATAGCTGGTACCGATGTTGATGTTGGTATCCGGATCCAGGAGCTGTGACGGGCTGCTGTAGCCAGGAATATTAAACATCTTCACCGTGTGCGTCGCCGTGCCCGGCATGATCTGCATCAGGCCGCTGGCGCCCACCGGGGAACGGACTTTCGGGTTCCATGCGCTCTCCTGACGGGCAATCGCCATCGCGTAGCTTTGCGGGATATCCTTGCCGCTGGTATAGCGATCGAAAAGATCTTTATACGCCAGCGGGAAACGCTCCTCCAGATGATCCCAGAGCTTGCCGGCGATCGTCGCCTGCACGCTGAGATCCCACCAGTGATTATCAAAGGCATAGCGGGCAAGCTGGGCTTTCTCGTCGGTGGTGCGGCTGGTCACCAGATTCGCCCACTCGCTGCGCGCGGTGTTATCCATATTCCAGTACATCAGCTCGCGAACGCGCGCCATTTCTGGCCCCTGCGTCAGCGCCGGGTTCGCGTTGGCAGGCGCTTTATCAATGCGGAAGGTATACTCCTCGCCCAGACGCTGCGCGGCTGCCATCGGGTAAAACCCGCGCTGCTGCATCAGCGTATGGAGGATCTCTTTGGCTTCATCATCGCGACCACGCTCCATCAGCAGATCGGCCTGCCAGTAGCGCCATTCGTCTTTCTCTTTGGCCTCCATTGGCAAACGCGCGAGCCAGGTATTCAGCCCGCGACGATCGCCCGTGCCCAGCGCCATGCGCACGCGGCGTTCCACCAGCGACGTGGAGTTCGAACGCATAATGGCATCGTCACGCCAGCGCGCCTGTTCATCGGTCACATCGGTGCCCATCAGTCGCCACGCCACAATGTCGCGCAGCTCCTGGGTTTGCTCCTCATTGAGCTGCTGTGCCTGCACCAGCTGCGGGATCATCAGCCGCGCGTTTTCCACATCGTCACGCGCCACGCTGGCAAAGGCCACCGCCGCCATCTGGCGGGTAAAATCGGTCGCGCCCGTACTGCGGGCAAAGGTCAGCACGCTGTTCGGATCGTTAGCCAGCGAGATAACCGCGGTGGAGATCGTCTGGTAATCGGACGGCATCTGCCCCGCCAGCGTGGTCACCAGACGCGTGTTACCTGCTTTCATCGCCAGACGGATGCGCTCAAGGTAGGACAGCGGGTCCTGCTTGCCGGAAGCACGCCATGCGCCAAACAGGGAATCACAGGCGTTCGGCTGGCTTTTCCCGGTCAGCCAGAGCTCTTTCGCCCCGGCCCAGGCCTCTTCCTGCTGGCCGGTCGCCCATTTCGCGTAGTAATAGTTACACTGGGCTTCGGTGGTATTCGGCTTTTCAGGGCTAAACGCCAGCAGTCCGCGCCAGTCTTCGCGACGCGCCAGCTCATTCACAAAACGAGACTGGAGATTTCGGGCTGGCGGCAGGGTCGGGTTCGCCTGAATGAAGTTATTCACGGTGACGGTAGGCTGGTTCATTAGATCGTCCGTGATCTGGCGATACTCCAGATACGGATACAGCGGATAATCCTTTAGCGTCGGCATCAGCGCCTGCACGGTATCCATCTGCTTGTTGTCCCACGCCTGCTTAATCTGAGCGTAGCGATTACGTTGTTCATCCAGTGAATCGGCATGCACCGCCTGGCTTACCGCCATTACGCATACGCTGGCAGCCAGCAGACGCCAGACCACCCGTTTGGCTTTTTCCACAAGCTCTTCCTCATTGTTTTTTCGTCAATTGCAGCGTCTTGCCACGTCAAAGTCTAATTAACTTATGCTAACCAGGCATCCTTCAACGCGCCACGTCATGGACACTTTTTTACCTTTCTTGCGCGTTTTAACACTCCCGACGTTCCTGGCTGGGATTAGGACGTGAAAAAGGCTACACTTCGAGGCTGAAATTCCTTCTCATTACGATAAAAGAGGCGAAGTCCAACGTGGCTCAATTCGTTTATACCATGCATCGTGTCGGCAAAGTTGTCCCGCCGAAACGTCATATTCTTAAAAATATCTCGCTGAGCTTCTTCCCGGGCGCAAAAATCGGTGTTCTGGGTCTCAACGGTGCCGGTAAGTCCACCCTGCTGCGCATCATGGCCGGGATTGATACAGACATCGAAGGTGAAGCCCGTCCGCAGCCTGGAATCAAGATTGGTTACCTGCCGCAGGAACCTCAACTGAACCCGGAACATACCGTTCGCGAATCCGTTGAAGAAGCGGTATCCGAAGTGGTTAACGCGCTGAAAGGTCTGGATGAAGTGTATGCCAAATACGCCGAGCCGGATGCGGACTTCGACAAGCTGGCCGCGCAGCAGGGCAAGTATGAAGAGATCATCCAGGCGCACGACGGCCACAACCTGAACGTGCAGCTGGAGCGCGCGGCTGATGCCCTGCGTCTGCCGGACTGGGATGCGAAAATCGCGAACCTCTCCGGGGGTGAACGCCGCCGCGTGGCGCTGTGCCGCCTGCTGCTGGAAAAACCAGACATGCTGCTGCTCGACGAACCAACTAACCACCTGGATGCGGAATCCGTGGCGTGGCTGGAGCGCTTCCTGCACGACTTCGAAGGCACCGTTGTGGCGATTACCCACGACCGTTACTTCCTCGACAACGTCGCTGGCTGGATCCTGGAGCTGGACCGCGGCGAAGGTATTCCGTGGGAAGGCAACTACTCCTCCTGGCTGGAGCAGAAAGATCAGCGTCTGGCGCAGGAAGCTTCTCAGGAAGCGGCGCGTCGTAAGTCTATCGAGAAAGAGCTGGAGTGGGTTCGTCAAGGCGCGAAAGGCCGTCAGTCTAAGGGCAAAGCTCGTCTGGCACGCTTCGAAGAGCTGAACAACACCGAATACCAGAAACGTAACGAAACCAACGAACTGTTTATCCCACCTGGAGCACGTCTGGGGGATAAAGTGGTTGAAGTTACCAACCTGCGTAAGTCCTACGGCGACCGTCTGCTGATCGACGACCTGACCTTCTCCGTACCGAAAGGCGCTATCGTCGGGATCATCGGTCCGAACGGCGCGGGTAAATCGACCCTGTTCCGCATGATGTCCGGTCAGGAACAGCCTGACAGCGGTTCTATCACCCTGGGTGAAACCGTGAAGCTGGCCTCCGTTGACCAGTTCCGTGACGCGATGGATAACAGCAAAACCGTTTGGGAAGAAGTGTCCGGCGGTCTGGATATCATGCGCATTGGCAACACCGAGATGCCAAGCCGCGCCTATGTTGGCCGCTTCAACTTCAAAGGCACCGACCAGGGCAAACGCGTGGGCGAGCTGTCCGGCGGCGAGCGCGGTCGTCTGCACCTGGCGAAGCTGCTGCAGGTGGGCGGTAACGTTCTGCTGCTCGATGAACCAACCAACGACCTGGATATCGAAACACTGCGCGCGCTGGAAAACGCCCTGCTGGAGTTCCCGGGCTGCGCGATGGTTATCTCGCACGACCGCTGGTTCCTGGACCGTATCGCGACCCACATCCTGGACTACCAGGACGAAGGTAAGGTGGAGTTCTTCGAAGGTAACTTCACCGAATACGAAGAGTACAAGAAACGCACGCTGGGCGCCGACGCGCTGGAGCCAAAGCGCATCAAGTACAAACGTATCGCGAAATAAAAGCAAAACGGCAACCTCGGTTGCCGTTTTTTATGTTTGTACCGCCAGGGCAAACGCATCAGGCCGCACAAAATCACCCACCCACGTAATACCGCTTCACCTCGTCAAACTGCATCGCAAACTCGATATAGCTCATCAGCGCGGGCGAATTCAGCTTGCGGCTTGGATACGCCAGCCAGAGATCGTTACCTTCAACATTCCATTCCGGCAGCACCTGAACCAACGCACCCTTTTCGATCTTATCTTCCAGCAGAAATGCGGGTAAGAGCGTGATGCCCGCACCGGCAATTGCACACTCGCGGGCGTATACCAGATTATCGGTCATATGCGCGTTATCCGGCAGGTAGCGGTAATCCTCGCCCTCGCTTCGCAGAAGCCACTCCGACCACGCCCGGTGCGTAATGCAGCGGTGCTCCACCAGCTGACGGGGATGAATTAACGGCTCCCGACGCGCCAGATAGTCCGGCGAGGCCAGCATGTAACGCGGGCAGTGCCCGATCATCCGGCCAATCAGGGAGGAGTCCTGCGGCCTACCGGTACGCAGCGCCACGTCAAAACCGGCCTCGACCAGATCCACCACGTCATCAGAGATCGACACATCCAGCGAAACGTCAGGATAGCGAAGCTGGAACTCGGCATTCATGTGCGCCAGCAATGTTGCCCCAATCCCCGCCGGACAGGTGATCCGCAGTCGCCCGCTGGGGTTTTCTCGCAGCCTCTGAATGGCGTACTCCGCCCGCTCGCTGGCCGCCAGCATTTCGCGACAGTGCACCAGATAGTGCTCGCCCGCAAACGTCAGGCTGATCCTGCGCGTGGTGCGGTTTAGCAGACGGATGCCCACCTGCTGCTCCAGCTGGCTAATTCGCTGGCTTACGCTGGATTTCGGCAGTTCGGCTTTCTGAGCGGCAGCGGTAAAGCTGCCCATCTCCGCCACCAGCGCGAAAAGCGCCATATCCTGCAGCTGTTTAAACATGATTGTTCATCCTGTACGAACGCTGAGTTCTTAATTGTCCATCTTATCATGCAGCTGGCCACTTAATAGACTAGCCTCAACAAAACGCATGCCATTGAGGAGCACACCATGTCAGTTAAAGCCATTGCCGTTAACCCTGAAAACCCGTCCACCTTCATTGAAATCACCCCGCCGATGCCGCAGGCTGGCGAGCACGATCTGCTGGTGGAGGTGAAGGCCGTCTCCGTTAACCCGGTCGATACCAAAGTCCACGCGGGCATTGCTAAGACCGGGCTTGAAGACCCGCGCATTCTCGGGTGGGACGCCAGCGGCATCGTCAAAGCCGTTGGGGCTGGCGTGACCGGCTTCAAACCGGGAGACGAGGTGTGGTACGCGGGCGACATCACCCGCCCGGGCAGCAATACGACACACCAGCTGATTGATGCGCGCATTGTCGGGCACAAGCCTGCCAGCCTCGGCTGGGCGGCAGCCGCTGCGCTGCCCTTAACCGCGCTCACCGCGTGGGAAGGTCTGTTTGAGCGGCTGAACATTCAGGATGCCGGCGCGGATAAGACGCTGCTGATTATTGGCGGCGCGGGCGGCGTAGGATCGCTGGCGATCCCGTTTGCGAAGCACAACAGCAAGGTGAAGATCGTCGCAACCGCGTCCCGTGAAGATTCCGCCCGGTGGTGCCGCGAGCGCGGGGCTGATGTAGTAGTGAACTATCGCGACCTGAAAGGCGAACTGGCGAAACACGGGCTCACCTTTGTCGATTACATTTTCATCCTCAACGACACCGACGGGCACTGGGATGCGGTCAGCGAACTGATTGCGCCTCAGGGGCATATCTGTTCCATCGTTGAGAATGAACGTCCGCTGAACCAGGACAAGCTGAAGTCCAAATCCGCCGCCCTGCACTGGGAATTTATGTACACCCGCAGCATGTACCAGACCGCGGATATGGCGCGTCAGGGTGAGATCCTCAATGAGGTGGCCAGGATGGTGGATAACGGCGTGGTGGAAAGTTCGCTGAGCGAAACGCTTCATGGATTGAGCGTGGAAAGCATTACCGAAGCGCACCGTAAAGTGCTGGACGGGCATATGCGCGGGAAAGTGGTGGTTGAGTTCTGAGTGGCTTGATGCCCTCACCCCGACCCTCTCCCAAAGGGAGAGGGTGGTTAACGCTTACCCCTGCTCCCCCATCATCTCCTTCACCAGCTCGACGCAGCGCAGGAAACGGGAGTCGTAGTCCGACTCTTCCACATGCACAAACTCAACGTTGTTTTCGTTGAGCATATCCACCAGCATGGTCTGGAATTCCCGCCTGTCCACGGAGCTACCGAGGCTGCGCATGCCGTCAGCCACCCACGGGGTGTTGTTTTCCAGCAGGATCACCAGATCAAAGCGGTATTCGTCAATGAGCGCCTGCACGAACGGATGCTCGCGCCCTTCGTATTTTTTACAGAACGCCTGCGTGGTGACAAAATCGGTGTCGATAAACGCCACTTTGTTGGCATATTTCACCGCAAAATCAATGTACTGGGCGTGTCCGAGCGCAATTTTGTCATAGTCGGAATATTGCAGTGCCATCTCGTCGCCACCGAGGTGCGAGAAGACATAATCGCGGCCATACTCCCACGCGCTGGTGGTGTTGAAGATATTCGCCAGCTTATTGACCAGCGTTGATTTGCCGCTCGACTCGCCCCCCAGAATAGCTACCGTGCGCACGAAGAACGGCTTCACTTCGGTCGGAATGTAATCCCAGTAGCGGAACGGGTTTTCGCGGATCTGCGCCCCGCTGATGTTCATAAAGGTACGCTTAGGATCGATCAGCACCGTCTCGATACCCAGATGCTCGCGGAACTGCGGCGCGTCGGATTCTTCAGAGGTGTAGATCCAGTTCGGCGCAATACCCTTCTCTTCCATAAACGCTTTGATACCGTTGCTCCACACGTCCCAGCCGTGTGGATACGGCTCCATGCCCTCTTCATTAAAGGCATGGATACGAATGTTTTTCTGGTACTTAAAGGTCTGGAGCAGCCAGCGCAGGCGGTCCGGCACGGTGGGCTGCTGCGACATGGCGCTGTCTTCAAACAGCTGGCGGTCGCGGGTTTCGTCGTAGCCCATGATGATGTGCAGCTCGTCCACCTGGCTACAGGCGCGCTGGATCAGATAAATATGCCCGGTATGCAGCGGATAAAACTTGCCGAACACCACGCCGATGTTCTTTTGCATACGCGGGAATTCAAGCCCCAGAAAGCGGTGCAGCGCTTCCAGCTTCTGCGCGCTGGGGCTTTTGATTTTGGCGTTCAGCAACTGGCTCAGGTAGCCTTTGGTCATGCCGCTGGCGTCCGCCACCTGCTGCAGCGTGCAGCCCTTCTGGCGGATTGCGGTCTTGATATAGTCAAATGATGACATAAATTACGGTGCCTCCTGCAAAATCAAATTTACGTAATTATAAGTCGTCAAAGACATTTAACGCATCTGCGAGTTTTTTCACGCCAAATACCTGCATCCCTTCCGGGATTTTTTTCGGCACGTTGGCAGCGGGAACGATCGCCCGGCGGAAGCCGTGTTTTGCCGCCTCGGAGATACGCTCCTGGCCACTGGGTACCGGACGGATTTCCCCGGCGAGGCCCACTTCGCCGAAGACGACCAGATCCTGCGGCAGCGGTCGGTCACGCAGGCTGGAGACCATCGCCAGCAGCAGCGCCAGGTCTGCGCTGGTCTCAGTGACTTTGACGCCGCCGACCACGTTAACGAAGACGTCCTGATCCGCCATCTGCAGCCCACCGTGACGGTGCAGCACCGCCAGCAGGATCGCCAGACGGTTCTGTTCCAGACCGACCGCCACGCGCCGCGGGTTGCCCATCATCGACACGTCCACCAGCGCCTGAATTTCGACAAGCAGCGGGCGCGTCCCTTCCCACAACACCATCACCGAGCTGCCGGAGGTGATCTCATCGCCACGACTCAGGAAGATGGCCGACGGGTTGCTGACCTCGCGCAGCCCCTGCTCGGTCATAGCAAACACGCCCAGTTCGTTCACCGCGCCAAAGCGGTTTTTATGGCTGCGCAGGGTACGGAAACGGGAATCCGCGTCGCCGTCGAGCATCACGGAGCAGTCGATACAGTGTTCAAGCACCTTCGGCCCGGCCAGCGAACCGTCTTTGGTCACGTGGCCGACCATCACAATCGCCACGCCGCGCGTTTTGGCAAAGCGCGTCAGGTAAGCCGCGGTTTCACGCACCTGCGCGACGCTGCCCGGCGAGGACTGAATGTCCGCCATGTGCATCACCTGGATGGAGTCGATCACCATCAGCTTCGGCTGCTCTTCTTCGGCAATCATGCAGATCTGCTCGATGCTGGTTTCCGACAGCATGTTCAGGTTGCCGGTCGGCAGGCCCAGGCGGTGAGCGCGCATCGCCACCTGTTGAAGAGACTCTTCGCCCGTGACGTACAGGGTTTTCATCTGTTCGGCGAGCTTGCAGAGCGTTTGCAGCAGCAGGGTCGATTTACCCGCGCCCGGGTTACCGCCGATCAGAATCGCACTCCCCGGCACCACGCCGCCGCCGAGCACGCGGTCAAACTCTTTGAACCCGGTGGAAAAGCGTGGCAGCTCTTCGAGGCTGATGTCCGAGAGTTTTTGCACCTTCGCCACGCCCGCGTTACCGGCATAGCCGCTCAGGCGCTCATTGCGGGCCACGCTCGGCGAAGCCGCCACACCACGCACTTCGGTGATGGTGTTCCAGGCATGACAGGCGCTGCATTGCCCCTGCCAGCGCGGATAATCCGCACCACATTCATTACAGACAAATGCGCGTTTTGGAGCTTTCGCCACGGTTTACCTCGTTATTTCTGATTAAGGCTGCCGGAGAGAATGCAGAACACCCCCATCAGGTCAGCGTGACGGATAGTCACTTCCGTCTTTTCATTCACTTTTGGCTTGGCATGGTAGGCAATGCCAAGCCCAGCCGCTTTAATCATCGGCAGGTCGTTCGCGCCATCGCCAATGGCGACGGTCTGGACAACCGGAATTTCATATTTTTCCGCCAGACGCGTCAGCGTATTGGCTTTGTACTGGGCATCTACGATATCGCCGATCACCTGGCCGGTCAGCTTGCCGTCCATGATCTCCAGCTCATTGGCCACCACGGTGGTCAGATGCAGTTTTTCCCGCAGGTAATCCGCGAAGAAGGTGAAGCCACCGGAAGCGATCGCCACCTTCCAGCCGAGGGACTGCAGCTTCAGGACCAGCTGCGTCAGCCCAGGCATCAGCGGCAGCACGTCGCGCACCTGGCGCAGAATGTTGGCATCAGCCCCTTTCAGGGTCGCCACGCGCTGCCGCAGGCTGGCGGTGAAGTCCAGCTCGCCGCGCATCGCACGCTCGGTGACTTCCGCCACCAGCTCGCCGCTGCCCGCCAGCTTTGCAATCTCGTCGATACACTCGATCTGAATGGCGGTAGAGTCCATGTCCATCACCAGCAGCCCCGGGGTTTTCAGGTGCGGAATTTTACCCAGCGGCGCGACGTCCAGCCCGGCGTCATGCGCCAGACGCGTTGCGCGCTGCGTCAGGGATCCCGCCAGGCGAATGACCTGGTAGTCTTCCACGCACCAGGCGGCGACGATGACCATCGCCGCACCCAGCTTGCTTTGATACTGGGTCAGGCGTTGCTTATCCAGACCGCGTCCGTAGAGGAGCCAGCCGCTACGACCGGCGTGGTAATCCAGAGGCATCACCTCATCGCCACTTAAAGAGAGCGGCAATCCTGGCCATAAAGAGACATCCGTTGGCAGGTCACACCAGGTAATGTTCGGCATTAAAGCTCCTGTAATTTCGTTCGCGCCGGAAGGTTGCAGAGGGAAAATAACGCATGAGGCTACCCTGTAACCATCACTTCTGGCAACATTAAGCCGTAAATTTTCAGCAGGTGGAATATGGCTCGCGCAAAACTGAAATTCCGGCTCCATCGCGCCGTGATTGTCCTTTTCTGTCTCGCACTATTAGTGGTGCTGATGCAAGGGGCATCGTGGTTTAGCCAGAACCATCAACGGCAACGCAACCCGCAATTTGAAGAGCTGGCCCGCACGCTGGCACGTCAGGTGACGCTCAACGTCGCGCCGTCCATGCGTACCGATACGCCGGACGATAAGCGGATAGGCCAGGTTTTACGCCTGCTCACGGAGAATAGCCGCATTCTTGATGCCGGCGTCTATGATGAGCAAGGCAACCTGATTGCCCGCGCGGGCGAGCACGTCGACGTGCGCGACAGGCTGGCGCTGGACGGGAAAAAGGCCGGGGGCTACTTTAACCAGCAGATCGTTGAACCTATTCAGGGGAAGAATGGCCCGCTGGGCTATCTGCGCCTGACCCTTGATACCCACACCCTGCCTACTGAAGCCAAACAGGTCGATAATACCACCAATATTCTGCGCCTGATGCTGCTGCTTTCACTCGCCATCGGCGTTGTGCTGGCGCGTACCCTGCTTCGCGGCAAGCGCTCGCGCTGGCAGCAATCCCCGTTCCTGCTGACCGCCAGCCGATCGGTCCCCGAAGACGAAGAGAGCGAGAAGAAAGAATAGTGATAAAATAGGCGAACGATTCGGAAAAGGAACTCTGCCATGACGACGTTACGCCTGCTTATCTCTGACTCTTACGATCCCTGGTTTAATCTCGCGGTGGAAGAGTGCATCTTCCGCCAGATGCCGGCTACCCAGCGCGTACTGTTCCTCTGGCGTAATGCCGATACGGTGGTCATCGGCCGCGCGCAAAACCCGTGGAAAGAGTGCAATACGCGGCGTATGGAAGAGGACAACGTCCGCCTCGCGCGCCGCAGCAGCGGCGGCGGTGCGGTGTTTCACGATCTGGGCAATACCTGTTTTACCTTTATGGCGGGCAAACCGGAATACGACAAAACTATCTCCACCTCAATTGTCCTCAACGCGCTGAATTCACTTGGCGTGACGGCGGAAGCCTCCGGGCGTAACGATCTGGTGGTGAAAACCCCGGAGGGCGACCGGAAGGTCTCCGGCTCCGCCTACCGCGAAACGATGGATCGCGGCTTCCACCACGGCACCCTGTTGCTGAACGCCGATCTCAGCCGTCTGGCTAACTACCTAAATCCTGATAAGAAAAAGCTCCAGGCTAAAGGGATTACTTCCGTGCGCGGACGCGTGGCAAATCTGGTGGAGCTGCTGCCGGGCGTTACTCACGAGCAGATTTGCGATGCGATCCGTGACGCTTTCTTTGAACACTACGGCGAGCGCGTGGAAGCGGAAGTGATCTCTCCTGACAAAATCCCGGACCTGCCCAACTTCGCCGAAACCTTCGCCCGCCAGAGCAGCTGGGAGTGGAACTTCGGTCAGGCTCCTGCGTTTTCCCATCTGCTGGACGAGCGTTTCACCTGGGGCGGCGTGGAGCTGCATTTTGACGTGGAGAAAGGCCATATCACCCGCACGCAGGTGTTTACCGATAGCCTGAATCCGGCACCGCTAGAGGCGCTGGCGGCACGTCTGCAGGGCTGTTTGTACCGGGCGGATATGCTGCAGCAGGAATGCGATGCGTTGATGGGGGATTTCCCGGAGCAGGAAAAAGAGCTGCGGGAGCTGTCGGCGTGGATTGCACAGGCGGTACGCTAGGTACGGTTTGGTGCCCTCATCCCGGCCCTCTCCCACAGGGAGAGGGAGGGAAGAGACAGAATTACTCTTTATCGCCCAGCAGAACAGATTCCAGCGCGATTTTGATCATGTCGTTGAAGGTAGTCTGACGCTCGGCCGCAGTGGTCTGCTCGTGGGTACGAATATGGTCAGACACGGTGCAGATGGTCAGCGCTTTTGCACCAAACTCAGCCGCAACGCCGTAGATGCCCGCCGCTTCCATTTCCACGCCCAGAATGCCGTATTTCTCCATCACGTCGAACATCTCGCCGCCGTCCGGTGCATAGAACAGGTCAGCAGAGAAGATGTTACCCACTCGCGCTTCAACCCCCAGCGCTTTGGCCGCGTCAACCGCGTCACGCACCATGCCGAAGTCAGCAATCGCCGCGAAGTCATGATCTTTGAAACGCATACGGTTAACTTTGGAATCGGTGCAGGCACCCATACCGATAACGATGTCGCGCAGCTTAACGTCCATGCGCACCGCGCCGCAGGAGCCAACGCGGATGATTTTCTTCACGCCGAAGTCGGTGATCAACTCTTTGGTATAGATAGAGCAGGATGGGATACCCATACCGTGACCCATGACGGAGATTTTGCGGCCTTTATAGGTACCGGTGAAGCCCAGCATGCCGCGAACGTTGTTCACTTCACGCACGTCTTCCAGGAAAGTTTCTGCAATGTGCTTCGCGCGCAGCGGGTCGCCCGGCATCAATACGACGTCAGCGAAATCACCCATTTCTGCATTAATGTGAGGAGTTGCCATCTTCAGTTCCTTTTAAATTGTTTATTCTTTTCACCCTCTCCCTGTGGGAGAGGGCTGGGGTGAGGGCATCAGACCGCCCCCAACATGATTCAGAACATAGCCTTGCCATATTCCATGTCAGACGTACCAAAGTATTTCGCGATAGTCTGGCCGATGTCCGCGAAGGTTTCACGGTGACCGAGCGAGCCCGGCTTCACTTTCGGGCCATACACCAGCACCGGAATGTGTTCACGAGTGTGATCGGTACCGGTCCAGGTTGGGTCACAGCCGTGGTCCGCGGTCAGGATCAGAATGTCATCTTCTCCCACCAGCTCCATTAGCTCCGGCAGACGGCGGTCGAAAAGTTCCAGACCGGCCGCATAGCCTGCTACGTCGCGACGGTGGCCCCAGGAGGAGTCGAAGTCCACGAAGTTGGTGAAGACGATGGTCTTGTCGCCCGCTTCTTTCATCTCTTTGATGGTGGCATCGAACAGCGCATCCAGACCGGTGGCTTTCACTTTTTTGGTGATGCCGCAGTTGGCGTAGATATCCGCGATTTTACCCACGGAAACCACGTGGCCGTCTTTCTCTTCAACCAGCTTCTGCAGCACGGTTGGCGCCGGTGGCTCAACGGCCAGGTCGTGACGGTTACCGGTACGCTGGAAGTTACCCGCTTTGTCGCCGATAAACGGACGTGCGATCACGCGGCCAATGTTATAGCCGCCTTCGGTCAGCTCTTCACGGGCGATTTCACACAGCTCGTAGAGTTTATCCAGGCCAAACGTCTCTTCATGGCACGCAATCTGGAACACGGAGTCAGCAGAGGTGTAGAAAATCGGCTTGCCGGTTTTCATGTGCTCTTCGCCAAGTTCATCCAGAATCACGGTACCGGAAGAGTGACAGTTGCCGAGGTAACCCGGCAGGTTGGCACGCTTCACCAGCTTATCGAGCAGCTCCTGCGGGAAGCTGTTCTCGTGATCGGAGAAATAACCCCAGTCGAACAGCACCGGTACACCGGCGATTTCCCAGTGGCCAGAAGGGGTGTCTTTACCGGAGGAGAGCTCGTGCGCCCAGGCGTAGGCGCCCACTACTTCCGCGTTGCCATCCATACCGGCAGCGATTTTACCGGTAGAACCTTCATGCGCTTTCACCAGACCGAGGCGGGTCAGGTTAGGTAGAGTAAGAGGGCCTTTACGACCGTTGTCCGCTTCGCCTTTTGCACAGGCTTCCGCGATGTGGCCCATGGTATCGGAACCCACGTCACCAAAACGTTCTGCATCTTCGGTTGCGCCGATGCCGAATGAGTCCAGCACCATAATAAATGCACGTTTCATAATTGTTCTCCGTACGTAGTGCTTAAAAATGATTGATCAGATCAGTATACCGCTATTCGGTGATACGGCGATAGACAGTCGGTGTGGTTTCCGGCGCTTTATCGTCAAGCGTAATAGCCGCTTTCACCGCTTTTGCCGCTTCCTGCCAGCTGGCTTCGTCTTTCGCGTGGATCACCGCCAGCGGACGTTGACCGTCAACGCTGTCGCCCAGACGGGCCATATCGGTAAAGCCGACGCTGTAATCAATGGTGTCGGAGGCCTGACGGCGGCCGCCACCCATCGAGACCACCGCCATACCCAGCTCACGGGTGTCCATTGCAGAGACAAACCCTTCGCTATCGGCATACACCGCTTTGCTGAGCGTCGCGGTTGGCAGGTATTTCGCGTAGTTTTCGACGAAATCGGTCGGGCCTTTCTGCGCCGCGACCATACGGCCGAAGATGTCCGCCGCTTTGCCATTATCCAGCACCGCCTGAAGCTTCACGCGCGCTTCTGCGTCGTCTTTGGCCAGCCTGCCGGAGATTAACATCTCAACGCACAGCGCCATGGTAACGTCGAACAGGCGCGGGTTACGGTATTCACCGGTCAGGAACTGCACCGCTTCGCGCACTTCGACAGCGTTACCGGCGCTGGACGCCAGCACCTGGTTCATGTCGGTGAGCAGCGCGGTGGTGCGCACGCCCGCGCCGTTGGAAACGCCAACGATCGCTTCAGCCAGCGCAGCAGAAAGTTCATAGGTCGGCATAAACGCGCCGCTACCCACTTTTACGTCCATCACCAGCGCGTCCAGCCCTTCCGCCAGTTTCTTCGCCAGGATAGAGGCGGTGATCAGCGGGATGGAGTCAACGGTCGCGGTGATGTCGCGGGTTGCGTAGAAACGCTTGTCTGCCGGAGCAAGAGAGCTGGTCTGGCCGATAATCGCCACACCAACGTCTTTAATAATGTCGCGGAAGCGGTTGTCGTCCGGGAAGATATCGAAGCCCGGAATGGCTTCCAGTTTGTCGAGCGTACCGCCGGTGTGGCCCAGGCCGCGTCCGGAGATCATCGGGATGTAACCGCCGCAGGCTGCCACCATTGGGCCGAGCATCAGAGACGTCACGTCGCCCACGCCGCCGGTGGAGTGTTTATCCACAATCGGGCCGTTAAGGTTGAGGCTTTTCCAGTCCAGAACGGTTCCTGAATCTCGCATCGCCATGGTCAGCGACACGCGCTCAGGCATCGACATATCGTGGAAGAAAATGGTCATCGCCAGAGCCGCAATCTGCCCTTCTGAGACGGTGTTATCACGAATGCCGTTGATGAAGAAGCGGATCTCTTCGTCGCTTAATGCATGACCATCACGTTTTTTACGAATAATTTCTTGTGCGAGAAACACGGTAACCTCCATGCGGAATCGGGGGAGTTGTGGCGGGTGGCGCTACGCTTACCCGCCCTACGATCCTGTAGGCCGGATAAGCAAAGAAGCGTCATCCGGCATTGTCTGGCAATCAGTAGCTGCTTGCGCTCTTACCGTCGCCGTGACCCAGCGCTTTCAGCAGGCTGGCCAGAAGGCTGGACGCACCGAAGCGGTAGTGGCGGGAGTCCGCCCAGTCGGCGCCAAACAGCTCGTCCGCAATCGCCAGGAACTGCTGGGCGTCTTCAGCGGTACGCACGCCGCCCGCGGGTTTGAAACCAACGGTTTTGGATACGCCCATGTCGCGGATGACTTCCATCATGATGCGCGCGCTTTCCGGGGTCGCATTCACCGGCACTTTACCGGTAGAGGTTTTAATGAAATCCGCACCGGCTTTGATGGAGATTTCAGATGCTTTACGAATCAGCGCCTCTTCTTTCAGCTCGCCGGTTTCGATGATCACTTTCAGCAGCACGTTTGCCGCCGCGCACGCGTCTTTACAGGCTTTCACCAGGTCAAAACCGACCTGCTCGTTGCCGCCGATCAGCGCGCGGTACGGGAACACCACGTCAACTTCGTCTGCGCCGTAAGCAATCGCCGCGCGGGTTTCTGCCAGCGCAATCTCGATATCATCGTTGCCATGCGGGAAGTTAGTTACGGTTGCAATGCGCACGTCCGGCGTACCCTGCTCTTTCAGAGTCTTACGGGCAATCGGGATAAAGCGCGGGTAGATACAGATGGCTGCGGTGTTACCCACCGGCGTTTTCGCCTGATGGCACAGGGCGATGACTTTTTCATTGGTGTCGTCATCGTTCAGGGTGGTCAGGTCCATCAGTTTCAACGCGCGCAGGCTGCTTGCATTTAAATCGGTCATAACATTCTCCAACGGCAGTGCCGTATAAATTTTACCTTGCGGGTCTGTGAGTATTCTAACATTCACCCGCATCCACACTTCGACATTCATCACAGTTAATGAAAACTGCGTACAAATTTGCATTACCGTAATGAGATATTCTTCAAACTTTAGCGCGTAAATTGTCGACTAAAGCAGCGATACCCCCTGTCGGATCAAAAGCCCCGACAGGCTGGCTTTCTAAAATTCGTTCATCATCCGCAGAACAACACTCAAGGAAGCGAATATGCCCCACTCCAGCCCCGACGCCCTGCAACAACGTTGCCAGCACATTGTGACAAGCCCGGTGTTAACCCCGGAACAAAAACGTCATTTTCTGGCGCTGGAAGCGGAAAACAACCTGCCTTATCCGGCACTTCCTGATGCCGCGCGAGCCGCACTGGACGAGGGGGTTATCTGCGACATGTTCGAAGGCCACGCGCCTTACAAACCCCGTTACGTTCTGCCGGATTACGCAAAATTTCTGGCTGACGGTTCAGAATGGCTGGAGCTGGAAGGGGCGAAAGATCTCGACGACGCCCTCTCGCTGTTAACCATCCTCTACCATCATGTTCCGTCCGTCACATCGATGCCGGTCTATCTCGGTCAGCTTGATGCGATATTAACTCCATATGTTAGAATTCTAACACAAGAAGAGATCGATAGCCGAATAAAACGTTTCTGGCGCTATCTTGACCGTACGCTGCCCGACGCGTTTATGCACGCAAACATCGGGCCTGCTGACGGCCCCATCACCCGTGCTATTCTGCGTGCCGACGCAGAGCTGAAGCAGGTCGCACCTAACCTGACCTTTATCTACGATCCAGATATCACCCCAGACGATTTGCTGCTTGAGGTGGCAAAAAACATATGTGAATGCAGCAAACCGCACATTTCTAATGGCCCGATGAATGATAAAATTTTCACAAAAGGCCGTTTTGGCGTGGTGAGCTGTTACAACTCCCTGCTGCTGGCTGGCGGTGGCAGCACCCTGGTGCGCCTTAACCTCAAAGCCATTGCTGAATACAGCACATCCATTGAAGACTTCTTCACCAGCACGCTCCCGCACTACTGCCAGCAGCAAATGACCATCATCGATGCCCGCTGCGATTTCCTGTATCAACAATCGGGCTTCTTTGAGAATAGCTTCCTGGTAAAAGAGGGGCTGATTGATGCCGATCGGTTTGTGCCGATGTTTGGCATGTACGGCCTGGCGGAAGCGGTGAATACGCTCTGTGAAAAGGAGGGCATTGAAGGTCGTTACGGAAAAGACGAGCAGGCCAACGCGCTGGGCTACCGCATCAGCGAGCAGCTTGCGGCGTTCGTTGAAAGCACGCCGGTGAAACACGGCTGGAAGCATCGCGCGATGCTTCACGCGCAGTCGGGGATCAGCTCCGACTCGGGCACCACGCCGGGCGCGCGCCTGCCCTACGGCGACGAGCCGGATCCCATCAGCCATCTGCTGGCAGTGGCCCCCCATCACAAGCACTACGCTTCCGGGATAAGCGATATTTTAACGCTGGATGAGACGATTAAACGCAACCCGCAGGCTGTGTTCCAGCTGTGCCTGGGCGCGTTCAGGACGGGTATGCGCGAGTTTACCGCCAACGTAGCGGGTAACGATCTGGTGCGCGTCACCGGGTATATGGTGCGGCTATCGGATCTGGAGAAATACCGGGACGCGGGGTCAAGAACCAACACTACATGGCTGGGGGAAGAAGCCGCACGCAATACCCGTATTCTGGAACGTCAGCCTCGCGTGATAAGCCATGAACAGCAGATGCGCTTTAGTTAGTCAGGTCATTCCTTTTTCCTGCGTGGACGGGCCGGGTAGCCGCCTTGCCCTGTTCCTGCAGGGCTGCAACCTGCGCTGTAAAACCTGCCACAACCCGTGGACGATAGGCCGCTGCAACGACTGCGGGGACTGCGTGCCCCACTGCCCGCACGACGCGCTGACTATTCAGGCCGGACGCGTCTGGTGGCAGGAGAGTGACTGCCAGCAGTGCGACACCTGCCTGCACCTGTGCCGGCAGCAGGCAACGCCTATGGCGCACCGCTTCAGCCTGGAAGAGATCCTCACTCAGGTCCGCAAATCCGCACCCTTTATCGAAGGGATCACCGTGAGCGGCGGCGAAGCCACAACGCAACTGCCGTTTTTAGTGACGCTATTCTCAGCGATCAAAGCCGATCCTGCCCTGCGTCACCTGACCTGTCTGGTAGACAGCAACGGTCTGTTAAGCGAAACGGGCTGGCAAAAGCTGCTGCCGGTAATGGATGGCGCGATGCTGGATCTGAAGGCGTGGGGGAACGAGCATCATCGCTTCCTGACCGGGCGCGACAATCCGCTGATCAAGCAGAGCATCCGCTGGCTGGCAGATCGTCACCGCTTGACGGAGCTCCGCCTGCTGGTTATTCCGGGGCAGTGTGATTATCTGGAGCACCTGAAACCGCTAACGACCTTTATCCACGGGCTTGGAAATATTCCGGTGCGCATCAACGCGTTTCACGCGCATGGCGTTTACGGTGAGGCTGCGTCGTGGCGCAACGCCACGCCCGAGGACGTTGAACCGCTGGCGCGGGCGCTGGAAAAACAGAAGATTACTGTGATTCGCCCTTCTCTTTACCTATAGCGTGATGCCAAATACCGAACGGGTATTTTCCAGCAGCGCTTCAGCAATCACCTCTTCTGGCTCTTTTCGCAGTTCACACAGGGTGGTAAACACGCGCGCCGCCTGTTCCGGGCGATTGGGCTGCCCCTGAAAACCATTTAGCGGCATATCCGGCGCGTCGGTTTCCAGCAGGAGCGCCGACAGCGGCAGCTGTGCCATCACGTCCCGGGTTTTACTGGCACGCGGATAGGTGATGGTGCCGCCGACGCCGATTTTATAGCCCAGGTCAAAAAAACGCTGCGCCTGCTGCAGGCTGCCGGAGAAACCATGCACTACGCCCCTGCGCGGGAGATCGATGCGTTTCAGATGCATAGCCAGCTTATCGTGCGTGCGTCTTGAATGGAGGATCACCGGCAGATCGTGACGCTTCGCCAGCCTGAGCTGCGCGTCGAGGATCGTCTGCTGACGCTCAAACTGCGGATCCTCGCGATAAAGATCGAGGCCGATCTCACCGATGGCGACAAGCTTGTCTCCTGCAGTCTGCAGTACCTCATCAAGCCTCTCAATGTGTTCATCAAGATGCCGCTCAATCACAATCGGATGCAGGCCGAGCGCGGCATAGAGCGCGGAGTGTCGTATGGAAAGATCCAGCACCCGGGAAAAATAGGCCGCTTCCACTGACGGCACAATGATGGCCTGAACGCCTGCCTCGGCAGCTTTCGCAATGCTTTGCGCTTCATCCCCCGTAAACGGAGGGAAATCAAAGTGGCAGTGGGTATCGACAAAGCGGTGCGTCACGCCAGATCCTCGTTATCCAGTAAAGCGTCATTCGCCTGCGGAATATCCACCAGCGGCATCGTCAGGGCGTCGTTGGCGACAATCGCAGGCGGCGTAATAATGCGTTTATGCCGATGAAGCGGCGGCTGCTCCGCCAGCATTTTCCCCACCGTCGCCAGGAAGTAGCGCCCGCACATCCGGCCCGTTTTGTAATCCATGCGCAGCGCAGGAACGCGGCTGCCCAGGGCCATGCTCAGCAGCGGCTTAGGCGGATAGATTTCAAAAATACGCAGCTTACCCGGCGGTTTTTCAATAAAGCGCTGCATCGCGCCGTAGGTGGTTTCATGCTGCTTCGCGATGTTCACCAGCGGCTGTAGGCTGCTGTCACCCAACCAGCGCTCCATCCGCTTAAACCACTGCGGGGTGTAATACATTTGCGACGGCACGGTACGGATCACCACAATGGTTTTCGCCCCGCGCCGGGCGGCTTCCTGCACGGGCACCGCGTCACTGATCCCGCCGTCCAGATAGCTAATGCCATCCAGGAGGGCACCGGTACGATAAAAGCCGGGGATCGCGCTGGAGGCGCGGATAATGTCCAGCCAGTTCTCCTTCTGAGGAGAAAAATAGCCCGGCGAATAATCATCGCCCCGGCTGGCGCACATCCAGAATTCTTTGCCGCTATCAAACAGACGGGCGGCGGTATCCATAGCCAGCGGCATCTGGCTGGAGGTCGACTCCAGCAGCCAGTCGAGATCGATCAGGTTACCGCCGCGCACAAAGCGCACCGGGTTGAAAAACTCTTTTGCCGTGGTGTAACGCATGATCACTTTTCGCGCGTAGCCAGGCTGGTTGCAGACATAGGCTGAAAGGTTCTGCGCCCCGGCAGAGGTGCCGAAGTAAAGGTCAAACGGATTGAACTGCGCGCGCATAAATTCATCCAGCACGCCGGCGGTGAAAATGCCGCGCTGTCCTCCCCCCTCGCACACCAGCGCGAGTTGACCTGCGCGAAACGGTTTTAACGTCAGCGGCGCAATATTGCCGAGCGTAACGGGAATTCGTTGCCCCACCTCTGCTTTCCTGTTTTGATTATTTTATAACACCACAGTAACGCACCCGACCTGTTACGCAAATAAGAAAAAGCCAGTCACAGTGACTGGCTTTTTTTTGTTGAAGGAATATTGCGTTTGCTACGGACGTCTACGACCCGTAAACAGGCTGACCAGGAACAGAATAATACCTACAACGAAGACAATTTTAGCTGCCCATGCCGCTGTACCTGCCAGTCCACCAAAGCCCAATGCGGCGGCAATTAACGCGATAACCAGAAATATAATGCCCCAACGAAACATAAGCTTCTCCTTTACCATAGTTAATGTCGGCCGCTAAACGTGAGCGCTCAGGTCACTCACCGGCGTTTTTCCAGAGTCGTTCTTATATCGCCCGCAGGTTTTAGCCTGACGGGCGAATGGTGCAGATTTACTTCGTTTTCAGATCGTTTTTAACGCTTTTCACACCGTCAATCGCTTTCGCGATGGACTCGGCACGTTCACTTTGCGCCTGCGAATCTACCGTACCGGAGAGCTGAACCACACCATCGGTGGTTTCCACTTTAACCTTACGGGACGGCACGATGTCATCAGCTAAAAGTTTAGCTTTGATTTCGCTGGTGGTGGCTGCATCACCGGCATAACCTTTCACCGACGCGTTTTTGCTGTCACGTACGTGCAGCTTATCGCTGACGGAGGCAACACCTTCAACGCCCTTCGCCACTTTCACCGCCTGTTCGGCCTGAGCCTGGCTTTCAACAAAGCCGCTCAGCGTGACCACTTTCTTGTCGGTCTTAACGGAAATATCGGTGCTCTTGATGGCTTCATCATCCACCAGTGCGGCTTTCACTTTTGCTGTGATTGAACTGTCGTCCATGAAATTGCCGACTTTATTCATAGAGCTATCGATTTTTTGCCCTGCGCTATCGGCCGTGGACTGTGCTTTATCCATCGTGCTGCTTTCCGCCAGAGCAGAGCCGCTCACCAGAACGCTACCCAGAGTCACAGCCAGCAGAGTTTTAGAAATCTTCAGTCTTGTCATATTCATCGATCTATTCCTGTGTTGACCCGTTATTTGGGCTACATACTTCCTTAGTAGTTATATATATTGCGAATAAACACACGGGCAAAATGGATAACCTAAAGCCATGCATTGAACAGTTAATTTATCCACGCCCGGTGTTAAACACTGAGTTAAATATAGATCACTCTCACAGAGCCGCTTTCAGAATTGGGTAAAAAATGCTCGAATAGCGTGAAATTGCGTTGAATTAAGAACATTCCGCAAGGGATTAATAAGACAGGAATTAAAGAAGAGCACGGCGGCAGCCGTGCTCTGAGAGGGGATTAGTGCTCGCGTGTTTTACGGAACTGAACGTCAGGATAACGTTCCTGCGTCAGGTTGAGGTTCACCATCGTTGGGGCAATATAGGTCAGGTTATCGCCGCCATCCAGCGCCAGCTGAATTTCGTTCTTACGCTTAAATTCTTCGAATTTCTTCACGTCAGAACACTCAACCCAGCGCGCAGTCGCGACGTTTACCGATTCGTAAATCGCTTCCACGTTGTACTCGCTCTTCAGACGCGCGACAACCACGTCGAACTGCAGCACACCGACCGCACCAACGATCAGGTCGTTGTTCGCGATTGGACGGAACACCTGCACGGCGCCCTCTTCGGAAAGCTGGACCAGGCCTTTCAGCAGCTGTTTCTGCTTCAGCGGATCGCGCAGACGGATACGACGGAACAGCTCCGGTGCGAAGTTCGGAATACCGGTGAACTTCATCATTTCACCCTGGGTGAAGGTATCGCCGATCTGAATAGTGCCGTGGTTGTGCAAACCGATGATGTCGCCCGGATAGGCCTCTTCAACGTGCGAACGGTCACCCGCCATAAAGGTCAGCGCGTCGGAGATGACAACGTCTTTCCCGATACGCACCTGGCGCAGCTTCATGCCTTTTTCATATTTACCGGACACCACGCGCATAAAAGCCACGCGGTCACGGTGTTTCGGGTCCATGTTGGCCTGAATCTTAAACACGAAGCCGGTGAACTTCTCTTCTTTTGCTTCCACTTCACGGGTGTCGGTTTTACGCGGCATCGGCTGCGGCGCCCACTCCACCAGGCCGTCGAGCATATGGTCCACGCCAAAGTTACCCAGCGCGGTACCGAAGAAGACCGGGGTGATTTCACCGCTCAGGAACAGCTCTTTGTCGAATTCGTGAGACGCGCCCTTCACCAGCTCCAGCTCGTCGCGCAGCTGCGCGGCCAGCTCTTCGCCGACCGCCGCGTCCAGCTCCGGGTTGTCCAGACCTTTCACGATGCGCACTTCCTGAATGGTGTGGCCTTTACCTGTCTGATACAGGTAAGTTTCGTCTTTATAGAGGTGATAAACCCCTTTGAACAGCTTACCGCAGCCAATTGGCCAGGTGATTGGCGCACAGGCGATCTTCAGCTCGTTTTCCACTTCATCCATCAGCTCCATCGGATCGCGGATGTCACGGTCGAGTTTGTTCATAAAGGTGAGGATCGGCGTATCGCGCAGACGGGTGACTTCCATCAGCTTACGGGTACGATCTTCTACACCTTTCGCGGCGTCGATCACCATCAGACAGCAGTCCACTGCCGTCAGGGTACGGTAGGTATCTTCGGAGAAGTCTTCGTGGCCCGGGGTGTCCAGCAGGTTCACCAGGCAGTCGTGATACGGGAACTGCATCACGGAGGTGGTAATCGAAATACCACGCTGCTTTTCCATCTCCATCCAGTCAGATTTTGCGTGCTGGCTGGAGCCACGGCCTTTAACGGTACCCGCAGTCTGGATCGCCTGTCCGAACAGTAACACCTTCTCAGTGATGGTCGTTTTACCGGCATCCGGGTGCGAGATAATGGCAAAAGTACGGCGCTTGGCCACCTCTTGCAGATAAGGAGACAACGTCATAATTAAATCTTCTTTTATAAGCGCGGCAGCACGCCACGCGTCATGGAATACAAAATTGCGGCTATTTTACCCATCAATGGGGGGCAGGCAATCATTGTTTACACAGGAGTTGCTCCAGTTCGTTCAACGACGTGACGGTCCAGGTCGGCTCGATGCCTTCAGGCTTCACGCGGCCATGCGCATTGAGCCAGACGGTCGACAGACCGGCATTCATACCGCCCAGAATATCGGACTCTGCCGTGTCTCCCACCATCAGTACACGATCGCGGTCAGGATTCCCGGCCTGCGACAGTGCATAATCGAAAATACGCGGATCCGGTTTAGGTACACCCACCTCTTCCGAGATCACCAGCGCGTCGAAATGATCGCGCAGGCCGGTGCGCTCGAGGCGGATCTGCTGCAGGGCGGTAAAACCGTTGGTGATGATCCCCAGTTTCACCTTGCCTTTCAACGCATTCAGCAGGGAAACCGCGCCCGGCAGTGGCGCACAGATATCGGCCATCGCGTTCAGGAAGGCCTCGTTAAGCGTCCCCGGGCTGACCTTTAAACGTTCCGCCCAGACGTCAAAGCGCTGGTGCTGAAGTTGTAACGCGGTGATGGCACCGTTCTGGTAATCCACCCACAGCGGCTTGTTCACCGCCTGGTAGTCCTGAAAATCTTCAGCGGTGAAGGTCACGCTATAGTCGAGAAACATCCGCTGCAGGCCGCCGAACGAATCAAACGTAAACAGCGTTTCGTCGGCATCAAAGAAAATCCAGTCCCATTTCATCGTTACAACCTTATTTTTTATTATCCAATCGGCAGAGCCATTATGATGGCGTCTTCACGTCCCTCTGCGGTGGGGTAGTAGTTACGGCGGATTGTCGCCTCGTTAAAGCCTAAGCTTTCATAGAGCGCGATGGCGGCGACATTCGACGCGCGCACCTCCAGCCACAGGGTGAAAACGTCACGGGTTTCGAGCTCACGAATGAGGTGCTCAAGCAGCTCTCTTCCCAGCCCACGGCGCTGAAACGCGGGATCAACTGCGATATTAAACAGCGTCGCCTCATCAAGAACAACCTGCGTGATGGCGAAGGCGGCCATGGTGCCGTCAACGTCCAGACGGTAGTTCAGATACCGTTCGCCCTGATTGCTGGCGAAGGTTTTTTCGCTCCACGGAAACGCGTGGGCGCGTGTTTCAATCGCAAACGCTGTGGTCAGGTCAGGCGTCGTGAGGGAAGAAATCGTGTTCATATTCGCAGATTTGTTGCCATAGCGCGCTGCGCGCTTTTGGGTTGGCTTTCAGTTCGTCCAGCGCTGGCGTGCAGATCTGACTCCCCTGGAGGAGGATCTCGTTTGTCTCTCCGATACGCCAGCTGTTACAGCGGCTATCAGGAGGAAGCATCGCAACACGCTCTGGCGTCAGCTGTAAAACCTGGTCGGCCGTCATCTTCAGGCTGCGAAGGACATCATCGATCAGGGGTTCGTTCAGGGCAGGCAGTTCTTCCGCCACCATCACCAGGCGTACGTGTGCAGGGATGGAAATGGCGATTTCGCCCTGCAACGCCGTCGGGCGACGCAAAGCCCACTGGGTAATGCCCAGCTGCTGCAACTGCCAGTCTCGTCGGGATGTCATAGGGAAAACTCCTGTCTCTCAGGCGCGCAAATATAGCAAATGTGTCGAAAGTGCGCCATCTACCTACTATAATCCCCGCCTGAGTTTATTGAGGAACAATTCATGTCTGCATTTACCCCGGCAAGTGAAGTCTTGCTGCGTCACAGTGATGATTTCGAAGAAAGCCGTATTCTGTTTGCCGGAGATATGCAGGATGACCTGCCTGCGCGTTTCGACTGTGCTGAAAGCCGTGCCCACACCCAATACTACCACCACTGGCAGGTGCTGAGCCGCCAGATGGGTGAGCGCGCGCGCTTTAGCCTGGTGGCGGAACAGAGCGATATCGCCCACTGCGATACGCTGATTTACTACTGGCCGAAGAACAAGCCGGAAGCCCAGTTCCAGCTGATGAACCTGCTCTCTCTGCTGCCGGTCGGCTGCGATATTTTCGTGGTGGGTGAGAACCGCAGCGGCGTGCGTAGCGCTGAACAGATGCTGGAAGGCTACGCGCCGCTGAATAAAGTCGACAGCGCTCGCCGCTGTGGTCTGTACCATGGCCGTCTGGAAAAACAGACAACGTTTGATGCACAGGCATACTGGGACGAGTACCAGCTTGACGGCCTGACCATCAAAACCCTGCCGGGCGTGTTCAGCCGTGACGCGCTGGATACGGGCAGCAAGCTACTGCTCTCCACCCTGACGCCGCACACTAAAGGCAAAGTGCTGGACGTGGGCTGCGGCGCGGGCGTGCTTTCTACCGTGCTCGCCAGCCATTCACCAAAAGTCCGTTTAACCCTGTGTGACGTGAGCGCCCCGGCGGTTGAAGCCAGCCGCGCAACGCTTGCCGCAAACGGCATTGAAGGCGAGGTGATTGCCAGCAACGTCTTCTCTGACGTCACCGGTCGCTTCGACATGATCATCTCCAACCCGCCGTTCCACGACGGTATGGAAACCAGCCTGGAGGCGGCACAAACGCTGATCCGTGGCGCCGTTCGTCACCTGAACAGCGGCGGCGAGCTGCGTATCGTTGCGAACGCCTTCCTGGCGTACCCGAAAGTACTGGACGAAACCTTCGGCTTCCATGAAGTGATCGCCCAGACCGGCCGCTTTAAGGTCTACCGCACCGTGATGACGCGTCAGGCAAAGAAATAATTTGCCAAGCAATGCTTGCCGGATAAGCGCCAGCGCCATCCTGCAAGCAGGCGTCTCAGTTCCGGCCATTTTTGCAGCAATCAATAAAAGGCGCGCACTTTTCTGTTGACGTAAAGCTGAAAACATCTAGAATGCGCCTCCGTGGTTACGATACTTTTACAGTATCGATGGTATGCGAAGGTGGCGGAATTGGTAGACGCGCTAGCTTCAGGTGTTAGTGTCCTTTGGATGTGGGGGTTCGAGTCCCCCCCCTCGCACCATAAATCACAATGATATTGCTCGCACTGGGCGAAGGTGGCGGAATTGGTAGACGCGCTAGCTTCAGGTGTTAGTGTCCTTACGGATGTGGGGGTTCGAGTCCCCCCCCTCGCACCAACGAGGCGATATCAATAATAGTAAGATGACTGTGCGAAGGTGGCGGAATTGGTAGACGCGCTAGCTTCAGGTGTTAGTGTCCTTAGGATGTGGGGGTTCGAGTCCCCCCCCTCGCACCAATTATCTTACATCCCTTCTGAAGTTCACCTTGTTTTTCCCTGTTATTTCAAACTCATCAGTATCACCAAAATTCCACTGACCAGTGCTACGCATGACGGCAATAAAACGAAGTGGCGCAGCTGCTTATGCCAGATCATGCCTGACGTGACTAACAGTCCTGACACAATGATTGCTTTCCAGGTATCAAGGGAGAGATCGGCAAACATCAACCCGCCGAGAATGGCTCCCGGTAGCAATACCCCCCAACCACTGCCAAGCGCCCTGTTCAACATGATTCACCCTCTCACAACGATAATGATAACCAATATCATATGACACACGTTATCATTTGTCAGCTGAATGAATCAAAATCCATCGACCTTTACCTTTCCCGTAATGACAGGAATTGCCTAAGGTGATAAATTGCACACCTGTTAACTACATCTAAAGATTTTCTGATAATTACTCTTTGAGTTTTTTGCATGTTTTATTGCGAAACGGCACCCACTTATTTGTTTTAATTAGATTTTAATAAAAACGCACGACTATGACATCACACTCCTGGCGGTCTTTGGTTCACAGAAAATATCAATTGTCGTTACGTTTATTTTTATTTCTGAACGCAACCTCGGCAGTGTTCTCGGTAACAAATCCGCTCAATTCTGTACGCCTGTTATCTGCCCCACTTATTGCTATTTTCTTCATCAGCACCGGCCTGTTCGTCTGGCACTGGAGAAAGCGCGCGCGGAAGATCAATATTCCCCTTGTTTCAGGGATCTTCGGTATTTTGTGGGCCTGGCAAATTGTGTCTAAATTCGCCTTAATTACCCACGACCACGCGACGTATTTGTTAATCGCCCTATTAACGGTGCTTTTTATCGGAACGCTGGCATTCGCCAGTAATATCAAAGCATTTACTCTGCACTCATTGCCCACCTTTATTGTCTGCCTGTGGCTAAGCGATCACGATATATGGCTGAGAATGACCTATTCTTTCGCACTTCCTGTGGTGGCAATCGCTATTCATAACATTTTGCAAAGACGTAACGATCGTTTCGCTCAGGAATTGCTCTCTCGCCTGTTGGAAGAGCGAGAAACCCTTACCGATCTCAGCATGATGGACCCGCTTACCGGGCTCTATAATCGTCGCGGTCTGCAAAGCCGTCTGGAGAACCTGCCTGCGGTAGAGAATGGCGAGCACTTTGTCCTGCTGATGGATATCGACCATTTCAAAGCCTATAACGATCATTATGGCCATATGATGGGCGACCAGGCGCTGAAGCGCGTCTCTGCGGCAATCCGCGACGCCGTGCGTTCTCGCGATATTGTGGCGCGTTTTGGCGGGGAAGAGTTTATGGTGCTGCTGACCAATATTTCACTCGAACATGCTCGCCTGACGGCCGAACGGATCCGCCAGAAAGTCTACGATTTGAAAATCCCGCATCTGTTTAACGAGAGCGTCGCTACAAACGTCACCATCAGCATTGGTATTGCCATTTTCGAGGATGAAGACGTGGAAGGCGCGCTGGAAAAAGCGGACAAAGCCCTCTACGAAGCAAAACATATGGGGCGCAATAACATTCTGTTGAGTGAAGAGTTGCAGACGGCGTAAACATCGCGGCGATATCATCAGGACAAAAGTCTTGCCATTGGTATGAGCAATAGTTAGGATTGGCAATCATTATCATTTAGATTTCTATCTATACTATGGCCACGCATACCGCACACATTGTCGAACCCCTCCTCTGGCGAGCGCCCCTCACCAGCGGGAATGCTTCGCTTGCGGATGCCATACGGGATAAGATTGCGGAGACGCGCGCCCACCTGCTGGACTTTATCCGGCTTGATGAAGCGCACCCGAACCACGCCATGACGCTTTCAGAGTGGCGTCAACCGACAAAACTGCAGTCGCTGCTGGCCACCTATTCCGACCATATCTATCGCAATCAGCCCACCCTTACGCGGGAAAATAAACCGCTGCTCTCACTCTGGGCGCAGTGGTATATCGGGCTAATGGTGCCTCCCCTCATGCTGGCGCTGTTAACGCAAAAGAGCATGCTGGAACTCTCGCCGGATAATTTCCACGTCGAGTTTCACGAAACCGGACGTGCAGCCTGCTTCTGGATTGATCTTCGCGAAGACCAGAACGCGGAATGCCTGACGGCTCAGGAACGTATGGAGCAGCTTATCACCCAGGCCCTGATCCCGGTGGTAGAAGCGCTTGAAGCGACGGGAGAGATTAATGGGAAGCTTATCTGGAGCAATACGGGCTATTTAATCCACTGGTATTTAACGGAAATGAAGCCTCTGCTTGGTGATGAGAATGTTGACGCCCTGCGTCAGTCCTGTTTCTTTGCAAAACAGCTTTCCGATGGCCGCGACAACCCGTTATTTCGTACCGTCGTGCTCCGTGATGGGCTACTGGTTCGCCGCACCTGCTGCCAGCGCTACCGCCTGCCGGACGTTAAGGAGTGCGGGGATTGCACGCTGAAGTAGTCGGGCCCGGCCTGATGCCCTCATCCTGCTCCTCTCCCACAGGGAGAGGGAACAAACACTAAAAACGGCAACCTGAGTTGCCGTTTTGCTTTTTACCTAGGCTACCTGCTGATTGTCCTCTTCCGCGTTACGCTGCGCTTCTTCCGCTTCCTGCTCCAGCAGCTGCTTCTCGTACACTTTGAAGAACGGGTAGTAGATGATTGCCGATACGCAGGCCAGAACCACAACCAGAATAGCCGCGCGGAAATCCCAGCCCAGAGCCCACGCTGCGCCTATCGGCGCCGGTGCTGTCCAGGGGACCACTGAGATGACGCGGCCAATCAGGTCAAACGTCATCGCCGCCCAGGCCAGCACGGCATTTACCATCGGTGCCAGCAGGAACGGAATAAAGAACACCGGGTTCATCACAATCGGCGTACCGAAAATGACGGGTTCATTTATGTTAAAGAAGCTGGGGACCACGCTCAAACGCCCGATAGAACGTAAATGCGCTGAACGGCTACGCAGATAGCAAATCACCAGCCCCATCGTGGCGCCCGACCCGCCAATCACGATAAAGAACGTCCAGAATGCCTCCATGAAAATATGCGGCAGAGGCTGGCTGGCGGCCAGCGCGGTCTGGTTAGCGCCCAGGTTAGTCAGCCAGAACATCTGCAGCATCCCGGAGACGATGGCGGCTCCGTGGATCCCGGCGAACCACAGCAGATGGCCAATCAACACTGCCAGCAGGATCGCAGGCAGGGAATCCGCTGCGGAAACCAAAGGTTTAAAGACCGACATAATGGCCTGCGGGATCAGCATGCCAAACTGAGACTGAATGACCAGGCTCAGAGGATAGAGCGTTAACACCACCACCAGTACCGGAATCAGCAGATCAAAAGAGTTTTTGATCATCGGAGGAACCTGGTCTGGCAGGCGAATACCGATGTTATGGGCTTTGAGGAAACGCATCATCTCAACGCAGTAGATCGCCACCAGAATCGCGGTAAAAATCCCCGTCCCGCCCAGGCTATCGACTGGCAGCGTGCCATTGGTTTTCGGTGCCGCGACCAGCAGAAACGCCATCAGCGACAGCATGGCACACATGAACGGGTCTAACTGGTGCGATTTGACATAGTGCTTGCCAAGGTTATAGGCAATGGCCGCACAGATATAAATGGACATAATGCCCATCGTCATATCAAACGGCGTCAGGATCTGGCCTTCAAGCTGCTTCGCCATATCCAGCCAGGCTCGGGCGAAACCCCAGGTGGTATCCGGAGAAAACGGCGGATATGCGAACACCAGCAAAAATGAACCCACAATCATAAATGGCATCGCAGAGATGAATCCATCACGGATAGCCATGACATGACGCTGGGAAGAGATCCGCCCGGCAATCGGGCTGACGTAATTTTCAACAAAACGGAATATCAGGTTAAACGCAGCATGGTTGGCAGACATGGCAGATCTCCTGTCAGACGTTTATTACAGGCACATTTGCGCCGCACGTTGTTCCATAAATCACCTTCACAACCTTGCTGGCTTGTGTACCAGTGGTACTGCTCAGACGGAATGGTTTCATAATTTGCTCTTATTATTGGATACAGGGGACGTAACGTACTCAGTATTAATCGACGCCTCACGCTCTGCAACCGGTTACTGTAACCGGTTTCTGTGATTGTGAAGAGGATCCAGAAATCAGCCGTTCGGGATATTTGTTACTTAAGAGATATTTACAGATCATAAATTCTTATGACAGATTACGCAGGATATTTGTCAGGAGGAAACAATGAGTTTGCAGTCTGTACAGCAGTTTTTTGCCGACAACGCGCCGGATATAGACATCATTGAACTTAGCCAGAGTACCGCTACCGTTGCGTTGGCTGCTGCCGCCCACCGTGTTGAACCGGGACAAATCGCCAAGACCTTGTCATTAAAGGTGAAAAATGAGGTGATTCTGGTGGTAGCAAAAGGCGATGCACGCCTGGATAACAAAAAACTAAAAGACACCTTTGGTGCAAAAGCGCGCATGCTCAGCAGTGATGAGGTGGTGACCATCACCGGTCACCCCGTTGGCGGCGTGTGCCCTTTCGGCCTGGAAAACCCGCTCGCGGTTTACTGCGATATCTCGTTAAAGCAGTACGCCGAAGTCCTTCCCGCCGCAGGCGCAATTCATAGTGCCGTGCGTATCTCACCTGACAGAATGGCAGAGCTGACTTCCGCAAAATGGGTTGATGTTTGCATCTGATTGATGCGCCAGAGCCTGTCTGGCGCGCAGGAGGCAGGTTATAAAAAGGTCGGCTTGCTGAGTGTCGAACTTCGCGGTTCTCTTGCCGAAAGGTGGGTAATAATATCTGCCGCATCGAGTAACCCTACGTCAGAGTTCACCCCCAGCTTCACCATCGCATTAAACTTATGCGCCCGGATAGTCTTAATATTGCGTTCGAGCTGTGCAGCGATTTGAGGAATGGAATAGCCGCAAGACATATAACGCAATATTGCCCGTTCCGTTGGGCTTAACATTCTGCTTTGACTCCGGTACCACTGATTCATCATATTGTCATTGATGCGCAGGGTTTCACTCAACAACACCATGAATTCATTCTGCAGCTGCTCAAGCGTCAGCGATTTGCTGACCACACCGTGAAGGCGTGACGGGGAAAGATGGCTAATTAATCTTGCTTCCATCTCATCAGCGACCAGGATAATGCGCTGGATATGGCCATGCGTAAACGCAAAATCCCGCAGGTGCGCAAGGCAGCTACGACGCTCTTCTCGTGCATCGGAATATGAATAGATCAGCGAGAAAAAATTGATGTGCTGAAGTGCTTTCTTAAAGCTGTCAAATTCACTAAACAGATGCAGCTGATAATGATTCAGGCCGGGCATCGCAAAAAGATGCTGTAGCCCAACAGCACTCATCGTGCAATTTTCGACGATGGCGATATGTCTTGTTGAATCGGTTTTTTCCATTCCTCGAACTCTCCATAGGCTGACATCAAACTCAGCTCTCGCATTCCCTGTGTACTGTTTATCCAGGCGTACATATCGGCATTACTGCGTAATGACAGCCGTCGCATCGCACTATTTTTCTGCGCACTGATGGTTTTATTGCTCTTCTTGAGCAATGTGGCGATTTGGTTAATCCCCCATCCTTTACCTAACAGTCGCAATACTTTGCGTTCCGAATGCGTGAGCGCGATGACATGTTCGCCTTCATCCTCCGTACTTTGAGGTTCAGGGGCTAACAACGTCTGGCTTACCCGCTCTGCGCGTTCGCTGCCTGCCCGAATAGCGTTAACCAGGCCTTCAATGGGTTCCATATCAGAAAGCAACGTACTTTCCGGGCACACAAGTAACTCAACGGCAATAGGGTTAAGCGGCCGCGAAACTAAAAAGATCCAGTGAATGTTCCGGTATTGATTCAATAAACTGAAATACTCTTCGAGCGCGCCCCGAGGATTCCAGTATTCGCCTGAGATATCGGCAATGATGACATCAGCGCGGCGTAACTGGAGCAGAGTTAACTCCTGTAATGAGCTGCAATAGGTCAATTGAAAATCGGGAAAATGGCGAGTCATAACGCCCCCTAACCCGTTTTGCATGACCGGTATCCGGCTAATGATAACGCAATGCTTACCGTGCAAAGACAACATAGACCCTCCGTGTCCATTTCTTCATTTGATGAGTAATGTTAAAACGCATCAACGTATGAGTATTTTTCGTCCCTGAGTGTGAAGCAGGTTAATACAAGCAGAAGATGAGATGTATTCTTAGTTTAAGAAATGCCTAAACAGCAGTAATATCTCACAAAGCGAAATTAAATTTAATTGCAGTGTCATTAAAATAACTACAATATAAAATTAGAATAACTAAATATAAATAACTTATCTTTTAATATTAATGATTCACCAAAATGATGAATTAATCCCATCCCCTTATGCGCTCATAGGCAGCAACTCTTTGCATAAACCTTGATCTGGCCCACAGCAAGAGGCACTGCACTTTGTGCTAAAAGTAATCGCTATGGGTCAACCGGTAACTTTCCACCGTCTTCAGGACAATACATGCAGGCAGATCGGTCAACGCAGCGTGCTATCACGCGGCTATGTATTCAGTGCGGTCTTTTTCTGCTCCAGCACGGCGCGGAAAGCGCGCTGGTTGAGGAGCTTTCCACCCGCCTGGGACTGGCGCTGGGTATGGATAGCGTTGAAAGCGCTATTTCATCCAACGCCATCGTGCTAACCACGATCAAAGACGGTCAGTGCCTGACCTCCACCCGCAAAAACCATGACCGCGGCATTAACATGCACGTCGTGACCGAAGTGCAGCACATCGTCATCCTTGCTGAACATAAGCTTCTCGATCTTCGGGAGATTGAAAAACGGTTCAGCCAAATTAAGCCATTACGTTATCCGCGCTGGCTTGTCGTGTTGATGGTAGGGCTGTCGTGCGCCTGCTTTTGTAAGCTTAATAAGGGCGGCTGGGACGGTGCGATCGTCACCTTTTTCGCCAGCAGCATCGCCATGTATGTTCGCCAGCTGCTGACGCACAGACAGCTGCATCCGCAAATTAATTTCTGCATTACCGCGTTTGTCGCCACCACGGTTTCCGGCCTGCTGTTGCGCCTGCCGCAGTTTGCCACTACCCCTACGATTGCCATGGCCGCCAGCGTGCTGCTGCTGGTTCCGGGCTTCCCATTGATCAACGCCGTCGCCGACATGTTTAAAGGTCACATCAATACCGGTCTGGCACGCTGGGCTATTGCCAGCCTTCTGACGCTTGCGACCTGCATCGGCGTGGTCATGGCCATGACGCTCTGGGGGTTACGCGGATGGGCGTGATCGATTTTCTGATGGCGCTGGCGCAGGACATGCTTCTGGCCGCCATTCCTGCCGTCGGCTTTGCGATGGTATTTAACGTTCCGCAACGTGCGCTGCCGTGGTGTGCACTACTGGGCGCGATTGGCCATGGCTCGCGCATGGTGATGATGACCGCGGGTTTTAACATCGAATGGTCAACATTTATGGCTTCCATGGTAGTTGGCAGTATCGGCATCCAGTGGTCGCGCTGGTATCTGGCGCATCCCAAAGTGTTCACCGTCGCCGCCGTTATCCCGATGTTCCCGGGCATATCTGCGTATACGGCGATGATTTCCGCGGTGAAAATCAGTCATTTTGGCTACACCGAGCCTCAGATGATCCTCCTCCTGAGCAACTTTCTTAAGGCATCGTCCATCGTCGGCGCGCTGTCCATCGGGCTGTCTATCCCCGGGCTGTGGCTGTACCGTAAACGCCCTCGCGTTTGATATTTGTGTTATTTCGCTGCCGTGGAGATAATCTTTCTGATCCATTTGGTGAAAATAAGGAAAGGATGTGGCTAACCCCGGCAGCGAACACCCCGAGCACAGTGAAGAATCCAGCCTGAAAGAGAAAATTTTTCAGAGCGCTATAGCGCTTTTTGCCGAATATGGATTGAACGGTGCACGCATGGAGCAGATCGCGGAGAAAGCGGGCACCACCAAACGCATGGTGGTTTACCATTTTAAGAACAAAGAGAATCTCTATCTCCTGGTACTGGAACATGTTTACACCCAGATCCGCGCCAGTGAAAAAGCGCTAAGCCTGGCGGGAATGCCCCCCGTCGAAGCGCTGGTCAACCTGGTTGAAGCCACCTTTGACTATCATGCAGACCATCCAGACTACATCCGGATTATCTGCATGGAAAACATGCAGCGCGGCCGCTTCATGCAGCAGTCGAGCTATCTTCGCCAGGTCAACCGCAGCGCGCTCGACCTGCTGGAGGGCATCCTGCACCGGGGCAAAGAAAAACAACTCTTCAGCCAGACGGTTGACGCCCGCGATCTTCACCGCCTGATAAGCAGCTTCAGCTTTCACTACGTTGCCAACAGCTACACCTTCACGCTCCTGTTTGAAGACGGTGCGGACGAACAGGCTCAGCGCCAGCACTACCGCAAAATGGCCGTTCAGGTAGCGCTCCGCTACACCTGCCCATAAAATTGCTTGCAATTAAATCGTGCGCTATCTATATTCATTTCATGAACGCTAAAACGAACGACGCAACCGCTGCGCTCAAGCTGGATAACCAGCTCTGCTTTGCCCTCTATTCGGCAAATCTGGCGCTTAATAAGCTGTACCGGCAGCTGCTGGCACCGCTGAACCTGACTTACCCGCAATACCTGGTGATGCTGGTGCTGTGGGAGCAGGATGATATGACGGTGTCGGACATCGGCGAACGGCTGTTTCTGGACTCAGCGACCCTGACGCCGCTGTTGAAGCGGCTGGAAAGTGCCGGGTTAATCAACCGTCACCGTTCCCGCAAAGACGAACGTCAGGTTGCCGTCACCCTGAGCGAAGCAGGACGTGAACTGCAGCAGCAGGCATTGGGAATTCCCCATGCGGTGGGTTGCGCAGCGCAGTGTGATACCGATACTTTGCTGGCACTCAAACAGCAGCTCGAACTTTTGCGCCAACAGCTACACCGCGCGTAAAGCTATACTTTACGCGTGATAATCACCCATATATATCGCACGCTATTTAATAGCATACATTAAAGCAAGATGAGGAACCTGCCATGTCTTTAGAAAAAGTTGTTTATACCGCCAAAGCAAAAGCAACCGGTGGCCGTGACGGTCGCGCGACCTCTTCCGATGGCGTACTGGACGTAAAACTGGGCGTGCCAAAAGAGATGGGCGGCATGGGTGGAGAAGTGACTAACCCTGAACAGCTGTTTGCTGCGGGCTACTCTGCATGCTTCCTGGGCGCGATGAAGTTCGTGGCCGCACGCGACAAGTTTACCCTGCCAAAAGATGCCTTTATTGAAGGCGAAGTGGGTATTGGCCCGCTGCCAACCGGCTTTGGTATCGAAGCAAAACTGAACATCCACGTTGAGGGAATGGATCCCGCGGAAGCCAAAAAGCTGGTCGATGCGGCGCACATTGTTTGCCCATACTCTAACGCGACCCGCGGCAACATCGACGTGACCCTGAATATCATCGCGTAACCGTTTCTGACCCTCTCTCTGTGGGAGAGGGTCAGAACCCCACACTTTCCTCCTCCATCCTTTCCCCCTCTCTGTGCTACCATAAGCCCATATCTCGCCCGTAGTAATCAGTAGAGTAAGCGTTATGTCCTCCAGAATCCTGACCACCAGCATTGCTGGCATTGATGCCTTTATGCGCGACCCACGCGGTGTGTTGACCCACGCCGAAGGCGGCACGGTTGCAGTTTTTGCCGACAACGCTCCGGCGTTTTACGCAATTACACCGGAACGCCTGGCACAGCTTCTGGAGATCGAAGCGCAGCTGTCGCGCCCGGCGAGCGATGTCACGCTGGACAACCAGTTCTTTGATGAACCGGTTAATGTCCCCGTGACCGTTCCGATGGGAAAATTTGCCCTGTACGCGGGCTGGCAACCGGATGCGGATTTTCAGCGGCAGGCCGCGCTATGGGGCATTGCGCTAACCCAGCCGGCCACCGCGGAAGAGCTCGCCGCTTTTACCGCCTGGTGGCAGGCGGAAGGTAAAGTCTTCACCCATATTCAGTGGCAGCAAAAGCTCGCGCGTCATCTTCAAATCACCCGCGCCGGCAACAATGGGCAGCCAAAACGCGATATCAACGCGTTTTCAGAACCGGATAAACAGATCCCCAGCGGATTCCGAGGTGCGAAATGAAGAACGTCGGCGACCTGATGAAACGTCTGCAAAAAATGATGCCTGCCAATGTGAAGCCCGCGTTCACCACGGGTGAAGAGCTACTGGCCTGGCAAAAAGAGCAAGGAGAGATCCGTGCCGCCGCGCTCGCCCGGGAAAACCGGGCCATGAAAATGCAGCGCACCTTTAACCGTTCCGGTATCCGTCCCCTGCACCAGAACTGCTCGTTCGATAACTATAAAATCGAAACCAACGGGCAGATGAACGCCCTTGCCGCCGCCCGTCAGTACGTAAATGAATTCGACGGCAATATCGCCAGCTTCATCTTTAGCGGCAAGCCGGGCACCGGAAAAAACCACCTTGCAGCCGCTATCTGCAACGAGCTGCTTCTGCGGGGTAAATCGGTTCTTATCATCACCGTGGCCGATATCATGTCCGCGATGAAAGACACCTTCAGCAACCGCGAAACCAGCGAAGAACAGCTGCTTAACGATCTGAGCAATGTCGACCTACTGGTCATCGACGAGATTGGCGTTCAGACCGAATCCCGCTATGAAAAAGTGATCATCAACCAGATAGTCGATCGCCGCTCCTCGTCCAAGCGCCCCACCGGCATGCTGACGAACCACAATATCGACGAGATGACCCGCCTGTTGGGGGAACGCGTTATGGACCGCATGAAGCTGGGTAACAGTCTTTATGTCATCTTCGACTGGGAAAGTTACCGCAGCCGCGTTACCGGCAAAGAGTATTAAGACAGTTCCAGAAATCGCCGACAGGTCCCAGGTATATACTGGTACCCCTTCGGCCCAAAACGGACCTTTTTGAGAGAGCCATGATGAAAAAACAGATTCTAATCAGCACCTTTTTAGGCGCGCTGCTGGTGACCGGCGCAGCGCAAGCGGCGTCCTGGCAGGAGTCTCTGTCAAGCGCAGCAAATGAGCTGACCAAAGAGAGCAGCAGCTCTCAGGGTGGACTCTCCGCCTCTTCCCTCACCAGCCTGCTGGGCAACAGCTCTCAGAGCCTTAGCGCGGGCACGATGAACAACGCGGCGGGGATTCTGGAATATTGCGCGAAGCAAAAGCTGGCCTCCGTGACCGACGCGCAAAACGTGAAAAATCAGGTACTGGGTAAACTGGGCCTGGATACCCAGGAGCAAAAAGCGGACACCAACTATATGGACGGCATTCAGGGCCTGCTTAACGCGCAAAACGGGCAGCAGCTTAACCTGAGCACCCTCGGCAACTCTTCTCTGGCAAAACAGGTGAAAACCAAAGCCTGCGATCTGGTGCTGAAACAAGGCGTTAATTTCCTCTCCTGATCCATCCCATTTTTGCCACAACACGCCGCGTTTAATGCGATAGTCTTGCAACGCGGCGCTAAATGAGCGTTTTTCCTGGTTGCCATCGCCTCAGCGTCCGTTTGTCAGGATGCGACCTTCTTCATAAAAACGATTTTCTAAACCAAATCCTAACAACAGCACACTTTCGTGACACTAAAATTGCAGCTTAACGACATCGCAATTACATTGTATGACCCAAAAAATAAACAGTTAGCCAGCGAAGCACCTGGCGTCATGAGGATATGCTGTTGTCAGAATTCATGTCTCTTATCCTTTTTCTGGCTTCTGTCGGCGTCTATGCCTGCAAAGCCGGCCGCAACACCTGGTGGTTTATCGCCACGCTGGTGGTACTCGGCATTTTTATTATTTTAAACATTACCCTTTACGCCAGCGACTACTTTACCGGTGACGGTATTAACGATGCCGTGCTCTACACCCTGACGAACAGCCTGACGGGCGCGGGTGTGGGCAAGTACATTCTTCCGGGGCTCGGCCTTATCGTCGCGCTGGTGACAATTTTTGGCGCGCTGGCCTGGGTGTTGCGTCGACGTCGCCATCATCCGCATCATCATGGCTACAGCCTGCTGGCGCTATTCCTGGCGCTGGCCTCCGTCGACGCCAGCCCGGCGTTCCATCAGATAACCGAGCTGGTGAAATCCCAGTCCCGCGACGGCGATCCTGATTTCGTGGCTTACTACAAAGAACCGTCGAAAACGATCGCCAACCCGAAACTCAACCTGGTTTACATCTACGGTGAAAGCCTGGAACGCACGTACTTTGATAACGATGCCTTCCCGAACCTGACGCCGGACCTGGGCGCGCTGAAAAACGAAGGTCTCGACTTCAGCCACACCATGCAGTTGCCGGGTACGGATTATACGATTGCCGGGATGGTTGCCTCCCAGTGCGGTATCCCGCTGTTCGCGCCTTTTGAGGGTAACGCCTCGGCCTCCATGTCGACGTTCTTCCCACAGAATATTTGCCTCGGCGACATCCTGAAAAACTCCGGCTACGAAAACTATTTTGTGCAGGGAGCAAACCTGCGCTTTGCCGGAAAAGACGTGTTCCTGAAATCCCACGGTTTTGACCACCTGTATGGCTCAGAAGAGTTAAAAACGACGGTTGCCGATCCGAGCTACCGTAACGACTGGGGTTTCTATGACGATACGGTACTCGACGAAACCTGGAAAAAATTCGAGGAGCTTTCCCGCGCGGGCAAGCGTTTCTCCCTTTTTGCGCTGACGGTGGACACCCACCATCCGGACGGGTTCGTTTCGCGCAGCTGCAAACGCAGAAGCTATGACGTAGACGGCAAAAACAACAAGTCTTTCAGTGCCGTTACCTGCAGCCAGGAGCACATTGCCGCGCTGGTCGAGAAAATCAAAGCCTCGCCCTGGTTTAAAAACACCGTCATCGTCGTGTCGTCTGACCATCTGGCGATGAAAAACAGCGCCTGGGATCGGCTCAACAAGCAGGATCGCAGCAATCTGTTCTTCGTCCTGCGCGGCGACCAGCCGCAGCAGGAGGTCATCGCCACCAAACGTAACTCCATGGATAACGGCGCAACCGTGCTGGACATTCTGGGCGGCGACAACTTTATTGGCCTTGGGCGCAGCACGCTGTCGGGGCAATCCCTGTCGGAAGTCTTCCTCAACATGAAGGAAAAAATCCTCGCCTGGAAGCCAGACATTATCCGCCTGTGGAACTTCCCGAAAGAAATGAAGGACTTCAACGTCGATCGGGATAAAAACACGATTGCCTTCTCGGGCAGCAGCTTCCGTCTGCCGCTGCTGGTGCGGGTGTCGCAGGGGCGCGTCGAGCCGCTGCCGGAAAGCGAATATTCCGCGCCGCTGCGCTATCAGCTGGCCGATTTTGCGCCACGCGATAATTTCGTCTGGGTCGACAGGTGTTACAAAATGGGCCAGCTCTGGTCGCAGCCGCTGGCGCTTTCTACCGACTGGTGCGTCTCTCAGGGCCAGCTCGGCGGGGAGCAAATCGTACAGCACGTGGATAAAGCCCAGTGGAAAGGCAAAACCGCGTTCAACGATACGGTGATTGATACCGCGCGCTATCAGCGTAACGTCGACATGCTGAAAATCAGCGATAACGATATTCGCTACAAAGCGGACAGCTTTATCTTTAACGTGGCCGGCGCGCCGGAAGAAGTGAAGCAGTTTAGCGGCATCTCGCGCCCGGAGTCCTGGGGACGCTGGTCAAACGCGCAGCTGGGCAACGAAGTGAAAATTGAGTATACCCATCCCCTGCCGGAACAGTTCGACCTGGTGATCACCGCCAGAGCGTATGGCCCCAACGCTAACAAGCCCGTCCCCGTGCGCGTGGGCGATCGGGAGCAGACGCTGACGCTCGGGAACGACGTGAGCACGCACACGCTGCACTTTGAGAACCCATCGCGCAGCAATACCCTGGTGATCGTGCCGCCGGACCCGCAGTCCACCAATGAAGGGAATATTCTCGGCCATTCACCGCGCGAGCTCGGGATCGGCATGGTCGAAATCAAAATCGTCAACAAAGCGGGTTAAGACGCGTCGCGCCCGGCGTTCTGCCGGGCGCTTATGAAAATAAATAATCCTATAATATTCTTATAAATTAGATAAAAACACTTTATATCAGCCATTTTTATCTATAAATATCCCGCCAAAATCCAGATCCGTAAAATTCCAAGCTCCTGAAATCACCACGGAGCGTTACGCACGTTTATCATGCTAACCGGCTATAAGTTCGAATCCATCCGGGCACTGCGCAGTGAAAATGTGGTTGCCTGGGAGGTATTGTCTACGGCAAAGCCCCACGTCAATCTTGAAGATTACTTTGGCTCGATGCCCGCGACGCAGCTTAAAGCGTACTTCTTTGCGCAGCTTCGTCATGCCATGTTTTGCAAGGATGGCGACAAGTATTATCTCAATGCGACATCGGATTTACTGCTGGAAACGGACTTCCTCGACAGGATAAAAGAAGAGACACCCTGCCCGGAGAGACTTGCTATCGAGATCACCGATCTCCATACGATGGTCCAACTCGAGGATACGCAAAGCCGGGCGCTGCGGAAATGCATCGCGACGCTCCATCAGTGGGGGATAGAAGTGTGGGCAGACGATGTCTGCGAAGACCTTCTTCCCGATATTCTAACCAGCCAGATACGCTTCTGCGGCATCAAAATTGACAAACATACCTTCTGGAACGGACGGAGCGAGCAGGCAAAGTTTCTGCATCTCACCCGCCAGTGCAAGCGCGTCGCCAGCAAGGTGCTGATCGAAGGCATCGAAACCGCGGGTGATTTCGCGCTGGCCCGCGCCAGCGCGGCCGATTACGGCCAGGGCTATCTGTGGGGTAGAAAATGACCCCTTTCATTCCGAATGCTGGTTATCAGGTTATCGTTCTGAGCGGGAATACGTTTTTATGGCTTGGCCTCACTTCGATGATCTCGACGGCCGTTACCCCTCGCCCGGAGATGTATTGGATCCATGACGTTAATCCGGAAGGGCTTTTGCACCTGCAGGAACGGCTGCTCAATACGCACGCCGGAGAGAACTGGCTGGTATTTACGGATGCCGCGCGGGTCTGCGACGTTCACGCATGCCTGCGCAACGAGCGGGTCCGAGTGGTCGCGGACAACCTCTCATTTGCGCAGCTAAGCCACTGTTTTAGCGACACGACATTCACCTTCGAAAACGCCGCCACGCTCTCGCATCAGGAGAGGCGGGTTTGCATGTTGCTCCATAAGGGATTCAGTCCGGTTCGCATCGCAAAAATCATGAATAAGTCCCCTAAAACGATCTACACCCACAAGCGTAACGCGATGAACAAATTTTGCTGCCACAGCCTGGCGGAATTCCATCGCAAACTCTGCCTGCTGGACGCTCAGTCATTCGCTTTGTAATTGCACTGTTACTCACGTCAGGAAATAAGATCATGAAAATTATTCCCACCATTATATGTTGTTCCGTTCTCCTGCTTCCTGCTGCGGCGATCGCCGCAGACAGTACCGCAAGCGCGACGATGCACGTATCACTTGAAGTCGTGAAGTCGTGCACCCTCAAAGCCAACGACCTCAACTTCTCGCGTCACGGCTCCGATGAGTCGAGCGAAATCCAGGCCAAAACGCAGGTCGATATCGTTTGTACCAACGGCACGCCATTCACCCTCACAGCCACCAGCAACGACGGCGAAAACGGTACCTTCTGGCTGAAGCCGGAAAACGGCGAAACGGGCGCGCAGAAGATTGCGTGGAAACTCTTTGCCGACGAAGGCAAACAGACGCAAATCACCAGCAGGAATGGCCTGGACGATACCGGCAACGGTGCGGAACAGGAGGAAACGCTGTATGGCGTCATTGACGCCGGGGCGCTGACAACCGCCCAGGCAGGTGCCTACAGCGACGATATTACGTTAAAACTGGAGTACTGAACGTGCGTCGCTACCTTCCCTGCTTCATTCTGTGGCTCATGATGCTGGCGCTGCTGTCGCGCTACGCGCTGGCCGCCACGCTTCAGGTGGCCCCGGTAACGCTCGACCTGCAGAGCGACCAGCGGGCAGCGGCGGTCTATCTCACTAACAGTGGGAAAGCGGCTATCCATGCGCAGATTCGGGTGTACGAATGGACGCAAAAAAACGGTAAAGATGTTCTGGTGGCCACCGATGAGGTGGTCAGCAGCCCGGCGATGACATCACTGGCGCCGGGCCAGCAGCAGCTGGTGCGCATTATCGTCATGCAGCCTGGCATCCGTGCACAGGAGCAAAGTTACCGACTGGTCATCGACGAACTGCCGGACGCCACGTCCCGTGCCGCCAATCCCAACGCGGTGCACTTCCTGCTGCGCTACTCGATTCCGGTGTTTATTGCCGGGAACCAGAACGCGCCCGTCAGCCACGATGCCCTGAGCTGTGAGCAGGCAGAAATGCCGGCCACCCTCCGCTGCTTTAACGCCGGAAACCGCCACATCCGCCTTAGCCACCTTGAGGCCCTGACGGCCGATGGGCAGGTTGTAGGGTCGATAAAAGGCCTGGCGGGCTATGTGCTCCCGGGACAAACCGCCCTTTTACCGCTTAAGCAGGCTTCACGGCACGCGCTCAGCACGCTGCGCGTCTATCTCAATGATGACCACCATGCCAGCCAGATACCCCTGCGCCCGCTCGCTTCTCGCGCTCCTGTTTTGGCTACCGCTCATGCTGTCAGCCCGGACTGAACCCGCCGACACCGTACAATGGCTGGCCATTACCGTGAACCACGCTCCGCGAGGCGAGCTCTGGGCCTGCCGGGTGGTGGATAATGCGCTATGGATAAGCCGCAGCGACATGAAAAAGCTGGGGCTTCACGCCCCGGGCGATCGCGCAGAGTGGGTTGAGCTGACCTCCCTGCCGGGCCTGAAGGTCAATTTCGACGTGCTGTCCCAGCAGGTGTCGATTACCGCAGAGGCAGACGCGCTCGAGGGCCAGCAGCATCTGACCGTATCAAGGCCCACGCCGATGTACCGCTATCCTGATGCGCAGCCCGTCAACGCCTATACGCTCGGATACGCGCTCTACGCCAGCGACGTGCAGGGGAAGCGCCAGCTTAACGCCCAGACCATGCTGACCGCGTCCGGTGGGCTACCCGGAACGTTCAGCAGCAGTTTTTCAAGCCATGTCGGGGAGGAAAACAGCGCAGGTCGGCCTACCCACACCCGTCTCGAAACCCGCTGGCAGTGGGACAACACCGACTCGCTGACCACGCTGGCGCTGGGCGACAGCGTCACCACCGGCACCGGCTGGAGCCGACAGGTGCGCTTTGGCGGGCTGCACTGGGCACGTAACTTTGAGCTCAATCCCCAGCTCAATACCGAACCGCGCAGCCGCTACAGCGACACGGCCGTGCTGCCTTCCACGGTCGATCTGTATATCGACGGCCTTAAGCAGAGCAGCCAGCGCGTCACGCCGGGAGACTTTCTGCTGGATACCCTGCCCTCCTTCACCGGAAGCGGACAGGCGGAGGTGGTCATTACCGATATCAACGGTCAGCGTCGCGCCGTACAGCTCGATCTCTACGGCGCGCCGGGCATGCTGGCGGAAGGGCTCAGCAGCGGCTCGCTGGACATCGGCTGGATGCGGGAAAACTACGCCCAGCACTCCGACGACTATGCCGACTCGCCTCTGCTGGACGCGGGCTGGCGCTATGGGGTGAATAATCACCTGACGCTGGCGCTGCACACGGAACAGCAGCGCAGGCTGCACAACGTGGGCACGGGCGCTGACTGGCTGGTCTCTCCCGCCGTGGGGGTGCTCAGCCAGCACGTTGCCGTGAGCGACAGCCCTTACGGGCAGGGCGTTCAGTGGGGCCTTGGCTGGCAGTGGAACGGCAGAGGAACGGGCATTTCTGCCAGCACCGTCCGTACCGGGGCTGGATTCGCCGACAACGCCCGCATGAGCGGTGCCGTGCCCGTCAGACGCAGCGACAGCGTTTGGGTAAGCCAGTCCGTCCCCCACTTCGGAACCGTGGGCGCGGGCTGGGTACAGCAGAACATTCAGGGCAATACACAGCGTTACCTCAACGCCTCCTGGTCGCTGTCGCTGCCAGCACACATCTCCACCACGCTGAGCTATACCCGCTCGTTTACGGATTCATCCAGTCACGTTCAGCTGCTGCTTTCCGTCCCATTGGGTCGCGAGGACACGCTCTCCGCTCAGGCCAGCCGGGATACGCCGCGCATGGATTACCGCCACCAGCCGGACGATGAGGCCGGCGGCTGGTCATGGGAGCTGGGCCAGGGCTTTGGCGAACGACGTGAAAGATATGCGGACGTCGGCTACCTGGGCCGAGCGGGCGAATGGCACGTTGGGCTGCAGCAAGGTGCCAGCCAGGGCAACCAGTACGCCTCCGCCGAAGGCAGCCTGACGCTGCTGGACGGCAGCCTGTACCCGCTGCGCTACATCCAGCAGGGCATGGCGCTGGTGTCCACGCACGGCATTGGGCACGTACCGGTAATGCTGGAAAACCGCCCGGCCGGTGAAACGGATGAAGACGGTTATCTCCTGCTGACCGACCTGCCGCGCTACCACAACAGCAAAGTCAGCATTAACCCGCTCGATCTGCCTGCCGATGTGATCGCCCCTGTAACCGACATGCATGCCAGACCGGGCAACAGCAGCGCGGTAAAAGTCGATTTTAACGTCCATCACGCCGTCACGGTTCAGGCCCGACTGGTCGACAGCCGCCGCAGGCCGCTCCCGCTGGGCAGCGTCGTGTCAACGCCGCAGGGTGCCACTATCGTAGGACGCGACGGCTTTATCTGGCTTGAAGATCCGCCCCTGCCCGGTGAACTGGTGGTGAAGACCGATGAGGGGGAGTGCCGGGTCACGCTTCCGGCGCCCCGTACCGCGTCATCTATACAGAATATCGGAGAACAACTGTGTCATTAAGAGCGCCGTTATTATTGTTGCTCGTCCTGTCCGTGAAGGCGATGGCGGCCGCCTGCTGGATAACCTCCGCGCCCGCCATTAACTTTGGCAACGTCGTGGCGGGCAATACCACCTCCGTCAACACCGAGGTAAAATTTAGCTGCCAGGCCGACAACGAGGGCAGAACGGAATATATCAATGTCTGCCTGAGCAGCGTAGACGCCCCGCCCTTTGAGATGATCTCGCCGGGGGACCAGGAGGGGAAACAGTACACCCTCCTCTTCCGCCTGCTTAACGGCGCAGCGCGCTCTCAGGAGCTGGGGCCGGCCAGCAGCGGGAACCTGATTCAGCAAACCCTCGCCGCGGAAAGCAATGCCAACGTCAGCGGTACCTTTCCGCTTATCGCCACCATTCCGGCAGGGCAAAGCCAGCTTCCGGCCTACCACTATTACAATTACAACATGAATCTGCGCATCGCCTGGCACAGCGCCATGCGTCAGGATGCGCTGCAAAACTGCTCGGACGGTTCAGCAGAGGGGGAGCAGGTGCAGGGCGGCACCAACGCGCAGGCCGAAATCAGCCAGGGATGCTACATCGAGCGCGTAACCCCGCTTAACTTCGGCACCCTGACCAGCGCCGCAACCCTGCGCCCGACGCGATCCACCGCCACCGTCACCACGCGCTGTCCGGCCGGAATCGCGTTCACCCTTGCCATGGGCAAAGGCAACCATGCCAGCGGTAATCAGCGGCAGCTCTGCAACAGCGAGGGCCAGTGCCTGCGCTACGGGCTCTGGCAGGATGAGGCGGCCACGCATCGCTGGGGGGATCAAAGCAGCGGCGATGCGCTGCAGGTCACCAACCCTGCAGGCGGCACCCAGAAGTACACCGTTTACGGCGAGGTCCCGGCACAGCCGCTAACCGGTACCGGGGAATTTATTGATGACGTGATTATCACGCTGACTTATTAAACTACCCAAAATCCTGTCTGGATCAATGTTATCGGTAACAGTGGCGTTAAAATAGCCAGCAGTGCTGCCCGGAAGGCGTAAGCCTTCTCTTTTTATTCGTTATCTCTGTTTTTATTACAACGACTTATGAAATACCTGCTTGCTGACGCCATCGTCTATAACGACGAGGACGGTTCTGTTTCTCTTACCAATGCGCCGGATGAAGATGCGCAGCTCCTCACCTGTACGGCCAATACCATCATGAGGCTGCTGGTTCAGCATCATGGGAACGTGGTCGAACGGGAAACCTTTCTTCAGGAAGTCTGGGATCGGCGAGGGCTCCAGGGGTCTAATAACTCCTTAAACCAGTACATCAGCATTCTGCGCAAGATGCTGTCGACCCTGCTTCCCGACGAGCACTTTATCGTTACCGTACCGAAAACAGGCTTTATGCTCAGCGCGGACGTCACGGTCACTCCGCTGGAGGAGGCCCCACCGACCGCAGAAACGGCGAAACCGGCATGGCGCGTTCGCCCGGAATGGCTGTTCTGCGGCGCGCTCACGCTGGTCGTCGTTGCGCTATGCATCTGGATCGCGCTCATCAAGCCAGAAAACCCGCAGCGGGAGATCCATCTGCTGACGCATATCGGCACCTGCCCGGTCTATACCTTTACGCCGCTGGCGGACGTGTTTCACGGGAAGGCGATTACGCTGGCGCAAACGCTTCAGAAGGACGGCCATCTTCCGTGCCTGAAAAATTCGATTTTCTACATGCACATTCAGAGAACGCTTTTCTACGGCCACGAAGGGCGGCTGGTGCTCTCCCAGTGTTCCCTCACGCAGGGTAAAGCCAGCGCCTGTCGTACGCTTTACTATTACGAGTGGTGATATGAAACACAAAAAAGTTTGGCTAATCCTGATCCTCAACCTGCTGCTGCTGGGCGCTGTGCTGGCGTGGTACTTTCACACGCCCCCGCTGTCGGTGGCATGCGAAGGAAACCTGACGTTCACCGACCAGCGCGACAGCCACAATTTCACCTTTGACGGTGAGGTCATTATGCGCTTTCACCCTGACAACACGGGGTACATCACGGTTAACGGCAGCGTGGTGAATGCCCCGCGCAGCTGGGAGGTTTCCCGCCAGGAGATGTTTAAATGGCGTCACGTGGAGGGCGAACTGTATGAAATTGTCATTCAAAAAGTGGAGCGTTTTAGCCACGATGCCATGCCGCCAGGAGTCTTTGAAAAGTACGTCGCGGGCCTGACGCTGGGCAATAAAAGGCTCCTGACGATAGAGCGCACGCCGGAAGACGCGCTGGTGATAAGCAATTTTTACTCGCCGGTGCTGATCTGCTCGGAATAATGTCGACGGGTCAGGCTATACTTGCCGCCATGACTATTCGCATTCGCCCCACCACCCTCAGCGACGTTACCGCCCTGCCCGCCATTGAACGCGCGGCGGCCGGGCGCTTCCGCGATATCCCGGAGCTCGCCTGGCTTGCCGACGGCGAGGTCATTTCCGCTGAGCAGCACCTTGAGTATACCGAACGTGGGCTAAGCTGGCTGGCGCTGGCGAACGGCCAGCCCGTCGGGTTTATCCTTGCCGAAGCCCATCCGTCATCACTGTTTATTGTCGAGCTCTCGGTTGATCTGGACTGGCAGGGAAAAGGAACAGGCAGGCAGCTTATCGCCTGCCTGGCAGACCATGCCCGCAAAAAGGGGCTGACATCGCTGACGTTGACGACGTTCAGGGACGTACCGTGGAATGCGCCGTTCTATGCGCGGCTGGGGTTTGAACGCGTAACTGAACTCACGCCTGAACTGCGTCAGAAAAGGGAAGAAGAGGCAGCGCACGGCTTAGCGTATGAAGCACGCTGCGCCATGCGCCTGCCACTTATTTAATTAAAACGTTTCCCAGTTATCGCCTGAATCGGCAGTCGCGGTTTTACGCGCCATCACCGGCGTGGAAACCGCTTTAGCCGCAGCGAATTCGCGCGCTTTCATCTGCTCCTGCTGAATGCGGAACACCGCCACGGCCTGGGTCAGACGGCTTGCCTGCTCTTCCAGTGCCGCTGCAGCCGCGGCAGACTCTTCCACCAGCGAGGCGTTCTGCTGGGTCACGCGATCCATCTCCGCGACCGCCAGGCCGACCTGGTCAATGCCGCGGCTCTGCTCATCAGAGGCAGAGGCGATTTCGCCCATGATGTCCGTCACGCGGGTCACCGCATTCACAATCTCACCCATGGTTTCACCGGCGCTTTCTACCAGCGTTGAACCCACTTCCACGCGGCCCACGGAGTCTTCAATCAGGCTCTTGATTTCACGAGCTGCCTGGGCGCTGCGCTGGGCCAGATTACGTACTTCACCTGCCACCACCGCAAAACCACGGCCCTGCTCGCCCGCACGCGCCGCTTCTACCGCCGCGTTCAGTGCCAGAATGTTGGTCTGGAAGGCAATACCGTCGATCACGCTGATAATATCGGCAATTTTCTGCGAACTGCCCGCGATATCGCGCATGGTCTGGACCACGTTATCCACCACTTTACCGCCTTTCTGCGCGGTTTCAGAGGCGCTCAGCGCAAGATGGCTAGCCTGACGAGCGTTTTCGGCGTTCTGCTTAACGGTTGCCGTCAGCTGCTCCATGCTGGCAGCGGTCTCTTCCAGGGAAGCGGCCTGCTGTTCAGTACGGGAGGAGAGGTCGTTATTGCCCATCGCGATTTCGCTCGCGCCGCTGTAGATAGCGTTCGCGCCGTTACGCACGTCGCCGACGGTACGCACCAGCTCGCCCTGCATATGGCGCAGCGAGTCGGCCAGTTCACCCATCTCGTTGGTGCCCTGAACCTCAATGCGCTTCACCAGGTCGCCGCTGGCGATATGGCGAATGTTGTCGATCAGACGATTCAGCGGAGAGATCAGCGTCTGCTTGATGTTGAGCCAGACGGCCACGATCACCACCAGCACGGCAATCAGGACGCTGATCAGCACCCAGATAGCCTGAGCGTAAGAGCTGTTACTGTCTTTGACCGCCGTTTCGTACAGCTTGTCGTTCTGCTGCAGGTAGCTCACGTACTGCTTCTCAAAACCGTCCTGATAGCTCTGGGTCGGCTGGTCGAAGAAGGCGTTGATTTTGCCTGCCCCCAGCAGCTGAATCAGCTCCGCCAGCGCGCCGTGGTAAATATCATAGTTACGCTTGATCTCCATGGCATCCGCATCGCTTTGACGCGGATCGCGCGGCAGGGCTTCGTAGGCAGCCCAGTTTTTTTCCGCCTGTTTCAGAGACGTAGACGCGATTTGCATCAAATCGTTAACGGTCGCGCCGCTGCCGATATTGCTCTGATCCATCATGTAGCGGATACCCGCACGGTTCAGGGTATTACGGGTTTGCAGCAACGCGACCCAGCTGGCGTTCAGCGTGGATTGTTGCTGGCGAATGGTTTGAAGGACGGTGAAATTCTCTTTGTCATTCTTAAGAGCATTAAAGAAAAGACCACCGGATGTGAGTTGTAAAAGGCCAAATATAGCTAAAACCAGCATTAAGCTGGTGACAATCTTGATACGGTTTAACATGTTTTCTCTTTCCTCAGACAGATACAGAATTTTCGGCCTGGAAAGGGAAAACTTTACGAAAATCATCCTGGAATTTGTGGTTTTTACTCTTCTTCCCGCGCTGCGTTATGCCGGTTTCCGAGTTCAATAAACTCTTCCAGCAGCGCAGTCAGCTGCTTCATCTTCTCCGGCGTATATTCCGCCTCGATCTGCTGATACGCCTCTTCGACCTGCGCCTGGGCGTGTTCATACAGCGCATTCCCCTCTTTGGTCAGCGATACGTACAGCTTGCGCTGGTCGTTCACCGGCTTTAAGCGCAGCACCAGGCCGTCGCGCTCCATCCGCGTCAGAATGCCCGTCAGGCTCGGGCGCAGGATGCAGGTGCGAAACGCCAGATCGTGAAAATCCATCGACGGATGTTCAGCCAGCACGCGCACAATGCGCCACTGCTGCTCGGTCAGGTTATGGCGCTTCACGATCGGTCGGAAGTACGACATCGCCGCTTCCCGCGCCTGCAGCAGCGCAATGGTTAATGAATCATGCATAGCCTCTCCCCTTGACATCATTAACAAGTAAACAATCACTAAAAGATGTTTTTATAAACAACACGTTTTCCGTCAAAAAGTCTAACAGAAACCCGTCAATTTTATTAAGCATATGATTTAATTATTAATAAAATCCAATATGTAAATTTATTGTTATTCCCATCACAAATATTTCACTTCTGATTGCGAAATAAACAGCAAAAGCATAAAACCAGATCATTAACATATTAATGAAATCACAACCCGGACCACCGGGGTGAGGAGTATATGAATGAAAGGTACCGTTTTTGCCGTCGCCCTCAACCATCAAAGCCAGCGGGAAGCCTGGCGTGAGGCCTTTGAAAAAGCTCCCTACAACACGCCGCCGAAAACGGCGGTGTGGTTTATCAAACCGCATAACACGGTGATTCGCACGGGCGAGCCGATCCCCTTCCCGCAGGGGGAAACGGTGCTGAGCGGTGCGACGGTGGCGCTGGTGGTGGGCAAAACCGCCAGCAGGGTGCGCGCGGAGGACGCCGCGGAGTTCATCGCCGGATATGCGCTCGCCAACGAGGTGAGCCTGCCGGAAGAGAGCTTCTACCGCCCGGCCATCAAGGCCAAATGCCGGGACGGATTTTGCCCGCTCGGCGAACTTGTCGCCGCTGATAACGTGGATAACCTGACCATCATCACCGAGATCAACGGCCGCGAAGCGGACCACTGGAACACGGCCGATCTTCAGCGTAACGCCGCCGAACTGCTGAGCGCCCTGAGCGAGTTTGCCACCCTCAATCCCGGCGATGCGATCCTGCTCGGCACCCCGCAAAGCCGCGTTGAGATCCGCCCGGGCGATCGGGTGCGTATTCTGGCAGAAGGTTTTCCGCCGCTGGAAAACCCGGTGGTGAATGAACGCGACGTCCCTGTCGTTCAGAGCACGCCACCGCACGCCACGCTGTTTGCCCTCGGCCTGAACTATGCCGATCACGCCAGCGAGCTGGACTTCAAGCCGCCCACCGAGCCGCTGGTATTTATCAAAGCGCCGAACACCTTCAACGGCGACGGCCAGACGTCGGTGCGACCAAACAATATCGAATACATGCATTACGAAGCGGAGCTGGTGGTGGTCATCGGCAAAACCGCGCGTAAGGTCAGTGAAGCCGAGGCGATGGACTATGTTGCGGGCTATACGGTCTGCAACGACTACGCCATCCGCGACTACCTGGAAAACTACTACCGCCCGAATCTGCGGGTCAAAAGCCGCGACGGGCTGACGCCCATTTCCCCCCACATCGTGCCGAAAGCGGCGATTCCCGACCCGCACAACCTTGCCCTGCGCACCTTCGTCAACGGCGAGCTGCGCCAGGAAGGCACCACGGCGGATCTGATCTTCAGCATCCCGTACCTGATTGCGTACCTGAGCGATTTTATGACCCTCCAGCCGGGCGACATGATTGCCACCGGCACGCCGAAAGGGCTGTCCGACGTGGTGCCGGGCGATGAGGTAGTGGTGGAAGTAGAAGGCGTGGGGCGCCTGGTGAACCGGATTGTCAGCGAGGAGACTGCAAAATGAAAAAGATTAACCACTGGATCAACGGTAAAAACGTCGCGGGCAGCGACTACTTCCACACCACCAATCCGGCCTCCGGCGAGGTGCTGGCAGAAGTCGCCTCCGGCGGTGAAGCTGAAATTCACCAGGCCGTCGCCGCCGCCAGGGAGGCGTTCCCGAAGTGGGCGAACCTGCCGATGAAGGAGCGCGCGCGCCTGATGCGTCGTCTGGGCGATCTTATCGACCAGAACGTGCCCGAGATCGCCGCCATGGAAACTGCCGACACCGGCCTGCCGATCCACCAGACCAAAAACGTGCTGATCCCGCGCGCCTCGCACAACTTCGAGTTCTTCGCCGAGGTGTGCCAGCAAATGAACGGCAAAACCTACCCGGTCGACGACAAGATGCTCAACTACACCCTGGTGCAGCCGGTGGGCGTCTGCGCGCTGGTATCGCCGTGGAACGTGCCGTTTATGACCGCCACCTGGAAGGTTGCGCCGTGCCTGGCACTCGGAAACACCGCGGTGCTGAAGATGTCTGAACTCTCCCCGCTGACCGCTGACCGCCTGGGCGAGCTGGCGCTGGAGGCGGGCATTCCGGCGGGCGTGCTGAACGTGGTGCAGGGCTACGGCGCGACGGCAGGCGACGCGCTGGTGCGCCATCACGACGTGCGCGCCGTCTCCTTCACCGGCGGCACAGCCACCGGTCGCAACATCATGAAAAACGCCGGGCTGAAGAAATACTCCATGGAGCTGGGCGGCAAATCCCCGGTGCTGATTTTTGAAGATGCCGACATCGAGCGCGCGCTGGACGCCGCCCTGTTCACCATCTTCTCGATCAACGGCGAGCGCTGCACCGCGGGCTCGCGCATCTTTATCCAGCAGAGCATCTACCCGGAATTCGTCAAGCGCTTTGCCGAGCGCGCCAACCGCCTGCGCGTGGGTGACCCGACCGATCCGAACACCCAGATTGGCGCACTCATCAGCAAGCAGCACTGGGAGAAGGTCTCCGGCTATATCCGCCTCGGCATTGAAGAGGGCGCAACCCTGCTGGCGGGCGGGCCGGACAAACCGACCGATCTGCCTGCGCACCTGAAGGACGGCAACTTCCTGCGCCCGACCGTGCTGGCGGACGTCGACAACCGCATGCGCGTGGCGCAGGAGGAGATCTTCGGGCCGGTGGCCTGCCTGCTGCCGTTTAAGGACGAAGCGGAAGGCCTGCGCCTGGCGAACGACGTGGAGTACGGCCTGGCGTCGTACATCTGGACCCAGGACGTCAGCAAGGTGCTGCGCCTGGCGCGCAGCATCGAGGCGGGCATGGTGTTCGTCAACACCCAGAACGTGCGCGACCTGCGCCAGCCGTTTGGCGGCGTCAAGGCCTCCGGCACCGGCCGCGAGGGCGGCGAGTACAGCTTCGAGGTGTTCGCGGAGATGAAGAACGTCTGCATCTCAATGGGCGACCATCCGATTCCAAAATGGGGGATCTGACCATGGGTAAATTAGCGTTAGCGGCAAAAATCACCCACGTGCCGTCGATGTACCTCTCGGAGCTGCCGGGGAAAAACCACGGCTGCCGCCAGGGCGCCATCGAAGGACACAAAGAAATTAGCAAGCGCTGCCGGGAGCTGGGCGTGGACACCATCATCGTGTTCGACACCCACTGGCTGGTAAACAGCGCGTATCACATCAACTGTGCGGACCACTTTGCGGGCGTCTACACCAGCAACGAGCTGCCGCACTTTATCCGCGACATGACCTACGACTACGACGGCAACCCTGAGCTGGGCCAGCTTATCGCCGACGAGGCGGTGAAGCTCGGCGTGCGCGCCAAAGCGCACAACATCCCGAGCCTCAAGCTGGAGTACGGCACGCTGGTGCCGATGCGCTACATGAACGCGGATAAGCACTTCAAAGTGGTCTCCATCTCGGCGTTCTGCACGGTTCACGACTTCGCCGACAGCCGCCGCCTGGGCGAGGCCATCGTCAGCGCTATCGAAAAATACGACGGCACCGTGGCGGTGCTCGCCAGCGGCTCGCTGTCGCACCGCTTTATCGACGACCAGCGCGCGGAGGAAGGGATGAACAGCTACACCCGCGAGTTCGACCGTCAGATGGACGAGCGCGTGGTGAAGCTATGGCGCGAGGGCCAGTTTAAGGAGTTTTGCAGCATGCTGCCGGAGTACGCCGACTACTGTTACGGCGAGGGCAACATGCACGACACGGTGATGCTGCTGGGCATGCTCGGCTGGGACAAATACGACGGCAAGGTGGAGTTCCTCACCGAGCTGTTCGCCAGCTCCGGCACCGGCCAGGTTAACGCCGTTTTCCCGCTTCCCGCGTAAGGAGCCACCATGCCGCACTTTATTGCTGAATGTACCGACAACATCCGCGAGCAGGCCGACCTGCCGGGGCTGTTCGCCAAAGTGAACGAGGCGCTCGCCGCCACGGGCATCTTCCCGCTCGGCGGTATCCGCAGCCGCGCCCACTGGCTGGATACCTGGCAGATGGCCGACGGCAGGCACGATTACGCCTTTGTGCATATGACGCTGAAGATTGGTGCCGGGCGCAGTCTGGAAAGCCGGGAAGCCGTGGGGGAGATGCTGTTTGCGCTGATCAAAACGCACTTCGCGGAGCTGATGGCGAGCCGCTATCTGGCGCTGTCGTTCGAGCTCGACGAGCTGCATCCGACGCTCAATTACAAACAAAACAACGTGCACGCATTGTTTAAGTAATACCGCGCGGTCTGTCCCCTCTCCCACAGGGAGAGGGGGAAAACAAATATAAAACAGGATATCGCCATGCTCGACAAACACACCCACACCCTGATCGCCCACCGCCTGCATCAGGCGGAGCAGTCCCGGGAGCAGATCCGCCAGATCTCGCTGGACTACCCGACGATCACCATCGACGACGCCTACGCCGTCCAGCGCGAATGGGTCAGCCTGAAGATCGCCGAAGGCCGCGTGCTGAAGGGCCACAAGATCGGCCTTACCTCGAAAGCGATGCAGGCCAGCTCGCAGATCGGCGAGCCGGACTACGGTGCGCTGCTGGACGACATGTTCTTCCACGACGGCAGCGACATTCCCGTCGATCGCTTCATCGTCCCGCGCATCGAAGTAGAGCTGGCCTTCGTGCTGGCGAAACCGCTGCGCGGCCCGAACTGCACGATCTTCGACGTCTACAACGCCACGGATTACGTCATCCCCGCGCTTGAGCTGATCGACGCCCGCTGCCACAACGTCGACCCGGACACCCAGCGCCCGCGCAAGGTGTTCGACACCATCTCCGATAACGCCGCCAACGCGGGCGTCATCCTCGGCGGCCGTCCGATTAAGCCCGACGAGCTGGACCTGCGCTGGATCTCCGCCCTGCTCTACCGCAACGGCGTGATCGAAGAGACCGGCGTGGCCGCTGGCGTGTTGAACCACCCGGCGAACGGCGTGGCGTGGCTGGCGAACAAGCTTGCGCCGTACGACGTGCAGCTTGAGCCCGGCCAGATCGTTCTCGGCGGCTCCTTTACCCGCCCGGTGCCCGCCAGCAGAGGCGACACCTTCCACGTCGACTACGGCAACATGGGCTCCATCAGCTGCCGCTTTGTTTAGGAGAGGACCATGCAAAACGCATTCAAAGCGGCGCTGCAGGCGGGCCGTCCGCAAATCGGCTTATGGCTGGGGCTCACCAGCAGCTACAGCGCCGAGCTGCTGGCCGGGGCAGGCTTCGACTGGCTGCTGATCGACGGCGAGCACGCGCCGAACAGCGTGCAGACCGTGTTAACCCAGCTGCAGGCCATCGCGCCTTATCCCAGCCAGCCGGTGGTCCGCCCGTCGTGGAACGACCCGGTGCAGATCAAACAGCTGCTGGACGTGGGTGCGCAAACCCTGCTGGTGCCGATGGTGCAAAACGCCGACGAAGCGCGGCTGGCGGTGCGTTCCACCCGCTATCCGCCCGCGGGCATTCGCGGCGTCGGCAGCGCCCTGGCGCGCGCCTCGCGCTGGAACCGCATTCCGGATTATCTGCAGCATGCCAACGACGCCATGTGCGTGCTGGTGCAGATCGAAACCCGCGAGGCGCTGAAAAACCTGCCGCAGATCCTGGACGTGGAAGGGGTCGACGGCGTGTTTATCGGCCCGGCGGATCTGAGCGCCGACATGGGCTTTGCCGGCAACCCGCAGCACCCGGAAGTGCAGGCCGCCATCGAGCAGGCGATCGCGCAGATCCGTGCGGCCGATAAAGCCCCCGGCATCCTGATGGCCAACGAGGCGCTGGCGAAACGCTACCTCGAGCTTGGCGCGCTATTTGTCGCCGTCGGCGTCGACACCACCCTGCTCGCCCGAGGCGCGGAGGCGCTGGCGGCTCGTTTTATCGAACAACCGGTTACGTCAGTTAATAACAATAAATCCGTCTACTAAACGTAAGATCTGGAGCGCACCATGACGACCTCAACCCTGCAAGCTCATGATAATAAAGCTGTTGAACATCGCGCCATTAACAAGCTGTTCCGACGCCTGATCGTCTTTCTCTTTATCCTGTTTGTCTTTTCGTTTCTCGATCGCATCAACATCGGCTTTGCCGGGCTGACGATGGGCAAAGATCTGGGCCTCACGTCGACCATGTTTGGCCTGGCCGCGACGCTGTTTTACGTCACCTACGTGCTGTGCGGCATCCCGAGCAACATCATGCTGGCGAAGATCGGCGCGCGGCGCTGGATCGCCGGGATCATGGTGGTGTGGGGCATCGCCTCCACCTGCACCATGTTCGCCACCAGCCCTGAAACGCTCTACGTCCTGCGCATGCTGGTGGGCATTGCCGAAGCCGGCTTCCTGCCGGGGATCCTGGTCTATCTCACCTGGTGGTTTCCGGCGTATCACCGCGCCCGCGCCAACGCGCTGTTTATGATCGCCATGCCGGTGACCATGATGCTCGGCTCGATCCTCTCCGGGTACATTCTGGCGATGGACGGGCTGTGGAACCTGAAGGGCTGGCAGTGGCTGTTCCTGCTGGAAGGGCTGCCGTCGGTAGTGCTCGGCGTGGTGACCTGGTTTTACCTCAACGACACGCCGGATCAGGCCACCTGGCTGGACGACGACGAAAAGCAGGCGCTAAAAACGATGATCGCCCGCGAGCAGGAGGTCGCCATTGCCCAATCCGTCACGCCGCGATCGACGCTGCGCGAAGTGCTGACCCCGGCGGTGCTGCTCTACACGCTGGCCTACTTCTGCCTGACCAACACGCTCAGTGCCATCAACATCTGGACGCCGCAGATCCTGCAAAGCTTCAACACGGGGAGCAGCAATATCGTCATCGGCCTGCTGGCGGCGATCCCGCAGTTTTGTACCATCCTCGGGATGATCTGGTGGAGCCGCCGCTCCGACAGGCTGAAAGAGCGAAAAAAGCACACCATCCTGCCGTACCTGTTCGCCGCGGCGGGATGGATGCTGGCCTCCGCGACGGATCACAGCCTGATCCAGCTGCTTGGCATCATCATGGCCTCAACCGGATCCTTTACCGCCATGGCGATATTCTGGACCACGCCGGATCGGGTTATTAGCCTGCAGTCCCGCGCGGTGGCGCTGGCGGTGATCAACGCCATCGGCAACGTCGGATCCGCCGTCAGCCCGCTGCTGATTGGGATCCTGCGCGACGCGACCGGCAGCTTCAGCTCGGGGCTGTGGTTTGTGGCCGGGCTGCTGGTGGTCGGCGCGCTGGTGCTGACGCGCATCCCGATGACGCAGCGGGATCAACAGAGGAACGATCATGTGCCAGAGCCCTATCGCCAACATTGACATCAGCAAGGAGTACGACGAAAGTCTGGGCACCGACGATGTGCACTACCAGTCGTTCGCCCGCATGGCGGCCTTTTTTGGCCGCGACATGCAGGCGCATCGTCACGACCAGTATTTCCAGATGCACTTTCTCGATACCGGACAGATTGAACTCCAGCTCGACGATCACCGCTACTCGGTGCAGGCCCCGCTGTTCGTCCTCACGCCGCCGTCGGTGCCGCACGCGTTTATCACCGAATCCGACAGCGACGGGCACGTGCTGACGGTGCGCGAGGATCTGATCTGGCCGCTGCTGGAGGTGCTCTACCCCGGCACGCGAGAAGCGTTTGGCCTGCCTGGGATCTGCCTGTCGCTTGCCGACAGGCCGGACGAGCTGGCGGCGCTGAAGCACTACTGGCAGCTGATTGCCCGGGAATCCACGGAGCAGCTGCCCGGGCGCGAGCACACCCTGGTTCTGCTGGCGCAGGCGGTGTTTACCCTGCTGCTGCGCAACGCGAAGCTCGACGACCACGCTTCAGGCGGCATGCGCGGCGAGCTGAAGCTGTTCCAGCGCTTTACCCAGCTGATTGACGTTCATTACCATGAGCACTGGACGGTGCCGGAATACGCCAGCGAGCTGCACCTGACCGAATCCCGCCTGACCGACATCTGCCGCCGCTTCGCCAACCGCCCGCCGAAGCGGCTGATCTTCGACCGCCAGCTGCGGGAAGCCAGGCGGCTGCTGCTGTTTTCCGACAGTACAGTGAGCGAAATTGCCTGGCTGCTGGGGTTTAAAGATCCGGCCTATTTTGCCCGCTTTTTTAACCGTTTAGTGGGGTGCTCGCCAAGCGCGTATCGGGCGCAGAAAGTACCGGTTTCCTGAACGCATCACGGTTCGTAGGGCGGGTAAGCGCATCGCCACCCGCCGAAAAGCCACACCGATCACAAAACCACATCTCACCCGAAAAGTACCCGCCGTTGTCCCAATCGTCCCTTCACGTTACGCCCCTCTCAGGCTTCAATTAAACAACAAAAACAAAACATAAATTTAACAATCCTATTCCGATACGAGGTCCCTATGAAGCCTGAAGATTTCCGCGCTGATGCCAAACGTCCGTTAACCGGCGAAGAGTATTTAAAAAGCCTGCAGGACGGTCGTGAGATTTACATCTACGGCGAGCGCGTCAAAGACGTAACCACCCATCCGGCGTTTCGCAACGCGGCGGCCTCCATCGCGCAGATGTACGACGCGCTGCACAAGCCGGACATGCAGGATACCCTCTGCTGGGGCACCGACACCGGCAGCGGCGGCTATACCCATAAGTTCTTCCGCGTGGCGAAAAGCGCCGACGACCTGCGTCAGCAGCGCGACGCTATCGCCGAGTGGTCGCGCCTGAGCTACGGCTGGATGGGCCGTACGCCGGACTACAAAGCCGCGTTCGGCTGCGCGCTCGGCGCCAACCCGGCGTTCTACGGCCAGTTCGAGCAGAACGCCCGCAGCTGGTACACGCGCATTCAGGAAACCGGCCTGTACTTCAACCACGCCATCGTTAACCCGCCGATCGACCGCCACAAGCCGGCGGACGAGGTCAAGGACGTCTACATCAAGCTAGAGAAAGAGACCGACGCCGGGATCATCGTCAGCGGCGCGAAAGTGGTGGCAACCAACTCGGCGCTGACCCACTACAACATGATCGGCTTTGGCTCCGCGCAGGTGATGGGCGAAAACCCGGACTTCGCGCTGATGTTCGTCGCGCCGATGGATGCCGAAGGCGTGAAGCTGATCTCCCGCGCCTCTTACGAGATGGTGGCAGGCGCAACCGGCTCCCCTTACGACTACCCGCTCTCCAGCCGCTTCGACGAGAACGACGCGATCCTGGTGATGGATCACGTGCTGATCCCGTGGGAAAACGTGCTGATCTACCGCGATTTCGACCGCTGCCGTCGCTGGACGATGGAGGGCGGTTTCGCCCGCATGTACCCGCTGCAGGCCTGCGTGCGTCTGGCGGTGAAGCTCGACTTCATCACCGCCCTGCTGAAGAAATCCCTGGAATGCACCGGTACCCTGGAGTTCCGCGGCGTGCAGGCGGATCTCGGCGAAGTGGTGGCCTGGCGCAACATGTTCTGGGCGCTGAGCGACTCCATGTGTTCGGAAGCGACCCCGTGGGTCAACGGTGCGTATCTGCCGGATCATGCCGCGCTGCAGACCTACCGCGTGATGGCGCCGATGGCCTACGCGAAGATCAAGAACATCATCGAGCGTAACGTGACGTCCGGACTGATCTACCTGCCGTCCAGCGCCCGGGATCTGAACAACCCGCAGATCGACCAGTATCTGGCGAAATACGTGCGCGGCTCCAACGGCATGGATCACGTCGAACGCATCAAGATTTTGAAGCTGATGTGGGATGCCATCGGCAGCGAGTTTGGCGGCCGCCACGAGCTGTATGAGATCAACTACTCCGGCAGCCAGGATGAAATCCGCCTGCAGTGTCTGCGCCAGGCGCAGAGCTCCGGCAACATGGACAAAATGATGGCGATGGTCGACCGCTGCATGTCCGAGTACGACCAACACGGCTGGACGGTGCCGCACCTGCACAACAACAGCGATATCAACATGCTGGATAAGCTGCTGAAATAATGCAGCGGGAGGTTTTCATGCAATCAGAACAACGCCTGCGTTTTCGCGACGCCATGGCCAGCCTGTCGGCCGCGGTCAATGTAGTCACCACCGAGGGCGAGGCGGGCCGCTGCGGCATTACCGCCACCGCCGTCTGTTCGGTGACTGACACCCCGCCGTCGGTCATGGTGTGCATCAACGCCAACAGCGCCATGAACCCGGTATTTCAGGGCAACGGCAGGCTGTGCGTAAACGTGCTGAACCACGAGCAGGAGATCATGGCTCGCCATTTCGCCGGGATGACCGGTATGACGATGGAGGAGCGCTTTGCCCTCACCTGCTGGCAAAAAGGCCCGCTGGCGCAGCCGGTGCTCAAGGGCGCGCTCGCCAGCCTTGAAGGCAAGATAAGCCAGGTGCAAACCATCGGCACGCATCTTGTCTACCTTGTTGAAGTTAAAAACATCATTCTGAGCGACGCGGGACATGGCCTGATCTACTTCAGACGCCGTTTCCACCCGGTCATGCTGGAGGCGGAAGCCGCCGTGTGATCTCCCCTCGCGCTGGCCTTTTTCTTCGGCCAGCGCCGCTTTCTACAAAAACTCCTAAGGTTTCCGCTAAATCACGCCGTTATATACCCGTAAGAGAAATTTTCTGTGCCTGAATACTGACACCGCGCGTCAGTGCACCCGCATCATTCAGCGCATACCTAAATATACAGGATGACCTTATGGCTAAAACGACGCGGAGCCGCTCGGCTGAACGTCTGGTCGATATTCTCCTTGAGCTACATTTAAACGGTGTGGTAAACCGCAGTGCGCTAATGGAGAAATTTAGAATTACCGAGCGCACCGTCTACCGGGATTTAAATGCACTCTCTCCTATTGTTGAACATACCGGTAACGGACTATATCGGCTGATCCATTCTGCACAATCGCCCGGTGGACAAGGCTTACATCATACCCTTGCTAACTTCCTGAATGCTGACAGCTTTTTCCCTGAAAGAAATACGGAATTCTGGCAGAATCTTGAAACGCGCGTTGACGAAAACCATATTCTTATTCTTGCTAATGAAGCCGAACACACGGTCCAACGCGATATTCGTCGTCATTTAACGAAAATCGAGAAAGCGATTAAAAACCATAATGTTTGCCAGATTGCTTATAAGGGGAAAACCCGTCTGATTAATCCCTATAAACTCATTAACAATAAAAACATATGGTATTTACAAGCCACCGAAAATAGCCATCTGAAATCCTTCTCATTGAGCCAGATTAGCTGGTTTGATATTCAAAAAACGACCTTCACCCCGGAAGAAAATGTCCTTGAGCTGCTGGAAAAAAGCCTCGACCCCTGGGTCTCCGAAAATACTTTCTCGGTGAAAATATTCATCAAGGATAATATTTCACATTACTTCCTGCGCCGCAATCTTCTGCCGGAACAAGAGCTTCTGGAGGAGCAACAGGGCGGCGTCACGCTGCGCTGCCGGGCGGCGCACGAGAACCAGATCCTGCCGCTGCTGTTCTACTGGCTGCCCAATATTCAGATTCTGGAACCGACCTGGCTGAAGGAGAAACTCATCAGGACGCTGGAGGGCTATCTGGCCGTGGAACACAACCCGAATAATCAAGTGATCTCAATCACATAATTTCGCCCCGAGGCGGCGAGCCGGAACCGCTCGCCGCCCCCTTTGACCGCTCACCTGGTTCTTTTAACCACTCATTCATTTACCGTCCTTTACACGCGCGTAGATCTGGCACGATCGCTCCAGCATTAATCAATACCTCCTCACAACGAACCCTGACCCTTTTTTCTTTACATAAAAAACCAGGTCTTACTATGGATACTAAAAAACTACTGAAGCACGTGCCCTGGGCCTTACTCGGGATCCTCGGCGCTTTTTGTCTGGCGGTTGTCGCATTACGCCGGGGCGAACACGTAAGCGCCCTGTGGATCGTGGTCGCGTCCGTTTCCGTCTATCTTGTGGCTTATCGCTACTACAGCTTGTACATCGCGCAGAAGGTCATGAAGCTCGACCCGACGCGCGCCACTCCGGCGGTCATTAACAATGACGGCCTGAACTACGTGCCAACCAACCGCTACGTGCTGTTTGGTCACCACTTTGCCGCTATCGCCGGTGCAGGCCCGCTGGTCGGCCCGGTGCTGGCCGCGCAGATGGGCTACCTGCCGGGTACCCTGTGGCTGCTCGCCGGCGTGGTGCTGGCGGGTGCGGTGCAGGACTTTATGGTGCTGTTTATCTCTTCTCGCCGTAACGGCGCCTCGCTGGGTGAGATGGTCAAAGAAGAGATGGGCCGCGTGCCGGGGACCATCGCCCTGTTCGGCTGCTTCCTGATTATGATCATCATCCTCGCGGTGCTGGCCCTGATCGTGGTGAAAGCGCTGGCCGAAAGCCCGTGGGGCGTCTTCACCGTCTGCTCAACCGTGCCGATTGCGCTGTTCATGGGGATCTACATGCGCTTCCTGAGACCGGGACGCGTGGGTGAAGTGTCGGTGATTGGTATCGTGCTGCTGGTCGCCTCCATCTACTTCGGCGGCGTGATTGCGCACGACCCGTACTGGGGCCCGGCGCTGACCTTCAAGGACACCACCATCACCTTCGCGCTGATTGGCTATGCGTTTATCTCCGCGCTGCTGCCGGTCTGGCTGATTCTGGCCCCGCGTGACTACCTGGCCACCTTCCTGAAAATCGGCGTTATCGTCGGTCTGGCGATCGGCATCCTGGTGATTAACCCGGATCTGAAAATGCCGGCAGTGACCCAGTACATCGACGGTACCGGCCCGCTGTGGAAAGGCGCACTGTTCCCGTTCCTGTTCATCACTATCGCCTGCGGTGCGGTCTCCGGATTCCACGCCCTGATCTCCTCCGGTACCACGCCTAAGCTGCTGGCGAACGAGAAAGACGCGCGTCTGATCGGCTACGGCGCGATGCTGATGGAGTCCTTCGTGGCGATCATGGCGCTGGTTGCAGCCTCCATTATCGAACCGGGTCTGTACTTCGCGATGAACACCCCGCCTGCTGGCCTCGGCATTACCATGCCAAACCTGCACGAAATGGGCGGTGACAACGCGGCGCTGATTATGGCGCAGCTGAAAGACGCGAGCGCACACGCGGCGGCGACCGTCAGCTCCTGGGGCTTCGTGATTTCGCCTGAGCAGATCATGCAGACGGCGAAAGACATTGGCGAACCGTCCGTGCTGAACCGCGCCGGTGGTGCGCCTACGCTGGCCGTCGGTATCGCACACGTGTTCCACAAAGTGCTGCCGTGGGCGGACATGGGCTTCTGGTACCACTTCGGTATTCTGTTCGAAGCGCTGTTCATCCTGACCGCGCTGGACGCCGGTACCCGTGCGGGCCGCTTCATGCTGCAGGATCTGCTCGGTAACTTCGTACCGTTCCTGAAGAAAACCGACTCTCTGGTGGCGGGTATTCTGGGTACGGCGGGCTGCGTCGGTCTGTGGGGCTACCTGTTGTATCAGGGCGTTGTCGACCCGCTCGGCGGCGTGAAGAGCCTGTGGCCGCTGTTCGGTATCTCTAACCAGATGCTGGCCGCCGTGGCGCTGGTGCTCGGCACCGTGGTCCTCGTGAAGATGAAGCGCACCAAATACATCTGGGTCACCGTGGTGCCTGCGCTGTGGCTGCTGCTCTGCACCACCTGGGCGCTTGGCCTGAAGCTGTTCAGCGCCAACCCGCAGCTGGAAGGCTTCTTCTTCATGGCTAATCAGTACAAAGAGAAGATTGCCGCAGGCGGCGCGGATCTGACCGCGCAGCAGATTGCCAACATGAACCATATCGTGGTGAACAACTACACCAACGCGGGTCTGAGCATTCTGTTCCTGGTGGTGGTGTACAGCATCATCTTCTATGGCATCAAAACCTGGCTGAAAGTGCGTAACGCCGACGGCCGTACGGATAAAGAAACCCCGTACGTGCCGGTGCCGGAAGGCGGCGTGAAGACCTCTTCACACCATTAATCCGCGATCCTCCCCCTCTCTCTTGGGAGAGGGCTGGGGTGAGGGGAACACAAGCCCAGCGGAGTCACATCGCCGGGCTTTTTCTGTCTGGAGCCCACAATGTTTGGTAACTTAGGCGAAGCAAAAAAATACCTCGGTCAGGCGGCGAAAATGCTGATTGGCATTCCGGACTATGACAACTACGTTGAGCATATGAAGACCAACCATCCGGATAAGCCGTACATGACCTACACCGAATTCTTCCGCGAGCGTCAGGAAGCGCGCTACGGCGGAAGTGGAGAAGGCGGCGTCCGCTGCTGCTAAAGGAGAGACCATGACCCCGATTGCCGTTACCCTGCTGACCGGTTTCCTCGGCGCCGGTAAAACCACCCTGCTGCGCCACATCCTGAATGAGCAGCACGGCTTCAAAATCGCCGTTATTGAAAACGAATTCGGTGAGGTCTCGGTAGACGATCAGTTGATCGGCGATCGCGCCACCCAGATCAAAACCCTGACCAACGGCTGCATCTGCTGCACCCGCTCTAACGAATTAGAAGATGCCCTGCTGGACCTGCTCGACAGCCGCGATCGCGGCGAGATCGACTTTGACCGTCTGGTGATCGAGTGCACCGGCATGGCCGATCCCGGCCCGATTATTCAGACCTTTTTCTCTCACGAGATACTCTGCCAGCGCTATCTGCTGGACGGCGTGATTGCCCTGGTCGACGCGGTCCACGCCGACGAGCAGATGAACCAGTTCACCATCGCCCAGTCTCAGGTGGGTTACGCCGACCGCATCCTGCTGACCAAAACCGACGTGGCGGGCGGAAGCGAAAAACTGCGCGAGCGCCTGACCCGCATTAACTCACGCGCGCCGATTTACACGGTGACGCACGGCGACATCGACCTGTCTCAGCTGTTCAACACCAACGGCTTTATGCTGGAGGAGAACGTCACCGCGAAACCGCGCTTCCACTTTATGGGAGACAGGCAAAACGACGTGGCGTCGATTGTGGTGGAGCTGGACTACCCGGTGGATATCAGCGAGGTTTCGCGCGTGATGGAAAACCTGCTGCTGTCGTTTGCCGACAAGCTGCTGCGCTACAAGGGGATGCTGTGGATTGACGGCGAGCCGAACCGCCTGCTGTTCCAGGGCGTACAGCGCCTGTACAGCGCCGACTGGGACAGACCCTGGGGCGATGAAGCGCCGCACAGCGTGATGGTGTTTATCGGTATCCAGCTCCCGGAACAAGAAATTCGGGCGGCGTTTGCGGGGCTGAAAAAATAAGCGCCCCGAATAATCCCCTCTCCCTGCGGGAGAGGGTTAGGGTGAGGGGTAAAATTATTTCACCGCCTCCGGCAGCGTCACAATCCACAGCTCGCTGTCCGACTCCGGCTTCTTCAGCGGCTTCACGCTGAGCGTGGTTTCAACCGGCTTATCATCCAGCGTCAGCTTGCCTTCCGCGTTCACCCGATAATTCTTGAGCTTCTTGCCCTCGACCGGGTTTTGCATCGCCACCTTCACGCCAAAGTCGTTATCGTTCGCCACCGCAAGCCGTTTGCTGTCGATCAGCGCCAGCCCTTCGGCCTTCTCCTGCTGCCAGCCCAGCGCGCGCAGGTCGACAACCTGCGTTTTTGCAGCAAGCGTTATGCCGCGCTGCGCCAGGGTTTTCTCATCATCGAACTCCGGGTATTCGCCCGGCTTGTCAAAGGCGGAAAGGTCGCTCGCCTTGCTGAGATCCACCTTGTAAATCAGGTTGCGCATCCCGTCGTTTTTATCGCTTCCCTGCTCAATCAGCAGGATATGCTGGTCATCGAGCGCCACGATGTCGCCGATTTTGGCGTCGCTGTTTTTACCGTAGGCCGCGCTGTCGATAGGGTAGCCGTACATCGCGGTTTTTCCGGTCGCCGGATCGAAGCTCACCAGACGCGTAAACAGCGCCTGCTTTTTGCTCTTTCCGTCGATATCCAGCGTGCTTTGCACGGCGGCGATAATCCGCCCGTCCGGCATCCGGGTCAGGCCTTCAAAGCCACGGTTTGCCTGACGCCATTTGATAATATTTGGCAGACCGCCCGCGATGGACGTCTCACCTTCCGCCGCCTGCGGCCCGTGGATCGTCAGGATCTTGCCTTTGCTGTCGACGTTAATAAGGAACGGGCCATACTCGTCGCACAGCCAGTAGCCGCCTTTCCCGTCCGGCGTGATGCCTTCCGTGTCCAGCCCGCGGTTGTCACCTTTCAGAATTTTGAGGGTATCGCTGAACGCCACTTCATTGGTGGAGCCAATCACGCCGCTTTGCAGCGGCAGACCGTTAATCTCGCCTTTATCATCATGCAGCGGTCGGGCATCCGTTGCCTCTGCTTTGCCGTTCTCAACGCGGATGGTCATCAGCAGCGGCGCGAAATCTGGCGTGACAAATATTTTGGCTTCGTTTTTACCCATTTTTGGCGCATCGGCGTTTGGACCGCGATCGGTCACGGTCGCAAAGGTCAGGGCGTCGCCCTGTTTGCCGGTAAACAGCAGGCCAGAACCGATTCCCACGGGCAGTCCGTTCGGAAACGCGCTGGCAAACGCGCCGCTGTAGCTCACGTGTGAGCCTTCAGGGAAGCTGACGACATAGCGCTCAGCAGTGGGCTGCGCCGCCAGGCCAGAGAAAGAGAGCGCACAACCAATTAGCACAGGAATAATTTTTCTTTTCATATTGTTAGCATCCGTAGAGTGAAGCCAACAACGTAAAGAATAAACGTGTCAGAAAAATGACACAGAACGAAGGCTGACCAACGCAGCGGCACGTATATCCCTCTTCAGAAATGTAAACTTACGTCTTTATCTATGACAACTGAAACATTTTTGGAAATTATTAGAAACCCAATTAATTCATCTCAAAGGGCTTTTTTCTCCTCGTTCAAACGTCGTTTAGTAAACTATTTAAACTTTTCCTAAACGCGAATTTAATTACCGTTGACGGCTCGCCAAAGAAACAGTTCGGCAACAGACATAAGCTAAATAGCTAACAAAATCAGCATAAAACCACGACATGCATCACATTTGCAGTCATAAACATCACTTGTTAAGGTGCCCTCAGATTAATTTGATGACGAGGAAACACTCATGAAAAAGCTTAACGTTCTCATCCTTTCCGCTCTGACCGCTGTCTCGGGCTCCGCACTGGCGATGGGCGGCAGCATTGAGCAGGGTAAAAACTTTACCAACCTGAATGTGGAAATGGGTAAATCGACCTCCGGTCTGTACACCGAAGGTAGCTGGCTGAAAAATACCGATGACGGCACCACGACCGGTGGCGTAGGTGCAGGATACAACTTCGAAGTCGGTCCGGTGATGTTGAACGCAGGCGCTAAGGCCCTCTACGTTGGCCCGAAAAAAGGCGATAACGGCGTAGCGTTCCCAATCGGTGGCGGCGTGAACGTTGCCCTGACCGACAGCATCAAGGTATTCGGCGAAGGTTACGTTGCGCCAGACGGGCTGAACAACAGCGTCAAAAACTACGTGGAAGCGAACGGCGGCGTCAGCTGGACCCCAATCAAACCTGTGACCCTGAAAGTGGGTTACCGCCACGTGAGCGTTGACGGCAAAGACGGTCGTCCAAACCACACGCTGATCGACGGCGCATACGTGGGCGGCGGCGTGAGCTTCTAAGCCGACGAACAAGCAAAAAAACCTGCCATGCGGCAGGTTTTTTTTTGTCTCGGGTATTACCTGTGCACCACCACCAGCTTCTGGTTCACAAACTCTTTGATCCCCAGATCCGACAGCTCGCGTCCGTAACCGGAGCGCTTCACGCCGCCGAACGGCAGCTCTGGCGCGGTATCGGTAAGCCAGTTGATATACACCATCCCGGTCTCAATACGTGACGCCATTTTCTTCGCCCGCTCGATATCCTGGCTGAACACCGCGCCGCCCAGACCGTAGTGAGAGTCGTTCGCCAGGGCGACCGCCTCATCGTCGTTTTTCACCACGTAAACCTGCGCCACCGGGCCGAAGAACTCTTCGAAGTACGCCGGGTTGTCGCGCGAGATATTGGTCAGGATGGTCGGTTCGAAGAAGCTCCCGTCGCGCTGAACGGGCTTGCCGCCATAGTGCAGCGTCGCGCCGTTTTTCACCGCCTCGTTGACCTGTTTAGTCAATGTTTCCAGAGCATCTTTAGACGACAGCGGCCCCAGCGTGGTGCTTTCGTCCAGCGGATCGCCAATCTTCACCTGCTTAAATGCCTCGGTGAATTTGCTCAGGAAGGCGTCGGCGATCTTTTCATGCAGGATAAAGCGCTTCGCCGCGGTACAGACCTGCCCGGCGTTGTTGAGCCGCGCATTCACGCCAATCTTCACGGCTTTATCCAGGTCCGCATCGTCCAGCACCACGAACACGTCGTTACCGCCAAGTTCAAGGGTGGATTTCTTAATGTGCTTCGCCGCCTGCGCGGCCACCACGCTGCCTGCCTTTTCGGAGCCGGTTAATGCTGCGCCCTGCACGCGATCGTCGGCAATGATGTTCGCCACCTGCTCGGACGAAATGAACAGGTTGGTCCATGCCCCTTCCGGCGCGCCCGCCTCGCGCACCAGATGCGCAAAGGTCTCGGCGCAGTGCGGCACGATGCTGGCATGTTTGGCGATCACCGGGTTACCCGCCGCAAGGTTTGGCGCCAGGACGCGCATCAGCTGGTAATACGGGAAGTTCCAGGGCTCGACGGCCATCAGCACGCCGATGGGATGATGCTCCACCCATGCTTCCCCAAGTTCGGATTGATACTTCACCGGGGCCAGGAACTGCTTCGCGTTGTCGGCGTAGTAGCGGGCGATCTGCGCGCACAGCTTCACCTCGCCGCGGCTCTGTTCGATGAGCTTACCCATCTCCTGGCTGGCGATTTTCGCCAGCTCCTCGGTGCGCTCGTCGATCAGGTCGGCAAGCTTATGCAGCACCGGCAGGCGCTGGCTGATGTCGCCTTTCGCCCATTCCGAATGGTAGAGCGCATCGGCGGCCTTCAGCGCCGCCTCGATATCCGCGTCGGTATGTGAGGGGTATTCTTTGATGAGCTGGTTAGTGGCAGGATTTACTGTCTTATAGGCCATGTCGAATCTCCTTGTTTTACCGCTTAGGGTATTAAGGGTAGTCAACATGACTGGTCGTGGACGTAAAGTTGGGTATATCCGGAAGGTTCTTAATGAAGCGCTGCCAGAAAGTTTGCTGACGTGGTATAAAAATCGTCCAGAAGGAGTTCCCATGACCGATACCCGACACGTCCGGCAGACATTTCACCGCGCCTCAGGCCTTGAGCTGCGCAGCACGTGGCAGAGCACGCAGACGTATAAACGTCATTGCCACCCGCAACTCTCCATCGGCGCGATTGTGGAAGGCCAGACCTGCTGCGTCAGTGATGGCAAAGAGTTTATCCTGGCTCCAGGGGATCTCATTGTCATCCCTGCTTACGCGCCGCACAGCTGCAACCCCGTCGTCGGGCAACCGCGCAGCTACCATATGCTCTACCTCGACACAGAGCTTCCTCTGGCGTTCCAGATAATTCGCGACCCTACGCTGTTTAAGTATTACCTTGATATTGTTGAGACGATGTCGCCTGCATCCGTGGAGACGCTGCTTTATGCCCTTCCCCGCTGCGCGGATAAGAGTGCTGCGCTTCGCTCAACCAGCCAGCAGGTTCAGCAGGCGTTTCTTACTGACCTGGCCGCCCCCCCTTCGCTCGACGAGCTTGCCCAACGATTCTCGCTGCGCAAGGAGACCCTGATCCGCACCTTCAGGCAGGACACCGGCCTGACGCCGGGCAGCTTCCTCAACATCTCCCGCGTGGAGTACGCCAAGGCGCGGCTGCGTGCCGGAGACGACATCGCCGACGTCGGCTACCAGAGCGGCTTTGCCGACCAGAGCCATTTTCATAAGACCTTCGTGAGCTATACCGCCGCCACGCCGCGCCAGTACGCCACGGGCCGATCAATATCAGACAATAAATAGGTTCTGCAGCGCCGTATTCTGACCTCGGATTGTTAACTGAGGTCGCTATGGAACTGTTATTCCCTTCCGCTTTTCTCGCCCTGGCGCTGGCGCACTTTGTTGCCCTGCTAAGCCCGGGCCCGGATTTCTTCCTGCTGGTAGGCTACGCCGCGCGCTATCGGCTGCACGGCAGCGCAGGATTGTGCCTCGGCATCGCCGCGGGTAACGCGCTTTATATTCTTCTGGTGATTATCGGCTGGAGCGCGCTGCGCCAGTTTACGTGGCTGTTTACGCTTATCGAGCTTTGCGGGGCGCTGTACCTGCTGTGGATCGGCTCGCATCTGGTGCGCAGCCGGCCTCAGGCGCTGGCGCTTGCAGAAACCCGACAGCGGTGTCCTTCTCTGATGAAGCAGATCCTGCTGGGGCTGGGGTCGGCGCTGTTAAATCCGAAAAATGCGCTGTTCTACCTGGCGCTGATGACGGCATTACTCGGGCCGGACATGACGCTGCTTCAGCAGGCAACGTGCGGCGTCTGGATGGTGATGGTGGTGCTGGCGTGGGATCTGGCGCTGGTATCGATGATGGGGCTATCGGCGGTTCAACAGAAGCTCAGCCGTTCGCTGTGGTGGATTGAGCGCACGGCGGGGGTGGTGCTGATGGGATTTGGAGGGTGGGTGCTGTGGCGGTTTTTGCACTTCCTCCCCACAACCCTCTATCCTTAACCCATGGAAAAAATAGCTGAACTCAAACGCGCCAAGCTGCTGGCGCTGTCGCTGCTGCTGGTTGCCGCCGCGGCGTTTATCACCACCCTGTTCCTGCCGCAGAACTTCTGGGTGCGCGGCGTGAAGGCCATTGCCGAGGCGGCGATGGTCGGCGCGCTGGCGGACTGGTTTGCCGTGGTTGCGCTGTTCCGCCGGGTGCCCATTCCTTTTATCTCGCGCCATACGGCGATTATCCCGCGCAATAAAGACCGAATCGGCGACAATCTCGGCCAGTTCGTGCAGGAGAAGTTTCTGGATACCCAGTCGCTGGTCGATTTGATCCGCCGCTATGAGCCCGCGCAAATGATTGGTGCCTGGTTCAGCCAGCCGGACAACGCCCAGCGCGTCGGTCTGCATTTGATGCAGGTAATGAGCGGTTTTCTCGAACTCACGGACGACGGGCGCATTCAGCGGCTGCTCAAACGCGCGGTGCATAAGGCCATCGACAAGGTCGATTTCACCGAAACCAGCGCCGTGATGCTGGAGAGCATGACCAAAAACAACCGCCACCAGGTGCTGCTGGACGCCATTATCAACCGGCTGATTACCCTGATTCAGCGGGAAAGCACGCGGGAATTTATTGCCGACCAGATTGTCCACTGGCTGAAGACCGAACACCCGCGCAAGGCGATGGTGTTACCCACCGAGTGGCTGGGCGATCAAAGCGCGGAGATGGTGTCGAACGCGGTGAACACGCTGCTGGACGATATCAGCCACGACCGCACGCACCAGATCCGCCAGGCGTTTGACCGCGCCACGCTGAAGCTTATCGACAACCTGAAAAACGATCCGGAAATGGCGGCGAAAGCCGACAACATCAAGCACTACCTGAAAAACGATGAGGCGTTTAACCGCTATCTGGGCGAGATGTGGGCCGATCTGCGCCAGTGGCTGAAGGCGGATATGCAAAGCGAGGATTCGCGCGTGAAGCAACGCATCGCCAACGCCGGGCTGTGGTTTGGCGAAACGCTGTCTAATGACGCCAGCCTGCAGGCGTCGCTGAACGAGCATCTGGAGCAGGCCGCGCACCGCCTCGCCCCGGATTTCGCCGCGTTTCTGACCCGCCACATCAGCGACACGGTCAAAAGCTGGGACGCCAAAGACATGTCCCGCCAGATTGAGCTGAATATTGGCAAGGATCTGCAGTTTATCCGCGTCAACGGCACGCTGGTGGGCGGAACGATTGGCCTGATTCTGTTTTTACTCTCGCAGCTGCCGGCAGTGCTGGGGCATTAACCTGGTTTGGACGGCGCGATGACGTAGCGCGTCGCCTCGAAGCGGTTCAGGATCAGGTGCACCAGGAAGACCATCGTCAGCGTTGCGACCAGCGAAAAGGTGACGGAGGTGATGCGATAGAGATCGCTGAACACCAGGTCAGTGTCCGGGTGCATGTTCTGCCCGAACATAATCCCGATGGTGGTAATGCTGGAGAACCCCACGCCTGCGCCCACCTTTTCCATCACGTGCAGGCGCGCGCCAAACGCCAGCCCGAGGCCGATCAGCGGCATCATCAACAGCATATGGCTGCTGTGATCGTAGAGGATCAGCTGCACCACCAGAATATAGAGACAGCCCAGCACCACCCCGACCACGCGCCAGATGGAGCTCATCACCGAACCGCTGTAGTTCATGGGGAACAGAATCAAAATACCCGCCATCAGCGCCGAAAGCGAATCGCTTAAGTCGCTAATCTGAAACACCACGAATATCAGCGTCGCTACGGTGCCGGAGAGCAGCGACTCGTGGCGCACGCGGGCATCGTCTTTCTCAATCAGCGGCGGCGGCTTGCGGGGCTCCACGTCCGGCAGGAGATAGTTCATCAGCGCGCTCAGGCACACCGCCATGATGCTCGCTTCGATGTTGGAAAACAGCAGCGTGTGCCAGTTGGTGGTGGGGTAGCTCATAAAGTTGAGCATCACGCTCTGGCACACCACGCCCATTGAGCCAAACAGGAACAGCGGCCCCTTGCTCATAAAGCGAAAACGCATCACGTACAGAGCAAACACCACCAGCGTCATAATGACCGGCCACTGCGACAGATAGCCGATGATAATCACCATTTCGACGCAGTTCAGCGATGCGCTGAAGATAAACTGCTTCGCCACGTGGCGATTAAACACCGGTACCAGCGAGAGCAGCATGATCGGGTAAACCACGAAAAACACGCCGTAGCTGGTGTTGTAGAAGCTGGAGATGCTCAGCGCAATCATCCCGGCAAAGACGATGCGCAGGGTCTGGCGAAAGTCGTTTGCCGTATAGACGATGTTGCCGTGCGGGGTAAATACCCGCGCCAGGGTGCTAATAGACATAGTGAAGCAGGCTCACCAGGTGGATCTGCATCCCGGAGAAAAAGCGCGCAAACGGCCCTTCGCTGTTGTAGAGCTGCACGGTTGCACGCGCGCCGGTCGGCAGATGCTTCGGCAGCGGCTCATCCAGCGTCACGTGAATGCGCATGCGCTGGGCGTCGCGCACCCAGCGGTTGGAGGTTTCCGGCTCGGAGAGCTGGCCGTTAACGGCCTCCTGACCTGCAAGGATCCCCGCGTCGCTGCTGGTCACGTGGGCGCGGAAAACGTGCCCCGGGAAGGCGTCAAACACCACGGCGGCGTCGGTGCCCTGATGGGTATGGCGCAGGCTTTTTTCACGAAAATCGGCCACGATATCGGTCTGGTTGTTCACCAGCGCCAGCGCGGCGGAACCGGATGAAGCATAAAAACCGGGACTTAACTGCAGGTTACTGACGGTGCCGTCCGCCTGGGCGTAGACCTTCGTCCAGCCGAGGTTGAGTTCCGCTTCATCCAGCGCGTTACGGTATTTTTGCAGCGTCACGTTGCGGTGCTCGTCCCGCTCGCCGCGCTGAATGCGCAGGTTATGGATGTTGGCCTGAATGGAGCTGACGGACTGCTCGCTGCTCTGCCAGGTGGTGCGAACCTTATCCAGATCCGCCTGCGAGACGTTCTGCAGCGTGCTCAGCTTCTGGTAGCGATCGAAGGTCACTTTGTCGTTACGCGCGGTCAGCACGGCGGTTTTCAGGCTGGCCTGCGCGGCGGCGATCTGCGCATCCAGCTGTTCGTTGGACAGGCGTGCCTGCTCAAGCGCGATTTGCGCCGCTTCCACCTTATTGCGAAACGGCGTGTCGTCGAGCTCAAACAGCAGATCGCCTTTCTTCACCTGGCTGTTGTTGTGGACATGTACCGCCGCCACATAGCCGGAGACGCGCGGAGAAACCGGCGTCACCACGCGCATCACGGTGGAGTCCGGCGTCAGCGGGATCCAGATATCCGCGACGATAAAGTAGACAAACATCAGCAGGAAAGAGGCAATACTCACCCTTACCCAGCGGGCAAACTTTTGTTCAGGGGTCATTATTTTTCGGTCTTATTATCTTCTTCGCGGATTGTCCGCAAATTGCAGGCGATTTGATTCAACGTGGCGCTGAAAATGTCGATATGTTCCGGCGCGATATTTTGCGATACGCGCGCCTGATAGGTCTCAATCACCTGAGTGAGCCGTTTTAATATGGCTTTTCCATCAGGCGTCAGCGTCAGAAGCCGGATGCGCTTGTCATACGGCGATACGGCGCGCAGCAGGTAACCCTGCTTTTCCAGCTGTGTCAGGGTGCGCATCAGCGGCGGCAGTTCAATACCCTGCACCTCCGCCAGCTCACTCATGGAGACGTTATCCCCAAGCTGGTGAAGCTGCATCATCACCGTCCAGCTCGACTGGGTTAACCCGGTATCGAGAATGGCATCGTCGATCACCGCACGCCACTGGCGCACGATCATCGCCATCCGCATGCCCATCGGCCTGCGGCAGAACAGTTCTTCTTCACTCATGGGAAAACCTCTCGTCACACGCGGTCAAGATAATAGTTATCAGGATAAGTATCAAGAAACGAGAGGTAAAAGCGCAGGAATTGCGAAAAGGATGTTCTTCCTTTACCTGTGGGGTGAAGGATCCCCAGTCATTTTTTAACCTGAAGCGGTGAATGTGATTCAGGAAAATAAATGCCTTACAGCGATGTCCTGGTCCGGCTAAAAATCGCCGAAGCTACAGCGTGAGCGCTGAACCGTCAGCCTCCAGTCAGCCTTCCGCCTGCATAAAATCATAGATCTGCACCGCAGCCGTTCCGGCAAGATGGTCGTAGCAGGCTCGGGCTTCGCGCATGGCTTTCGGCGCGGTAGCTTCTGGCGGGGTAATGCGGCTTTGGCTTCGAAAATGACTGCGATGATGGTTTTCTCTCCGTTGTAAGGATGAGGAGAGAATGCAGGAAGAAAAAGAACAATGCTTCGGTAAGGAGCGAAGCGTTGTGCCGGATGGCGCTGCGCTCAACTACTCGTTGATTTCCGGTGAGGACACACCTATGATTAATGTACGGATAAACACCGTACATAAGTTTTACCTGTAAAACAAGGCGTTAAGCCAGGATAAAGATTGAGAATGAAACCATGTCAGCACTGAAGAAACAGCGCATCGATCTCCGGTTAACCGAAGATGACAAAAACATGATCGAAGAAGCGGCGGCAATGACAAACCAGTCGATTTCACAATTCATGGTCAGCACAGCCTCTGAACGCGCAGCAGAGGTAATTGACCAGCACCGCCGCCTGGTCCTTAGCGAAGCATCCTGGAATACGGTGATGGATGCCATCAGCAATCCGCCTGCGCCAAATGACCGCCTGAAGCGAGCGGCTAAGCGTCTCCTGGATATGGAGTAAAACGTGAACGACGTGAAGATAGGGATTTTTTCAGAAGACGTTGAGTACGACCTAAGCCAGTTCGACTGCGGAGAAGAGAGCCTTAATACCTTTCTGGCGGAGCACCTGAAACGCCAGCATCGTGGAAAGTTTTTGCGGGGTTATGTCCTCACCACACGAGAGCCAAAACCGCGTATTCTGGGCTATTACACGCTCTCCGGAAGCTGTTTTGAAAAGGCTTACCTGCCCTCAAAAACTCAGCAAAAACGTATTCCTTATAAAAATGTGCCGAGCGTCACCCTTGGCCGTCTGGCGATTGATAAACGTATTCAGGGGCAAGGCTATGGAGAATTACTCGTCATTCATGCCATGAAGACCGTTTATTTGGCCTCCTTTGCCGTCGGCATTCACGGCCTGTTTGTTGAAGCACTCAACCATAAAGCCAAAGAGTTTTACCTCAAAATGGGGTTCATACCGCTCCTGGCCGAGAATGAATTCACGCTGTTCTTACCGACTAAAACCTTTGAGAGCGTGTTTGAAGAGTGATACTGCACGTAGCGCCCCGACTCGCGGGGCGTGCTTTACCTTCAGCGGTCTTAACCCACAATCGACCTCGGCTCCATAAACGCCCGGATCCCCCACTCGCCCATCTCGCGCCCCAAACCGGAGTGTTTGAAGCCACCGAAGGGCGCTTTCGGTTCATGGGCCAGGGTGTTAACCAGCACGCGACCGGAAGCAATCTGCTGCGCCACGCGGCGCGCGCGGTCCGCATCGCCGCCCAGCACCATAGCGCTCAGTCCGTAGTCGGTATCATTGGCAATGGCGACAGCCTCCGCCTCGTCACGATAGGGGATCACGCACAGCACCGGGCCAAAAATCTCGTCGCGGGCAACCGTCATCTGATTGTTAACGTCTACAAACAGCGTCGGGCGCACAAACCAGCCGCCTCGCGTCCCGTCCGGTCTCCCTTCACCACCCGCCAGCAGGCGCGCCCCCTCTTCGATCCCTTTGCGGATATACCCCTGCACCCGCAGCCACTGCTTCTCGCTGACCAGCGGGCCGACGTCCGTTGATTTATCGCGCGGGTCGCCGGATTTCACCGCCGCCACGGCCTGTGCCAGCGCGGCTTCAATTTCTGCCTGGCGCGACCGGGGCACCAGAATGCGCGTCCCGGCCACGCACGCCTGCCCGCTGTTCATAAACCCGGCCTGGATCGCCAGCGGGATCGCCTGAGTCAGATCCACATCATCCAGCAGGATCGTCGGCGATTTACCGCCTAGCTCCAGGGTAACGCGCTTAAAGCTCTCCGCCGCGTTGCGCAGGATCGCCTTGCCGGTATGCGTGGAGCCGGTAAACGAGATTTTTGCCACGTCCGGATGACGGCTGATGGTTTCACCGACGGTCTCGCCGCGGCCGGTGACGATATTAAACACGCCCGGCGGTAATCCGGCATCGCGCAGCGCTTCGGTGATGATGTGCGTTTGCAGGGCGCTCATTTCGCTCGGCTTGATGACGGCCGTACAGCCCGCAGCCAGCGCGGCCGCCAGCTTGCCGCAGATAAACCCGGCGTCACTGTTCCACGGCGTGATAAGCCCGGCCACGCCAAGCGGCGTCATCTGCACCGTTGCTGCTCCTGCCGGGGCGACGAATGCAAACGCCTCCAGCGCCTCAATGGCCTGGGCAATCACCTCCGCCGGATAGCTGGCCATCCACGCCGAGCGCGAGGCGGGCGCGCCGTACTCTTCAATGACCGCTTCCAGCAGATCGTCGTGGCGGGCGGCCACGGCGGCGTGCATACGTTTTAGCGCCGCGATGCGTTCCTGCTTTGTGGTCTGCGACCACGCCGGAAACGCCGCTTTCGCCGCCGCAACGGCGCACTCTGCGTCAACTTCATCCGCCAGACGAACCTGGCCGATGGCCTGCGCCGTCGCCGGGTTGTACAAATCAAACCATTCGGTGCCGTGCGGGGTAACAAATTCGCCGTTAATAAAGATCTGTTCGATGGTGTGCATATAAACCTCCTCAGGCTGTGTCAGCACAGTCTGTCACGGCTTCTCCGTTGCGATAATCCACGCTATGCTGCAAGGGTTGTTTCGATTTTCAGGATAATCTATGCATCGTTCAGGTCTGACAGAGCTGGAAGTCGTGATGGCCGTCGTGCGGCGCGGCAGCTTTCGCGCCGCGGCGCAGGAGCTGGGCATGTCCGCCACGGCGGTAAGCAACGCCATCGCCGGGCTGGAGAGCCGCCTTGATACCCGCCTCTTTAACCGCACCACCCGCAGCGTGGCGCTCACCGACGCCGGACAGCGCTACGTGGCGCGTATCGGCCCGGCGCTGCAGGAGATCCGTCTCGCCGGCGAGGAGATCCACAGCGACACCGGGGAACCCGCCGGTACGCTGCGCCTGAACGTGCCGAACCATATCGGCACCCTGTTTCTGGACCAGCTGCTGATCGACTTTATGATCCGCTACCCGAAGATGCGCGTAGAGACCGCCAGCGAAGCGCGAATGATCGACATCGTCGCGGAAGGCTATGACGCGGGGATCCGCCTTGAAGAGTCCGTGCCTCAGGACATGATTGCCGTGCCGCTGACCGGGGAGATCCGCCAGCTGGTCACCGCCACGCCGGAGTATTTTGCCCGTCACGGCATTCCGCAGACGCCGGACGATCTGCTGCAACACCAGGGGATCGGTATGCGCATGGCCCACGGCGGGATCTACCGCTGGGAGCTGGCGCGTCGGGGTGAAACGTACGCGCTTGCCGTGCCGCCGCGCTTTGCGACGTCCGATCTTTTTGCGTCGATCCGTGCGGTAAAAGCGGGATTAGGGGTGGGATTTTTGCCGGAACTGTATATCCGTGAAGAGCTTGAGCGCGGAGAACTGGTGAGCGTCTTAAACGACTGGGCGCAGCCCTTTGCCGGGCTGCGCCTGTATTACCCTGGCCATCGCCACGTCCCGCCGGGGTTGCGGGCGCTGGTGGCAACGATCCGCGAGCGCGGAATTATTCCAGGTTAGCCTTATTCAGACCGTAAGCCGCGTCCAGCGAACCGGGCGCCATGCGGGAGGTAATACCCAGACGGTTCCAGGCGTTGATCGCCACGATGGCGAAGTTCAGCTCTGAAATCTCCACGTCCGAGAAGTGCTCCGCCACGCTGCGGTAAAGCGCATCGCTCACGCCGTGAACGCCAATCTGGGTAAGCGCTTCGGTGAAGGCCAGCGCCGCTTTTTCGCGGGCGCTGAACAGCGGAGACTCGCGCCAGGCCGCCAGATGGTACAGGCGCAGCTCGCGCTCGCCGGCGATTTTGGCCTCTTTCGAGTGCATATCCAGGCAGAAGGTACAGCCGTTCAGCTGCGACACGCGAATGTCGATCAGGTGCTTCAGCGCCGGGTCGATGGAGGTTTTTGCCACCTCCATGCTCAGGGCGGACAGCGCGTTAGCGAGGGCAGGTGTGACTTTGTGGTGGTTGACGCGAGTGCTCATGGTCTTTCCTCTTTTTTTGTGCGGCATGTTTCATGCGATGAGGCAAATCTACGCCGTTCATGACATAGTAAAAAGATACAAAAAGCGCCAAATGAGGTAGGACATGAAGCCGGGCTATCACGAGATTTATTCCCGCTATCGCGATAACATCACGCGGGGCGTGCTGAAGCCGGGCGATAAAGTGCCTGCCATCCGCGTGCTGGCGGAAGAGCTGAAGGTGGCGCGTAAAACCGTCGAAACGGCCTATGCCATTCTGACGGGGGAAGGGTATCTGGTGAGCCAGGGCGCGCGCGGCACGCGGGTCAACCCGGATCTGCTGTTACCGGGTAAGAGTGCCCCTGCGGAACAGCCCACCGGTACGCTTCCGGCATCGCTCATCAGCCAGCGCGAGCGGGCGGGGTTTCTGCGCCCCGGCATTCCCGCCCTCGACAGCTTTCCGTATAAAAAATGGCTGCTGCTGGCGGGACAGGCGACGCGCGCCATGCGTCAGGAGGAGATGCTCAATCCGCCCGTTCTGGGCTGGTATCCGCTGCGCCAGGCCATCGCCAGCTATCTTAATATTTCACGCGGGCTGTCCTGCAGCGCCGAACAGGTGCTGATCACCAGCGGCTACAGCGGCAGCCTGCGGCTGATCCTCGACACGCTTGCCAGCCGCAGCGACAAGGTGGTGTTTGAAGATCCGGGCTACTTTATGGGCCAGCAGCTGCTCAAGCGAATCGTACCGCGCCTGCACACGGTGCCGGTCGATCGCTGCGGCATCGATACGGAATACCTGCTCCGTTACCATCGCGACGCCCGTTTTGCCATCGTCACCCCGTCGCACCAGAGCCCGCTGGCGGTCACGCTCTCACTGCCGCGTAAGCAGCAATTGCTCGACTGGGCCAGCCAGAACGAGGCGTGGATTATCGAAGACGATTACGACGGGGAGTTTCACTACACCCGCAAGGTGCTGCCGTCGCTGAAAAGCCTCGACCAGCACGACCGGGTGATTTTTATGGGCACCTTCAGTAAAACCATCATGCCGTCGCTGCGCATGGGCTACGTGGTGATGCCCGCCAGCACCGTCGGAGCCTTTACCGACTGCGCGGACATTACCACCAGCGGCCAGCCGGTGCTGACGCAAAAGATCCTCACCGCGTTTCTCAACGAAGGGCATTTTTTTCGTCACCTGAAAAAGATGCGCGCGCTGTATCAGACCCGCCGCGACTGGATGATTGCCGCCCTGCGCGAGGTGTATGGCGATCTGTTTTTCACCGAGCAAAACGACGGCGGGATGCATATCGTGGCGTTCCTGACCAAAGGCAGCGGTGACCGGGAAGTGGCGCGCTGCTGGCAGGAACAGCAGCTGCAGGTCAATGCGCTTTCGGAGTGGTATCGCGGGTCGGGGAAACGCTACGGGCTGGTGATGGGCTATAACAACGTGCGGTCGTATCAGGAGGCGCTGGATTTGCTGGAAAGGCCGAAACGGCAGACACTTGAGCTGTTGCGCTGAAATCGCCGGGTGGCGGCTTCGCCTGACCCGGCCCGGGGTTTAAATATCATTGCGGGATAAACCAACGTCCTTCAGCTGCTCGTCGCTCATCTGGCTCAGGATGCGCCGGGTGCGGTTGATGCGATACCAGTTGCAGATCGTTTTGCCGATCCAGACGAACACAATAAACGGACGTTTTGAACGATTCTCGTAGAATTCCATGATGATCACCTCGCTGTGCCAGTGGGCTTATCATCACGGAAAACGGCCTCTACAATACAGATTCAAAAACTACTTTTGTTTACCATACAGATCCGCTAAAACAGTATCTGCATGCCATTTTTTACGGCAATCTGTACTGGTTTTACAATCTGTATGGTGAAAATAAAGGATACAGCATGACGCGCTATCAACATCTCGCCAACCTTCTGGCGGAACGCATTGAACAAGGGCTGTATCGCAGCGGCGAACGTCTGCCGTCGGTACGCACGCTGAGCCAGGAGCACGGCGTGAGCATCAGCACCATACAGCAGGCCTATCAGATCCTCGAAAATCTCCAGCTGATCACCCCGCAGCCGCGCTCCGGCTATTTTGTTTCGCAGCGCAAGGCCCAGCCGCCGGTTCCGGCCATGACGCGCCCGGTACAGCGCCCCGTGGACGTCACCCAGTGGGATGAGGTGATGATGCTGCTGGACGCCCGCGCCGACAAAGAGATGATCTCCTTTGGCGGCGGCTCGCCGGACATTAACCAGCCGAGCCTGAAGCCGCTGTGGCGCGAGATGAGCCGCATCGCGCAGCATAATCCGGGCGAGATGCTGAGCTATGACGTGCTCGACGGGCGCCTGGAGCTGCGCGAGCAGATCGCCCGCCTGATGCTGGACGGCGGCTCCACCGTGGCGGCGAACGAGATTGTCATCACCAACGGCTGTCACGGCGCGCTGTCGATCGCCCTGCTCTCGATATGTAAACCGGGGGACATCGTGGCGGTGGAGTCGCCGTCGTTTCACGGCACCATGCAGATGCTGCGCGGGTTTGACATCAAGGCGATTGAAATTCCTACCGATCCCGAGACCGGGATCAGCATCGAGGCGTTAGAGCTCGCGCTGGAGCAGTGGCCGATCAAGGCGGTGATCCTGGTGCCCAACTGCAATAACCCGCTCGGGTTTATCATGCCGGAAGCGCGGAAAAAGCAGGTGTTAGCCCTGGCCCAGCGGCACGATATCGTGATCGTGGAGGATGACATTTACGGCGAGCTGGCGGCGGAGTACCCGCGCCCGCGCACCATCCACTCGATGGATATCGACGGCCGCGTGATCCTCTGCAGTTCGTTTACCAAAACCGTGGCGCCGGGCCTGCGCGTCGGCTGGATTGTGCCGGGGCGCTATTACGACCGGGTGATGCACATGAAATACGCCGCGGGCGGGTTTAACGTGCCGGGTACGCAGATGGCGGTGGCAGCGTTTATTCGCGACGGGCATTATCATCGCCACGTGCGCCGTATGCGCCAGATTTATCAGCAGAATATGGAAACCTACACCTGCTGGGTGCGGCAGTATTTTCCGGCAGAGATTTGCGTCACGCGCCCGCAGGGAAGCTTCCTGCTGTGGATTGAGCTGCCGGAGAAGGTCGACATGGTGTGCGTCAGCAAGCAGCTGTGTCGGCTGAAGATCCAGGCCGCGGCCGGGTCGCTGTTTTCAGCTTCCGGGAAGTACCGCAACTGTCTGCGGATCAACGTGGCGCTGCCGCCGACGGATAAGCATCGCGAAGCGTTGAAGAAGATGGGCGAGGCGATTGTGATTGCGATGGAGGAGGGCTAGTGCGGCCTGGTGCCCTCTCCCACAGGGAGAGGGAGAAGGTCATGATTACTCGTCGAAGTACCAGTATCCCTGGTTAATCAGCCCGGTGAGCTCTTCAACAAACGCCGGGTTATTCAGCGCATCGCCCAGCTCGGCCTGGCCGAGTTCGGTGTAGCGGCAAAGCGCATCCGCCGCCTTCGCGTCTACCGTCTCCAGCTGTTCGCTGTTGATGAAGAAGCTGCCGTTGACGTTCAGCACGCGCAGGCCGCTCAGGCGAGACAGCGTTTCGCCTCCCTGCAGCGCGTCCAGCACCTCTTCCGGCGCATACGGCGGCTCGGCGGCGGCGATATCCAGCTCGTGGCGCGGCGTCGAGACAAAGCTGCCGAACCATTTTGTGAAATCTTCCGGCTTGCCGATCATATCGATCATCATCTGACGAATGCGATCGAGCTCGTACTGCTCCACGCGGCCCGGGTGTTCGCGACAGGTCAGATCCGGATCGCTGTAGTGCTCGCCGCCCAGATCGTTTTCCAGCGCGTAATCGGCGAAGCTGCTGATCAGATCGCGGCCGTTCGGCCCGCGGAAGCCGACGGAGTAGTTGAGCGCCGTTTCATGGGTAAAGCCGTCGTGCGGGAATCCAGGCGGGATGTAGAGGATATCGCCCGGGGCCAGATCTTCGTCGATGATCGGCTCGAACGGATCGACATGCAGCAGCGCCGGATGTGGGCAGAACTGACGCATCGGCAGCTTGTCACCCACGCGCCAGCGGCGGCTGCCCATTCCCTGAATGATAAACACGTCGTACTGATCGATATGCGGACCCACGCCGCCGCCCGGCACGGAGAAGGAGATCATCAGGTCATCGAGACGCCAGTCCGGCAGGACGCGGAACGGACGCACCAGCTCTGCGGCGGGCATATGCCAGTGGTTCACCGCCTGCGCCAGCAGCGACCAGCCGGTTTCGCCCAGATCGTCAAAGTGCTCAAACGGACCATTGCTGGCCTGCCATTTGCCGTTGAAATGGCTCACCAGACGGCTATCGACTTCCGGCTCCATCGCCAGCCCTGCCAGCTCGTCCGGGGTAATCGGATCGACAAAATTCGGGAAGGCATTTTTCAGCACTACGGGTTGTTTTTGCCAGTATTTCTCAAGAAATTCCGGCCAGTTCAGGTTCAGTTGATACGCCATGGGTAGCACCAGTGAGAGGGGAAACAGGCGCGATTATAGGCAAGAAGGCAGAGGGGGAACTTGTCATGGGTCAAACGAGGGCGTGTAGGTCGGGTAAGGCAAAGCCGCCACCCGACTCAAACACGCCGCGAAAACTTAATCCAGCTTCAGCTCGTCATAATGGGTAATCAGCTTGCCCACGATGCCGTAGTCCAGCGCTTCTGCCGGAGACATCCAGAAGTTGCGATCGGTGTCTTTTTTCACTTTTTCCAGCGGCTGGCCGGTGGCGTCGGCGATCAGCTTGTTCACGCGATCCAGCATGCGGATGATCTCGCGCGCTTCGATCTCAATATCCGTTGCCTGACCGCGCACGCCGCCCAGCGGCTGGTGGATCATAAAGCGGGTATTTGGCAGCGAGTAGCGGTGCTCTTTTTTCGCCGCCAGGAAGATGGTGATCCCGGCGCTCGCCACCCAGCCGGTGCCGATGACGTGCACTTCCGGGCGGATGAACTTGATGAAGTCGTGGATGGTATCGCCCGCTTCCACGTGGCCGCCCTGGCTGTTGATGTACAGCTTGATCGGATCGTTGCTGACGCTTTGCAGCAGGATCATCTGGGTGATGACCTTCTGCGCCAGCTCCTGGTTGATCTCACCGGAGATAACAATCGAACGGGACTCCAGCAGTTTTTGCTGCAGAGCGCCCGCGCCGTTTGACCCTTCCGCTTTATCCTTGTCGCTTTCTTTCAGTGTGTAGTGCATTGTTATTTCCTCAGCATGTCGCGCTCAAAACCAGAGTGTAGCCTGTTTTACCAATCAAAGTCCTCACAGACAAATAGCGAGGGAGCTTATGAATATTGCCCATGTCGCACGAGTTTCGTTCCTTCACCGCCCCCGCTACGGATCGCTATACTTCATCTTCATACGGTTATCATATTGTTAAATGATAATGATAGTTAATATGTTAAGATGAAAGTCAGCATAAACAGTCCCTTACGTAACCGGCGGGATTGTTTGCATCCTCGACATGTAAATCAGCACCGGGGCGGTGAATGGAACACATTGTGTATGTGGTTGATGACGATGACGCAGTCAGGCAGTCCGTGATCGGGCTGCTGGAATCGGCGGACCTCAACGCCGTCGGCTTTTCATCGGCAGAAGCGTTTCTTCAACACCGTTTTGAAGAGCTACCGTCGTGCGTGGTCCTTGATATGCAAATGCCCGCCATCTCGGGCTTTGAGGTGGCTGACGCGCTCAAAGAGAGCGGGCGCGAGATCCCGATTATCTTTCTTACCGGCCACGGTACTATCCCGATGTCGGTGCGCGCCATTAAAGGCGGCGCGTACGAATTTCTCACCAAACCCGTCGAATCCACCGCGCTTATCGACGCTATTGAGTCCGCGCTTCAGCTGGCGGAACACAATGCCGTGCGCAATAAAGAGCACTACGCCCTGAAGCAGCGCCACATGTCACTTACGCCACGGGAACACGAGGTGCTGACGCTGGCGATAAGCGGCATGCTGAACAAGCAAATTGCCGCCGAGCTTGGCGTCAGCGAGATCACAGTGAAAGTGCATCGCCGTCGCGTAATGGAAAAAATGCAGGTGCGCTCCGTGGCGGAGCTGGTCAGGGCCGTTGAGCGCCTGACCAACAGCCAGCCTGCAGAGTAACCTTTACCCTTCCTGCGCCGCCAGCGGCAGCGCAAACGCAAACACCGTGCCGAACGGCTCGCGGCGGCGCGCGCTCAGCTTCCCGCAGTGACGCTCGATGATGCTGGCACTGATGGTCAATCCCATCCCCATCCCCTGCGGCTTGGTGGAGTAGAACGAGTCAAAAATCTGCTCCAGCCGCTCGGGCTCAATGCCGCTCCCGGTATCGGCGATCTCGACGATCGCTTTCCCGTCAGCGTTGGCGGTGCTCAGGGTAATGATGCTGGCGCGATCCTTCACCTCGGCCATCGCCTCAACGGCGTTCATCACCAGATTCAGCAGCACCTGCTGGATCTGCACGCTATCGCCGGTAATAAAGCTGTCGCTGGCGTTTAACAGATAATCCACGCTGACGTGTCTCTGCTCCAGCTCGCTGCGGGAAAGGGTAATAATGTGGTGGATCAGGTAGTGGAGATCGATACGCACGAAGGTCGGATCCTGCTTGCGCGTCAGGGACTGAATGCTGCGAATGATCTCCCCCGCCCGCGCGCCCTCCGCGGCGATCTCCTCCAGCCCTTCCCGCACTTTATCCAGCCGGGCGGGCTCGCGGTTAAGCCAGCGCAGGCTCGCCCCGGCGTTCGAGACGATCGACATCAGCGGCTGGTTGATCTCGTGGGCGATGGAGGAGGTCAGCTGACCGACGGTGGTGGCACGCGATACCCGCGCCAGATCCGCCTGCGCGACCCGCATGGCATCCTCCGCGGCGCGCTGGCTGGTGATGTCGGTGATAATGCCGTAATACTCGTTCACCTCGCTGCCCACACCCACCGGATCGCCAATCCCGAGGATGTAGCGCGTTGAGCCGTCGGTACGCTTAACGCGAAACTCCGCGCGCATGGAGAGCCCGTCGCGCACGCTCCGGGTGACGATGGCGCTGATGCGGGCGTAATCGTCCTCATGGACGAAAGTTAAAAACTCCGCCATGGAGATCGTCTTTTGCTGCTCGGGCAGGCCGAGAATGCGGGCGTACTCGTCCGAGACAAACATCAGATCCTGCTCCAGCTCCCAGCGCCAGCTGCCGGTATGGCTGATCTGCTCGCCCAGCATCAGCGAGGTCTGGCTGGATCGCAGCTCTTTCTCCACCCGTCGGCGCTGGATGTTCTCCGCCAGCAGCTCGGCGTACAGCCGCGCCGTCTCCAGGGATACCGCAGCCTGCGCGCCCAGCAGGCTCACCACGCGCGAGTGCTCGGCGGTAAAGACCTCCGGCATCAGGCGGTTTTCCAGATAGAGCACCCCCACCAGCCGCGCCTGTTTGAACATCGGGACGCACATGACCGCCGCCCCCGAGGTCACCAGATAGGGATCCTGGCTGAAGGGATGAAACTCCTCCGGTTTACCGGTGCGAATCTCCTGTCCGGTGCGGATCACCGCCGCCAGCACCGACAGCGGCAGGTCGGTCGCCGTCGGCACGTCCTTCAGGATCCGCACCCGTACGCCCTCGGTGCTGGTCCAGGCGCTGGCCTCGATCTCCGGGATGAGGCTCTCGCTCACGCGCAGCAGCAGGCCGCGCTGCGCCCCGGCGCGTTCGAGCAGCAGCGTCATCAGGTTTTCGATGAGCCGCTCAAGGTTGATCTCTTCCGACAGCGCGCGTGAGGCTTTGATGACGCTTTGCAGATCGCGGATCGTCTCGTTCTGGGCGAACGCCACCGTGTCGTAGGCGCTGGCCTGCCCGGAGGCCAGCAGATGCGGGAAATCCTGCTCCAGCTGGCACACCTTAGCCTGTGCTCCGGCACGGCCCCAGGCGGCAATCGAGCCGCGGAAGTGCGCGTCCGAGGCGGTCGGGTAGCCGCAGGCCAGCGCAAAGCGCCCCGCCAGCTCGTGGGCCAGGGCGTTAATCGGGTTAAAGCCGCCCTCGCGTGACAGCCGGACGGCCTTCTCATACTGCTCAAGCGCAATGCTGTTCATCCCGTCCAGACGCACGATTTCGGCATAAATTAGCGCCTCTTTATCCGCGAACGTGCCCGGATTAATGCGCGCCCAGAGGGCGATTTTGTCGTAGTGGGCGTGAATGCTGCGGCGGTGATTCGCCGAGAAGGTCTCAGGCGTCAGTTGACGGGAGAGCGCCAGGGCGCTGTAGAGATGGTAATCCAGCAGATGGATGTGCCCCGGCGCAGACCACGCGAACCAGCCCGCCATCTCGAAATCCGCCTGCGCGTCGGCATATTCGCCGCAGGTAAAGTGCGCCATGCCGCGGTAGAGCCAGTACCAGAACAGCATGGTGGAATTCTTCTCCGGCGCCTGCTCCGGCGACGCGGGAAGCAGCGCCTCCGGCAGCACCTGCGACGCGGTCCATGTGCCGATGACCGGCGTGCGCAGGAACTCAACGTAGCCGCGCTGGACCATCAGAATGGTTTCCACGTCCTGGAAGTGGGTTTTACGCACGAACGCCAGGCCGCGATCGATGCTGGTCAGCACCCCGTCCAGGTGATCGCCCCGCGAGAGGAAATTAATGACCTGGTGGCAGGCCGCGAAGCAGGCCATCGTCATATCACCGTGGGTCACCGCCGCGGTGAAGCAGGCCTTCGCGCACTCGATGGTGAACGACAGCGGCTGGGTCCAGACGCTGAGCTGATCGAGCGGCAGCAGGGTTTTCGCTTCATAGGTATCGTAGCCGTGGCGATTGACCAGCTCGCGGGCCAGCGTGCCGTACTGGAACCCGAGGCGATACTCGGCGTAGCGGTGGCCGATCAGCACGCCAAACCAGGCCATCGCCGTGGTGGACGCGCCGGTAATGCCGTGATCGAGGGTCAGGTGCATCATGCGGCAGAGCAGCAAAAAGTGCAGGCGCGGGCAGATGAAGCTGGCGCAAATGCTGGCGCTGTAGAGCAGGTTCATCACCGCTTCGGTTTCCGGGTTATCCATCCGCGACAGCCGGGCAAACAGGTTTTGCGGCGCGTCGGCCGTGCGGTTGCAAAAGAGCGCCCAGGCCTCGTCGCAGTCGGCATCTTCCGGATAGCGGCTAATCTGGATACCGAAAATACCCAGCCAGCAGAGCGCCGCCTCGAGCGCCAGACGGCTGTCCGACTGGCGAATGTACACCTCCACCAGCAGGTTGGCCGCCAGCGCCTTTTCGGTCAGCCCGCCGGGGCAGCCGAGGATTGCATCGCACAGCTCGCGGGTGCGCTCCAGATGCCCCAGCGCAAACTCGCAGCCCGCCTCTTCAATATCCAGCACAACGTCTGACACCACCCCGGCGTTGCCCAGCGCTCTCGCCGTCTGGATGTAGCTCAGTGCCGAAAGATAATCGCCCGTGCGTTTCGCGCGTCTCGCGGCCAGCAGGCTCAGCTCGCGGAACATCTGCCGCTGCGGAGCTGGCTGGATGCTGTCCAGCGCGGCCGTGACGTGGTGAACGGCGCGAAAAAGCAGCTCGTTTCCCGCCGCCTGACGCGCGGCGTCGGCCAGCAGGCTGGCGGTGGTCAGGTGAATATGACTTTTCTCATGCGGATCCAGCAGCGCAAAGGCGGCCTCCTGCACCCGGTCGTGGGTGAAGGCGTACTTTTTTTCCGTCAGCACGATGAGCTGGGCCATCACCGCCGGGTGCAGCGCATAGCGCATTTCCGCCATCGACATGCCGACAACGCGGCATATCATCTCCATCTCGCCCGTGCCGCCGAGGCAGGCGATGCTGCCCAGCAGGCGGCGCGTCTCGTCGGGCAGATCTTCAAGCTGCTCCAGCACCAGGGTGACGACGTTTTCGGTGTAATGCCTGGCGCGGATCGCCTGCAGGTCGTAGTGCCACTTGTCCTGATATTTGTTGTGCACCACCAGGCCGTCATCAACGATGCGGCGGAAAAACTCGTGCACAAAGAGCGGGTTGCCGCCCGTCTTCTCGTGGATCAGCGTGGCGAGGTCGGTCGTCGCCGCGCTGCGGGTGCGAAACAGCGTCGCCAGCCAGCGCGCCACCGCTTTAACCGAGAGCGCCTGCGGGACAATATCGCTCGCGTTTTGCGCCGCTTCCGGCAGGCTCGCCAGCAGCGCCTGCAGGGCGGCGTCGGGCACGGAATCCCGGTGGGCCGCGACCACCAGCAGCGGAACAGCGCCGCAGTTCATCAGCAGATATTTAAGCGTGTGCAGGCTGGCGGCGTCGCTCCACTGGAGATCGTCGAGTACCAGTACCAGCGGGCAACCCTGCGAGGCAAAGGTTTTTACCAGCGCCAGCACCATATGGCTGAAGCGCGCCCGGGCATCTATGGAAAACGTATCGGCCGAGAAGCGCGGCTTGCTCTCCAGCAGCAGGCCCAGCTCGGGCACCAGGCTAACGGCCAGCGCCTCGTGCCCCTCCAGGGCGCGAGACAGGCGGATTTTCCACTTCGCCACCTCGTCTGCGGGCAGCCCCAGCAGGTGCAGCGTCAGGGTGCGGAACGCGGAGCTTAATACGCCGTAGGGCAACGACGGCGAAAACTGGTCCACTTTGCCTACCGCCAGCAGCACCGTACGCTGCTGCAGCGTTTTAAGCGCCGTCGCGATGATCGAAGATTTGCCGATCCCCGACGGCCCGCCGATCGTCACCAGCTCCGGCACCAGGCTCTGCCCCACCCGCTCAAACGCGGCAATAACGTCATTCGCCTGCGGATGCGTCGCGAAAAGGGAGTCAGCCAGATGGATCGCCGGGGTGCGGTCCTGCTGGCCGGGCGTAAAGGCGACGATCTCGCCCTCACCGGTCAACGTCGCCTGGCAGCGTCGCAGGTCGGCAATCAGCCCGTCCACCGTCTGGTAGCGGTTATCGGGGTGCTTTTCCAGCAGCTTCAGGATGATGGTCGAGAGCATTCCCGGCACGTCCGGGCGGATCGCGTCCGGGGCCAGCGGCGCCGAGGCAATATGGTAGTGCGCCCAGTTGGCCCGATCGTCCTCCCCGAGCTCAAACGGCAGGCGTCCGGTCAGGAGTTCATACAGCACCATACCGAGGCTGTAGAGATCGCTGCGGCCGTCAACGGGGCGCCGGGTGCGGGTGGTGTGCTCCGGCGACATATACGCAGGCGTACCGCCTGAAACGGCAAGCCGGGTCTGGGTGATGGCATCGGAGAGACTGCTGGAAAGGCCAAAGCTGCCCAGACGGCAGGTGGCGTCGTGATGAACAAAAATACTGCCGGGCTTGATATCGCCGTGGATCAGGTTTTGCAGATGCATCTGGCGCAGAGGGACGCAGATCTGGATCGCCATCTCGAGAAAGCGCATGATGCCCGAGATCGCCCTGCCCGCGCGCCGCGCCAGCAGTTCAAACGAAAACGGGGCATACACCAGCGCGAAGCGCCCCCGGTACTGGGTGGACGCGACGGCGCGGATGGCCCAGCGGTCCTGCAGCACGTCGCGCAGCGCAAACTCGTTTTTCAGCAGCCGGGTGGCCCGCTCTTCCTCTTCGTCGCTCACCGCGGTGGCGATAATGAACGCGCCGCCGGAATGAGGATGTCGCGCGTGCATCCAGGCGATACCGCCCTCCTGCGCCAGCACGGTAAAAATCACATCCTCTTTAAGGACAAAAACCCGCCCCTGGTGGAGATTCCCCTGGGCGGGCCAGAATGCAGGCTGCTCGTGTTCGTTCATCCGCGATCCTTATTGTCGGCGGGCCAGCTCCCGCTGAATATGATCCAGCAGAATATCGATGTTAATCGGCTTACGCAAAAATGCAGCGGCGCCCAGACTGAGAGCGTACCGCTGCATATTTTCATCAGCATGACCGGAGATAAAGAGCACGGGCGGAGGCGGTACGGCCAGCAGCCGCAGCTTTTCAAACAGCTCCAGGCCGCTCATGCCCCGCAGCTTGATGTCGGCGATTACCAGCGCCGCGCCTGACAGGGCAAGCGGATGGCTCAGAAACACCTCTGCCGAATCAAACGTATCGGTCGAATAGCCTTCCGACTCCAGGAGATTACTCAGCCCGCTGCGGACGGAACGTTCGTCATCAATGATGGCAATGCGCCACGGCAGCGTCATGCTCTCTTTCCTCTGGTAAATCATTAAACGTCGCGATCGTCCTTCGCGGGCGCAGGGGGTGCCGTGCCGCTGATTTTCGGTACGCATTCGTGACGAAACCAGGCGAGGGTAAGCGGTTCGCGACTCAGTAAACGCCGTCCCACCGGGATGAGCTGTTCGCCCACCAGCATGCCAAACAGGCCAAGCAGGGCGACAACCGGCGGCGCCGGGGAATGCACGTTGAGCAGGGCGTAAAGTACCCCAGCAGCCACGCCGCACACCAGCGAAATTATCCATGCTTTCATGACGACGCTCCCGTCTGCGATTTGGCCTGCGGAACGGTCACCTGAGGCGGCGGCGCGCCGTCGCGGGATAACAGATGGCGCGTCGCCTGTTCACCCGCCAGCATCCCCAGCAGGCCAATCAGCGCCAGCGCGGGCGGCGCGGGGGAGCGCACCCTCAGCACGGCATACATCAGGCCAATCAACACGCCTGCGGCAAGGGATATCAGCCCAGTACTCATTGTGAACTCCAGAGAAAGAGGCAGCGGCGAGCCGGATGAGGGACCAGCCCGCCAGCGGAACTTAGCGAGCCGGGACCGGCGCTAAGGTGCGGTGCTCGCTCTTCTGGCGAGACGGCGCTTTGTGCACCATGGTGTAGGCGTAATCGACGCCCATGCCGTACGCGCCGGAGTGCTCGCGCACGATATCCATCACCGCGGTGTAGGTCTCTTTACGCGCCCAGTCGCGCTGCCACTCCAGCATCACCTGCTGCCAGGTGACCGGGATCACGCCCGCCTGGATCATGCGCTGCATCGCGTAGTCGTGGGCTTCTTTGGAGGTGCCGCCGGACGCGTCCGCCACCATATAGATTTCATAGTCGCCTTCCAGCATCGCGCACAGGGCAAAGCTGTTGTTGCACACTTCGGTCCACAGGCCGGCAACCACCACCTTCTTCTTGCCGTTGGCCTGCAGCGCGTCGCGCACCTTCTGGTCGTCCCAGGAGTTCATGGAGGTACGCTCCAGAATGTCCTGGCCCGGGAACACGTCCAGCAGCTCCGGGTAGGTGTTACCGGAGAAGCTTTCGGTCTCAACGGTGGTGATGATGGTCGGGATGTTGAACACCTTAGCCGCTTTCGCCAGCGCCACGGTGTTGTTTTTCAGCACCTGGCGGTCAATAGACTGCACGCCAAACGCCATCTGAGGCTGGTGATCGATAAAGATTACCTGACAGTTCGCAGGGGTTAACACTTCAAGCTTTGAAGAGGTCATAGCATTTTCCAGTGGTTAAGGGTGGAAATCGCCGCGAGCACCACGGCGATAAAGTCACCCTCATCCTGCGGTTTATCGCCCCTGGGCGTAATTATCTCTTCGTATAGTTAACCTTAGGTATAGTTATACTTTGGTATACCTATCCTATTGTATAACTGGATCTTTGCCGAAACCGGTTCCCATAATCCTGACCATTCCCCTCTCAGTCAGGAGCAGTTATGGTTACCCTCGGTAAAGCCGATCTCATTCTGGTTAACGGCCAGTTTCATACCGTCGATCGCGAGAACCCCATCGCGGAAGCCGTTGCCGTGCGCGATGGAAAATTTCTGGAAGTGGGTACCGTCGCCGAGGTGATGCAGCACCACTGTGACGGCACTAAGGTGGTGGACCTGAAAGGCCACACCGCCATCCCCGGCCTGAACGATTCGCACCTGCACCTCATTCGCGGCGGGCTGAACTACAACCTCGAGCTGCGCTGGGAAGGCGTGCCGTCGCTGGCCGACGCCCTGCGGATGCTGAAAGAGCAGGCCCTGCGCACGCCGTCGCCCCAGTGGGTGCGCGTGGTGGGCGGCTGGACCGAGTTCCAGTTCGCCGAGCGCCGCATGCCGACCCTCGACGAGATCAACGCCGCCGCGCCGGACACCCCGGTCTTCATCCTGCACCTGTACGACCGCGCCCTGCTCAACCGCGCCGCGCTGAAGGTGGTCGGCTACACCAAAGACACGCCGAACCCGCCGGGCGGCGAGATCCAGCGTGACGCCAACGGCAACCCGACCGGGATGCTGATTGCCCGTCCGAACGCCATGATCCTCTACGCCACGCTCGCCAAAGGGCCGAAGCTGCCGCTGGAGCAGCAGGTTAACTCCACGCGCCAGTTCATGCGCGAGCTGAACCGCCTGGGGCTGACCAGCGCCATCGACGCGGGCGGCGGCTTCCAGAACTACCCGGAAGATTACGAGGTGATCGCCGAGCTGCACGAGAAAAAGCAGATGACCATCCGCATCGCCTACAACCTGTTTACCCAGCGTCCGGGCCACGAGCTGGAAGACTTTGAAAAATGGACCGACATGCTCACGCCGGGCCAGGGCAACGACTTCTTCCGCCACAACGGCGCGGGCGAGATGCTGGTCTTCTCCGCCGCCGATTTTGAAGACTTCCTCGAACCGCGCCCGGACCTCGCGCCGGGCATGGAGGACGAGCTGGAGCGCGTGGTGCGCCATCTGGTGGAGCACCGCTGGCCGTTCCGCCTGCACGCCACCTATAACGAATCCATTAGCCGCATGCTGGACGTCTTCGAGAAGGTGAACCGCGACATTCCGTTCAACGGCCTGCACTGGTTCTTCGACCATGCGGAAACCGTTACCCAGGCCAACATCGACCGCATCAAAGCGCTGGGCGGCGGCATTGCCGTGCAGCACCGCATGGCCTTCCAGGGCGAGTACTTTGCCGAGCGCTACGGCATCGAAGCTACACGCCACACGCCGCCGGTGGCAAAAATGCTCGAGACCGGCGTGCCGGTGGGCTTAGGCACCGATGCGACCCGCGTGGCGAGCTATAACCCGTGGACCGCGCTTTACTGGCTGGTGTCTGGCCGTACCGTCGGCGGGATGCAGATGTACGACCACAGCGCCCGTCTGGATCGCGATACCGCCCTGATGCTCTGGACCCAGGGCAGCGCGTGGTTCTCCAGCGAGCAGAATCAGAAGGGGCAGATCAAAGCGGGCCAGCTCGCCGACCTGGCCGTGCTCAGCAAAGACTACTTCCGCGTGCCGGAAGAGGAGATCAAGGGCATCGAGTCCGTCCTGACGGTGGTCAACGGCGACATCGTTTACGCGGCGGGCAGCTTTGGCCCGCTCGCGCCGCCGGCCATTCCGGTTCTGCCCGACTGGTCTCCGGTGGTCAAGGTGCCGGGCCACTACCGCAGCGCGCCGCCGCAGGCCGCCCGCGTGGGCATGAGCGCCGTTCACCACTGCAGCGGACCGTGCGGGGTTCACAGCCACCAGCATGATTTTGCCCGTACGTCAGAGATGCCGGTGTCCGACGATAACGCTTTCTGGGGGGCGCTGGGCTGCAGCTGCTTTGCATTCTGATGAAAAACACCACTATGCCGCCCCGGGTCGACCTGGGGCTGTTCTTCCTGCGCCTGACCGGCAGCCTGCTGCTGCTTTACGTGCACGGCCTGCCAAAGGTGCTGCACTTCAGCGAAGAGCTGACGCGCATCGAAGATCCGTTCGGCTTTGGGCCGTACGCCAGCCTGATCCCGGCCATCGTCGCCGAGGCGATCTGCCCGCTGTTTATCATTGCGGGCGTTTACACCCGCCTGGCGTGCCTGCCGATCATCGCCGTGCTGCTGGTGGCGATGCTGGCGGTGCACCCGAACTGGTCGATTGCCGAAGGGCAGTTTGGCTGGCTGCTGCTGATTATCTTCACCACCCTTGCCCTCACCGGGCCGGGCCAGTGGCGGCTGCAGCGTAAGGCAGCGGAGAGGTTCGCATGACCCAGGTTAACGACGTTCGCGACGCACACGTCGAGACGACGCCCGCATCAACGGTTTCGCCCTGGCAGCCGCTGAGCCAGCCGGTGTTCCGCATGCTGTGGATCGCCACGGTGGTCTCTAACGTCGGCTCATGGATGAGCGACGTCGGCATCAACTGGAGCATGCTGACCCTGAGCGCCGACCCGCTGGACATCGCGCTGGTGCAGGCGGCCAGCAGCCTGCCGATGTTCCTCTTCGCCCTGCCGTCCGGGGTGATGGCGGACATCGTTGACCGACGTAAATACCTGCTCTTCTCCCAGCTGTGGGTGTTCATCGCCGCCGCCGGGCTGACGGTGCTCTCCTTCACCGGACACGTTACCCCCACCGTTCTGCTGGTGGCGACGTTTCTGCTGAGCGTGGGCGCGGCGATGAGCTCGCCGCCGTTCCAGGCCGTGGTGCCCGATCTGGTGACCAAGCCGGAGCTGGGCGCCGCCGTGGCGCTGAACTCGCTCGGGGTGAACATCAGCCGGGCGATTGGCCCCGCGCTGGGTGGTTTTCTGCTGTCGCTCGCCGGGCCGTGGATGGTGTTTGCCCTGAACGCGCTGTCCGTGGTCGGTGTCGCGTGGGTGCTGTGGCGCTGGCGTCCGGCACCGACCGTGCAGCGTCTGCCGCCGGAGCATTTCTTCTCGGCGGTGCGATCCGGAATTCGCTACGTGCACGCCGCGCCGGTGCTGCGCAACGTGCTGGTGCGCACCGTGGCCTTCTTCGTCTTCGGCAGCGCGGGCTGGGCGCTGCTGCCGCTGGTGGCGCGCCGCGAGCTGGGCTTAGGCCCGGCGGGCTACGGCGTAATGCTGGCGTGCATTGGCCTGGGGGCGATTGCCGGGGCGATCCTGCTGCCGCGCCTGCGCCAGCGGCTGAACGCCGATCGGCTGATGGTGGCCGCCAGCCTGACCTTTGCTCTGACCATGCTGGCGCTGGCGTTTGTGCGCCACGTCTGGCTGCTCAACCTGTTCGAGTTTTTCACCGGCTTCGCGTGGATTGCGGTGCTCTCGACGCTGAACCTCGGCGCGCAGCGCAGCGCCGCCCGCTGGGTGAAGGCCCGCGCGCTGGCGGTGTACCTGACGGTGTTCTTCGGCTCGATGACCACGGGCAGCGCCATCTGGGGGCAGATCGCTTCGCAGTTTGGCACCCCGACCTCGCTGGTGGTCGCCACGCTGGGGATGGTGCTGGCAAGCGCCACCGTGTTCCGCTGGAAGCTGGAGAAAGATCCTGATTTAAACCTCGACCTGAGCGGCCAGCCGCTGGACGGCGTGGAGATCGACCTGCCGAACGAGCGCGGCCCGGTGCTGGTGTCGCACGAGTACATCATCGACCCGCAGAATACGAAGGCCTTCCTGGAGGCGGTTCACGAGCTGCGCCGGGTGCGCCGCCGCGCCGGGGCGATGAGCTGGGCGGTGTACGAGGATATTGAGCGCCCCGGTCTGTTTATCGAGACCTTCCTGATGGGCTCCTGGATTGAGCATCTGCGCCAGCAGGAGCGCCACACCATGAATGACCTCCTGCTGCAAAGCCGCGTTCTGGCTTTTCATCAGGGCACAACATCACCGGCAATTCGTTATCTGGTCGCGCCGGTATAACCATAACCATCACCTGCACAGGAACACACTATGGCAACGTTTAAGGCAAAAGACGGCACGCAGATTTACTACAAAGAAGGCGGCGCGGGCAAACCGGTTCTCTTCAGCCACGGCTGGCCGCTGGACGGCGACATGTGGGACAGCCAGCTGAACTACCTGGCGGAGCGCGGCTTCCGCGCCATCGCCTTTGACCGCCGCGGCTTTGGCCGCTCGGATCAGCCGTGGAACGGTTACGACTACGACACCTTTGCGTCCGACATTAACGACCTGATCGTCACCCTGGACCTGCAGGACGTGACGCTGGTGGGCTTCTCCATGGGCGGCGGCGACGTGACCCGCTACATCAACAACTACGGCAGCGCTCGCGTGGCCGGCCTGGCGCTGCTGGGCGCGGTGACGCCGATATTCGGCAAATCCGACACCTTCCCTCAGGGTGTGGATCAGAGCGTGTTCGACGGCATTCGCGACGGACTGCGTAAAGACCGCGCCCAGTTCATCAGCGACTTCGCGACGCCGTTCTACGGCATCAACGCCGGGCAGACCGTCTCTGCCGGTGCGCTGACCCAGACGCTGAACATCGCCCTGCTGGCGTCGCTGAAGGGCACCATCGACTGCGTGACCGCGTTCGGCGAAACCGACTTCCGCCCGGATATGGCGAAGATCGACGTGCCGACGCTGGTGATCCACGGCAGCAACGACCAGATCGTGCCGTTTGAAAGCACCGGCAGGCTGGCGGCAGAGATGATCAACAACGCCACGCTGAAGGTGTACGACAACGCGCCGCACGGCTTCGCGCTGACCCACCAGGACCAGCTCAACGAAGATCTGCTGGCGTTTGTGAAGTCGCTGTAATTTTTTCCAGGCCGGGTAAGGCGCAGCCGCCACCCGGCGCTTTCGCTCCGCCAGCGTCACGTAGCCAGTGATTGCTGAGACAGGACCTGCAGGCTGAAGGTGCGCGCCTCAAGCCTCGTCTGAGGTAAACACCATGCCCGCGTAGGGCTTCTTCCGACACGCCGCCAGCCGCGCGGCGAGGCTGCCCACGTGCAGCTCCAGCTTGTGCCCGTCCGGGTCGAGAAAATAGAACGACGCCCCCTCGCTTTTGTTCTGCTTCCAGACGGTGACGCCCGCCTGCTCAAGCCTTTGCGAGAACGGTTCAAAATCCTCTTCCGCAACGGTAAACGCGTAGTGGGTGTAGTCGCTCTCCTGCGGCGGCACGTACTGGCGCGCCTCGTCGTACGACAGGCAGACCCACAGGTCGCCGCAGGTGAGATAGGCCCCGGTATTCCAGCGGGCGTGCAGCGCAAGCCCCAGCAGCTCGTGCCAGAAGGTAACGCTTTTTTGCAGGTCGCTAACCGCGAAGGTCAGATGGTTGAGAGATTGCAGCATGACGTGTCCTTTTGTTTTTCGCGCCGGACGTGGTACGGTAAAGAGATGAACATAAACCACCCCGTGCTCACCGTAAACCGCTGGTGGCTGCCTTCTTAAAGGCGGCACGGAGTTGTTTTCCCCATTTTCAGATAGCCGCCGAAAGGCGGCTTTCACATTTCTAAGACCCCTTTCGGCAGCTGCACATTAAGGAGTCTTTATGAACGCACCCACCATCCTCACCGGCGATCGCCCAACCGGCCCGCTGCACCTCGGCCACTTCGTCGGATCGCTGCGCCAGCGCGTGGCGCTCCAGCAGACGCACAGCCAGTTTGTGCTGATCGCCGACCTGCAGGGGCTGACCGACAACGGCAGCAACCCGCAGAAGATCCGCGATAACATCCCCGAAGTGCTGGCCGACTACCTGGCTGCGGGCATCGACCCGAACCTGACTACAATCTGCCTGCAGTCCGCCCTGCCCGCCCTCGCCGAGCTGACGATGCTGTATATGAACATCGTCACCTTCGCCCGCGTGGAGCGTAACCCGACGGTGAAAAACGAGATTGCGCAGAAGGGCTTCGCCCGCTCGCTGCCGGTCGGTTTTATGGCCTATCCCATCAGCCAGGCGGCGGACATCACCGCGTTTAAGGCCGAGTGCGTGCCCGTCGGCGACGACCAGCTGCCGATGATTGAGCAGACCAACGAGATTGTGCACAAGATGAACAGCCTGCTGCCCGCCCCGGTGCTGCGCCACTGCAGGGCGATGCTGAGCGACACCAGCCGTCTGCCCGGCATCGACGGCAGCGCCAAGATGTCGAAATCGCTGGGCAACACGCTGCACCTTTCGGCTAGCGAAGAGACCATTCACCGTGCGGTGAGCGCCATGTACACCGACCCGAACCACCTGAAGGTGAGCGACCCGGGGCAAATTGAGGGGAACGTGGTGTTTACGTACCTCGACGCGTTTCATCCGGACAAGGAGAAAGTGGCGGCGATGAAGGTGCACTATCAGGCGGGTGGGCTGGGTGACCGGGTATGTAAGAATGAACTGGAGGGTTGTTTGCAGGAGCTGATTGCACCGATGCGGGAGCGTCGGGCGATGTATATGCAGGATAAAGGCGAGCTGATGGCGATGCTGAAGCACGGCACGGAACGGGCGCAGGGGGTGACGCAGGAGACGTTGAGGGAGGTGAAGGTTGGGCTGGGGGTGCCGGTGTTTTGATGAAGTGAGTTGATTGAGGTTGGGCGGCGGAGTGTGGGATTGGCATGAAGCCGCTTAATTGTTTTAGAAAGCGGCAATGAAATATTTCATCCCTGCTTCAGGTTGCATATTTTTCGGATGATGATCATCAGTAGCGCGGTAACGACGACCATCATCCCCCCCAACACCCACAGGAATGAGGGGTCTGCTTCACCATCAGCAAACCCCAAACCGGTGCGATTTAAAAAATCATTGCTGGCTTGAGATAAGTAATCGAGCAAGCCTCCCAGAGGAAACAGGACGATAAAGAAGGAAGCAATGAGGCACGCCAGGCCAATCAGGATATTATTTTTTATCTTTGCATGAAGCATAATCAGCCCTTCCTGTCACATCAATACGTCCATATGCCATCAACCCTTTACCACCAGGAACACGAATCTTCTTACGTGCAAGCAAAGATTTTCTGACCAGCTGAAAATCAGGGATATTATAGAACGTTATGCATCCCCACGACTCTCCCTCACCATTCGGCCTCAATGGATGAAGTCGAAATGGTCCTCTGTCGACCCCATTCACAAATACGTTATCGGCCATGGTCGAAGCATTAAACAAGCCGAACCATTCAGAATGATCGGTCCCGTTCTTGAAGTCTTTTACAAAACGCTCGACCCGATTAGCAATACTGCCTTCCGGTGCATCAACGATCCAGTACGTACCCACAGGTAATGCTGCATTCCTGATAAAGGCGCACTCTGCGATATTGGTTACGGGTTCTATCCCTGAAAAAACGGGAAACGTCCCAACGCCATAAACGTGTAGTTTCAGTCTTCTTCCATCGGCGGAGACATCGTTGTAGTCCATCCTACAAATCTGCATAGCAATCCTCCCTGTCGCTTTGCGGAGAATGTTACAACCGATTTATTGAGTGCACCAGCGGAGAGAGATAATTCATGTGAAAAACAAAAAATACGGACATGCGTATTCATGCCCGTATTGATTTATCCTTTTACATGATTAACGAAGGGAGACTTTAGATATTATTCTGCCAGACCATTCCCGCGCTTCACCATAGGTATATCTCCCGTATCATTCAACGTCCCCGGAAACGTTTTTAACCACTGCGCGACTTTCTGTTTATTTATATCCACCACGCTCATCCCTTCCAGACAGCCCCATAATTCTCTTGTATGCTGCGGCGTAATCACAATGCAGTCTTTCATGGCGCGGATTTTCACTGGCATGCCGTTGATAAAACCTGCACGGGTTAGCCAGTCACCGCCCAGAAGAAGATATTTCATGTCTATGCGAGCATAGAGTTCGCAGCAGGCGGCACTGTCCTGCTGCGTTTCCGCGCGGGGATGGACGGGCGCCGCGTTAGGCGGGTTGCCGTGAAGGCGGCGGGCGCTGTTTTTGCGTACCAGCTCGCGGTTTTCAATCATGCCGGTGAAAGCATCTGATCCTGTTTTGCAAACAGTAAACTCTGGCTTAAAATTCGTCGCAGCCATTTTCAACTCCTCTATAGTTGGTTGTGGTTAGCGGTATGGGGGTGTTGCAGCACCTTCATATCGCGAATTCTTCGTTAAATTCTCTTTGATATTTCCTTTGCCGTTCGGCGTATTTTCTGGTGCTCATTATACAGGGCTGAATATAAATACAGCGGTTTTGGGTGGGGGAAATTTGGAATTTGCGAGGGGGATTCAGGAAATAAGGTTGTGTGCGGTAAGCTCATGTTTTTGTTGATTGCGGGTTGATTGGTCTGGGTTTTGCGAGCATCATCGCAATTATTTACCTTCTTCCGTAACGCGATGGCTTCCAGCAAAACTCTCGAACAGGCAATTGCCGACATCACTATCTGGCGCAAAGGCGAACAGCGTGCGCCGCATAAGCCTTTATTGCTTCTGTACGTGCTGGCGAACTATCAGCAGGGGCATGCGCGACTGTTTGATTACGGTACTGAAGTACGCGAGCAGCTGCACAGCCTGCTGGAACGTTTTGGACCACAGCGTGCACAGTACCGTCCTGATATGCCGTTCTGGCGTTTACAAGGTGATGGCTTTTGGGAACTACGCAATGCGGAGCGCTGTTCCACATCAGGTACCAGCAAACAACCTCCTGCGGGAGAGCTGGTTGAAAATCATGTTGCAGGCGGTTTTGACAACCCGCATTACACTCGTTTGATAAACAGTAAGAATCTGATTAACTCTATAGCTCAGCAAATCCTCGAAGCACACTTTACCGAAAGCATCCAGGAAGAACTCGCCGACGAGTTGGGATTCGATCTCCTGCAAATTCGCAAACAGCGCGATCCCTTATTTCGACAGCAGGTATTGCGAGCCTATAACTATCAGTGCGCCGTTTGCGGTTTCAATATGCGACATGATAATACCTCTGTCGCACTTGAAGCCGCTCATATCAAATGGAAGCAACATGGAGGACCATGTGAGATCGCGAATGGTTTAGCTCTCTGCTCAATCCATCATAGAGCCTTTGATAAAGGCTCTCTTGGAGTGGATGCAAACATGCGCGTTCAAATATCTTCCGCTGTAAATGGCAACAACGTTGTATCCAGATTTTTTTGGGACTTCGCAGGAGCGCAAATTCACCTCCCACTACAGAAAGAAAATTATCCGCAGGTTAATTATATAGAGTGGCATATACGCGAAATTTTCAGAAAGTAACTTATTCATTTTGATGGTGATAAACATGGCATTCCCGAGTTATAAAGAGATTGAGATTCCCTTACTTTTAAATATTTATAACCGAGGAGGAGAAGTTAGTTCTTCCTCATGTTATGAACCGTTGGGGAGGGAATTCGGCCTTACCGATGAAGAAATGAGCATCTTACTTCCTGATGATAGCAACCGTCCCCAATGGAACAACATGGTCCAATGGGCGCGAAAAAAGCTTGTTGATTACAAGTATCTTCATAATGCCAAAGAATCAGGCCTTGGCATCTGGAAACTCACTCATGAGGGCATCAAAAAAGCAGAATCGCTTTCTACCAAGTTAGATATCGATTATCCAGATGATGTCCCGGAAACTTTTTATGAAGGGGCCGTAAAACAGATCAAAGTTAACAAGTACGAACGTAGCAAAACAGCAAGAGACAAATGTATAGACCATTACGGCTGTCAATGTAGTGTGTGCAATATGGACTTTGAGAAAACATATGGTGAAACCGGCAAGGACTATATCCACGTCCACCATATCACCCCTCTCTCTGAGATTGGAGAGCGCTACAAACTCGATCCTGTAAATGATCTTCGCCCTGTCTGTCCCAATTGCAATGCAATGATCCACAGGCAAAAACCCTCACTTACTATTGAGGAATTGAAGGTCTTGATGACCAAAGCACAAAAAGAAAATGAATCGGCACAGAGCAAGTTAACTCAGTAATTCATCACTTTGGTCAGCTCAACTTCACCCGTAGCGGCGTTAAAGTACAGATAGAAAATGTCCCCGTTTACCTGATCGGGTTTTGACCAGATTTCCTTTTCGCCGAGGCGACGCTTTTCCTTCGTGTATCCCAGCGTTTCGAGATACATACGCAATGGTGCAGCACCGGTAGCTCCTTGCTATTTGAAGGGGCATAACCATCACCGGGATGCGCCTCGAAATAGTAATCGTCCGTTACACGCGGGGCGTTTTCAATATCCTTGCCAGTCAGCGTGTGGTAATGCAAAAGTCATTTTCAGTGTAATTCGTCGTTTCATCCAAACCGATGCCACGAGCCAGACAAACAGCCATCCGAGGATAAAGACTGTGGCGACCGAGAGTACACACCACTTCAGGACTTTTGAAAGTATTTTCATAGCTTAGCCCCCATAAATGAGAACGATGCTCCATCGTTTGTAATAGATAATTTTCAAGGGAAGGGCTGTTGAGTAAACTCGGAGAATAGTGTTTAAGGAAACAAAACAAACACAGGATCCTTGTACAAGTGTTCTGCCACTCTGAAGTAATTAACTATATAATTCATTAGGATTATTAGTTTACAGAAAAAAAATTACAATCAATATAAACTCAAATAGCTGAGCACTTTCACTTCATAAATCGCAAAAAATATATTGATATAGCATTAGGTTAAATATTATACTTTTAGCCACATTAATGTTATATAAACCAATGAGGTTCTTATGGAAAGAGATCTTACAATAATCTTAGCTGAGCGAGATGCTATTAAACATAAGATGGAGCTTGAAAAGCTTCGTGATGAAAATTTAAATCTAATGCAACAAATAAGAGACAAGATAGAAAATGCGAAAGTAGAAATAACAGAAAGCGCAATAGATAAGACGATGTCAATCCTAGAAAAGACACGACTCTGGTTAATCTATGGCTCTAGTTTTTTTGCTATATTCATAGGCATTGCAGGGTTTATAGGTTATAGGTTATAAGAGCGTTAATAAGGAAATTACAGATTATTATATAAACACTGTGCATCATTGGTTACGCTTCGATAGCCCAGAAAGTGGGGGAAGCCGAGTTCTCAATGATTTGAGAACTGAGGCCTTGCTCGATTCCTTAACATTGAAATATGAAAGAGAAAAAGTCAACTCAGGTCCGATAAATAATATTAATTTGAATACAGAGGAAAGACTGCGTCTGATGTCATTAATTTTAAACCCCGAAACGGATGAACAAAATTATAGGGATGCCTTACGCTTAATAACTATAAGCAGAGGACTCTATGGAAGATATTACGAAGATGACATCGGAAAAAAAATTGCAAGTATATTGGATAACAAAGAATTTAGTGATAGTAAAAAAATAGATGTAATAAATTACCTAAGTAAAGATCGCGCATTGTTCCCTTGGGCATTAGCAGTAATTAATGATAATAGTCCTCAAATGCATGAGGATTTTCAAATGAAAGCATTTGAAAATGTCAAAAACTTTAATAAAGAGTTAGCCATAAAATTTGCAGAAAGAAATATAACTGAATTTAAAGATATTAGCAATAGAATTCAATTAGGTGTTTTTTTAATTGAGAATGGCATGGATAATAAATCAATCAACAATTTAATCTCGGAATTAAAAATAACAAAAAAAGAAACATTCGCAAGTGACTATAGAGAATTGATTCTAGCAAGAATAAAAAAAGGGTTGGATGATAATAATAAAGAGTTCTTATCAAATTACATATCAGAGAAAATGAAGGATAATTTAAGGATCGAATTATCTTCTTTCCTTGATAAAAAACCTGTATTATCCTTTTCCTTCGGTGATATAACATTTCCTTTCAGAGAGCCCGATAAATTATTTGAAAATAATGCACTTATAGATTCCATTGCAAAAGAAGAATCTTTAAATCTTGATCGCCTTTTAAAATTAACGCAATTTTTTCAACTACAAGACCGAGGTTACTGGATAACAACATTTATGTTCAAACCAGCAGAAAATACAGAAATTATTTTCGACGGCAATGAAAAAATTAAAGGGAATGAAGTGCTTCAAAAAGTCTGGCTTCGAGCTCAAAAAAAAGCAGGGGCAATGACACTAACTGCCACTATGAGAAAAAAAGACGGCGAAATATTTGAGTCTCCTGTATTAAGCATTCGCAATTGTGACCAATGTCATTTTTTCGTTGACTATGACAAAGATCAATTAAGAAATTACACTTGGGTTCCTGACTATGATTACTTTAATTACTGAGAACGCAAGGTATAGCATGTAAAAAATCATCAACATGCAAGTTTTTTATAAAAATAAATGGCCTGTAAAAAAGGCCATTTATAAAAAATCAGTCATATAAATTAAATTAAATTAAATTAAATTTAAAATAAAGTAATAATTGATTTTCAAAGCAAAAGTGAATTTTAAGTTGCGGGATGAAATGTCATTTTTTACGTCTGACAAAACATCCCTTATTATGGCTGATAGTGAAACCTTAAGCCCCTTTCAACATATCAAACACCACGCGGGCAAAGCCCTTCGCAAGTTCAGGATTAGAGAGATATTGCACCATCATCTCCTGCTGGGCTTCGTTGCTGTCCATCACGGCATCATCAATGGCTTTTGGGAAATCACCCAGCATCGCTTGTTCGCGTGTATTGTTGGCGATCTGGGTCATTACCGCCTGGTTTTCTGACAGCTTGTCGCGCACCGCAAAAGCATAATTGATCATGTCTTTATCGGTCAGATTATCGGTGACAAAAAGCTCGTTCAGACGAGCCAGGATATTTGAAAGAAACTCCTCTTTCTTGTCCTTTGGTTTCGCCGTTCCGACATCATTCCCCGGTGTGATTTTGTAATCTTCAGCGTCTTCCTGCAGCTTCAGGTGCTGCTCGTGGAGTTTGGAAAGGCGGTAATGGCTCATCTCCACGTTACTTAAATCAATCTCGTCTTCTTCGATGCGCTGCTCATGCAGTAACGGACGCAGATGGCGGGCAAACAGGCTCAGTTTTTCCAAGTCCTTGTCATCGTAATCGACGATTTGCGACATAAACTCGTAAAAGCGGACAAAGCTGCCGAGATCTTTCTTGAAGATATCCAGCTTACTTTTTTCTTTCTCGCACTCTTTGAAGCTGTTTTCCGCATTGGTGATCAGCACCACATCGCCGGTCTTCTTGGTGCGTTCGAAGATTGCTTTGGCCTTTACATACTCGTCAATCGCCGAGGTATAGCGCTGCTTCCAGCGCTGCACCGCAGGTTTGCAGATATTACTAATGGCCGCGTTGGATTTGTTTTTGCTGAAGAACGCTTCGCAGAACTGCTCCACTTCGTTCCACAGGAAAATGCCGCTGGTGCGCAGCTTTTCATACAGTTCAAAGACCTGTTGCGGGTCGCTGACATCCGTCAATTCTGCGGTCTGGTAGTACGGCTGGAAAGCCCCCAAAATCTCGTCGGGTTCGTTGTAGAAATCGAGCACAAAGGTGCCGGACTGCGCCTTCCCAGGATAGGTACGGTTCAGGCGCGACAGCGTCTGCACACATTCCACGCCGCCCAGCTTTTTATCCACATACATAGCGCACAGCTTGGGCTGATCAAAACCGGTCTGGAATTTGTTGGCCACCAGCATCACCTGGTAGTCGTCGGTATCAAAGGATTTACGCATATCCCGGCCTTTCAGGCCTGGATTCATATTGATCTCGGTGAATTTCTGGTTGAGCAGCGCAAGGCTGTTGTGGTCATCCTCATGGAATTCCACTTCCCCGGAGAACGCCACCATCGCGCTGATCTTGTCGTACTTGTGCTCGGCGATGTATTTATCAAACGCCAGCTTGTAGCGCACCGCCGCTTTACGCGAACTGGTGACCACCATCGCTTTCGCCTGGCCGGCCAGTAAGTGCATCACATGCTTGCGAAAGTGCTCGACAATCACCTTCACTTTCTGCGACACGTTATGATCGTGCAGCGACACCCACTGGTTCAGTTTGATCTTCGCTTTCTTGCTGTCCACTTCCCGGTCAGGATCGTTTAGCTTTTGCAGCAGCTTGTACGCCACCTTGTAGTTGGTGTAGTTCTTCAGCACATCAAGAATAAAGCCTTCTTCGATGGCCTGCCGCATGGAGTAAACGTGGAACGCTTCCGGTTTGTTCGTTTTCGATGCCGGTTCCTGCGGGTTGGGACGACGGCCAAACAGCTCCAGCGTTTTGGCTTTCGGCGTGGCGGTGAAGGCGTAATAGTTGAGGTTGTTGCTGCCTTTACGCGCGGCGACGGTGGCATCCAGAATATCTTCAGAAGACATCTCCACCTCGTCATCCGCCTCTTCGGTCATCAGCACTTCTTTCAACTGGCGCGCCGTAGAACCGCTCTGCGAGGAGTGCGCTTCATCGGCAATCACCGCGTATTTGCGCTGCTTGAGGCTGACGCTGTTTTCAATCGCCTTCAGGACAAACGGGAAGGTCTGAATGGTGACGATAATAATCGGCTGCGAGTTTTCCAGCGCGCTGGCCAGCTTCTCCGATTTCGAACCGTCGCCCTCTTTGTTATTGATACGCCCGACCACGCCGTCCTGATGTTCAAACTGATAGATGGTGTCCTGCAGCTGATCGTCAAGCACGGTGCGGTCCGTCACCACAATCACCGAGTGGAACTGCTTCTCGCCATTTTCATCGTACAGGCGGGAAAGCTGATGGGCCGTCCAGGCGATAGAGTTGGATTTGCCCGACCCCGCGCTGTGCTGAATCAGGTATTTATTGCCGGTGCCTTCCACCGTAGCGGCAGTGATCAGTTTGTTCACCACGTCCCACTGGTGATAGCGTGGGAAAATCAGGCTCTCGCTTTTGTACTTCAGGCCAATAGCGTTTTCTTTTTCTACGATTTGCAGATGCACAAAACTGGCGAGAATTTTCAGCAGGTTGTCCGGCAGCAGCACCTCATTCCACAGGTAGCTGGTGGCGTAGTCATTGGCATCTTCCGGGATGTCGTTTCCCGCACCGCCGTCATGGGTGCCTTTGTTAAACGGCAGGAAGAAGGTTTTATCGCCATCAAGTTTGGTCGCCATAAACACTTCGTACTGGCTGACGGCAAAGTGCACCAGCGCGCCGCGTTTAAAGGTCAGTAGCGGCTCAGGTTTATTAGTGCCTGGGTCCTTTGGCAAACGCGTTTTCTTATATTGCGTAATGGCGTTTTGTACCGTCTGCTTAAATTCAGACTTCAGTTCCAGCGTCGCTACCGGCAGACCATTGACGAACAACACCAGGTCGATACGCCACTTCTTCGCTTTTACACCCGTATCTTTGAATGCGGCGTTCGATGCATGCGGGCTGTAAACCAGCTCAGGCACGATGCGGCAGATATTCTGTTTGTAGCGCGTCAGGGTTTCCGGATTGAGGTTATGTTCCGGCTTAAACTGGCACAGCGAAAAACGCGCATTATGGCTTTTGATGCCATGACGCAAGACACCGAGCGTACCGTAGGTGCGCGAAAGCATATCGGTAGCGTTGATATCCGCTTTTTTCAGCTGAGCCACCAGCGCATGGAGGAAATGACGCTCGGTATCGCTAGGGTAAATTTTGGCAAACTTCTCCCACTCCTGCGGCTGCGTGGTTTGCACAAAGGTCAGTGCATCCTGGGAATACAGCGCACGTTCGCGATCGTAACCGTCGGTTTTGCCACGAACCCAACCTCGATCGATCATCTGAGCGATCATTTCATCCTGGAAGATCAGCTCTTTGGTGCTGTCCATGCTCATGCGATGGCCTCCTGTGATGCCTCTACATCCTGCGTCTCAGGGGCAACCCAATCGCGGACGTCGATTTTTCCGGTAACGGCGGCGGAGATTAGGGCGGTACGGCGCTCTTGCATAATTGATATTTGCATCATAGCAATATCAATTAATTCATCAAACTTGGAACATTTAGCTCTTAAATAAGTTGCAATATCAATTGCCTCACTAACTGGAGGGCGAGCTATATGTAAATTACCTATTACACCCATACCAATATTCTGCTGTGTGCCATAACTCCAATTCAATTCAATTCAATAGCAGTTTGAAAGGGCTTCGATCGCATAAAGTTAATAACAAAATAAGGATTCGAGTATTCATTACATCTAATAACAGCAAGAGGTGACCAAATATTAAAGTCATCATGAGTTTCAACAATTGCTGTGATTCCGGTCGTGGCACCAGACTTAACCATATAAATATCATTATATTGAGGTGAATACTTCATGCTAAATCTTTTGTGATCTTTTAATGAAATACATGCTCGTTTTTTATCAAAGTCTATGACTCCAGACGATATTGCCTCAGCTGATATAAATGGTATCCCATCATCAATAAAATCTGGGGTTTCATGAGGTCCATCTGTTATTGGAGTGGAAACTATATGTTTTACAGCACATACATCCCAATGCTCAGGCACTTCCCCCAACCACTCAACACCAGAATCTTTCATCGGCACATCAGGGTTTAGCCCTTTGGTGACGGCATGGCTAATCACTGCCTGACGTTTTTCTTTCAGCAGTTCAATCAGTTGCTGTTGCTTCTCGATCAGGTTATCGATTTTTGCGGTTTCGTGATCGAGGAAAGCAGAAATTCGAATACACTCACCATCATTAGGTTGAGGGCATTGTATATCGCCTAATAGCTCAAGATTCAATCCATCTCTTAAATCACCACCAGCCATATTGCGTATATTTTGGTAATTAGATGTTAGCCACCAGTAGATATACCGAGAAAGATTTATTTCATAAAATACAATTGCCGCCATCGACTGGTTGCACGTGGTCTTAATACCAAGCTGAGCAACCATGCCTTTAGTTTTACCTTGGCCAGCTAAAGCTACAACTAGCGCCCCTTTTGGTATCCACTTAGCACTACTATTTTCAAAGGCAGCTTTTGAAATAAATGTAGATGGTTCTGTAACATAACTTTGATTCACTGCCCCCGAATTGATCCAAGGAATTGTGCCGTTTTCCCAATAATCTATAACATTTTTCGATGGGGTACCTCCTGCATAGATGCTGGATAACCACCTCAAATTTGTCCGTTTCCATCCAAGTGGCAATGCAGTGCACCACTCCATCCCAGAATCCTTATACTCCGGATACGCCTTATAATTAGCCATCAGGAATGCACCTCCTGCAGCAGCTTCATAATCTCGGCGCTCACTGCATCCAGATCGGCATCAATCTCTTCCAGTGGGCGCGGCGGCTGATAGACGTAGAAATGGCGGTTAAACGGAATTTCATAACCGACAATCCCCACTTCACCATCTTTCGCATCGCGCTTATCGGCGTTGATCCACGCGTCATTCACGTGCGGTAGTACTTCAGACTCGAAATAGTTTTCAATCAGGTCGCTGGTGGACAATGCTGGGTTCAGCGGCACGTTCTCGTTATCACGCAGCTCGCCGTCCTGCTCAAACTCCACCACTTTGCCTTTGTATTCAAACGCACCGTACAGCGGCTGAGCGGCTTCTTTCAGCACCTTCTTCACCACCGGCTCGGCATCCGGGTTTTTCGTGGTGATAGCGTCGATAAACTGCTTGTTCTCTTTCGCATCCAGCTTCACGCCAGCCGTTTTGATAGCCCCTTTCAGGGTCAGCTGGAACTGGTTGAAGTCATTGCTCACCAGCGTTTTACCACCCGCCTGCGTACCCAGAGCAGCCTGAATCTGCTGCGTTTTTTCCATCAAGGCGCGTTGTGCCAGCCACAGCTTGCTGTCGAGCAGGTCTTTAATCTGCTTCTCTTTCAGCTCGGCAAATTCGGCTTTGATGATGGCGCGCGCTTCTGCTTCCAGTTCGGAGTAATCACCGTAGGTGCCTTCCTGCCACTGGGACGCGAACTCTTCATACAGACGTTCCATCGGCGCGTTAAACGGCTTCGGTGCAAAGCGCAGAGTCGCAATCGCCTCATCCGTCACCTGAGCGGATAACCGCAGCGGACGTTCAATGGTCAGGCGGCGATAGCCAAAATCAGTGCTGTTAAAAATTTTGCTGGCGAAGGTTTTCGGCGCTTCGGTTTTGCCGGTGGCAGGCTGACGACCGCGGCTGGATTTTTGCTCGGCGGCTTTCTCCAGACCCAGTTCTTCCAGGGTTGTGGCATCCACCACCTTAAAATCACCGAAGGTCTGTGTGATCAGCTTGATATCGTCTTCGCCCATCAGGTTACGCTTGGAACCCAGCGATTTACGCATCTTACCGCACAGGTTGGTGCCATCAATCAGCTGGACTTTACCCTTACGTTCAGGCGCTTTCTTGTTGGAAAGGATCCAGACGTAGGTGGCAATGCCGGTGTTGTAGAACATGTCCGTTGGCAGCGCTACGATGCCTTCCAGCAAATCGGCTTCCAGAATGTAGCGGCGGATTTCGCTCTCACCGCTGCCCGCCCCGCCGGTAAATAGTGGGGAACCGTTAAGGATAATCCCGATGCGCCCGCCGTTACTCACTGTGCCATCCACATTGTGGTTGTCGCGCATTTTGCTGATCAGGTGCATCAGGAACAGCAGCGAGCCGTCGGAGACGCGCGGCAGGCCCGGGCCAAAGCGACCGTTAAAGCCTTTCTGCGTATGTTCGTCGTTAATCTCGCCCTCAATCTTTTTCCAGTCCACGCCGAACGGCGGGTTAGAGAGCATGTAGTCGAACTGGTCCTGCGGTAACTGGTCGTTAGAAAGAGTGTTACCCAGCTTAATACGGCTGACGTCCTGACCTTTGATCAGCATGTCGGCTTTACAGATTGCGTAGGATTCCGGGTTCAGCTCCTGACCAAAGGCACGCATCACCGCGTTAGGGTTCAGCTCATGCACATATTCCATGCCTGAAGAGAGGAAGCCGCCTGTCCCGGCCGTCGGGTCGTAAATGGTACGGATGATACCGTCCTGCGTCAGGGCTTCATCATCTTCCATAAATACCAGCGAGGTGGTAAGACGCACGATATCGCGTGGGGTGAAGTGCTCACCGGCGGTCTCGTTGGAACTCTCCGCGAAACGACGAATAAGCTCTTCAAACACCAGGCCCATCTCATAGTTGGAAATCGCTTTCGGGCTCAAATCGGTGGTGGCGAATTTCTTCACCACCTTGAACAGCAGATTGGCGTCTTCCAGCAGTCCGACAAACTCGCTGAATTTGAAGTGTTCGAAGATCTCACGCGCGTCCGGGGAGAACGCCTGTACGTAGCTTTCCAGGTTGGCTTTGATGTCGTTCTGCCCCATCTTCCCCAGATCCATCTTCGAGGTATTGAAGAAGGAAAATGTACTGGCGCGCAGCAGAAACTTCTCTTTGGCATCTTCCGGCAGTGGGCTGGTTTTTAATTCATCATATTTCGCCACAACCGCGTCTTTGGTCTCTGCCAACACACATTCAAGGCGGCGCAGCAGCGTAAAGGGAAGGATCACGCGCCCGTACTGAGACTGTTTAAAATCACCGCGCAGCAAATCAGCTACCGACCAGATAAACGCAGCCGTTTGAGAAAAGTTAGTGTTAGTCATGAAACCCTCGGGGAGATCGCAGCCATAATGCAAATGTGCACAGGCAAAAATTCAGTTTTGGAATGCAATGCGCAAAATAATACCCGCTATAAAGGCTATCGCAAACGATACAGGGCAAAGAAATAAACAATAATATTGAATAACTGATTATCAGCAGAGTGAGTAATGTGGATTCTGCTTGCTGTTCATGAAGGAAAATAATTGGGTGGATATGGAATTTCAGACACAAAAAAAGCCGCCCTTAAGCGACTTTGATTTGCATCTTATGGTGCGAAGGCCGGACTCAAATACATACATAACGCGATGTTAAATAAAGATTTTTCAAAATTAAAACAGATTTATGCCCCCATTTGTGCCCCCACTTTTTTTTATTACCATCGGTAAAAAAGACGAGTTTTTAGCCATTTGTAACCAAAGCACAATTTTTATATCCCCGGTTAGGTTCCGTACAACGGATCCAAACCAAAAGTCCTCAACACCCAAAATTACTTTTTCTTTAGAAAAGCGTGCACACTGTTCACTGCGACATAATTAACTTTAATATCAATAAAATAGAAGTTAACAATATGGTGTAGAGTGAACAGTAAACTCTACATTCATTGAAAAGAAAAAAACCCGGCGTATGCCGGGTCAGTTATACGTTAATTGGTTGCTGGGCCATCGCACTTAGGCAGCCAGTCAGCATTGCTTTCCTCTCTGAGTGCCAGATTGGTCTGCATTCCCTGATTGGTCCGCCGCTTCTCGTACTGCAGCCCATACTCTTTCAGCATTAACGGCAGCCCCTTGCCAAACATGGTCAGACTGAGCGTATTTTTATAGCCGTTGGCTTCCATGTAGACCAGATAGGCATGGTAAAGGTATGTACGAGGCTGACGTGGGACAATGTTAGCGTTCCCCATAAACATTCCCGTGGTGTCAGGTAAGACTTCAAGGTATCCGCAAAAATCAAACGCTGAATCAGCATCACGCTTGATGGTGAGCGCTTCATCGGAGTTCTGCTGCGACTGAAGTAATGTCCTGGCACTCATTGGGTCGCTGAAACGTTGCATAAGCTGGCGAACAATCACCGACAGCTCGCTGGCGATTTTCTCTTTGAGCTGGGTATCGCGTTCCTCCGGGGCTATCTGGTCGGGGAAATGCAGGATCACCCTTCGGCGTGAAACTCCACCACTACGATCAGTGAAACGCATCGGGTTATTGTTCACAGCCAGAATAACTGCAGGAATGTGGGTTGAATAGGCGTTCTGGTATTTGGGATCAACGGATACCGCATCGCCGCCAGTGATGGCTTTTAGTCCGGCCCCGTCACCGCTCCACTTTTCCTGGTCGGGAAGTCGAATCAGTGAAAAACCAATTAATGCGGCTCGTTCTCGTGGTGACTCAAGCATTTCAATGGTTGCAGAGGTAGCATTATCCTCACCTGCCAGCATTGTTGCTATTTCAGCCAGAATACTCTTTCCGCTTCCGCCAGGGCCAGTGACCTCCAAAAACAGCTGCCAGTCATAACGGTTAGCCAGCACCATAAACAGTGCCGCCAAGATAATGTCCCGCTTTTCTGGTTTGAAACCTGCGGCGCGATCCAGCCAGCGCCAGAATGCCGGGGCATGAGTTTCCAGTGCCTCGCCCTCTACAGGCTGCGTGTAATCCACCTCGCACAGCGTACGTAACCAGTGCTTCTTATCGTGCAGGCTGAACAATCCTGTCCGGGTATCGAGCACACCGTTGCGAAACCCGATCAGCTGCCGCGCTGGATTCTGCTGTTGCGGAACAATCAGTTTGAGGGTTTCCACGATAGAGGCAATTTTCCCGGATGAAAAAGGTGCGCCAAGGCGCTGAAACAGCGCAGCCACATCACGGGCAAAATCGGCGTAAGAGATAACTTTCCAGGCCCCCGCCTCATAGCGTGAAAGGAGCTGCCCATTCGGGTCTACTGCCAGTGCATTTTTATAGTGATCCACTACCCTCTGCGCTTTTTCACTGACGCTCAGCGCGCTAAATTCAGCTTCGCTCATTGTGTTGAACGGGCTGGCAACGGCTGGTTTTATGGCCTCATAAATTGCCTGCCGGGTGGCTTCTTCGCCGTCCTGCGTGAATGCATCGTTCCAGTCACCAAACACAGGTGGGAGCGCCATTGTGCAATTGCAGGCTTTGGCAGCAGCTACGCCCCTTGTTTGCCCCGCACCGTTGAGATCGCGATCAGCAGCAATAATTATCTGGTGCGTTGGGTACTGACTGCAGGCAATGCTTGCCAGGGAAAGGAAATTGACGGACGAAAAGGCCACCATGACAGCATCGCCAGTCAGTTGGTTGATAGTGAGTGCGGTGGCATATCCTTCTGCTATCCAGAGCCGTTTCGCCGCTTTGCCAGTACCTTCAACCAGGTAAAAGGCATTCTTAACCTGACCGCCTTTAAGGAAGCATTTACCCCCATCAGCGTTGATTAACTGCAGATTTACCAGCTCTCCATCTGCGTACAATGGAACGATAAGATCTCCCGCGCGAAATGTCATACCACCGACTTTTTGCATGGCGGTTAATTCCCGGCAAGGCAGTGCAGAAAGCCCTTTACCCTTCAGATAGGCATTGCCAGTGGCCTGGCGAGATTTCTCAAACAAACGGGCAGCCAGCACGGCTGCGGATTGTTTCCCGGCCTCTTTTTCAAGAGAATTAGACTCAAGCATTTCCTGAGGTACGGGTGTCAGATTTCCGGTAATGCCATTTATTCTCTCTGCCGCTTCACTGATGCCTACATTCAGTACTTTACTTACAAGCGCCAGGCCATCACCTGCACCGCACTGGTTACAGAACCACGTTCCCCGCCCTTCCTGGTCATCAAATCGAAAGCGGTCTTTCCCGGCACAGACCGGACAGGGCTGGTGTCGATTTTTCAGTACGTTTACGCCCAGCGCTGGTAAAATTCTTGACCAGTGACCACGAGCTGCTTTCTCAGCATGGCTAACTTTCATTCCTGACATTGTGCAGCCCTCCTTAATGCAACGCTGGTTTATTGAGGTGGCGGGAGCAAAGTTCATCCATTACCGTCATTCCGAGTAATGAGAGAACGGGACAGGCCTTTAGCGGCCCCGACTCCATCAGATCCGAAAGCAACGCGCAGGCAATTTCCAGTCCCCTTTGCTGCCCATGCTGGCGCAGATAGAATCCTTCCAGCTCGCGGGCTATGGCATCTTCAAGTTCAGCGAGCGTCAGGCCGGAATAACGTTCCTCCTGACTGCTTAGAGTCAGCCAGGCGCAGGCAACGGCACGGCGATACATAGCGGCACGAAGTGCCAGATGAGATTCACAGCATTTCATCAGACCACCTCCGCATTCATCAGGTCGTCATGGCAGCGTTGTACTACTCCATTCAGTTGCTCTGTCATCAGATAGATAAGGGAAACTAGTTGTTCACATTGGGGGCCTGCTGGCTTTTCATAACAGTCCTGCAGGGCTGCCATGCCAGTTACATACTCACCCACATTGCGTAAATGTTTCAGCCTTACAACATCGTCGTAGGAGATCTCAAACTGGTTCATAGTGTCACCTCCCCGGCAGGCAGGCGTGCAGAAAGGGAGAGTACATAATCGCGGACCAACGAAAGACGTGCGGAACGCTCATCGCAGGCGACAGTGCGAAGCATACAGATGCGGGGTTGAGTGTCAGCACGGCGGATTGCTGCAAACACAAAGACATATTGCGGGTATGACGGGTTGAGGATTGTAGCCATGATGGCAGCCTCCATTGAGTAGCGGTTATTGCTACCACCGGAAACGCCAATTTCACTGGTGGCAGCCCGAACGGGGTTGGCGTAACCGGCCTCAATGGATACCGGCCAGCCCGAAGGCTGCCCCGCCCGGACTGCCATTATCTCGAAAGAACCACGGTGTACGCATAAACACCACAGCCCGGAAAATGGGTGTGCCTGAGCTACGACGAAAAAAAAGACGCTTGGCGCGTCTGGTGTCGCCATTGAGTTTCGCGGAACGCCAATTCCGGCTGCCGATTTTGCGACAGCGGAAAAACTATACCTGGAAATGACGGCAGTAAGCAAGCCAGAAAAAAGGTATTTAATGTGTTCAGGTATCATCATGCATCACATCCTTGTCCACGGGCGTTGATACGCTCCGCCATCCATGCGCTGACCTCAGACTGAGCCCAGGCGACATTTTTACCGCCAAGCGGGATCTGCTTCGGAAACGCATCGCGGCTTATCAGGTCGTAAACGGTCGAACGGGACAACCCGCATAAGTGCATCACCTCAGGCAGGCGTAAAAATCGCTCATGCTGATTCGGAACAGGAAATAATGGCGCAGCAGGAGCTGACGCAGACACAGAAATATTACGCATTTATCTACCCTCTTTAATTTCCACAACAGTCCGGATGAATTCATCTGGATTCAGGTAGTTCCTTATTATGTGTATATATTTCGCTTACGCACGCATTATTTATTTAGCGTCACATGTTGATTTTATGGAACTTAAAACTCGGTTAAACCATATAAAACGACATAATAAAAATCTTACCTGCGAGCTATGAATACAGGAGCATTAATAGGAACTACCATTCATCTAGGGTTTACTACCCTATGGGTCATTGCACCTGATCGTGCTGGCCCCCAACGCCAATACAGCAAGGCTGTACAACTTCTACACGAGGCCTTGCATTGCAGGCCACAATTCCGGACATATTTATGATTCGCATCCAACTTATAAACATTGGCCCTGCATAAAAACCTTGATGTTAAATAACCTCACCTTAACTCTAAAAACATATACGAATGAATCCATAAAGAACCGGGTAGCTCTAGTTTTATAAAAATAAGTATGAAATGCAACACCATACCCAGATGCGAAACTGTTATTTGCCGGCAATAACAGGCAGTATATTTCACCGCCTGTCGAATACTCCTGAATAAGGATGAATAGTGGTGAGAAGCAAAAAACAAATAGTCATGAGGAATAAAAAAACCATCCATTATGAAAAAATACCATAAATAATTTCATACTTATGTGAACAGTTATGAACAGTCAATGAATACTATCCTGTCAACCCTTCATCTTTTAACTTACTGTATTATCTATTTTTTTACTCAAGTGAATAGTAGTGAATAGTTAAAGTAAAACTGAAACAGATTCAGTTAAATGAGGCCTTTCCTGGCTAGCCAAAAGAAGTCTTTGTCTTATCGCTCGCACAATGATGTTCAATGGCAGCTTTGTATCCATGACAGCACAATTGACACCAAGACAAACAACAAGGTGCTGACATGACTATCCCAGAACAAAACAATAACCAAACTCCTGACATATCTACCCCTGCATCCCTGCATAAGATGAAGATCCGTCAGGAACATATGTTGCTGCAAAAAAACAACAGTGTATCGGAGGGTTTGTAATGGCGCTGAAATGTCCTGAATGCGGCACTATGGCCCATGCCAGAACCAGTTCCTATGAAGCACCTTCGGTTAAACGCTCATGGTATCAGTGCCAGAATCTTGAATGTTCCTGCACATTTACAGCGCTGGAAAGCGTTGACACGATAATTATGAAGCCGCATAAATCCGTGCCACCTGAACCTGAGTCGCAGGATGATTCCCCCGCACGTAAGCCGCAGACGCTGGGCCGCTATGGTTCGGCCTGTACCCTTAAAGACCGTCATGCACAATAAAATGGGGAGGAACCATAATATGACAGAACAACAATTGACGGAAAACCAGATTCAGGCCGCAACCGGACATGTAGTGACACTCCTCGCCAGGGCAAAGAAACCACTTCAGGATGCTGATTGGCTCATGCGGTTGCCTGCAAATGAAATCGCCCGCCAGACGGAAACACTGACAAAAGGCCTTTCCTCTGACTGGCAGTCCAGGATAATTGATCTTTACCAAAAAATGCAGGCCTGGGTGGAGGCCAGACAGGCCGAAGATGCAGCTATTGAGAACCTCAGGGCTCTGCGTCAGCATCAGGCCGAAACTGAACAGGCGAGCAAAGACAATCGGATGCAGTTCAGGGAATTGCTTAGCCAGAACGGCGGTATCGTGACTCCAGAGATGAAAGCTCTTCGGGCTGAGTATCTGGAACAACAGGAAACAGCCGCCGAGCTGGCCGGTCTGATTGCTGAAAAAGAAGAGCAGTTGCCGGTACTGGCTGACGCGACCGGTCGTAAGGCAAACGCCTACGTAAACTGCCATCATGGCATCACGGAAGAGCGTATTGATGAGCTTCTGCGTGACTTCTTTATTTTCAACGGTGCTGAATTGAGTAGCCTGCTCAGGATGAAGTACAGACAATTTGAACGGGATAGCTCAGCACATATCCCGGGGATTATTGAAGGAACAAATGATGCAGATACACTGTATCGTGAATTTATCCTGAATTTCATGCTGAAATGGACGAGTGAAATATTGCCGCTGAGATTCCGGGACGACGTGATGAGCCTGGCCGGTTCAGCGCCGGTATCAGGCTCAAATGATGACATGAAAAAAAGAAAACTGTTTTGATCTGAACAGAACCGCTCACTTAAGCCCGGCTTGTGCCGGGTTTTTGATGTCTGTAGCCTGAGTGCATGTCTATGCTGCATGAAAACGCATGACAGTCATGCGTTATTTTTGACGCAAAAGCCCTTGTGTGGCGGCTCCTGAAGCGATTTACGAGGTGCATGAAAACCACCCTGTTAAGTGGAGCGGGCAGGCGGGCGGGGCAGTGCACGTTAGTGATTTTGTAATTATGTAGTTTGATATTGAGTTTCTACCAAAAGTAGGTTTAACATAGCTTCATCTACGATGTAGTTCTGATACAGCATTGAATAACCTTCTTTTAATTAATTTAGCCAAGCAGTTATTTTACGGTGCAAATACATTATAAGGATTTAATCCATGCATTTAAAAAGTATGACTATCGGTGGTTTTAAAAGTTTTTCATATAACGAACCACAAAAAATTTCATTTGAAAAAGACAGAACAGTATTTATAGGTAACAATGGAACCGGAAAGAGTGCAATTCTTGATGCACTAAATAAATTATTCAGTGTTTCAAATTCATTCCGAACCATATCTCCTTCTGAATTTCATGTTGAAAACGAAGATGACCAAACCCAAATTAAAAATCTCTTCATAGATGTCACATTTGGTTTCAGCAAAATAAAAGATGATGTAAGCATCCCCTCGTTAATAGAACAAATGACACTCGATGATGGAGAGGATGTAATCTTTAGGGTTCGACTTGAAGCATCATTAAGTTATGAATTTTCAGATGCTGGCGATATAGATGAAAACATCTATATCATCACAGACATCTCAGAGACTCCTAGCGATGATTGCAAAATAAAATTATCACCATTGATTCGAAATTCAATTCAAATCCATTACGTACCTGCGACCAGAGATCCGTTAAAACAATTAACTTACTCCTCATCAGCGATTTTAGGTAAGTTAATGAAAGCGATTAACTGGGATGAAAATGCCAGGGACGAGTATAAAGAGAAAGCATTAGAACTGATTGCCATCGCGAAGAAAAACAGAGAGATAAATTTAATATCAGAGTCCATTAATAGTGGATGGGCAACACTTTATAAAGAGAGTGTACTTTCAAATGCCCAATTAGACTTCCCACTAAACTCGATAGATGACTTGATGAAGTTAGTTACTTTATTCTTAAGTCCAAATGAACAAGGCGCAATTATATCGGCTGAATTACTTAGTGATGGTCAAAGATCCCTGATGTATCTTGCAATAATCAACGCATTATTTAACGTGGAAATAAAAATAAAACACGCGGCTAAAGGTGAATATAGTTTTGATAAATCAAAATTAAGACTCCCAATATTTAGCTTAATTTCATTAGAAGAACCCGAAAACCATTTATCACCTCAATATCTCGGAAGGATAATAAAGTTATTTTCCAACTATGCCGAGAAAGATTCATTTCAAATGGTAATGTCTACGCATTCAACCTCTATAATGTCAAGAATAGAACCTGAACAGGTGCGACATTTTTCCTTGAAAAACACTTGTAGCATTATAAATAAATTAGAACTACCATTGAAATCCGATGAGAAATTTAAATTTATAAACGAAGCAGTCAAATCATATCCTGAAATATATTTTGCTAGTCTTGTAATTCTAGTGGAGGGTGATAGTGAGCAGGTAATACTACCCAAAATATTTGAATCTTATAACTTTGACGCAGATAGTAAAAATATTGCAATTGCTCCTTTAGGTGGTAGGCATGTAAATCATTTCTGGCGCTTACTTGAGTCTTTAAAAATACCTTACATAACGTTATTAGATCTCGATCTAGGAAGGAATGGTGGAGGATTTGAAAGAATCAAATATGCCATAAAGCAATTATCATCTCATAGGAAAGTAACTTATTTACATTCTGAGATTCTTGACCTATTACCGAATTGGGACTCGGAGCAAGATCCATTAACTTTTACAATAGATTACAATGATGGAAAAAAAGTAAATATTGTCGATGAATTAAAAAAACATAATATATTTTTCTCTGCTCCTTTAGATATAGACTACATGATGATTAATTCATTTCCTGAAATTTATTGTGTAATAGATTCAGAAAACAATGAAAGGGGGCCAGAGGTTTTGAAGCAAGAAAAAATAATTGAAAATGACATAATAAAACAAGTCCTTAAGGACGGAAACAAAGGAAATAAAAACTATAAACATGATAATGGTTATTTAACAAAATTTGTTTGGTATAATTATAGATTCCTTGGCAGTAAAAGCAAACCAGCCTCTCACATACGGCTTATTAATAAAATAACGGGATCACTTGTCGAAAGGATGCCAAGCGTTCTTAAAGAATTAGTCGAAAGAGTGGGAGAGATTAGCCATGGTAGATAATTCTTTACCACAATGGAATCCAGAAGAATTCATTGTTAAAACTAATGAGTTAGAAGGTATTATTTATGAACAAGACTCATTATCAATACTAGCAGGGCCTGGGGCTGGTAAAACTGAGATGCTTGCTCAAAAAACCATTTATCTTTTAGAGCATGATATTTGCCCTTGGCCTAAGAAAATTCTTTTCCTAACATTCAAAAACGAAGCTAGTAAAAATGTCAAAGATAGAGTATTAAAGCGCTCACCTGAGGCAAATGACAGATTTCTATCTAAAACTTATCATTCCTTTGCAAAATCTATAGTCGATAGATTCAGATTATCACTTGATGAAAATTTAAGACCTAATGCAGGATATGATATTATATTCAAAGGTAAGAGTGATAAAAACAAAGTTCATATTAGTGATGTAATTAAATATGCGTTAGCAATAATAAAAAACAATAGAACAATTCCTATTTTATATCAGGAATGTTTTACTCATGTTTTTCTTGATGAATTCCAAGATACCACATTGCAGCAGTATGAGCTTATTTCATTATTATTCTTGAATAGTCAAATAAAAATTATTTGTGTAGGAGATCTAAATCAAAGCATTATGCTTTTTGCTCAAGCTTATCCAGAAATATATCGACAAGTAGAGGCAGATTTCAAACCTAAAAGAAAATTACTAATTAGTAATTTTAGAGCCGGCGTTGAAATAAAAGAATTCCTAAGCCACTTTCAACCTTTTGTCGAAAAAGGAGTATTTAATCAGACAACCCCACAGAAGAATAATAACTGCACAATTCATCATTTTAATGATGATATCACTGAGTCGAACTTCATAACTGACTATGTATTAAATAAAATTGCATCTGGATTTTCACCTGAAGACATATGTATACTCACCCGACAAAAATCAAGCAACTACAGTGCTAAATTATGTGATCGATTAAATAACAAAGGCATCAGTAATATTGTTTATGACACTTTTCAGGATGCAATAGCAGATCCATTAGGAATTATCTTTAGTTTAATCCTCGAATGTGCATTGATAAAATCACCTAAGGCTTGGTCTGAGTTGTTAAATCTATATATAGAACTGAACATAATAGATGAGAACAATGACTCAGATAATAATAAGTTAATAATGTTTATTGATTATTTTTCAACCACTAAAAAAGCTACAATTTTCAACGACTATCAGATTATTTTAGATTTTATAACAAATATAATTGATCACATAGGCCTCAATTTAATAAAGAGCAAATGGCCACAACATAAATCAGTTGAACATACAAAATACATTTGGACAGAGTTAGCCAAACAACTTCAAAAAATATATTCAAATAATATTGACAGAGAAACAATTGTGATGAATTTCTGTGGAAAGCGATCACTAAAAATAATGAACATACATAAATGCAAAGGACTTGAATATAAAACCGTGATACTAATTGGTTTCGAGGACGAGGCTTTTTGGAATTATTCTGATGATAACTTCGAAGAGCGGTGTGTTCTGTATGTGGCGTTTACTAGAGCTAAAGAAGAGATATTAATAACACAATCAGATCATAGAGATTTTATATCTGGTGGCAGAAAAAAAACCAGTCAAGAAATCACTTCAAAATTAAGGGATAATTTAATCGATAAATGCGGGTTTATACTCCATTTACATTAGTCGCAAAATATCTCATAGAGAAGTATCATATTTTATGATGCTTCTCTAGCAAAATCATAAGGAGATATAGAACGTGATTTATTGGAATATAGAAAATCTGCCCACCACTGCACCATCAAACGACGCTCATCCAAATGCTCAGAAGTATGAATATAAGCAGCACGCACATTATTACGCTCCGAGTGGCTCAACTGGCGCTCGATCGCATCATCGCTCCATAGCCCTGACTCCCCCAACGCACCACGCGCCATCGTTCTGAACCCATGCCCACAGACCTCAGTTTTCGTGTCATATCCCATTGCACGCAATGCACTGTTTACCGTGTTTTCACTCATAACCTTAGTTGCGTCATGATCTCCCGGGAACAGCAGCTCTTTATCACCACTAATTTGCTTGAGCTGCTCTAATAAAACCATCGCCTGCCGACTGAGAGGAACAATATGCTCCTCTTTCATTTTCATGCCACGATACGAGTAACGCACGCCTTTAATTTCTTCTCGTTTTGCCGGTATACGCCAAAGAGATTTATCGAAGTCGAATTCATCCCAACGCGCGAAACGTAACTCACTGGAACGTACAAAAGTGAGTAAGGAAAGCTCGACCGCGATCCGTGTCATTACACGGCCACGATATGCAGCAAGACGAGCAAGAAACTCTGGGAAGCGGCTAGAGGGCAAAGCAGGATAGTGCCGCGCTTTTGTTGTCGATAGCGCACCGGCCATATCACTGGCTGGATTTGAGTCGATGTAATCGTTCTGTACGGCATAACGCATAATAGCCGTGACACGCTGCTGAAGACGCTGCGCAACGTCATGCTTACCACTGGCATCAACTTTTTTAATCGGGGCTAACAGGTGGCTGGTTTTGAGCTGGCGAATGTCGGATGAACCGATATGAGGGAAGATATAAAGCTCAAGATAGCGAAGAACGCGTGATCGATGGTCTTCACTCCAGCGCTTGTTACTAGCATGCCATTCACGGCCAATGGTTTCGAAAGTATATGCCCCCGAATTCTCGGCCTGAGCTTCTTTCAGTTCGGCTTTTGGGTCAATGCCCTGCACTAACAGCTTTTTAGCTTCGTCGCGCTTTGCTCTTGCCTGAGCAAGCGTCACAGTAGGCCAAACACCAAAAGCGAGTCGATCCTCTTTTTTGTCTGAGGGGCGTCTGTATTTCATGCGCCAGTATTTAGAACCCTTGGCCGAAACCTCGAGATACAAACCGCCGCCATCGGCCATTTTGTAGGTTTTGTCTTTTGGCTTTGCGGTCTCGACCTGTCTGGCGTTGAGCTTCATTTGGGGGCACATTTCTAATCGAAGTTAAGATGCCCCCAATTATGCCCCCAATGACATCCGGATTTCAACGGACAACCTCGGACGACTCAGGACGTAAAAATCGCTGAAAGCATTGATTTTTAAGGGATAATTGGACTTTCTCGGATGGTCTTGGAAGTACTAATGGTGCCGAAGGCCGGACTCGAACCGGCACGTATTTCTACGGTTGATTTTGAATCAACTGCGTCTACCGATTTCGCCACTTCGGCACTGAAGGGGATGCGGAAACGTTGTGGATTATACCTGTCGCGCGCCGCCATGCAAGCGACGACGCGCTAAACCCGCGCTAAGTGCCCAAAAAACCAGCGTCCTTCATCACTCCAGCTCAGACACCGCCAGCCGAATCACCCCTGCCGCCTTTTGCTCCGGCAGCGCCAGCACCTTCGCCCACATCTCCTGCACCATATCGCAGGAGAGCTTCTCTTTGCCCGCCGCCTTCTCCGGCATCTGCAATAGCTGGATGTCCTCGCCGTACTTATCGGCAAGAGCCTTCATAATCGGTCGCACGTCCTCGACAGCCGCCTCGCGTTCGTCCTGGGTCACGGTGTGGCGGTTTTTGCCGTAGGCCGCGCGCATCATGTCGGCGTCGGCCTGCATGCGCCGCGCCATCAGGTCTTTATCCAGCATGCGCATCGGGTTCACGCCGCCCTTCACCGTCGGGTAGAGGAAGCGGAAGCAGGCATCGTCGCTCACCTTCTGGATGGCGGCGGTCTGCTCCATGTTGATGGTCATGTAGTTCACCACGTTGGCGTCCGGGGCGTTTTGCAGACGCGACATCTGCAGATGCAGGATCTGCGGCTGGATGGTGTCGATAATCTGCTGCTCCGGCTCGCCCGCTTTTTGCAGGGCGGCCATCTGGTCGAGGATGCGCTGATGCAGCGCGGGCTCCTGCTCCTTAATCACCTGCCAGGCGGGCATTTCGTTCAGCGCGGTATTTAACTGCTGCTCCGGGCTCTGCTGCTTTTTGTCGAAGAACACCCAGAACGCGACGGCGGCGGCCACCACAACAACCATCACGGTACGGGTCCACGTCTTATTCATCTCGCATCCTTATCCTTGAGTTGTGCCGGTTTACACCGGCACGCCGCTGTGGAAGCGAAACTCGTGGTCCGGTGTCGAGATAAGTGTGGCTTCAATTTCGCCAAAAAGCTGTATGCGCGGTGAGATATCGTCGTCGCTTACCTGCCGGGCAAGCGTCAGGTAGTCCTGATAGTGGCGCGCTTCCGAGCGCAGCAGCGAGAGATAGAACTTCTGCAGGTCGTCGTCGAGGAACGGGGCCAGCGCGGCGAAGCGTTCGCAGGAGCGGGCTTCGATGTAGGCGCCGCAGATGAGCTTATCGATCAGCGTCAGCGGCTCGTGGGTGCGCACTTCCTTCAGCATCCCTTTGGCGTAGCGGCTGGCGGTGATTTTGACGTACGGAATGTCGCGGGCCAGCATCGCCTCGCGCACCTGCCAGAAGTGGTGCAGCTCCTCTTTAATCAGCAGCACCATGCTGTCGATAAGCGCCTGGCCCCACGGGTCGTCGGTTTTGGGCATCACGCTTTTGCCAATCTGCCTGTGCAGGTCGATGAAGTTCGGCTCCGGGCCGTCGCGGAAGGTGAATTGTTCGTAGGGTTTGAGCCAGTCGAGCAGCGCGTCGGCACCGCTTTCGTCGGCGACGTATTTACGCACCAGCAGCAGCGCGGTCTGGGCGGCCTTGAGCTCGCACACCATGTGGTCGGTGAGCAGCAGCGGCAGGTTCGCAGGGTCGCGGGCTTTATCAATCCATGCTTGCGGGGTCGGGCACTGGAGGAAGTTGAGTACGGGGGCGAGTATCTGCGGGTAATCCATGGTTCTGCCTTGAAAAAGCGGTGGCGCGCGCCACCGCCTGAAACGCTTAGTGACGCACGCCGTCGTCGTCTTCGTCGACGTAATCTTCGTCGTCGCCTTCTTCGCCGTCTTCACCGTTCGGATCTTCGAAGTAGGTTCCCCAGCCGTCGTATTCCACGTCAAACTTTTCGGCCAGGTTCATCAGCTGTTCTACCTGCGCGTCGATAAGCTCCGCCTTCAGCGCGCCTTCGCTCAGGATGTCGCAGCAGATGACGGTATCGCCCTCTTCCACTTCCAGCTCTTCCGGCTCGGTCACTTCGTAACCCAGCTTGAAGGCTTCCACGGCCAGTTTTTCCAGCGCGTCGAAATCATCCGCAGAGAAATGGTGCTCGATGGTGTACAGCGCGTCCGGATCGCTACCGTCTTCCAGCAGTTCTTCAATAATCAGACGCGTCTCTTCGCGTTGCTCTTCCAGGTGTTCCGGGTTTGCCATGGCTCAATCCTCTTTAAAGTGCGGCAGATACTTCTATTTTCACACACGGACGGGTTTGCCTCCACCTTTGTAAGAAAGATTTATGAAACGGGGTTGCAAATGAATAATTACAAATATAAAGTGAATTTTAATTCAATAAGTGGCGTTCGCCATGCGAGGATAAAATGTCCGATTTATACAAGAAACACTTTCTGAAATTGCTCGACTTTACCCCTGCACAGTTCACTTCTTTGCTGACCCTTGCGGCACAGCTCAAGGCCGATAAAAAAAATGGCAAGGAAGTACAGAAGCTTACCGGTAAAAACATCGCGCTCATCTTCGAAAAAGACTCGACCCGTACCCGTTGCTCTTTCGAAGTTGCCGCATTTGACCAGGGCGCGCGCGTTACCTATTTAGGGCCGAGCGGCAGCCAGATTGGGCATAAAGAGTCAATTAAGGACACCGCAAGGGTTCTCGGGCGGATGTACGACGGCATTCAGTATCGCGGTCACGGCCAGGAAGTGGTCGAGACGCTGGCGCAGTATGCGGGCGTGCCGGTGTGGAACGGGCTGACCAACGAGTTCCACCCGACCCAGCTGCTGGCGGACCTGCTGACCATGCAGGAGCACCTGCCGGGCAAGGCGTTTAACGAGATGACGCTGGTCTACGCGGGCGACGCGCGCAACAACATGGGCAACTCGATGCTGGAAGCGGCGGCGCTGACCGGGCTGGATCTGCGCCTGGTGGCTCCGAAGGCCTGCTGGCCGGAAGAGAGCCTGGTGGCAGAGTGCAGCGCGCTGGCGGAAAAACACGGCGGGAAGATCACTCTCACGGAAGACGTGGCGGCGGGCGTGAAGGGCGCGGACTTTATCTATACCGACGTGTGGGTGTCGATGGGCGAGGCCAAAGAGAAGTGGGCGGAGCGGATTGCGCTGCTGCGCGGGTATCAGGTGAATGCGCAGATGATGGCGCTGACCGGCAACCCGAACGTGAAGTTCCTGCACTGTCTGCCGGCATTCCATGACGACCAGACAACGCTCGGCAAGCAGATGGCGAAGGAGTTCGACCTGCACGGCGGGATGGAGGTGACGGACGAGGTGTTTGAGTCGGCGGCGAGCATCGTGTTCGACCAGGCAGAAAACCGGATGCATACCATTAAGGCGGTGATGGTGGCGACGCTTGGGGAGTGATTTGGTCCTCTGCGCGCTGGTGCCCTCACCCTAACCCTCTCCCACAGGGAGAGGGAGTAAACCCGTTTAGCCGATCAGCATTTTCACCACAACCTTGCGCACCTGCGCCGGTGCTCCCACCGCGCACAGCGGCTTATGCACCTCGCCCGGCCAGAACACCACAAAATCCCCTTCGCTCAGCACCACGGTTTTCTCCTGCTCGCCTTCCGGCAGGAACGCGATGTCTCTATCCTCCAGCCAGTCGGTGTCCGGCGCGCCGTGCGGCAGGGTGCTGAAGGTCATCCCCTCCTGACCCTTCATCACGATCTGAATATCCAGATAGCGCGCATGGTACTCGGCGCGGCGCTCGCCGAACGGCTGGGTCATATCTTCCGAGACCAGATAAAACAGGCTGTTGCCGTTAACGTCGTGCTTGCCGAGCGGCGTAGCGTCGGTGACGTGGGCTTTGACGTGCTCAATGGCCTGGCGCAGCGCGTCAGGTAGCCAGGGCTGCAGATGGTGGATGTTGCCGATAATCATGTGAAATACCTCTATGTAAAACAACGTTTCATTTTTTCTTTTATACGAGAGTTAAGGCTGCCATACCAGCCCTTTTTGGAAGAGGTTTGCGCGAGCGCATGTTTATCGGAAAATGTGTTAACCCACTGTTAATCCGGTCCAGGCAATTATGCAGGGGTTATGCATAACCTTAATCAACGCTTATCTCACGACTGTTCTAACCTCTTGATCATGCTGTCTAATTAACAAAACCCGTTGTCGCCTCACACTTTACTGTTTTGATAATTTGCTCTAAAAAACCATAATTATTTATTGATTTTTATTAAGTCAAAAATAGTTAATTACGTTAATTGCATAGCCATTCTTATAGATGATATTTATCATTTAAAATCAGTCACATAAAAACATATCCCTAAAGATTAAAATCTACAAAATAATAACAACCTCAAATAATGCCACCGGATCCTGCTTAGCTATTCACCCCTCAATAATATGAAATTAATCATTATCTGATGCGAATCATGCAAATTAAAACAAACTCCTCAATATCCAATTTCGCGTGAGCAATATCACAATACGGATTATTTAACTGCCTAGTATGAATCACGAAATCAATTGAGCTTAGCCGCCATGAAATTAAACACATCACATGGCGCATGCCCTTTTTATTCTGAAAAACAGTTAAAGGAATAATTATGGAAAAGCATTACGTCGGTTCTGAAATTGGTCAATTGCGTAGCGTTATGCTGCACCGCCCAAATTTAAGTCTGAAACGTTTAACGCCATCGAATTGTCAGGAGCTGCTTTTCGATGACGTGCTCTCGGTTGAACGGGCGGGTGAGGAGCATGACATCTTCGCAAACACGCTGCGCGAGCAGGGTGTGGAAGTCCTGCTGTTGACCGACCTTCTGACACAAACCCTTGATATTGCAGAAGCAAAAGCCTGGCTGCTGGATACCCAAATCTCTGACTACCGCCTCGGCCCAGCCTTTGCTGGCGACGTGCGCGGCTGGCTGGCGGATATGCCGCACCGCGAACTGGCGCGCAGATTGAGCGGCGGATTAACCTACGGCGAAATTCCGGCGGCCATTAAAAATATGGTGGTGGATACCCACACGGCGAATGATTTTATTATGGAGCCGCTGCCGAACCATTTATTTACTCGCGATACTTCGTGCTGGATCTATAACGGCGTCTCTATTAACCCAATGGCCAAACCGGCGCGTCAGCGTGAAACCAATAACCTGCGGGCAATATATCGCTGGCACCCGGCGTTTGCCAACGGGGATTTTATTAAGTATTTCGGCGACGAGAATATTAATTACGACCACGCCACCTTAGAAGGCGGCGACGTACTGGTTATTGGTCGTGGGGCGGTATTGATCGGCATGTCCGAGCGCACGACGCCGCAGGGCGTGGAGTTCCTCGCCAACAGCCTGTTCAAACACCGCCAGGCCGAGCGAGTGATCGCCGTTGAGCTGCCAAAACACCGCTCCTGCATGCACCTCGACACCGTCATGACCCACATCGACGTGGACACCTTCTCCGTCTACCCGGAAGTGGTGCGCAAAGACGCCCAGTGCTGGACGCTTACTCCGGACGGACGCGGCGGCCTTATGCGCACTCAGGAAACCGATCTGCTGCACGCCATCGAGAAAGCCCTCGGCATTAGCCAGGTGCGCCTGATCACCACCGGCGGCGACGCCTTTGAAGCCGAACGCGAGCAGTGGAACGACGCCAACAACGTCCTGACCATCCGCCCGGGCGTGGTGATCGGCTACGAGCGCAACGTCTGGACCAACGAGAAGTACGACAAAGCGGGCATCACCGTGCTGCCCATCCCGGGCGACGAACTCGGACGCGGACGCGGCGGCGCGCGCTGCATGAGCTGCCCGCTTGAACGCGACGGAATTTAAAGGAGCCATCATGGAACGAAAACCCACTCTGGTTGTGGCCCTGGGCGGCAACGCGCTGCTCAAGCGCGGCGAGCCGCTGGAAGCCGAAATCCAGCGCCAGAACATCGAGCAGGCCGCCCGCATCATCGCCGGGCTGACGGCGCAGTGGCGCGTGGTGCTGGTGCATGGCAACGGCCCGCAGGTCGGGCTGCTGGCGCTGCAGAACAGCGCCTACGACAAAGTCACACCCTACCCGCTGGACGTTCTCGGCGCTGAAAGCCAGGGAATGATCGGCTACATGCTCCAGCAGGCGCTGAAAAACAATCTGCCGCAGCGCGAGGTGAGCGTCCTGCTCACCCAGGTGGAAGTGGACGCCGCCGATCCGGCATTCAGCAACCCGACCAAATACATCGGTCCCGTGTACAGCGAAGCTCAGGCGAAAAGCCTGGCGGCGGAAAAAGGCTGGGTGTTCAAGGCTGACGGGAGCTACGTCCGCCGCGTGGTGCCGTCGCCGCAGCCGAAGCGCATCGTCGAGAGCGACGCCATCACGGCGCTGATCCAGCGCGATCACCTGGTGATCTGCAACGGCGGCGGCGGCGTGCCGGTCGTGGAGAACGCTAACGGCTATCGCGGCATTGAGGCAGTGATCGACAAAGACCTCTCCGCCGCCCTGCTGGCGAGGCAGATCGAGGCCGACGCCCTGCTGATCCTGACCGATGCCGACGCGGTGTACCTCGACTGGGGCAAGCCGACCCAGCGTCCGCTGGCGCAGGTGACGCCGGAGCTGCTCAGGGGCATGCAGTTCGACGCCGGCTCGATGGGGCCGAAAGTGGCCGCCTGCCGCGAGTTTGTTGAAGCCTGCAACGGCATTGCCGGGATCGGCGCGCTAAATGACGGCGCGGAGATCCTGGCGGGCGAGAAAGGCACGTTGATTCGCAACTAAAACCCCCTCACCCTAACCCTCTTCCGAAAGGGGAGGGCCGGGGTGAGGGCATCAGACAGCTAACAATTTAAAAAGGATTTCCCACATGACCATCAACCTGAAAAACCGCAACTTCCTGAAACTGCTGGACTACACCCCGGCGGAGATCCAGTACCTGATCGACCTCGCCATCGAGCTGAAGGCTGCCAAAAAAGCCGGGCGCGAAAAGCAAACCCTGGTCGGGAAAAACATCGCCCTGATTTTTGAAAAGACCTCCACCCGCACCCGCTGCGCCTTCGAAGTGGGCGCGTTCGATCAGGGCGCGCAGGTGACCTATCTCGGCCCAAGCGGATCGCAGATCGGCCATAAAGAGTCGATGAAAGATACCGCCCGCGTGCTGGGCCGCATGTATGACGGCATCGAGTACCGCGGCTACGGCCAGGCCATCGTCGAGGAGCTGGGCGAATACGCGGGCGTGCCGGTGTGGAACGGCCTGACCGACGAGTTCCATCCAACGCAGATCCTCGCCGACCTGATGACCATGCTGGAGCACGCGCCGGGCAAAACCCTGCCGGAGCTGAGCTTTGCCTACCTGGGCGACGCGCGCAACAACATGGGCAACTCGCTGATGGTCGGCGCGGCCAAGATGGGGATGGATATCCGCCTCATCGCGCCGAAATCCTTCTGGCCGGAAGCCGGTCTTGTTGAGCAGTGTCGTGCCATCGCGAAAGAGACGGGCGCGCGCATCACCCTCACCGACGACGTGGAAGAAGGCGTGCGGGGGACCGATTTCCTCTACACCGACGTGTGGGTCTCTATGGGCGAGCCGAAGGAGGCCTGGGCCGAGCGCGTCAGCCTGATGAAGCCGTATCAAATCAACGCGGACGTGATGAAGGCCACCGGCAACCCGAACGTCAAGTTCATGCACTGCCTGCCGGCGTTCCACAACGAGCACACCAAAGTGGGCCGCGAGATCGAGATGGCATACGGGCTGAAGGGGCTGGAGGTGACGGAAGAGGTCTTCGAATCACCGAACTCTATCGTCTTTGATGAAGCAGAAAACCGCATGCACACCATTAAAGCGGTCATGGTGGCGACACTCGGCGACTAATCACCGCCCGGCGCGCCGCGGGGTGCGCCGGGCTTCAGGAGAACATCATGGGCAAGTTTAAGTTTCCCTCCGCTTACACCATTCTCTTTTTTCTGATTGCCGTTGTGGCGGCGCTGAGCTGGGTCGTCCCCGCCGGTCAGTACCAGATGGCGATGAACGACACCCTCGGTAAAGAAGTCCCGATTGCCGGAACGTACGCGCACGTGGCGGCGCATCCGCAGGGGCTGGTTTCCGTCCTGATGGCGCCCATCGCCGGGCTGTACGATCCGGTTTCCGGCCAGGCCGGGGCGATCGACGTGGCGCTGTTTATTCTGATCATCGGCGGCTTTCTCGGGATCGTCACCAAAACCGGGGCGATTGACGCCGGGATCGAACGCGTCACCACCCGGCTGCGCGGACGCGAGGAGTGGATGATCCCGATCCTGATGGCGCTGTTTGCCGCAGGCGGCACGATTTACGGCATGGCCGAAGAGTCGCTGCCGTTCTACACCCTGCTGGTGCCGGTGATGCTGGCCGCCCGGTTCGATCCTGTTGTCGCCGCCTCCACCGTGCTGCTCGGGGCGGGGATCGGCACGCTCGGCTCTACCATTAACCCGTTTGCCACGGTGATCGCCGCCAACGCTGCCGGGATCCCCTTCACTAACGGCATCGCCCTACGCGTGGCGCTGCTGGTCATCGGCTGGGTCATCTGCGTGGCGTGGGTGATGCGTTACGCCCGTAAGGTGCGCCAGGATCCGTCGCTGTCGATCGTTGCGGATAAGCAGGAAGAGAACCGCGCCCATTTCCTCGGCGACAAGGGCGCACGGTCGCTGGAATTCACCCCGGTGCGCAAAATCATCCTGGTGATTTTCGCCCTCGCCTTCGCGGTGATGATCTACGGCGTGGCGGTGCTGGGCTGGTGGATGGCGGAGATCTCAGCGGTGTTTCTCGCCAGCGCCATCATCGTGGGGCTTATCGCCCGCATGAGCGAAGAGGAGCTGACGTCGACGTTTATCAACGGCGCGCGAGATTTGCTGGGCGTCGCGCTGATTATCGGCATCGCGCGCGGTATCGTAGTCATCATGGATAAGGGCATGATTACTCACACCATTTTGCACAGCGCGGAAGGGCTGGTCAGCGGGTTGTCCACGGTAGCGTTTATCAACGTGATGTACTGGCTGGAGGTCGTGCTGTCGTTTCTTGTGCCTTCTTCATCCGGCCTGGCCGTTCTGACGATGCCGATCATGGCGCCGCTTGCCGATTTCGCTAACGTCAACCGCGACCTCGTGGTGACGGCTTACCAGTCGGCCTCCGGCATCGTTAACCTCGTCACGCCCACCTCTGCCGTCGTGATGGGCGGGCTGGCTATCGCCCGCGTGCCCTACGTACGTTATCTGAAATGGGTGGCGCCGCTGCTGGGGATATTAACGGTGGTGATTATGGTGGCGTTAAGTCTGGGTGCCTTGTTGTGATTTGCCGGATGGCGCTGCGCTTATCCGGCCTACGGATCGGTGCGGTGCCACCGGTTATTTCGGGAACTGATATGGGAACTATGATGGATTACGAAGAGTACTCTCCCAAAGAGCAACTACAGCTGACGGTCTGCCAGCGCCTGATCGCAGAAAAGAGCTATCTCTCTCAGGAGGAGATCCGCCGGGATTTGCAGGAGCGTGGTTTTGAGACCATCAGCCAGTCCACCGTTTCACGTCTGCTTAAATTGCTCGGTGTTATAAAAATTCGAAATGCCAAAGGGCTAAAGATTTATTCGCTGAATCCCCAGCTGCTCCCTGCCCCGGACGCCGCGCGTACCGTGTCCGAAATGGTGGTCAGCGTCGAGCATAATAGCGAGTTTATCCTTGTTCATACCGTCGCCGGATATGGCCGCGCGGTGGCGCGTATTCTGGATTATCACCAGCTACCGGAAATTTTAGGCGTGGTGGCCGGCAGCAGTATCGTCTGGGTCGCTCCCCGGGTCGTGAAGCGCACCGCTCTGGTGCATAAGCAAATTAATTATTTACTCAGAACGCATTAATATTCATAAAGAACCGTTTGCATTGAGTAAAGCGTGCATTAAATCGCTTGATCCGAAAAGCGAGCTGCGTATAATGCCCGACAATTTGCCGGGAGGAAGCATGGTCAAGCGTGTACGACATAACGTCTTACCGCGTCTGAAATCAGACGCTGGCCTGCCGTTTTTCTTCCCGTTGCTAAACCTATTCCCAGAGCCCCTCATTTGAGGGGCTTTTTTTTGCCCGGCGTCAGGAGATAAACATGAATCCGCTTTATCAAAAACACATCATTTCCATAAACGACCTCAGCCGCGAAGAGCTGGAACTGGTTCTGGAAACCGCGGCAAAACTGAAGGCTAATCCGCAACCGGAGCTGCTGAAGCACAAGGTGATTGCGAGCTGCTTCTTCGAAGCGTCAACCCGCACCCGCCTCTCCTTTGAAACCTCCATGCACCGCCTGGGCGCGAGCGTGGTGGGCTTCTCGGACAGCAGCAACACGTCGCTGGGTAAAAAAGGCGAAACCCTGGCGGATACCATTTCAGTCATCAGCACCTACGTCGACGCGATTGTGATGCGCCACCCGCAGGAGGGCGCGGCGCGCCTGGCGACCGAGTTTTCCGGCGGCATTCCGGTGCTGAACGCCGGTGACGGTGCCAACCAGCACCCGACGCAGACCCTGCTGGATCTGTTCACCATTCAGGAGACGCAGGGCAAGCTCGAGAACCTGAATATCGCCATGGTCGGCGACCTGAAATACGGCCGCACCGTCCACTCCCTGACCCAGGCGCTGGCGAAATTTAACGGCAACCGCTTCTTCTTTATCGCCCCGGACGCGCTGGCGATGCCGCAGTACATTCTCGACATGCTGGACGAAAAAGGCATTCAGTGGAGCCTGCATGCCAGCATCGAAGAGGTGATGAGCCACGTGGATATTCTGTACATGACCCGCGTGCAGAAAGAGCGTCTGGACCCGTCCGAATACGCCAACGTGAAGGCGCAGTTCGTGCTGCGCGCCAGCGATCTTGAGGGCGCACGCGACAACATGAAGGTGCTGCACCCGCTGCCGCGCATCGATGAGATCACAACAGACGTGGATAAGACGCCGCACGCCTGGTACTTCCAGCAGGCCGGGAACGGCATCTTCGCTCGCCAGGCGTTACTGGCACTGGTTCTGAATCGCGAATTGGCACTGTAAGGGGAAACGACCATGACACACGATAACAAACTCCAGGTTGAAGCCATCAAGCGCGGCACCGTGATTGACCACATCCCTGCGCAGGTGGGCTTTAAGCTGCTGACGCTGTTCAAACTGACCGAAACCGACCAGCGCATCACCATCGGTCTGAACCTGCCGTCGGGCGAGATGGGCCGCAAGGATCTGATTAAAATCGAGAATACCTTCCTGACCGACGAGCAGGTCAACCAGCTGTCGCTGTACGCGCCGGACGCCACCGTCAACCGCATTGACGAGTATGAAGTGGTCGGCAAATCCCGTCCGAGCCTGCCGGATCGCATCGAAAGCGTGCTGGTCTGCCCGAACAGCAACTGCATCAGCCACGCTGAGCCGGTTTCTTCCAGCTTTGCAGTGAAAAAACGCGCCGATGACATCGCGCTCAAATGCAAATACTGCGAAAAAGAGTTTTCTCATTATGTGGTGCTGGCCAACTAATTGAGGTTGGTAATGAAATCCCGGCTGTTATAATGGCCGGGAACATTCTTAACGCTGTAATTCTGGAGAAAACATGAGCAAAGTACTCGCGACGGAAAATGCACCCGCGGCTATCGGCCCCTACGTTCAGGGCGTTGATCTGGGCAGCATGATCATCACTTCAGGTCAGATCCCGGTGAACCCAAAAACCGGCGCGGTGCCGGAAGACGTGGCGGCACAGGCGCGTCAGTCGCTGGAAAACGTGCAGGCTATCGTGGAATCCGCAGGCCTGAAAGTGGGCGATATCGTGAAAACTACCGTTTTCGTGAAAGATCTGAACGATTTCGCCACCGTTAACGCCACCTACGAAGCGTTCTTCACCGAGCACAACGCCACCTTCCCGGCGCGCTCCTGCGTGGAAGTGGCCCGTCTGCCAAAAGACGTGAAAATTGAAATCGAAGCGATTGCGGTACGTCGCTAATTCGCTTTGGCGATAAAAAAAGGCAGCCCGGGCTGCCTTTTTTGTTGCTTGCTACTGATTCCGCGTCGCCCTGAGCAGCGTCTCCAGCGGGTACACCGCCGCAATCACCACCTCGTCCTGGACCTTCGCCGCGTTATCCAGCTCGCTCTGAATCGACGCTATCTCTTTATCGTCCAGCGTGCCCTGACGCGCCACCAGATCGGTTAGCCGCAGGCCAATCGAGGCTAGCTTATCCACCTCCTGAATCACCGGCTTCATCGCCTTTAGCTGATAGCTGTTTTCGCTTAACGCGAGAGCGTCGCTGGTGTTGCTCTGCCAGCGATTAAAGACGTGGCGCAGCGCCTCAGCGCTTTCCGCGTCTTCCGCATCGCTCACCAGGCGGTCCGCCCATTTGTTCATCTGGCGCACGGTGGCGCTTTCGGCGTTCAGCGCATCGGCGAAGCGGTTGAGCGGTTCGAACTGATGATAATTTCCCGCCTGGAACTTCAGGTGCTGACGGGTGTAATACTGAGCCGGTTCAAGCGCCTGAGCGAGGATCTGCAGCGGCAGAGCGTCAGCATTACCGGCGAGGCGCGTGAACTGCACCTGCTGCTGGGTATGCTGCTGCAGCCCGACCGACACCGTCGACCAGCTGTCCATCGCCTGAAGGCGGGTGTACATGTTATCGACGTCGTTGACGTCCTGCGCGGACCACAGCCGCTCCGCCACCGCAAACGTACGCGGCCACAGGCGAATATCCAGCACCGGCGCCACCACGTTTTCCGCCCACAGCGCGGCTTCCCCGCCGAGTAGGTTGGCCTGATTCGCCACGTCTGGCACGACGGGCGGAATGCCTTTTGGCACCGCGTCCAGACGCGTGCCGCTGATTGGGTAGCGCGTATTCCCCACCAGGAAATAGCCGGTGAGCTTGTCGTTATCGACGGTGACGACCGGGCGCGTTTCGCCCATCCACGTGTCGACGGTAAACGTGACCTGGCTGTCATCGCGCCATTCGATATTCTGCACCGCGCGGCGGGATTTCCCGGCAAAATCAATAAACCCGCGCCAGCCGGCGTCCCCTTTCACCAGCGTGAAGCTCCCCTCCACCGGCTTGCCCTTCAGGCGCGGCATGGAAAAGGCCCAGCTCTGGGCGCTGTCGGTGTCTGCAATCACATCCACACCGTTTAGCCCCTGCGGAACGATTTCGTTGCGGTAGTGATAGGCGGTGGACTGGGGCTGGTCGAGATAGAAACCGGTAGAGAGAATGCCCTTGTAGCCGTTCTGCACCACCTGCCCCAGCGCGTCCTGCCCTTGCCAGGACTGGATCAGGATGCTTTTTGGTAAGTCAGGGTGATAGATCTCGTCCCAGCCGACCATCTGACGGTGATGCTTCTCGAGGATCGTTTCCAGCCTGCGGTTGAAATACGCCTGCAGCGCGTGGCTGTCCGCCAGCCTGTTGTCGCGCATGAAGTTCTGGATCGCGGCGTTCGCTTTCCACTGGCTGTCGTCCACCTCGTCGCCGCCGATATGCAGATAAGGATCGGGGAAGATCGCCGCCAGTTCGCTGACCATCGCGTCAGCAAAGGCGTAGGTTGCCTCTTTTGTGGGATCCATCACTGGCTTCAGCACGCCCCAGTGGCGTTCCATGGCGTACGGCCCCGGGGCGCTCATCAGCTCCGGATAGGCCACGGCAATTGCCGAGGCGTGGCCGGGCATGTCGATCTCCGGCACCACGCGAATGCCGCGCTCGGTTGCGTAACGCACGACCTCGCGCATCTGTTCCGGCGTGTAGAACAGCCCGTCGCTGGCGAGCTGCGTCAGCTTAGGGTAGCGCTTCGAGCTGAAGCGCCAGCCCTGATCGTCGGTTAAGTGCCAGTGCAGGACGTTGAGCTTTGCCGCGGCCATGCCGTCGATCTGGCGCTTGATATCCGGCAGCGGAATAAAGTGACGCGCCGAGTCGAGCAGAAGCCCGCGCCACGGGAAGCGCGGCGAATCTTCAACGGTGACCCACGGCAGCGAGGTGTTTTCCGCGCCGTTCTGCATCAGCTGGAGCAGCGTTTCCATGGCGCGCAGCGCGCCGAAGCGGGTATTGGCGGAGATATCGACGCCGCTGGCGTCCACCGTGAGCCTATAGCTTTCATCGCTGTCCGGCAGCGGCTGCGGTTTTACCTTTTTGGCAATCGCGATACGGATGGTCGGCTTTTCAGGCTTGTCGGCCTGCGGCTGCAGCGTCCAGCCGGTTTGCAGGGCAATGCGCTGGCGCAGGCGGTTAACGGCGTCACCGAGATCGTCGCCGCTGACGCTGACAGAGATTTTATCGTTAAGCACCAGCGCGCCCTGAGTCGTCGGGCGTTCGACTTTGGCAGGCCAGGGCATCAAAGGGAGATCCCCTGCCGGGGCGGCAAAGGCAGAGGCGCCGAGCATCAGCCCGGCGGTTAAGAGACTGTACCGTAACATGAATGTTCCTTATCTGACGGGCCAAATAAAGGCAAAACATTCTGTTAACATGCGCTCAATTTGTCGTCAAGCGAATGCGCCGACGGAGATCACAGGTTGTTGAATTGAGGGTGAGGGTATGTTTTTACTGCCACCCATACCGGCGCGCATAGAACCCTTTCACCATCTGGGTCAGCACCATATAGCCCGCAAGGATCGCCACCAGCCACGGGAAGTAGCTCAGCGGCAGCGCCTGCAGCTGCAGGTAGCCTGCCAGCGGCGAGAACGGCAGCGCGATGCCGAGCGCCATCACAATGCCCGTCATCACAATCAGCGGCCACGCAGCGCGGCTCTGGATAAACGGAATGCGGCGAGTGCGGATCATATGCACAATCAGCGTCTGCGACAGCAGGCCTACCACGAACCAGCCGGACTGGAACAGCGTCTGATGTTCCGGGGTGTTGGCGTGGAACACAAACCACATCAGGCAGAAGGTCAGGATGTCGAAGATGGAGCTAATCGGGCCGAAGAACAGCATAAAGCGCCCCAGATCCGCCGGGTTCCAGTGCTGCGGCTTCTGGATCTGCTCGTCGTCGACGTTATCAAACGGGATCGCCACCTGAGACACGTCGTACATCAGGTTCTGGATCAGCAGGTGCAGCGGCAGCATCGGCAGGAACGGCAGAAACGCGCTCGCCACCAGCACGCTGAAGACGTTACCGAAGTTGGAGCTGGCGGTCATTTTGATGTACTTGAGCATATTGGCGAAGGTACGTCGACCTTCGATCACGCCCTCCTCCAGCACCATCAGGCTCTTTTCCAGCAGGATGATATCCGCCGCTTCGCGGGCGATATCCACCGCGCCGTCAACAGAGATACCGATGTCCGCAGCGCGCAGCGCGGGCGCGTCGTTGATGCCGTCGCCCATAAAGCCCACCACGTGCCCTTCGCGCTTGAGCAGGGTGACGATGCGCTCTTTGTGCATCGGCGTCAGGCGGGCAAACAGCGTGGTGCGCAGAGCAAGCTGCGCCAGCTCGTCATCTGAGAGATGTTCAATATCGCTCCCCACCACCACGTCGCCCGCGTCCAGCCCCACTTCATGGCACACTTTGGCCGCCACCAGCTCGCTGTCGCCGGTCAGAATTTTGACGGTAATACCGCTCGCCTTCAGCGCCTTCAGCGCCGGCGCGGTAGTCTCTTTCGGCGGATCGAGGAAGGCGATGTAACCTTCGAGGATCAGATCGGATTCGTCGATACGCTGATAGTCACCCTCGCGTGCGGGCAGGAACTTGCTTGCGACGGCTACCACGCGCAGCCCCTGACGGTTCAGGTTGTCGGTGACGCGCCTGATGCGGCGCAGCATGGTGTCGTCCAGCGGCACGATGTCGCCGTTATAGCGCACCTGCGTCGACACGTTGAGGATCTCCTGCAGCGCGCCTTTGCAGATCAGCTGGTGAACATCAGTCTGCTCGCTCACCACCACCGACATGCGGCGGCGCTCGAAGTCGAACGGGATCTCATCCACCTTCTGCCAGCGCCCGGAGAGCGTGCGGGCTGACTCTTCATCCACCCCTTCCAGCACCGCGACGTCGAGCAGGTTTTTCAGCCCGGTCTGGTAATGGCTGTTCAGCCACGCGCTGTGCAGCACGCGCTCGCTGGTTTTGCCGGAAATATCGGTGTGGTTCTCCAGCACGATTTTATCCTGCGTCAGGGTGCCGGTTTTATCGGTGCAGAGAATGTCCATCGCGCCAAAGTTCTGAATGGCGTCGAGGTGTTTAACGATCACTTTCTGTTTAGAGAGCTTCACCGCCCCGCGCGCCAGCGTGGAGGTGACAATCATCGGCAGCATTTCCGGCGTTAAGCCGACGGCCACGGAGAGCGCAAACAGCGCCGCCTCCCACCAGTCGCCTTTGGTATAGCCGTTGATCAGCAGCACAATTGGCGTCATCACCATCATAAAGCGGATCAGCAGCATGCTGACGCGGCCAATCCCTTTCTGGAAGGCGTTCGGCTCGCTCTCCTGCTCGCTGACGCGCCCGGCAAGCTGGCCGAACCAGGTATTGCCCCCGGTGGCGGTGACAATCGCCTGCGCCGTACCGCTGACGACCGTGGTGCCCATAAAGCACAGGGTGTCGCACTCGAGCGGGTTCATCTGCTGCGGGTCGCGGCTGCGCGCCACCTTTTCAACGGGCAGGGATTCCCCGGTCAGGGAGGCCTGCGCGACGAACAGATCGCGCGCCTGGATGATGCGTAAATCCGCCGGGATCATGTCTCCCGCGGCCAGCTTCACCAGATCGCCCGGCACCAGCTGGTCGATAGGCAGCTCCACCCAGGCGTTTGCGCCGAGATCGTTAATCACGCGCGAGACGGTCGCAGTGTTGCTGACCATCGCCTTCAGGGCGTCCGCCGCTTTGGTGGAGCGCGCTTCCTGAATAAAGTTCAGCAGCGTGGAGATGCCCACCATCAGGGCAATCACCCCTGCGGCAAACAGATCTTCCGTCGCGTAGGAGATGAGGCCGAGCACGGTCAGCAGCAGGTTGAACGGGTTGCGGTAGCAGAGCCACAGGTGTACCCACCACGGAGACGGCTTTTGCGCCGGAATGAGGTTATCGCCATGCACGGCGCGGATTTTTTCCACTTCTGCCGCGTTCAGCCCTTCCGGGTGCCCGCCGAACGCGCGCCAGACTTCGTTTTCATCCATCGCCGCCACGTTCAGGCAGCGTTCGGTCAGGGACGCGGGGATCGCGGTGCCCGCCATGCTTTTGGCATTGGGCAGCGGGTCGCGCTGAACAAGACGGTGTGGCAGGTGGCGGCTCATCAGGGCCTGCAGCTGCCGGGTGATATTTTTAAACATAGTCATTCCTCCGCATCCGCCGGGGCGGACGCAGCAATTCCTTCAGGCGTGGCAAAGCCGTACCTGAGAGGCACTCAATTTTTCAAGCAGGAACGTTTAAGACGTTGCTGCCTCACATCACCGGTGAGTCAGCAACAGGCTGGCTTACCGGAAAGAACGCATTCTCCCGTTCAGGAGAGGTGTGGGATCGGGATCCATGAAGCCTCCGGTAAGTAAAAAGTAGGGTGTCGCCGCGCAGTCCAGGGATTTAGGCATACCCTTTATGACGATTCGGGCGGTATTATACCCCCCTGCAAATAAACCGAACGTAAACCAGACTTTGCCCATAGCGAAATCGCGCTATAGCATTAGGCTCAATTCACTACATCGTCGTTGTTACAGGGAATACAGCATGCAGAACCGCCTTACGATTAAAGACATCGCGCGTTTAAGCGGCGTGGGGAAATCGACCGTCTCACGCGTGCTGAACAACGAGAGCGGCGTCAGCGAACGCACCCGCGAGCGCGTTGAGGCGGTCATGAATCAGCACGGATTTTCCCCTTCCCGCTCCGCGCGCGCCATGCGCGGGCAGAGTGACAAAGTCGTCGCCATCATTGTCTCGCGTCTGGACTCTCTGTCTGAAAACCTCGCCGTGCAGACCATGCTCCCCGCCTTCTATGAGCAGGGGTATGATCCGATCATGATGGAAAGCCAGTTCTCGTCGCAACTGGTTGAAGAGCATCTGGGTATGCTCCAGAGGCGCAACATTGATGGCGTGGTGCTGTTCGGTTTTACCGGCATTAAGGACGAGATGCTAAAACCCTGGCAGCCATCGCTGGTGCTGCTGGCGCGCGATGCCCACGGCTTTGCCTCCGTCTGCTATGACGACGAGGGCGCAATTATCACCCTGATGCAGCGCCTGTATGACGAAGGCCATCGCCACATCAGCTTCCTCGGTGTCCCGCACGCGGACGTCACCACCGGCAAGCGTCGTCATGAGGCGTACCTGGCCTTTTGCAAAAAGCACAATCTTTCCGCCGTGGCCTCCCTGCCCGGGCTGGGCATGAAGCAGGGCTACGAGCAGGTCGCCAGCGTTCTGACGCCGCAGACCACCGCGCTGGTGTGCGCCACGGATACCCTGGCGCTGGGTGCCAGCAAATATCTGCAGGAGCAGCGCATCGAAAGCCTGCAGGTGGCGAGCGTCGGCAGCACGCCGCTGATGAAGTTCCTGCACCCGGAGATCATCACCGTCGATCCGGGCTACGCCGAGTCCGGCAGACAGGCCGCCGCGCAGCTGATCGAGCAGATCAACGGGCGCGCTGAGCCGCGTCAGATCGTTATTCCGGCCCACCTTTCGTAACCCCCTAACACAGATTATTGTGATCTTTGCCCGATTTCGGGAACGTTCCCATTTTCGCCGTCACGCTGAAGGAGTAGGCTTGCGCTCAGGTCATTACACCCCTCACCATCTGTCATGAGGTTTCATGATGAGTAAAGTCAAACAAGCAGATATCGATCGGCTGATCGTCCTGGTCGGCGGACGCGAGAACATCGCCACCGTCAGCCATTGCATTACCCGCCTGCGCTTCGTGCTGAACGATCCGGCCAAAGCCAACCCGAAGGCCATTGAAGAACTTTCCATGGTCAAAGGCTGCTTCACCAACGCCGGGCAGTTCCAGGTCGTTATTGGTACCGAAGTGGGCGATTACTATCAGGCTCTGCTGGCGACAACCGGGCACTCTTCCGCCGATAAAGAGCAGGCGAAGAAGGCCGCGCGCCAGAATATGAAGTGGCACGAGCAGCTGATTTCCCACTTCGCGGAAATTTTCTTCCCGCTGCTGCCCGCGCTGATCAGCGGGGGCTTAATCTTAGGCTTCCGTAACGTCATCGGCGATGTGCCGATGAGCGACGGCAAAACCCTGGCGCAGATGTATCCGGCGCTGAAAACCGTTTACGACTTCCTGTGGCTGATTGGCGAAGCCATCTTCTTCTATCTGCCGGTCGGGATTTGCTGGTCCGCGGTGCGCAAAATGGGCGGCACGCCGATCCTCGGTATCGTGCTGGGCGTTACGCTGGTCTCTCCACAGTTAATGAACGCTTACTTACTTGGCCAGCAGGTGCCTGAGGTGTGGAACTTCGGCCTGTTTACCATCGCCAAAGTGGGCTATCAGGCGCAGGTTATTCCGGCCCTGCTGGCGGGTCTGGCGCTGGGCTTTATTGAAACGCGCCTGAAGCGCATCGTGCCGGATTACCTCTATCTGGTGGTGGTGCCGGTCTGCTCGCTGATCCTGGCGGTATTCCTGGCGCACGCCTTTATCGGTCCGTTTGGCCGCATGATCGGCGACGGCGTGGCCTTCGCGGTCCGTCACCTGATGACCGGCAGCTTCGCGCCGATTGGTGCCGCGCTGTTTGGCTTCCTGTACGCCCCGCTGGTGATCACCGGCGTGCACCAGACCACGCTGGCTATCGACATGCAGATGATCCAGAGCCTCGGCGGCACGCCGGTCTGGCCGATTATCGCCCTGTCTAACATTGCACAGGCGTCGGCGGTTACCGGCATCATCATCGTCAGCCGCAAGCACAACGAGCGTGAGATCTCCGTTCCGGCAGCCATCTCCGCCTACCTCGGCGTCACCGAACCGGCGATGTACGGTATCAATCTGAAATACCGCTTCCCGATGCTCTGCGCGATGATCGGTTCCGGTCTGGCTGGCCTGGTGTGTGGTCTGAACGGCGTGATGGCGAACGGGATTGGCGTCGGCGGCCTGCCGGGCATCCTCTCCATCCAGCCCGCTTACTGGCAGGTGTTTGCCCTGGCGATGGCCATCGCGATCATCGTCCCAATGGCGCTCACCACCGTGGTTTACCAGCGTAAGTTCCGTCAGGGCTCGCTGCAGATTGTTTAACTTCTTCTTTCGGGGCGCAGTTGCGCCCCTTCGCATTTGCAGGAACGCATTATGAATACCCTTCCTCACTGGTGGCAGAACGGCGTCATCTATCAGATTTATCCAAAGAGTTTCCAGGACACCACCGGCAGCGGCACCGGCGATCTGCGCGGCGTGACGCAGCGCCTGGACTACCTGAAAACCCTTGGCATCGACGCCATCTGGCTGACGCCGTTTTATATCTCCCCGCAGGTGGATAACGGCTACGACGTGGCGAATTACACCGCCATCGACCCGGCCTACGGCACGCTGGATGATTTCGACGAGCTGGTTGCCGAGGCGCACGAGCGCGGCATCCGCATTGTCCTGGACATGGTGTTTAACCACACCTCCACGCAGCACGCCTGGTTCCGCGAATCACTAAATAAAGAGAGCCCGTACCGCCAGTTCTACATCTGGCGCGACGGCACGCCGGAGCAGCTTCCCAACAACTGGCGCTCCAAGTTTGGCGGCAACGCCTGGCGCTGGCACGCCGAGAGCGAGCAGTATTACCTGCACCTTTTCGCCCCGGAGCAGGCGGACCTCAACTGGGAAAACCCTGAAGTGCGCGCCGAGCTGAAAAAGGTGTGCGAGTTCTGGGCCGATCGCGGCGTGGACGGCTTGCGTCTCGACGTGATTAACCTGATTTCAAAAGACCAGGATTTCCCGGACGACAACGCCGGAGACGGCCGCCGCTTCTACACCGACGGGCCGCGCGTTCACGAATATCTGCAGGAGATGAGCCGCGACGTCTTCACCCCGCGCAGCCTGATGACGGTGGGCGAGATGTCCTCGACCTCGCTGGAGAACTGCCAGCAGTACGCCTCGCTCGACGGACGCGAGCTGTCGATGACCTTTAACTTCCACCACCTGAAGGTGGACTATCCCGGCGGCGAAAAGTGGACGAAGGCGAAGCCGGACTTCGTGGCGCTGAAAAGCCTCTTCCGCCACTGGCAGCAGGGGATGCACAACAGGGCCTGGAACGCGCTGTTCTGGTGTAACCACGATCAGCCGCGCATCGTGTCGCGCTTTGGTGACGAAGGGGAATACCGCGTACAGGCCGCGAAGATGCTCGGCATGGTGCTGCACGGCATGCAGGGTACGCCGTATATCTACCAGGGCGAGGAGCTGGGAATGACTAACCCGCACTTCAGCCGCATCACCGATTACCGCGACGTGGAGAGCCTGAACATGTTCTCCGAACTGAGGGCGAACGGCCGCGAACCGGAGGAATTGCTGGCGATTCTGGCGAGTAAGTCACGCGATAACGGGCGAACCCCAATGCAGTGGGACGCTTCGCACAATGCGGGCTTTACCGGGGGCGAGCCGTGGATTGGGGTCTGCGACAATTACGAGACGGTGAACGCCCGCGCCGCGCTCGACGACCCGGATTCGGTGTTCTACGCCTACCAGTCGCTGATTAGCCTGCGCAAAACCCTGCCGGTGCTGACGTGGGGGGATTATGAGGATCTCCTGCCGGAGCATCCTTCCCTTTGGTGCTATCGCCGTCAGTGGCAGGGGCAGACGCTGATGGTGGTGGCGAACCTGAGCAATACGCCTCAGGAATGGCAGACAGACGCTCTCAGCGATAGGTCGCAGGCGCTGATGAGTAACTACCCGGCACCGCAAACGACGTCGCTGCGTCCATTTGAAGCCGTCTGGTGGTTGCAACAGTAACCTTCCCTGCCGGGTGCGGCTCAGCACCCGGCTTACTTTACTGTTTTTGTTGAATAATTAATCAGATTTTTCTCGCGCGCCTTTACAATCGCTGAAGCGCCCGTCGTTTGTACTCTCGTCTTTTTACTTTGTTCTGCATCAAATAAATCGCAAACATGTTTGATGCAAATCACTATATGTAGCACTTAAAATGCACGCCGACCCAACATCTTGTATTTATCGTCTACTATTCCAACAACAAGACGGCGCTTACGCTGGCCGGAATTGTGGATAACACGAGCTGGGAACGCGGGAAGTCTTTGGCCCGACGGGGAATACGCCCGGTTATGACTTCCCCACCTCTGTGGATAACCTGTTTTCAAAAATGGAGTGATCATGACACCGCATGTGATGAAACGTGATGGCTGTAAAGTGCCGTTTAAATCAGAGCGCATCCAGGAAGCCATTCTGCGTGCAGCTAAAGCAGCGGGAGTCGATGACGCAGATTACTGCGCCACCGTCGCAGAAGTCGTTAGCAGCCAGATGAACGAACGCAGCCAGGTCGATATCAACGAGATCCAGACCGCGGTTGAGAACCAGCTGATGGCGGGGCCTTACAAGCAGCTGGCGCGCGCCTACATTGAGTACCGTCACGATCGTGACGTTCAGCGTGAGAAGCGCGGTCGTCTGAACCAGGAGATCCGTGGCCTGGTGGAGCAGACCAACTCCGCCCTGCTCAATGAAAACGCCAACAAAGACAGCAAAGTGATCCCGACCCAGCGCGACCTGCTGGCCGGTATCGTCGCCAAACACTATGCCCGCCAGCACCTGCTGCCGCGCGACGTGGTCTCGGCGCACGAGCGCGGTGAGATCCACTACCACGATCTTGACTATTCGCCGTTCTTCCCGATGTTCAACTGCATGCTGATCGACCTGAAAGGCATGCTGACCCACGGTTTTAAAATGGGTAACGCCGAGATTGAACCGCCTAAGTCTATCTCTACGGCCACCGCCGTCACGGCGCAGATTATCGCCCAGGTCGCCAGCCATATTTATGGCGGTACCACGATTAACCGCATTGATGAAGTGCTGGCCCCGTTCGTGACGGCAAGCTTCAACAAGCATCGTAAAACTGCCGAAGAGTGGCAGATCCCGGACGCTGACGGCTACGCGCACTCCCGCACCGAGAAAGAGTGCTACGACGCCTTCCAGTCGCTGGAGTATGAGGTAAACACGCTGCACACCGCCAACGGCCAGACGCCGTTTGTGACCTTCGGGTTTGGTCTGGGCACCAGCTGGGAATCGCGTCTGATCCAGCAGTCCATCCTGCGCAACCGTATTTCCGGCCTCGGCAAAAACCGCAAAACGGCGGTGTTCCCGAAACTGGTGTTCGCCATCCGCGACGGCCTGAACCACAAGTTTGGCGATCCGAACTACGACATCAAACAGCTGGCGCTGGAGTGCGCGAGCAAGCGCATGTACCCGGACATCCTGAACTACGATCAGGTCGTCAAAGTGACCGGCTCGTTTAAAACGCCTATGGGCTGCCGCAGCTTCCTCGGCGTGTACGAAGATGAAAACGGCGAGCAGATCCACGACGGGCGCAATAACCTGGGCGTCATCAGCCTGAACCTGCCGCGCATCGCGCTGGAAGCCAAAGGCAATGAAGCTGAATTCTGGACGCTGCTGGACGAGCGCCTGCAGCTGGCGCGTAAGGCGCTGATGACCCGCATCGCGCGTCTTGAAGGGGTCAAAGCCCGCGTCGCGCCGATCCTCTATATGGAAGGCGCCTGCGGCGTGCGCCTGAAGGCGGACGATGACGTGTCTGAGATTTTCAAAAACGGTCGCGCGTCGATTTCGCTGGGCTATATCGGCATTCACGAAACCATCAACGCGCTCTTTGGCGACACGCATATGTACGACAGCGAGCTCCTGCGCGAAAAAGGCATTGCCATCGTTCAGCGCCTGCGCAACGCGGTTGACCAGTGGAAAGAGGAAACCGGCTACGGGTTTAGCCTCTACAGCACGCCGAGCGAGAACCTGTGCGACCGCTTCTGCCGTCTGGACACCGCCGAGTTCGGGATTGTGGAAGGCGTGACCGACAAAGGGTATTACACCAACAGCTTCCACCTCGACGTGGAGAAAAAGGTGAACCCGTACGACAAGATCGACTTTGAAGCGGCGTATCCACCGATCGCCAGCGGCGGGTTCATCTGCTACGGCGAGTACCCGAACATTCAGCACAACCTGAAGGCGCTGGAAGACGTGTGGGATTACAGCTATCAGCACGTGCCGTATTACGGGACCAACACGCCAATCGACGAGTGCTACGAGTGCGGCTTTACCGGCGAGTTCGAGTGTACGAGCAAAGGCTTTACCTGCCCGAAATGCGGCAACCACGACGCGGCTCGCGTCTCCGTGACCCGTCGCGTGTGCGGCTATCTCGGCAGCCCGGACGCGCGTCCGTTTAACGCCGGGAAGCAGGAAGAGGTGAAGCGTCGCGTGAAGCATTTGGGTAACGGGCAGATTGGGTAAGTTCTGCGCAGGTTTCTCCCCCTCTCCCTCAAGGGGGAGGGGGAGGGGTGAGGGCATCAGGTTAAGGCTATGAATTATCATCAATACTACCCCGTCGACATCGTCAACGGCCCCGGCACCCGCTGCACCCTGTTTGTTTCAGGGTGCATTCACGAATGCCCCGGCTGCTACAACAAAAGCACCTGGCGTCTGAACTCCGGCATGCCGTTTACCGCTGAGATGGAAGACAAGATCGTCAACGACCTGAACGACACCCGCATCAAACGCCAGGGGATTTCGCTCTCCGGCGGCGACCCCCTGCACCCGCAAAACGTGCCGGATATCCTGAAGCTGGTGAAGCGTATTCGCCGCGAGTGCGCGGGAAAGGACATCTGGGTCTGGACAGGCTACAGGCTGGAAGAGCTGAACGCGCAGCAAATGGAAGTGGTGGATCTGATTAACGTCCTGGTCGACGGCAAGTTCGTGCAGGATTTAAAAGACCCGGCGCTGATCTGGCGCGGCAGCAGTAATCAGGTAGTGCATCATCTGCGTTGAACAAAGGCGGATGTTATCCGTCCGCCCTTACCTCAAAACCGGCTCAAACTCTCCATCGCCACCGCCTTAAACCCGGCAAAATCTCCGCAGCTACAGAGCCGCGACATCGCCCGTTCACGCAGGAAGGTGACGAAAATATCGTAAATCGCCATCGCCTCTTCGTATTCGCTTTTGCTGATGGCGAGCAGGAAGATAACGTGCGCGGTTTCGTCGCCCCACTGAACGCCGTGCGGGGCGAGCACGGTATAGACCACGGTTTTCTGCGCTAAAAGGCCGAGAGAGTGCGGCAGCGCGATGCCGTCGCCGAGCATGGTGCTGACGATGGCTTCACGCTCGACGACCGAATCCAGGAACTCCGCGCCGACAAACCCCTCGCCTTCAAGCTGCGCGCACAGCTCGCGAAACAGCGTTTGCTGGTCAACGGGCTTGTCGATAATGCGGAAATGGGCCGCGTCGAAGTATTTATCCAGCATCCACGGGCGGGTGCGGTCCACCAGTACCAGCTTGCCGATCTGCTCTAACTGATAGTCTGTCGGGAACGGGGCGATCGTCACCACCGGTTTGGATTTTTCGCTGACGCGAGCGGTGGAAATCACGAAGTCTTCGCTAATGGTTTCCGCCAGCTCGTACTCGCGCAGGGTGAGCGTGCGCGTGACCTCAATCTGTGGGTATTTACGCTGCAGCACCGCCTCAATCATGCGGACCATAGCATTCCCGGCGTCGCACACCAGCAGCACGCGCGGCTGGCGCTGGTAGCCGATGTTGTAATGGCGCTCCAGCCCGACGCCGATATGCAGCACCAGGAAGCCAATCTCGTTTTCGCTGATCGCATACGGCGTGTATTTACCCCAGCTAGACACCGCCGCGAGGGTCATATCCCACGCCATCGGGTAGTGCTGCTTGATGTTGTCCAGCAGCGGATTGGGGATCATGATTTGATACCGCACGCGGGTGATCATGGTTTTGATGTGCGTGAGCAGGTCCGCGTGCAGCTGCTCGTCGCTGAGCAGGTTGTAGTTATAGTGGGTGTTGATGTAGCGCAGGATGTAGTTGACCAGCGCTTCGTCGTCGTCGGCGTTAATGGCGCTCGGCGCTATCTCCTGAATCTGCCGCGCCGCAATGTGCACGCAGAGCCAGCTCTCCTCCGACGGCGAAAGCGCTTTGCCCGCCAGCTGCTGGATAGTGACGGCGATATCCTTCGCCGCCTCTCGCACGTTCTCCTCCACGTCTTCGGCGTGGAATTCCGGCAGCGGATAGCCCTCGCTGATGCGGCGCACCGACACCGCACAGTACAGGCGCAGGAACAGCTCGCCTTCATCGGTCAGACGGATGTGATGACGCGTCAGCGCCTCGTGCAGCACGGGCACCATCTGCTCCGCCACGCCTGCATTCAGCGCCACGTCGGTCACCAGCGGGTTCAGGCTATCCTGCTGCGCCAGCTCCCAGAGCAGATCGGTCAGGCAGGCGCGGGTCGACATCTCGCTGCCAAACAGCTTCATGCCGTGGCGCGGACGCGTTTCCAGCGTCAGGTTATAGCGATGGAACCACTCGCGGACTTCCGCCATGTCGCTTTGCAGCGTGGCGCGGCTGACAAACCACTCTTCCGCCAGATCCTCGAGCTTGAGGGAAAATGCCGAAGTCAGAAAACGCACCACCAGATAATGCACGCGTTCCGGCCCGGTCCGGGGAATACGCAGCGCGCGCGGGTGGGATGCCTGCAGCTGCTGGTAGCGCACGACATCATTAATTTTGAGCTGATAGCCGTTGCCCCGGCTCAATATAAACTGCGCGCCGTGGCTCGCCAGCAGCGCGTTCAGGGCGGTAATATCGGCACGGACGGTTCGCGTGGAGACCGACAGCCGCTGCGCCAGCTCGTCCTGCGGCAGCGTCTCGTTTTGCAACAGATCGAAAAGTTGCGCTAAACGTTGGTTCGGAAATCGCACGGGGTTGTCCTCTTACGGCTTAAGGTGAAATGACCATCTGGGATGGGCTGCCGACCGGCGTGTAGTCCGGTTCGAAGCTGAGCTTGCCGTCCTGACCGACGCGGAAACGGGTAATGTTGTCGCTGCGCTGGTTCATGACGTACAGCCAGCGTCCCTGTTTATCGAGCGTCAGGGTGCGCGGGTAGTCGCCGCGCGTCCACACGTCGTCCTGATGCGTCAGCGTGCCCTCCGCTGTTACGGTAAAGTGCCCGATGCTGTTATGCAAACGGTTAGCCACATACAGCTGTTTACCGTCGGCGCTTAATGCGAGCCCGGCAGCAAAGCTGGTGCCTTTGTAACCCTCCGGCAGGGCTGAAAGCGTTTTGCCCTCTTTTAAGGTGCCGTTAGCGCTCACGGTATAATGGGTGAGCGTCGACGCCTCCTCGTTAATCAGCCACAGGGCATCGCCTTTTGGCGTAAAGACGAAGTGGCGCGGCCCGGCGCCTTTTGAGGAGGCGCTGATAAACGGCGGATCGTTCGGCGTCAGCTTCCCTGTTCGATCGTCAAAACGGTACTGGTAGAGGCGATCCAGCCCAAGATCGGTGGAAAACACGTATTTCCCCCTGGGATCGGCGGCGATCATGTGCGCGTGGGGGCCGTTATGATCGCTGATGGCAAAGCTGCCCTCCGCTGCCGCTTCCGGCTTCGCCGCACCCGGTTCGCCCTGATCCTGATGTGTGTCTGTGGCCTCACCCAGGCTGCCGTCTGCGTTAACGGGCAGCACTGCGATAGATCCGCTGACGTAGTTCGCCACCAGAAGATAGCGACCGTTCGGCGTCAGCGACAGGTACACCGGCCCCGCCCCGCCGGAGGCCACCTGATTCAGCTCGCTCAGCTCGCCGTTATCTCCCACCCGCAGCGCCTGCACCACGCCCTGCTCAACTTCGCTTGCCAGATACAGCGTTTTGCCGTCGCGTGAGACGGCCAGCTGCGCGGCGTTCGGCAGTTTGCTCACCAGCGTTTTATTCCCCAGCGCGCCGCTTTGCGGGTCAACGGTAAAGCGGTACAGCCCTTCGCCGTTGGGATTATAGGTGCCCACCCAGGCGTATTGCGTCTGGGCGATAGCGGCGGTGGCGAACATTGAGAGTGAAGCAACAAGCAGGGTACGGGTGTGCATGGTGGCTCCTTCGGGTGTGTGCGGTTTGTTTTCCCTCACCCCGGCCCTCTCCCAAAGGGAGAGGGTTAGGGTGAGGGCAGATATTACTTAACCAGCTTCTTCGTCATCGCAAGCAGGGTGCGCACGTCTTCCGGGCGCGTATCGCCGCTGGCTTTGTCGATAATCGAGCTGTAGATATGCGGGATGATTTTGCTCACGCCTGCGTCGAAGGCGATCTGCAGGATCTCCTCATAGTTTTCCAGATCGATACCGCCCGTTGGCTCCAGCCAGAAGTCGTGACGGGCGCAGGCTTCCGCCACCGCTTTATACTCATCACGGCACTTCAGGCCGCCCATCGGGAAGTATTTGATGGAGCTGCCGCCGAAATCTTTCAGCAGGGCAATCGCGGTTTCAACCGGTACGATACCGTCCGGCGCGTTGCTGCTCAGCGGTCCGGTGGAGATTTTCACCATGCCCACGGTGCCGGTCGGAGAGACCAGACCGTTGACCACGGACTCATTCTGCCCCAGCAGCGCGCGGCTGGTGGCCACGCCGGTGAACACCTGGTTTACGTGCTGCGGCTGCACCCGACGGGAGATCTCGCTCACCATCGCCGACTGATTCGGATCCCCCGCGCCGAGGCCCACGGAGAGCGCGTTATCGATCAGCGCGGCATATTCACGCATATCGGCAACGGCGCTCGCCACGTCCGGGTAATTTTTGGAGAGCACGCCCACCAGCACATGGCCTTCCGCCGCCTCGTAGATGGCGCTGGCGTTGGCTTTCGATCCTGCCAGCACGTTCAGGCAGACGCGGTCACGGTAAAAGTTTGGGGTCAGTTTCATGCGTTTTTCTCCTGGCCTAACACTTCGCTAATGCGGCGGTACACGATGTTCAGTTGGTCAGCATTAACGCTGCGCACGTCCGCCTCGATAATCCCTTCGTTGGCCTTGTAGCCACGGAAGTAAATGGCGTATTCCCCCTGCTTGAGCTTCGCCACCAGATCGCCCGTGCCGACGCCGGTTGCGGCTTCGTCGAACTTAATCTCGGTGCGGGCGATATCGCGACCGGCGCTGTCCCAGACCACGCGCGCGGTCACGCCGTTGAGGGTGTTGAGCGCGTCAATAAACGGCGTCATCTTCGCCACCATCTCAGCCCCGCTCTCTTTGGTGGCCGTCAGGTAGTGTTCAATGGCGCAGGTCAGGCCGAGAATGCCCTCTTTGCCCACCTTCATCGCGCGGCCAATGCCCGCCGTCTGACGCTTCACCCACTCAACGTACCGGGTTTTGCCGATCACCAGCCCGCTGGTTGGTCCTTCAATCGCCTTCGCGCCGCTGTAGATCACCAGGTCCGCGCCGGAGCGGTAGTACACGTGAAGATCTTCTTCCGCCGCCGCATCGACGATCAGCGGGAGATCGTGCTTGCGCGCCACGACCGCCGCCTGCTCGACGCTGAGCATGCTTTTCTGCACGCAGTGGTGAGATTTGATGTACATGATCGCCGCGGTGCGTGGGCCGATCGCCGCCGCCAGCTGATCGGCGGAGCATTCGTTGGCGTAGCCCGCTTCCACCAGCCTGCCGCCGCCCAGCGCCACCATGGCGCCCACCGGCGCGCCAAAGTTGACGTTGTGGCCTTTCGGCAGAACGATTTCGTTGTTCTCAATCGGGGTCACGTGCAGGTTTTCCAGCAGCCAGTCGCTGTCTTTGACCAGCACCGCCGCCACGGACTGGGCAATGCCCGCCGACGCGCAGGAGACCACCGTCGCGCCTTCCACATCCAACAGCTTCGCGATGTATTCCCCGGTTTTATTGACCAGATCCTTCATCTCGAAATAGTGATTCATGCCGTCCATCGCCGCCTGCACCACTTCCGGGCGCGGCGTGGAGACGCCCAGCGCCGTCATGCGGCCAGAGGTGTTGATAACCTGCTTTAAGTTGTACTTCTCATAAATCGAAGGCATGTTCCGTGCTCCCTTGTTCGGTCATGTAGCCCTTGCCCGCGCGGATCGCGGCAAGCGGCACCAGAATGTGTTCAGCCTGCAGGCTGTCGTTTTCAGCGTCCGTCAGCACCGTCGGCTGGCGTTTAATCGTGAACAGCGTCAGGTCGGCGTCGAGGCCCGGCTGAATGCGGCCCTTGCGCGTCAGGCGCAGGCCGTCTGCGGCGTTGGCGGTCACGCAGTCAATCACCTGCGGCAATGACATGCCGATGGCGAGGAATTTCGACATTACGCTTGCCAGCGAGCCCACCGGGCCGTTGATGCGGTTGCGGCAGTAGATATCCGAGCTGATGGTGTGCGGCAGAATGCCCATCGCGATGGCGCGTTTCGCCACTTCGAAGCTGAAGCTCGCCGTACCGTGGCCGACGTCCAGACGCACGCCGCGCTTCAGGGCAGAGGTGATAGAGGCGCGTAGCTCGCCGGAGGGCGTCAGAATGCGGTTGGGTTTGCCGTTGTAGCAGTGGGTAATGATGTCGCCCGAGCTCAGCAGCTCGGCAATGTCGTCGAGGTTTGGCGGGTTGTTGCCGATGTGCACCATCAGCGGCAGATCGCCGTTCTCTTTCTGAATGGCTTTCGCCCGCTCCAGCGGCGTAATGCCGTTTTCACCGACCACGCTGCTGCTCATGCGCGCCTTCAGGCCGACGATAAAATCAGGGTGGCGCTTCACCGCCTCTTTCACCGCATCGGCGTCGATATTCGCCATGTTGGCCAGTTCGTTTTGGGCAATCAGCCCCACGCGGGAGATGTTCAGCAGGGCAAACACCTCGGTAGAAGCTTTGCGGGTAATGTTATAGAAATCGTCCACGTCGTCGGCCCCGGTGCTGCCCGCGTCCACCACGGTGGTGACGCCGGTGGCAATGCCCACGCTGTCCGGCTCGTCGTGGTAAATCGGGGAGTTCGGGTAGCAGTGTACGTGGGAGTCAATCCAGCCTGCGCTGACGAACACGTCGCCGTTCAGCTCAACCGTTTTATGCGCAGGGGCGTTAATCTCGCCCAGCGCCGCGATCTTCCCGTCCTGAATGGCGATATCGGTCAGGGTATCGTCGGCAAGGCGCGCACGGCGCAGGAGTAAATCAAACATGAGGATCTCCTGATAAGGCGGGCGCCTGAGCGCCCGCAGGTATTAAAGGGCGACCGGGAACAGCCAGCCCAACAGCATTGCACCAAGAATGGCGCCACCGGTAATCGGCTTCTGCCAGATGTAGAACACCAGCGCACCCAGCAGGGAACCGACGCCGATAGGAATGGAGGCGGTCATGGCGCTGAGGATAATCAACGGCCCGAGGAAGCGGCCGGAGGCGTTGCCCGCCCCCATCATCACGTCTGCGCCGTAGGTGGAGTTGCTCTGGTTGATGGTGAACTTACGCGCCAGGATGATGACGTAGCCAATCGCCAGGCCAATCACCAGACCGGTAATCAGTGCAGCAATGAAGTTGGTCACCGGGAACATGATGCCCGCGCCCAGCAGCAGCGCCGGAACCCCCAGGCCCACGCCGGTCTGGATCGCACCGCCGATGTCAAGAATACCGACCAGCGACCCTTCGATAATGCGGGCGAACAGGAAGCTCGCGCCGAACGCCGCCACCGCGCCGTAAACGCCGGTATCAATCCCCGCTTTCAGCATCGCCACGAAGGCCACTTCGTTAAACGCGCCGATGCCGTAGAGGTAGTACATGTGCGTCCCGGCAAACACGCCGGAGGAGAGCAGGCCAACAAAGATCGGGAACGACCAGTCGGCATACCAAAAACCTTTATTCTGTTCCATGTAGAGGCTCCTGTTATTTACCGCTGAGCGAGTTGTGGATCATGTCGAGCCAGTTCGGCACGGTCAGATGGAAGGATTCGATCATCTTCATGTCGAAGCCGCGGAAGAAGCCGCTCAGCACGAACAGCAGGACGATAGCCGCCATCATCACTTTGGTAACGTGGTTCCAGCCGCTCTCTTCCACGCCTTTACCGATTAGGATCCCCAGCACCAGGCCCGGTACGGCGTTCCCCATGATCAGCTGCGCCGCGCCGCCAAAGATGGTGGCCCAGAAGCCCGATTTTTTACCCGCGTCGATGGCCGCCAGCCAAAAGATCACCGGCATCACGGTATTGACCAGCAGGTTTGCCGCCGGCACCAGCACCTTCACGGCGGTGACCTGAAGCGCAGCCGGAACGGAGGAGGCGGTCAGGTTGAGGAAAGTCACGACAATCATGCCGATCAGGCCGCAGGCAATCGCCATTTTGCGCGGGTCGTGCAGCGTTTCGCCGACGTTACGGTTTTTGATCATCAGTGCAGCAGCACCCCAGTTCGGGATGATGCGGTGGTCAACGTCCTGTGTGAAGGCACCTGCGGCCACGGAAGAGGCCCAGGCATTAAAGAAGAAACCTAACCCAAAGGAGAAGTGGGACGCCGGATCCCCTTCACAGGAGTTCAGTTCCCCCAACGTACGAAACGCGCCCATCCCCTGAGTGGTAGGCGCATGAAACATGCGTGCAGCACCGGCTCCGACACCGACGCCAACCAGGCCGCCAATGATGAGCGATTTTATTAATATAATTAAGAACATCAGTCTGCCCTTTTATGAATAATCAGCGTTGCGTGACGAAATCCACCTGGTCGAGATTGATAGCGGTCACGTTGACGGTCACATCCAGCTCCACGCTGTAGGTGCGTCTTTCCCGGCGCAGAAAGAAGAACAGAAACGCTTCTTTACGCACCGCTTCTTGCGCCTGAACAACCTGCACATCCTGTGGCTCAATACGCAGTAAGATATGCGGTGAGGCTTTCATCACCGCGGCCTGAACGTGGTTGAGCGCGTCGGCAAAGGCGCGCGCTTTGGCGTCGCCTTTCCCCTTCACTCTCACCGTGGTTGTGAACTGTTCTTTCATGCTTATGCGCCGTATTTCTTCTGCCACGCCTGCACCAGACGCTCGCCCAGCTCTTCTTTATCCATAAAGCCGAAGCCCAGCACGTTGCAGCCTTCGTTGATGGCGGTCACGCCCTCTTCCACGGAACGCATGCCGTATTTGGCCTTGTAGCCATATTTAGTTTGGGCTGTGATGGCACCCGCGCCGCCGCTGCCGCAGAAGGAGATGCCGAAGGTGGCGTTTTCCGCTTTCATCACGTCGCCGAGCTTCATGTCCGCTGCCATGCCCGGCACGACCACCGCGCGTCCACCTGCTTTCTCCACACCGGCAGCCACTTTCTGACCTTTACCGAGGCGATCGCCAATCACGACTGTAATCTGTTCCATGTGTTACTCCTTAAAGGTTGTCTTTCGCGACTTCAAAGTGAACGGAGAGCAGCCAGGCTTCTTCATCAGGAAGATTGCCAAACTGCGCGACCACTTCACGGGCGAGCCGCATTGAATCCGGTGAAATTTCGTCAAACAGCTCTGCTTCAACCTCCGGCAGCGGCTCGCCGGTCACGGACCGGTGCGCCATTGCGCGCACGTGGGAAGTGAGCATCTGCTCCTGTACCGCATTGGGGATGATGTTGTTCCGGGCCAGCAGGGCATAAACCTGCTGCAGCATGGTATTCGCGAGCTGTTCTGTTTGCTCCGCCTGTTCCCCAACGTCGTTCATTACCGCTCCGTTAATCACTGGTCTTACCCCGTTAATGGCTCTGGAATAAAACTAACGTTGGGGGGGAATTGTTTGTAGCGAGTTGTTTTCCACTTCGAAGTGGAAAGGCGAGCCGCAGCAGTGATCTGTGCCACATAAATGCGGTGAATCTGAATTAATCGATGCATTCGTGTGATGATTATCACGCTATTAAGCGGTAACGAACGGGTAAGCAGAGTGGAAAAGATTCCGAGCAAGCTCGTAGAAATGTGACGTGGATAAGGTTTTCTTATGGGGAATGGGTAGAGTGGCGGCGGGTGCTTGAGACTGACCGTCTCAGGCCTGGGACGGAAAGTGGAAAGCCCCTACCTGAATTTAAATCAGGACGGGGCTGTAAACGACACGTCTAGCCACGTGATGTTTGCTACCTCGCCCGCTTTACAGCAAGGAGGCATCCATGAAACGCAGAAACCCAAGTATCGGGATTTTGATGATTATTTCTTTGACGATAATCATCTTAACGCTGGTGACGAGGAAAACACTGTGCGAGATCCGTTTTCGAAACGGCTCGCTTGAAGTGACCGCGCGGATGGAGTGTCGCTCCGGCCAGTAGGGAGCAAGGATGCGGAGGCGCGTAATGCGCCTCCGCATACGGGGAAGGACGTACAGCTCAGGCACCCAATTAACGATACTTTTTATGATACGTGTTGCGCGTGGTCACAAACTGTTCTGCCGCCGCCTGGGCTTCCTTCACTTTGCCTTCGTTAGCCAGCTTCAGCGCGCCGTCGATCTGGCCGACCAGCACGTCAAAGCCGTGGCGATAGTCTTTCATCTCTGCGCTGTCTGCCGCTTTGCTTTCCAGCTTCGGAGGCGTCGCTTTTTGTGCGTCCAGCGCCGCTTCACGCATTTTGGTCAGCGCGTCTTTCATTTCAGCCGCATTGTCCGTTTTCTGCACCACCTTCAGGTTTTGACCGAGGATGCCCATATCGTCTTCAAGATCGGCAGCAAACGCAGAAGAGCCAAGAACCAGCGTTGAAGCCGCGACGATCGCTAACAGATGTTTACGCATTGCTCACTTCCTTTTTTATTATTAAAACGCCTTTACGGGTATTACTGACCGGCGATTTTCATTTCCGGCAGAAGTACAGAACCACACTGTATATTGCTACGTGTTTCAATATCGTTACCGACCGTAACGATATTGCGCCACATGTCCTTCAGGTTGCCGGCGATAGTAATTTCGCTCACCGGATACTGGATTTCGCCGTTTTCCACCCAGAAGCCCGCCGCACCGCGCGAGTAGTCTCCGGTGATGCCGCTTACGCCCTGACCCATCAGTTCCGTTACGACCAGGCCAGTGCCCATCTCTTTCAGCATCTGCTCAAAGTTGAGGCCCTGCCCGGCAATGCGCCAGTTGTGGATGCCGCCAGCGTGTCCGGTGCTTTTCAGCCCCAGCTTGCGCGCGGAGTAGTTGGTCAGCAGCCACTGGGTCAGAATACCGTCTTTAACGATATCGCGACGTTCGGTACGCACACCTTCGCTGTCGAACGGCGTGGAGGCCAGCCCTTTCAGCAGGTGCGGATGCTCTTCGATGGTCAGCCATTCCGGCAGGATCTGCTTGCCCAGCGAGTCGAGGAGGAAGGTCGATTTACGATAAACCGAGCCGCCTGCGATAGCGCCCACCAGATGGCCAAACAGACCGGTTGCCACTTCGTTAGCAAAAATGACCGGGGCCTTCATGGTGGAGAGTTTACGCGGCGACAGGCGAGACAGCGTGCGTTCGGCACACTCTTTACCCACCCACTCAGGAGACTGCAAATCCCCCAACGCGCGGCCAATGGTGTAGGCGTAGTCGCGCTCCATGTCACCGTTCTCTTCGGCGATGACGCAGCTGGAGAGTGAATGACGGGTGGAGCAGTATCCCTGCAGCATGCCGTGGCTGTTGCCGAAGACTTTGATGCCGTAATGGCTATTGAAGCTGCCGCCTTCGGTATTGGTGATGCGCTTATCAGCCTGCAGGGAAGCCTGCTCGGCGCGCGCGGCCAGCTCGATCGCTTCGTCGGGGGTCACTTCCGCCGGGTGGAAAAGATCGAGATCCGGCGCGTCAAACGCCAGCAGTTCTTTATCCGCCACGCCAGCGTAAGGATCCGGAGAGGTATAACGGGCGATATCCAGCGCCGCCTGTACCGTACGGGCAATGGCATCCGGGCTGAGATCGGTGGATGATGCGCTGCCTTTGCGATTCTGGTGATACACCGTGATCCCAAGCGCGCCATCGCTGTTAAATTCTACATTCTCCACTTCACCATAGCGGGTACTCACGCTGATGCCGGTGGTTTTGCTGACCGCCACTTCGGCGCCATCTGATTTTTCTGAAGCAAGCATCAGCGCGGTGGAGACGGCTTCTTCAAGAATCTTACGCTGCGCTTCAACTTGTGAGGTTACTTTCATCGCAAATGCCATACTGTAAGAGAGAGTTATCTGAAGTCTAACAGAGAACCGTTTTTCAGTGCGCGTCTTAACTGGTAACATTAGCCTCTTTTTTTAAGGAGCCTGACATGACTAAGCAGCCCGAAGACTGGCTCGACGACGTTCCCGGTGATGACATCGAAGACGAAGATGATGAGATCATCTGGGTCAGTAAAAGTGAAATTAAACGTGACGCCGAAGAGTTAAAACAGCTTGGCGCAGAAATGGTAGAACTGGGTAAAAACGCGCTGGATAAGATCCCGCTCGACCAGGATCTGCGTGATGCCATTGAACTGGCACAGAAAATCAAAAAAGAAGGCCGTCGTCGCCAGCTTCAGCTTATCGGGAAAATGCTGCGTCAGCGCGACGTCGATCCGATCCGCCAGGCGCTGGACAAGCTGAAAAACCGCCACAACCAGCAGGTTGCGTTTTTCCATAAGCTTGAGCAGATCCGCGATCGCCTGATTGAACAGGGTGATGATGCCGTACCGGAAGTGCTGAACCTGTGGCCGGATGCCGACCGCCAGCAGCTGCGTTCATTGATCCGCAACGCGCAGAAAGAGAAAGAAGGGAATAAGCCGCCGAAGTCTGCGCGCCTGATTTTCCAGTATCTGCGCGAGCTGTCTGAGAACGAAGAGTAATCTGTTCCTCACCCCTGACCCTCTCCTCAAAGGGGAGAGGGCTGGGGTTAGGGGCTTACTCTGCCGCTTGCGCTTTCTTCGCCAGACCGTCCAGCAGCTTCTGATGGATCCCACCAAAACCGCCGTTGCTCATCACCAGAATGTGGTCGCCAGGCTGAGCGGCTTTCACCACCATATCCGCGAGCACATCCACATCCGCACTCCAGTGCGCAGGCTGAATGCAGGCATCGGCCACTTCGGCCACCTGCCACGGAATATGCTGCGGCTGCAGCAGGAAGACCTCATCGGCACGTCCTAACGACGGCGCGAGGTCATCTTTGCAGATGCCCATCTTCATGGTGTTAGAGCGCGGTTCCAGCACCGCCAGAATGCGGGCTGTGCCGCCGACCTTACCGCGCAGAGCGGCAAGCGTTGCCAGAATGGCCGTTGGGTGGTGCGCGAAATCGTCATACACGGTGACGCCGTGGGCTTCACCGCGCAGTTCCAGACGTCGACGGGCATTGATAAACGAGCCCAGCGCATTGGCCGCATCCGCAGGCAGAACGCCCACATGACGCGCCGCAGCAATGGCCATCAGGCCGTTGTGCATGTTGTGCTCGCCTACCAGGCCCCACTTCACCTCGCCCACTTTTTCACCGTCGAGCAGCACTTCCCACTCGGAGGCATCGGCGTTGAGTTTCTTCGCCTGCCAGTGACCCTGCTCGCCCACTAGCTCCTGCTCGCTCCAGCAGCCCATCGCCATCGTCTGCTTCAGGTTGATGTCGTTCTCCGGCAGGATGATGCGTCCCTGGCCCGGAACAATGCGCACCAGGTGGTGGAACTGTTTCTGAATGGCTTTCAGGTCGTCAAAAATATCCGCGTGGTCGAACTCAAGGTTGTTGAGGATCAGCGTGCGCGGGCAGTAATGCACGAACTTGGAGCGTTTGTCGAAGAACGCGCAGTCGTATTCATCGGCTTCGATCACAAAGAACGGGCTATCGCCCAGGCGCGCAGAAACGTCAAAGTTGCCCGGTACGCCGCCGATCACAAAGCCCGGCTTGTAGCCGCAGGCTTCGAGGATCCAGGTTGCCATGCCCGCGGTAGTGGTTTTGCCATGGGTACCGGCAACGGCAACCACCCAGCGGTCGCGCAGGACGAAGTCATGCAGCCACTGCGGACCGGACATGAACGGAATATTGCGTTCCAGCACCGCCTCGACGCACGGGTTGCCGCGGGTCATGGCGTTGCCAATGATCACCAGGTCCGGCTCGGGATCCAGCTGGCTGGCATCGTAACCCTGAATTAAAGAGATGCCCTGTTTCTCCAGAAGTGTGCTCATTGGCGGATACACATTGGCGTCCGAACCTGTCACCTCATGGCCCAGCGAGCGCGCCAGCATTGCCAGTCCGCCCATGAAAGTGCCACAAATCCCCAATATATGAATGCGCATACGTCACTATCCTTCTTCAATGTGGCGCACATTTTACCCACATGTCAGCGGGTGTGAAACGCATTTCAGGAAAATCCGTATCCTGCTGGCGCGATTCACCTCTGCGCTACTATTTGAATATTTGTTAAGATTGTTGGGCTTTAGTCGTTTTAGTGAACATACAATCGCTCTACTCACAAAGATGCAGGGAAAGTGTTATGAAAACGTTAGGTGAATTTATTGTCGAAAAGCAGCACGAGTTCTCTCATGCTACCGGTGAACTCACTGCTTTGCTGTCGGCAATAAAGCTGGGCGCTAAGATCATCCACCGTGATATCAACAAGGCCGGTCTGGTCGATATCCTGGGTGCCAGCGGTGCCGAGAACGTTCAGGGCGAGGTTCAGCAGAAACTCGATCTGTTCGCAAATGAAAAATTGAAAGCTGCACTGCGCGCGCGCGACATCGTTGCGGGTATCGCCTCCGAAGAAGAAGATGAGATTGTTGTTTTCGAAGGGTGCGAACACGCGAAATACGTTGTCCTGATGGATCCGCTTGACGGTTCCTCAAACATCGACGTTAACGTTTCTGTCGGTACCATTTTCTCCATCTACCGCCGCGTCACGCCCGTTGGTACGCCGGTGACCGAAGAAGATTTCCTGCAGCCGGGCATTAATCAGGTGGCTGCCGGTTACGTCGTTTATGGTTCCTCCACCATGCTGGTGTACACCACCGGGTGCGGGGTTCATGCCTTTACGTACGATCCTTCACTGGGCGTTTTCTGTCTGAGCCAGGAACGCATGCGCTTCCCGGAGAAGGGCAACACCTACTCCATCAACGAAGGCAACTACATCCGATTCCCGAACGGCGTGAAGAAGTACATCAAATTCTGCCAGGAAGAAGATAAAGCGACCCAACGCCCGTACACGTCCCGCTATATTGGCTCTCTGGTCGCGGATTTCCACCGTAACCTGCTGAAAGGCGGTATCTACCTCTACCCAAGCACCGCCAGCCACCCGGACGGGAAACTGCGTCTGCTGTACGAATGCAACCCGATGGCGTTCCTGGCCGAACAGGCGGGCGGCAAGGCGAGCGACGGTAAAGAGCGTATTCTGGATATCGTGCCGGAAAGCCTTCACCAGCGCCGTTCATTCTTCGTCGGCAACAACCACATGGTTGAAGACGTTGAACGTTTTATCCGTGAGTACCCGGACGCATAATACCTCTCTTCAGGGGAGCCAGTACGGCTCCCCTGGTCATTTATATATTTTACCGTATAAGTGTTTATAAAAAACATGCTTTAATATTCACCATTGCTCCTGCATTATTTCCATAACAGTTTGAAAAATATTTCGTGGAGCAAAATCGCAATGAAAAATTATTCCCGTGCTAATACCGGCATTGATTTAAATCTTATCCCTGTATTTATTGAAATCGTCCGCTGCGGCAGCATGGCAAAGGCCTCTTTGCGTCTGGAGATGTCCCGCCCCGCGGTAAGCCTGGCATTAAAGCGCTTTAATCAACTCTTTGATGAACCCCTATTTTTCCGTAAAGGTTTATATCTTGAACCGACGGAAAAAGCGTTAGCCTTAACCAGCTCGCTGGAAACATTAATGGGTGAAATTCACGATAATATTGGGGCAGTTAACTCCGGGATAAATAAAACCCCGGCACAGAGCATACCGGGGCTGGGTAATATTATGCAGCGGTCTGAGTCGTCACTTTGAATGATGACATAGCGTCCATCAGCTGACGCGACTGCTCCTCAAGGGAGCGGGTCGCGGCGGAGGATTGCTGAACCAGAGCCGCATTCTGCTGCGCAGTTTCGTCCATCTGGTTCACCGCAATATTCACCTGCTCGATACCGCGACTCTGCTCCTGAGACGCGGTTGCAATCTCGCGCATCAGTTTGGTCATGCGCAGCACTTCTGTTGCAATCTCATCCATCGTTTCGCCAGCCTGCTGGGCCAGCTCGCTGCCCTCGTTAACGTGGGTCTGCGAATCACTGATGAGCGATCGGATCTCCTTCGCCGCGTCGGCGCTGCGGCTGGCAAGGTTGCGCACCTCGCCCGCGACGACGGCAAACCCGCGCCCCTGCTCGCCCGCGCGCGCCGCTTCCACGGAGGCGTTAAGCGCCAGAATATTGGTCTGGAAGGCAATACCGTCGATCACGCTCAGGATGTCGGCGATGCGCGCCGAGCTGCCGGAGATATCGCGCATTTTTTCAATCACGTAGCAGACCATCTCGCTGCCGTGATCGGCCGTGTCGGACACCGACTTCGCCAGCTGGTGCGCCTGCTCGGCATTATCGGCGTTGAGCTTCACCGTCGCAGTGATCTGTTCCATGCTGGCCGCCGTCTGCTCGAGAGACGTGGCGGTGGATTCCGTACGCTCGGCAAGATCCCGATTCCCCAGCGTCAGCTCGCGGCTACCGGTGTCAATTTGCGAGCTGGCATCGCGTACCCTCAGAACCGAGTTCATCAGCGACTGTCGCATCTCCTCTATCACCGCGTTGAGGCGGTTAAACTCCTGGCTCGCGGGCGCATTCAGCGTATGGGTTAAATCACCCGCCGCCACGCTCTCCAGTTGAACAATCGATGCCGAGAGCGGCTTGAGCAGCATATGGCGCAGCACCAGCCAGGCGAGTACGATAATGCCCGCCGTCAGCAGCGCGGCGACGATAATCAGGATCAGTACGCGGGTTTTACTCGCCTGGACGGCGCTGACTTCCGCCTGACCGCGCGCTTCGCTCCATTTCTGAAACGCCTGCATATCGTTATCAAACTGCTTCGCCACCGGAATCAGCGACTTCTCCAGCAGATCGTAATACCCGTCCGCGCTCTGGTCATTCAGGGTTTTCAGCATCGGGTCGATCCCCTGCTGATTATACATCGCCAGGCTGGCCGCCACTTTGTCGAGCAGCTGTTGCCCATGCTCGTCAGCCACGCCGCCGTCGATCACGCTTTTCAGCGTTTTCTGGGCCAGGGCCACTTCCTGATTGATGTTTTTTACCGCTTTGGCCGCATCGTCCAGCATGCCGATTTCCATCAGGCGGACGGCCTGGCCCGCCTCATTGCGCGCGCGCAGGATCAGCGTATAGCCTGAATTAAGCTGCACCATCTGCTCACCCTGAAGGTGATTAATACGCTGCAGTGAAGAAGAACTCTGTGTGAGGGCATAAATGCCAATGCCGCTGACAATCAGCAGCAGAAGGGTCATAACGGCCAGTAAAGAGAGCAAGCCGGTACGAATCGATAGCGTTTTAAGCATGATATTATTTCCGGTAGCGAGATATTTCTGGGCATAAAAAAAGAGTATCGGCCGCTACCGGAAAATGTTTAGACTTTAAGCAAATTCAGCGTGTTATCGCTCTGTTACCGATGTGTTTACGCGGGTAACAGGCGAGCTTTGACGGTTCTCCCAGAGCACCGTCAGGCCACGCTGCAGGGCGATAAAAATAAACAGCAGAATGCCGATGGCGATCTTCGTCCACCATGAGCTGAGCGTGCCGTCAAAGTTGATATAGGTTTGTATCAGCCCCTGGATAGCCACGCCGAACAGCGTCCCCAGCACCGTACCCACCCCGCCGCTGAGCAACGTGCCGCCGATAACCACAGAAGCAATCGCATCCAGCTCAACGCCCACCCCTGCAAGGGCATAGCCCGCCTGGGTATACACCGAGAAGACGATACCCGCCAGCGTCGCCAGCCCCGTAGAGAGCATATAAATGCGGATGGTGGTGCTACGGGTGGAGATCCCCATCAGGTTTGCCGACGTGGCGTTACCGCCGATGGCGTAAACCTGATTGCCAAAACGGGTACGATGGGCGAGGAAGATGCCAATCACTACCACGCCCAGCATCAGCAGCCCCATCGCGCTAAGGCGGCCGCCGCCGGGAATTTTCCACGCCAGGCTGGAGAGCGTGTCGTAGATCGGGTGGTTAATCGGGATCGACTCCTCCGACACCAGATAGCTCACGCCGCGCAGGAAGAACATCCCGGCGAGGGTGATGATAAAGGCCGGAATTTTCAGCGCGTCGATCAGCAGCCCCATAAAGGCGCCAAACGCGCAGCCCATCGCCAGCACCAGCGGGAACGCCACCAGCGGAGAGATCCCCCAGAAGCCGATCGCCTTCGCGAGGAACACGCCCGTAAACGCAATCACCGAGCCGACGGAGAGATCGATCCCGCCGGAGAGGATCACAAAGGTCATTCCGACGGCGATGATGCCTAAAAAGGCGTTATCGGTCAGGATATTGCAAATCACCCGCGTCGACGCAAAACCGGGGAACTGGGTGAGGCAGTAGAGATACCCCAGCACAAACACGCCCAGCGTGATCATCAACGGTAAATTACGTTTTATCATGGCCACGGATCCCCTTAATGACGCTGACAAAGCGCGGCGACTGGACGATCAGCACGCAGAGCACGACCACCGCTTTCACCACCTGGTTGAGTTCTGGCTGAAAACCGGAGAGCAGGATCCCGGTGTTCATGCCCTGAATGATCAGCGCGCCAATCACCGAGAGCAGCAGGTTAAAGCGCCCGCCCATCAGCGACCCGCCGCCGATCACCACCGCGAGGATCGCATCCAGCTCCAGCCAGAGCCCCGCATTGTTGGCATCGGCCCCGCGAATATCCGCCGCGACGATGACCCCGGCAATGGCGGCGCAGACGCCGCTCAGCACGTAGGTCAGCATCACCATCAAGCGGGTGTTGACCCCGGCGTTGCGCGCGGCGCGGATGTTGATCCCCACCGCTTCAATAAACATGCCGAGCGCCGTTTTGCGGGTAAAGAGCCAAAAGATAACCAGCGTCACGAGGGCAATAATCACCGGCGTCGGGAAGAACAGAAGGTTGCCGCTACCGAGCCACGCCAGGCTCGGGGAGTTAAAGGTGACGATCTGTCCGGAGGTAATCAGCTGCGCCACGCCGCGCCCGGCTACCATTAAGATAAGGGTGGCGACAAAGGGCTGAATTTTCAGCACCGCCACCAGAATGCCGTTCCATAATCCGGCCAGCACGCCGGTGCCTAAGGCCGCCAGCAGTACCACCGGCAGGCTGTGTCCGGCCACGGTCATGGAGGCGGCCGTGGCCCCGGCGATAGCCATCACCGCGCCGACGGAGAGGTCAATTCCACCGGTGGCGATGACCAGCGTCATCCCGATGGCCAGCAGCGCCACGGGCGCGGCACGGTTCAGGATGTCTATCGGGCTACCAAACAGGCGGCCATCCTGCACGATAATCTGGAAGAAATGCGGCGCGACCAGGCTATCCACCAGCAGTACCACCAGCAGCGCCGCGATTTGCGGCGTGCCGGTCGGCCAGCTGAAGCGGCGCTTTGTCTCACCGGTTTGCGAAAGCGAACGGGGCATCACGATTCACTCCTTATGCCGCGATGGCATTCATGATCGCCGGAACGGACAGCTTATCCAGCGGGATCTCAGCCACCTGTTTGCGATCGCGCATGATGATGACGCGATCGGCATAGCCCACCAGCTCTTCCAGCTCGGACGAAATGACCAGCAGGGCCAGACCGTCTGCACACAGGGTTTCGATAAGCCGGATAATTTCGGCGTGCGCCCCCACGTCAATGCCCCGGGTCGGTTCGTCGAGGATCAGGAATTGCGGTTTGGTCAGCAGCCAGCGCGAGAGGAGAACCTTCTGCTGGTTGCCGCCGGAGAGGAACTCGATGGGCTGTTCCGCGCTCGGCGTGCGGATGCCGAGCTGGCGAATAAAGCGCTCGGCAATGGCGTTTTGCTCACGCTTAGGGATCGGGCGCAGCCAGCAGCGCTGGGCCTGCAGCGCCAGGATGATATTTTCCCGCACCGAGGCCGCGGCAATAATGCCGTCCGTTTTCCTGTCTTCCGGGCAGAAGCCGACGCCCAGGCAGGAGGCCTGATGCGGCGATCGCAGAGTTTGCGGTTTGCCCTTGATCAGCGCGGTGCCGCTGTCCGCCGGTTTGATCCCGAAGATCACCTCGGCGGTTTCGGTCCGGCCGGAGCCCAGCAGGCCCGCCAGCCCGACGATTTCGCCTGGCCGCACCTCAAGGTTAAACGGCGAGATCGTCCCTTTTTTACCGTAATCGCTGAACGCGGCGACCGGTTTCTCACTCAGCAGCGTGCGCCCTGCACGCTGCAGGGCGTTGGTTTCCAGCTCGCGGCCCAGCATCATTTTCACCAGCTCGATCTGCGGCAGATCGCGGGTTTCGCGGCAGCCGACAAAGCTTCCGTTGCGCAGCACCGTGATACGATCGCTTACCTCATATACCTGATCGAGGAAATGGGTAACGAAGATCAGGCTGACGCCCTGATCGCGCAGCTGGCGCATCAGGGTAAAGAGCATCTCCACTTCCTGGGTATCGAGGCTGGCGGTGGGTTCATCGAGGATGAGTACCTTCGCGGAGAGATCGATCGCGCGACAGATGGCGACGATCTGCTGCATCGCCACGGAAAAGCGGTTCAGTGGCTCGCGAACGTCGAGGGAGAAGCCGTACGATTCCATCAGCTTCGTGGCCCGCGCCTCCATCTCTTTGCGGCGCAGCAGGCCAAAGCGGCGTGGCTCACGGCCAATAAACAGGTTATCCGCCACCGACATATTCGGCAGCAGGTTCACTTCCTGGTACACCGTCCCGATCCCCAGCTGCTGGGCATGGGCGGTGTTTTTCGGCGAAATGGCGTTGCCTTCCAGCCAGATGGTGCCGCGATCGGCGTGATACACGCCGGTGAGGGATTTAATCAGCGTCGATTTTCCCGCGCCGTTCTCGCCCAGCAGCGCCATAATCTCACCGCGCCGCAGGCTGAAATCAACGCTATCCAGCGCCTTTACGCCGGGAAAGAATTTACTCAGGCCCTCTGTGCGGAGGATTTCCTGGTGTTGTTCAGTTTTCATATTTACTCCCCCGGCACATTCCCGTAGGCCGGGTAAGCGCAGAGCCACCCGGCAATTTCACTGGATCAGTAGCCCATATTTTTCTTCTTCTCTAACTCTTCTTTCGCCGTGTCAGGCAGGTAGAGCGTGGACCTGGTGACCGTCACCTTCTCAGGCATCGTGCCGTCTTTCTTGAATTTCTCCAGCGCGTCGAATGCCGGGCCCGCCATGTTTGGCGTCAGCTCCACGCTGGCGTTGGCTTCGCCATCGATCATCGCTTTGTAGATGTCCGGCACGCCGTCGATAGAACCGGTGAGGATATCTTTGCCCGGCTTCAGGCCCGCTTCTTTAATTGCCTGAATCGCACCGATCACCATGTCATCGTTGTGGGCGTAAACCATGCAGATGTTCTTGCCGTTGTTTTCAGCCTTAATGAAGCTCTCCATGACCTCTTTACCTTTACTGCGCGTAAAGTCGCCGGACTGAGAGCGGATGATCTTGATGTTTGGCGCTTTAGCTATGGCCTCAGCAAAGCCTTTTTTACGGTCGATGGCCACGCTCGCGCCGACGGTGCCCTGCAGCTCAACGACGTTACACGGCTTGCCGTCGACCTGTTTCACCAGCCAGTCACCAATTAACTGTCCTTCAAGAACGTTATTGGCCGTCACGGTGGTCATATAGAGGGATTTGTCTTTGACGTCGATGGAACGGTCGAGCAGGAAGACCGGGATCTCAGCGTCTTTTGCTTCCTTCAGGACGGGTTCCCAGCCGGTCGCCACGACGGGTGCAATAAAGATGGCATCCACGCCCTGGGCGATAAAGGAGCGCACGGCTTTGATCTGATTCTCTTGTTTTTGCTGACCATCGGCGATTTTCAGGGTAATGCCGCGTTTCTGAGCCTCGCTTTTCGCAACGTTGGTTTCTGCCGCTCGCCAGCCAGATTCAGAGCCGACTTGCGAAAAACCTACGGTTAAGGGAGCGGCCATCGCCATAGACGACATGGCTGCCGAAACTGCTGTGACCAGGAGTAAGCGCTTCCACATATGAACGTCCTCGTAGGGTGAGTTATTGTTGGTTAAAAGATGTTCTGCGGAATGACTATAGCCCATGAAATATGTAACGAATTGCGTTACATCACACTTCAGAAAAGTGAATAAAACGTTAATCACAAGTTTGTAATCGCTTTCATTTCGCCATGAAAAATGCGGCTGAGTTTATGGATTTTCCTGTCATGGAATCGGTCTGAAAAGTGGTGAAAGCGGGGAGAGAAAGCGAAAACAGGCGGAGACATTCAGCGCGAGTTGGCTATAATACCTGCCACTTGTTTACCATCCATTTTAAAGGACACCGACATGAGCTTACTCAACGTCCCTGCGGGTAAAGAACTGCCAGAAGACATCTACGTAGTTATCGAAATCCCGGCTAACGCAGATCCGATCAAATACGAAATCGACAAAGACACTGGTGCGCTGTTCGTTGACCGCTTTATGTCTACCGCGATGTTCTACCCGTGCAACTACGGTTACATCAACAACACCCTGTCTCTGGACGGAGATCCGGTTGACGTGCTGGTCCCAACGCCATACCCACTGCAGCCAGGCTCAGTCATTCGCTGCCGTCCAGTTGGCGTGCTGAAAATGACCGACGAAGCCGGTGAAGATGCGAAACTGGTTGCGGTACCGCACACCAAGCTGAGCAAAGAATACGATCACATTAAAGATGTGAACGACCTGCCAGAGCTGCTGAAAGCGCAGATCAGCCACTTCTTCGAGCACTACAAAGACCTCGAAAAAGGCAAGTGGGTTAAGGTTGACGGCTGGGACAACGCAGAAGCGGCGAAAGCAGAAATCATCGCCTCTTTCGAACGCGCTGCTAAGAAGTAATTCTTACTGCCGATCGATAAAGCCCCGCTGGTCGGGGCTTTTTTATTTATTTGGTTAAAATCGGCAAAAACGGGTTATTTAAGAAAAATTCCATTCTTTTTGATTTGGACATTAAAAACAGAAAAGACGTCCTATCATTTATGGTGGGAGTGGTTGAATAGCCTGGCTGTTCACAACATACTGTCATGATGAACATTAATCCCTCTTCATTATAGGATTCATATATTATCCATTAACATTGATGTTGCCCGCCCAACTGGGATTTATTTTATCATTGAACGGCTCTATTCCCGCGATGGCCTTATGCCTTCTATTGGGGAAATCAGCCCCTCTTTGACTCAGCTGCACCGTACTGTCATTCAGCTAAAACGCAAGCAAGATATGTTTATGGATGGCGTTAAGGTTTCCCCTAAAGATATTACCCTTTGGCAACAGATAAAATATATTACGGGCTCGAAAGTAACGACCAAAGATACAGATGCGTTAGTGTATACGACCGATTTTATTGGATCTCTTGTTGCCACAACGCCTTTAGGTAATATTGAGCATGAAAATATTCCTCGGTTCCTCACGACAGAGTCTATCCACTCCCTGCCGCAGGCGGTGAGTTATGGGCGGGATCCCATACCACAAGTTCTTCTTTATGGACAATGGTGGTAAAGGTACGCCAACCGCTATTGCAAAATATAACCACAATACTCGTGACCTTGCCATAATCAAAGATCAGCTAGAAGCCAGTAAAACGATGAAGGAACTACTATCTAAGGGAGCAAAATTATGAGTAAGAAAAGCCATATTGTGAGCCTATTCGTTCTTATTATTGCCTCCTTTATATTTGGAAGAAGTACGTATGTTGAATATCTTTCATGGTACTATGGAAGCGATAATTTAATTTTCAGTCAAATAAATAGCTCATTACTATCCAGTTTATTTAACGGGCTTTACTTCGCTCTATCTGCAAGTATTATTTATGCGTCACTTACTCTATTAAAAAGAATCCCAGTAAATATTATCACTTCTTGTCTGCTTCAGTTCTGTATTAACATCGGTCTATATACGCTTTTTGTTGCAGTAGATAGAGGATATAGTAAATTACATACTTTAGGCTCGGGTGCTACTGATATCACCCACAGCTATTTTTTAGGGGCGTTGCTGACGAGCACACTCCTGACCGTCGCGATCGTGAGCGTTATACATGCTAAGTTTCTTTCTTCAAAGCATAAAGATGGGCTACATAAAGGCGTTTGACTGTTACGGCAAAGACAGCAAATGGCAGTATCTCTGCATCATGACATTCCAGCTTGCCTGGTTTTTGTTTTACTTATGGATCCCTTATCGTAGCGATTATGCGATTCTGCTGTTTTTACTGTTTTTCCTGCCCGTCATTTCAAGCAATACGCGGTGCATAAACCACTATGGCCGTTCTCGCGCCCTGTGTTTATTATGGCTTATTGCCCCCTATATCATGCTGTTCGTTCCTCTTTTTTTAACCCGGCGCCGGGATACAGAAGAGAGTTGAAGGAACAAAAAAACAACGCCACCTCACGGTGGCGTTGTCGTTTTTCAGTACTGGTCTCTGTCTAACCAGTTACCGCTTACAATCCGCGTTAACCCTTCGACCGGACGCTGGTAGACATACATCCACGCACTTCCGTACGGCGTCTGGATCAACTGGCGTGCGTATTCACCGCCCCTGGTGCGCAAGGCATCAAGTTCGGCAAGTGTCGCATTATCAATACGATACACTTCACCCTGTACTGTTCCTTCGCCCGGAACCGCGCCTGGATAGTGGCCCAGGCTGTACAACTGGTAGTTCTCGATATTGTAATTACCCAACAGCAGGGCATTGGTCATCCAGTGACTGTTGCCTTGCTTGGTTCGTAAACTGCCGTAGACAAATATTCGCATTGCTAAAACTCAAACTGATAGAGCAGATCAAGTGCCTGGTCTACGCCGGACACTGCTTCCAGATATAGCTTAGGCATCAGGCGATAGCGTAGCGTGAGTGTTGCCAGTGAGTCAAAGATCCCCACACCATATTTTACCTGCAGACCCGGCAGCACATAGCCGCTGACCACCACCTGCGAGGAGTCACCCACGCCCTGGGTGTCCAGCGCCAGATTGCTTACGCCGAACGTCTCGCCGATTTTACCCACAACCTGCCCACTTTGTGCAACCCCCAGACCGACTAACATCGAGGTCATCGCCGCACTGTCGTTTTGTCCGCTGTCCAGACCTTGTCCACGCAGCAGATAAGAGAGGGCTTCCTGCTGCGACATCGCCGGGTCAGAGAAGATCTCCGCCTTCGGTTCGTCGGCAGAGCCGGTAACGCGTACGCCAGCAATGACGTCGTTTTCCGTCGCTTCCGGGTTACGAATCGCTTCGATGTTCAACAGGGGTTGATCCGGTGGACCGGAGAACAGCAGCTCGCCTTTACGGACAATCAGATCCTGACCATAGGCGTGGAATCGTCCTTCAGGAATATTAATTTGCCCGTTCAGGCCAAGACCTTGTTTATCCTGCGCCACCTTCAGGTCGCCCGTGAGCCTCGCCTTCAGCCCAAACGCATCCAACCGCACGTTATTCCCCACGTGCACGATAAGGTTACTATTAATCGGTATGCCCGCGCTCTTCTGTTCGACAGGTTTCAGATTTTCATTGAGCATAACTTCATCACTTGAGACGCCGACCGCGCTTTCCGGCACGTCGTGAACCACAATGCGCGCCCACGGGACGTCGACGCGTCCGTCAAGCGTGAAGAGGCTTGGCGTGGCTTCAAAGACCACATCAGGCGATACGTCCAGGCGCACCATCGGCGGTACGGTGATGCGCACCTTACTGCCCTTCGCGGCAATACGGGCGCGCCAGTTGTCGAGCTGGCTCCAGTCCGCGTCGCCACTCAGGTTGATTTGCCCCTGCTGCGTCAATACCGAGCCGCTCAGCGTCGAGCTCATGCCGTTGAAGTTCATCGCGATCTGGCTGGGCTGCATGTCAAACGGCATGAAGTTGCCGTCGATATCCACGCCGCTGAGCCGCATCTGACCGAACAGCTGCGGGCTTTGCGCGTTACCTGCCAGGCGCAGGTTAGCGTTCAGCATGCCCTCCGCTTTTTCCCCGCGCGCGAAAATCGGGTTCACCATCGCCAGGTTGAAGTTACGGATGTTGACGTTGCCGCCCAGATTACGCCGTCCCTGCGGATCGGTAATCTGGACCTGCCCGTCCAGCTGACCGTTATTGGTCAGGCGAATCGTCCACCCCAGCTGTGCGCGATTGTTATGCAGATCGGCACTCAGGTTCAGGGTGTCGAACGCCACAGGCAGCGGCGCGTTGTTGACTTCCTGCGTCACCTTCACGTTACGCCCTGACAGCGTGACGCTGCCCTGCGGTAGCCCCTCTTTGGTGGTGTCCCAGGCTACATCGGCTTTACCGCTGAAGACGCCGCTGGCCTGCGTCGTGTCCGGCATAAACGGCTTCAGCATCGCCAGGTCGAAGCGGTTGAGGTTGATCTGCGCCCGCCCTTCCGCGCCCGCATCAATGGTCTGAGGCACGCAAAGCTCCGCATTCGGGTTGGTCCAGCAGTGCGGCCCAATGCTGATCTTCTGCTCGGTGTTGCGATAGTCCAGGGCAATGGAGCGCGACAGCGCCAGCGGCCCGACCGGCGTATTGAAACGCGTGTTATCAAGCAGACCTTTCCAGCGTTCTTCCTTGCGGTCGAAGCTGCCGGTCAAGTGAAGCTGGCCGGAGACCGGCTCGCCCTGCACGCGCAGCTGGAGGTCGTGCTGCTTCTCGTTCCCTTTGGCGTCCAGGGTAACAAGGCTAATGTTCACGTCCGGCTGAACAATGCGCTCCACGCGCAGGTTCAGTTTACCGCCGATCTGATCGGCGGATTTCACATCCCCTTCCACGCGGACGCGGGCAACGCTCAGCTCCTGCCAGCGCAGGCTATTGGCGGTGATATCCGCCAGCAGCTGCGGCGCGTCTACCGTACCGCGCACCTTCACGAGACCTTTCGCCGTGCCGCCAAGCCCCGGCAGGGCGTTATCCAGATTCGGCGCGTCGATGGTGGCGTCAAGGTTGAGATCTTTCACCCCCAGCTCGCCTTTGATATCCGCCGTGTTGCGGCCCAGCGCCACGTGCAGCCCCGGGATAATCCACTGCAGATAGCTGTTGCCTTTCAGCGAGCCTTCAATTTTTACCTTGTTCTGCTTCACGTTCCCGGCTAGCTTGATCTCCGGCACGTCCATCTGCCACGTACCGCCGTACAGGCTGCCGCGGGTCTTAATCAGGCCATCCAGCTTCGACGGCCAGTCCGGCACCTCTTTGGCGGTGTTAATGCCCGTCAGCTTCAGCTCGCCGCGCCAGCTGATCGCCTGCTGCCAGTCGAGCAGCGCGGTCAGCTCGGTTTTGCCTTCCAGCGCCGCGACGGTCAGCTTGTCGAGGTTGACCTGCTGTTCGTTGCCCTTCGCATCCAGCGTGATGTTCGCGGGCGGAACGCCCTGCCCCTTCACCGCGGTGCGGAACGAGAGCGTGTAGTCGGTCATCTTGCCGCTCAGCTTCAGCTTCAGGTCATCGGCCTGGAACTGCTTTTCGCCGGTGAACGGCCAGTAAAGCTGCTTGCTGATAACCTCCAGATTGAGCGGCAGCCCGACTTCCGCCAGCTGCGTTTGCGCGCGCAGGACCATGTCCACCGGGCCAGAGAGATTCACCCCGACATCCAGCTTATCGCGCAGCGCCCCGCCCACTTTGACCTTCACCTTTTCGCCTTTCAGCGGGTCAATGTTAAGCGCGCTGTTGAGGGTGATATCTACCGGCCAGTTGTCGCGCAGCAGGGCGTTGCCTGACGCATTCACCGAGCCCTGGTTGGTGTCGATATCCAGCGCGTCGAGCTTCATGTTGCCGTCAATGCTGCTGACCTTCAGCAGCATGGTGTAGACCGTCAGATCGGTATCGCCGGTCAGGCGCAGCTGCTCGCCTTTGAACTCCTCAATGTTGAGGTTCAGCGGCAGATGAACGTCGGTCATTTCCGGCAGGACAGGCTTCGAGAAGAGGTCTTTCAGCGTTTCGCCCAGCGGCTTTTCTTCCGGCTGCGGGTTCTGGATCTTCGGCTCGACGATCTCTTCCTGCGCCACGTCGGCCACTTTCGGCAGCGCGATCAGCAGGCCCTGCAGGGACGTTGGCGTCAGGGTCAGGTTTTTCTCCTGCCAGCGCAGGCCGGAGGTGAAATCCATCACCGATACGGTGGTGTCGTCGATTTTGATATTGACGTTATCGAGCGCCACCCGATAGAGCGCGATCGGGTACGGCGTGGAGAGATTCAGCGGGCCGCTGTCCTCTTCCTCGACCGGAGCAGACTTCGGCATTTTTTTCGAATCTATCGCCACGTTGACGTCTTTGAGCGACAGATCGTTGACGCAAAGCTTGCTGTCACGCAGACAGCCCAGCTTCACCGCCAGGTGAAACTCCCCGGCGTTCACCGCCACGCCCGGCTGCTCATAGCGGATGTTCTTCAGACGCAGATCGCGCCAGCCGCCCGTTACCTGGCCAATCTCCAGCCCCGGCACCCAGCGGTTCGCGGCGTTAAACAGCAGATGAAGCCCGGTCGTCGTTCCCACCAGAAACGCCACCGTACCGAGCAGCAGCACGATAAAAATCAGCACCCCGAGGCTTATTTTCTTCCATAAACTCATAATTCAGGCCCCAGACCGATGTAAAACTGTAATCCGTGTTCTTCTTTGTCGCCGACAGGCACGGCGAAATCGAGCTTGATGGGCCCGACGGGTGACTGCCAGCGTACGCCCACGCCCGCGCCGGTTTTAAAGTCGCTGCGGCGGATATCGTTCACCGCTTCACCGCCGTCAACAAACATGGCGCCCCACCACTTTCCGCTGACGTTGTACTGATACTCCAGCGATCCCGTCGCCAGTTTTGACGCACCGGTTAGCTGACCTTTTTCGTTCTCAGGTGAGATCGATTTGTACTTATACCCACGAATGCTGCGGTCGCCCCCCGCGAAGAAGCGCAGATCCGGCGGAACGCGCTCGAAGTCTCCCGTTTCAATCCAGCCGAGATTGCCGCGCATCACAAAGCGGTGTTTGTCATACAGCGTGCGGATCCAGACGTTTTGCGCCTGCATGACGGAGAAATCCACGTCGGAGCCCCAGGCGGAGTTGGAATAATCGATGGAGTAGCGCTGCGAGTCGCCCCAGGTCGGCATCAGGCCCCCACGCGAGCGGGTACGGCTGATCATCACGCCCGGATAAAGCAGCATGGTGGTATTGGTGACGTTGGCCTGCGTAAAGTGGTCCAGGCTCCAGCGCAGGTTAATGGCGCGCTGCCAGCCGCTGGAGAGATCCCAGAAGCGGGAGACGGCAAGCGTCGTAGAGTCCTGCTTTGTGTCGTTCAAATCGGTGCGCTTAAAACCGCCCTGCAGAAGATAATATTGCTCAAGCGGATTTTTCAGCAGCGGCATTTTGTAGCTGAAATCCAGCTGCTGCTCGGGCGCAGAGAGGCTCAGGCTGGTGGTCAGGCTGTGACCATACGAGTTCATCCACGGTTTTTTCCACGAGGTTTTCACGCGTGGTCCGACATCCGTCGAGTAGCCAACACCGGTCTCAATGGTGTTCTCGGTGCGCGGCGAGACAACGCCATGCAGCGGCAACACCTTGGTTTTGCGAGACTTATCAAATTCCGGTGCGACAACCACGGAGTTAAACCAGCCGGTAGCAGAAAGACGGCGGTTCAGTTCCGCCAGGTCCCTCGACTGGTAGTAATCCCCTTTTTTGAACGGCACGAGGTTTTGCAGATACTCTTCACGAATTTGCGAACCTTCAAACGTCACATCGCCAAAGCGGTAGCGTTCCCCGCTGTCGTAGTCGATATCCCAGAAGGCCTGACGTCGATCCAGCGCAATGCCCAGCTGGCTTTTATTGAACTGGCTGTCAAAGTAGCCCTTACGCAGGGAAACGCTCGTCAGCTCTTTTTTGAAATGGTCGTAGTCGCCGTGGTTAAGCACGGTACCGACTTTCGGCCGCGTGCTGAGCAGGTCCAGATAATCCCGGTCGGTACGCGCCCCGCCGCGCAGGATGACGTTCGTGCCGCCAATCAGTACCGGCTCACCCGGCGAAACGCGGGCAATAAGAACCTGACGCCCCTTCTTTGGCGGCGGACGGAGATCGAAATCAATGGTGGGTTCGTAATACCCCAGCGCTTTCAGTCCTTCACGGATGGCGTCATCGACGCGCGCGCGAAAACGTCGGTCCGGCGTCACCTCATCACTCTGGATGGTCGATAGCTGCGCACGCACGTTTTTTTCCAGCGCCCCGGATAACCCCTCAACCTGCAAACGGACATTCGCCGCGCTGGCAATCCCGCTTGTCAGCAACACACTGACCAAACATAACTGGCGGATTTTTGTCACGTTTTCTCCTGAATATCCCTGTTTCCACCCTGGAAGCAAATGAAGTGCCGCTCCGCGGCAAAATACGGCCTATTGGCCAAAAACCCAAATCGCGGGTTGAAAATAGGTGTAACACCCAAATATTTCTTATGATTAAATCTAGACTCATTCAGCGCATTTATTGTGTTCAATTAAACGCTTCGTGACAACCTTAACTGAAACATCGCACCCCGGGAGGCCCCATCGTGAGTTTATTCGACAAAAAGCACCTGGTTTCACAAACCGATGCATTACCGGGACGCAACACTCCTATGCCTGTGGCGACCTTACACGCCGTCAATAACCATTCCATGACCAACGTACCGGAGGGAATGGAAATCGCCCTGTTCGCCATGGGCTGTTTCTGGGGCGTTGAGCGCCTCTTCTGGCAGCTGCCCGGCGTTTACAGCACCGCGGCTGGCTACACGGGCGGTTACACGCCGAATCCTACCTATCGCGAAGTTTGCTCTGGCGAAACCGGGCATGCGGAAGCGGTACGCGTGGTCTATGACCCTGAGGTGATTAGCTACGAGCAGCTCCTGCAGGTCTTCTGGGAAAACCACGACCCGGCGCAGGGCATGCGTCAGGGCAACGACCACGGCACCCAGTACCGCTCGGCCATTTATCCGCTCACGCCTGAGCAGGATGCCGCCGCGCGCGCCAGCCTTGAGCGTTTTCAGCAGGCCATGCGTGAAGCGGGCGATACGCGCGAGGTAACGACGGAAATCGCCACCGCGAAACCGTTCTACTATGCCGAGGACGATCACCAGCAGTATCTGCATAAAAACCCGTACGGCTACTGCGGTATCGGGGGCATCGGCGTATGCCTGCCGCCACAGCTGGCCTGATTGCCGATCCAGTGCCACGCGAGCCGCGTGGCACTTAAGCAAACGACAGCGTTGTCTCATCATATAACAACCACACATTAGCCGCCCCTTCCGGCCACCTTCGTCAAAATGTGACCTCTGGCAGATTTACATCTCTTTACGCTATACTACCCGCTGAAATAATCGGCTCAACGCTACGAGCTGATTTTCAATGTGTTTTCACACGAATGGTATCAACTCCCCTTCTGAGGATCTGGCGAGAAGCCGGATAAACTATGTTAAACAGCCATTTTGAATCCACTTTACTGGGGCAGTATGTCAGTGTTGGTGCGGGTTTGATGGTGATTATGAGTATTGGACCATATGACAGAGAACAGAAGGGATCAAGTTGGTAGGTTTTATTTAGCTTAAGTAATTTATTTTAATATGACTGAACTGACCATGATGATTAAAGTCCAAACATGGTTAAATAATACCATACTAATTATGATGTTAATTGGTATTGAAAAGGCTGTTTTACATAAAATCAATAGGGGCTTGTCAGCGATGGAGTTGTTAATTAATCGCTATACACTGATAATAATAAAGCCAGTCAAAATGACTGGCTTTATACTTCAGTATGCAGCTTGAAGTACTCTCGAGAACTGCTGTTCATAATGACTCAGCGTAGAAGGTTCTAAGTAGTAATCGGGTTTCATTTTAAAATTATTGAATGCTACATTTTTTATTAAATTAAAATCAGCAATATTATGAGTTATACCAGAAGTTATTTTATATGCATAAGACAAAATTTGCAAAATCATATACTCATAAAAATGACCTTGGATAAGGTTATTAAAATCAAGCTTAGTTGCAACAATTAACTCATGGAGTTCAGGATCTGTTTTTACATCCTCTGATATTTTATTAAAAAGCCTTTTTACCTCACATAATTGCAATGGATATTTTAAATTAACATCATACCTAAACCCTTTATCCCCACCTTTTTTTCCTATGGGGAAAATACCATTACCAAAGAATTTCGAGACCAAGTTAGCCCTATTAATTAAGCATAATCTCCGGATAGAACGCACTAATTTTTGTTGTACAATATCGCACGCAAGATCACTATCTAAACTAAGCAATCTTGCCAGTTCGAAATAAAGATTAGGAGACCAAAAATCATTTTCCCAGCTATAGCCGTGAGTAACAATCAGCTTCTCTGAATTGGTCCTTGTGAAATACACTCCATCATAATCACGATCTATAATTGCAAAAGAATTAGATATTTTCTCATTAACTATTTTATCATGATAATCTAATACATTATCCTTGCAACCAACAATCTTTATTTTAACATTATGGTGAGGAGTAAACACTTTAAACAAAGAGGTATAAAAAATAACATCAAACACTTTCGAATCATCGGTACTCTGTTGTGTAGTTGATTTTTCTAAAAGTCTCCCCTCAATATAAACAACAGCTTCGACTTTATAAAATATATTATAATTTCTTAATCCACTCGCTGTTCTTGAAAAAGTCATGAAACCAAATCCTCCATATCAATGACAGCATCTTGCTCAACACCTACAATATCAGGAGAGTGAGTAGCAAAAATAATTTGTGCATTTGGATTTAGCTTCGTAATAGCCCCAATCAGTTGTTCTTGCCAAATGACATGCAATGATAACTCAGGTTCATCTGCGATATATATAACATGCTGAGATTGTTGTAGTAATGTTTCACCAAGAATAATAAGTAACTGTTTTTCCCCTGATGATAATTCTTCCAACTCAATTAATCGACCATCTTTAGTCATAACTACAAGTTCGCTTTTATCAGAAACAGAGAACTTTTTACGACCATTAAACATTGAATTAAGTAAAGAAATAAAGTTATCTCTGGGTTTAAATATACTGGCTTTTTTAGTCTGTAAAATTTCATAATCGGCAACTAATGTATGAGCACGCCAAGAATTATACATCACCGAAAAATCATCTACGGAAATAGCTTTGGAATTTGCTCTTTGTTTAATTTTTTCTAATCGAGAAAAGTGTTCATTTAGTTTTTTGAGATAATACTTATTATCAACACCAAGAACATCAAAAACTTCTACTAATGTTTTACGTTCTTGATCGATGTCGATCGAACTTGAGAATTGAAATATGGGGTCTGCTCCCTCATTATTAATCAGAGCAAGGAAGCTTTTTTTCTGAAATTCAATCGTATGATCAGAAAAATTTTGAGATAGTACCGAAAAATAACGGACAAGATTATTGTTCAATTCAATAATCTTATGGTCAATAGTCGTTAAAGCTCTTTTGTCGGCATCTCTAAAGTACAAATTATCTGAGCGGTTTACGGATAACCATGAAACCTTAATCAATTCTTTTAAGGCAAGACTTATCTCACTTAAAGAATGAGATTCCTGATTAGTCCCCCTTCTTCTGCTTACGATCCTGTTTCCATCCTTCGTTTCTATATAAACTCGATCGAATCGAGGGTCAAAAGGGATTACTATAGGCTCCTCTTTCGCCGCCATTTTGATTTCATATATTAGACTTTCTTCTGATGCCAATGGCTCTTTTCTAACACGAATGCTTGGTCGACGGGAACCACCAATTTCTTTAAGCCGAATTAAAATACTATCAAATTCAATCCTTAAAAGCTTCTCATAATCAAAGGTGAGTGCCGCGGCAAGTAGATTAATAAGTGTAGTTTTCCCTGTACCATTAACACCTATTATAAAATTTGTTTTGCTATTAATATATATGTTTATATCTTGATGCCCCCACAGGCCTTTGATATAAACAGAAGCTATAGTATTCATTCTTATTCCTTATGCACCAGCATCTGAAATTGTAGATGTACTAATAGACTTTAAACAATTCTTACATCACAGTAAACGTCTATTTCACCCACAAAGCCAAGCAATTTGTATACCAAATCTCACTCTTTTGTAATATCAGGAACCCCCACTCTTTAATTAAAAAACAATAGGAAAAACCTATTGAATTAAAAATGATTTGAAGGGTTAAATAATTCATATGTAGCGATTAAGCATCCTTAATCGCTACATACCGCATATCCTCCTAAAGCCTGATTAAGCGTAGCGATCTGCCTTGATTTTTCATCGCTACACTCTATAATAAATCGCAACATACAAATCGATACAGTATAGAGATTTTGACATGGCACACATCGCTTATATTCGCGTATCCAGCTTGCAACAAAACAGCGAGCGACAATTAGCAGATACGGGGATCACCTTTGAAAAAGTATTCACTGAGAAAGTAAGTGCGAAAGATACCAATCGTGAAGCATTCTTAGCGATGATGGAGTACTTACGCGAAGGCGATACTTTGCATGTGCATGACATCAGCCGCCTTGCCCGTAATACAACCGACCTTCTCTCAACTGTAGATACTTTGACTAAACGGGGTGTCGCGATCCAGTTTCATCATGAAGGCATTAAGACGGGAGATAACTCACCTACTGGTAAACTGGTTCTAACTTTACTTTCGGGAATTTGCCAAATGGAACGTGAAATGATGCTGCTCAGGCAAAGAGAGGGTTACGAAGCAGCTAAGGCTGCTGGTCGTATTGCTGGACGTGGAAATGGTAGGCATATCCCGCGTACTGAAATCCTCGCGGCATTGGCATCTGGCGGAAGTGTTCGCTCTGTAGCTGCTGACTTCGGTGTAAGTACCAACACTATTAGCCGAATCAAGAAAGAAATGAACTGTGCGGCATCTTAAGTTAAGCAAATGATTTCTTTCACACAAACAGAAAAGACTTTGCATGACCTAATGCACAAATACTTTGATACTGGAACAGAAGATTACGTGATGTTTGGCGTTTTGCTGTGTGAATGGAGTGATGAAAGTACTTTAAGAATTATTAATAGCGGTTATCCACCAGCCCTGACTCATCGATGGCAATAAAAAAGGTAGCCTACGCTACCTTTTAACATCAGCCACCAAGATTTGTACTATTCCTGAGTCGATAAAGATCTAATGTTTTATCGCGGATGATATTCATTTTGCTTTCAGCCGCAATCAAACTCCAGATAGTACCCTCTTCTTTTTGATAAAAAGCCTCAATTCCTTTATTATACGAATCTCTGTATTTTATCCATTGCCTTTGTGAATCTCTTAGGGCAGCACGCACATTTTCAGGCTGATCTTTCATTAGCAGTTTATATTGATTCCCAAGCTCAGTATCCCACGCTGTAGTAGCTTTAATATAGCAATTCTGTGAGTCAATGGTACTAACAGCATCCATCTTGCATTTTTGTAATGTGCTATCAATATTTTGCTTAAGTTCATCAGCAGAGGCCGATAAACACAATAGCAAACTTAAACTTATAACAACCGCTTTAAAATACATAATCCTGAATCCATTTCAATTATCAGTTTGTACTGTAACACGATGTTCTATCTCGTTAAGATGAGCTATACCACAGTTTTCTAATTGAGAACGGGCAAATCTAATATCGTTGTTGGCTCTCTGGATGTCAGGATCGGTTGTAGGACTCCTCCCCCCTGCAAATGGCGAAATACCCGACTGGGTTAAAGAATCAGAGGTTTCATTCCAGTACTCAATGGCTTGCTCAGACGCTGCATTAGCAGCTAACAGTCGATTGAATTCACGTGAGCATGACTTCTTTTGAACAGCAATGTAATCATCGACCCAAACACCATGTTGTTTGTAGATATTTTCAGCTACTAAGTACTTACCACTACTCTTGTCGAGACTATTAATCTTACTTTCGATGTAGTCTTTGTTCTTTTTTTCTAATGCTACAGCGGCAGCATGTTTATCGGCTAATTTTATTGACTCATCTTGCTTAGCTTTAACCTCAATCCACTTTTCTCTGTTAAAGATCCCGGCACTCTTCGCTTCAGAGAATTGATCTTCGATCATAAAACCAAGATTCTTTCCTTGTAGGTTCATCATATATACATTAGCTTGCCCAGCTATTAATAATAAAATGACAATGATGATAGGCAGAAGAAAGTTATTAAAAAACTTTGGAAATTTTTGCGTTAATGCGGGGTGGTTTTCTTGTATAGATGGAATGGCTATAATTGACCACCAAAATGAGATGATCATAACCATACTCCAAAATGCTAAAGTAACTAATGCAAGTAATACTGTAGCAAATGACATCCCTGGTTCATTGAATGTACTAAAATAACTATAAACCATGGACGCCATGATTAAACCGAATCCCATATAAACAAAAAACTGTATTTTCTTCATTTTTATTTTCCCTTGTTATTTTAATACTCGTTTTATATTACCGAGGGAGTCAACTTCTACTCTGACAAGTTTTCTACATGCTCCGCACGAACCTACACCTGTACCACTGCTTTTTATTCCGGTGTTAACTGTCGTAGTACATCCACAATGCGGACAAACCACTGTATATGTTGCGTATGCCACAATTTATTCCTCACTATTGCTGTAACGTTCGGGCCAGATTTCTTCTCGGGTGACCCCAATATAATCGGCAATGATCTGCTCACCTTTTGGCCAATGCCTCTCAAGGGCGTTGTATAGCGTTCGTTCATGTAAGCCGTTGTCTCGGGACAACTTAGCCAACGAACTACCTTTCTTGCGTATAGCTGCAAGTACATCGGCCCGATGCCAGTTTCGAGTACTGGCATTTGATTCCTTTTTTTGAGATCCTTCTTGTTTATGATTCTTCATTATGATCACTCATTACTTAATCATGAACATGATTGATCAATAAAATGAACAAGTCAAATCGAATTAGGAATACAATTCCTTAAGTTGAATGGCGATAGAATGAACAATAAAAAGCAGAGTACTAAAGAGTTCAGTGAACGCTTAAAGCACGTCATAGCAGAACTTGGAACAACGGGTAGAGAGTTCTCAAAACGTGCGGGTATTGGCTATAGTACTGTTCACAACTACATGCACGGTTCATCAAGCCCTACACTGGATAACTTGGTACTCTTGGCAAAAGCAGGCAATGTCTCTATTGAGTGGCTGGCTACAGGCCAACAATCGAGCATGGGCATCACTGATTCAGATGTCATATGTGTACCTTTTATTGATCATGCCGATGAAATGTTGAAACTTGATGCTCAACTGGTTGAGGTGAAGGGTTTACACTCTCTGCGTGCCATCAGGGTCAGTACCGATGTAATGACTCCTACTTTTCTCACGGGTGCAGTGCTACTCATTGATACTAACGATACAGATTTAACTGATAACAAACTTGTAGTATTAAAACAGAGCGGGAATTATTTGTTTAAGAGAGTACAGGTACTCATGGATGGAGTACGCTTACTGAGTGATAATGACAATTACCCATCAATCACGGTCGCTTTTGAAGATATGAAAAGCATCAATGTCATTGGTACTGTAGTGATGATTGTTAACAAAGTTAATTAGCACAATTAGTACTTCCACCAATCACCGTTAACAAACCTACCCGAGGTAGTGAAAGGTGGAAGTTCTAACTATAGTACATGACTCAATAAGTTCGATCCATTAGCAACTTTAATAATCATGCTTAAACGCTCTGTAAACGCCTATGGCAAGTTTATAAAATGAGTATCATACAAGTGTCATTATTATGTACTAATGTTTCCTGAGTCATTGTAACTGCATTAAACACAAGCATTAATTAATGAAGAGTTCATAGCAAGGCGTGCTCACAAAGAAAAATTGAAATTATCAATCCTTACGATATCCAATTGAACTGATACTTTCATTGAATATTGACTGTCTCGCTTTACAAGCGAACCAGGAATTTCATTCGATTTAATCTCACTGCGTTCAATTAAAGTCGAATATCAATTCATTGGATATTAAGTTTTGCTTTAGCGATACGTTTATTAGGTACTGATTAGCTTTAACAGCGTTACCCCTTGACGGGATTTCTTGGATACATTTTGATCCCCCACTAAGGGGGAAGAAATTCAAGATATACAAATAATTTGTATTTCTTGACGCTGATACTCATCAACATTTCATACAGCGAATTTTGAATACAACTATATTGTACTCAAGCGGAAGCGGGTTGCCCTGTTTCTTCCTATCGCCATTCTCTGCAACGGTCGTAGCTCATCGCTACTCTTCTTATAAAAGCTGTATGAATAACTCCTATAAGCGTCTAAGTACTTCTCAAATTCTGGACGGATCTATATTGTATAAATTCGCCACAGAATCTATTAGAAGTAATAGACTCCCTTATACCATTTGGTAAGGATTGGCCTTATATGTCTATCAAGGGAATCTACGGGGTATTATCCGATTCCTTTATAGTGCCACATTGCCGTGACTCCTGCGTTTTCGTCTTTTTTGTCTGGAATTTACGCTCGGGAAATTTGCACGGGTTTCATTTGCACTGCGTTCTGTTGAACAACTCATCTGCCATCTACTTGTCGATAGGATCAGGTTTTAATTTATTATACCAAGGATAATGACGCTCTTATCATTAACCCACGACTAACGGGTACACCAACAGGATTTTTAACTATACATATAGTATAGGACATAATTTAAATTCATTTCATTTTTTTCTTCTCTCCCTATAAATATCGGTAGATATTTATAGGGGATGAAATATGTGTTTTTTAGTACATTTATATTTAATGGCTTGTATTAATAAGTGTTGCTAAGTAACCCGCCTTTAGATTATGGAATAATAGCAACGCACCTGTTTCTATCGTAAAACATAAAAACTAAGGAATCGGTTACCCATTGAAAATATGATGTAAATTTCAATGTCATAACCAAAGAATAAAAATGAACAGTGACAAAAATATTCAGCACATATAAAAACCCATAAAATAAAAATGAATGTGGATTATTTTTTAGCATTGCTTATATTTGATTTTATTAACAACTTCTTATTGCTGCCTTTAGAAAACACTCTTTCCTCATTCCTTATAATACATTCATACTCTTCTTCTAATAACTTATAATAAGATAGTGCCTTATCATAATAATATTCTTTCATTCTCATAATTTAAACCTCACATTTTTATAAATTCATTACCCCTTTTAGTATAGGATATAAAGGGAAAGAATTTCACGAATGATTTAAAGTAATGTACCTCCCGATAACACATCCATGTGCTTGCTTTTAATTCAGATACGATCAATCACTTGTTTCATTTGCAGAAGTGGTTGTTTACTCCTGTATGTTCTATCCGTCATTGTTCGATGAGCATGTCCAAGTATCGAGAATCTTATATGGTCTGGTACTTCTTGAAGATCTCTCAATCGGTCTGACAAGCCATATCTATAGTCATGTGCTGTATGTTTCATACCTGCTTTTTTGAAAGCCTTGCTTACGGCATTACTTGCAGATGAATTATTAACCCAATGATATATTGGTTTCTCTTCCCATATACCAGCCTTTAGAAGACTATCACTTAAAGGTATATCGCGAATTGACTCGTTATTCTTAACGGTTTTAGTACCCGCATCATTAATGCTGATACACTTGATGAGTATTCCTTGGTCTTCTTTCTCAATATAATCATTTGAAGAGATTTGGATCGCCTCACCGATACGTACTCCTGTGTAAAAAAGTAGGTTTAGTAACCACCATAAGGACCTGGTATTACCAACATGCTCAGAAGAAATTATTTTTTGATGCTCCCTTAATGAAACACCCGTTTTAATACTCACATTTTCAACATTCTTATAGTTCATCCCCAAAAAAGGATTCTTCACGATGTAATCACGTTGCTTCATAGCGAAATTGAACATCGCAGAAACCTTAATAATGGCATCTTGTCTGGATCGAGGTGACTTACCCGACTTATCAAGAAACTTTTTATAAGTACTCACCGTCTTTTTCGTAACTGAAGCTACTGGGATATCCCCACACCATTCCAGGAAACCATTCACCGTTCTCTCATTAAGCACTTTGGTACTCTTCGCCCAATCAGAACTCATCTCCTCAAGCCACTCATTAAGTACTGATGACAATAAAGGGGAAATGCTCTTTTCTTGTATTACTGGATGCGGCGAGACATGACATACAGAGGCGGCGGATAAAAATTCATCCTCTATTTGCTTATCTCTGGCCTTTAGAAGCGTTTCACGAATCAATAGTGGATTTGTATTTCCCATTAGCTGAGAGAGCCTTATAAAGGCTTCAGTGAGCTTTACGGCACGATACTGAGCCACATTTCTGTCCTGAGTGCGTAGGCTAACTCGAAGAAGTTTCCCAGCTAATCGACGCTGCCACATAAAAGAGCGTTCAGAGGAAGCTGTCCTGTCTAAAAAACGCACATTTTGCTGTATAAAGATTGGATAAAGATCTGGTAAAGATTGCATGAAAACCCTCTTTAAATGAGAATGGTTCCCATCAATTCCCAAGCACAACACTTCTCGGTACTTAAGCGTAAAAATGTGACCTCTGGCAGATTTACATCTCTTTACGCTATACTACCCGCTGAAATAATCGGCTCAACGCTACGAGCTGATTTTCAATGTGTTTTCACACGAATGGTATCAACTCCCCTTCTGAGGATCTGGCGAGAAGCCGGATAAACTATGTTAAACAGTATTTTAGTAATACTTTGTCTGATTGCCGTCAGCGCGTTTTTCTCGATATCTGAGATCTCGCTGGCCGCGTCCCGTAAAATCAAACTGAAGCTGCTTGCCGATGAAGGCAACATCAATGCCACCCGCATCCTGAAAATGCAGGAAAACCCCGGCATGTTCTTCACCGTGGTGCAGATTGGCCTCAACGCGGTCGCCATCCTCGGCGGTATCGTGGGTGATGCGGCGTTTTCCCCGGCGTTTTATAGCCTGTTTGTGCAGTACATGTCCGTTGAACTGGCCGAACAGCTGAGCTTTATCCTCTCCTTCTCGCTGGTAACCGGCCTGTTCATCCTCTTTGCAGACCTGACCCCGAAACGCATCGGTATGATTGCGCCAGAAGCTGTGGCTTTGCGTATCATCAACCCGATGCGCTTCTGTCTGTACGTGTTTCGTCCGCTGGTGTGGTTCTTCAACGGCCTGGCAAACGTCATTTTCCGCATCTTTAAGCTGCCGATGGTGCGTAAAGACGACATCACGTCTGACGACATTTATGCGGTCGTGGAAGCCGGCGCGCTGGCCGGGGTGCTGCGCAAGCAGGAACACGAGCTGATTGAGAACGTATTCGAACTGGAATCCCGTACCGTGCCGTCTTCCATGACGGGCCGTGAGAACATTATCTGGTTCGATTTACATGAAGATGAGCAGAGCCTGAAGAACAAAGTAGCGCAGCATCCGCACTCTAAGTTCCTGGTCTGTAATGAAGATATCGACCACATCATCGGTTATGTCGACTCCAAAGACCTGCTGAACCGCGTGCTGGCAAACCAAAGCCTGGCGCTCAACAGCGGCGTGCAGATCCGTAACACCCTGATTGTACCGGACACCCTGACGCTCTCAGAAGCGCTGGAAAGTTTCAAAACCGCCGGGGAAGACTTCGCGGTTATCATGAACGAATACGCGCTGGTGGTGGGGATTATCACCCTGAACGACGTGATGACCACGCTGATGGGCGACCTGGTTGGCCAGGGGCTGGAAGAGCAGATTGTTCAGCGTGACGATAATTCATGGCTGATTGATGGCGGCACACCGATTGAAGACGTAATGCGCGTGCTGGATATCGACGAGTTCCCGCAGTCCGGCAACTACGAGACCATCGGCGGCTTTATGATGTTTATGCTGCGTAAGATCCCGAAACGTACCGACTCGGTGAAGTTCTCCGGCTACAAGTTTGAGGTGGTGGATATTGATAACTACCGCATCGATCAGCTGCTGGTGACGCGCATCGACAACAAACCGACCGTACTGGTACCGAAGTTGCCGGACGCGGAAGAGAAGGTGTCGGCGTAAAGCGCCCCCCTACAAACATCAACGGCTCCCATTGGGAGCCGTTTTTTTAACTACTGCATAGCACTTTGGTTAAGCCATCTCAGTTTGCAGACGCATAACCTGACGGTTGACTTCGGACATCACAGAAAGGTGCTGTTTGTCCTTCACTTTTGGGACAAGGATCTTGCCCTTATCAAACTCAAAAGCGCCAACATCCTTGATATACAACCGTCCACGGAACAGGATCTTCACGTACTTCGCCACCTGAAGCGGGTTGTAGCGTTGGAAAATTTTCATTCTTGTATCTCCTGCGAATCATACGCTCATGCGGTGCCACAATCGGCCCGACTGTCCTGAGCGCAAATTTTGATGCCCAATGACTATAGACCAGAACTACGGTGTTACCCAGTGTGCATAAGTTTATTTACCGTTTGATTACAATTATTCAGAATAATCTTTGCAAAGCGTGACCGGGCGCAGTATAAGCCGTCGTTTTTTCATGGATATGTGCGTTCGCCCGCAAACTGGCATCGGGATTGCGGGAAAACCCCATTGATCGCACTTATGATTAAAAGCGTAAGACCAAGTGGTCAGATCACCTGCAAACAATAAGGAAACGCCATGACCCTACGTAATATCCTTGCAGCAGCCTGCCTGCTACTGCCCCTGTGGGCTTCCGCTCACAGCATTGAAAAAGGACAACGTGTACCGCCAGTCGGCATTGCTGACCGGGGAGAACTGATTCTCGACAATGATAAGTTTAGCTACAAACCCTGGAATAGCGCGCAGCTCGCGGGCAAAGTGAGAGTTGTACAACATATTGCCGGTCGTACATCCGCAAAAGAGAAAAATGCCAGCCTGGTGGAAGCGATCAAATCTGCAAAATTCCCGCATGACCGCTACCAGACCACCACAATTGTGAATACCGATGACGCCATTCCGGGATCCGGGATGTTTGTGCGCTCCAGCCTTGAGAGCAATAAAAAGCTCTATCCGTGGTCGCAGTTTATCGTCGACAGCAACGGCGTAACCCGTAAGGCCTGGCAGCTGGAGGAAGAGAGCTCTGCGATTATCGTGCTGGATAAAGAGGGCCGCGTACAGTGGGCGAAAGACGGCGCGTTAACCCAGGAAGAGGTGCAGCAGGTTGTCGACCTGCTGCATAAGCTGCTGGCTCAGTAAATAGAGACGCGGAAGCCGGGGTTGAGGAAGGATTCGCGCGGGGTATAGTCCAGCGGCTTGCCCTGCCAGTCATGAACATGCGCCCCGGCGGCCGCGGCAACGGCATGACCAGCCGCGGTATCCCAGACGTTGGTTGGCCCAAAGCGAGGATACAGCTGCGCCTGACCTTCCGCTACCAGGCAGAATTTCAGCGATGAGCCAATCGAGGTGGTCTGGTGTTCACCCAGCTGCTGCAGGTACTCCCGCAGTTCGCTGTCGCCGTGCGAGCGGCTAATTACCACCAGCGGTGGACGCGCATCGCGCACCTGGATCTGCTTGCGCACGCCGCACTCTTCCTTCCATGCCTTCCCTTCTGCAGCGCTGTACATCACTTTCATCACCGGCGCGTAGACCACGCCCAGCACCGCTTTACCCTTCTCAATCAGGGCGATATTGACGGTAAATTCACCGTTGCGCTTGATGAACTCTTTTGTCCCGTCCAGCGGATCGACCAGCCAGTAGCGCTGCCAGTGCTGGCGTTCGTCCCAGCTTTGCGGCGCTTCTTCTGACAGAACAGGGATGTCCGGCGTTAAGGCCTGTAACCCTTTCAGGATCACCTTATGCGCCGCAATATCCGCTGCCGTGACCGGAGAATCGTCGGCTTTGCTGACAACCTCCACAGGTTTACTGCCGTCATACACCTGCATGATGGCATCTCCCGCATCCCGTGCGAGCTGACAAATTTTATCTAGCATTTTCCACCTCTTTGTTAACGCAGTGAGGTTAACTCTTTGTTTTAGTTATATCGTAATGTGAATAATTCCGCTATCTGTGAAGCAATTCTGGTTTCAGGTTACTTTTTTCTGTCAGGATTCACATTTCTGTAAGCAACAAGCTATAGATACATACTCTTTTGTGGTCTGCATCGAAAAAAGGACTCCTCTGATGATTAAGTTTAGTGCAACGCTTCTGGTGACGCTGATTGCAACGAGCGCGCAGGCGGCGACGGTAGATCTGCGTATTCTGGAAACGACCGATCTGCACAGCAACATGATGGACTTCGATTACTACAAAGATACTCCGACGGAAAAATTTGGCCTGGTACGCACGGCAAGCTTGATCGATGCCGCGCGCGGTGAAGTGAAAAATAGCGTGCTGGTCGACAATGGCGATCTCATTCAGGGTAGTCCGCTCGGGGATTACATGGCGACAAGGGGACTGAAAAAAGGCGAGATCCATCCTGTTTATAAAGCGATGAACACCCTGGATTACACCGTCGGCAACCTCGGTAACCACGAATTCAACTACGGTCTGACATACCTGCACGATGCGCTCGCCGGTGCGAAATTCCCGTACGTTAACGCCAATATCATCGACGTTAAGACGCAAAAACCGCTCTTCACTCCTTACCTCATTAAAGAGACAAACGTCGTCGACCAGGACGGTAACAAACAGACGCTGAAAATCGGCTATATCGGTTTTGTCCCGCCGCAGATCATGACGTGGGATAAGGCCAACCTCGACGGTAAGGTGATCGTTAACGACATCACCGATACCGCGCGCAAATACGTGCCGGAAATGCGCGAAAAAGGTGCCGATCTGGTGGTCGTTGTCGCCCACTCGGGTCTCTCCGCCGATCCGTATCAGGCCATGGCAGAAAACTCCGTTTACTATCTGAGTGAAGTTCCGGGCGTCGACGCGATCCTGTTCGGTCACGCCCACGCGGTCTTCCCGGGCAAAGATTTCGCCAGCATCAAAGGGGCGGATATAGTGAAAGGGACGCTCAACGGCGTGCCGTCGGTGATGCCGGGCATGTGGGGCGACCATCTTGGCGTGGTGGATCTGGTGCTGAATAACGACGGCGGCAGCTGGAAGGTGACGCAGTCAAAAGCCGAAGCGCGCCCGATTTACGACGCTGCGGCTAAAAAATCTCTGGCGGCGGAAGATAAAAAACTGGTCGACGTGCTGAAGCACGATCACGACGCCACGCGCGAATTCGTCAGCAAGCCGATCGGCAAATCCGCCGACAACATGTACAGCTTCCTGGCGCTGGTGCAGGACGACCCGACCGTTCAGGTCGTCAACATGGCGCAGAAAGCCTATGCCAAACACTTTGTGCAGGGCGATCCGGATCTGGCAAAACTGCCTGTCCTGTCAGCCGCAGCACCATTCAAGGTGGGCGGGCGTAAGAATGACCCGGCAAGCTATGTGGAAGTCGAAAAGGGCCAGCTGACCTTCCGTAACGCCGCCGATCTCTATCTCTATCCAAACACGCTGGTGGTGGTAAAAGCGACGGGCCAGGAGGTGAAAGAGTGGCTGGAGTGCTCTGCCGGACAGTTTAACCAGATTGACCCGCACAGCAGTAAGCCGCAGTCGCTGATTAACTGGGACGGCTTCCGTACCTATAACTTCGACGTGATCGACGGCGTGGACTACCAGATTGACGTCACCCAGCCGGCGAAATATGACGGCGAATGTCAGGCCATTAACCCGCAGGCGGAGCGCATCAAAAATCTGACCTTCAACGGCAAGGCGATCGACCCGAATGTAACCTTCCTGGTGGCGACCAATAACTACCGCGCCTACGGCGGTAAGTTTGCCGGTACGGGAGATAGCCACATCGCCTTTGCCTCGCCGGACGAGAACCGCTCGGTGCTGGCGGCGTGGATCAGCGCGGAGTCGAAGAAGGCGGGCGAAATTCATCCGGCGGTGGACAACAACTGGCGTCTGGCACCGATCCACAGCGAAACGAAACTGGATATCCGCTTTGAAACGTCACCGTCCGATAAGGCTGCCGCGTTCATTAAGGACAAGGCACAGTATCCGATGAAACAGGTCGCAACGGATGATATTGGGTTCGCGATTTATCAGGTGGATTTGAGTAAGTAAAAACAAAACGGCAACTTTGTTCCCTCTCCCTGTGGGAGAGGGTCAGGGTGAGGGCATCAGGCCCTACTTACCCGGCGTTTACGCCGCGCGATCGTCCCGATTCGCCATCACCTTCGGCGTATTCACCTCAATCCAGTCCGCCAGCGCAGCGACCTTCTCGCTCACCTCAACGCCCATCGGCGTCAGGCTATACTCTACGTGCGGCGGCACCACCGGATAGGATACGCGATCGACAAACCCGTCCTGCTCCAGCGCCTGGAGCGACTGGGACAGCATTTTTTCGCTCACCCCGCCCATTTTACGGCGCAGATCGCTAAAGCGATGCGTTCCCTGGCGCAGGGCCAGCAGAATCAGTACACCCCAGCGGCTGGTCACGTGTTTGAGCACCTCGCGTGAAGGGCACTGCTCCGCGAAAAGATTGCCATCGCGCATTTGTTCGCTGAGGGTCAATATCGTTGTTTTCATACTTACCTTTTTGTACGTACTTACTAAAAGTTAGCTATGGTGCTAGTGTGCCACAACACCTGATAAACACGAAGGAGATTCATCATGATCGCGATTACCGGCGCTACCGGCCAGCTTGGCCATCTCGTTATCGAACAGCTGTTGAAAACCGTACAGGCCAACCAGATTGTGGCCATCGTACGTAACCCGGCGAAAGCGCAAGCCTTAAGCCAGCAGGGAATTGTGGTACGTCAGGCAGACTACACGGATGAAGCCGCATTGACCGCCGCGCTCAGCGGCGTGGATAAGCTCCTGCTGATCTCGTCCAGCGAAGTCGGCCAGCGCGCAACCCAGCACCAGAATGTAATTAACGCCGCCAAAACGGCAGGCGTGAAATTTATCGCCTACACCAGCCTGCTGCATGCGGACAAATCGCCGCTCGGTCTGCACGTTGAACACGTTGCCACTGAAAAAGCGCTGGCGGAATCCGGCATTCCTTATGCCCTGCTGCGCAATGGATGGTATACCGAAAACTATCTGGCGAGCGCGCCGCCTGCGCTGGAACACGGCGTATTTATTGGTGCGGCAGGCGAAGGCAAAATTGCCTCTGCGACCCGTGCAGACTATGCCGCGGCGGCAGCCAAAGTGATTGCTGAAGAGGGGCATGAAGGCAAGGTGTATGAACTGGCGGGCGACCACGGCTGGACGCTGAGCGAACTGGCGGCTGAACTCAGCAAACAGAGCGGAAAGCCGGTCACCTACCAGAATCTCAGTGAAGCGGATTTTGCCGCCGCGCTGAAAAGCGTCGGCCTGCCTGCCGGACTAGCCGATATGCTGGCGGATTCCGATGTGGGCGCGTCTAAAGGGGGACTGTTTGACGATAGCCATACGCTGAGCAAACTGATCGGGCGCGCAACGACGCCGCTGGCCCAGAGCATTAAAGCCATTCTTTAACGGTGTCACCGTTCTTTCCTGCGGCCGGGTGATTTCCCTTACCCGGCCCGCTCATCTTTATTATTAATAAAATCAGATATAACGATTAAAAGTCCGGGTATTCTTTATCCTTCGCGTACGTTATCGGTTTTTCAAATCCGGGAATGGTGATGCCGTTCATATCAATCTTAATATCTTCCTCATTTATTCCCTGCTGGCCGAACAGATAAATGACATTGAGCTCACCCTGCGACGCCGCCTCGTCGTATGCGTTCGCCTGACGTCGCACCAGGCGGTTACGCTGCTGATAATCCGCATACACCGCGTCCCCGTAGCGTTTGCGCAACCATTGATGGGTAAGCTTTGGCGAGTAAACCACCCCCGTGGCGTTATTCCCGCCAAAGCCTTTTGAATTAATAAAGGCGATTTGCCCCTGGCCTTCCTCTAATTTGCAGTCCTGAACAGGAATGGTTAAGCGTGCGTTATTCACCTGCGGCGCAATGTGCGACAGGCTTTTAATTCCCGGCAAAATACCATAGCGGAAGACGCCGAGGCAGCTGATGAGCTGGTCGCCGCTGGCGGGCCCCAGGGAGTGACCGAGATATGATTTCACCGCCGTCACCGGCCAGTTGCGAATTGAAAAGGCTTGCGCAACGCGGTCAAAAATATCCGCCTCGGAGACGCAATTCTTCGGCGTGCTTGATCCATGCGCCTGAATAAACGATCCCTTCTGCACCGTCTCGATCCCGGCCATCGATACCGCAGAGGCTACGGCTTTCGCCATGGTGATGTAGTTCCCCGGCCCCGGTGACGCAATAGAACGTTTAAAGCCGTCAGCATTAATGAAGACATTCCCCACCGAACCGTGGATCTCTGCGCCAAGCTGCAGCGCCAGTTCGTCGTCCATTAACACGACATACTGGCTGGACTCTGCGATCACAAAACCGCAGCTGTTGCCAAACGGGCGGCTGCTGTTGCGCCAGTCGGCCGTTTCCGTTTCATCAATGTGCTTAAGCTTGCTCTCCGTTGCCAGGGCGCCCATGGCGTCGAATCCTTCAATCACTTCGGAGGTGACCGGCGCTTCGGCGCTGCCCACAACGGCCACGCGAATGCGTCCCGCCTTGATATCTTCAACTGCCGCATTCAGGTTATACAGAAACGTGGCGCACGCCCCCAGCGTGGCGCTGGTATGACCGACGCTACCCAGCACATACGCATTGAGGAAATCGGCGCACATGCTGTTCAGGCCCAGCGGACACTGTTTGGCGCTGACGCGCTGGCCTTTAAGGCGCGACTGCAGCATTCCGCCAAAGCCATAATCGTCGAGCTGCCCCATGATATTGCCCGAATAGACACCGAGCCGATCCGGCGCGATTTTTGCCTGTATCTCTCGCCACGGGATCCCCAGGGCGTTGATGGCGTCTGACGCGCCGACAATCGCAATTTGTAGCGCCCGCGGATGGAACTGCGAATTGTAATGGTCACCCGGGCGGAATCCCTGCGGCAACAGCCCTGCCGCCTGAACCTCCGTGCGCAGCAACGCCTCAATATTACAGTCCATCTCTCCCTGAACGGTGATACGGACACGCCGATCCGCTAATTCTTCAACGTGCCATCCCGCCGGCAAGGGGTGAGGTAATTGTCTGGCAGATATATTAAAACTGAATCCTTCTTCGCCTGAAGCCATATTCAGTTTTGCATGGCTGACAATAGCATTGACATTAAAATAGTCGCGCGTAATTTCTCTAATAAGGGTTCCCTCAAGCACCTCGTCTTTTATCTTCTCTGCGGCCTGAGCGGGTGTAAGTCTTTTACCAGAAATATCGCAATAGCCATCTCCATCATATTTAAGCATGCCCATCAGGACGGATAGCGATAATAACGTCTCCTGCCTTTCTTCTTCTGATAATGACTCAATAATCATTCGCCGAAATGCATGATGTGAAGAACTACGACCAGCTGGACTATAGCCGCCAAAAGCCGTTATTACGGGTAATTTCACCATAATTCATCCTGTAGTGGTCGTGAATTTATTTGATTAAGTAAGTGCGATAATTTCAGATATCAGTTTACAAATTACCAACAAAAGCTAATATGAAAATCCAGCCAAAATGCTGACTTTTTTGGCCAGGACAACGATGAACTGCCAAAAATAATAGTCAAAACAGGTATTAATAATAAATGACAAATACACAAATAGGATTTGTGTTATGCGAACGCATGCTAAGTTCCGGTCTCAGTCTTCCGATTGAAATGTGGAAAGCCGCAGCCAGTAGCTATTTAGCCGAGCAAAAAATAACATCCCACGCAGTCACGCACAAACAGGAGAAGTCACCCTTCAGGCTCTGTCGCCCGGAGAATATTCTGAAGGTGAACACCATTGGCATAAACAGCGAGCCCATCCTGACGCACAGCGGCTTTAGTATTATCGCCGATACCACCCTTGCCGCATACAGGCACTATGACGTTATCTATCTTCCTGCCCTGTGGCGCAATCCTCGCGCAGTGGTCAGACAACAGCCTGAACTTCTGGAATGGCTGACCGAGCAGGCCGCGCGAGGAACCCGCATTGCCGCCGTCGGAACGGGGTGCTGTTTTCTGGCGGAGTCGGGACTGCTCAACGGGAAGCCCGCCACCACCCACTGGCATTACTTCAAACAATTCGCGCGCGACTACCCCAGCGTAAAATTACAAACAAAGCATTTTCTCACGCAGGCCGATAATATTTTCTGCGCCGCAAGCGTTAAGGCCCTGTCAGATCTGACGATCCATTTTATAGAAACGATATACGGGAAGCGCGTAGCCACACATACTCAACGGACATTTTTCCATGAAATTCGTAGCCAGTTTGAGCGTCAATGCTACAGTGAAGAAAACAAACCCCATCCGGATGAAGATATCGTGCAAATTCAAATCTGGATAAAAGCCAACTGCGCATCGGATATATCTATGCAAAATCTTGCAGATATGGCTGGCATGAGTTTGCGCAACTTTAATCGCCGCTTTAAAAATGCCACCGACATGTCCCCTCTGCAGTATTTATTAACCGCCAGAATTGAATCCGCCATGACAATGCTGCAATCCACCAATCTAAGCATTCAGGAAATCGCGAATGCGGTTGGATATCAGGATATTGCGCACTTCAATCGCCAGTTTAAGCATAAAACAACGGTTTCACCGGGGGATTACCGTAAAACCGTTCGGGCAAAGATGTTTAGTGCATAAACCCCGATCATCTCTGATAATGAAAAGATGACCACGAGGAGGCTCACCGTGCAAGGCGTACCGGAACAGTTTAATGATGAAAGAGACAGCGCACGCTTTCGCCATCTGGCACAGCTGCCGGGCCTGGAGCTTTATCATGCGCATATTTCTGACTACGCCTTTGAGCCTCACACCCATGAAGCCTTCGGGATCGGCACGATTGAAACCGGTGCCGAGCGCTTTCGCTATCGCGGTACCCAGCATCTCGCGGTGGAAAAATCCGTCGTCACCATGAACCCGGACGAGATCCATACCGGCGAATCCGCCACCGAAGGCGGCTGGCGCTACCGGATGGTCTATATCGAACCCGATCTGCTGGAAGAGGTGACCGGCCTCCGGCACTGGTGGTTTAGCGATGTCACGCGTCATGACCCGCTGCGCTCGCAGCAAATTGGCAGGCTCATTTACGGCTTGTGGCATACGGACGATCCGCTTGCGCAAAAAGGATTACTGCTGGATCTGATTGAGACCTTCCGGCCGTTTGCCCATCATGCGCCAGTGGTTCAGGAAGGCGCGCACCGCTTCGAACGCGTGCGCGAGTATCTGCACGACAACTATATGCGCGCCCTGACGCTGGACGAGCTGGCCAGCGTCGTTTCGCTCAGCCCGTACCACTTCCAGCGCCAGTTCAAAGCCCATTTTCACGTGACGCCGCACCAGATGCTGATGGCCATTCGCCTCTGGCGCGCCAAAGCGTTCCTCACGCACGGCATGCCCGCGGCAGAGGTCGCCGCCGCGACCGGACTGACCGACCAGTCGCATTTAACCCGCGCGTTTACCCACCGCTACGGCATTACCCCCGTCCGCTACCAGAAGCAGGTCACCCGGCGCTAATGCGCAACCTCATACAATACGCGCGCATTTTCCCCTCCTACACTGCATACAGCGTAAATACCTGTGGATGGAAAAAATGATTAGTGGAGTGTTGTATGCCCTGCTGGCCGGGATGATGTGGGGACTGATTTTTGTCGGCCCGCTGATCGTGCCCGAGTATCCGGCAATACTGCAGTCGACCGGACGTTATCTGGCGCTCGGGCTGATTGCTCTGCCCCTGGCGTGGCTGGGACGCACGCGATTGCGTCAGCTCAGCCGTCAGGACTGGGGGACCGCGCTGGCGCTGACCATGATGGGCAATCTTATCTACTACGTTTGCCTCGCGAGTGCCATTCAGCGTACCGGTGCTCCGGTATCTACCATGATTATCGGCACGCTGCCGGTCGTCATCCCCGTCTTTGCTAACCTGCTCTACAGCCACCGCGATGGCAAACTGGCGTGGTCAAAAATGGCGCCAGCGCTGGTATGTACCGCCGTGGGGCTGGTATGCGTCAATATTGCTGAGCTACGTCACGGGCAGGCTGGTGTTGACCTGTGGCGTTACGGTACTGGCATTGTGCTGGCGTTCATTTCCGTGGCGTGCTGGGCATGGTATGCCCTGCGCAACGCGCGCTGGCTGCGGGAGAACCCGGACAAGCACCCGATGATGTGGGCGACGGCGCAGGCGCTGGTCACGCTGCCCGTCTCACTGGTGGGATATGCCGGCGCGTGCATCTGGTTAGGCCATCAACAGCCAGACTTCGCCCAGCCCTTCGGGCCAAGACCGTGGGTGTTTACTGGCTTAATGGTTGCGATTGCGGTGCTGTGCTCGTGGGTGGGCGCGCTGTGCTGGAACATTGCCAGCCAGAAGCTGCCGACGGTGATTTTAGGGCCGCTGATTGTCTTCGAAACTCTGGCCGGACTGCTTTATACCTTCCTGATGCGCCAGAGCGTGCCGCCGTTATTCACGGCCTGCGGGATCGCGCTGCTGGTGGTGGGGGTGGTGATGGCGGTAAGAGCGAAGCCGGAAAAAGCGAGGGTCGTTCCGGCTTCGGAGATGTGATTTTTGCCGGGGGGCGGCTTTGCCTTACCCGGCATGATGTTAAAACGTTTCCCAGTTCCCTTCTGATGCCGTCGCTACAGGCTGCGCTTTTGGCACATAGGTTTTCACCGGCGCCGCTTTGACCGCCTGGTTACGGGTAATTTTGAACACCGCCACCGCTTCGTTCAGGCGTGCAGCCTGATCTTCCAGCGCCGCAGCCGCGGCTGCAGATTCCTCTACCAGCGAGGCGTTCTGCTGGGTCACGCGGTCCATCTCGGCTACCGCCTGGCCCACCTGGTCGATACCGCGGCTCTGCTCGTCAGAGGCCGAGGCAATTTCACCCATGATGTCGGTGACGCGGGTGACCGCATTGACGATCTCTGCCATCGTCTCCCCGGCTTCGTTAACCAGCTGGGAGCCCGCGCTCACGCGTTCACCGGAATCATCGATCAGCGCTTTGATCTCTTTCGCCGCCTGGGCGCTGCGCTGGGCGAGAGTACGCACTTCCCCTGCCACCACCGCAAAACCACGGCCCTGCTCGCCCGCGCGCGCCGCTTCCACCGCCGCGTTCAACGCCAGGATGTTAGTCTGGAAGGCAATACCGTCGATCACGTTAGTAATTTGCGCGATTTTACTGGAACTGGTGGCGATTTCGTCCATCGTACGCACCACGCCTTCAACCACGTTTCCGCCCTTCTTCGCCGTAGAGGAGGCGTCCAGCGCCAGACGGGAAGCCTGACGCGCGTTATCGGCGTTCTGCTTCACGGTTGCCGTCAGCTGTTCCATGCTGGCTGCCGTTTCTTCCAGAGAAGCGGCCTGCTGCTCGGTACGTGAAGAGAGATCGTTGCTGCCCGCAGAGATTTCTCCTGCACCGGTGTAAATCGTATCTGCGCCTTCACGCACCACGCCTACTGTGTTCGCTAGCGAGGTTTGCATCTCCTGAACGTTGCGCGCCAGGATAGCCATTTCGTTCTTACCTTCAGCCTGAATCGGCTGGGTTAAATCCCCCGCCGCAATGGCACGAATATGGTTAATCACCTCTTCCAGAGGCAGCAACAGCACGCGGCGCATGGCTACCCAGCTGGAAATAATCACCACTATCACCAGCAGCATAACCGCAGAGAGGATCCACAGGATGTGCTTGTAATCACTTTCATTGTCCTGGATGCCTTTATCGGTGAGCGTTGCCTGCGCCTCGCGCCATTCACGATAAACCTTCTGCATCGCGTTTTGCTTTTGCTCCGCGTTCTGCTTGAACATATCTTCCAGATTGCCCTGGCTCAGCAGAACGTTCATTTGCGTCAGCGTTGCAGAGTACATGCGGTACTGCTCTTCGAGTTGGTTAGTCAGGTTCTCATCCAGGCCGGGCGTATTTGGCAGGGCATAGTATTTATCGTAATGGACCTGCGCATCGGCGAGCAGATTTTTCGCCGTGTTGACCAACTCATTGAGCTGACCGCCGTTAATCTGAGAGGCCATGCTGCTTTGCAGGCGCAACATCCCGCGGTTCAGGGTGACGCGCGCCTGGTTCAGACTGATCCACGCATCGGTAAACTCCGCCACGTTCTTGCTGGAGAGCTGCGACACGGTGAAGTTGTCTTTATCGTTATTCAGCGCGTTGATAAAGATACCGGCGGAAATCACTTGCATGATCCCGAGCACAAGCAGCACCGAAATCAGAAGGGTAATGACTTTTATACGTTTAAACATGCGTTGCCTTTGTTATATGCAGGTTTGTCTGACGTGGATATATCGGCAGGCACGGCGGGTTGTTTACTGTTTCTACACCTTTAAAAAGTTTCTAAACCACTTTCCTAAGTCCATTCAGAGAGTTAAATGCAGTATTTTTTTGTGATCTGCATCTCACTTTCTCCCTTCCCTCTAAAGGGTTATAGCGCCGCGATAAAGATGCATTTAATATGCATCTTATATTATTGATGACGAGGTAACTGCTATGGCCTTTCGCGACCAACCCCTTGGCGAGCTGGCGCTCTCCATCCCTCGCGCTTCTGCGCTGTTCCGTAAATACGATATGGATTACTGCTGCGGCGGTAAGCAAACCCTTGCGCATGCGGCCTCACGCAAAGAGCTGGACGTTGAGGTGATTGAAGCAGAGCTGGCGCTGCTGGCCGAGCAGCCCGTCGACAAAGACTGGCGAACCGCCCCGCTCGCTGAAATCATCGACCATATCATCGTACGTTACCATGACCGTCACCGTGAACAGCTGCCGGAACTGATCCTGCAGGCGACCAAAGTTGAGCGCGTACATGCCGACAAACCTTCCGTACCGCGCGGTCTGGCAAAGTACCTGACCCTGCTGCACGAAGAGCTTTCCAGCCATATGATGAAAGAAGAGCAGATCCTCTTCCCGATGATCAAACATGGAATGGGCAGCCAGGCGATGGGGCCTATCAGCGTAATGGAAAGCGAGCATGATGACGCGGGCGAACTGCTGGAAGTGATCAAACACACCACCCACAACGTCACGCCGCCGCCAGAAGCGTGCACAACGTGGAAAGCGATGTACAACGGCATTAACGAGATGATCGACGACCTGATGGAACACATCAGTCTTGAGAACAACGTTCTGTTCCCGCGGGCATTAGCTGGGGAATAGAAAAACTAAAAACGGCAACCGAAGTTGCCGTTTTGCTTTTACCTTACGCCTGCCATACGTTTCTTACCGATAAACACCCAGCCCAGCCCCAGCGCGATAAACCACAGCGGCGTGACGATGAGTGCCTGACGGGTATCATCTTCCAGCGTCAGCAGAACCAGCACGAAGACGAAGAACGCCATGCACACCCAGCACATCAGCTTGCCCAGCGGCATCTTGTAAATCGATTTTTCATGCAGGTGTGGACGCTGCTTGCGGTACACCAGGTATGAACAGAGGATGATGGTCCATACGAACATAAACAGAATCGCAGAGACCGTGGTAATCATGGTGAACGCGCCAATCACGCTTGGGTTCACGTAGAGCATCACCACGCCGCCCAGCAGACACATGCAGGAGAAGGTCAGCCCTTTTGCCGGTACCGCACGCTTAGAAAGCTTAGCGAACGCGCTCGGCGCTACGCCTTCCTGCGCCAGACCAAAAAGCATGCGGCTGGTGGAGAACACCCCGCTGTTCGCGGAAGAGGCCGCAGAGGTCAGCACCACGAAGTTAATCAGGCTCGCGGCAGCAGGCAAGCCTACCAGCACGAACAGCTCAACGAACGGGCTCTTGGTGGGTACCACGGAGCTCCACGGCGTCACGGACATAATGATGACCAGCGCGAAGACGTAGAACATGATGATACGCACAGGAATGGAGTTGATGGCGCGCGGCAGGGACTTCTCCGGATCTTTGGTTTCCGCAGCGGTCGTTCCGACAAGCTCAATTCCCACAAACGCGAACACCGCGATCTGGAAGCCGGCAAAGAAGCCGCTAATGCCTTTCGGGAACCAGCCGCCGTCATTCCACAGATGGGTAAACGACGCCTGAACGCCCGTTGGCGACTGGAAGTGGGTAAGCACCATCACCAGACCCACAACGATGAGCCCAACGATGGCCACGATTTTGATCATCGCGAACCAGAACTCCATCTCACCGAACATTTTGACGGTGGCGAGGTTCAGGCTCAGCAGCAGAATAATGACCGCCAGCGAGGCGACCCAGTCCGACAGCCCCGGGAACCAGAACTGCGCGTAGGCGGTAATCGCCACGACGTCCGCCATACCGGTGACCACCCAGCAGAACCAGTAGGTCCAGCCGGTGAAATAGCCAGCCCACGGCCCGAGCAGGTCAGAAGCGAAGTCGCTAAAGGATTTGTATTCGAGGTTCGAGAGCAGCAGTTCACCCATTGCACGCATCACGAAGAACAGCATAAAACCGATGATCATATAAACGAATATGATCGACGGCCCGGCGAGACTGATGGTTTTGCCTGACCCCATAAACAGCCCGGTACCGATGGCACCCCCGATGGCAATGAGCTGAATATGACGGTTTGTGAGATTGCGCCGTAGCGACTGTTCAGACGACGCCTCTTCGTCGGCGACGACTTTGACCTGATCTACCATGTGATATTTTCCTGTTTATGCCTGACTGTGTTGTTAAGGCTCTTCTGGCCTTTAAATACGTCAAAAGATGACGTTCCCTTGTAAGGGCTAATCGATATTAGGTAAGAATCGGCGGGATGAATACTATGATTTAGATATTATGTTAATAATATGTTGGAAGTGAGTGTCATATCACTCATACAGCGCGAAACAGCTCACAAAAATACACGCAACAGTTTCGTTTGCAAGATAAAATATTGATTACGTCGTAACTATAGGTTTTCACGCTATTTTCCCCTCCCCAATCGGGGAGAGGAAATAAGAAAAGTCGATTACAGAATTTCCAGCAGCTCGACTTCAAAGACCAGGGTGCTGAATGGCGGGATGGACGCGCCAGCGCCGCGCTCGCCGTAGGCCAGATTATGCGGGATAGTCAGTTCCCATTTGGAACCGACCGGCATCAGGGTCAGAGCTTCGATCCAGCCTGCGATCACGCCGTTGACCGGGAATTCTGCCGGTTCGCCGCGCGCCACGGAGCTGTCAAAGACGGTACCGTCGATCAGCTTACCGGTGTAGTGTACGCGAACATGGTCGGTACGCGCAGGGATTGCGCCGTCGCCCTGGTTGATCACGCGGAACTGCAGACCGGATTCGGTGCTGTTCACGCCTTCACGCTCACGGTTCTCTTCCAGATATTTCACACCTTCGGCCGCCATCTCTTCGAAGCGCGCGCGACGCACGGCGTCAGCACGTTCGTGGATTTCACGCAGCGCACGGTGCACGACGTCAACCGGAACAGCAGGCTGTTTGCCTTCCAGCGCGTCAGCGATACCCGCCACCAGCGCTTCTGGTAACAGACCTTCCAGGCCGGATTCGCTCAGCTGCTGTCCTACCTGCAAGCCGATACCGTAACTTGCCTGCGCTTCGATAGTGTCAAAAGTCGGGGTGGTCATGGGTTTTCCTTCCATCACATTTAAAGTAGCGGGCAGCATATCAGCCATGCCCTTATGGGTAAAACTTTGTCTGAAGTTAAGGTGACAAACCGCGACGAAACAGAAACAATAGAGATAACCAGGATTAATCCCGAACTGATGTCACGGATGTCGGGTTTACTACGCCGTTCAGGCAGTTAGCAAACTATACTTCGGGGCACAGGATAAAAAATACGCGGAGCAGGAGGAGTGCCATGCCCGGGCGATTTGAACTGAAACCTACCCTGGCGAAAATCTGGCAGGCGCCGGACAATTTTCGCATCATGGACCCGCTGCCTCCTTTGCATCGCAGAGGGATCATCATTGGCGCGCTGATGGTGATCGTGGGCTTCCTGCTTCCTTCCGGGGGCGATGATGTTGATACCACACCCGTCACCCGAAATGCTCAACTGGACATTCAGTCGCAGACGCGGCCACAGCCTGACGCACAGCCGATGCAGACGCAGCTTGTCACCCCGTCTAACGATCCGGGTCAGGTCGCGCCGGTTGAGCCAGAACCTATTCAGGATGAACAGCCGCAGGATCAAGCCGCCGCCCCATCACAGCCTCAGACGCAACAACCCACCGGCATTGAGCAACAGTGGCGTTCCTATCGCGTAGAGCCGGGCAAAACCCTGGCACAGCTGTTCCGCGACCATAACCTGCCGCCAACCGACGTGTATGCCATGGCGAAAGTAGAAGGTGCGGGTAAACCGCTTAGTAACCTGCAGAATGGTCAGATGGTGCAGATTCGCCAGAATGCCAGCGGGGTGGTGACAGGATTAACGATTGATACAGGAAACGGACAACAGGTGCTGTTTACCCGCCAGTCAGACGGCAGTTTTATCAGGGTGCGTTAAGAGCCGAAACTGTAAAAAGCAAAACGCCGGCGCAAGGCCGGCGTTTCAACGTGAGCAGAGTAAGAAATTACTCAGCTACAACGTTAACAACCAGTTTAGCGAACACTTCGCTGTGAACCTGGAAGTCAACTTCGTGCTCACCAGTGGTACGCAGAACGCCGTTCGGCAGACGAACTTCGCTCTTAGCCACTTTAACGCCTGCTGCAGTAACTGCATCAGCGATATCGCGGGTACCGATGGAACCGAACAGTTTACCTTCGTCGCCAGCTTTGGAAGCGATGGTAACAGTGCCCAGTGCGTTGATTGCTTCAGCGCGAGCGTTAGCAGCCGCCAGAACGTCAGCCAGTTTGGCTTCCAGTTCAGCGCGACGTGCTTCGAAAAACTCTACGTTTTTCTTGGTAGCTGGAACAGCTTTACCCTGTGGAACCAGGAAGTTACGTGCGTAACCCGCTTTAACGTTAACCTGATCACCCAGGCTGCCCAGGTTTGCTACTTTATCAAGCAGAATAACTTGCATTACCTTATCCTCTTAAAGTCGTATTAATGGACCGTGCCCGATTACTGATGACGATCAGTGTACGGCAGCAGGGACAGGTAGCGAGCGCGTTTGATAGCGCGAGCCAGCTGACGCTGGTATTTTGCACGAGTACCGGTGATACGGCTTGGGACAATCTTACCGCTTTCGGTGATGTAGTTTTTCAGCGTTGCGATATCTTTATAGTCGATCTCTTGAACGCCTTCCGCGGTGAAACGGCAGAACTTGCGACGACGGAAATAACGTGCCATATGGCTAGTCTCCAGAATCTATCAAATCAATCTGCTCGGCATGCAGAACCATTTTGCTCAGGCCGTTCTTTGCCTTGTGGCAAGAGATGAACCCCTGAACGATTACTGCGCTACCGACCGTTAAACTGTGAGTAATGGCCTGGTTTTCGTGTCCGCTAATAATAACGGGCATTTGGCACCACGCCTGCCGGTGAAACCCGGCTTCCTCTTGCACAGAACGATGCTCAAGCACGAACTGGCAATGCGGAATTCCTGATGGACTGACCTTTCGAAGGGGAGCCCTGCATACGATGCCGGACAACGCCAGACGGTTGGTCATCAGAAATTACTCTTCAGAATCCCCAGCATCAGAATCATCTGCGGTTTCGTTTGCGAAATCATCGCGACGCTCACGGCGCTCGTCTTTCGCTTTAACCATCGGAGATGCTTCGGTAACTGCGTTTTTGGTACGCATAACCATGCTGCGGATAACGGCATCGTTGAAGCGGAAGGTAGTTTCCAGCTCATCGATCACTTCCTGCGGCGCTTCAACGTTCATCAGAACGTAGTGTGCTTTGTGCAGTTTGTTGATCGGGTAAGCCAGCTGACGGCGGCCCCAGTCTTCCAGACGGTGGATCGTACCTTCTGCACCAGTGATGGCAGCAGTGTAACGCTCGATCATACCCGGAACCTGTTCGCTCTGGTCAGGATGGACCATAAAAACGATTTCGTAATGACGCATCGAATTGCTCCTTACGGATTATTCAGCCTCCTGTCTGGGTCAGCCGAGGCCCGGGGAGGCAAGGAACGTGTTAAAGGTCGGCTGAAAAATTGACGCGTCATAATACTTGCGCGCCCCCGGAAACTCAAGCTGATTGCACAAATAATTCGCACAAAGCGCGAAGCGGGTCTAAGTGGGTGATTTAAAATTACTCACACGCGGAAGCGCTGTTTTTTTGAACAACTGCATCAGAAATGGTCACGCATCCCCTCCGGATCAGCGATTACACTTTAATCAGAGATAACCTGAATTAAATAAGGAGCATCCCCTCTCTCGCAGCACGCAGTCGTGGAGCGCATATCATGAAAAAAATCGCATTAGCCATAATGGCTGCGCTTTTGCTCAGTGCAAACGCGATGGCAGCCATCAAGATAGATAGCCGACAGGCCAGAAACATGGATGATGTGCAAAGCTTGGGCGTCATTTACATCAATCATAATTTCGCCACGGAAAGTGAAGCAGATCAGGCCCTTAACGAAGAAACCGATGCGCAGGGCGCAACCTATTACCACGTGATGTTAACCCGTGAGCCCGGCAGCAACGGCAATATGCACGCCAGTGCAGATATTTACCGATAACGCTAGCACCAGGAAAGCCAACAACGAGAACATAGCCATAGTTGACGTTGCCCCCTGCCCGGGGGCTTTTTTTTGTCAATGGTTACGGAATACCGCCGGCAAAGGCGCCAACCCTGAGATCCTCCAGAAACGGGAAGATCAGGGCGTCAAAGTCCTGCGCGTTTAAAGGTGCTGGCGAAAAAACGCTACCGTGGCGTCCAGCGCCGCTGGCGTGATGCGGTGGCGGACGCCCGCTTCCCACAAACAGGTCAGATTACCGTCCAGTCCTTCATTCATTAACGCCTGCTGCAGGCGGAAGGTTCCCTCGGGCGGGACCACATCATCCGCGTCACCGTGCCACAGCAGCAGAGGGCGATCCGCCAGGTGCGGCAATGCCCGAGTTACTTCCCACTCTTCCAGCATCGCGGTGATTTCCGCTAAATCCTGAGGGGGAAAAAGGGTCTTCGCAAGCGACGTAAAATAGCCCGAGCCCATCAGGCAGGCGACCGACTTCACTTCAGAATGATGCGTCATAATTCCCAGCGCCGTCATCCCCCCCATCGACGCCCCGGCCACGGCCAGACGATTGTCGGCCACCAGCCCTGCCTCATAAAGCGCATCGCGCAGCCCGGCAAACTCGGTCAGGCTACCGTGCAGTATCTGCCAGAACTGCCCCAGCCGCGCCTGTTCATTACCCGTAAAGCGGGCGCCGTGGTCGGGTGCATCTGGCATCACCACGCGAAACCCCGCTTGCGCCAGCGCGACCGCAAAATAGCTATAAACCAGCTTCGATGAGGTAAACCCGTGGTAAAAAACCACTACAGGCAGCGGTTTATCACGTTTACCCGCTGGCATCGCGTGTAAAATTTCATGGTCGCCGAGGTGGCGTATTTCAATTTCAATCATTGTCGACCCTGTGCGAATGTATGATTCATAATGTTGAGAACTGGGTTACGCTTTCACGTCATTTTCATTCGAAATATACGTCCCAGATAACACTTCGGGAACATTCCCCCAAAACTAAATTCACAGACAACTACACTATGGCTATCAGGAAACGAGATATGGTTATGCGCAGGCTTACTGCTTTATTGCTGGTGTTTCTGCTGACTGGCTGTAGCGCGCTGCAGGGAACGCCGCAACCCGCTCCACCGGTCGCCGATCATCCACAGGAGATTCGACGTAATCAGACGGAAGGATTACAACGAATGGGCACCATCTCCGCGCAGGTTCGCGGCTCTCCGGATGACGCAGAAGCGGCAATAAAAGCACAAGCCGTCGCCGCCAAAGCAGATTATTACGTCATCATTATGATCGACGAAACCATCATTACGGGACAGTGGTATTCACAGGCCATTTTGTACCGTAAATAATGGTTTTCATTTAAACGAGATTTACACTGCTTTGCGTCCATAGACATTTTCCTGTCCACAATAAACTCCATGCCAGCAACAACAAGGGATGGGAGTTTATTCGCGAAGGATTGCCCGGCGGATACCGGAAATATGTGAAATGGAGCTGACGATGAAACGAACTCTTGCTTTGACCTCTCTGTTACTTTCCGCAGGCCTGGTGAGCACCACCGCGCAGTCAGCAGAATTCGCCAGTGCTGATTGTGTGACTGGCCTGAATGAAATTGGCCAGATCTCCGTGAATAATATCTCGGGGAGCCCGCAAGACGTTGAACGTGTCGTGGCATTAAAGGCCGATGAGCAGGGTGCTTCATGGTATCGCATCATCCAGATGCAGGAAGATAACCATATCGACCACTGGCGGGTACAGGCCATTCTCTACGTGTAATCTCCCTCCTGATAAAAGCCACTTACTTTTAGTGGCTTTTCGTTTTTGCAAATTTTTTATCTTATATAAAACCAATAAAGAACAATTAACTAACATTTTGTTACATTAAAACAGTAAACGTAATCCCCGCTCTGCCGTTGAAGAACCATAACTTTTCAATGATGAGCAATTTATGATCAACTTTTTCCGCCGTGCGGGCCTGGGGTCGAAACTCTCGCTGCTGACTGGCGTCAGTGTCGCCACGCTGTTTCTGCTATTCACTTTTCTGCTCAGCCAAAAAGCCAGCCAGCAGCTTGAAGCCCTTGCGGTCGAAGATCTGCATAATCAGTCCACCGGCATGGTCGACATGGTGCAGATGTTTAACACCAGCCTGAGTGAAGAGGTTGAGAGCTATACCCGTCTGTTTACCACCTTTTTACCGCAGCCTCTGAACATTGATAATTCCCAACCCCAGACGATTAACGGACACAGCGTTCCGCTTCTGAAAGGCGGAGACATCGGGCTGCATGAAAATAACACCCTTTCTGACGAGTTCCTGAACCGTACGGGAGCCATTTCGACGCTGTTTGTACGCAGCGGTAACGACTTTATTCGCGTTGCCACGTCCCTGCGCAAGGAGAATGGCGATCGGGCAATCGGTACCGTTCTGGATAACGCCAGCCCGGCCTTTGCCGCCGTCAACAAAGGTGAAGTCTACCGCGGCCTGGCGCTGCTGTTCGGCAAACGCTACATCACCCAGTACCAGCCCGTTAAAAACGCCGAAGGACAGGTCATTGCGATTGTCTTTGTCGGGGTGGACATCACCCACTCCTGGAACGTCATGCGTGAGAAAATCCTCAACCGCCGACTGGGCGAGAGCGGTCACTTCTTTGTGCTGGATCGCAGCAACGGCAAAACGCGCGGGCAATACCTGTTCCACGCCAGCGAAGAGGGAAAACTCCCGAAGTGGGACGGCGCGACGCAGCAACAGCTTCTGAGTGACAAACCCGGCACGCTGGAGCGTACAAGCGACGACGGTCGCACGCTGAAAATGGCCTATACCCCGCTGCCAGGCTGGAACTGGACTATCGTAGGCGAAGTGGATAAATCGGTGCTGCTCTCAAGCGTCACCGCCATGCGCGATCGTTTCCTGCTGGCCGGCGTGGTCTTATCCATCCTTTTTGCTGGCCTGTTCGTGGTCATTATTCGCCGCGTGCTGACCCGACCGCTGCGCAATGTGATCCATCTCGCCCGACAATATGCCGCAGGGGATCTCCGTTCCAGCCTGCCCGTGACGCGCAAGGACGAAGTCGGCCAGCTGATCGACGCTATCAACGGCATCGGCGGCGGCCTGCAAAAAATTGTTCTGCAGGTTCGTGAGGCCGCAGGCGAGATCCATTTGGGCACCAACGCGCTGGCCGCCGACACTGGCGAGATTTCAGAGCAGATCAACAAGCAGGCCAGCAGCGTGGAAGAGACTTCCGCCAGCATGGAGCAGCTGGCCGCCACCGTGCAGCAAAATGCCGCCAACATGGAGCAAACGCAGCAGCTGGTAGGTGAAACCTCGCTCGCGGTCCATCAGGGCGGCGAGACGGTCACCCACGCGGTGTCGACCATGGACGACATTCGCGAAGCGTCAAAACGCATCGAAGACATCACCCGCGTGATCGAGTCAATCGCTTTCCAGACCAATATTCTGGCGCTGAATGCGGCAGTGGAAGCGGCCCGCGCAGGCGAGCACGGCAAAGGGTTTGCGGTGGTCGCGCAGGAAGTTCGCGCCCTGGCGGGACGCAGCGCTAACGCGGTGAAGGAGATTGAACAGCTTATTGGCGATACGCTCAGAAAAGTGAGCGAGGGCCATGCGCTGTCTGAACAGACCCGCCTGGCGATGGATGACATCATCATTCATATCGATAACATCAGCCAGCTGGTCACCGAGATTAACCATGCCTCCCGCGAGCAGTCCGCCGGGATCGGCCAGGTGAACCTCGCCATGACCCATATTGGCGAAGCGTCGCATATCAATGCCGATCGCATCTCACGCAGCGAACAAACCGCTCAAACGCTGCGCGAGAAGGGTTCACACCTGACTCAACTGGTGAGCCTGTTCCAGCTAAAAGGCTAACCGACTCTGCCCGTTGCACGCAGCAGCAGGTCGCTTTGTACCTGCTCGCTCATCAGCGTACCGCCACGGGTATCCAGCATCATGCGGCACCACGCCTGCGCCACCGGAGGCGATGCGTGCCGCAGCATCTGGCTTCCGGCACCCAGCAAGAAAAGCTGCTGCGCGATCTCCCGCCCCTGCGCCTCCTGCGGTTTACGCAGTTTTTGCTGAAGCTGTCGCCAGCTGCGGTCGAAATGTCGGTCCTGCCCTTTCACCTGCGCAAACTCGTCGGCAAGGAGGTCGTGAATACCCGGCTGCTTCGCCAGCACCCGCAGCACGTCAAGGCACATGATATTCCCTGACCCTTCCCAGATACTGTTCACCGGCATCTCGCGGTACAGGCGGGGAAGTTCACTCTCCTCGCAGTACCCTGCTCCCCCGAGCACCTCCATTGCTTCAGCCACAAACGGGATACCTGCTTTGCACACGCTAAATTTCGCCGCTGGGGTAAACAGCCGCGCCCAGGCGGCCTCTTGCGGATCCGCGCGTTTGTCCCACGCCCTGGCCAGGCGGAACAGCAGCGCCGTTTGCCCCTCCAGCACCAGCGCCATCCGGCTTAACACGTCGCGCATTAGCGGCAGATCGATGAGATTTTTGCCGAAGGTTTGCCGCTGATGGGCATGGTACAGCGCCACCGAGAGCGCCCGACGCATCAGCCCGTGGCTGCCCAGCGCGCAGTCAAAGCGCGTCAGACCGCCCATTTTGAGGATCTGCCGTACCCCTTCGCCCTCTTCCCCCAACAGCCAGCCGGAGGCATCAAGAAACTCCACCTCGCTGCTGGCGTTGGAGCGGTTCCCAAGCTTGTCCTTGAGGCGCTCAAGACGCACGGCGTTGCGCTGTCCGCCAGGCAAAAAGCGCGGTACAAAAAAGCAGGACAACCCGCCCTTCGCCTGGGCCAACACCAGATGCGCATCGCTTTGCGGGACGGAGAAAAACCATTTGTGCCCCACCAGCCTGTAGCTGCCGTCGCTGCATTTTTCCGCTTTGGTGGTATTACTGAGCACGTCCGAGCCACCCTGCTTTTCCGTCATCCCCATGCCAACCAGCAGGCCGCGCTTTTGCGCACCGGGGGCCAGATGCGGATCGTAGCGATCGCTGAGCAGCGGCGTCAGCCAGTCGTGAAATATTTTGGGGAGCGCCTGCTGCAGCAGCGGCGTCGCGGCAAACGTCATGGTGACCGGGCAAAGCGTGCCCGCCTCCACTTGAGCATGAAGCACAAAGCGTGCGGCCCGGGCGACAAACGCCCCTTTACGCGCCTCCTCTTCCCATGCCAGGTTGTGTACCCGATTGGCACACAGCCCCTGCATCAGCAGGTGCCATGCCGGGTGAAAGCGGACATCATCCAGCCGCTCTCCGGTGGTGTCATAGCGAAGTAACTCCGGCGGATTGACGTTCGCCAGCCTGCCCAGCTCGAGCGACTCCGCGGTGCCTAACTGTTGTCCGATGCTGGCGAGCAGCTCGATATCCCACTCGGCCCCTTCACGCGCCACCGCATCGCGCAGGGCGCAGTCCGAGAGGAAAAGGTTGCTGTTAGAGAGTGGTGCGGGTTGATTGAAAACGGTATGGGTCTGCCAGTACATACTGTCTCCCTCCTTCAGTGGCAATGACGATAAGTATGGACAGACCGCGCACACGCTGCATGGGAGGGGAGTCACACGTTCACGATCACGCTGATATCATTCGTGAAATAGCTCACAGAACATAAGAATAAACTATTTCATGACCTCGCTTTTGTTGAATAATTTATTCTTACCCTTTTCAGTGAGGATCGTTATGCAACCGGATGCGCACAAGCGAGCATTAATTGCAGGCTCCATTGGTAACTTTATCGAGTGGTATGAGTTTGCGGTCTACGGTTTTCTGGCGACCGTTATTGCGAAGAACTTCTTCCAGCTTGAAGGTGAGGCGGGGCTGACCAGCCTGATCCTCACCTACGCCTCGTTTGCCATCGCCTTCTTCTTCCGCCCGCTGGGTGCGGTGGTGTTTGGCCGCATCGGCGACCGGATTGGCCGTAAACCGACGCTAATCATCGTGCTGGTGCTGATGACGCTCGCTACCGCCGCTATAGGCATTGTTCCGGTCTACGCCAGCATCGGGATTGCCGCACCGCTCATTATTACGCTGCTGCGCATCCTGCAGGGTCTGTTCGCGGGCGGTGAGTACGGCGGTGCGGTCTCGCTGATGACGGAGTTCGCCCCGCGCGGCAAGCGTGGGCTCTATGGCGCGTGGCAATCCTTTACCGTGGCGCTGGGGCTGTTAGCAGGCGCAGGTATCGTGGCGCTGCTCTCCGCCCTCCTCACGCCTGAGGCATTGCACGACTGGGGCTGGCGCATTCCTTTCTTCCTGGCGCTGCCCATGGGCGTCGTTGCGCTGTGGCTTCGGGTCAGCATGGAGGAGACACCCAGCTTTGTGCAGCAGCAGGATAAACCTGCTGTCGCTCAGGCGGATACTGCCGCCACGCTCCGGGCCATCGTGATGGGGATTGGGCGCGTCATGGTCTGGTCTGCGGCGGGGTACACATACCTGGTGATTATGCCGACCTATCTGCAGTCGGCGCTGCACACCGGGTTTAACCAGGCGCTGCTGATAGCGGTGATTTCGAATATTGGTTTTGCGCTCACCATCATTCCGTCGGGGATCCTGAGCGATCGGATCGGGCGCCGCACGGTGATGATTATCGCCACCGCGCTGCTGCTGATCCTCGCCCTGCCGCTGCTGAAAATTCTTCAGGCGGAGTCGAGTACGCTGGCGGTGAAGGCTGGTGTGGTATTGATTGCGGGCGGTCTGGTGGGCATGCTGGCGGGTCCGGGCCCGGCGATGCTGTCTGAGATGTTCCCGACGCGCGTGCGCTATACCGGGCTGGGGCTGGCCTACTCGTTGTCGAACGCGATTTTCTCGGGATGCGCAGGGCTAATCATTACCGGGCTGATTAAGCAGACGGGCAACCTGGATATTCCGGCGTATTACGTGATGGCAACGGCGGTAGTGAGTATTTTCGCGCTGATGACGTTGAGGAAGGATGACCATTTGCGGTCGCTGGAGGAGTGAGGCTATCACCGTCTGGAGCCCTCTCCCAGCGGGAGAGGGAGAAAACACAAAAGGCCGTCCTGCGGACGGCCTTGCTGTTTATTCTCCGCGCTGACGCACCGCTTCAAACAGGCAGATGCCCGTCGCAACGGAAACGTTCAGGGACGACACGCTGCCCGCCATCGGGATGCTGATCAGCTCGTCGCAGTGCTCGCGGGTCAGACGACGCATGCCTTCGCCTTCCGCCCCCATCACCAGCGCCAGACGGCCGGTCATTTTGCTCTGGTACAGAGTATGATCCGCTTCACCGGCGGTACCGACGATCCAGATGTTCTCTTCCTGCAGCAGACGCATGGTGCGCGCCAGGTTAGTCACGCGGATCAGCGGAACGTTTTCCGCCGCGCCGCAGGCCACTTTCTTCGCCGTCGCGTTCAGCTGCGCGGAGCGATCTTTCGGCACGATCACCGCGTGCACGCCCGCCGCATCGGCGCTACGCAGGCACGCGCCGAGGTTATGCGGATCGGTAACGCCATCGAGGATCAGGAAAAACGGGTTATCCAGCTCGGCAATCAGATCCGGCAGATCGTTTTCCTGATACTGACGGCCCGGCTTCACGCGGGCAATGATCCCCTGGTGAACCGCGCCTTCGCTTTTCTCATCCAGGAACTGGCGGTTCGCCAGCTGGATCACCACGCCCTGCGCTTCCAGCGCGTGGATCAGCGGCATCAGACGCTTATCTTCACGCCCTTTCAGAATAAACACTTCCTGAAAACGCTCCGGTGCGCGCTCGAGAAGGGCCTGCACCGCGTGGATGCCGTAAATCATTTCACTCATTGATGGTTCTCGTAATAAATATTCCCCCTCCCCCCGTTGGGGAGAGGGTCAGGGTGAGGGGAGAATTTACTCCGCCTGCTTTTTCTTGGCCGCGCGCTTCGCTTTGGTGGCGGCAGCGATTTTCTGCGTTTTCGCGGAAGGTTTTTTCGCTGAGCGGGCTTCTTTCTTCGCCGCCTTCGGCTTCTGTTTCTTCTCGCCGCGGAACGCGCTGTCCGGCTCGAAGTTTACCTTCTTGCCCGCCTGACGACGTTTACCGCCGCCCGGTTTACCGTTACCGGTTTTTTTCGCCCTTTCACGCTCGGTTTTACCGACGTTACGCGGCGCGCGCTCGCTGGAGATCAGGCTGAAGTCGATTTTACGATCGTCCATATTCACGGCTTCAACCTTCACTTCCACACGGTCGCCCAGACGATAGGTCTGACCACCAGATTCGCCAATCAGGCGCTGGCCGACCTGGTCGAAGCGGTAGTAGTCGTTATCCAGGCTGGACACGTGCACCAGACCGTCGATGAACAGCTCGTCCAGACGAACGAAGAAACCAAAGCCGGTCACGCTGGCAATCACGCCTTTAAAGACGTTACCCACCTGGTCCAGCATAAAGTCACACTTCAGCCAGTCCGCCACGTCACGTGTTGCCTCATCGGCACGACGTTCGGCCATGGAGCAGTGCTGACCCAGCTGCAGCATCTCTTCCATCGAATAGTGGTAGCCGCCGGTTTCGGTGGTGTTCCCTTTATGGCCCTGCTCCTGCGCCAGCAGATACTTGATCGCTCGGTGCAGAGAGAGGTCAGGATAACGACGGATCGGCGACGTAAAGTGGGCATACGACTGCAGCGCCAGGCCGAAGTGGCCGCGGTTTTCCGGATCGTAAATCGCCTGCTTCATAGAGCGCAGCAGCATCGTCTGAAGCATTTCTGCATCCGGACGATCGCTAATGGATTCCAGCAGCTCGGCGTAATCGCGCGGCTCTGGCTTGTTACCGCCTGGCAGCTCCAGACCGAGTTCGGCCAGCACGGAGCGGAACGACGTAATAGCTTCCGTGGTCGGCTTATCGTGAATACGGAACAGCGCAGGCTCTTTAGCTTTCTCGACGAATCGTGCCGCCGAGATGTTCGCCAGAATCATACACTCTTCGATCAGCTTGTGCGCATCGTTACGCTGGGTCTGCTCGATACGCTCAATGCGGCGTTCTGCGTTGAAAATGAATTTCGCTTCTTCACTCTCAAACGAGATCCCGCCGCGCTCTTCGCGCGCCTGATCCAGCGTTTTGTAGAGGTTATGCAGCTCCTCGATGTGTTTGACCAGCGGCGCGTACTGTTCACGCAGATCCTGATCGCCCTGCAGCATATGCCAGACCTTGGTATAGGTCAGACGCGCGTGCGAGCTCATCACCGCTTCGTAGAACTTGTAGCCGGTTAAGCGCCCTTTGGTGGAGATGGTCATCTCGCAAACCATACAGAGGCGGTCAACCTGCGGGTTCAGGGAACACAGGCCGTTAGACAGCACTTCCGGCAGCATCGGCACGACCTGAGACGGGAAGTAGACCGAGGTACCGCGGCTGCGCGCTTCGTTATCCAGCGGGGTGTGCGGACGAACATAGTAGCTAACGTCTGCAATAGCGACCCACAGGCGCCAGCCACCGCCGCGTTTTTTCTCGCAGTAGACGGCGTCATCGAAGTCGCGGGCGTCTTCACCATCGATAGTGACCAGCGGCAGGGAGCGCAGATCCACGCGGCCCGCTTTGGACTCTTCCGGGACTTCTTCGCGCAGGCTTTCGATCTGCTCTTCAACCGCTTTCGGCCAGATGTAAGGAATTTCATGGGTACGCAGCGCCATATCAACGGCCATCGTGGTGCCCATGTTATCGCCCAGTACTTCGACGATTTTACCTACCGCTTTGGTGCGACGGGTTGGGCGCTGGGTGAGTTCCACCACCACCACAAAGCCCATGCGGGCGCCCATCACCTCTTCAGGTGGGATCAGGATGTCGAAGCTCAGACGGCTGTCGTCCGGCACCACGAAGCCCACGCCCGCGTCGGTAAAGTAGCGGCCAACGATCTGGCTGGTTTTTGGTACCAGAACGCGTACCACGCGCGCTTCGCGGCGGCCTTTACGGTCAGCGCCCAGCGGCTGCGCCAGGATCTGGTCGCCGTGGATGCACATTTTCATCTGTTCAGAAGAGAGGTACAGATCGTCCTTACGGCCTTCCATGCGCAGAAAGCCGAAGCCATCGCGGTGACCAATGACGGTCCCTTTCAGCAGATCGAGGCGTTCTGGCAGCGCGTAGCACTGGCGGCGGGTAAAGACCAGTTGCCCGTCACGCTCCATCGCGCGCAGGCGGCGGCGAAGGGCTTCAATTTGCTCTTCACCTTCAATGTTTAATTCAACGGCAAGTTCTTCACGATTGGCGGGTTTTTCGCGTTTTGTTAAGTGTTCAATGATGAACTCGCGGCTGGGAATAGGATTCGCGTATTTTTCGGCTTCGCGTTCCTGGAAAGGATCTTGTGACATGTCGGTTCCTCCGTTGTCAGCTCCGGTGGAAATTTTCTTCATTCCACCAGCAATAATTTATAAAGCGGTTGATTCTCTTCAACCAAATCGGCCAGCGTGTAGTTATCCAGCTCCATGAGAAAACTTTGCACGGCCTTTGAAAGCGCCTTTTTCAGGCGGCAAGCGGGCGTGATGTGGCAGAACTCGCTGCTGCAGTTCACCAGAGACAGCGGCTCCAGTTCACGTACCACATCGCCAACACGAATACTCTGTGCTGGTTTACCGAGACGGATCCCACCATTCTTCCCGCGGACGGCAGCAACGTATCCGGCACGACTAAGTTGATTGATTATTTTGACCATATGATTACGGGATACGCCGTAGACCTCTGTAACTTCAGAGATACTGGTCATCTTCCCCTCGGGTAACGACGCCATGTAAATCAGCGCACGTAAGCCGTAATCGGTGAAACTTGTTAACTGCACATCAACCTCAGGAAAAAGGGAAATCGCGGACAAACCGCAGAGATATTCATTAATGATGATAAACCAGCCAGATAGTTAGCGGCTAATTTATTTGACAGACGGGGCGAAAAAGCGGAGATCCGGGAGCGGTCGCCGTATGGCGCTACGCTTATCCGGCCTGGGGGGGTTCCCCCGCAGGCCAGCAGTCACGAAGATTATGCGTCGAACGGGTCGCGCAGGATCATCGTTTCAGTACGATCCGGGCCGGTAGAAATAATATCGATCGGCACTTCGGTCAATTCTTCAATGCGCTTGATGTAATCCAGCGCCGCCTGCGGCAGGCCGCTACGCTCTTTCACACCGAAGGTGGTCTCAGACCAGCCCGGCATGGTTTCGTAGATTGGCTCAATGCCTTCCCAGTCGTCAGCAGCCAGCGGAGTGGTAGTCACTTCGCGGCCATCTGGCATACGGTAGCCAACGCAGATTTTCACTTCTTTCAGGCCGTCCAGTACGTCCAGCTTGGTCAGGCAGAAGCCAGACAGGGAGTTGATCTGCACTGCACGACGCACTGCAACCGCATCCAGCCAGCCGGTACGACGACGACGACCGGTGGTCGCGCCAAACTCGTTACCCTGCTTGCACAGGAACTCGCCGGTTTCATCAAACAGTTCGGTCGGGAATGGACCCGCACCCACGCGAGTGGAGTACGCTTTGATGATGCCCAGAACGTAATCCACATAACGTGGACCCAGGCCAGAGCCGGTCGCCACGCCACCTGCGGTGGTGTTAGAAGAGGTTACGTACGGATAGGTACCGTGGTCGATGTCAAGCAGCGTACCCTGCGCACCTTCGAACATGACGAAATCGCCACGCTTGCGCGCCTGGTCCAGCAGATCGGACACATCAACAACCATACCGGTCAGAATGTCAGCGATCGCCATAACGTCATCCAGCACTTTCTGGTAGTCAACAGCGTCAGCTTTGTAGAAGTTCACCAGCTGGAAGTTGTGATATTCCATCACTTCTTTCAGTTTCTCAGCGAAGGTTGCTTTGTCGAAGAGGTCACCCACGCGCAGACCGCGACGTGCAACTTTATCTTCGTAAGCCGGGCCGATACCACGACCGGTAGTGCCGATCGCTTTCGCGCCGCGTGCTTTCTCACGCGCTACGTCCAGCGCCACATGATAATCCAGGATCAGCGGGCAGGCTTCGGAGAGCAGCAGACGCTCACGAACAGGGATACCACGGTCTTCCAGACCTTTCATCTCTTTCATCAGCGCAGCAGGAGACAGCACAACGCCGTTACCGATGATGCTGGTGACGTTATCACGAAGAATGCCTGATGGAATAAGATGGAGGACGGTTTTTTCACCGTTGATTACGAGAGTATGGCCTGCGTTGTGACCGCCCTGGTAGCGTACAACATATTTAGCCCGTTCAGTCAGAAGATCAACAATCTTCCCTTTACCTTCGTCACCCCATTGGGTGCCCAGTACGACGACGTTGTTACCCATTTTTTTCAAAATCACCGTTTGCTTAAAAATGGATTCTACCATCGCTTTTTCAGATATACAGCACTTTTTGACCTCAAAATACGCCGATTGCGCCTACTTTTTGATCAGCCAATCGTTTTCCTCAACATGTAGTAGATAACGATACCCGCAACCACAAGACCGCCGCCAAAACGACGTAAAATATTATCCGGCAGCTGGCTCATCGTGGCGATCATTCGGCGCCAGGCGCGCGGATAAAGCATCGGTCCAAGACCTTCAAGCACCAAAACCAGGGCCAGCGCGAGCCAAATCGTTGAATTCATTTTTCGTCCTTATAAAAGAAAACCACCGCTCCGTTGAGAGCGGTGGTTTGAATACTCAAACGAGCCTGAGTTTATCGCGTTGCGTTAGTCGGCGTCTTCATATAACGGAAGAAATCGCTGTCCGGGCTGAGCACCATCACATCCTGGTTGCTCTGGAAGCTATTCTCGTAAGCGCGCAGGCTACGGATAAAGGCGTAGAAGTCAGGATCCTGGCTAAAGGCATCAGCGAACAGCTTCGCCGCTTCGGCATCGCCTTCACCGCGCAGGATACGGCCCTGACGCTCAGATTCCGCCAGCGTCTTGGTGACTTCGTAATCCGCTGCGGCACGCAGCTTCTCAGCCTCTTCCTGACCCTGTGAACGGTGACGACGGGCTACCGCTTCACGCTCGGCGCGCATACGGTTGTAAATCGCCTCGGACACTTCTACTGGCAGGTTGATCTGCTTGATACGCACGTCAACGACTTCGATACCCAGCGCAGCCATACTGTTCGGGTTGATCACCGGCACTTTACCGTTGGTCTCCGCCTGAACGCGTTCAGCCGCTTTGGCAATCGCATCATCTGCTGCCGGCGTTGAAACTTCGTCTTCGGTGCCCGCGGTACCGGAGTTCAGCGCATCGCGAACTTCCAGGGTCAGACGACCACGGGAGTCGGTCACGATGTCTTTCACATCCAGACGACCAATCTCGGAACGCAGACGGTCAGAGAACTTACGTTTCAGCAGCACTTCTGCCTGAGAAACGTCACCGCCGCCCGTTGCCAGGAAGTAACGGCTGAAATCGCTGATGCGCCATTTGATATAGGAGTCAACGATCAGGTCTTTCTTCTCTTTGGTCACGAAACGGTCGGCCTGGTTATCCATGGTCTGGATACGCGCATCAAGCGTTTTCACTGACTGAATGAACGGCACCTTGAAGTGCAGGCCCGGCTCGTAAATCACCGGACGTTTGTCGCCATCACGCACGACGCTGCTGAACTGGAACTTAATCCCACGCTCGCCTTCTTTGACCACAAAGATCGAGGTATAAAGCGCGACCAGTACGATGACGATGATCGCAATAACTGACTTACGCATCCTTATTCCCCCTGACGCTGGTAGTCGTTACGCTGCGCGTTAGCACGGCGTTGGTCCATAATGTCACCATCGTTCGAAGAAGGCGTTGTGTTCGTGCTGGCGCTGCCCGTTGAGGCTGGCGGCAGACGCAGCAGGTTGTTCGCGCCGCTGGTGTCGCCTTTCGCTGCTGGCGCAGAACTGCCTTTCAGCATCTGATCCAGCGGCAGAACCATCAGGTTTCCGCCTTTACTGTCGTTAACCAACACTTTGCGGGTGTGGCTCAGCACTTTTTCCATGGTCTCGATATAGAGACGCTCACGGGTAATTTCCGGTGCCGCTTTATATTCCGGCAGGATCTTCGCAAAGCGAGCCACTTCACCCTGAGCTTCCAGAATGGTCTGGGTCTTATACGCGCGCGCTTCTTCCAGAATACGCTGCGCCTGACCGTTAGCGCGCGGCTGCACTTCGTTGGTGTACGCTTCTGCTTCACGGATGTACTGCTGTTCGTTTTCACGGGCAGCAATTGCATCGTCAAATGCGGCTTTCACCTCTTCCGGCGGACGCGCAGCCTGGAAGTTGACGTCCAGCAGGGTGATACCCATGTTGTACGGACGAATGGTCTCCTCCAGCTCGCGCTGGGTATCGCTACGAATAACGGTACGACCTTCGGTCAGGATACGGTCCATGGTGTATTTACCGATAACGCCACGCAGGGCGCTGTCGGTTGCCTGACGCAGGCTGTCATCGGCGCTTGTCACGCTAAACAGATAACGCTCAGGATCGGTCACCCGGTACTGCACGTTCATCTCAACGCGCACCACGTTTTCGTCAGAGGTCAGCATCACGCCAGAGGCGGCCAGTTCACGGACGGATTCCACGTTTACCGCGGTCACGTCGTCAATGAAGGTCGGCTTCCAGTTCAAACCCGGCTCAACCAGATGGCTGAACTTACCGAAACGGGTGACCACGCCGCGTTCTGCTTCTTTAATGGTGTAGAACCCGCTGGCTGCCCAGATGATGACTACCGCAGCGGCCACGATGCCCACTACGCGGCCACCCATTGGCGGACGCGAACTCTGAGTGGAATTGCCACCCGAGCCAGAACCTTTTCCTCCGCCAAGGCCACCAAGCTTCTTGCTCAGTTTGCGGAAGATATCATCCAGATCCGGCGGCCCCTGCTCGCGACCACCTTTGTTGCCATTTCCCTCAGAGTTGCCGCCAGGTTTGCTGCTTCCCCACGGGTCGCGGTCTTGTCCGTTATTACCGGGCTGATTCCACGCCATGTATATGCTCCATATTTGTTATGCAAGGGCGAATTATTCAGGCATCCCCTTTCTGATCAGACGATATAGTCGACCAGCGCAGGTTCTTGTTTACAGAGGCGACGCCAGTCAACGATCGGCATACGCACCTGCATCCCCACGCTGCCGTCATCCTCCATCCACTCTTTTTCTATCGCCTGAAGCTGATAAAACCGGCTGCGCAGCCTGCCTTCCTGTGGCGGCAGTCGCAGCGTGTGCTGAGCTACCTCACCGGAAAGACGTTCTGTCAAAGCCTGGAAAAGCAGTGGCACACCAATACCGGTCTGGGCAGAAAGCCAGACCCGAATCGGTTTGTTTTCTTCATCTCTGTCGATACGCGGTTCGAAATCGTCCAGCATATCGATCTTGTTCATGACCAACAGCGTTGGGATCTCGTGAGCGTCGATCTCTTCGAGCACCACGTTCACCGCGTCGATGTTCTCCTGCACGCGCACGTCTGCTGCATCAATCACGTGCAGCAGCAGCGTCGCCTGTCGCGTCTCCTGCAGGGTGGCTTTAAACGCCGCCACCAGGTCATGCGGCAGGTGGCGAATAAACCCTACTGTATCCGCCAGCACCGTTTCACCGACGTCTGCAACGTCAATACGGCGCAGCGTAGGGTCCAGGGTCGCAAACAGCTGGTCTGCGGCATAAACCTGGGCCTCGGTTATCTGGTTAAACAGGGTGGATTTACCGGCGTTGGTATAGCCCACCAGCGACACCGTCGGGATGTCGGCTTTCGTTCGCGCCCGACGTCCCTGTTCACGCTGTTTCTCTACACGTTCCAGACGTGAGAGGATCTGGGTAATTCGGCCACGCAGCAAACGACGGTCGGTTTCGAGCTGGGTTTCACCCGGGCCGCGCAAACCAATCCCGCCTTTTTGTCTTTCAAGGTGTGTCCAACCACGCACCAGACGCGTTGCCAGATGGCGCAGCTGCGCCAGCTCAACCTGCAGTTTCCCTTCGTGGGTACGTGCACGCTGAGCAAAAATATCTAAAATCAAACCCGTGCGATCGATAACACGGCATTCGCAAAGGGCTTCCAGGTTGCGCTCCTGGGCTGGAGACAGCGCATGATCAAACAACACGACTGACGCGCCGGTTGCTTTTACGGCATCCGCAATTTCGACTGCTTTACCTTCACCAACAAAATACTTTGGGTGCGGCGCTTTACGGCTACCGGTAATCACCTGCATTGCTTCGACACCGGCGGAAGAGACCAGAGATTCAAACTCCTGGAGGTCTTCCATATCTTTGTCTTGCGAAAAATAGATGTGTACCAGCACCGCCTGCTCACCGGCATCATAACGGTCAAACAAGCGTAAACCTCTCTAAAAAGATCAGCGGGGAACGCAGGATCCCTGGCTCCCCGTGTGGATGACAGTGCGAAACCTTATTCGGTCTCGTCGCTGTCCTGCGCTGGCGTTGAAGAACCCTGCGCGTTGCTGCCATGATGGTAGTTACTACCAGTGCCGCCGCCAGCGTTATTGCTGTGATGAGATACCGGACGGGACGGAACAACAGTAGAAATAGCGTGCTTGTAGACCATCTGACTGACCGTGTTTTTCAACAGAATCACAAACTGATCGAAAGACTCAATCTGACCTTGCAGCTTAATACCATTCACCAAATAAATAGAAACTGGAACACGTTCCCGACGCAATGCGTTCAGGAACGGATCTTGTAAAGATTGCCCCTTAGCCATTCTATCTTTTCCTTATATGCTTGTTTTGTACTTAGAACCTTGCGATTCTGAAAAATTGCGCACGATACGTCTCAATTGTACACATTCAGTGAGCGATATCACCAACAACCTCAATCACTTCGTTTAACGCCTGTTGCGGTTTTTCACTGTCTAACCAGTGAACCCCCTCCCAACCGCGCAACCAGGTGATTTGGCGCTTCGCTAACTGTCTCGTGGCGCAAACACCTCTATAAACCATTTCATCGTATGAAATCTCACCTTCAAGATACGACCACATCTGGCGGTATCCCACACAACGAATGGAAGGCATGTCCGTATGCAAATCTCCACGGGCAAATAGCGCCCGCACTTCTGCTTCAAAATCTGAAGCTAACATCTGATGAAAACGCTGCTCAATTCGCTGATGGAGCAGTTCACGGCTCGCCGGGGCGATGGCGAACTGATGCACCTGATACGGCAGAGCGTCTCCTGACGTTTGCGTCAGTTCCGTTAAAGTTTTACCCGAAATGAAAAAAACTTCCAGTGCCCGGGAAAGCCTTTGCGGATCATTTGGATGGATTCGCGCTGCCGCAACCGGGTCAATCTCAGCCAGTTGCTTATGCAAAACGTCCCAACCCTGCTCTGCCGCCTGCTGCTCAATTTTCGCTCTGACTTCCGGGTCCGCTGATGGAAGAGGAGAAAGCCCCTCCAGCAACGCCTTGAAATAGAGCATGGTTCCGCCAACCAACAGCGGTATACGTCCCGCCGCCGTTATCTCGGCCATCTCGGCTAAGGCATCCCGGCGAAAATCCGCTGCGGAGTACGCCTGAGCCGGGTCGAGAATATCCAGCAAACGGTGCGGTGCCGCACGCAGCTCTTCTGCGTCAGGCTTCGCCGTGCCGATGTCCATCCCTCGGTAGATGAGGGCGGAGTCAACGCTAATCAACTCTACAGGCAAAACTTTACGCAACTCAATGGCTAGCGCCGTTTTGCCGGAGGCCGTTGGGCCCATTAAAAAAATTGCCTTAGGCAGGCTCGCCTTACTTACGTCAATCATGTTTCAGGGCGTTCATCGCCGTTTGTAAATCAACAGGTTGTAATAACCCACCCGGCGGCGTCTTCACCAGCTGCGGGCAGAGGCGTTCAACCTCCGCCAGCACGCTAATGGCCTGTGCCATACTCCACGGCGAATGTTCGCTTGCCAGGTGGCGGGCGATCCACTGCGCGGTGTTAGCGGCATCAAACGACGTTTGCTGCGCCAGGTAGCCTATCAGTTCAGGAATCAAGTTTTGTAAATTTTGTTGGCGTAAGGGTAAAGGCACTGCACGAATTGTCACATGTTGTGGTTCGAGCACCATTTCAATACCCATTTGCGCCAGCTGCGGCTCGGCGTGCCGTAATACCCTTACCTCTTCAGTGGATACTTTCAGACGAACCGGGATCAGCAGCGGCTGCGCGCAGGCCGCATTTTCGCCTGGCGTGAGCTGCACCTGCTTGAGCCAGCGTTCGGCGACCGGCAATGCCAGAAGCATCAATTTACCGTCACGTTCAAGCAGTGCCATATCCGGCGCAATAATCGTCAGCACCCGGCCAAAACTCTGGCTATGGCCGTCCAGAGAAGGCTGAGCGGCCGGAATGAGCTCTTTACGCTCCACGACCGGCGTTTCCAGCAGTTTGCGGTACAACGCTCCCTGCTGCTTCTGATAGCCAGGCTGGGCATTCGGATAGTTAGCGCCCGTCGAGCGCGGTGCGGTTTCTGCCGGGGAGAAACGCGGGGCTTCCGGTTCACGCGCGACGGCAGGCTCCGCAAAATGGTTGCGCCCTGCCGCCACACGGTTTTCTGGCAGCGGACGCGGTGCAGGGGCGTCGTTCTCCAGCGGCAGCGTTGGCTCTGCCTGCTGCTGCAACACAGTGGCTACGCCCTGATAAATGAAGTCGTGAACCAGACGCGACTGGTGGAATCGTACCTCATGCTTGGCGGGATGGACGTTCACATCCACCTGATGGGGGTCGATTTCCAGATAAAGGACGAAAGCAGGCTGCTGATCGGCCCCGAGTTTGTCTTCGCAGGCCTGGCGAATCGCGTGATTGATGAGACGATCGCGCATCATGCGGCCGTTTACGTAGCAATACTGGATCTCAGCAAACGCAGCACTGCTCGCGTTTGGATCGGCAACCCAGCCGCGTAAAGCCAGATCGCCGTGCTGCCACTCAATGGCCAGCGCCTGTTCCAGGAACGGCGTACCGCAGATTGCCCCCAAACGGCGCTCTTTCTGCCCGCCTTCTGCCACCGCACGGTACTGGCGCATTACCTTGCCGTTATGGCTGAGGTTAATGGTGACATCGAAGCGGGCAAGCGCAATACGGCGAATAATCTCATCGATATGGCCGAATTCGGTTTTTTCGGTACGCATAAACTTGCGTCGGGCGGGAGTGTTGTAGAACAAATCCAGAACTTCAAGCGTCGTACCGACAGGATGCGCCGCGGGTTTAACCGTCACATCCATGTCGCGCCCTTCGGCGTAAGCCTGCCAGGCTTCCTGCTGTTCAGCGGTACGGGAGGTCAGCGTTAAGCGCGAAACCGAGCTGATACTGGCCAGCGCTTCACCGCGAAAACCGAGGCTAAGGATCGCTTCCAGGTCATCCAGAGAGGCAATTTTGCTGGTGGCGTGACGGGCCAGCGCCAGCGCAAGCTCGTCTTTATTAATGCCACAGCCGTTGTCGCGAATGCGGATTAGCTTCGCGCCACCGCGTTCGATATCAATATCGATGCGGGTCGCACCCGCATCAAGGCTGTTTTCCACCAGCTCCTTCACCACCGACGCAGGGCGTTCCACCACCTCACCGGCGGCGATTTGGTTCGCAAGCTGCGGCGGTAGAACCTGAATCGGCATGAATTCTCCTTAGTTTGTCGCAGTCATCTCGCCCGGCAGCGCGGCACTGGCCGTCTGTGCTGCTCCGCCCTGCGGCGCGGACTGCAGAGGATGCGCCTCAAAATATTTGCGCAAGCCGTTATAAATCGCTTCGGCGATTTGTTGCTGGTAGCTGTCGCTTCCCAACAGACGCTCTTCACTGTTATTGCTGATAAAGCCAGTTTCAACGAGGATCGATGGAATATCCGGCGAACGCAGAACCCCCAGGCTCGCATGCTCCGGACGGCGCTTGTGCAATGCCCCGATGCCCTGCAGCTGGTTCAGTACGTTAGTGGCGACATCATACCCGACGCGCTGGGAATGACCGAACTGTAAATCCAGCACCGCCTGGCTGAGATACGGGTCAGACTGGCTATTAGCCAGCACATCACCCGCGCCGCCTAAAAGTTCAGACTGCTTCTCATGCTCTTCAAGCCAGTTTGCCATTTCGCTGTTGGCGCGACGGTTCGACAGCACCCAAACCGAGGCGCCGGTCGCGCTACGATTCGGTGCGGCATCCGCATGAATGGAGACCAGGAAGTTTGCGTTTTGCTTACGCGCCACATCCGAGCGTCCCATTACGGAGATAAAGTAATCCCCGTCGCGGGTTAACACGCCTTTAAACATCGGATCGTCGTTTAACAGCGCCCTGAGCTTGCGGGCCACCGCGATTGTGACGTTTTTCTCCCGCGTGCCGCCCGGGCCAATCGCCCCCGGGTCTTCCCCGCCGTGCCCCGCATCAATAGCGATAATCACCTTGTCACCGCTGACCGTCGCGCGCCGCGCGCTGGCCGCCGGGCGCGTCACCGTATTGCTGCTGGTTGCCGCAGTAATTCGGTCGTTCTGCGATTTAAACGGATTACGCGCAGGTTCTGAAGGACGCGGCGTATACACCGGTTCTTCCACGCGCTTCGCTACAACCGGAGGCGGTGGCGGCGGTGGCGGTGCGTCGGCATTGATGGTAAAGACCACCGTATAGTTCGCCCCGTTTTGCTGCTTCACCGCCTTCGTTTTGCCCTTTTCGGTGAGATCAACTACCAGGCGTAACGACTGGCTATCCTGCGGCGTTCCCGAACGGATACTTTTCACCAGGTTGTTACCACTGAAGCGCAGCGGTAGCCCCTGGATCACGCCAGTCTGTTTGATATCCAGCGCCACGCTGTGGCTGTCTGGCTGTGAAAACGCATATTCAGGATCGCCCATAAAGCTGAACGTGATCCTGGCCTGGCTTTCGCCGTTTGATACCTGAATATCTGAGAGGTTTGCCGCCCCGGCCTGCGCGCACAGCAGCACGGTGGCAGCCAACAACCAACCTTTAACGCGATTTATCATCCCGTCATCCCTACGCTTAACCGGCCAGTCGCGCCAGTAAGGAACTGCCTGATGAGGAAACAGCACTGATGCGTGCCTCACGCCCTTGTGCCTGGTAATCTAAGTGAATTTCGACATCCGGGTCAGGCAGCACACCCGCACCTTGTTGCGGCCACTCCACCAGGCAAATGGCGTCGTTGGCAAAATAATCACGGATCCCCATAAATTCCAGCTCCTCAGGATCCGCAAGGCGGTATAAATCGAAATGATACACCATGAGATTTTCAAGAGTGTACGGTTCTACCAGCGTGTAGGTTGGGCTTTTCACATTCCCGTTGTGCCCTAACGCCTGCAAAAAACCCCGGCTGAAGGTGGTTTTACCCGCACCTAAATCGCCATACAGATAAATGACGGTTGCCCCCTGACAGGCCTGCGCCACGCGCTTGCCGAGTTCTAAAGTGGCTTGTTCATCAGGTAAAGGAATCGCTCGATTAGTCATTTTCTACGTCAATCACATCCGGGTTAACAACACGCCGCAGCGTGCAAAAAAGATCGGTCGCCAGCATACCGCGTGTTCCGTAACGCGCGGCCAGCTTATCCGCCGCGACACCGTGGGCCACGCAGCCCGCGCAGGCTGCATCATAAAGGGGAAGTTTCTGTCCAAGCAATGCGCCAATGATGCCGGAAAGCACATCACCCATGCCGCCGCTTGCCATGCCCGCATTTCCAGCATCAATAATGCCCTGCGTCTCGTCACTGGCAACAACGGTTCCTGCCCCTTTTAAAACAGCAACACCTCCGTAACGTTTTACCAGACGCTGGGCAGAAAGTAAGCGATCGCTTTCAATTTCTGCCACGCTGCAGTTAAGCAGCCGCGCGGCTTCGCCGGGGTGTGGCGTCAGAATGCGATTGTGACGCTTATCCGGGTTTATTGCCAGAAGGTTAAGCGCGTCAGCATCCCACAGCATCGGTTTACGAAAATTCTCGACCTTTTGCAGGGCCTGTTTGCCCCATGCCTGTTGCCCAAGCCCGGGGCCAATCACTACCACGTCCGCCCATTCCAGGCTCTCTTCAAGCGCCTGGGGCGTAAGCTCGTGGACCATCAGCTCCGGTCGGGCCGTAACGATCGGCGCAATATTCTCAATGCGAGTGAGTACTCGCACTAATCCGGCACCGCAGCGCAGAGCCGCTTCGCCGGTCATGCGAATCGCACCAGCCGTTCCGCGATCGCCGCCAATAATCACCAGCCTGCCGTGCTCGCCCTTATGGGACGTTGGTCGGCGCGGCGGAAGCCACGCTGCAAGCTGCGAAGCATCAAAACGCGCAAGGTGCGTTTCCTGACCGGCCAGCCAGCTCTCCAGCCCCAGGGCATTGTGATGCAGCACGCCAACGACGTCTCGTGCTTTAGCGGTCAGCAACCCCGGCTTGAGGGCGATGAAGGTCACCGTATGGGCAGCCTCAATGACCGCTCCCGGCGTCGCGCCGGTTTGAGCAATCAGGCCAGAGGGAATATCCAGGGCGACTATCGGCGCGGAATGTCTGTTAGCGTGTTCAATAAGCACGGCAATGTTCTCGCGAGGCGCACAGCGTAGACCGGTACCCAGCAGACCATCCACAATCAGATCCACCTCTTCCGGCCAGACGATATCAGGCGCATGAATCACACCGCCTGCGTTAAGCCACGCCTCCCGCGCCGCGCTGGCCTCTTCCGGCAGCGGTTTATCGCTCGCCAGGGCCAGCAACGTCACGCGGATACCTGCCGCAACCGCTAAACGGGCGACGACGTAGCCGTCGCCGCCGTTATTGCCGTGACCGCACAGAATCAGCCAGTGGGCGGCCTGCGGGTACGCGCTGCGGGCAACGTTGAACGCCGCCTCACCCGCGCGCAGCATCAGTTCATAAAGGGTAATTCCGAGGCTGTCTGCGGCCTCTTTTTCGGCGCGCCGGAGGTCATCCGCATGCCAGATGGAATGTGGTATACTTGCGGGGTTTTTCTTCACCGTATGGTCCGTCATGTCACAGCCCCTCGATCTCAATGAATTAGCGCAAAAAATAAAACAGTGGGGTGCTGAGCTTGGCTTCCAGAAAGTGGGCATTACCGATACCGACCTTTCCGCCAGCGAGCCAAAGCTGCAGGCCTGGCTGGACAAACAATACCACGGCGAAATGGAATGGATGGCGCGTCATGGCATGATGCGCGCCCGTCCTCACGAGCTTTTGCCAGGCACATTACGCGTCATCAGCGTGCGCATGAACTATCTACCTGCCAATGCGGCCTTTGCGCGCACGCTAAAAAATCCCTCACTGGGTTACGTCAGCCGGTACGCCCTGGGGCGTGATTACCATAAGCTCTTGCGTAACCGTTTAAAAAAACTCGGGGAAACTATTCAGCAGCACTGTGTTTCGCTGAATTTTAGACCCTTTGTCGATTCTGCGCCTATTCTTGAGCGACCTATCGCCGAAAAAGCCGGGCTTGGCTGGACAGGTAAGCACTCACTTATCCTCAGCCGCGACGCCGGTTCGTTCTTCTTCCTGGGTGAACTGCTGATTGATTTACCGCTGCCGGTGGACGGCCCGGTAGAGGAAGGCTGTGGCCGCTGCGTGGCCTGCATGACCATCTGCCCGACGGGTGCCATCGTTGAGCCTTACACCGTTGATGCGCGCCGCTGTATCTCCTACCTCACTATCGAACTTGAAGGGGCCATTCCAGAGGAATTTCGACCGCTTATCGGCAACCGTATCTACGGCTGCGACGACTGCCAGCTGATCTGCCCGTGGAACCGCTATTCGCAGCTCACGGACGAAGAGGATTTCAGCCCGCGTCAGGCGCTGCATGCGCCACAGCTCATTGAGTTATTCGCCTGGACCGAAGCCTGGTTCCTGAAAGTGACGGAAGGTTCGGCTATTCGCCGTATCGGTCATCTGCGCTGGCTGCGTAATGTTGCCGTCGCGCTGGGTAATGCCCCGTGGGATGAAGCCAATATTCGGGCGCTTGAAAGCCGCAGAGGTGAGCACCCACTTCTTGATGAGCACATAGAATGGGCGATTGCGCAGCAAATAGAGAAGCGTAATGCCTGCGCGATCGAGGTACAGCTACCGAAGAAACAGCGTCTGGTGAGGGTGATTGAAAAAGGGCTTCCGCGGGATGCCTGAACTATTCACAGCCTGTGAATAAAATTACAAACTCAAGCGCCATCTGGGCTGGAGAAGAGGTCAAGTGATCTCAATAACATTTTGAAATCAAATTTTATTCATTAAAAACAGAATGTTAAAAAGATATTATTCACCCTGCTAAGTTTTAACCTTGTTCCGCTAAAGCGCAGTTTCTGTGGATAACTCTGTTCACAAGAATATTTCAGAGACAATAGAAAACGTCCCCAACGATTCTTTTCGCTGTGGATATTTTAGAGATTAAGAAGAATTTGGAGCGGGAAACGAGACTCGAACTCGCGACCCCGACCTTGGCAAGGTCGTGCTCTACCAACTGAGCTATTCCCGCTTGGGTGGTCCGTGCTTTAGAAGCACTTTCAAATTTTGGAGCGGGAAACGAGACTCGAACTCGCGACCCCGACCTTGGCAAGGTCGTGCTCTACCAACTGAGCTATTCCCGCTTGGGTGGTCCGTGCTTTGGAAGCACTTTTCAAATTTTGGAGCGGGAAACGAGACTCGAACTCGCGACCCCGACCTTGGCAAGGTCGTGCTCTACCAACTGAGCTATTCCCGCAAATCTGCACTGCTTTTGTTGCTGTCGTAACGTGTAATTCTCTGTCGTTACGGGAGGCGCATTATACGAGAAATCCTTTTAGCTGCAACCCCCCTTAAAGCGATTTTTTCGAAATTAAGTTCAAATGCTTATTTAATGGGCAAGCTGCACAATTTAACGACAAAAACCCGGCCACGCAAGGCGCCGGATCGCAAAATCACAGCTTAATAAAGTTTTCGCGGTAGTAGGAAAGCTCCGCCACGGACTCACGGATATCGTCCATCGCCTGGTGGGTCCCCTGCTTTTTGAAGCCGTCGAGGATTTCAGGCTTCCAGCGACGCGCCAGCTCTTTCAGGGTGCTGACATCCAGATAGCGGTAGTGGAAATAAGACTCCAGCTCCGGCATGTACTTAAACAGGAAACGGCGATCCTGGCCGATGCTATTCCCACAGATAGGCGATTTGCCTGCCGGAACCCACTGTTTCAGAAACTCAAGCGTCGCCAGTTCCGCCTCACGATCGCCGAACGTGCTGGTCTTCACGCGCTCTACCAGGCCACTGCCTGTGTGGGTGCGCACGTTCCATTCATCCATCAAAGCCAGCTGGTCGTCGGACTGATGCACTGCAATCGTAGGCCCCTCAGCCAGGATATTCAGGTTGGCGTCCGTCACCAGAGTAGCAATTTCAATGATGCGATCGCGCTCGGGATCCAGCCCGGTCATTTCGAGATCGATCCAAATCAGGTTGTTTTCATCCGCGCTCATGTTATTTTCCACCCTTCTCGCATAACCGGCAGTAGCAGGTTAACTAGTATTAATTAGAGTGTATCATAGAGGTTTTGCCCCTTACGGGCGACCAGGAGCCAGCACGATTGAGTAAAAATAAACTCTCCAAAGGGCAGCAGCGCCGCGTAAACGCCAACCACCAGCGCCGTCTTAAAACCACTTCGGAGAAGCCGGATTATGACGACAACCTGTTTGGTGAAGCGACAGAGGGCGTAGTCATCAGCCGTTTCGGTATGCATGCCGATGTCGAATCCGCCGACGGGGATATTCACCGTTGCAATATCCGTCGCACCATCCGTTCACTGGTTACCGGCGATCGCGTGGTCTGGCGACCGGGTAAAGAGGCGGCAGAAGGTGTTACGGTAAAAGGTATCGTTGAAGCGGTTCATGAGCGCACGTCCGTATTAACCCGTCCCGATTTCTACGACGGGGTCAAACCGATTGCCGCCAACATTAACCAGATTGTTATCGTATCGGCGATTTTGCCCGAACTTTCGCTCAATATTATCGACCGATATCTCGTCGCCTGCGAAACGCTGCAGGTTGAACCTATCATCGTGTTGAACAAAATCGATCTGCTGGATAACGACGGCATGGCCTTCGTGAATGAGCAAATGGATATCTACCGCAAGATTGGTTACCGCGTGCTGATGGTCTCCAGCCACACCAAAGATGGCCTTAAGCCGTTAGAAGAGGCACTGACCGACCGCATCAGCATCTTTGCGGGCCAGTCCGGCGTGGGTAAATCGAGCCTGCTGAACAACCTGCTTGGTCTCCAGCAAGAGATCCTGACCAACGATGTGTCCAACGTCTCGGGTCTGGGCCAGCACACCACCACCGCCTCACGTCTGTATCATTTCCCGCACGGCGGCGACGTGATCGACTCCCCGGGCGTGCGTGAGTTCGGTTTGTGGCACCTTGAGCCGGAACAAATCTTTAACGGATTTGTCGAATTCCATGATTATTTAGGTGCTTGCAAATACCGGGACTGTAAACACGATAACGACCCAGGCTGTGCTATCCGTGAAGCGGTTGAAAAAGGCGAGATCGCGGAAACTCGCTTCGAGAATTACCACCGCATTCTTGAGAGCATGGAAGACGTAAAAACGCGTAAAAACTTTTCTGATTCCGATAACTGACAACTAAGATAAGCATCGCTAAAATCGTCCCCTTTTTTTAGGTTCCGGCGGCTTAACGCCGGATCAGGAACGACAAAACAATGGCCTGGAGGCTACCTTGTTAAACGCATTTAAACTTTCGCTTCAATACATTCTGCCAAAACTGTGGCTCACTCGCCTGGCGGGCTGGGGCGCAAGCAAACGCGCGGGCTGGCTGACCAAACTGGTCATCGATCTTTTCGTAAAATATTACAAGGTCGACATGAAAGAGGCGCAGAAGCCGGACACCGCCAGCTACCGCACCTTCAACGAGTTCTTCGTGCGTCCGCTGCGTGACGAAGTGCGCCCGTTGAACACCGACCCTAACGTCCTGGTGATGCCAGCAGACGGCGTGATCAGCCAGTTGGGTAACATCGAAGACGACAAAATCCTGCAGGCGAAAGGCCATAACTACAGTCTGGAAGCGCTGCTGGCAGGTAACTACCTGATGGCGGATCTGTTCCGTAACGGTACGTTTGCCACCACCTATCTTTCACCGCGCGACTATCACCGCGTGCATATGCCATGTAACGGTATCCTGCGTGAAATGATTTACGTCCCGGGCGACCTGTTCTCCGTAAACCACCTGACCGCGCAGAACGTGCCGAATCTGTTTGCCCGTAATGAGCGCGTCATCTGTCTGTTCGATACTGAATTTGGTCCTATGGCACAAATTCTGGTGGGTGCAACCATCGTAGGCAGCATCGAAACCGTCTGGGCCGGCACCATCACCCCGCCGCGCGAAGGCGTAATCAAACGCTGGACCTGGCCTGCCGGTGAAGCGGAAGGCTCTGTGGCCCTGCTGAAAGGTCAGGAGATGGGTCGCTTCAAGCTGGGCTCTACCGTAATCAACCTGTTTGCGCCGGGCAAAGTGAAGCTGGCTGAACAACTCGAAAGCCTGTCGGTCACCAAACTGGGTCAGCCGCTAGCGGTCTCTACCGAAACCTTCGTGATGCCAGATGCAGAACCTGCTCCGCTGTCACAGGAAGAGATCAACGCCGAGCACAACGCCAGCCCGCTGGTTGACGACAACAAAGACGAAGGCTAACAACAGAAGGATCGCTGACGTGCGCCCGATTATCGTTCTACTGATGGCCTGGTGCCTCAGCATGGGGGCGTACGCAGCGACAGCCCCCGACGCCAAACAGATAACCCAGGAACTGGAGCAGGCAAAAGCGGCTAAACCCGCTCAGCCAGAGACCGTCGAATCGCTCCAGGCTGCCCTGAACGCGCTTGAGGAGCGGAAAGGCTCACTTGAGCGCGCTCAGCAGTATCAGCAGGTTATCGACAACTTCCCCAAACTCTCGCAGACGCTGCGCGCGCAGCTCAATAATTTGCGTGACGAACCGCGCGACGTGCCCGCAGGCATGACCTCCGACGCCCTGAACCAGGAGATCCTGCAGGTCAGCAGCCAGCTTCTGGAAAAGAGCCGCCTTGCCCAGCAGGAACAGGAGCGAGCACGTGAAATTGCCGACTCCCTCAGCCAACTTCCGCAGCAGCAAACCGACGCCCGCCGCCAGCTTAATGAAGTTGAGCGTCGCGTGGGTACGCAAAGCGGCAATACGCCACAGGCTCAGGCCCAAAATCTGGGCCTGCAGGCAGAATCGGCTCGCCTGAAGGCCCTTGTCGATGAGCTGGAGCTGGCGCAGCTTTCCGCCAATAACCGCCAGGAGCTGTCGCGGATGCGCTCTGAACTCGCGCAGAAGCAGAGCGAGCAGCTGGATGCGTATCTCCAGGCGCTGCGAAATCAGCTCAACAGCCAGCGTCAGCGCGAAGCCGAGCGAGCCCTTGAAAGCACCGAACTGCTGGCTGAAAACAGCGAAAACCTGCCTGCCGGTATCAACGAACAATTCAGGGTCAACCGCGAGCTTTCTGCCGCGTTGAATCAGCAGGCGCAGCGTATGGATCTGGTTGCCTCGCAGCAGCGTCAGGCCACCAATCAAACCCTTCAGGTTCGCCAGGCGCTCAACACCCTGCGCGAGCAGTCCCAGTGGCTCGGGTCATCAAACCTGCTGGGCGAAGCGTTGCGCGCCCAGGTCGCGCGCCTGCCGGAAATGCCGAAGCCGCAACAGCTGGATACCGAGATGGCCCAGCTGCGCGTTCAGCGACTGCACTTTGAAGACCTCCTCAATAAACAGCCGCAAATCCGCCAGATCCGTCAGGCTGACGGACAGCCCCTGACCAGCGAGCAAAACCGTATTCTGGAAGCCCAGCTGCGTACCCAGCGCGAACTGCTGAACTCCCTGCTCCAGGGCGGGGATACGCTGATTCTGGAGCTGACCAAGCTAAAAGTATCCAATAGTCAGCTGGAAGATGCGCTGAAAGAGGTGAACGAAGCTACGCACCGTTATCTCTTCTGGACGTCCGACGTGCGTCCGATGACCTTCTCGTGGCCGATTGAGATTGTCCAGGACCTGCGTCGCCTGATTTCGCTCGACACCTTCAGCCAGCTGGGGCAGGCCAGCGTAATGATGTTCACCAGCAAAGAGACCATATTCCCGCTGCTGGGAGCGTTGATTCTGGTGGGCTTCAGCATTTACTCACGCAGACATTTCACCCGTTTCCTGGAGCGTTCCAGCTCCAGGGTCGGGAAAGTCACCCAGGATCACTTCTGGCTAACGTTGCGCACCGTATTCTGGTCGATTCTCGTCGCCTCCCCGCTGCCGGTGCTGTGGATGACGCTGGGGTATGGCCTGCGGGAAGCATGGCCCTATCCGCTCGCGGTCGCGATTGGCGATGGCGTCACCGCTACGGTGCCGCTGCTGTGGGTGGTCATGATTTGCGCCACCTTCGCGCGCCCTAATGGCCTGTTTATCACCCACTTTGGCTGGCCGCGTAATCGCGTTGCGCGCGCCATGCGCTACTACCTGATGAGCATCGGGTTGATTGTGCCGCTGATTATGGCGCTGATCATGTTCGATAATCTCAACGACCGTGAATTCTCAGGCTCGCTGGGCCGCCTCTGCTTTATGCTGATATGCGGGGCGCTGGCCATCGTCACGCTCAGCCTGAAACGCGCCGAGATACCGCTCTATCTGGATAAATCAGGCAGCGGCGACAACATGTTCAACCGGCTGCTCTGGAACCTGCTGCTTAGCGCGCCGCTGTTTGCGATGCTGGCAGCCGCGGTGGGCTATCTGGCAACCGCGCAGGCGCTGCTGGCGAGGCTGGAAACCTCGGTGGCCATCTGGTTCCTGCTTCTGGTGGTGTACCACGTGATCCGCCGCTGGATGCTGATCCAGCGCCGCCGTCTTGCGTTTGACCGTGCCAAGCATCGCCGGGCAGAGATCCTCGCCCAGCGTGCGCGAGGTGAGGAAGAGCCAAACCACGTCAACAGTACGGAAGGGACAACGGAAGCAGACGAGGTCGAACTGGATCTGGATGCCATCAGCACCCAGTCCCTGCGTCTGGTTCGCTCCATCCTGATGCTGATTGCCCTCCTGTCGGTCATCTTCCTCTGGTCGGAGATCCACTCCGCATTTGGCTTCCTGGAGAACATCTCTCTGTGGGACGTGACGTCAACGGTGCAGGGCGTTGAAAGCCTGGAGCCGATCACCTTAGGGGCAGTGCTGATTGCCATCCTGGTGCTGATCATCACCACGCAGCTGGTGCGCAACTTCCCGGCGCTGCTGGAGCTGGCGCTGCTGCAGCATCTGGATTTAACGCCGGGTACGGGCTATGCGATCACGACCATTACCAAGTATCTGATCATGCTGTTTGGTGGACTGGTTGGCTTCTCGATGATCGGTATTGAGTGGTCGAAGCTGCAGTGGCTGGTGGCGGCACTCGGTGTTGGGTTAGGTTTTGGCTTACAGGAGATTTTCGCCAACTTCATCTCTGGCCTGATTATTCTGTTCGAAAAACCGATCCGTATTGGCGATACCGTAACGATCCGCGATCTGACCGGCAGCATCACGAAGATCAACACCCGCGCGACGACGATCAGCGACTGGGATCGTAAAGAGATCATCGTGCCAAACAAGGCGTTTATTACCGAGCAGTTCATCAACTGGTCGCTGTCAGACTCCGTTACCCGCGTGGTACTGACGGTACCGGCGCCGTCGGACGCCAATAGCGAAGAGGTCACCCAGATCCTCTACACTGCCGCTGAGCGCTGCTCGCTGGTAATTGACAACCCGGCACCGGAAGTATTCCTTGTGGATTTACAGCAGGGGATCCAGATTTTCGAGCTGCGTATCTACGCCGCCGAAATGGGACACCGTATGCCGCTGCGCCATGAGATCCACCAGCTGATTCTGGCGGGCTTCCGCGAGCACGGTATAGATATGCCGTTCCCACCGTTCCAGATGCGTCTGGAAAGCCTGGACGGGCGTAAAACGGGAAGAACGCTGACGTCAGCGACGCGTACGCGCCCGGCGGGAAGTTTGTAAGGTAAGGGGTGCAACCCTCTCCCACGGGAGAGGGTAAACTGCCTTCAGGCTCGATCTACGGTAAAGGCAATCACATCGCCAAGCTGCTCTGAGCCCAGGGCCAGCATCACCAGACGGTCAACACCCAGCGCCACGCCGGAGCAATCCGGCAGACCTGCTTTTAATGCTTCAAGCAAATTTACATCAATAGGCTGCTGAGGCAGACCGCGCGCGGCTCGCTTGCGGTTATCCTGCTCGAAGCGCTGCTGCTGCTCGCGGGCATCAGTCAGTTCGTGGAAGCCGTTCGCCAGTTCGATGCCTTTGTAATAGACCTCAAAACGCTCTGCGACACGATGATCTTCGGTACTGATCTGCGCCAGTGACGCCTGGCTTGCCGGGAAGTGATAGACAAACGTCGGACGATCTTTGCCAATCTGCGGCTCAACACCAAAAGTGAACAGCAGCTGCAGCAGCGTATCGCGATCCTCTTCGGTATCCGCCACGTTGCTCAGATCCAGTTTTGCCGCCACTTCGCGCAGCTGCGTTTTGTCCGCCGACAGCGGATCGATTTCCAGATGGCGCTGGAAAGCCTGCTGATAGGAGAGCGTTTCGGCTTCTGAGCAGTCCAGCACCTGCTGGAGCAGATCGTCCACCTCATTCATCAGGCGGTACATATCATAATGCGGGCGGTACCACTCCAGCATGGTGAATTCCGGGTTGTGGTGACGCCCCATCTCTTCATTACGGAAGCTGCGGCACAGCTGATACACCGGGCCACATCCCGCCGCCAGCAGGCGTTTCATGTGGTATTCCGGGCTGGTCATCAGATACAAATTCATGCCCTGAGAGTGGCCGGGGCCAACAAAACGGGTTTCAAACGGGACCAGATGAATATCCGTTACCGTTGCCTGACTCATGCACGGCGTTTCCACCTCCAGGACTCCGCGGTCGGCAAAGAAACGGCGGATCTCCGCCATAATTGCAGCGCGTTTTAACAGATTAGGGATGGACGCGCTCGGCTGCCAGGTGGCCGTTTCGCTCATGAGTTGTTCTCCGATTTCAGACAAGGGCACGAAGTCTACTCGTTAGCAGGGGCAGAGACAAATTTTGCGCAGTAAAAAAGCGCATTTCATTTAGGTGAACTTTTTCGTGACGTATTTCATCAATCTTCATGATAAATCGCCTGACAGAACAGCAAAAAAATCGAACACGTCAAATTTCCCTGAAATCTTCACGGTTATACTGTTTTACCCATAAAGGAGCAGTGGAAACGCTTTCGCAATCGTCCTTTTGGACGGGTGAACTACCTTTAGTTTGTCGCGTTGCGAAATAACAAAAATCTGGAGGAATGTCGTGCAAACTTTTCAAGCCGATCTTGCCGTAATAGGCGCTGGCGGGGCTGGATTACGTGCTGCGATTGCTGCAGCACAAGCTAATCCCAACGCTAAAATCGCATTGATTTCAAAAGTCTATCCAATGCGTAGTCACACAGTGGCAGCAGAAGGAGGGTCCGCCGCCGTTGCGCAGGATCATGACAGCTTTGAATACCATTTCCACGACACGGTTGCAGGGGGCGACTGGCTTTGCGAACAGGATGTCGTTGACTACTTTGTGCATCATTGTCCAACGGAAATGACCCAGCTTGAACAGTGGGGATGTCCGTGGAGCCGCCGTCCGGACGGCAGCGTCAACGTTCGCCGCTTTGGCGGAATGAAGATTGAACGCACCTGGTTCGCCGCCGATAAAACCGGCTTTCACATGCTGCACACCCTGTTCCAGACCTCCCTTCAGTTCCCACAAATTCAGCGCTTCGATGAACATTTCGTCCTCGACATTCTTGTTGATGACGGACAGGCGCGCGGCCTGGTGGCGATGAACATGATGGAAGGCACGCTTGTCCAGATCCGCGCCAACGCGGTAGTGATGGCGACGGGCGGTGCGGGTCGCGTTTATCGTTATAACACCAACGGCGGCATCGTCACCGGTGACGGCATGGGCATGGCGCTCAGCCACGGCGTACCGCTGCGCGATATGGAGTTCGTCCAGTATCACCCAACCGGCCTGCCAGGCTCCGGCATTCTCATGACGGAAGGCTGTCGCGGTGAAGGCGGTATTCTGGTCAATAAAAACGGCTACCGTTATCTGCAGGATTACGGCATGGGCCCGGAAACCCCGCTCGGCGAGCCGAAGAACAAATACATGGAACTCGGCCCGCGCGACAAAGTCTCTCAGGCCTTCTGGCACGAGTGGCGCAAAGGCAACACCATCTCCACGCCGCGCGGCGATGTGGTCTATCTCGACCTGCGTCATCTGGGCGAGAAAAAACTACTGGAACGGCTGCCATTCATCTGCGAGCTGGCGAAAGCCTACGTGGGCGTCGACCCGGTGAAAGAGCCGATTCCGGTGCGTCCAACCGCGCACTACACCATGGGCGGGATTGAAACCGACCAGCAGTGTGAAACCCGAATTAAAGGCCTGTTCGCCGTCGGCGAGTGTTCCTCTGTGGGGCTGCACGGCGCCAACCGTCTCGGCTCTAACTCGCTGGCGGAGCTGGTCGTCTTTGGCCGCATGGCGGGTGAGCGCGCGATGGAGCGGGCAGCTACAGCAGGCGAAGCCAACGGTGCCGCGCTGGATGCGCAGGTCGCAGACGTTGAAAAACGCCTGAAAGATCTGGTGAACCAGGAGGGTAACGAGAACTGGTCGAAGATCCGCGACGAGATGGGCCTGTCGATGGAAGAAGGCTGCGGTATCTACCGTACGCCAGAGCTGATGCAAAAAACCGTCGACAAGCTGGCGGAACTGCAGGAGCGCTTCAAGCGCGTGCGCATCACCGATACCTCCAGCGTGTTCAACACCGACCTGCTCTACACCATCGAGCTAGGCCACGGCCTGAACGTGGCGGAATGTATGGCGCACTCTGCGCTGGCGCGTAAAGAGTCGCGTGGGGCCCACCAACGTCTGGACGAAGGCTGTACCGAACGTGACGACGTCAATTTCCTGAAACACACTCTCGCCTGGCGCGATGCTGATGGCACCACACGTCTGGACTACAGCGACGTGAAAATCACCACGCTGCCGCCGGCTAAACGCGTGTACGGTGCAGAAGCAGAAGCCGCCGAGAAGAAGGAGAAGGCGAATGGCTGAGATGCAAAAAATGAAGGTTGAAGTGGTGCGCTACAATCCGGAAGTGGACGCCGCACCGCACAGCGCTTTCTATGAAGTCCCTTATGACGAGCAAACCTCCCTGCTGGATGCGCTCGGCTATATTAAAGACAACCTGGCGCCAGACCTGAGCTACCGCTGGTCCTGCCGCATGGCAATCTGCGGCTCCTGCGGCATGATGGTCAACAAGGTGCCGAAGCTGGCCTGCAAGACCTTCCTGCGCGAATACACCAAAGGCATTAAGGTCGAAGCGCTGGGCAACTTCCCGATTGAACGCGATCTGGTGGTCGATATGACCCACTTTATCGAAAGCCTGGAAGCCATTAAGCCGTACATCATTGGTAATCCGCGCACGCCGGATCAGGGGCCAAACACCCAGACGCCGGCGCAGATGGCGAAATACCATCAGTTCTCCGGCTGCATCAACTGCGGTCTTTGCTACGCCGCCTGTCCACAGTTTGGCCTGAACAAGGAGTTCATCGGCCCGGCCGCCATTACCCTGGCGCACCGCTATAACGAGGACAGCCGCGATCACGGCAAAAAAGAACGTATGGCGCAGCTTAACAGCCAGAACGGCGTCTGGAGCTGTACTTTTGTGGGTTATTGCTCCGAAGTTTGTCCGAAGCACGTCGACCCGGCCGCCGCAATTCAGCAGGGTAAAGTGGAAAGTTCGAAAGACTTTCTTATCGCTACCCTGAAACCACGCTAAGGAGTGCATGATGACGACTAAACGCAAAGCCTATGTGCGGCCTGTGCCGTCCACCTGGTGGAAAAACCTGCCGTTTTATCGCTTCTACATGCTGCGTGAAGGCACGGCGGTACCGGCGGTCTGGTTCAGCCTTGAGCTGATGTACGGCGTTTTTGCCCTAAAGCATGGTCCGGAAGCCTGGGCCAGCTTTGTCGGTTTCCTGCAAAACCCGATCATTGTCATTCTGAACCTGATCGTACTCGCGGCCGCGCTGCTTCATACCAAAACCTGGTTTGAACTGGCGCCAAAAGCGGCGAACATCATCGTAAAAGGCGAGAAAATGGGGCCAGAGCCGGTGATTAAAGGACTCTGGGCAGTGACGATTCTGGTCACTGTGGTCATTCTGTTTGTCGCACTGTTCTGGTAAGGAGACACCTGTGATCAATCCAAATCCAAAACGTTCTGACGAGCCGGTCTTCTGGGGCCTGTTTGGCGCAGGCGGCATGTGGAGTGCCATCATCGCCCCAGTTATCATCCTGCTGGTCGGCATTATGCTGCCGCTGGGGCTGTTCCCGGGCGATGCGCTGAGCTACGAGCGCGTACTGGCGTTCGCGGGCAGCTTTATTGGCCGCGTGTTCATCTTCCTGATGATTGTCCTGCCGCTGTGGTGTGGTCTGCACCGTATTCACCATGCGATGCATGACCTGAAAATCCATGTCCCGAGCGGTAAATGGGTGTTCTACGGTCTGGCGACCATCCTGACCGTCGTGACGCTGATTGCCGTCGTCACCATCTGACGCAACTGGCCCGCCATCCGGCGGGCCTTTTATTTCTGCATCTTCCCCATCAGCCACTGGGCAAACTCGCGCATTGCGGGCGTTTCTGTCCGTGACTGTAGTCTTGTCAGCCAGTAGCTGCCGAGGTCAATCTGCGTTGCAAACGGCTGCACGATGCGCTCGCTGCTGAGTAAATGGGTAAACATGTCGACAGGCGCAATGGCAATCCCTGTGCCTGCCTGCGCTGCTTCCAGCATGGTCACGGACGAATCAAACACCATCACCCGGTGCGTTGGCGACGGAGGATGTTCACCCGCCGCCTGCATCCACGCAGCCCACTCGTCGCGTCGATAGGAGCGCAGCAGGGTAAACTTCAGGATATCTGCCGGGCTTTTTAGGCAAGAGGCAATGTCGGGTGTACAGAGCGGAGACAGCGGCGCAGCGCAAAGGTACTCAGCATCGGTTCCATGCCACGCGCCGCCACCGTAGCGAATGGCGTAATCAAGCCCTTCAGCCGCCGGATCGACGCGATTGTTATGGGTGGAAAGCTGAAGGTCAATATGCGGATAGCAGCGGTGAAAGTCCGCGAGCAGCGAGAATAAAACACCCGTGGCAAAAGTCCCTACCACGCCTATTTTTAGCTTCTCCTGAACGCGCTGGCTGGCAAAGCGATCCAGCATTCCGGCGATACGATCGAACGAGTCATTCAGCACCGGCAGCAAATTCTCGCCTTCGGTGGTCAACATCAATCCCCGCGAAACGCGGACAAACAGCTGGCAATTAAGGTGCTGCTCCAGCGCCTTTACGTGCTGGCTAATCGCGGAATGGGTGACATTCAGCTCGATAGCGGCATGAGTAAAGCTGAGATGCCTGGCGGCTGCTTCAAACGCCCGCAGGGAATTAAGAGGGAGATAGCTGCGCGTCATGGTCTCTTCCGTTAGAAAAATTAACAGCTAATGCTAAATTTAACCGTTTGTCAGCCATAGTCAAATCCAACAGACTACAACGGTCTTACGGGCCCGGACACTCCCTTGAACTGCTATTACGGAAGATAACTGATGATGACTAAATCTCTTTGCTGCGCCCTGCTGCTCAGCACCTCCTGCTCAGTATTAGCTGCCCCGATGTCAGAAAAACAGCTGTCTGAGGTGGTGGAAGGTACCGTTACGCCGCTGATGAAAGCGCAGGCTATTCCGGGTATGGCGCTGGCGGTGATTTATCAGGGTCAACCGCACTACTTTACCTTCGGTAAAGCCGATGTTGCGGCGAACAAACCTGTTACTCCACAAACCTTATTCGAGCTGGGTTCTATAAGTAAAACCTTCACCGGCGTACTGGGTGGCGATGCCATTGCTCGCGGTGAAATATCGCTGGGCGATCCGGTGACCAAATACTGGCCTGAGCTGACAGGCAAGCAGTGGCAGGGGATCCGCATGCTGGATCTGGCAACCTACACCGCAGGAGGTCTGCCGTTACAGGTACCGGATGGGGTCACGGATAACGCCTCTCTGCTGCGCTTTTATCAAAACTGGCAGCCGCAGTGGAAGCCGGGCACCACGCGTCTTTACGCCAACGCCAGCATCGGTCTTTTTGGCACACTGGCGGTCAAACCTTCCGGCATGAGCTATGAGCAGGCCATAACAACGCGGGTCTTTAAGCCGCTCAAGCTGGACCATACCTGGATTAACGTTCCGAAAGCGGAAGAGGCGCATTACGCCTGGGGATACCGTGACGGTAAAGCGGTACACGTTTCGCCAGGTATGCTCGACGCGGAAGCCTATGGCGTAAAAACCAACGTGAAGGATATGGCAAGCTGGGTGATGGTCAACATGAAGCCGGACTCGCTTCAGGACACTTCACTCAGGAAAGGCATTGCCCTGGCGCAGTCTCGCTACTGGCATGTGGGTGCCATGTATCAGGGGTTAGGCTGGGAAATGCTTAACTGGCCGGTCGATGCCAAAACCGTGGTTGATGGTAGCGATAATAAGGTGGCGCTGGCACCGTTGCCTGCGAGAGAAGTGAATCCACCGGCGCCTCCGGTCAACGCGTCCTGGGTCCATAAAACAGGCTCTACCGGCGGGTTTGGCAGCTACGTGGCCTTTATTCCTGAAAAGCAGCTCGGCATTGTGATGCTGGCGAATAAAAGCTATCCGAACCCTGCTCGCGTTGAGGCGGCATACCGTATCCTCGACGCGCTGCAGTAAAACATTGCCGGGTGGCGCTGCGCTACCCGGTGAAACACACCGCACAAAAACCACATTTTCCTTGCCGTCATCTACACTTAACAAAAAAACAGTAAGGAAACTCCTATGCGCATTCTGCCTGTTATCGCCGCGGTGACAGCCGCGTTTTTAGTGGTTGCCTGCAGTTCCCCTACCCCACCGCCTGGCGTTACCGTCGTCACGCCTTTTGATGCACAACGCTTCCTTGGAACATGGTATGAAATCGCGCGCCTCGACCATCGGTTTGAGCAGGGCTTAGAGAAGGTCACTGCAAATTACAGCCCGATGGATGATGGCGGGATTCAGGTGATCAACCGGGGCTATAATCCCGACCGGGAGATGTGGCAACAGTCGGTTGGGAAAGCGTACTTCACGGGCGACCCGCGACGGGCCGCGCTCAAAGTCTCGTTCTTTGGCCCGTTTTATGGCGGCTATAACGTGATTGCGCTCGACAGAGAGTACCGTCACGCGCTGGTCTGCGGGCCGGATCGCGACTATCTGTGGATACTTTCCCGCACGCCAACTATTTCGTCAGAAATGAAACAACAGATGCTGGACGTCGCGACCCGGCAAGGGTTTGATGTGTCAAAACTCATCTGGGTAAAACAACCCCATTAATGGGTGCTGAGCTTCAGCCCAATGATCCCGGCCACAATCAACGCGAGGCTGGCGATACGCGCCAGACTCGCTGACTCTCCCAGCAGCAGAATGCCGGTGATGGCGGCCCCTACTGCACCAATGCCCGTCCAGACGGCATAAGCCGTTCCCACAGGCAGCGAGCGCATCGCCCAGGATAACAGGATAATACTCACGATCATCGCGGTGACGGTAATGACGCTGGGCGTCAGGCGGGTAAATCCGTGGGTGTACTTGAGACCAATTGCCCATACCACTTCGAGCAGGCCAGCAATAAAAAGAATGATCCAGGACATTTCAGGCTCCTTAACTTAATTCAAGCTGGGGCCGTCCCCGGTGAAAGAAACGCTTACGGGTCGTCCCGTAAGGCAGAGATTACGCCCCATATTGTGGTTAGCGTGCTATTTTTTTTCAATCATTTTTTGCTGAACACGTTAAGGCAAGAAATAGCCGTAGTATGGCGCGTAGTTCCGGCATTTAGCACTCATCCGACTTCTCTATGATGATGTGCTTTCTGATGGCAGGAAGCAAACCACTAGCCGACTGCGAATAAAATATGTTCAAAATTCTCTTGATTGACCGTTGTCACTTCACCCGCACGGGGTTTGAAGCATGGCTCAATCATTCCGGTTTGTTCCCGGGACACTACGTTGTGACCGGGCTGAATAATCTGTTCCTTGCCAGAGAGCACATTCTGCAATGGAAACCCACGCTGGTTATCGCTGACCTGTACGGCTTCAGGCAGGATATTCATCATTTTCAGCAGCTCTCGTCCTTGCTTAACGCCAGTGAACGCTTACCGTTTATTTTGCTGCAATCGGGAGAGGACCATGGCATGACAGACTGGCTCGGACAGTTCCCGGTCTATTCATCGTTGTTGAAACACGCTAGTCTCGAAGAAGTAGCAACGGTTATCAACGACGCATTAATCTCGCGCTCATGCGCTGAAAGGCCAACGGCGGCCGCCCCATTGCTGACCCGACAGGAAGAGAAAGTGCTGACATTGTGGATGGACGGCGCGAGCAATCAAAAGATTGCCGCTCAACTGAGTATCAACGGAAAAACGGTCTATACCTATAAACGCAATATCCGCATGAAATTGCATATGGATACGCGTTTTTCTCCATTCTTATCCCTGCAGGAATCAGAAAGCTGACGGTACGAAACCCGGCTGGTCTCGTACCGTATATTAATTACTGCTGAGCTTTTGTTGCCGCACCAGAGATTGCGCTACCACCTTCAGAAATATCCTGACCGACGCCACGCGTGGTATTACAGGCCGTTAACACTGAAGAAAGTACCAGGACTGAAAAGATCGCTGCAATTGTCTTCTTAACCATAATATCTTCCTTTTATAGCCAAAGTTGTTTTGTGTATAGCAACTTAAGAATAGACAAAATCCCGCCGGTTGACGGAAAAGGAAGCATTTTTAGGAAAATTAGACGAACTTAGCTGGCCGCGTGAGAAATGATATGCCCGAGATCCTGGATATCTTGTCCCATTCCACGGGTGGTGTTACAGCCGGAAAGCAATGCACTGGAAAGCGCTAACAGAAGCAGAATTTTAACGGTACGTTTCATCATCCCTGCCTGCAAAAATCAGGCGCAGCGGGCGCTGCGCCTTAAATCATGACGTAAATTACTTCACGCGGGATACGTATTCGCCGGAGCGAGTATCCACTTTGATGACTTCACCAGTCTGTACGAACAGTGGCACTTTAACCACTGCGCCGGTAGACAGTTTGGCTGGTTTACCGCCGGTACCTGCGGTATCACCTTTCAGACCTGGATCGGTTTCAACGATTTCCAGCTCTACGAAGTTTGGTGGGGTCACAGCGATAGGCTGGCCGTTCCACAGGGTCACGATGCACTCAGCCTGATCCAGCAGCCATTTAGCGCTGTCACCTACCGCTTTCTCATCAGCAGACAGCTGTTCGAAAGTGGAGTTGTTCATGAAATGATAGAACTCACCGTCGTTGTACAGATAGGTCAGGTTCATATCAACAACATCAGCGCCTTCAGCGGAGTCAGTAGACTTGAAGGTTTTCTCAACACGGGTACCGGTCAGCAGACGGCGCAGCTTAACGCGTGCGAATGCCTGGCCTTTACCTGGTTTAACGAATTCGCTGGCTTCAACCGCGTACGGTTCGCCGTCCATCATGATTTTAAGACCAGCACGAAAATCGTTGCTATAGTACGTTGCCATAAGGCCCTCTAAATTTGTTAACTGGTAGCTAAGCCACAAAATGGCGCATATTGTAACCCTAAACACCCCGTCCAGAGAAGATTGGTTATCGCAACTTGCCGATGTAATCACCAGTCCTGATGAATTGCTGCATCTTTTAGACCTCGATCAGCACCCAGAGTTGCTTGCAGGCCGCGAGGCAAAGCGCCTTTTCGCCCTGCGCGTTCCACGTGCGTTTGTGGCGCGGATGGAGAAAGGCAACCCAGACGATCCGCTATTAAAACAAACGCTTACTTCGCAGGATGAGTTTGTCACCGCACCGGGATACAGCACCGATCCGCTGGAAGAGCAGAACAGCGTGGTGCCGGGGTTACTGCATAAGTATCTCAACCGCGCCCTGCTGCTGGTAAAAGGCGGCTGTGCGGTAAATTGTCGTTATTGCTTCCGTCGGCACTTCCCTTACGCCGAAAATCAGGGCAATAAACGCAACTGGCAGGTCGCGCTGGACTATATCGCCGCCCATCCGGAGCTGGATGAGATTATTTTTTCCGGCGGCGACCCGCTGATGGCGAAAGATCATGAGCTGGACTGGCTGCTGACGCAGCTGGAAGCCATTCCGCACATTAAACGCCTGCGCATTCACAGCCGTTTACCGATAGTCATTCCGGCACGTATTACTGACGGCCTGGTGTCACGCCTGGAGCAGTCTCGCCTGCAGGTGCTGCTGGTGAACCATATCAACCACGCGAACGAAATTGACGATGCGTTTCGCGCGGCGATGGCGCGTCTGCGTAAAGCGGGCGTGACGCTGCTGAACCAGAGCGTGCTGCTGCGCGGCGTGAATGACAGCGCCCGCGTGCTGGCAGATTTGAGCAATGCGTTGTTTGATGCGGGCGTGATGCCCTATTACCTGCACGTGCTGGATCGCGTTCAGGGCGCGGCCCATTTCATGGTGACGGATGAAGAAGCCCGGCAGATTATGCGCGAACTCTTAACGCTGGTTTCAGGCTATATGGTGCCGAAGCTGGCACGCGAGATTGGCGGAGAGCCGAGCAAGACGCCGCTGGATCTGCAGCTGCGGCAGTGCTAGTTTCCCCTCACCCTAACCCTCTCCCATAGGGAGAGGGAAAAAGGCAATCAGTTCGGGCACTTGTAGACCTGGCCGTTCATCTGGCTGGCGGTCGGCACGAAGCTGGACAGCATACTCTGCGTTGGGCTGCTCACGCCGTAAATCACGTTACCGCCCATTGCCGCAGCCTGGTTACGCAGGGCATTCGCCGCACCGCGCATAGAACCACCTTCTTCGCCATGCTGACCTGACATCCAGTTACTTTGCTCACCGGTTGCCGTGCCTAACAGCTGGCATTCACTGCCAGGCTTATCTTCCACAAAGCGAACGCCCTGGCCCGCTGCCGACAGCTCATTGCTGGAGCTACAACCCGCCAGCAGCAATGCTGCCCCTACAATCCCTGCACAGACTTTTACGCGCATGTTATTCCTCGTTTTCAATAAGCTGGACAGTAGTTGTCCGTGTGTAAATCTTATACCTAAAAGATGACCAAAAGAAAAACCCCCGAACATTTCTGCCCGGGGGTTTTTCACATTCTACGACGCAGAGCGCACGATTACATCATGCCGCCCATACCGCCCATGCCGCCCATGCCAGCAGCACCTAAGTCTGGAGCATCGCCTTTAGGCATATCGGTGACCATGCACTCGGTAGTGATCATCAGGCCAGCGACAGATGCCGCGTACTGCAGAGCAGAACGGGTAACTTTCGTTGGGTCCAGGATACCGAAGTCGATCATGTTGCCGTATTCTTCAGTTGCTGCGTTGTAACCGTAGTTACCTTCGCCCGCTTTCACGTTGTTCGCAACTACAGATGGCTCTTCACCGGCGTTGGACACGATCTGACGCAGAGGGGCTTCCATCGCGCGCAGCGCAACTTTAATACCCACGTTCTGATCTTCGTTCTGTGCGGTCAGGCCCGCCAGCTTAGCGGCAACACGCACCAGCGCAACACCACCACCAGCAACCACGCCTTCTTCTACCGCAGCACGGGTCGCGTGCAGGGCATCGTCAACGCGTGCTTTTTTCTCTTTCATTTCAACTTCGGTAGCCGCACCGACTTTGATTACCGCAACGCCGCCAGCCAGTTTCGCTACGCGCTCCTGCAGTTTTTCACGGTCGTAATCGGAAGTCGCTTCTTCGATCTGCTTACGGATCTGACCCACGCGGCCCTGAATAGCGGCTTCTTCACCCACGCCATCGATGATGGTGGTGGTGTCTTTGTTGATCACAACGCGTTTCGCCTGGCCCAGGTCTTCCAGGGTCGCTTTTTCCAGCTCCATACCGATCTCTTCAGAGATTACGGTACCGCCGGTCAGGGTAGCGATATCCTGCAGCATCGCTTTACGGCGATCGCCGAAGCCAGGTGCTTTAACCGCAGCCACTTTCACGATGCCGCGCATGGTGTTAACCACCAGGGTCGCCAGCGCTTCGCCTTCAACGTCTTCAGCGATGATAACCAGCGGCTTGCCTGCTTTCGCAACGGCTTCCAGCACTGGCAGCATTTCGCGGATGTTGGAGATTTTCTTGTCAGCCAGCAGGATGAACGGGCTTTCCAGCTCAACAGCACCCGTTTCTGGCTTGTTGATGAAGTATGGGGACAGGTAACCGCGGTCGAACTGCATACCTTCAACCACGTCCAGTTCGTCTTCCAGACCGGTACCGTCTTCAACGGTGATCACGCCTTCTTTACCGACTTTGTCCATCGCTTCAGCGATCAGTTTACCTACGGTTTCGTCGGAGTTAGCGGAGATAGTACCAACCTGAGCAATGGCTTTAGAGTCAGAGCACGGTACGGACAGCGCTTTCAGTTCTTCAACAGCGGAAGCGACAGCTTTGTCGATACCACGTTTCAGATCCATTGGGTTCATGCCCGCAGCAACGGCTTTCAGACCTTCGGTGATGATAGCCTGCGCCAGAACGGTCGCGGTAGTGGTACCGTCGCCTGCAGCGTCGTTCGCTTTAGAGGCAACTTCTTTCACCATCTGCGCGCCCATGTTTTCGAACTTGTCTTCCAGCTCAATTTCACGTGCTACAGAAACACCATCTTTGGTGATGGTTGGCGCGCCGAAGGATTTATCCAGCACTACGTTACGGCCTTTCGGGCCCAGGGTTACTTTAACTGCATCTGCCAGTACGTTTACGCCGCGGAGCATTTTTACACGAGCGTCGTTACCGAATTTTACGTCTTTAGCTGCCATGTTCTTATTTCCTCAAATTCTCGTGCGTAAATTACGCTTCAACAATTGCCAGAATGTCGCTCTCGGACATGATCAACACTTCTTCATTGTCGATCTTCTCGGATTTCACGCCGTAGCCATCGTTGAAAATTACGATGTCACCAACTTTAACGTCCAGTGGCTGCACAGTTCCGTTTTCCAGGATGCGGCCCTTACCGACAGCGATGATTTCGCCACGCGTTGATTTGGCTGCTGCAGAACCGGTCAGAACGATGCCGCCAGCAGACTTGGTTTCAACTTCTTTACGTTTGACGATCACACGATCATGTAACGGACGAATACTCATTGATAGCTCTCCTTTGAGAAAGTCATTATCAGTTATGGATGACGCCGGCCCGCATGCGGTTTTCCGACTAGTGCCCTGAGAGATGGGGATAGCTTTTTACCCCTTCAAGGGGGAGTCGAAAAAAAAATTTGCGAAAGTGTTACCATCGCCTCTCTTTTAGTACTGGCAGGGCGATGTCAATGAGTGGGCTCAAGCAGGAGTTGGGGTTGGCGCAGGGCGTTGGACTGCTCTCAACCTCCTTGTTAGGGACGGGCGTGTTTGCCGTACCCGCACTGGCGGCGCTGGTGGCTGGAAATAACAGCCTGTGGGCATGGCCGGTGCTGATTGTGTTGGTTTTCCCGATAGCCATTGTGTTTGCCATCCTGGGGCGGCATTTCCCCAGTGCGGGCGGCGTAGCGCACTTTGTCGGCCTGGCCTTTGGCCCCCGACTACAGCGTGTCACCGGCTGGCTATTTCTCTCCGTCATTCCGGTTGGCCTTCCTGCGGCGTTGCATATAGCGACCGGATTTGGTCAGGCGCTGTTTGGCTGGCATAACGAGCAGTTATTGCTGGCCGAACTGGGTACGCTGGCTATCGTCTGGTGGGTCGGCTCTCGCGGCGCCAGCTCGAGCGCCAATCTGCAGACGCTGGTTGCGGTGCTGATTGTCGCGCTCGTTGTCGCAATCTGGTGGGCGGGCGATATCACAATCCAGGAGATTCCCTTCCCGGCGGTGACAGGCGTCGACCATTCACAGCTTTTCGCCGCGCTCTCCGTCATGTTCTGGTGTTTTGTTGGTCTGGAAGCCTTTGCCCATCTGGCCTCTGAATTTAAGCAGCCGGAACGCGATTTCCCCCGCGCGCTGATGATAGGCCTGCTGCTGGCAGGTACGGTCTATTGGGCGTGTACCGTGCTGGTCTTACACTTCCACGCGTTCGGAGCGGATCTCGCCGCCGCGGCATCGCTGCCGGGTATCGTGGTGGAACTGTTCGGCGTGAAGGCGCTGTGGATCGCCTGTGTCATCGGCTATCTGGCCTGTTTTGCCAGCCTGAATATTTATATCCAGAGCTTTGCCCGGCTGGTGTGGTCGCAGGCGCTCGACAAACCCGAGAATCGCCTCGCGCGCCTGTCTAAACGCCAGCTTCCGCTGAATGCCCTGAATGCCGTACTGGGCTGCTGCGTGTTGAGCACGCTGTGTATTTACGCACTGAAGATTAATCTGGACGCGCTCATCGTCTACGCCAACGGCATTTTCATCATGATTTACCTGCTGTGCATGCTGGCGGGATGTCGTTTGCTGAAAGGTCGCTATAAAGCACTGGCGGTCGTCGGGGGTGTGCTTTGCCTGCTGTTGCTGGCGATGGTGGGATGGAAGAGTGTGTACGCGATTGTCATGCTGACGGGGCTGTGGCTGTTTTTGCCGAAGCGCGGCGCGCTCCCGGAGGCCCGGTAAGCGAAGCGCCACCGGGCAATAAAATCACCGATCGTCTTTATGGTCTAAACGGTCGTGCTGTTCATCCTTACGCTGATACTCCCCTTCAAAGGTATCGCCCGGCCCGGTGCTGAATCCGCCCCCCGGCATACGGCTAAAGCGCAAATGCGGCAGCAGCTTCATAGTCAGGTGCTTTTGCACCGGCGGCAGAAGCAGCAGAAGGCCGAGGAAATCAGTGAAGAACCCCGGCAGAATCAGCAGCAGCCCCGCAATAATCAGCGACACGCTTTTGATCATCTCTTCCGCCGGGCTTTCCCCTGCGGCCATCTTCTGCTGCATTATCAGGAAATTTTTGAAACCCTGATTACGCACCAGCGACATGCCGATGACGGAGGTGAAAATCACCAGAATCAGCGTCAGCAGGACGCCCAGCACATGAGCAACCTGGATGAAAATGGAAATCTCAATGTAAACATAGAGAAAGAAAGCAATAAACGGTATCCAGCGCACTGGCATCTCCTGTGTGGCAGAGGCCATCGGGCCCCTGTCTGAATGTGTTCGCGACGCGCGTTTGTATGAAATGGTGACGGTTAGCGAAAATTCAATCAGTTTGCACGGATATTTTTTTTGGAAATTTTAAAGCGGTGACCCATTTCACAGATTAATAATTATCATGGAATCGGCTCGATAATAAGTGATCCAGCTTACGGCAATTCGCTATCATCAGCATATGATCTCGAGCATCTGGCTGATTGAGGGAATAATCGTCGGCCAGAAAATATTCAAAACCACATAAATACTGTGTGTTTAGTACAATCCATCGGCAGCTTGAAAAGAAGGTTCACATGTTAAACAACATTCGTATCGAAGAAGACTTGTTGGGTACCAGGGAAGTTCCAGCGGATGCCTACTACGGTGTCCACACTCTGAGAGCGATTGAAAACTTCTACATCAGCAACAGCAAGATCAGCGACATCCCTGAGTTTGTCCGTGGCATGGTGATGGTGAAGAAAGCCGCAGCACTGGCCAACAAAGAGCTGCAAACCATTCCTAAAAGCGCGGCAAATGCGATTATCGCAGCCTGCGATGAAGTGCTGAACAACGGCAAATGCATGGACCAGTTCCCGGTTGACGTCTATCAGGGCGGCGCGGGCACCTCCGTCAACATGAATACCAACGAAGTATTGGCAAACATCGGCCTGGAGCTGATGGGTCACCAGAAAGGTGAATACCAGTACCTGAATCCGAACGACCACGTAAACAAATGCCAGTCTACCAACGACGCCTACCCTACCGGCTTCCGTATCGCGGTGTATGCCTCTGTGGTGAAACTGGTGGATGCGATCAACCAGCTGGGTGATGGCTTCCAGCGTAAAGCGGTTGAGTTCCAGGACATCCTGAAAATGGGTCGTACGCAGCTGCAGGACGCGGTGCCGATGACGCTCGGCCAGGAATTCCACGCGTTTAACGTACTGCTGAACGAAGAGACCAAAAACCTGCTGCGCACCTCCGAGCTGCTGCTGGAAGTAAACCTGGGCGCCACCGCCATCGGTACGCGTCTGAATACCCCGGATGGCTATCAGCAGCTGGCGGTACAGAAGCTGGCTGAAGTTTCCAACCTGCCGGTTGTGCCTGCAGAAGACCTGATTGAAGCCACCTCCGACTGCGGCGCCTACGTCATGGTACACAGCGCCCTGAAACGTCTGGCAGTGAAACTGTCCAAAATCTGTAACGACCTGCGCCTGCTCTCTTCCGGTCCGCGCGCTGGCCTGAACGAAATCAACCTGCCAGAACTGCAGGCGGGTTCGTCCATCATGCCGGCCAAGGTGAACCCGGTTGTGCCAGAAGTGGTGAACCAGGTTTGCTTCAAAGTCATCGGTAACGATACGACCGTGACCATGGCCTCTGAAGCTGGTCAGCTGCAGCTGAACGTGATGGAGCCAGTGATTGGCCAGGCGATGTTTGAATCTATCCACATCCTGACGAATGCCTGCTACAACCTGCTGGAAAAATGCATTAACGGCATCACGGCGAATAAAGAAGTCTGTGAGGGTTATGTCTATAACTCCATCGGGATCGTCACCTATCTCAACCCGTTCATCGGTCACCACAACGGTGACATCGTCGGTAAAATTTGCGCCGAAACCGGTAAGAGCGTACGTGAAGTGGTGCTGGAGCGCGGGCTGTTGACCGAAGCTGAGCTGGACGATATCTTCTCGGCCCAGAACCTGATGCACCCGGCATATAAAGCAAAACGATATACCGATGAAAGCGAACAGTAACCGTTCAGGCTAGGCTTCTTAAGGCACGTCACTTGTGACGTGCCTTTTTTCTTTTTAGACGTTACCAAAATACAACAATTCAATATCAACTTGTTAATAAGCAAGGAAGGTCCTTATGTTTGGAGCAGAACTCGTCATCGTCTTGTTGGCGATTTATTTGGGAGCAAGACTCGGGGGTATCGGCATCGGTTTTGCCGGCGGTCTCGGGGTGCTCGTTCTTACCCTTATCTTTCAGATTAAACCCGGCGCAATCCCGTTTGACGTTATCGAAATCATCATGGCAGTTATTGCCGCTATCGCCGCCATGCAGGTGGCAGGTGGTATGGACTACCTGGTGAGCCTGGCGGAGCGTATGCTGCGCCGCCATCCAAAATATATTACCTTCCTTGCCCCGCTGGTGACCTGGTTTATGACCATTCTCGCCGGTACGGGCCACACCGCCTTCTCTACGCTGCCAGTGATTACCGAAGTGGCGAAAGAGCAAGGTATCCGTCCGTCTCGTCCGCTCTCTATTGCCGTCGTCGCGTCCCAGATTGCGATTACCGCCTCGCCGATTTCAGCTGCGGTGGTCTTCTTCGCAGGTATCCTTGAGCCGATGGGCGTGAGCTACCTGACGCTGCTGGCGATCTGTATCCCGGTGACGCTGATTGCGGTGATGATCACTGCCGTGCTGTGTAACTTCCTCGGCGCTGAACTGAAAGACGATCCGGTTTATCAGGAACGCCTTGCCAAGGGTGAAGTGAAACTGCGCGGCAGCCAGGTCTTCGAACTGAAGCCGCACGCAAAACGCTCCGTGCTGCTGTTCCTGATCGGCATTGTCGCCGTCATGTTCTACGCGACCGCTATCAGCGATACCGTGGGCCTGATCCAGAACCCGGTCCTGCCGCGTAACGAAGCGATTGTGGTGTTTATGCTGACCATCGCGACGCTGATTAGCATCACCTGTAAAATTGACACCAGCGAAGTGCTGAACGCCAGCACCTTCAAATCCGGTATGAGCGCCTGCGTGTGCGTACTGGGCGTGGCATGGCTCGGTGATACCTTCGTGAAAGCGCACATCAGCGACATCCAGACCGTAGCCGGTGACCTGCTGCACAACTACCCGTGGCTGCTGGCGGTGGTGCTGTTCTTTGCCGCTACCCTGCTTTACTCCCAGGCGGCGACCACCAAAGCGCTGATGCCTGCGGCACTGATGCTGGGCGTTACCCCGCTGACGGCGATTGCCTCTTTCGCGGCGGTTTCTGCCCTGTTCGTTCTGCCAACCTACCCAACCCTGCTGGCTGCGGTGGAGATGGACGACACCGGCTCAACCCGTATCGGTAAGTATGTGTTTAACCACGCGTTCCTGATCCCGGGCGTGGTCGCCATTTCACTTTGCGTGATCCTCGGCTTTATCATTGGCGGCGTGGTGCTGTAAACGGTGAGTGGTTGTAAAAATAGTTAAAATCGGGCCGCTCTGCGGCCCGTTTCATTAATGACCAACCGCCTTGCGTGATATAGTGAAACCTTTCGTGATGAGGAGGTCGACTTGTGAACACGCCTGATGCTGTTGTCGTACTGTGCACCGCCCCTGATGAAGCCTCTGCCCAGGATCTCGCCGCTAAAGTGCTGGCCGAAAAACTGGCTGCCTGCGTGACGCTCCTCCCCGGCGCCACCTCCCTTTATTACTGGGAAGGCAAGCTGGAGCAGGAGTACGAAGTCCAGATGTTGCTCAAAACCAATCTGGCGAATCAGCAGGCACTCCTCGACTGCCTCAAATCTCATCATCCTTACCAAACCCCGGAACTGCTGGTCTTGCCCGTGGTTCATGGCGATAACGACTATCTCTCATGGCTCAACGCTTCCTTACGCTGATCCTGCTGCTGTGCAGCACGTCAGCTTTTGCCGGGTTGTTTGACGCACCCGGCCGTTCGAACTTCATCCCTGCCGACCAGGCGTTTGTTTTCGACTTTCAGCAAAACCAGCACGATCTCAGTCTTACCTGGCAGGTGAAAGAGGGTTATTACCTCTATCGCAAGCAGGTGAGCATTACCCCTGCCCGGGCAAACGTGGGCGCATTACAGTTGCCCGCTGGCGAGTGGCACGAGGACGAGTTCTACGGTAAGAGTGAAATCTACCGCCAGCGCTTAAGCGTCCCCGTCACGGTGAATCAGGCGGATAAAGGCGCGACGTTGACGGTGACGTATCAGGGGTGCGCGGATGCGGGTTTCTGCTATCCGCCGGAAACGAAAGTCGTGCCGCTCAGCGAAGTGAAAGCATCTGCTGCTGTAACGCCGGTCCCTGCGGTTGAGAAAACCAACGACCGCGCTGACCTTCCGTTCTCAGCGCTTTGGGCCTTGCTGATCGGTATCGGCATTGCCTTTACGCCGTGCGTGCTGCCGATGTATCCGCTCATCTCCGGCATCGTGCTGGGCGGCAAACAGCGTCTTTCTACTGCCCGCGCGCTGCTGCTGGCCTTTATATACGTGCAGGGAATGGCGCTGACCTACACGGCGCTCGGCCTCGTGGTTGCCGCTGCCGGGTTACAGTTCCAGGCAGCACTCCAGCACCCTTATGTTCTCATTGGCCTGTCAGCGGTGTTTATCCTGTTGGCGCTGTCAATGTTTGGCCTGTTCACGCTACAGCTGCCCTCCTCGCTGCAAACGCGCTTAACGCTGATGAGCAACCGTCAGCAGGGCGGCTCCGCAGGCGGCGTGTTCGCGATGGGTGCCATTGCCGGTCTGATATGCTCTCCCTGCACCACCGCGCCGCTGAGCGCCATCCTGCTCTATATCGCCCAGAGCGGTAACATGTGGCTCGGCGGTGGAACGTTGTACCTGTATGCCCTGGGCATGGGCCTGCCGCTGATTCTGGTCACGGTTTTCGGTAATCGACTTCTGCCGAAGAGCGGCCCATGGATGGAGACGGTGAAAACCGCATTTGGCTTTGTCATCCTCGCGCTGCCGGTGTTCCTCCTTGAGCGTATCATCGGCGACGCCTGGGGTTTGCGCCTGTGGGCGATGCTCGGCGTAGCATTCTTTGCCTGGGCGTTTATTGTCAGCCTGGGGGCGAAGAAGTCATGGATGCGCCTGGTGCAAATCCTGCTGCTGGCTGCCGCGCTGGTGAGCGTACGCCCTCTGCAGGACTGGGCGTTCGGCACACTGGTGGGTCAGACCCAGGCGCATCTGAACTTCACCCAGATTAAAAACGTGGATGAACTTAACAGCGCCCTGGCAGAGGCGAAAGGTAAACCGGTGATGCTCGATCTCTATGCCGACTGGTGTGTCGCCTGCAAAGAGTTTGAAAAATATACTTTTAGCGATCCGCAGGTGCAAAGCGCCCTGAAAGAGACCGTTTTGCTCCAGGCGAACGTGACCGCCAATAATGCGCAGGATAAGGCTCTGCTGAAGCAGCTTAACGTACTCGGGCTGCCAACCATTCTGTTCTTCAATCAACAGGGCCAGGAGCAGCAAGAGCAGCGTGTAACCGGGTTTATGGATGCTGCGGCATTTAGCGCGTATTTGCGCAATCGCCAACCGTAAACAACACTTTAAACGGGACAAACCGTTGGGAATAGCGGAGGAGATAACCGTGCAACGTGAAGACGTACTGGGACAAGCCCTGCAACTACTTGAGATTCAAGGGATCGCCAGCACCACGCTTGAGATGGTAGCCGACCGTATCGATTATCCTCTGGATGAACTTAAGCGCTTCTGGCCGGATAAAGAGGCGCTACTCTATGATGCCCTGCGCTATCTCAGCCAGCAGGTTGATGTCTGGCGCAGGCAACTGATGCTGAATGAAGAACTGACCGCGGAGCAAAAGCTGCTGGCGCGCTATACCGCGCTGACGGAATGCGTCAGCAACAACCGCTACCCAGGTTGTCTGTTCATCGCCGCCTGCACTTATTTTCCCGACCCAGGCCATCCTATCCACCAGTTGGCGGAGCAGCAAAAACGGGCGGCGCATGACTTCACCCACGAGCTGCTGACCACGCTGGAAGTCGATGACCCTGCGATGGTGGCTAAACAGATGGAGCTAGTGCTGGAAGGTTGCCTCAGCCGCATGCTGGTGAACCGTAGCCAGGCAGATGTGGATACGGCGCACCGCCTGGCGGAAGATATTCTACGCTTTGCCCAATGCAGAATGGGTGGAGCGCTGACCTAAGCCAGCGTGCCCGCCCAGGCGGAGATGAGCAGACACAGCGCCATCAGGCGCTGAAACCGCACCATCGCCACGGTGGTGCGAAAAATTCGGTTCACCGCTTTCCAACCACGCCCAGCGCCATCATCCAGTTTTTCGGGTTTTACGCCAAAGTGCTGGCTGTTCGTCAGCACCAGAATATTGGTTGGCCCCGGTGTAATGGAGGCGACAAAAGCGAACAACAGAAAGGATATCACACTCACAGGTGGCCCCTTTTTGTTAGAGCCATGAATGTGCCGTTATTTTTTGGAAACGTCTGAAAGATTTGTGCATTTTCGCGGCAAAAGCGGACAGATTGCCGCAAACTTAAGCAGTTGAACAGCTTTCCCCGAAATAATGTTGACGATAGGCCGTGATTGCGGTTTAATGCGCTCCGTTGCCCGGATAGCTCAGTCGGTAGAGCAGGGGATTGAAAATCCCCGTGTCCTTGGTTCGATTCCGAGTCCGGGCACCACTATTTAAAGAACCCAGCCTTTGGCTGGGTTTTTGCTTTTCTACGTTTATAAATCCCTTCTTTAGTATTCTTGTTTCTCTTTGCCGTGGGATCGTGCGGTCTGCTTTGCCAGATGGCGGCTTTACCTTATCCGGCCTACTAAACCCGCAGTGCTACTGGTTTTTTCAAGACCCAAAGCAAAAAACCCCGCACCTTCCGGTACGGGGTTCTTCTTAATTGATGCCTGGCAGTTCCCTACTCTCGCATGGGGAGACCCCACACTACCATCGGCGCTACGGCGTTTCACTTCTGAGTTCGGCATGGGGTCAGGTGGGACCACCGCGCTAAAGCCGCCAGGCAAATTCTGTTAATCTGTATCAGGCTGAAAATCGTGTCTCTCTCACCGCCAAAACACCTTCGGCGTTGTAAGGTTAAGCCTCACGGTTCATTAGTATCGGTTAGCTCAACGCATCGCTGCGCTTACACACCCGACCTATCAACGTCGTAGTCTTCAACGTTCCTTCAGGACTCTCAGGGAGTCAGGGAGAACTCATCTCGGGGCAAGTTTCGTGCTTAGATGCTTTCAGCACTTATCTTTTCCGCATTTAGCTACCGGGCAGTGCCATTGGCATGACAACCCGAACACCAGTGATGCGTCCACTCCGGTCCTCTCGTACTAGGAGCAGCCCCCCTCAATTCTCCAGCGCCCACGGCAGATAGGGACCGAACTGTCTCACGACGTTCTAAACCCAGCTCGCGTACCACTTTAAATGGCGAACAGCCATACCCTTGGGACCTACTTCAGCCCCAGGATGTGATGAGCCGACATCGAGGTGCCAAACACCGCCGTCGATATGAACTCTTGGGCGGTATCAGCCTGTTATCCCCGGAGTACCTTTTATCCGTTGAGCGATGGCCCTTCCATTCAGAACCACCGGATCACTATGACCTGCTTTCGCACCTGCTCGAGCCGTCACTCTCGCAGTCAAGCTAGCTTATGCCATTGCACTAACCTCCTGATGTCCGACCAGGATTAGCTAACCTTCGTGCTCCTCCGTTACTCTTTGGGAGGAGACCGCCCCAGTCAAACTACCCACCAGACACTGTCCGCAACCCGGATCACGGGTCTACGTTAGAACACCAGCCATTAAAGGGTGGTATTTCAAGGATGGCTCCACGCAGACTGGCGTCCACGCTTCAAAGCCTCCCACCTATCCTACACATCAAGGACCAGTGTTCAGTGTCAAGCTATAGTAAAGGTTCACGGGGTCTTTCCGTCTTGCCGCGGGTACACTGCATCTTCACAGCGAGTTCAATTTCACTGAGTCTCGGGTGGAGACAGCCTGGCCATCATTACGCCATTCGTGCAGGTCGGAACTTACCCGACAAGGAATTTCGCTACCTTAGGACCGTTATAGTTACGGCCGCCGTTTACCGGGGCTTCGATCAAGAGCTTCGCGTTGCCGCTAACCCCATCAATTAACCTTCCGGCACCGGGCAGGCGTCACACCGTATACGTCCACTTTCGTGTTTGCACAGTGCTGTGTTTTTAATAAACAGTTGCAGCCAGCTGGTATCTTCGACTGATTTCAGCTCCACCCGCAGGGGCTTCACCTACATATCAGCGTGCCTTCTCCCGAAGTTACGGCACCATTTTGCCTAGTTCCTTCACCCGAGTTCTCTCAAGCGCCTTGGTATTCTCTACCTGACCACCTGTGTCGGTTTGGGGTACGATTTCGTGTTACCTGATGCTTAGAGGCTTTTCCTGGAAGCAGGGCATTTGTTACTTCAGCACCGTAGTGCCTCGTCATCACACCTCAGCGTTAATAAACGACCGGATTTACCTAATCGTTCCGCCTACATGCTTAAACCGGGACAACCGTCGCCCGGCTAACATAGCCTTCTCCGTCCCCCCTTCGCAGTAACACCAAGTACAGGAATATTAACCTGTTTCCCATCGACTACGCCTTTCGGCCTCGCCTTAGGGGTCGACTCACCCTGCCCCGATTAACGTTGGACAGGAACCCTTGGTCTTCCGGCGAGCGGGCTTTTCACCCGCTTTATCGTTACTTATGTCAGCATTCGCACTTCTGATACCTCCAGCATGCCTCACAGCACACCTTCAACGGCTTACAGAACGCTCCCCTACCCAACAACGCATAAGCGTCGCTGCCGCAGCTTCGGTGCATGGTTTAGCCCCGTTACATCTTCCGCGCAGGCCGACTCGACCAGTGAGCTATTACGCTTTCTTTAAATGATGGCTGCTTCTAAGCCAACATCCTGGCTGTCTGTGCCTTCCCACATCGTTTCCCACTTAACCATGACTTTGGGACCTTAGCTGGCGGTCTGGGTTGTTTCCCTCTTCACGACGGACGTTAGCACCCGCCGTGTGTCTCCCGTGATAACATTCTTCGGTATTCGTAGTTTGCATCGGGTTGGTAAGCCGGGATGGCCCCCTAGCCGAAACAGTGCTCTACCCCCGAAGATGAGTTCACGAGGCGCTACCTAAATAGCTTTCGGGGAGAACCAGCTATCTCCCGGTTTGATTGGCCTTTCACCCCCAGCCACAAGTCATCCGCTAATTTTTCAACATTAGTCGGTTCGGTCCTCCAGTTAGTGTTACCCAACCTTCAACCTGCCCATGGCTAGATCACCGGGTTTCGGGTCTATACCCTGCAACTTAACGCCCAGTTAAGACTCGGTTTCCCTTCGGCTCCCCTATACGGTTAACCTTGCTACAGAATATAAGTCGCTGACCCATTATACAAAAGGTACGCAGTCACACCACAAAGGTGCTCCCACTGCTTGTACGTACACGGTTTCAGGTTCTTTTTCACTCCCCTCGCCGGGGTTCTTTTCGCCTTTCCCTCACGGTACTGGTTCACTATCGGTCAGTCAGGAGTATTTAGCCTTGGAGGATGGTCCCCCCATATTCAGACAGGATACCACGTGTCCCGCCCTACTCTTCGAGTTCACAACCTGTGTGCTTTCGTGTACGGGACTGTCACCCTGTACCGTGCGACTTTCCAGACGCTTCCACTAACACACAAGCTGATTCAGACTCTGGGCTGCTCCCCGTTCGCTCGCCGCTACTGGGGGAATCTCGGTTGATTTCTTTTCCTCGGGGTACTTAGATGTTTCAGTTCCCCCGGTTCGCCTCGTTAACCTATGTATTCAGTTAACGATAGTGCAACGAATTGCACTGGGTTTCCCCATTCGGACATCGCCGGGTCAAAGGTTCATATCACCTCGCCGGCGCTTTTCGCAGATTAGCACGTCCTTCATCGCCTCTGACTGCCAGGGCATCCACCGTGTACGCTTAGTCGCTTAACCTCACAACCCGAAGATGTTTCTTTCGATTCATCATCGACTTGCGAAAATTTGAGAGACTCGAACACACATAACATGTGTGTCGTTTCAATTTTCAGCTTGATCCAGATTTTTAAAGAGCAAAACTTCTTAATGCACTCAAAAGTACATTCAGAAGTTTATCATTCATCAGACAATCTGTGTGAGCACTACAAAGGCAGGTTCTTTAAGGTAAGGAGGTGATCCAACCGCAGGTTCCCCTACGGTTACCTTGTTACGACTTCACCCCAGTCATGAATCACAAAGTGGTAAGCGCCCTCCCGAAGGTTAAGCTACCTACTTCTTTTGCAACCCACTCCCATGGTGTGACGGGCGGTGTGTACAAGGCCCGGGAACGTATTCACCGTAGCATTCTGATCTACGATTACTAGCGATTCCGACTTCATGGAGTCGAGTTGCAGACTCCAATCCGGACTACGACGCACTTTATGAGGTCCGCTTGCTCTCGCGAGGTCGCTTCTCTTTGTATGCGCCATTGTAGCACGTGTGTAGCCCTACTCGTAAGGGCCATGATGACTTGACGTCATCCCCACCTTCCTCCAGTTTATCACTGGCAGTCTCCTTTGAGTTCCCGGCCTAACCGCTGGCAACAAAGGATAAGGGTTGCGCTCGTTGCGGGACTTAACCCAACATTTCACAACACGAGCTGACGACAGCCATGCAGCACCTGTCTCAGAGTTCCCGAAGGCACCAATCCATCTCTGGAAAGTTCTCTGGATGTCAAGAGTAGGTAAGGTTCTTCGCGTTGCATCGAATTAAACCACATGCTCCACCGCTTGTGCGGGCCCCCGTCAATTCATTTGAGTTTTAACCTTGCGGCCGTACTCCCCAGGCGGTCGACTTAACGCGTTAGCTCCGGAAGCCACGCCTCAAGGGCACAACCTCCAAGTCGACATCGTTTACGGCGTGGACTACCAGGGTATCTAATCCTGTTTGCTCCCCACGCTTTCGCACCTGAGCGTCAGTCTTTGTCCAGGGGGCCGCCTTCGCCACCGGTATTCCTCCAGATCTCTACGCATTTCACCGCTACACCTGGAATTCTACCCCCCTCTACAAGACTCTAGCCTGCCAGTTTCGAATGCAGTTCCCAGGTTGAGCCCGGGGATTTCACATCCGACTTGACAGACCGCCTGCGTGCGCTTTACGCCCAGTAATTCCGATTAACGCTTGCACCCTCCGTATTACCGCGGCTGCTGGCACGGAGTTAGCCGGTGCTTCTTCTGCGGGTAACGTCAATTGCTGAGGTTATTAACCTCAACACCTTCCTCCCCGCTGAAAGTACTTTACAACCCGAAGGCCTTCTTCATACACGCGGCATGGCTGCATCAGGCTTGCGCCCATTGTGCAATATTCCCCACTGCTGCCTCCCGTAGGAGTCTGGACCGTGTCTCAGTTCCAGTGTGGCTGGTCATCCTCTCAGACCAGCTAGGGATCGTCGCCTAGGTGAGCCGTTACCCCACCTACTAGCTAATCCCATCTGGGCACATCTGATGGCAAGAGGCCCGAAGGTCCCCCTCTTTGGTCTTGCGACGTTATGCGGTATTAGCTACCGTTTCCAGTAGTTATCCCCCTCCATCAGGCAGTTTCCCAGACATTACTCACCCGTCCGCCGCTCGTCACCCAGGAGCAAGCTCCCTGTGTTACCGCTCGACTTGCATGTGTTAGGCCTGCCGCCAGCGTTCAATCTGAGCCATGATCAAACTCTTCAATTTAAGTTTGATGCTCGTGAATTAAACTTCGTAATGAATTACGTATGTTCACTCAGAGACTTGGTATTCATTTTTCGTCTTGCGACGTTAAGAATCCATGTCACTTTGAGTGCCCACACAGATTGTCTGATAAATTGTTAAAGAGCAGTGCAACGCGGCTTTCGCTCACCGTTGCGAGGTGGCGTATATTACGCTTTCCTCTTTCAGAGTCAACCCGTTATTTCAGGATTTTTTCTCTTCAACCGAACCGCTTGTTGTGTGAAGTGATTCACATCCGCCGTGTCGATGGAGGCGCATTATAGGGAGTTCTCAGCTGGCCGCAACCGCTAAATGACAGAAAAATGACTGACTGCTGCATTCCACAGCAAAACCCCGCCTTATACCCTTTTATTCACAAAGTTATCCACAGTTATGAGCGGATCGCGATGCGATCCCACGAATTGGGCGGGAAGATCAACTATACTAGCGGCAAATAATCTACTCTGTGCAGGCCCATCCTCATGACCACACAACGCCTCGCCCGTGACTGGCGTCTCCCTACAGCAGGAGTGATGCTGCTGGCAATCCTCTTTGCCGTTTTTACCCTGCATGCGCACTGGAACGCTTTTATCCAGTGGTGTCTCGCCACGCAAATTACGCTACACCGTTATCTGGTGATGTATTTGTTGCAGCTTAATAACCACCAGTACAGCGGCGGATTATGGCTGTTAACGGGCGCTTTCCTTTATGGTGTTCTCCACGCCATTGGCCCAGGGCACGGAAAGTTCATCGTGACGACTTACCTGACGACAAATAAGGAAAGCGAACTGGCCGCCCGGGTTGTTCCCTTCCTGGGTAGCCTGATGCAGGGCGTCAGCGCCATTCTGTTTGTCTTTATTCTGGCGGTGGGGTTTAACCTCGCTTCAGGGGATATCAGTACCAGCCGCTGGTATGTGGAGAAGATAAGCGCAGTGCTTATTGGCGCGTTTGGTGCGTTTGTTATTTACCAGGCGCTGAAGAGCCTGCACCCGCATAGGATGACTATCTCCGCCATCAAGCCCCTTCATCAGCACGGTGAACACTGTGGTTGCGGTCATCATGGCGTGGGGGCGAATCTGACACGAGGTGACTGGAAAACGCGCCTGGGTGTTATTCTGGCGATTGGCGCACGTCCATGCAGCGGGGCGATCATGATTCTGATGTTCTCGAACGCGCTGGGCATTGTCACCTGGGGAGTGGCCGCCGTCATGACCATGTCTTTGGGCACCGCACTTTCTATCGTAGGGCTTTCCCTGGCTGTACGTTACGCCCGCGAGCGCACGGTGACCTGGTTCGGAGAAAGCGACTCATTAAGATGGCTCGTACCGGCAGTCAAAATAACCGGAGGGATAGTCTTGATCCTGTTCGCGACGGTGCTGTTCCTGACGGTAATCCCTGTCAGCGCCAATGGGGACTACATCGCTGCTGGATGCTAATAAAAGAAAACCCGCCGTTGGCGGGTTTCTTTATTACTCGTTGATGCGTGGATGCTGGTCCACCAGTCGGGAGCGTTTTTTCTGCAGCTCTTCAATCTCTGCGTCAATATCCTCAATCTTCTGCTCTACATTATCGTAGTGCTCACGCAGGATCTCTTTCGCTTCCTGGATATCAGACGCCGCAGGCGTTGCGCCTTTCAGAGGGCGATTCGCCGTCTCCTTCATGGTAAGACCGGTAATCAAACCAATCACCGCAATCACCATCAGGTAATAAGCCGGCATCATCAGGTTCTGCGTGCTCTCTACCAGCGAGGCGGCAAGCGTCGGGGTCAGACCGGCAATCAGCACCGAGATGTTAAAGGCCGCGGCCAGCGCGCTGTAGCGAATATGCGTCGGGAACATCGCGGGCAACGTTGAGGCCATCACCCCGATAAAGCAGTTAAGGATCACCGCCAGCATCAGCAGACCGGCAAAAATCAGCCCCAGTACATCACTGTTAATCAGAATGAATGCCGGAATTGCCAGAGCAAACAGCGCAACGCTTCCGAGAATAATGAACGGTCGACGGCCAAAACGGTCACTCAACAGGCCCATAATCGGCTGCACAAACAGCATACCGACCATGATGGCGATAATAATCAACACACCGTGATCTTCCGAGTAGTGCAGGTTATGCGACAGATAGCTCGGCATGTAGGTCAACAGCATGTAGTAGGTCACGTTGGTCGAAATCACCAGACCAATACAGGTCAGCAGGCTGCGCCAGTGCTTAGTGGCAATCTCTTTGAACGACACCTTCGGACCATCCTGCAGCCCTTCACGGTCACCCTGTTCCAGTTTATCGACGTGCTGCTGGAAAGCAGGCGTCTCTTCAAGCGCATGGCGCAGGTAGAGGCCAATAATCCCCAGCGGCAATGCCAGGAAGAACGGGATACGCCAGCCCCAGTCGAGGAAGTTATCTTCGCCCACCACGGTTGAAATCAGCACCACTACGCCCGCGCCCAGAACAAACCCGGCAATCGAGCCGAAGTCCAGCCAACTGCCCATAAAACCGCGCTTACGGTCCGGGGAATACTCGGCAACGAAGATTGAGGCACCGGTATATTCACCGCCTACGGAGAAGCCCTGCGCCATCTTACAAATCAGCAGCAGAATCGGTGCCCAAATGCCGATGGTGGCGTAAGACGGTATAAGGCCGATACAGAATGTACTGATCGACATAATGACGATGGTAATGGCCAGGATCTTCTGACGACCATATTTATCGCCAAGCATACCGAAGAACAGACCGCCCAGCGGGCGAATCAGGAAGGGAACGGAGAACGTACCCAGTGCGGCAATCATCTGCAGGCTGGGATCGGCCCCAGGGAAAAACACTTTACCTAACGCATAGGCCACAAAGCCGTAGACACCAAAATCGAACCATTCCATCGCATTACCGAGCGAGGCTGCGGTGATGGCTTTACGCAGCTTTGCGTCATCAATAATGGTGACGTCGCGAAGCGTGATGGGTTTAATCTTTTTCCTTCTCAGCATAGCTATCCTCGTTGACTCGGCCCTGTCTGTTTCACAGTCCAGTTAGCGTTCTGTGAACCATGGGATTCGCTCCATGCGAATCGCCTTATTCAAGCGTAGCAGGTTTACTTACATTGACGTTTTACGTCGATACAACCGAACCTGTTGACGCCTGCCTGGGCAGTTAATGACCTTTTTACCCTACCAGCGTTTATATTTGTGATCAACTTCACACATATTTTCGTGTCTGGTCAACTCAGCCCAATTTTTGTCAAGGAGTGCCAATAAGTACTTCCTTAACCCATCTAAAGAACATCCTCACGCGCGTCATTATTTCTTTCGTAACAGAAAAACAAACCACGTTAATTCACATCAGATTTACATAAATTTTCATCAAAAGAAGACGGCCTCAAGCTTTACATTGAATATGTGACAAAGATAACTAAAACGATGTTTTATTTTCATTGAATCAATATTCCAATGATCGCATGATAAATCCGAATTCAGCGTTTTATGTGTTTCTGAATGAGGTTAATCGGGAGCACACATTTATTTATGTTGCAGTGTTATCGAAAAAAGACCGCAAGAAACAAAAGCAATCAATTGAATTTATTGACTAATTTCTAACACCTATCACCCGTCCTGCGGGATCCGATGTGAGGTTTGTCCATGAAAATTAAAGCCACGATAGAACGTATACCTGGCGGCATGATGCTGGTTCCGCTGGTACTGGGCGCCATTCTGAATACTCTCGCTCCCGATACTGGAGCCTATTTTGGTGGTTTCACAAAAGGCATGATAACAGGCACGGTTCCCATTCTTGCCGTCTGGTTTTTTTGTATCGGCGCCTCCATTAATTTGCGGGCAACGGGGACAGTATTACGGAAATCCGGAACGCTGGTGATAACCAAAATAGCGGTAGCCTGGGCGGTGGCAATGATATGCGCGATGTTCATTCCGGAGAATGGAATTCAGACTGGGTTCTTTGCGGGTTTATCGGTCCTGGCGATTGTCTCGGCGATGGATATGACCAACGGCGGATTGTACGCCAGCCTGATGAACCAGTACGGGACGAAAGAAGAGTCCGGCGCATTTGTGTTGATGTCTCTGGAATCCGGCCCGCTGATGACGATGCTGATCCTGGGGTCTGCTGGCCTGGCCTCGTTTGAACCCCACCACTTTGTCGGCGCGATCCTGCCCTTCCTGGTCGGTTTCGCCCTTGGCAATCTCGATCGCGATCTGCGTGATTTCTTCAGCAAAGCCACGCCGGTGCTGATCCCGTTCTTCGGTTTCGCACTGGGGAACACCATCAACCTGAAGGTCATTCTCGATACCGGCCTGCTGGGTATTGTGCTGGGTGTCGCCGTGATCGTCATCACCGGTATTCCGCTGATCATTGCCGACCGCGTAATTGGAGGAGGAAACGGCACGGCCGGCGTCGCCGCCTCTTCAGCCGCTGGTGCTGCCGTCGCAAACCCGGTGATTATTGCCCAAATTAACCCGGCCTTCGAACCGGTTGCCGCTTCAGCAACGGCACTGGTTGCCGCCAGCGTTATTGTCACCGCGATTCTGGTGCCCATCATCACGGCGCTTTATGCGAAACGCTACGGAAATATGCAAGAGACCCACCTTGAACCGAAACCAATAGAAATGAATCATTAACGCATCGAACCAAACCATCCCCTCTCCCCCCGGGAGAGGGTCAGGGTCAGGGTCAGGGTCAGGGTCAGGGGGATAAGGGATTCACCCAAAAATCTCTTCCACCATCGCGTCCACCAGCCGTTTTGCCGAACAGAGCCTTGGCATACCCAGCGCGACGGTCTGCCAGTTTTGCGTCACTGACCAGCTCACGGGATGTTGATCCGCCTGACACCAGTCCCCCAGCCAGCCCAGCATGTCTTTATGATCGATTAAAGCCGGAGAGGCTGGCGTTGTCAGCCACTGGTGATAGAAATGGCGGGTCGTGGATGACGCATTGACGCCCTGCGCCAGATAGTTTGCCGCCATGCTGCGCAGGTTATCCTTAAGCATTGCCGCCACATCTTCATTCGCAAGGCGGCATGCATCACCAAATGCCCCCCAGCGCAGCTCTTCCAGGACGATAAAACAGCGCCCGGCCAGCGACCAGCCATCATAATGCCCGGCCCGCCAGCGGGTAAAAATCTGCTCGCTATGCTCACCCGCCTGCACCGTCAGCCCACGCTGGGTTAGCGCCTTCTCTTTATATGCGGCGCGTTGGGTAAAATGAGATGCAAGTTCAGCGTACTGCTGCATCAGCCCGGGGGACTGCTGGGCGCGGGGGTGCGTCTGCTGGCGCAAAGCAATCAGTTTCTCTGCCATCAGCGTCAGCGCGAGATGACCCGGGTCAAGCATGCCGGCCAGTTTTTCCGCCAGGCCCAGGCGCAGCGCTGCATTTTCATTGAGCATACCCGCCATCGCCCAGGGGCGTAGCCTGGTATGCGTCATGATTTCCTGAGTCAAACGCTCACGAAACTGAAGCTGTTGAGGTCCCAGGTGAGGATGACGCGCCGCGTCCACTCCCTGAACCAGATCGACCATAAATTTTGGATTAATACACTCCAGCGTTCGCCCGGGGCCGTCCAGTAGTGGTGTTGTCATGGTTGCTCTGCCGCGAATAGAGTTTGAATATCATCGCGTAACAGTCGGGTATCTTCCTGTATCCACGTTGCAGTAGTAATACTTTGCTTCAACAACTGGCAGAGCGCTCGGGTTGAATGCTCATTCTGTTGACGCACTGCGAGGCTATCACGCAAGCTTTCCTGTAACCCGGTCAGGCACAACGAAAATTCTGCAAAGAACGTTGCCATTCCTGCCGTAACAGAGACATCGACCTGCGCGGAAAAAGCTTTACGTATTTGTTCACAAAACAGCTCAATATGTTGCTTAAATTTGTCATGTAGCTGCGCAATATCGATAACATAGCGCGTGCGCGTTTCCACATACTCATCCCAGCCCCAGCCCGGGTTATTGAGCCAGCGAGAGACCGTTTCTCGCATGCTGCTCCCGCCTGATGACGGGCCTGCCTGGCTGTCATCCTGCGCTATCGCATCATTAAACAGCGCCCGCGTATTGAAGTTAAGCTGGTGAGCCTGAAACGCCGGGAAACTGATCCGCGCCCGAAAGCCCGCATGGCTGAGATGCTCTTTAATACGCGTTTCGATGGGCCGCATGGCTTCGTTCAGGGAACGCGCCAGCGTAGACTCAAGCTGGTCGAAGCGTAACGCCAGCTCCCGGCAAATCTTCGTCTGCGCATCCAGCATCACCAGCTCGCAGGAGGAGCGGATTTTACTCAGCGCAATCTGCGCCTGCCTTTCATCGTCCAGAACCAGTTGCTTCAGCTCGTGTGGCTCGTCACCGTGAGGGTTCTGCCGAACGATGCCTGCCAAATCAAGAATATGCTGAGCGCTGAACACCTCGCCAATCGCCTGGTTAAGCGCGGTTTTTTGGGCCGCCATAAAGCCCGCATTGGCGTTCAGCGTCTCCTCAACTTCATGTTTCACCTCATCACTTACCACGCTCTGACGCGTCTGCAGATGCGCCATGTCCTCTTCCAGACGTGCGATATTCAATTCCAGCGCCTCAAAGGCAACCGTCAGCCCCTGATAGCGGAAGTCGAGGTACTCCCGGGCATTTTGTGCGTAGTTGAGCAGCTTGTGCGAGGCCGAACGCAGCGCGTAAAGCGAGGCATTTGCATAGGCGGCGTAAATCAGTTTGCGTATCGGTTGTTCGAAAAGCGAATCTTCCCAGAGCAAATCGGCAGCATGACGAATATGGTCGATATCGTCCAGGTCCGCCGTGCGCCAGCGACGCCCAAGCGCAGCTTCGGCAAAATCCTGCACCCAGGGTTGCTCCTGATGATCCGGCAGTTTTCCATGGGTACTCATCTCGTAGCGAGCGCGGTTCGCCAGATAGGCCCACATGGACGAAACGGGGTAGATCTGGCCAGGCGAAATATTGCCCTTCATTAAGGTGCCGGAGATCATCGCCCGGATCTGCTCTTCATCGTCGCTATTGCGATCTTTCTGATCGAATTTATTGACCAGCGCATACAGCGGCACGGATTTTCCCGCCGCGGAAATGGCCTGGCGTACCTCTTCATCAGAGATAGATTTAAGCTGGGTATAATCCATCACGGCCAGCACCGCCGACGCGCGGGACAACTGCTCGCTGAGCATTTTTTGCAGATGCGGCTGTCCGGCCTCATTCGGCCCGGGCGTATCGAGCAGCGTCAGCTGTCCGAGGTGAGCATCCAGACCCGCAAGATGCACGAACTCCACTTCAATCACCGGGATGTGTTCGATAGCCGCATATTCAGAGAACGGAAATTCCACCCCTAACGCCTGGGATAGTCTCACCAGGTCGTTGAGGCTTTTCAGACAATGAAATATCGGCTGCGCGCCCAGGTGATGCTTCTCAAAAGCTTCCCCTTTTTCAATGCGCTCCAGCAGCGTATTCATGTCTTTATCAATTTCCAGATGCTGAGCCAGCTTCCCGCGATCGTAATCGCATAGCTTTTTCTGAAGCAGTTGAATCAATTCATCGATCGGCGAGGCATGTGAGAAATGCAGCACCGGCTCCTTCTGGCCCGGCGAGTGCCGAATCAGGGTAGGAAGCGCCGTCATCGGACGATTGCGGTTCGGCAACACTTCGGTCCCCACAATCGCATTAATGGTGGTCGATTTCCCCGCCTTCATGGTGCCCACAATAGCCAGGACCATTTCCAGACGGGTTATTTTTCGTAATTCATTATTCAGCATCGCATGCTGTGTTTCGACACCGCGCGCACTAAAATGCAAAGGTAAAACGTTGTTCTTTTCGCCCGTAATAGCAGCCGCGGTGCTCTCCAGCATCTCGGTCGGCATTGATTTCAAGGTATCGAGGTTTTGCAGGGCGAGCTGTAGCAAACGCTCAGCTTCCTGGCTTAATTCAAAAATGGTCTGTGCGTGCATGATAAAAGACTTTCCTTAACGCAAATTTATTACTTTTATTAAGCCACTGGTATTAATTATGTTGTTCAGGCTTATATGATCACGTGTGGAAAACATGTTCGCCGAAATATAACTGATTGATGATAATCAGAAATAATTCACTATCCTTGCGTGGCGTGTATAGCTCCTCTCCTGGTCTGATAGCCAAAAGAAAAAAAGCGTAGCCCATTTTTAAGAAACTTCAGGATATATCATCATTATTTCCCCCCTAAAAAGAGAGGTAATACCCCACTGCCATAAGATATGTAGAGCAGCGAAGTCGGGAGATAAATAACAATGTGTCGCTTCACCTTATCCGAAATGGAGGAGCGTAGCAATTTGCCGCAATAAAATATTCGATATATTTAGCACCAATTCTTTCCACCGTGTTAATGACGTAAGCATCGCTTAACTGACTGACAGGAAGTGTCACTCCCGATACGCTTTTTGCATTTTTTTTAATTCACAATGTCACCGACAAACGTGTGGATTTGCGCTATACTTGCCGCCTTTTTCGGCACGCTGCCGTCATTTAGCTGGCACTTTCCAGCGCGTTTACACTTTTTGAGGATACCGATATGTCACTCCCACACTGCCCAAAATGCAATTCTGAATACACCTATGAAGATAATGGCATGTTCATCTGCCCGGAATGCGCTCACGAATGGAATGATGCCGAACCATCACACGATGCTGATGCACTTGTCGTAAAAGATGCGAACGGCAATCTGCTGGCGGACGGCGACAGCGTTACCGTGGTTAAAGACCTGAAAGTGAAAGGCAGTTCTTCCATGCTGAAGATCGGCACCAAAGTGAAGAATATCCGTCTGGTTGAAGGCGATCATAATATCGACTGCAAAATTGACGGTTTCGGTCCGATGAAGCTGAAATCAGAGTTCGTGAAAAAGAACTGATTTACCCGCCCGGTGGCGCTTCGCTTACCGGGCTTTCGGAAACTACACTTAATGGGCATTTCTTACGTGAGGTAAAGATTATGCCGTTAAGTCCCTACATCTCTTTCGCCGGCAACTGCGCAGAGGCCACCGCCTTTTACCAGCAAGCCGTCGGCGCAGAGCTTCTCTATAAAATCACCTTCGGCGAAATGCCAAAAAGCGATAACAGCGATGAAGGCTGTCCGTCCGGTATGCAATTTCCGGATTCGGCTATCGCTCACTCCAACGTCCGCATTGCAGGCAGCGATATCATGATGAGCGACGGGATGCCGCCGGGCAGCAACGCGCAGTACGCGGGCTTCACGCTGGTTCTCGACACCCAGGACGTCAATCAAGGTAAACGCTGGTTCGACAACCTCGCCGCGGGCGGGAATGTCGACATGGCCTGGCAGGAAACCTTCTGGGCTCACGGTTTCGGTAAAGTCACCGATAAATACGGCGTGCCGTGGATGATTAACGTCGTTAAGCAACAGCACTAATTTTCGGGCGGTGGGCAGTCTGCCTCCGCCTGTCATCAAACTCCGCTCAACTCTTCAAACTCCCGCAACCCAGACTTAACCCAAATGTCACATTGATGCGCCAGCATGAGGCCACATTTATCGTGAGGCCCAGCACATGCAAACCGTCATCCGCGTCGAGAAACTGAGCAAGACCTTCCATCACAATAAGGCTCTGCATGCCGTTGATCTGACCGTCCGGCAGGGCGAAATGGTGGCGCTGCTGGGGCCATCCGGTTCGGGTAAATCCACCCTTCTGCGTCATTTAAGCGGTCTTCTCACCTGCGATAAAACGCCGGAAAGCCACGTCGAGCTGCTGGGCAATACCGTGCAGCGCGCGGGGCGTCTCGCCAGCGATATCCGCAAGAGCCGCGCCCAGACGGGCTACATCTTCCAGCAGTTCAACCTGGTGAACCGCCTGACGGTGCTGGAGAACGTGCTGATTGGCGCGCTCGGCAGCACCCCGTTCTGGCGCACCTGTCTGCGCTGGTTCTCCCCTTCGCAGAAGCAGGAAGCCTTGCAGGCGCTGACTCGCGTCGGCATGGCGCATTTCGCCCACCAGCGCGTCTCCACCCTGTCCGGTGGACAACAGCAGCGCGTCGCCATTGCCCGCGCCCTGATGCAAAAAGCGCAAATCATTCTCGCTGACGAACCTATTGCCTCGCTGGACCCGGAGTCCGCCCGCATCGTGATGGAAACCCTGCGCGACATTAACCAGAACGACGGCATCACCGTGGTGGTGACGCTGCATCAGGTGGATTACGCCCTGCGCTACTGCGAACGCATCGTCGCCCTGCGTCAGGGGCACGTGTTCTTTGATGGCGCGAGCCATCAGTTTGATAACGAACGTTTTGACCATCTTTACCGCAGCATTAACCGCGTCGAAGAGAACGCGCAGGCTGCTTAAATAAACCCGATCCGAGGAAAGTACATGAGCTACAAAGCCGTTGCCGCGCTGGCCTTTACCAGCATGTTCAGCCTCAGCACCCTGTTAAGCCCGGCGTATGCACAAGAGCAGGAAAAAGCGCTGAACTTCGGCATTATTTCGACGGAATCACAGCAGAACCTGAAGCCTCAGTGGGAACCGTTCCTGAAAGACATGGAAACCAGGCTGGGGATCAAAGTTAACGCCTTCTTCGCCCCGGACTACGCGGGCATCATCCAGGGGATGCGCTTTAATAAAGTGGACATCGCCTGGTACGGCAACCTCTCCGCCATGGAAGCGGTGGACCGCGCGAACGGCCAGGTCTTTGCCCAGACCGTCGCGGCAGATGGCTCCCCGGGCTACTGGAGCGTGCTGATCGTCAACAAAGACAGCCCGATCAACAACCTCAACGACATGCTCGCCAAACGCAAAGAGCTGACCTTCGGCAACGGCGACCCGAACTCCACCTCCGGTTACCTTGTCCCTGGCTACTACGTCTTCGCCAAAAATAACGCCTCCGCGAGCGACTTCAAACGCACGGTGAACGCCAGCCACGAAACCAACGCCCTGGCCGTGGCCAACAAGCAGGTGGACGTTGCCACCAACAACACCGAGAACCTCGACAAGCTGAAAACCTCAGCGCCGGACAAGCTGAAAGAGATCAAGGTTATCTGGAAATCGCCGCTGATCCCGGGCGACCCGATCGTCTGGCGTAAAAACCTCTCCGAGAGCACCAAGGATAAGGTGTACGACTTCTTTATGACCTATGGCAAAACGCAGGAAGAGAAAGCGGTCCTGGCGCGCCTGGGCTGGGCACCGTTCCGCCCGTCAAGCGACCTGCAGCTGGTCCCGATTCGCCAGCTGGCGCTATTTAAAGAGATGCAGGGCGTGAAGGACAACAAAGGGCTGAAGGACGAGGAGAAGACCAGCAAAGTGGCCACCATTCAGGCCCAGCTGGAAGACCTTGACCGCCTGACCGCCGCGCTCGGCGCGATGACCAGCGTGAATAAAGCGGTGCAGTAACTCAAGTCCCCTCTCCCACAGGGAGAGGGAGAACAGCTTAAGGAGCCAACATGCAAACCATCACCCTCCCACCGCCGAAGCGCAGCTGGTTCTCGCTCATAAGCTGGGCCATCCTGCTGGCGGTGCTGGTTATCTCCTGGAAGGGCGCGGAAATGGATCCGCTGCTGCTCTTCAAAGACGCGGGCAACATGGCGACCTTCGCCGCCGACTTCTTCCCGCCGGACTTCAGCCAGTGGCAGGATTACCTCAGCGAAATGGCGGTCACCCTGCAAATCGCCGTCTGGGGCACCGCCCTTGCCGTCGTTCTCTCCATTCCGTTTGGCCTGATGAGCGCTGAAAACATCGTGCCGTGGTGGGTATACCAGCCGATGCGTCGCCTGATGGACGCCTGTCGCGCCATCAATGAAATGGTCTTTGCGATGCTGTTCGTGGTCGCCGTTGGCCTGGGTCCGTTCGCCGGCGTGATGGCGCTGTTCATCCACACCACCGGCGTGCTCTCCAAGCTGCTCTCCGAAGCGGTCGAAGCCATTGAGCCCGGCCCGGTGGAAGGCATCCGCGCGACCGGCGCCAACAAAATCGAAGAGATTCTTTACGGCGTTCTGCCGCAGGTGATGCCGCTGCTTATCTCCTACTCCCTGTACCGCTTTGAGTCCAACGTCCGCTCCGCGACCGTGGTCGGCATGGTGGGCGCCGGCGGGATTGGCGTCACCCTGTGGGAAGCGATTCGCGGTTTTCAGTTCCAGCAAACCTGCGCCCTGATGGTGCTCATCATCCTCACCGTCAGCCTGCTGGATTTCCTCTCTCAACGTTTGCGTAAGCACTTCATCTGAGAAGCGAGGCTTTGTTTTCTATGCACTTATCCAGACATCCGACCAGTTACCCGACCCGCTGGCAAGAGATTGCGGCAAAGCTCGAAGTGGAGCTGCGTACGCACTACCGCTGCGGAGACTATCTGCCCGCGGAGCAGCAGCTTGCCGACCGCTATGAAGTGAACCGCCACACGCTGCGTCGCGCCATTGACCAGCTGGTCGAGCGCGGCTGGGTCCAGCGCCGTCAGGGCGTGGGCGTGCTGGTGCTGATGCGCCCGTTCGACTACCCGCTTAACGCCCAGGCGCGCTTTAGCCAGAACCTGCTGGATCAGGGCAGCCACCCGACCAGCGAAAAGCTGCTCTCGGTATTGCGCCCGGCCTCCAGCCACGTGGCGGACGCGCTGGGTATTCAGGAGGGCGATAACGTCATTCACCTGCGCACCCTGCGCCGCGTCAACGGCGTGGCGGTGTGCCAGATAGACCACTACTTCGCGGATCTCGCCCTCTGGCCCGTGCTACAGCATTTCTCCAGCGGCTCGCTGCATGACTTTCTTCAGGATGCGACAGGCATTGCGCTCAAGCGCACCCAGACGCGCATCAGCGCCCGTCGCGCGCAGGCGAAAGAGAGCAAGGTGCTCGAAATTCCCAATATGGCCCCGCTGCTCTGCGTACGCACCCTCAACCACCGTGACGGCGAGATCGACGCGACGGAATACTCCGTCAGCCTGACCCGCGCCGACATGATCGAATTCACCATGGAGCACTGAATGCACTTCGACACCTCCACCCGACAGCGCTGGATGCGCGTGCTGGCCCACAGCCAGCCTGCTGCGCTGGCTGCCCGCATGAACGCGCTCAGCCTGACGCCAGACTACGACACCCTTCGCGCTCCGGAGATCGGCCTCGTTCAGATCCAGGCGCGCATGGGCGGCACCGGCGAGCGCTTTTTCGCCGGAGACGCCACCCTCACCCGCGCGGCGATCCGCCTGAACAGCGGCACGCTGGGCTACAGCTACGTGCTGGGGCGCGATAAGGCGCACGCCGAGCGCTGCGCGGTGATCGACGCGCTTTTACAGGAACAACCCTATTTCCAGTCGTTAATGGAAACCCTTATTGCCCCGCTGGAAGCCGGCCGCGCCGCGCGCATTGCCGCACGTCAGGCCGAAGTGAACACCAGCCGGGTCGACTTCTTTACGCTCGTTCGCGGAGACAACGCATGACGCTTCAACCTGCTTTTACCCTGGCCGTCCAGGATGCCCAACACAGTTTTCGTCGCCTGCTGAAAGCGATGAGCGAGCCGGGCGCGATCGTCTCGCTGCACCAGCTCTCCCAGGGCTGGCTGCCGCTGAATCTGGCGACCACCAGCGTGCTGCTGACGCTTGCCGACAACGACACCCCTGTATGGCTTTCGGGTGCGCTGTTGAACGATATCGCCAGCCAGAACCTGCGTTTTCACACCGGCGCTCCGCTGGTCGATCAGCCCCAGCAGGCAATCTTTGCCGTGGCCGATGAACAAATCAGCCACGAACAGCTCAATGCCCTGAGCGAAGGCAGCTCGGTCGCCCCGGAGACCAGTGCCACGCTGATTCTGCAGGTCTCCAGCCTGAGCGGCGGCCGCATGCTGCGCCTCACGGGCGCAGGCATCGCCGACGAGCGCATGGTCGCGCCGCAGCTGCCGGAGTGCATCATTCACGAGCTGACCGAACGCCCGCACCCGTTCCCGCTGGGCATTGACCTGATCCTGACCTGCGGCGAGCGCCTGCTGGCGATCCCGCGGACCACCCACGTGGAGGTGTGCTGATGTACGTTGCCGTCAAAGGGGGCGAGAAGGCCATCGCCGCCGCCCATGCGCTGCAGGCGCACAGACGACGGGGCGATGAACGGCTTCCCGAGCTGAGCGTCGCCCAGATTGAGCAGCAGCTAAACCTCGCCGTCGACCGAGTGATGACCGAAGGCGGCATCGCCGATCGCGAGCTGGCGGCGCTGGCCCTGAAGCAGGCCAGCGGCGACAGCGTGGAAGCCATTTTCCTGCTGCGCGCCTGGCGCACCACCGTTCCCCGTCTGGCAGTCAGCAAGCCGGTGAATACGGCGGAGATGCGCCTTGAGCGTCGAATTTCCGCCGTCTATAAAGACATCCCCGGCGGCCAGCTGCTTGGCCCAACCTACGACTACACCCATCGCCTGCTGGATTTTACCCTGCTGGCGAACGGCGAAGCGCCGCAGCTGAGCACCTCCGACGCCGAACAAGAACCGTCTCCGCACGTCTTCAGCCTGCTGGCGAAACAGGGCCTGGCGAAGGCGGAAGAAGACTCAGGCGCGCAGCCGGATGACATCACCCGCACGCCGCCGGTTTACCCGTGCTCGCGCTCGTCGCGCCTGCAGCAGCTGATGCGCGGCGACGAAGGCTATCTGCTGGCGCTGGCCTACTCCACCCAGCGCGGCTACGGGCGTAACCACCCGTTTGCGGCCGAAATTCGCAGCGGCTATATCGACGTTGAAATCGTGCCGGAAGAGCTGGGTTTTACGGTGAACGTCGGCGAACTGCTGATGACCGAGTGTGAAATGGTGAACGGTTTCGTCGCCCCGGAAGACGAAGACCCGCACTTTACCCGAGGCTACGGGCTGGTATTCGGCCTCGGCGAACGCAAGGCGATGGCAATGGCGCTGGTTGACCGCGCACTCCAGGCGCCTGACTACGGCGAACACGTTGCTGGCCCGGCGCAGGACGAAGAGTTTGTGCTGGCCCACGCGGACAACGTTGAGGCCGCCGGTTTTGTCTCGCACCTCAAGCTGCCGCACTACGTCGATTTCCAGGCCGAACTGGAACTGCTGAAACGCCTGCAACGGGAGCGCAAAAATGGCTAACTTAAGCGGCTACAACTTTGCCTATCTGGATGAGCAAACCAAACGCATGATCCGCCGCGCCATCCTCAAAGCGGTGGCCATTCCGGGCTATCAGGTGCCGTTCGGCGGCCGCGAAATGCCGATGCCCTATGGCTGGGGCACGGGCGGTATTCAAATTACCGCCAGCGTGATCGGCGAGGCGGACGTGCTGAAGGTCATCGACCAGGGCGCCGACGACACCACCAACGCCGTGTCGATTCGCAGCTTTTTCCAGCGCGTCACCGGCGTCAATACCACCGAAAAAACCGAAGACGCAACGCTGATCCAGACCCGTCACCGCATCCCGGAAACCCCGCTCACCGAAGATCAGATTTTGATTTTCCAGGTGCCGATCCCGGAGCCGCTGCGCTTTATCGAGCCGCGAGAAACGGAAACCCGCACCATGCACGCCCTGGAAGAGTACGGCGTCATGCAGGTGAAACTGTATGAGGATATCGCCCGCTTCGGCCATATCGCCACCACTTACGCCTACCCGGTGAAGGTGAACGGGCGCTACGTGATGGACCCGTCACCGATCCCGAAATTCGATAACCCGAAGATGGACATGATGCCCGCCCTGCAGCTGTTCGGCGCCGGGCGCGAGAAACGCATCTACGCCGTACCGCCTTACACCCGCGTGGAAAGCCTGGATTTCGACGATCACCCGTTTACGGTGCAGGAGTGGGACGAGCCGTGCGCCATCTGCGGATCCAAACACAGCTATCTGGACGAAGTGGTGCTGGACGATACGGGCAAACGGATGTTTGTCTGCTCCGACACCGATTACTGCCGCCAACAGAGCGAGGCGAATAGCCAATGAAACCGCTGCTTTCGGTTAATCACCTGACTCACCTGTATGCGCCGGGCAAAGGCTTTAGCGACGTGTCGTTCGAGCTGTGGCCGGGCGAAGTGCTGGGGATCGTCGGCGAGTCCGGCTCCGGCAAAACCACCCTGCTGAAGTCCATCTCCGCGCGCCTGACGCCGCAGAACGGCGACATTTTGTATGAAGGCGCCTCGCTGTACGGCATGAGCGAGGCCGAGCGCCGCCGCCTGCTGCGCACCGAGTGGGGCGTGGTGCATCAGCACCCGATGGACGGCCTGCGCCGTCAGGTCTCCGCGGGGGGCAACATCGGCGAACGCCTGATGGCCACCGGCGCGCGCCACTACGGCAACATCCGCGCCACCGCCCAGCACTGGCTGGAAGAGGTGGAAATCCCCGCCTCGCGCATCGACGACCTGCCGACAACCTTCTCCGGCGGGATGCAGCAGCGCCTGCAGATTGCGCGCAACCTGGTCACCCATCCGAAGCTGGTGTTTATGGATGAACCCACCGGCGGGCTGGACGTCTCCGTGCAGGCGCGCCTGCTCGACCTGCTGCGCGGTCTGGTGGTGGAACTGAACCTCGCGGTGGTGATTGTCACCCACGATTTAGGCGTTGCGCGCCTGCTGGCGGACCGTCTGCTGGTGATGAAGCAGGGCCAGGTGGTGGAAAGTGGGTTAACCGACCGGGTGCTCGACGATCCTCATCATCCGTACACTCAGCTGCTGGTGTCGTCCGTATTGCAGAATTAAGAGGCCAACATGATCCGCGTAGAAAACGTAAGTAAGACCTTTGTGCTCCACCAGCAAAACGGCGTGCGCCTGCCGGTGCTGCAAAATGCCTCGTTAGAGGTCAGCAGCGGCGAATGCGTGGTGCTGCACGGCCATTCCGGCAGCGGAAAATCCACCCTGCTACGCTCCCTGTACGCCAACTATCTGCCGGACGAAGGCCACATTCACATTCGCCACAATGAAGAGTGGGTCGATCTGGTGCAGGCCCCCGCGCGTAAAGTGCTGGAAGTGCGCCGCACGACGATCGGCTGGGTGAGCCAGTTTCTGCGGGTGATCCCGCGGATCTCCGCCCTGGACGTGGTGATGCAGCCCCTGCTGCATCTCGGCGTGCCGCGCGAAGCCTGCGCCGCCAAAGCCGCCAGCCTGCTGACGCGCCTCAACGTGCCTGAACGCCTGTGGCACCTTGCCCCGTCGACCTTTTCCGGCGGCGAGCAGCAGCGCGTCAATATCGCCCGCGGTTTTATCGTCGACTACCCGATTTTACTTCTGGATGAACCCACCGCCTCGCTCGACGGTAAAAACAGCGCCGCCGTGGTGGAGCTGATCGAACAGGCCAAAGCGCGCGGCGCGGCGATCGTCGGGATCTTCCACGACGACGCCGTACGCAGCCGCGTGGCGGACAGACTGCACCCGATGGGGGTCTACGCATGATTATCAATAACGTCAGGCTGGTGCTGGAAAATGAAGTCGTTAATGGCTCGGTTGAAGTCCATGAAGGCGTTATTCGCGCCTTTGCCGAAACCCAAAGCCGTACCCCTGAAGCGATGGACGGTGAAGGCGGCTGGCTGCTGCCGGGGCTGATTGAACTGCATACCGACAATCTGGACAAATTTTTCACCCCGCGTCCGAAGGTCGACTGGCCTGCCCATTCGGCGATGAGCAGCCATGACGCGCTGATGGTCGCCAGCGGCATCACCACCGTGCTGGACGCGGTGGCGATTGGCGACGTGCGCGACGGCGGCGATCGCCTGGAAAATCTGGAGAAGATGATCAACGCGGTAGAAGAGACGCAAAAACGCGGCCTCAACCGCGCCGAGCATCGTCTGCACCTGCGCTGCGAACTGCCGCACCACACTACCCTGCCGCTCTTTGAAAAACTGGTCGGCCGCGAGCCGGTCTCGCTGGTCTCCCTGATGGACCACTCGCCGGGGCAGCGCCAGTTCGCCAATATTGAAAAATATCGCGAATACTATCAGGGCAAATATTCTCTCAGCGACGCCGAGATGGCGCGCTACGAAGAAGAACAGCTGGCGCTTGCGGCACGGTGGTCGCAGCCGAACCGTCTCGCTATTGCCGCGATGTGTCGTGACCGCAATATCGCGCTGGCCAGCCATGACGACGCCACGCACGATCACGTGCTCGAATCCCACCAGCTTGGCAGCGCGATCGCCGAATTTCCCACCACGCTTGAAGCGGCTGAAGCCTCCCGCAGGCACGGCATGAGCGTGCTGATGGGCGCACCGAACATCGTGCACGGCGGCTCGCACTCCGGCAACGTGGCGGCAAGCAGGCTTGCCTCGCTTGGTCTGCTGGATATTCTTTCGTCCGACTACTACCCCGCCAGCCTGCTGGATGCGGCGTTCCGGGTGGCCGACGACGAGGGAAACAGCTTCACGCTGCCCCAGGCGATTCGGCTGGTGACGAAAAACCCGGCCTCGGCGCTCAATCTTCAGGATCGCGGGGAAATCGCGGAGGGTAAACGCGCGGATCTGGTACTCGCCCACCGCAAGGGCGAGCACGTTCATATCGACCACGTCTGGCGTCAGGGAAAAAGGGTATTCTGATGGGAAGGCTCATCTGGTTAATGGGGCCATCGGGCTCCGGTAAGGACAGCCTGCTGTCCGCCTTACGGCAGCGGGAACATCCGCAGCTGCTGGTCGCGCATCGCTATATTACCCGCGCGGCCAATGCCGGGAGTGAAAACCATATCGCCCTGAGCGAGCAGGAGTTTTTCACCCGCGCCGGGCAAAACCTGCTGGCGCTGAGCTGGCATGCCAACGGTTATTACTATGGGATCGGCATCGAGACCGATCTGTGGCTGCATGCGGGGTTCGACGTGCTGGTTAACGGCTCGCGCGCGCATCTGCCACAAGCGCGCGCCCGCTATGAGGCGGCCCTGCTGCCGGTCTGCCTGCAGGTTTCGCCGGACGTCCTGCGCAGCCGGTTGCAAAGCCGGGGGCGTGAATCAGCCCGTGAGATCGATCAGCGGCTTGAGCGGGCGGCCCGCTATGCCCCGTCGGACTGCCACATCCTCAATAACGACGGAAGTTTGCTACAGTCAGTCGACACCTTTTTATCGCTTATCCGTCAGAAGGAGAAACAGCATGCCTGACTGCAAGCTTCGCCCCGCCACCGCCGACGATGCGCAGATTGTCTATGCCCTGATCTGCGAACTGAAGCAAGCAGAGTTCGATCGCCAGGCTTTTCACGCGGGCTATCTTGCCAATCTGCAGGATCGCAACATGCGCTACCAGCTTGCCGAGTTTGACGGACAGGTCATCGGCATGATCGGTCTGCACATGCAGTTCCACCTGCATCATGCTCGCTGGATCGGCGAGATCCAGGAGCTGGTGGTGATGCCGCAGGCGCGTGGGCTAAAGGTGGGGAGCCAGCTGCTGGCCTGGGCAGAGGACGTTGCGCGGCAGGCTGGCGCTGAACTCACTGAACTTTCCACCAGCGTGAAGCGCGCCGACGCGCACCGTTTTTACGTTCGTGAAGGATACACGCAGAGCCATTTTCGATTCACCAAACCGCTGTAGAGGTGCGTTATGAGTCTGACAATGACGTTGACGGGGACGGGAGGGGCACAGCTGGTGCCGGTCTTTGGCTGCGACTGCGCGGCCTGCCGACGGGCGCGCCTGCAGGACAGCTTTCGCCGTCGCCCCTGCAGCGCGGTGGTCAAATTCAACGACGCGGTAACGCTGCTGGACGCGGGCATTCCGCACCTGATGGACGACTGGCCGGCGGGCAGCTTCCAGCAGTTTTTGCTCACCCATTACCATATGGATCACGTTCAGGGGCTGTTCCCCCTGCGCTGGGGCGTGGGGGCGACCATTCCGGTTTACGGTCCGCCGGACGACGCCGGATGCGACGACCTGTTTAAACACCCCGGCATTCTGGATTTCAGCCACACGGTCGAACCGTTTGTGATGTTTGAGCTTCAGGGTTTGCGGGTCACGCCGCTGCCGCTCAACCATTCGAAACTTACCTTCGGGTATTTGCTGGAATCGGCCCACAGCCGCGTGGCCTGGCTTTCCGATACCGCCGGATTGCCGGAAAAAACGGTGAAGTTCCTGCTCAACAACCAGCCGCAGGCGATGATTATCGACTGCAGCCATGAACCGCGCGACGAGACGCCGCGAAACCATTGCGACTTAAATACCGTGATTGCGTTAAACGAGGCGATTGGCTGCCCGCAGGCGATCCTGACGCATATCAGCCATCAGTTTGACGTGTGGATGATGGATAACCCGCTGCCGCAGGGCATAGAAGCGGGCTATGACGGGATGGTGCTGGTGCTGGATTAGGTTTTCTCCCTCTCCCATGGGAGAGGGCAGCAGGCCGCACTTAGCCTCGATCGTAATCGTCTTCTAACCTGCGCTCATCCTCTTCTAACCGACGGCGATCGTCATCCAGCTGACGCTGACGCTCGTCCAGACGGCGGCGTCTGTCTTCAAGCTGCCGACGACGATCGTCGTATTGTCGACTGTCGATTTGACGACTGCGGTCATAACGATCGTCGTCATCATTGCTGCGGCTGCTGCTGGGGTTATAGGCATCGTTGATCGCCTGCTGAATGTTGCCAATAGCATCATCAACAATATCGGCATGAGCCAGCTGGCTGGTGAGTGACAGCAGACCAAATAACAGAGCAGTTGAGTAACGTTTCATAAGGCCAGACTCGCGGGTGAACTGGCCTTACGATAATGAACGGCGTGAAGCCGGGGTAGCGGAGGAATCTCAAATTACCATGACCTTGCGCAGCGCCTGCGCCAGCTGCACCCGCGTAAACGGCTTACGCAGTAGCTGGACGTCCGGCAGCTGAGGGTTATGCGCGGGCCGTAAATCCTGGCCGCTGATCAGCAGCACCGGAAGCTGCGGATAATGGCTGCGCACGTGGTTAATCACCTCGGCGCCGCTGAGGCTGCCGGGCAGCATCAGGTCGCTGATAAACATGCCAATATCCGGTGACGCCGCCAGCATATTCAGCGCCTGCTCGCCGTTGTCCGCTTCCAGCGTCAGATAGCCAAGCTGATGAAGCTGCTCGCACAGGGTCTGACGGACATCCGCCTCATCTTCCAGCACCAGCACCAGCCGCTCGCTATCGGCGGAGGCGGTGGCGGTGGCAGACCGCACTTCAGCAGCAGCAGCGGCAGGCAGCACCGAGCGCGGGAGATGAAGCCGAACGGTCGTTCCCTGCCCCGGCGCGCTTTCGATCTCTACGCGACCACCGGACTGGCGCACAAACCCATAGACCATCGACAGGCCCAGCCCGCTTCCGCTTCCGGTCTGCTTGGTGGTGAAGAACGGTTCAAAGACCCGGGATTTTACCTCCTGCGACATGCCGCTGCCGCGGTCAATGACCTCCAGCGCCACCATATCCTGCCTGCGCCCGTCGCTGCGCGTGACGCGCTGATTCCAGGTGCGAATTTTAATCACCCCGCTTTGCCCTTCCATCGCATCGCGCGCGTTCATCACCAGGTTGATGATGGCGTTTTCCAGCTGGCTGACGTCTATCCAGGCGGGCCACGCCGGGGTTTGCGCTTCAATCTCCAGGGTCAGGGTGGCGGGCAGGGAATGGCGCATCAGTTCCCGGAGGTTCTCCAGCAGCGGCAGCATCTCTACCGCATGCGGCGTCAGGGATTGCTTGCGGGAAAACGCCAGCAGGCGCTGCGTCAGTAAGGCACCACGCTCGGCCGCCTTCAGCGCCCGGGTAATGCGCGACGCGTCTTTCGATTCGGGGTCGGTGAGCTCAAGGCTGCCGATGATCACCGCCAGCAGGTTGTTAAAATCATGCGCCAGCCCGCCGGTCAGCTGTCCGACCGCCTTCATCTTCTGGCTGTGCAGCAGCGCCTCTTCCAGCCCCTGACGCTCAACGCGGTCGATCTCCATCTGCGTGGTTTTCTCTTTCAGCAGGCGCGTGGTGTGCTCAAGCGAGGCGGTATTACGGGCAAACACGTTAAACGCGCGCGCCAGCTCACCCAGCTCATCGCGCCGCTGGAGGGCAGGAACGGAGACATCCTGTTCGCCGTGAGCAAGGCGCGACATCGCCCGGGAAATGGCCGTCAGGTTAGAGGCGAGATTGCGGTAGATATACCAGCAGGCGCACCCGGTGATGATCAGCGCCAGCACGGCGAAGATGCTGATAAACACGCTTATGGACTGCAGCTCGTGATGACTCTGGGCCGTGCGAAGCCGGGAGGCCTGCGCCACCTGCCCGACGTACTGATTAATGTCGCTGTTGAGGATCGCCACCAGCGCCTTGATGTGGAACATATACCAGCTTATCGCCAGATCGCTCTCTTCAAGCTCCTTCGACAGCGGGGCGAGCTTGCCTAACTCGGCATTAAAATCAGGCAGTACCTCCTTCACGACCGGCTGTACGGCACGCCGGGGCAGCGCTGCGGCCACGGCGTCCAGCTGCTGAACGGTCGCGCGCGGCGAAGGGGTGTCAATGGCGGCGGCGATCAGCCGGTCCATCTCCATCAGCTGCTGCGCATCCGGTACGTTGCTGTCGTAACGGCGGTTGATGTCCTGCAGATGGCGCAGATAGCTCTGGCTTTGATACAGCGAGCTCAGCAGCGCGTTACGTTCCAGATGGCGTCGCTGTCCGCGCTCAAGCATCTCCGTCACGCTCTGCCGTAACTCATTGCTTCGTTGAATAATACGCGCCACCAGGGCTGGCTCCTGCTGCGCCAGCGGCGCCTCAGCAAGCTGTTCCAGCGAGCGGCGCAGCGCCATTTGCGTCTGCTTCAGGCGCTCGGCTTCGCCTTTGTACTCCAGCGCCCCGACGACCTGCGAAAGCCGCACCGCCGCCGTCGCCACGTTTGCGGTATCACGAGCCAGGTTCATGCTGCCGGTCATGTCATCCAGCGTTTGCTGCTGCACCTGCTCCTGGATTTGACTGGCGTGACGAAAGCCGAGCACCGCCACGCCGCTCACCATCAGCGTCACGGCGACCACCAGCAGATTAAATATCAGCAGGCGACCGCGGGCGCTGGCGAAAAACGGAGGGCGGCGTGATGGCATGGATTGAGGCTCCTGTGCGGTTTGCTGCCCTCACCCTGGCCCTCTCCCACAGGGTGAGGGAAAAGGAAAATGTGATGGCGATTAGCTATTCATAACTATGACAAATATGAACAGCTTCTGACATTTTGCATTTACGTACCTGTGATGAAGTGCAGATATCGGCATTCGCAGGAGATCCGCCATGAGCAGAACCCCGGTATTAGAGATGCGCAGCATTGCCAAAACGTTTGGCAGTTTCCACGCGCTCAAGGGTGTAGATTTGACGGTCTTCCCCGGAGAGATCCACGCGCTGATGGGGGAAAACGGGGCGGGAAAAAGCACGCTGATGAAAATCCTCGCGGGAGCCTATACCGCCACCAGCGGTGAGATCCTGATCGACGGTCAGCCGTTTCACATTAAAGGGCCGAAAGATGCTCTGGCCGCAGGCATTACCCTGATTTATCAGGAGATGCAGCTCGCGCCCAATCTGACCGTTGCCGAAAATATCTTTCTTGGCAGCGAGCTGTCGCGCGGCGGGATGGTCCAGCGCAAAGAGATGGCCGCCCAGGCGCAGACGGTGATTGACCGCCTCGGCGCGCAGTTCAATGCCACCGACCTGGTGATGAAGCTGACCATTGCCGAACAGCAGCAGGTGGAAATTGCCCGCGCGCTGCACCGCAACAGCCGCATTCTGGTGATGGATGAACCCACCGCCGCCCTCTCCTCGCGGGAAACGCATCGCCTGTTTGAACTGATTTTGCGCCTGCGCGATGAAGGGATGGCGATCGTCTATATCAGCCACCGCATGGCGGAAGTGTATGAACTCTCTGACCGCGTCAGCGTTCTGCGTGACGGGCAGTACGTCGGCAGCCTGACGCGCGACAGGCTGAACGCCTCTGAGCTGGTGCGCATGATGGTGGGCCGCCCGTTAAGCGACCTGTTCAACAAAGAGCGTGATATTCCCCTCGGCAGCCCGCGCCTCAACGTCCACCACCTCACCGACGGTAAAAAAGTACATCCTTGCAGCCTGCAGGTGCGTTCAGGAGAAATCGTCGGGCTGGCGGGCCTGGTGGGGGCCGGGCGCTCCGAGCTGGCGCAGCTCATCTTCGGCGTGCGTAAAGCCACCGGCGGCATGATTGAGGTCGACGGCGAGCCGGTGGTGATCCACTCCCCGCGCGCGGCCATCGAAAACGGCATCGGTTTTCTCACCGAAAACCGCAAGGAGCAGGGGCTGTTTCTGGAGCTGGCGGCGCAGGAGAACATCACCATGGCGACGCTGGAGCGCGACGCCACCTTCGGCATGCTAAACCGCAAAAAAGCGCAGGCCATTTCCGATGACGCTATCGCCCTGCTTAACATCCGCGTACCGCATTCGCAGGTGCGCGCGGGCGGCCTGTCCGGCGGCAACCAGCAAAAGCTGCTGATCTCCCGCTGGGTGGCCATCGGGCCGCGCATTCTGATTCTGGACGAACCCACGCGCGGCGTGGACGTCGGAGCGAAAAGCGAGATCTACCGCATCATGAACCAGATGGCCCGTAAAGGGGTGGCGATTTTAATGATCTCCAGCGAGCTGCCGGAAGTGGTGGGCATGAGCGATCGGGTCTACGTGATGCGGGAAGGCAGCATCGCGGGCGAGCTTCACGGGCGCGACATCTCTCAGGAAAATATTATGACGCTGGCAACCGGCGTGAACGACACTCATCATCAGGCGGTGCAATCATGACAACTCCAACCCATCCGCAGCAGGTGGCGAAATCCGCCTCCGCCAAAAAAATGCTGATGAGCGATCTGATGCAAACTGTCGGCATCCTGCCGATTCTTATCCTGATTGTGGCGGTATTTGGCTTTATCGCCCCGAACTTCTTCACCGAGAGCAACCTGCTCAACATCACCCGTCAGGCGTCGATCAACATCGTGCTGGCGGCGGGAATGACCTTCATCATCCTGACCGGCGGGATTGACCTCTCCGTGGGCTCGATTCTGGGGACCACGGCGGTAGCGGCGATGGTGGTCTCGCTTATTCCTGAGTTCGCCATGCTCTCAATCCCTGCCGCGCTGATGCTCGGCATGGTGCTGGGCCTGTTTAACGGCGCGCTGGTGGCCTTTGCCGGGCTGCCGCCCTTTATCGTCACGCTCGGCACCTATACGGCACTGCGCGGCGCGGCGTATCTGCTGGCCGACGGCACGACGGTTATTAACTCCAACATCAGCTTCGAGTGGATCGGCAATAACTACCTCGGCCCGATTCCGTGGCTGGTGGTGATCGCGCTGGCGGTCATTGCTATCTGCTGGTTCATCCTGCGCCGCACCACGCTCGGCGTCCACATCTACGCGGTGGGCGGCAACATGCAGGCGGCGCGACTGACCGGCATTAAGGTCTGGCTGGTGCTGCTGTTTGTCTACGGCATGAGCGGCCTGCTCTCCGGGCTTGGCGGCGTCATGAGCGCCTCGCGCCTCTACAGCGCCAACGGCAACCTCGGCACGGGCTACGAGCTGGATGCAATTGCGGCGGTGATCCTCGGCGGCACCAGCTTCGTCGGCGGGATCGGCACGATCACCGGCACGCTGGTGGGGGCGCTGATCATCGCCACCCTCAATAACGGCATGACGCTGATGGGCGTCTCCTACTTCTGGCAGCTGGTGATCAAAGGGGCGGTGATCATCATAGCGGTGCTGATCGACAAATACCGTACCCGACACCATCAAAGTGCATAACAACAAAACCCTACAGCTTCGAGGAAAACAATATGCGTTTGAAACCGTTAGTGACCGCGCTCTGTGCTGGCGCGCTGCTTGCCGCAACGCCGTTTGTGCAGGCAAAAGATCTGAAGTCCATCGGCGTGACGGTGGGCGACCTGGCTAACCCGTTCTTCGTGCAGATCACCAAAGGTGCCGAGCTGGAAGCGCGCAAGCTGGCAGGCGATAACGTCAAGGTGACGCTGGTTTCCAGCGGGTACGATCTGGGCCAGCAGGTGGCGCAGATCGATAACTTCATCGCCGCGAAGGTGGACATGATCATCCTCAACGCCGCGGACTCAAAAGGGATCGGCCCGGCGGTGAAGCGCGCGAAGGACGCCGGGATCGTGGTCGTTGCGGTTGACGTGGCGGCGGAAGGGGCGGATGCGACCATCACCTCCGATAACACCCAGGCGGGCGAAATGGCCTGTAAGTACATTACCGACCGCCTGAAAGGCAAAGGCAACGTGGTGATCATCAACGGACCGCCGGTCTCTGCGGTGCAAAACCGCGTGGAAGGTTGCCAGACGGAATTTAAAAAACATCCGGATATCAAGGTGCTCTCGGATAACCAAAACGCCAAGGGCAGCCGTGAAGGCGGTCTGGAAGTTATGACCTCCCTGCTGGCGGCCAATCCGAAGATCGACGGCGTGTTTGCGATTAACGATCCGACGGCGATCGGTGCCGATCTGGCCGCGAAGCAGGCCCAGCGCAACGAGTTCTTTATCGTCGGCGTGGATGGCAGCCCGGACGGTGAGGAAGCGCTGAAGCGCGAAAACTCGCTGTTTGTTGCAACCCCGGCGCAGGATCCGCAGGTCATGGCGGCAAAAGCGGTGGAGATCGGCTATGACATTCTACAGGGCAAACCCGCGCCGAAAGCGCCTGTGCTGATCCCGGTGACGATGATCGATAAAAAGAACGTCGGCACGTATAAGGGCTGGACGGTTAAATGATCCTTTTCCCTCTCCCGCAGGGAGAGGGAACCGTTTTCAAGGAGTCCCCATGAAACGCTCCGACATCAATGAAATTCTCGGCCACACGCGACAGTTTTTTTCTATGCACGACGTTCACCTCCCGCCGTTTGCCAGCTTCCCGCCCACAAAATGGCAGCAGCTTGACCAGGCCGCATGGCAGGAGGTGTTCGATCTCAAGCTCGGCTGGGATGTGACGGCGTTCGGCGGCAACAGCTTTGCCGCTGAGGGCCTGACGCTGTTTACCCTGCGCAACGGCTCGCCCAACGGCGTGCCTTATGAAAAGTGCTATGCCGAAAAAATTATGCACGTGCGCGACGGCCAGGTGACGCCGATGCATTTTCACTGGCGCAAGCGGGAGGACATCATCAACCGGGGCGGCGGGAATCTGATTATTGAGTTATGGAATGCCGGGGCGCATGAAGAGAAGGAAAACACCGACGTGACGGTCACCGTCGACGGCTGCCGTCAAACCCATGCGCCCGGCAGCCAGCTGCGCCTCACGCCAGGGGAAAGCATCTGCCTGACACCTGCTCTGTACCACAGTTTCTGGGGCGAACGCGGCTTCGGCGACGTGCTGGTCGGGGAGGTGTCATCGGTAAACGACGACGAGCACGATAACCACTTTTTGCAGCCCGTGGCCCGCTATAACAACATCGAAGAAGACGAACCGGCGCTGCTGGTGCTGTGCAACGAGTACAACCTGTTCCGGATATAAGGAGTAAATGATGCCATTGATCTCTCTTGCCGACGGTCTGGAGCACGCCAGGGCGCATCGCTACGCGCTCGGCGCGTTTAACGTGCTCGACTCCCACTTCCTGCACGCGCTGTTCGCCGCCGCGAAGCAGGAACGCTCGCCGTTTATCATCAACATCGCCGAAGTGCATTTTAAGTACGTGTCTCTGGATTCGCTTGTCGAAGCGGTTAAGTTCGAAGCCGCCCGTCACGATATTCCCGTGGTGCTCAACCTCGACCACGGCCTGCATTTTGACGCCGTCGTGCGCGCCCTGCGCTTAGGGTTCAGCTCGGTGATGTTCGACGGCTCTACGCTGAGCTATGAGGAGAACATACGCCAGACGCGGGAGGTGGTGAAGATGTGCCACGCGGTCGGCGTGTCGGTGGAGGCGGAGCTGGGCGCGGTCGGTGGCGATGAGGGCGGCGCGCTGTACGGTCATGCGGATGAAGCCTTCTTTACCGACCCGCAGCTGGCGCGGGAATTTGTCGATTCTACCGGCATTGACGCTCTGGCCGTCGCCATCGGCAACGCGCACGGAAAGTATAAAGGCGAGCCGAAGCTCGATTTCCCGCGCCTGGACGCCATTCGCCAGCAGACGGGGCTTCCGCTGGTTTTACACGGCGGCTCCGGGATTAGCGATGCTGATTTCCGCCGCGCCATTGAGCTCGGTATTCATAAAATCAACTTCTATACCGGCATGTCGCAGGCCGCGCTCGCCGCCGTTGAGCAGCGCATGGCGAACCGCCTGCCGCTGTACGATGAATTTGCCGAGCTGCTGCTGGGGATAGAAGAGGCGATTGCCGATACGGTCGCCGAACAGATGCGCATCTTCGGCAGCGCGGGGCAGGCATAATGGAACGCAAAGGCATCATCGCCGCAGGCAACATGCTGGTGGATCACGTCCACCAGATCGTTCAGTGGCCGGAGCGCGGCTGGCTGGCGGAAATTACCCACAGCGAACGCTCAACCGGCGGCGCGCCGCTCAACGTGCTGCTGACGCTGGCGAAAATGCACGTTGGACTGCCGCTGCAGGCGGTGGGGCTGATTGGCGAAGATGCCGACGGGGATTACATCCTGGCGATGCTCGACCAGTACCATGTCAACCGCCAGCGGGTTCAGCGCACCACCTTTGCACCGACCTCCATGTCGCAGGTGATGACCGATCCCAGCGGACAACGCACCTTTTTCCACTCGCCGGGCGCCAACCGCCTGCTGGATCTCCCCGCCTTCGATCGCTTAGACGGATCGATGAAGATCTTCCATCTCGGCTACCTGCTGCTGCTCGATAGCCTGGATATGCCCGATGACGAGTTTGGCACCCGCAGCGCGCGGCTGCTGGCGCAGATGCGCGACCAGGGGTATGAAACATCGCTCGATCTGGTTTCCCGCAAGGGCGACCCGCGCTATCAGCCGCTGGTGCTCCCTGCCCTGCGCCATCTTGATTATCTGGTGATTAACGAGCTGGAAGCCGGGGAGTTTAGCGGCCTGACAATGCGTGACGAAAACGACGCTCCGCACATCGCGCACATCGCAGAGGCCGCGGCGCAGCTGCTGGCTGCCGGCGTTCGCCAGCGGGTGGTGATCCACTGTTCGGAAGGAGCATGGGGAGAAGCACGCGGTGAGGAAGGTCGCTGGATCCAGTCATGGATGCTGGAGCAGGAAGAGATTATCGGCAGCGTCGGCGCGGGCGATGCCTTTTGCGCAGGCTTTTTATACGGCTGCCATGAATCGCTGCCGCTGACAGAGAGCATTTATCTGGCACACGCCTGCGCGCGGGCAAGCCTGCTGGCCGCCAATGCGATTGATGGCGCAAAAACGCTGGCCGAGCTGCAGGCGTTTATTCGCGAGAGCGTTTAATTTAACAATAATTGCTATTTTTCATTACAGTTCTATGAATTTTTTCTCCCCGAACTACACTCTCTCCATCTGGCATATTCGGCGTGGACAGCACTCTGTCCGCACGCTTTTCCGAAATGAGATAGAAAGAGGACAAGGGAAAAATGTTCGCAGCAATCATCATCGGTATTTTCATTATCAGCGTTATTTATGCGCATTCACGCGGCAAAGAAAAACAGACGCTTTCTCGTCAGCTCTTTGACCATTCGACGTTTATGGCACCCATCAATATGTTTATGACGGCGTTTTCTTCCCTGCCCGCCAGGCAGCCTTTCTTTGAAACAGAACGCTTCCCGGAATTAAATAAGCTTACGGAAAACTGGCAGGTTATTCGCGAAGAGGCCCTGCGTTTGCAGCATCATATTAAGGCTGCGCAAAATAATAACGACGCTGGCTTTAACACCTTTTTTAAACGCGGCTGGAAACGTTTTTATCTGAAATGGTATGCCGATGCCCATCCCTCCGCGCAGTCTTTATGCCCGGTGACGACCCGGCTGGTGAGTGAAATCCCCTCGGTGAAAGCGGCCATGTTTGCCGAGCTGCCGGCGGGTGCGAAGCTTGGCAAGCACCGGGATCCGTATGCGGGCTCGGTTCGTTACCATCTGGGCTTATTTACACCGAATGACGATCGCTGCTTTATTGAAGTCGACAGGCAGCGCCACAGCTGGCGGGATGGTGAAGCCGTTATTTTTGATGAGACCTACGTCCACTGGGCAGAGAATAAATCGGATCAAACGCGCATTATTCTTTTCTGTGATATTGAGCGCCCGATGAAATGGCGCTGGGCGCAGGCGGTTAACCATTGGGTGGGAACCACGCTGATGTCTGCAGCCAGCTCACCGAATGACGAGAATGACAGCACTGGCGGCATTAACCGTATTTTTAAATACGTGCATGCGGGCCGCGAACGAGGACAGCGTCTGAAAAAAAGGAACCGTAAGGCCTATTACGCCCTCAAGTATCTGTGCATCGTGGCAATTTTTGCCGCCATCATTGTTCCGGCGATAACGTAACGTTTATGCCGCCTGTTCGGGCCGGCTCACATCGGTGGCAAACACGTAACCCAACCCGCGGATCGTTTTGATAAGCGCAGGCTGATGCGGATTAGCCTCTATTTTCCGGCGCAGGCGCATGATCAGCACGTCAATCGTGCGGTCAAACACGTCCGCGCTTTCGCTGTGGGTCAGCTCGAGCAGCCGGTCACGGCTCAGCACCCGACGGGCATTTTGCGTGAGCGCCAGCAGCAGGCCGTACTCGCCCTGGGTTAAGGGCACGGTATTACGCTGCGGATCGCTCAGCTCGCAGCGGGTGGTATCAAGCGTCCATCCGTTAAACGCAATGCCCGCGACGGGCGCTGCGGGGGCTTCTGCCGCCAGCACGCCCGTACGGCGCAATACCGCTTTAACGCGGGCGACCACCACGCGCGGGTTGAACGGTTTGCCAATATAATCATCTGCCCCCATCTCCAGCCCCACCACCACGTCTGACTCACTCCCCAGCCCGGTTAACATCACAACCGGTAGCGCCGGGCGCTGCTTTTGCAGCTGCAGCAAAACCTGCAGACCGTTGATATCCGGCAGCATCATATCCAACAGCACCAGCGCGATATTCGGCTCCTGCTGTACCTGCCGCAGTGCATCCTGGCCGCTATGGCAGACAAGCACGCTAAAGACGTGCTCGCTCAGCACGTCCTGAAGCAGTTCGCAGACTGCCGTATCGTCATCTACCACCAGAATCGCCGGTTTCATCGTATGCTTCCGTCAGGGGATTATATTAAGTCTGAACCATTCTGCCGCTGGCTCCAGTCAAATGGTTTTTTCAGTGACGGAAATTCAACCCATGTCACATCCGCCGCCCTGTCGACACGTCAATTTTGACGATTCGCTGCTTTTTGTCAGGGTTTTCACCGCGAAGGGACCGTAAAGTCAGGGTATACCCATACAAAAAACATGGCATAGAAGCTGCATAGTGGGTGCGAATGATTCGATTAACTGGAGCAGACTGATGAAAAAAGTCGTCACGGTTTGCCCTTATTGTGCCTCAGGTTGCAAGATCCACCTGGTGGTCGATAACGGCAAAATCGTCCGGGCAGAGGCCGCACAGGGGAAAACCAACCAGGGCACGCTATGCCTGAAAGGTTACTACGGCTGGGATTTTATTAACGATACCCAAATCCTCACCCCGCGCCTGAAAACCCCTATGATACGCCGCGAGCGCGGCGGCAAGCTGGAAGCCGTATCCTGGAGCGAGGCGCTGGATTACGTCGCCACGCGCCTGAGCGCCATCAAGGCCAAGTATGGCCCGGATGCGATTCAGACCACCGGCTCTTCACGCGGGACGGGGAATGAAACCAACTATGTGATGCAAAAATTCGCGCGCGCCGTTATTGGTACCAATAACGTCGACTGCTGCGCTCGCGTCTGACACGGCCCATCGGTTGCAGGTCTGCACCAGTCGGTCGGTAACGGCGCAATGAGTAATGCCATCAACGAGATAGATAACACCGATCTCGTCTTCATCTTTGGTTATAACCCGGCGGATTCTCACCCTATCGTCGCGAACCACGTTATTCGCGCCAAACAGAACGGGGCGAAAATCATCGTCTGCGATCCGCGCAAAATTGAAACCGCGCGCATTGCGGATATGCACATCGCGTTGAAAAACGGCTCGAACATCGCGCTGTTGAACGCAATGGGGCACGTCATTATTGAAGAGAATCTGTACGACCAGGCGTTTGTCGCAACCCGTACGGAAGGCTTTGAAGAGTATCGGAAAATTGTCGAAGGCTATACGCCAGAGTCGGTGGAAACAATCACTGGCGTCAGCGCGCAGGAGATCCGCCAGGCGGCACGGATGTATGCCGGGGCGAAAACCGCCGCCATCCTGTGGGGCATGGGCGTGACCCAGTTCTATCAGGGCGTGGAAACGGTACGTTCTCTGACGAGTCTCGCGATGCTGACCGGCAATCTGGGTAAAGCGCACGTCGGCGTCAACCCGGTACGTGGTCAGAATAACGTCCAGGGTGCCTGCGATATGGGCGCGCTGCCGGACACCTACCCGGGCTACCAGTACGTGAAGTTCCCGGAAAACCGCGCCAAGTTCGCGAAGGCCTGGGGCGTGGAAAGCCTGCCGGAACACACCGGATATCGCATCAGCGAGCTGCCGCACCGCGCGGCGCACGGCGAAGTGCGTGCGGCCTACATCATGGGTGAAGATCCGCTCCAGACCGACGCCGAGCTGTCTGCGGTGCGCAAAGGGTTTGAGGATCTGGAACTGGTGATTGTCCAGGATATCTTCATGACCAAAACCGCAGCGGCAGCGGATGTGATTTTACCGTCGACCTCCTGGGGCGAGCATGAAGGCGTCTACACGGCGGCAGACCGCGGCTTCCAGCGCTTCTTTAAGGCGGTCGAGCCGAAGTGGGACCTGAAAACGGACTGGCAGATCATCAGCGAAATCGCCACTCGTATGGGTTACCCGATGCACTACAACAACACTCAGGAGATCTGGGACGAGTTGCGCAGTCTGTGTCCGGACTTTTATGGGGCAACCTATGAAAAAATGGGTGAGCTGGGATACATCCAGTGGCCGTGTCGGGATGTGTCAGAGACCGATCAGGGAACGTCATACCTCTTTAAAGAGAAGTTCGACACCCCGAACGGGCTGGCGCAGTTCTTCACCTGCGACTGGGTCGCGCCAATCGATAAACTCACCGACGAGTATCCGATGGTGCTCTCCACCGTGCGTGAAGTGGGCCACTACTCCTGCCGTTCGATGACGGGTAACTGTGCCGCGCTGGCCGCGCTGGCGGACGAACCGGGCTACGCGCAAATCAACACCGCCGACGCAGAGCGCCTCGGCATTGAGGACGAAGCGCTGGTGTGGGTGAGCTCGCGCAAAGGCCGGATCATTACCCGTGCGCAGGTCAGCGATCGTCCGAACAAAGGTGCGGTCTATATGACCTACCAGTGGTGGATTGGCGCCTGTAACGAGCTGGTGACGGAGAACTTAAGCCCGATAACCAAAACGCCGGAGTATAAATACTGCGCCGTACGCGTGGAGCCGATTGCGGATCAGCACGCTGCGGAACAGTATGTGATTGACGAATATAACAAGCTGAAAGCCCGACTTCGCGAAAGCGCAATGGGTTGATGCCGTGAATTAATCAGTGAATAAAGGGAGTGAATGTTCACTCCCTTTTTATTTCAGATTAATTCATTAAATACATCAATTATTATTCTGGAAAGCGGCTCGCAGAAATAATGTAATTTACGCAGAATAGAATTACATCTTTGCATTTTAATTCAGAGGGATAAGATGTGCGGTGGGTGCTTAAGACTTTCTGTCTTGAGCATTGTTGAGGGACAGAAAGTGGAAAGCCCCGGGAAATTTTCATTTAACCTGAACTGCACCCATTTAGTTGGACTCTCAAATTGGAGAGTCCCATGTCCAGACGTAAGTATACCTTTGAAGAGCGCCTTGAAGTCGTTATGCACTATTTTGCTAGCGATGAGGGCTATCGTTTAACCTCCGCTCGATTCAATGTACCCAGAACCCAGGTTAGAATCTGGGTTGCCGCCTATGATACACATGGAGAAGAGGGACTAAGGCCCAGGGATAAAGGCGTATCAATTGATCCGGACATACGAGTTGAAGCAGTGAAAGCAGTGCTTTCAGGTCAGATTTCCCAGAATCAGGTGGCCACAAAATTCAATCTTGCAGGTGCTGCGTCTGTAGGCAAGTGGATGAAAGTATTCAAGGAGCATGGGGAAGAGGGGCTTCGCTCACTCAAGATAGGTAAAAAAAGGGCTCCTCATATGACTGAAAACCCTGAAGCTGCAGAAGCCACACTGGAACGCTCGCGAGCACAAAGGATTCACGAGCTGGAAAAGAGAATAAAGTTTCTTGAGTTACGGATACTTTACCTGCAAAAGTTGAAAGCCTTAGTTCAGTAAGAGACAAGGTCAGAGTTGTAAATGAACTGAGGCAGTTTTACCCACTAGAACAATTGCTCAGTATGGCCAGGATACCTAGGAGCACGTTTTACTACCATCTTAAAGCACTTAAGTCGGCAGGAAAATACGATGAAATAAACCTCAGAATTAAAGAGATATATGATGAAAATCAGGGACGCTATGGCTACCGTCGTATAACTCTGGCTCTCAGAAGAGAAGTGGGCGTGATCAACCACAAAGTCGTTCAGCGCTTAATGAACGGGCTTGATCTCAAAGCAGCTATCAGGGTTAAACGCTACAGTTCATGGCGTGGCGAGCGAGGTTGTACGGCTGACAACATCTTACAGCGAAATTTTAAAGCCAGCAGACCTAACGAAAAATGGGTCACCGATGTCACTGAATTTGCCGTCAATGGTCGAAAACTCTATCTTTCACCCATCATCGACCTCTTCAATAACGAAGTAATTTCCTTCAGTATTTCAGAGCGCCCAACAATGCCAATGATTGATGATATGCTCATTAAGGCATTTGCCAGGCTGGATGCGGACAGCGCTCCTGTTCTTCACTCAGATCAGGGCTGGCAATACCGTCATAGATGGTATCAGTATCAGTTGCGAGAGTTCGGTGTCTTACAGAGCATGTCCAGAAAAGGAAACTGTCTGGATAATGCCTGTGCTGAATGTTTTTTCGGAACGTTAAAGTCAGAATGCTTCTATACCAATAAATTCAATGATCTTCATGAACTTAAGAAAGCCATTGAAGATTACATTCGGTATTACAACACCAGACGAATCAGCCTCAAGTTAAATGGTCTTAGTCCCGTTGAATACAGACTTAAATCTTACCCATTGAGGATTTAGCCACGCTAACGACACTGCATTTTGTTGAGTTTGTCACTCAGCAGTATCACTTGAGCAGAGGTTTCAATAGCGCAAATGTCAGTGCGCTATTGCGGGATTTAGTGGTGTTTTTTCAGATTAAAGTTGGGCTAATCAGCACTGAAAGTTAGCAAAACGTGCTTCCCGTAAAAATTTTACAAAACTTTTTACGCTGAAAACATGCCTCAAATTCGCAACAGGAAGCCCGCTGCGCGATTTTTCGTTACATGTAACGCCGATTGCAGTTCAACAGTAAAAAACGGTTGTTGGGGGTTTTGGTTGCGAACTGCAGGCTGTTAAAACGCATTCCTGCACAGAAGAATTGTCATGAATAGCTATGAATAGCAGTGACCTTGCAGGTAAAGGTCAGGTTCATTACTATTCACTCATCGATACTGACCGGAACCATTCAACACGAATATGTTGATGGGGTATTGATGTCGGAGAACAATCTCCCCCAGCCTAAGAGCGGGATACCCAAAGACAGAGACCGGACCCCAACAAGAGTGGATAACATCGATGGTCTACTCTGGTGAAAAGGCGCTGATATCAGCGCCTTTTTGCTTTTCTGGATGTGTAAACCGTCTGTCCGTTCAGTCGAAGATGTGCAACATACGAAAACTTCATTGGCTTACTCTTTGGAATGGAGTGTCGCCCCCATTGATGGACTTCGTATGCAGAGACGACATACAGCTTCAACCCGTTAGGGTGACTGTTGTCCTTGCGAAGGTCAAAGAAGATCGCATAATCATTAACCTCCATATAGTGATACATCTCGTTGTTGCCCTTATTGATATGAGGAACAACATAGGAGGACAGCAGATTTGTTGAAAGCATCTTCGGTAAGTTAAGGCTGGCCGCATATCTGTCTGCACAGAAAAATCGATCAGGTGGGATTTCCGGCCCGTTCCCTTTTTGATCAGAAAACACATGATTACTGTAGTTAATGGTGATCTGAACAGGGTCAGGAATATTGGCAATATCAGCCATAAACGTAAAAGGCGCCAGATGCTTCATGCAGTAACTTTTTCCATCAAAGGAAAGATTTTTATGTGCGCCTTTCACTTGTATCCCTTACAAATCCAATGGAGCTGGAATAATACCATATCCCCACCAACCGGGGGTGCGCCGGAGTTGTAAAAGATATGTATACTGTTTGCGCTTAGCCTGGCTCTCTTCCTGGCACCTGACCCAGCGCAAAAATGGCTGACTTTTTACCTCGTCAGAGCTTTTCCTGATTTACTCGCTCTGAGAGGGCCTGGTGACTCTCTTTTCGTTCAGAGTAACGGTCGGCGAGATAACCGGTATGTCCTTTAAGCAGTAACGTAATCTTAAACAACTCTTCGGCGACATCGACGATACGATCGTACCAGGAAGAAGGTTTCATTCTTCCGCTTTCATCGAATTCCTGCCATGCCTTTGCCACTGAGGACTGGTTAGGGATAGTGAACATCCGCATCCACCTTCCCAGAATGCGCATCTGGTTCACTGCATTGAAAGACTGAGAACCGCCGCAAACCTGCATCAATGCGAGGGTTTTTCCCTGGGATGGACGAACTGCACCTTCGCTCAGTGGTATCCAGTCGATTTGCGCCTTCATTATCGCGCTCATTGCTCCATGCCGCTCCGGAGAACTCCACACCATCCCGTCACACCATCTGACAAGCTCGCGCAGTTCGGTGACCTTAGGATGCGTATCAGGGGCGTCATCCGGCAATGGCAAACCTGAGGGATTAAACAGTTTGACCTCTGCCCCCATCGCCGTCAGCAGACGCCCTGCTTCCTCTGCTGCGTAGCGGCTGTAGGAGCGCTCTCTTACCGATCCATACAGAATTAAAATTCGTGGTGACTGCTGCATATGCAGACGCTCATGAATATGTTTATCAAAATATTCGGGGGTCAGAGCGGGAAATTGTTCCATTTTTCTACTCCATGGATAATGGATGATTTTAAAACCAACATATATGATTTATCATATGCGTATGATACATGGAATGGAGTGAAAAATGCTACAGCCTGTCCAGCTTTTCAAAATCCTTTCGGATGAAACAAGACTCGCTATTGTCATGCTACTCAGGGAGTCTGGAGAGCTTTGCGTTTGCGATATTTGTGCAGTCACTTCTGAGTCTCAGCCTAAAATATCGCGTCACATGGCCATCTTACGTGAAGCCGAGCTGGTTATTGATCGTCGAGAAGGCAAATGGGTCCACTATCGTCTGTCTCCCCACATTCCCGCATGGGCATCAGAGATAATCACAACATCCTGGCAGTCCCTGCGGGAGGACGTACGCGAATGGCTGGCAAATTCCGCCTGCACTTCATGTTGAGGTAATCAAACATATACACATAATCATATATTAACGGAGTCTAAAATGCTTTTGGCAGGGAGTATTTTTTTATTGACGCTAGTCTTGGTCATCTGGCAGCCCAGAGGACTTAGTATTGGCTGGAGCGCAAGTATCGGTGCTGTATTGGCACTAGGAACAGGCGTCATCCACATCGATGATATCCCCATTGTCTGGAATATCGTCTGGAATGCGACAGCTGCATTTATAGCGGTAATCATCATCAGTCTGCTGCTCGATGAATCCGGTTTCTTCGAATGGGCTGCGCTGCATGTCGCACGCTGGGGCCACGGACGTGGTCGCTTACTGTTTACCTGGATTGTCCTGCTTGGTGCTGCTGTTGCTGCGTTGTTTGCTAACGACGGCGCAGCTCTGATCCTGACGCCGATTGTGATTGCGATGCTGCTCGCTCTGGGATTCAGCCGGGGCACAACACTGGCCTTTGTCATGGCCGCAGGGTTTATCGCTGATACCGCCAGTTTACCGCTGATTGTCTCTAACTTGGTGAATATTGTCTCGGCGGATTTCTTCGGTCTGGGCTTTACGCCATACGCCTCCGTTATGGTACCAGTGAATTTGGCTGCAATTGCTGGCACGCTGATTATGCTTCATCTCTTTTTCCGCCGGGATATCCCCACGGCATATGACGTTTCACTACTGAAGGTGCCTGCTAGTGCGATCAAGGACCCGGCAACTTTCAGGGCGGGCTGGATTGTTCTGTTGTTTCTGCTGGTCGGGTTCTTTGCGCTGGAGCCGCTGGGGATCCCCGTCAGCGCGATAGCAGCAACAGGCGCAGTTGCTTTGTTCGTGGTAGCGAAAAGAGGCCATGCCATTAACACCGGTAAAGTGCTACGCGGAGCACCATGGCAGATCGTGATTTTCTCGTTGGGTATGTACATGGTTGTTTATGGCCTCCGCAATGCCGGACTCACAGAGTACCTGTCTGAAGTGCTTAACCTACTGGCGGATAAAGGGTTATGGGCTTCCACGTTCGGCACAGGCTTCCTGACGGCATTTCTGTCTTCGGCGATGAACAACATGCCGACTGTGCTGATTGGAGCACTGTCAATCGACGGGAGTACAGCGACCGGCATCGTCAAAGAGGCGATGATTTATGCCAATGTTATTGGCTGTGATTTAGGTCCGAAAATCACCCCGATCGGCAGCCTGGCCACCCTGCTGTGGCTGCATGTATTGGCACAGAAAAACATGACCATCACATGGGGATATTACTTCCGTACCGGCATTATCATGACGCTGCCTGTACTGTGTATCACTCTGGCCGCGCTAGCGTGGCGGCTCTCTGTCACTTTGTAATGAGATACCGATATGAGCAACATCACCATCTATCACAACCCGGCCTGCGGTACTTCACGCAACACGCTGGAGATGATCCGTAACAGCGGTAATGAGCCTACAATTATTTATTATCTTGATACTCCCCCGTCAAAGGATGAGCTTATTAAGTTGATTGCCGATATGGGCATTTCGGTACGGTCATTGCTGAGAAAGAATGTTGAGCCTTATGAGCAACTAAGTCTCGCTGAAGACAAGTATACCGATGAGCAGTTGATAGGTTTTATGGTTAAGTATCCTATACTTATCAATCGCCCAATCGTCGTGACACCGATTGGTACCAGATTATGCCGTCCTTCTGAGGTGGTTTTGGATATTATTCCTGAACCTCAGAAAGGCTCTTTCACGAAAGAAGATGGTGAAAAGGTCATTGATGAAAAAGGGAGGCGGATTAAGTAGGGAAAAGCAGTGGGATGGATAATTCAGCTACTCTTTGCATTATTTAACGTTTTCTTGAAACAAAAAAGAGTCCATAAATATATGGACTCTTTCTGTGAAGCCTCGGTAATTCTGTCCAACTTTTTGGGGTCAGTACAACCCGAGGCTACTCACTCAACTCCCAACAGGTTGAGAGTAGCCTCTTATTCTTTTTTTGACAAGGAGTAAAAGGCATGACGCCATTAAAAACTGCGTTAGGCATCGTCTTTATTGTTTGCCTGACGATAGCGATCTTTACCTTTATTACTCGCGGTAAGTTATGCGAGTTTTCAATAAAGAGTGAACATCAGGAGGTGGCGGCAAAATTAGCCTGCAACCCGGGCTAACCTCTACGGGCGGAACAACGGTTCCGCCCGGCTTGTAGGATGCTGAGGTCTTAATGCACCCATTTTTTTATTTTGCGCCCGCGATTATACTGCGCGGCGTGTATCCAGATGATAAGAGTCCATGAAAGCCATTTTTCTGTTGTTAATGTTTTTAACGTCCTTCGCCCGCGCGGATGAGATAGGCAGCCAGTATCGGAAACAGGCGGAAGCCGGTGATGCGCGTGCCCAGTATTATCTTGCCGATACGTACTTCAGCTCCGGCGACAGCAAGCAGGCCGCACAGTGGGCCGAGAAAGCCGCGAAAGGCGGCGATGTCGACGCCATGGGGTTGCTCTCGCAAATCCTCTTTACGCAGGGCGATTACGCCCAGGCCAAAGCCCTGGCCCAGCAGGCAAACATTGCTGGCAGCAAACGCGGCGCGATCATGCTGGCGCGCATTCTGGTGAATACTCAGGCGGGAAAAACGGACTATCCCCAGGCCATTAAACTGCTGCAAACGGCGACCAAAGATATCGATAGCGACTCTGCGGTCGATGCGCAGCTGCTGCTGGGGCTGATTTATGCCAACGGCGTAGAGGTGGCGCAGGATGACGTGCAGGCCGCCTCGTGGTTCAAGCGAAGTTCAGCCCTTTCGCGTACCGGCTACGCCGAGTACTGGGCAGGAATGTTGTTCAGGCAGGGGGAGAAAGGCTTTATCACACCAAATAAGCAGAAAGCGCTGTACTGGTTGAACCTGAGCTGCACTGAAGGGTTTGATACGGGGTGCGAAGAGTTTGATGCGTTGAGCGGGGAGTAAAACCCCCTCACCCTGGCCCTCTCCCCGAAGGGAAGAGGGAATAGTATGGTAGGCCGGGTAAGGCGAAGCCGCCACCCGGCTTTTTACATTACTGGTCAGCCGTCTTATCAAAACGACCCAGCACCTCGCGTTCATACGCCAGCGCTTTTTTGCGGTCGAATTTGTGTTCCCACTTGGCGATAACCAGCACCGCCAGGGCATTCCCCACCACGTTCAGCGCCGTACGCGCCATGTCGAGGATACGGTCCACACCGGCGATAAATGCCAGACCTTCCAGCGGAATACCGACGCTGCCGAGCGTAGCCAGCAGCACCACGAAGGAGACGCCCGGAACGCCAGCAATACCTTTGGACGTCACCATCAGCGTCAGTACCAGGACGATCTCCTGCCACAGCGACAGATCAATCCCGTACAGCTGCGCAATAAAGATAGCGGCGATACTCTGGTAAAGCGTTGAACCGTCCAGGTTAAAGGAGTAGCCGGTTGGTACCACGAAGCTGGTAATAGAGGCAGGCGCGCCGTAGGCTTCCATCTTCTCAATGATGCGCGGCAGCACGCTCTCAGAACTTGCCGTGGAGTACGCCAGAATCAGTTCATCTTTCAGGATACGAATCAGGATCCAGATGCTCAGCCCGCACAGGCGCGCCACGATCCCCAGCACCACCAGCGCGAAGAACAGGATGGCGAAGTGCACCAGGATCACCAGCTTCGCCAGCGGCCACAGGGAGGCAAAACCGAAGTTCGCCACGGTGACGGCGATAAGTGCAAACACCCCTACCGGCGCGTAACGCATCACCATATGGGTCACTTTGAACATGGTTTCTGAGATAGAGCGGAACACGGTCACCAGCGGCTCACGGTGCGTCGCTGGCAGGGAAGAGAGCCCCAGACCAAACAGTACCGAGAAGAAGATGATCGGCAGCATCTCGCCCTTCGCCATCGACGCCACGATGTTGGTCGGCACCAGCGACAGGATAGTACCCATCAGGCCATGCGCGTGGCTCTGCACGTCAGCGGTCGTACTTTGGTATTTCGAAATATCCACCGTTGCCAGCTGCGACATATCGATCCCGGAACCCGGCTGGAACACGTTCGCCAGCGTGATACCGAGGATAATCGCAATCGTAGTGATCACTTCGAAATAGATAATGGTTTTCGCACCAATACGGCCTAACTGCTTCGCATCGCCGACGCCAGCAATACCGACCACCAGCGTCGAGATCACAATCGGTACCACAATCATCTTGATCAGATGAATAAAGATATCCCCTGCAGGTGAAAGCAGGTTCGCAATCAGCCATTCGCGGCTGTCGCTGTGATAATGAAGGTAACTGCCCAGCAAGATGCCCAGTACAAGGGCGATTAAGATCTGCCAGGCAAGGCTGACTTTAACGTTTTTCATAGAAACTGACTTCCTCAATGAAGCGCCTTATTCACTCAAACTGCATGAATATGGAGACATACTGAAAGGGTATGAATTGTGTTGCGTTGGTTTATGGGATTTTTTAACGCGGCGTATGAGTATCATTTGCGCGACCTGTTGCGCAAGCCTTAAAGAACGACGCGTTTCACTCACAAAAGCGACGATGACGAGAGTTTGTTCTAATTCTGATAAATAACCTTTTGTTATAAAAACGCTTTTTTAAACATAAATGTGAATAATCTTCAGCATAAATTATTTTCCTTCAAAGTTTCATTCGCTCATTTTTCATACTCTTCAAACAATGCGTGATCTGTAGCCCAAATACTAAACAAAGCTTGTAAAGCCCCTACAATTAACGTTTTTGCGACATATTATTAACATCTTACAAGGAGAAAAAAAGCCATGAGCCAAATCCACAAACATGACATTCCCGCAAATATTGCGGACCGTTGCCTGATCACCCCGGAGCAGTACCACGAGAAATATCAGCAATCTATCACCGCCCCGGACACCTTCTGGGGTGAGCAGGGCCATATCCTTGACTGGATCAAACCTTATCAGAAGGTGAAGAACACCTCCTTTGAGCCCGGCAATGTCTCCATTAAATGGTATGAAGATGGCACCCTGAACCTGGCGGCGAACTGCCTTGATCGTCACCTCGCCGAACGCGGGAATGAGACGGCCATCATCTGGGAAGGCGATGACGCATCGCAAAGCAAACACATTACCTACAAAGAGCTGCACCGCGACGTGTGCCGCTTCGCCAACGTCCTGCTGGAAAAAGGCATTAAAAAAGGCGATGTGGTCGCTATCTATATGCCGATGGTGCCGGAAGCGGCGGTGGCCATGCTGGCCTGCGCGCGTATCGGCGCGATTCACTCGGTGATTTTTGGCGGGTTCTCGCCAGAAGCGGTTGCGGGTCGTATTGTCGATTCAAGTTCAAAACTGGTGATCACCGCCGATGAAGGCGTGCGCGCCGGACGCGGTATCCCACTGAAGAAAAACGTCGACGACGCGCTGAAAAACCCGAACGTCAAAACGGTCAGTAACGTCATCGTCCTTAAGCGTACCGGCGGCAAAATCGACTGGAACGAAGGGCGCGACCTGTGGTGGAGCGACCTGATTGAAAAAGCGAGCGACCAGCATCAGCCGGAAGAGATGAACGCAGAAGATCCGCTGTTCATTCTTTATACCTCCGGCTCAACCGGTAAGCCGAAAGGCGTGCTGCACACCACCGGCGGCTATCTGGTCTATGCGGCCACCACCTTCAAATACGTCTTCGACTACCATCCGGGCGACATCTACTGGTGTACCGCCGACGTGGGCTGGGTCACCGGACACAGCTACCTGCTGTACGGCCCGCTGGCCTGTGGCGCAACAACCCTGATGTTTGAGGGCGTACCAAACTGGCCGACCCCGGCGCGCATGTGTCAGGTGGTCGACAAACACCAGGTCAACATTCTCTATACCGCGCCAACGGCGATCCGCGCATTAATGGCGGAAGGCGATAAAGCCATCGAAGGCACGGACCGTTCCTCATTGCGCATCCTCGGTTCCGTGGGTGAGCCCATTAACCCGGAAGCCTGGGAGTGGTACTGGAAGAAAATCGGCAACGAGAAATGCCCGGTGATGGACACCTGGTGGCAGACCGAAACCGGCGGCTTCATGATCACCCCGATGCCGGGCGCCACGCAGCTGAAAGCCGGTTCCGCAACCCGTCCATTCTTCGGCGTGCAGCCTGCGCTGGTGGATAATGAAGGCAACCCGCTGGAAGGCGCCACCGAAGGCAACCTGGTGATCGCAGACTCCTGGCCGGGCCAGGCGCGTACCCTGTTCGGCGATCACGATCGCTTCGAGCAGACCTACTTCTCGACCTTTAAAAACATGTACTTCAGCGGCGACGGCGCGCGTCGTGACGAAGACGGTTATTACTGGATAACCGGGCGCGTGGACGACGTGCTGAACGTCTCCGGCCACCGTCTGGGCACCGCTGAGATTGAATCGGCGCTGGTGTCGCATCCGAAGATTGCCGAAGCCGCCGTTGTCGGTATTCCGCACAACATCAAAGGCCAGGCGATTTACGCCTATGTCACCCTGAACCACGGTGAAGAACCGTCGCCAGAGCTCTACGCTGAGGTGCGCAACTGGGTGCGTAAAGAGATTGGCCCGCTGGCGACGCCGGACGTGCTGCACTGGACCGACTCGCTGCCGAAAACCCGCTCCGGCAAAATTATGCGTCGTATCTTGCGCAAAATCGCGGCTGGAGACACCAGTAACCTTGGTGATACCTCAACGCTCGCGGATCCTGGCGTGGTGGAAAAATTGCTCGAAGAGAAGCAGGCCATCGCGATGCCATCGTAACCCCCTCAACCTAACCCTCTCCCTCACGGGAGAGGGAATAATAAAACCTCCCCTACAAATACTTCTGGAGACTCTGTGATGAATAACGATATTTGTCAGCAGATAGAGAATAGTGCGCACTACAGGGAGCTCGTCGATAAGCGGCAACGGTTTGCCTTCACCCTTTCCATCATCATGCTGATTATCTACGTCGGCTTTATTCTGCTGATCGCCTTTGCGCCGCACTGGCTGGGCACCCCGCTGCACGAGGGGACCAGCGTGACGCGCGGTATTCCGATTGGCATTGGCGTGATTGTGATTTCATTCTTGCTGACCGGCGTCTACGTCTGGCGCGCGAACGGTGAATTCGATCGTCTTAATAAAGCGGTACTGCAAGAGGTAAAAGCATCATGAAGAGAGTTTTGACGGCGCTCGCCGCCACGCTTCCCTTTGCCGCCCACGCGGCGGATGCCATTACCGGCGAGGTCCAGCGCCAGCCAACCAACTGGCAGGCCATTGTGATGTTCCTGATTTTCGTCCTGCTGACGCTGTACATCACCTACTGGGCGTCGAAACGCGTGCGCTCCCGTAATGATTACTACACCGCTGGCGGCAACATTACCGGCTTCCAGAACGGACTGGCGATTGCGGGTGACTTTATGTCAGCCGCCTCTTTCCTCGGGATCTCCGCGCTGGTGTACACCTCCGGCTATGACGGCCTGATCTACTCTCTCGGCTTCCTCGTCGGCTGGCCGATCATCCTGTTCCTGATTGCCGAGCGCCTGCGTAACCTGGGCCGCTATACCTTCGCAGACGTGGCCTCGTATCGCCTGAAGCAAGGGCCGATTCGCACCCTTTCCGCCTGCGGCTCGCTGGTGGTGGTGGCGCTGTACCTGATTGCGCAGATGGTGGGTGCGGGTAAATTGATCGAACTGCTTTTCGGCCTCAACTACCACGTCGCGGTGGTGCTGGTTGGCGTGCTGATGGTGATGTACGTGCTGTTCGGCGGCATGCTGGCGACCACCTGGGTGCAGATTATCAAAGCCGTCCTGCTGCTGTTCGGTGCCAGCTTTATGGCCTTTATGGTGATGAAGCACGTCGGGTTCAGCTTCAACAATCTGTTTACCGAAGCGATGGCGGTCCACCCGAAAGGGGAAGCGATCATGAGCCCGGGTGGGCTGGTGAAAGATCCGATATCCGCGCTCTCACTGGGTCTCGGCCTGATGTTCGGTACCGCAGGTTTACCGCATATCCTGATGCGCTTCTTCACCGTGAGCGATGCGCGTGAAGCGCGTAAGAGCGTCTTCTACGCCACCGGTTTCATGGGTTACTTCTACATCCTGACCTTTATCATCGGCTTTGGCGCGATCATGCTGGTGGGGGCGAACCCGGCGTTTAAAGACGCGGCGGGCGCGCTGATTGGCGGTAACAACATGGCGGCGGTGCATCTGGCGGACGCGGTGGGCGGTAACCTGTTCCTCGGCTTTATCTCCGCCGTGGCCTTCGCCACCATTCTGGCTGTGGTTGCAGGGCTGACGCTGGCCGGCGCGTCTGCGGTGTCGCATGACCTCTACGCCAACGTCTTCCGTAAAGGCGCGAGCGAGCGCGATGAGCTGAAGGTCTCGAAAATCACCGTCCTGGTGCTGGGCGTTGTCGCGATTCTGTTAGGCATTCTGTTCGAGAAGCAGAACATCGCCTTTATGGTGGGGCTAGCCTTCTCGATTGCGGCCAGCTGTAACTTCCCGATCATCCTGCTCTCCATGTACTGGTCGAAACTGACCACCCGTGGCGCAATGATTGGCGGCTGGCTGGGGCTGCTGACGGCGGTGATCCTGATGATTCTGGGCCCAACCATCTGGGTGCAGATCCTCGGTCACGCAAGCGCTATCTTCCCATATGAATACCCGGCGCTGTTCTCTATCGCCGTGGCGTTTATCGGTATCTGGTTCTTCTCGGCCACCGACAATTCGCCGGAAGGTAACCTGGAGCGTGAGAAATTCCGCGCCCAGTTTATCCGTTCACAAACCGGCCTGGGCGTTGAGCAGGGCCGCGCGCACTAAACCTTTCTCCCCGGTCATTCTGGCCGGGGAGCTTAAAACATCACCCACGCCACCAGCGGGGCAATTAGCACCATCACTACGCCTGAGAGCATCATCACCAGGCTCGCGACGACGCCCTCCTGCTGCCCCAGCTCATACGAACGTGCCGTGCCCGCCCCGTGCGACGCCGCGCCAAACCCTGCCCCCTTTGCCATCCCTTCCTGGATAGAAAGCCGCAGAAAGAGCATATCGCCGACCGCCATCCCAAAGACGCCCGTCACCACCACAAACAGCGCCACCAGATCCGGCTGTCCGCCGAGCGGTTTCGCGGCGGCCAGCGCAAACGGCGTGGTCACCGAACGCACGGCCAGGCTGCGCTGAATTTCATCGGGCAGCGTAAACAGTCTCGCCAGCCAGACGGAGCTGCAGACCGCGACCACCGTGGCGGTGATCACGCCTGCGCTGAGCGACATCCAGTGGCGTTTGATAATCGCCAGGTTGTCGTAAACGGGCACGGCAAAGGCGATGGTCGCCGGGCCGAGCAGCCACAGCAGCCAGTGGGATTCACCAATGTAGTTCTGCCAGGAAATGTGGCCGAAGACCAGCATCAGCACCAGCAGGATCGGCGTGAAGACCAGCGGCATCAGCGGCAGGGCATGAAACCGGCGATACAGCCGCTTGTTGGCGAAGTAGATCACGAGCGTCGCGATCAGGCACAGGACGCTTATCTGAAAATTAGTCATGTTTGTGCCTGCTGATTTCAAACCGGTACACTTTATCCACGACCCAGGCGGTCGCCCCCAGCACCATCAACGTACTCAGCGCGATGACCGCAAAGATTCGCCAGCCATCCACCATCAGCAGCTGCGCATAGTTCACCACCGCCACCACGGCAGGGACAAAGAACAGCAGCATTTCCGCCAGCAGCCAGCGCGCCCCGGCACGCACCCAGTTAAGGGGGACCACGCGACACAGAATAAGCGTCAGCATCAGCAGCATCCCGACAAGATTGGCGGGCAGCGGCAGATGCAGCCAGCCGACAAGATATTCAGCGAAAACAAACAGTCCCGCGTAGAGCAGTACCTGAACCGGTACCTGGAGTCGTTGTACAACGGCAGGCGTAACACGGCTTAACGCCACGGCCATGGGGGTTTTCCTCAAAAATGAGACGAGGCGCCAGTATAGAGAGCGCACGGTATGGACTGAAATGAATTAAAATCATCAAAGGTATAGTTTCGAGGAATAATCATGGACATAAGAACGCTGCGCTATTTTGTCGAAGTGGTTCGCCAGCAAAGTTTTACCCGCGCAGCGGAGAAGTTGTTTGTTACCCAGCCCACCATCAGCAAGATGCTGAAAAACCTCGAAGATGAACTGAACTGTACCCTGCTGATCCGCGACGGGCGCAAGCTGTTGCTGACCGACACCGGACGCGTGGTATTCGAACGCGGGCTGGCGATCCTGGCGGAGTTCCGCCAGCTGGAAGCAGAGCTGGACGATATCAATCATCTGACGAAAGGGGTGCTTCGCCTCGGCATTCCACCAATGGTGGGGATGATGATGGCCGGGCCGATCGGCCTGTTTCGCCAGCGTTATCCCGGCGTTGAGCTGAAGATTTCGGAGTTTGGCGGCTTAACCGTTCAGCAGGCCGTTACCAACGGCGAGCTCGACGTGGCCATGACCGCCCTCCCCGTTGAGGAAGAGAGCGGTCTGGCGACGCTTCCGCTCTTTAGCCATCCGCTGTGCGTGCTGGTTCCCCGCTCCGGTGACTGGCTGAAGAGAGATTCGGTGAAGCCTGAACTGCTCGGCGAGCACCCTCTGCTGATCTACAACGAAGACTTCGCCCTCAGCCGCCAGCTGATGACGCTGTTTAACCACCATAACGTGAAGCCGCGCATTGCGGTGCGCAGCGGACAGTGGGATTTCCTGGCAGCGATGGTGCAGGCCGGCGTGGGGATTGCCATTCTGCCGCAGCCGATTTGCGAGCGGCTGGATAAAAACACGCTGCGCTGGATCCCGCTGGAGAGCGACCTACACTGGCAGCTGGGGATGATCTGGCGTGAAGGGGTGTATTTATCGCAGAGCGCGCAGGCGTGGTTGCAATGCTGTGAGGGGTTTTGGGTTTCCCCTTCACCCTAACCCTCTCCCACAGGGAGAGGGAACCGATCGAGCTCGCAGGCCCGGTAAGCGCAGCGCCACCGGGCAAAAACAGCGCTACTGATTCTCTATCAACAGCGCTTCCAGCAGGTCCAGATCGTGCAGCAGCTTTTGCAGCGTTTCGTTGCTGATCTGGCGCGTGGCGCGCAGGTGATACAGCTCGGCACGCTCTGAGCGCAGCGCCGCCAGGCGGAACCGACGCTCCAGGTTTTCCTCCTGCAGCGAGCTTTCCACATCGTTACGCCCGTCGGCCCGACGACGCAGGTTACCAATCACGCGGGAACTGACTTCCGTCAGCAGCTGATTATCGATGTTCTCTTCCGCATCCGCGGCCAGGCGCTCTTCCATCTTCTGAATCGCGACAATTGCCACTTCGGCAGTAGCCGCCCGCGCAATACGCTCCTCTTTATGCTGCTGGGTCGAATCACCGGCATCAATATGCTGAAGTAAAATCGGCAGCATAATCACGCCGACAAACAGTGAGAACAGAATTACGCCCGCCGCCAGGAACACCAGCTCGTAGCGCGCCGGGAAGACGTCGCCCGTCGGCAGCAGCAGCGGAATGGAGAGGACACCGGCAAGGGTGATCGCCCCGCGTACGCCCGCAAAAGAGGCAATCAGCAGTTCACGCGTTGTCCAGGAGCCGAACTCCATCGGCTTTTTCTTCAGGAAGCGGACGCTGAAGTTTTTCATCGTCCACAGCCAGCCAAAACGCACCAGCATCAGCGCCAGGTAGATCAGCACGACGTCGGTAAACAGCATCCAGACCTCAACGTTCGGATCGGCCTCGGCCGCCACCAGCGAGGATTCCATAATGCCCGGCAGCTGCAGGCCCAAAAGCAGGAAGACCATGCCGTTAAAGACAAATTCCAGCATGGCCCAGGTGCTGTTGGCACGCAGGCGCATGGCCAGCGGCGCGCGGCGCATTACGCCGGAACGGGTGATGGTCATCCCCGCAGCAACCGCTGCCAGAATGCCCGACACGCCGATATGTTCAGCAATCAGATAAGAGGCAAACGGCAGCAGGAACAGCAGTACGATCTGCGTAGCGGGTTCATCGCCGCCCCAGCGGCTGAGGAAGCGCAGCGAGCGGCCGTACAGCCAGCTCACCACGAAGCCTGCGAGAATACCGCCAATCGCCACCTTGAAGAATTCCAGCGTCGCGCCGCCGACGGTAAAGACCATCGTGCCCATCGCAACGGCCACGGCAAACTTCAGGGCGACCAGGCCGGAGGCGTCGTTCATCAGCGCCTCACCCTGTAAAATCCCCATGATTTTCTTCGGAATACGGCCTTCACCCACAATGCCGGACAGCGCCACGGCATCGGTTGGCGACAGCACGGCGGCCAGCGCAAAAGCGGGTATTAATGGAATACCCGGCACCGCCCAGTAGATCAGAAAACCAATCCCGACGACGGTGACCACCACCAGCGCCAGCGCCAGGCCGAAGATCTCGCGCCCGTGCTCAAGGAATTCACGCGTGGGCGTTTTCCAGCCATCGGCAAACAGCAGTGGCGGAATAAACAGCACGAGGAACAGTTCGGGGTCAAATTCCACGTGCAGGCCAAACGTCGGCCACGCCAGCAGCGCGCCGATGGCAATTTGCATTAATGGCAGGGGGACCTGAAAGGGCAGTACGCGTGTAACCACCCCGGATAACGAGACCACAAGGGTCATGATGAGTATTGTGAAGAAGATTTCCATGCGTTCCCTGTTTGCTGTATTGCTTATGTACTCCGGAAGGCGTCGTGCCTTTTATTCTATCTTCCCCAGAGTAACGCAAAAGACAACAGGATGAGTCCTGAAAATAAAAACGGGCGGCCTGAGCCACCCGTTTTCGCATCAATGGATAACTCAGATTGCCCAGCCGCCCGCGTAGAACGCCACCAGCGCAACGGCGATCACCACGGTGCCGACGTTCAGCTTGCGCCATTCACCGGAGACCAGACGACCGATCACCAGCGACGCGAAGCCGATCATAATGCCGGTAACGATGTTACAGGTCAGCACGATGAAGACCGCGGTAATCAGGCCAGACATGGCGTCCACGAAATCCGCAAAGTCGATTTTCGCCACGTTGCTCAGCATCAACAGGCCAACGTACATCAGCGCCGGTGCGGTTGCGTACGCCGGAACCAGATAGGAGAGCGGTGAGAGGAACAGGATCAGCATGAACAGCACGCCCACGGTGATCGCCGTCAGGCCGGTTTTACCGCCTGCCGCCGTACCCGCTGCGGATTCGATATACACCGCCGCAGGCGCCGCCCCCACCAGACCAGAGAAGACGCTGCTCAGGGAGTCGGTGGTCAGCGCTTTGCCGCCATCAATAATCTGACCGTCTTTATCCAGCAGGTTCGCCTGACCGGCCACCGCACGGATGGTACCGGTCGCGTCAAACACGGCGGTCATGACCAGCGCCAGCACGCTTGGCAGGATTACCGGATTCAGTGCGCCAACGATATCCAGGCTGCCAATCAGGGAGTTGCCTTTATCATCGCTCAGCGACGGCATGGCGAAGATACCGGAGAAGTGTACGGTTGGATCGAAAATCAGGCCGATAATCGAAACGCCGATAATGGTCAGCAGAATGCCGCCCGGAACTTTCAGTTTTTCCAGACCGATAATCACCGCCAGACCGATCAGCGACATAATCACCGGGAAGCTGGCGAAATGGCCAAGCGCTACCGGCAGACCGTCCAACGGGTTCTTGATGACCAGACCGACGCCGTTGGCGGCGATCAGCAACAGGAACAGGCCGATACCGATACCGGTACCGTGCGCCACGCCCTGCGGCAGGTTGCGCAAAATCCAGCTACGGATGCCGGTCGCTGAAATCACGGTAAACAGCACACCCATCAGGAACACGGCACCCAGCGCAACCGGTACGCTGATGTGCTGACCCAGCACCAGGCTGAACGCGGTGAAAGCGGTCAGAGAGATGGCGCAACCAATTGCCAGCGGCAGGTTCGCCCACAGGCCCATCACGATGGAGCCCACGCCGGCCACAAGGCAGGTCGCCACAAAGACAGCCGCTGGCGGGAAGCCTGCTTTACCCAGCATACCCGGCACAACGATGACGGAGTAAACCATCGCCAGAAATGTTGTCAAACCGGCAACGATCTCCTGACGCACGGTGCTGCCGCGAGCCGAAATTTTAAACATGGCGTCAAGTGAACCGCCAGTACGCGCAGATGGCGTAGACATAGAAAACATCCCCTGAGAGTTTTTTAGGAAGTCCGTAAGCGAGGTGGAGACGCCACTGCCAGCTAAACGTCAAATCCTTGTGTTGCGTTTGCGACGAAAGGGCGTCACAAAAAAAGCAAACGTTTAGCTCCACGCTTACAAACGGGTGGTCAAATTAAGGCAAACGATTATCTAGCGTAATCCCCGCCCTTTTCAACTGAACTTTATCGTTTTTCGCTAAAATTCACTTATGACGCTGAAGAAATAAACAGAGGATGCGCAAACGTTATCGTTTATGCGCAATTTGTTTACATTTCAGTCCTCACCCGGGATAGATAACGGCCCCCCTTTTTCCAGGGTTCGTTGCCAGCCAGGGCAGTTCTCCACTTTTTGCTTCCATGCCTGAATATGCGGGAGATTATTGATGCCACCGCGCGCCAGCAGGGCAAAGATCGGGAAGCTCATCTGAATATCGGCCATGCTGAGCGTATCCCCGGCAAACCAGCTGTTTTTAGCAAGATGGGACTCAATAAAGCGTGCATGGGTTTCCAGCTGGCGGTTGAGATACGCTTTCTGCACTCCCTGCCCCAGCGCTTTACCCAGGGTTCTGATGCCAAACGGCACCGGCGGCTTGCCGAGGCTGCTGAAGACCAGCTTCATTAACAGCAGCGGCATCAGCGATCCTTCGGCGTAATGCAGCCAGAAGCGGTATTGCACCTTATGCGCCGGCTCTAAAGGCTTAAGGCGTGACTCGGGATCGTACGTTTCCTGCAGGTACTCCAGGATGGCGCCCGACTCTGCAAGGATCAGTCCGTTGTCTTCGATGACCGGTGATTTGCCCAACGGATGCACCTTTTTAAGAGCCTCCGGTGCCAGCATGTTCTTTTCGCGCTGGTAGTGGACGATCTCATATGGCAGACCGAGTTCTTCCAGCGCCCAGAGCGCGCGGTGCGAGCGCGACTGGTTAAGATGATGTACCGTGAGCATGGTTTTCTCCTGTTATTCATACTTTTTAACTATAGAAAATTGAACAACACCGCGAAAAAAATTCGTCTAAAAAGCGGTCTGCGAGGCTGGCGAAATAACGGGTCCTGGATAGAATTAAATTGTCAACACAATCCGGAACCTCCTCAACCAGCTCGACACGAGGGGTGTTGACGTCGGGGGAAACCCTCCCGTGAACCAGCGGGATAGAGTGAAAGACAAAGACCGGGAAAAACTAAAGCGCCCTTATGTGGCGCTTTAGTTCTTTATTAATCTTCTTCCAGCAACCGCGCCCCCGTTCCCTGCTCGCCCAGCCTGTCGCCGGGGTTACGCAGCGGGCAGTCGCTGCGCGACAGGCAGCCGCAGCCAATGCAGCCATCCAGCTCGTCACGCAGCGCGACCAGCGTATGAATACGCCTGTCCAGCTCTTCACGCCACTGGGACGACAGCTCTTTCCACTCTTTTGGGCTCAGCGTGTGTCCTTCCGGCAGTACGCCAAACGCTTCCCCGATCGTGGCCAGGGGAATTCCGATTCGTTGCGCAATTTTGATAATCGCCACGTACCGGAGCACGTCGCGGGTGTAGCGACGCTGGTTGCCCCCGTTACGGATACTCTTGATTAACCCTTTGCTTTCATAGAAGTGGAGCGCCGATACCGCCACGCCGCTTCGCTTCGCCACTTCACCGGGGGTTAAAAGCGCTTTAATTCGCGGCAATCTCTTTTCCATAAAACCTCTTTACCTCAAGTTAACTTGAGGAATTATACTCCCCCACAGAGAAAACGACGAATTAACCGAGATAGTTGTATCTACAGAGGGGCAACCTTATGTCGCATCAGCAGATTATTCAGACGCTTATTGAATGGATTGATGAACATATCGACCAACCGTTAAACATTGATGTGGTCGCTAAAAAGTCGGGCTATTCGAAATGGTATTTACAGAGAATGTTCCGCACGGTCATGCATCAGACGCTGGGTGAGTACATTCGCCAGCGCAGACTGCTGCTGGCGGCGCAGGCGCTACGCTCAACGCAGCGGCCCATTTTTGATATCGCGATGGATCTTGGCTATGTGTCGCAACAAACCTTTTCCCGCGTGTTTCGTCGTGAGTTTGACCGCACGCCGAGCGACTATCGCCACCAGTTAAATTAATCACCCTCAGTGCAAAGGTTGCTGCTGCCAGGTCATAAATTCCTGGGGCGGCATCGCTTTCGCGAAATGCCATCCCTGACAAAACTGGACGCCACGCTTCAACAGCCAGCTCACCTGCTCTGCCGTCTCTACCCCTTCCGCAATGGTTTTAAGCCGCAGGCTTTGCGCCATCTCGATAATATGCTCGGCGATCAGGTGGCTGGTACTGTTAGTCGTTAAGGTATCGATAAATGATTTATCAATTTTCAGAATATCCACGTTCAGCGAGTAGAGGTTGTGCAGGTTCGAGTAACCGGTACCGAAATCATCGATCGCGACTTCATAACCCGCCTGACGAAAAGCCTGAATCACCGGCGTGGTTTTTGGCACATCGATAAAACCGCGTTCCGTTACTTCTATTTTGATTTGCTGCGCGCGGACGGCATAGTGGTGGGCCTTGTCGGAAATCATGGCGATCAGCCGCGAGGAGTGGAAATCCGTGGCCGACAGGTTAATCGAAATATAGAGATGAGGGTGCTCGGCCAGGAAATGGCCCAGATCGTTGAACACCTCCTCAACGACATAGTCCGTAATACGCTCGCTCATCCCCTCATTTTCCGCCAGCGGAATAAACTCAGCCGGGCTCATCACCTGCCCGTTAAAGCCAGGCCAGCGTAACAACGCTTCCGCGCCCACACACTTGTTGTTCTTGATATCAATAATCGGCTGATAGTGGACGCAAAGCTGGCGTTTGTTCAGCGCCCGGTGCAGTAAGCGCCCCGGCGAATTAAGCTCACGATGGGTACGAGACCATACCAGTAAAATAATAATGCTGCAGATCATGCCCAGCGGCAGCGTCAACGTCGCCTGGTGATAAAGCGTTTCATAAAAGCGTTTATTCGATGTCGACACAATCGCCGCAATAGGTCTTTTGGGGGATGTTACGATCGTATAAAAGCGGTTATCTTTTTGAAATACCGATTCCTTATCCCGAATCATCGAATTTAATAAAGAAACATTGGCTTTCTGGCTGACGGAAAAGAAAGCATTGGTTACCGTGTCGTACACACCCCAGGAGAGAGAATGATCCGCAGACATGACTTCGCTGTATGAAAGCGGATTGACGACCACTACATAATTTCCGCGCTGCATATATGTCATTTTATAGCCAGTATAAAATGGGGTATCGCGATAATAATAGATAGCGACGTCAGGTTTACGCGTGTAATTAGCGACAGGAATGGCGTAGGGCCGATCCGGTGTAAAAACGGTCGAACAAAGAAAATTCTGACCTTCAGCATAAATTAAATCGGCGACAAACAGGCGGCCACGAACAACGTTCAGCATATATTGACGGTGTCCCGGCGTGCAAAGCTCACCCTGATATTTTTCAGCCTCGTCCCGGGCCAGTTCAACCTGTTGAATAACCAGCTCTGTTTTGTCTAAAGCCAGTTCAGCAAATGTACGTAGCTGGGCGCTTGTTTCAGACACGGCTCGTAGCTGGGCAAACCATAGCGCAAGCATCACCGGCAGCATAACTACCATGATGATCCCTACCACCCTGAGCGTTTTGCGCCGCGCGCTACGATTCATTTCCCGCCCTATATCCCTGCATATTGTACGCCTGTAGTAATGAAGGCCGGATGTTTTGTTGAACAGGTGATTACGTTGCATGAATCATGCGAAGTTAGCAACAGACTTTTAGTATTAAAAATCTTAAAATTCGTTATGACGATAATATTTTCCCGTAAGTTAAACTGTAAGTATTCGTTCCGTTTCAATTAAGGAAAATAATTATCCAGCCCGCCGGGGCAGGCGCAAAGATAACACAACAGACGATCGTTGATTAAGCCAAACGTCTGACAGCATGAAAAAAGTACAGCTTCATCATGACGTTTATGCTATTTGCTCTGGGGTATTGTGTTCGTTGATTTATAAATAATCAGGCTTTGCGCAATATTTTCAGTTTCGGCTGAGAATAACGCCCCTTTTATAAAAACCGAATTTGCGGTATCCCCACCTGCCCGATGGGCGTTTCCGGCACGCTGTGGATCCGTCCCCTCGTACGCCGAAGGCAGAACCAGCACGCACAATCGCCTTTCCTGAGGAATAAAATCCTTTTTTGCTCGCACAGATACTGGCGAATAAATCAACAAACGTGATATAGTTCACACATATTTTGTAACGAGAAACACCGTTTCATTCAGTTCGTCTTTTTTGTAGAGGATGGGTTTTATGGCAACCATTACTACCAGCATGGTTCTCCTGCGCTGGCCTTTGTTGAGTGCGGTACTGATGTTTTTGGCCAGCACGCTGAACATTCAGTTTCGTAAATCTGACTATGCGGGTCTTGCTGTCATCAGTACGCTGCTGGGGCTGGGTGCGGCCTGCTGGTTTGCAACGGGTCTGCTTGGCATCACCCTACTGGATATCGCCGCTGTCTGGGAAAATATTAAAGTGGTGATGGTTGAGGCGATGAGCCACACGCCACCAGACTGGCCGATGGTGATTACCTGATCCCTTACGGAATAAAAAAACCCAGACCATAGTCTGGGTTTTTTGTTTTAAGCACGCGGAAATCAGAACGGAATGTCGTCGTCGAAATCCATTGGCGGTTCGTTAGACGGCGCCGGAGCAGACTGCTGCTGCGGACGAGACTGTGCGCCACCGCTGAACTGGTTGCCGCCCTGAGGCTGCTGAGGCTGACCCCAACCGCCCTGCTGCTGGCTCTGACCGCCACCCGCTGGTGCACCACCGCCCTGACGGCCACCCAGCATCTGCATGGTGCCGCCCACGTTAACCACGACTTCAGTGGTGTACTTCTCAGCACCGGACTGATCGGTCCATTTGCGGGTACGCAGCTGGCCTTCGATATAGACCTGAGAGCCTTTACGCAGATACTCACCGGCCACTTCGGCCAGTTTGCCAAACAGCACAACGCGGTGCCATTCGGTCTGCTCTTTCATCTCACCGGTCGCTTTATCACGCCAGGATTCGGAAGTAGCCAGCGTAATGTTGGCAACTGCGCCACCACTCGGCATGTAGCGTACTTCCGGGTCCTGGCCCAGATTACCGACGAGAATCACCTTGTTTACGCCTCTGCTGGCCATGTTCATGTCTCCTGAATACGTTTCTTAATAGTGTAAACGCGCGAGTGTACCATTTCCACGCAGCAATTTGCATAGTTGCGTAGTCGGTTCAGAAATCTCTCGCGAACTCGACATTGTTACACAGCCAATCAGAAAATGCATTCCAATACTGTATATTCAAACAGGTTAAATTGTGTCATAATTAGCCGTTTCTGACAGCCGTTTGTCCTTCAAACAAACCAGGCAATCCGTGTTCCAACCGGGAAAGGTGAATGGATAAGATCGAAGTTCGGGGCGCCCGCACCCACAATCTCAAGAATATCAACCTCATAATCCCTCGCGACAAACTCATCGTCGTGACCGGGCTTTCGGGGTCTGGCAAATCCTCACTGGCTTTCGACACCTTGTATGCCGAAGGACAGCGTCGTTACGTTGAATCACTTTCTGCGTACGCGCGTCAGTTCCTGTCGCTGATGGAAAAACCGGATGTCGACCACATTGAAGGGTTATCCCCTGCTATCTCTATTGAGCAGAAGTCCACCTCGCATAACCCGCGTTCAACGGTCGGTACCATTACCGAAATTCACGACTACCTGCGTCTGCTGTATGCACGCGTGGGTGAGCCGCGCTGCCCTGACCACGACGTCCCCCTGGCGGCACAGACCGTAAGCCAGATGGTGGATAACGTGCTGTCGCAGCCTGAAGGCAAACGCCTGATGCTGCTGGCACCGATCATTAAAGAGCGCAAAGGCGAGCACACCAAGACGCTGGAAAACCTGGCAAGCCAGGGCTATATCCGCGCCCGTATCGACGGCGAAGTGTGCGACCTGTCCGATCCACCAAAGCTGGAGCTGCAGAAGAAGCACACCATCGAAGTGGTCATTGACCGCTTCAAGGTGCGCGACGATCTCGCCACGCGTCTGGCGGAATCCTTTGAAACGGCGCTGGAACTCTCCGGCGGCACGGCCGTGGTCTCCGACATGGACGACCCGAAAGCGGAAGAGTTGCTCTTCTCCGCCAACTTTGCCTGTCCGATTTGCGGCTATAGCATGCGCGAGCTGGAACCGCGCCTGTTCTCCTTTAACAACCCGGCGGGCGCGTGCCCGACGTGTGACGGTCTGGGCGTCCAGCAGTATTTCGACCCGGACCGCGTCATTCAGAACCCGGAGCTGTCGCTGGCGGGCGGGGCCATTCGCGGCTGGGACAAGCGTAACTTCTACTACTTCCAGATGCTAAAATCGCTGGCAGAGCACTACAAGTTCGACGTTGAAGCCCCGTGGGCCAGCCTGAGCGCGAACGTGCACAAAGTGATCCTGTTCGGTTCCGGCAAAGAGAACATCGAGTTCAAGTATATGAACGATCGCGGCGATACTTCCGTGCGTCGCCACCCGTTCGAAGGGGTGCTGCACAACATGGAGCGCCGCTACAAAGAGACCGAATCCAGCGCGGTGCGTGAGGAGCTGGCGAAGTTCATCAGCAACCGCTCCTGCGCCACCTGTGAAGGAACGCGTCTGCGTCGCGAAGCGCGCCACGTGTTTGTGGAAAACACGGCGCTGCCGACCATCTCAGACATGAGCATCGGCCACGCGATGGACTTCTTCAACAACCTGAAGCTTTCCGGCCAGCGCGCGAAAATCGCCGAAAAAGTGCTGAAAGAGATTGGCGATCGCCTGAAGTTCCTCGTGAACGTTGGCCTGAACTACCTGACGCTTTCCCGCTCGGCAGAAACGCTCTCCGGCGGTGAAGCGCAGCGTATCCGTCTGGCGAGCCAGATTGGCGCGGGCCTGGTCGGCGTCATGTACGTGCTGGATGAGCCGTCCATCGGCCTGCACCAGCGCGACAACGAGCGTCTGCTCGGCACGCTGGTCCACCTGCGCAACCTCGGCAACACGGTGATTGTGGTCGAGCACGACGAAGATGCGATCCGCGCGGCTGACCACGTCATCGATATTGGTCCTGGTGCAGGCGTACATGGCGGTCAGGTCGTTGCAGAAGGGACGCTGAAGGACATCATGGCGGTGCCCGAATCGCTGACCGGCCAGTACATGAGCGGCAAGCGTAAGATTGAGGTGCCAAAACAGCGCGTAGCGGCAGATCCGGAAAAAGTGCTGAAGCTGACCGGCGCGCGCGGCAACAACCTGAAAGACGTCACCCTGACGCTGCCGGTTGGCCTGTTTACCTGCATCACCGGCGTGTCCGGTTCCGGTAAATCGACGCTGATCAACGATACGCTGTTCCCAATTGCGCAGACGGCGCTGAACGGCGCGACGCTGGCCGAGCCTGCGCCGTACCGCGACATCCAGGGTCTGGAGCATTTCGATAAAGTTATCGACATTGACCAGAGCCCGATTGGCCGTACTCCGCGCTCTAACCCGGCAACCTATACCGGTGTCTTTACGCCCGTGCGTGAACTCTTTGCCGGTGTGCCGGAAGCGCGTTCACGCGGCTATACGCCAGGGCGTTTCAGCTTTAACGTTCGCGGTGGCCGCTGCGAAGCGTGCCAGGGCGACGGCGTGATCAAGGTTGAGATGCACTTCCTGCCGGATATCTACGTGCCGTGCGATCAGTGCAAAGGCAAACGCTATAACCGCGAAACGCTGGAGATTAAGTACAAAGGCAAGACCATCCACGAAGTACTGGACATGACCATTGAAGAGGCGCGCGAATTCTTTGACGCCGTCCCTGCGCTGGCGCGTAAGCTGCAGACGCTGATGGACGTGGGCCTGACCTACATTCGTCTGGGACAGTCCGCAACCACGCTGTCCGGCGGGGAAGCGCAGCGCGTGAAGCTGGCGCGTGAGCTGTCCAAACGCGGCACCGGTCAGACGCTCTACATTCTTGACGAGCCGACCACCGGCCTGCACTTTGCCGACATCCAGCAGCTGCTCGACGTGCTGCATCAGCTGCGCGATCAGGGCAACACTATTGTGGTCATCGAACATAACCTGGACGTGATTAAAACCGCGGACTGGATTGTCGATCTCGGTCCGGAAGGCGGCAGCGGCGGCGGTGAAATTCTCGTCTCCGGTACGCCAGAGACCGTTGCAGAGTGCGAAGCCTCGCACACCGCACGCTTCCTTAAGCCGTTGCTGTAATTGTCACACGGAGAGTTGCTGTCGGGTCGTTTCCGGCAGCAGCTCAACCGCCTGCTGATAGGACGCGTCCACCAGGTAGTAAATTTGCGAGCCAGGAATCGATCCATCCAGATAGACGGTGCTCCAGTGCGCCTTATTGAGGTGCTTGCTCGGCCTCACGTCATCATGCTGTTGACGTAGCAAATCCGCCAGTTCAGGGCTGGTTTTCAGCGACGCCGCCGGGCGCCCCTCTACTTCTTTCACCATCGCAAACAGGACATCTCCCACTTTAATCTGCGTGGCTTTCCAGTCGCTATGAACGCTTTGCTCTGCGCCAGGTTTACTCATGCAGTACTGAAGTATCTCCGAAATTGTCATCTTTAGTCCCCTTGTAGCGTGGCGATAATTTTACGCGAACCACCGTGAATGCGATGCTCTCCCAGCCAGATCCCCTGCCATGTGCCCAACAGCAGCCGCCCGTTGTGAACCGGCAGCATCAACGATACGCCCAACAGGGAGGATTTAATATGCGAAGGCATATCGTCCGCCCCCTCATAGTCATGCTCGTAAGGTGCGCTGTCCGGGACGGTCTTCAGAAAATGGTGCTCCATGTCAGACCGGACGGTGGGATCGCAATTTTCATTAAGCGTGAGAGAGGCAGACGTGTGCTGAAGAAGCAGGTGCAGCAAACCCGTCCTGACCCGCGACAGGTCGCGGATTTGACCGATGACTTCGTCCGTCACCAGGTGAAATCCGCGTGGTTTAGCGCTTAAGGTCAGGGTCTGCTGGTACCACATGTGCTGCTCCGTAATGAAAGATGAATCTTTCTAAGTGTGCAGCAAGAAGACGAAAGGTAAAACCCGCAGCAGCGAGATTTGATTAAAAAAGAGTCAAATCCGCTGCCGGGTACTTAATACTCCGAGTTGACGATCACTTCTTCGCCAAACTTTCCGGCCATCGGCAGCGGTCGATAGGTCGAGTTAGAGGCCCGTAATACCCGGATCCCTCTGGCCCCCACGTCGTGCGCGGCGGTGATGTCGTTATCTGAATCACCATAGAATACTTTGATGTTTTTCTTTTCCAGCCACTGGGTTTTGGTGTTTTGCCCTTCTTTGTCACCGGCAAAAATTACCGGGTTCATGCTGGTCGCCGGGATCTTGAAATCATCCTGCAGCGTTTTAGAGACGGTTTCCGTTTTGGTCTGACTGCGGCCGGTGACAAAGTAAATGCTGTCACCGCGCTTCACGTGCATGGCAATAAGCGCACGGGCAACCTCTTTCGGGATGCTGAATTCGTCCCAGCCGTTATTCATTTTTTCCCAGAATTCCGGGTTCTTCAGATACGCTTCGCTTTCCGGAGAATACGTTTTCTTCCCGCGCCAGAAGCCGGGGCTTGAGAACAGCACGGTATCGTCAATGTCAAAACCCACGGCCATTGGCGCACGGCCCATCAGGCTGTTTTCGATTTGGGCCACGGAAACCCAGTGAATGGGCGCCTGCTCGGCAAGAATGGCGGCGGTGGTGCCGGTGTAAAGCGGCGTCGGGGCAGAAGCGCGCGCGACGACGGCGCTATTAAGCGAGAACAATAAGCAGGCGGCGCTGAGCGCCAGTGTGATCTTGCGCATATTTTCCCCTGAATATTCAGTTTGTTATCGTTTTAATTTGAGCGAATGGTCAAAAAACTATCCGACCATAACCCCGGCGGGAGGTGAAGGGAAGGAGTTTTTGCTTATGAGGCTGAATAAAAAGAAGACGATCACAAAGCGCGGAAGAAGCGTGTAGGCCCGGTAAGCGCAGCGCCACCGGGCAAGATTCTTGTGCGGCCTGATGCCTTCATCCCGGCCCTCTCCCACAGGGAGAGGGAGAAATGAATAGTGAGTACTTACATTACAGCAGCAAACGCCTGCGCCACGCGATGAACGTTACTGGCGTTCAGACCCGCCACGCACATACGGCCGCTGGCGATCAGGTAGACGCCGAACTCTTCGCGCAGACGATCGACCTGTGCCGCACTCAGTCCGGTATAGCTGAACATCCCGCGCTGCTTGAGCAGATAGTCGAAGTTATGTCCCGGCACGGCCTCTTTCAGCACGTTAACCAGCTCCTGACGCATGGACAGGATTCGCTTACGCATCGCTTCCACTTCCGCAAGCCAGGACGCTTTCAGCTGCTCGTCACCGAGCACCGTCGCCACCACCTGCGCACCAAAGTTCGGCGGGCTGGAGTAAATGCGGCGCACCGTCGCCTTGAGCTGGCCGAGCACGCGACCTGCCGCTTCGGCGTCTTCACACACCACGGACAGACCGCCAACGCGTTCACCGTACAGGGAGAAGATTTTAGAGAAGGAGTTGCTGACCAGCGCTGGCAGCCCGGCGCTCGCCACGGCGCGAATGGCGTAAGCATCTTCTTCCATGCCCGCACCAAAGCCCTGGTAGGCGATGTCGAGGAACGGGATCAGATTGCGGGCCTTCAGTACCTCAATCACCGCATCCCACTGGGCGTTGGTAAGATCCGCACCGGTCGGGTTATGGCAGCATGGATGCAGCAGCACAATGCTGCGCGCCGGCAGGGTGTTCAGTTTTTCCAGCAGCGCTTCAACGCGCACGCCGTTGGTTTCGCTGTCAAACCACGGATAGGTCGCCACTTTGAAGCCTGCGCCCTCGAAGATCGCAACGTGGTTTTCCCACGTCGGATCACTGACCCACACGCCTGAATCCGGGAAGTATTTTTTCAGGAAGTCTGCTCCCACTTTCAGCGCACCCGAGCCGCCCAGCGTCTGGATGGTCGCCACGCGTTTTTGCGCGAGCACCGCGTGATCGGCACCGAATAACAGCGGAGCGATGGTGTTGCGGTAGGCGTTTAACCCTTCCATCGGCAGATAAAGAGAAGCACCGTGTGGAACGGCGTTCAGACGCGCTTCGGCTTCGGCAACGGCTTTTAATTGAGGAATAATGCCGTCCTCGTTGTAATACAGACCAATGCTGAGGTTCACTTTGTCGCTGCGAGGATCTTCTTTGAAACGCTCCATTAAGGAGAGAATAGGGTCGCCGGCATAGGCGTCAACTTTCTGAAACACGCGATGGTTCTCCGGAATTCGATGAGGCAGGGATTTCAACAATAAACCGGAAGCAGGTGAAGGTCGAGAGCGATATCAGGTCAGTCCCTGGATATATCGGCAAATGTGATCGATTCGCTCAGGCAGTGAGCCCTGCACGCGTAGAAAAGGAATGTTCCGTTGTGACAGCTCTGCTTCATACCATACCTGCTGGCGGTGGCGAAACGCCTCGCCCTGCCGGGTGCCATCCTGCACAAACGGAAATTCATCTCCGCAAAGTACGACCAGTGCATAGTCTCGTTCAGCGAGCGTCATTAACGCCTGCGGCGCGCTGCCAAACTGATCGAGCGCGTAAAACAGGGTCGTTAAAGGTGAAGTATCACAGACCAGATAAGGCGCCGTGCAGGCTAATTCTTCCCGACGCACCTGCTCGCGGGCAATATGCAGCAAATCCTCCCGATCCAGGATGCCGTTCTTCGCTTCCCAGTGTTCACGACCATACTCTGCAACGTACGGGACGTTTAGCGTCTGCGCCAGTGCCTTTGCAAGCGTACTTTTGCCCGTCGATTCTCCACCTAATAAGCAGATACGAAAAACAAAGCTGCGATACACCTCAGGGGACATCATCTGACGATAACGATGAACATCAGAACGGATGCGCGTTCCCGAAGGAGCCTCTGGCCCACGTGGACGCTGGAGGCGCACGTGCGCAACCGGTCTTCCGAAACGCTGGCTCAGGACAGTGGCAAACCCGTCTCCATAGTCTTCGGCAGTAAATACCGCCTCTGGCTGACAATGCAAAATGTCCTCACACAGCGTTGCAACATAGTGACGGTGAAGATCGTCATCAGCGTCATTCGGTGGCGGTGGTGCAATGCCATATGAAGCCAACACCTGCGCCGAAAGCACGAGGTGGCGACATTGCGGGAAGCGCTTTGTTAGCCAGTTAAGCCGCTTTTCAGGTTCGTAACCGCGTATTTCCGGCAACGAATAGCTGATGATATAGACCGTCTTGCACTGCTCAAGTGCCGCATTAATAAGCGCTTCATGGCCCGCATGTAATGGTGCGAATTTGCCGACCACCAGGCCGTTGGCATACAGCGTCATTGCGCACGGATCTCCTTGCGCCACTGATACAGTCCGTGCCACGCATTAAACCAAAACAGCAGATATAGACCGGCGGTCAGATACAGTTCTCTCGTCGCGTACAGCGGTACTGCCAGCGTGTTAACGGAAAGCCAGATGTACCAATTTTCCAGACGCCGGCCCATCAACATAAACTGAGCAAGAATGCTGAAGGTCAAAATGATGGAGTCCAGCCAGGGGGCCCATGCATTTGTAAAGCGATGCAATATCCATCCGTACGCCGCTGCTACGCTTATGGCGCAGGCTAAAAGCATAAAAAAATGTCCCGGTCTGGTACGACGAACAGGCAAGACCTCTCCATGATTGCCTTTAAGCCAATGCAGCCAGCCGATTATGCTCGTTAGGATGAAAAAGAACTGAAGGGTAACGTCAGCATAGAGCTGTACAGAGTAGAAGACCCAGACATAAAGCCCGCTGCCTATGATGCCTATCCACCACGTATGGATATTGTTTCTGGCAGCCAGCCAGACGGAGAGTGCATAGGCCAGACACGCGGCGATTTCTGAAGGGGACATTATCCTTCCCTGGAATGAAATGTTAGTCGATGTACTTCATCGCAACCCTTGACGTCAGGCGCGTGATAAGTTCGTAAACACTTACTTTTGTGATTTCAGCAATGCGTTCAACAGGCAGACCTTCACCCCACATCACGACATCGTCGCCAGGCTTATCCTGGGCTTCAGGCCCCAGATCGACACAAATCATATCCATCGCCACGCGGCCGACGATTTTTACCTCGCGACCGTTGACCAGAACCGGCGTCCCCGAGGGTGCGGCACGCGGATATCCGTCGCCATAGCCCATCGCCACCACGCCGAGACGGGTATCACGCTCGCTGGTCCAGGTACCGCCGTAGCCCACCGGCTCGCCCGCTTTATGGTCACGCACGGCAATCAGGTTAGAGACCAGCGACATGACCGGCTGGAGGCCAAAGTCCGGCCCCCAGGGTTTGTTCTCCAGCGGCGACACGCCGTAAAGAATGATGCCCGGTCGCACCCAGTCGAAATGCGACTGCGGCCACAGCAGAATACCGCCGGATGCCGCAATCGAGCGCATCCCCGGCTTGCCTTCGCAGAAGCTATTAAAGATATCCAGCTGCCGCTCGGTCGCCCCGCACTCGGGTTCATCGGCACGGGCGAAGTGGCTAACAATATTCACCGGCTGACGCACGTTTTTGCACCGGCATAAACGCTGATAAAACGCTTCCGCGCTTTCCGGACGCACGCCCAGACGGTGCATGCCCGTGTCGAGCTTCATCCAGACGGTCACCGGCTCGCTCAGCTCGGCGGTTTCCAGCGCGGCCAGCTGTTCTTCGTTGTGTACCGCCGTGTGCAGATGCTGGTCAGCAATGGTCGGCAGATCGCTGGCTTCGAAAAAGCCTTCGAGGAGCAGAATCGGTTGGGTAATCCCCCCTGCGCGCAGGCGGAGAGCTTCTTCAAGACGGGCGACGCCAAAGGCATCGGCATCGGGGAGCGTTCGCGCGGTCTCAAGAAGACCGTGTCCGTAAGCGTTCGCTTTCACGACTGCAACGAGCTTGCTGGCGGGTGCCAGTTCACGCAGACGTTGCAGGTTGTGTCGCAGAGCGCGGCGGTTAATGACAATAGTTGCCGCTTGCATTTGAATTCCTTAGAAATTACTCATCATCATATTGAGGACCGGCATAGTTGTCGAAACGCGACCACTGTCCGTTAAAGGTCAGACGCACCGTCCCGATCGGGCCGTTACGTTGTTTACCAATAATAATCTCGGCGATCCCTTTCAGGTCACTGTTCTCGTGATAAACCTCATCACGGTAGATGAACATGATTAAGTCGGCATCCTGCTCGATGGAGCCGGACTCACGCAGGTCAGAGTTGACCGGGCGCTTGTCGGCACGTTGTTCCAGAGAACGGTTAAGCTGCGACAGCGCCACCACCGGCACGTGCAGCTCTTTGGCTAGCGCCTTCAGCGAGCGGGATATCTCTGCGATCTCCAGCGTACGGTTGTCAGAGAGCGACGGGACGCGCATCAGCTGAAGGTAGTCGATCATGATAAGGCCGATGCCGCCGTGTTCGCGGGCGATACGGCGCGCGCGGGAGCGCACTTCCGTCGGCGTCAGGCCGGAGGAGTCATCAATATAGATGTTACGTTTTTCCAGCAGAATGCCCATGGTGCCGGAGATGCGCGCCCAGTCTTCATCATCGAGCTGGCCGGTACGAATGCGGGTCTGATCCACGCGCGACAGCGACGCCAGAGAACGCATCATAATCTGCTCAGAGGGCATCTCAAGACTGAAAATAAGCACCGGCTTATCCTGCAACATCGCCGCATTTTCGACGAGGTTCATCGCAAATGTCGTTTTACCCATCGACGGACGCGCCGCGACGATAATCAAATCCGACGGCTGCAGACCGGCGGTTTTCTTGTTGAGATCGTCATAGCCGGTGTTCACCCCGGTCACACCGTCGTGCGGCTGCTGGAACAGCTGCTCGATACGGGCGACGGTGGCGTCGAGGACATCGGCGATGTTTTTTGGGCCTTCGTCTTTATTGGCGCGGCTTTCGGCGATTTTAAAGACGCGAGACTCGGCAAGATCGAGCAGGTCTTCACTGGTGCGACCCTGCGGATCGAACCCGGCTTCGGCGATCTCATTCGCGACCGAGATCATCTCGCGGACGACGGCACGTTCGCGCACGATGTCGGCGTAAGCGCTGATGTTCGCCGCACTAGGCGTGTTTTTTGACAGTTCCGCCAGATAGGCAAACCCGCCGCAGCTATCTAGTTGCCCAAGACGTTCCAGCGATTCCGCAAGCGTGATGAGGTCGATCGGGCTGCCCGACTCCTGCAGACGCGCCATTTCGGTAAAGATGTGGCGGTGCGGGCGGGTGTAGAAATCTTCCGCCACGACGCGCTCGGCGACGTCATCCCAGCGTTCGTTATCCAGCATTAAACCGCCCAACACCGACTGTTCCGCTTCAATCGAGTGCGGCGGGACTTTTAACCCTGCGACCTGGAAATCACGCTCGCGAGGTTCAGTCTGTTTGTTGAAGGGTTTGTTTCCTGCCATAGTGAATGGAGTTACCGAGATAAAGAGTGGGTCGAAAGATTACCATATTTTTCTTACGGAGGGAGCATGGCAACGCGCATTGAATTCCAGAAACACGGTGGGCCAGACGTACTGAAAGCGGTGGAGTTCACCCCTGCCGCGCCTGGCGAAAATGAAGTGCAGGTTGAAAACAAAGCCATAGGCATTAACTACATTGATACCTATATTCGCGGCGGTCTCTACCCGCCTCCGTCGATGCCGAGCGGGCTTGGCACCGAGGCGGCCGGTGTCGTCATCAAAGTGGGCAGCGCGGTTAAGCATATTAAAGAGGGCGACCGCGTGGTGTATGCCCAGTCTGCGCTGGGCGCTTACAGCTCCGTCCACAACGTTCCGGCGGATAAAGCCGCCCTGCTACCTAACGCCATCTCCTTTGAGCAGGCGGCGGCCTCGTTCCTGAAAGGTCTGACGGTTTACTACCTGCTGCGCAAAACCTATGAAATTAAGCCCGACGAGCAGTTCCTGTTTCATGCCGCTGCGGGCGGCGTCGGGCTCATCGCCTGTCAGTGGGCAAAAGCACTCGGCGCGAAGCTGATCGGCACCGTGGGCAATGCCCAAAAAGCGCAGCGCGCGCTGCAGGCGGGCGCCTGGCAGGTAATTAACTATCGTGAAGAGAGCGTTGTCGAACGGCTGAAGGAGATCACCAGCGGCAAAAAAGTGCGCGTGGTGTATGACTCGGTGGGGAAAGACACATGGGAAGCGTCGCTGGACTGTCTGCAACGCCGTGGTCTGATGGTAAGCTTCGGGAATGCGTCAGGTGCAGTCACCGGCATAAATCTCGGCATTCTGAATCAGAAAGGTTCTCTGTATGTGACTCGCCCTTCCCTGCAAGGATACATCACCAACCGGGAAGAACTTGAGGAAGCCAGCAACGAGCTGTTCTCGCTGATCGCCAGCGGCGTCATCAAAGTGGATGTGGCAGATGCGCAGAAATTCGCGCTAACCGATGCGCAGCGCGCGCATGAGGTGCTGGAGAGCCGGGCAACGCAGGGGTCGAGTTTGTTGATTCCCTGAGCCCCAAAAAGAAATTGGGCTTCCCGTGGGAAGCCCTTTCTTTTTTTAGTTCGGCTGTATGTAGGGTACAGCGCGATGAATTCTTTAACGGCAGTCATAGTGACAGATTCGATAACTAAATCCTATTCTGTTCTAAGCCATGCCGCCGGAAAAGTTACAACTATGTGACGAACCCCTCAATACCTTAGTAACGAGAGCGGTTATTGCGCTGATAACTGGGCACTTTTGGTGATTTAATCGCCCGTATCACCCACACGACCGCAATGGCCAGCAGTAACCACGGCAGCAGTTTGATCGTCAGGGCAAACAGTCCGCCAATAAACATGACCACCGTCGCCACCACGATAGCCGCCAGAATGCCGAGCAGCGAAACGCCTGTCGCTAACAGCATGACAAAAAAGCCAATCACAAAAAGTAGTTCCAGCATGGTGCTCTCCCACGAGTTCCCGAGTAATGCAGTAAGCACTACAAGAATCATGCCAGTGTTAACCTGTTGTTATTTAAGCAAAACGCCCCGCTAACGTTCGCAGGGCGTGGTGAATTTGACGAACTTTTAGCGAAAGTTATCGCTTGTCTGCCACCAGTCGCAGCGCATGTTCCAGCACCTCAATATCGGCTCCGGCTTTATGCGCATTCTCGCTCAGGTAGCGGCGCCACTGACGCGCGCCCGGAATACTCTGGAACAGGCCAAGCATATGGCGGGTGATATGGCCAAGATACGTACCGTTGCTCAGCTCGCGCTCAATATATGGATACATGGCACGCACAACGGTCACCGGATCGGTATCTGCGCCTTCGGTGCCAAAGATTTCGCGATCGACCGTCGCCAGAATGCCCGGGTTCTGATACGCCTCGCGCCCAACCATCACCCCATCCATATGCGCCAGATGCGCTTTGGCCTCCTCCAGCGACTTGATGCCGCCGTTGATGGACATGGTCAGGTGCGGGAAGTCACGCTTCAGCTGATACACGCGCGGATAGTCAAGCGGTGGGATCTCACGGTTCTCTTTCGGGCTGAGGCCGGAGAGCCAGGCTTTTCGCGCATGAATGATGAACATCTCGCACTCGCCTTTCCCGGATACCGTGTTGATGAAGTCGCACAGGAATTCGTAGCTGTCCTGGTCGTCAATGCCGATACGGGTTTTGACCGTGACCGGAATGGATACCACGTCGCGCATCGCCTTGATACAGTCCGCTACCAGCTGCGCGTTCCCCATCAAACATGCGCCAAACATGCCGTTTTGCACGTGGTCGGACGGGCAGCCAACGTTCAGGTTGATCTCGTCGTAGCCACGCGCTTCTGCCAGCTTTGCACACTGCGCCAGCGCGGCCGGATCGCTGCCGCCCAGCTGCAGGGCAACCGGATGCTCTTCTTCGCTATAGGCCAGATAATCGCCCTTCCCGTGAATGATTGCGCCCGTGGTCACCATTTCGGTGTACAGCAGCGTGTGGCGGGAGAGCTGGCGCAGGAAATAGCGGCAGTGTCTGTCCGTCCAGTCGAGCATCGGCGCAATGGAGAAACGGTGTGCAGGAAAAGCGGTCTGTAATTCTGACGACATGGCGAAGTTTTAAGCATCTGGTGGAAAAGGGGCGCTACTATAGCACAAAGAAAAGCCGGAGGCGCAGCGCCTCCGGTTGACTTTAGAACGTCATGCTCAGCTGAGCCCCTGCGCCCCAGGTTTCGTCTTCACCGTACAGGCCCATCAGGTCAACATGTACAGTGCTAAACGGCGCGAAACCGACACCGCCGGTAAAGACATTGCTGTCGTTACCCTTCACGTCCGCGCGATAACCCGCACGCACCGCCAGCCAGCTCAGCGGCGTCACCTCGGCACCCACGCCAACATACTGCGACGTATCTTCGCTCTTGAATCCTTTGGTTTCCGTCAAATCACCATCGGCGGTCAGCGTCACCAGGTCGTTGTGCCAGGCGGCACCGGCGGTCACCAGCGGACGGATCTGGTAGGTGTCTTTATAGCTCACCACTTCTCCCGTACGCCCGTTACGGATACGGATATCTTTGGTATCGATATCGCGCGACATAAGGTTTTGACCGCTCACGCCAACGGTCCAGTGTTCGCCGAAATCAGCCGCAATACCGGCATCGACGTTAAAGCCCGTGTCGTCCGTGCGGTAGCGGCTATCGTTCCACTTGTTACTGTCGTAATCGTAGATTGACGTGGTGTAGTTATAGACCCAGGTTTTTTGCAGCTTTGGCGTCACACCCACGGAAACCGGGACGCCGCCGAGGTCAAACTGACGGGCAACGGCAACACCATAGTCGGACACAATCGCCGCCCGGCCAGACGCCGTTGAGTTGAGGTTTTTAGTGATCTGATCCGTACCGTTCAGCGCAGCGTCCAGGGCAACACCGGCAGCCACCACATTGCTTCGTTGAATGCCGCGCAGATAATCAATATCTTGCTGATCGATGGACGAGCTCACCCGGCCATGAGCATAGCCTTTCGCCATAAAGGCTACGGAAAGCACATCGTTAGGGATACTCACGGCAAGCCCAGCGCCTGCCGTCGCGCGTGCGGTTTTACCCTTGAGATAGTCCAGCTCATCGGCAAGATCTTTGGCCGCGCCCTGGAACTGGTTGATGGAGCCTAGCGGATTGGTGATGACCTCAATTGGCGTAAGGTTATTAACCACATCCTTATAATGGTTGATTTTGTCGTTGATGGTATCAATCTCATCCTGAAGATTGTCCTCATCCGTCACCTGGACGCCAACGGACGGCAAAATGACCGTCACATCATCGTCCGGTTTTGCCTTTGCCAGCAACGCGGGGTTGATTAACGCCCCGCTACCATAGCTCCCGGAGGCAACGCCAGTGCCACCCATTGCGTCGCTCCGTGATTCTGTCCAGGTATTGGCTGCTCCCGCCTGATTTGCCATAAACAAGGAAACAGCGATACTAACCACCGAAAATTTAAAATTTTTTTTCACAGTATGCCCGTTATAGTCTGTTATGAAATAACCCCTGTCTGTTATCACCCAAACAGGAACGAACTATTGCTGTGAATAAGTAGTAAAAGACCCGCTATTTCTATCCCTAAGTAAAACTCCCTTACGGCCTGTTATATTTTGTGACGGCCCTCAATATTTATAGAAGAGGAAATTATTTTTTCCCAGGTTTTCCATCATGCGGTCCAAAAAACTGGGGTGGGTGGTCTACCCAGCGATCCTCACGGGTAGCGGCATACACGGGGTTGAGCGGATAGTAGATGCGGTTGTGCTTCTTGTTGGCCTCGCCAACGACCAGTAACCGCACCTCTTCGTCCGTGTTGTTGATAAAGGTGTGGCAGATACCGGTTCCGGCAGGAAAACCGACGCTGTCGCCCGGTTCAAGTTTCCATAAATAGCCATTAATCCACGCCTCTGGATAACCTTCGAGCACATAAATGAACTCTTCTTCATCGCTTTCCGCATGCGGATAGGACGTTCTGCGCCCGGGCGGCAAACGCTCATGATGGATGCCAATGCGCCCTAGCCCAAGCTTGCGAGCCAACGGGGCGCCGATAGAAAAAAGCTCATCGCTACCTGGATAGGTCGAATCATCCGCGCCTTCTACGTCGCGCCAGTGCCGAATACAGTCAGGTTTTTTCATTGTTTATTTCCCGGTTTGCAATGGGTCAGGTATAGCACAGACTGGCGGATCTCGGCGTTTTTACCAGAACATGATAAAGTGGGCGTTTTCCGTCCTATAACATCCGGGGTGCTAAATGGATAAGTCCACAAAAGAGCTGTTAGCGCAGGCCGAAAAGCTGTGTGCGCAACGCAATGTGCGCCTGACTCCGCAGCGCCTTGAAGTATTACGTCTCATGAGCCTGCAGCAGGGTGCCATCAGCGCTTACGATCTGCTGGACCTGCTCCGCGAAAGCGAGCCGCAGGCGAAGCCACCAACCGTGTATCGCGCGCTGGATTTCCTGCTGGAACAAGGATTCGTGCATAAAGTTGAGTCCACCAACAGCTATGTGCTGTGCCATCTGTTTGATCAGCCCACCCACACATCGGCGATGTTTATCTGTGACCGCTGCGGCGTGGTGAAAGAAGAAGCTGCGGAAGGCGTGGAAGATATTATGCATACGCTGGCAGCGAAAATGGGTTTTGCCCTGCGTCATAACGTGATTGAAGCGCATGGGCTGTGCTCTGCCTGCGTGGAAGTGGAAGCTTGTCGTCATCAGGACGCATGTCAGCACGACCACTCAATTCTGGTGAAGAAAAAGCCGCGTTAACGGCAAAAGAAAAGGCGGCTTAGAGCCGCCCTGTGGGTTATTCAGCGTTACCAGCGGTAGTCGTTACGGGTTTCCCAGTCTTTGACTTCGTTTTCCGCCTGATCTTTCGCGTAGCCGTAGCGTTCCTGAATTTTACCGACAAGCTGATCGCGTTTACCTTCAATGACGGTCATATCGTCATCTGTCAGCTTACCCCACTTTTCTTTCGCTTTACCTTTGAACTGCTTCCAGTTGCCGCCGATTTCGTCTTTATTCATCATCGTGTCCTCTTAGTTAAACGTCGGGTCGTAACGTCCGTTACGTTCTTTTCTGCTGGACGTGATAAATATTGTAGTTAAGGATTTGGCAGTTGATTTCATATTCGGAATCTTTAACCGTCACGATATATCGTGACGTGAAGGGAACCAGGTATCGTTTTGCCAGTGGCGGTGCCAGATAAAAGCCAGCGATATCCCTCGCAGCGAGAGGAAAACGGCCAGGGCCAGCCACAAACCGTGATTTCCAAGCCAGGGAAGCGTCAGCAGCGTCAGGCCAAACCCTACCGCCGCGACCGCCATGCTGTTGCGCATTTCCGCTCCGCGCGTCGCACCAATAAACATGCCGTCCAGCAGATAACACCAGACGCCGACTACCGGTAAGATGACTTGCCAGATGAGATAGTGACTCGCCAGCTCGCGCAGCGCAGGGATAGACGTAAGTAATGAAACGATCTGCTCACCAAAGCAGGCGTAAACCAGGCCGAACGCCAGCGCCACCAGTCCCGACTGACGGCAGGCTGCCCGCCAGACGTCCCGAAGCTGCCCGCTTTCGCGCGCACCGTACGCCTGCCCGGAATGCGCTTCTACCGCATAGGCAAAACCGTCCAGCGCGTAGGCGGTAAAGGTCAGCAGCGTCATCAATACCGCGTTGACCGCAACGATTTCTGGCCCCAGTCGAGCCCCGAAAACCGTCAGCGCGCCGAAGCAGAGCTGAAGCAGCAGCGAGCGCAGCATGATGTCACGATTAAGTGCCAGCAGCTTACGGATATTGCCGCGCCATGCGGTTTTGAGCAGCGCCAGGGAGATGCCGCGCATCGCCAGCACGCGCCAGACCATCCAAAGACCAATAATAAAGGTTCCGTACTCGGCAATCGCCGTCGCCAGCGCCGCGCCCTGCACATTCATATGCAGTCCCATTACCAGCCAGACATCCAGCACAATGTTGAGAAGGTTGCCCACCACCAGCAAAATCACTGGCGCACGGGCGTACTGAACGCCCAGTAGCCACCCCAGCAGAACCAGGTTAGCCAGCGAGGCGGGCGCGCTGAGCCAGCGGATTTCAAGGAAACGTCGAGCCTGGGCCAGTACCGCCTCGCTGCCGCCAACAACATGGAGTGCAAAGTCGATCAGGGGCGCACGTAATATAACGATTAACGCCCCCGCGCCAAGCGCAAGGATCAGCGGCTGGACCAGAGCCCGCGCCAGACGCAGCGGATCTTTTGCACCATAAGCCTGTGCCGTGAGCCCGGTGGTGCTCATACGCAAAAAGAGCAGCAGCATAAACAGGAAGCTGGTTGCCGTTGCGCCAATCGCCACGCCGCCGAGATAAACCGGCGAATCAAGATGACCAATAACGGCAGTATCGACCAGACCCAGCAAGGGCACGGTAATATTGGAAAAAATCATCGGCAGAGCAAGACGCCACAATGCCTTATCGGATGCCGTCAGCAGTGACATGAAAAATACCGGGAGTGGGGAATGAAGCAGGCTACAGCGGCGCCATAGCCTGTCAGGAAGAGGTTACAGCCATTCACCGTTGCGAATCACCCCAACCGCCAGTCCTTCGATAGAGAAGTTCTGTTCGCGGAGATCGACCACAATCGGGGAGAACTCGTTGTTTTCAGGCAGTAGCTGAACTGTGTTCCCCTGTTTTTTCAGACGCTTGACGGTGACTTCATCATCAATGCGCGCGACAACCACCTGACCGTTACGCACATCCTGCGTTTTGTGCACCGCAAGCAGATCGCCGTCAAGAATACCGATGTCTTTCATCGACATGCCGCTAACGCGCAGCAGGAAATCAGCGCTCGGTTTGAACATGGCCGGATCGACCTGGTAGTGGCCTTCAATATGCTGCTGCGCCAGCAAAGGCTCACCGGCAGCAACACGCCCCACCAGCGGAATACCCGTCTCTTCTTCCACCAGCAGGCGGATACCACGTGACGCGCCTGAAACAATCTCAATCACGCCCTTACGCGCCAGCGCTTTCAGGTGTTCTTCGGCAGCATTCGGAGAACGGAAGCCCAGACGCTGAGCGATTTCCGCACGCGTGGGTGGCATACCCGTCTGGCCGATATGATCCCGGATGAGATCAAACACCTCTTGCTGCCTGGTCGTTAACGCTTTCATTCCGCCCCCTGGGTGTATATACAGTTATGCTGTGAGTATATACAGTCAAAGGCGATTTTGGAATCAAAAACTGCACAAAAAACCAGGGACTTAATTATTCCTCGAGGCTCATCGGAAATGTGACCAAAGCAGCGTGACCCAGGTAATAACGGCAGTGATAATCGCCAGCAACACAGCAGCAGAGCCCATGTCTTTTGCGCGGCCAGAAAGCTCATGGAAATCGGAACCGATGCGATCAACAACGGCTTCAATAGCGCTATTAAGAATTTCCACTATCATCACCAGAAGCACGGAACCGATAAGAAGCACGCGAGTAATAGCATCAACATCAAGGAAACAGGCAATGATCACCGCGATGATAGCGGCGACGCCCTCCTGGCGAAAAGCGGCTTCGTTGATCCACGCAGCACGGAAACCTTTCCATGAATAGCCGGCGGCTTTGATGATACGCGTTAACCCAGTGGTATTATTGGCCATTAAAAGAACCTTTTTAAAAAAAGAGCGTCAGTAACAGGAGCCGTAGCGCGTTTCGCTACAGCCTGAAGTATGACGGGTAACAACAGAAATTTTGCGCGCTTTCTGTTATCCTTGCGCCGCAATTGCATTATTAACCAGAGGCTTTACATCGTTTATGTCCGGCTGGCCACGAATTTACTACAAATTACTTAATTTACCATTAAGCATACTGGTAAAAAGCAAGTCTATCCCAGCAGAACCCGCGCTGGAGTTGGGGCTCGATACGTCGCGTCCTATTATGTACGTTTTGCCTTATAACTCGAAGGCAGACTTACTGACGCTTCGCGCCCAGTGTCTGGCGCATGACTTACCGGACCCGCTTGAACCGCTTGAAGTTGACGGTACGCTGCTGCCGCGCTACGTGTTCATTCACGGTGGACCGCGCGTGTTTACCTACTACACGCCAAAAGAAGAGTCCATCAAGCTGTTCCATGACTATCTCGACCTGCATCGCAGCAACCCCGATCTGGATGTGCAGATGGTGCCGGTATCGGTGATGTTTGGTCGTCGTCCGGGCCGTGAAAAAGGTGAAGAGAACCCACCACTGCGCATGCTTAACGGCATTCAGAAGTTCTTCGCGGTCTCCTGGCTGGGACGCGACAGCTTTGTGCGTTTCTCCCCTTCCGTTTCGCTGCGTCGAATGGCGGACGAGCACGGCACCGACAAGATCATCGCGCAAAAACTGGCGCGCGTGGCGCGTATGCACTTTGCCCGTCAGCGCCTGGCTGCCGTAGGGCCGCGTCTCCCGGCGCGTCAGGATTTGTTCAACAAGCTGTTGGCCTCCAAAGCGATTGCTCGCGCCGTTGAAGACGAAGCGCGCAGCAAGAAAATATCGCATGAGAAAGCCCAGCAGAACGCCATTGCGCTGATGGAAGAGATTGCAGCGAACTTCTCTTACGAGATGATTCGCCTGTCCGATCGTATTCTCGGCTTTACCTGGAACCGCCTGTATCAGGGCATCAACGTTCATAACGCCGAGCGTGTACGCCAGCTGGCGCATGATGGCCATGAGATTGTCTATGTCCCCTGCCACCGCAGCCACATGGACTACCTGCTTCTTTCCTACGTGCTCTATCACCAGGGGCTGGTACCGCCGCATATTGCTGCCGGTATCAACCTGAATTTCTGGCCAGCAGGTCCGATTTTCCGCCGCCTGGGCGCCTTCTTTATCCGTCGTACCTTCAAGGGCAACAAGCTCTACTCCACCGTGTTCCGCGAGTATCTGGGCGAGCTGTTCAGCCGCGGCTATTCCGTGGAGTACTTCGTGGAGGGCGGTCGTTCCCGTACCGGACGTCTGCTCGATCCGAAGACCGGCACGCTGTCGATGACCATCCAGGCGATGCTGCGCGGAGGAACCCGTCCCATCACGCTAGTGCCAATCTACATTGGCTATGAGCACGTGATGGAAGTGGGCACGTACGCCAAAGAGCTGCGCGGTGCGACCAAAGAGAAAGAGAGCCTGCCGCAGATGCTGCGCGGCTTGAGCAAGCTACGCAATCTCGGCCAGGGCTATGTGAACTTCGGCGAGCCGATGCCGCTGATGACATATCTGAACCATCACGTTCCCGAGTGGCGCGAATCCATCGATCCTATCGAAGCGATTCGTCCGGCCTGGCTGACGCCAACGGTCAACGGCATTGCGTCCGAACTAATGGTGCGCATTAACAACGCCGGTGCGGCTAATGCCATGAACTTGTGCTGTACGGCACTTCTCGCTTCGCGCCAGCGCTCACTGACCCGTGAGCAACTGACGGAACAGCTGGATTGCTATCTGGATATGATGCGCAACGTGCCGTATTCGGTTGATTCAACCGTGCCTTCAGCAACCGCCAGTGAGCTTATCGATCACGCGCTGCAGATGAATAAGTTTGAAGTCGAAAAAGACACAATCGGCGACATCATCATTCTGCCGCGTGAGCAGGCAGTGCTGATGACGTACTACCGCAACAACATCACCCATATGCTGATGCTGCCGTCGCTCATGGCGGCCATCATTACCCAGCATCGCCGCATCTCGCGTCAGGAGCTATTGCGTCACGTTGATACGCTCTACCCGATGCTGAAAGCGGAGCTGTTCCTACGCTGGAGCAAGGATGAGCTGGCGGGTGAACTGGACAAACTGACGGAAGAACTACGTCGTCAAGGGCTAATCACCGTCACGAATGACGAGCTGCACATCAATCCGTCACGCTCCCGCACCCTGCAGCTGCTGGCCGCCGGTGCGCGCGAAACGCTGCAGCGCTACGCCATTACGTTCTGGCTGCTGAGTGCGAATCCGTCTATCAACCGCGGTACGCTGGAGAAAGAGAGCCGGACGCTGGCACAGCGTCTGTCCGTTCTGCACGGCATTAACGCTCCTGAATTCTTCGACAAAGCGGTCTTCAGCACTCTGGTTCTGACGCTGCGCGACGAAGGCTACATCAGTGATACGGGCGATGCCGAGCCGGAAGAGACGCTGAAGGTGTACCAGATGCTGGCAGAACTGATCACCTCGGATGTGCGTTTAACGATTGAGAGCGCGACGCAGGACGAGTGACGTGAAAAAGCCGGGTGGTGGTTTCACCATACCCGGCCTGGTGTTCTGCATAATATAAAGGCCCGGTAAGCGTTAACGCTACCGGGCCTTATTTTTGGGCCTTGTTAAATCACCGCATTCAGCTCAGCAGCGTGAAGGCAATCATCCCGACAATCGCCCCCGTTGTGCCGAGGATGGTTTCCATCAGCGTCCAGGTTTTCAGGGTTTGCGCTTCGGTCGCGCCGGTAAATTTACCGAAAAGCCAGAAGCCTGCATCGTTAACGTGGGATACCACAATCGAGCCGCCCGCGATGCAGATTGAGAGCGCCGCCATCTGCGCACCGGAGTAGTTCAGCTGTTCAATCACCGGCATCACCAGACCCACGGCGGTTAAACACGCCACGGTTGCGGAGCCCTGAATGATACGCACCGCTGCGGCCAGCACAAAGCAGGTAACCGCAATCGGCAGGCCCATTCCGGTCAGCGCTTCGCCCAGTGCCGGGCCTACGCCGGAATCCACCAGCACCTGCTTGAACACACCCCCGGCACCGATCACCAGCAGGATAATGCCCGCAGGCTGCAGCGCGGCGCCGCAGATCTCCATCACGCGGTCTTTCGGCATCCCCTGACGCATCGCCAGGCCGTAAATCGCCACCAGACACGCCACCAGGATCGCGGTGAACGGGTGACCGATGAACTCAAACCACTCGTAGGCGCTGGAACCCACCGGCACAAAGCGCGCGGCGATGGTTTTCAGTCCCACCAGCACCAGCGGGAGCAGGATCAGCGACAGGCTGAAGCCGAAGGACGGCATTTTGCCCTCGCCCAGGTGCGGCTCGGTGATGTCGTCCGGAATGTGCAGCTCAACGTAGCGGCTGATGAAGTTGCCCCACAGCGGACCGGCGATAATCATCCCCGGGATCGCGGCGCAGAGGCCAATCAGGATCATCCAGCCAAAATCAGCGTGCATCTGGGAGGCCAGCAGCATCGGCGCAGGCCCCGGCAGCAGAAACGCTGCGGCGGCCGCCACGCCCGCAAACAGCGGAATAACCAGCTTCACGAGGTTAGTGCCGGTATGGCGCGCCATGGAGAACGCGACGCTTATCAGCAGCACAACGGCCACTTCAAAGAACAGCGGCAGCGCGCAGATCAGGCCAGCCAGGCCAATCGCGTAGTGCGCACGGCTGTGGCCGAAGGATTTCAGCATCTTGACGGCAATCTGGTCGACCGCGCCCGTCTCGTGCAAAATCTTGCCAAACATCGCGCCAAGGGCGACCACAATCGCCAGGAAGCCCAGCGTGCCGCCCATCCCTTTTTCCATCGTCGCGGCGATCTTGTCGAGCGGCATACCGGAAAAGAGACCTGCACCGATAGAAACCACCATCAAAGCAACAAAGGCATGCATACGCGCCTTCATCACTAAAAACAGCAGTAGCAATACGGAACCCACTGCTGTCAAAACAAGCGTTAATGTACTCAAAACTTACTGCCTTTTATTAATGACCTCGATGGTGCTGGCAACAACACCGTCCAGCGGCTGATCGATATCAACCACTAATACGTCCCTCTCGTCCGCACCCGGCTCCTGCAGCGCTTCAAACTGCGTGACCAGCATCTGGGTTTTAAAGAAGTGCCCTTTACGCGCCTTCAGACGGCTTTCAATCACCTCGAAATCCCCTTTCAGGTAGATGAAAGAGAGATTCGGGTTGCCGTCGCGCAGCAGGTCGCGGTAGGTTTTTTTCAGCGCGGAGCAGACGATCAGGGAGACTTTGTTGGTACGCTGCATCGCGAACGCGGCGTCATTCAGCGCCTGCAACCACGGTTTGCGGTCGTCGTCGTTCAGCGGCTCGCCGGAGGCCATTTTCATGATGTTGCTGCGCGGATGGAGGAAGTCGCCATCAAGAAACGCAGCCTGGAGTTGATGCGCCACTTCGCTGGCTACGGCTGATTTCCCGCTACCGGAAACGCCCATCAGGACGTAGACGTGGTGATCGTAATTAGTCGTGCTCAAAGGGTGTCCCTCAGTCAATTGTTACGGGTAACAGTTATCGGTAACATTGTCCTGCTGGGGCAAAAGAGAAGCAATATCCAAACGTGCGCGAAGTGAATAAGTGTGAGCTACTTCAAATTTGTCAGTTCAAATAGATCCACCCGGTGACAAGGTGAAACCTAAATCTAACATTTTTGGGGTAACCGTCTCGCCACGAATGCGCGCCAGCAGGCGTTCTGCGCCAATGCGGCCCATACGTTCACGTGGGGTCAGGACGCTCGCCAGACGCGGCTCCATCACCTGGCCAATGTCGTGGCCGTGGAAACCGGCGATCGCCATATCATCAGGGATCTTCAGCCCCAGACGCTGACACTCAAACGCCGCGCCAACAGCAAGGTCATCGTTGGTACAGAAAATACCGTCCAGTTGCGGATACTCGCGTCGTGCCTGACGCATCAGCTCAATACCCGACGTATAGGAAGAGGACTGCTCCACCATCACGCTGTACGGGGTTAAGTTCGCGTCGAGCATCGCCTGCTCGTATCCCTTCTGTTTGATGATAGTACGTTCATCAAGACGCGCGCCCAGATAGGCGATATGACGATGACCGCGGGCAATGATCGCCGCCGTCATCTGGCGCGCCGCTTCGAAGTTATCGAACCCCACGGCGATATCGAGGCACGGGGACTGGCTGTCCATCAGCTCCACCACCGGAATGCCGGCCACTTCAATCATTTTGAGCGTGCGGGCAGTGTGGGTACGTTCGGTTAAAATCAGGCCATCGATGTTCCAGGAAAGCATGGACTCAAGACGTTCCTCTTCCAGTTCCGGCTTGTACCCGTAGTGGGCGAGCATGGTCTGATAGCCAAAAGCATCGGTGACGCTTTCAATGCCGCGCAAAACTTCGGCGAAAACCTGGTTGGTCAGGGAAGGAAGCAGGACGCCCACCGCACGGCTGGTCGCATTGGAGAGAATATCGGGTGCGCGGTTGGGGATATAACCCAGTTCATCAAGGGCAGCGGCAATCTTGCCACGTAACGCCACGGAAACCTGTTCCGGGTTACGTAAAAAACGGCTGACCGTCATTTTGGTCACACCGACGCGATCGGCGACATCCTGAAGTACGGGGCGTTTCTTTTTCATCGTCCTGAGAAATCTTGAAGTGAGAGATTTGCTCAGTTTATCACGGACAAAGCCCATCCTTCCCCTGTCAAAGGGAAGGATGGGCATTTATTTATGATTTATTACACCGGCGGCAGGTCAAACAGCAGAATTTCGCTTTCGCTGTCGGCGTGCACGGAGAGTGCCTGCTCATCCCAGACGGCCAGACCGTCAGCGGTAGTCGCTTTGGTGCCGTTGATAGTCACCTCGCCTTTTACCACCTGGATCCACACGCGGCGGTTGGCGGCAATCTGGTGCAAAGACTGTTCGTCTTTCGCCAGCGCCCAGCGGTACAGCTCCATATCCTGATGCACCTTCAGGGAACCTTCACGCGCATCCGGGGACAGCACCAGCTGTTTGCCCTGCTTTGCATCGAAGCGGCGCTGCTCGTAGCGTGGCGTGATGCCGGTCTCTTCTGGAATGATCCAGATTTGATACAGGTGCAGTTTTTCCGTTTTGCTCGGGTTGTACTCGGAGTGACGCACCCCGGTACCCGCGCTCATAATCTGGAACTCGCCCGCCGGAACCTGCTCTTTGTTGCCCATGCTGTCCTGGTGTTCCACCGCCCCTTCCAGCACATAGGTCAGGATTTCCATGTCTTTGTGCGGGTGGGTACCGAAGCCCTGGCCTGCATCAATCACGTCGTCGTTAATCACGCGCAGTGCGGAGAAGCCCATGAAGTTTGGGTCGTAGTAGTCGGCAAACGAGAATGAATGCCATGAGTCCAGCCAGCCATGATTCGCGTGACCACGTTCGTTTGCTTTGCGTAAGTAGATCATTGTTTCACCCTCAGTTCGTTTCGATGGAGTAAGTGTGGACGCAAACCGCCTGGGATCATAGAGGGTGAAAATTGACTCCTCTGTTCAAAAATTATGAATAAGCGCAGAGGAGCCGTTTTTGCTTATTTCGCGAGGGTTACCGTGGCAGGAGAAGCCTGCCCGAAGGCCCGCTCGAGGATTTCCAGGTTGGTCAGAACGTCAGATTCCTTGACGTAATTCGGCGCGCCGGTTGTGAGTGTTTCATACAGCGCATCGTAGACGCGCCCATAGTCGCCGGTTTCCGGTTCACGTTCTTCCCTGACCGTCACGCCCTCATCGTTCACATACTCCAGCACGCCCACGGAATCATCCGCCGCAAAACCCGCTTCGCCCGGCATGATGTTGGCCTTCAGGCTCGTCTCCTGCTGGTCGATGCCGTACTTGATAAACGAGCCTTTGGTGCCGTGAACGATAAATTTCGGATAGTCGATTTTTACCAGATGGCTGGTTTTGACGATGGCCTTCAGGTCGCCGTAGAACAGCTGCGCTTCAAAGGTGTCGTCCGGGTTGGCTTTATTACGCAGGCTGCGGATGTCATATGCCACGAGGTCCGGGCGGCCAAACAGGGAGATGATCTGGTCCATGGTGTGCACGCCGAGGCCATAGAACGAGCCGTCCTGCGGCAGGCCGGGCTGGGTTTCCGCGACCGGACGGTAGTAATCGAAGTGGCTTTCAATTTCCACGATGTCGCCCAGCTTGCCGCTTTCAATCGCCTTTTTCGCCGTCAGGAAGCAGCTGTCAAAGCGACGGTTCTGGTACGGCGTGACGGTCAGCCCTTTGCTTTTCGCCAGCGCGAACAGTTCCTTCGCTTCGGCGATGGTCGGGGTGAACGGCTTTTCCACCAGCACGTTTTTACCCGCCTCCAGTGCGCGCTTCGCGTACTCAAAATGGCTGTCTGCGTGGGTGCAGACAATGACCAACTTCACCTGCGGATCGTTAAGCACCTCGTCGAGATCGCTGGTGAAATGAATGTGGGAATACTGCGGGGATTGCTCTTCCGGCTTCGCGCGGCGGCGGAAGATGTGTGCCACGTGCCAGCTGTCTTTACGGTTGAGAACATACGGCAGGTGATAGCGGGTCGTACTTTTACCAAATCCAATAAATGCGCAATGTAGTGTCATGGCTCAGTCCTTTTGGAAGGTTACTGAGTCTAACCATAACAAAAAAAAGCCAGCTAAAAGCTGGCTAAAGTAATACTGGAAGCAATGTGAGCAATGTCGTGCTTTCAGGTTCCCGTAGGGGTCTTCCTGAATGCAGAGCAATAACAATCATTATCATTCGCACTTGTCCAATACTTTTTGCAAAAAATAGCGGTTGACTCAAATTTTAAAGTCATTGATGTTGGAAAGGACGTTTAACTGACTGAGGAATAAGGAATGAGTGAGATAGTGATACGCCACATCGAACCCAGCGATGCAGAAGCTTTGCGCGACATCATGTCGCATCCTGATGTGTATCACGACACGCTACAGCTCCCTCATCCCTCAATGGAAATGTGGCACGAACGCGTTGCGACAAAACCAGGCCGACGCCATCTTGTTGCCTGTCTGGAAAAGCGCGTCATTGGGCACATGGCGCTGGACGTGATGGAAAACCCGCGTCGCAGCCACGTTGCCACATTCGGTATCAGCGTGGCAGCGGATATGCAGGGTCGCGGCGTAGGCCGCAGGCTCATGAGCGAAATGGTTAATCTGTGCGACAACTGGCTGCGTATCGAACGAATCGAACTGACGGTCTTTGCCGATAACCCAGCGGCTGTTGCGCTCTATAAAAATTTTGGCTTTGAAATCGAAGGGACCGGCAGGAAATTTGCCCTGCGCAACGGTGAATATGTAGACGCGTATTATATGGCGCGAATGAAGTAGCTTGTTGCCCTCACCCTAACCCTCTCCCACCGGGAGAGGGAATGAAAAACACAGGCCGGGTAAGGCGAAGCCACCACCCGGCAACACATCAATACCCCGCCGACAAATCATCCACCGAACGCGGATCTGATGCGCCAAACAGCGCCCCGTCTGGCCCCACCATAATGCTCTGGGTACTGCCCATCGCCTCTTTCACCGCCACCTTCTGCCCACGCTGCTCAAGCAGCTTAATAGTATCCGGGCTAAAGCCCTTCTCGACGCGCAGCTCGTCCGGCAGCCACTGGTGATGGAAACGCGGGGCGTTGGTCGCTTCGGCGACGTTCATCCCAAAGTCGATGCTGTTCACCACCATCTGCAGCACGGTAGTGATAATACGGCTGCCGCCAGGGCTGCCGGTTACCAGCCAGGTTTTCCCGTCTTTCACGACAATTGTAGGCGACATAGACGACAGCGGACGTTTCTTCGGCCCTACCGCATTTGCATCGCCGCCGACCAGCCCGTAGACGTTCGGCACGCCCGGCTTGGCGGAGAAGTCATCCATCTCGTTGTTCAGCAGAATGCCGCTGTTGCCCGCCACAATCCCGGTGCCGAAGGTGGTGTTGAGCGTATAGGTCACCGCCACCGCGTTACCGTCTTTATCCACCACCGAGAAGTGGGTGGTCTGGTTGCTTTCGTACGGCGCCAGCTTGCCGGGGCGGATCTCGCTCGACGGTTTGGCCTTGTTGATGTCGATCTGTTCCGCAATCGATTTGGCATACGCCTTGTTGGTCAGCGCCTGCCATGGCACCTTCACGAAGTCCGGATCGCCGAGATATTCCGAACGGTCGGCGTAGGCGCGTTTTTCCGCTTCCGCCATCACCTGCATGGCATCCGCGCTGCCGAAGCCGAACTTGTGCATATCGAAGTTTTCAAGAATGTTGAGGATCTGCACGATGTGGATCCCCCCGGAGGACGGCGGCGGCATTGAAAAGACCTCGTAGCCGCGATAGGTGCCGTTAATCGGCTCGCGCTCCACCGCCTTGTATTCAGCCAGATCCGCTTTGGTGATGAGCCCGCCGTTCTTTTGCATCTCTTCCGCAATCTGGTCGGCAATCGCCCCTTTGTAGAAAGCGTCCGGACCGTGCTCCGCAATCAGCTCCAGGCTTTTGGCGAGATTCTTCTGCACCAGCCTGTCGCCCTTCTTCAGCGGCTCACCGTCTTTCCAGAAGATGGCCTTGCTGTTTTCATGATTGGGAATGACTTCGCTGCCGTAGGTCTTGAGATCGTCCGCCAGAGCGTCATTCACCACAAAGCCCTCTCGCGCCAGCCTGATGGCAGGCTGCACCACCTTGTTCAGCGGCATCGTGCCGTATTTTTCCAGCGCCAGCGAGAAGCCCGCGACGGTACCCGGCGTGCCGGAGGCGAGATGCGAGGTCAGGGATTTTTTGCTGTCAGGGTTGCCCTGGTCGTCGAGGAACATATCGCGGGACGCCTGAGCAGGCGCCATCTCGCGGAAGTCGATTGCGGTAGTTTTGCCGTCTTTGGTGCGCAGCATCATAAAGCCGCCGCCGCCGAGGTTCCCCGCCTGCGGATGCGTTACCGCCAGCGCATAGCCGACGGCGACCGCTGCATCCACCGCGTTACCGCCCTGCCTGAGAATATCGACGCCCACTTTTGTTGCCAGCGCATCCACCGACGCCACCATGCCATGGGTTGCCCGCACGGGATGAAAAACATCTTCCTCCACGCCGTAAGAGACCGGAGGCGCCGCTGGCGGGTTGGCCGCCACGCTAAATGTACCGCCTGCCATCAGCGCGGCGATGGCGACCCAGCGCAAAAACGTTGGTTTCATCATTATTGTTCTCCAGGTGAAGGGATCCATATTCCCCGCTTAAGCCTGGTTCACAACTCCTAAAAAATCATCGTCATGGTGAAATAGGGGTAAACTTAAGAGAGACCTCAAAAGGAGGAAATGACAATGAAACGCTTGATGATTCTTACGGCGCTGATCCCGTTTGCCGCGCTCGCACAGCCACTCAACACCATGAACAACCCGAACCAGCAGGGCTACGTCATCCCCAGCCAGCAGCGTATGCAAACCGAGATGATGAGCCAGCAACAGCAGCAGAAAGGGATGCTTAACCAGCAGTTGAAAACGCAGACCCAGTTGCAGCAGCAAAGCCTGCAAAATCAGATGAACGCCAACACCCAGCGTGTACAGCAGGGGCAGGTGCGCGAGCAGCCGCTGCCGAATAAAAACGGCGGGATGTTGGGTGGGATGACGTCGTCAGGCAGCGGACAGCAGCATATGCTGCCGCCGCAGTCGAATGGCAGTATGCTTAATCAGCAGAACTAAAGTTCGGGCCAATCAGATCGATTGCATCGGTACAGATACTGTCCACGCCCCAGCGCAGCAGTTCGGCTGCACGCTGGGGTTTGTTGACGGTGTAAACCAGAATATGCAGACCCGCGTCTTTCAGCATCTTCACCCGCGCCTCGTCCAGCAGCTTGTGATTAAGATGAATAGACACACACGCTAAGCGGGTCGTCAGCTCGTGCCAGTCCCCGCGCCACTCGTCCAGCAGCAGCCCGCGCGGCAGCTCAGGCGCGGCCTCCTGTGCGGCCTCCAGCGCATCGATTTCAAATGATGACAGCAGCGGCGCGGTCATCCCTTCCCACAGCTCGCGCGCGGCCAGCGCAATCACTTTGCCCGTCAGCGCCCCGGTGCCGGTGGTCGGTTTGATTTCGATATTGGCCATCATGCCGTGCTGACGACAGCGATCGGCCACTTCCGCCAGCAGCGGTAGCGGTTCGCCTTTGAATTCGCCGCTGTACCAGCTTCCGGCGTCCACCTTCAGCAGGTCGCGCCACGGCAGTTCACCCGCCACGCCCCAGCCGTTGCTGGTGCGTTCGAGATTATCGTCATGCAGCAGGAAAATTTCGCCGTCTTTCGACAGCTTCGCGTCGAACTCGATCATCGTGTGACCGTAGCGCGCGCCAACGTCAATCGCCGCCAGGGTATTCTCCGGGGCCAGCTTACCGCCGCCCCGGTGGGCGACGACGTGGGGATAAGGCCAGTTGCTCATACTCGTTGTCCTGTTTCACCGTCAAACAGGTGCAGATGATTTTCCGGCAGGTGAAGCCACAGCGTGCTGACTGCTTTAGGGCGCTCCTGATGGGCCAGACGCACCACCATTTTTTGCTCGCCCCAGCGACCGTGCGCCAGGTTATCTGCACCCAACATCTCCAGCGTGTCCATCACCAGCGGCACGCCGCCGTCCGCCTGAGAGGTTAAACCAATATGCTCCGGGCGGATACCGAGCGTCATCTTACGCCCGGCGTAGCCACGATAGTACCAGTTGACCGGCAATGCCATCCCGCTTTCCAGCTCAAAGTGCGTGCCCGCGCTGCTGATACGCCCTTCCAGCAGGTTCATGGCCGGGCTGCCGATAAAGCTCGCCACAAAGCGGGTGGCGGGTTTCTCGTACACTTCCACCGGAGTGCCAATCTGCTCGGCGATGCCTTTGTTCATCACCATCACGCGCTGGGCGAGGGTCATGGCTTCGACCTGATCGTGGGTCACGTACAGGGAGGTGGTTTTCAGACGACGGTGCAGCTGCTGCAGCTCAAGACGCATCTGCACGCGCAGCTTGGCATCAAGGTTAGACAGCGGCTCGTCGAAGAGGAATACCGCCGGATCGCGCACGATGGCGCGCCCCATCGCCACGCGCTGGCGCTGTCCGCCGGAAAGCTCGCGCGGGCGGCGCTTGAGCAGGCCGTCCAGCTCAAGAATGCGCGCCGCCTCCTTCACGCGCTCGTCGATATGGCCTTTGCCCATGCCGCGGATTTTCAGCCCCCAGGCCATGTTCTCTTCCACGCTCATGTGCGGATAGAGGGCGTAGTTCTGGAACACCATCGCAATGCCTCTGTCTTTCGGCTCCATCTCGGTGACGCGCTGGCGGTCAATCCAGATATCCCCGGACGTCACGCGCTCCAGCCCGGCCACCATGCGCAGCAGCGTGGATTTTCCGCAGCCGGACGGGCCGACCATTACGATGAATTCCCCGTCCGCCACGTCGAGCGTTAACGGCTGAATAACCTGGGTTTTGCCATCCCAGCTTTTGGTGACTGCCTGTAATTTTAAACCTGCCATCTTATTTCTCGCTATCGACCAGGCCGCGGACAAACGCACGCTGCATGGCTAAAACAATGACTACGGGTGGGATAAGGGTGAGCAGCATCGCCGCCATCACCTGGTTCCAGAGGGTGGTGCCTTCGCCGGTGGCGATCATGCCTTTGATGCCCGCCACGGCGGTGCCGAGGTTGACGTCCTGAATAATCAGCAGCGGCCACAGATACTGGTTCCAGCCGTAGATAAAGGTGATCACAAACAGCGCGGCCAGGTTGGTTTTCGACAGCGGCAGCACGATGTCGCGGAAGAAGCGCATCGGCGACGCGCCGTCGATGCGCGCGGCTTCAATCAGCTCGTCCGGCAGAGTCATAAAAAACTGGCGGAACAGGAAGGTCGCGGTGGCCGAGGCCATTAGCGGCAGCGTCAGGCCCGCGTAGCTGTCGAGCATCTTCAGGTTGGCGATGACCTCCACCGTCGGGAAGATACGCACCTCAACCGGCAGCATCAGGGTGATAAAGATCATCCAGAAGAAGAGGTTACGCAGCGGAAAGCGGAACCAGACGATGGCGAAGGCCGAAAGCATCGACACCGTGATTTTGCCGACCGTAATGCCGAACGCCATGATGAAGCTGTTGAGCATCATCAGCCAGAACGGCGCGCTGTTGGCGCCCACGCCCTGGGTCCAGATGGTCTTCATGTTCTCGAAAAGATGGCCGCCGGGAACCAGCGTCATCGGCGTGTCGAACACGGCTTTGGTGTCCAGCGTGGCGGCGACAAAAGCCACGTACAGCGGGAACAGGATGACGATAATCCCTAAAATCAGCATGGTATGGCTGAAAATCGTCAGCCCGCGACGGTTCTCAATCATTGGTAGCGCACCTTACTTTCGACATAGCGGAACTGCACCACCGTGAGGATGATGACCAGGAACATCAGCACGACGGACTGCGCGGCGGAGGCCGAGAGATCCAGACCGGCGAAACCTTCGCGGTAGATCTTATAGATAAGCGTCGTTGTCGCCTGCACCGGGCCGCCTGCAGTCGCCGCATCGATCACCGGGAAGGTGTCGAAGAAGGCGTACACGAGGTTAACCACCAGCAGGAAGAAACTCACTGGGGCGATCAGCGGCAGCGATAATCTGAAGAAGCGACGAATCGGCCCTGCGCCGTCAATCGCGGCGGCTTCCACCAGCGAGCGCGGGATGGACTTCAGCGCGGCAAAGAAGAACAGGAAGTTGTAGCTGATCTGCTTCCACACCGAGGCGAACACCACCAGGAACATCGCCTGACCGCTATTCTGGGCGTGGTTCCAGTCGTAGCCGAACTCTGCCAGGAAGTGGGTAATTAACCCGCGACCGGGGTTAAACAGGAAGATCCACAGCACGGCGGCCACGGCGGGAGCCACGGCGTAGGGCAGCAGCATCAGGGTTTGATAAATTCGGCTGCCGCGCACCACGTAGTCCACCAGCGCGGCGAAAAACAGCGAGGCAACCAGACCGCTGACGGTTACGAGGGCGCTGAACTTCATCGTTGTCCAGAAAGAGTCCAGGTAGTAGCTGTCATGGAACAGCGCGGTGAAGTTGTCCAGGCCAACAAACTGGCTGGAGAGCCCGAAAGGATCGACGCTTTGTACCGAGTACCACAGCGCTTCGCCCGCAGGCCAGATAAAGAAAATAACGGTGATGACCAGCTGCGGCGCGACCAGAAGATAGGGTAGCCAGCGGGAACGGAACACCGGACGGGATGATGACATAGGTTTGCTCAGGTTGGTTTCCCCTCAGCCCGGCCCTCTCCCACAGGGAGAGGGTTAGGGTGAGGGGAAAAAGATTAAGACTTCGTCGACTGCTCAAAGCGGCGCAGCAGCTGATTCCCGCGCTCTACCGCTGAATCCAGCGCCTGCTGTGGCGTTTTCTTCCCGGTCCACACGCTTTCCAGCTCCTCATCCACGATGGTGCGGATCTGCGGCATATTGCCCAGACGCAGGCCTTTAGTGAACGGCAACGGCGGCTTGTTCAGCATCTGGCGCGTCGCGATGTCCGCCCCTGGGTTCTTACTGTAGAAGCCCTGCTCGCGGGTCAGGTCGTACGCGGCTTTGGTGATCGGCAGGTAGCCGGTCTTCTGGTGCCATTCGGCAGCGTTTTCCGGCTTCGCCAGGAAGTCGAGGAACTCGGCTACGCCTTTATAGGTGCCTTTGTCTTTGCCCTGCATGACCCACAGGCTCGCCCCGCCGATAATGGCGTTCTGCGGCGCGCCCTTCACGTCTGCGTCGTACGGCATCATGCCCACGCCGTAGTTGAATTTGGCGTAGTGACGGATATCCGCCAGCGAGCCGGACGAGGCGGTGGTAATGGCGCAATCGCCGTTGTAGAACTTCTCGGTGGATTCGTCTTTACGACCGAAGTAGCTGAAGTCGCCCTTCTTGTTCAGATCGGCAAGCAGCGCGATGTGCTTCACCTGCTCCGGCTTGTTGAACTCCAGTACCGCATCGGTACCGTCGAAGCCGTTGTTTTTGGTCGCAACCGGCAGGCCGTGCCAGGCGCTGAAGTTTTCAATCTGGATCCAGCCCTGCCAGCCGCTGGCGTAGCCGCACTTCATCCCCGCCGCCTTCAGCTTCGCGGTGTACTCCGCCAGGTCCTGCCAGGTTTTTGGCGGCTGCTCCGGGTCTAAACCAGCTTTTTTGAAGGCGTCTTTGTTGTAGTAGAGCACCGGCGTAGAGCTGTTAAACGGCTGTGACAGCAGATGGCCGGTTTTGGAATCGGTGTAGTAACCCGCTACGGTCGGCACAAACTGGGATTCATCGAAGTTGATACCCGCTTCTTTGAACACTTCATAGACCGGCTTGATGGCTTTGGAGGCCATCATGGTGGCGGTGCCCACTTCATAAACCTGTAACAGTGCAGGCGCGTTGCCGGTACGGAAGGCGGCAATGCCCGCGCTCAGGCTCTGCTCGTAGTTACCTTTGTACACCGGCACAATTTTGTAATCCGGATGGGTGTCGTTGAAACGCTGCGCCAGGGAGTCAACTTCTTTACCCAACTCCCCTTCCATGGAATGCCAGAACGGAATGGTGGTGACAGCCATTGCGTTCGTCGCAAAAGCCAGACCGATTGCCAGACCCAAAGCTGTGTGTCGTAACGATGTCATTGTCATCTCTCTTATTGTGCCGGATGCGCGATATCACGCGTTTTATGCTCGCGAGGTAACATGACATGCTCGAATTACAGAAAAATAACTGTTTGTTTACAGATAAGTGACAGCCAGGCGTCAGGGGGATGATGGTTGTGTGAAGGGGTGTAGTGGTTAAAAAAGCCGGGTGGCGGCTACGCCTTACCCGGCCTACTCGATCCCTGTAGGCCCGGTAAGCGCTGCGCCACCGGGCGATACAGACGGCTCAGCCGCCCAGATACGCGCTCCGCACCGCCTCGTTCGCGAGCAGCGCGTCGCCGGTATCCTCGAGCACCACCCGACCGTTCTCCAGCACGTAGCCGCGGTCGGCAAGCTTCAGCGCCTGGTTGGCGTTCTGCTCGACGAGGAAGATGGTCATCCCCTCTTTACGCAGTTGCTCAATGGTGTCGAAGATCTGCTGAATGATGATCGGCGCCAGACCGAGCGACGGCTCGTCCAGCAGCAGCAGGCGCGGCTGGCTCATCAGCGCGCGGCCAATCGCCAGCATCTGCTGCTCGCCGCCGGACATGGTGCCCGCACGCTGGATGCGGCGTTCCCACAGGCGCGGGAAGAGTTCGTACACCCACTTGATGCGGGTCTGGTATTCATCGCGGTGGGCGAAGAAACCGCCCATCGCCAGGTTCTCTTCCACCGTCATACGCGAGAATACGCGACGCCCTTCCGGAACAATCGCTACCGCCTCGCGCATGATTCTGGCCGTCTGCCAGTCGGTAATGTCTTTGCCGTCAAACACAATCCGCCCGCTGGTAGCGCGCGGGTCACCGCACAGGGTGCCGAGCAGCGTAGTTTTACCCGCGCCGTTGGCGCCAATCAGGGTGACGATTTCACCCTGATTGATATGCAGGCTGACGTCGTGCAGCGCCTGGATCTTACCGTAGTGCGCGTTTACCTTGTCGAACGTTAACATCGCTTTTTCCATCTTATGCCTCACCCAGGTATGCGCGGATCACGTCCGGATTGTTGCGGATCTCTTCCGGCGTGCCGTTTGCCAGCGGCGTGCCCTGGTTTACCACGTAGATACGGTCCGAAATGCCCATCACCAGCTTCATGTCGTGCTCAATCAGCAGGATGGTAGTGTCGTGACTATCGCGCAGCTCGGCAATCAGCTCGTCCAGCTCTTTGGTCTCTTTTGGGTTGAGGCCCGCCGCCGGTTCATCGAGCATCAGGATTTCCGGCTGCGTCACCATGCAGCGCACAATCTCCAGGCGACGCTGGTCGCCGTAGGCCAGGTTGCTTGCCTGACGGTTGGCGTGCTGCAGCAGACCAATTCGGTCAAGCCAGGTGGCGGCGCGGTCAAGCGCTTCATCCTGCGCGCGGCGGAAAGCCGGGGTTTTCAGCAGGCCTGAGAACAGCCCGGTTTTCAGCTGCTGATGCTGTGCCACCAGCAGGTTCTCAATCACCGTCATCTCGCGGAACAGACGCACGTGCTGGAAGGTACGCACCACGCCCATGCGGGCGATCTGCTGGCCAGGCAGCCCTTCCAGGTGCTGGTCGCGCAGCATGATGGTGCCGCCCGTCGGCTTGTAGAAGCCGGTCAGACAGTTGAAGACCGTGGTCTTTCCCGCGCCGTTCGGGCCAATCAGGGAGACAATCTCTTTCTTGTGCAGATCCAGTGACACATTGTTGACCGCCAGCAGGCCGCCAAAACGCATCATCAGACCGTTAACGGATAATAATGGCTGACTCATGCCTGCTCTCCTTTCGCCTGAGTGCGTTTCAGCTTCAGCTGTGGACGAGTCATCGGCAGCAAGCCCTGCGGACGCCAGATCATCATCAGCACCATCAAACCACCCAGCATCAGCATGCTGTATTCGTTAAAGTCGCGCATCAGCTCGCGCGAGACCACCAGTAGGATGGCCGCGAGGATAACGGCAAACTGCGAGCCCATCCCGCCGAGCACCACAATCGCCAGCACAAAAGCGGATTCGGCAAAGGTGAACGATTCCGGGCTAACGAAGCCCTGACGCGCGGCAAACAGCGTTCCGGCGAAACCGGCAAACGCGGCGCTGATGGTGAACGCGGTCAGCTTGATGCGGGTCGGGTTCAGGCCCAGGGAGCGGCAGGCGATCTCATCTTCGCGCAGCGCTTCCCACGCGCGGCCCAGCGGCATACGCAGCAGGCGGTTAATCACGAACAGCGTAATCACCACCAGCAGCAGCGCCACCAGATAGAGCCAGATCACGCGGTCGGACGGGTCATACTTCACGCCGAAGAAGTTGCTGAAGGTATCCCAACCGCCTTCGCGGGCGGTACGGCTGAACTCCAGGCCGAAGAAGGTCGGTTTCGGGATCTGGCTGATGCCGTTCGGGCCACCGGTCACTTCGGTATTGTTCAGCAGCAGGATACGGACGATTTCGCCGAAGCCTAAGGTGACAATCGCCAGGTAGTCACCGCGCAGGCGCAGTACCGGGAAACCGAGCAGGAAGCCGGCAGCGGCAGAGACCAGCCCCGCCAGCGGCAGGCAGGTCCAGAAGCCGAGACCGTAATAGTGGTTCAGCAGCGCGAAGGTATAGGCGCCGATGGCGTAGAAGCCGCCGTAGCCCAGCACCAGCAGGCCCGAGAGCCCCACCACCACGTTCAGACCGAGACCGAGAATCACGTAGATCATGGTCAGGGTAGCGATATCCACGGTGCCGCGAGACACCACAAACGGCCACGCCACGGCGGCGACCAGCAGCGCCACGAGGAACAGCTTCTGCTTCACGGTAGAACCGTCGATTGCCGGCAGGACGAACTTCGGCCCGGAGACGTTTTTCAGCGTCTTCTGGAACAGCGGGCGCAGCAGCTGGAACAGGAACACCACGGCAGTGCCGATAAACACCCACTGCCAGCGAATATCGGGAGCGGTATCCACTACCAGCTTCGTGCCGTCCAGACCTAACTGGACGCCCATAAAGACGCTCGCCAGCACGAAGAACATGGCGGCAGAGAGCAGTGCCATTGCAAAATGCATCGGTTTCATACTTTCTCTACCTCCGGACGGCCCAGAATACCGGTAGGCATCACCAGCAGAACCAGAATTAGCAGGGCAAACGACACCACGTCTTTATATTCCGTGCTCAGGTACGCCGAGGAGAGCGCTTCCGCCACGCCCAGGATCAGGCCACCGATCATCGCGCCCGGAATACTGCCGATACCGCCCAGTACCGCCGCGGTGAAGGCTTTCATCCCGGCCATAAAGCCGATGTACGGGTTGATCACACCGTAGAACTGGCCGAGCAGGACTCCCGCCACCGCGGCCATCGCTGCGCCAATTACGAAAGTCAGGGCAATCACGCGGTCGGTGTTGATGCCGAGAAGACTCGCCATCTTCAGGTCTTCTGCACACGCGCGACAGGCGCGTCCCATACGCGAGTAGCGGATGAACAGCGTCAGGGCGAGCATCGCAATAAAGGTCACCACCCAGATAACCAGCTGCATGGTGGTGATAGAAGCCGAGAAGTTTTCGCTGGCTCCCACAATCCACTGGCCGTTAAACAGGCTTGGCAACGCCACGTCGCGCGAACCTTCGGTCAGGCTGACGTAGTTTTGCAGGAAGATCGACATCCCGATCGCGGAGATCAGCGCGATCAGGCGCTTGGAGCTGCGTACCGGCCGGTAGGCCACGCGCTCGATGCTCCAGCCGTAGGCGCTGGCTATCACAATCGCGCCGACAAACCCGGCTGCGACCAGCAGCCAGCTGCTGTCGATGCCCATCATCATCAGGGCGGCGATAATCATAAAGGAGACGTAGCTACCGATCATGTACACCTCGCCGTGGGCGAAGTTGATCATGCCGATAATGCCGTAAACCATCGTATAGCCGATGGCGATCAGCGCGTAGGTGCTTCCCAGCGTAACGCCGTTAAACATCTGCTGCAGGAAATAGAGAAACTGCTCGGACATATGCAAACCTTTTTATACCCGCCCGTGATGCCGGGCGGTGGGATAATTATTTGGCGGCCGAGGATGAACCGTCGGCGTGCCACTTAAAGACACCAAACTCAAATCCCTTCAGATCGCCTTTCTCATCCCAGTTCAGCGGCCCAATCACGGTGTTCGCCCCGTGTGCTTTTAAATCTTTCACCAGATCCAGCGGTTCTTTGCTGCCGGAGCGATCCAGCGCGGTAGCCAGAGACTGTACGGCTGCATAGGTGATCCAGACGTACGGACCACTCGGATCTTTCTTCTGCGCCTTGAGCGCATCCACGATAGCCTTGTTGGCCGGATCCTGGTCATAGCGTTTTGGCATCGTCACCAGCATGCCTTCGGCAGAATCTCCTGCGATGTTTGACAGGGAGGCATTGCCCACGCCCTCTGGCCCCATAAACTGGGTTTTCAGACCGGTGGCGCGCGCCTGACGCAGCATCTGGCCCATCTCCGGGTAATAGCCGCCGTAGTAAACGAAGTCGATATTCTCTTTTTGCAGACGGGCGATCAGCGCGGAGAAGTCTTTCTCACCGGCGGTAATGCCGTCGAAGAAGACGATGTTCGCGCCGCCTTTTTTCAGGCCGTCCTGAACGGAGCGCGCCAGGCCTTCGCCGTACTGCTGTTTGTCATGAATAATGGCAATGCGCTGTGGCTTAACGGTCTCGAGGATGTATTTGGCGGCGGTGGGCCCCTGCGAGGAGTCCAGACCGGCGGTACGCATAATGTGCTGATAGCCGCGCTGGGTCAGCTCTGGGTTAGTTGCGCCAGGGGTGATCATCAGGATGCCTTCATCTTCGTAGATATCGGACGCAGGCTGGGTGGAGGATGAACACAGGTGGCCGATCACATACTGGATACCGTCGTTGACGATTTTGTTGGCGACCGCGACGGCCTGTTTCGGATCGCAGGCGTCGTCATATTCCACGCCTACCAGCTTGTCGCCTTTGATGCCGCCCTTAGCGTTGATGTCTTTAATGGCCTGGCGCGCGCCGTTGAACTCCATGTCACCCCACTGGGCAACAGGGCCGGACATCGCACCCACTACCGCAACTTTAATGTCCTCCGCCATAGCGGCATGCGAGATCGACAGTGCGACCATCCCCGCGATTAACGTCTTCGCGTTCCTTTTCATCTCTGAATCCCCATTCGTGATGTCGTGTTTATATTTTGTTTTATTATGGTTAAAAAGCATTCTGTACTTTTAATGAACAACGCTATTTTTACCAGTGCCTTTAATGGTTTAGCGCAGGTTTTTGTCAAAAACCAGACTAAAATCTCTATTTTTCAGGCGATTAAGCAAAGATAATATTCTGAAATCAGGCAGAGATAAACAAATAAAAGTGCAGTTTGCAGCATAAAATAACGGTACAAAGCGCCGAATAAATCGCTGCCATTCAGGTTAAAATTCTGCTTATTTTTCGATCCATGCGTTTTCAAACTGCCCATCGCGTTGCCAAAAAACTAATCAGCTGGTTAATGAGAATAAAAAGAGGAAGCCGCTGAGCGAATAAATTGAGTACACTGCCCCTACTCAATCTGATTTGGACAAGCAGCTAATGAAACTGACTATCGTGCGTCTGGTGACCTTTAGCGACCAGGATCATATCGACCTGGGCAAGATCTGGCCGGAATATTCCCCTTCGTCGCTACGTGTTGATGAGACCCACCGTATTTATGCCGCGCGTTTTAACGAGCGCCTGCTGGCTGCGGTTCGCGTAACCCTCAGCGGTACCGATGGGGCGCTGGACTCGCTGCGCGTACGTGACGTCACCCGTCGTCGCGGTGTGGGGCAGTATTTAATTGAAGAAGTGATCCGTGAAAACCCGAGCGTGACCTCATGGTGGATGGCTGACGTGGGCGTGGAAGACCGCGGGGTGATGGCGGCGTTTATGCAGGCGTTAGGGTTTACGGCGCAGGAGAGCGGGTGGGAGAAGCGCTAAAAGAAAGCCGGGTGGCGGCTGCGCCTTACCCGGCCTACATTCATTATCTGCCGCATTTTCCCAAGCATTTCGTGTTGCAGGAAGGCGGCAAGTTATGAAATCCCCGGGAGCTTACATAAGTAAGTGACCGGGGTTGAATAACGCAGCCAACGCACCTGCGGCGCGAAAGGCGACGGGAAAATTATTTGGCGTCTGTCGCCGTGCCGTTAGCATGCCAGTCAAACACGCCGAACTCAAAGCCCTTCAGGTCGCCCTTCGCGTCCCAGGAGAGTGGGCCCATGACGGTCTGGACCGTGTTCGCTTTCAGCCAGGTGGCAATCTCAGCCGGATCGGCTGACTGGTTCAGACCCGCCTGCAGAGACTGCAGCGCCGCGTAGGTGGTCCAGACGAACGCGCCGCTTGGATCCTGTTTCTTCGCCTTGATGGCATCCACGATAGGTTTGTTCGCAGGGACCTGGTCGTAGTTCTTCGGTTTGGTCACCAGCAGGCCTTCGGCTGATTCACCCGCGATGTTAGACAGAGAAACGTTCGCTACGCCTTCCGGGCCCATAAACTGGGTTTTCAGCCCTGCAGCGCGCGCCTGGCGCAGGATCTGGCCCATTTCCGGGTGGTAGCCACCGTAGTAAACGAAATCAATATTCTCTTTCTTCAGACGCGCCACCAGGGTGGAGAAGTCTTTCTCACCGGCAGTGATCCCGTCGAAGAACACCACGTCAGCATTGGCTTTCTTGAGGTTGTCCTGCACTGAACGCGCCAGACCTTCACCGTACTGCTGCTTGTCATGAACGATGGCAATGCGCTTCGGCTTCACTTTTTCAACGATGTATTTAGCCGCGGTAGGACCCTGGTCAGAGTCCAGACCGGTGGTGCGCAGGATCAGCTTGTAGCCACGCGCGGTCAGCTCTGGTGCGGTCGCTGCCGGGGTGATCATCAGAATACCTTCGTCTTCGTAGATGTCAGACGCTGGCTGAGTAGAGGAAGAGCACAGGTGACCGATAACGTATTTGATTCCGTCGTTCACCACTTTGTTCGCAACCGCGACCGCTTGTTTCGGGTCGCAGGCATCATCATATTTTACGATCTGCAGTTTTTCGCCTTTGATACCGCCCTTAGCATTAATGTCTGCAACCGCCTGCTCAGCGCCGGTAAATTCCTGGTCGCCGTACTGTGCTACCGGACCAGACATTGCGCCAACCACAGCCACCTTGATGTCTGCCTGTGCCATGGTGCTGAATGCCAACGCGATACATCCTGCCAGTAACGCTTTACCCTTCATGTTCATCCTGAGATTCCCCATTATTATGGTTATTACGATTGTTGTGATGTTGTTGTGCAGCGCTTTATGTCAGTTATAGGTGTGCTGTCCGCGCTTTTTCAGCATACTCTGCTAAAACATACCCGATTTTTATGATTTTGGAATAGCTAATTTGAAATGAATAAATGGTAGGCCCGGCAGGGATTTTCGCCGGGCATGTGGCTTTAACGTGTCAGCGAGGCGGAGATAATGTCCAGCGCTTTACGGAACTGCGCTTCAGGAATCGTCAGCGGATACAGGAAACGAATGACGTTGCCGTAGACGCCGCAGCTCAGGAGCAGGAGCCCTTTCTGCAACGCGCGCTCCTGCACCTGGCGGGTAAATTCTGGCGAAGGCTGGCCCGTTTGCGGGTCGTTAAACTCCACTGCCACCATCGAGCCCTGCGCGCGGATATCAGCGATATAAAGGCAATGTTCCTTCGCTTTGTTCAGCACTTCCACCAGATGATGGCCAAGATGTGCCGAACGCGTACAGAGATCCTCTTCATCAATCACGTCGAGCACGGCATGCGCCGCGGCAATCGCCAGCGGGTTTCCGGCGTAGGTTCCACCCAACCCGCCCGGTGCAGGGGCGTCCATCACCTCAGCACGGCCCGACACCGCCGAAAGCGGCATCCCGCCCGCCAGGCTTTTCGCCATGGTGATCAGATCGGGCTTCACGCAGTGGTGTTCCATCGAGAACAGCTTACCGGTACGGGCGAAGCCGCTTTGCACCTCGTCGGCAATCAGCAAAATACCGTGGTTGTCGCACAGGGCGCGCAGCGCCTGCATAAAATCAGCTGGCGCAATGTTGAAACCGCCCTCTCCCTGAACCGGTTCGAGAATAATGGCCGCGACCTGGTCGGGTGCGATATCCGCTTTAAAGATACGTTCCAGGCTTTTCAACGCTTCCGCCGTGCTGACGCCGTGCAGTTCATTCGGATACTGCGCGTGATACACCGAACCGGGGAACGGGCCAAAGCCGAGCTTGTACGGCGCCACTTTGCCGGTCAGCGCCATGGTCATAAAGGTGCGGCCGTGGAACGCGCCGCCGAAGGTGATAAGACCTGGACGTTTGGTGTACGCCCGGGCAATTTTGACCGCGTTTTCGACCGCCTCAGCCCCCGTGGAGAAGAATGCCGTTTTAGCCGGACCGTCAACGGGCACGCGCTGGTTGATGCGCTCGGCAAGCGCCACATAGCCTTCATACGGCACAATCTGGTACGCCGTATGGGTAAACGCGTGGAGTTGTTTTTCAATGGCGGAAATGACTTTTGGATGGCGATGGCCGGTATTCAGCACCGCGATCCCTGCGGCGAAGTCGATGTACTCATTGCCTTCCACGTCCCACACCGTGGCGTTTTCAGCTTTCTCGGCATAGAAGTTACACATCACCCCGATGCCGCGCGGCGTCGCCTGTAAACGCCGGTCGTTAAGTTCGTTATTTTTCACCCTGTCCCCCTGAGAAAGTCGCCTGCTTAGCGCATTTGTAAGTGTTTGCCAGGGGGAGGGAATTCGCCAGAGCGGGAGATAAAAAAACAAAACCCCCGGATTCGCATCCAGGGGCTCTCGTCATACTTCGCGGAAATTACGCTTCGATAGCGGCGCGAAGTTTTTTCATGGCGTTCTTTTCAAGCTGACGGACACGTTCCGCAGAAACGCCGTAGCGGTCGGCCAGCTCCTGCAGCGTGGACTTGTTGTCTTCGTCCAGCCAGCGGGCGCGGATAATATCCTGACTACGTTCGTCGAGGCCTTCCATCGCATGGGTCAGCTTGTTTGCGGCCTGATCTTCCCAGTTATCCTCTTCGATGCCGTCAGCAAAGTTCGAGGTTTTATCCTGCAGATACAGAACCGGTGCCATCGGCTGGCTGTCAGATGCGTCGTCGTCGGAGGACATATCAAAGGTCATGTCCTGCGCGGCCATACGGGATTCCATCTCACGCACGTCTTTGCTGGTTACGCCCAGCTCGCGCGCCACCATTTCCACTTCATCCTGGTTGAACCAGCCCAGACGCTGCTTGGCTTTACGCAGGTTAAAGAACAGCTTGCGCTGCGCTTTTGTCGTGGCGACTTTCACGATACGCCAGTTGCGCAGCACGTATTCGTGAATTTCTGCTTTGATCCAGTGCACGGCAAAGGAGACCAGTCGCACACCCACTTCCGGATTGAAGCGACGTACAGCCTTCATCAGGCCGATGTTACCTTCCTGAATCAAGTCCGCCTGCGGCAGGCCGTAGCCCGCATAATTACGAGCAACGTGAACAACAAAGCGCAGGTGAGACAGGATCAGCGTCTTAGCTGCTTCCAGATCGCCCTGGTAATGCAGCTTTTCAGCAAGCTCCTTTTCTTCCTCGGCCGTTAACATCGGCCAGGTGTTCGCAGCCCGGATATAGGATTCCAGGTTACCAACAGGGGCTAAAGCTAAAGTTTGCATTTCTTTGGTCATTCATTCCTCTCAATGTTTCTTCTGGTCCAGGTCGTCCCCGTCAGGCAACAACCATGCCAAAGCGTTTGAGCAACGAGATTAGCATTCACTCTTTTATCAGACAGTGATTTTATCCACAAGTTCCAGGTGCAACGGTGAATAAATTACGCACAAAATGTGACATGGAAATGATAACAGGGGAAGCGACAACAGGGACGCTTTCCCTGCAGAGCGAACATCTCGGTGCAGGGAAAGATTATATCACGCTTTTATTAGTCGGGAGTAAAGTGACGTAAATGTTGAACGGTTGCCAGCCAGGCTGCCACCCACCCAATCATTGAACACACCAGCAGCAGTAACAGACACTCATCGAATCCTAAGCCACTGATATCAAACTTCGTTCCGAAAACCTGCGCTACTTCAGTCACGGCAGACGAAAGCCGCATCACCAAAATTTCTGACAATATCAGTGAAAGAAATGCGCCGGAAAAACCGAGTAATGCGCCACCGTAGAGGAACGGTCGGAGGATGAAGCCATCCGTCGCACCAATCAGTTTCTGCACGTTGATGGTATCGCGACGGGCAAAGATGCTCAGGCGCACGCTGTTGCCGATGACGAGGAAGACCGCCGCCACCATCAGCACGCCAATCATCGCCGCGACGCGTCCTACCAGCCCGGTCAGGGCAGAAAGACGCGCAAACCAGCTGTCGTCCATGCGCACTTCATCAATGCCCTTTATGCGCGTGATGCGATCGCGCAGGGTGTTAAGCGAATCGGTCCCCTGAAAATCCAGCTTCGGGATCACCACCGCCACGGCGGGAAGCGGGTTCTCTTCGAGCATATCCAGCGCGCCGCCAAAGCCAGACCAGTTACGGAACTCGCCCAGCGCGTCTTCACGTGAGAGATAGTTGACCTTCTCCACGCCCTGCTCGGCCTGAATTTGTCCGACAACCTGGGCCGCCGCGTTATCGTCGAGCGCTTTATCCAGATAAACCGTGATCTGCGGGGACGGATAATACTGCGACGCGGCCTGGTTCACGTTTTTATAGACCATATAGCAGACGCTGGGCAGCGTCAGGGAGATGGCGATGACCATCACCGTCAGGAACGTCGCCAGCGGTTTGCTTTTGAGGTCCTGTAGCGCGCCGTGGAAGGCGTAGCGCACCTGCTCGTTAAACACGTTGGTCTTGCGGGAAGCCGGCTTTGGCGCCGCCTTCTGGCGCTTAGGCGCGTTGCGATTGCCGTCACCGCCGCCCTGCGGCTTACGGAAACGGTCAAACCGGTTGCCGAACTGCCGAATCTGGTTCATTGCATCACGCTTATTCACCGTGGCCTCCGTGCAAATGCCCGTCGCTCAGGGTCAGCATGCGGTACGAACGACGGGAAATCAGCCCGATATCGTGCGTCGCCATCAATACCGTGACCCCTACGCGGTTGAATTCCTCAAACAGACGCAAAATCCCTTCTGACAGGGCATCGTCCAGGTTACCGGTCGGTTCATCCGCCAGCAGCACCGCAGGCTTGTTCACTACCGCGCGGGCGATACCCACGCGCTGCTGCTCACCGCCGGAGAGCTGGATCGGGAAGTTCTTCGCTTTGTCCAGCAGCCCGACCTTGTCCAGCGCCGCAGAGACGCGACGGCGGATATCGTCATAGCTGGCGCCGGCAATAATCAGCGGAATCGCCACGTTATCGAAAACGGTACGATCCATCAGCAGGTGGTGATCCTGGAAAATCATGCCGATCTGACGACGCAGGAACGGCACTTCGCGGTTTTTCAGGCGGCTGATCTCATGGCCGCCGAAAAAGATTTTCCCGGCGCTTGGCCGCTCGATACCACAGATAAGCTTGAGCAGGGTACTTTTCCCCGCGCCGGAATGGCCGGTCAGGAATGCCATCTCGCCCGGCTGCAGGTGGAATGTCACCCCCTGCAGCGCTTGTCTCCCACCGAGATAGGCCTTGCTGACGTGTTCAAAGCGAATCATTGTTAGTCCTCTCGGGCAAATAATGCCTCAATAAAGTCATCCGCCTTAAACGGACGTAAATCCTCAATACGCTCGCCCACACCGATGTAACGGATAGGAATGCCGAACTGATCGGCCACGGAGAAAATCACCCCGCCTTTCGCGGTGCCGTCCAGTTTGGTCAGCGCGATCCCCGTCAGTCCTACCGCTTCATTGAACAGCTTCGCCTGACTGATGGCGTTCTGTCCGGTGCTGGCATCAATGGTCAGCATAATTTCATGCGGTGCGTCTTCGTCCAGCTTCTTCATGACGCGAACGATTTTCTTCAACTCTTCCATCAGATGCGATTTGTTCTGCAAACGCCCTGCGGTATCGGCAATCAGCACGTCCACGTTGCGCGCCTTCGCCGCCTGGATGGCGTCGAAGATCACGGACGCGGAATCCGCGCCGGTATGCTGGGCAATCACCGGGATATTGTTGCGCTGGCCCCAGACCTGCAGCTGCTCAACCGCTGCCGCACGGAAGGTATCGCCCGCCGCCAGCATCACCGATTTGCCCTGCTGCTCGAACTGACGTGCCAGCTTGCCGATGGTGGTGGTTTTACCCACGCCGTTCACGCCGACCATCAGAATAACAAATGGCGTTTTGCCTTCAATATTAAGCGGTTCGTCAACTTTTGCGAGAATTTCACCCATCTCGTCTTTCAGCAGACCGTACAGCGCTTCGGCGTCGCGTAGCTGTTTGCGGCTCGCCCCTTCGGTCAGATTGGCGATGATCTTACGGGTGGTTTCCACGCCGACGTCCGCAATCAGCAGCTGTTCTTCCAGCTCTTCAAAGAGATCGTCGTCGATCTTCTTGCCGCGGAACAGACTGATAAATCCGGAACCTAAGTTTTCTTTGGTTTTGAGCAGGCTGCGCTTCAGGCGTGCGAAGAAACCTTCTTTGGTCGGTTTTTCCTGCTCCTGAACGATCTCTTCTTCCGGCTGTTCTTCCACCGGCACGACGATGACCGCCTCTTCCGCTGCTTCCGCTGCCAGCGCCTGGGCTTCCAGCTCTTCGTCGGTCAGCTCTGGCTCGCGTGCCGCTTCGTCTTCCACCGCCTCAACAATTTCAACGGTTTCCGCTTCGGCCTGCCACTCTTCGGCAGACACCTCTTCGGCTTTCACCTCTTCCGGCAGCGGCAGCTCTTCGTGCTCGATAACGGCCTGTGGCGCTTCGGTAATGTCCTCAACGATAACCGGTTCTGGCCTCTCGCTCTCCTGAACCTGTTCCGTGACCTCAACCACCTCTTCTGCAAAGGATTCAATCTCTTCTTTGCTGTGCGCCGTTTCTTCCGCTTCGACAACCGCGGCGGTTTCTACAGGCGTTTCAGGCTGTGACTGCTCTTCAACGGCTTGTTGCTCTTCGGTTTTCTGTTCTGTTTCTTGCTCTTTTTCACCGAAGCCCAGCCAGGAAAAGAAGCCACGTTTTTTTTGTTTTGCCATCTGCGACTACACTCCTCGCGGCGCTATATACATGGAAGCTAAAAAAATGATGAAATAGTCTAACACTTTACTTAATTGACATCACCGCCCGCAATCGCAGGCCAATTGTTAACAGAGCTTTCCTGAGATGAAGAAACCCAACCGCGCCCCGGCCGGTCAAATTCGTATTATCGGCGGTCAGTGGCGAGGCCGGAAATTACCGGTGCCGGACAGCCCCGGTTTACGCCCGACTACCGACCGCGTGCGCGAGACGCTGTTTAACTGGCTGGCCCCGTCAATGGTAGACGCCCGCTGCCTGGACTGCTTCGCCGGAAGCGGCGCGCTCGGGCTGGAAGCGCTGTCGCGCTATGCCGCCAGCGCCACGCTGCTGGAGATGGAGCGCGGCGTGGCGCAGACGCTGCAGCAAAATCTGGCGACGCTGAAGGCGAGCAACGCCAAAGTCGTGAACACCAACACGCTGAGTTTTCTTGCGCAGAAAGGCACGCCGCACAACGTGGTATTTGTCGACCCGCCGTTCCGCAAGGGGCTGCTGGAGGAGACGTTGTCGCTGCTGGAGCAAAACGGCTGGCTTGCGGATGACGCGCTAATTTACGTTGAAAGCGAAGTGGAAAACGGTTTGCCGCCGGTTCCTGCTCACTGGGACCTGCACCGTGAAAAAGTCGCAGGTCAGGTTGCTTATCGTCTGTATCACCGTAAGGCACAAGGAGGATCCGATGCCGGTACTGATTAACCTGGGACGTTTGCTGATGCTGGGCGTCTGGGCGTTCCTGATTCTGAATCTGGTGCACCCGTTCCCGCGCCCGATGAACATTTTCGTTAACGTGGCGCTGATTTTCACGTCGTTCATGCACGCCCTGCAGATGGTGATGCTGAAAAACGGCCTGCCGAAAGACGGCCCGCAGATGACGGGCTGGCAGCAGCTGCGCGTGTTTATTTTCGGCGTGTTTGAACTGCTGGTCTGGATGAAGAAGTTTAAGGCGCAGGTGAAGAAGTAAGGTGTGGCCTGATGCCCTCACCCTACCCCTCTCCCACAGGGAGAGGGAACCGATCGCGCATTACTCAGCCCTAAAATCTTCAAAGCGCGACCCTTTGTAGCTTAGCGTTCCTTTCTCTCCCACCGTCAGCTGATGGTATTGCTTCGCCTCCAGGCGGAAGGTCATCTCCAGGCCGCCCGTTTCCGGCCTGAAGCTCGCTTCATAGCGCATGCTGGCTCCTGCTGGCGTCACCTGCTGCTGGCGCGAGCGGCGGTCGTTGAGCGGCTTCTCGCGTTTATTGCTCACCACCACGCGCTTTTGCATCAGCGGTGCGGCATCGTTATCCGCCTTCTCGCGGCGCTGCTGCACGAAACGGAACGAGGCGGCAATGACGATAATCGCCACCACGATAATGAAAAACAGCGGCATCTTGCTCATTCGACAATCCCATCAGATTTTGCGGAATTCAGGATACCTTGCCTTCCCCGGCATTGCCAAACGCCCGCCCGCGTCACTACACTGGATCAGAAACTGATTATTCAGACTTAACAGATACAGGGAGTTAATATGCTTTGGTCATTTATCGCTGTCTGTTTTTCCGCATGGCTTTATGTCGATGCGTCGTACCGCGGTCCCACCTGGCAGCGCTGGTTGTTTAAACCGGTCACGCTGCTGCTCCTGCTGCTGCTGGCCTGGCAAGCGCCGATGTTTAACGCCGTCAGCTATCTGGTGCTCGCCGGGCTGTGTGCGTCCCTGATAGGCGATGCGCTGACTCTGCTCCCCCGCCAGCGCCTGCTGTACGCCGTAGGGGCGTTCTTTCTCTCCCATCTGCTGTATACCATCTACTTTGCCAGCCAGATGACGCTCTCCTTCTTCTGGCCACTGCCGCTGGTGCTGCTGGTGATTGGCGCACTGTTGATTGCGGTGATCTGGACACGTCTGGAAGAGATGCGTTTGCCGGTCTGTACGTTTATCGCCATGACCCTGGTGATGGTGTGGCTGGCTGGCGAGCTGTGGTTCTTCCGTCCGACCGCTCCGGCGATGTCCGCGTTCTTCGGCGCCGCGCTGCTGCTGATCGGGAATATCGTCTGGCTGGGCAGCCACTATCGCCGCCGCTTCCGGGCGGATAACGCGATTGCCGCCGCATGTTACTTTGCCGGGCATTTCCTGATTGTGCGTTCGCTGTATATCTAAATAACGCTTGACTCTGGAGTCGACTCCAGAGTGTATGCTGCGGTTAATGAGAAAATTATCATTGCCGGAGACTGCCATGTCGACTCCAGAAACACCAAAAAAAGTACCTCAATTCTCAGCACTTAAGCTCAGCCCGGTTCCGTCGAAAGACGACTGCTGCTGCGAAGGTGCGTGCGAAACGCAAACTCAACCCCTTCCTGAAAGCGGCAACCGCTACAGCTGGGTCGTCAACGGCATGGACTGCGCGGCCTGCGCCCGCAAAGTGGAAAACGCCGTCAAACAAGTGCCGGGCGTGAGTCACGCTCAGGTGCTGTTCGCCACCGAAAAGCTCCTGGTTAGCGCCGATAACGACGTCAGCAAACAGGTTGAAGACGCAGTCAGCAAGGCGGGCTATACCCTGCGCAGCGAAACGGCGCCCGTTGAAAAAATCTCCTCCCTGAAAGAAAACCTGCCGCTCATTACCCTCATCATTATGATGGCCCTGAGCTGGGGTCTGGAGCAGATTAACCATCCGTTCGGCAATCTGGCGTTTATCGCCACCACGCTGGTCGGCCTGTTCCCAATTGCCCGCCAGGCGCTGCGCCTGATAAAAAGCGGCAGCTGGTTTGCCATCGAAACGCTGATGAGCGTGGCGGCAATCGGCGCGCTGTTTATTGGCGCGACGGCAGAAGCGGCGATGGTGCTGTTGCTGTTCTTAATCGGCGAGCGTCTTGAGGGCTGGGCGGCGAGCCGGGCGCGTAAAGGGGTCAGCGCGCTGATGGCGCTGAAGCCGGAAACCGCCACACGCGTGATAAACGGCACGCGTGAAACGGTTGCCATCAATACGCTGCGCCCTGGCGACGTGATTGAAGTGGCCGCAGGGGGGCGTCTGCCTGCAGACGGCGCGCTGCTCACCACCACCGCAAGCTTTGATGAAAGCGCCCTGACCGGGGAATCCATTCCGGTAGAGCGTGCCGCGGGTGAAAAAGTGCCAGCTGGCGCCACCAGCGTCGACCGTCTGGTGCAGCTCACCGTGCTTTCCGAGCCGGGCGACAGCGCCATCGACCGTATCCTGAAGCTGATTGAAGAGGCGGAGGAGCGCCGTGCGCCGGTCGAACGCTTTATCGATCGCTTCAGCCGGATTTATACCCCCGCCATCATGCTGATTGCCCTGCTGGTCACCGTCGTCCCGCCGCTGTTCTTTGGCGCGCCGTGGGAGGGTTGGATTTATAAAGGGCTGACGCTGCTGCTGATTGGCTGCCCGTGCGCGCTGGTGATTTCCACCCCGGCGGCGATTACCTCAGGTCTGGCGGCAGCGGCACGTCGCGGCGCGCTGATTAAGGGCGGCGCGGCGCTGGAGCAACTGAGCCAGGTTCAGCATATCGCCTTCGATAAAACCGGTACGTTAACCGTCGGCAAGCCGCAGGTGACCGGCGTGTATCCACAGGAAATCAGTGAAGATGAACTGCTTACATTGGCCGCCGCCGTTGAGCAGGGGGCCACTCACCCGCTGGCGCAGGCGATTGTGCGTGAAGCGCAGTCGCGCGGGCTGAACATCCCTCCGGCAACCGCCCAACGAGCGCTGGTCGGGTCAGGGATTGAGGCCGTCGTTGACGGTAAAAAGGTTCTGATTGTCGCGGCGGGTAAGTCTTCTAATCCAGAGGTTGAGGCGTTAGAACAGGCCGGGCAAACGGTCGTTGTTGTCATGCAGGACGGCGTGGCGAAAGGAATGCTGGCGCTGCGCGATACCCTGCGCGATGACGCAAAAGAAGCCGTGGCGGCGCTGCATCAGCTGGGCGTACAGGGCGTTATTCTCACCGGTGATAACCCTCGCGCGGCGGCAGCGATTGCCAGTGAGCTGGGGCTGGAGTTTAAAGCCGGATTGTTGCCTGCGGATAAGGTCAGCGCGGTGACGGAGCTGAACGCTCAGGCGCCGCTGGCGATGGTCGGTGACGGGATTAACGATGCCCCGGCGATGAAAGCGTCCACCATCGGTATTGCGATGGGCAGCGGCACCGACGTGGCGCTGGAAACGGCCGACGCGGCATTGACGCACAACCGGCTGACCGGGCTGGCCCAGATGATCGATCTTGCGCGCGCGACGCGGGCCAATATCCGTCAGAACATCGGCATCGCGCTCGGGCTGAAAGGGATTTTCCTGGTGACGACCCTGCTCGGCATGACCGGCCTGTGGCTGGCGGTGCTGGCGGATACCGGGGCAACGGTGCTGGTGACGGCGAACGCGCTGCGGCTGCTGCGTCGCCGGTAAAAAAGCCGGGTGGCGGCTGCGCCTTACCCGGCCTACAATTCAGCACGACACGTAGGCCCGGTAAGCGTCAGCGCCACCGGGCATTTTTTCAGGAGAAATAGCTCATCGCCAGGCCTAAAAAGAGCACCAGACCGACGTAGTTATTGTTCATAAACGCCTTAAAGCAGGCGTCGCGTTCACGCTTAGCGATAAGCTTCTGCTGATAAGCAAACAGCAGCCCCGCCACCAGCACTGACCAGTAGAACTCCCAGTTCAGCCCGTTCAGGCGACCAATCGCGACCATCAGCGCCAGTACCGCGACCTGCAGAATACCGATAATCAGCTTGTCCTGACGGCCAAAAAGGATGGCGGTGGATTTGATGCCAATTTTCAGGTCATCGTCGCGGTCAACCATCGCGTATTGCGTGTCGTAGGCCACGGCCCAGAGAATGTTCGCCAGGAACATCAGCCAGCAGCTGAGCGGTAAGGACTCACTAACCGCCGCAAACGCCATCGGAATCGACCAGCCAAACGCCGCGCCCAGCACCACCTGAGGCAGGTGGGTATAGCGCTTCATAAACGGATACACCCAGGCCAACGCCAGCGCCGCAACGGAAAGCAGAATGGTCATGGTGTTGAGGGTTAACACCAGCAGGAAAGAGAGCAGTACCAGAACAATGAACAGCACGCGGGCTTCTTTCCCGGTGACCTGTCCGCTGGGTAACGGACGACCGGCAGTACGCTTAACATGACCGTCGAATTTACGATCGGCATAGTCATTCACCACGCAGCCCGCCGCGCGCATCAGCCAGACGCCGGCAACGAACACGGCCAGGATCCACAGCGGCGGCACGCCCGGCGTGGCAAGCCACAGCGCCCACAGGGTCGGCCACAGCAACAGTAACGCGCCAATGGGTTTATCGGTACGCATTAAGCGGTGATACGCCAACAGCTTATTCTGCGTCAGGCTCCACTCCATTTTTTCTTCCTCTTAGTACAACGGTGATGCCGGTAAAAAAAGCTCCGTCAGAATTAACGGTTTACCACTCAGGCGAAGGCGGGAACGACGCCCCCAGAGTTCGGCATCACGACCAATCTCAATAAAATCCCGGGTAAGCTCAGACGAGGTGAAAAGGTAACGCCCCAGCGGCGTTTTCCCCAGACGCTGCAGCGCCAGTTCTGGCCCGGAAAGGGTGGACTCGGGCACCACCGTCCGTCCGGCAAGCCACGGCTCACCGTCAGCGCAGAGTAAAATTTCGCGCAGCCAGTAACGTGGCTCTTTCGGCAGCAGCGGCAGCTCACTGGCGATCTCATCGCCAGAGACAAACCCTTCCTGGATCAGGGTCACCGTGACCGTTTTACCCTGTTGTTCAAAACGTTTCGTCATCGAATCTTCCAGCAACAACCAGTCCAGTTGCTGAGGATCAAGCGCAGGTATTTGGTCGAAATAGCGCAGCGCACGCAGTTGCGTTAGCGCAGGGTGTGACATGCCAGACTCTCCGATACATAACGTACAGGCATTGTATCGCAGAAACGCGGATTGAGGGGGGCCAAACGTTATTTAACGATCACGATCGCAACATGGGCGCAACAGCCTGGCGGATACGAAAAAAAGTGCGCCCACTCAGGCGCACCAAACGACTAACAAATCAGCACTGCGGGGAAACGGTTACCCCTTGCCTTTTACACTGCTGATAAAGGTGGAACGGGCAGTGGTTGAACCTAAACGTTCGGCTTCATCAAGCAGTTTCAGCGCTTTATCGACATCGCCGCGCTTCACCGCCTGCTTGATGGCATTGTTGAAGTATTCTTCGGTGTCGTTCAGTACCGGCTCAGCTTTCTTCGCCGGGGCTGGCGCTGTGGTCGCTACCGGTGCGGCTGTCGTGGCAGCAGGTGCGGTATAGGCAGGCGCAGCGGTATTACCTACAGTGACAGGGCCGGTACCGGAGGAGCCAAACAGCGGGCCGACCAGCACGCTGGAACCGCTGTTCGTTTTCACCTTCAGCTTTAACGTTCCGTCGGTGACGTGACGTGCGATCGGGTCCGGAATATCCGGAACCGCATTACCGGTGCCTTTTGCGTAGGCTTTAGCCGGATCGAGCAGCGTGGTGGTCTTATGGAGATCTTGCTCGGTGGTAAAGACCAGCACGTAGAGTTTTTGCTGGCCCAGCGCAGGCGTCAGGCGCATGACGCCTTCCAGGCGATCGGCGCTCATCACACCGGGTTCCTGATAGGTAAAGTATTCACTTGGGAAAAAGGCAGATGGCGTCATGTTCTGATCGAGAATCAGCACGTTAGGCGCAAATACGCTCGTCTGCTTGTTGACTTCACTGGTCAGGGTAATGGCCAGCTCACCGATATTGGCAGGTACGCTATACGCAGCGACCGGGCCAGTAATGCCCGGAACATTAATCGTTTGGCCGCCCGTTGAGAGCTGGGTGGTCTGGGTTTTAGACTGATCGACAGGCGTCCAGACAAGCTGTTGCAATGCCGCTGTCGGAATGGCTGGCGCAGAAGTTGTGTTTTGCGGAACGAAATTGACGTTAGCGAGCGTTACGGCAGGCGCGCTTGCCAGCAGCCCTGCGGATAAACAAAGGGCAAGGAGAGTTTTGTTCATTTTCATTGTTATCACCTCAAAATGCACAGGTTCAGCGGTAGCCAGGCAATAGCGCGCCGTCCCAAGGATTGAGGGGCTTGCGCCCCTCAGTTTGGTCATTACGTCAGATTAAGACGGGATTACCACCAGATTTCCATCTGGGCGCCGAAGGACCATTCGTCGTTGTCGCCGCGGCTGAAGCTTTTCGCAGTGGTATCGCTATAGGCCATACCGGGGGTGTAACCCGCAACGGAGTTTTTACCCGTTGGCGCATAGCCCCACTTCTCATCCCACTTCGCATAGGTTGCGAATACGCGGATTGCCGGACGTGACCAGATGCTGTCGCCTGCCTGCCACTGTTGGGCCAGGGTAATTTTATACTGGTCGTTGGTTTCGCCGGTTTCCTGAGATTTGACATTGTCATAACCCACTTCCAGCAGGGTGCTCATGATTGGCGTCCATTTGTACATAGGACGAACGCCCACGGTCCACCATTTGGTGCCGTTGTTGTTATCCCAGTTGATATCCTGGTACATACCGACATACATCAGGTCCCAGCTATCGCCCAGAGAGATAGCACCGTGGTCAAGTACGCGCCACAGGTGACCGTTGTTATTGATGCCGTAGTTGATATCGTCGGTTGTACCGATGTTCGAACCTTGCGACAGACCTTTGCCCTGAGAGGTCATAGAGTCAGTTGCATATTGCAGAACGAACTTGTTGTAGCCTTTCAGCATGCTCTGCGTGTGTTCAGCGGTGAACATCCAGCCGTCTTTGGATGCGCCATCGATCAGATGATAATCATCACGTGGGTTTGCGCGACCGTAGTCAACGCCCAGTTCCAGCGTACCGCCTGGGTTGATCTCCATCTGTGCTAAACGGGCATCAAAGACATCGTTTGCTGTGCGGGTGGTGTAATCATAAATGCTGTTGCTGGCGAAGGATGAAGAACCGCCGGCTTCAGAAGAACGGGTTGCAGCCAGAGAGAGCTTACCGAAACCGACGTCAATGTTTTCCAGACCCGCACCAGGACCTGAAATATCCCAGTAGTAGAAGTCGATCATGTGGACGTCATGACGCTGATAGAAGCGCTTACCGGCCCAGATGGTGGAACCCGGCAGCCATTCGATCAGGTTTTTACCCTGCACGTTAGCTTCACGGAACGCAGGGTCAGTGGCTTCCCAGTCGTTCTGCTGCGCCACGGAGTACGCTACGTTGGTGTCGAAGTAGAAGCTCTTGTCACCTTCTTTCCACACTTCCTGGCCCAGCTTCAGTTCCGCATAGGTTTCACATTCGTTACCCAGACGGTATTTACTTTGGGCACCGGTTGCCTGGAAGCACTGTTGTTCGCCGCCACTACCCGTCCAGCCGATACCGGAACGAGCATAACCATGGAAATCCACGGCCATTGCCTGAGCAGACATTACGCCCGCTGCGACGGCAACTGCCAGAGGAAGTTTGCGCAGAGTAATCATCATTCTATCTCCTGAGATCATTGCTTTTCTTTGAACACTTCACCTGTCGGTTTCGTGTCTTCTTTTGGGATTGCTTAAACGCCTGGCTCTTTGTGCAACCGACGACATGCAGTGCCATCCTCACGGAACAGATGGCAGCGCTCTGGCGGCAAGCCGATAGCGAATGTGGCACCCTCTTCTACCAACACCACGTCGTTCTGGCGGTAGACCAGGTTCTGACGGATGGCGGGGATCTGGATATGAATCTGTGTTTCGTGACCAAGCTGTTCGACGACCTGAACGTCACCTTCCAGGGTCACATCAGCGATGTGGCTCGGCAGCAGATGCTCAGGACGAATACCGAGGGACATGTTCGCCCCGACCTGCACGTTGGCGCTGTCGACCGGCAGCCAGACCTGCTGACGGTTTGGCAGCTCCACCTGTACCTGTTCAATGGCTGTCGCGGTCACTTTGACGGGCAGGAAGTTCATCTTTGGCGAGCCAATAAAGCCCGCAACAAAGCGGTCTGCCGGATAGTGGTACAGCTCCAGCGGTTTGCCCACCTGCGCCACGCGGCCGGCATCCAGCACCACGATTTTGTCGGCGAGGGTCATCGCTTCGACCTGATCGTGGGTGACGTAAATCATCGTGCGGCCAAGACGCTTGTGCAGACGGGAGATTTCAATACGCATCTGGACGCGCAGGGCGGCATCCAGGTTAGAGAGAGGTTCATCGAGCAGGAACACGCGCGGTTCGGCCACCAGCGTACGCCCAATCGCCACACGCTGACGCTGACCACCGGAAAGCGCTTTTGGTTTACGCTCCAGCAGATGGGCCAGCTGTAACACTTCCGCCACCTGCGTCACGCGCTGGTTGATGACCTCTTTCTTCGCGCCGGCCAGCTTCAGGCCAAAGGACATATTTTCGGCAACGGAAAGATGGGGATAGAGTGCATAAGACTGGAACACCATACCGACGCCACGTTCGGCAGGCGGGATGTCGTTCATTCGGGTATCACCAATCAGCAGGTCGCCGCTGGTAATAGTTTCAAGACCGGCAATCATACGCAGCAGAGTAGATTTACCACAGCCTGATGGGCCAACAAACACCACGAATTCGCCTTCGTTGATGTCCAGATTGATGTCTTTCGACACCACAACGTCACCCCAGGCTTTCGTTACATTACGCAGCTGTACGCTCGCCATGCCCTTCTCCCTTCGTTACAACCTGTCGCCGACAGAAACATTCAAGATAAGTTCACTATGGGGTATCCATTACTTTCCCGAATCCTCCACCCCCCGCCTTTTTTATGGGGGAGGAGGCGGGAGGATGAGGGAGCAGGCTCTGCGACCGCCGTGGGAGGGCTGAGGCAAAATTCGTGAAGCCGCCTGCAAAATTCGGTGGTTTTTTATGTGCGCCAGCACTCATAACTTAAATTTATGTAACGGAGATCACACAAACGGGGGGTGGGGCGTAGGGGTTGGGAGGATGGAAAGAGGATGTCAAATAAGGAGACTGAGTCACGTTGAACCACTGAAGTCATACCACGAGACATCACCAAAAAGGATGGCAGCTATGAATATCAAGACTGGCGCACGCGTTTTCGCATTGTCCGCCCTCGCAGCAATGATGATTTCCGCACCGGCGCTCGCCAAAATTGAAGAAGGCAAACTGGTTATCTGGATTAACGGCGACAAGGGCTATAACGGCCTGGCCGAAGTGGGCAAAAAATTCGAAAAAGATACCGGTATCAAAGTTACCGTAGAACACCCGGACAAGCTTGAAGAGAAATTCCCGCAGGTTGCAGCAACCGGCGACGGCCCGGACATCATCTTCTGGGCGCATGACCGTTTTGGCGGCTACGCGCAGTCTGGCCTGCTGGCTGAAGTCACCCCGGACAAAGCTTTCCAGGACAAACTGTTCCCGTTCACCTGGGATGCCGTTCGCTATAACGGCAAGCTGATCGCTTACCCTGTCGCGGTTGAAGCCCTGTCTCTGATTTACAACAAAGACCTGGTACCAAACCCACCGAAAACCTGGGAAGAGATCCCGAAACTGGATAAAGAGCTGAAGGCGAAAGGTAAATCCGCCCTGATGTTCAACCTGCAAGAGCCGTACTTCACTTGGCCGCTGATTGCTGCCGACGGCGGTTACGCGTTCAAGTTTGAAAACGGCAAGTATGACGTGAAAGACGTGGGCGTGGACAACGCTGGCGCGAAAGCGGGTCTGACCTTCCTGGTTGACCTGATCAAGAACAAACACATGAACGCGGATACCGACTACTCCATCGCGGAAGCGGCGTTCAACAAAGGCGAAACCGCGATGACCATCAACGGTCCGTGGGCCTGGACCAACATCGACAAGAGCAAAATCAACTACGGCGTGACGCTGCTGCCAACCTTCAAAGGCAAGCCGTCTAAACCGTTCGTTGGCGTGCTGAGCGCGGGCATCAACGCCGCCAGCCCGAACAAAGAGCTGGCGAAAGAGTTCCTGGAAAACTACCTGCTGACCGATCAGGGTCTGGATGAAGTGAACAAGGACAAACCGCTGGGCGCCGTTGCGCTGAAATCCTTCCAGGATAAGCTGGCGAAAGACCCACGTATCGCGGCCACCATGGATAACGCCCAGAAAGGCGAAATCATGCCGAACATCCCACAGATGGCCGCGTTCTGGTACGCCACGCGTACCGCGGTCATCAACGCTGCAAGCGGTCGTCAGACTGTCGATGCCGCGCTGAAGGATGCTCAGGGTCGTATTACTAAGTAATGACGTAGTCCCCTCTCCCTTTGGGAGAGGGTTAGGGTGAGGGTTGGCGCTATCCGCACGCCCTCACCCCGGCCCTCTCCCCCAGGAGAGGGAGAAAAGATCAAACGTTGTAGAGGAAAAACCCCATGGATGTCATTAAAAAGAAGCACTGGTGGCAAAGCGATGCGCTGAAGTGGTCAGCGATCGGTCTGCTGTGTCTGCTGGTGGGTTACCTTGTTGTTTTAATGTACGTACAAGGGGAATATCTGTTTGCCATCATGACGCTGATTTTAAGCTCTGCTGGCCTGTATATTTTCGCCAACCGTAAAGCCTATGCCTGGCGCTATGTCTACCCGGGCGTGGCCGGGATGGGGCTGTTTGTCCTGTTCCCGTTGATTTGTACTATCGCCATTGCGTTTACCAACTACAGCAGTACCAACCAGCTTGCGCAGGAACGCGCGCAGCAGGTCCTGCTGGACCGCTCTTATCAGGCAGGCAAGACCTTTAACTTCGGCCTGTATCCTGCCGGTAACGAGTGGAAGTTAGCGCTTACTGACGAAGCAAGCAGCAAATACTATGTCTCCGACGCGTTCAAATTTGGCGGCGAGCAGAAGCTGGCCTTAAAAGAAGCCGCTGCCCTACCGGAAGGTGAACGTGCCAACCTGCGCGTCATTACCCAGAACCGTCAGGCGCTGACCCAGCTCACCGCCGTACTGCCAGACGAAAGCAAAGTGACCATGAGCTCGCTGCGCCAGTTCTCCGGCACGCAGCCGCTCTATACCCTGGCGGACGACGGCACGCTGACCAACAACCAAAGCGGCGTAAAATATCGTCCGAATAACGACATTGGTTTCTATCAGTCCATTACTGCCGACGGCAAATGGGGTGATGACAAGCTCAGCCCCGGCTATACCGTCACCATCGGCTGGGACAACTTTACCCGCGTATTTACCGACGAAGGCATTCAGAAACCGTTCTTCGCCATCTTCGTCTGGACGGTGGTCTTCTCGGTGCTGACGGTGATCCTGACCGTGGCCGTGGGCATGGTGCTGGCCTGTCTGGTGCAGTGGGAATCCCTGAAAGGCAAAGCGATTTATCGCGTGCTGCTGATTCTGCCGTATGCCGTACCGTCGTTTATCTCGATTCTGATTTTCAAAGGGCTGTTTAACCAGAGCTTCGGTGAAATCAACATGATGCTGAGCGCCCTGTTCGGTATTAAGCCAGCCTGGTTCAGCGACCCGACCACCGCCCGCTCGATGATCATCATCGTGAACACCTGGCTCGGTTATCCGTACATGATGATCCTGTGCATGGGCCTGCTGAAGGCTATCCCGGACGATCTGTACGAAGCCTCGGCGATGGACGGCGCGGGCCCGTTCCAGAACTTCTTCAGGATTACGCTGCCGCTGCTCATCAAGCCGCTCACCCCGCTGATGATTGCCAGCTTCGCCTTTAACTTTAACAACTTCGTGCTGATTCAGCTGTTGACCAACGGCGGCCCGGACCGCCTTGGCACCACGACGCCAGCAGGCTATACCGACCTGCTCGTGAGCTACACCTACCGTATCGCGTTCGAGGGCGGCGGTGGTCAGGACTTCGGTCTGGCGGCAGCGATTGCTACCCTGATCTTCCTGCTGGTAGGTGCCCTGGCGATTGTGAACCTGAAAGCCACACGTATGAAATTTGACTAAGGAGGGCACCGATCATGGCAATGGTACAACCCAAATCTCAGAAGTTGCGCCTCCTGGCGACGCACTTAGGCCTGCTGATATTTATCGCGGCGATCATGTTCCCGCTGCTGATGGTTATCGCCATCTCCCTGCGTTCGGGTAACTTCGCGACAGGAAGCCTGATCCCGGACGAAATATCCTGGGAGCACTGGAAGCTCGCGCTGGGCTTCAGCGTGGAACACGCGGATGGCCGCGTCACGCCGCCGCCGTTCCCGGTCCTGCTGTGGCTGTGGAACTCGGTGAAAATCGCGGGCATTACCGCCATTGGTATCGTGGCACTGTCCACCACCTGCGCTTACGCCTTTGCCCGCATGCGTTTCCCGGGTAAAGCGACGCTGCTGAAAGGGATGCTGATTTTCCAGATGTTCCCGGCGGTGCTGTCGCTGGTTGCGCTGTATGCCTTGTTTGACCGTCTGGGCCAGTACGTACCGTTTATCGGCCTGAACACCCACGGCGGCGTGATCTTCGCCTATCTTGGCGGTATCGCACTGCATGTGTGGACCATTAAAGGCTATTTCGAAACTATCGACGGCTCGCTGGAAGAAGCGGCGGCGCTGGATGGGGCTACCCCGTGGCAGGCGTTCCGCCTGGTGCTGCTGCCGCTGTCGGTGCCGATTCTGGCGGTAGTATTTATCCTGTCGTTTATCGCTGCGATCACCGAAGTACCGGTTGCCTCACTGTTACTGCGTGATGTGAACAGCTACACCCTGGCCGTAGGTATGCAGCAATACCTCAACCCGCAAAACTACCTGTGGGGCGACTTTGCCGCGGCGGCCGTACTTTCCGCCATCCCGATTACCGTGGTGTTCCTGCTGGCGCAGCGCTGGCTGGTCAACGGCCTGACGGCGGGCGGTGTGAAAGGTTAAGTCTCATCTGTTATGCCACTGCAACCCTCAACTTTAGACGTATTGTATTGACCCAACTTGTGACTGTTGTTAGGCGCTCTTCGGAGCGCCATTTTTTTATTCGCGTTTCAGCCGCTTCGAGTTACACAGCCAGAGGGTGATCACCAGCAGCAGGATCGCCGCCGAGTAGATCAGCACGTCGAGCGGGGATTTATGATCGACGATGATCAGCCGCACAATCGCGGTGATCCCAATGTAGACAAAATAACGCAGCGGGAAGTGAAAGCCGGACTGAAAATACTTCACAATCAGGGCGATAAATTCAAAGTAGAGAAAGTAGACCACCAGTCCTTCCACCAGCGCATACTTGCTGGTTTGTTCAGGGGCAAACAGCACATCCGCCAGATGCACCGTCTCTTTACCCAAAAAGACGACCAGTATCAGGCCAAGGCTCAACAGACCGAGGTTCAGCACGGTCTGGAGGATAGTTGAGATAAACTCAACGCGCGGGCGAGTCAGGGATGTCATACAGCACCTCATTCTCCAGGGCGAGGTTCCTGTATAACGCAAAAATGTGACGGGGATCTATATTTTTTAATTATGTTTTATGTACGGAGATAACCGATGGATCGTAAACCAACCGGGGTTCGCAACGTGACGTGCGGCGACAATGTGACCGTATATGAACCCGCTAATCTTTACGACTGTGTACTGGGCAACGGCGTATTCGTCGGCCCGTTTGTTGAAATCCAGGGTAATTCGCGCATCGGTGACGACAGCAAAATTCAGTCGCACACCTTCATCTGTGAGTATGTGACCATTGGTGAGCGTTGCTTTGTTGGCCATGGCGTGATGTTTGCCAACGATATGTTTCGTGAGGGGAAACCGAACGCCGACCGGACCAGCTGGGGCCACATTACCATCGGGAATGATGTGTCGATTGGCAGCGGTGCCACCATTCTGGCGGTCTCCATTTGCGACGGAGCGGTGATTGGGGCGGGAAGCGTGGTGACGAAATCGATCGTCGAGAAAGGTGTCTATGCCGGGAACCCGGCAAGGCTTCTGCGACGCTTGTAGTTCGCCCGGTGGCGCTGCGCTTACCGGGCCTACAAAAACTGTAGGCCGGGCAAACGCAGTGCCGCCCGGCGTGAAGCATCAGCGGAAGTTAATGTTCTTATCGCTCGTCATGTCATACAGCTGGAACTTACGCCCAAGCTGTTGGCCCCCGTCACGCGTCAGCGGCGTCCAGCCAACCGCCGCGCGGCTGCGGGTTGGGCCTGACGAGAACAGATCCAGCGGAATCGACACATAGACCCCTTTGGTAAAGTCCCCTTCCCCGTACTCGTCTGGCGAAACGTTAGTGATGGTGGCGTAGCCGCCCACCACGACGCCGCTGTCGAAGTGTTTGGAGATATCCAGCGTACCGCCCTTATCGCCCGCCAGGTACTGGCCGACGCTGGCTTTCACCAGCACGTCAGGTGCGAACGACGGCGTCCAGTAGGCGGTCAGATGGCCCGTTTTGACGCTGTAGTCGGTGAACTTCATCATGTCCTGCGCGCTGCGCCAGTCACGCTGCTTGACGTAGTTAGCGTCAACACCAAACGCCCAGTTGCTGTCGACAGGACGATAAAGCACTTCCGCCCCCGCGCCGCCGTACATGGTTTCCAGATATCCACCGTATACCTGGCCGTAGAAGCCGTTGCCGAAGTACTGGAAGTAGTTGGCCTGCAGGTTATTCACGTAGGCATCGTTCTGCACGTACTCACGCACGCGGGTACGCACGCGCGGCAGCGTCGAGTCTTTTGGCGGGTTGGTGTAGTTGAACTTGTCGTAGTTGTTGGCGATATTGCCGAACAGGCTGCCGGTGGTCAGCAGGTGGTCGGTGAGCCACAGATCCGCCGTCGCCATGACGCCCAGCTGATACATGTAGAAGTTTTCAGGACCGCCGACGGACTGGTTCAGCACCGGATCGATATGGAAATCGAAGCGCGATTTGTCGATATACCAGCCCTGCTCGGTGGTCTCCGGCACGATCGGCTCTACGCGTTTTTGCACCAGCTCGGTTTCATGTCCAAGCGGTTCGCCTTCAAGATGGCGCTTGAGGCTGGCAACGTCCGTTTCGGTTGTGACCTGCGGCAGGTTGAGGCGGTTTTCCGTTACGCGGATCGTGCGGATCCCCTCCGGCAGATCGTTCATCACGATCCGGTTGGCGCGTTCGATCCCTTCGCGCGAATCGCGGTATTTCACCTGCTCGCCGGTGACGTAAAGCGTGTCGCCCCTGGTCTGAATCTTCGGATCCGCCAGGCCGGCATTGTATTTCAGCAGCGTCAGCTGGTTTGCCACCACGGAGTGCTGCAGAATCGCGTCCTGCGGCTCCGGCTGGTATGCAGGACGCGCGTTATCATTGTAGTGTGGCCGCATGTCGTTAAAGTTGGTGCGCAGCGTGAAGCCAAACATCACCGTATTACCGCGCTCGTAGCTGAGGTTAACGTCCGCCCAGTCGGTGACGCGATAAATGGCGCCGACGTTAAACTTGCTCTTCTGTTCAATCTTCCCGGCGAAGTCCTGCGAGTAGTCATTCCCTTCATACTCCAGCTTCAGGCGTAATGGCTGCCAGGGCGTTTGATACTCTACACCGCCAAACAGCGAGGCGGGGCCGTGGAACATCTGGTCACCGTTGATGGAACCGGCTTTTTTGTAGCTGTTATCGCGGTAGCAGTATTTATCGCTGTAGGAGCAAAACGGGTTTTTCACGTTACCGCTGGTGCCCAGATAACCCCATCCCAGGCCGAGCGAGAAGTCGAACGGGCCCCAGGCTTTGCTGGCCACGATATATTCCGCATCAAACAGACCGGTACCGCCAATATCTTTGGCGCCCACGGACACCTGCGGCATCCAGTAGCTCTCTTCCCACAGGCGTAGCTTCACGTCGAAGGCTTTATCTTTGTAGGTTTGATCGCCGGAGAACGCATCGACGCTGCTGTATTGTTTGGTACGCACGTCGGTATAGCGCAGCGTGGTTTCGAGCCACGGGAACAGCTGGACGGACGCGGAGTAATAGCGGTACTGGTCGTTATCACGGTAGTTGAGGCTAATTTCCCCTTCTCGCGCCATCCGCGCGGTGGGCGTTTGCAGCAAACCGACGCCGCCGAAGTCTGACTGAGACGGGCCAATGGGTGCCGGATACGTTTCTGCATGGCAGGCCGCACTCACGCAGAGCGCCAGCATGCTGTAGAGATAGGTTCTTTTCATTATTCCGGTATCCGCTGAATCAGGGAGTGAAGGATATCGGCGTTAAGCCCGTCATACGCCTTCGTCCAGAAATGGTCGGCAAAACCGACAAAAATGATGCTGCCTGGCATAGGTTCGATATGCCGTTTATTCCAGTAAGCGACGGGGGCTTTTTGTGTGTGCCCGTCAGGGTAAACCACCCAGGCGTAGCTGTTATCGGCACCGCTCAGCAGGCTCTGTTCGTCGAGGTAGCTCGCCACGTCACGACCGGGCGTAAAGGGCTTTTCACCCGGGCTGCTGATAAGCCCCATTACGGTCACGGTTGTCGGCTTCGCCGGCAGCCAGAGCGTATATTCCCCTTCAAGCGTGGGGTTGCCCTTTTCCGTAACGCGCACGACATCGGGATCAAGATTTACCAGCTGACGACCCGTCACCTTCAGCGCCTGCAGCTGCTGACGGACGCTGTTAATGGCTGCCGCGTCGTCACCATCTTCCTGCTCCGCTAATCCCGTCAGCCTGGCAAGGAGCGCCTTGTGCTGTTGTTCCGCCTCAGCGGTCTTCTGCCGTTCAGCGATCACCGCGCCCGGCCACCAGCTGTTGGCGAGCCTCGGCTGCCCGACGAGATCGAGCAGATGCTCAGCGTGGGTTAAGGTTTTAGGTTTTTCACTGTCCGGCGTGTAGACCTTTACAGTCCCTGCGGACCATGCCAGCGGTGCGGCAAGGCTGGCGAGAAGCGCAACGTGGATGAGCGTTTTCATGATTTCGCCGCCTTGATCAGGGTGGTTTTCACCGGGAAGAATCCGGCACCGAGATACTGTAAGGACTGGCGGATCTGCCCTTCCTCGTCGACCCAGAATCGGTTGTGCCAGGTGGCCTGATCGGTGGTGACTTCTTCATCCAGCACGCGGACACGGGTTTCGTCGCTGCCCACGCTGACGCTATCGGTGCCGTCCCAGCGGAAGGTCGAGCGTGCCGTGGCGTAACGCACCTGTTTATGTTCGGTCCAGCCCATCGTGCGCGTCCAGCCTGCGCCGTCAGCGATCTGGTTCGGCTTGATGAGCGGGTCTTCGGCGAGATTATTCACCTCCAGCAGGTTGTCGCCGCCCAACAGGGTTTTCACGATACGGCCATGCTGCGTCACGATGGTGGCCTGATCCTGCGTCACCCATTTCTGCTGCCCGTTTTCATCGAAAGCGAGCACCACAAACAGCTGCGGGCCATCGTTAAGCTGCATGTACTGACTGGCATACGGCATGTTTTGCAGTTCGTCATCGGTCAGATGCACGCCCGGTGTGCCGAACATGCTTTCCCACAGTGAGTTTCCCAGCCCTTTAGTGGTGGCCGAGCACGCCTGCAGCAGCAGGCAAATCAGAATGATTGCAGGTCGCTTCACGACTCTTCTCCGAAGGGGCGAAATAACCACACCGAAGTGTGGTTATGATTAAAACACCCGCTATTACTGGGTGCTGGTTGTCGTGGTGGTCGTGGTTCCGGTGTTGGAGCCATCACCGCCACCGGTTGCCGCCAGCGCGACACCCACGGCTGAACTTACGGTGCTGGCGCTGGCTGCGGTAGAACTTCCCGCAGACGCAGACGTCGCAGCCGAACCTGCCGCTTCCCCGACCTGAACCGGAGCTGCATAAACAGATGTCGCCGCAAGCGCAGATATGGCAAAAATGCCATACAGTACTTTCTTCATAACAATTTCCCTTCAATGAATGAATGGAGATTTGCCCGAAAAGAATTTCAGGCGGAATCGAGTATACACAACTCCTGCCGTGGGTTTGCCGTACGGGGAAATAGGGGGAGGGTTTTCGGATAAATGGATAGAATCGAAATGAAAGGCAAACAAAATAAATATATAATCAATATAAATCAATTAGTTATAATATAATGACATTAACTAACTTCTGCGTATTTTCTTAAAATAAACCGCAGCAATTAACGGGTTAAGCGTCTTTTTCGGATTAAACTCAGATCCAGAATTTGAGTTAACTAACAGACATCAGGAATTATCCGATAAAAAAATGCCGGCATTAAGCCGGCACATTTTCATGACGTTTTAATTACGCACGCCATGCTTTATAACGGTTGATCAAACCATTTGTCGAGCTGTCATGGCTGGCAATCGCTTTATCATCACCCAGCTCTGGCAGAATACGGTTTGCCAGCTGTTTGCCCAGCTCAACGCCCCACTGGTCAAAAGTGAAGATGTTCAGGATGGCGCCCTGCGTGAAGATTTTGTGCTCGTACAAGGCAATCAGCGCACCCAGGCTGAACGGCGTGATTTCGCGCAGCAGGATGGAGTTGGTTGGGCGGTTGCCTTCGAACACTTTGAACGGTACCACGTGATCCAGGGTTGCCGGATCTTTACCCTGGTCACGGTATTCCTGCTCAACCACCTCGCGGGATTTACCGAACGCCAGCGCTTCGGTCTGGGCGAAGAAGTTCGACAGCAGCTTCGGATGGTGGTCAGACAGCGGGTTATGGGTGATAGCCGGGGCGATGAAATCGCACGGTACCATTTTGGTGCCCTGGTGGATCAGCTGGTAGAAGGCATGCTGACCGTTGGTGCCCGGCTCGCCCCAGATAATTGGGCCAGTCTGGTAATCCACCGCGTTGCCGTTACGGTCAACATACTTACCGTTGGATTCCATGTTGCCCTGCTGGAAGTAAGCAGCGAAGCGGTGCATATACTGGTCGTACGGCAGGATCGCTTCGGTTTCAGCGCCAAAGAAGTTGTTGTACCAGATACCGATCAGCGCCAGCAGCACCGGCAGGTTTTTCTCTGGCGCGGTAGTGGAGAAGTGTTTATCCATCGCGTGCGCGCCGGAGAGCAGCTCAACAAAGTTGTCGAAGCCCACGGACAGGATGATAGACAGACCAATCGCCGACCACAGGGAGTAGCGGCCGCCAACCCAGTCCCAGAACTCGAACATGTTCGCGGTATCAATGCCAAACTCGCTGACGGCTTTACCGTTGGTAGACAGCGCCGCGAAGTGTTTCGCCACGTGCTTGTTGTCGCCCGCGGTTTTCAGGAACCAGTCGCGCGCGCTGTGGGCGTTGGTCATAGTTTCCTGAGTGGTGAAGGTTTTAGACGCAACCAGGAACAGGGTGGTTTCCGGGTTCACGTTCTTCAGCACTTCGGCGATGTGGGTACCATCGACGTTAGACACAAAGTGCATATTGAGGTGGTTTTTGTACGGACGCAGCGCTTCGGTCACCATGAACGGGCCGAGATCAGAACCGCCGATACCGATGTTTACCACGTCGGTGATCGCTTTGCCGGTGTAGCCTTTCCAGCTGCCGGAGATGATTGCTTCGGAGAAGGTTTTCATCTTTTCCAGCACCGCGTTCACTTCCGGCATGACGTCTTTGCCGTCAACGATGATTGGCGTATTGCTACGGTTACGCAGAGCCACGTGCAGCACGGCACGGTCTTCGGTGCGGTTGATCTTCTCGCCGGAGAACATGGATTTGATGGCGTCCGCCAGCTCGGTTTCTTTCGCCAGATCCTGCAGTTTGGCCAGCGTCTCTTCGGTAATACGGTTTTTAGAGAAATCCACCAGCATCAGGTCGTCGAAGGTCGCGGAGAACTTGTTGAAACGATCGGCATCTTTCGCGAACAGATCCGCGATGGTGACGTCTTTCATTTCATCATAATGTTTCTGGAGTGCCTGCCAGGCAGCGGTCTGCGTTGGGTTGATGTTTTTCATTAGCAATACTCTTCTGATTTGAGAATTGTGACTGCGGTCGATTGTAGCGCCTGCAAATAAAAATTGTGATGGTTTTTATGCCATTGCCCTGGCCTGCATCAAACACAGGTGAAAAGACCCGAAAAGTATAGCTGCTGAAGCGCCCCCCGGGGCGGCGAAATGTCGGTCAAAAACCCCTAAAACGGAGCATAAAATCTGGCTCTGTTATAAGTCCTGTTTCTCAGGGGTACCCCCCCATAAAAAATCCGCATAATCCCAGCATTGACAGGACCTCCCCCGCATTTTATTTATAGGGCCGTATTTTGCGCCTGCACCTGTTTTCGTTTCACTCTTGTGCCAAGGTCGCTTATTCATTCCCTGACACGAGGTTGTTATGACGAGTTTTGTGGTCGCCAAATTTGGCGGCACCAGTGTGGCCGATTACGATGCCATGAACCGCAGCGCCGATGTGGTGCTGGCCGATCCGAATACCCGCCTGGTGGTGCTGTCTGCCTCCGCTGGCGTGACGAACCTGCTGGTTTCTCTGTCTGAAGGACTGGAAGCGACAGAACGTTTCGTGAAGCTGGATGCACTGCGCAAAATTCAGTTCGACATCCTTGAACGTCTGCAGAACCCGAACGTCATCCGCGAGGAAGTGGAACGTCTGCTGGAAAATATCACCACCCTGGCAGAAGCGGCTTCTCTGGCGACCTCCACCGCCCTGACCGACGAACTGGTTAGCCACGGCGAGCTGATGTCCACCCTGCTGTTTGTTGAAATCATGCGCGAGCGTAGCGTTCAGGCGCAGTGGTTTGACGTGCGTAAAGTGATGCGTACCAGCGATCGCTTTGGTCGTGCCGAGCCGGACGTTGAGGCGCTGGCGGAACTGACCAATCAGCAGCTGGCGCCACGCCTTGCAGACGGTATCGTGATCACCCAGGGCTTTATCGGCAGTGAAGCGAAAGGCCGTACCACCACGCTGGGCCGCGGCGGCAGCGACTACACCGCCGCGCTGCTTGGCGAAGCCCTGCATGCCACGCGCGTCGATATCTGGACTGACGTTCCGGGCATTTACACCACCGACCCGCGCGTTGTTTCCGCGGCTAAACGTATTGATGTGATCGCCTTTGAAGAAGCGGCAGAAATGGCCACCTTCGGCGCGAAAGTGCTGCACCCAGCAACCCTGCTGCCAGCCGTACGCAGCGATATTCCAGTCTTCGTGGGTTCCAGTAAAGATCCAAAAGCGGGCGGCACGCTGGTCTGCAAGAAAACGGAAAACCCACCGCTGTTCCGCGCCCTGGCCCTGCGCCGTCGCCAGACGCTGGTCACACTGCACAGCCACAATATGCTGCACTCCCGCGGTTTCCTGGCGGAAGTGTTTGGCATTCTGGCGCGCCACAATATCTCCGTGGATCTGATCACCACCTCTGAAGTGAGCATTGCGCTAACGCTGGACACCACCGGCTCTACCTCCACCGGCGACACGCTGCTGACGCAGTCGCTGCTGATTGAGCTGTCTGAGCTGTGCCGTGTGGAAGTGGAAGAAGACCTGGCGCTGGTTGCCATCATCGGCAACAAGCTGTCTCGCGCCTGCGGCGTGGGTAAAGAGGTATTCGGCGTGCTCGACCCGTTCAGCATCCGCATGATCTGCTACGGCGCGTCCAGCTACAACCTCTGCTTCCTGGTGCCTGCCGATCAGGCCGAGCAGGTGGTGCAGAAACTTCATCAGAATTTATTTGAATAAAATTCGTTAGCACGTTAAACAATATCGATAAGCCGGGCACAGACCCGGCTTTTTCATAACTAAACAACACGACAATACTGCAAGGAATTCAATATGTTATCCGTCATCACGCGGCTGTTCCCGCTATGGGCGCTGCTGCTCTCCGTACTCGCGTATTACACCCCCGCCACCTTCACGGGCATTGGTCCGTGGGTCGCCACGCTGCTAATGCTGATCATGTTCGGTATGGGCGTGCATCTGAAAATCGACGACTTCAAACGCGTGCTGTCTCGCCCTGCCCCCGTCGCGGCAGGGATCTTCCTGCACTACCTGGTGATGCCGCTTGCGGCGTGGCTGCTGGCGATGGCCTTTAAGATGCCGCCCGACCTCTCCGCCGGGATGGTGCTGGTCGGCAGCGTGGCCAGCGGAACAGCGTCCAACGTGATGATCTACCTGGCGAAAGGGGACGTGGCGCTCTCCGTCACCATCTCCTCCGTTTCCACGCTGGTGGGCGTGATTGCCACGCCGCTGTTAACCCGCCTGTACGTGGACGCGCATATTCAGGTGGACGTGATGGGCATGCTGCTCAGTATTCTGCAAATCGTGGTGATCCCGATTGCGCTGGGGCTGGTCATTCACCATCTTTTCCCGCGCGTGGTGAAGGCCGTTGAGCCGTACCTGCCCGCGTTTTCGATGGTCTGTATTCTGGCCATCATCAGCGCCGTGGTGGCGGGTTCCGCCTCACACATTGCCTCCGTAGGCTTTGTGGTGATCGTCGCGGTGGTGCTGCATAACACCATTGGCCTGCTGGGCGGCTACTGGGGCGGGAAACTGTTTGGCTTCGACGAATCGACCTGCCGCACGCTGGCAATCGAGGTAGGGATGCAGAACTCCGGCCTGGCGGCGGCGCTCGGTAAAATCTACTTCTCGCCGCTGGCGGCCCTGCCGGGTGCGCTGTTCTCCGTCTGGCATAACCTCTCCGGCTCGCTGCTGGCGGGCTACTGGTCAGGCAAACCGATTAATGAACAAACGAAAAAAGATGCGGTGAAGCAGGGTTAATTTACGCTGCTTGCTTTACACTGAAGCCTCCCCATCAGGAGGCTTCAGCAATGGCTACACCACGTTTGACCCAGAAAGACATGACGGAAGCCGAGCAGCGCGAGCTGAAAACGCTTCTCGACCGTGCCCGCATCGCACATGGCCGCACGCTGACGAACGCCGAAACCAATCAGGTGAAAAAAGAGTACATCGATAAGCTGATGGCGCAGCGTGACGCAGAGGCGAAAAAAGCCCGTAAGTTGAAAAAAGAGCAAGCTTATAAACCCGATGCAGAGGCGACCTTTTCCTGGTCCGCCACCACATCAACCCGTGGAAGGCGCTAATCAGCGCCCTTTCTTTTTACGCCCCGGCTGGGTAAAGCGTTTTCCGTTGCCCGGCTTGCCTCGCCCTTTCTCTTCCGCCTGCGGCGCCTTCACCACCGGGCGCTTAATCGCCTGGGTTTTCGGTTTTGCTTTGGCCTTCGGCTTCGCTTCGGACGAGGAGTTCTCAATAAGCCTGAACAGCTCAATCAGCTCGTCATCCGTTAAATCGCGCCACTCGCCCAGCGGGATACCGGACAGGCTGACGTTCATGATGCGCGTACGTTCCAGCTTCGTCACTTCATAACCGAAGTGCTCGCACATGCGTCGGATCTGGCGGTTTAAGCCCTGCACCAGAGTAATGCGGAACGCGAACGGCGCTTCTTTCTTCACTTTACACTTTTTCGTGACGGTACCGAGGATCGGCACACCGGCGCCCATACCGCGAATAAATTCGTCCGTGACCGGCTTATTGACGGTCACAATGTACTCTTTCTCGTGATCGTTACCGGCACGCAGGATTTTGTTGACCAGATCGCCGTGGTTGGTGAGGAAAATCAGCCCCTGAGAGTCTTTATCCAGACGGCCAATCGGGAAGATACGGCTGCTGTGGTTAACGAAATCAACGATGTTGTCCCGCTCACCGTCTTCCGTGGTGCTGACAATCCCAACCGGTTTGTTCAACGCGATAAACACCAGATCTTCAGCATCACGCGGTTCGATGACCTGACCATTCACTTTAACCACATCGCCAGGGACCACCTGGTCGCCGATGGTGGCGCGTTTGCCGTTGAGGAACACATTACCTTGTTCAATGTAACGGTCAGCCTCGCGACGTGAGCAGATCCCGCTCTCGCTAATGTATTTGTTTAATCGGGTTGATTGAGTTGGCAGCATAGTTTCTCCTGTAGAGGCGAAATATACCTTAGGTTTGGGCCGAAAAAAAAGATTAGCTGACGGTAACTGAAGCGGGTTTTTTTAGTTTGCGAGACGCTTTCAGGATTTAGCGTCAGGCCATTTATCCTTGTGCTAACTCCTTGACCATTATCGCTTCTCGCCTCTTTCGGTTGGCAAATGGCCTGGCGGGCGACAGAATCTATTTTAAAGACCAGGGCAATTGCATCATCGTGCTGTTATGCGGTGGTGACAAAAGCAGCCAGGCCAGAGACATACTTATGGCAAAAATGCTGAGCAATGTATCCCAATGGCAGGAGTGAATGAGCATGCATAAATTAACATCCTACGATCCAGCAAACGCGCTGGGCGTCATCGCGCGCTCGAAAGGAATATCGACCATTTCACAGCAAACTGGCCTATCACGAGAGCAACTGTATCGATCGTTCAGTGATAAAGGAAACCCAACGCTTAAAACCACTCTGGCGGTCATGAAAGCATTGGGTCTTGGGTTAACAATCAAACACGCTGGAGATTAATACTCATCCCGCTCGTCGTCTTCATCCGGCTGTTCCATCACGCTGTACGCCACCGCGCAGAACAACGAGTTGAGACGCTTCATATCCCCCAGCAGCCCCAGATGCAGGGAGCTAGTCTCGATACTCTGCACGTTCTGCTGGTGCAGACGCTCGACGTGGGCGTGCGAGTAGCGGCGGTTCAGAATGCGGAAACGATGCTTGTTGCGGCGCAGGCGGCGCGCGCTAGGCACGTCGCTGGAGAAGAAGACCAGCATCGCCAGTTTCAGATTACTAACCAGCTGTTCGTGTAGCGCTTCAAGCTCTTTTAAACCTTCAACAGAGAACGCCCGGCGCGCGGCCAGCGATTTATCGGCGATCTCGCTGCCCATGCGCTCAACGATATCTGAGGCCTGCTCAAGGTTAAGCGACATCTCAATGATTTCCGCCCAGCGACGGGACTCCTCTTCCGCCAGCTCATCCTGCGGCATACGCGCCAGGTAAAGCTTGATGGCGGTATAGAGCACGTTGATGTCGTCCGCCAGCCTGCGCAGCTCTTTCTCCTCTCGCGGCTCGCCGTGCATCACCTTTTGCAGGCCTTCGAGCATGGTTTCCATAGCGTCGCCCATGCGCAGCGTCTCGCGCGCGGCATTCGCCAGCGCCAGCGCCGGGGTATCCAGCGCGGACGTATCCAGGTGCTTCGGCTTCAGGCGCGCATCCAGCTCAGGTTCGTCCTGAATGAGACGTTCGCAGAAGCGGGCCATCGCCCCGGCAAAAGGTACCATCGCCAGGCAGCGCACCAGGTTGTAGAACACGTGGAAGTAGATCACAAGCTCCGCCTTCGGCAGCGGGAGGTTGTCCATGAGGTTCGCCAGCGGGTGAACGAACGGCAGAATAATCAGGCTGCCCACCAGCTTAAACAGCAGGCTGCCGAGGGCCACGCGGCGGGCGGCAGCGTTGGCGGCGCTGTTATTGAGCATCGCCAGCAGGCCGGAGCCGAGGTTAGCTCCGATCACCAGGCACAGCGCCACCGGGAAGGAGATCGCCCCTGCGGCGGTAAGCGTGGCCGTCAGCAGGACCGCCGCCAGGCTGGAGTAGCTGACGATGGCAAACACCGCGCCGATCAGCGCGTCGAGCATGATATCCCCGGTCAGGGAAGCGAAGATGACCTGAACGCCGTTGGCCTCGGTAATAGGGGTCACCGCCTGCACAATCAGCTCCAGCGCCAGCAGGATCAGCCCCAGACCAATCCCTACGCGCCCGAGCTGCCCGGCACGGGTCTGCTTACGACCAAGGAAGAAAATAACGCCGATAAAAATCAGCAGCGGCGACAGCCAGGAGAGATCGAAGGTCAGGATACGCGCCATCAGCGCGGTACCTACATCCGCCCCCAGCACAATCACCAGCGCCGGGGCGAGCGCGACCAGATCCTGTGCCACAAAGGAGGTGACCAGCAGGGTCGTAGCGTTACTGCTTTGCACCAGTGCCGTTACGCCAATGCCCGCGCAGAAGGCGAGCGGCTTCTTCTCAACGCTGCTGCTGAGAACGGTACGTAAGCGCGCGCCAAATACGCGCATCACGCCGGTACGGACGATATGGGTGCCCCATACGAGCAGTGCGACTGCAGAGAGCAGGTGTAACAACGTCAACACGGAAGGTGTTCCTCCTTATCGTTATTCGTTTTCCTTAGGTTCAGTATAAGGGTTTAAACGTAAGAAAGAGACAGGGCACCCTGGAGGTGCCCTGTTTGTTGTAAGGAAAAGTGACGTCAGTCGGCGTCGTAGCCGAGATTAGGGGCCAGCCAGCGCTCCACTTCTGACACGCTCATACCTTTGCGCAGGGCGTAATCTTCAATCTGATCCCGCTGCAGCTGCGCTACGGCGAAGTACTTGCTGTCCGGATGGCTGAAGTACCACCCGGAGACTGACGCGCCTGGCCACATGGCGAACGACTCGGTGAGCTTCATGCCGGTATGAGTTTCCACGTCCAGCAGCTTCCAGATGGTGCCCTTTTCGGTGTGTTCCGGACAGGCCGGATAGCCCGGCGCCGGGCGAATCCCCTGGTAGTTTTCGCGGATCAGATCCTCATTGCTGAGGTTCTCATTTGCCGCGTAGCCCCAGTGCACCTTACGCACGCGTTCGTGGAGGTACTCGGCGAAGGCTTCCGCCAGGCGGTCCGCAATCGCTTTCACCATGATTTTATTATAATCATCGTGCTGGGCTTCGAACGCGTCCGCCAGCGCGTCTTCTTCCAGACCGCCGGTTACCGCAAAGGCGCCGATATAGTCGGCTTTACCACTTAACTTCGGCGCGACGAAATCGGCCAGGCAGTAGTTGGCGAAGCCCACTTTCTCGGTTTGCTGGCGCAGATGGCGGCTGACCGCCAGCACGTGAGTGCGGGTTTCATCGCGATAAATTTCGATATCGTCGCCCACGCGGTTCGCCGGGAACAGCCCCACCACGCCGCGCGGGTTGAGGGTTTTCTCTGCGCTCAGCGTGTCGAGCATATCGTTGGCATCTTTAAACAGGCGCTTCGCCTCCTCGCCCACCACCTCATCCTCCAGGATGCGCGGATATTTACCCGCCAGCGACCAGGTCATAAAGAACGGCGTCCAGTCAATGTAGTTGCGCAGCGTTTCGATGCTGGCGCTGACCTCCTGAACGCCCAGGCGATGCGCGACCGGCGGCGTATAGCTGGACCAGTCAAAGGCCAGATCGTTGTCGCGCGCCGCCTGAAGTGAAACAGGCGGGGTGCGCGGCTTCTTGCGGCCGTGCTGGATGCGGACGGTTTCGTACTCTTTGCGGGTGCGCGCCACAAAATCGTCGCGCTGGGTGTCGGAGAGCAGTGCGGAGACCACGCCAACGGTGCGGGAGGCGTTCTGAACGTACACCGTCGGGCCGCTGTAGTTCTGCTCGATTTTCACCGCCGTGTGCGCTTTGGAGGTGGTCGCGCCGCCAATCAGCAGCGGAATGGTGAAGCCCTGTCGCTCCATCTCTTTTGCCACGTTGACCATTTCGTCCAGCGACGGCGTAATCAGCCCGGAAAGCCCAATCAGGTCGGCGTTCACTTCGCGCGCGGTCTTGAGGATTTTGTCCGCCGGGACCATCACGCCAAGGTCGATAATTTCGTAGTTATTACACTGCAGCACTACGCCGACGATATTCTTGCCGATGTCGTGCACGTCGCCCTTCACGGTGGCGATGACCATTTTGCCGTTGCTTGAGCCTTTCTCTTTGCTGGCTTCGATGTAGGGCTCAAGATACGCCACCGCCTGCTTCATCACGCGGGCGGATTTCACCACCTGCGGCAGGAACATCTTGCCTTCGCCGAACAGATCGCCAACCACGTTCATGCCGTCCATCAGCGGGCCTTCGATCACCTCAATCGGGCGGGCTGCCTGCTGGCGCGCCTCTTCGGTATCAAGCTCGATAAATTCGGTGATGCCTTTGACCAGCGAGTATTCCAGACGCTTTTTCACGTCCCAGGAACGCCACTCGGCCTGCTGAATGTTTGCCGCCTCATCCGATTTGCTGCCGCGGTATTTCTCCGCAAGGTCCAGCATGCGCTCGGTGGCGTCGTCGCGGCGGTTAAGGATCACGTCCTCGACGGCGTCGCGCAGCTCGGCAGGGAGGTCGTCATAAATCGCCAGCTGGCCGGCGTTAACGATCCCCATGTCCATGCCGTTGCGGATGGCGTAGTAGAGGAACACGGCGTGGATCGCTTCTCGCACCGGATCGTTTCCGCGGAACGAGAACGAGACGTTCGACACGCCGCCGGAGATCAGCGCATGCGGCAGCTCGCGCTTGATGTCTTCACACGCCCCGATAAAGTCCTGCGCGTAGTTATTGTGCTCTTCAATCCCGGTCGCGACGGCGAAGATATTCGGGTCGAAAATAATGTCTTCCGGCGGGAAGCCCACCTCTTCGGTCAGTATTTTGTACGCGCGGCGACAAATCTCAATTTTGCGCTCGCGGGTATCGGCCTGGCCCACTTCGTCAAAGGCCATCACCACTACGGCGGCACCGTAGCGGCGCACCATCTTCGCGTGGTGGATAAAGATATCCACGCCCTCTTTCATCGAGATGGAGTTGACGATGCCTTTGCCCTGGATGCACTTCAGCCCTTTTTCGATGACCTCCCACTTGGAGGAGTCAATCATGATCGGCACGCGGGCGATGTCCGGCTCACCGGCAATCAGGTTGAGGAAGCGCACCATCGCCGCTTCGGCGTCGAGCATCCCCTCGTCCATATTGATATCGATAATCTGCGCGCCGCTTTCCACCTGCTGGCGGGCGACGTCCAGCGCTTCGCTGTACTTCTCTTCTTTAATCAGGCGCTTGAACTTTGCGGAACCGGTGACGTTAGTACGCTCACCCACGTTCACAAACAGGCTGTCGTCGCCGATGGTCAACGGCTCCAGGCCGGACAGACGACAGGCAACCGGAAGCTCGGGCAGCTTGCGCGGCGGCAGCCCGGCCACGGCGTTGCTCATGGCCGCGATGTGCTCTGGCGTTGTGCCGCAGCAGCCGCCAACGATGTTCAGGAAGCCTGACTCGGCCCACTCGCGGATTTGCGCCGCCATGGTGTCGGCATCGAGATCGTATTCACCGAACGCGTTCGGCAGACCGGCGTTCGGGTGGGCGGTAACGTAGCATTCCGCGATGCGGGAAAGCTCCTGTACGTACTGGCGCAGTTCATCCGGCCCCAGCGCGCAGTTCAGGCCAAAGGAGAGCGCTTCGGCGTGGCGCAGGGAGTTATAAAACGCTTCGGTTGTCTGGCCGGACAGAGTTCGGCCGGAGGCGTCGGTGATGGTGCCGGAAATCATGATCGGCAGGTCAATGCCCAGCGCCTCAAACTCCTCTTTCACCGCGTAAATCGCGGCTTTGGCGTTAAGGGTGTCGAATACCGTTTCAATCAGGATCAGATCGGAACCGCCTTCCACCAGCGCTTTGGTCGATTCACGGTAGGCCGCGACCAGCTGATCGAAGGTGATATTACGAAACGCCGGGTCGTTGACGTCCGGTGAAATCGACGCGGTGCGGTTCGTCGGGCCAAGCACCCCGGCAACGTAGCGCGGCTTGTCCGGCGTGCGGGCCGTCCATTCGTCGGCACAGGCGCGCGCCAGCTTCGCGGCTTCCAGGTTGATTTCCGCCGACAGGGATTCCATCTGGTAATCCGCCATGGCGATGGTTGTCGAGTTAAAGGTGTTGGTTTCAATGATATCCGCACCCGCTTCGAAATAGGCGTTGTGGATATCCTTAATGACGGACGGCTTGCTGAGCACCAGCAGGTCGTTGTTCCCTTTCAGATCGCATGGCCAGTCGGCAAAGCGTTCGCCGCGGAAATCGTCTTCACTCAGACGATAGCCCTGGATCATGGTGCCCATGCCGCCGTCCAGCACCAGAATTCGTTCATTTAACTGCGCACGCAGTTGCTCTACTTTGCTGCTCACACTTGCTCCCGACAACGCTCAACATGGCCAAAAGGCTGCGTTCCATACTGGCATAATCTCGCAGGGTGGAAAAGGCGCACAGCGGTAACATGAGACATGTTCACCATCACTCCTCCGATCAGTCAGGATAACGGTTGCAAATTCACCAAATAAAACGAAAATGATTTCCACGATACAGAAAAAGGAGATCGTCATGGTCGCGACCGTTCCCGCTAAACGCGGCAGAAAACCTGCTGCCACCACCGCCGCACAACAGGGCGGACAGGTTCAATCGCTCACGCGCGGTTTGAAGCTGCTGGAGTGGATAGCCGAGTCGCACAGCAGCGTGGCCCTGACGGAGCTGGCCCAGCAGGCTGGCCTGCCGAACTCCACGACGCACCGCCTGCTGACCACCATGCAGCAGCTGGGCTTTGTCCGCCAGGTCGGCGAGCTGGGGCACTGGGCTGTAGGCGCGCATGCGTTTATCGTCGGCAGCAGCTTCCTGCAAAGCCGCAACCTGCTGGCGATTGTGCATCCGATCCTGCGCAAGCTGATGGAAGATTCCGGCGAGACGGTAAACCTGGCGGTACTCGACCAGAGCGACCATCAGGCGATCATCATCGACCAGGTACAGTGTACGCAGCTGATGCGCATGTCAGCACCCATTGGCGGCAAGCTCCCTATGCACGCCTCCGGGGCGGGGAAAGCGTTTCTCTCGCAGCTAAGCGAAGAGCAGGTGACGGGGCTATTGCACCGTAAAGGATTGCACGCCTACACCCACGCCACGCTGGTTTCGCCCGTGCATCTTAAAGAGGATCTGGCCCTGACCCGCAAGCGCGGCTATTCGTTTGATGACGAGGAACATGCTCTCGGCCTGCGTTGTATTGCAGCCTGTATCTTTGACGAGCACCGCGAGCCGTTTGCCGCCATCTCCATCTCCGGTCCGATTTCGCGCATGACCGACGACCGCGTAACCGAGCTGGGCGCGCTGGTGATTAAGGCGGCGAAAGAGGTGACGCTGGCGTATGGTGGGATTCGTTAAACCGCACACAAAACCGCTGCTTGCGGCGGTAAGCGTACACATCTTCCACATGCCCATTTTTGATCCGCGTTTGTAGCCCGCGCCAGTAGCTGGCGCGGAACAGATCGGCATGCATCTCTTCGAATAGCGGCCCGATGCGCGGATCGGCGCACAGCCAGTGGCGAAACTCTTCGGGAAACACATCGCCCGGCGAGACGCTGTACCACGGCTCGCTGGAGAGCTCATCCTCCGGGTAGCGGGGCGGCGGGATGTCGCGAAAGTTCACCTCGGTCATGTAGCAAATTTCATCGTAATCGTAGAACACCACCCGCCCGTGACGGGTGACGCCGAAATTTTTAAACAGCATATCGCCCGGGAAGATATTGGCGGCGGCGAGCTGGCGAATCGCGTTGCCGTACTCTTCAATCGCATCTCTTAAAGCCTGACCGTCCGACTGCTCAAGCCAGATATTCAGCGGCACCATGCGGCGTTCAATATAGAGATGGCTAATCACTATTTTGTCACCCAGATCGGTGATTTTAGCGGGCGTTTCCTGCATTAACAGCGCCATGAGCGCCGGGTCGATCTGCTGTTTTTCCAGCGCAAAGTTTTCGAATTCCTGGGTATCCGCCATGCGCCCGACGCGATCGTGCTCTTTGACCAGCTGATAGCAGGCGCGAACGTGCGCGGCGGTCATCTCTTTCTGCGGCGCGAATCTGTCTTTAATCACCTTAAATACCCGGTCGAAACCCGGCAGCGTAAACACCAGCATCACCATACCGCGAATGCCTGGCGCTTCGATAAACTGCTCATCGGCCGTGGTGACATAGCGCAGGTATTCCCGGTAGCTTTCCGTTTTGGCGTGCTTCTGGCAGCCAATCGCCATATACAGCTCGGCGGTGGTTTTGCCCGGCAGGATCTCTCGCAGCCACTCCACCAGGGCGGCAGGCAGCGGGGCGTATACCATGAAATAGGAGCGGGCGAAGCCAAACACGATGCTGGCCTCGGCGCTGGTGGTCAGGCAGGTATCGACAAACAGTTCCCCGTCGTCGGTACGGTGAATGGGCAGCAGAAACGGCACAATGGCGGTCGGCATAACCAGTTTGCCCACCAGCCAGGCGGCTTTATTGCGGTAAAAAAGCTCGTTGGCAACCTGCAAATGGCTGTGGCTGAGCACTTCCGCACCGAAGGTTTCGTGGAGATGCGCGTGGATATAACCGATATCCCGGGTTTTATTCTCCCAGGGCAGGCGAAGCGGCAGATCCGTTAGCACGCGGTGCAGGAGCTTTTCCCATCCGCGATCGGGGAAGAAATCTTTCGCCAGCGGACGGGGAATGGTTCGAAAGCGCCGCTCGGGCTGGGAGCTGAAGATAAATAACCGCTCAGGAGATAATGAGCGGTGGTCAAATAACCGGCAATAGACGGAGTTGAAAAAGCTCTCCGCAATCTCGAAGCGAGGGTAGTCGGGTAACAAATGGGTATAGTGCTCTTTTACGCGCAGTAAAAATTCCGCGTCTGGACTTTTACCGTCGGTAATACACCGCAGCTGCTCCACCACCAGACCCACGTGGTGATCGTAGAGATGAATACGCTGCTTCATGGCCTGCTGAACCGCATGCCAGTCTGCATGTTCGAAGCGCTGCTGCGCGCCGGATGTCACTTCAAGAAAACGGCCATACTGGGCATCGAAGCCCTGCAAAATAGTTTGGGCAATCAGCAATTCCAGGCCACGCGACATATATTCCCCCTCACCCCAACCCTCTCCCCGAGAGGGGAGAGGGGGAAAAGATTAGAACTGTGCTTCTTCCGTTGAGCCCGTCAAGGCGGTGACGGAGGAGATACCGCCCTGAATAATCGTGGTCACATTGTCAAAGTAGCCGGTTCCCACCTCCTGCTGGTGAGACACGAAGGTGTAACCGTCTTTACCCGCGGCAAACTCCGGCTGCTGCACCTTCTCAACGTAGTGCTTCATGCCCTCACCCTGCGCATAGGCGTGCGCCAGGTCGAACATGTTGAACCACATGCTGTGGATACCTGCCAGGGTAATGAACTGGTATTTGTAGCCCATGTCGGACAGCTGCTGCTGGAAGCTGGCGATCGTTTTGTCATCCAGCTTTTTCTGCCAGTTGAATGACGGCGAGCAGTTATAGGCCAGCAGCTTGCCCGGATTCTTCGCGTGAATAGCGTCGGCAAAGCGTTTTGCCAGCGCCAGATCCGGCGTGGAGGTTTCACACCAGACCAGGTCCGCGTAAGGCGCGTACGCCAGGCCGCGGCTGATCGCCTGTTCAATGCCGGCATGGGTGCGGTAGAAGCCTTCGCTGGTACGCTCGCCGGTGATGAACTCGCTGTCGTACGGGTCGCAGTCAGAGGTGATCAGGTCCGCCGCATCCGCATCGGTACGGGCAATCACCAGCGTTGGCACGCCGAGCACGTCCGCGGCCAGACGAGCGGCAACCAGCTTCTGCACGGCTTCCTGTGTAGGAACCAGCACCTTACCGCCCATGTGTCCGCATTTTTTCACTGATGCCAGCTGGTCTTCGAAGTGAACGGCCGCTGCACCGGCCTCAATCATCGATTTCATCAGCTCGAAGGCGTTCAGCACGCCGCCGAAGCCCGCTTCCGCATCCGCGACGATCGGCAGGAAGTAGTCAATAAAGCGCGGATCGTTAGGTTCGATTCCGGCGGCCCACTGGATCTGATCCGCACGGCGGAAGGTATTGTTGATCCGATCCACGACCGAGGGCACGGAGTTAGCCGGATAGAGCGACTGATCCGGGTACATGCTGGACGCCAGGTTGGCGTCCGCCGCGACCTGCCAGCCGGAGAGGTAAATCGCCTCAATACCGGCCTTCGCCTGCTGCAGTGCCTGACCGCCGGTCAGCGCGCCGAGGCTGTTGATATAGCCTTTTTTAGAGCCACCGTGCAGCAGCTTCCACATTTTCGCCGCACCGTTCTGTGCCAGCGTGCATTCCGGATTGACCGAGCCGCGTAATTTCACCACTTCCTCCGCGCTGTAAGGACGGCGGATGCCTTCCCAGCGAGGCTGTGTCCACTCTTTCTTCAACTCTTCGATTTGTTGGGTACGGGTTTTCATGTGCAGATGCTCCATATTGTTATGTGGTGAGTTACGCCAGGAAGCGGTAGCCCGGCAGGGTCAGGAAGTCGATTAAGTCATCTGATGTGGTGATTTGCTCCATCAGGCGCGCAGCGTCGTCAAAACGACCGCTGCTGAAGCGGTGTTCGCCCAGCTCGTCCTGGATCACCCGCATCTCTTCGGCCAGCATCTGGCGGAACAGAGATTTGGTCACCGGCTTGCCGTTGCTGAGCGTTTTTTGATGGTGGATCCACTGCCAGATGGAGGTACGTGAGATCTCCGCCGTCGCGGCATCTTCCATCAGGCCGTAGATCGGCACGCAGCCGTTACCGGAGATCCACGCTTCGATGTACTGAACCGCAACGCGAATATTGGCACGCATGCCCTCTTCCGTACGTTCACCCGCGCACGGTGCCAGCAGATGTTCTTCAGCCGTTGGGGCATCGTCTTCACGCGTGACAAACAGCTGGTTTTTGTTGTCGCCGAGAACGCGGTTGAAGACCTCCATCGCCGTATCGGCCAGGCCGGGATGGGCAATCCACGTGCCGTCGTGCCCGTTACGCGCTTCAAGCTCTTTGTCGGCTTTGACCTTGTTGAGCACCTGATTGTTGCGCTCTGCGTCTTTGCTCGGGATAAAAGCCGCCATGCCGCCCATCGCAAAGGCGCCGCGCTTGTGGCAGGTTTTGATCAGCAGACGCGAGTAGGCGCTCAGGAACGGTTTATCCATGGTCACGACCTGGCGATCCGGCAGCACGCGGTCGGGATAGTTTTTCAGGGTTTTAATGTAGCTGAAAATATAGTCCCAGCGTCCGCAGTTCAGGCCGACAATGTGGTCGCGCAGGGCGTGCAGAATTTCATTCATCTGGAACACGGCAGGCAGCGTTTCAATCAGCAGCGTCGCTTTGATGGTGCCGCGCGGCAGGTCGAAACGATCTTCCGCGTAGCTGAAGACCTCGCTCCACCATGCCGCTTCCTGCCAGGCCTGCGTTTTAGGCAGATAGAAATACGGGCCGCTGCCCTTCGCCAGCAGATTCTTGTAGTTGTGGAAGAAATAGAGCGCGAAATCAAACAGGCTGCCCGGAATGGCTTCCCCACGCCAGGTCACATGTTTTTCAGGCAGGTGCAGGCCGCGTACGCGACAGATCAGCACCGCCGGGTTCGGTTTGAGCTGGTAAATTTTGCCAGCTTCGTTGGTATAGCTGATGGTGCCGTTCACGGCGTCGCGCAGGTTGATCTGCCCCTCGATGACCTTACGCCAGTCCGGCGCCAGCGAGTCTTCAAAATCAGCCATGAAGACCTTAACGTTGGCGTTCATGGCGTTGATCACCATTTTGCGCTCTACCGGCCCCGTGATCTCAACGCGACGATCCTGTAAATCTTCAGGGATGCCGCGAATTTTCCACTCACCGCGTCGAATGGAAGCTGTTTCCGAAATGAAGCCAGGCAACTTGCCATCGTCTATTTCCTGCTGCTGATGAATGCGTGCCGCCAGCAGCTTATTACGCTGCGGCGTAAAGCGGGTCACCAGTTCAGTCAGAAATTCTACCGCTTCCGCCGTCAAAACCTGCTGTTCTTGCTCGCCATACGGCTGGGTAAAGGCCAGTTCATCGACCGTCGTTGCCTGTTGAGTCATTACTCTGCTCCTCATCAAAGATCCAAAATCACGCCCCCGATGCGAACGAAAGATCGTTGGGTAGTTTTCGCTCAGCAGAATTAAGACTATCTATATTTTTTATAAAATCAAAAACAATTTCCATTTTAATTTAGAAAAGCATTTAATTACTTGATTTTATTTGAATTAAAGTTTAATTGAATGGTGAGCGACATTTCGGAAATAGAAAAGGCACCCGAAGGTGCCTGATTTGAATAGCTGAAACGCTTTAGGATCGTTTAGTGCAGAAGATTACTCCAGCGTCGGATTCATGTGACGCAGATCGTATGGCGTTATCTGATAGACGTAATAGTTGAGCCAGTTAGTGAAAAGCAAATTCCCGTGGCTGCGCCAGGTTGCTCTCGGTTTGTTTTGCGGATCGTCTTTCGGGAAATAGTTGTACGGTACATCCGGCTTAAGACCCGCTTCGACATCGCGGAAATATTCTGACGCGAGGGTATGTGGATCGTACTCAGGATGCCCGGTCACAAAAGCAATGCGTTTATCCTTGCTGGCAAACAGGTAAGCATCCCCATCTTCCGTTTCGGCCAGGATCTCCAGATCGGTGTAATCACGAATCAGCTGGGCCGGGAAATCGGCGTAGCGAGAATGCGGGGCCAGGAAGGAGTCATCGAAACCACGCGTCAGCAACGCATGTGGATGAAGAATGTGGTGTTCGTATACGCCGGAGAGCTTTTCAGTGCGGGTTTGCTTGGGGATGCCATAAAGAATATTCAGTGCAGCTTGTACCGCCCAACAGACAAACAATGTCGACGTGACATGATCTTTTGCCCACTCCAGAACCTGTTTGATCTGCGGCCAGTAGGCGACATCGTTAAATTCAACCAGACCGAGCGGCGCGCCGGTCACAATCAGTCCGTCGAAGTTTTCACCCTGAATGTCATCGAAGTTACAGTAGAAGTTGTTCAGATGCTCAGAAGGCGTGTTGCGTGACTCACGGGCATCGATTCGCAGCAGCTGAATATCGACCTGCAGCGGGGAATTCGACAGAAGTCGCAGGAACTGGTTTTCTGTTTCGATCTTTTTTGGCATCAGATTTAGAATAAGCACCTTCAGCGGGCGAATTTCCTGACCTGTCGCACGCGAAGCCGTCATGACGAAGACGTTTTCTTCACGCAAGAAATTGACGGCTGGTAGCTCGTCCTGCACCCGAATCGGCATAACTTTATATCCTCACAGCATACGTATAAACGTTTAGACATCCAGATAGCTAACGATACCCAGAAATGGTTTGAATGTCGAGTCTGCAAGCAGAAGGTGAGAAAGTTTCAAGGAGGGGGAAAATCAAAAGCAAAAAACCCCGCACCTTTCGGTACGGGGTTCTTCTTAATTGATGCCTGGCAGTTCCCTACTCTCGCATGGGGAGACCCCACACTACCATCGGCGCTACGGCGTTTCACTTCTGAGTTCGGCATGGGGTCAGGTGGGACCACCGCGCTAAAGCCGCCAGGCAAATTCTGTTAATCTGTATCAGGCTGAAAATCCTGTCTCTCTCACCGCCAAAACAGCTTCGGCGTTGTAAGGTTAAGCCTCACGGTTCATTAGTATCGGTTAGCTCAACGCATCGCTGCGCTTACACACCCGACCTATCAACGTCGTAGTCTTCAACGTTCCTTCAGGACTCTCAGGGAGTCAGGGAGAACTCATCTCGGGGCAAGTTTCGTGCTTAGATGCTTTCAGCACTTATCTTTTCCGCATTTAGCTACCGGGCAGTGCCATTGGCATGACAACCCGAACACCAGTGATGCGTCCACTCCGGTCCTCTCGTACTAGGAGCAGCCCCCCTCAATTCTCCAGCGCCCACGGCAGATAGGGACCGAACTGTCTCACGACGTTCTAAACCCAGCTCGCGTACCACTTTAAATGGCGAACAGCCATACCCTTGGGACCTACTTCAGCCCCAGGATGTGATGAGCCGACATCGAGGTGCCAAACACCGCCGTCGATATGAACTCTTGGGCGGTATCAGCCTGTTATCCCCGGAGTACCTTTTATCCGTTGAGCGATGGCCCTTCCATTCAGAACCACCGGATCACTATGACCTGCTTTCGCACCTGCTCGAGCCGTCACTCTCGCAGTCAAGCTAGCTTATGCCATTGCACTAACCTCCTGATGTCCGACCAGGATTAGCTAACCTTCGTGCTCCTCCGTTACTCTTTGGGAGGAGACCGCCCCAGTCAAACTACCCACCAGACACTGTCCGCAACCCGGATCACGGGTCTACGTTAGAACACCAGCCATTAAAGGGTGGTATTTCAAGGATGGCTCCACGCAGACTGGCGTCCACGCTTCAAAGCCTCCCACCTATCCTACACATCAAGGACCAGTGTTCAGTGTCAAGCTATAGTAAAGGTTCACGGGGTCTTTCCGTCTTGCCGCGGGTACACTGCATCTTCACAGCGAGTTCAATTTCACTGAGTCTCGGGTGGAGACAGCCTGGCCATCATTACGCCATTCGTGCAGGTCGGAACTTACCCGACAAGGAATTTCGCTACCTTAGGACCGTTATAGTTACGGCCGCCGTTTACCGGGGCTTCGATCAAGAGCTTCGCGTTGCCGCTAACCCCATCAATTAACCTTCCGGCACCGGGCAGGCGTCACACCGTATACGTCCACTTTCGTGTTTGCACAGTGCTGTGTTTTTAATAAACAGTTGCAGCCAGCTGGTATCTTCGACTGATTTCAGCTCCACCCGCAGGGGCTTCACCTACATATCAGCGTGCCTTCTCCCGAAGTTACGGCACCATTTTGCCTAGTTCCTTCACCCGAGTTCTCTCAAGCGCCTTGGTATTCTCTACCTGACCACCTGTGTCGGTTTGGGGTACGATTTCGTGTTACCTGATGCTTAGAGGCTTTTCCTGGAAGCAGGGCATTTGTTACTTCAGCACCGTAGTGCCTCGTCATCACACCTCAGCGTTAATAAACGACCGGATTTACCTAATCGTTCCGCCTACATGCTTAAACCGGGACAACCGTCGCCCGGCTAACATAGCCTTCTCCGTCCCCCCTTCGCAGTAACACCAAGTACAGGAATATTAACCTGTTTCCCATCGACTACGCCTTTCGGCCTCGCCTTAGGGGTCGACTCACCCTGCCCCGATTAACGTTGGACAGGAACCCTTGGTCTTCCGGCGAGCGGGCTTTTCACCCGCTTTATCGTTACTTATGTCAGCATTCGCACTTCTGATACCTCCAGCATGCCTCACAGCACACCTTCAACGGCTTACAGAACGCTCCCCTACCCAACAACGCATAAGCGTCGCTGCCGCAGCTTCGGTGCATGGTTTAGCCCCGTTACATCTTCCGCGCAGGCCGACTCGACCAGTGAGCTATTACGCTTTCTTTAAATGATGGCTGCTTCTAAGCCAACATCCTGGCTGTCTGTGCCTTCCCACATCGTTTCCCACTTAACCATGACTTTGGGACCTTAGCTGGCGGTCTGGGTTGTTTCCCTCTTCACGACGGACGTTAGCACCCGCCGTGTGTCTCCCGTGATAACATTCTTCGGTATTCGTAGTTTGCATCGGGTTGGTAAGCCGGGATGGCCCCCTAGCCGAAACAGTGCTCTACCCCCGAAGATGAGTTCACGAGGCGCTACCTAAATAGCTTTCGGGGAGAACCAGCTATCTCCCGGTTTGATTGGCCTTTCACCCCCAGCCACAAGTCATCCGCTAATTTTTCAACATTAGTCGGTTCGGTCCTCCAGTTAGTGTTACCCAACCTTCAACCTGCCCATGGCTAGATCACCGGGTTTCGGGTCTATACCCTGCAACTTAACGCCCAGTTAAGACTCGGTTTCCCTTCGGCTCCCCTATACGGTTAACCTTGCTACAGAATATAAGTCGCTGACCCATTATACAAAAGGTACGCAGTCACACCACAAAGGTGCTCCCACTGCTTGTACGTACACGGTTTCAGGTTCTTTTTCACTCCCCTCGCCGGGGTTCTTTTCGCCTTTCCCTCACGGTACTGGTTCACTATCGGTCAGTCAGGAGTATTTAGCCTTGGAGGATGGTCCCCCCATATTCAGACAGGATACCACGTGTCCCGCCCTACTCTTCGAGTTCACAACCTGTGTGCTTTCGTGTACGGGACTGTCACCCTGTACCGTGCGACTTTCCAGACGCTTCCACTAACACACAAGCTGATTCAGACTCTGGGCTGCTCCCCGTTCGCTCGCCGCTACTGGGGGAATCTCGGTTGATTTCTTTTCCTCGGGGTACTTAGATGTTTCAGTTCCCCCGGTTCGCCTCGTTAACCTATGTATTCAGTTAACGATAGTGCAACGAATTGCACTGGGTTTCCCCATTCGGACATCGCCGGGTCAAAGGTTCATATCACCTCGCCGGCGCTTTTCGCAGATTAGCACGTCCTTCATCGCCTCTGACTGCCAGGGCATCCACCGTGTACGCTTAGTCGCTTAACCTCACAACCCGAAGATGTTTCTTTCGATTCATCATCGACTTGCGAAAATTTGAGAGACTCGAACACACATAACATGTGTGTCGTTTCAATTTTCAGCTTGATCCAGATTTTTAAAGAGCAAATATCTCAAACATGACTCGCAAGTCAGTTTTGAGATATGAGGCAGGTGACTTTCACTCACGAACCAGCAAGTGGCGTCCCCTAGGGGATTCGAACCCCTGTTACCGCCGTGAAAGGGCGGTGTCCTGGGCCTCTAGACGAAGGGGACACTGAAGTCTCAATCGCAAGACGCCTTGCTATTTACTTTTCATCAGACAATCTGTGTGAGCACTACAAAGGCAGGTTCTTTAAGGTAAGGAGGTGATCCAACCGCAGGTTCCCCTACGGTTACCTTGTTACGACTTCACCCCAGTCATGAATCACAAAGTGGTAAGCGCCCTCCCGAAGGTTAAGCTACCTACTTCTTTTGCAACCCACTCCCATGGTGTGACGGGCGGTGTGTACAAGGCCCGGGAACGTATTCACCGTAGCATTCTGATCTACGATTACTAGCGATTCCGACTTCATGGAGTCGAGTTGCAGACTCCAATCCGGACTACGACGCACTTTATGAGGTCCGCTTGCTCTCGCGAGGTCGCTTCTCTTTGTATGCGCCATTGTAGCACGTGTGTAGCCCTACTCGTAAGGGCCATGATGACTTGACGTCATCCCCACCTTCCTCCAGTTTATCACTGGCAGTCTCCTTTGAGTTCCCGGCCTAACCGCTGGCAACAAAGGATAAGGGTTGCGCTCGTTGCGGGACTTAACCCAACATTTCACAACACGAGCTGACGACAGCCATGCAGCACCTGTCTCAGAGTTCCCGAAGGCACCAATCCATCTCTGGAAAGTTCTCTGGATGTCAAGAGTAGGTAAGGTTCTTCGCGTTGCATCGAATTAAACCACATGCTCCACCGCTTGTGCGGGCCCCCGTCAATTCATTTGAGTTTTAACCTTGCGGCCGTACTCCCCAGGCGGTCGACTTAACGCGTTAGCTCCGGAAGCCACGCCTCAAGGGCACAACCTCCAAGTCGACATCGTTTACGGCGTGGACTACCAGGGTATCTAATCCTGTTTGCTCCCCACGCTTTCGCACCTGAGCGTCAGTCTTTGTCCAGGGGGCCGCCTTCGCCACCGGTATTCCTCCAGATCTCTACGCATTTCACCGCTACACCTGGAATTCTACCCCCCTCTACAAGACTCTAGCCTGCCAGTTTCGAATGCAGTTCCCAGGTTGAGCCCGGGGATTTCACATCCGACTTGACAGACCGCCTGCGTGCGCTTTACGCCCAGTAATTCCGATTAACGCTTGCACCCTCCGTATTACCGCGGCTGCTGGCACGGAGTTAGCCGGTGCTTCTTCTGCGGGTAACGTCAATTGCTGAGGTTATTAACCTCAACACCTTCCTCCCCGCTGAAAGTACTTTACAACCCGAAGGCCTTCTTCATACACGCGGCATGGCTGCATCAGGCTTGCGCCCATTGTGCAATATTCCCCACTGCTGCCTCCCGTAGGAGTCTGGACCGTGTCTCAGTTCCAGTGTGGCTGGTCATCCTCTCAGACCAGCTAGGGATCGTCGCCTAGGTGAGCCGTTACCCCACCTACTAGCTAATCCCATCTGGGCACATCTGATGGCAAGAGGCCCGAAGGTCCCCCTCTTTGGTCTTGCGACGTTATGCGGTATTAGCTACCGTTTCCAGTAGTTATCCCCCTCCATCAGGCAGTTTCCCAGACATTACTCACCCGTCCGCCGCTCGCCGGCAAAGTAGCAAGCTACTTTCCGCTGCCGCTCGACTTGCATGTGTTAGGCCTGCCGCCAGCGTTCAATCTGAGCCATGATCAAACTCTTCAATTTAAGTTTGATGCTCGTGAATTAAACTTCGTAATGAATTACGTATGTTCACTCAGAGACTTGGTATTCATTTTTCGTCTTGCGACGTTAAGAATCCATGTCACTTTGAGTGCCCACACAGATTGTCTGATAAATTGTTAAAGAGCAGTTGCAACGCGGCTTTCGCTCACCGTTGCGAGGTGGCGTATATTACGCTTTCCTCTTTCAGAGTCAACCCGTTATTTCAGGATTTTTTCTCTTCAACCGAACCGCTTGTTGTGTGAAGTGATTCACATCCGCCGTGTCGATGGAGGCGCATTATAGGGAGTTCTCAGCCGGCCGCAACCGCTAAATGACAGAAAAATGACTGACTGCTGCATTCCACAGCAAAACCCCGCCTTATACCCTTTTACACACAGACTTATCCACAATGATACGAAAAAGTAAAAATGTGCGAGCGTTGCGCAAACGTTTTCGTTAAAATGCTCGCGCTTAACAAGGATGCCCCGTCAGGTGTGTTAGATGAGTTTTTCGCAGGAAAATTCATCTAACGCTCTCTGTAATCGTGAAATCCAGGGGATTTACCATGCAACAACGTCGTCCAGTCCGCCGCGCTCTGCTCAGTGTTTCTGATAAAGCCGGTATCGTCGAATTCGCTCAGGCACTTTCCGCACGCGGTGTGGAGCTGCTTTCTACAGGCGGTACCGCTCGCCTGTTAGCAGATAAAGGTCTGCCGGTAACCGAAGTGTCCGATTACACCGGTTTCCCGGAAATGATGGATGGACGCGTCAAAACCCTGCACCCGAAAGTGCACGGCGGTATTCTTGGCCGTCGCGGTCAGGACGACACCATTATGGAACAACATGACATCGCGCCAATCGACATGGTGGTTGTTAACCTCTACCCGTTTGCCCAGACCGTTGCCCGCGAAGGCTGTTCTCTGGAAGATGCCGTAGAGAATATTGATATCGGCGGCCCAACCATGGTGCGCTCCGCGGCCAAGAACCATAAAGATGTAGCCATCGTCGTAAAGAGCAGCGATTACGAAACCATTATTAATGAGATGGATGCCAACGAAGGGTCACTGACGCTTGAAACGCGTTTCGACCTCGCCATCAAAGCCTTCGAACACACCGCCGCGTACGACAGCATGATCGCCAACTACTTCGGTAGCCTGGTGCCGGCCTACCACGGTGAAAGCAAAGATCCTTCTGGCCGCTTCCCGCGTACCCTGAACCTGAACTTCATTAAGAAGCAGGATATGCGTTACGGCGAGAACAGCCACCAGCAGGCAGCCTTCTATATAGAAGAAGAGGTAAAAGAAGCCTCTGTTGCGACTGCCCAGCAGGTTCAGGGCAAAGCGCTCTCCTATAACAACATTGCCGACACCGACGCCGCGCTGGAGTGCGTGAAAGAGTTCAGCGAGCCGGCCTGCGTTATCGTCAAGCATGCTAACCCATGCGGCGTTGCGGTGAGCACCTCTATTCTGGATGCCTACGATCGCGCCTACAAAACCGACCCGACCTCTGCGTTCGGCGGCATTATCGCCTTCAACCGCGAGCTGGATGCTGAAACAGCTCAGGCCATCATCTCCCGCCAGTTTGTTGAAGTGATCATCGCACCATCCGCATCCGAAGAGGCACTGAAAATCACCGCTGCAAAACAGAACGTACGTGTACTGGTTTGTGGCCAGTGGGCAGAACGCGTGCCGGGCCTGGACTTCAAGCGCGTGAACGGCGGTCTGCTGGTCCAGGACCGCGATCTGGGAATGGTGGCAGAAGCAGACCTGCGCGTGGTGACCAAACGTCAGCCGAGCGAACAGGAACTGCGTGACGCGCTGTTCTGCTGGAAGGTCGCGAAGTTCGTCAAATCCAACGCTATCGTCTACGCGAAAGAGAACATGACCATCGGAATAGGTGCTGGCCAAATGAGCCGCGTCTACTCCGCGAAAATCGCGGGTATTAAAGCAGGCGACGAAGGACTTGAAGTAAAAGGCTCCGCCATGGCTTCTGACGCCTTCTTCCCGTTCCGTGACGGTATCGACGCGGCAGCCGCTGTAGGCATCACCTGCGTGATCCAGCCTGGCGGCTCAATCCGCGATGACGAAGTGATTGCCGCCGCCGACGAACACGGCATCGCGATGATCTTCACCGACATGCGCCACTTCCGCCATTAATTCCCGGAGCTGAAAATGAAAGTATTGGTAATTGGTAACGGCGGACGCGAGCACGCTCTGGCGTGGAAAGCGGCTCAGTCTCCGCTGGTAAAAACGGTCTTCGTGGCACCGGGCAACGCCGGTACCGCCCTGGAGCCGACGCTACAGAACGTCGCCATTGGCGTAACCGATATCCCGGCGCTGCTGAGCTTTGCCCAGAGCGAGAAAATCGACCTGACCATCGTAGGACCGGAAGCGCCGCTGGTAATTGGCGTCGTTGATGCATTCCGCGCGGCGGGCCTGACAATCTTCGGGCCAACGCAAGGTGCCGCGCAGCTGGAAGGCTCTAAAGCCTTCACCAAAGATTTCCTCGCGCGTCATAACATCCCGACGGCGGAATATCAGAACTTCACCGAAGTGGAGCCAGCCCTGGCCTGGTTACGTGAAAAAGGCGCGCCGATTGTTATCAAGGCCGACGGTCTGGCAGCCGGTAAAGGCGTTATCGTCGCGATGACCCTCGCAGAAGCCGAAGCCGCAGTTCAGGATATGCTGGCGGGCAACGCCTTTGGCGATGCGGGCCACCGCATCGTGATCGAAGAGTTCCTCGACGGTGAAGAGGCCAGCTTTATCGTGATGGTCGACGGCGAGCATGTTCTGCCGATGGCCACCAGCCAGGACCACAAGCGCGTGGGTAATGGTGATACCGGCCCAAATACTGGCGGAATGGGCGCTTACTCCCCTGCTCCGGTAGTGACTGACGAAGTACACCAGCGCACCATGGATCGCGTCATCTGGCCTACCGTGAAGGGGATGGCGGCGGAAGGCAATACCTACACCGGTTTCCTCTATGCGGGTCTGATGATCGACAAGCAGGGTAACCCTAAGGTTATCGAGTTCAACTGCCGCTTTGGCGATCCGGAAACGCAGCCCATCATGCTGCGCATGAAATCCGATCTGGTGGATCTGTGTCTGGCAGCCTGCGAAGGCAAGCTCGACGAGAAAACCTCAGAATGGGACGAGCGTGCGTCTCTCGGCGTGGTGATTGCTGCGGGTGGTTACCCGGGCAACTACAACACCGGGGATGAGATCCACGGTCTGCCGCTGGAAGAGATTGACGGGGCGAAGGTATTCCATGCTGGTACGAAGCTGGCTGAAGACGATCGCGTCCTCACCAACGGCGGACGCGTGCTGTGTGCCACCGCGCTGGGTCATACCGTGGCAGAAGCGCAGAAGCGCGCCTATGCGCTGATGGCGGATATTCACTGGAACGGCAGCTTTAGCCGTCAGGATATCGGTTATCGCGCAATTGCGCGTGAGCAGGGCGAGTAATTTCCCCCTCAACCCTCTCCCTCAAGGGAGAGGGGACTTAAATCAAAAACTCTTTTCGGTCGGCTGCCAGGTGCAGAAGTCTTCGTTCGCCACCAGCAGCAGCTGAGAGCCCTCCGGCGCTTCCAGCCACGCCACACTCACTTCCATTGATGAATGACGCTGACGGCGTTGAATATGTTCGGTTGCCCAGGATTCGAGCTCAGGCTTGACCGTTTGCCCTTCGCAGGTTGTCACCGTTCCATCGGCATGCCAGCGCCCCTGGCGCAGCACAACGCGGCCCAGACGAAGCGCGTCGCTGGTCTGGCGTATTTGTTCGGCACGATAGCGGTAGAGGGCGATTTGATCGCTGGAAAGCTGTTGTTTTTGACCGCTGACTTCGCGCTGCATAAAGCTCAGCTCGCCATGGTCGTCAAAACGCACTTTCACGTGTTCGGGGGTCTTGCTGTAGACGTTCAGTTCAATCAGCGACAGGTCATCTCCCTGCCAGCGATATTCTGCAGTCGACGTATTGCCGTTATGCCACGGACTGAAGGCCGAAAGCAGATGCACTTCGCCGCCGGAATCTTTGCGCCAGATCCTGACCGCGCCCTGGTTGTCCGCATAGCCGCTGGCGGTAAACGGCGGCAGGGAGGTGTCATGGCTGCAGGCTGACAGCAGCAGCATGCCTGCCAGCGCGAGCGTTCCACGCCAGAATGACAAAAGGGGCGTTGCCGCCCCTTCGTTAAAACTGTTCACTGCCACGCGTCTTACTTAACTGCGTCTTTCAGTGCTTTACCAGAAACAAATGCCGGCACGTTAGCTGCGGCGATTTTGATTTCTTTACCGGTCTGCGGGTTGCGGCCAGTACGCTCAGCGCGGTGGTTCACTTTGAAGGTACCGAAACCAACCAGTTGTACAGCATCACCTTCTTTCAGAGACTCAGTAATAGCAGCCAGGGTAGATTCCAGAGCAGCTTTAGCCTGCACTTTAGACAGATCAGCCTTGTCCGCAATTACATCAATCAGTTGAGTCTTGTTCATAAGTTATCCTTTCAATGTGTTTATCGCTTGCTAAGCATCGAGTGCGACGAAAATGCCAAAAAAGCACTCTCCTGCATACACGCACCGATAGCCACTTTTTTTCGCCCCCCAAATGTAGACCAGACAAGGGGCGAAAGGGAAGAGTCGAGGAGCGACAAAACGGGCGTTATCTCAAGTTTTATTATCTCATTGGTTAAAAATTATACCAATATTGCTCTCACCAGCCTCTCGTAAGTCCGCGCGCAGCCCTTTTATCAGCTCAATATCGCGTTCTTCACACTCTGCCAGCAGGCGGAAAATTTCCCACTGAATGTCCCATTCTTGCTCAACCGCCGGGTTCGCACGCAGCTCTTCGTCGGTCATCTCGCGACCTTCCTGGGTCATTTCCAGCATCGCGACGGTCGTAATAGATGCCTTACTAACTTCAATAGCGTGCTCCAGCGTTTCACCGCTCAGACGAGAGTGAACCAGTTCGCTTAACGCCACGCAGGCATCAATCGCCGGGTAGACACCGTACAGGTCAAAATCATCCGCAACCGGAATCGCCTCTTCAAGCTTTTCCAGCTGGGAGTCGAAGTTCACCTTCGCGTCTTTCACCGTCAGCGTTTCCCAGATCAGATCCAGAATGCGGCGGTAGATATGGCCATCACCAAAGCCCGTTTCCTTACAGAACGCGGCATAGTTGGGATACATGCGCTCGCACAGGCAAGCCATAAACGTCACGTGCTGCCAGCTTTCAAGTTTCTCAAGGCGCAGGTGAATCGGGTTTTGTAGCATGATGATCTCTCGAATCGAAAATTAGGCGCAGTTTACCTGAATCATCGCTGAATTTCCTGCCAACGAACAAAAGCCGGACGCGAAGATGCCACGGCGTCTGCCCAACGCGTCGGTTCCGGCAAGCGGTAGCCCTTGATGCAGCGCTGTACCCACGCCAGGGCGCTGTCCATGCTCACCCGGTGCCCGGTGGCGATAAAGAGCGGGTTACAGCGCGCCTTGCTGCGCCAGACCCAGGCTAGCTGCTCACCTTTATGGATAAGCGGCGCCAGCGCACCCGGCTCGGCTGAAAGTGGTTCAAACGCGCCGCACAGGCGTTTCTTGGCGACGCCGATGGTCGGTACATCCGCCAGCAGCCCAAAATGGCTGGCAACACCTAAGCGGCGCGGGTGTGAGATACCGTGTCCATCGACAAACAGCAGGTCAGGTTTTTGCGAAAGCTCCTCCCACGCTGCCAGCAGCGCGGGATATTCGCGGAAGGAGAGAAAGCCCGGGATGTACGGCATGGTGGTCGCGATGCGCGCCACCTTGTATTCCACCAGCTCGAGCGAAGGGTACTTCAGCACCACCATAGCCGCTCGCGTCACTTCCCCACCCTGCTCGAACCCGACGTCCGCTCCGCCAATGTACTGCGGAGGATCCTTATCCAGACGATCCTCGCGGATCACTGAGGAAGCCAGTTCGATTTGCTGAGCGCGTAGCGACGCGAGATCCATAACCACTCCTTACTTGTGATACTGGGCAGATAGCCGGTGCACCGCCTCCACAAATACGCCTGCATGTTCTGGCGGCACATCCTGATGAATGCCGTGGCCGAGGTTAAAGATGTGGCCTTCACCCTGGCCGAAACCAGACAGTATAGTCGACACTTCTTCTTCAATGCGGGCAGGCTGAGCATAGAGCATGGACGGGTCCATATTGCCCTGCAGCGCCACTTTGTCGCCCACGCGACGGCGCGCATCGGCGATATCGGTGGTCCAGTCGAGACCCAGCGCATCGCATCCGGTGGCCGCCATCGCTTCCAGCCACTGACCACCACCCTTGGTGAATAGCGTCACCGGCACGCGGCGGCCTTCGTTTTCACGCAGCAGGCCATCGACGATTTTGTGCATGTAATAAAGCGAGAACTGCTGATAATCACGACCGGTCAGCACGCCGCCCCAGGTGTCGAAAATCATCACTGACTGCGCGCCCGCCTTAATCTGCGCGTTCAGGTAGAGCGTAACGCTCTTCGCGAGCTTGTCGAGAAGCGTATGCAGGGCCTGCGGCTCGGCGTACATCATCTTCTTAATCACGGTAAAGGCTTTACTGCTGCCGCCTTCCACCATGTAGGTTGCCAGCGTCCACGGGCTGCCGGAGAAACCAATCAGCGGTACTTCGCCTTTCAGCTCGCGGCGAATGGTGCGCACCGCGTTCATCACGTAGCCCAGCTCGCCTTCCGGATCGGGGATCGGCAGCTTATCCACGTCGGCTTTGCTTTTGATTGGGGAGGTGAAACGCGGGCCTTCACCGGTTTCGAAGTACAGGCCAAGGCCCATTGCATCCGGAATGGTCAGAATATCCGAGAAGAGGATCGCAGCATCCAGCGGGAAGCGGCGCAGCGGCTGGAGCGTCACTTCGCAGGCCAGCTCGGCGTTTTTGCACAGCGACATAAAATCGCCCGCCTGCGCGCGCGTGGCTTTGTACTCCGGGAGATAGCGTCCCGCCTGGCGCATCATCCACACCGGGGTGACATCAACGGGCTGGCGCAGCAGCGCACGCAGATAACGATCGTTCTTCAGTTCGGTCATTTTTGCAGTTCCTTAAGCGTCATGGCCTCAGTGTAACACTACTCATACTCGGCCCGACACATCGCCACGGTATCTTCTATCAGCCGGCGCGCCACGGTGCCCGGCGGAGGCAACAGCGGTAGATCGTCGTAGCGATACCAGTTCGCATCCAGCAGTTCTTTCTGGTCGATAACGATCTCACCGCTGTCGTATTCGGCCATAAAGGCCGTCATCAGCGACTGTGGGAACGGCCACGGCTGAGAGGTGACATAGCGCAGGTTCTTCACTTTTATCCCGCTCTCCTCCATCACCTCGCGAGCCACCGCCTGTTCCAGCGTTTCTCCCACCTCGACGAAGCCGGCCAGCACGGTGTGAACGCCGTTGCGATGACGGGTATGCTGCGCCAGCAAAATAGCATCATCCCGGCGGATAGCGACAATAATGCACGGCGCAATTTGCGGATAGTAGCGTTCGCGGCAGTGGCTGCAGAGCATCGCCCACTCGGTTTTGCTCGGACGCATGGTATGACCGCAGTAGCCGCAGTATTTATGCGAGCGGTAAAACTCCGCCAGCTGCACACCGCGCCCCGCCAGCTGGAACAGGCCCACGTCCAGATCCAACACCTGGCGAACGGATCCCAGATCCTGACGACGCGCTTGTTGGATCAACCACACCGGCTCACCCTGCCACTCGCCGATCTTTAGCGCAGGCTGACCCGCGAGATCGAACGTTTCCGCCGCACCGTAGGGCAGTTCTCCACCGGGCAACCATAATTTTTGTTCGTGGCTGACGATCCACCAACCCAGATCTGATTTTTCAATAATACGATCCATATCTATTGCACTACCTTCGCTTCACTGACATGTTGTTAGCATTGTGGTTACATTCTGGATAAGCAGATTCAATCCTACATTTGCGGAGTCGACCATGTTAAACCAGCTGCAAAGCCTGACTGAGCGCGTTAGAGGAAGTAACAAACTGGTGGATCGCTGGCTACATGTACGCAAGCATCTACTCGTGGCTTATTACAATCTGGTCGGTATTAAGCCTGGCAAAGAATCGTTTATGCGACTGAATGAAAAAGCGCTGGATGATTTTTGTCAGGGCCTGGTCGACTATCTGTCCGACGGCCATTTCAATATTTATGAACGCATTATCCGCGAAATGGAAGGGACAACACCCTATTTAGCGGCCAGCAAGCTCTATCCGCTGCTGGAAGCCAACACCCAGCAGATCATGGATTACTATGATTCCGCGCTTGAGAACGCCATCGATCACGATAACTATCTCGAGTTCCAGCGGGCGCTTTCCGATCTCGGTGAAGCGCTGGAAGAGCGATTTACGCTGGAAGATAAGCTGATCGCCCTCGTTCTGGACAATGATTTGAACATCAGTAACGAAGAGAACGTCGCGCGCCCTGCTTGAGTTCTTTATCGTTAACGAGTAATTTACAACCATTCGCCCCTCTCACGAGGGGGATTTTTCTTGTCGGAGTGCCCAGCGCCTGAAAGCGCGGGCTGAGACCGTTAATTCGGGATCCGCGGAACCTGATCAGGCTAATACCTGCGAAGGGAACAAGAGTCACACTGCTGTTGTATCGCCCCTGGGCGATCCTCTCTTGCTTCATCCGTCGTCTGACAAGCCATGTCCTTCACTTTTGGAATGAGCTATGTCTACTGCAAAACTGACCCGCCGCGAACAGCGCGCACAGGCCCAACACTTCATCGACACTCTGGAAGGCAGCGCTTTCCCGAACTCGAAACGCATCTACATTTCCGGCTCGCAGTCCGATATCCGCGTCCCAATGCGCGAAATTCAGCTCAGCCCGACGCTTATCGGCGGCAGCAAAGATAACCCGCAGTATGAAGACAACGAAGCCGTGCCGGTATATGACACCTCCGGCCCGTACGGCGATCCTGCTGTTGCCATCAACGTCCAGCAGGGTCTGGCTAAGCTGCGCCAGCCGTGGATTAATGCGCGCAACGACTGCGAAGAACTGAGCGTGCGCAGCTCTGCGTACACCAAAGAGCGCCTGGCCGACGACGGTCTGGACGAGCTGCGCTTTACCGGCTTGCTGACGCCAAAACGCGCTAAAGCGGGCAAATGCGTGACCCAGCTGCACTACGCGCGCCAGGGCATCGTCACGCCGGAGATGGAGTTCATCGCCATCCGCGAAAACATGGGTCGCGAGCGCATCCGTAGCGAAGTGCTGCGCTACCAGCATCCGGGTGAAGGCTTTGGCGCTCGCCTGCCGGAGAACATCACGCCGGAGTTTGTGCGTGACGAAGTGGCCGCCGGGCGCGCAATTATCCCCGCCAACATCAACCACCCGGAATCTGAGCCGATGATTATCGGCCGCAACTTCCTGGTGAAGGTCAACGCGAACATTGGTAACTCTGCCGTCACCTCCTCCATCGAAGAAGAGGTGGAAAAGCTGGTCTGGTCCACGCGCTGGGGCGCGGACACGGTAATGGATCTCTCCACCGGCCGTTATATCCATGAAACCCGCGAATGGATCCTGCGTAACAGCCCGGTACCGATTGGCACCGTCCCGATTTATCAGGCGCTGGAGAAGGTCAACGGCATTGCCGAAGACCTCACCTGGGAAACATTCCGCGACACGCTGCTGGAGCAGGCTGAGCAGGGCGTGGACTACTTCACTATTCACGCGGGCGTGCTGCTGCGCTACGTGCCGATGACGGCGAAGCGTCTGACCGGCATCGTCTCGCGCGGCGGTTCCATTATGGCGAAGTGGTGCCTGTCCCATCATCAGGAAAACTTCCTCTACGAACACTTTCGCGAGATCTGCGAAATCTGCGCCGCCTATGACGTATCCCTGTCACTGGGTGACGGTCTGCGCCCGGGCTCCATCCGCGACGCCAACGACGAAGCGCAGTTTGCCGAGCTGCACACGCTGGGCGAACTGACCAAAATCGCCTGGGAGTATGACGTGCAGGTGATGATTGAAGGCCCGGGACACGTGCCGATGCAAATGATCCGCCGCAACATGACCGAAGAGCTGGAGCACTGCCACGAAGCGCCGTTCTATACCCTGGGTCCGTTGACCACGGATATTGCTCCGGGCTATGACCACTTCACCTCCGGGATTGGTGCGGCGATGATTGGCTGGTTCGGCTGCGCCATGCTCTGCTACGTGACGCCGAAAGAGCATCTCGGCCTGCCAAACAAAGAGGACGTGAAGCAGGGGCTGATCACCTACAAAATTGCCGCTCATGCGGCGGATCTGGCCAAAGGCCACCCGGGGGCGCAAATCCGCGATAACGCCATGTCGAAGGCGCGCTTCGAATTCCGCTGGGAAGACCAATTCAACCTGGCGCTGGACCCGTTCACCGCCCGCGCTTATCACGATGAGACCCTGCCGCAGGAATCAGGCAAAGTCGCACACTTCTGCTCAATGTGCGGGCCAAAATTCTGCTCGATGAAAATCAGCCAGGAGGTGCGCGACTACGCCGCCGCGCAAACCATTGAAGTGGGTATGGCTGACATGTCTGAAACCTTCCGCGCCAAAGGCGGCGAAATCTATCTCAAAAAAGAGGAGGCGTAATGTACCAGCCCGATTTCCCGCCCGTCCCCTACCGTTTAGGACTCTATCCGGTGGTGGACAGCGTAGCGTGGATAGAGCGCCTGCTGGAGACAGGCGTTCGCACCCTCCAGCTGCGCATCAAGAATAAACCCGATGACGAGGTGGAAGCCGATGTGGTTGCCGCAATCGAGCTTGGGCGTCGGTATAACGCCCGCCTGTTTATCAACGACTACTGGCGGCTGGCCGTTAAGCACCGGGCATATGGCGTGCATCTGGGTCAGGAGGACCTGGAAACAACGGACCTGAGCGCAATCCGCGAAGCCGGGTTGCGTCTGGGCGTGTCAACGCACGATGATATGGAGATCGACGTGGCCCTCGCGGCCCGTCCCTCTTACATCGCGCTGGGTCACGTCTTCCCGACGCAAACTAAGCAGATGCCCTCCGCACCGCAGGGACTGACGCAGCTGGCGAGTCACGTTAAACGCCTTGCCGATTACCCCACCGTCGCCATCGGCGGAATCAGCCTTGAACGTGCCCCGGCGGTGCTTGAGACCGGCGTCGGCAGCATCGCCGTCGTCAGCGCCATCACCCAGGCCGCAGACTGGCAGGCCGCAACCGCACAGCTGTTACAGCTGGCAGGAGCAGGCGATGAATGATCGTGATTTTATGCGCTACAGCCGTCAGATCCTGCTGGAAGATATCGCCATCGACGGGCAGCAAAAACTGCTCACCAGCCGGGTGCTGATTGTTGGCCTGGGGGGATTAGGCGCACCCGCCGCGCTCTATCTGGCAGGGGCGGGTATCGGTACGCTGGTCCTGGCCGACGACGATGAGGTCCACCTCAGCAACCTGCAGCGGCAAATCCTCTTTACCACCAAGGATATCAACCAGCCGAAAGCGCAAATCACCCGGCAGCGCCTGAACCAGCTCAACCCGGATATCGAGCTGATTGCCTTACAGGAGCGGCTTAGCGGTGAAAGCCTGCGCTGCGAAGTCGCCCTTGCCGACGTAGTGCTGGACTGCACGGACAACATGGCGACGCGCCAGGCGATTAACGCCGCCTGCGTGGCAAATAATACGCCGCTCATTACCGCCAGCGCGGTGGGGTTCGGCGGGCAAATGATGGTCCTGACCCCGCCGTGGTCGCAGGGCTGCTATCGCTGCCTGTGGCCGGACAATGCCGAGCCGACACGCAACTGCCGTACGGCGGGCATTCTTGGTCCGGTGGTCGGGGTGATGGGCACCATGCAGGCGCTGGAAGCCATCAAGCTGCTCAGCGGCATGGACACAGAACGCAATACGCTGCGTCTGTTTGATGCCCGCTCCAGCGGCTGGCGCCAGCTGGCGTTACGCCGCGCCAGCGGCTGCCCGGTATGTGGAGGCCGCGATGCGCATTCTGTTTAACGATGAGCCTATGAGCTGCGACGACGGGCTTACCGTTGCCGTACTGCTCGATAAATTACGTCAGCTCAAGCCGGGAACGGCGCTGGCGCTCAATCAACAGATCCTGCCGCGCGAGCAGTGGGAACATCAGCAGGTCAATGACGGCGACCAGATCCTGCTGTTTCAGGTTATCGCAGGGGGCTGAGATGTTACGTATTGCCGATAAGGTTTTTGATTCGCATCTGTTTACCGGAACCGGAAAATTCGCCTCACCGCAGCTGATGGTGGATGCCATTCGCGCAAGCGGCAGCCAGCTGGTGACGCTGGCGCTCAAGCGCGTGGATCTGCGCCATCACAGCGATGCGATCCTGGCCCCGCTGCTGGCGGCAGGCGTGACGCTGCTGCCCAATACCTCTGGCGCGAAAACGGCAGAAGAGGCGGTATTTGCCGCCCAGCTGGCACGCGAAGCGCTGGGCACGAGCTGGCTGAAACTGGAAATCCACCCGGACGCGCGCTGGCTGCTGCCCGACCCCATCGAAACGCTGAAAGCAGCTGAAAAGCTGGTGCAGCAAGGGTTTACCGTCCTGCCTTACTGCGGCGCCGACCCTGTTCTGTGCAAACGGCTGGAAGAGGTCGGCTGCGCCGCCGTCATGCCGCTGGGTGCCCCCATTGGCTCCAACCAGGGGCTGGAAACCCGCGCGATGCTGGAAATCATTATTGAGCAGGCTACCGTGCCGGTGGTGGTTGATGCAGGCATTGGCGTGCCCAGCCATGCCGCGCAAGCGCTGGAGATGGGCGCCGACGCGGTACTGGTCAACACGGCCATCGCAGTTGCCGACGACCCGGTCAGGATGGCGCGTGCGTTCCGCATGGCCGTAGAGGCTGGCCTGCTGGCAAGGGGATCCGGTCCCGGTTCGCGCAGTTTCAAGGCGCATGCCACCAGCCCGCTGACGGGCTTTCTGGAGGCGTACTCATGAGCACTTTCACCGACCGCTGGCGGGAGCTGAACTGGGAAGATATCCACCTGCACATCAACAGTAAAACCGCCGCAGACGTTGAGCGCGCTCTGAACGCACGTCATGTCACCCGCGAGGACATGATGGCGCTGCTCTCCCCTGCCGCCAGCGCGTATCTGGAGCAAATGGCGCAACGCGCGCAGCGGCTCACGCGACAGCGTTTTGGCAACACGGTGAGCTTCTACGTGCCGCTCTATCTCTCAAACCTTTGCGCCAATGATTGCACCTACTGCGGTTTTTCCATGAGCAACCGCATCAAGCGCAAAACCCTAGACGAAAGCGAGATCGCCCGCGAATGCGCCGCCATCCGGGAGATGGGTTTTGAGCATCTCCTGTTGGTCACCGGGGAGCATCAGGGAAAAGTGGGAATGGACTATTTCCGTCAGCACCTTCCCGCCATTCGTCGTCAGTTTGCGTCGTTGCAGATGGAAGTGCAGCCGTTATCCGAAGACGAGTACGCAGAGCTGAAAACTCTTGGGCTGGACGGCGTAATGGTCTATCAGGAGACCTATCACGAAGCCATGTACGCCCGGCACCACCTGAAAGGGAAAAAGCAGGATTTCATCTTTCGCCTGGAAACCCCGGACCGGCTGGGTCGGGCAGGGATCGACAAAATCGGTCTCGGCGCACTGATTGGGCTGTCAGACAGCTGGCGCGTGGATTGCTTTATGGTGGCGGAGCATCTGCTGTGGCTACAGCAACACTACTGGCAGAGCCGCTACTCAATCTCATTCCCGCGGCTGCGCCCCTGCGCGGGCGGTATCGAACCGGCGTCGATCATGGACGAACGCCAGCTGGTGCAAGTAATCTGTGCGTTTCGCCTGCTGGCACCGGAAGTGGAGCTGTCATTGTCGACGAGAGAATCCCCCGAGTTTCGCGATCGGGTCATTCCGCTGGCCATCAATAACGTCAGCGCCTTTTCGAAAACTCAGCCGGGCGGGTATGCGGACAATCATCCGGAGCTGGAGCAGTTTGCGCCGCACGATGGCCGTCGTCCTGAAGAAGTGGCCCAGGCACTTAGCACCCAGGGATTACAGCCGGTGTGGAAAGACTGGGACAGCTGGCTGGGGCGCGCCTCGCAGTTTCGCTGATACTGCCTGCAACAGTGCGAAAAGTTCCCGAGGCGGCTCGGAGCGTTATCATCGGGCGATGGCTGGCTTTCGCTCGTTTTTTTAGTCTGTCAGGGTCAGCAGCGGATGCTGACCAGGGCGAAAAGCTTCTTCCTCGTTTCGCCCTGCCTTTACAAATAGAGGCTTTCTGACGAGTTTTTAAGATAAATCATCCCGTCTCATACTCTGCGAAGTATAATTAACCAGCATACTTTTGGATTAACACCTCTTCAGGATCGCTGATAACTCATGCCTGTTCACAGCAGAAAGCTCTCTTTTACAACGCCAATCCTGGTGAGTTTTGCAGGGATTTTGATCAGCTTTGTTCTGATAGCCGTATTTATCACGCTAATGCAGAGAAAGGATTTTGTAGAGGACTATCATCAGATTAACCGTAATTTCACCCATAACCTGGCGGTGAACTATACGGAATCCACCCTGCGTGAGAACGACTATATTCTTGGTCGTGCAGTGACCTTTTTCTCCCGGAACGACCAGCTTAAAAACACCGTGAATGGCGATCCGAAAAGAGGATTACAGGTTCTGATGCAATTGCAGAACTTGATGCCCAACGTCTCAGCCATTTCGCTGACTGACTCTCAGGGAAACTATCTGCGGGCACCCGAAGTCATCGCCGACGACAGCAGCAAAAAGTTTGATGCCCGCGTTCGCCCGTGGTTTGTCGGGCAAGCTCAGGCCAGTACTTTGAGCCGCTATACCAGCCCGTATACAGATTACTTTACCCATCATCTCACCATCACGATTTACAGGCCGGTGATATCGCCGGAAGGCAGACTCAAGGGGACGCTAGCGTTTCATCTCGATCTGGCCTCAATGGGTTACACCTTGCGTCAGATGGTCGCGCCTGTGCATGGCGAATTTTTCGTGGTGGAACGTGATGGCAAAGTGGTACTCCATCCCGATACGAGTGCGCTGTTTAAACCCTATGTCAGCAAAGATGTGATGGCGCAGATGACCAGCGGCGAGGGACATACCTTCGATCGTAAAACGGGTTACTGGTATTACTATTACGCGTTGACTAACCCGGACTGGCTGGTCATTTATCGCGTATCCAATACCACGCTAACGGACATCACGCGTCATGAGACCAACATTGTCAGCTGGGGATTTTCGCTGGCCGCCATCGTGATTATTCTGTTTGGCCTCTATCTGCGCCACGCGTCGCGTACGGTGCTGATGAACATCATCAACGCCATAAAAACGGGCGAAGTGAATCAGGCACCGCGCCTGGAGGCGATGCTGAGTAAAGCCATTCTGACGAACAAAGAGCGCGAGCGGGATTATGCGCGCCAGGCAACCGTTGATGCCCTCACCGGCTGTAAGAATCGTCGCGCCTTCGACAGCGATATCGCGGCGCTGATGAAAGAGCATCAGCCCTTTGCGCTGGCACTGGTGGATATCGATAATTTCAAATCCATTAACGACACCTGGGGTCATCTGAGCGGCGACATTGTGCTGCGCAACATCGCCCGGGAGGGGATCCAGGTGATGCAGCCCCAGCATATTTCAGTCTATCGCTACGGCGGTGAAGAGTTTGCCGTTATCTTCCCGGCAGAACATCTTGAGGGGGCTTTCGCCCTACTGGAAACATGGCGCCTTCAGGTGGCAGAGCGAACCTGGCGGGAAGAGGGGCTGCGCGTGACCTTTAGCGCCGGGCTGGGAGAGTGGCATTTCGAGCCGCTGGAACAGTTGGTTGGCAGCGTAGATGAAGCCCTCTACAAAGCCAAACAGCAGGGCAAGAACCGCATTCTTCTGACCACCACTCACGCATAACGCCCCTTTCCTGCTGCCCGCTTTTGGCGGGCGCATCGCTTCATCGCTGAAAATTGTAACCGGTTTCAGAAAATCGCCGGTTTCTTTGTGATGCCTGACACACAATCGCGGTAAACCGGTTGTTGAAGCGGTCTGCACGGGATAATTATCAATAAACACATGTAGATCGAGGCTGATTATGAAGAACATCGTTTTATGCTGTGCAGCGGGAATGTCAACCAGCATGCTGGTTCAACGTATGAAAGACGCCGCGCAGAAAAAAGGGGTTGAAGTCACCATTAAAGCCGTTCCGGTTGCGGAGTTTAAAGACAACATCGCGACGGCCGACATCGTATTGCTGGGGCCACAGGTTAAATACGAGCAGGCCAAACTCCAGGCACAGGCCGAGCCGCTGGGTAAAAAGGTCGCGGTGATCGACATGATGGATTACGGCATGATGAAAGGCGATGCCGTACTGGAAAAAGCGCTCAAACTTCTGGAGTCATAATGGAAGACTTAGAAACCACGATTATGGAACTGCTGGTCAACGCAGGCGCGGCGCGCAGTGCGGCCCTGACGGCGTTACAGATGGCGCGTAAAGGTGAGTTTGGCGAAGCAGAAAAAGCGATGGAAGAGTCGCGCGAATATGTGAAGCATGCACACACGATACAGACTCAGCTTATCGGTCTTGACGAAGGGACCGGGAAGCTTCCGGTTAATCTGATCACCGTCCATTCTCAGGATCACCTGATGAACGCGATGGTCATTCAGGATCTTGCGGGCGATATGATTGAGCTTTATCGTCGGCTGCCGCTGGCAAACTGATAAAAAAAGCCCGGCGGCGCAACACGCTTACCGGGCCTGCAAAACACCATAAAAAAACCCGCCGAAGCGGGTTTTTTACTTATGGCATCAACGACTACTCGTTGTCGGAACCGCCCAGACCTGCGTTCAGCAGTTCTGCCAGGCTCGCGGATGCATCTTCAGCAGTCACCTGCGGTGCAGCTGGCAGTTCACCCGCAGCACGACGACGCATACGATCCTGATGGTACGCATAACCGGTACCGGCCGGGATCAGACGACCCACGATAACGTTCTCTTTCAGACCGCGCAGTTCATCACGTTTACCTGCAACAGCTGCTTCGGTCAGGACACGAGTTGTTTCCTGGAACGATGCTGCAGAGATGAAGGACTCGGTTGCCAGAGACGCTTTGGTGATACCCAGCAGATCGCGCGAGAAGGTCGCACCGATTTTGCCGTTCGCTTCCAGATCGCGGTTAGCGATCTTGACGCGTGAGTATTCAACCTGCTCGCCTTCCAGGAACTCAGAGCTGCCTGCGTTTTCGATGGTTGCTTTACGCAGCATCTGACGAACGATAACTTCGATGTGCTTATCGTTAATCTTAACGCCCTGCAGACGGTAAACGTCCTGCACTTCGTTGGTGATGTAACGCGTTACCGCGTGTACGCCACGAAGACGCAGAATGTCGTGCGGAGCTTCTGGACCATCGGAAACCACGTCACCACGTTCTACACGTTCACCTTCGAACACGTTGAGCTGACGCCATTTCGGAATCATCTCTTCGTACGGTTCGCTGCCATCTACTGGAGTGATAACCAGACGGCGTTTCCCTTTGGTCTCTTTACCGAAGGAGATGATGCCGCTGATTTCAGCCAGGATTGCAGGCTCTTTCGGACGACGTGCTTCGAACAGGTCCGCAACGCGTGGCAGACCACCGGTGATGTCCTTGGTACCGCTGGATTCCTGTGGAATACGCGCCAGAGCATCACCCGCACCGATCTGAATGCCATCTTCCAGCTGAACGATCGCTTTACCCGGCAGGAAGTACTGCGCAGGCATGTCGGTACCAGGGATCAGAACGTCGTTACCCTGAGCATCAACGATTTTCAGTGCAGGACGCAGATCTTTACCACCGGTAGTACGTTCAGCAGAATCCAGAACCACCAGAGAAGACAGACCGGTCAGTTCGTCGGTCTGACGAGTAATGGTCTGGCCGTCGATCATGTCAGTGAAGCGGATGAAACCACTTACTTCGGTGATAACCGGCATGGTGTGTGGATCCCAGTTTGCAACGGTTTCACCGCCGGCAACCTGCTCGCCATCACCCTTCGCCATAACCGCACCGTAAGGCACTTTATAGCTCTCTTTGGTACGACCGAATTCGTCGATCAGCTTCAGCTCGGTGTTACGAGAGGTCACAACCAGCTTGCCTGCGGAGTTAACAACAGACTTCGCGTTGCTGAGCTTGATGCTACCTTTGTTTTTCACCTGGATGCTGGATTCAGCAGCCGCACGAGATGCCGCACCACCGATGTGGAACGTACGCATCGTCAGCTGTGTACCCGGTTCACCGATGGACTGTGCCGCGATAACGCCGATTGCTTCACCTTTGTTGATGAGGTGGCCACGCGCCAGGTCACGACCATAGCAGTGCGCACATACACCAAAGTCGGTGTCACAGGATACAACGGAACGCACTTTCACAGAGTCAACAGAGTTCGCTTCCAGCAGATCACACCAGTGCTCGTGCAGCAGCGTGTTACGTGGAACCAGAATGTCTGCAGTACCCGGCTTCAGAATGTCTTCCGCGGTCACACGACCCAGAACGCGATCGCGCAGTGGCTCTTTAACATCACCACCCTCAATAACCGGGGTCATGGTGATACCTTCGAGGGTCCCACAATCGTCTTCGGTCACAACCAGATCCTGCGCAACGTCAACCAGACGACGCGTCAGATAACCGGAGTTCGCTGTTTTCAGTGCGGTATCCGCCAGACCTTTACGAGCACCGTGCGTGGAGATGAAGTACTGGAGTACGTTCAGACCTTCACGGAAGTTCGCGGTGATTGGCGTTTCGATGATGGAACCATCTGGCTTCGCCATCAGACCACGCATACCTGCCAGCTGACGAATCTGTGCTGCAGAACCACGCGCACCGGAGTCGGCCATCATGTAGATGCTGTTGAAGGAAACCTGCTGCTCTTCTACGCCGTCACGGTTAATTACGGTTTCGGTCTGCAGGTTATCCATCATCGCTTTGGATACACGATCGTTCGCCGCTGCCCAGATATCGATAACTTTGTTATAGCGTTCGCCCGCGGTAACCAGACCAGACTGGAACTGCTCCTGGATCTCAGCAACTTCGGCTTCCGCTTCAGAGATGATCTCGTGTTTCTTCTCTGGGATAACCATGTCATCGATACCAACAGATGCACCTGAACGCGCTGCATAAGCAAAGCCGGTATACATTGTCTGGTCAGCGAAGATAACGGTCGGCTTCAGACCCAGAATGCGGTAACAGGTGTTCAGCATTTTGGAGATCGCTTTCTTGCCCAGCGCCTGGTTGACGATGGAGAAAGGCAGACCTTTCGGTACGATCATCCACAGAATGGCACGGCCAACGGTCGTGTCTTTCAGGCTGGTTTTCGCAACGAATTCGCCGTTTTCATCTTTTTCGTATTCAGTGATACGCACTTTAACGCGCGCATGCAGAGAGGCCAGGCCAGCGCGATAAATACGCTCAGCTTCTTTCGGGCCAGTCAGCACCATGCCTTCGCCTTTGGCGTTAACACAGTCACGGGTCATGTAGTACAGACCCAGTACAACGTCCTGAGAAGGAACGATGATAGGTTCACCGTTCGCTGGGGACAGGATGTTGTTGGTAGACATCATCAGCGCACGCGCTTCGAGCTGGGCTTCCAGCGTCAGCGGTACGTGAACAGCCATCTGGTCACCATCGAAGTCGGCGTTATATGCCGCACAAACCAGCGGGTGCAGCTGGATAGCTTTACCTTCGATCAGGACTGGCTCAAATGCCTGGATACCCAAACGGTGCAGGGTTGGTGCACGGTTCAGCAGTACCGGGTGTTCGCGGATAACTTCGTCCAGGATATCCCAAACGACAGCTTCTTCACGCTCAACCATTTTCTTAGCGGCTTTGATCGTGGTGGCCAGGCCACGCAGTTCCAGCTTGCCGTAGATGAACGGTTTGAACAGCTCCAGTGCCATTTTCTTCGGCAGACCGCACTGATGCAGACGCAGGTATGGACCTACGGTGATTACAGAACGACCGGAGTAGTCAACACGCTTGCCGAGCAGGTTCTGACGGAAACGACCCTGTTTACCTTTGATCATGTCGGCCAAAGATTTCAGAGGACGTTTGTTAGAACCGGTGATCGCACGACCGCGACGACCGTTATCCAGCAGGGCATCTACCGCTTCCTGCAGCATACGTTTTTCGTTGCGTACGATGATGTCCGGCGCAGCCAGATCCAGCAGACGTTTCAGACGGTTGTTACGGTTGATAACGCGACGATACAGATCGTTCAGATCGGACGTTGCGAAACGACCACCATCCAGCGGAACCAGTGGACGCAGATCTGGCGGCAGAACCGGCAGAACGGTCAGGATCATCCACTCTGGTTTGTTACCAGACTGAACGAACGCTTCCAGCAGTTTGATACGCTTGGTCAGCTTTTTACGTTTGGTTTCGGAGTTGGTTTCGTTCAGCTCTTCACGCAGCTGCTCGCACTCTTGCTCCAGATCCATACTCTTCAGCAGAGCCTGAATAGCTTCCGCACCCATCTTCGCGTCGAATTCGTCACCGAACTCTTCCAGCGCATCCAGATACTGCTCTTCAGTCAGGATCTGATGACGTTCCAGGTTCGTCATCCCGCCTTCGATAACCACATAAGATTCGAAGTACAGAACACGTTCGATATCGCGCAGCGGCATATCCAGCAGCAGACCGATACGGGACGGCAGAGATTTCAGGAACCAGATATGAGCGGTCGGAGACGCCAGCTCGATGTGGCCCATGCGCTCACGACGCACTTTGGTCTGGGTCACTTCAACGCCGCACTTCTCACAGATCACACCACGGTGTTTCAGGCGCTTGTACTTACCGCACAGGCACTCGTAATCTTTTACTGGCCCGAAAATACGCGCACAGAAAAGGCCGTCACGCTCAGGTTTGAACGTACGGTAGTTGATGGTTTCCGGCTTTTTAACTTCACCGAAAGACCATGAACGGATCATGTCTGGCGAAGCCAGAGCAATTTTGATCGCATCAAACTCTTCGGTTTTAGTCTGCGCTTTCAGAAACTTTAATAAATCTTTCACGGATTTGCTCCCGTCGGAGTTAGCACAATCTGGTGCCGGGGGTTAACCCGGCACCAGTGACCTGTTTGAGCGAGAATTACTCGTCTTCCAGTTCGATGTTGATACCCAGCGAACGAATCTCTTTCAACAGTACGTTGAAGGATTCTGGCATGCCCGGTTCCATCTGATGGTTGCCGTCCACGATGTTTTTATACATCTTGGTACGACCGTTCACGTCATCAGACTTAACGGTGAGCATTTCCTGCAGGGTGTATGCCGCGCCGTATGCTTCCAGCGCCCACACTTCCATCTCCCCGAAGCGCTGACCACCGAACTGTGCCTTACCACCCAGCGGCTGCTGAGTAACCAGGCTGTAAGAACCGGTAGAACGAGCGTGCATCTTGTCGTCGACCAGGTGGTTCAGTTTCAGCATGTACATGTAACCTACGGTTACCGGACGCTCGAACTGTTCACCGGTACGGCCGTCAAACAGCGTAATCTGACCAGACGTTGGCAGACCACCCAGTTGCAGCAGCTCTTTAATTTCAGCTTCTTTTGCACCGTCGAATACAGGCGTTGCAATTGGCATACCTTTGCGCAGGTTCTCTGCCAGACGCAGCACTTCTTCATCGCTGAAGGTGCTCAGGTCGACTTTCTGACGCACGTCGGTACCCAGATCGTAGGCACGCTGGATGAATTCGCGCAGTTTCGCGACTTCCTGCTGCTGTTTCAGCATGGCGTTAATCTTATCGCCGATACCTTTCGCAGCCATACCCAGGTGAGTTTCCAGGATCTGACCAATGTTCATACGAGACGGTACACCCAGTGGGTTCAGTACGATATCTACCGGCGTACCGTTAGCATCGTGCGGCATATCTTCGATCGGGTTGATCTTAGAGATAACACCCTTGTTACCGTGACGACCTGCCATCTTATCACCAGGCTGGATCTGACGTTTAACGGCCAGATACACCTTAACAATCTTCAGCACGCCTGGTGCCAGATCGTCGCCCTGAGTGATTTTACGGCGTTTCGCTTCGAGTTTTTTCTCGAACTCGTGTTTCAGTTCGTCATACTGCTCAGCCAGCTGTTCCAGCTGATTTTGTTTATCTTCGTCGGTCAGGCCCAGTTCCAGCCAGCGATCGCGTGGCAGTTTGTCGAGCTTCTCAGCTTCAACGCCACCGGCAACCAGCACCGCATAAATACGGCTGAACAGACCCGCTTCGAGGATCTGCAGTTCTTCAGACAGGTCTTTCTTAGCCTGTTTGAGCTGCATCTCTTCGATTTCCAGCGCACGTTTATCTTTCTCAACGCCGTCACGGGTGAAGACCTGAACGTCGATAACCGTACCGGAAACACCGTTTGGTACGCGCAGAGAAGAGTCTTTAACGTCAGACGCTTTCTCACCGAAGATTGCACGCAGCAGTTTCTCTTCTGGCGTCAGCTGGGTTTCACCTTTCGGCGTAACCTTGCCCACCAGAATGTCGCCGCCGGTCACTTCCGCACCGATGTAAACAATACCGGATTCATCCAGTTTTGAGAGCGCAGCTTCACCCACGTTAGGGATGTCAGCGGTGATCTCCTCTGGCCCCAGCTTGGTGTCACGGGACACACACGCCAGTTCTTGAATGTGGATGGTGGTGAAACGATCTTCCTGAACCACACGCTCGGAGACGAGGATGGAGTCTTCGAAGTTGTAACCGTTCCACGGCATGAACGCTACGCGCATGTTCTGACCGAGCGCCAGTTCACCGAGGTCGGTGGACGGACCGTCTGCCAGCACGTCGCCGCGCTCAACTGGCTCACCCAGAGATACGCAAGGCATCTGGTTGATACAGGTGTTCTGGTTAGAACGGGTGTATTTGGTCAGGTTATAAATGTCGATACCAGCTTCGCCCGGATACATCTCGTCTTCGTTAACTTTGATAACGATACGGGATGCATCGACGTACTGAACAGTACCGCCACGTTTAGCAACTGCAGTAACACCGGAGTCAACGGCAACAGCACGTTCCATACCGGTACCAACCAGCGGCTTATCAGCGCGCAGAGTTGGAACGGCCTGACGTTGCATGTTCGCACCCATCAATGCACGGTTGGCGTCATCGTGTTCCAGGAACGGGATCAGGGACGCACCGACGGATACCACCTGCTGGGTGGATACGTCCATGTAGTCAACCTGATCGCGGCTGAACAAGCTGGATTCGCCTTTGCTACGGCAGGTAACCAAATCTTCTACAAAGTGGCCTTCGTCATCCAGGTTGGAGTTCGCCTGAGCGATAACGTAGTTGCCTTCTTCGATAGCAGACAGGTAGTGAATTTCGTCGGTTACAACACCGTCAGTCACTTTACGGTACGGGGTCTCGAGGAAACCGTATTCGTTAGTCTGTGCGTACACGGACAGGGAGTTGATCAGACCGATGTTTGGACCTTCAGGCGTTTCGATTGGACATACGCGACCGTAGTGCGTCGGGTGTACGTCTCGAACTTCAAAGCCTGCACGTTCACGGGTCAGACCGCCTGGGCCGAGTGCAGAGATACGACGTTTGTGCGTAATCTCAGACAGCGGGTTGTTCTGGTCCATGAACTGAGACAGCTGGCTGGAACCGAAGAACTCTTTCACTGCTGCGGAAATCGGCTTGGCGTTGATCATATCCTGAGGCATCAGGGTATCCAGATCGCCCAGAGACAGACGCTCTTTAACCGCACGCTCTACACGAACCAGGCCAACGCGGAACTGGTTTTCCGCCATTTCGCCTACGGAACGGATACGACGGTTGCCGAGGTGGTCGATATCGTCCACTTCGCCTTTACCGTTACGGATATCAATGAGCTTCTTCATCACTTCGATGATGTCGTCTTTGCTCAGGATACCGGAACCTTCGATTTCGTCGCGCAGCAGAGAACGGTTGAACTTCATACGACCAACCGCGGACAGATCGTAGCGGTCTTCGGAGAAGAACAGGTTCTCGAACAGGCTTTCCGCCGCTTCGCGAGTTGGTGGCTCACCAGGACGCATCATGCGGTAGATTTCTACCAGCGCGCTCAGACGATCGGTGGTTGGGTCGACGCGAATAGTCTCAGAGATATAGGCGCCGTGGTCCAGATCGTTGGTGAACAGCGTTTCGATACGTTTATGGCCAGACTGGCTCAGCTTAGCCAGCAGATCCAGGCTCAGCTCCATGTTAGCTGGGCAGATCAGCTCGCCAGTTGATTCATCAACGTAATCTTTCGCGGCTACTTTTCCTGCAATGTACTCAACCGGAACTTCGATGAGTTTGATATCATCTTTTTCCAGCTGGCGGATGTGGCGCGCGGTGATACGGCGACCTTTTTCCACATACACTTTGCCGTCGGCTTCGATGTCGAACGACGCGGTCTCACCACGCAGACGTTCCGGCACCAGCTCCATCTGCAGCTTGTTGTCGCGGATTTCGAAGATCACTTTCTCAAAGAACAGGTCCAGGATCTGTTCAGTGGTGTATTGCAGCGCACGCAGAATGATGGTTGCAGGTAACTTACGACGACGGTCGATACGGACAAACAGGTTGTCTTTCGGATCGAACTCGAAGTCCAGCCATGAACCACGGTAAGGAATGATGCGTGCGTTATACAGTACTTTACCGGAAGAGTGTGTTTTACCTTTATCGCTGTCGAAGAAGACGCCCGGGCTACGATGCAGCTGGGAAACGATAACACGCTCAGTACCGTTAATTACGAAAGTACCGTTGTCCGTCATGAGTGGAATTTCACCCATGTAGACTTCTTGTTCTTTAATGTCTTTTACGGTGCCTTCCGGCGCTTCGCGCTCGTAGATCACCAGACGCAGTTTTACGCGCAGCGGTGCGGAATAGGTCACGCCACGGATCTGACATTCCTGAACGTCAAACACCGGTTCGCCAAGGCGGTAGCTGACGTACTGCAGCTCGGAGTTACCGCTGTAGCTCTGAATCGGGAACACGGAGCGGAAGGCTGCTTCCAGACCGTACTGCCCTTCAGGATCTTGCTCGATAAACTTCTGGAACGAGTCAAGCTGGATAGAAAGGAGATATGGAATGTCCAGAACTTGTGGACGTTTACCAAAATCCTTACGAATACGTTTTTTCTCGGTATAGGAGTAAACCATAGGGTTCCTCAGCTCGCTGACAAGTCGACCCATCTGTCCGACGAAGGGACAGTTTGTGCAACACCATTTTGTGGACCGGAAAATTGAATACTTTCCGCAATACCTGTTGCTATCACGCTTAAATCATTTCGTCGCGATTTACACAGAGCGAGCACCCTGTCGCAATATATTAAGTCGTCGATAGAAACATGCATTGTCAGGACAACCAGCAGTCAAACAGTGTGAAATGCTACTGATGCCTTACAGCGCAAAAAGGCTGGTGACTAAAAAGTCACCAGCCATCAGCCTAATTACTCAGGCTGCAACCAGAAAAGTTGGCTTATTTAACTTCAACTTCAGCGCCAGCTTCTTCCAGAGATTTTTTCAGTGCTTCTGCGTCATCTTTGCTCACGCCTTCTTTCAGCGCAGCTGGTGCAGATTCTACCAGGTCTTTAGCTTCTTTCAGACCCAGGCCAGTTGCGCCACGTACTGCTTTGATAACAGCAACTTTGTTAGCGCCAGCAGCTTTCAGAATTACGTCGAATTCAGTTTTTTCTTCAGCAGCTTCAGCCGGGCCCGCAGCTACAGCTACAGCAGCAGCAGCAGAAACACCGAATTTTTCTTCCATTGCAGAAATCAGTTCTACAACGTCCATTACGGACATAGCGGCAACTGCTTCAATGATTTGATCTTTAGTGATAGACATTTAAATTGTTCCTGAAAATCAGAATAAGTTTATACGTAAGCGAATGCTTTATAAAGATAACTGCGATTAAGCAGCTTCTTTCGCATCGCGAACAGCAGCCAGAGTGCGAACCAGTTTGCCAGCCGAAGCTTCTTTCATGGTTGCCATCAGGCGTGCAATTGCTTCTTCGTAGGTCGGCAGGGTTGCCAGGCGATCGATTTGCGATGCCGGGATCAACTCACCTTCAAAGGCTGCAGCTTTGACCTCAAATTTTGCATTCGCTTTCGCGAACTCTTTGAACAGACGAGCAGCAGCGCCCGGGTGTTCCATAGAGTATGCAATCAGGGTCGGACCAACAAACGTGTCTTTCAGGCACTCGAACTGAGTACCTTCAACTACGCGACGCAGCAGGGTGTTACGAACAACACGCATGTATACGCCAGCTTCACGACCTGCTTTACGCAGTTCAGTCATTTTGTCTACAGTAACGCCACGGGAATCCGCAACTACTGCAGACAGCGCGCCTTTGGCTACTTCGCTGACTTCAGCAACAATCGCTTGTTTGTCTTGAAGATTTAAAGCCATTAGCTTTGCTCCTGGATGTTTGCCGGAACTCATGTTCCGGAACTCACTTCACTCTCCCCAACGGAAAGAGCGTCTTAATACGGTGAGCAGAAACAAGCCAGAGTATCCAAAAATAATCTTAGCGTTCTGTCACCGTCTACGCAGGGGATTAAGTCTCTTGCGAAACACCTGCGGTCTTCGACGGAGGCCTAGATTAGGCCAGGCTCCAACGAACAAATCTTTTAGTCGCCAACTTTCGTTAGCAAACGTGGGGGTAAGATTGTAGACAAAATCACCGCCCACGTAAAGGCATTAGTTTGCAGCAGCGCTCAGGCCAGCCTGGTCAACTGCAACACCTGCACCCATGGTGGTGGAGATGCTAACTTTCTTGATGTACACGCCTTTCGCCTGAGTTGGTTTAGCTTTTTTCAGCGCAACCAGCAGAGCTTCCAGGTTTTCTTTCAGTTTGTCAGCGTCAAAGTCCACTTTACCGATGGTGGTGTGGATGATGCCGTTTTTGTCGTTACGATAACGAACCTGACCTGCTTTAGCGTTCTTAACCGCTTCAGCAACGTTAGGGGTTACAGTACCTACTTTCGGGTTTGGCATCAGGCCGCGTGGACCCAGAACCTGGCCCAGCTGGCCAACAACGCGCATTGCATCTGGAGAAGCAATAACAACGTCAAAGTTCATTTCGCCTTTCTTGATCTGATCAGCCAGATCTTCCATACCTACCAGTTCAGCGCCAGCAGCTTTAGCAGCTTCAGCGTTTGCACCCTGAGCAAATACAGCTACACGAACGGAACGGCCAGTACCGTGTGGCAGTACAGTTGCGCCACGAACGTTCTGATCGGATTTACGCGCGTCGATGCCCAGGTTAACGGCAACGTCAACGCTTTCTACGAACTTAGCCGTTGCCAGTTCTTTCAGCAGAGCGATAGCTTCGTTGATGTCGTACTGTTTGGTCGCATCAACTTTGTCACGGATCACGGACATGCGCTTGGTCAGTTTAGCCATTTCTTAGTCCTCCACTACCAGGCCCATGGAACGTGCAGTACCTTCGATTGAGCGAGTCATCGCTTCAATGTCGGCACCAGTCATGTCGGCAGCTTTGGTCTGCGCGATTTCCTGCAGCTGAGCGCGGGAAATTTTACCCACTTTGTCTTTGTTCGGTTTACCGGAACCAGACTTGATACCAGCCGCTTTCTTCAGCAGAACTGCTGCTGGAGGGGTTTTGGTAACGAAAGTGAAAGAACGGTCAGCGTAAACAGTGATTACGACTGGGATTGGCAGACCTTTTTCCAGGGATTCAGTTTTTGCGTTGAACGCTTTACAGAATTCCATGATGTTCACACCCTGCTGACCCAGAGCTGGACCAACTGGTGGACTTGGGTTCGCCATACCAGCTGCAACCTGCAGCTTGACGTAGGCTTGTACTTTCTTAGCCATTCTAAAATCCTCTGATTGGGTGATAGCGCCTCAGGGAGGCTCCCCGTGAATAAAATTCGTTTTACGGGCCAGGCCCATAAAAACAAAAGGCGCGAAATTGTATTCCAATCTCGCGCCCTGTGCAACGATTAAATCGCCGCTTTTTTGATCGCTGCTTAGGCTTTTTCGACCTGTGCAAAGTCCAGTTCTACCGGGGTCGCACGACCGAAGATAGAAACAGAAACTTTCAGGCGGGACTTCTCGTAGTCCACTTCTTCAACGACGCCATTAAAGTCAGCAAACGGACCGTCGCTAACACGAACCATCTCACCCGGTTCAAACAGCGTTTTCGGACGCGGCTTATCACCCACCTGCTGCAGGCGGTTCATAATCGCATCAACTTCTTTGTCGCTGATTGGCGCCGGACGGTCAGACGTGCCGCCGATAAAGCCCATCACGCGCGGTACGCTGCGCACCAGGTGCCAGCTCGCGTCGTTCATCACCATCTGAACCAGCACGTAACCCGGGAAGAATTTGCGCTCGCTTTTGCGACGCTGGCCGCCACGGATCTCGACCACTTCTTCGGTCGGGACCATAACTTCGCCAAACAACTCTTCCATATTATGTAATTTGATATGCTCACGCAGCGACGTTGCTACGCGGCCTTCAAAACCGGAAAACGCCTGAACGACGTACCAACGCTTTTTAGGGGCTTCAGACATCTTAGAACCTCAGGCCAGTAATAAAGGAAACCAGGCGAACCAGAATACCATCCAGTCCCCACAGGATCAGTGACATTACCGCAGTCACTGCAGCCACGATCAGCGTGGTGTGCAATGTTTCCTGGCGAGTCGGCCAAATGACCTTGCGGACTTCGGTACGTGCTTCGCGAGCGAAAGCAACGGTTGCTTTACCCTTAGTCGTCAACAGCGCGACACCGCCCGCTGCAGCAATCAGAATCACCACTGCCAGCGCGCGGAGCGGCAGCATCATGTCACGATAAAGATAGTTGCCAACGATTGCCACAATCAGCAGCACGGCAACAGCGACCCACTTCATCGCTTCCAGGCCGCGCCCGCTCCCTTGAGCTTCGGTATTCGCACTCATAAACCAACCTGTAAGAAGAATTCTACAAATAATTTCACCCCGCGATTGCGAGGCGAGCCAAATCGAAACGCTAATCCCTTTATGGATTATACGCTCTCTGCAGAGCCTGTCTCAGCAATGATTATGACAAAAATAATCACTGATGAGCCAGGTTCTGATGTGAAAGCGTGCAAAAAGGGCATCAAATGATGCCCTTTTCATGCGCATTGCGTCAAATGTTATCAGCGATTAGCCGAGAACTTTAGCAACCACGCCCGCGCCAACGGTACGGCCGCCTTCACGGATTGCGAAACGCAGACCGTCGTCCATCGCGATTGGGTGGATCAGAGTCACAACCATCTTGATGTTGTCGCCTGGCATTACCATCTCTACGCCTTCTGGCAGTTCGATGGTACCGGTCACGTCAGTTGTACGGAAGTAGAACTGTGGACGGTAGCCTTTGAAGAACGGAGTATGACGGCCGCCTTCGTCTTTGGACAGAATGTACACTTCAGATTCGAACTTGGTGTGTGGCTTGATTGAGCCTGGCTTCGCCAGAACCTGACCACGTTCGATTTCTTCACGTTTGATACCACGCAGCAGAACACCAACGTTCTCACCAGCACGGCCTTCGTCCAGCAGTTTGCGGAACATCTCAACGCCAGTACAGGTAGACTTCGCAGTCTCTTTGATACCAACGATTTCAACTTCTTCGCCAACTTTGATGATACCGCGCTCTACACGACCGGTAACAACGGTACCACGACCGGAGATGGAGAATACGTCTTCGATTGGCAGCAGGAATGGCTTGTCAATCGCACGCTCTGGTTCTGGGATGTAAGAATCCAGGAAGCCAGCCAGTTCGATGATTTTCGCTTCCCACTCAGCTTCGCCTTCCAGCGCTTTCAGAGCAGAACCACGAACGATTGGGGTATCGTCGCCTGGGAAATCGTACTGAGACAGCAGTTCACGAACTTCCATCTCTACCAGTTCCAGCAGCTCTTCGTCATCAACCATGTCGCATTTGTTCAGGAACACGATGATGAAAGGAACGCCTACCTGACGACCCAGCAGGATGTGCTCACGAGTCTGAGGCATTGGGCCATCAGTCGCAGCAACAACCAGGATCGCGCCGTCCATCTGCGCAGCACCGGTGATCATGTTTTTAACATAGTCGGCGTGGCCTGGGCAGTCTACGTGTGCGTAGTGGCGAGTCGGGGTGTCATATTCAACGTGGGAAGTGTTGATGGTGATACCACGTGCTTTTTCTTCTGGCGCGTTATCGATCTGGTCGAATGCGCGAGCAGAACCACCGTAGGTTTTTGCCAGAACGGTAGTGATTGCAGCGGTCAGCGTTGTTTTACCATGGTCAACGTGGCCGATAGTACCGACGTTAACGTGCGGTTTTGTACGTTCAAACTTTTCTTTAGACATCGATTGTCCCTCTAAGACACGGATAAATCGGTGATATCACCACATCAACCAGGCGAAATGCCTGAATTGTTGAATACAGTAAAATTGAAACAGAGAGAAACGGGAAGGAGAAGTGAAGTGGTGCTGATACCCAGAGTCGAACTGGGGACCTCACCCTTACCAAGGGTGCGCTCTACCAACTGAGCCATATCAGCACGTATTGGAGCGGGCAGCGGGAATCGAACCCGCATCATCAGCTTGGAAGGCTGAGGTAATAGCCATTATACGATGCCCGCATCCTGAAACTCGGCTACCCAGTTCTTTCTGTAACAAAAAAAGAGATTTCTCTCTTTTTCAGTTTGAGCTGGCTAATTTTTCCAACCAGCTCCGGCGGCATTTACGCTGCCAGAAAGTGGTGGTGGGGGAAGGATTCGAACCTTCGAAGTCTGTGACGGCAGATTTACAGTCTGCTCCCTTTGGCCGCTCGGGAACCCCACCGGACTTGATGGTGCCGACTACCGGAATCGAACTGGTGACCTACTGATTACAAGTCAGTTGCTCTACCTACTGAGCTAAGTCGGCATCAAGTAGCGCGCATTCTATGGATACCTGCGCGGTCATGCAACTAAAAATTTGCATAAAACGTTCTTTCGCTCACATTTTATGCGAACAGCGTATCGGACGCTGTAAAAGTAGTCATTTGAGGTCAAATATTCAACATATCAGCGTGATTTGCACCGTATTCACCGTAGCGTGACGGCTTCCGCGTAACGCAGCGCTTTCCATCTTTTTTCTTATTATTCCTGTCATCTGGTGTTAACCTCCTGCCCATTGTCCAAAATTAACTGTGTGATGAGCCACGATCCGGCAGTGTGATGCTGGCTCCCTGAAGCATGCTTATGAGCAAAAAAGAGCAAACGTTAATGACGCCTTATCTTCACTTTAACCGCAGCCAGTGGGCTGCCCTGCGTGATTCCGTCCCTATGACGCTGACGGAAGGTGAAATCGCACGGTTAAAAGGGATAAACGAAGATCTGTCCCTGGAAGAAGTGGCAGAAATTTATCTCCCCCTCTCTCGCTTGCTTAACTTCTATATCAGCTCGAACCTGCGCCGTCAGGCCGTGCTGGAGCAGTTTCTCGGGACGAACGGTCAACGCATTCCTTATATCATTAGTATCGCAGGCAGCGTGGCCGTGGGTAAAAGTACCACCGCGCGTGTTCTGCAGGCGCTGCTGAGCCGCTGGCCGGAACACCGCAGCGTGGAGCTGATCACCACCGACGGCTTCCTGCACCCGAACGAGGTGTTAAAAGAACGCGGACTGATGAAGAAGAAGGGCTTCCCGCTTTCTTATGATATGCACCGTCTGGTGAAATTTGTCTCTGACCTGAAATCCGGCGTGCCGCACGTCACTGCGCCAGTCTATTCGCACCTGATCTACGATCGCATCCCGGGTGGAGATAAAACGGTGGTCCAGCCGGACATCCTGATTCTGGAAGGTCTGAACGTGCTGCAAAGCGGGATGGACTATCCTCACGACCCGCATCACGTATTCGTCTCGGATTTCGTCGATTTCTCTATTTATGTCGATGCGCCGGAAGACCTGCTGCAAAACTGGTACATCAATCGTTTCCTGAAGTTCCGCGAAGGGGCGTTCACTGACCCGGATTCCTATTTCCACCACTATGCTCAGCTTTCTGAAGAAGAAGCGATCAACGTGGCCACGGGGCTGTGGAACGAGATCAACTACGTGAACCTCAAAGAGAACATCCTGCCGACGCGCGAGCGCGCGAGCCTGATCCTCACCAAGAGCGAGAAGCACGCCGTCGACCAGATTCGCCTGCGAAAATAACTAACGCAGACATAAAAAAACCGGCCTAGCGCCGGTTTTTTTCGTTATGCATGTGGCTTCTCGCCATTTTCATCCTGATCGACCGCGAAGCAGGCTACCAGTTGACCGCCATAATCCTTCAGCTGAGGCTGAAGCTGGGTGCACGGGCCAAAGCGGCGACTGCAGCGGGCGTTGAATGCACATCCCGGAGGTGGATTCAGCGGACTTGGCAGTTCACCCGTCAGCTTAATACGCTCACGACGATCGTCCGGGTTCAGACGCGGCGTCGCAGACAGTAGCGCCTGGGTATACGGGTGACGAGGGTTATTAAATATCTGGTCTTTGGTCCCCTTCTCCACGCAGCGCCCCAGGTACATCACCATCACTTCATCAGCAATGTGCTCGACAACCGACAGGTCGTGGGAGATGAACACATACGACAGCCCCAGCTCCTGCTGGAGATCCATCATCAGGTTCAGCACCTGCGCACGCACGGATACGTCGAGCGCGGAGACCGGCTCATCGGCAATCACCACGTCCGGATCGAGCATCAGCCCGCGCGCGATAGCGATACGCTGACGCTGGCCGCCGGAGAACATGTGCGGATAGCGGTCATAATGCTCGGTTTTCAGGCCGACCTTCGCCATCATCGCCAGCGCTTTTTCACGGCGCTGCTCCTTGCTCAGATTACTGTTGATCAGCAGCGGCTCTTCCAGAATCTGCCCGACTTTTTTACGCGGGTTCAAAGAACCATACGGGTTCTGGAACACAATCTGGATTTTCTGGCGACGCAGCTTCTGCGCCTGCGGATCGTGCTTGAGCAGATCCTGCCCCTGATAATAGAGCTCACCGCCGGTCGGCACTTCAATCATCGTCAGCAGACGGCCCAGCGTGGATTTGCCGCAGCCTGACTCCCCCACCACCGCCAGCGTTTTACCGCGTTCGAGGTTAAAGGAAACGCCGTCCAGTGCTTTCACAAGGCGTTCAGGGGCAAACAGTCCCTTCTTCACCGGGTAGTATTTTTTCAGATCGATGGCCTGCAACAGCGGTTGTTGCGTGGTGGCCTGTTGCGTACTCATAGTGTTGGCCTCCCGGCATCATCGAGTGGGTAGTGGCATTTCGACTGACGACCGTCAGCAAGCTGGTTCAGCTCTGGCTCTTCTGCCCGGCATTTGTCCGTCGCATACGGGCAGCGCGGATTGAGCAGACAGCCCTGCGGACGGTCATATTTACCCGGTACCACACCCGGCAGCGACGCCAGACGCGCTTTGTCCTGGGCAAACTCCGGCAGCGCGCGTAAAAGCGCCTGGGTATACGGGTGACGCGGCGCGCGGAAAATATCGTGTGAATTCCCGGTCTCGACCACCTGGCCGGCATACATCACGATGATTTTATGCGCGGCTTCGGCCACCAGCGCCAGATCGTGCGTAATCAGCACCAGCGCCATATTCTCTTTCTGCTGCAGCTCCAGCAGCAGTTCGATGATTTGTGCCTGAATGGTCACATCCAGCGCCGTCGTCGGTTCATCCGCAATCAGCAGTTTTGGTCGACAGGCAATCGCCATGGCGATCATCACGCGCTGGCTCATCCCACCGGAGAGCTGGTGCGGGTAAACGTCCAGGCGTGATGCCGGGTCAGGAATACCCACCTGGTTCAGCAGGTCGATCGCGCGCTGACGACGGGTTTTCTTATTCCCGCCCTGATGCACCTTAATCGCTTCCATAATCTGGAAACCGACGGTGTAGCACGGGTTCAGGCTGGTCATCGGGTCCTGGAAAATCATCGCCACTTCGGCACCCACCAGCTGGCGGCGCTGTTTCTCAGAAATGCGCTTCAGGTCCTGACCGTTAAACTGCAGGTTTTCCGCCATTACGCGGCCCGGATAATCAATCAGCCCCATGATCGCCAGTGAACTCACCGACTTACCGGAACCGGACTCCCCGACAATGCCAACCACTTCGCCCTGATTTACGCTGTAGCTGATGCGGTCCACGGCGCGAAACGGAGTGCCTTCGTCGCCGAAGTGCACCGATAATTTATCTACATTTAATAACGCCATCTCGTGCCTCTTACTGCTTCAGTTTGGGATCAAGCGCATCACGCAGGCCATCACCCATCAGGTTAAATGCCAGCACCGTCAGCAGGATTGCCAGACCCGGGAAGGTGACAACCCACCAGGCGCTTTGTGCGAACTGCAACACGTCGGAGAGCATGGTGCCCCACTCCGGTGTTGGCGGCTGCGCACCCATGCCCAGGAAGCCAAGAGCGGCCATATCAAGAATGGCGTTAGAGAAACCAAGCGACGCCTGAACAATCAGCGGCGCAAGGCAGTTAGGGAAGATATTAACGAACATCTGGCGCATCGCACCGGCACCCGCCACGCGAGACGCCGTGACGTAGTCCCGGTTCACTTCCACCAGCACCGCCGCACGGGTTAAACGTACGTAGTGAGGGAGCGCCACGAAGGTCAACGCCAGCGCGGCGTTCCCAATCGACGGGCCGAAGATCGCCACCAGTACCAGCGCCAGCAGCAGGCTTGGCAGCGCCAGCATGATGTCGACGATACGCATGATGATGTTATCAACGATGCCGCCGAAGTAACCGGCAACCAGGCCGAGAACGATCCCCATAATCAGGGACAATACCACCACCAGGCAGCCGACCAGCAGCGACAGGCGCGCGCCGTACATCAGACGCGACAGCACGTCGCGGCCCACGTCATCGGTACCCAGCAGGTGCGCCAGGCTACCGCCATCCTGCCACGCAGGTGGCGCGAGCAGCGCATCGCGGAACTGGTCCGCCGGGTTATACGGTGCGAGGAAGTTCGCAAACACCGCAATCAGGATCATGATAGCGACATACACCAGCCCTACCACCGCGCCTTTATTGCGCTTGAAGTAGTGCCAGAATTCCTGCAGCGGCGTCATAGGAACCGGTGCAGCGACCACTTTATTTTGAGTGACTTGTGACATGATGGTCCCTTACTTCTTATGACGAATACGCGGGTTCACCACGCCGTACAGCAAATCGACCAGCAGGTTGACGAGGATAATCATCGTCGCGACCAGCAGTACACCGCCCTGCACAACCGGATAGTCACGGCGTTGCAGCGCGTCAATCAGCCAGCGTCCAAGGCCCGGCCAGGAGAAGATGGTTTCGGTCAGGATCGCCCCCGCCAGCAACGTCCCTACCTGGAGACCGATAACCGTCACCACCGGCAGCATGGCATTACGCAGCGCGTGAACGATGATGACGCGCATACGCGTCAGGCCCTTGGCGCGCGCGGTGCGGATATAATCCTCACCCAGCACTTCCAGCATCGATGAACGGGTCATACGCACTATCACCGCCAGAGGAATGGTGCCCAGCACCATGGCAGGCAGAATCATGTGCGCGACGGCATCAATGAAGTTGCCCTCTTCGCCCCAGATAGCCGTATCAATCAGCATAAAGCCGGTGAGCGGGTTGGAGTCATCCAGGAAGACCATATCGCTAACGCGCCCGGAAACCGGTGTCAGGTTAAGCTGCACCGATACCAGCATGATCAGCATCATGCCCCACCAGAAGATAGGCATGGAGTAGCCGGTCAGCGCCAGGCCAACGGCGGTATGGTCGAAAATAGAGCCACGCTTAACGGCAGCCAGTACCCCAACAGGAATACCCACCGCAGTGGCAAAAATCATGGCGCAGACGCCAAGCTCCAGTGTCGCTTTAAAACGCGGCACGAACTCGTCCCACACCGGAAGACGGCTTTTCAGCGAAATCCCTAAATCACCGTGCAACACGCCCCAGATATAGTGGAGGTATTGCTGCCACATCGGCTTATCGAGACCGAGTTCCGCCAGCAGCTGTGCATGGCGCTCAGGGGAAATACCACGCTCGCCCGCCATAATCATTACCGGGTCACCGGGGATCATATGGACGAAGGCAAAAGTGAGAAGGGTGATACCGATAAACGTGGGGATAACAAGTCCCAGACGTCGGAGGATGAACTGCAACATAACCCGGATTCTCTCTGATGACGCACGACCAGTGGCGTGACGTCTGTATTGCTCACAAATGTAAATTCCCTCTCCCTTCGGGAGAGGGTTAGGGTGAGGGGATGCATGCCCCTCCCCCCTGCCCTCTCCCGGAGGGAGAGGGAGAACACCCTACTTATTATTCAACCGATACGTTTTCGAAGTGGTGTTTGCCCAGCGGATCAACCACGTAGCCCTTCACTTCTTTGCGCACTGGCTCGTAAACGGTGGAGTGAGCAACAATCAGCGCCGGAGCCTGATCGTGCATAACAACCTGAGCCTGCTTGTACAGTTCAATACGTTTGTTGTGATCGTCGGTCGCACGCGCCGGCTGGATCAGGTCTTCAAACGGCTTGTAGCACCAGCGAGAGTAGTTAGAGCCGTCTTTCGCCGCCGCGCAGCTGAAAAGGGTGGCGAAGAAGTTGTCCGGATCCCCGTTATCACCGGTCCAGCCCATCATGACCGCCTGGTGCTCACCCGCTTTGGCGCGCTTCAGGTACTCGCCCCACTCGTAGGTCACAATCTTGGCCTGAACGCCAACCTTAGCCCAGTCAGCCTGAACCATTTCCGCCATACGGCGTGCGTTCGGGTTGTACGGACGCTGTACCGGCATAGCCCACAGCTCAACGGTAAAGCCTTTATCCTGGCCCGCTTCTTTCAGCAGCGCTTTCGCTTTCTCAGGATCGTAGGTGTAGTCTTTAACGTCGTCGTTATAGCCCCACATGGTTGGCGGGATCAGGTTTTTGGCTGCAACGCCCGCGCCCTGGTAAACGGCCTTGATGATCGCTTCTTTGTTCACCGCGTAGGTCAGCGCCTGACGCACTTTCACGTCATCAAACGGTTTCTTCTCGGTGTTGAAGGAGAGATAGCCCACGTTCAGGCCAGCCTGCTCCAGCAGGTTGATGTTCTTGTCCTGCTTCATACGGGCGATATCAGCCGGGTTCGGGTATGGCATAACCTGGCATTCGTTTTTCTGCAGTTTTGCATAACGTACTGACGCATCAGGCGTGATGGAGAAGACCAGACGATCAATCTTCGGCTTGGTGCCCCAGTAGCCTTCGAATGCTTTATACAGAATACGGGAGTCTTTCTGGTACTGCAGCAGCTGGAATGGACCGGTACCGATTGGGTTCAGGTCGACTTTTTCCGGCGTACCGGCTTTCAGCATGTTGTCCGCGTACTCTTTGGACAGAATTGAGGCGAAGTCCATGGCCAGGTCAGCCAGGAACGGTGCTTCCGGACGCGTCAGCACGAACTGAACGGTATTATCGTCCACTTTTTTCACTTCAGAGATCAGATCCGGCAGACCCATCCCTTCGAAGTATTCATAGCTGCCGCCAGAGACTTTGTGGTACGGGTTCTGAGCGTTTTTCTGACGGTCGAAGGAGAACACAACGTCGTCGGCGTTAAAGTCGCGCGTTGGTTTGAATTCTTTGCTGTCCTGCCACTTCACGCCCTTGCGCAGGTGGAAGGTGTAGGTTTTACCGTCTTCGCTGACGTCCCACTTCTCGGCCAGACCCGGAATCACTTCCGTGGTGCCGGTTTTGAATTCAACCAGACGGTTATAGATCGGTACAGAGCTTGCGTCGTAAGTCGTACCAGAAGTAAAGAGCTGTGGGTTAAAGCCTTCCGGCGAGCCTTCAGAACAGTAAACCAGGGTTTTTGCCTGTACGCTTGCTGCCACGGTCATAGCCACCAGGCTCAGACCAAGCTTCAGCATCCCTGACTTCTTCAAGGAAATACTCATTATTCTGCTCCAATGTGATGTTTTGCTTTGTTGTGTTACGCCGCCAGACCTTTATTTGTTTTTTACCCGGTCCGGTCGGTGGTGCCCGAAGGCAGTAAAGGGATGGAGAATCCTTTCAGAAGAGCGTTTGAGTTGCAGCGCAGATCGTCCCTGAAATGCCCCTCATGCCCTACAATCTGTCAACAGAATGTGAAAACGTCAATACAGGTGACGGGCATTTACGCTGAGTGTGAGAAACCGCAAACAAAGATTAAAAAAACTCTATACACCAGTTTTCAGCAGGGAAATTTATGCTACTCGCTATCTTGCAGCACAACTCTCTTCATATTTCGCAACAATCAGTGATTAACTTTTATTCAGAATGGGTAAATTTTCTTGCAGAATGGTGATTATCTGAGCACTAAATACCGCGAACGTTAAAACGCACAGCGAAAAATGCTGAGGTTATCCATAAGTAACGCGAAAAAAGATCAATCTATATATAAAAAAATACAATGGATTATGTCACAAAATCGTTAACAGGCAGGCTTAAGCGAGGATAAGGGACATTTTGCACGGTCGAATGGAGTAACCCGCTAATGCAAAAAGGGCTAACCTTGCGGTTAGCCCTTTTCAGAATGTGGTCGGCGAGAGAGGATTCGAACCTCCGACCCACTGGTCCCAAACCAGTTGCGCTACCAAGCTGCGCTACTCGCCGAATGCGGAGCGCATCTTACTGCTGAGGTGCGCCCCCGTCAATCCCTTATTTTCAAAAAGCCATTCAACTGGCGATATTCTCGCCAGAGCAGCTACTGCGCGGCTTTTGAGGTGTTATCAGGGAGTTTACACCAGTTGTTGTTTTCGTTAATCCCACCATTCGGTGAGGTATAGCCGAGACAACCCATAATGGTGTCGTACAGCTCAACGTGACGACGCGGCACCTTCATCTCCGCCTCTTTCTTCAGCTGAGCAAACATCTTCGCTTTCTCCGGATTTTCGAGATACTTATCCGACATCCACATGATCATCGGCACGCGGAACTGCTCTGGCGGAGCCAGCTTGCGCGGCGTACCGTGCAGATGCTCTTTCTCGTTGATGGATTCACCGTGGTCTGCCGCATAAATCACAATCGCTTTCTTATCGCGCAGTTGATCAATGACACGGCTCAGGAAAGTATCCACATACAGCACCGAGTTATCGAAGGCGTTGATCAGCTCCTGCTTGCTGCAGTCTTTATTAATGCCCACGCACTCAGGCTGCCACTTCGCGAAATCACGCGTGTAGCGCTGGTAATAGCTGTAATGCGACCCTTTGGTATGCAGAATAACCAGATGCTTACCTTGCGGATGGTTCTTGAGGGACTGCGACATCTCTTCCAGCAGCAGCATGTCGTCGACGTTTTTACCGCGGTTACGCGGCTCGGCACCAATCTGCTCGCGGTACGCGATGTTATCCGCCAGCGTGTTGGTGTAGAACCACATCTCACTTTGCATGGCGAACAGGTCTGAGCTAAATCCAAGCTGCTTCAGCACGGCAAACACGTTCTGCTCTTTCAGCGTGCGTTGCGGGTTATCGCTTGCACCGCCTTCACGCACAAACATGCAACGTAGCGAGAGCTTCGTTGCGGTATCACAGGAGTAGCCACGGTAAGCCACCAGGTTCTTCTCCTGCGCCAGCTTTGGTGTGGTATCCCGGTCATAGCCAAGAATGCCCATATGATCCCAGCGCGTCGTTTCGCCAATGACAAAGACGACGTACGTATCATCAACCCCGTCGGCTGGCGGCTGGTAGGTGAATTTTTTCAGTGGATTGATCAGCGACTTCACATCACCGGATTCATCCGCCTGCGCCCAGGCATACAGACCTAACGCTGACAGCCAGTTAGACGGCAAATAGGAGTTTGCCACCACGCCGCCATAGCTTGGCATATCCACGCCCGTCGCTTTTTCGACGCGTTTTTGCTGCGTTTCCATCAGGCGAATAGGCGCCCATACCAGCAGACCGGCCAGCAGGACAACGACGATATTGCGGATCCGCTGTCCACGCGTACGCAGCTGGCGTAACAGCGTGTAGCGGCACGTATTGCTCCAGATAAAGAACAGCGGGATCAGACAGGTTAAGATAGTCCAGACGATAAAGCCTTTCCCAACCACTTCTTTCGAAAGATCGATATCCGTGGTCATCACCGAGGCAACGATACCGTAACCAATGACCACGTTCATAAAGGTCATGTAATAGCTTGCAGCAGCAGAAATAATCACCACCAGCGAGGCTAAAATTTGCCAGGTTCGGCGGCCAAAGAGAGAGAGCAGGCGTAACAGGAAAAAGGTAGCCAGAACAGAGCCAAACACTTCAATCGCGGCGAATATCCCATTGCTTACGGTGAGGTGTTCAAAATAGCCTTCCACTCTTCTGAACAGCACCGCGCCATTCAGAAACAAACCGATATAGACAGCCAGCATCAGACACAATCTTTGCTGGGTAAGAGACCTAATGTATTTCATGCAAACAACCCTGGGGGAAGGGGTATAAAGACCCGCCGAATCTCAACGAGAAAGCAGACAGAGTAAGTAAATGCGTAAGGAAGCGTTATGAGAAACGTCTACAAGCGCGGTAAGTAGACCACAGCGGGAGAGAAAAGTGGCAGCAGAGAGTGTGATCGGTGTAAATTTTTACAAAATATCGAGACGGGAAGCCTCTCACATAAAGAAAAAAGAGGCCGCAATGGCCTCTTTCACACAGCTTATGCATGCACTTCTTTAAATACTTCGCGCTGCGGCTGGCGAATCGTGGTGGATAGCGCCAGCGAGATAATCAGCAAGGCAAATATTACGCAGAAGGTCACGTAGAACCCGCCGAACAGGGAGGCAATCAGCGAGCCGCAGATACTGCCGATCCCGAAGCCGAGATAAATCACGCCATAGTTTTTCGCCAGATTGTTCAGGCCAAAGAACTCGCTTACCAGTGACGGGAAGACGGTAATGGTGCCGCCGAAGTTAAAGGCCACGCAGGCAATCGCCGCGAAGAAGGTAGCCTCATTCAGCGGAGCGAACAGCAGCGCCGCCATGCCGACCAGCGAAACCACCTGCCCAATCGTAATCACGCGGATGCGGGCAATTTTGTCAGACAGAATACCGAGGACCAAACGACCGGAGAGGTTAGCAATGGAGATCACGGTCACCGCATTCGCCGCCGTGGCCGCATCCAGCTTCACCATCCCCTGCGCGATATCCTTCGCCACGCCGATAACATACAGTCCGCTCATGCAGGCCGTCAGGAACATCACCGCCAGCATCCAGTACTGTGGCTTACGCATGGACTGCGCGAGGGTGAAGTCGTTCTCCACCACGCCGTTAACGGATTTGACCTCCTGCTGCGGCGCATCGGTCATCAGCGTGGCGCCGAACAGAATCATCACCAGCACGATTGCGCCCCAGATCATGAAGGTGTTTTCGAGGCCAACGGACGCCAGCAGGTGGGAGTCGATAAATTTGAACCCGAGGCTGCCCAGGCCATAGGAGCCGATGGCGAACGCGGAGATTAAGCCTTTACGCTCCGGGAACCACTTCACGCAGTTCGACAGGGTCAGCAGGTAACCTGCGCCATCGGCCAGCCCCACCAGCACGCCGGCGCTCAGCCACAGCATCATCAGGTTGCTGGAATGTGCCGTCAGGAAAAAGCCCAGCCCCAGCAGGATGCCGGAAGCCATGGTCACACGCTTCACCCCAAAACGCTCCTGCAGCTTGCCCGCGACGGAAGACGAAATCGCCAGACCCAGGCTCAGCAGACCAAAGGAGAACGCGACCTGGCTGACCGGTGCGCCGAGTTTGTCGGAAAGCGCACTGTTAAACAGGCTCCAGGTATAGACCGATCCCAGCGCAAACTGGGTGACGATGGTGCCAAAGAGCGTAAGCCAGCGCGTGCGGTTATAAGTTGATGTGTTCATGGCAGTTGTCCTGCAAGAGAAATTAAGGAAGTTCGCTGAGAACAACGATAAACAAAACCTTAATACGTCTGGGGGAAAACGGCATGAAATGCAGGCGGAACGGAATGAAATGCCTGGAATCAGGAATGAATGGCCTGGCCTGGGAATAAAGCGACAGCGTGTTAGTACCCGCTATCGCTGTAAAGCCCGTGGTTATTGTATTTAAGATGTTATCGTAACGTTTAAAAAAGTAACAACTCTAGAAATTCGCGCTGACGCCGAGGGTATACAAAAATTCCTCACCGGTGGTGGTGTGTTCCCCCTGAGCCAGCGACGCATAGGCCGCCACGTGCGTATTAAAAGGAATATCCGTTCCCACGGTGACGTCCATCCAGCTACCGTTTTGGGCAGGGGCTGGCGTTTGCGGCATGCCAAACTGCGATTTCCACTGGTTTTCACCAAACTGCTGGTTATAGCTGATCTGCGCCCACGGACGGAGATCGCCGTACTGGGTATTCACGCGCCACCCCAGCGTGCTGACGCTGGCATGCCAGAGCGGGTCGGTGATTGCCTGCGTCGATGCGCTATCACCAAACTCGTTGATCATCATTGGAGCCGTGCCGTCGTACCGCCACGCCACTACCGGGCCGGTGGTGATACGCGCTGAAAGCGGAAAATTCCAGCCCACACTCATTGCCCCCTCCGTCGTGCTGCCAGACGGCATATTCAGGGCAAGACCCGGCGCATTTTGCGAAGACTGAATACGCTCAGCCAGAATATCCTCATAACGCGGTTGGTGATCCGCGTCCCATGTATAGCGTTCCGCCGTATTATTTTGGGCGTCTGAAACGATATATTCCTGTTGCCAGGCAGACGCTGTATTACAAAAAAACAGGCAGGCTGAAATTCCCACCAGGCCAGAAGCAGCATGGCGACCACTGATTTTTTTTATCATCATCAACGCGACCCCAGAGAGAGCCGAATTCGGCGATATTTGTCGTTATTCAGGAAGACCTTATAGCCCTTGTATTAACTATTGTCTTTATAGTAAACACGTCAAGCCAGTCAGAACGAAATATTTGCGAAATCAGTATCAATAAGGGAGATGACGGATGGAACGTTGCGGTTGGGTAAGCCAGGATCAGCTTTATATCGACTATCACGATCGGGAATGGGGCGTGCCGGAAAAGGATGGCAAAAAACTCTTTGAGATGATCTGCCTCGAGGGCCAGCAGGCGGGGTTATCGTGGATAACGGTACTGAAGAAACGCGAAAACTACCGCAACGCCTTCCACCAGTTCGATCCTGTCGCCGTCGCCGCCATGACCGATGAGGACGTGGAGCGGCTGGTACAGGACGCCGGTATCATCCGCCATCGCGGTAAGATCCAGGCCATCATTGGTAACGCACGCGCTTACCTGGCGATGGAACAAAACGGCGAATCGTTCTCAGATTTTGTCTGGACGTTTGTGAACAACAATCCGCAGGTCACGCAGGCCGCCACGCTCGCGGAAATCCCGGCCTCCACCCCGGCCTCGGATGCGCTCTCGAAGGCCCTGAAAAAACGCGGCTTTAAGTTTGTCGGCTCCACCATCTGCTATGCCTTTATGCAGGCCTGTGGCCTGGTCAACGACCACGTTACCGGCTGCTTCTGTCATCCGGGAGGCCATCATGATCCGCAAATGGCAAAATGAAAATACCGCGCCGCTTCTGAGGCTATGGCTTGAAAGCACTACAGAAGCGCATCCGTTTATCGAGCCGGGTTACTGGAAAGAGAATGAGGCCATGGTGCGGGACGTTTACCTGCCGTCGGCGGAAACCTGGGTCTGGGAACAGGACGGTGAACCTTGCGGGTTTATCAGCGTGATGCAGTCTCAGTTTGTCGGCGCGCTGTTTGTCGCACCGTCATGCATCGGGAAAGGCATCGGGCACGCGCTGCTGAACCATGTTCAACAGCGCTTCCCGCACTTAACTCTGGAGGTGTACCAGAAAAATGTCCGGGCGGTGAATTTCTACCATGCTCAGGGCTTTCGCATTGAAGACAGCGCCTGGCAGGATGATACCCAGCACCCGACGTGGATCATGAGCTGGCAGGCGGATCAAACGCCGTTAACGTGAGCTCGGGTCCCTGATATTTCTCGACCCAGGCCAGCGCCGTGTTCCCCGCGCAGCCATTCCCCAGCTTCGAGCTGGGGAGATCTTTGGTCAGCACGTTAACCGCCCCGTTTTTACAGATCCCTCCCTCGGCGGGCTCAAGGTCAGGCCATGCGCCCTGATGAATGCAGATCACGCCCGGTTTAATCCCGTCGCTCACTACCGCCCCTGCCAGCACCTGTCCACGCGAGTTCCAGACGCGCACCACGTCGCCGTCCGCAATACCGCGGGCTTTCGCATCGAGGGTATTCAGCGTTATCGGCTCTCGCCCGGCGACCGCATAATGCTCGCGCAGGGACGTATAGTTAAGCTGGCTGTGCAGACGGTGCGCGGGATGCGCAGACAACACCTGCAGCTGATCCGGCCGGGCGTTGCCGTGCCATTCGTCCGGCTCGAGCCACATAGGGTGTGGCGGACAGTCGGCATACCCGAAGCTGGCAATGCGCTCGCTGTAGATCACGATCTTTCCGCTCTCGGTTTTAAGCGGGTGGTTCTCCGGGTCGCGGCGGAAATCGGCAAAACGGACAAACTTCGCGTTCTGTTCGCTCTCCGGCATCTCGACGATCTGGTTCGCCTCCCAGAACTCAGCAAATGGCGGAAGCGTCACGCCCTGCGCCGCGCCGCGCTGTCCGGCAATCTGGTAGAAGGTCTCCAGCCATTGCAGGTCGCTTTTCCCCTCGGTAAAACGCTCGCGACCGCCCGCTTCCCACAGCTCGCTCAGTTCAGCAAACACGTCAAAATCATCTCGCGCTTCATCTCGCGGGGCCACTACGCGCTTCATCGGGACCATATGCTGGTTGCTGTAGTCACCGGTCATGGTGAGATCGTTACGCTCAAACGAGGTGGTCGCTGGCAGCACAATATCTGCATGCTTAGCCGAGCCGGTCCAGAAGCACTCGGAAATGACCACCAGCTCCGGCTTTTGCCAGGCGCGGATCAGGCGGTTAGTATCCTGATGATGCGTGAAGTTCGACCCGCCCGCCCACCAGACAAATTTAATATCCGGGAAGTGGCGGTCCAGACCGTTGTGCTGATAAAAACCGCCGGGGTTTTCCAGGGCTTCAACGATCCGCGCCACCGGGATTTTATCGACGGCATCCACGCCTCCCTGCACCGAGCCTTGCAGAGACGCCAGCACCGCCGCTTTACGCGTCGGGTTACCGCCGTTTGCAAAGTGGTAGGAGAGACCAAAACCCCCGCCCCGCGTACCGATTTGCCCAAGCATTGCGGCAAGCGTTACCAGCATCCAGTGTTTTTGCTCACCAAACTGCTGACGCTGCATCCCCCAGCCGGACATTAACATCGTGGTATTTTTATGGAATGACGCCGCCAGTTCGCGGATTTTCTCTGCAGGAACGCCGCAAATATTTGCCGCCCACTCAGCCGTTTTTGCTACTCCATCGGATTGGCCCGTCAGGTAGTCGGCGAATTGATCGAAGCCGGTGGTACAGCGCGTCAGGAATTCGACATCGTGCCAGCCGTTTTCTACCAGCGTATGGGCAATCCCCAGCATCATCGCCACGTCGGTGCCCATATGGGGGGCAATCCACTCGGCGCTGTCGCCGAAGAAATCCATGGTTTCAGAGCGCATTGGGTCAATGCAGATGATGCGCTTGCCGCTTTTGCGCAGCGCGTCGAAATACCCAATGCCCTGCTCGTCGCTGGCATTCCAGGCAATTTTCAGCGTATTGAGCGGGTTGGCGCTCCAGAGCACTACCACGTCGGTATGCGCCAGCACCAGCGGCCAGCTGGTCTGCTGCTGGTACACTTCATTCCCTCCCACGACGTACGGCATGATCGCCTGCGCCGCGCCGGTGGAGTAATCCCCCAGATGACCGGTATAGCCTCCCGCCAGGCTCATGTAGCGCTGCAGCAGCGTCGAGGCCTTGTGCAGCACGCCGTTCGAACGCCAGCCGTAAGAACCGGCAAAAATGGACGACGGCCCGTAGCTGTCGCGGATGCGCTTATGCTGGACGTGGATCAGCGCCAGCGCGTCATCCCAGCTCACGCGAACAAACTCATCCTGACCGCGAATACCCTGAGGCTTGTCCGGCGAAGCCAGAAAACCTTTACGCACCATCGGCCAGCGCACGCGCGTTTTGCTGTGCACCTGGTCGCGAACGACGGTCTGTAACGAGTTGGGATGTTGGGTTGGCAGTGCCCCGCGGGACGACAGAACATTTTCGCCATCGGTTTCGACCAGCATCGGCCCCCAGTGGGCGGCGGTCAGAATGGTTTTCGTTGAGGTGCTCAAGCGTGCGCTCCTGGTTGCGTGCAGGTTTACGGCCTTCTTTCTGAGGCAGTTTATGGTTTGTCACAAATTTCAGAGTTATACCCGGAATTTTCTCCGTATCTGGACGTCATAATCAACTGCCACGCTCGCCGTGGCAAAGAATAAAAAGGATTAAGGAAAGAAGATGAAAAAACGCGTACTCGTTATTGCCGCTCTGGTGAGCGGTGCACTGGCTGTTTCTGGCTGCACAACTAACCCTTACACCGGTGAGCGTGAAGCGGGTAAATCCGGCATTGGCGCGGGTATCGGCTCGCTGGTCGGCGCAGGCGTGGGGGCGCTCTCCTCCTCCAAGAAAGACCGCGGTAAAGGCGCGCTGATTGGCGCAGCGGCGGGCGCGGCACTGGGCGGCGGCGTCGGCTATTACATGGACGTGCAGGAAGCGAAGCTGCGCGACAAAATGAAGGGAACCGGCGTGAGCGTGACGCGCAGCGGCGATAACATCATCCTGAATATGCCGAACAACGTGACCTTCGACAGCAGCAGCGCGACGCTGAAACCCGCGGGCGCGAACACGCTCACCGGCGTGGCGATGGTGCTGAAAGAGTACAACAAGACCGCCGTGAACGTGATGGGCTACACCGACAGCACCGGCAGCCAGGATCTGAACATGCGTCTGTCCCAGCAGCGCGCCGATTCTGTGGCCAGCTCGCTGATCGCCCAGGGCGTTGAAGCCAACCGCATCCGCACCAGCGGCATGGGCCCTGCCAACCCTATCGCCAGCAACAGCACGGCGGAAGGCAAAGCGCAGAACCGCCGCGTTGAGATTACGTTAAGCCCAATTCAGTAATTGTATTTCCCCCTTTCCCCGTGGGAGAGGGTCGGGGGTGAGGGCATCAAGCCTCACACCCCGGCATGAACCACTTGCCATCGTTGATTTTCCCGCTAAGGTATTCTCACTAAATTCAGGGAAATCAGCGATGAGCAAACCAGCCCGGGCCACCATCAGCGACGTGGCGAAAGCCGCCAAAACCGGTAAAACCAGCATTTCGCGCTACCTCAATGGCGAGAAACACCTGCTGTCCGACGCATTGCTGGCGCGTATTGAACAGGCCATTGCCGATCTCGACTACCGTCCTAGCCTCATGGCGCGCGGTCTCAAACGCGGTCGCACCCGCCTTATCGGGCTTATCATCGCCGATATCACCAACCCCTACTCCGTTAACGTGCTCAGCGGTATTGAAGCCGCCTGTCGCGAGAAGGGTTTCACGCCGCTGGTCTGTAATACCAACAACGAAGTCGATCAGGAGCTGCATTACCTCGATCTGCTGCGCAGCTACCAGGTCGAAGGGATTGTGGTTAACGCGGTGGGCATGCGGGAAGAGGGTTTAAACCGCCTGCAGCAATCCTCTCTGCCTATGGTCCTCATCGACCGTAAAATCCCGGAATTTGCCTGCGATGTGGTCGGTCTGGATAACACCCAGGCAGCCACTACCGCCACAGAACATCTGATCGAACAGGGCTTCGAGGCCATTCTGTTTCTGAGTGAACCGTTAGGGATGGTCAATACCCGTCGCGAGCGCCTGAGCGCATTTCGAGCCACGCTGGAGCGATATCCCGGCGTGATCGCCGAAAATGCCGAAACGCCGCTTCACGAAGCCGACCAGCTCGATAACACCCTGCGCCAGTTCCACACGCGCCATCGCGGGATGCGCAAAGCCGTGATCTCCGCCAACGGGGCGCTGACGCTTCAGGTCGCCCGCTCGCTCAAGCGCATTGGTCTGCACTGGGGCAGCGATATCGGTCTGCTGGGGTTTGATGAACTGGAGTGGGCGGAGCTGGCCGGCGTCGGCATTACGACACTCAAACAACCCACCTGGCAAATTGGCTATGCAGCTGTAGAACAGGTAGTTCGTCGCATTGAAGGCACCAGTGAGGCCGTACGCGAGCAGGTCTTCTCAGGTGAGCTGATCGTCCGCGGCTCCACCGCACGTTAATTTCCCCTTGTGATAGCGATCATAAATTCGACATCCTGACCTTTTCTTTGGAACCGGTTCCATCTAGCGTAATAGTATTGATATGTTGCGATGGAGTCCGAAGATGGGCAGGAAAATTATGGTGGTCACCGCCGCGTACGGTGCGGAACAAGTGCGACAGGCAGGCGGTCAGCGGGCAATGCTTCCCGTTATTGCGGGCGCAGGGGCAGACGGCGTGGAGATACGCCGGGAACTTTTCAGCAGCTAAGAGCTGCTGACGCTGCCTGCGCTGGGCGAATCCATTGAGCTGCTGGGCCTGCTGGCGTGCTACTCCGCCCCCGCCGCCCTGTTTATGCCCGACGGCACCCTGAACCCGGACCTGACCCGCTATCTCTCTGAGGCTAACACCCTGAACGCCCTGTGGCTGAAGGTTTCCCTGGGCCATTTCCGCGACGCGCAGCCTCTCGACTCCCTGCGTAACCTGCTGAACGCAAGCGGCATGGCGCTGGTCGTGGAGAACGATCAGACCGACTGCGGACAGCTCGCGCCGATGCAGCGCTTCCAGGCCGCCTGTCGGGAAATGGCCTTACCCGTCACGCTGACCTTCGACATGGGCAACTGGCTGTGGGTCGGTGATTCCCCCGAAGAGGCCGCGCGTAATCTGGCCCCTGCGGTGAGCTATATCCACGTGAAAGCCGCCGTGCCGCATAAAGATAACTTCCGCGCCGTGGCGCCGGACCACGCTGATGCGCGCTGGCTGGATCTGCTTGGCCAGCTGCCTGCCGATGCCCCGCGCGGTATCGAGTTCCCGCTGGAAGGGACGGATTTAACCGCCGTTACCCGCCATTACGTCAACCTGCTGCGCGAGGAGTAAGCCATGCACAAGACGCTGGATGTCATCACGATCGGCGAGGCCATGGCGATGTTTGTCGCCACCGAAACGGGCGAGCTGAGCGCGGTAGAGCACTTTATCAAGCGCGTGGCGGGCGCAGAGCTGAACGTCGCAACCGGCCTGGCGCGTCTCGGCCTGAACGTGGGCTGGGTCAGCCGCGTGGGGGACGATAGCTTTGGCCATTTCGTTCTCGACTCGCTGAAAAAAGAGGGGATTGATGCCGCGGGCGTCACCCTTGATGCACGCTTCCCTACCGGCTTTCAGCTTAAATCAAAGGTCGAAAATGGAACCGATCCCATCGTTGAGTATTTCCGTAAGGGATCGGCCGCAAGCCACCTCTCAGTGGCGGATTACCACGCCGACTATTTCGCCTCCGCGCGCCATCTGCACCTCAGCGGCGTGGCGGCAGCGCTGTCTGCCAGCTCGTATGAACTGCTGGATCACGCGGCAGCCACTCTGAAAGCCCAGGGAAAAACGATCTCTTTCGATCCGAACCTGCGCCCGGTGCTGTGGAAAAGCGAAGCGGAAATGGTCGAGAAGCTCAACCGTCTGGCGTTCAGAGCGGACTGGGTTCTGCCGGGCCTTAAAGAAGGGATGATCCTGACCGGCGAAAGCACACCGGAGGGCATTGCCGATTTCTACCTGAATAAAGGGGTAAAAGCGGTGGTGCTGAAGACCGGCGCCGATGGCGCATGGTTTAAGACGGCCGACGGCGAACAGGGCGCGGTCGCGGCGGTCAAGGTTGAGAACGTGGTCGACACCGTCGGCGCGGGCGACGGTTTTGCCGTGGGCGTGATTAGCGCCCTGCTGGAAGGCAAAACGCTGCCGCAGGCCGTAGCGCGGGGCAACAAGATTGGCTCGCTGGCCATTCAGGTGCAGGGCGACAGCGAAGGATTACCCACGCGAGCAGGGCTCGGCGTTTAAATTCCCTCTCCCTGTGAGAGAGGGCCAGGGTGAGGGCAGCAAGCCACACCAAATAATTAAGCCACCGTGTACCCTACAGACAACGGCGGTAACAACCTCAACAACAGAGGCAAGCCTATGAACAGTTCGACCAATGCAGCAAAACGCTGGTGGTACATCATGCCAATCGTGTTTATCACGTACAGCCTGGCGTACCTTGACCGTGCCAACTTCAGCTTCGCGTCCGCGGCGGGGATCACAGAGGACCTTGGCATCACCAAAGGTATCTCCTCCCTGCTGGGTGCCCTTTTCTTCCTGGGCTACTTCTTCTTCCAGATCCCCGGCGCGATTTACGCGGAACGCCGCAGCGTGCGTAAGCTGATCTTCGTCTGCCTGATCCTGTGGGGTGCCTGCGCGTCGCTTACCGGCGTGGTGAACAATATTCCTGCCCTGGCCGCCATTCGCTTTATCCTCGGCGTCGTTGAGGCAGCGGTCATGCCGGCGATGCTGATTTACATCAGCAACTGGTTTACCAAATCTGAACGCTCCCGCGCGAATACCTTCCTGATCCTCGGTAACCCGGTCACGGTACTGTGGATGTCGGTAGTGTCTGGCTACCTGATCCAGTCTTTCGGCTGGCGCGAAATGTTTATCATCGAAGGGGTTCCGGCAGTGATCTGGGCATTCTGCTGGTGGGTGCTGGTGAAAGATAAACCTGCCCAGGCGAAATGGCTTTCCGAAGATGAAAAAGCGGCACTCCAGGCGCAGCTGGATAAAGAACAGCAAGGTCTGAAGGCGGTACGCAACTACGGCGAAGCCTTCCGCTCGCGCAACGTGATCCTCCTCTGCGCGCAATACTTTACCTGGAGCATTGGCGTGTACGGCTTTGTGCTGTGGCTGCCGTCGATTATCCGCAGCGGCGGCGAGAACCTCGGCATGGTAGAAGTGGGCTGGCTCTCTTCCGTACCGTATCTGGCCGCGACCATCGCCATGATCGTCGCATCATGGGCATCGGATAAGCTGCAGAACCGCAAGCTGTTTGTCTGGCCGCTGCTGCTGATCGCTGCTTTTGCCTTCATCGGCTCGTGGGCCGTGGGTGCAAATCACTTCTGGGCCTCTTATACCCTGCTGGTGGTAGCCGGTGCGGCCATGTATGCACCGTACGGACCGTTCTTTGCCATCATCCCGGAAATGCTGCCGCGTAACGTCGCGGGTGGCGCGATGGCGCTGATTAACAGTATGGGTGCGCTGGGTTCGTTCTGCGGCTCCTGGTTCGTCGGTTACCTGAACGGTGCCACCGGCAGCCCGTCCGCATCGTACATCTTTATGGGGGTGGCGCTTTTCGCCTCCGTGTGGCTTACTCTGATTGTTAAGCCTGCTAATAATCAACAGCACCCCGTCGGCGCACGCCACGCCTGAATCCTTAAAAATCAACGGAGATTAGCATGAAGCCGTCCGTCATTTTGTATAAAGCACTGCCGAAAGATCTGCAGAAACGCCTTGAAGAACACTTCACCGTCACGCAGGTGAAGAACCTGAGCCCGGAAACCGTGGCACAACACGCCGAAGCGTTCGCAGGCGCCGAAGGCCTGCTGGGTTCAAGCGAGAAAGTGGATGTCGCCCTGCTGGAGAAAATGCCGAAGCTTCGTGCTACTTCAACTATTTCAGTAGGTTATGACAACTTTGACGTGGATGCCCTGAACGCCCGCAAGATCCTGCTGATGCACACGCCGCATGCCCTGACGGAAACCGTGGCCGACACGCTGATGGCGCTAGTGCTCAGCACCGCCCGTCGAGTGGTTGAAGTGGCCGAGCGTGTAAAAGCAGGCGAATGGACAAAAAGCATTGGTCCGGACTGGTTCGGCGTGGACATTCACGGCAAAACGCTGGGCATTGTGGGTATGGGGCGTATTGGGCTGGCGCTGGCACAGCGCGCGCATTTTGGTTTTAACATGCCGATTCTGTATAACGCGCGTCGCCATCACAGTGAAGCGGAAGAACGCTTCAACGCCCGCTACTGCGAGCTGGATAACCTGCTGCAGGAGGCCGATTTTGTCTGCCTCGTTCTGCCGCTGACGGATGAAACCCGTCATCTGATTGGCAAATCCGCATTTGAAAAAATGAAGAAGACAGCCATTTTCATCAACGCGGGTCGCGGCCCTGTAGTGGATGAGAAGGCGCTGATTGAAGCCCTGCAGAACGGTGAGATCCATGCAGCAGGTCTGGACGTGTTTGAGCAGGAGCCGCTGCCGGTAGATTCGCCGCTGCTGAAAATGCCAAACGTCGTCGCCCTGCCCCACATCGGCTCAGCCACCCATGAGACGCGCTACAACATGGCGGCCACTGCGGTAGATAACCTTATCGCCGCCCTAAGTGGAAAGGTGGCAATAAACTGCGTGAACCCGCAGGTGCAAGGATAGAAATGAAAAAACCCGCCAGAAGGCGGGTTTTTGAATTTTGTGCTACTGGGTTGGAAGCTTACAGGCTTACAACGTTACCAGCTGCTGGGCCTTTAGCGCCGCTTTCGATGGTGAAGGAAACTTTCTGACCTTCGTCCAGAGATTTGTAGCCATCGTTCTGGATAGCAGAGAAGTGTACGAACACGTCTTTAGAGCCATCGTCAGGAGTGATGAAGCCGAAACCTTTATCAGCGTTGAACCATTTTACCAGACCAGTCATTTTAGCAGACATAGAAATTACCTTATTAACAAATATATTGTGCCTTCCGGCTTGATGGATTGCGTTACAGATTTTTAAGCGATGAAGGAAGGGTCACTACGAAGGGTATCTATGGATAACAATCTGGACTGCTTTACTAAACTGCTTTAGGTCTGTGTAACAAACCGACGGGAATAGTTATACCGATATGGTAGAAGAATGACAAGCGTTATTTTCAATGTGCATAAAAAAACCCCGCCAGAAGCGGGGTTTTTTCGGTTTATTCTGTGGCCGTGACTGCGGCACTCCAGGCCTGGCTAAAGGCCTGATGCTGGGAGGCAAGCGGCCCAATCAGCGTATTGTACTGGCTTGCCTGCTGCGAGGTCGGGAACTGAATACCGTTGGCTACAAAGCTCACCTGAGTATCCTGCTGAGCAATAAAGTCGCCCACTTGAACCAGCTGCTGCGTGAAGATTTGCGCGGCCGGAATCAGCGGTTGCAGCGCTTCAGAAGGCTTGGTCACCACTTTCTCATACACTTTGTCGAAGACAGGTTTGAGATCGTCGCCCTGCTTCAGCGCAGAACGTGACGCGTCTGCCTGCATTTTCGCATTCTGCAACTGCTGGCTCAGCACGCCAAGCGCACCGTTGGACTGGCGAAGCGGTTCGCGCTGCGTCATGTAATCCTGTGGAACGCGGATGGCGTTCACGCTATCCACTACCGGGCGAATACCGGAATCCATCGCCTGGCTCACCTGCTGAGAATAACCATAAAGAATGGCGTAATCGGACACGAAGGGGCCAAACTGTTTTTTCTGATCCGCAGTCAGCGTCGGCAACCGTTCGCCGCTGCGCATCACTGTATTCTGCAGAAAATCGATAAACGCTTTGCGCTGATCGCCTTCTTTATCAAAACACCCACTCAGGCTAACAACCATCAACAACGCCGCAATAGGCGCAAACCAGCGAGAGCAGGACTTTCCTGTCGCCATTTTATTACTCCTTTCACCCAAAAAAGCGCACACCGGCACACGCGTGCCCGACGCTGACAAGGATAGTCCAGGTCAGCCTTGCAAGATACTCTTTTCATGCAAAACGGCTATTGCCGTTTTATTTCTTACCATTTACAAAAAAATACCTGGCAAAGCCGACATATGACTAATCAGGTAATTAGCATAACTATCTATATTGCTGAATCGGGTAAAGCGATCGTTACCGCACGATTAATCACACCCGTGACGATCCTGGGTTGGTATTAGGGACTATTCTTAACTGGCTCTCTGATGTTCTTGATCACGATGTGAGATTTAAGAGGAGTCCTCAATGGAATATAAAGATCCTGAGTTTGAACTGCTGAGCAGTCTGGAACAGATCATTTTTAAAGATGTACCGCAGGCGATTACCCTGCAACAAAAAACCAATCCCTTTACAGAATATGAGCAATTGCGCAAAGGGACAGGACTGAAAACTGAAGAATTCGCCAGAGCGATGGGTGTTAGCGTGGCTATGGTGCAGGAGTGGGAGTCAAAACGTGAGAAACCCACCCCAACCGAGTTAAGGCTGATGCGCCTGATTCAGGCCAACCCTGCACTCAGCAAACAGATAGCGTAGTAACGTTTGAATGCCCCCGCCTTTGCGGGGGCTTGTGTTTTAAAGGCTCTCGCAACACCATCCCCCCTCTTCCCACACCAGCTCATGCGTTAACCTTAACCCTCTTAAAAAAGCCTCATCGTGTGATACCACCAGCAGCGCGCCGGGAAAACCGCCCAGCGCCGCTTCAATGGCCTGGACTGAGGCCAAATCCAGATGGTTGGTTGGCTCATCCAGCAGCAGAAGCTGCGTGGCTTCCGCGCGCCAAAGCGCGCATGCCAGGGCGGCCTTAAGGCGCTCGCCGCCGCTGAGATCCGCCAGCGGGAGCATCACTTTGTCGGCACCCAGTTGAAGCTGTGCCAGACGGGTTCGCAATACCCCCTCTTCCAGAGGCGTATGACCCAAGTTGAGATGCGTCATGACCGACTGCGAAAGATCGAGCCGGGAGAGATGCTGGTCAAGATAAGCGCAGTTGACTGAAACCTTACAGGTACCTGATCGGGGGGCAATCTCACCGAGGATGGTTTTTAACAGCGTCGATTTTCCGCAGCCGTTCGGTCCCTTTAACGCCACGCGCATCGGCCCGTCCATCCGCAAGTTGAGTGGAGAAACAGGCACATGCGGCAGCACCAGATCCTCCAGCACCAGCACCTGCTTCCCCTCCGGGATCTGACTTCCCGGCAGGGTGAACATTACCGGGTTATCTTCTTCGACGCGTTCACGCGCCTTATTTACCACGGCGTTGAGGGCTTCATTTTGCTCGCTGTGCTGTTTTTTCCAGGAGCCGATTCGCTCCTTTGCCGCGCCTTTATATTTGACCCGCTCGAACGACGCGATATTCAGAGCATCGACGGTGCGCAATGTCTTTGCCGACCGCCGCTGGCTGTCATCATGCTCTTTTTGCATTCGTGCCCGAGTGCGTTTGCGCTCGGTCGCTGCATGTTCCAGCGACGCGCGGGCCGCCTGCTGCTCAGCATCGCGCTGGGTTTGATAATCCGCATAATTCCCGCCGTAGCTGCGCAGACCCGAAGCGCTCAGCTCAATGATACGCGGCACCTGCTCCAGAAGTTCGCGGTCATGGGAGGCGACCAGCACGCCGCCCTGAAAACGGCGGAGCTGGTCGTAGAACCACGCCCGGCCCTGTCGGTCCAGATGATTAGTGGGTTCGTCCAGCAGCATGAAATCGGCTTCAGCCGTAAACGCCCCGCACAGCAGGGCGCGAATGCGCTCGCCGCCGCTGAGTTCACCGGCGGGTTTATCCGGGTTAAACGATGGGAGATTCGCATTGATAAACGCTTCGCTCAGGCGCTCGGCAACATCCCAGTGGCCGTCAAGCAGCTCCAGATCGTCAGGCTGGTAATCGCCGCTGTCAATGCGCTTACGTGCCGCAAAAATCGCGTCATACCCGAGCAGTTTAGCAAGCGTCGCCTGCGGAGAAATAACGTGCTGCTGCGCCACCCAGGCATGCGAGCCAAAGCGTTCAATATGACCGGTAGCCGGTTCGTCCAGCCCCGCCAGCAAGCGCAGCAAACGCGTTTTCCCGCTGCCGTTGCGGCCAACCAGCGCGCACAGGGAGGGTTCCAGCGTGAGATTTAGCGGACCAAAAAGGATATCGCCCGTCGGAAACTGACAGGTGACCTGATGCAAAATAAAAGAAGGGGACTGCGCAAAATGAGCCATAAGCACTCCTGAATGAAATCAAAACATCCCCTGCTGACGCGGTGGCGTTTAGCAAGGATCGAAATTCATCAGTCGTGTTTGTTCATTTTCGGGGTGCGCTCCTGAGGGAGAAAGTTAACGCGAATAAGGATAGCGGTAATGTGTTGACCATTTCAAGGTTAAATTTTCAGCAACACACCATAAAAAAACCCGCCGAAGCGGGTTTTTAGCACTTATAACAACGGGCACATTACTGCAGCAGCGAAATATCCGCCACGCGCAGGAACAGCTCGCGCAGTTTATCGAGCATAGAGAGACGGTTAATACGCAGCTCTTTATCTTCTACGTTCACCATCACTTTCTCGAAGAAGGCGTCGATAACGTCACGCAGCTCGGCCAGCTCCACCAGCGCTTCCTGGTAGCGACCTTCCGCGAAGTATGGCTCAAGCTTGTCGCGCAGCACCACGACCTGCATCGCCAGAGCGATCTCTTCCGGCTCTTTCAGCGTCGCGGCGTTCACGCGCTCGTTCAGCGTCTCGTCGGATTTCGCCAGAATGTTGGATACGCGCTTGTTGGCCGCCGCCAGAGCAGATGACGCTTCCAGCGTACGGAAGTGGGAAACCGCCTTCATACGCGCATCGAAATCAGCCGGACGGGTCGGACGACGCGCCAGCACCGCCTGAATGGTGTCAACGGTGTAACCTTCGTCCTGATACCACGCGCGGAAACGACCGAGCATAAAGTCGATCACATCATCCACAACGTTCGCGTTGGTCAGCTTGTCGCCGTACAGACGCACCGCTTCTTCGGTCAGCGTCTGCAGATCGAGGTTCAGGTTCTTCTCAACAATGATACGCAGCACGCCCAGCGCAGCACGACGCAGCGCAAACGGGTCTTTGTCGCCTTTCGGATGCTGACCGATACCAAAGATACCCGCCAGGGTGTCCATCTTATCGGCAATCGCCACGGCACAGGCAACCGGGTTGGACGGCAGTTCGTCACCCGCAAAGCGCGGCTGATACTGCTCGTTCAGGGCCACGGCCACGTCTTCCGCTTCGCCATCGTGACGCGCGTAGTGCATACCCATCACGCCCTGGGTGTCGGTAAATTCGAACACCATGTTGGTCATCAGGTCGCACTTGGACAGCAGGCCTGCGCGAGTCGCGTGGTTGACGTCCGCACCGATTTCACGGGCGATCCAGCCGGACAGTTCCGCAATGCGGTCGGTCTTGTCGCGCAGCGTGCCCAGCTGCTGCTGGAACAGCACGGTTTGCAGGCGCGGCAGGTTATCTTCCAGACGCTTCTTACGGTCGGTATTGAAGAAGAACTCGGCGTCCGCCAGACGTGGACGCACCACTTTCTCGTTACCGGAGATAATCTGGATCGGATCTTTCGATTCGATGTTCGCCACGAAGATGAAGTTTGGCAGCAGCTTGCCGTCGTTGGCATAGACCGGGAAGTACTTCTGGTCACCCTTCATGGTGTACACCAGCGCTTCAGCCGGAACGGCCAGGAATTTCTCTTCGAACTTCGCCGTCAGCACAACTGGCCATTCAACCAGAGAGGTGACTTCTTCCAGCAGGCTGTCGCTCAGGTCTGCGTTACCGCCAATCTTGCGCGCCGCGTCTTCCGCGTCCGCTTTGATTTTGGCTTTACGCTGTTCGTAGTCGGCAATGACCTTACCGCGCTCCAGCAGGATCTGCGGATACTGGTCGGCATTGTCGATGGTGAACTCTGGCTCGCCCATAAAGCGGTGGCCGCGGATCACGCGATCGGACGCCACGCCCAGAATGGTCGCCGGGATAACGGTATCGCCCAGCAGCAGGGTCACGGTGTGCACCGGACGCACGAAGTGCACGTCAGACGCGCCCCAGCGCATCAGCTTAGGAATCGGCAGCTTAGCCAGAGACGTGGCAATCATGTCCGGCAGCAGCGCTTCTGCGCTTTCGCCTTTCACATGCGCACGGTACAGCAGCCATTCGCCTTTATCCGTGGTCAGACGCTCGGCCTGATCAACGGTGATCCCGCAACCGCGCGCCCAGCCTTCAGCCGCTTTGCTCGGCTTGCCTTCCGCGTCAAACGCCTGGGCAATCGCCGGGCCACGTTTTTCGACTTCGCGATCCGGCTGAGACGCCGCCAGATTTGCCACTTTCAGCGCCAGACGGCGCGGTGCGGCAAACCACTCAATTTTACCGTGCGCCAGGCCAGCGTTATCCAGCTCGGCGGTCACGTTCGCAGCAAAAGATTCAGCCAGGCTGCGCAGGGCTTTTGGTGGCAGCTCTTCGGTGCCGATTTCCACCAGGAAAGTTTTCTCAGACATGGCCGCCTCTTATTTATTTCGGTTGCACATCGGGAAGCCAAGGGCTTCACGGGACGCATAGTAAGCTTCTGCAACGGCTTTGGTCAGGGTACGAATACGCAGAATGTAGCGCTGACGTTCAGTCACAGAGATGGCTTTGCGGGCGTCCAGCAGGTTGAAGCTGTGGGCGGCCTTCAGAATACGCTCGTAGGCAGGCAGCGGCAGCGGAGTCTCCAGCGCCAGCAGCTGCTGCGCTTCTTTCTCGTACTGCTCGAAGCAGGTGAACAGGAAGTCCACGTCCGCGTATTCGAAGTTATAGGTGGATTGCTCTACTTCGTTCTGATGGAACACGTCGCCGTAGGTGGTTTTACCCAGCGGGCCGTCGCTCCAGACCAGGTCGTAAACGCTGTCTACGCCCTGAATGTACATCGCCAGACGTTCCAGACCGTAGGTGATTTCACCGGTGATCGGCTTACATTCCAGACCACCCACCTGCTGGAAGTAAGTGAACTGGGTCACTTCCATGCCGTTCAGCCACACTTCCCAACCCAGACCCCAGGCACCCAGCGTTGGGTTTTCCCAGTTATCTTCCACGAAGCGAATGTCGTGGATGGTTGGATCCATACCCAGCTCTTTCAGCGACCCGAGGTACAGTTCCTGAATGTTGTCTGGTGATGGCTTAATCACCACCTGGAACTGATAGTAATGCTGCAGACGGTTCGGGTTCTCACCGTAACGACCATCGGTCGGACGACGGGAAGGCTGCACATACGCGGTCGCCATTGGCTCTGGCCCCAACGCGCGCAGGCTGGTCATCGGGTGTGAAGTGCCGGCGCCGACTTCCATGTCCAAAGGTTGAACAATGGTACAGCCCTGACGAGCCCAGTAATCCTGTAAGGTCAGGATCAGGCCCTGGAAGGTCTTGGTATCAAACTTTTGCATAGTATTTCGTGCTGGATACGTGTGGTTTTAAATGGAAGGGACCAGTATACCCGCTGGCTGCAAGATATACAGTACGAAACGGGGTTGTTTAGGGAAAATTGGGAAATAAGCCTTGCGGCCAGAACGCTGGCGGCGTCTGGCTGCTGATTATACGAGCAGGCTAGCGCATGGAGAGGTGTAAAAACTGACCGTCCGCATCAAACGAGCAGACAAAGCCCTCTTTGCGGGACGTATGCCCCCGCAGCTCATAGCTTCCCTGAAAACGCTCAAACCCGGTGACATCAATTTTCTGCACGTCCGAGTTATAGCGGCGAGCGGCCCGATCTTTACAGAGCGCTTCCATATTCAGTGAACGTTCCGGGCTCATTTTACCCTGCTGCGCTTTTTGCACAGGTGCTTCTTGCGGCGCAACACTGCATCCCGCCAGGATCGCCAGCAGAAAGAGTGACGCCACACGCTTCATCATCATTTTTATTACCGCCCTGGTCAGTGGCTGTTATTTTTAGTATCAACACTTTTATAGATTAAGGTCTGCCATTCTGCGAATCTCGCGGTCTCCCGGCAAGCCTGCGAATAAAACTCAGAATTTTCCAAACGAAGACTTTTGGACAACGGCAGTCACACTCAATTTACAGGGAATACGAGGAACTGATGCAGTCAAAAATTAACTGGATTGATAACCTGCGAGGAATAGCGTGTCTGATGGTGGTCATGATCCACACGACGACCTGGTACGTCACGAATGCCCACAGCATCAGCCCCGTTAACTGGGATATCGCCAATATTCTCAACTCTGCGTCACGCGTCAGCGTGCCGCTGTTCTTTATGATTTCCGGCTTTCTCTTTTTTGGCGAGCGTAGCGCGCAACCACGGCATTTCATTCGCATCGCGGCCTGCCTGGGGTTCTACAGCGCCGTTGCCCTGCTCTATATCACCCTGTTCACCTCGATTAACGCCGGGTTATCGCTGAAATACCTGCTGCAAAAACCAGTGTTCTACCACCTGTGGTTCTTCTTCGCCATTATCGTTATCTATCTGGTCTCCCCGCTCATCCAGGTAAAATACGTCAGCGGTAAAATGCTTCTGGCCCTGATGGTGGTGATCGGCATTGTCGCCAACCCGAATACGGTCTCGCAGAAAATCGACGGATTTGAGTGGCTGCCGGTCAATCTCTATATCAACGGCGATACATTTTACTACGTGCTTTACGGCATGCTGGGGCGCGCGATCGGCATGATGGACACGCAAAAACGCGGTCTGAACTGGATCTGCGGGGTGCTGTTTATCGCTGGCGTGGCGGTGATTTCACGTGGGACGCTGCACGAATTGCAGTGGCGCGGCAATTTTGCCGATACCTGGTATCTCTATTGCGGGCCGATGGTCTTTATCTGTGCCGTTTCGCTGCTCACCCTCACCAAAAATACCCTGAACGCACGTCCCCTGCCCGCGCTGAGTATTATCTCGCGGCACTCTCTCGGGATTTACGGTTTTCACGCGCTGGTGATCCACGCGCTGCGCACGAGAGGCATTGAGCTAAAAAGCTGGCCGGTGCTGGATATCGTCTGGATTTTTGCCGCCACGCTGGCGATCAGCCTGCTGCTGTCGATGCTGTTGCAAAAAATAGACGCTCGCCGCTTCGTCAGTTAATGCTTCGCTGCCGGGCGCGATGGTACTGGCGCGGGGAGGAAAACCCTGCCGCCAGTGAAGCCTGCTCCACGCCGCGCCCCTGCAATAGCCACTGCTCCGCCACCGCCAGACGCAGCTGTTCCAGATAATCGCGAACGCTAATCCCTAAATGTGACTGGAAAAGCCGGGTGAGATGACGCGGGCTGACGTGCGCCAGCGCGGCGATATCAGGCAAGCTCCACGTTTTTTGCGGCTCGGCGGTGAGCGCATCCTGCGCCCGATGAATCGCCGGATGAAGATGATTGCGGTAGCGTAGCCACGGGGATAGCTGGGGATCGTCACCGGAACGGCGGAACCAGACCACCATCTCACGGGCCACGGCCAGCGCCTTTTCGGGGCCACACAGGCGGTTAACCATATGCAGCGCCAGATCGATGCCAGACGTGATCCCCGCGCTGGTCCAGATATTCTCATCCTGCACGAAGATGCGGTTTTCTTTAATCGTCGCCGTGGGGGCCGCGGTGCGTAAACGGCTAATAACGTCATGATGGGTTGTGCACTGTCGGCTGTTCAGCAGGCCCGATTTCGCCGCCAGTAAGGCCCCTGAACAGACGCACATCACGGTGATTTCCTGGCGCTGGATCCGCGGCTGCAGGCGCATTAGCCAGTGCTGGATCTGCTGCGCCTGTGGCGTTGAGAACTGACTGCGGGAGTCGCTCACACCCGGTAGCACCAGCAAGCTGCCCGGAGACAGGCTTTCCGGCAGCGGCTGAATGCCGCTCATCGTCAGGCCTATCGACGTCTGAACATCAGGCTGCGGGCCAATGTAATGCAGGCGAAACGCGTCGCCTGCCAGCACAAAGGTTTCTGCCGGGCCGGTCATGTCTAATGACAGCACTCCGGGCAACATCACGAACCAGACGTCGATGCGCATTACAGTGACTCCAGCGTCTCAGCTACCGTTTTAATCTCGGCAAAACGCCCGGAAAGTACCGTCTCGGTACGATGGCGAATTTCCGCTGCGCTAAGGGTTATCCCCTTGTACGTCATGGGAAACGTCAGCGTTGCCTCGCTCACAAAGGTCACAGCATAACCCAGATCGGATGCCACCCGGGCGGTGGTTTCGCAGCATTGCTCAGTGCGAATGCCGCAGATAATCAGTTGGTTGACATCACGCTCGCGTAGCCAGCGGTCAAGCCCGGTATCCGTGAAGGCATTATGGACGTGTTTCTGGAAAATCACATCCGGCTGATGACGTAAAAAGGCCATCGGTTTGACATAGCCGCTTTCCAGGGTGAAAGGACCGTCTTCATCCACGTGAAAAATATCAACGACCGGAATATTGCGCGCCTGGCAGCCTTCAATCAGCCCCAGCATCGCCTGCTGAAAGGCAGGAATTTCGTCTTCCTGCCAGTAATTGCGATGGTGAAATGACTGCTGAGTATCGATGTTGATTAATGCAGTGCGTGACATGATGGATTTCCTCGCCAGTGGGTGTAACACCATACTGGCAAGGAAAGGAAGGCACGCACAGACCAAAAAAGGACATCCTCGTGCCTCTCCCGGACAAGCATTTTTACGACATCAGCGGCAGCAGCTGCTGGTAGATTTTGCGGAACACGTCGCGCCTTTCCGCGTAACGCGCATGGCGTGCCGCGTCAGGCAAATGTGCCTGTTCAAGCGTAAGCTGTGGCAACAGTTGAGAAAGCGGTTTTTCTGGGTTCATCGCTATCTGCGCCAGTCGCGCGGCACCGAGCGCGGGCCCGACATCGCCACCGGTGCGAAAATCCAGCTGTAATCCACTGATATCCGCCAGCATCTGCCGCCAGTACGGGCTTCGCGCGCCGCCGCCAATCAGGGTGACGCTCGTCGGTTTCAGGCCGCAGTCATGCACCACGTCCATCCCGTCGGCCAGCGCATAACCCACACCTTCCAGTACCGCACGCGCCAGTTCTGCCGGGCCATGCTGATGGGTTAAGCCAAAGAACACCCCTTTCGCTTCCGGGTTGTTGTGCGGCGTACGCTCGCCGGAAAGATAGGGTAAAAACCAGACGCTACCCGCAGCGTCATCCGCCTGCTGGGCTGCGGAAATGAGCGCCGGAACGTCGGCCATGCCGGTGAGTTTTGCCGCCCAGTCCAGGCAGGATGCCGCGCTGAGCATCACCGACATCAAATGCCATTTCCCGGGAAGGGCATGACAGAAACTGTGCACAGCGCTTTCTGGATTACTGCGATACCCGTCGCTGACGGCAAAATAGACTCCAGACGTTCCCAGCGACAGCATCGCCTGGCCCGCCTCAACCATGCCGACACCGACAGCGCCCGCCGCGTTATCGCCGCCCCCGGCCACCACCGGTACGGCAGACATATTCCAGCGCTCTGCAACGGCTGGCAGCAGTGCGCCCGTCACCTCACATCCTTCGTACAGCGCGGGCATATGTTCCCGAGTCAGATGGCAGGCATCCAGCATCGCCTCGCTCCAGTCGCGCTTCGCCACGTCGAGCCACATAGTGCCCGCGGCATCGGACATGTCGCTGGCGAAATCGCCCGTCATGCGAAAACGCAGATAGTCTTTCGGCAGCAGGACTTTCGCCACCTGACGGAAAGTTTCCGGTTCATGGCGCTGTACCCACAGCAATTTGGGCGCAGTAAATCCCGGCATCATCAGGTTGCCGGTGATCTCGCGGGAATTGGGTACGCATTCCTCAAGAAGCGAGCACTCTTCCGCACAGCGGCCATCGTTCCAGAGGATCGCAGGACGCAGCACGCGATGCTGGCTATCGAGCAGCGTAGCGCCGTGCATTTGTCCGGCAATCCCCAGCGCTTTCACGTCACGCAGACTGTGCTGCTCACCTAAGGCTTTAATTGCGCGATCCGTCGCCTGCCACCACTGCTCCGGATCCTGTTCCGACCACAGCGGATGCGGACGCGAAACCTGCAGCGTTTCCGTCTGCGTTGCTAACACGTCGCCCTGCTCGCTCAACAGTATGGCTTTCACACCCGATGTGCCAAGATCGATCCCGATATACATATAGTGGATTCCTTAACTGAAAATGCCCGGTAGCGCTGCGCTTCCCGGGCCCGCTGGCTGTTATTTATCGAACAGGTAGTGATTGACCAGATTTTCCAGCAGTTCCTGGTGCCCGCTCTGGTGCTGCGGCGCCAGCTGCTGTTGTTCAGCGTACTTCGCAATTTCCGCCAGCGATAACTGACCTTTCAAGATTTGCTGGCCCAGCTCACTGTTCCAGCCGCTGTAACGCTTCGCTACGCGTTTATCCAGCTCGCCGTCTTCAATCATGCGCGCGGCCACTTTCAGCGCCAGCGCCATGGTGTCCATCGCGCCAATGTGGCCGTAGAACAGATCGTATTTGTCGGTGCTCTGACGACGCACCTTGGCGTCAAAGTTCAGGCCGCCGGTGGTGAAACCGCCCGCTTTGACGATCTCGTACATCACCAGGGCATTCTCTTCCACGCTGTTCGGGAACTGGTCTGTGTCCCAGCCCAGCTGCGCGTCGCCACGGTTCGCATCGACAGAGCCGAAGATGCCCAGCGCAATCGCAGACGCAATCTCGTGGTGGAAGGAGTGGCCCGCCAGCGTGGCGTGGTTGGCCTCAATGTTCACTTTAATCTCTTTTTCCAGACCAAACTGCTTCAGGAAGCCATACACCGTCGCCACGTCGTAGTCATACTGGTGCTTCGTTGGTTCCTGCGGCTTCGGCTCGATCAGCAGCGTGCCGCGGAAGCCGATTTTGTGCTTATGGTCGACCACCATCTGCATAAAGCGGCCAATCTGCTCGCGCTCCTGGCGCAGGTCGGTGTTGAGCAGGGTTTCATAGCCTTCACGGCCACCCCACAGGACATAGTTTTCACCGCCCAGCTGATGCGTGGCGTTCATTGCCGTCACTACCTGCGTGGCCGCCCAGCTAAACACTTCCGGATCCGGATTGGTTGCCGCCCCCGCGCCGTAGCGTGGGTTAGTGAAGCAGTTTGCCGTGCCCCAGAGCAGCTTCACACCGCTTTGCTGCTGTTTCGCCGCCAGTACATCCACCATCTGCGCAAAATTGTTCAGATACTCTTTCAGCGACGCGCCTTCCGGAGACACGTCCACGTCATGGAAGCAGTAGTACGGCACGTTCAGCTTGTGGAAGAACTCAAACGCGACATCGGCCTTGCGTTTCGCCAGTTCGATGGCCTCACCCGGCTGCTGCCACGGGCGGTCAAAGGAACCCACGCCGAACATATCGGCGCCGTTCCAGCAGAAGGTATGCCAGTAACAGGCGGCAAAGCGCAGATGATCTTCCATGCGCTTACCCAGCACCAGCTCATCCGGGTTGTAGTGACGAAATGCTAAAGGATTGGTCGTTTTTGGGCCTTCGTAACGAACACGATCGAGTTGGTCGAAATAAGCTTGCATATTGAGCTCCATAATCAGGGTATGCGGCGAGTCGTTGATACAGGAGTAATAGTGAATAGACATTTTGGGTTGCTCAATTACGTTATTTCACACTGCTATTGAGAGAATGCACAACTGTGCGCTGGCTCGCAAAATAATGTGCAGGCAAACTATTTTTCGGCGCGCATTCCAGAATCAAATGTAATTAAGACGTTACGTATTTTAAAATCCGATCGCGGTCATAAATTCAGAAATAAACCAAATATCATAATGAGAAGATAAAAATCTGTAATTGCCAGCCCGCCTTTCCGCGTTAAAAATTTGCTGCGTCTCAGCAGTGAATGTTTCTTTTATCTCAGCAACACATACCCCTACAAAAAGGCCTAATAATTATGAAGATAAAGAACCTGACTCTAACGCTCTGCACTACGCTCCTCCTTGCAAGCTTTGCAGGACATGCCAAAGAGGTCAAAATTGGCATGGCGATTGACGACCTGCGCCTGGAGCGCTGGCAAAAGGATCGTGATATTTTTGTGAAGAAAGCAGAATCCCTCGGCGCCAGCGTGTTTGTTCAGTCGGCTAACGGTAATGAAGAAACACAAATGTCGCAGATCGAAAATATGATCAACCGTGGCGTCGATGTTCTGGTCATTATCCCCTATAACGGCCAGGTATTAAGTAACGTGGTGAAAGAAGCCAAACAGGAAGGCATAAAAGTCCTGGCCTATGACCGCATGATTAATAATGCGGATATTGATTATTATATTTCGTTCGACAATGAAAAAGTCGGGGAATTACAGGCGCAAAGCCTGATCGACAAAGTGCCTCAGGGCAATTATTTCCTGATGGGCGGCTCTCCGGTAGATAACAACGCCAAACTGTTCCGTGAAGGGCAAATGAAAGTCCTTAAGCCGTACATCGACAACGGGAAAATTAAAGTGGTTGGCGATCAGTGGGCCGACGGCTGGCTGCCGGAAAACGCGCTGAAGATTATGGAAAACGCGCTGACGGCCAACAACAACAAAATTGATGCGGTTGTGGCCTCCAACGATGCCACTGCAGGCGGTGCTATCCAGGCCCTGAGCGCCCAAGGGCTCGCCGGTAAAGTCGCCATTTCAGGACAGGATGCCGATCTCGCTGGCGTAAAACGCATTATCGCAGGCACCCAAACCATGACGGTCTACAAACCGATTACCCAGCTGGCCAATACGGCGGCGGAAATCGCCGTAGAGCTGGGCAATGGCAAACAACCTAAAGCAGACGCAACGCTGAATAACGGCCTGAAAGACGTTCCGGCTCGCCTGCTCACACCGATTGAAGTCAACAAAGAGAATATTGACGCCACCGTGGTTAAAGACGGTTTCCACAAGAAGAGCGAACTGTAATCCGGCGCGGCCCCTGCTCTGCGGGGGCGCATCACGTTGTGCTGTTCTTCCCTCGGGTTATGTGGAGCAGTTATGCCTTATTTACTTGAAATGAAAAGCATCACCAAACGCTTCGGCACGGTGAAAGCCGTCGACAACGTCAGCCTCCGGTTGAACCCCGGCGAAGTGGTTTCGCTGTGCGGTGAGAACGGTTCGGGCAAGTCGACGCTGATGAAAGTGTTGTGCGGGATCTACCCACACGGCAGCTACGAAGGCGAAATCGTCTTTGCCGGTGAAGTTATCCAGGCGACACACATCCGCGATACCGAACGCAAAGGCATCGCTATCATCCACCAGGAGTTGGCGCTGGTGAAGCATCTCACCGTGCTGGAGAACATTTTCCTCGGGGCCGAAATGTCCCGCCACGGCGTGCTGGATTACGACACCATGACGCTCCGCTGCGAAAAGCTGCTGGCGCAGGTGAGCCTCAACATTTCACCGGATACCCGCGTGGGGGATCTGGGCCTCGGGCAACAGCAGCTGGTCGAAATAGCAAAAGCACTAAATAAACAGGTCAGGCTGCTGATCCTTGATGAGCCAACGGCCTCGCTCACCGAACAGGAAACCGCGGTTCTGCTCAATATCATCCGCGACCTGCAAAACCACGGCATCGCCTGTATCTACATCTCGCACAAGCTGAACGAGGTCAAAGCCATTTCGGACACCATCTGCGTGATCCGCGACGGGCAGCACATCGGCACGCGAGAAGCCGCCGGGATGAACGAAGATGACATCATCACCATGATGGTGGGCCGCGAGCTGACGGCGCTCTACCCGAATGAGCCTCACGCTAAAGGCGATGAAGTGCTGCGCGTGGAAAACCTGACCGCGTGGCATCCCGTTAACCGCCATATCAAGCGCGTCAATAACGTCTCGTTTTCCCTTCATTGCGGTGAAATTCTTGGGATTGCGGGCCTCGTCGGTGCCGGGCGCACTGAAGCCGTACAGTGCCTGTTTGGCGTGTGGCCGGGGCGCTGGGAGGGCACGGTTTACATTGACGGACAGCCGGTGAATATCAACAACTGCCAGCAGGCGATTGCCCACGGCATTGCTATGGTGCCGGAAGATCGCAAAAAAGACGGCATCGTACCGGTGATGGCGGTGGGTAAAAACATTACGCTTGCGGCCCTCGATCGGTTCTCCGGCGCGCTGAGTAGCCTGGACGATGCCGCCGAGCAGCAGTGTATTCTCCAGTCACTTGCCCGGCTGAAGGTCAAAACCGCCTCACCGGAGCTGGCGATTGGCCGCCTGAGCGGGGGAAACCAGCAGAAGGCAATTCTGGCGCGCTGCCTGCTTCTCAATCCACGCATTTTAATCCTTGATGAGCCAACGCGCGGGATTGATATCGGTGCCAAATATGAAATCTACAAACTGATTAATCAGCTTGTACAGCAAGGGATTGCCGTCATTGTCATTTCGTCTGAGTTACCCGAAGTGCTCGGCCTGAGCGACCGCGTGCTGGTCATGCATGAGGGGAAACTGAAAGCCAACCTGATTAACCAGAACCTGACGCAGGAGCAGGTGATGGAAGCCGCTTTAAGGAGCGAACGTCATGTCGAAAAGCAATCCGTCTGATATCAAAGTCGCTGTTCCGACGCCCGGTGCGTTCGCGGGGCTGAAAGCGCTTAACCTGCAGGTTTTCGTGATGATCGCGGCCATTATCGTCATCATGCTGTTCTTTACCTTGATGACCGATGGCTCGTACTTAAGCGCGCGTAACGTCTCCAACCTGCTCCGCCAGACTGCCATCACCGGCATTCTGGCCGTGGGCATGGTGTTCGTGATTATCTCCGCTGAAATCGACCTGTCGGTCGGTTCGATGATGGGGCTCCTCGGCGGCGTAGCGGCGATTTTTGACGTGTGGCTCGGCTGGCCGCTGCCGCTGACCGTGGCGGTCACGCTGGTGCTGGGTCTGGTTCTGGGAGCCTGGAACGGCTGGTGGGTTGCCTACCGTAAGGTGCCATCGTTCATTGTCACCCTGGCGGGGATGCTGGCCTTCCGCGGGATCTTAATCGGCATCACCAACGGCACCACCGTCTCCCCGACCAGCGCGGCCATGTCGCAGATTGGCCAGAGTTACCTCTCAGATAGCGTGGGCTTTACCATCGGTGTGGTGGGGTTGCTGGCGTTTGTCGCGTGGCAGTGGCGTGGACGCATGCGCCGTCAGGCGCTGGGTCTGGCATCGCCTGCGTCAACGTCGGTGGTGGGACGTCAGGCGCTGACGGCGGTCATTGTGCTGGGCGCCATCTGGCTTCTGAATGACTATCGCGGTGTCCCGACCCCCGTCCTGCTGCTGGCGCTTTTACTGTTGGCCGGTATGTTTATGGCGACGCGCACCGCGTTTGGCCGCCGTATTTATGCCATTGGCGGCAACCTTGAGGCTGCTCGCCTCTCGGGTATCAACGTCGAACGTACCAAGCTGGCGGTTTTCGCCATTAACGGCCTGATGGTCGCTATCGCCGGGCTGATCCTCAGCTCGCGTCTCGGAGCCGGTTCTCCCTCAGCCGGGAACATCGCCGAGCTGGATGCTATCGCCGCCTGCGTCATTGGCGGCACCAGCCTCGCAGGGGGTATCGGTAGCGTGGCGGGCGCGGTCATGGGGGCATTTATCATGGCGTCGTTGGATAACGGGATGAGTATGATGGACGTCCCGACGTTTTGGCAGTATATCGTCAAGGGGGCCATTCTTTTACTGGCAGTCTGGATGGACTCGGCCACCAAGCGACGGGCCTGATAACCGTATTGTGACTTAATTGGGAAGTGAGCCATGTTTGAAAAGCGTCACCGCATTACGTTGTTATTCAATGCCAATAAAGCCTACGACCGTCAGGTGGTGGAAGGTGTTGGTGAATATTTGCAGGCGTCGCAATCCGAATGGGATATTTTTATTGAAGAAGATTTTCGCACCCGTCTGGAGAACATCAAAGACTGGCTGGGCGATGGCGTCATCGCGGACTATGACGATCCCGTCATCGAACAGCTGCTGACCGACGTCGACGTCCCTATAGTGGGCGTCGGCGGCTCCTACCATGCGCCCGAACACTATCCGCCGGTCCACTATATTGCCACCGATAACCATGCCCTGGTCGAGGCCGCCTTTCTTCATTTAAAAGAGAAAGGCGTCCATCGCTTCGCGTTTTATGGGTTACCGGCCGCCAGCGGCAAACGCTGGGCCGTCGAACGCGAGCACGCGTTTTGCCAGCTGGTCGCGCAGGAGAAATATCGCGGCGTGGTCTATCAGGGGCTGGAAACTGCACCGGAAAACTGGCAGCACGCGCAAAACCGCCTGGCGGACTGGCTGCAAACGCTGCCGCCGCAAACCGGTATTATCGCCGTGACGGACGCTCGCGCGCGGCACGTGCTGCAGGTCTGCGAACACTTACACATTCCGGTGCCCGAAAAGCTGTGCGTGATTGGCATTGATAACGAAGAACTGACCCGCTATCTGTCTCGCGTGGCGCTCTCCTCCGTTGCACAGGGCACGCGTCAGATGGGTTATCAGGCGGCGAAGCTGCTTCATCGTCTGCTGGATAAAGAATCTCTGCCGCTTCAGCGCCTGCTGGTTCCCCCTGTTCGCGTCGTGGAACGTCGCTCAACCGATTATCGTTCCTTAAGCGATCCGGCCGTTATTCGGGCCATGCACTATATTCGCAACCACGCCTGCAAAGGGATTAAGGTCGATCAGGTGCTGGATTCGGTGGGCATTTCGCGTTCAAATCTGGAGAAGCGTTTTAAAGAAGAGGTGGGCGAAACCATTCATGCCGTCATCCATGCTGAAAAGCTGGAGAAGGCACGTAGCCTCCTCATTTCCACGTCACTGTCGATCAACGAAATCTCGCAGATGTGCGGTTACCCGTCTCTGCAATATTTCTATTCGGTGTTCCGCAAAGAGTATGACACCACGCCGAAGGAGTATCGGGATCGCCACAGCGAGGTGCTGATATAGAAAAGAAAACGCCTTCCAGTGGAAGGCGTTTTTTTTAAGATTACATATGGGCGGCGATTAAGCGCTGGTTATCCTGGTACATGGCGAACAGATAGTTGTTATAGCTCTGTCCCTTTGTCGAATAACCTTTCAGCTTGTGGATCATCGTACTGGCCGTCACTTCCTGGTCCGCTTTACGCAGCTGAGCGCGTGATTTACGGAACGATGAGTAGGCCGGGTGCGTGTTCAGATTCACCACGTAGGCGCTGACGGAATCTTTCACGGATTCAAATTGCGAATAGCCTTTCACCTTGCCCGGCGCATTAGTACAATGACCTTTCACGCATTTCATGCCGAAAAGGTTGTTGTTGCTACGCGCAAGCTTAGACGTCCCCCAGCCGCTTTCGGCAGCAGCCATGGTCGCAACCATGCTGCCCGGGATGATATCCACACGCTCAAGGAGAGCATTCCACGGCACACGACGCGTGTTACCGTTCCAGCTCAGCTTGTAGCGCTTCGTGATATCTTTCAGACGCGCGCGCTCTGACGGCGACCAGCGGCTATCGTACTGTTTGGAAATCAGCCAGTTACGATCCGCAGTAATCGCGGCATTTTGACTCGTGATGTAAGGCATTACCGTCCGGAGAAACGCTTTTTTCCTTGGTGTTCCGGAAGGGTATTTTCGCAAATCAGGAAGTGAACTACTCTTTGCACTATTGCGAGAATACTCTTGTTTACTGCTAACCTTACTACTTGTCGTCTTTATTACGTGGGCTTTCTTACTCGTTGTATCCGTGTGCGTCTTCGCAAGCACCTCACCCGAAAATGCCGTGGTGAGTAACATGAGTATCGCAGCCCCATATCGTCGAATGGGAGTCGATATCATTAGGTCTCCTGGTCGGATGTAATCATCCCAACACCTTATTTTTTTCACAAATTTGAGAGCTGAATCTCAAATCATATCAAAAATAGACTTCAAGAGCACGTATAGAAATAGTCCAATTCCGAAACTATGTCACCTGAAACTTGCTCATAAAAACATCATTCCACAAAAACTGTGTGCGCTATCGCAGATAACTGCCTAATTTTGCGCGAGATCACTCATCCTCACGCTTCATCCTGGCAGAAAACGACAGGGGATGAGTTTTTGCTCTCCGCCTGATGGCACACTGGTCAAAAATGCCGCGACAGGAAAAAGGAATGAAACGTACCGCATTGGCCTTTCTGATGTTACCCGCTCTGGCGCATGCCGACTGGTCATCGCCGGGGTTTAGCACCTTTAGCGCCGAAGGCACAGGGGTCTTCACCAGCCAGGCAAAGCTTGCGAAGGGTACGCGTCCTCTGACGCTGAGTTTTGACAAGACGTGCTGGCAGCCTGCGAATGCGATAAAACTCAATGAGATGCTGTCTCTCAAGCCCTGTGAAGGCACGCCGCCGCAGTGGCGCCTTTTCCGCGACGGTGACTACCAGATGCGGATTGATACCCGCTCCGGCACGCCCACCCTGCTGCTGACGATTCAGAGTGCCGCAGAACAGCCGGTTGCAAACGTCATACGCCAGTGTCCAAAGTGGGACGGTAAGCCGCTGACGCTGGACGTCAGCCATACCTTCCCGGAAGGCTCCGTCGTGCGCGACTACTACAGTAAACAGACGGCGACGGTGCAGAATGGAAAAATCACCCTGCAGCCAGCCGCCAACAGTAACGGCCTGCTGCTGCTTGAGCGCGCCGAAACCGACAAGCCTGCGCCGTTTAGCTGGCAAAACGCCACCGTCTATTTTGTGCTGACCGACCGTTATGTTAATGGTGATCCGGGCAACGACAACAGCTACGGTCGCCATAAAGACGGTATGCAGGAGATTGGCACCTTCCACGGAGGCGACCTCAAGGGACTCGCCGGCAAGCTCGATTATTTACAGCAGCTGGGGGTGAACGCGCTCTGGATAAGCTCCCCGCTTGAGCAGATCCACGGCTGGGTAGGCGGTGGCACCAAAGGAGATTTCCCTCACTACGCCTATCACGGCTACTACACCCAGGACTGGACAAAGCTCGACGCCAACATGGGCACAGAAGATGATTTACGCCATCTTGTCGACGAAGCGCACAAGCGCGGGATCCGCGTTCTGTTTGATATCGTTATGAACCACGTTGGCTATGCCACGCTGGCAGACATGCAGGAATTTCAGTTTGGTGCTCTTTACCTTCAGGGTGATGAGCTGAAAAAGACGCTGGGAGAACGCTGGACGGACTGGAAGCCGGGCGCGGGCCAAAGCTGGCACAGCTTTAACGACTACATCAACTTTAGCGACAAAGCCGCATGGGAGAAATGGTGGGGTAAAAAGTGGATCCGCACGGACATCGGCGATTACGACAACCCTGGCTTCGACGATTTGACCATGTCGCTGGCTTTTCTGCCGGATCTGAAAACGGAATCCACGACGCCTTCCGGATTGCCAAACTTTTATCAACACAAGCCCGACACCCACGCGAAGGCCATCCTGGGGTATACCCCGCGCGACTACCTGACCCACTGGCTTAGCCAGTGGGTACGTGACTACGGCATCGACGGTTTTCGGGTGGATACGGCGAAACACGTTGAGCTTGCGGCCTGGCAACAGCTGAAAGACCAGGCAAGCCAGGCGCTGGCCGCCTGGAAAGGGGCGAACCCGGACAAAAAGCTCGACAACGCACCGTTCTGGATGACCGGGGAATCCTGGGGCCACGGGGTGATGCAAAGCGATTATTACCGCCACGGTTTTGACGCGATGATCAACTTTGATTATCAGGAGCAGGCGGCAAAAGCGGTGGATTGCCTGGCCGATATGGATCTCACCTGGCAGCAGATGGCGGAAAAGCTGCAAAGCTTCAACGTGCTGAGTTACCTCTCATCACACGATACGCGTCTGTTCCGCGAAGGGGGCCAGCGCGCGGCAGAGCTGCTTCTGCTGGCACCGGGCAGCGTGCAAATCTATTACGGGGATGAGTCCGAGCGTCCGTTCGGGCCAACAGGCTCCGACCCGCTGCAGGGCACCCGCTCGGATATGAACTGGCAGGACGTCACGGGCAAGCAGGCCTTAACCGTCGCCCACTGGCAAACGCTGGGTCAGTTCCGCGCCCGCCACCCGGCGATAGGTGAAGGCAAACAAACGACGCTGTCGCTGAAAGAAGGGTATGGCTTTGTGCGCGAGCACAATGGCGATAAGGTGATGGTGGTATGGGCAGGTAATCAATAACGGCATACTCCAGTACCCTCTCCCTGTGGGAGAGGGTTAGGGTGAGGGAAATCTCACCAGAATTATTCACTACTCAAATCCAACTACGCCATACAAAACAACAAATCCGACCACATCACCCGATTTGCACCAGCACGGTGCTAGCGTTATGGTTACCCACTTTCAAAATAAGCTCGACAGATCACCTGCTATGACGTTTTCACTTTTCGGCGACAAATTTACCCGCCATTCAGGCATTACTCGCCTGATGGAGGACCTCAACGACGGGCTGCGCACACCGGGCGCAATCATGCTCGGCGGCGGAAACCCGGCTCAAATCCCGGAGATGACGACCTATTTCCAGACGCTGCTCGCTCAGATGCTGGAAAGCGGTAAAGCAACCGATGCGCTTTGCAATTACGACGGCCCGCAGGGTAAAACCGAGCTGCTGGCACTCCTCGCCGAAATGCTGCGTGACGAGCTGGGTTGGGATATCGAACCACAGAATATTGCACTAACAAACGGCAGCCAGAGCGCGTTTTTCTACTTGTTTAACCTGTTCGCAGGGCGTCGCGCCGACGGCACAACCAAAAAAGTGCTGTTCCCGCTGGCACCGGAGTATATCGGCTACGCTGATTCCGGCCTGGAAGAGGATCTGTTCGTCTCCGCGCGCCCGAATATTGAGCTGCTGCCGGAAGGCCAGTTCAAATATCACGTCGATTTTGAACATCTGCATATTGGTGAAGAGACGGGCATGATCTGCGTATCGCGTCCGACTAACCCAACGGGCAACGTGATCACCGACGACGAACTGATGAAGCTGGATGCGCTCGCGAATCAGCACGGTATTCCGCTGGTGATCGATAACGCCTACGGCGTGCCGTTCCCGGGCATTATTTTCAGCGAAGCACGTCCGCTGTGGAATCCGAACATTGTCCTGTGCATGAGCCTCTCTAAACTGGGTCTGCCTGGCAGCCGCTGCGGCATCATCATCGCTAACGAGAAAATCATCACCGCCATTACCAACATGAACGGCATTATCAGCCTTTCACCGGGCGGCATTGGCCCGGCGATGATGTGCGAAATGATTAAGCGCAACGACCTGCTGCGTCTGTCCAATGACGTGATCAAACCGTTCTATTACCAGCGCGTTCAGGAGACGATTGCGACAATTCGCCGCTACTTGCCGGAAGAACGCTGCCTGATCCACAAGCCTGAAGGGGCGATTTTCCTGTGGCTGTGGTTTAAGGATTTGCCTATCACCACCGAGCTGCTCTACCAGCGCCTGAAAAAACGCGGCGTGCTGATGGTACCGGGCGATTATTTCTTCCCGGGGCTCGATAAGCCGTGGCCGCATACGCACCAGTGCATGCGCATGAACTATGTTCCCGACCCGGAAAAAATCGAAGCGGGGGTTAAGATTCTCGCCGAAGAAATCGAAAAAGCCTGGCGCGAAGGCAATTGTTAAAAAAATAAGGCTCTTCAAATGAAGAGCCTTATTTTTTCCGTGATCTATATCTTATATAAAGGATATATCATTCAGCTTTAACTCCCTATTACCCAAAGACATTGTTTAGGATAATTCCTGTTGTTTTAATGGCGCTGTAGTAATTAGGAAATAATTAAGTAGACGTTAAATAATAGTCTAATTAACTCTTTGTTATATATGATTTAAAACCAACACCCCTGACAGAAAATATCCTTGAAGCGAGTCTGTGTGCATTTTTAAAATACTGCATATACTCACTAATACGCCGCTCGGCGTTCTATTGCGTGGAGTATTTTTATGCTACCTAATAATGCTAGTCGCATCAGCGTAATTGCTGCTGCGGTACTGCTCGCGTTCTCTCTTTCTGCCTGCAGTGGAAGCGGTGGCGGATCTCACTCAACAGCCAAAAATAACCCTGCAACCGGAAGCAATACCGGCTCGGGTGATTGAAGTGGCACAACGGCTAACAATGGTGGTTCAGGTAGTAACGGATCGGGCTCAGGTTCAGGAACAGGGACTGGCTCGGGGACAGGCTCAGGAACGGGGACCGGAGGTAACGGCAGCGGAGGAACCGGAACAGGCAACACGGGCAGTGGCGGCACAACTACTGCAGGTGTGAATACTGTGCTGGGTGATGCCGGTAAAACAGTAACCAGCGTTGGCTCTACGGTGGATGGCCTTGGAAGCCAGCTTCCAACGAATAATCCCGTAACATCAACCGTTTCAACCACCGTCAGCGGGGTTGGCAGTGCCGTGTCCACCGTGGGGACAGGCGTTACGACTGGCATTGGCGATCCAAACAACGCGAACGGTGTGGGTACAACGGTTAAAGGCGTGACCACGTCGGTTACCTCCCTGGGCAATACCGTTTCAACGGTAGGCACGGGCCTGGCGAGTTCTACTTCAGGAACACCGGTCAGCGGCGTAACCGGCCTGACGGGCAGCGTGGTAAACAGCACCGGGCAACTGGTCAGTAACACCGGCACAGGTTTAACCAACACGGTAAGTAGCCCTGCTATAACGCAGGTAACAACCGATACCACGACCGTTGCCAACAAGACGCTGGGCGGAGTACAGGGCGTCACGCAAAGCGTGGGCACCACAACGGGTCTCGGCACACCGGTCAACGGTCTGCTGACTCAGGTGGGTACCACCGTCAGCGGCGTGGGGACCAACGTCAGCAACAGTAATAGCGGGCTTAGCGGTGTCGGTCAGGTCGTCCAGAACGTCGGTCAGACGGTTACGGATAGCGGCACGCTGGTGAAACCCGCCTCTTCGACAACCGGAGGAGGATCAGGCGCTCTCACAGCCAATGCAAATGTGGCGGCCACGAACAACAGCCTCGGTGCGACGGTTAATACGACCCTCAATACCCTGACTGCTGGCGTTACGGCCAATGCAGCGACAACATCAAGTCAAAATACGTCGACAACTAACCCGGTCAATGGCCTCAACACGTTAACCACAAGTCTGCTGACGCCAAAATAGGAATCCTTTTATTGCCTATCTGCGCCCCTGGTTCAGGGGCGCGTTATACAGCGACACTTACCCCAACCGGGGATTACGAACAGGGATAGCGCGATGAAAAACCATTTCCTTTTTTCGCTAACGGGGCTGGTTGTGCTGAGCATGGCCCGCGCCGATACACTGCCCTCTATTATTAACCCTGATAACCCGGCGCAAGTTTCTCGTAATATTGCCCCAGAACAGACTGAGGTCGTCCAACAGCCGAAAGTCAAAATAGAAAAACCGCAGTCAACGCTAACGCCTGAAACGCCCATTACCATTCATCACATTCAGTTTATTGGCGGCACGCGTTATCCCTTGCAGGAATTACTTAAACCCTTCAGGCCGTACGCCGGAAAAACCGTGCCGCTAAAAACGCTCACGGGGCTGGTAAATGATATTACGGCGCGCTACAAGGCGGACGGTTTTCCGCTCTCCTATGCCTGGCTGCCCGATAATAATTTCCAGCAGGGAAATATTAAAATTGTTCTGGTTGAAGGGTATGTCGCTCACAGTGACATCACCAGTAATAACCCTCACATCGCCGAGCGTCTTAAACGATTGTCAGAAAAAATCATGGCGGAAAAACCGCTGTCTCAGGATACGTTCGATCGCTATAGCCAGCTGATGACCCGTACCCCTAACGTTCCGGTCACGGCCAACGCGCAGCTGCCAACCAATATATATGGCGCGGCGGCAATGCAGATAACCGGTAATCAGGAGCGGAGCTGGAATATCGCCTCCACGATCGACACCCGTAAAGGGCAAGATTTAATGATGCTGAACGGAACGCTCAGCAACCTGACAAGCTATGGCGATCAGCTGGGCGTGGCTACGCTTATACCATTAGATAGCAACACGCGGAAAAACTATGTCGGTCTCAACTGGCAGCAGTTTTTAAACGATGAAGGGCTGACGATGCAGCTCAAAGGCAGCTATTACCGTGAAGATCCGCGAGATTTTTCCCCCCTGCTCTCTTTGCCCAATAATATTCAGGTCGATTCGAAGCAAAAAACAACGCAATACAACGGCGGCGTGACGTTTGGCTATCCATTGCTGCTGACGCAAAAATCACAAATTAATGTGACCAGCGGTTTTGATTACACCGACCGTCAGGATGATTATGCCCTGCAGGCCAGACTGCAGGGCAGAACCTTTAAGCTGGACTCCGTTAACCAACACGCGCGTTATCCTGCGCTGGAGGTGGGAATTAATGGTGCACATCAATTCACAACCGCCAGCGTCAGCGGCCGACTCAACGTCCGTCAGGGTATTGATGCGATGGGAGCCGATATCGTCTCAGCCCCTAAACCCGATATTAATTTTACGCTCACAAAAAGCTATCTGGACGCTGCCTGGCTGTTTGCCGATAAATGGCGGCTATCAACATCCTGGGAGGGAGACTGGTCTAATAACACGTTACCAGAGCCTGAACGCGTTAGCTTCGGTGCCCAGCGCTTTGGCCGCGGATATCAGGACAGTGAAGCGAGCGGTGATTACGGCTATGGCGGGCAGGTAGAACTGCGCTATATCCAGATGAGAAGAGAGAGCACCTGGCTTACCACCATCCAACCCTATATCCTGGCCGATACCGCGCAAACCTGGTTTAACACGGCCGGTTTACCTCATCAGCGGCTCGGGTCAGTTGCTACCGGGGTGATGATCGGCGATACGCGCCACTATAGCGTCACGGTGGAGGCGGCAAGACCCGTCGGGGATGTTCCGACAGACAGTCGCAACAGGGACTGGCGCTACAGTCTGACGTTCACGTGGAATTTCAATAAAATGCAGTAAGCTTTTCAGCCCGAATACTGCCAGGATCAACACAGCGCAGCGCGTGGGTTGGACAGGCCTCGACGCAGGCCGGTCCGCCTTCGCGATGCGCACATAAATCACATTTCAGCGCCTGCGCCCTATTTCCCTCCAGACGCACCTGCATCGCCCCAAACGGACACGCCACCACACAGCTTTTGCACCCAATGCAGCGCGACTGCTCAACGAGCCAGGCTCCGGCTGAACGTCGGATTGCGCTGGTTGGGCACACATTTGCACAGGGCGCATCCTCGCACTGATGACACCCGACCGCCGTGGTATATGCTCCCCCTTTCACCACCCGAATGCGGGGCATTAAATCATTTGAGGAGACAAATTCCTGATGCGACACCGCGCAGGCCACTTCACAGGTGCGGCACCCAATGCATTTTTCCGAGTCCGCCATGATATATCGGTTCATCTGTTACGCCTCTCGCATGTTAAAACCCGGCTCTTTGAGACAGTCTCTGCCATTTTACGCAGCGGCTTGAGCAATTACGCTTCTTTGCCTGCGTAAGCATGTGACGAATGCTTATAACGACCAGCGATCAGCCGAAAGTCAGGCAAGTCGGGCGAGAGTGCCCAATTTAATTTTCTTTAAGAATTATACACATGATACACATCTTTATTGATGGTGCGGATCGCATTAGCGTATCAGGAATATTAATGAGGACGTCATTACGGGAAAGGTAAACGGGAGTGCAGTACTATCAACTATGCCCGGCGGCGCTTCGCTTGCGCGGGCCTGCGTAAAGCTGCGATGGCAGGCCGGGTAAGGCGAAGCCGCCCCCCGGCTTTACCGCATCAGAAACGCCAGGTCAGGCCGGTCATCAGCGCGAAGCTGTCGTCGCGGTCGATCATCGGGCTGTTCTTCACGTCGTCAGGCAACACGGTGTAGACCGCGCTGGCGTTGAGGTACAGCTTCTGGGTTAACTGATATTTAGCCGCCAGGCCAACGTATGGCGTCCAGCTGTCACCGGCGGAGTATTGCTCCAGACCTGAGCGGCGAGACTCGCTGCCGGATACGCCGTAGTAGTAGTCGTTATAGCTTTCGTCGCTGTAGAACACACCAACAGAAGGCGTCAGGGTCAGGCGCTCCATTCGGATCGGACGGAAGTACGATACCTCGCCCACCACGCCACCGCTTTCATCCATCGCATCACCCGAGACCGCCACTTTCAGAGAACCCCAGCTTTCGTGGCGGTAGTACGCGCCGCCGAGGAAGGCAGAGGCTTTACGCTCATCGAGCTGCTTCATCTGATGGTCGTCGTTGTCATCAGGATCGAAATGCAGCGGCATCCACGATGCGGTCAGGCTGAGTTCATTTTTTGCGTCTTTCCACAGGATCCATCCGCCCGTGGTCTGGCGAACATAAAAGTTGTCGCCTTCGTAACTAATTAATGGTACTGCGGTAGTATTTTCGTTATAGCCTTTGTAAGGAGACTCATTAAATACGGCCCCCGCTCCTAGTGAAAAGTCACTGGCCATTGCTGAGGATGTTGCAAATAATGTGGCAGCGATGAGTAATTTGTATTTAAAAGTCATTACATGTAATCCATTAAAATGCCGAACAAGCGAGGAGCATAATAATGGTTACAAATTTGCCAATGCAACGCTGCGCTTTATATAATATTATATATAAAATCATATAGATGGGTGTGCAGAATGAGTAATTTACAGCTAAAGCCACGCGAATTAAAAATCATATCCGTCATCGCCGCAACTCGCAGCATTGGCGATGCCGCCGCCCTGCTGGGCATGGCGCAGGCCAACGTCAGCAAATATCTGTCTGATTTTGAAACACGGGTTGGACTCAAGGTTTTTGAACGCACCACGCGCCAGCTGGCGCTTACTCAGTTCGGTGAAGCGTTACTTCCCTACGTTAACGCCACGCTGGATAAAAACACTCAACTTGTTAATTTCATTGCTGATTATAAGCATGAGAAACGTGGGAAAGTCACGATTTACGCCCCTACGGGTATTGTGACCTATCTGTCGCGGCATGTGATCCACAAAATCGAGGATATCGGTGACATCCGCATATCCCTGAAAACGTACAATCTGGATCGCAATGAATTTGCCGAAGGTGTTTCATTTCCAGATGACTGCGATATTTTAATTACCTATGCGCAACCGAAAGACGAAAGTCTGGTCGCCAGCGTGTTGACAAAATATTCCGTTACGGCATTCGCAACCCTTGAGTATTTAAATAAACATCCCATAACGGGGCCTGAAGATTTAATTAATCATTCCTGTATTCTCATTGACTCCATGCTGGTTGATGATGCAAACATCTGGCGTTTCCGCGTGCACGGCAGTGATAACGTGCATGACTACCGGGTGACCGGTAATTATATTTGCGACAATACGCAGACGGCCCTGGAGCTGGCAAGAAATAATCTTGGGATTGTTTTTGCGCCAAAAGAGAGTCTGAAAAAAGAATTAACGCAAGGGATGCTGGTCCCCTGCTTTCCGCACCAGGAGGAATGGTGGCTCGATCTGACGGCCATCTTCCACAAACGCGAATACCAGCCCTGGCGTGTGCAATACGTTCTGGATGGCGTTCTGAACTGCCTGCGCCAGCAAATTGCTCAGGCCGCCCATGGACGGCCTGAGCAGGGCGATTAGAACAGCCCCAGCGGTTTATCAGAGTAGCTGACCAGCAAACATTTCGTCTGCTGGTAATGCTCCAGCATCATCTTATGGGTTTCACGCCCGATGCCCGATTGCTTATAACCGCCAAATGCCGCGTGCGCAGGATAGGCATGGTAGCAGTTGGTCCATACACGCCCGGCCTGAATGCCTCTGCCCATTTTATAGGCCAGATTACCGTTGCGGCTCCAGACGCCTGCCCCCAGGCCATACGGCGTGTCGTTGGCAATCTCCAGCGCCTCCTCCATCGTTTTGAAGGTGGTCACGGCCAGCACAGGTCCGAAAATTTCCTCCTGGAAGACGCGCATGTTGTTCTGACCGAACAGGATCGTCGGCTCAAGGTAATACCCTTCCTGCAGATCCCCGCCGAGCACTTTACGGCGACCACCGGTCAGAATATCCGCCCCTTCTTTCCTGCCGATATCAATGTAGTTGAGGATAGTTTCCAGCTGTCCGTGCGAGACCTGCGCCCCCATCTGCGTGACGTTATCGAGCGGGTTACCGCTGCGGATTGACTCGACGCGGCGAATGGCCCGCTCCATAAAGCGCTCATAGATGGACTCCTGAACCAGCGCGCGGCTTGGGCAGGTACAGACTTCGCCCTGGTTAAACGCAAACAGCGCAAATCCTTCCAGGGCTTTATCGAAGAAGGCATCTTCTTCCTCCATTACGTCCGCGAAAAAGATGTTCGGGGATTTCCCGCCCAGCTCCAGGGTCACCGGAATAATGTTCTGCGTGGCGTACTGCATGATTTGCTGACCCACTTCCGTCGAGCCTGTAAACGCCACTTTAGCGATGCGTTTTGAGGTGGCCAGATATTCTCCGATCTCACCGCCCGCACCGTTAACCACGTTAATAACGCCCGGCGGCAGAAGATCGCCAACGATTTCCATCAGCAGCAGCACCGAGAGCGGGGTCAGACGCGCCGGTTTCAGCACAATGCAGTTCCCGGCCGCCAGCGCGGGCGCCATTTTCCAGCTCGCCATCAGCAGCGGGAAGTTCCATGGAATGATTTGCCCGACGACGCCCAGCGGCTCGTGGAAGTGATATGCCACGGTGTCGCTGTCTACCTCGCTTATTCCCCCCTCCTGAGCGCGAATGCAGGAGGCAAAATAGCGGAAGTGGTCGATGGCAAGCGGCACGTCTGCCGCCATCGTTTCCCGGATCGGCTTGCCGTTATCCCAGGTTTCCGCCGTCGCCAGCAGCTCCAGATTCTGCTCCATCCGGTCGGCAATTTTGAACAAAATGGCCGCACGGTCCTGAACGGAGGTATGGCCCCATTTATCTTTCGCTTTGTGCGCCGCATCCAGCGCCAGATCGATATCGCGCTTGCCGGAGCTGGCTATCTCGCACAGCGGCTGGCCGGTAACGGGAGTCAGGTTGGAATAGTATTCGCCGTCGACGGGAGCCACCCAGTCGCCGCCAATAAAGTTGTCATAACGAGGTTTCAGCCTCAGGGGAAAACCATACTCGCCGGGCTGGATACGCGATGAGAGAGGATTGTTTGTCATGACCGTCTCCTTGCTGTTGGTGTACAACAAGGGTAGTTACGGCTGGCGATTTTCTCGCCAACCGGTAACGGCGTTTACGACGGGGGTCACGGAGTTTCAGGAAATAATAACGAATCACGTAATAAATGATCGTTACCACGACGGCGGGTAAAGCCAATGCGGTTGAAATACTCCAGGATCTGAATCGCCAGCTTGCGGCCCACGTTCAGCCGGTCACGGAAATCGGCCGCGCAGGTAGAGCCCCGCTCCTGATCCAGCTCGCGGATCAGGTTGGCAAACGCCACAATGCGATCGTTACGGTAATAACGATCTTTCACGATCGCGACTATCAGCCCCTGCTGCGCCGCATGGCGCAATACCTGACGCATCACCTGCTCATCGGTATTCGTTTCGCGGGCCAGATCGCGAACCCACCACGGCTCATCGCCAAACAGCGAGGCCACTTTTTGCCATGCTGCCTCTTGATCTGCGGTGAACCCGGCCTTGTGATCCGGCAGATGCAGCCAGCCGTGGTGGCTTTTTATCGCCCCGCTTTCGCGCATGTTTTCAATCAGCAGCAGCACCAGCGCATCGTCTTCCATCGGCAGCGCCATGCGTCGCAGCCGCTCGCGGCCCCGGCCAGGCTCATCCTGATGCTGCTCATGGTACGTCGCCAGCGTGTTCAGTATCTTACGCTGCCAGCGTGCAGCAACCGGGGCATTAAGCAGGCTGTTGCCGGCCTGAATAAAGCCCGGTTCTTGTGTCAGCTGCCGTAAGCCTTCCCCGCTCAGCTGGCGTGCCCATGCAAAATCACTCAGACTCACCGCACCGCGTTCAAGATGCACCCGCAGCGCGGCGTTATCATCGCTGGCCTGCGCCAGCGCTGCCAGCCACTGCAGATATTCAGGTTTACGCTTGCCGCGTCGCGGTGGATTCAGCGCGACGACCCTTGCTCCGGCCAGCGTTTCCCGCGCGGAAATATCACGCAGTACCAGACGATCGTTGTCTGCCAGCCAGAGCGGGGAATCGAATACCAGTTCGGCAAGGTCGTTTTCCAGCAGCGACACGCGGCCGGTGATATGGCTGGCCGCGTGGTGAATATGCAGCGGCTGCCATTGGGTCAGGGGCACGTTTGTCTGCAGAGAAACAATGACGCGTTCAGACGGTTCATGCGGAGCATCGGCCAGCAGCCAGTCCCCGCGGTTAAGCTGCTCTTTTTCCGCATCACCGGCTATGTTCAGCGCGATCCGCTGCCCGGCATGAGCGCGCTCTGCGGGCTGGTTTTGCGCATGCAGGCCGCGCACGCGCATCGGTTTGTTAACGCCCGTCAGCCACAGGCTATCCCCCACCTTCACTTCACCGCTCAGCGCCGTACCGGTCACCACCAGACCCGCCCCTTTGACGGTAAACGCCCGGTCAATGGCCAGACGGAAGCGGTGATGGCTGGCGTGGTCACGCGACGAAAGCTGCTGTAAGTGGTGACGAAGTTCATCGATACCGCGCCCTTCTGTCGCCACGGTGACAAAAAGCGGTGCATCGGCAAAACCATACTCCCGCAGGGTCGCCTGTACCGTTTCGCGCACCTCGCTGACGCGTGCGTCATCCACGCGATCGGCTTTGGTCAGCGCCACGGTCAGCTGCGGGTTGCCGGTCAGCTGCAGGATCGCCAGGTGCTCACGGGTTTGCGCCATGACGCCATCATCGCAGGCCACCACCAGCAGGGCATGGTCGATACCCCCCACGCCCGCCAGCATGTTGGACAGAAACTTTTCATGCCCCGGAACATCTATAAAACCCAGTACGCGGCCATCAGGCTGGGGCCAGTAGGCATAGCCCAGATCGATGGTCATGCCGCGCTTTTTCTCTTCCGGCAGACGGTCGGCGTTTATGCCGGTGATCGCCTGCAGCAACGTGGTTTTTCCGTGGTCGACATGACCGGCGGTGGCAATAATCATTTCAACAACATCTCCAGAAATCGCTCTTCATCTTCAAGGCAGCGCAGATCCAGCCACATTCGGCCATCGTAAATCCGCCCGATAACCGACGCAGGCAGGCCACGCCAGCGCGACGACAGGGCTTCAAGATGGCTACCGCGCCCGTCACGCGGGGTGAACGTGAGCGCTTCACTCGGTAACCTGTCCACCGGCAGCGAACCGCTGCCAATCTGCGACTGGCAGGGTTCAATGCGAACGTCAAAATCGGGGTAGTGCGGGGCAATGCGCGGCAGCAGTAACTCGGCCTGGGCGCGAATCGAGGCGGCATCACGGGTTAACAGACGCAGCGTGGGCAGGCAGTCGGCCAGTTTCTCCGGGTGGAGATAAAGCCGCAGCGTCGCCTCCAGCGCGGCAAGCGTCATTTTATCAGCTCGCAGGGCGCGCTTGAGCGGATGCTGCTGCAGCTTCGCAATCAGCTCGCGCTTGCCGACGATAATCCCGGCCTGCGGCCCGCCCAGCAGCTTGTCGCCGGAAAAGCTGACCAGGCTGACGCCCGCAGCAATCATCTCTTGCGGCATCGGCTCTTTCGGCAGACCGTACTGACTGAGATCGACCAGCGAGCCGCTGCCGAGATCGGCAATCACCGGGATATTAAGTTCCTGCCCAATCGCCGCCAGCCCGGCCTCGTCAACCGTTTTGGTGAACCCTTCAATATGGTAATTACTGGTGTGAACCTTCATCAGCAGGGCAGTATTTTCATTCACCGCCGCGCGATAATCTTTCGCATGGGTACGGTTAGTGGTGCCCACCTCATGCAGCGTACAGCCCGCCTGGCGCATCACGTCCGGAATGCGGAACGCCCCGCCAATCTCCACCAGCTCGCCGCGGGAAACCACCACCTCTTTGCCGCTGGCGGTCGCCGCCAGCATCAGCAGTACCGCTGCGGCGTTGTTATTCACTATGCAGGCATCTTCCGCGCCGGTCAGCTGGCACAGCAGGTCCGCCAGCGCCCGGTCACGATGCCCGCGTCCGGCGCCGTCCAGATCGTACTCCAGCGTCACGGGCGTTCGCATGGCCTGCACGACCGCAGCTACGGCCTCTTCCGCCTGCTGCGCGCGCCCCAGGTTAGTGTGCAGCACGGTACCCGTCAGGTTAATCACAGGCCGTAGCGCGCTTTGCGCTTTCTCATCCAGCCGGTGCTCCACTTCTTGCTCCCACGCATTACACCAGTCGGGCAAGGCATTTTCGGCCTGAATAGCGCATCGGGCTTCATTCTGAAGCAGGCGTAACATCTCCACCGTCGCGGTATGGCCGAAACGCTCAACAACAGCATGAATGCGGGGATCGCGAAGAAGACGGTCGGTAGCGGGGATCTGGCTGTACAGCGATTGATGAGTAGTCATGAAAGCGCCTGGCGAGTGAATATCTTCCCCCCTCCCGACGGGAGAGGGAGTTAACATGTGGGGGGATTGTACCGCCTCCGACGTCGAAGTGTTATAACCCGCATCAAGCCTTTGGTGGTTCGGTGCGGGCAAAGCTCTCGCGGCTAAAGAGCGTTTCTGCGAGCTTCACAAGCAGCGGACGGTCAACGCACCAGCCAGGGGAAACCCGGCGGAAGTTGAGATAGCCGATAGCGCAGGCGATGGCGATGGTCGCCAGGTTCAGGCTGTCGGTTTGAATCTTTCCCTCCTGGATGAGCTGTTCGCATCTGTCCAGGCTGCGGCTGATTTTTTCACGCTGGCGTAACAGCTCCGTTTCCGACTGCTGGCCGGCAGGCCTTGCCTGCTCACGTACAGAGGTTAATGCCGCGTCCATAATGCCATCGGCCAGCGCTTCGACCTGCTTAACCGCCAGCGCCGCTTTTGGATCGGCTGGCAGCATAGCCGGTGCAACGCCCAGCAGCTCGATATACTCCGCAATAATCGGGGAATCGAACCAGTATTCGCCCTCGTCTGTGACCAGCGCCGGGACTTTCCCCAGCGGGTTATACTGCGCGACGCCGTTTTCCGCGTTGTAGGGCTGTTCATTAATGAATTCAAATTCAATCCCCTTCTCCAGCAGGAGAACCGAGATTTTTCGCACGAAGGGACTGGTATAGCTGCCGATGAGTTTCATTGCCTGATCCTTGATGCCGGAAAAAAGTCAGTATGGATCAAGCGATGAAAAAAGGGCAGGTTTGCATGCCGCATTCCTGCCCTGGAGGGATTAGTGATCGAGATAGAGGTAGTGCATCCAGCTGGTCATACGTAACAGTACCTTTCGCATGACCGAGACGTGGGCGAAATGGTCCGAATAAACTGCAACCTGGGCATAGATACCGTCCGGCAGAGCATCGACTTCGGCGTTGGGCTCCAGCTCTATAAGCGCCTGAACGCCGTCCATCCCCGGCACCACCGTCAGCGACTGCAGCGCGCCCTGCGCCTGATAGGTTCCCCCAGGCACCACCGGCAGAATACTGGTGAGCTTCCCGGAGAACACCTGACCCGGCAGCGCGTTAAACACCACTTCCGCTTCATCGCCCGGTTTCAAACGCAGCAGCGAGTTCTGGCGGAACTGGGCCACAATCAGACGCTTCTGTTCAGGGATAAAGACCATTACCGGACGCAGAGGCAGCGCGGCGGCATAGGTCCCCGGACGAATCAGTACCTGGGTGATATAACCATCGCTCGGCGCACGCACCACGGTCTGCTCCAGATTGTATTTGGCTTCGGCAAGCTGGGCGCGTAAGGAGGCAATCTGCGATTGCTCGCCGTTCACCATGCTGTCTAACTGGCTTTGAATCTGCGTCTGCTCAGCCACGGAGCCTTTCACCAGCGCATCCTGCGCCAGATAGTTCTGCCGCGCGTTGTCGATATCGCTTTCAGAGAACGGATTCACCTTTGCCTGGCTGCCTTTCAGGTAGCGCTGATAATCTTTATACAGGCGGTCACGCTCTGCCGAGACGCGCGTGGTATTAGCGACGGCCTCCACCAGCTGCGCTTTGAGATTGTCGATGTTGTGCGTCGCGGTCACCAGGTCGGCCTGGAGTCTGTCGACGCGCGCCTGGTAGCGGCCCGGATCAAGTTTAAATAACACTTCACCTTTTTTAATAAGCTGGTTATTTTTATCGGTCACTTCACTGACCACCCCGGTAACCTGCGGCGTAACAGGAATAGAAATAACCGCTTTTTGCGCCGTAAAGGTGTACGGGTGGTTATAGTTCATTAACAGAATAAGACCGGCAACAATAAACACCCCGCCTAACGTTGCGGTGGCAAGCGTCCACTGGTTTACCGGAATACGGAATATTTTAAAAATCACCCAGGCAAATGCCACATAGGTCAAAATAATTAACAGATCCATGATTAGCGCTCCAGCGTGTTCTTATCAGCAGCAGGCTTTACCGCGGCCAGCTTTTGTTCAAGTTCCGCCACGCGTTTGGCGAGCGCATCCATGCCCGGGACTTCATCAGGCTTTGTAATGTGGTTTTGCATACCCCAGCCGCGATCTTCACGGTACAGCGTGGCCCAAATCCACAGGAACGGCCAGATGGCATGGAGCGTAAACAGGCTAATCCAGCCTGCCGTATGAATCGCATCGGCATGGGGATGGTTACGCTTTTTGGCCATATTATAAGGAATGTCATGAATGGCGATGATTCCGTAAAACAGAACCAGAAATACAAAAATTAATACGCCCAGCGCGAAATAGTTGAGAAACATATTCTCCTCACTTAAACAACGTCAACTTATTAAATTAATAAAACAGTACACAGCCTAATTAATTTATTTTAAATAAAAAAAGTATACTGATTATTTCAGAGCCGGGGAGTATCGGTTTTTATAATATCTCCATGCAAGTTTATAAGCGTGTCAAAATATATCCTGAATAATAATATACTTAAGCTTACAATATGAGCGTAATCCACGTTTTAACTTTTCGCCATACCACACATCAAAAGTGTTTTTTTAGCTTAACGTGTCGTGCAAGGTCATCCTGACGCCGATCGCAGCCGGAGAAATCTGCATAAAAATATTTTGTGAAATCAGTCACAATCCAGAAACAAACCTTCAAAACCAAAGCGTGACACTCATCACATAAAAGGGTGTTTTTTGCCGCTTTTCTCGCCATCGTATTTTTTTTGGCCATACATTTTGTGATTCAGATCACCCCATTAATGTCCACACCCCCTACATTTACGTGATACACGTCACATAAATTTTCGTTGTCTGGACAGTTGAACGATTCAGTGCCAGATTTCACAGCATCAGAACAGGGCCCGGCTACCTCTGCCGCCTCATTAACAATAAACCTCGGGCCGCAAGCCTAAGCGTAAACAGAAGAAGGGGTGTTTTATGTCATCCGATTTCAAGATCAAAGTTCAAAGCTTTGGTCGTTTCCTCAGCAACATGGTGATGCCAAATATCGGCGCGTTTATCGCGTGGGGTATCATCACTGCATTGTTCATTCCGACAGGGTGGTTGCCTAACGAAACGCTGGCGAAACTTGTTGGCCCAATGATTACCTATCTCCTGCCGCTGCTCATCGGTTTCACCGGTGGTCGTCTGGTGGGCGGTGACCGTGGTGGCGTAGTGGGCGCTATCACGACCATGGGTGTTATCGTCGGTGCGGATATGCCGATGTTCCTCGGTGCAATGATTGCCGGTCCTCTGGGCGGCTGGGCGATTAAGAAATTCGACGTCTGGGTTGATGGTAAGATCAAATCCGGCTTCGAAATGCTGGTGAACAACTTCTCTGCGGGCATCATCGGGATGATCCTCGCGATTCTGGCGTTCCTCGGCATTGGCCCTGCGGTTGAAGTGCTGTCCAAAATTCTGGCGGCAGGCGTTAACTTCATGGTGGCGCACGACATGCTTCCGCTGGCGTCTATCTTCGTTGAACCGGCTAAAATCCTGTTCCTGAACAACGCCATCAACCACGGTATCTTCTCGCCGCTGGGTATTCAGCAGTCTCACGATCTCGGCAAGTCTATCTTCTTCCTGATTGAAGCTAACCCAGGTCCGGGTATGGGCGTACTGCTGGCGTACATGTTCTTTGGGCGCGGCAGCGCTAAGCAGTCCGCTGGCGGTGCGGCAATCATTCACTTCCTGGGCGGTATTCACGAAATTTACTTCCCGTACGTGCTGATGAACCCACGTCTGATCCTGGCCGTTATCCTTGGCGGTATGACCGGCGTATTCACCCTGAGCGTGCTGGGCGGCGGTCTGGTGTCTCCGGCCTCTCCGGGTTCTATCCTGGCGGTACTGGCGATGACGCCAAAAGGGGCGTACTTCGCGAACATCGCGGCCATCTGTGCGGCCATGGCCGTCTCCTTCGTGGTCTCTTCTATTCTGCTGAAAACCAGCAAAGTGAAAGAAGACGACGATATTGAAGCGGCAACCCGTCGTATGCACGACATGAAAGCCGAATCCAAAGGCGCAACCCCACTGACCGCGGGCGATGTCTCTAACGACCTGAGCCACGTGCGTAAAATCATCGTTGCCTGTGATGCCGGTATGGGTTCCAGCGCGATGGGTGCAGGCGTGCTGCGTAAGAAAGTGCAGGATGCGGGCCTGACCAACATCTCCGTCACCAACAGCGCCATTAACAGCCTGCCGCCGGACGTTGACCTGGTCATCACGCACCGCGACCTGACCGAACGTGCCATGCGCCAGGTGCCGCAGGCACAGCATATTTCGCTGACCAACTTCCTCGACAGCGGCCTGTACTCCAGCCTGACCGAACGTCTGGTTGCGGCGCAGCGTCACGAAGACAACGAAGTGAAAGTGCGCTCCAGCCTGCAGGACAGCTTTGACGAGAGCAACGCCCACCTGTTCAAACTGGGTGCGGAAAACATCTTCCTCGGTCGTACTGCGGCCACCAAAGAAGAAGCGATTCGCTTTGCCGGTGAGCAGCTGGTGAAAGGCGGCTACGTTCAGCCTGAATATGTTGACGCGATGCTGGAACGCGAAAAGCTGACGCCAACCTACCTGGGCGAATCCATCGCGGTGCCGCACGGCACGGTTGAAGCGAAAGATCGCGTCCTGAAAACCGGCGTCGTATTCTGTCAGTATCCGCAGGGCGTGCGCTTCGGTGAAGAAGAAGATGACATCGCCCGTCTGGTGATTGGTATCGCCGCTCGCAACAACGAGCATATTCAGGTGATTACCAGCCTGACCAACGCGCTGGATGATGAGTCCGTCATTGAGCGTCTGGCCAATACCACCAGCGTGGAAGAAGTGCTGGCTCTGCTGAACAAATAAGTTCTCTTCCCTCTCCCCTCAGGGGAGAGGGCTAGGGTGAGGGGAAACGTTCCTCACCCCAGCCCTCTCGGGTAAAAACATTGATGAAGGTTAACACTATGAAAGCATTACATTTTGGCGCAGGTAATATCGGTCGTGGTTTTATCGGTAAACTGCTGGCAGACGCGGGCATTACGCTGACATTCGCCGATGTGAATCAGGTTGTCCTGGATGCCCTGAATGCGCGTCATAGCTATCAGGTTCATGTGGTCGGTGAAAACGAGCAGGTTGAGACAGTATCCGGCGTCAACGCGGTCAGCAGCATCGGTGAAGACGTTATCGACCTTATCGCCAGCGTTGATCTGGTTACCACGGCGGTAGGCCCGGTTGTCCTTGAGCGCATCGCCCCTGCAGTCGCGAAAGGCCTGGCAAAACGTAAAGCGCAGGGCATCGACACTCCGCTGAACATCATCGCCTGTGAAAACATGGTGCGCGGCACAACGCAGCTGAAAGGCCACGTTCTTAACGCTGTAGCAGACGAAGACAAAGCCTGGGTTGAAGCGCACGTCGGGTTTGTGGATTCCGCTGTGGATCGCATCGTTCCGCCGTCTGAATCCGCCACCAACGACCCGCTGGAAGTGACTGTGGAAACCTTCAGCGAGTGGATCGTAGATAAAACCCAGTTTAAAGGCGCCCTGCCGACCATTCCGGGAATGGAATTAACCGATAACCTGATGGCATTTGTCGAACGCAAACTCTTCACGCTGAACACCGGGCATGCTATAACCGCGTACCTCGGAAAATTGGCCGGTCATCAGACCATTCGTGACGCGATCCTCGATGAGAAGATCCGCGCTGTGGTAAAAGGTGCAATGGAAGAGAGCGGCGCGGTGCTGATCAAACGCTACGGTTTTGATGCTGAGAAACACGCAGCATACATCCAGAAAATCCTCGGTCGCTTTGAAAACCCGTATCTGAAAGATGACGTTGAGCGCGTGGGCCGTCAGCCTCTGCGTAAACTGAGCGCGGGCGATCGCCTGATTAAGCCGCTGCTGGGCACGCTGGAATACGGCCTGCCGCACGCCAACCTGGTGAAAGGGATTGCCGCGGCGATGCACTACCGCAGCGAGCAGGACCCGCAGGCGCAGGAACTGGCTCAGCTGATTGATACCAAAGGCGCGCAGGCTGCGCTGGCGCAGATTTCCGGTCTGGACGCCAACAGCGACGTGGTTGTGGAGGCGGTTAACGCATACAGCACAACCAAATGATGCAGAATGCGGCGCAGGTTAGCCTGCGCCCAGATAATAGATTGTCAGATATGCAGGCAATAATGGAACAAACCCAGGCCTTTGAAAATCGTGTGCTTGAGCGTCTGAATGCTGGCAAAACCGTACGAAGCTTCCTGATTGCCGCCGTCGAATTACTGACCGAGGCGGTGAACATTCTGGTGCTTCAGGTGTTTCGCAAAGACGACTACGCGGTAAAGTATGCTGTAGAACCGTTACTGGACGGAGACGGACCGCTGGGCGATTTGTCCGTGCGTCTGAAGCTAATTTATGGTCTTGGCGTGCTGAACCGGCAAGAGTATGAAGACGCGGAGCTGTTAATGGCGCTGCGCGAAGAACTCAATCATGACGGTAACGAGTACACCTTTACCGATGATGAGATCCTGGGGCCCTTCGGCGAGCTGCACTGCGTCACCGCGCTGCCTCCTGCTCCCCATTTTGATAACAGCGACCCTGAGCTATACGCGATGCAAAAGCTGCGTTATCAACAGGTTGTCCGTTCCACGATGGTTCTCTCCCTGACTGAGCTGATTTCCCGAATCAGCTTAAAAAAAGCGTTTCAGAAGTAAGCCTGCTCACATTGGTGTATCCTTCCCTGTAAATTCCCCGTTTTCAGAGTCATTTGTCATGAAAGAAGTCGAAAAGAACGAAATTAAACGCCTGAGCGACCGCCTGGATCTGATCCGCCACCAGATGGCGGGCCTGTCACTGGTCGATTCCGCCGAGAAGTACGCCGAGCTGGAAAAAGAAGCCGCCACGCTGGAAACAGAAATCGAGCGCCTGCGCGAAGTGAAAGGTCAGAAGCTGAGCAAAGAAGCGCAGAAGCTGATGAACATGCCGCATCGCCGCGCGATTACCAAAAAAGAACAGGCCGACATGGGCAAGCTGAAAAAAAGCGTCCGTGGTCTGGTGGTGGTACACCCGATGACCGAGCTTGGCCGCGAAATGGGCCTGAAAGAGATGACAGGTTTTTGTAAGACGGCTTTTTAACCGCTCTTCCCCTTTCCCTATGGGAGAGGGCCGGGGTGAGGGCATCAGGCTCCACCCCGCTTCAAATTGGCCCAACCAATCCCCCTTTTCTTTCTTCCCCGGTTCACAATTCCATTAATTGCGCTCACAAACTCATTGCCTGGCCATAACATTTGGTTAACCATTCATTGTCATTAACCCTACAACACAATATTGGCAGGACCACTTTTACACAACCTGTGACGCAGAGTTGAGCGGAGACTCTCCCGCAGCGCAGGCTGTCTGGTCCCCAGGAGACCTGCATGAGCCTCTGGCAACAAAACTACGACCCGGCCGGAAATATCTGGCTGTCAAGCCTGATCGCATCGCTTCCGATCCTGTTCTTCTTCTTTGCGCTGATTAAGCTCAAGCTGAAGGGCTACCTCGCCGCGACGTATACCGTTGCTATCGCCCTGATGGTGGCGCTGTTCTTCTATAAAATGCCGGTCGATCGCGCGCTGGCCTCCGTCGTCTACGGTTTCTTCTACGGCCTGTGGCCGATTGCGTGGATCATCATCGCGGCGGTCTTTGTCTATAAAATCTCGGTGAAAACCGGGCAGTTCGACATTATCCGCTCGTCAATCCTCTCCATCACGCCGGACCAGCGGCTGCAGATGCTGATTGTCGGCTTCTCCTTCGGGGCGTTTCTGGAAGGTGCGGCAGGCTTTGGCGCGCCGGTGGCGATAACCGCTGCGCTGCTGGTGGGTCTGGGCTTTAATCCGCTCTATGCCGCGGGCCTTTGCCTGATTGTGAACACCGCGCCGGTTGCGTTTGGCGCGATGGGCATTCCGATTCTGGTGGCCGGGCAGGTCACCGGGCTGGACAGCTTCGAGATCGGCCAGATGGTTGGCCGCCAGCTGCCCTTCCTGACCATTATCGTCCTGTTCTGGATCATGGCGATTATGGACGGCTGGCGCGGCGTGAAGGAGACCTGGCCTGCGGTGATTGTGGCGGGCGGTTCGTTCGCTATCGCCCAGTACCTCAGCTCGAACTTCCTCGGCCCGGAGCTGCCGGACATCATCTCTTCGCTGGTCTCTCTTGTCTGTCTGACGCTGTTCCTGAAACGCTGGCAGCCGGTCCGTATTTTCCGCTTCGCCGACATGGGCGCCTCGCAGGTTGATCAAACCCTGGCCCGTACGGGCTATACGGCAGGACAGGTGATCCGCGCCTGGTCGCCGTTCCTGTTCCTGACCGCAACGGTCACCCTGTGGAGCATCCCGCCGTTTAAAGCCCTGTTCGCGCCGGGCGGTGCGATGTACGACATGGTGATTAATATTTCCGTGCCGTTCCTCGACAAGATGGTCTCCCGTATGCCGCCGGTGGTACACGCCGCCACGCCGTATGCCGCGGTCTATAAATTCGACTGGTTCTCCGCCACCGGTACCGCCATCCTGTTTGCCGCTATCCTTTCCGTAGTGTGGCTGCGCATGAAGCCTGCGGCTGCGGTACAGACCTTTGCGGCGACCGTTAAAGAGCTGATGTTGCCGATTTACTCCATCGGCATGGTGCTGGCGTTCGCGTTTATCTCGAACTACTCCGGCCTGTCGTCGACGCTGGCACTGGCGCTGGCCCATACCAGCCACGCCTTTACCTTCTTCTCGCCGTTCCTCGGCTGGCTGGGGGTGTTCCTGACCGGTTCCGATACCTCGTCTAACGCCCTGTTTGCCGCACTGCAGGCAACGGCAGCCCAGCAGATTGGCGTGTCGGACGTCCTGCTGGTGGCCGCGAATACAACCGGCGGCGTGACCGGGAAAATGATCTCTCCACAATCCATCGCCATTGCCTGTGCGGCGGTGGGACTGGTGGGTAAAGAGTCGGATCTGTTCCGCTTTACCGTGAAACACAGCCTGATATTCACCTGCATGGTGGGGGTGATCACCACCCTGCAGGCCTATGTCTTAACCTGGATGATCCCATGATAGTGATGCCCAGACGCCTGTCCGACGAGATTGCCTCTCGCGTGCGGGCGCTGATTGAAGAACAACACCTTGAAGCGGGCATGAAGTTGCCCGCCGAACGCCAGCTCGCCGCCCAGCTTGGCGTGTCGCGCAATTCACTGCGCGAGGCGCTGGCGACGCTGGTCAGCGAAGGCGTGCTGGTGAGCCGTCGCGGCGGCGGCACCTTTGTGCGCTGGCAGCATGACGACTGGTCCGAGCAAAACATCGTGCAGCCCCTGAAGACGCTGATGGAGAACGACCCGGACTACAGCTTCGACATCCTTGAAGCGCGTCACGCCATCGAAACCAGTACCGCCTGGCACGCGGCCATGCGGGCAACCGACGCTGACAAAGAGAAACTCATCGCCTGCTTTGAGGCCACGCAAAGCAGCGACCCGGATATCGCCTCCCAGGCGGACGTCCGTTTTCACCTGGCGATTGCCGAGGCGTCACACAACGTGGTGCTGCTTCAGACCATGCGCGGGTTCTTCGACCTGCTGCAATCCTCCGTGAAGCAGAGCCGCCAGCGCATGTATCTGGTTCCGCCGGTGTTTGCCCAGCTGACCGAACAGCACGAGGCGGTGCTCAACGCCATTCTGGCCGGTGATGCCGAGGCCGCGCGCAAAGCGATGATGGCGCATCTCGGTTTCGTGCACACCACCATTAAACGATTCGATGAAGACCAGGCCCGACAGGCGCGTATTACCCGTCTGCCTGGCGACAGTGATATTTCCAGGGAGAACAAAGCATGATAATTTCAGCAGCCAGTGACTATCGCGCCGCGGCGCAGCGCATTTTGCCCCCGTTCCTGTTCCACTATATCGACGGCGGGGCATATGCCGAATACACCTTGCGCCGCAACGTGGAAGATCTGTCGGAGGTGGCTCTTCGCCAGCGCGTGCTGAAGAATATGTCTGACCTGAGCCTTGAGACAAAGCTGTTCAACGAAACGCTCTCCATGCCCGTGGCGCTCGCGCCTGTAGGCTTATGCGGTATGTATGCCCGCCGTGGCGAAGTGCAGGCCGCAGCGGCGGCGGATGCCAAAGGCATTCCGTTTACCCTTTCCACCGTGTCCGTCTGCCCGATTGAAGAGGTCGCCCCGACCATCAAGCGTCCGATGTGGTTCCAGCTGTACGTCCTGCGCGATCGCGGCTTTATGCGTAACGCGCTGGAGCGCGCCAAAGCGGCGGGCTGCTCCACGCTGGTCTTTACCGTCGATATGCCGACCCCCGGCGCGCGCTACCGCGATGCCCACTCCGGCATGAGCGGCCCGAACGCTGCGCTTCGCCGCTACTGGCAGGCCGTGACCCACCCGCAGTGGGCGTGGGATGTCGGCCTGAACGGTCGTCCGCACGATCTGGGCAATATCTCGGCTTACCTCGGTAAACCTACCGGGCTGGAGGATTACATCGGCTGGCTGGCGAACAACTTCGATCCGTCGATCTCGTGGAAAGACCTGGAGTGGATCCGCGAGTTCTGGGACGGCCCGATGGTGATCAAAGGGATCCTCGATCCGGAAGATGCCCGCGACGCGGTACGCTTTGGCGCAGACGGGATTGTGGTCTCTAACCACGGCGGACGCCAGCTTGACGGAGTGCTCTCTTCCGCACGCGCCCTGCCGGCCATCGCCGATGCGGTGAAAGGCGATATTGCCATCCTGGCCGACAGCGGCATCCGAAACGGACTGGACGTGGTGCGCATGATTGCGCTCGGCGCCGACAGCGTACTGCTGGGGCGTGCGTATCTGTATGCGCTGGCGACGGCGGGCCAGGCAGGCGTGGCGAATCTGCTCAACCTGATCGAAAAAGAGATGAAGGTGGCGATGACGCTGACCGGCGCGAAAACGATCGGTGAAATCAGCAGAGATTCTCTGGTGCAGGAGTTCAGCAAATTACCGGCGGCGCTGTCGCCACTTGCTCAGGGAAACGCGGCCTGACCTTCTCCGGTTAATCCCCCTTTCTCACGCGCCCGATTTCCCCCTCGGGCGCTTTTTTATGCGAAAAATAACACCCAGATAACATATTAGATAAGAAAATTTGACATCCACCTGCCGTCCGCAATTGTATAGACAAGCAAATACAAGAACACAAAAACAACATCAGATTGGATTGGAGCGTATGGCGTATTCAGGTAAGGTGGATATTCAACAGGTGATCGACGACAGTCCTTTTTCAGGGTTTCACTGGCTTCTTATCGTGCTGGGCTTTCTGGTTCTGGCGATCGATGGTTTTGATACGGCGGCAATGGGTTACATCGCGCCTACGCTGTCGGCAGAATGGGGGATACACAAACAGGATCTGGGGCCGGTGCTGAGCGCTGCGCTGCTGGGGCTGTCGCTGGGCGCGCTGATTGCCGGTCCGGTATCTGACCGGATGGGACGCAAGCGCGTGCTGGTCTTTTCGTGCCTGTTCTTCGGCCTTGCAAGCCTGGGGACGGCCTGGGCGCAAAGTCTGAATACGCTCACGCTGTGGCGGTTTCTGACGGGCCTGGGCCTCGGCGCCGCCATGCCTAACGCCATCACGCTGATCTCCGAGTTTGCCCCCCAGCGCTGTCGTGCCATGGCGATTAATACCATGTACTGCGGATTCCCTCTGGGTGCGGCGGGCGGCGGCGCGCTCTCTTCCTGGCTTATCCCCCACCACGGCTGGCGAAGCGTACTACTGACCGGGGCAATTGCTCCGCTGATTTTAACGCTGCTGCTGGCGCTGTTTTTACCGGAGTCGGTGAAGTTTCTGGTGCAGCGCGGGAAAGACGTCATGCAGGTCCGCCGTATCGCCAGCCGGTTCGCCCGCGGCACGCTGGATAGCGTCACGGTTTTTTTCCTGGCAGAGGAGAAAGTCGCGTCTAAAAAAGGGAGCGTGTCGCAGCTGTTTTCCATGCCCTGGCTGCCCGGCACCCTGATGCTGTGGGTGACCTATTTTATGGGGCTGGTCATTTACTACGTTTTGCTGAGCTGGATGCCGACGCTGATGCAGGAGATGGGTTATGCCCTGGCGGAATCCGCCTGGCTCACCTCGCTGTTCACCTTCGGCGGTACCGCAGGCATTCTGCTCGCGGGCTGGATGATGGACCGCTGGGAAGCGCATAAAGTGGTCGCGTGTGGTTTCGTGCTGACAATGGGCCTCATTCTTTTGCTTGGCATTGAGCATAACCACATTGCCCTGTTTGGCGGGCTGATTTTCCTGATGGGGATCGCGATGAACGGTGCGCAATCGGGCATGCAAACACTGGCCGCCACCTTTTATCCTACCGAGTGCCGCGCGACGGGCATCGCCTGGATGCAGGGGATCGGCCGCTTTGGCGGCGTGGCGGGAACCATGACCAGCGCCCAGCTTCTTTCTATGCAGTGGCAGGCGGACAGTATTTTAATGATCCTCAGCGTGCCCGCTCTCGTGGCCGCTGCGGCAACCGTCTACAAAATGCTGTATAGCCGCTCGCAGGAGCCCGGCGTCGCGTAATTCCTCTCTTTTCTGCTATTCTGCCCCCGCAATTAAGGGGGCAGCATGCTTAACATCGTTTTATTCGAACCAGAAATTCCGCCAAATACCGGCAATATCATCCGCCTGTGTGCCAACACTGGTTTTCGTCTGCATATCATTGAGCCGATGGGCTTTACGTGGGACGACAAACGGCTGCGCCGCGCAGGGCTGGATTATCATGAATTTACCGCCGTCGTTCGCCACCACGATTACGCCGCATTTCTGGAAGCAGAGCAGCCGCAGCGCATGTTTGCCTTGACCACCAAAGGCACGCCAGCGCATAGCGCCGTGAGCTATCAGGACGGTGACTATCTGATGTTTGGTCCGGAAACCCGCGGCCTGCCGGCCACGATTCTGGATGCCCTGCCCGCTGAGCAGAAAATCCGTATTCCGATGATGCCGGACAGCCGCAGCATGAACCTGTCAAACGCGGTGTCGGTGGTGGTCTATGAAGCCTGGCGCCAGCTGGGGTATCCGGGCGCCATTCTCAGAAGTTAAATGCCGTCACCATACTCAAACGTATGGTGAATGCCGTTGAAGTGCTGATCCATGTCCATAGACGGCTTATCGCTGTCTGGTTTCCCGACGATGCGCGCCGGTACGCCAGCGGCGGTGGTATGCGGTGGAACAGGCTGGAGCACCACTGAGCCTGCGCCGATCTTCGCGCCGCGTCCGACTTCGATATTGCCGAGGATTTTGGCACCCGCGCCAATCATCACCCCTTCACGAATTTTCGGATGGCGATCGCCGCTGGTTTTACCGGTACCGCCCAGGGTGACCGACTGCAGGATCGAGACGTCATCTTCAATCACCGCCGTTTCCCCGACAACAATCCCGGTGGCGTGGTCGAGCATGATCCCACGGCCAATCTTAGCCGCCGGGTGAATATCAACCTGAAACGTCACGGAAACCTGGTTTTGCAGGAATATAGCCAGCGCGCGGCGGCCTTCATTCCACAGCCAGTGGCCAATACGGTAAGCCTGCAGGGCGTGGAAGCCTTTCAGGTACAGCAACGGCGTAGAATATTTATCGACCGCCGGGTCACGCGTGCGCACGGCCTGAATATCGCAGGCGGCAGAGGCGATCATTTCCGGGTCTGCGGCGTAAGCCTCTTCAACCACTTCACGAATGGCGATAGCAGGCATGATCGATGAAGCCAGCTTGTTGGCGAGCATATAGCTCAGCGCGCTGCCGAGATTTTCGTGCTTGAGTAGCGTCGCGTGGTAGAAACTGGCCAGCATTGGCTCGCAGTCGGCCAGCGCCCGGGCTTCGGCTTTAATATTGTTCCAGACGATATCCAGTTCTTCACACGGCATTGCTTACTCCAGACGATAGTTAATGACCAGCCAGTTCTGCGCTGGCTGGGTCATTCAGGTGACAACGGTTCCGACTAGTTACTGCTGCGCTCGTCCTTGCGCGCACGACCTAATAAGGTCAATGCTGCCTCGCGCGCATTTTTTCCGCAATACAATACCTGATAAATTTCCTCGGTTATTGGCATTTCGACACCGAAACGGTGCGCCAACTCGCGGACTTCTTTGGTATTGCGGTAGCCTTCAACCACCTGACCAATCTTCTCCTGCGCGCCTTTTACATCGCTGCCCTGTCCGAGCATCATGCCAAAGCGGCGGTTACGAGACTGGTTGTCGGTACAGGTCAGCACCAGGTCGCCCAGGCCAGCCATCCCCATAAAGGTGGCCGGATCGGCACCCAGCGCTTCGCCCAGGCGGGACATTTCGGTCAGCCCTCGGGTGATCAGCGCCGTACGCGCATTGGCACCAAAACCAATGCCGTCTGACATCCCGGCACCAATCGCAATCACGTTCTTCACCGCACCGCCCAGCTGCACGCCGATAAAATCGGGGTTGCTGTAGACGCGGAAGCTCTTGCCGCAGTGCAGCAACTGTTGAAGATCGTCGGAGAAGGCCTGATCGGTGGAGGCCAGCGAAATCGCCGTCGGCAGGCCAGCGGCAAGCTCTTTGGCAAATGTCGGGCCGGAGATGACCGCCAGCGGGATCTCATCACCCAGCGCTTCGCGGGCAACGTCCTGCAGCAGGCGTCCGGTTTCGGCTTCCAGCCCTTTTGTCGCCCAGACAACACGCGCATCCGGGCGCATCAGCGGCTTAATCTGACGCAGCACGTCGCCAAATACATGGCTCGGGACCACAATCAGAATATTGCGGCTGGCCGCCAGCGCGGTCGCAAGGTCGCTTTCAAGGTGCAGGGAATCAGGGAACGGAACGTCCGGAAGAAACGCTACGTTACAACGGTCGCGTTGCAGCGTTGCGATATGTTTTGGGTCGTGGCCCCAGAGAACCACTTCGTGACCATTTCTTGCCAGCGTGATGGCAAGAGCGGTGCCGTATGAGCCGGCACCGATCACAGTCATTGAAGCATTAACAGTACTCATCAGGCATCCTGATGTTGTTCAGCACCTTCGCCAGCTTGCTGCTGCAGATAGTTCATGAACAGCGCATCAAAGTTAACTGGCGCAAGGTTCAGTTGCGGGAATGTACCGCGAGAAACCAGGCTGGTGATGCATTCACGCGCGTACGGGAACAGAATGTTCGGGCAGTACGCACCCAGGCAATGCGCCATCTGGTTGCCTTCAATACCGCCGATAGAGAAGATACCGCCCTGCTGAACTTCACACAGGAATGCAGTTTCTTCGCCCAGGGACGCGGTAACGGTCACACGCAGCACGACTTCATACACGTCATCTGCCAGTTGGGTAGATGCGGTATCCAGATCAAGTTTAACCTCTGGCTGCCAATCTTTCTGGAAAACATGTGGCGCATTTGGCGCTTCGAAAGAGACGTCCTTGGTGTAGATACGCTGGATCTGGAAAGTCATTTCGGTGTTGTTTTGTTCTGACATGGAAATACCCTTTTTAATTGTCCTAAAGTCTCTTAGCTCAGCAGCGGATCGAGTCCACCACGGGCGTCGAGCGCATACAAGTCATCACAGCCGCCAATGTGCTGCGCATCAATAAAAATCTGCGGAACCGTCGTGCGACCACTACGTTGGATCATCTCTTCGCGTTTAATCGCGTCACCGTCGATCGGCAGTTCCTGGAACGTGACGCCTTTGCTGTTCAGCAGCGCTTTCGCACGATGGCAGAACGGGCACGTCGCTTTGGTATAGATCTCAATATTGGCCATGACTGAACTCCTTATTTACCGCGTACCAAAGGAAGATTTTCCCCGCTCCAGCCGGAAATACCTTCTTTCAGCACAGTTACGTTTTCGAAGCCTGCTTTATGAAGCGCGCTGGCAGATTCCTGTGCCTGCATGCCGGTCGCATCGACAACGATAATCGGCTGGGCTTTGTGTTTCTCAAGCTCACCGACGTTGTTCGCTTTGATTTCAGCTGGCAGCAGGTTGATTGCGCCCGCAATGTGACCTTTGCGGAAATCGTCACGCTGACGCAGATCGACAACGACGGCATCTTCTTTGTTGATCAGACGCGTCGCTTCACCACGGGTGATAACCTTAATTTTAGACGTCAGGCTCTTAAATGTGGTGAACAGCACAGCAGCCAGCAGGCCAATCCACGCGATGCTCAGAACCGGATGGCGGCTAACGAATTGCATAATTTCTTGCATGGAGGGTAACTACTCCCGACTAAGTGATAAAAAAAACCAGGACAGGAGTATACCTGTGCGTTCTGGCAAATACAGCCAGCGACCATAACCTAATCCATTTTCTGCGGCATGCCACCTAAAAAAATGCCTAAAAATGGTCTGGTGAACACCTTGCCCCTGCGCTTTCTTTGATCTTCTGCGGCTATTTGATCGATTCAGCTGTAGTAAAATTACGCAAATTTTGACTCTTGAGCATGAGGTTGTCGCAATGTCGGTTTCTAAAAAACCTATGGTACTGGTGATTCTGGATGGCTATGGCTACCGTGAAGATAGCCAGGATAACGCTATTTTCAACGCCAAAACCCCGGTCATGGATGCGCTTTGGGCAAAACGTCCGCATACGCTGATTGACGCGTCTGGCCTGGAAGTGGGCCTGCCGGACCGCCAGATGGGCAACTCCGAAGTCGGTCACGTTAACCTGGGCGCCGGGCGAATTGTGTATCAGGATCTGACCCGTCTGGACGTTGAAATCAAAGAACGCACCTTCTTCTCCAACCCAACGCTGTCTGGCGCGGTCGATAAAGCCGTTGCCGCTGGCAAGGCCGTACACATTATGGGCCTGCTCTCTGCTGGCGGCGTGCACAGCCACGAAGATCACATCATGGCGATGGTTGAACTGGCCGCTGAACGCGGTGCGGAAAAAATCTATCTGCACGCTTTCCTGGACGGTCGCGATACGCCACCACGCAGCGCAAAAGGCTCTCTGCAAGCCTTCGAAGAGAAATTTGCCGCGCTGGGTAAAGGCCGCGTAGCGTCCATTATTGGCCGTTACTACGCCATGGACCGCGACAACCGCTGGGATCGCGTTGAACAAGCCTATGACCTGATGACCCTGGCAAAAGGTGAGTTCCAGTTCGCGACCGCCGTTGAAGCTCTTGAGGCGGCTTATGCTCGTGATGAAAACGACGAGTTCGTGAAAGCGTCCGTTATCCGCGCTGAAGGCCAGGCCGACGCCGCCATGGAAGATGGCGACGCGCTGATCTTCATGAACTTCCGCGCTGACCGCGCGCGCGAAATTACCCGTGCTTTCGTCAACAGCGACTTCGACGGTTTTGCCCGTAAGAAAGTGGTAAATCTCGATTTCATCCAGCTGACCGAATACGCGGCAGACATCAAAGCCCCATGCGCTTACCCACCGGCCTCGCTGGCCAATACCTTCGGTGAGTGGATGGCGAAGAACGACAAAACGCAGCTGCGTATTTCCGAAACTGAAAAATACGCGCACGTGACCTTCTTCTTTAACGGCGGCGTTGAAGAGCCGTTCAAAGGCGAAGACCGCATTTTGATCAACTCCCCGAAAGTGGCCACCTACGATCTGCAGCCAGAAATGAGCTCTGCAGAATTGACTGAAAAACTGGTTGCGGCCATCGAGAGCGGTAAGTACGACACCATCATCTGTAACTACCCGAACGGCGACATGGTGGGGCATACCGGGGTAATGGAAGCGGCAGTGAAAGCGGTTGAAGCGCTGGACCACTGCGTTGAGCAGGTTGCGAAAGCGGTTGAATCCGTTGGCGGCCAGCTGCTGATCACCGCTGACCACGGTAACGCTGAACAGATGCGCGACCCGGCGACCGGCCAGGCGCACACCGCCCATACCAACCTGCCTGTTCCGCTGATTTATGTGGGTGATAAATCACTGAAAGCAGTGGAAGGCGGCAAGCTTTCTGACATCGCGCCAACCATGCTGTCCCTGATGGGTATGCCGATCCCTGAAGAGATGACTGGTAAGCCGCTGTTCATCGTGGAATAATCGATCCCCATGAGGGGAAAGGCGATTTTTTCAATCACATGGGTCGTGAAGCCGCTTAGGTTATCAGTCAGACCTCTGTTTTACGCCAGCGCACTCAGCGCTGGCGTATTGCTGTGCGCCGCATCCGCCCACGCGGATGACCGTGACCAGCTGAAATCTATTCAGGCCGATATCGCCGCCAAAGAGCGTGCGGTACGCCAGCAGCAGCAGCAGCGCGCCGCCCTGCTCGCCCAGCTTAAACAGCAGGAAGAGGCAATCTCCGCCGCCACGCGTAAACTCCGTGAAACACAAAACACCCTCGCCCAGTTGAATAAACAGATCGACGAGATGAACGCGTCGATTGCCAGGCTCGAGCGCCAGCGTGATGCGCAGGAGCGCAATCTTGCCGCACAGCTTGATGCCGCATTCCGCCAGGGTGAACATACCGGACTCCAGCTGATCCTCAGTGGTGAAGAGAGCCAGCGCGGCCAGCGCCTGCAGGCCTATTTTGGCTATCTCAACCAGGCGCGCCAGGAGACTATCGCGCAGCTGAAGCAGACGCGCGAAGAGGTCTCCACGCAAAAAGCTGAGCTGGAAGAGAAGCAGAGCCAGCAGCAGACGCTGCTCTACGATCAGCAGGCCCAGCAGGCGAAGCTTGAGCAGGCGCGCAACGAGCGTAAGAAAACCCTTGCCGGCCTGGAATCCTCCATTCAGGAAGGCCAGAGCCAGCTCAGCGAAATGCGCGCCAACGAATCAAAACTGCGTAACAGCATCGCCCGTGCGGAAGCGGCGGCGAAAGCGCGCGCCGAAAAAGAGGCTCGCGAGGCGCAGGCCGTTCGCGACAAGCAGCAGGAAGCCTCCCGCAAAGGGACCACCTACAAGCCAAGCGAAAGCGAACGTTCCCTGATGTCGCGTACCGGCGGTTTGGGTTCGCCTCGCGGTCAGGCGTTCTGGCCCGTTCGCGGTTCAATTCTGCATCGCTATGGCGAACAGCTGCAGGGTGAGCTACGTTGGAAAGGGATCGTTATCGGTGCGTCTGAAGGTAGCGAAGTGAAAGCCATTGCCGATGGCCGCGTGATCCTGGCCGACTGGCTGCAGGGTTACGGACTGGTGGTGGTGGTCGAACATGGTAAAGGCGATATGAGTCTTTACGGCTACAACCAGAGCGCGCTGGTCAGCGTCGGCACGCAGGTGCGCGCAGGCCAACCCATCGCCCTTGTGGGCAGCAGTGGCGGTCAGGGCCGCCCGTCACTCTATTTCGAAATTCGTCGCCAGGGTCAGGCGGTCAATCCACAGCCGTGGTTGGGAAGATAAGTTTTGCTTCAATTTCGTCGAATGGTTTTCACCGTCGTCAGCGCGCTGGCGCTGGCTGCACCGGTATACGCAGGTAAACTCGCTATCGTGATTGATGACTTCGGTTATCGTCCACACTATGAAAATCAGGTGCTGGCGATGCCGTCGGCCATCTCTGTCGCCGTCCTTCCGAATGCGCCCCACGCGCGTGAGATGGCGACCAAAGCCCATAACAGCGGTCATCAGGTGCTGATCCACCTGCCCATGGCCCCGCTCAGCAAGCAGCCGCTGGAAAAAGATACCCTGCGCCCGGACATGAGCAGCGAGGAGATTGAGCGCATCATCCGTGACGCCTACAATAAAGTGCCGTATGCCGTAGGGCTGAACAACCATATGGGCAGCGCGATGACATCAAGCCTGTACGGGATGCTCAAAGTGATGCAGGCGCTGGAGCGTTACAACCTCTACTTCCTCGACAGCATGACCATCGGCAACAGCCAGGCGATGCGTGCTGCTCAGGGAACGGGCGTAAAGGTGATTAAGCGCAAGGTGTTCCTGGATGATACCCAGAACGAAGCCGATATTCGCATGCAGTTTAATCGCGCGGTACAGCTGGCCCGCCGCAATGGCTCCGCAATTGCCATCGGCCACCCGCATCCGTCAACCGTTCGCGTCCTGCAGCAGATGCTGCCGACCTTGCCTGCCGATATCACACTGGTGCGTCCGAGCGATCTCCTTAATGAGCCGCTGGTGGATACGTCACGCCCCGGCAATGCGCAACCGCCGGCAACGCAGCCACGTAATCCGTTCAGCGGCGTAAAAAACTGCAAGGCGAAACAGCCGCTTGAGCCGGTGAATGCAACCCGCTTCTTCACGGTAATTAGCGAAAGCGTAAGCCAGAGTACGCTGGTGCAGTATTTCCAACACCAGTGGCAGGGCTGGGGCAGAAAAGCGTAGCTATTCGACAAGATGAGAGTCCGTAGGCTCCCGGGCGACGGACTCTCGTTTTTCCTGGTGCTGGTACCAGGCTTTAAAATATTTTAAAAAGCTGTAGAAGGTGGCATAGAGCCCTGTTACCACCCCAATTTTCCCCTGCCGCCACGCGCCGCTAAATAAATACCATTTGAAAAACGCGCCAATAGCACTGGCTACCCCGCGTGCTATGGAGGGTGTGAGCGTCTGATATTTTACGACGCGAGTCGTATAGGCATTTAACTTCGCGAACACTTCATGCAAAGAATAGAAGGTATCGTGCCGAACATGGCCCGGTATGCGCGTTACGTTGGCTGCGCCAGTCGCTTTATCATCCACGGGTCGATTGTTAAATCTGACATGACGACGATTGAACAATCGCAAGGGATAATCCGGTGAAGAGACCGGGTAGATAGTTCGGGTTTGCTCGCCTAATACATACCAGTAGCGCGAAAGACTCCAACCGCAATCGGCCGAGGGCTCCGCTCCAGACTTCAGCGCCAGAATATACTGAAGAGTGTCTTCATCGAGTATTTCGTCACTGTCCATACACAACACCCAGTCGTTAGATGACAGTGAAAGCGCGATATTCATCTGTTCACCGTGCATGGCATACGGATGATAAATTGGTGCAATGCCATATTCCTGAAGAATAGCTAACGTCTCATCTGTACTGCCGGAATCAACAACAATAACCTCATCTGCAATACGCATCAGAGGGCATAAAACCTTATGTAACAAACGAGCAGAGTTGTATGTCAAAAGACATACGGTTAGCCTGAACATGTGGTCTCCCGAACTTAATCAAGTCGCTTTCAAAAGATAGCGCCAACTATCTCTACTGTCATCTCCGGATCTGAACCTCAGTTATTATTTACGAGAAAATGTGCGCATGATCGGAAATGCATTTGTTGCGCCCTGGGAAAGGCAAAAGACCGTCACCAACTAAAAATCAACCAACTCATTGTTTAATATAATAAAAAAATCAAATCCCACGCTCGGATTTTACCATCATTTCTTTTCGCGAACGTTAAGATTATACTAACCGCAATTTAATTGATTAATTTGGTTTAGCGCAATTATGAAGAAAATTATCGGATATTTAAAGGAAATTAACAGGCAGCGAAACCATAAAACGAAAGAATTAAAAAGACGATTAACGCTACTTTCCGTATCGCGACGATTACAGGACAAGCGGCAGGAAAAAATCGATGTTTCCAGCGTGAAGCGGATCCTTTTTCCTTTTGTCGATCTCGGCATTGGTGATGCGGTATGCCATACCGGAACCTGGCGTAGCCTTAAAGAAGCAGGTTATACATTGCAGGTAATTGTCGAGGAGCGAAATCGCGATCTTTTTGAAAAAATGACGGATATTGATGAAGTCTATATTGCCGACATCAACAATATACCTGCAATGAAAACCATTGATACAGATTTAGTAATAAGTCATTACTCATGGATGAAGAGAAAAGAGTTATTCAACACTCAGCTTCTTCATAAAATCCATTATAAATATGCGATCGGATTTGGTGGCTGGCTGGATAAACCCTATAACTTAATGTTGCCCATAAATTCCGAGTTTCATATTACCCATCCACAGAAGGAAATACTTAACGTCTTGAACGTTAAGCCAGATTTCCTTCGCTACTCATTACCCGTGGTGCCCGAGCATGAGGATTTCATCGATCGTTATCTGAAACCCCACGATGGGAACAAAATCGTGGTGCTTAATCCTTTCGCAAGCGTTTCCGAGCGCAGCCTTTCCAAGACCCAGCTGGAAAAACTGGCGCATGATATTGCACAGCACCAGGACACTCACGTATTTATCATTGGTGAGGGTAAGAAATTAGCAGATCTTAGCTTCGACAACGCGAACATTACGGTTTGTCGGTTCAAATCACTTTGGGATGCTATCACGCTGATCAAAAAGGCTGATTTGGTCGTCTCTGTTGATACCGCCATCGTACATATTGCCTGTGCATTTGATAAGAGCCTGATCGCCATCTACTTTTCAATGCTGCTTGATCATAATAAAAACTTTGAGGGGAATACGATTTTTTCACCTGTCGGTGAGCACTCAGAACAACTTATTTATGATAAGCGCCATAATAAAATTGATATTAATGACATTTCGGCCAAAGTATTGAATAAGCTGAGCCAGGATAGCTAAGCCGCATAATGACAAGGGGCCTGAGGCCCCTTTTTGATTACTTATCCCAGCTCAGGATCACTTTCCCCGACTGGCCGGAACGCATCGCGTCGAAGCCCTGCTGGAACTCATCGATGGAGAAGCGGTGAGTAATAATCGGGGACAGATCCAGACCGGACTGGATTAGCGCCGCCATCTTGTACCAGGTCTCGAACATCTCGCGGCCATAGATGCCCTTGATGAACAGCCCCTTGAAGATGACTTTGTTCCAGTCGATAGACATGTCTGACGGCGGAATACCCAGCATCGCGATACGACCACCGTGATTCATGGTGTCGAGCATGGTGCGGAACGCCGGTGGCGCACCGGACATCTCAAGACCCACGTCAAAACCTTCGGTCATGCCCAGCTCTTCCATCACGTCGGTCAGGCTCTCTTTCGAGACATCCACCGCGCGGGTAACGCCCATTTTACGCGCCAGGGACAGACGGTATTCGTTCACGTCGGTGATTACAACGTTGCGCGCGCCCACGTGCTTCGCCACCGCAGCGGCCATAATGCCGATTGGGCCCGCGCCGGAGACCAGCACGTCTTCACCGACCAGGTCGAAGGAGAGCGCCGTGTGTACCGCGTTGCCGAACGGGTCGAAGATGGAGGCCAGGTCGTCAGAGATATTGTCCGGGATTTTGAACGCGTTAAACGCCGGGATCACCAGGTATTCCGCGAAGCAGCCCGGGCGGTTTACGCCCACGCCAATGGTATTACGGCACAGGTGCGTACGCCCGCCGCGGCAGTTACGGCAGTGGCCGCAGGTAATATGGCCTTCACCGGAGACGCGGTCGCCAATTTGGAAGCCTTTCACTTCCTGGCCGATACCCACCACTTCACCGACATATTCGTGACCGACAACCATCGGTACCGGAATGGTTTTCTGCGACCACTGGTCCCAGTTGTAGATGTGAACGTCAGTACCGCAGATGGCGGTTTTACGAATTTTGATCAGCAGATCGTTATGACCGACTTCCGGTTCCGGCACGTCGGTCATCCAAATCCCTTCTTCCGCTTTCAGTTTGGATAACGCTTTCATCACACGTCCTCAGGCAATTACGCCCAGCTGTTTGCCGATGCGGGTAAAGGCTTCCACCGCACGTTCAATTTGTTCAGGCGTATGCGCCGCAGACATCTGGGTGCGGATACGCGCCTGACCTTTTGGCACCACCGGGAAGAAGAACCCGGTGACGTAAATCCCTTCTTTCTGCAGCTCGCGGGCAAATTGCTGCGCGACGACCGCATCGCCCAGCATGACCGGAATGATCGCGTGGTCAGCACCGGCCAGGGTGAAACCTGCGGCGCTCATTTTTTCGCGGAACAGACGGGCGTTGGACCACAGACGGTCGCGCAGCTCAGCGCCGGACTCCACCATCTCGAGCACTTTGATGGAGGCGGCAACAATAGCCGGCGCCAGGGAGTTGGAGAACAGATACGGGCGGGAGCGCTGGCGCAACCACTCCACCACCTCTTTGCGCGCGGCGGTATAGCCGCCGGACGCGCCGCCGAGCGCTTTGCCAAGCGTACCGGTGATGATATCCACGCGGCCCATCACGTCACAGTATTCGTGGGAACCGCGGCCGTTTTCGCCGACAAAACCGACCGCGTGAGAGTCATCGACCATCACCAGCGCGTCGTATTTATCCGCCAGATCGCACACGCCCTTCAGGTTGGCGATCACGCCGTCCATGGAGAACACGCCGTCGGTGGCGATCAGCACGTGGCGAGCGCCCGCTTCACGAGCCTCTTTCAGGCGCGCTTCCAGCTCAACCATGTCGTTGTTGGCGTAGCGGAAACGCTTCGCTTTGCACAGGCGTACACCGTCGATGATGGAGGCGTGGTTCAGGGCGTCGGAGATAATCGCATCTTCAGCGCCAAGCAGGGTCTCAAACAGACCGCCGTTGGCGTCGAAGCAGGAGGAGTACAGAATCGCGTCTTCCATTCCGAGGAAGCTCGCCAGCTTTTGCTCAAGCTGCTTATGGCTGTCCTGCGTACCGCAGATAAAGCGTACGGAGGCCATGCCGAAACCGTGGGTGTCCATGCCGTTTTTTGCAGCGGCAATCAGCTCAGGGTGATTTGCAAGACCTAAGTAGTTGTTCGCACAAAAGTTGATCACATGGCTGCCGTCGGCAACGGTGATGTCCGCCTGCTGGGCAGACGTGATAATACGCTCTTCCTTGAACAACCCTTCCGCACGTGCGGTCTCGAGGTCGCTGTTTAACTGTTTGTAAAAATCACCACGCATTGCAATTCTCCAGACTCGGCAAATTTCGGGACATATTACCCAAACCTATAGTTCATGACGAGATGACACGTCATCTCTTGTCGTTTTTGCAGCATAAATCACGCGTACCCCTGCGCAGTGAAGGTGAATGGCTGAAGGGCAGCCATACTAATGATATGATAGAGACATTAGCGTCCGGGATTGTCCCCGGACTCCACACTTCAAAGGTTACAGTTATGATCATCGTTACCGGCGGCGCGGGCTTTATCGGCAGCAATATTGTTAAGGCTCTCAATGACAAAGGCATCACCGACATCCTGGTGGTTGACAACCTGAAAGACGGCACCAAGTTCGTCAACCTGGTGGATCTGAACATTGCTGATTACATGGATAAAGAAGACTTCCTTATCCAGATTATGGCAGGCGAAGAGTTCGGCGAGATCGAAGCCATCTTCCACGAAGGTGCGTGTTCTTCCACCACCGAGTGGGACGGCAAGTACATGATGGACAATAACTATCAGTACTCTAAAGAGATCCTGCACTACTGCCTGGAGCGTGAAATTCCGTTCCTGTACGCCTCCTCCGCGGCAACCTACGGCGGCCGCACCTCGGACTTCATCGAGTCCCGCGAATATGAGCAGCCTCTGAACGTCTACGGTTATTCTAAATTCCTGTTCGACGAGTACGTGCGTCAGGTTCTGCCAGAAGCGAACTCGCAAATCGTCGGCTTCCGTTACTTCAACGTCTACGGACCACGCGAAGGCCACAAAGGCAGCATGGCTAGCGTGGCGTTCCACCTGAATACCCAGCTGAATAACGGCGAAAGCCCGAAACTGTTCGAAGGCAGCGACGGCTTTAAGCGCGACTTCGTTTACGTGGGCGACGTTGCCGCAGTAAACCTGTGGTTCCTGGAAAACGGCGTATCCGGCATCTTCAACCTCGGTACTGGGCGTGCGGAATCCTTCCAGGCAGTGGCTGACGCAACGCTGGCGTATCACAAAAAAGGCAGCATCGAGTACATCCCGTTCCCTGACAAGCTGAAAGGCCGTTACCAGGCGTTCACCCAGGCTGACCTGACCAACCTGCGCGCCGCAGGCTACGATAAGCCGTTCAAGACCGTTGCGGAAGGCGTAACGGAATATATGGCCTGGCTGAACCGCGACGCGTAAGTATGAAGATTCTGGTGATCGGCCCGTCATGGGTGGGCGACATGATGATGTCGCAAAGTCTCTATCGCACGCTCAAGGCGCGTTATCCCCAGGCGATAATTGACGTGATGGCACCCGCGTGGTGCCGTCCGCTGTTGTCGCGTATGCCGGAAGTGAATGAGGCTATCCCGATGCCGCTCGGCCACGGAGCGCTGGAAATTGGCGAACGCCGCAAGCTCGGTCATAGCCTGCGCGAGAAGCGCTACGATCGCGCGTATGTCCTGCCAAACTCCTTTAAATCCGCCCTGGTGCCCTTTTTTGCGGGCATTCCACATCGCACCGGCTGGCGCGGTGAAATGCGCTACGGCCTGCTGAACGACGCGCGGGTGCTGGATAAAGAGGCCTGGCCGCTGATGGTGGAGCGCTATGTGGCGCTGGCCTATGACAAAGGCGTAATGCGCAGCGCGAAAGACCTGCCGCAGCCGCTACTCTGGCCGCAGCTGCAGGTGCATGACGGCGAGAAATCGCAGACCTGTAACGCGTTTGGCCTTTCAGCGGAACGTCCGATGATCGGCTTCTGCCCTGGCGCAGAGTTCGGCCCGGCAAAGCGCTGGCCGCACTATCACTACGCCGAGCTGGCAAAACAGCTGATCGACGAAGGCTATCAGGTTGTGCTGTTCGGTTCGGCGAAAGACCACGAAGCGGGCAACGAAATACTCGCCACGCTGAGCAACGAACAGCAGGCCTGGTGCCGCAACCTGGCGGGAGAAACGCAGCTTGAACAGGCGGTTATTCTGATTGCCGCCTGTAAGGCTGTGGTGAGTAACGATTCGGGCCTGATGCACGTCGCCGCCGCGCTGAACCGCCCGCTGGTTGCGCTGTACGGCCCAAGCAGCCCGGACTTCACGCCGCCGCTGTCCCATAAAGCGCGCGTGATTCGTTTGATCACCGGCTATCACAAGGTCCGTAAAGGCGATGCGGCAGAAGGCTATCATCAGAGTCTGATCGACATTACGCCAGAGCGCGTTCTCGAAGAGCTTAACGAACTGCTGTTGAGCGAAGAAGGATAACGAATGCGGGTACTGATCGTTAAAACCTCTTCAATGGGCGATGTTCTGCATACGCTGCCGTCATTGACGGACGCCATGCGGGCCATTCCCGGCATTCGTTTTGACTGGGTGGTGGAAGAAGGCTTCGCGCAGATCCCCACCTGGCATGAAGCGGTTGACCGCGTGATCCCGGTGGCAATCCGCCGCTGGCGTAAAGCCTGGTTCTCCGCGCCGATTAAAGCCGAGCGCAAAGCCTTTCGCGAGGCGGTGCAGGCTCAGCGCTACGATGCAATCATCGACGCCCAGGGTCTGGTTAAAAGCGCCGCGCTGGTGACGCGCCTGGCACACGGCGTAAAGCACGGTTTGGACTGGCAAACCGCCCGCGAACCGCTGGCAAGCCTGTTCTATAACCGTCGCCACCACATAGCAAAGCAGCAGCACGCTGTCGAACGTACACGGGAGCTGTTTGCAAAAAGCCTGGGCTATGCGAAACCGGAAACCCAGGGCGACTACGCCATTGCGCAGCACTTTTTGCGCAATACAGATCCCTGTGTTCAGCCTTATCTTGTCTTCCTGCATGCCACAACGCGCGACGATAAACATTGGCCGGAAACGCACTGGCGAAGCCTGATTGAACTAATGCAACCCACCGGCATCCATATTAAACTGCCCTGGGGCGCTGAACATGAGCGGCAGCGAGCAGAGCGTCTGGCAGCAGGCTTTTCGCACGTCGAGGTATTGCCGAAACTCACGCTGGCGCAGGTTGCTGCACAGCTGGCGGGGGCAAATGCTGTTGTTTCCGTTGATACCGGATTAAGCCATTTAACCGCGGCGCTGGATCGTCCTAATATTACGATTTTTGGCCCGACCGATCCCGGATTGATCGGGGGTTACGGCAAAAACCAGCATCAGATGGTCAGCCCGACCCAGCAAACGAAGGATATCAGCGCAGATGCTATTTTTTCATTTTTACAGTGTAGCCGTTGGCTTTCCAACAGGGATATCTAACGCATGAGTTATGTATTTCTGCTGATTTTACTCTTTCCGGTGAAGCTTATCCGGAAGCTGTTCAGTAAACAGACAGGTAAAAACCTGGTCATTCAGACAGCAAAAATCGGTGATTTTGTTAATGCCACGCCCCTCCTTGCATACCTGCAAAAAAGCGACGTACTCATCAGCCGTAGCGTGGGTGCGCTGGCGAAGCATGATGAGACGATCGACGAGATTTTTTTTATCGAGCAGCATAAGCGTAACCTGTGGCGAAAGCTGGTCTTCGCCTGCCGGATCATGAACCGCTATGACAATGTCTATCTCCTGCAACCTAACAGTGTGAACCTCTTTTTCGCGTCCGTGTGTAATGCTAAAAACAAACAGTTTTTAAGCACTTACACGCGCAGGTGGTATCACGGTATTTTCTATGCAACGGCAGACGGTACCGTTGAACACGGTCGAAAGACGCTGTCGGTAACGAACTATCTCAAACTGGCCGATCGCGCCTTAACCTGGCAAGACTCGCCAAAGCACGCCACAAAGCCACTTTTCAAACCCGCGACCTATCCAGCAATCCTCGATAAACCCGGCGTGATCCGCATTGGCATCAGCGTAGCCGCCGGAAATAAAGCGAAAACCGTTCCGCCGGTCATCTGGAAGCAAATTGCAGATCGCCTCGCCGACCTGCGCTGCGAGTTTTATGTCTTTGGCGCGCCGAATGAACAATCGTGGATGGATGACATCACCCGCGCTTATGGTGAACTGCCCAACTTTATTAATCTGATCGGCAAAATCTCGCTTGAAGAGCTGCCGTGGGCCATTTCTAAAATGGATTGCTACATCGCGTCTGACTCGGGGAATATCTACATTGCCGATGCAGTGGGGGTGCCGGTAGTTATGTTATTTGGACCTTGCTGCCATTATGAACAACGCCCTCTTGGTAACGTTCTGTTGATTGGTAATGATGAAAACATTAACTCCTACGTTTTTGAAACACGTTATTACTTCAGCCAGCCGAAAGAAAAACTTTTTGCTATAGACGACGTTGATATGGATAACATAGTGAGTTTATTAACGACCATAAATAAAAAAGCATTACCAGAGGCGTAAAATGAGCTCTCTAACCAAACAAATCTATCGATACACGCATAAGCGAAATATGCGCCACAATGAAAATTTGTGGCCCTTTATTAAATTATCTCGCAATGAAACCGGGGAGATTTGTGATTTAAAATATAAAGGCCAGAACATCAACCTCACTACGCTTACCTCGCTTCAGGATCGGTTTGAGGGAGAGGTACTTATAGCTGCGACCGGCCCTTCAATCAAAAAGATTAATTTTGAAAACCTGTCATCCACGATAGTGACTGCAGGTGTGAACGGCGCATGGCACCTCAATAACAAACTGCATTTTAGCCTCTATTTTGTGGTCGACATGACGTTCATCGACCGTCAGACGGCTCTTTTAAAGCAGGTTATTGGCTGTAAAAATGTCATTTTGTTTACGACCGTAATGGGGATCGTTAAGCTCATAAACCGTTTTTCATATGAAAATATCCAGTGCGAAATATGCATCATCGAAGATATTTGTTATGAGACCTATAAACCCTCTATTAAAATGGCTAATTTGCACCAGGCATTAGCGGGTAGGCCAGAGATCGTTTTTTCCGATACACACCCCAACATTGCCTTTAGCCGTGATGCGAGGCGCGGTGTGGTAGATGCTGGTACAGTAATGTATTGGGCACTACAGGTAATTTATTTTTTGAGATTCAATAAGATTTACATTGCTGGTCTGGATATGAATAATTTCAACCAACCGCGATTTTATGAAAACGGTAACACCATGTTGCCTTCATTCCTTGGAGACAAAGTACATAATATTGTGATCCCCGCGTTCACACTGGCAAGTACTGTTTTGAAAAAAGATAACATCACTGTTATTAATCTATCACCTCAAAGCGCTATACCTGACTTTGTTTTCCCCAGAAAGGATTTTACTGATGTTTTCAATTAATTACCAACGCATTCCGTTCTATCCTTTTACGCTTTTTGTATTCTTAAGCATGATTTTTTGCGGAGTTTCTCGCGTAAACACCTTATTCCATCTTGCACTCGGGCTATTTATCATTGCCACAATTGTCAGCAATGAATTCAGAGTCCGTTTTATCAACGACCGTACCTTTCTTCCCGCTCTGGGCATTACCGGTGCCTTTTTAATATATTTTTCACTTTCGAATCTTTGGGCGGAGTCGTCTCAGGTAAGCTCTGCCTTAACACATTCATTTTATTTATTTATTTTCATATGTCTTTACCGTCAGTGTGAATTGCATGGAAAGAAAAAATTCGTCATTGGCGCAGCTTATGCAGGTATTGTCGCACTCGCCATACTCACCCTGATTTATGTTGATAAAGCGAACATTTTCAATAACAGACTTTCGAATGCCTTCCCTTATGCACCTGACAATGTGATTGATCTCGGTGGATACATGGCGTTAGGAATTTTATTAAGCGCGATACTGGTGCGTGAAACTCGTAATGTCTGGTTTTATCTTCCCGTCCCGTTGCTGCTGGCCTGCTTAATTTTGACTCAAAGCCGCGGGCCATTCCTTTCACTCGTGGTAGCAGCGACAGTGGCGTTTCTTTGTAAACCAAAGTGGAATGTTAAGCTGCTGCTGGGTTCGGTAGTTATATTGCTATTAATTGGTCTCGCTTTCTATTTTAGCGGCTCGATAGATATATTTATTAATCGGGCAGAAGAGTCTTCTCGTGCAGGAAGCGTGCGTTTTGGCATCTGGCAACACGCCGTTGAAGTGGCAAAACAGAAAGCGATTTTCGGATGGGGCTTCAACAAGGAGCTTCAGTTCATTAACGGCTATGGGCAGACCGTTTCCACAACGCACAGCCTCTATTTAGCTACCTTCCTTAAGGGAGGGATCGTGGGGCTTCTGCTACTCGCCGGTATGATTTTATACGCCGCCAGACAGTCTCTTCGCCACCTCGCAGCCGACCATAAGGCGGAGATCGCTGTCCTTGTCTTCGCGCTGATGTTCTATATCACCCAGGGTATGTTTATTATCAGTAATCCACGGGAATATTGGGTACTGTTCTGGCTGCCTTTCGCCATTATTTTCAGCGCCCCCGTTAAAACGCTGCTGCAAAAATAAATCTTACAGCGCCGATTACCCGGCGCTATTTTTATGGGAATAAAACTCCGCCAGCGTCATCCCCACCGTCTTATCGGATAACCAGCTAAAGAGCGTTTCTAAATCCTGATACAACCCTTCGATCGCCGCCTCATCTTTAAACGTAGGACTTCCGCCTGGCATAAATTCCGACGAATGAAGCATAAACTCCACGTACTCACTTCCTTGAGACAGACATTGCTGTGCGACCTGAATCATTTGCGCCGCATTCCCACCGGACGGTCTTAGCCAGTTGACCGAGGGAGAGCGGTATTTACCGCGAAGCCTGTCGTAACCCTGTTTGATCGTGTTCAACCACGCCGGGTGTTTATACTGAATGCTCATCGGCACTTCGAGTAATGGGCTATTGCCCGCCCTGGAAATATTATCTAAATCCATAAAATAGGCGTGATCGGGGAAATGCTGATAATTCGTTCCACCATTACCCTGCGGCGCACCTTTCGCGTTGCGCCAGTTCACCCTCGGCGTCACGGAGCAATCAACCTGGTAACCCAGTTCAACGAGCAATTTTGCGTAGCGACTGTCAAATGCCCAACGTCCGGCTCGGTGGCTTAACATTTTGGTCTGGAAGGTCTTTTCCAGCAGGCGGGTCATGAACAGCACTTTCTCGCGCATCACCTCATCCGAAAATTCAATCAGATAAGGCTGCCAGCGCCAGTCGTCTCCCGTGAGATCGTGTTCCGGTGGGCTATTCCAGGCATGCAGGTGCATTCCCACCTCGCCCTGACCGCGGGCGATCGCGTCCCTGGCGAATTCGATGAAAACGGGCTCGATCGCCATCTCGTAATTGGTCAGCCACACGGGCTTAAAGCCGAAACGCTCACAAAGCGTCTGGAAACGCGCCAGATAGCGCGCGTTTTCCGTTTTAATGACGCGGTGATTTTGCCAGAGATTATCGCCCTCAGTATCAATTGTGATGATAAACGCTGGTTTGTTCATAATGAGTCCGCAAGACAGGAAAGTTAGCGCTATGTTACGCACTCTCCAAAGCATGAGTAAACCCTTCCAGGGAAATTACTGAGTTTATGGAGAAAGAGTGCAAGTCGCTATCAGGTCTATTAGAATTGCCATTAGTGCAACGCCGATAAGATGATGATGAATAACTTACCTGACACACCTGATTTGCGCATTTTACTGATCAAACTCCGCCATCATGGCGACATGTTGCTGACCACTCCCGTCATTGATTCGTTACGTCAAAAATGGCCGCAGGCGCAGATTGATGTCCTGCTGTATGAAGAAACGCGCGATATGCTCGCCGCGCATCCGGCAATCGGTACAATTTATGGAATCGATCGTAAATGGAAGCAACTGGGCACGCTGAAGCATCTTCAAAAAGAGTGGCAGTTGCTGTGTGCGTTAAGAAATCAGCATTATCATCTGGTGATTAACCTTGCCGATCAATGGCGTAGTGCAATTGTCACCCGCTTCACCGGTGCACCCGTTCGCCTCGGATTCGCGTTTAATAAACGCAACAGTGCATTTTGGCGTTTTTGTCACACCGATCTGGTCTCTGTTGCCGGCCACAAATCCCTGCATACAGTAGAACAAAACCTCTCTATTTTGTCGCCATTACCGGTCATACCGCAGCCTGCCGTCACCATGGCCTACACGGCAGAAGACTGGGATCATGCCCGTCAAAGACTGACGCAGAGCGGGGTGGACGAGAGCTACATCGTGATTCAGCCGACGTCCCGCTGGTTCTTTAAATGCTGGAGCGAAGACAAAATGGCGCAAACCATTACTGCACTGCAGCAGGATGGTCATACGGTTGTGCTCACCGCGGGGCCGGATAATAAAGAGCTGGCGATGATCGATCGCATTCTCGCTGCCACACCTAAGACCGGTGTCGTTTCGCTCGCGGGCCAGTTGACGCTGCGTCAACTGGCGTCGCTTATCGACCATGCCTCGCTGTTTATTGGTGTCGACTCCGTGCCGATGCATATGGCCGCCGCGCTGCAAACGCCCTGCGTGGCATTGTTTGGCCCATCAAAACTGACGTTCTGGTCGCCGTGGCAGGTTAAAGGGGAAGTGATCTGGGCAGGCGATTACGGCCCGCTACCCGATCCAGATGCCATTGATACCAGGACGAAAGAACGCTATCTCGACTCTATTCCCGTCGATGCTGTCGTCTCCGCCGCAAGGAGATACCTGTCATGAAACACCATCGCCTGGCCATTGTTCGCCAAAAATATCGCCCTGATGGCGGTGCGGAACGCTTCGTTTCGCGCGCCCTCACCGCGCTGAGTAATCAGAACCTTGAACTCAACGTCATCACGCGTGAGTGGCAGGGAGAGAAGCAAGACGACTGGCATATTCATATTTGCAACCCTCCAAAGTGGGGTCGCATCAGTCGTGAACGCGGATTTGCACATGCCGCGCGCGCGCTGTGGCAGGAACAGCAGTTTGATATTGTTCAAAGCCATGAGCGCATCCCAGGGTGTGATATCTATCGCGCGGGTGATGGGGTACATCGCCGCTGGCTGCTGCAGCGCGCGCGCATTTTACCCGCCTGGCGAGCGCAAATGCTGATGTATGACCGCTATCACCGCTACGTGATGCGTGCGGAACGGGAAATGTATCAGGCACCGGAGTTAAAAGCCGTAATTTGTAATGCGGAGATGATCAAACGCGAAATCGTTGAAGACTTTGATATTGACGCAAATAAAATTCATGTGATTTATAATTCAATTGATTCCAGCCGCTTCATTCCGGCCCAGGAGTCACAGCGTGCGATTTTGCGCCAACAATTTGGTTTACCAGCCGATGCGGTTGTGTTCTGTTTTGTAGGCTCAGGGTTTGAACGAAAAGGATTGGCCAGCGCCATACGCGCTATCGCGGGAACATCAGCCTGGCTGATTGTGGTTGGACAAGATAAAGCAGAACATCGTTATCGCGACCTCGCCCGCTCGTTAGGCTGCGAGGGGCAAATCCGTTTCCTGGGGATGCAAAAAGAAACTCTGCCTTTTTATCAGCTATCCGATGGTTTACTGTTGCCAACGCTGTATGATCCCTTTCCTAACGTCATTCTTGAAGCCATGGCCTGCGGCTTGCCCGTCATTACTTCAGAGAGTTGCGGTGGTGCAGAGTTTATTCAACAAGGCCAGAACGGATTTTATTGTGACGCACTTGATATCAATACATTGAAGGAAGCGGTAGCAGCCATCCCTTCTCTGGAAAAAAATAACAATATGGGACGAGCGGCACGTGAACGTATAAAAGACGCCACTCCCGAAAGACTGTCAAGTCAGCTTATTACGCTTTATCAAAAATTACTGGATTAAAAATGCGCATCCTAATGATTATTGATGGTTTACCCGGTGGAGGAGCCGAAAAAACGGTTCTTACACTCTCCCGCGGGTTAATAGAAATGGGGCATCAGGTCTCTCTATTCTCTCTGCGGAAAGTGTGCGACTACGCCATCCCGGAAGGCATCGATTATCAGGTTGTTCAGGACACATGTAAAAAACCGTGGCGAAAGCTGACGGAGATCCCACGCCGCGCCCAATTGCTGGATCAGGCGATTGAGCGGGCTGAACGCAGCGGCAAATTTGATGTGGTTTTCTCTCATCTGCACAAAACCGACCGCATTGTGGCGCACTGCCGCGCGCTGGAACGTGACAAAGTATGGTTTTGCGTGCATGGCATGTTCTCGTTCTCCTATCTTCGCCATCGCAGCGGACTTTCGCGCTGGTTTAAACATCTTAAAATTCGTCATACCTACGAAAACCGCAACGTTGTCGCCGTCTCAGGCGCCGTGTTGAAAGATCTTTCCGAGACGCTGGCACTCAATCTTCGACGCAAAGCGGTTATCCATAATCCTTTCGATATTCCTGAAATTCAGCGTCTGGCGGATGAACCCTTCGAGATGCAGGGAAAGGATTATATTATTCATGTTGGCCGCTTCCATGAGCACAAACGCCATGACCGTCTTTTACGTGCGTTCGCCCTGAGTAAAATTGACACAACGCTGGTCATGATGGGCAATGGTTCGGAAGCGCAAATTCAAAAACTCAAGCAGCTGGCTGTCGAGCTGGGTATTGAAAACAAAACGGTTTTCCGCCCGTTCGATTCCAATCCCTATCCCTGGATTAAAGGGGCACGCCTTTTAGTGTTAAGTTCTGACTGCGAAGGTTTTGGTAATGTGCTGGTTGAAGCCATTATCTGCCAGACGCCACCGGTCAGTACAAATTGCCCCGGAGGCCCCGCCGAAATACTTACCGGAGCCTTGGCACGCGGTCTGGCAGAGTTAAATGACGCGTCACTGGCAAAAACGCTGTCGGATATTTATACCGCCCCGCCGGTCGTTGGCGATGCAACCATCGCGTCGTTCGGCATCAGTGCCATTTGCCAGCAATATATTGCTCTGGTCGACAATCAAAAATAATCAGGTTTCTTATGCAAAATTCAGCCCCATTGTTGAGCGTGGTGGTTGCCGTTTATAACGGTGAAGCTTTCCTGGATCAGTTCTTTACCTGCCTTGTGAATCAACGCATCGACAGCATGGAAGTCATCATTGTCAATGACGGCTCTACTGACCGCTCGATGGAGATCGTCGAAAACTGGCGAGAAAAACTGCCGCAACTGCAGGTCATAGAACAACAAAACCAGGGCGTATCCATCGCGCGTAACACCGGTCTGGCCGTTGCGACGGGTCAATATCTCTCTTTCCCGGATATTGATGATGTCTTTAAACCCGGCATGTACCAGCACCTGCTCGATATGGCCGTCACGCAGGATCTGGACGTCGCCACCTGTAACGGGAACTACGTCTGGGAAAACAACAAGAAACCCTCGCGCCCTATCTTCCCTGAAGACAAACTGGCTTCGACAGGGGTCATGACGGGCCCAGCGTGGTTAAAAATGGCGCTGGATTCGCGTAAATTCCTTCACGTCACCTGGTTGAACATCTATCGCCACGACTTTATCCGTAAACACAGTTTCCATTTCGAACCCGGGCTGCGTCATCAGGATATCCCGTGGACCACCGAAGTGTTGCTCGCGGCAGAGCGGGTTCAGTACACCAGTGAGCGTTATTACGACTACTACATTCACTCTGCATCGGTGTCCCATATGCCGGACAATGACGACACGCTGATCCGCTCCGCGCGTCACTACATGAAAATCCTGCAGATGCTCGACGCCATCAATCAGCGTTACCCGGATAAAGTGAAAGGGATCCCCGCCTGCCACTGGCAAATTGCCAAAGAGGGGCTGGGAATTATTCATACCTTCGACAACATGAAGGATGAGAAGAAGAAATCAATGATTATTAAAGAGTTCTTCGAAAAAGGCATCTGGAAACTCATCTGGAAAAGTGCAAAAAGTCCGCGTCTGCGCTGGCGGCTGGGTCGACGTTATTTCCGTTTGAAACGGTATCTGGCATAAGAGATAGCTTTACCTGGCCTAAATGCTTAGAATTTGCCCGCCGAAACTAAAAAAACGGATAATCGCTTGGAATTGTTGTATACCGCTCTGCTGTACATCATTCAGCCACTGGTGTGGCTGAGACTGTTGCTTCGTAGCCGGAAAGCGCCTGCGTATCGTAAACGCTGGGCTGAACGCTACGGCTTCTGCCGCAATAAAGTCGTACCGGACGGTATTTTGCTGCATTCCGTTTCTGTCGGTGAGACGCTGGCGGCGATCCCGCTGGTTCGCGCCCTGCGTCACCGCTACCCGTCGCTGCCAATCACCGTCACGACGATGACGCCAACCGGCTCGGAGCGCGCGTTATCCGCTTTCGGCAAAGACGTGCAGCACGTCTATCTGCCTTACGATCTACCCTGCGCCATGAATCGTTTCCTCAACACCGTGCGCCCGAAGCTGGTGATTGTGATGGAAACCGAACTGTGGCCGAACATGATTTCCGCTCTGCATGCCCGTAAAATCCCGCTGGTAATTGCCAACGCGCGCCTCTCAGAGCGCTCGGCGAAGGGTTACGGCAAGCTGGGTAAATTTATGCGCCGCCTGCTAAGCAAAATTACCCTGATTGCGGCGCAGAATGAAGAAGATGCGGCGCGCTTCATCGCGCTAGGCCTGAAACGCAACCAGCTTGCGGTAACGGGCAGCCTTAAATTCGATATTTCCGTCACGCCTGAACTCGCCGCCCGTGCGATCACACTGCGTCGCCAGTGGGCCCCGCGTCGTCAGGTCTGGATTGCGACCAGTACCCATGATGGCGAAGAAGAGATCATCCTGCAGGCTCACCGCAAGCTGCTGGAAAAATTCCCTGATTTACTGCTGATCCTCGTGCCTCGCCATCCGGAGCGTTTTAAGGATGCCCGTGAAATGGTGCAGAAAGGCGGCTTCAGCTTCACGCTGCGCAGCAGCGGTGAAATCCCTTCCGGCAGCACCCAGGTCGTGATTGGCGATACGATGGGCGAACTGATGTTGCTGTACGGCATTGCAGACCTCGCGTTTGTCGGTGGCAGCCTGGTCGAGCGCGGCGGTCATAACCCGCTGGAGCCGGCAGCCCATGCCATTCCGGTACTGATGGGGCCGCACACGTTTAACTTCAAAGATATCTGCGCGAAATTACAGCAGGCCGATGGTTTAATTACCGTGACCGATGCGGATTCGGTGGTTAAAGAGGTATCGACCCTTCTGACTGACGAAGATTATCGCCTGTGGTACGGGCGTCATGCCGTCGAAGTGCTGCACCAGAACCAGGGCGCACTGACCCGACTGCTGCAGCTTCTGCAACCTTATCTGCCCCAGCGGAGCCACTAATGTCTAAGCGTCTGTCGGTCGTGATGATCGCCAAAAACGCCGCGGACCTGCTTCCGGACTGCCTGGCCTCCGTCGCCTGGGCTGACGAAATTGTCCTGCTCGACTCCGGAAGTACGGACAACACGGTGGACGTTGCCCGGACAGCAGGCGCAAAAGTCTTTGTCAACGCTGCCTGGCAAGGCTACGGCATCCAGCGCCAGCGCGCGCAGGGGTATGCCACTGGTGATTATGTCCTGATGCTCGATACCGACGAGCGCATCACGCCAGAACTTCAGCAGGCCATTCAGGCAGTGCTTTCTTCGCCCCAGCCTGGCGCCGTATACAGCATTGCCCGCCGCAACTACTTCCTTGGCCGATTTATGCGCCACAGCGGCTGGTATCCTGACCGCGTGATGCGCCTTTACGAGCGCGAGCGGTATCAGTACAACGATAATCTGGTCCATGAATCCCTGAGCTGCAATAGCGCACAGGTCATCCCCCTGACGGGCGATTTGCTGCACCTGACCTGCCGTGATTTCGGGAGCTTCCAGCGTAAACAGCTCAACTATGCCACCGCATGGGCGCAGGAGCGCCACCAGCGCGGCAAGAAAGCCTCGCTGACGGGTATCTTCACCCACACGCTGGGCGCGTTCCTGAAAACACTGCTGCTACGTGGTGGCGTGCTGGACGGTAAGCAGGGCTGGTTACTCGCGGTAGTGAATGCCCAGTATACTTTCAACAAATACACCGAGCTGTGGGCGCTCTGCCGCGGCTACTCAGAGAAAACGTGAGCCATGAGCACAAAAGCGATTTATCCGGGTACCTTCGATCCGATCACCAACGGTCATCTTGATATTATCACCCGTGCGGCGTGTATGTTCGACAAGGTGATCCTGGCCATTGCCGCCAGCCCCAGTAAAAAGCCGATGTTTGACCTCAACGAGCGCGTACAGCTCGCCAGCGATGCCATTTCGCACCTGCCGAATGTTGAGGTGGTAGGGTTTAGCGACCTGATGGCTAACTTCGCCCGCGCTCAGCAGGCAAACATTCTGATCCGTGGTTTACGCGCGGTGGCAGACTTCGAGTATGAGATGCAGCTGGCGCACATGAATCGCCACCTGATGCCGGAGCTGGAAAGCGTATTCCTGATGCCCTCCAAAGAATGGTCGTTTATCTCTTCCACGCTGGTAAAAGAGGTGGCGCGTCATCACGGCGATGTCACCCATTTCCTGCCGACTAACGTCCACCAGGCATTGATGGATAAGCTAAAGTAACCTTATTTCTGGCACTGACGGCAGTAGAACGTGGCGCGCTGGGCGTGCTTCGTTGCTATAACTGGCGTACCGCAGACTCTGCACGGTTCGCCTTTGCGGCCGTACACCTGCAGCTCCTGGGCAAAATAACCCGGCTTGCCGTCACTTTGCAGGAAGTCCTTCAGCGTTGTCCCGCCCTGCTCAATCGAGCGCAGCAGTACCGCTTTAATCACTCTCACCAGCAGCTCGCACTCCTGCGCCGACAACGAAGAGGCCAGCCGATCGGGATGGATCCCGGCCGCAAACAGCGATTCGCTGGCGTAGATATTCCCCACGCCGACCACCAGCTTGTTATCCATCAGCCACGGCTTAATCGGGCTTTTCTTCTTTGCACACTTCGCCTTGAGGTATTCCGCGTTAAACCCGTCGGAGAGCGGCTCCGGGCCCAGATGCGCCAGCACGTTATGCCCTTCCAGCTCCTTCGTCCACAGCCACGCGCCAAAGCGCCGTGGGTCGGTGTAACGGAGCACTTTGCCGTTGCTCATCACCAGATCGACGTGGTCGTGCTTTTCCGCAGGCAGTTCCTCGGTAAGAATGCGCAGGCTCCCGGACATCCCCAGGTGGATAATAATCCAGCCGTCGGGCAGCTCCAGCAGCAGATATTTCGCGCGGCGCTGTACGCTTAGGACGGGTTTATCGCTCAGGGCATGGATCTCATCGGACACCGGCCAGCGCAGTCGTCCATTGCGGACCACCGCGTGAAGAATCGTCGCGCCGACCAGATGGGGCTCAATGCCGCGACGGCTGGTTTCTACCTCAGGTAATTCAGGCATGTTTCCTCCGTTGAGATACAGAATGCAAAAAACCCCGCAGTTGCGGGGTTTTTCGATACAAGGAGACTAAAATTATTTGATTTTAGCTTCTTTGTACAGTACGTGCTGGCGTACAACTGGATCGAATTTTTTCAGTTCCAGTTTTTCCGGCTTAGTACGTTTGTTCTTCGTGGTGGTGTAGAAGTGACCTGTACCAGCAGAAGAAACCAGCTTGATTTTCTCGCGAATACCTTTAGCCATGATTTATTTCCTCTTTAAGTACTTAGTACTTTTCGCCACGGGCACGCAGTTCGGACAGAACTGTATCGATGCCTTTCTTATCGATTACACGCATACCTTTAGCAGATACGCGCAGGGTGACAAAACGCTTCTCGCTCTCAACCCAGAAACGGTGAGAGTGCAGGTTCGGCAGGAAACGGCGTTTAGTCGCGTTCAGTGCGTGGGAACGGTTGTTACCGGTCACCGGACGCTTGCCAGTAACTTGGCAGACTCGGGACATGTCTATTCTCCAAAAATCAAATTAGCTCGAGCTTCGTATGGGGTATCGGCGCCTCGTCAGGCTTTACAGCCCGGTCATCGCATAGTTCTAAGTGAACTCTCGATTGCCAGGCCCAAATGCCAAACCCGAGATTCTCAAAGGTGGCGTAGTATACGCTGACTCGGCGGTGTGCTCAAGTCCCGAACAGACAAAGATCCCGATGGATCGCGAGAAATAGCCTAAATCCAGCCATGTTCTGCGAAAGAAATGTACTCACCGCGGCCAATTATCAGATGGTCCAGCACACGAATGTCCATGAATTGACAGCATTTGATAATGCGTTCGGTGATTTCTTTGTCCGCTCTGCTCGGTTCTGCACAGCCAGAGGGGTGATTATGCGCGAGGATCACGCCCGCTGCATTCACTTTTATCGCTTCCCGCACAATTTCACGCGGATGCACCTCAACGTGACTCAATGTGCCCGCAAAGAGACAGCTATGTTTCAGCACCCGATTTCTGTTATCGACAAAGATCACCATAAAGATCTCGCGTTCAATATCGGTTAACTGGCTTTGCAGGAATTCACGCGTCATTTCTGGCGTCAGGATCGGATCTTCCTTCTCCATGCGGGCATTATAAAAACGACGGGCAAGTTCAGCTATGCCTCTCAGCTGGGCATATTTCGCCACGCCGATCCCCTCAACGTGCTTAAACTGCGCCAGATCGGCGGTCAGTAAACCGTACAGCGAACCGAAATGTGCTATTAGCTCTTTTGCCAGCGTAAATACCGTTTTTCCGGGCGTTCCGGTACGTAAAAAGAGCGCCAGCAGTTCATCGTCTTTTAACAGGGTGACGCCATAGCGCAGCAGTTTTTCGCGCGGCAATAGCTGTTCATCATCTTCTTCCATGCTCTTTCTCCCTTTTTTAACCTCATGCTGCCACAGGCCAATCCGTCGCTCGACGACCACATTGCGTTCTTGCGTAGCGCCTCGCAAAGTGGCCGAAGGACAAAATCACCCCACTTTGGGGATTGTGATAAAATGCCCGCTCTCTGGTGAAACCCAACAGGAAAGAATCATAATGAGCCTGGCCGGTAAAAAAATCGTTCTTGGCGTGAGCGGCGGCATTGCTGCTTATAAAGCGCCGGAGCTAGTGCGTCGTCTGCGCGAGCGCGGGGCTGACGTGCGAGTCGCGATAACCGAAGGCGGTAAAGCCTTTATCACGCCCCTGAGCCTGCAGGCGGTTTCAGGGTACCCGGTATCTGACAGCCTGCTTGATCCGGCCGCCGAAGCCGCGATGGGCCATATTGAGCTTGGGAAATGGGCAGATCTGGTTATCCTTGCCCCCGCCACAGCGGATTTAATCGCTCGGGTTGCAGCCGGTATGGCAAACGACCTGGTATCCACCATTTGTCTGGCCACGCCTGCACCTGTTGCCGTCGTGCCTGCCATGAACCAGCAGATGTACCGCAACGCGGCCACCCAGCACAATCTCGAGACGCTGGCCTCACGCGGCCTGCTTATCTGGGGTCCGGACAGCGGCAGCCAGGCCTGCGGTGACGTTGGCCCGGGCCGCATGCTTGATCCGCTGACGATTGTTGATATGGCCGCAGCCCATTTTTCGCCTGTCAACGATCTGCAACATCTCAACATCATGATTACCGCGGGCCCCACTCGTGAGCCGCTGGATCCGGTGCGCTATATCACCAACCACAGCTCCGGCAAAATGGGCTTCGCGATTGCCGCCGCCGCTGCAAGGCGTGGCGCGAACGTCACGCTGGTGAGCGGCCCGGTATCGCTACCTACCCCTGCGTTTGTGAAGCGAATTGACGTGACTACCGCGCTGGAGATGGAAGCCGCCGTGCAGGCACATGCGCAAAGCCAGCAGATTTTTATCGGCTGTGCGGCCGTTGCAGACTATCGTGCCGAGACGATCGCCGAGGCTAAAATTAAAAAGCAAGGCGATGAATTAACACTAAAAATGGTGAAAAACCCGGACATTGTTGCCGGCGTCGCCGCACTAAAAAGCCATCGTCCTTACGTTGTTGGGTTTGCCGCAGAAACAAATAATGTGGAAGAATATGCCCGACAAAAACGTACCCGCAAAAACCTCGATTTGATTTGCGCGAACGACGTATCGCTGGCCACACAAGGATTTAACAGCGACAGCAACGCACTGCACCTTTTCTGGCAGGATGGAGATAAAGTCTTACCGCTTGAGCGCAAGGAACTCCTGGGCCAACAATTACTCGACGAGATCGTTACCCGTTATGATGAAAAAAATCGACGTTAAGATTCTGGACCCGCGTGTTGGCAAGCAATTCCCGCTGCCAACCTATGCCACCTCCGGCTCTGCCGGACTTGACCTGCGCGCCTGTCTCGATGACGCCGTAGAACTGGCTCCGGGTGCCACTACCCTGGTTCCAACTGGCCTGGCCATTCACATTGCTGACCCGTCTCTGGCCGCGGTGATCCTGCCGCGTTCCGGCTTGGGCCATAAGCACGGCGTTGTGCTGGGTAACCTGGTCGGCCTGATTGACTCCGACTACCAGGGTCAGCTGATGGTCTCCGTCTGGAACCGCGGTCAGGACAGCTTCACCATTGAACCGGGCGAGCGTATCGCCCAGATGGTCTTTGTACCGGTGGTACAGGCAGAATTTAACCTGGTGGCAGACTTTGATGCCACCGACCGTGGCGAAGGCGGCTTCGGCCATTCCGGGCGCAAATAACGACCCGAAAGACACGTATCTCACAGCGTCATAATGCAATAACAAACCGCAAACGCCAGTTTGCGGCCGTTGTGTGGATGCCAGCCTGGCAAGTGCTTATTTTCAGGGGTATTTTGTAACATGGCAGAAAAACAAACCGCGAAAAGGAATCGTCGCGAAGAAATACTTCAATCTCTGGCTCTGATGCTTGAATCCAGCGATGGCAGTCAACGCATCACCACCGCTAAACTGGCCGCCTCTGTAGGCGTGTCTGAGGCGGCGCTGTACCGTCATTTTCCGAGCAAGACCCGGATGTTCGACAGTCTGATCGAGTTTATCGAAGACAGCCTGATCACGCGCATCAACCTGATTATGAAAGATGAAAAAGACACGTCCGCGCGTCTGCGTCTGATTGTGCTGTTAATCCTGGGCTTCGGTGAACGCAATCCGGGCTTAACCCGTATCCTCACTGGTCACGCGCTGATGTTTGAGCAGGACAGACTGCAGGGCCGCATTAACCAGCTTTTCGAACGTATTGAAGCGCAGTTGCGCCAGGTACTACGCGAAAAGAAAATGCGTGAAGGTGAAGGATACAGCATTGATGAAACGCTGCTGGCGAGCCAGATTCTTGCGTTTTGTGAAGGGATGCTTTCCCGCTTTGTGCGCAGCGAGTTCAAATATCGTCCAACGGACGATTTTGACGCCCGCTGGCCGTTAGTGGCAGCACAATTACAGTAACGCCATCGCCGGATGGCGGCTTCGCCTTATCCGGCCTACGAACTGGTAGGCCCGGTAAGCTTAGCGCCACCGGGTAAATCATTTACACCCCGAACTCTTCCCGGTACGCACGTACCGCTGCAAGATGGTCCGCCATCTCAGGCTTCTCTTCCAGATACGCAATCAAGTCTTTCAGGGTGATAATCGACGTCACTTTACAGTTGTAATCGCGCTCAACTTCCTGAATAGCGGAAATTTCACCGCGACCACGCTCCTGACGATCCAGAGAAATCAACACGCCAGCAAGCGTCGCACCGTTGGCCTGAATAATCTCCATCGATTCGCGGATCGCTGTACCTGCGGTGATCACGTCATCGACCAGCATGACGCGGCCCTGCAGCGCGCTGCCAACCAGATTCCCGCCTTCACCGTGGGTTTTAGCCTCTTTGCGGTTAAAGCAGTACGGTACGTCGCGGTCATGGTGTTCCGCCAGCGCCACCGCGGTGGTGGTCGCAATCGGAATGCCTTTATAGGCCGGGCCAAACAGCAGGTCAAAATCAATCCCGGAATCCACCAGCGCTTCGGCATAGAAACGGCCTAACAGTGCCAGATCGCGCCCGGTATTAAACAGCCCGGCGTTGAAGAAATAGGGACTTTTACGCCCGGATTTCAGCGTAAACTCGCCAAACTTAAGTACCTGCTTGTTAAGCGCAAACTCAATAAACTGGCGCTGATACGATTTCATGGATTTGCTCCTTTGGTTTTTCTGTCTTACAGGCAAAAAAAAGGCGACTCATTGGTCGCCTTTAAAATCAATTTTCTAACGCCGCTTTCTGCGTCGTTACAATGGACTCGATTCCCCCTCGGGCCAACGCCAGCAGGGAGAGAAGCTCTTCGTGGGTGAATGGCTCGCCTTCTGCCGTGCCCTGCACCTCAATGATGCGACCGTCTTCGGTCATCACCACGTTCATGTCGGTTTCGGCTGCAGAATCTTCAACATATTCCAGATCGCAAAGCGCTTCGCCGTTAACGATACCTACAGAAACCGCCGCAACCATGCCTTTCATTGGGTTGGTTTTCAGCTTACCGGCAGCAACCAGCTTATTCAGGGCATCGGCCAGCGCTACGCAGGCACCGGTAATCGACGCGGTACGAGTGCCGCCGTCTGCCTGAATCACGTCGCAGTCCAGCGTGATGGTGAATTCACCGAGGATTTTCAGGTCAACGGCGGCGCGAAGCGAACGCGCGATCAGACGCTGAATCTCCATGGTACGCCCGCCCTGCTTACCCTTTGCCGCTTCACGGGCATTACGGGTATGGGTCGCACGCGGCAGCATGCCGTATTCTGCGGTGATCCAGCCCTGGCCCTGACCTTTCAGGAAGCGCGGAACGCCTTCTTCGATGGAGGCGGTGCACAGAACTTTAGTGTCACCAAACTCAACCAGCACGGAGCCTTCAGCGTGTTTTGTATAGTTACGGGTCAGGGTGACGGGACGCACCTGATTGGCGCTACGGCCTGATGGACGCATGATGGATTCTCCGGCTTGAAACGAATGTGGCTGCGCATTATACGGATAAAGGACGCTTATTCCTATCCTGAGAAGCCCCCGAAAGCTATAATCCCCCCATCTCTCCTTTAAAAACGGGAATGTCTATGATCCGCAGTATGACCGCCTACGCCCGGCGTGAAATCAAGGGTAGCTGGGGCAGCGCCACATGGGAAATGCGCTCGGTAAACCAGCGTTACCTGGAAACGTATTTCCGTATGCCGGAGCAGTTCCGCAGCCTTGAGCCTGTCGTACGTGAACGTATCCGTACGCGTCTGACGCGCGGGAAAGTGGAATGTAACCTGCGCTTTGAGCCCGATGCCAGCGCACAGGGCGAGCTCATCCTCAACGAAAAACTGGCAAAACAGCTCGTGAATGCGGCGAACTGGGTCAAAATGCAGAGCGATGAAGGCGAAATCAACCCGGTTGATATTCTTCGCTGGCCTGGCGTCATGGCCGCCGGTGAGCAGGATCTGGATGCCATTGCCGCTGAAATCCTGGCAGCCCTCGACGGCACGCTCGACGACTTTATCGTTGCCCGCGAAACCGAAGGTCAGGCGCTGAAAGCGATGATTGAGCAGCGCCTTGAAGGCGTAAGCACCGAAGTAGCCAAAGTCCGCACCCATATGCCAGAAGTGCTGCAATGGCAGCGCGAGCGTCTTGTCGCCAAACTGGAAGAAGCGGAAGTTCAGCTGGAAAACACCCGTCTGGAACAAGAGCTGGTGCTGATGGCGCAGCGTATTGATGTCGCTGAAGAACTGGACCGTCTGGAAGCGCACGTTAAAGAAACCTACAACATTCTGAAGAAAAAGGAAGCTGTAGGCCGCCGTCTGGACTTTATGATGCAGGAGTTCAACCGCGAGTCGAACACCCTGGCGTCTAAATCGATCAATGCAGAAGTGACGAATTCAGCGATTGAGCTGAAAGTGCTGATTGAGCAGATGCGCGAGCAAATCCAGAATATCGAGTAATGCCTTTCGGGTGGTGTCGGCCACACCACCCATTACTATTTCTAATCCATATCAACGTCCGTTTCTACGCTTTACCGCCTACCATCAAGCCTAACAAAGATAAATAGATAAAAATTTATAGGGCAAACTGACTCGCCTTAGAAAATTTCAATCGTGATCTTGCGCACAAATCGCTAACCTCCCCGCGTTCACACCGGAGGGTATATGCTGCTTCACATCCTTTATCTTATTGGCATCACCGCAGAAGCCATGACCGGCGCTCTTGCCGCCGGACGTCGCCGTATGGACACCTTCGGCGTAATTATTATTGCTACCGCGACCGCGCTGGGCGGCGGTTCCGTGCGCGATATCCTGCTTGGCCATTACCCGCTCGGCTGGGTTAAACACCCTGAGTACGTGATTATCGTGGCGACGGCTGCTGTGTTAACTACCATCGTGGCGCCCGTTATGCCCCATCTTCGTCGCCTGTTCCTGGTGCTTGATGCGCTGGGGCTGGTCGTCTTTTCGATCATCGGTGCGCAAATTGCGCTCGATATGGGGGAAGGACCGGTTATCGCCACCATTGCTGCCGTGGTTACGGGCGTATTCGGTGGTGTACTGCGCGATATGTTCTGCAAACGCATCCCCCTGGTCTTTCAAAAAGAGCTGTATGCCGGCATATCCTTCGCCGCAGCGGTGCTTTATATCGCCCTGCAGCATTACGTTTCGAACCATGATGTGGTGGTCATCTCGACGCTGCTGTTTGGCTTTACGGCCCGCATGCTGGCGCTACGTCTGAAGCTCGGGCTGCCCGTTTTTCACTACAAGCACAGCGCACACTAGCTTCAGAACCCGTTGATGTGCTGTTCAGCGAGCCATTTCGCCAGCACATCAATCTGAGGCGCGTTCATCCAGTTAACAATTTGTCGCGCTTTTTCCTCTCCCGTTCCCGGCAGGGTCTGCCAGTCCTTTGCGTTGCGCCCGCTCATCTTCTGCCAGGATATGTCTCCCATCGCCTTCAGCGAGGCCTGCGTCAATGGCACACCCATTGCCATGAGCCAGCGGATAAACGGCTTCTCGCGCACCAGATTAAATCGGTGCCAGATCGCCATCCCGCGCGCTGAGGAAAAACCCGGTGTAGCCTGCAGCTGCGCCTGCGTTAATAACAGCCATGAAAAGAGATGTTCAAAATGATGCGCCTGCCAAAGGGTCCGCCAGCCTGTCTCGCCTACCCCATCAATATCAAGTACCTGCTTTGAACTGAGCCAGGTCAGCCTGGCAAAGAACTGATCCATACACTCCGGCGAAGCATAGAAACAGCTCAGAGCATGATAACGCGAGGCTGGAGGCTCTGGTTTATGCCTGTCCGTCCCGCGCCAGAGCACCTTATCAAACCGGGGGATACCCTGCCCGGCAAGGCTGATCTGTATCTGATCCCCCGGGGCAATATCCAGCCTCTGCCAGCGCCCAACCGAACCCAGACTCACACGCTGCACCTGTTTATCATCCAGCTGCACAGGTTCCAGCGCTGCTACAACGGAAATTTTGCCTGTTCTCCCCACGGAAAAATGAATATCACTCACCTCCGCAACCTGGGCTACAGGAGGATATTTCCATGCGACAATCCAGTTGCCTTCTCCAGGCAACCAGCCTTCGCCCGCGGGTTCATCCTCCGAACGCACCACAATACCATCCGTGGCAAAGGGTAATGCGGTCACGTGCCAGGCCGCGCGCTGTTTTTCGACGGCATCAACAGATTCGGCGGGTAGCGTGTACCGTGCCGACAGCGTAAAACCGGCCTGAGATAGTTCAGCTAAAGATGTCTGCATATCTTTCGGTCCGTCCGGCCAGGCCCAGATGAATACGCCTATCTTGCTCAATAGCGAGTTATCCTTTTGCCGCATCATCGCCCCCGCCACCTTTGCGCGAGCGTTCATTCCGCCCATCTGCTGCTGAATGTGGTTGTCGCGCAACCAGAAAAGCTCGCCCTGTAAGACGCTATTCGCCAGCTTGCCGGTGAGCTTTTGTGGAACTGACGGGACTAAACGCACCTTCCCGGTCCAGTCTTCCCCTTTCAGACCATCACCGCGACTGATGGCCTGGGTTAACTTTCCGTCACGATAGACCAGCGTCACCGCCACACCGTCAACCTTCGGCTGCAGCCACAAATGCGGTCGGGCACGCATCCACTGCCTCAGTTCCTCTTTGCTGGCCACCTTATGCACGCCCGTGTGAGCAACAGGATGTTTTACGCTCCCCGTCAGCGCGGGGAGTTTCTCTTCTGAAGGTTTACTGCCAAAACAGCGCTGCCACTGCGTTAACCGCCCGTGAAGCTGGTCGTAAACCTCGTCGTTGATCTCGCTCACGCCCTGCTTCCAGTAAGCCTCATCCCAGCGTTTGATTTGCGCGCTTAACGACGCCATCTCTTTCTCAGCTTTTGCCTGCGACCACACCGGACACACCGCCGTGCCATAGCCACACCACAACAGCATTAACCCGCCTATCCATCGCCACATCGCTATCCCTCCTTTGCATTGCAGGAGGTATACCCGGTTGCCTGAAACAACGCTAACGGCATCGTTTTACAATGCGAGAGGCTATCCGGTATTTCTTTTGATTGCTGAAAACCACAGATAAAACCTGAAAACGGTACGCAAAATTCAATAATCCAGGGGAAAAAGTGTGACAAAGGCTACGTCACGGTGCGCCGACGTGTATAATAAGCCCGTATGTAGGACTTCTTCGTTAACACATACAAAAGACTCTCATGGCTCAAGGCACGCTTTATATTGTTTCTGCCCCTAGTGGCGCGGGTAAATCCAGCCTTATTCAGGCACTGTTAAAAACCCAACCGTTGTACGACACGCAGGTTTCTGTTTCGCACACCACGCGAGCGCCGCGTCCGGGTGAAGTGCACGGTGAACACTATTTCTTTGTGGATCACGACGAATTCAGAGCGATGATAGGCAGAGACGCGTTTCTTGAACACGCTGAAGTATTCGGTAATTACTACGGTACCTCGCGTGAAACCATTGAGCAGGTTCTGGCCACGGGCGTGAATGTGTTCCTGGATATCGACTGGCAGGGCGCACAGCAAATTCGTAAGAAAATGCCTGACTCGCGCAGTATCTTTATTTTACCGCCATCGAAAGATGAGCTGGATCGCCGCCTGCGTGGCCGCGGTCAGGACAGCGAAGAAGTGATCACAAAGCGTATGGAACAGGCTGTTGCAGAAATGAGCCATTACGCGGAATATGATTACCTTATTGTGAATGATGATTTTGATGCCGCATTGAGCGATCTCAAAACCATTCTTCGTGCAGAACGTCTGCGTATGAGCCGCCAGAAGCAGCGACATGACGCATTAATCACCAAACTGTTGGCAGACTGAACCCACTTTCAGTATCATGCCCAGTCATTTCTTCACCTGTGGAGCATTTTAAGTATGGCACGCGTAACTGTTCAGGACGCTGTAGAGAAAATTGGTAACCGTTTTGACCTGGTGCTGGTCGCCGCGCGTCGCGCTCGTCAGATGCAGGTAGGCGGTAAAGATCCGCTGGTACCGGAAGAAAACGATAAAACCACCGTTATTGCACTTCGCGAAATCGAAGAAGGTCTGATCAACAACCAGATCCTCGACGTGCGTGAGCGCCAGGAGCAGCAAGAGCAGGAAGCCGCAGAACTGCAGGCCGTAACCGCTATTGCTGAAGGTCGTCGTTAATTAAACCTGCGGGTCGCCCTTGTATCTGTTTGAAAGCCTGAATCAACTGATTCAAACCTACCTGCCTGAAGATCAGATTAAGCGTCTTCAGCAGGCGTATCTCGTTGCACGTGACGCTCACGAGGGCCAGACACGTTCAAGCGGTGAACCCTATATCACGCACCCGGTAGCGGTGGCCTGTATTCTGGCCGAGATGAAACTCGACCACGAAACGCTGATGGCCGCTCTGCTGCATGACGTGATCGAAGATACCCCTGCCACTTATCAGGACATGGAACAGCTGTTTGGCAAAAGCGTTGCCGAACTGGTGGAAGGGGTATCTAAGCTTGATAAGCTTAATTTCCGCGACAAGAAAGAGGCGCAAGCCGAAAACTTCCGCAAGATGATTATGGCGATGGTGCAGGATATCCGCGTCATTCTCATCAAACTCGCTGACCGTACCCACAACATGCGCACGCTGGGCTCGCTTCGCCCGGATAAACGTCGCCGCATTGCCCGTGAAACCCTCGAAATCTACAGTCCGCTGGCGCACCGTTTAGGTATTCATCACATTAAAACCGAGCTGGAAGAGCTGGGTTTTGAAGCGTTATACCCGAACCGCTATCGCGTGATTAAAGAGGTGGTGAAAGCCGCACGCGGTAACCGTAAAGAGATGATTCAAAAAATCCTCTCTGAAATCGAAGGGCGCTTACAGGAAGCGGGAATTCCGTGCCGCGTCAGCGGTCGCGAGAAACATCTGTACTCCATCTACTGCAAAATGGTGCTCAAAGAGCAGCGTTTTCACTCGATCATGGATATCTACGCCTTCCGCGTCATTGTCCACGACTCGGACACCTGCTATCGCGTGCTGGGGCAGATGCACAGCCTCTACAAACCGCGTCCGGGGCGCATGAAAGATTACATCGCCATTCCAAAAGCGAACGGCTATCAATCTTTACACACCTCGATGATCGGGCCACACGGTGTGCCTGTTGAGGTGCAGATTCGCACCGAAGACATGGACCAGATGGCAGAAATGGGTGTTGCCGCACACTGGGCGTATAAAGAGCACGGTGGCGAAAGCAGCACGACCGCACAAATCCGCGCCCAGCGCTGGATGCAGAGCCTGCTGGAGCTTCAGCAGAGTGCGGGTAGCTCGTTTGAATTTATCGAGAGCGTTAAATCCGATCTCTTCCCGGATGAGATTTACGTTTTCACCCCAGAAGGTCGCATTGTCGAACTGCCTGCAGGCGCAACGCCGGTCGACTTCGCTTACGCCGTGCATACCGATATCGGGCATGCCTGCGTCGGTGCGCGTGTCGACAGACAGCCTTATCCTCTGTCTCAGCCGCTTTCCAGCGGCCAGACGGTGGAAATTATTACCGCACCGGGCGCACGTCCGAACGCGGCCTGGCTGAACTTTGTCGTGAGCTCCAAAGCGCGCGCCAAAATTCGCCAGCTGCTGAAAAACCTCAAGCGTGATGATTCCGTCAGCCTGGGGCGTCGTCTGCTCAACCACGCGTTGGGCGGCAGCCGTAAGCTGGCTGAAATTCCGCAGGAGAACGTCCAGCGTGAGCTGGAGCGTATGAAGCTCGCTTCGCTTGATGACCTGCTGGCAGAGATTGGCCTCGGCAACGCCATGAGCGTGGTGGTGGCGAAGAACCTGCAGCAGGGCGACACGACAGCCGTTCCTGCAACGACGCAAAGCCACGGCCACCTGCCGATTAAAGGCGCGGACGGGGTGCTGATCACCTTCGCTAAATGCTGCCGTCCAATTCCTGGTGACCCGATTATTGCGCACGTCAGCCCGGGCAAAGGGCTGGTTATCCACCACGAGTCCTGTCGTAACATTCGAGGCTACCAGAAAGAAGCCGAGAAATTTATGGCGGTCGAGTGGGATAAAGAGACCGCACAGGAATTTATCACCGAAATTAAGGTGGATATGTTCAACCATCAGGGTGCCCTGGCGAACCTGACGGCAGCGATAAACACGGCCTCTTCCAACATTCAGAGTCTGAATACGGAAGAAAAAGATGGTCGCGTGTACAGCGCCTTCATTCGTCTGACCGCCCGCGACCGCGTGCATCTGGCGAATATTATGCGCAAGATCCGCGTCATGCCGGACGTGATTAAAGTCACCCGAAACCGAAACTAGGTTTATGAATTCACAACGTTATGCACGTATCTGCGAAATGCTCGCCAGGCGTCAGCCTGACCTGACGGTCTGCATGGAGCAGGTGCATAAACCTCATAACGTTTCTGCCATCGTCCGTACTGCAGATGCCGTCGGTGTGCATGAAGTGCACGCCGTCTGGCCGGACGGCCGTATGCGCAATACGGTTTCGGCGGCGGCAGGCAGCAACAGCTGGGTATCTGTCAAAAATCATCACACCATTGGCGAAGCCGTATCGCACCTGAAAGGGCGCGGGATGCAGATCCTGGCCACTAACCTGTCCGCTAAAGCCGTGGATTTCCGCGAGATCGACTACACCCGCCCGACCTGCATTTTGATGGGTCAGGAGAAAACCGGGATCACCCAGGAAGCGCTGGATCTGGCGGATCGGGACATCATTATTCCGATGATCGGCATGGTCCAGTCTCTCAACGTCTCCGTGGCGTCCGCGCTCATTCTGTATGAAGCGCAGCGCCAGCGTCAAAACGCCGGGATGTACGAGCGCAGCAACAGCATGCTGCCGGAAGAGGAACAGCAGCGCCTGCTGTTTGAAGGTGGTTATCCGGTGCTGGCCCGCGTTGCGAAGCAGAAAAAATTGCCTTACCCCCACGTCAACGCGCAGGGCGAAATTGAAGCCGATGCCGAGTGGTGGGCCACCATGCAGTACGCCGGGTAAGCGATGAAAGGCCGCCTGCTGGATGCAATTCCGCTTAACAGCCTGACGGGCGTGGGCGCGGCGCAAAGCAATAAGTTGGCAAAAATTGGCCTGCATACCGTGCAGGATCTCCTGCTTCACCTCCCCCTGCGCTATGAAGACCGCACCCAGCTCTACAAGATTGGCGATCTGCTGCCCGCCATTTACGCCACCGTTGAAGGCGAAGTCCTGAACTGCAACATCACCTTCGGCGGACGCCGGATGATGACCTGTCAGATCAGCGACGGTACCGGCATTCTCACCATGCGATTTTTCAACTTTAGCGCGGCGATGAAGAACAGCCTGGCGACGGGTCGCAGGGTGCTGGCCTATGGCGAAGCCAAACGCGGGAAATACGGCGCAGAGATGATCCACCCGGAGTACCGCGTACAGGGCGATCTCAGCACGCCGGAGCTGCAGGAGACGCTCACCCCGGTTTACCCGACGACGGAAGGCATCAAGCAGGCGACACTGCGTAAGCTCACCGATCAGGCGCTGGAGCTGCTGGATACCTGCGCCATTACCGAGCTGCTGCCGCCAGAGCTGGCGCAGGGGATGATGAGCCTGCCCGAGGCGCTGCGCACCCTGCACCGCCCGCTGCCAACGCTGCAGCTCAGCGATTTAGAAAGCGGCAAACACCCCGCCCAACGGCGTCTTATCCTTGAGGAATTACTGGCCCATAACCTGAGCATGCTGGCGCTTCGCGCGGGCGCGCAGCGTTTCCACGCTCAGCCGTTAAGCCAGAATGATGCGCTCAAAGATAAGCTGCTGGCCTCGCTGCCGTTTAAGCCCACCGGCGCGCAGGCGCGCGTCACCGCCGAAATCGAACGCGATATGGCGCTCGACGTGCCGATGATGCGCCTGGTGCAGGGCGACGTCGGTTCCGGTAAAACGCTGGTTGCCGCCCTGGCTGCCCTGCGCGCGATTGCCCACGGCAAACAGGTCGCGCTGATGGCGCCGACCGAATTGCTGGCCGAACAGCATGCCAACAATTTCCGTGCCTGGTTTGCACCGCTGGGGATTGAAGTGGGCTGGCTCGCCGGGAAGCAAAAAGGCAAAGCACGCCTTGCGCAACAGGAAGCGATTGCCAGTGGACAGGTGCAGATGATTGTCGGCACGCACGCCATCTTCCAGGAGCAGGTGCAGTTTAACGGTCTTGCGCTGGTGATTATCGACGAGCAGCACCGCTTCGGTGTACATCAGCGTCTGGCATTATGGGAGAAAGGTCTGCAGCAGGGCTTCCACCCGCATCAGCTGATCATGACCGCCACGCCTATTCCGCGTACCCTGGCGATGACCGCCTACGCCGATCTGGATACCTCTACCATCGATGAACTGCCGCCGGGCCGTACGCCGGTCACAACGGTTGCCATTCCTGACACACGCCGCAGCGATATCATCGACCGGGTGCGCAACGCCTGCACCCACGAAGGACGTCAGGCCTACTGGGTCTGTACGCTGATAGAAGAGTCAGAACTGCTGGAAGCGCAGGCTGCCGAAGCAACGTGGGAAGAGCTTAAGCTGGCGCTGCCGGAGCTGAACGTTGGTCTGGTTCACGGACGCATGAAGCCCGCTGAAAAACAGGCGGTGATGCAGTCGTTTAAGCAGGGTGAGCTGCATTTGCTGGTCGCGACGACGGTCATTGAAGTAGGCGTGGACGTTCCGAACTCCAGCCTGATGATCATCGAAAACCCGGAGCGCCTGGGCCTTGCCCAGCTCCACCAGCTGCGCGGACGCGTTGGACGTGGCGCGGTAGCGTCCCACTGCGTCCTGCTCTACAAAGCTCCGCTCTCGAAAACCGCCCAGATGCGGTTGCAGGTGCTGCGCGACAGCAACGACGGGTTTGTGATTGCGCAAAAAGACCTGGAGATCCGCGGCCCCGGTGAACTGCTCGGCACGCGTCAGACGGGGAACGCCGAATTTAAAGTGGCGGATTTGCTGCGCGATCAGGCCATGATCCCCGAAGTTCAGCGCCTCGCTCGCCACATTCATGAACGCTACCCCGAACAGGCGGCAGCGTTAATTGAGCGCTGGATGCCGGAAACCGAGCGGTATTCCAATGCCTGATCTCAGGCAAATATCGGCAGCATCAGATACAGCTTGATCACCAGCGCGTTGACGATATCAATGAAGAAGGCGCCAACCATCGGGACCACCAGAAACGCCATGTGCGATGGCCCGAACCGTTCGGTGATCGCCTGCATATTGGCGATAGCCGTTGGAGTAGCCCCCAGACCAAACCCGCAGTGACCCGCCGCCAGTACCGCCGCATCGTAGTTTCTGCCCATCATGCGCCAGGTAACGAACATGGCGTACAACGCCATAAACAGGGTCTGCACCGCCAGAATCGCCACCATCGGCAGCGCCAGCGAGGCCAGCTCCCATAGCTTGAGGCTCATCAGCGCCATCGCCAGGAACAGCGACAGGCAGACGTTGCCGAGCACCGATACCGCCCGTTCAAACACGCGGTAGAAGCCCATCAGCGCCAGACCGTTGCTCAGGATCACCCCAATAAATAGCACGCAGACAAACGTCGGCAGTTCAAACGCGGAGCCCGCCAGCCATTGCGCAACCACTTTGCCCACGGTCAGACAGATGGCGATCATCGCGATGGTTTCAATCAGCACCAGCGAGGTAATGCTGCGTCCGACGTCTGGCTTTTCGAAGGCGGTCGGCACCATTTCATCGTCCGGCCTGCCGTTCGGCGTAGCGGAGTGCTTCACCAGATAACGCGCTACCGGGCCGCCAATCAGGCCCCCCAGCACCAGGCCAAAGGTAGCACAGGCCATCGCCACTTCTGTCGCGTTTTCAAACCCGTAGCGTTCGATGAATAGCTTGCTCCACGCGGCCCCGGTTCCGTGACCACCCGAAAGGGTTATCGACCCCGCCAGCAGACCCATCAGCGGATCGAGCCCCAGCAGCGTTGCCATGCCGATGCCAATGGCGTTTTGCATCAGCAGCAGCCCCACCACCACAACCAGGAATACGCCGAGCACCTTACCGCCCGAGCGCAGGCTCGCCAGATTGGCGTTCAGGCCGATAGTGGCAAAGAAGGCCAGCATCAGCGGGTCTTTCAGGGACATATCAAAATCAATTTCCCAGCCCATGCTTTTTTTCAGTATCAGCAGGGCGAGCGCCACCAGCAGGCCACCGGCGACGGGTTCAGGGATGGTGTACTTTTTCAGAAAGGAAACGCTGTGTACCAGCTTGCGACCAAGCAGAAGAACCAGCGTTGCGGCAACAAGGGTCGACAACGTATCGAGATGAATCATAAAAGGCTCCTGTTATGCGCGTGTTCCATACGCACGCGGCGTTATCCTGGGCCGGTTTGCGCTCGTCATGAGCTCCCGGCGCAAAAAGTGTAATTTTTTTTCCCGATGCGTTGTAGAAAACCTGTTCACAGCGGCATATTTTCTTCCCTTTTTTTGCTGGCAATCGTTTGCTTTTACCAGATGGTCAGATAAAATGCCCGCTTTTCCACCGTGGGATTGCCGCCGATGTCCGTTAACACCATAGAGTCGCCTGATGCGCAACCGATTGCGCAGAAGCAAAATAGCGAACTGATTTACCGCCTTGAAGACCGCCCGCCGCTGCCGCAAACGCTTTTCGCCGCCTGCCAGCATCTTCTGGCTATGTTTGTTGCGGTGATCACCCCGGCGCTGCTGATTTGCCAGGCGCTCGGCTTACCGGCGCAGGACACGCAGCACATCATCAGCATGTCTCTTTTCGCCTCCGGCGTGGCCTCGATTATTCAAATAAAAGCGTGGGGTCCGGTGGGGTCGGGTTTGTTGTCGATTCAGGGCACCAGCTTTAACTTCGTGGCACCGCTGATCATGGGCGGTACGGCGCTGAAAACCGGCGGTGCGGATGTTCCGACCATGATGGCGGCGCTGTTCGGCACCCTGATGCTGGCCAGCTGCACGGAGATGGTCATCTCCCGCGTTCTGCATCTGGCTCGCCGCGTCATCACCCCGCTGGTTTCCGGCGTCGTCGTGATGATTATCGGCCTGTCGCTGATCCAGGTGGGCCTGACCTCCATCGGCGGCGGCTATGCCGCAATGAGCGACCACACCTTCGGCGCGCCGAAAAACCTGCTGCTGGCGGGTGTCGTGCTGGCGATCATTATTCTGCTTAACCGTCAGCGTAACCCTTACCTGCGCGTCGCCTCACTGGTGATCGCCATGGCGGCGGGCTATCTGCTGGCGTGGGCGCTGGGCATGCTGCCGGAGAACACCGCGCCGAACAACAGCTCGCCGATCGTCGTCCCCACGCCGCTATACTACGGTCTGGGCATTGACTGGGGTCTGCTCCTGCCGCTGATGCTGGTCTTTATGATCACCTCTCTGGAGACCATCGGTGATATCACCGCCACCTCCGACGTCTCCGAGCAGCCGGTGTCCGGCCCGCTGTACATGAAGCGCCTGAAAGGCGGCGTGCTGGCTAACGGCCTGAACTCGTTTGTCTCTGCGGTATTTAACACCTTCCCGAACTCCTGCTTCGGTCAGAACAACGGCGTGATCCAGCTGACCGGCGTGGCCAGCCGCTACGTGGGTTTTGTGGTGGCGCTGATGCTGATCGTCCTCGGCCTGTTCCCGGCGGTAAGCGGCTTTGTGCAGCACATCCCTGAGCCGGTGCTGGGCGGCGCAACGCTGGTCATGTTCGGGACTATCGCGGCCTCCGGCGTGCGTATCGTCTCCCGCGAGCCGCTGAATCGCCGCGCGATCATGATTATCGCGCTGTCGCTGGCCGTTGGCCTGGGCGTTTCCCAGCAGCCGCTGATCCTGCAGTTTGCGCCTGACTGGGTGAAAAACCTGCTCTCTTCCGGCATTGCCGCGGGCGGTATCACCGCTATCGTTCTGAACCTCGTTTTCCCGCCTGAGAAAAATTGATTTCTCTCACGGCAGGCAGTCAATGCCTGCCGTGACATCTAATTACACCATTCCCGCCTTGAGGATTGCGCATAAATCGTGCATAACTCCCTTATGTGCGTTTTGCGGGATGGAAGACCATGAAATTTATTGGAAAGCTCCTCATCTATCTTCTGGTAGCCCTGCTCATTGTGCTGCTGGCGTTCTACATTTTGATCCAGACCCGCTGGGGTGCGTCTCAGGTCAGCAACTGGGTGACGGTGAATACCGACTACGAACTCAGCTTCGACAAGATGAATCACCGCTTTTCGTCGCCTTCCCACATCATTCTGGAAAACGTCACATTCGGTCGGGACGGTAAACCCGCCACGCTGGTAGCCAAAAAAGTCGATATTGGCCTGAGCAGCCGCCAGATAACCGATCCGCTGCATATGGACACCATTACCCTGTTCGACGGCACGCTGAATCTATCGCCTCAGACGGCGCCGCTGCCTTTCCAGGCGGATCGTCTGCAGCTTAACAACATGGCGTTTAACAGCCCGAATACCGAATGGAACCTCAGCGCGCAGAAGGTCACGGGCGGCGTCAGCCCGTGGCTTCCGGAAGCCGGCAACGTGCTGGGGAATAACGCGCAGATCCAGATGAGCGCGGGTTCGCTGACCCTGAACGGCGTACCGGCCACCAACGTGCTGATCGAGGGCCAGCTTAACGGCAAGGAGGTGGTGCTGAAAACGATTGGTGCCGATATGGCCCGCGGCTCGCTCACCGGCTCCGCCCTGCGCAACGCCGACGGGAGCTGGATTATCGATACGATGCGCCTGAACGAGATCCGCCTGCAGAGCGATAAAACGCTGACCGCGTTCTTCGCGCCGCTGGCCACCATCCCCTCTCTGCAGATTGGTCGTCTGGACGTGACCGACGCCCGGCTTCAGGGCCCGGACTGGGCGGTGACCGACCTCGATTTAAGCCTGCGCAACCTGACTCTCAGCAAAGGCGACTGGCAGAGCCAGGAAGGCCGTCTGTCCATGAACGCCAGCGAGTTTATCTACGGCTCGCTGCATCTTTTCGACCCAATCCTGAATGCGGAGTTTTCCCCGCAGGGCATGGCGCTGCGTCAGTTCACCTCCCGCTGGGAGGGCGGCATGGTGCGCACCTCCGGTAACTGGCTGCGCGACGGCAAAGCGCTGGTGCTGGACGATGTTGCCATCGCCGGGCTGGAGTACACCCTGCCGCAGAACTGGAAAACGCTGTGGATGGAGCCTCTGCCGGAATGGCTGAACAACGTGACGCTAAAAAAATTCGGCCTGAGCCGCAACCTGGTGATCGATATCGATCCGGCTTTCCCGTGGCAAATCACCTCTCTTGATGGCTATGGGGCTAACCTGCAGCTAGCGCAAGACCATAAGTGGGGCGTGTGGGGCGGTAGCGCCACGCTGAACGGCGCGGCGGCGACCTTTAACCGCGTGGACGTGCGCCGTCCGTCGCTGGCGCTGAATGCCAACGCCGCCACGGTGAACATTACCGACCTGAGCGCCTTTACCGAGAAAGGTATTCTGGAAGCCACGGCGACGGTTTCACAGCTGCCGCAGCGGCAGACCACGGTGAGCCTGAACGGGCGCGGCGTTCCGCTCAACGTGCTGCAGCAGTGGGGCTGGCCTGCGCTGCCGATTACGGGTGACGGGAATATTCAGCTCACCGCCAGCGGCAGCGTGCAGGCCAGCGCACCGCTGAAGCCAACGGTGAACGGCAAGCTGAACGCGGTGAATATGGATAAACAGCAGGTGCAGCAGACGATGACGGGCGGTGTGGTTTCAACACCGCCTTCACCCCAGCCCTCTCCCTGAAAGGGAGAGGGAGCAAACCATTCCCTCTCCCCTTTGGGGAGAGGGTGAGGGGAATTAAAGGTGAACCACCACCTCATTCTCCTCCGCTTTCACCACCACACCCCACTCGCTGCCCGCGTGCGATCCGCCCTTCACGACGCTCACCTTCTGCACGTTGCGCAAGCACACCGACCAGTTTTGCGCGTCTCCCGCGCCGGTAAAGGTCACGAGGTCGCCCCGACGTGACGCCTTCAGCGTAAACGCCACTGAACCGTCCGCCGCAGGGACTTCGCTCAACGCCGTTGCACCGTCGTCCAGGTTAAACAGCTGGAAGGCCGTCCCCGCGTTCCACGCGTAGTCCGGCTTCTGTTTATTATTACCCAGCGCCAGCAGCGTGTTGTCGCGCACGTAGACCGGCAGGCTCATGAAATCGTGCTGCTGCTTATGCCAGCGGCTGCCCTGAATTTCGTCGTTGTGCCACAGGTGCGTCCAGCGCCCTTCCGGCAGCCAGAACTGCACGTCGCCCGCCTCGGAGAACACCGGCGCGACCATCACCGCATCCCCCAGCATGTACTGACGGTCGAGATAGTCGCACGCCGGATCGTCCGGGAACTCCAGCATCATCGCCCGCAGCATCGGCGTGCCGAACTCGCGTGCCAGCGCTGCCTGACGATACAGATACGGCATCAGCTGACACTTCAGCTGCGTGAAGTGGCGTACCACGTCGCAGGACTCGTCGTCGTACGCCCACGGCACGCGGTAGGATTTGCTGCCGTGCAGGCGGCTGTGGCTGGAGAACAGCCCGAACGCGCACCAGCGCTTATAGACGTGCGCCGGGGCGGTATTTTCGAACCCGCCGATATCGTGGCTCCAGAACCCGAAGCCGGACAGACCAATCGACAGCCCGCCTCGCAGGCTTTCCGCCATCGATTCGTAGTTGGCGTAGCAGTCGCCGCCCCAGTGAACCGGAAACTGCTGTGCACCGACGGAGGCGGAGCGGGCAAACAGCACCGCCTCTTCCTCCCCCACCGTCTCTTTCAGCACGTTCCACACCAGCTCGTTATAGATGTAGGCGTAGTGGTTGTGCATCTTCTGCGGATCGGAACCGTCGAACCACTGCACGTCGGTCGGGATACGCTCGCCAAAGTCGGTCTTGAAGCAGTCGACGCCCATATCCACCAGGCCTTTCAGCCTGTCGGCATACCACCGGCATGCGTCCGGATTGGTGAAGTCGTAAATCGCCAGCCCCGGCTGCCATTTGTCCCACTGCCATAGGGAGCCGTCCGGGCGCCTGAGCAGATAGCCCTTCTCTTTCAGCTCCCGGAAGATCGGGGATTTCTGGCCGATGTACGGGTTAATCCACACGCACACCTTCAGCCCTTTCTCTTTCAGGCGGCGGATCATGCCTTCCGGATCCGGGAAGGTCACCGAGTCCCACTCGAAGTCGCACCACTGGAAGGCCTTCATCCAGAAACAGTCGAAGTGGAAGACGTGCAGCGGCAGGTCGCGCTCGGCCATGCCGTCGATAAAGCTGTTTACCGTCGCTTCGTCATAGTTGGTAGTGAAAGAGGTGGTCAGCCACAGGCCGAACGACCAGGCAGGCGGCAGCGCCGGACGCCCTGTGAACTGCGTATAGCGGTTCAGCACCTCTTTCGGCGTCGGGCCGTCGATGACGAAGTACTCCAGATACTCGCCTTCGACGCTGAACTGCACTTTAGAGACCTTCTCGGAGCCGACTTCAAACGAGACGTTCTCCGGGTGATTCACCAGCACGCCGTAGCCGCGGTTGGTCAGGTAGAACGGGATATTTTTGTAGGACTGCTCGGTGCTGGTGCCGCCGTCGCGGTTCCAGGTTTCGACCGTCTGGCCGTTGCGCACCAGGGCGGTAAAGCGCTCGCCAAGACCGTAGACCGTTTCCCCCACGCCCAGATCCAGACGTTCGAACACGTAATTGCGGTCGGTATTGCTGTCCTGCACGTAGCCGTTGTTTTTCAGCTGGCTGCCGGTAATGCGCTGGCCGTTGCGCAGGAAGTCCAGCGCCCAGAACTCGCCTTTGGTGACGCGCACGCTGACGCTGCCGCTTTTCAGCTCGGCAAACTCGGCGTTGTTTTCAATCTCTACCTTAACGTCTTTCAGAACGTTCAGCGGATAGTGCGGGCCGTTATTCAGCGCGCCCTGGAAGTGCTCGATGCGCACCCCGACAATCCCTTCCTGCGGGGCAAACAGGCGAACCGTGAACATCAACGTGTCGAGCTGCCAGGTGCGCTCGCGCACGTCGCGCGGCGCAACAAACAACACCAGGTCATTGCCCTGCTGCTCCACGTCGAACACCTGAACCGGATACGTCACGTTCAGGCCCGGTTGAATGAGCCAGTTTCCATCACTGATTTTCATACTCTCGTCCTCTTAGTTCTGTAATTCTTTGCTGACCGGCAGGTTTTCAAACTCCTGCTGATTGCGGCGCGCGCCCTGCGCCAGCTCGCCCATGATTTTGGTCAGGAAAGGGGTTTTCAGCGTGTAGTAGCGTTTGGCGATGATGGCGCTCAGCACGTAGCAGACCGCCGGGGCCAGGGTAAACAGGCCGATAATGATGCTGATGGTCGCGCTGTTCTGGGTTTTGGCTGCCGCGTCGTAGCCGCCGCCTGCCAGCATCCAGCCGATCATCGCCCCGCCCAGCGCCAGGCCGAGCTTCAGCACGAACAGCGTGCCCGCAAAGCTGATGCCGGTCAGGCGTTTGCCGTTGGTCCATTCGCCGTAGTCGACGGTATCGGACATCATCACCCACTGAATCGGCGTCACAAGCTGGTGCAGCACGCCAATAACGAAGATAAAGGCAAACATCAGCACGGTGGCGTGCATCGGCACGAAGAACATCGCCACGCTGACCACCGCCAGCGCGGCGTTAGTCCACCAGAAGATGCTGACCTTGCACTTCCAGTCGGTAAGCGGTTTCGCCAGCGCGGAGCCAATCAGGTTGCCGACGCAGTAGGTGGTGAGGAACGCGACGAACACCTCCGGCGAGCCCATGATCCAGGTGCAGTAGTACATCATCGCGCCGCCGCGCACGCAGACGGCGAGGATGTTGAGGATGGTGAGCACGCCGACGATGCGCCACTGGTCGTTGTGCCAGATATCGCGCAGGTCTTCCCGCATGGAGGTGGTGCTCGGCGGAACCTGGATGCGCTCTTTGGTGGTGAAGAAGCAGAACGCCAGCATCAGGAACGCGACCACCGACAGCACTGCGATGCCGCCCTGGAAGCCGAACGCCTTATCGTCGCCGCCAATCAGGTTCACCAGCGGCATCATCAGCACCGTGGAGAGCATGCCGCCCGCCGTCGCCAGCACAAAGCGCCAGGACTGCAGGGAGATACGCTGCGTCGGGTCGTTGGTGATCACGCCGCCGAGCGCGCAGTAAGGAATGTTGACCACGGTGTAGAGCAGGGTCAGCAGCGTATAGGTGATGGCGGCATACACCATTTTGCCGTTGTGGCTGAGGTCCGGCGTGGTGTAGGCCAGTACGCAGACGATACCGAACGGGATAGCCCCGAACAAAATCCACGGACGGAACTTGCCCCAGCGGCTGCGGGTACGGTCGGCAATCAGCCCCATGCACGGGTCGGAGATCGCATCCAGCGCGCGGGCCAGCAGGAACATCGTGCCGACAAATCCGGCGGGAATGCCAAAAATATCGGTATAGAAAAACATCATGTACAACATGACGTTATCAAAAATGATGTGGCTGGCGGCGTCTCCCATGCCGTAGCCAATCTTCTCTTTTACTGACAATACTTCGCTCATCTTTTTATCCTTCACGCTGTAGGGGGCGCTGAGACCGGTTAGAGTATTTTTAAACCATTGTTTCTTGAGCGGGTATTGCGTTATCTGGTTAGCAGATTACGTTTCTTGTTTTTTGTGATCGCGGTAAATAATGGAGAGCACGAATGGCTAACATGAGGATTTTATTAGGAATTAACTGAAACAGGGGGGTGCAGGTCAAAAGAGAGGTGAAAAAAGTGTGCGGGGGTATGTGGTAAATGCCTGAAAGTAGCTATAATGCGCCCCGCCTCCATGTAGCAATGCAGGCGCGGAAGATCGTCATCTCCGGTGAGGTGGCTGGACTTCAAATCCAGTTGGGGACGCCAGCGTTCCCGGGCAGGTTCGACTCCTGTGATCTTCCGCCAATCAATGTCTCTCTGACTCTCCTTAACTCAACTAAGCCCCCATAATTACTGGATTTAACGTTTGATATTGTCTCTGTAAATCAACGGTACTCTACCCACATCAACGCAATGTTGGGGGTGCTTTAGGGGGTGCAAAATTGTATGCTGTTTTTTGGCACCCCCAAGCTATGTGGTAACCCCTGATTCCTCTCTTTTGGCTGTGCCACACATACACCGCTGCTTATATTTTCAATGGAGATGCTATGCCACTAACGGATATCAAAGTGAAATCGGCTAAGCCGACGGATAAGGCTTACAAGCTAACTGACGGTGGCGGCATGTATCTGCTGGTTAAACCGAATGGCTCAAAATACTGGCGACTGAAGTACCGTTTTGTCGGCAAAGAAAAGATGCTGTCGTTCGGCGTTTATCCGGATGTCTCTTTAGCCGATGCACGCCAAAAGAGAGACGAGGCGCGTAAAGTCTTGGCTGCGGGGGGCGATCCTGGTGAGGTGAAGAAGGCGGATAAGCTGGCGCAAAAGCTCTCTACTGAAAATACGTTTGAGGCTATTGCCCGCGAGTGGCATAGGCAAAAGGCCGATCGTTGGTCGTTACGCTATCGTGATGAAATCATCGATACTTTCGAAAAAGACATATTCCCTTATCTTGGCCGACGCCCGATAGCTGAGATTAAGCCAATGGAGCTGCTCGAAACGCTCCGGCGCTTGGAGAAGCGCGGTGCGCTGGAGAAGATGCGTAAAGTACGCCAGCGTTGTGGAGAGGTATTTCGCTATGCCATCGTGACAGGGCGTGCGGAATACAACCCGGCCCCCGATCTAGCGACTGCCTTGGCAACGCCAAAGAAAACTCATTTTCCCTTCCTTACCGCAGAAGAACTTCCATATTTCATTAGGGATCTGGCCGGGTACACCGGCAGTGTGATCACTAAAACGGCGACGCAAATCATCATGCTGACGGGGGTTCGTACCCAGGAACTACGCTTTGCACGTTGGCAGGATATCGACTTTGAGAAGCGTCTTTGGGAGATCCCACCTGAGGTGATGAAGATGAAACGGCCCCATATCGTCCCGCTGTCGGAGCAGGTTGTGGAGCTATTTCAGTCACTAAAACCGATTACCGGCATGTATCCTCTGGTATTTATAGGGCGAAATGACCGGACAAAGCCGATCTCTAAGGAAAGCGTTAATCAGGTGATTGAGTTGCTTGGATATAAGGGGAGGCTGACAGGGCACGGTTTTCGCCACACGATGAGCACAATCTTGCATGAGCAGGGATTCAATTCGGCCTGGATAGAGACGCAGCTTGCTCATGTGGATAAGAACGCGATTCGCGGTACATATAACCATGCACTGTATCTGGATGGGCGACGAGAAATGATGCAGTGGTATGCTAATTACATCGAGAAACTGATGTACAAGGAAACACCGTAATGTAACTTCAGATACCCGGCCATAAGGCTGGGTATCCGTTTATTATTAATTTTTTGCTTTCAGGCCCCCACTCTTTACTTTCTGGCACAGAGACTGTGCCTCATTGTTCTACTCATCAGCGTCTGACGCAATATATGAGGCGGCTGTAAGTATCCTGCATACTTTCCAGAGTGACGGTAACATTTTAACTGAAGCAAGAAAGTAACATTAACTGGTGAAGCAACACGGGACACCTTTGTAATTGTCGTCCAATAACAAACGACAACCGAAGGGATGACAGTTGGTCTGATGCAGCTTATGAAGCTTTCATTGTTGTGTGTAAGCACACCCTTTTTAGTTCCATGCACTTTTTGAGATTTCCGGTTTAGTATCAGGCGATAAAATTATAGAGGCTACTACTTAAAATAACATGAGAGCGCTTGCTCTTATATTCTTGAGCTATACAAGTCATGTTATCGATAATAGCAATACTAAGGATTTATGATAGGTGCTTTAATAAGAAATGCCACTGTCATTTTTTATAATTTTCACATCTCAGACTTATAAAAATTTCCTTACAAGAAAATAGAATTATATTTGAAGCGATAATTAAACAAGCAGGTATCATCATAACTAATGAAGTCTGCCTATTTTTACTCCAATCACCTTTAGTAAATAACTATATATTAACTTTTTGGAGGTCTTTGTTGATATAAGAACGGTTGGAATAATGCACAGTGGATAGATAGTCAGATAATATATCATGAGGAGGTATAGTGTTGTTTTTTTCACGAGCCCACCCATCATATGTTCGTACTTCAATAAATGGATTTGATAATCCTTTTTGAACCCAACGCTCCTCTCTCCTGTTATTACTTAACTCCGAATCTCTCCCATAGATCAAAATTCCTCTTACAGCAAAAAATGGCGGTAAGTCATTATGAGACTTTAATGGGACTAATATATCTCGAAAGGCATCTTGGTTTCTCGCGTACCAACCCAGCCAATCTTCCACTTGTCCGTATGCGTGATTGAAACTTTGAGTAAATGAATCATTTTTATTAAAAATTGATTTAGAAGGTTTTTCGATTTCAATCAGATAAACATATGTAGGCCCAGAACGAGGATTTACCCATGTAAAATCTGTAACAAAATCGACACCTAATGGAAGTTTAGCTATCAATGTATTCGATAGCGCATAGGCAGTGCCAATGATTGAGGCCGGATGTTTCTCGAAAAATTTCTGCACTGTAGACTCTTCGGGGTCAGTATTAATTAAGGCGATCAATTCGTTCATTTTTTATACCCATTATTAGTTCAACCAACTTTGTGAGTTAATAGCTGTTCTAACAGTACATGAGCCTCAGCGCTCGGATATATTGATATTGGAAATCAGAAGAGTAAAATATCAAAAGCCTATCAGAAAAGTAATATGCTTTTAGTCTGATAGGTTGTAACCTCTGTATACGGAATAATAGATGATTTAATTAAGCATCAGTTAACCATTCCATCGGGACCAATTTAATACCGTCGCGCCATTCTGGCAATCCAACGACACCATCAATTTCTCCCCAAACTTCGCGTGGTGCATGATCTAAAACTATTAGTTGAAGTTTCCCATTTTCCTTAATCACTACGTTACCCATTGTTTCAAATGCCCGTCTAACAGCTTCAACATCTTCATCACGAAGCTTTGGTTCATCTTCATTAGCAACGTTTTGAAGCTGAGTAGATTTAGGAAAATAGACCTGACTTGGTTGATCAAGAATAAGAAAACTGGGTACAGGATTATTTTTTTGACTTAAATAAAATTGATGGAGAGAGAGTAATACTGCCAAATGATAGGAGAGCCAATTTGAGCCACTTCCTATCTCTGAAAGATAATCATCACGCTCACCCCCTAACACTTTGATTGTTAGGTCATTAATTTCTAAAGAAATAGGTGCATTTGGGTCTTCAACATCTAAACCTTGAAGGATATTCCCTGCTTTAGCGTTAATAACTCTTAATGCTTGGCTTTTACGCAATTCGATATCTTTTTCACGTAACTCTTTTTCCCAGTTCTGTACTATTTCTTTGAGATTATTTACTTCTTCTACAAGTTCACTATCGCTTCCTAGTTTTCTATGTAACTCTAGCGCAGATTCGATATTGCCGACAAAACGCTCAGCACGCCTGGTGGAAAACTGTTGCTCACGCGCCTCCTTCGATCTGCTCGTTAAGGCTCGCTTACTTAACTGAATGGACCTTAAACGCTCGGTTGCGTTAGACACTTCAGAGGTTACACGTTGTAGCTCTCTATCAAATGCGGCTGGAACTTCCTTATGGGTATCAGCACCTATCGCAGCCTCAACATCTGATAGTCGTTGGACAAGAACTTGTAGCTTTTGCTTGGCAGAATCAGAATGGCTACCACACATGGGGCAATCTGACTCATCATTTGCGTTAGATAATAACCAGTCAGAAATTTTAAGCCGGTCACGTTGCATTAGAAGGGCATTTTCATATTGATGTACTCCAACTCTTAGACGGTTCATTTCTTCAAGACGGTGACGCATTGTAGTTAGTTCACGAGAAACTAATCGCTCTTCGTTTTCAAGCTTATTTAATTCATCCAAAGCGTCTGAAATTGTTGATACGGTTACTTCCAAAGCTAGATCGGTTTGTGAAATAACATTTTCAAGGTGCCCAATCATTTGCTCTCGGGATAACTGTTCTTGCGGTTTAGGTACCAAGCCAAGCTCTTGGGCCTCACTGTACTTAGACTTTAAATCAGCAAGCCATTGTGCTGATATAGTTTGGACATCTTTGAGTTCTCGTTCTTTGCGACGTAACAATAGGCGAGCTCTATTGAGCTCAAACTGTTTAGCCATTAATTCAGATGTTACTGCGCCAAGGACATAGGGAAAAATCTTCCGCAATTTTTCCCTATGTTCATAGGTATTAGTTTTAAAGAATAAAACATCGGGATTAGCAACAACGTTTTGCGGCTGAAATGTGAAAGCAGCTAAATCACGAAAAGCTGGTCGGCCATCAAATCCTGAATTTTCATCACCACCTGAAAAGTCAAGATTCGAAAGGTTAGCCAAATCATCAAGCATTCTCTTTACTGCAATAACATTAGTGTTTTTTTCCAGACGGCTTGGGATGGACGTAATATTTTCAGCCTCTAATACATACATATCAGTGGTGCTACGTTGGTTTCCTGGTTCTTTTCGTGCCAACAATTTTTCACCTTGCTCTGTTGCCACGACGATCCCAAACCACTCACAATATCTACGAATAGTATTTACTGGAATTGAACAGCTATTGGAACCAAGACAATAATCAATGATGGGAATTACTGCCGATTTCCCAGTGCGTGAGGCACCACTGATGACATTAACTTTGCCGAGTTCAAAACGAATGGTACGAGGCTTAAATTTTTTATTTCGTGGCCAGAGTATGATGCCTCGAATTTGAAAATACATTAGAGTTTCACCTTTAAAGTTGTCACAACCTCATGAATCGAGAGTTCACCAAACCAAGAGCCCAGTTTTTCTGCCAAATCCATGAGTATCTTCACCTCATCCGATAATCCCCTCGCCTTTGTTTTCGATAAAGGGATTACATCACCCTCATCTTGCAATTTGAGTAGATCGCCTGCGACAGCAAGCTCAATTGATCGCAGGCTAAGCTGTCGCCAACGGATTGAACGTTCATGAATTTGAAACAGCAAATCTTGCTTTGATACCGACGAATCGCCAAACTTTGCAGCAAAAGCCCGCAGCCCTGAACTTTTATAGGTACGCTTAACAAACTCAGAAGTCTCTTGATGCAGAATTATAGGTAGTACCAGAAAGAGAAATGGAAGAGGAGGGGGCGCGCTTACCCGATTAGTTTTGACATAACCACAACAAAACCGCCATACAAGAGCAGCGCCTAATGCAGGATTCTGAATATTTTGAGCTTCCCTTGCCAGCATTTTATGCGACCTTCTTATTCTTCAACTGCGTCGTATAGTTTGGATGCCATCCTACAGCTAAGCTATCAGCTAAAATATGATAGCAACCGGGAATAAAATGGCTTGGCGGAGACATAGCCTGAAGTGGGGTATTAAACTGCATACATTCAAAGTAAAGTAGCTGCCCTTGATCTTGTTCGGGCTTTTCTCTGTGTGTTAAACCACAGATTCTCTGTTTATTCTTCCATGTTCTCTGAAGCACAGTATCCAAATCATCAAATGAGGTTTCGTCAACCTCTCCTCGCGCTGCCCAATCAGTTCGGTCAAATGAGGCCATTAAATAGTCACTTATGGCTCCAAGTATTTCTTCATAAGGCAGGCCGATGATCTCTAATTGTTGGACAAATTTATCAGGAAGATACTCCTGAGCCTTCTCTTTTACTGGGGCCTGAGCACGGCTAGAAAGAACCATCTGGCGATCTATTTTCTGAACATATGCTTTGTACCAAGTGTAAAAATCATCACGGGCAATGACAGCAGGTTTTTCTGCCTCTAGAAGCATATCGATGTGGCGTTTCACTTTTCCGCAAAGGTAATTAGTGATATCACTAACCTTTGAAGGCGAGACAGGATGGCTTCGCACACATGCTTCAAGATCTGCTTGTGGACTACCACTACCAAGTGTCAGTTGAAAGTTGCAAATAAGTCGTTGTAGAAGGTTTTGGTCTGCGGTAAAGACTTTTTCGACGTATTTGGAAATTTCTTTCGAGATGTCATCCTTCAAATTGAAGTGTGGTGAATCTCCCCATAATTCTGTTCGGGCATGGGTAATGGCTTCTTGGGCATCCTCTGGTGTTTTAGCTTCATTAAACTTTTTAACTATACTCCCTTCAACTGGACGCGATACATATAGCTCAAAAATGGCTTTTTCCACTTCGAAGCCTAGGGATGTAGCAAGGTCAATCCAATTAGAAAGTGTTTTCCATAATGATTTTGCACGATCAGCTGCAGGATTAGCTGTAAGAGCGCTTTTACTTTGAATGAATCTGATATCACCAGAATTATTCTCTTGGGCAACGTCATCAAGTACCTCCAAACTGCAAAGACTACCCTCAGGCGCTTGAAGCAACAAATGAGTGAGCAGTGTAAATTGAAGGCTGTACCCTAACGCTTGACCAGGAACCTCAGTTTTCCGCTTGGGCTTAGATTGACCATTCTTTTTTGAAATTGCCATATGGTTCCATCCGAAATAGAAGGTGCTATTTCACCCTTTTGGGCATATTACAAGAAGATAATGGTGAAAATCTAGATTATCACCCAGAATTCTGTTCAAGTTCACATTCGAAACCATTATCTTGAAATATCTAGTTTTTTAACGAAAAGCTGGGACTGTCTCCTTTATGCGATAACCTTTCTTAGTTGCATCACGTTATTCTCCAGTTGAACCTCGGCGTCTTCCAGCTTGGCGACCAAACGTTCACGCTGCCCTTGCGATTTCCGCCGCATCACGTTTCTCCGGGGAGCTGATGGGCTTCGCGCAGGAAAGACAATATTTTCTGTGCTGACGTATTCGGTCACGTTGCTGATCCGTCAGCCCATGGTGCTGCATCACATCAAGCCAGCGGCTGGCAGCCCTGTGCCAGAGACCAGCAGCCTCCAGCTTGTGTGCAGCCTCATCCTCCACCATCATATCTTACCCTTGAGACCCGTTTTTTCCTTTTGAAGGACCTCAGCCCCAGACTGGTTGCCCTGTGCTTTATCGCCGGGATCGTCCTGTGGGCAAGCTTCTCCTTTACCCCACGGGCACCAGACTCAGGATATATGGCTCTTAACAGGCTGTCTTCATCAGGCTGCCAGAACCGGGGTTCCGTCAGCCCCATTTTTCCGGCCTGGGCAAAAATGGCCTCCCGGGTACGGGTCGGCAGCAACGCTTTTATTTTATCAATCCCTTTACTGTAGTGCGCCTGCATCAACGCCTGTTCCCTTTCCGACCAGGGCCGGTTTTTCCATGTTCCAAGGTCAAATTTGACCACTGCCGCCCTCACCGCACTGACGCTTCTGCCCAGTCTGGCGGCAACCTCTTTTGTTGGCAGATTTCTGTAATGTTTTTCCAGAAAGGCCTTCTCTTCACGGCTCCAGCTGCTGCGACCGGTGATCCCTGCATGGGAGGCTTGTAGGAAAATAGCTTTGCGTGAACGCCCGGGTAACAGTGACATGACATACTCTATACCTTCTGTATAGTGGGTCCGGAGCAATACCAGCTCCTCTTCCGACCAGGGCGGTGCCACGCCCCGGGACAGACCGGAAAGCTGAACAATCCGGGCTACCCCATTGGCTGACCGGCCAATCCGCTCCCCGATTTCACGGGCAGACAACTGGCCATAGTGTTGTTCCACAAACGTAATTTCGGCGACCGTCCACTGTGTCCAGTGATTACGGTGACGCTGCGTTTTATCCACCATGTCAGACTCCCTGGTATCAGTCACGCTGTTTTTCCTGCGCCAGCATATAGGCTTGAGCCCGGAGGTGCTGCTCAGCCTGCTGAATCTGCTGCTGACGCTGCGGAGAGTCTTCAGGGAGCACCTTCAACTGCCGAAGCTGTTCTTCCACCGGCACGGTCTGCCGGAAGCTTGTCAGCATGCCAAAGACCTGCGATTTAAGTTCACTGACGGTGATGTATTTTCCCTTTTGACCATCAAGTGCATTCAGTTTATCGGCAAGAACCTGAAGTTGCGTCATACCTTCATGCCAGCCGTTCGTTTTATCGACAGGCAGTACGGAGATATTAATCTGTTGTTGCCACTGCTGTACCAGGCTCTTAACCTGTTCCGGCCACAATACCTGAACCTGTTCGATGAGTTTTCTGCTGTATGCAATATCCCAGTCAGGCGGCAACTTATCCAGTCGGGCAAGCTGCTGCTGTGTCTGTGCGATAAGGTCCTGCGGTAACGGAGTCTGCTGACGCAACATTCCCAGCTGTTCAGACGTGAGAGGTGCAGGAAACGGAGCCAGTGAAGCAGCAAGCTGAGTCTGTAGCGGGTCTGGACGGTGAAGAAAATGCCAGCTCCACACTGAGACTATGCTTATCACCAGCATGGTACACATCCCGGCGACGAAGGATTTCCATTTTTTTACCGGAGTGGGTATAGCTGCCAGCACCTCCACGTTCGGCTGTTGTTCCGGTTGCGCAACGTACACCCATTTCACAGCACTCTCTGGCGTATCTTTAGCAGGGCTAACAGCAAATTCTCTCGTGGGTGCTGTCGCAGCATTCATCGTGGTGGCAGGCAACACGATACCAGGCTGAATGTTCGGCCCGTTGCTGGCTATGCCATCGCTGTTTTCCAGCCGGACAGCACTGTTGTGCATCAGGGTACGCAACGTATCGAGCTGACTCAGATGTTTAAGCTCCAGACGCTGCAGTACCTCTCCTAGTCCGGTAAGCAGTTGCTCCGCCCGGTACAACTGGCTGAGGTCGCTGTAATTCAGCGGCAGCGAGCGCAACCGTTGCTGCAGTCGCTGACTCAGACTGCTGAGGATTTCCATGCGGGCATGGACTGGCTGAGGCCACAGCGCCCCCCACTGATGGCTTATCAGTGCCTCGAGTATCGTCAGCCCTTCATTGAGCCCGAATAAGCCGGCCAGTTGCGTACGCACAAGCGTATACCAGGCTGCCGTCTGCAACTCCACACCGTTCTGCTCAAACAGTGAGAGACAGAGTTTTTCCGCATAACGCCAGTTCACATCCGGGCGAGCCGGATGCGTCAGCTTACTCAGCTCATTACGCAGGGCGGCATAATCCGGTAGCGTTCGCGGGTCGCCGCCGGTTTTGATTTTACGCGGGGTGATGTCATTCATGACCAGTTGTCCATTTGACGAATAAGGAGCTATTGAAAGGTATTACTTATGCGGCTTCGCTTTCTGCATATTCGAGACTCTGCAGATACTGTAGCGCCACCGGGTCAGCAATATATTCAACCTGCCCGTGGTGACGCTCCACCTCATCGATAATTTTGCTGAGCTCAACCCGGAAAAACTCCTTACGCAGGTTAACCCGGTTAATCCGGTAGCTTTCCAGATGGTCATGCAACGTCTTTTCAAGCGCCGGGGCGTCATCGCAGGAAATCATGGCGTGGACGTCAAAATCAAACGGCACGGCTGCCCCGCTCAGTTCTTTCACACGCTCCATAGGCTCCAGCCGTCGGGTCATACCGATTTTGAAGACGTTTTCACCGAAGGAGCCGATATTCGAAATCACATACACGTGTCCCTGCTTCGTGAGCTGGGCCATGGATTTGGCGCGCTCATACTGCTGATGCACGTCCTGGATTTTCTGCTCCAGCTCCAGACGCTGTCTTTCCAGCGCTTCCCGGTGCGCACCTTCAGCGGCGAGCAGGGCTTCTTCCAGTAAACGCTGCTGCTCAGCAAGGCGTTGCTCCTCCTCTTCCGCTTCGCGCTGCTGCTGCTCCAGCTCATCCTGTCGCTGCTTCTCTTCCCGCATCTGACGCTTGAGCTCAGCCTGATATTCTTTTTCTTCCTGCGCTTTTTCCAGCAGGGCGACCTTATCCAGAAACTGCTGTTTTACACCTTCCCAGTCGGCATTATCTTCAAGTTCCAGAAAGGTGATTTTCTCGCTGATGGCCGCGTAAGCCTCTCTCTCCTTCCTGAGCTGGTCGTACTTGCTTTGCCAGTTATTTACCGTGGTGCCGGAAAGCAGTGTTTTGACTTTGAATTTATACGCGGAGTCCACAATACGCTGCAGTGCCCGGGAGGCTTTGTTTCTGGCATTGTGAAAGTCATCCCACTGACCGGAAAGCTGTTTCTTTTCATGATACAGGCCGCGAGCCACTTCAGTACTGACCGTTTCGTCAAAGGCTTTCTCTTTCTGTGCCAGGTCAGACGCAGCCTGTTCGAGCTCCGCGGTTTTCTTCCGGAAGCCCCGGTAAATGAAAACCCGCATTATCAGCGCAACGGCTATCAGTAATCCAAAGAACAGACCGATGATACCGGCCGGATTCGACACAGATTCAATAAATCGCTCATTAATATTGATTAATGCTCTTACCGCGACATAAACACCCCAGGCAATGACGCCAATAATAACCAGAATAATACCCGCAGCATTGTCATCTTTTTTTCTTCGTGCCATATTTTATTTTTTCCTTTCTTTTTTTAATCCTGACGATTTAAACTGAAAATGGGCAAGGGGATTAATACTGGTTCCCTGAGCAAATCGGTAAATGGGTGTATCCGGGCTTACTGGCCATATAGAGGGGAGCGCATGTGGGCTGTCGGGGTTGGGTACTGACCGGTTCGTCGTTTTCTGCAACACGTTGCGCCTCCTGCTTTTTCGCAGTTGTCACTTTTTTCGTCTTAGCTTTGCGAGTGGAAGTAGACTGTTTTACCGGATTGCTGGTTGCAGAGGAACCATACCCGGAACAGAATCGTTTCGACTGACTCAGACTTCCGTCATTACAGACAAAGCGGCCATCCGATGTGCAGTGCGCTATACCGCCTTTTGAACCGGAACAGGGCTGCCTTCCACGCGCAGCATCGGCTTGTGCCGTAAACAGTATCCCAGAGACCAGAAGAAAGATTAATTTTCTCATTTCCATATCCGTGACTTATTTCGTTATTTTGTGGCTCTGTTCTCCATCAGCCATTAGCTGTTTCGCCAGGTAATTATGCAATGACAGACAGGCAAAAAAATAAAACTATTGCTCATTCCGGTTCCGCTATGGAAGGAGCGCCAGAATCAAACCAAAAAATGTGCTCTCATCAAAACCCGGCCCGGAGCGGGATAAAGCATCAGGCGGAACAAAGGTCCAGTTGTTCACGGTGCCGGACCGCATAAATAATCGCCCCAGAGACGTCACGAGCCCTCCATTATGGAAGGTCGCCTCCACGCACCCGGTTACACCCTGACCATAAAGGAATGCCGGCACAAATTTTACAGACCGGTCGTCGATACGAAGAACGAGGGTGGCAATATCAAATCTTCCCCCCTCAACCAGCAGGTCCGTAACGGGTGTATTGAGCGTCTCCACATTCAGTCCGGTACCCACGAGCCACGCGTCCATCTGCTCCTGAAGCTGTGCCATTCGGAGGCGAAACTCAGCAATATCGGCCTGAGTCTTGCTGACAGATGACACAGGAGCAGGTTGTTGGGCCTGCAGTTTTTCGAGAAACTGTGATTTTACTGACATGATGCTATCTGGCCTTACAGACGGGTTGTGGTATCGATATACTGCTGTTGCTTCAGGTGTCTCAACATCACTCGTCCCTCGGGCATAAACTCGGTGCCATAGCGTACGAGGCCAATGCCCTTCAGCTCAGCATCAATGGCATAACGCAACTCGCCGGGGATTTCCTCGTCGAGCAGAATGACATTGATACTTTTCAGGCGCGGTTCGTATTTGAGCAGAACAGCCGACAGGGTACCCATCAGCTCATGGGCGGTACCCGGCATGCCCTGGAGAACTCTGGTCATATCAGGCAGACCATAGTCCGGCAGATGCGCCAGCGTGCCGGCACGACAGTTGAGGATGCGTTGCATATTGTCGAGTACGGACAAAATGACCTGGTTCTGCTCGCTGACCTGGTGCAGGTCGAGGCCGCCGGTGAAGTTGCCATAAAGCGTTTCATACAATGAAGGACGGGATGACTCACTCATCTTTCAGCGCCTTCAGGGTCAGGCGGTTGTTACCGGCCTCAATCACCCGGGCTTTATCCGGTTCGAGGTCATCACGGCTCAGCACCACCCGCCAGGTGTTGTTCACCTGGTCCGGCGACATAAACATGCCAGCCACTGCGACATACTGCGCATTTTCATCCATCGGCATATCCACCATCACCGCCCCGCCCGGCTGCAGGCGGATATCTTTCTCAGCTACCAGGTCTGCTTTAATGGCCTGACTGTCCGCCCTGAACAGTGACGGATAGTCCGTCGTGTCGAATGTGTTCCGGTCTTTGAGCTGGTAAATACGCACCACCGTCGACAGCGCCACGCCGCCGGCATTGCTGTTGACGGCCTCGCGGGCCCGAATATCCAGATGCAGGGTCTTTATCTGCTTATAAAAAATCGATTTGGTCACAGCAACGGTGCCGTCTGTCACTTTTTGAGTCAGCCCGCACCCCGCCAGCATCAAGGTGATACCAGCGGCCAGCGCAGCCAGAGAAAATTTACCATCGGTAATCGCCATCTTCATCGGTCTCCCTGCGGTGAATATTTTCCTGTACCCGCTCATAGCGGCCCAGATTAATGGTGATTGTTTTTGGGTGTGATGCGGTCTTAGCCGCATTCAGCGGTCGCATCACGGCCGTGCGGCCCAGTTGCACCGCCCCGGCGTTGGGTTTACTGCTCATGGTCGCATCAGGCAGCAGACTGCGGTCGACACACAGCTGTAACCGCACATCGAGGCGGGAGCCAAGATAGACATGCAGCAGCGCCATTAAATCCGTGTGAAGCTCCCCGCCCGGTAACCAGCCCTGCACTTCTGCCGGGTCAGTGGTGGCCAGACGCATCAGCACCTGACTGTTTACGTCGGTGGCATAGCTGCCCATCACCGGTCGGTTTGTCAGGGTGACGGGCTGGCTGACGCTCATGGTCAGTGGCTTCTTCAGCGGCACACGGCGTTTGTCATGATGCCAGGTTTTCGCCTGCGTGTTGGGTGCCAGCAGGCGCACCAATGAGGCCATGCCTTCTGCGGTACGCCCCGGCAGCAACATGACCGGCAGCAGCGCCAGAAAGCGCGAAGCCGGGGTCGCGATACTGTCCGTGCAGCCGTTAATCCCGAGCCCGGCCAGTCCCAGCAGGTACTGCGAGGTTTTGTCCTTACCGCCTTCTTCGAAAGTCGCCGGGTATGAGTATTTACGCCAGATACGGTAGTACTGGGCAATCAGCCGGTGGTTGAAGATATCGAGGAAATCCGCGGTGGCCTCATACCCTTCCCGTCGCTGGGTAATATCATCGATATAGTGCGTCGGCAGCGGGGACTCCACGCCGTAGAGCCCCATAAAGGTGATGCGTACCGTCGGCGGCAGATGCGAATGCTCAGACTGCTCAATCCCTTTGATTTCAGATGCCGGAAAGCCCATCCCCGGGTGTGGCCGAAAACGTACCGGTTCATGACGTACCTGCCAGGTACTGCCCGTAACCGGTTTGTCCGGCTGGCTCTGCTCCAGCAACTGGCAGAAGCGGTAAAAGTTGATATATGGCAGCCGGTCCCCCAGTTGCGCTATCAGCCGGGCAGACGCGGACTGTGATTCTCTTTCCACCGGATGCATTTTCCTTCTGGCTGAACAATGAGGGTGAGCTGGTTAAACTGGTTCATATCGGCATACAGTGCCAGGAACCGGTTGAGCATTTCACCGAACAGATGAATATCGCCCTCACCGGTGAAGCCGTTGCTGTCGAGGGTCACTTCGATATCCAGCCCCCGTAGCAGGTAGCCCTGCTCAAAACGTTGCAGGCGGTGGTGTTCCACCTGCTGAATCGCCTCCAGACGCCGGGTGTTCAGTTCATCTTCCTGCCAGTTATAGAGCGCCAGCGTCCCGCGCAGCACTTCGGCGGTACTCATCATATTCAGGAAACCAGATCCCAGGTGGCTCAGAACCCGCCAGTGGAAACGGTCTTCGGAAGGCGGATAGACTGGCAGCGTTGGTTTGCAGAGGTTGCGCACTGAAAGTTGTGTACTGACCACCTGCTCACAGCGGTCAAGCAGCGTGCTCTGTAATGCCCGGCGTGGTAACTGACCATTGGTGCCGGTGATTTGCAGCGAGACAGCTTCACGCTCAAACAGGCGGTCATCTTCCCACTGGTGCCCACCAAGGATAAGCCAGGTGTCATACAGCCCGGTCACGCTGCGCTTCACGCGGGTGTGGTAGTAACGGGGTGGTGCATGACGGCGCATCATCCCGCCCTTGTGGCGGAAGCTGCTGAACGGCACATACTCGGCATCACTGGTGCGGTTTGAACCGGTGACCGAATCCACCGAATAAATCTCGGTATGCCCGTCCTGCAGACGTTTAGGACGCAGCAGGTACTCACTTTCAAGCCCGGTAATGGTGAGCGGGTCAGCCTCCAGCGTAAACAGGTTAATCACCGGCACGCAGTGCAGACGAACCGCGTCATCGGTGACCGGCAGGTCAGATGGCCATGGCGTGCTGAACACCACTTCAATATCAAAATACCCGGCTCCCGCAGGTGGCTTAATCCCGTCCAAGCCATTGAGGTGGACGAACATAAACTTGTCGCGGAAGGTGAAATATTCCAGCAGCAACTGGTAGCCGCTGAAGGCAGTATCGCCCTTCGGCCACAGCCCGTCCTCTTCGGCAAATCCTCCTGGCGAGAAGTACCCGTCGAGGCGAATACGGTCGGTTTGCCCGGGCAGACGCATATACAGGGCAGCCTGCCGTTTGGTCAGCATCAGGTGCAGCTGGCTGCTGACTGGCGCATCTGCGCCGAGATAGAGACTCAGGTGGCTGAGGTCCGCATGGGACCAGTCCGCCTGGGTGCTGCAGGCAAAACGCATCCGCAGCAACGAGCGCCCGTCCGGCTCAGTGGTCATGGTCACCCCAGAGATATTCAGCGGGTTGAGCATCACATCGCGGGTGGTGCGGTAGCGGCAGACCGTGTTTTTCGGCCCCACCGGGCGGGAGTACACTTCCAGTCCCGCGGGCATCACTTCTGCCATCTTCACGGCCTGAAGCGCAGGCGTGAATGCCACTACCGAGAGTGACGGAATGGTCCGCAGGTAATGTGGCCAGAGCATACTGACCAGCCCTTCGGTCAGTTCCGGCAGGTCGTCGTCAATCTTCTCCCGCAGCCGTCCCATCGAAAAAGCAAAGCCTTCAAACAGGCGCTCGACATACGGGTCAGGTGTGCCGGCCTTATCCAGGTCGAGCATCGCTGCGCGATCGGGATGGGTTTGCGCGAACTCTTTGGCGGCTTCACGCAGGTAGCGCATTTCCGCGTCGTAATAACGCAGGGTCAAATCTTCCATAAAAATAAATCCCGGGTAATTAATTTATCGAATCAGAATATGAGGTCGGGTATTTTATTTTTGTTGGTTTACAACATAACCAGACCAAGGCAAAAGCGACCATAATGCTGGCACTTATGTTGAAACTTTTAACTACCTGCTGGCTTGAAACCTCATCCAGAAAATGCCTGAGGACGTAATACATCAGGACAGCTGACATTGGTAAAATAAAAATCTCCAGGAGCATCAGGCCCCCAAACCACCATCCTGACTTTCCAGTATCGTGCATGCGACGTACACCAAGCGCAAGAAAAGGAAAGAGTAAAATCAAAGGTCCAAATGTGCGCAAAGGAAGATAAATAAAATAGGCCCAAACTAATGCCATGCCTCCGGCACTGGTTTTATCCGCCATGACATCAACGAGCAGGAAATAGCTCCCTACACCGATCAAAAAGAAAACAATCAGGTTGATGATAATAAATGACCAAAACTCCTGCCGGGTAGCCACCCCTTGATATATAAAACTCTTTTTCCACGCAGACCAGTAGCAACGCCAAAGACTCTCCGGCATAAACCCCTCTAATTAGACATGCAATGTAATTGTTAACGTAATCCATAATGAGATGTGGTATATCATCCGTTTATCATCATTAGGAGATATAAAGGAAGCAGCAGGATATCTCCGGTCAGAGTGACTGGGGTCATCAATACATTGAATGCAAGCGTCCCTCCGTCCATACCTGCACTGGATGTGTATTTATAAAAACGAACCTGATAGCTGTCATTGAGAGATGCTTCATCCGGTATAACTCCTCCGAATCTTGACTTATTGATAATCACACCTTTGATCTCGACAGACCGTTGATAGAATCCGTCTTTTAATTGAAAAGAGGCATCCGTAAGCTGGGTTCTTTCTTTAACCGTTAATAATGATGCAGGTTGCCGAGTTTTTACATGAATGAACTGATTAAATCCGGCGTTACCATAACCCTGATAATCGCTGACAAGACTAATATCTATATACTTACTGTTTCCGATTGCCTTAAGCGGAATATCTTTCATCAGTTTATTGAGTGATAGCAAAGCATTGCCATTCTGAGTGACAAAATACACATTTTTCTTACCAATAAAACCGACACCTTCAGATGGAAGCTCAATACTTCCTGTTTCTCCTGAGAGTGACTTAGTATTCAGATTGACATTTTTGTATTCAAAAGCAGACTGGATTTCATCACTATATGCTTCAACTCGTTCAGAATGTCTGCGATTATCATTTGGATTATTCAAGGCCCAAAGAATTGAAGTACACCCACTTAATATCACGGTTGATAAAAATAGCATTACAGCCAAATATTTTTTGCTCATTATTTCCTCATTAGTCTTATTAAAATAAATTACGCGCACAAAACAGAAGCACGAACCGGATCCACCGCAATCAGTCCAGCCAGCAACTGTTCCATCAGTGGATTCAGGCGCACCTTGTCAGCCTCACTGCGAGCGGCTTTCAGTCTGAGCAGTTTCAGATGACGGGCCTGTACCTCAAACAACAGCTCTGGCTCCCAGTCGCTCAGCATCACCTTTCCGGCACGCTCTCCCAGTTCGGCAAACAAATGCATCGCTAGCTCATTCTTTCCGTACTGCTCCGCGATACGTCCCATTAGCAGATGCAACAGCCAACGCTGACGTGTCGTCGTGATACCGGGACGGCTCTGCAACCAGTTCAGCGCCGTATCCAGACCTTCACTGTCCGCCAGCGCTACCGCTTCCGGCTCCAGCGCCAGAATGTCATCGTTACCAGCGGTGGCCGGGGCTGATGGCGTATCTTTGTCCCACCCACCAGTGGTATCAAGCACGCTCTGCTGGATCCAGTTCAGCGTCACTTCATCCGCAAAGGGGGTACCGTCACTGAACGCCAGAGTCTCCAGTCCGGACAGGCGGGTCAGCAGCCCTTTCAGGTCAGCGACAACAATGTCGGCCAGCGTCTCCTGACCGGATTTCGTCAACGCCTGGTGGATATACCACTGCAAATCCAGCCACAGATGATTGGCACCGCGGGAAAATGTGCTGTCGGCCGTTTCCAGCATTTCAGCCCAGTTCTGCTGCAGGTAGAGACGTTTGAGTAACGCGCGTTGATCCGCTCTTGGCGGCTCGATGCGTGTACGCCCCTGCGCATCCGGGGCCGGGATGGCCCGCAGGGTGTCGTGACGCAGGCTCTTCATCAGATGGTGTGCTGACAGCCAGCCATCTGGCTGCTCGCGCAAATATTCGGTGAGGGTGCGGGCCTGGGCCAGCAAATCCTGACCAGAGGTGATCCGCCCGATGGCCGGGGCATCGCTGTGACTGGCAGCCGAAGGGGTTTCGCTGGTACTGGCATTCTGCGGTACCACCGCATCCACGCCTCCCGCTTTCTGGAGACGACTTTCCAGCGCGCTGTAAAGCGCATTGAGTTCGGGACGGGTTTCAGCCGGCTCATTCTCAATAAGCTGTGCTATCAGCAGCAGTGCCCCGGTGGTCCGCATCGCATCGATCCTGACCACTTCCGGATACAGGGAAAGCGAGTCGGTCATACGCGACCCGGCCAGCCATTCCATCGCTGCCTTACGGCTGCGGTCACGCTGCGGGTGCAACTGTGTACCAAAGCGCTCCAGCAGACCAGCCAGCAACTCGAGTCCTTCGGCCAGCCCCTGCTCACCTTCGCGGTGCAGCTTCGCCCAGCAGTAGTAAGTCGCCACACGGATATCTTTGGCGGTCGTGGTCAGCAACTTCTCTGCCAGCCGGCAGATGAGTTCGGTATCCGCTCCGGAGAGTTTGTTGACCTCTTCGCGCATCTGCTGGAAGTCATCGTCATAGCCCGGATCTTCGCCAGCGGACGATTGCCCGGACAGCGGCTGCAACCAGCTGTCCCACTGCGCCACACGCTCACGGGTTGCTACAAGTAATGGTTCCTGTTCTGTCTGGCAGGCACTGAGTAAGGCATTGAGCGTGCTCATCAGTAGACCTCCTCTGCATCACTGTTCGCACTGGCGACCTGGTCTGACGGTTCAACTTCGGTGGTGCTGAAGATGGTTTCCGGCAGACGGAAATTACGCAGTTTCAGCAGCGCCAGCGGACCTTCTCCCGCTTCGGTACGCAGGGTGTAATTGAGTAAGCGACCGTCCTGGGCTTTCCAGCTCAGGCTGTAGCTACTACCCACACCCGGATACGCTTTCACGCTGGCTTTATCGAGCAGGCGAATCAGCCCCCAGCTACCCGGAATATCGGCGTACTGACGGGTCCCGGCCTGCGTGCTAATCCAGCTCAGGTTGGCCCCCGGGGCTTCAGTATCAGCAGGCCAGGTGAACCGCTTCCATGCCGGCATCTGGTTTACATAGGTCAGCTTCTGGCTGTCGATAATCATATCGGTCTGCATCACTCCATCGGCGGTGCCCGGGCGCAGTTCGAAGTTCATGCCAGCATTGCCTTCGGTGAAGGCCACATCCGAGATGTGACTCAGGGTGTTAATGGCGTTGAGGAATGCCGGGTTAAAGGTGAGGCCCTGCGAGTTGATGCTGTCAGGTACCCAGTGGTTGCCCTCTTTGTGCAGCACGCCTTTGAGGCGGGCCTGCAGGAACAGGGCGATACGTCCGGAATCCGCATTGAGGTATTTGGCCAGCAGTGGCAGGGACACATCGCTGCTGGAGTTGTTGAACGGATAGCGTCCGCCAAAGGCGGAGTTCCATTCACTCACCACTGCCTGCTGCCACTGGGCGTTGAGGCTGTCGGCGGCCGGGGTCAGAACCTGCTGCCAGGCCTGCTCCATCGGGTTCACAAACATCGTACGACCAAAACCGCTCCATTCCTGCCCCAGACCGGCTGCAATCAGGCTGCCGTAGTCGCGGGTTTCGGTCAGGTCAACGGCCTTGCCCTGGAATACGGTCTGGGCGATGGTCTGGGTCATTGCCTGAGGGTCGGCAGCATTAGTCACCTGCTGCAGGCGCAGGCGCACCTGCGTCACGCGGGTCAGGTATGACTGCAAACTTTGCTCCTGCGCACCGGTACGATTCTTGTCCATCAGTGCCAGAACCGGGCCAAAGGTTGCATCCAGTGGACCATGGACACCGGCACTCTGGTCAATGGCATCCTTGTTGTCACCACCGAGCAGATTTTTGGCTGATTTCACCAGGGAATCTGAAATCGCCTCGCCAGTCTGCCCGGTGCGCCCCTGCACGTTCAGGGTGTTCATCAGCGCCACCAGAGGTGACTGCCGCACATCGGCCATCAGGGTCAGCTGGTCAATAGAGTCCGACAGTGTGGCGGCCGGGTTCCAGCGCAGGCTGTTGAGAAACGCCAGCCATGCCCCGCCGAAATCTGCAAAGTAACGCTCCGTCAGGCGTTTTTTCAGAGCTTCCGGCGAGGTTTCATCCTGTTTATTGACCGGACGCTTGTTGTCAGTCAGTACCCAGTCGAGCTCGTCCCGGCGCGCCTTCACCACCTTCTCGATGGCGGGCTGAACGGCCTGCTCCCAGGCCTGGCGGGTAAACATGCCAGGTACAATTTCGGTGGTGCTGAACAGGCGGGCAGCATCGGTATCACCGGTCATATCTTCAAGACGCATATCGACATACAGGTGCGCCACCTGAGAGAGCATCTTCTGGTACAGGGTCGATTCACTGTTACGCACCCCCATCAGGCGAACCAGCAGGGAGCGCGCCTGGCTGACCATGTTTTCATCAGCACGAAGCTTCCACTCAGGGTGCGCAACCAACTGTGCGCCATAGAACGACAGCAGTGATGGTGCCACGCCCTGCCAGACACCGTCTTTCACGCCATCACGTTTTGGCCAGTCGTGCAGCAGCGCCGGACTAAACCAGGCGGCGTCCATATGTTCCGGACGCGCCAGCATCAGGTAGAGTTTGAGCTGGTCATAGGTAGTCTTTGCCATCTGTTCACGCAGCGGGCTGCCCGGCGGCAGCCCATTAAAGGCATCAATCTGTTTTTGCAGATGGTTTGCAGAAGCATCCCGCAACAGCGGCAGTGCGCTGTCCTGATAGCGTGGCCAGAGCACGGCCAGCAGGGTATTATTCTGGCTCAGCCCGGCCTGCTCATACCATGGCACACCATGCTCAGAGCGGTACTGCAGGCGGGCCAGCGTTTTCTGGAGTTCAGACAGCGCGTGCAGGCGCTGTTCCAGCGGCTGATTCTGTCGGGCAGCAAGTGCGGCCTGGGTATTCGCACCGGCAATCTGGCTGCGGTTGGTGACATACGCGATACCCATCCAGGCTGCCCAGCCCACCATCGTCAGGGCAGCGACTGACACAAACACTTTACGCCAGGGAATGCCCGGCTTGCGCGGACGCAGTCCGGCAGGAAGCGTGCGGACAGACTCAGGCAAAACATCCCAGCGTTTATCCATGCCCCAGTGGTGCGTCACGGCACGTTCGGCGCCGGCAGAGGGCTGACTGAACACCACACCGGCCAGCGGCAGCGGGCGGTACGGATTAAGCATCACCGCCAGCGGTGCGGTCACACTCTCCGGCTCACGAATGAGCTGATCGGCAAGCGTCAGCAGGAAGTTATGTTTCACTTCACCGCAGGTCTGCTGCAGCCCCTGTGAAGTCAAATCTGGCGTCAGGGCGGAGAGTTGTTCTGCCAGCCCTTCAGGGCGACATCCGGCAGGCAACAGACAGCCGGTCGCCTGCGTAATGCGCCCTTCCGGCTTACCGGCACGTGGATGCAGAGACCAGACGTATAAAGGAAGCTGCCAGCCAAGCGCTTCCATACGTGCGCTGATGGCGTGAGACAGGGAATCCATGGTGCTTTCAGACGGTACCGGCAGCGGCGGCTCCAGCCCTGGTGCTGAGAGCTGGTCAAAGGCCGAGGTAACCCACACCAGCCCATCCACCGGACGGCGACGCAGTTTGCGCAGCGCGGTCAGCCAGGCACTGTCTGCTGGCGTATTGAGGTCACCGCCCCACAGCAACAGCGTGCCGCGGTCTTCCTGCCAGAGCTGAGCTGTAAGACCTGGGGTCAGTTGCTCCACCTCAGAGGCAGTACCGGTTATCAGCAGGACGCGGATTTTACGTCCCCAGCGACGGCCGTAAAGGTTACGCATGGCGTCACGGATGGAATCAACGGTGACATTGCGTGGTGCGGTCTGCTTGACGCGGCCTTCATCGGCCGGCAGGACATTCTTTCGCTTAGCCTGAAAACGATGCCAGCGCTCCTGGATTGCCTGACGCACGATCCCGCCATGGCGAATGAATAAAACCAAAATCATAGCGCCTGCGAACCCAAGCCATTTTAAGCCTCTAGTATCCAAACCAACCTTGTCACCGTAGTTCCAGATTAGCCAGGCGACTACCGCAGTGATAATTATTGTCAGCCCGAAACGCCCCCAGTTCCCACGCCATACAGTATCCTCAACTGCTTTCATTCTTATTCCCTGTTGTCACGGTATTAATAAAACGCTGCCCTTCACCTTCCGATAACATCAGACAGTCTGTCTTCAATAGCTGTACCGCATCACTGACTATGGCAGTCATTATCCAGGGGGAAAATGGCCCGCAGCGCCCGGCATATGTCTCAAGCCAATGCAGCTGTTCTGTTTTCCAGTGCCCCTGATGTAACTCACTGGCTTTAAGCATCAATGAAAACGACTGTCCCCAACGAACGTGGTCACCAATGATATGCTGAGTATTGATAGACTGGGTCTGAGTAGAAAAGTAGAGTTCAAATTCACTGAGCATGTCATCGCCTTCCAGAGACATAGGACGGAGCAGACGTACGTTGTGGCCTAGTTCATATTTGGTCGCAACATCATCAGTTGTCAGCAACAGTGTAGCAAGCGCATCGCTATACCGATCACGACCACACAGCTGTTGCACCATGACAAGCTCAACAGAAATATCTGGCGTTTTGATTCTTCGTTCTACTGAATCAAAAGAAAGAGAGCGTTGCACTGACAATGTGGGGACAGGACGCTCCGCTGGCATCAACTCACGCCAGCATTCATCAAAGATCGCTTTTAAGGCAGCATCTTCCTCAGGTGAATCAGTTAACAGAAATGCCTTCAACGCTATATCTGTTGGTAATCGCTTCAGCGCAACTTTAACGCCTTCGAGCTGTTTTAATGATGTTGCTATGGCTGGGCTAATATCAAGCCGCCTGGCCAGCCCGTTGTATTCTTCTAATTCGGTACTTCCAGGTATAAACATTGGCACTGTCAGTGACTGAGGCAGGATCACTTCACTGCCCATTACGGCCAGATAACGCCCGGCCCATTCGGTCCATTGCTGTTGAGAGTAGTCAGCTTCTTTCGATTCAAATTCGTGCTTATCAACACCATTGTTATAGAGCCAGGCTCTCAGGCAAATGCAAAAAATCCAGATAAGTGGTGGAGAACCGGACACAACCCAAATATTGTAATCCTGCCCTGCTCCCATCAACTGATTAGCATGGAGAACGAAAATCAACCCTCCTGCGATCAAGGCAGCGAGACCACCGATAAGCCAGATAAGAAGAGAAGGTTCTTCCGGCATCGGAGTAACATGTGATTTTTGACGCTCCCAACTCATTAATTATCCTATAGCGCAATCCGGCGCGCTGGAGATGACCTGACAACCACATTCACAATGGCAACCATCCACGACAACTGATTTACCATCAGAAGACCATTCAGGCGAACCCTCTATAATGGCATTTATTCCGTGGCCGCCTTTAGGACAACTTACTTTATCCCCAACTAAGGCCACCTTTTTATTATTAACTATCATAGTTGAAGAAGCAGAGATCACTTCACCACCATGCGTTGTTTTATCTCCCAGCAATACAAAACCGTTTGACATCTTGAAACCTCCGCAATCATTTACGATCTAAAAACAAAGCCATTAGCAAAAACAATTCAGCTGTTTTTAAATCTTTCACACCGTTTAATATCAATATATTGACCAACTATCATGATAAACGGAGCAGATACCCACATCCAATAACCTAAGCCATAAGAGATTATTAATCTGTCACGACCTCCAGCGTCTACAATAATGCTTTTCACTCCCAAGAAAGAAATAGCCAAAACAAATGACACCAGAGACAACATGAACAATAGATTATTTTCTTTTTTATTAATCACTCCTATAAGTGATGCTATATACAATGGATTAGCTAACCAAGAAAATGAAGAACCAGGATCAACAAAAAAACCAAACCCTACAGTTATAAGTAAAGCAAGACCATCACTTGAACCTGTATCTGTGCTAAAAGAGGGAAAGTATAAAGCAGCGCAAAAGCATAATACTGAAATTCCGTAGAGACTTGATGAAAAATATTTCATAACCAATATATATTTTGAGCGACCATTCGATAATTCGAATTTAAAATCACTTTCTAATTATAAATAACAATCAATCACTACCTTTTGCAAGCAACTGAAGCTTTTTGTAATTAGGGAAATATGGCCCGTTCTCAACGGTTCCATCTGGGTACAACACTGACATATACACCCCGACCTTTTGCACCGCTGGCTCTGTGGCTCGCAAGGTTTTTAAAAAATGAAGCCTGGGCTCAAAAATAACTTCTTTTGCCGATGTTGATTTATAAATCACATCTGGTGAGGACCTAACTATGGAATATTCCACTGGGCTACCGACACTCCTACGCTTTGTTATTAAAGGGAAGTAATCATCATTCAGGGTGACATTTCCATTAATAACCTCATATGCTCCACTTAGCCGCTGAGGTGAATTATCATCAAATACAATAATTTCTTTAATTGGAATGCTTTCACTTTTTTCATCTTTATCTGATGGGCGTTTTTTTAAATTAAACCCTAGAGTTATATTGCTTAATCGCCAATTACACTGCCCGCCACCATCGCGTGAAACGTCGAGGTTAAATATACTGTCACCTGATGCAAGATTGAATTCTTTCTTGATAAAATGATACCCAGGTTCTTTTACTACATCCCCATTTGAATTTTTACGACTCTTCAAGCAAGTGGTTGAACGATACATAATTTCCAATGGCAGTATTTTACTGTCCGTTGGCATCTTTGCAATTACAGTAACCATTTCACTATCAGGCGGAGGATTCAATGACTCATCTTTATCACAGCCTAACAAAAGAAAAGGAAAGATGAACACCATATTCTTAATTAATATTTTCATATTCTTCCTTTGCAGTATTTTTAAATCTGACCAATGCATTCACCCAATTGCTCTCGGTCTTTGATATCCCTAATGTTTTTGGCATCATTTCTTGCAAAGATAAAAAAACCTTATTCCTTTCCACTTCATTTTTTGAAGTGTTTTCTGTTGATTTCGATGCATTGTCAACAGTGCGTGAGAATTTCTCTCGATTCATTTTCCTCTCCATTTGCCGTTCAGGATCTACCAACTCAATCAACTCATTATTGATAAATGGCATGTATTTATTTGACATAGAGTGATTTACTGGATTTGTCCAAGAGTCAAGATCAGGATTGGTATTTTTAGGAAAGTAATGCCTTAAGCTTTCAGGAGACAAACATTTTACAAATTTATTTTGCTCTTCAGCTGTAGTGCAAAACATTTGCTCATTAAGTTCTGGAACAAGATATAGCTTACATTTATCAAATGAGATCTCCCTTATTGACATATAAGGGTTGCTAACGTCCATGCCTATAAGTGGCATTATTCTTTTTGAATACTTTACAATAGACTGCTCAGCCTTAAAAAAGCAGACAGTACTACCATGATGCCAATAAGGATCACCAAACTTAATTCCTGCGCCTTGAATCTCCATAGCCCAAACAGAACCGATGAACCCATAGACGACACCGTAGGGTCCCCAAAGGTCATAAAGTTTATTATCTAACTCTAGTTCCGGTGGAACGCTTGTTACTGAGTCTGAGTCGTTTACATGTCTATAATGAGAAATATTTTGAATCTCATTAATAGTCGATGCCGTAAACACTCGCGGCATCCCATATGTATAAATTACTGGTTGATAATCACGCAGTACAGTAGCATGAATTAGTGTCAATGCCCCGCCTAAACTATGCCCAGCAATAAAAAGCTCACGTCCATTGGATAAGCTCTGAATTTGCTTGAATTGGTCCCCGAATTTTTTTCCAACTAAGTTAAAAGCATCTAAAAAACCTTTGTGGCAATGACCTGCAGGCACTATATCTGGACATGGCACCGGCCTGAATGTTCCATCAGCACCAAGATCTGCTAGTTTATCTGGCTCAGTACCTCTCCATCCTACTATTAGCTTAGTTAAATTACTGACGAAGAAAAGCTGGGTTCCTCCTTCCCCAGAATCACCTTCCGTAGTATCGAGAAATACTGGATTTACATAACGTTCTCTAAACGGCACATCGACAGAAATGGTTTCATAGAGCATATTAGGAACTTTAGATAAGTCTTGGCATTGGTCATTAAAAAAAGATAGTACTTTTTCTTTGTCAGAATAAGCAAACTCAGCTAAAAGCCCCAAATTAAATGCATTAACGATAGAGTAATCTTTGGTATGATGAAGAAGAATATTCCATGCTCTAAATGGACATACCTTCACTATAACCCTCGAATTAAAGTACATATTCGAAATGGTTAACCCGGAAAAATCAGGGTCAGGGAAATGAAAAGCCGGTAATTCTTTACTATTCCAGCCTGGGATATTTGGTGCTTTATCGCACAACTGCCCTACAACAACATAATAACAAATGTTATTAGCTTTGTTATCGACAGTCACTGGCGACATTTTCATAGGATAGGAGTATGTTCTTTCTATACTTAAAGGCCTCTGCTCCATTTCATCAACAAGTGCTTGAGCTTCAACAAAAAGAGTGAGATCAGGATGAAGCAAATCATCGATTCTCAAAATGCCTTCTGAATCAGTAATGCCACTATAAGGTTTAATTACTTTATCACGGGTAGCCTCATTCTCTCCTCTCCATGGCATATTAGCTACGGCGTTACCATTCTCATCAACCAGTTGAATTTCAATCCAACATTTTTTTTGCGCCGGAGCCTGGGCTTTACCAAATGTCCCTACAGCAGATGTTCTTGATTCGCTCATGATGACGCTCCTTGTTCGCTGTCAGTACTGCTTAGAGGAAACTCAATTTTCATTGATGACGGAGACGCAGTATGAATTGGCATGGTATTGCCGAGCTTATCTGTTGTCCCTGAATAAACATCACCTTCCGCGGTGGTTACCTTATAAAGAGTGTACGGCATCACCTCACCCGTATCCTGATTAGTTATTGCAAATCCACCTTTAAATCCTTTAGGCAGCTCCTGAGGAGACAAATTTAAGTTTGCCGCACCCATTTTTTGCACATTTGCAGCTTTCAGCAGGATATTCCCCGGACATCCAAGCTCAATATTCCCTCCACTGATCTTGATATAAGCTCCATTACAAACAAGGGTTAATTCCTTGCTGGCATTAACCGTCACGTTACCGCTATTGCTGGTAACTGTGACATCCTTCAGTGCCTGAACATTCAATGCATCGCCCTGCGCCTGCACATCCACTTTGCCCTGCCCTGCAAAAAGTTGCATCCCTGCACTTTGTGCAAATAGACTGACCGTTTTCGACGCCGCAACAGTAACCGACTGAGCTGCGCTTATGTCTGTATTGCGACCAGATACTATTCCTACACTCTGGCTTCCAGACGCAATCCGAACTGCTTCGGGACTGACCATCCCAATACCCATCGGTGAATGAGCTAATATCCCTGGTTTTTGCAGTCCGGACAGCGCGCTATTCAGACTTGACTGGCTATCTGAATCTGCCGAAGTTGCTTTTGCTGTCTCAGCAGCTTTGCTCAGACTTTTTGCGAGGGCAAGAGCCTGTTCCAGCTGCTGTACAGCTTTACGCATATCGAGCATTATACCGTCAGCATTTGGCTGAGAGTCAGCGCTTAATAAAATCCCTTTTCCACCCCGGACGGCCACCCAATCATCAGTGCGCAACTCTGCACCTTCACCTCTAACAACGCGCTCCTCATCGACGTTGTGCCCTAAATTAAGTTGGGTCTTCCCACCATACTCCGTACTGAGCTTGACATGCTCTTCGCCGCGCTTGTCCTCCATCCGCAGCTTGTTCAGGCCAGCTGTGCGGATAACATTGCGCGTGCTGTTGGCCTCAGTGACATGGTCGACGTGGCGGGAGTCGTGAAGGGCATGGGCTATATACGGGCGATCCGGATCACCTTCGTGGAAAGCAATGGCGACTTCAGTACCCTGGATCAGCGGGAAGTGGAATCCGTATTTGTCCCCACCATAAGGCTTGGCAAAGCGCACTGGCATGCTCTCCATGCCCTGCTTTTTGTCATCACGGTCGGCATCAAACTTCACCCGGTACATGCCGGATGCATCCTGCCAGGCGTAGATGTCGTTATCTTTGGCACTGGTCACGCGCGCCATCAGGGTGCCACTGACCACCGGGCGCTTTTTAGCGGCAGGACGCCAGCAGCGGTTCTCGTAGTACGGCATGGCCGCCCATTCCACCTTCAGCGCGCTCTGACGGCTGGCAGAGTAACCGGCGCTGATGATGACGAGACCGTTTTCGGTTTCACGCGGCAGCGTCGGCGGGATAGCAGTTTCGGTGATAGTCAGCACCTGGGCCGGGCCCAGGGTATGGTCGGTACTGCTGCCAGTTACAGTGGTCTGGGTGGAAAGGTAGCGTTCATGCTCCAGGCGCGCCCAGAAATTACCGGTTTCTGCCGTCGGCGTAATTTTGTCGCCACGTTCAAGGTGACGCGGGCGGTAGTGATACACGTCCCCGTAGGTGTTCCCTTCCCCGTCGCCGCGGGTCATGTCCGCCGGCACAGACATCAGGACGTTCTGGGCCTCACGGTGGTTATAGTCGCTGGCCGTGACAGAGCGTTCCACCACGTTATGCCAGACGTGCACATCCCACACCGAGTCGACCGCATTGTCATTCGCCCCTGACGGGCTGTTCAGCGGGAGTTTTTTACCAAACGTCCAGGCGCTCTGCTTGTCCGCAAAGTGCACCACTTCGGTCTGGGTATCAGGCTGCAGGGTGAAGAAATAAAAAATACCCACCTCCGCCAGCAGACGTTCAATGAAGGCGAGGTCGTTTTCCTGATACTGGTTAATCTGCTCACGCCTTGGATAATCGGATTTGAGGGTAAACTCATACTCCCAGCCTTTCAGGCCATGTTCCGTGAGCACCTCTGCAACCACTTCCGGTACCGACTTATTGACGAAAAAGCGGTGAGTACGGAACTGATTGCCCAGCAGCGCCAGAAACGGCTCCAGCACAATGCAGTACTGTGCTTCATCTGCTGAACCACCGGTACGCTCGAAACGGGTCACCACTCCGTGAACCACCTTACGCTCCGTCAGGGAAAGCAAATTGCCCGCGCCCATGGTCAGGGTCGCCGGCTTGCTCAGCATCTGGCGGGCATCAATGTTGTTGTCGGCACTGGTGAAGTTGATGGTGTAGCAGTAAAGCTCGCTCATCGCTTCTGAACCGCTGAAGTCCTCCACGTCGATATCGGCCGTGCAGGAAGGGATATCGAGGCGGTAGCGGTTCAGTGCTTTTCCGGTGACGGAGGCCACCATCGTGTTCAGGGTATCCGTCAGGCTCATGGCGTTGACTCCATTGTGTATTCGGTTATTCCGTCAGGGCTGGCGCGGGCCAGCATCGGTCAGAGAAGAAAAAAACGGACTATTTATTCAGACGGTTGCGCAGCCAGTGAATCAGCGTCAGCAGGAGGCATGCCCCGATGCCGCTCAGCAGGGCTTTTATCAGGATGACTGTCATCGCAAGGTTATCCATCCCCTCCTCACCGTCTCCCGGCACCGGAAGGTGGTTAATGACAAAATCGGTAAGGTTGCCATCGGGAAGGAAGAACGACCCGAGCAACGCCAGGACCAGTACGAGCGGGATTTTCATTCTGCGCTCTCCGTGCGTTTCTTCAGGGCCTGTTGTGCCCGACGCTTATCAGCGTCGACCTTTTCCTTAATCTCTTTCTCGCACTGACTGAAATCAGGCGTACCGCGCACATCGATACGCGCCCAGGCCATCAGGCCGTTCCCGCCTGGCACCGGAAAGGTCCCCCGCTTCAACAACAGGCGGCGCAGATGCTGAAAATCGCTGTAACGTCTCAGGGTGATACAGCCCCAGGAAACTCCGGTGCCATCGCTGTTCAGGGGGTGAAGACGAAAGCCCGTTCGGTTGAGACCATTCACATTCAGGCTGTCTTTTTTGGTTTTATCGCTGAACAGGGCAAACCATTCAGAATGATGATTTCGGTAACCATGCCATGCATCAATGGTTTCTGCTCTGACTCGGTTATACAGGCTACCGGCAGGCCTGTCGGTCACCCAGTATGTACCGGGTGGAATAGCCGCCTTCTCATGGTCAGCGCAGTCAGGATTATTGATATACCGCTCAATCCCCGACAACACTTCAAACGTCCCGATGCCGTAGCATTTCAGGTACGCCGTTTTGCCATCCGCCGACAGGTTGCCGTAATCCATCATGCAAATCTGCATTTCAGCCTCCGCTCACCTCATTAAACGCCAGTACAATCCCTTCTTCATCATTCCAGCCGAGCGTCAGGCAGTGTGGTTTCTGTTTCGCAGCCATGTGGGTCAGCAGTTGCTGACTCAGCACCGGCAGAATCTGCTGATTGAGTAGACTGTCAACGTTACGCGCACCGGTATCCGGCAGCAGGCAGGCAGAAGTGAGAGCGTCATACAGGCTCTCATCTATCTGCGTGGTCAGACCGTAGTGACGGTTCAGTCGCTTGCTGACCTGTGCGAGTTTCATCTCAACGATGGTGCGCATCGCAGCTTCCGCCAGAGGACGGTAAATCACGGTCTGGAAGCGGGCCAGCAGCGCGGGCTGGAAGTGATCACGCAGGATCGGACGCAGCAGTTCATGCAGATCGCCTTCGGTGGCCTCCGGCTGTTCGTCAAGCAGTTGCATCAGGTGATCGCTGCCGAGATTGGAGGTCATGAGGATGACGGTATTGCGAAAGTCGATTTCGCGCCCTTCGCCGTCGCGCATAAAGCCGCGGTCGAATACCTGATAGAACAGGTTCATGACGTCACGGTGTGCTTTTTCCACCTCATCGAGCAGCACCACGCTATACGGGCGCTTACGTACCGCTTCGGTGAGAATGCCGCCCTGACCGTAACCCACGTAGCCCGGCGGCGAGCCTTTCAGCTGCGACACCGTGTGCGGCTCCTGATACTCGGACAGGTTGATGGTGATGAGGGATTTCTCACCGCCGTACAGCACGTCTGCCAGTGCAAGCGCAGTTTCAGTCTTACCGACGCCACTCGGGCCAACCAGCAGGAACACGCCCTGCGGACCGTTCTCGGACGTCAGCCCGGTTTTGGCGGCGCGCAGACGCTGTGCAATGGCGTTCAACGCCACATCCTGGCCGACTACTCGTTTGCCGATGTCATCTTCCAGGCTCAGCAGTCCGGTCTGCTCGTCTTTCATTAATGAGGAGAGCGGCACGCCGGTCCAGTCGGCAATCACGTTGGCCACCGTGCGGGTATCGACATCCACCTGAACCAGCGTCCCGGCTTCCTGCAGGATAGCCAGTTGCTGTCGGCAGTCAGCGATGTCCGTCTGACGACTGATATCCTGCCGACTGGCGCTCAGTTCATTGGCAACCGCTTTCTGCTGTTCAAACTGGTGTGTCTGTTTTTGCAGGCTGTCTTCCAGCATCGTTCGCTGCAGGGCGAGGGCACTCAGGCGGTCGCCGTGGGAAGTACTGCCGGCGGCGATATCTTCCAGCAACGCCTGCTCTTCCAGTGCCAGCGCCGTCAGTTGCGCTTTCAGGCGGGTAATGGCTTCAGGTACCGTATCGAGACTCATGCGCACGCGCGCGGCGGCGGTATCCAGCAAATCAACAGCCTTGTCCGGCAACTGGCGGCCGGTCAGGTAGCGACGGGACAGGGTGACGGCCGCACGGACCGCATCGTCAGTGATGTGCACGTTATGGTGTTCGGCATAGCGGGATTTGAGACCGCGCAGCATCAGGCAGGCGGTGTCGTCATCCGGCTCGTCCACCTTCACCATCTGGAAGCGACGCTCCAGGGCGGCATCGCGCTCAAAATATTGTTTGTATTCAGACCATGTGGTGGCGGCGATAGTGCGAAGTTCGCCGCGCGCAAGCGCCGGTTTCAGCAGGTTGGCCGCATCTGCGCCTCCCGCCTGGTTACCCGCGCCGATGATGGTGTGGGCTTCGTCAATAAACAGCAAAATCGGGGTGGGCGACTGCTGTACAGCATCGATGACGTTTTTCAGGCGCTGTTCGAACTCGCCTTTCACTCCTGCACCTGCCTGCAACAGGCCGAGGTCGAGGGTGCGCAGAATAACCGGCTTCAGGCTTTCCGGAACGTTACCTTCTGCGATACGTAAAGCCAGATCTTCCACCAGCGCCGTTTTGCCGACGCCTGGTTCACCCACCAGAATCGGGTTGTTCTTGCGACGGCGCGAGAGAATGTCCACCATCTGGCGGATTTCAGTATCACGACCAAAGACCGGGTCGATTTTGCCCTCTTTCGCTTTGGCGGTAACGTCGAGGGTGAATTTGTCCAGCGCGTTCTGCAGCGCCGGGGTGAGCTCGCCTTCTTTCAGTTCTGCACCAACCGGACGGCCAACAAACTCCACCTCGCCACCGTGGCTCTGCGCCAGCTCTGCTTCCTGCTGCACGTCCGGGCGTTCATCCGACTGTGCGTCGAGCAGCGGACGCAGACGTTCCAGCTGGCTCTGGCCCAGCGTCAGCAGCGGCCACAGCCCGTCACAGCGAACCAGTTTCTGTTTGTCAACCAGCGCCATCAGCAGATGGATGCTGCGTATTTGTTCCTCACCGTTAAGAGAAGCAATCAGCCAGGCTTCCTGTAGAAGAGACTGAATGGCATCAGACAGCTGTGGGCGGTGGCGAACCGAGCGCGGCTGCTTGTCCAGCCAGCCCAGCAAATCCTGCCAGATGGCGTCCATATCCCACTCGTAGCGGCGGGCCAGCACCGTCAGATCACCTTCCCCCTGTTCGAGCAGCTTCAGCAGCCAGTGCTCCGGCAAAATTTCCGCATGGGTGCGGGTCTGGCAGAGCGACGCTGCGCCTTCCATCGCACGGGCACAGTAAGGGTTCAGACGTCGCAACAGGATGGCTGGATTTTCCATGAATCTCTCTCTTTGTCGGTTCCTGGACACGCTACCGCCCATCGCTGTTTCCCGTGAAGGGGACCAAAGCGCATATGGTCAGGCTGGCAGTTTGTGGTTTTCTTTGCTGAAAGCCCGTTACGTACAGGCACTCAGCAAAAAACTGCGGACAGGGCCCTGTCCGCATGCGACTTACGCAGTGGCGCGTTCGTTCCAGGAATCGGAATGAATGATGTTGCCGTCTTTGTAGGTCCAGGTGATTTTTTCGTAACGCAGTTCGATCTGCTCAAGGTGGTTGTGCTTCTCGTAGGAAGGATCCTTGATGTCGTGCATCACAGGGTTCACTTTCACCACTTTCACGTTTTCCAGTTTGGTGTTGAAGTACTCCACTTCCTGGCCCGCGTCGTTGATCTTGTACCACTTGAATTCCGCAGACTTAAGGGTCTGACCAGTGGTCACCGCCTTGTACAGGTACGGGCTGGACGAGTCGATTTCCTTGGTGAACAGGAACGGGGTGTGGATACGGGTACCGGTCAGCTTGCCGGTGTTGTTGTCGGTCGGGATGTACAGGTTATGCTGCTGTGCTACCACTTCGATGCTGCCTTCACGATCCTGAACGTCAACAGACCCTTTAATGTCCGCGCCGCCGTCGTCTTTCAGCCAAAGATAAACAGGAATTGCCATGAGAGTTACTCTCCATTTGATTGTGATACGTCATCATCCTGCGATGACGCTGGGGTTTTGCCGGGTATCTGACAGGCACTGGCCTGCGGTACCAGACTGATTTCGACACGGCGGTTGAGCGCGCGCCCATCCGGGGTGTCATTGGTTGCGAGCGGACGGCTCTCGCCATAGCCCTGCACCGCAAAACAGCTTTCCGGTACATCACCGGTATCACGCATCCAGTTGCGCACCGCTTCGGCACGCTTAAGTGAAAGCGTCTGGTTCAGTTTTGGATTGCCGGTGTTGTCGGTGTGACCTGACACCACAATCAGCCAGCCCGGCTTCGCTTTGATACCGACCAGTGAGTTGACCAGCATTCTGGTGGACCCGGCTTTCAGCGCCGATTTGCCCGAATCGAACAGCGACATGCTGTCAAGGCGAAGGGTTTTCGGACCCTGAATGATTTTCTTAATGACCGGTGGAGGCGGTGGCGGTGGAGCCCAGTCGCTGACGGCGGCCTCAATAGGCGGTACCAGGCGCAGCCCCTGATACAGCCCCAGGCGATAACGCAGTGGCTCCCCACGACGCGCCCAGTCGTCCAGCAATGCGCCATCGGCTCTGAGGCGCTGCTGCGCACGCAGTTTCGGTGCCACAGGCTTCCCCGTCAGCTGGTGATATAACGCAAGGTGATCGCCCACATTACGGATGAGACGCTGGTTGTTCATCCAGGACGCCAGCATGGCCAGCGCCAGGAAAATCCCGCCCAGCAACCCGGCATAACGCCAGAACACCATCCTGCGGCTGACACCATGTCGGCGTGGTAGCGCAGGCAGCAGCAGTTCAGGCAGCGGCAGTGGCTCGGTGGTTACGGCGGCATCCGGTGGCAGCGTCGTCACGGAAGTGATGTGCTGTTGCCAGAGATTGCCCGCGATACCGCTCACCGGCACCAAGCACATACCCAGCACGCAGGGCTTCATCACCGGCAGTTCACCCTGGCGAACCGAAAGCAGGTCATTCACCGCGCTGCTTTGCCAGGCAAGCAGACTGTCCAGCCACAGACCCTGACTCAGGCGCGAAAGGCGTCCGTCTGAACCGGTTTCCCGGACCCACTCCGTCAGTGACACATTGCTCTGACCGGGCTGATACACCTGAATACCGCTTCGCTGACTTACCGTGGTAAACCAGACGGGTTCTGCCTGTGCACAGGCCACGGGGGGCGATACCCAGGTCGCGGCCCACAGCGGGGGGATGCTGCCAAATGCTGCACGGCACTGGACGACAGCACGCTGCCAGCCCCGAAGATTCTGGGTAAAATCATCGCCGGAGGTGTGCTGTTCAGGTACCACCGCCAGCATGACGGAGATTTGCGACACCTGAGCCGGACGCACCAGGCTCAGGTGTTGTGCCAGGAGTGGCAACTGCTCCGCATCCTTCACCCACAGATACCAGCCCTGTCGGGTTTCCCGGTGACGGGAGCCGGACACAAACAGTGGGCTGTTGTCGCCACAAACAAGGATCACCGCACCCTGAAAATCTTCCGGCGGCAGGTTTTCATCCACAATATCCCGGACAGCGGTCGTCCGCGCCTGAGAAGCCCTGCGCTGACGCCAGAGCATCCCCCCGGACACCAGAACAACCAGCAGGCTGAGTGCCACACGGCTGCCCGAGGACAGTGGCCAGAATCCCAGGATGAGCCACAGCGCCAGTACAGCACCCAGAGCAGTTAACAGACTTCGGTACGTATCCCGCATCGCTTACCCCGGCCTGACAATCTGGCTTACCAGCCCGGTAAGCGAAGACGAAAGGAAGAACCAGAGCGCCACCAGGGCGACAGCGGCCACAACCCAGCTCAGCCAGTACCCGCGACGGCCGCTGCGCAGGCGTGATGCCCGAGCAACAATGGGAGCGTCCTGTGCCAGCGTAAAGGCCGGTACCCGCTCCGCAAGCGCGCGAACAATATCTTCCCGACGCTCATCATCCTGAGCACGATATTGCCCCACAAACCCCAGTTGCAAAGTCCGGTGCATACAGGTCAGGACGGCGGCGTCAGGGGCGGTTTCTTTCAGCAGGTCCCGGATCCTTTCCCACAGCTCCTCACCGGCATTGAGAGTGCCAAAGAAGTGTGCCTGCAGCGGGTCACGCCGCCAGGTCAGATAACCATCATCGGTGGTTCCCCGGTTCATCACGCTCTCATCAAGCAGTGCACACAGGGCATACACCATATGGTCACAGCTGATGTCGCTGTAACCTGCCTCCGTGAGCGTCGCTTTTGCCTCCTGCACCAGACGGCAGGCCCGACGATAGAGACCTTCCCCGTCACGAACCTCCTGTCCGCCCCGCAGCTGGCTGGCCATCAGCCAGCCGGGGTAGAAAATACGCTCAATTTGACTTATTTCTGATGTATTCATGTGCGCAGCACCGCAAAGAGTTCAAGTTTCACATCCCCCAGTGAGCGCGGGGTATAGAAGGTGCAGCTTCCCGCTTCCAGCATCGCCCGCGCTGCCTCACTACTCAGATCCAGCGAGAAATACTGGTTCTCAAGGCGTAACGGGATAGCGGCCGGCACATGGGTCAGCGGCTTGATAACCATCCCGCTCAGAGCCACATTCACCACATCCGACACATCTTCAAAGCTGCCCGCTTTACACAGCTGCGGGAATTTCGTCTGAAGCTCATGGTTCGGCATGGAGGAACGTACGGAGAGGTAGAAATCCGCCCCTTCGCGCAGGCGCGCATCGTGCAGGGCACCTTTCCAGATCTGATCCTGATGCTCCAGGTGGATACTCACCACCCGTGACGGCAGGCTCGCTTCCAGCAGCTTATCGAGCAGTGCCAGCAGCGGCGGGAATACCCGCTCCGGTGCATCGTGCTGGTAAGCAGGAATATCGCCGGCGTCGTGCTCAAGTGAGAAAGTCAGCAGGCTGCCGGCCAGACGGGTCAGTTCGCGGTACAGCAGTTCCGGGTGACGCTCAGGCGTCTGAAACAGCTCCGTCAGCACCGGCTCGGCGCTGTTCAGGGCATTGAGCAGCCAGAACAGGGAGACATCCGCGACCGCAAAGTCGGCCATCCGCTCATTGCTTTCCCGGCGCATGGCCATCAGTCGACGGCGACGGGCCTGCAGACGGACCAGCAGGTCACCCAGTTCGGTGGCAAGCCACGGACTGGCAGCAGCAGACAGCATTGGCGGGATAAAGGACGGGTCCCGGCTCCACTGCCCCTGTGCATTACGCACCAGACGGGCCACCGGACAGGTCAGGTATGCTGCGTTTTCCTGGCTGGACAGACGCAGGGTCAGCGCATGACGCAGGATCGCAAGCTCCCCGCTTTCATGGCCGGCCAGTTCCTGCACCACCACACGCTCTGCTTTCCAGCGACGCGGGCGCTCACTGTCCTGGCCGTTATCAAGGTTGCCACCGCTGGCGCTCAGCAGCGGCAGTGCGGCAACCACCTCAACAGCCTCAGAGCCGTTTGCGGCAGACAAATCACAGACCGGCGGAATATTATCCGCCAGATCCGTATCAACAATCGTGCCATCCTGGAAACGTACGACCAGACGGGTGGCGTTCAGGCGCGAGAGCGCCAGTGCGGCATCATCAAATTCTGCCGCCACCACGCCCCAGGGATGAGAAACACCCATCCGGGCGACCATGTCGGCAACGTATTCACTCCAGCGGGCCTGCTGCTGGAATTGTTGCGGGGCCAGAGCGGCCCCATCCTCCCAAAGTGGGCGGTAAATTTTCATCCCTGATTTCCCCTCGCCTTACGATTTGGCTTTCGGCATCTGGGAAACCAGCGACAGGTTGACGTCCATCCCTTCCACCTGGAAGTGTGGCACGGCGTACAGCTTCACGCGGAAGAAGCCCGGATTATCCTCGATATCTTCCACCACAACTTTCGCATCACGCAGCGGGTGAGAGGCCTGCAGCTCGTCGCCCGGGTCGGTCATTTCGGTCACCAGACTGCGCACCCAGGTGTTGAGCTCAAGCTCCAGCAGACGACGGTCTTTGGTTGTGCCGATATTTTCACGCTGAATCAACTTCAGGTAGTGTGCAATACGCGACAGCAGGAAGATGTACGGCAGACGGGCATTGATACGGCTGTTGGCCGTGGCATCTGCGGTGTCATACAGCGCTGGCTTCTGGGTCGAGTTGGCGCTGAAGAAGCAGGAATAATCTCTGTTTTTATAATAACTTAGCGGAATAAAGCCCAGGTTCGCAAACTCAAACTCACGGGTTTCCGGGATCATCACTTCTGACGGGATCTTCACCTGATTGCCGGTACCCAGATCGTACAGATGAATTGGCAGGTCCTGCACGGCTCCGCCGGCCTGCGGGCCACGAATTTGTACACACCAGCCGTTGTTGATGAAGCTACGAACCATGTTGGATGCAAAGGCGAAGGATGCGTTGGTCCACAGGTATTTATCGTGATCGGGGCCTTTCACTTCTTCCACGTAGTTGAAGCTACGAACCGGCACAGTATCCGGGCCATACGGCAGGCGACCCAGCACGCGCGGCATCACCAGACCGATATAACGGGCATCGTCCGTCTCGCGGAAGGATTTCCACTTGATGTACTCCGCACGGTCGAAGTAGTTACCAATGTCCTTAATGGCCGCAACTTCCTCCATCGAATCCTTGAGGAAAAATTTCGGACCTGCAGAGCCGATAAACGGCATATGCGCTGCGGCAGACACTTTTGAAATGTTGCGCAGCAGAGCAACATCCTGCGCTGACGCATCAAATTCGTAAGCGGAAATCAGCGCGGCAATCGGCTCACCGCCCGGGGTGTCATACTCATCAATATATGTATGTTTATACAGTCCGCTCTGAATGATTTCCGGACTGTCTTCGAAGTCCTGACGCAGGTCTTCTTTAGACATATCCAGCAGCTCAACCTTGACGTTCTGGCGAAAATCGGTTTTGTCGACCAGGGATTTAACGCCGCGCCACAGGCTCTCCACCGCCTGGAATTCTTCGCTGTGCATGACCGCATCGAGCTGACGGCTAATCTGGTAGTCCAGCTCTGCGATATGGTGGTCAATCAGGTTTTTGTCGAGTTTTTCAACTTTGGAGCCCGATTTTGTCAGACACTCCAGGAACACCTGCATCCCCGCAGTTAAACGTTCATCCGCGGTCGCATCCGACATCGCCTGCGCGTCCTGCCAGATATCCAGCGCACTCAGCTCGGACACCGGGTTAAGGTTGATTTTTTCAAACAGGGATGCATAAACCCCACCTGCCGCAGGACGTTCCAGCACCACGCTTTCGCCACCAGCCGCATTCTCATTTTTTACAGACATCAGCATCTTCCTTTTTAATCCGTTAAATCATCGTGACCTTTATGGCTGCTTAGGCGCTAGGGCTGAGAGTTCGGCTCTGAGTTCTGCGCTTAACGCCGGGTCGAGCAGAATTTTTTCCAGCTCCTTTCGGAAAGCCTGATTGTCCAGCAGGTTCGCTTTTAAATCGCGAAGCAGGTTGCGCATGGAAAGCATCGCCTTCAGCTGAGGAATTTGCCGGGAAACCTGCTCCGGGGTGAAATCCTTCATGCTCCGGAAGGTCAGGCTGATGTTGTCTTCACTGCCGTCATCAGCAAGCGTGTTTTTAACGGTCAGACTGACTTTTGGGGAATATTCGGACAACACTGAGTCGAAATTATTTTTATTCAAATCAACTTTTTTGCGCTCAGACAGGGGGGCAGATTCCTGACCGTGACTGAAGTCGCCCGCCACCAGTAATTTCAGGGGGAGCTCCGTTTTCTTGCTCGCGCCCCCCGTATGCAAATCGAGCTTGAGATTAATACGCGCTTTAGGGATTTCGGACTGAAAGGAAGAATTAGACATGGCTGTCCCTGTTCTATGGAGAAATAGAAACGGTCAATGCCAGTGAGAAATAAATAAGAAAAAATTACCCTGCCAGAACAACTTTCCGGTTCGCGTCATCCGACGTAAATAAAAATCCCGGAATTAAAAAGCGGGCGCATTCCATCCACCAGCATGCCGACACTGTATGTTTGAGCATTTGTCTGAAATGAAAAATTTCGGATAAAACCCAATAGCCGGAGTGTAGGAACGTTCCCTGCCAGATAGGAAACAAAAAAATGTAACAATATTTTACATTTTAAGTTTTTAACAATTACAGATCATCTTTCTGATTTATAAGAATTTTCTTGCATAACCCCTTCAAGCCTTATGGGATAAGGGTGTGCAGCAAATGATCAATTTAGCTTAGGGAGCAAACTTGTACAAAATACCACCAACCCCGTGAAATATCTGATTTTGTACTTTTATCAAAAATGAGAAGCAGGACGTGACTGAGCATGTGAAAAATTGACGACATTTTCAGGTTTTCATCATTTCTTATTTTTCATTTAAACGGGGCTTATTTGTTGTCGTCAGAAGAAAGGAAATGTCACGACGACCCTTTACACATGCCTCAATACCGGAAGTAAGCACGACCTGAACACCTGCCGTTCAGGAAATGGACAGTGATCAGACTGACTAATGCGTTGAGAATGTTTGTTCTATTGCTCAGGTTGTAATGCGATCCGGTTCAACGCCACCATGACCGACGGGAGCGCATGGGCCTGAAAAACCTCTGTACATGCTGACAGGTTGCCCGTCACCAGAAATTCCACCGGTGCAACCAGTTTGCCCTCATCCGAAAATCCACCGGTCAGTGCCGACTTCCTTACCAGCAGTGCATCCATACCACTGTATTCCTGGACCAGAAGCGCTTCATTGTCCCAGTCTTCGTCATTTACCACGGCATTGGTCCAGCCCTGCGATTTAAGCTGTTCAATTGCGTACGTCAGACGGTACAAATCTGACTGAGCAGACACCAGTCCGTTGCACGAAGACCAGAGATATTCCAGACGACTGAATAAGCTGGCGGCAAGACCTTTGTTACGCCCCAGCGTCAGTAACCCTTCAATATCGGATGCAATGGTACGCGGGAACCGTTTTTGCTTATAAGCCACTGTCAGCCAGCGCAGCAAAAATGTATGCGTGCTGAGTGGCGACAGCGCCTGACCATCCTGCTGAGCGGTACGTAAGGCGATAAGGGCACACCATGCAAAATGTGCCAGTGCTGTGACGGTTTGTTCCGGGGGTAAGGTATCATGAGCTTTTTTCATTCAGAAATTATATCGGCGCGGAATACATCGGGGAAGCTCTGTATAACTGACATCCCCTTAAATGGAGAAGTCTTTTCCGTCACGGGCAAACCACAGCCGTTCTGGCCGTCATCACGGGAGATACCATTTCATTCGCCCGGGCCTGTAACTGACTGAATGGCAGTGTAAATGAACATCCGTCAGTACGACTGATAGTGAAAGATAACATATTGGCGACGTTGTTATCAGCATGTATCACCGTGCACCATGCCTCTCTGAGTAACCCGCTCATCTCCTGCTGTACGACCTCGTCGCGCAAGGCTCCCAGCGTATCAAGATTCATCAGCAGCACCATTTTGCACTCTGGTGCACTGACAGACTCCCACATCCATCGCAGGATCGTTGGCGGTGAACGCTGGCGCGAATATTCACCGGTGCGCTGCCAGACCTCAGTGTGGAAACGCAGAATAAATGACCGGTATTCGCTCATGGTTTCTCGATACGGCAATTTCAGCGTAAAGCTGAATGCCGCCAGTCGCGGGTAATGGTCAACGGCCTGTTGCAGAAATGCACGCGTACTGAAGGCATCCGCGCTGACAGCATCGGACGCCCGTGTGTAAGAATGATTCACAATGCAGACTCTCTTTGGGTTAAATCAGGGAGAACACCGCCTCTACGGCGGTATCGGGTTCATAAGGATGGGGGGACTATCCGGAACTGCAGATATAATTTATCTGCCAGTTAGCCTCTTCGATGCTGTAGATACCGGTCTGGCACCGGTAACAGTGCTTCACGCCCTGATAGTGGTCACCGCACCACACACAGTACCAGGACAGCGTCATCACCGTTGCATCCACTCCGTTGAGCATATTGCGCAGCTTCCTGTGCCGGGCCTCAGCTTTCACTTCCGGGTCAAGATGGGCACACTTCATCAGCACATCCCGGGCCACGGTTTGCGTATCGTGTTCAAACCATGCCGGGTCGCTGAAAGTGCCGGCATGCAGCACCAGACGACAGCCACAGGAAGCACAGCTCCATATTTTCCCCGGTGCGCTCATGGCCTCACCGGCTGTCACAAAGTGACCTTCACGGTCATTTGCCAGGTAACATTTCAGTACGCGCATGCCGTTACCTCTGCAGTCCGGGTTTCAGCATCAGAGAGCATCCTGCTGAACTCACCGGTTCGGCAGGTCAGGCAATAGCGCTCACCGTGATAATTGCTGTTGCAACCACTGCAGTGCCAGCCGGCGCGGTAAACCAGCAGACAGGCATCCGGTACATACCATTGCAGCTGCCGGATATGGCTGGTCCCTTTCGCTTCCAGGTTGACATACGGACAATGCTGTCGCCCGTTATATGTCAGCATGTCGGACCGGTGTTCAAAGAACGGTCGCTCAGTGTTGTATTCAGGATGGTATCGCAGCGCACTGCCGCACAGGTGGCAGGTGTAGCGGTCATACGGATGCCGTTGTGCCGTTCTGGCTCCGGTGAGACGACCATTGCCGTCAAGGGCGATGAAAGATTTGGCATACATCGTGGAACTCCTTACCGCCAGACGACACGCAGGCGTAAGCCGTCCCGGTATGGGCAGCATGGCAGTGTGACTGGCGGGTCAGTTATGCGTTAGCGGAAGATGATTCGTGGTACTCAGTCTCTGCAGACCGCCGGGGTTACGATTGTGCAGGCGCTACAGAGGTGCGAAAACAAACGGGGCAGGATCTGGCACCGCAATACTGTCGCGGGCAACGGGGACACTTCCAGCGCTCCGGGATATTCAGTGGTTTAGTACGACGTTGTTTTTCCATTCAGATAGACCCTCTGCTCAGACGCCACGGGAATCAGTAATGCGCTGTCGCATCCAGGATTCCACCTCGCTTTTGAACCAGCGGGAACTGCGGCCCAGCTTGATGGGTTTGGGAAACAGGCCGTCGCCAATCAGTTTATAGAACCACTTGTCCGTCATACCGGTGTACGTGGTGATAAAGGTCATGTCGATAAGCGGGTCCTGAGCTGAAAGCAGTGTGTCAGGACTGGCATTAATGTTCGAATTCGTCGTGGTCATGGTATTTTCTCCCTCTGAGGATTTGGCTGTCGGGAGACGTCCGGTGGTGGTTGTATCATGGGGTTACCGGTTCGCCTCAGAGGATAGGGGAACGTTGTAAAAAATTACCAGGCCCATACCATCGGGCCTGGTAAATCGAGGTATGTCTGACTCAGCCGCGGCTGCAACCGAAATTACGTTCACCATCACCGGTGACTTTGGTTTCGCGTTTGGCAAGATAAGCGGCCTGCGCCAGCGCCTGTTGAAGCTCTGTGGTATTACCGCGCGTCAGCCAGGACACCGGATTCTTCGGGAAGCGGGCCAGAACAGCATGCGCCTGTGCATCCACCTTCAGGGCGCTGCACCATGCCTGTTTAATCATACCTGCAAGCGAATCCGGGTCTTTGTAATCTCCCGGTCCGCACCACGTATCGCGGTTCAGCAAAAGTACCGCGTGGTAATGCTTCTTCCCTTTGATTTCACCAAACTCCCGCGCCCAGACAAAACGCAGCGTGGTCGGCCAGACGCGTTTGCCCTCGCGACGTTGACGTGCCTGAAGGGCTGCAATGCGGGCTTTCATGGCATCGGTGAAGCGGGAGATAACAGCGGCATCGCTTGCCGCTGGCGTATCCGGCAGACGGAGGTCAACACGCAGGGCCAGTAAGCGGGTGTAAGCGTTTAGTGCGCAACTGAAGGTGTCGGCGATACGTTGCTGCCAGTAAGGGTCGTATGTGTAACTCATTGAAATAGACTCCGGTTAGTTTGTGTTCATAACCATTACCGGCGTCGTTAAAAAAAACTCATTACCTTCAGCGAGTTCATCAGAGGTTTCTTCAGAAACGGCTGGATTAGATAAAATATTGTAGATGGCAGGGAGATGTATGCAACGGGTAACAGCACAGTGACTTAAGCCATGAGGTAAATACGAATTAACAACGATTCTGGCGCAGGGTGACCCGAATACTGCGAAAAAACAGTCTTCCCGTTACCGACATCTCCAGGGCTTCAGTGAACAATGGACATGAACAGATAAGAACCTGAGGAAGTAACGATGATTATTGGCGTTGATGAAGCACCGGCGATTGCCCTGGCGTTGTTGAATGAGAAGTTGACTGACTGGCAAAAGACCGTTCCACCATCGTGGCCCTCAACCTGGCCTGTATTTAACCGGCTGGTTGAACGTCATGACGAGATGGTGGTGGTATACAGGGAGATAGCGTCCAGCAGTCTCTCCAGACAACAGCTCTGGGTGCTGCTTGAGCAGATTATCCATGCCGGAAGCTTTGGAACAGATTCGCGTTTTGCAAAACTACGTGCTGATCATCAGGAGCTGGCGGCCCTGAATGACAATATCAGCACCATGAGCATGCAACTGGCTGAAATGCTGGAGCGACGTTCAGAGCTTAGTGGGAACGGTCATTTTCATTGCGAGCGTATGCTCAAACTCACCGAATTTATCGATGATGCCGGAGAGGGGTGCGGTCATTATCAGCTTCACCTTAAACCAGAAATGCAGCGGCTTAATAGTTTCGATCTTAAGTACTGGCCTGGCATTGCCGGGATTATTCGTTCGCTGGGTATGGAGGAGGTTGAGGTTACATTTGCCGATGAAGCGACAGAGGCGATAATTAAAGCACGCCGCCCTTCGCTGACGGATTTCTTCAGAGCGTTATTCGATAACATCGGCATGCAAAAAACAGGGGATTACTACGCCTTACCACGAACGTTTAAACTCTCAGATTCAGCGCTGGCGACAATTTGTAATATCACACGCGATCTGCCGCCGGATGAGCTCATTGACGTAGCTTACGTGAAACGAACCCGCCACAGACTTAAAAAACAGGGCTTTAGTGCGGCATGGTGATGCGAATACCAAGGCCAACAGACAACGGAGAAAGGTTTCGCGCCAACCTTTCACAACGTAACGGCTACTCAGCTGATTTTTTTAGCTGATAATCTTTGGTAACAATGCCCTGTGCAGAACCTGGGTTCACAACCGACGGACGGATCCAGATCAGCCGTTCCCCCCGGCGGCGAATATGACCTCTGCGAAGATGCATTCGTTTCGTATGCGACCCCGTACTGAGACCACTTCCTCCTGAATGTGAACGCTGTTCATCCGAAATCTGCAGCACTTTGTAGGTAAAACGGGGTTTTACAGCTGGCTCCTGTACCTTGACGCGTTTTCCTCTGACCCATTGGGCTTTCCTGCTATTCGACGGTACCAGTTCATCCACCACCACATTAGCGCAATTCAGAATACTGCAGGCGTTGATGAATGCCTGAAGCTCATCCCGGGAGTTGATGATAATGTCAGCAAAAAGCTTGTCGCGACTTCCCAGCACCGATTCCGTCTGGCTGGCAAACTCCGGCAGGATAACTACTGGTTCAGCATTGTATTGTTTCATATGCGTCTGGGACACCAGGCCCGCATCCTGCAACGAGGCCACAGCCAGTCTGGTGGCACCAGGACGAGAGGTTAAATCAACAACGGTATTAAGCGTATTATCGTAGGGGTAAAAGAGAGCACCGTAGCTCGGGTCCCAGCGCCGACTATCATCAACCCAGTAGACAGAACATACAAAAACACCACCTCCCGGGAAACGCTCCAGCACATGGTTAATTCCTGGTACTGGCTCCAGTTCCGCTTTAGCTTCCCAGCACAACGCGATCCGTTTCGTTGAGCGCAGGGCCTGTTTGTCAAAATAGGTCTCAAGCGTACCTTCTTTCTCCCAGGGGATTTCAAACGTTACCACCGGGTAAGGTAAACGAGCCAGATCCAGATGCGTCTGTCGCAGGTCTTCAGGAGCAATAAAATCAGCGCAGTTTGGCAGGATGAATTTAACGCTGTTCTCCAGCAGGTTTATCACATTGCGCAGAACGTAAGCTGAATACGGCGCTTCATACAGGCAATTACGTTCCAGCTCACGCAGATCATCGATCGCAGAAGATGTGTAGTTTAATGGCGTTATCGCTTCTCTGGTCATTTGTACTCCCTGAAGAGTTGTTCTTCGATGCTGTCGTGGCCGATCACTTTATCTTAATGTATTTATTATTTTTAAAAGAGTTAACCAAATCCGTTTTCATCTGTTCAACCAGCCCATCGGCATAAGCCCGGGCTATTTCCATCCCTTTCGATTTAGCGATGATGAGCAGAGATGTCACATCATTTTCCCTCCCACAATTGGCACAGACGACAAAACTGTGACCAGGAGGTGAGTAATCCGGGTAAGGTAAGGCGAACTGCTCCGAGCGGCAGAATGCACAACGCAGCCGGATCGTTTCTTTGAGATTGTCTGTCATCCCATCAGACCAGGAAGCGAACCAGCAAGTCCGCCAACGATGGATCCGACCAAGGGGTGTTCCAGAAAATTAGCAAGGCGGCTCTTGGCTTCCTGTTTATCTTCATCTGAAGCTGAAGACGTCTCGATCTGCTGAAGCAACTGGTTAAATACGTTGTGGATGTTTTGTGTGTTACCGTTGCCAACCTGCGCTGGCCCATGAACATTTAGCGTAGCAATCTGCATACTGGCCCCTAACTCGTATGAACGATTTTTCCCGTGTTTGACTGAGATAGCGCGACTCTGGCCTTCTTCTGTCAGAGAGACATCCTGAAAGCCACCATAATCCTTACGCACGAGATAACGGGAATGACAGATATTGATGATTTTGAACAAATACTCTTCCGACCAGTGAAGCAGCTCGTCAATAGCGATGCGATCGTTCTGGCCAGCATCGAATCCAAATGAAACAGTTTTGATCGTTTCTCCGAGGTTCTCCATGTCATCGTTCATGTATGTCAAAAGAGCATCGATATCTGACTGAATTTTCTCTGCGTCCATGGGTTGCCTTATTTGTATACTGATGAAAAAAGAAGCATTATACATCTGGTACGGTCGGGTGGTAAGCCTTAATGCAATCAATGACCTGGTAGCTCTGATGATGCCGTTGTGCCTGCCGTTGTGCCTGCCGGTCTGCCTGCAATGGGGCCCCTGATGACTGCTATACAATCGGCAGAACCACCGAGGAACTAACATTATTACCGCATTCATAATCCCCACAGATAATAGTTACCCGCCCCCCTTCTAAAAGGCGCTGTAACGCATCAGGCTCAACGTATTCATACCATCCAAAGATTTCCATTAGCGTTATCTTTTATGCGATTACAGGGACTTACAGAAAGCTTCAGTAACCTTCAGGATTAAAACACCAAACCGTTTATCAAATAACTTCCGACAATCCGTTAATCGTTTCACATACACTGAAAGATTTATCCATAACAATATGCGTTGTTTAACTACATTATCCGGCTTACGGCAATACCCTGGCTATTACTACCGACACAGGCTACAGACCTGTATTATGGTCGATGAAGCCATCAATACACTGGCGCATACCCAACGGATTAACGCAAAGCTTTCGGCTCCCATTGGTTATCGTATTAACAGTTATAATCAATCCTCGTAATAACACGTTAAGCAGACAGACTAACCCCAGCAGCACTCACTGTGTATTGACACTTCATACAGCGCAGCCATTCACTCAGTCTATCCCCTGCAATATTATCTATCGCACTACCCTCACTGAAGGCATATACACCTTAAAAAATATCACTACGTCTGATACCCAATGTATTTATTCGTTTACGTAGTCATATCTCAGGGTAACTATTTCACCTTATTGCCTGACAAAGGGATATAGCTGAATATCTGACAAGCGAATTCACCTTCCGGTTGATATCACCGATAACGCCACTTTAACAGTATCACTTCCCTTCAGATGACATTTCCTTCCTGGCTATCATTCATCCTCCTGAACAATGCTCTTGTATTAACTGTTGTTTAACTATAAAGACACCCCCTTCTTTAATATATTATTACCAATCCAACACACCAGACCTGACAGTAATACCAGAGAAGACTGCGCCAGGCCATGGCTATACGCGATAAAAGCCATGCATGTTCACTCTGGAATTATCTTTGCCAACAATCAGAAAAAGACACCTCACCACCTAAAACAACCTCAATAAGAATAACGCCCATACCTCCACATCCCACAAAGCCATATCCCTGATTCTGAGCAACGAGAAAAAATATGCCAGAGTAACCATATCTGATGCCAGAAATGCATCCTGAAGCGAACCAGGTACCATGACGGCGATGAAAAAAAGAGTGTACAGGAGGACAGTCGGATGAGTAAGATGCCCTCGTAAAAAAGGGATTTTTGAAGAAAAAAACCAGAAAAAAAAAGATTATAAAGAGATTTGATAGCAAAAAACAACCACTATCACACCACAGCATTACCCATTAAAAACCAAAAGAAAACCACAAACCAACCTTAATCTGACTACAAGATGTGTTTTTTAGTGACTGTAAAACCATTGACATGGTACTGTATAGCAACTAAATAAACCACTAAAATCACTACATCGTAGTTTAAATATCAAGAGGTAATCATGGCGGTTAATTTCTACAATGGAAGTCAGGGAATTATAAAGAGCCGGGATGTGCGGGTTTGTGGGTTTTATGCTGACTGGCTGATGACGAATAACAGAATCGACACCAGAAACGTCCCCAGGCAGGATGCAGACAGTTGCAGGAAAGTATTGAATGAACTTATTAACCAGTACATTCCTGATAAAGAGCAGCAGATACGGTTGCTCCAGGAAATGGAAATGAGCAGGGAAGAAAACATTTTACCCCTGGAGAGTTTTGACTGGCTGAGGCAGGATGAGCGGGCTACGTTCTGGCTGTGGGGTTATCTCTGTAAGGTTAGTGATGAAGAACTTGGGATACCCCGGAATGGAAACAAATTATACAGTCCAAACTGGTATACCCATTTTAGATTATCCATGACTCCGGCCAGTCACAGAGAGCGACTGGATATCATTGGTCATTTGTTTGATCGTATTATCGTTGCATCCCCCCCTGTGACATATTTTAAAAAAATGCTCATGGAGAGACTTAAAGACAAGTGGAAAATGATTTACAGCAAACCGCTACCGCTAAAATGGTTGCCGGATGAAGAGGAGGCTGTATTGTGGGCATGGAACAATCTGAGTAAAACTCAACAAATCAGCACTCTTGAGGAACTCAGTCTGAATATAAATTCCGGTGGATTAACAACATGGTTTACTCCTCTCAGTCATACCGAGCGTAATCTTGCCCTGCGTGCAGCTCTGGATTTATGGGTCGACGCTCCGGATTCAAAACGTTTGTTTCTTCTGAACCTCAATAAAGCCTGGAACCAGCAAAAATTACGTCAGTCCCGTACCGATAAAAAAGCACTCAATACGTACCTTAAGAACGAAACTAAAACGCGACTCGACTTTATGGCTGAGCGTAGCGGGGTCCGTATCAGCGATATGCTGGAAATGCTAATTAATGAACATTACCGGAAAACCTGTGGCGGGGAGTGACAATTCTGCGCGGAAAACAGGGTGAATGGAGACAGTAATAATACAGACCAGAAATTACATTCAAAAAAATTTCAGACCTATATTACCAGTGTGAGAATGGCAGCAGAAATGCTGCCGTTTTGTTATTTAACTCACGGAGGTTAATGTGTCCGATAAAACCGAACAGGGTCTTGATGTCCTGAAGCAACAGCTTTCTCTCCTGCCCGAAACACTCTCCCGCACAATACTGAACCGCATCCGCCAGCACATTCATTACGAGCCGGTCATCGGCATCATGGGTAAAACAGGAAGTGGAAAAAGTTCGCTCTGTAATGCGCTCTTTCAGCAACCCCTCAGTCCGGTCAGCGATGTGCAGGGCTGTACCCGTGAACCGCTTCGCTTCACGCTCGATATTGGCGGGCGCAGCATGACGCTGGTCGATTTGCCCGGTGCAGGCGAATCTCTGGACTATGACCGTGAATACCGGCAGCTGTATAAGGAGCAGTTACCGACGCTGGATCTTATCCTCTGGGTGATGAAAGCGGATGACCGGGCCTGTGCCACGGATGAAGCGTTCCACCAGTTTCTGCTCAAATGCGGTGTCTCACCGGGCAGCATTGTCTTCGTCATTAACCAGGCCGACAAGGCGGAACCCTCGCTGGATTGGGACAGGGAAGCATGCCAGCCCTCCACCGGCCAGTTGCTGACGCTGACTGCCCGAAGCGCAGCCATCTCACGGCAGTTTTCCTGTCCTTATCCGGTGCATGCGGTGTCGGCGAAAACCGGCTACAACCTGGCCCGTCTGGTTGAAACCATGATATTCGCTCTGCCGCCGGAGGCCAGTAGTGGCGTGTTTCGTCAGGTCAGGGAAGAACACCGAACCACTGAAGCTGAAAGTACCGCCCGACAGGATTTTGGCGATCTGCTGGGTGAGCTGTTCAGCCGGATAGTTGACACCATTCCGCTGCCAAAGCCGGTCCGGGAAGCACTGGGGACGATCCGTGACGGCATTGTCAATGCCGCTTCTGCGCTGTGGCACTTACTTTTTTGAGGAGTGGAAAATGATACTCAGGAAGCTGACATGGCCCCTGTTACGCATGCTGCTGCGCTATATCCGAAGAGAGATAGTTAACAGGACTCTGGATTACTGCCGGCGCGCAGGCTGGCCGGAGAAAGAGATCCACAGCGTCCGCCGGGCTCTCATCGTTCTGTTTCGCATCTTACTGTGCTTACTGAGTGAGCGATTTAGACAACGCCATACTACAGCCACCTTCCGCCCTGGCAACGCATCCTGCTGGCCTGCCTGATGACAGGGTATGACCACGTACCGCTTACCAGCTGAACAATGTGAAATTATCAGCGTAAATTCAGACGGTTACCATGGAAAAAATATTTCATCTTTTCTGCCGCGCGCGCTCATCGCTGGTCATAACCTGTCCACCCCATCCTGCATAATAACCGCATGAGTTATCTCAGTATTTTTCATTCACGGAGGGTATATGCGCGCCACGGACCCTGCGCACCGACACGACAGGCTGGCACTCAGGTTGTCAGTTATTATCAGCCGGCTTCTTGCCGGTGAATCCCTTTCACTGAAAGCGCTGTCCGGTGAATTTGGCGTATCTGAACGCACCCTGCGCCGGGATTTCTCTCAGCGTCTGCTGCATCTGGATCTCATCAGCGATAACGGCTGCTGGCGATTACGGACGACCCCGATGCGCGATCATACTCCTGGTGCGCTGGCGTTTGCCCGCAACACCGGAATAGCCCGTCTCATTCCCTCACAGAGCCGTCAGTTAATGCAGCTGCTGATGGATGAAAACGGTACATCGCCGTGTCTGATAGGTCATGTACATCAGCCTGCGGGGATCCTCCCGGACTGCTTTCAGCGGCTTGCTGAAGGGATTTACCACCACCGGCTGGTCAGCCTGCTGGTTAAGGGTATTCGTCACGACCACCTTGAACCCTACCGGCTGATTTTCTCGCATGCATGCTGGTATCTGGTGGCCAGCCAGTATGGTGCGATACGGGTTTTCAGGGTTGAGGAGGTAACGTCGGTCTCCCTGTCTGAACGCTCTTTCCACCGGCGCAGTGAGACCAGCGCACTCATTGTGGATGCGGATTTCATCAATGCCCTTCCGCATTTTCACTTTATCAGCAACGTCATTCACACCTTCAGGGAGCATTCTCCCGAACCTCAGACCAGACCAAAAGGAGTTAAGACATGAAACACGGTACAGCCCTGCTGCTCAGCGCAGGAATGATGCTGGCATCGCTGTCGGCCGTAAATGCCGCTACGCCCGACGCACTTATACAGGCACACCACCAACGCTGCGGGAAGCCCGTCTTCTATGCGCAGACCGTTAACCACAAAAAGGAAGTCGAGATTTGCATCATCACCCCGTCGGTATCGTACTCATTCGGCAGGACCGGTGCAGAACATAAGGAAATGGACATTACCGTACCGGCACACACCACCACGTACGCATACCAGAGCAATCAGGTAATCAGTCTGCAGGAATTCACCGTCCGGAACGGTGACACCTCATACCAGGTATCTGCCGGGAAAAATGATGAAGGCAGGCCGTTCGCGTCCCTGGACGTTTACAAGGGAACACCTGAGGCGGGTAAGCATCTGGCGGAAATCCGGCTCGACCCGGATACGGTGGTGAACAACATCAGCCATGCACTTGAACAGGAAGGCGTGGCGGAATCAGACAGCCTCTGAGCAGAGGCGTTTTAACGAATGGATATTCACACAATGATTAACAGGCAATTAAAAATGACGACCGCATCCAGGGGCGTATTACTGGCCTTCACGCTGCTGTCAGCGCTGGCCCTGAGCGGCTGTGGTGACAAGAACGAACGTGAGTTTATCCGGGGTTGTAAGTCCGGAGGCGGGACCACAGCAATCTGCGGCTGTATCTGGGATGAACTGAAAACGAAATATACCCATGGGGAACTGGAGAAAATGAACCAGCAGTACGGCTATGTCCCCCCGCGTTTTATGGACAACATGCTGAGCGCCGCTCAGCAGTGCAGACAATAAGGCTGAACAGAATGACGCTAGTGATTAAATATTTCGCGATTGCCTTCGGCATCGCGCTTGTGGTTGTCCTGTTTAACGTGTTCGGGAATACGGGTGAAATCCGCAGTTTCGGGCAGGGGATGGGGTATCTGTTCTGGATGACACTCGGCCCCGGTGCCGGTATGACCATCGGCGCGTTCCTGCGCCAGTGGCTGATGCCGGACAGCATCTATACCACCGGCGGAATGGGCGGCCTGTTAAAAGCCCGGCTGTTCTGGCTTGCGGGTCCTCAGTGTATCGGCTGGCTGGCCGGCCTGATGACGGTGGGTAAACAGCTGATGTAGTGCCTTACGCGAATAAATCCATCTTAATACCATACAAGAATGATAAGAATTTTAAATATCTTTCATAAAGGAAAGACCCTCATGTTTAAACATGTACTGACCGCCGCGCTGCTCATTATCAGCGCCTCTGCCCAGGCAGACACTGCGCCTCTGTCCGTCAATTCACAGGGAACGTATCTGATTAATAATCCGAATCTCCCCGTCTGGCAGCTCACCCTGACCAGCCTGGAAAACGACATCACCATTCAGTCACTCACGCTCAACCGGGGCAACTGCCTGATTTCCATCGCAGGCCGGGGGAAGAACATGAACAAACGTCTGGGCTACGGGCAGACATTCTCTTTCACCACACCAAGTAACAGTAATTTCACCCGGTGCCGCCCACTGGAGCTGACAGTCCAGACCAGCAAGGGACCGTACACTTTTAACTGGCAGTAAGGGCTACCGCTATTCTGCGCTCCGTATTTAGATTCATTCTCTGATAAGGAAATTATCCCATGACCGACATCAATACCGCATCATCGAACAAACCCGCTCCGGCCGGGGCAGAACAGACGAACCCGTCCTGACGACTGTCACAACACAGGTATTACACACCACCGACGCCCTGCTCATCCGAGCGGGGCGTTTTCTTTTGTCTCTCAGAAAGGAAATTTTCATGCGCTTAGCCAGCCGTTTTGGCGCTGCCAGCCTCGTGCGCCGCGACCGTCCGTTAACCCGCGATGAACTGGCGCACTATGTGCCCAGCGTCTTCAGCGAAGAAAAACATGAATCCCGCAGCGAGCGTTACACGTACATCCCGACCATCACCCTGCTGGATAACCTGCAGCGGGAAGGCTTCCGGCCGTTCTTTGCCTGCCAGACACGCGTGCGCGACCTGAATAAACGCGACCACACAAAGCACATGCTGCGCCTGCGGCGTGAAGGTCAGATTACCGGCAAACAGGTCCCTGAAATCATTCTCCTCAACAGTCATGATGGCTCCAGCACCTACCAGATGCTGCCGGGTCTGTTTCGCTTTGTCTGCCAGAACGGGCTTGTCTGTGGCGAAACCTTTGGGGAGGTGCGCGTGCCGCACAAGGGTAATGTGGTGGAAAAGGTCATTGAAGGCGCTTACGAGGTACTGGGGATATTTGACCGGGTGGAAGAGAAGCGAGATGCCATGCAGTCGCTGTTACTCCCGCCTCCGGCACAACAGGCTTTTGCCAGAGCCGCGCTGACGTATCGCTTTGGGGAAGAGCACCAGCCAGTGACGGAAGCACAGATACTGACGCCCCGCCGCTATGAAGACCGTCAGGACGACCTGTGGTCAGTTTTTAATCGTTGCCAGGAGAACCTGCTGAAAGGCGGTCTGCCAGGACGTACCGCCAAAGGCAAACGCAGCCATACCCGCGCGGTTAAAGGCATAGACGGTGACGTTAAGCTCAACCGGGCACTCTGGGTGATGGCGGAAGAGCTGCAGCAGGCGCTGAGCTGATGCCACCGCTGCCTGATAACACCCACCAGGCCACCCTTTATCCGACTACCCTGGAGAACACTCCCGGCAGCCGTTCCATCTCCGATGACGACCTGTGCGCCTGGTGCTCATACTTTCTTTATCGACCCGGTGAACTCAGCCTGTGCAGCTTAAGCATCACTGAGGGGAACTGGCCTTCACGCTGTGATGAGGATGGCTATGCGCAGTCCTGTCCGTCACTTCTTCCTGCAACACTTCTGAAAATATAAAGGAAATCACATGCGCAATACTCTTAACCTGAGCAGCACGGTGACTGACTCCCCCGCTTCACCACTCGCTGATGCAGACGGCATCGTATGTACGCCCGTACCCGATGAACAGCGTGTCACTTTCTGGCCACGGTACTTCGGCAGCATACCGCAGTGGATAACCCTTGAACCGATTGTCTTCGCGTGGATGGACCGCTTCTGCGCAGACTACAGCGGGGGTATCTGGAATTTTTACACACTGAGTAACGGCGGTGCGTTTATGGCCCCGGAAACAAATGGAGATACCGATGAGAAGTGGTCGCTATTTAACACAATGAACGGCAACGGCGGCGAACTCAGCGTCGAAGCCGCCGGGATAGCCGTTTGTCTGATGACATACAGCCACCACGCCATGCGCACCGAATGCGACGCCATGACGGAGCACTACTATCGCCTGCGGGACTACGCGCTTAACCACGCGGAATGCAACGCCATCATGCACATCATCGACTGAGATCAGTTGCTATGGAACAACAGTTACCGTTATTTGCTTGTGAATTAGCCCCCACTGACCAGCAGACCATCCGGACGGCACTGACCCTGCTGGAATGCCAGCTACGTGAGCCTGGTGCAGCATTTACATCCAGCAGCTCAGTACGCGACTGGCTACGCCTGCAGCTTGCCTCGCTTGACCGCGAAGCCTTCACCGTTCTGTGGCTCGACAATCAGCACCGTCTGATAGACCACGACACATTGTTCCTCGGGACGATTAACAGCATCACCGTCCATCCGCGTGAGGTCGTTAAATCCGGACTGAAAAATAATGCCGCCGCAGCGCTTCTGGCGCATAACCACCCGTCGGGAGAGGCTGAGCCCAGTCATGCCGACAGGCTGATTACCGAACGTCTGAAGCAGACACTTGAACTGATCGATATTCGCCTGCTTGACCACCTGGTGGTCGGCGGGATGGATATCGTTTCGTTTGCAGAGAGAGGATGGTTGTAAGGAGAAAATATCAATGAAAATTATCAGTAAACGTCAGGCAATGACGATATACCGTCAGCATCCGCAGTCCCGGCTGTTTCGCTTCTGTACCGGGAAATATCAGTGGTCCGGCAATATCTGCCACTATGCCGGTCGGGAGGTACAGGACATCAACGGTGTGCTGGCCGTATTTGCTGAACGTCGCCAGGGCCGCAATGGTCCGTATGTCGTATTGCGCAGCGTTACCCTGAATTAACACATAGTTAAGGATTACTTAAATGCAGAACACAACAAATGTAGCAAACCATGATATTGCCGAACCCTGGTGGGGACTAAAACCCACCGTCACGCCGTGTTTTGGTGCGCGGCTGGTACAGGAGGGCAACCGGCTGCACTATCTCGCCGACCGCGCCAGTATTATCGGACAGTTCAGCGACGCGGATTTACGCCATCTCGATCAGGCGTTTCCGGTGCTACTCAAACAGCTGGAATTAATGCTGGTTTCCGGTGAACTCAATCCCCGCCATCAGCACTGCGTCACGCTGTATGGGAAAGGGCTGACCTGCGATGCCGATACACTGGGCAGTTGTGGTTACCTTTATATCGCAATTTATCCGACGTCAGCCAACAGCATCCCCCGCTAACTCCACTTTCAAATCCATCCCCTTTTCAACCCGACTTTATTCAGGAGTATTTCATTATGCAAACCTTATCCGCCATTTCGGTGCGGAAGGCGTCGTCACGCCCGACGCCCGTTAAAATCTGGCAGCAACTTCTTACGTATCTGCTGGAAAGGCATTACGGCCTTTCGCTTAACGACACGCAGTTTGGCAACGACTGTGTCATACAGCAGCATATTGACGCCGGAATTTCACTGGCAGATGCACTCAATTTTCTCGTTGAAAAATCTGAACTGGTACGAATTGATCGCCCCGGTTTCTCCATTCAGCATCAGTCCCCTTTTATCGGAGTGATTGATATTCTCCGGGCCAGAAAGGCCACCGGTCTGATGCAACGTACTGGCTATAAAGCGGTGACTTGCGCCATCAGTGGACAGTCTTCCAGGGAGCAGCAATGAAGTTATCCCTGACGGTAGAAGCCGATGCTATCAACGTACTGGCCCTCAACATGGGCAGGATCGCCGTTGATATCGACGGTATTGAACTGGCCAATCTAATAGATGTGGTCTGTGATAACGGTTACTCGCTTCGTATTGCTGATACCCCCGGAAAGCTGGTCATGGAAGATCCGCTTCCGCCCATAGCCCGCGTTAACGGGATCCAGTGCAGTACCGCACATATAACCGAAGCCGATAACACTCTGCTGTTTACCCTTTCACACCAGAACGAAGACTTTGGCGACAGCGAGTGGATTCATTTTTCGGGCTCAGGCTATCTGCTCCGTCTGAGCGCGTGGTCATTTCCGGTGTTGCGGCTAAAACGCCTCGGTTTGTCGAAAGCCTGTCGTCGCCTGGTGGTAACGCTTATGCGTCGTTACTCCGTCGGCATTGTTCATCTTGATGCCTGTAGCGAAGTGCTGCCAGGCTTTACCACATTTGACTGGTAACCCGACATCAATCACAACAAGGAGTTCTAATGCCAGAATTAACCACTGAGGTCGCTCTCAACATTCTGACTGGCTGGCTGCAGGACAATATCGATTGCGGTACGGGGATCATATTCAACAACGACGAAGACAACACCGACTCAGCAAAGTTGTTGCCCTGGATTGAGCAGGCACGAAATGATGTTCGTGACCTCTGACACCTCCACTTCTGCAACAGGCCAGTACAGATTAGCCTCCGAACCGAACTCATCAAGCACATACAAGCGCCAGCCCTCACCGGCTGGCGTTTTGCTTATATAAAGGAAATTACTGATGTCAGAACTAACTCTCACCTAACCCGAAGTGTTAACCGGCCACACAGATATGATTTGCTCCACCAGTATTGAGCGCATCGTAACCGGACGTAATGCCGCGCTGGCACAGACTGAAGCGCTCATTCAGCAGCTCGGCGATATTTCAACGCTGACCCGCAGTATCGGCGGGATAACCGCTCAGGACTGGGCCATGAAGCAGGACTTCCGCTGCGGCTGCTGGTTAATGGAAAAAAGAGAAACGGCAATGAAGGCCATTACGCGCAATCTCGATCGCAGCATATGGCGCGATTTAATGAAAAAGTCCGGGATGCTTTCACTCATGGATGCCGAGGCCCGTAACCAGTGGTACAACAGCCTGGAAAAGGATGATATTCCGGCTATCAGCGAAGAGAATATTCTCAACACATTCGAGCAGCTACATCAGAGTAAAGCGGAGGTGTTCGAGCATGGGATCATTAATGTGTTTAAAGGGCTGAGCTGGGGCTGGCAGCGCGATCGATTAGCTGACCTTGAGCGGATGCTGATGATCCTTGACGGGAAGCCTGTTCCTGACAACCGCGCTGATGTAACCCGTCGTCTGAGCGATCATATTCATGAGAGCAGGCACAGCAATCATTATGAGGATGAAATGTTTGCAATCAAATATTTTCAGAAGGGTACTGCGCATATCACCCTTAAGCGAACAGAACTGCTCGATAAGCTGAATGACATCATTACCCGGCATTATCCCTGAGGAATCCCCAGAAAAAGAGACAGGCATAGCATGATGTGATCTACTGAATTACGCCAATAATTTAGTGAGTTCACCGCTATGCCTGTTCACAGAGTATGTCAGAATTTTTTCCGCGATGCTTTAGCGTCGACCCATCAGTATCGTCAGAGCGCTTTACTCGATGCAACGACTGCCCTGATAAAAGGTGCGTCCCTGACGCTGACCAGTATCGGCCGGCATCTCCCCGGCCCGGCTCAGGTTAAAAACAAAATCAAACGTGTTGACCGTTTACTCGGTAACTCCTCCCTTCACAGGGATATTCCATTGATTTTCCAGAATCTTATTTTCATGCTAACCCGACAGCTTTCACTTTGCGTCATTGCTGTCGACTGGAGCGGATACCCGTCTCAGGAGTATCACGTTTTACGGGCAAGCCTGATTTGCGACGGGCGTTCCCTTCCACTTTTAAGCCACATCGTACCTTCTGCGGAACAGCAAAAAGCCTTGCATCATTGCGCGTTTCTCGATGCGCTTGCCCGGGCGGTAAACCCGGCGGCCAGAGTCATCATCGTCACTGACGCCGGATTTCATAATGCCTGGTTCAGGCACATAAAATCACTGGGATGGGATTTTGTCGGGAGGGTCAGGGGACGTACATTGCTTAATTTTCATGAAGAGCCGGATAAATGGCACATGCCCGATACGCTGAAGGCCAGTAATAAACCCGTGTATCTGGGGCCTGGCACACTCTCCCGGGCAAATTATGCCCGCTGCGATGGTCATTTCTATCTGCATAAAAGAGCGGCGAAAGGAAGAAAAAACCAGCGGTCCCGTTGCCGGATTAAGCGCTATAAACAGGAGCGGGATGGCCGTGCTGCAGCCCGGGCTCCCTGGCTGATTTTCACCAGCACAGACGAATTTAAGCCACGTGAAATGATGAAAATATACAGTCGGAGAATGCAGATAGAACAGAACTTCCGGGATGAAAAAAGCGAACGATTTGGCTTTGGTTTACGGGCGACCCGCAGCAGGACGGCTGAGCGGATTCTGGCGCTGAGTCTGCTGGCGACACTGAGTTCAGTAGTACTATGGTTAATGGGTTATCACTTTGAAAACAAAGGATTGCATGTGAGGTATCAGGCTAACAGCGTGAAATCGAGGCGGGTCATTTCCTTGCTGACACTTGCGGAGAATGTCCTGCGACACTCTCCGCGAATAGTCCGGCGAGTAACCCTGGAGAAGATCCTCACGCATCTGACTAAAAATTACCGAAGTATGGTTCTGGTATTTTAGCGATGATTTTGTGGGGATCCCTCAGGGCATTATCCGGGAGCACTGGCGGCAAGATAAACTCTACAATGTACGGGTTTCAAGCATCATTGTAGCGTAGTCTATTACACAACCTGTTAGTCGAACTTAAAAGTTCAGCAGGAACAATACCATCAGATGCTGTCAAACAGGATATGCGATACTTCAGTTTTTCGGGTTACCTAAACAACCGTATCACTAAAAAGAAACCGCAGGCGATTCAGGATATGGTTAATTTTCTACAGTAGAAAAAGAGACTAAAAAGCAGCTCAGTGCACCAACGATTCCTACAAGGAAAAGCACCAGGGGGTACTTATGGGGGTTACTAACTTATCACCATAAGCACATTCACACTAAAATCAATAAGTTAAAAACCAAATGCGACTCCTGTGATCTTCCGCCAAAATCCTTCCATAGCAGTCCATACCCGCCCATTTATAATTATAAAAACAACAAGTTAACATAATTATCGTCCATATGTGACCATAGTCGGTTTCTTAAATCCACTCAAAAAATGTTTAGTAATCTGTATAGGATTTCGTGGTTAACACAGGGCTATACATATGGCGCTCACAAATCTTGAGATAAAGCGGGTTCAGCCAAAAGAAAAGAGAAAAGAAGAAAGAGAGGGGATATGACGAACCGGACACATAACCGCGCCCGGTTCGCATGTTTAAACGCTTAATACACGAGGCACACCTCATCCATCGCCTGTGTCATAGGATTGTTATTCACGTATCCATTGCGCCAGTTTACGTAGATTCGCGTACCCTTGCTGCCCGTTTCACTGGCCCACATGGATTCCGCGGTGCTGGACGTTGACCACTGGTTGCCCATCATAATTTTAGGGTTGCCCCACTCGCCGTAGAATGTTCCCATTCCACGAGCACCATACTGTCCTTCCATGCCGCTTGAGAAGAAGGAATAGCTCGGCGTTGTCGCCCCATTGCTTGCACAGTCAGTATCGGCAACATTCGGGTCAATAGTTGACCTTCCAATGTTCAGTACCCAGTGATTTAAGGTGAAGGTGTAAGTCAGCGCAGGCCCCGTACCCGATACCGGCGTGGCGGTAATGGTGGCCGTTTTGGTGGAGGCTTTACTGACAAAGACCGCTTCACCCGGGTTGCGGAATGCCAGCCAGCTGGCATCGCTCGTCCAGGTATATTTGCTATTACTCGCCGTTGAATCGTTGATCTTCATGGTAAAGCTGGCATTCTGCATGCCGATGGTTGGGAATTTATCGCTAACGGTGAAGTCATGTCCATTGGCCGTCATGCCCGTAATATGGTCGGATTTAAACGCCACGGAGCTGGTTTTGCCGGTATCCGCGCTCCAGGTTTGAGATTTGGCGGTTATCGTGACGCTCTCTTCTTTGCTGTCAGTCAGGGTGACGGTTGCCTGCCCGCTGGCATTGGTCGACGGCTGTGCATCGCTCAACTGCGCGTTCGCAGACGTCGTAGAAAACGCAATTTTTTGTCCCGAAACCGGGTTCCCGCTATTGTCTTTCAACGTTGCGGTGAAGGTAATTGGCGATTTTCCATCAGCCTGCTGCTGCACCATATCCGGCGTAAGCTCAGTGACCTGATACGACACAAAATGGGTATCGATGTTGGTACTCACCTGATTTGTCAGCGTGGCCGTTACCGTGACGCTTTCTCCCTTAACGTCCGTCACTGTAATCTGCGAATGCCCTTGCAGATCGGTTTTGCTGGAGGCGGGAAGCTGCGCGGTCACGCGGTTGCTCTGCCAGGTGATGTTCTGCACAGGAAGCGGATTCCCCTGCCCGTCCGTCACCACGGCGTCAATGGTGTTGGTCGTGGCGCCATCGGCAAGGCTGTTATCGTTACCCACACTTAACGCGATTTTCGCCGAGGATGGATCGCTAATAAACAGGCTCTTCGTTTGTTTGGTGTTCGCATTATCCAGTGTTGCCGTGACGTCCACCTCTTGTGCAACGGTATCCGTAAACGTAATGGACGACTGGCCTTTTGCGTTGGTACTGGAATCCGTTTGGCCCGGCTGCGTGCTGCCGCCGAGATGCCAGGCAATATGCGCATTAGGTACCGGATTGTTGTTTGCATCTACTACCACTACGTACGCCGTATTGGTGTCGATGCCGTTGGCCAGCGCATTTTTGGTCGCATCCAGCGAATCAATAATCGCCGTACTGCTGTCGGCAATAAACTCGCTTTCCTTCGTCTGGCTGGCTGCGTTTTTGGCCAATGTGGCCTTCACATTGACCTTTTCCGCTTTGGTATCGCTGAACGTGACGGAGAGTTTCCCCTGCGCGTCGGTTTGCCCTGTCAGACTCGCGAGCTTAGCCGCCCCATCCACCTGCCAGTTAACGGTTTCGTTCGCCGCAAGGTTATGGGTCGCATCGGTAACAGTGATGCTGGCAGTATTGGTTGCAGAACCGTTCGCCACCGCCCCGGTTGTCACATCTAAGGTGGCAATCTGCAGGCTGTTTTCATCGGTATTGAAGCTTGACGGGGCACTGAGCTTGCTGCCGTTCGCGAGGCTCGCAGACAGCGTAAAGGTTTGTGCCGCCGTGCTAGTGTAGGTAATGGTCGCCTTCCCGTTTTGATCGGTCTTGCCCGCTTGCGCAAAGTGTACGTCAGGTTTATCCGACTTCCAGCTTACCGCCTGCCCCTGCAGTGGATTATTGTTGCCGTCCATCACATACACCTCGGCGCTGTTTTGCGAATACCCGTCTGCCGGGCTGCCGTCGTTCGTTACCGTCAGACGCTGCAGCGCGGCGGAAGATTCATCGGCAATAAATTCAGCTTTCAGCGTTTTGGTGTTGCCATTTTTCAACGCAGCGGTGAGCTGAACCTTTTCCGCGACCGTATCGGTAAATTGCAGATATACCTGGCCCTGAGCGTCGGTGCGCATTGACGATGTCGCACGTTGTACGCCCGATGAAAATGCCACCGTCGTGCTCGTTGCCGACAGCGTTACCGGCGTATCAACAACCGGGTTGCCAGTAGGATCTTCGACCGTAATCAGCGCTTTATTCGCCATGGTTCCGTTGGCCGGGCTTCGGTCTTGTGTAAGATCGAACTGGGTTATGGCTGCCTGAAGATCGTTTGCCACGAACATCACGCTGCCCTGCTGCGATAGCCCGCCCGATTTAGCGGTTAAGCTGTATTCACCCGCGGTGGTTGAAACAATTTGCGCATGTGCAACACCATCGGCATTGGTCCTTGTTTCTGCGTTGCGCAATGTTGCACCGGCAGAAACTGCCCACTCAATGGTCGCATTACCGATAGCGTTATGCTGGCTGTCTTCCACTTTTACCGAGGCGCTATCCGTCGCCACTCCGTCCGCAACGCTGTTATTGCTATCCACCTTCAGCAACAGCGTGGCTGGCACAACCTTGTCAAAAGACGATTGCGCCTGGGCGGAAACACTGCCGCTCGTTGCAGTAACATTGACGATTTCGCTCGATACATCGGTAAGCGTGACGAATGCAAAGCCATTCTCATCGGTTATTGAAGAGGTTGAATCCAGCACCGCTTGTCCATTCGCGGCCCATTGCACTCCCGTATTTTCCATCACCTGGTTTTTGGTATTAAACACCTGAACCTGAAGCCGGTTCTGCGTTTTGCCATCAGCGGGGCTATGATCGTCCATCGTTTGCAAAACCAGCTTGCCCACGCCTTCAGCCTCTTTCTTACGATACTGCATCACAATTTGGTTATTACGCTCCACCAAGTCGGTACGGCTTCCGGCAAGGCTACGCTCCAGCGCGATATTGTCGGAGGAGAGCTGATAACGCCAGTCATGCGCAAAGTCATAGTGGAAATCGACCTGGAATTGCACATCGTCCAGGTTATCCTGGCCACGGCGATAGTTGGTGCCCAGAGTGATGAGCGGAACCGGCGTGTAATTAACACCCAGCGTCACCGCCGAAGGGTTGCTCTGCAAATGGTCGGTATCGAATAGCGCGACGTTATCCCCATAGTACTGCTCGTAGACCACCTTCATGCCCAGTTGGGGCTGCGCGGGAAGATACCCTTCGGCACGGAGATCAAAACCGTCAGCGGCTTTTTCTTCATAATCGTCAAAATCCTTCGAGTTATGCCATTTGCTGGTGGCCAGATAGGTATTCGCCGACAATTTAAGATAATTGGTCCAGGCTTCACCACCAAATCCAATGCGCCTGTTTTGCCCCGTAAAATCATTATCAAAAAATACGTTGGCGCCAAACATCCAGTTGCGCAAATTAAATGAGCGAATACCGAGCCCCATATTTCCTGTAACGCGTGAATCCGGATCACGCAAGCCAAGTTGCGCAAACAGCAGCGACTCTTTATTGTCATAAAGCGGCGAAAGGAGATCGACTGAACTTTTATCCCAATTCCCATTTTGGTCCACGCTCAATTGCACTCGTGCAGTCCCAAAATGGCTTAACCACTCTTCAATGGTATTCGCCGTTTGCGATGTAACGCGTGTTGTAATCTCTGATTCCGCCTGTTGCGCAATATTTTGTTCGCTATTTTTAGATAGCATCGTAGCGGCAGTTGTTAGGGTACCCGAATCAGGTAAGGCTGCTGCAACCGGTTCACTGGCAAAAGCGGAACGAGTGATTAAAGACGGCATAATCAATTGTGATATTATTAATAGCCAAACGATAATACTATGTGTTATGGGCCCAGTATTAAGGGTGCCTTTCGCTATTTTATTTAGTTTCATATTCATTGAGATACAACATCAAAATGCAAATGGATTTAAAATACGGGCATATTCCCTTCGTCGAAACACGCACATACTTATGAATTGATTTTTAAAGCTGCACTTTATTACCACATAGAAAAGGTGCAAACAAACACATCATTCAAAACATACATTTATGTACTTTTATTATGTCAAAACATAAACACATGTAACTAATTTTGAGCTGACAAATGCGCAAATGTGGCGTGACCGCGGGCAAAAGATGAACAGCCTCAAAAAGTTCATGTGCTAAATTAAAAAGAAATCCACTCGCATTTTGTAGAACAAATAAATCCCGGAAAAATTTATTAGATAATAATCACGAGAAACATCTATCCTCTAATGCGTCAATATAAGGAGTAAAACATGCATTTTTTATTAACAAAGAAGCTTAAATATTTCATGACCGTTATGGAAAAGAAATGTTTGACCACAGCAAGTGAAGCTCTATTTATTACACGTTCACCATTAGGAAAAACCATTAATGAGCTCGAAACATTACTCGGTGAAAAGCTCTTTCTTCGCGAGCATGGGATGTATGAACCAACTCTTTTTGCCCAGGAAGTGTATGAGCAGGCACTTCCTCTTTATCATAAACTGTTAAATCTTGAAGAATACTTATTGCATTCTTGTCAAAGCCGCCGAATCAACATCATACTGGACACTGCGTTTCCAGATAACCTTGCTGATATCATCTGCAGCAGTCTGAACAAAACCGACTTTCTTTTTCACCTAAGCCGTAAGCCTCTTATTCAGGATGATATTGACAATATCGAACCCGGCCCGGATACCCTGTTCATCACGCATAAAGATCTAGCCGCAGAGCCCGAGATACAAGAGCAACACGCCTTCACCAGCTCGGTACTGTTAGTAATGAATGATGCGGTAAAATCCGTGCCGGAAGATTTACTGAACGTTCCGTTAATTTTTCGCAGTAACATGGTTGGCGCAAATATTGGACGCATTACCTCGGAGCTACAAAAAAACCTCGGTTTTTCTCCAAAAATCCGTTACATTAATGGAAGCATATTTGACTTTTTGCTAATGACGGGAAATGGTTCAGGAATGATGTTATTACCATTGAAAACTTGTGAACTGATTAATATAAATCGAGAAAACACAATATTACTGAATAATTTGAAGGTTAAGATGAATTACTATTACCGTAAGAAGACAAAAAATAAGAAAGAAATTAATGCGATCATCAATCATATTGCTGCCCTGTTTTGATTAACCTATATTGAGCGCTCAATTTCGTTAAAAACCTTGCGGCAACGAGTTGATCCGCAGAAGCCTACCATTAACAATTTCAATATACCCGCCTTTGCGTAACTCTCGAATGATAGTCATGACACCACTTCTGGAATATCCCGTTCTTGATGTTATATAATTACAAACATTCTCTTTTTTCATCGCTTCAGCATCATTTTGTATTTTAATTAAATAGTATTTCACCACATCGTACAAACTGTTCATATTCATTACTTCAAAATTTTGAAACAGATGCAGGCTTGAATAGGATAATATGGAATACAGTTCGCGCCACAGGTTATGTGCCTCAATATGCTCATAAAATAAATGGCGTGGGCAAATCATGTAAGAAAAAAGGCTATTGGAAGATATGACGTAATTATTAGAAAATGCATTTGGAACCAGTTTTAGTATATAAGGCCCATTAACTCCACCCAGCATAACATGGTTTTCTTTATGACTGAGTTCGAGCCATCCCTCAAGGACAATAAAAATATCATCACCATGCAGAAGAGTATGACTTGACCGCAACGGATTATAAGAATGGATAGCCGAGGATACGTGTATAGAATTAATTAAGCTGCTAATTATAGCATTAATCTGCTGACTGGGTCTGTCCATCGGTGTTCCTTTTGTCTCATTCACATCCTTTGATATTAAAATACATATCCTTTGACATTACAATAAATTAATTACTGATTGAAAGAATGCGTTCAATTTCGCACAACACAAACACAATAACATTACAAAATGCAAGCAATTATTTCAAGTATAAAATAACTCACGCGCAAACTTTGCGCACGTTATCGATGTTTTTTGCCCAGAGATTCATCTGCGTCGCCTGTAATCTCTCCTCATCACGTTACGAATTTCACCTACGCTGAATTACGAGGACATATTATGTGGACGACAACATTGTACTCGCCCTTATTTCCACAAATGGAAAATGATGGTGTGATTAACCTGGCAGAGCTTGATTCTTCTGGCATCGTCATTGATATCGCGGAATATGAGAGCGCCAAGAAAGGCGATCTGATCGAATTATGGTTTGAGAGCTATGCCATTGGCTCAATTGGACTGGCTGACGATCCGGTCAGCCAGTACTTCCCATGGCAATGCGCCATTAGCCCTGACGTCGCCACTAGCATTAAAGATGGTGTTTATCAGGTGCAGTACAACGTCATCGATGCGGCGCAAAATAGCTCATGGTCTGAAGTGGGCAACGCCATTATCGACAGAACCTCTACCGGTACGTTACCGCCACCGCTTTTCCCGGAAGCTGGCAGCGATAACACTATTGACTATAACGAGGCGATGAGCGGCGGCGGCACAACGGTTTCTGTACCCAATTACGATGGCATTACCGCTGGCGATAACGTTACGGTTTATTGGGTTGGCCTCAAAAACGACATTGTCGTTCAGCACAGTATTACGAAAGTTAGCCACACCGTTCAGGCCGATGAGCTTGATGGTTTTGAGGTTCTCATTTCGACCACCTTCATCATTCCAGGCAATCTGAATAAAGCACTTGCCTGGTACGTGGTTGAGCATAGCGATAGCCGCAATGAGCGCTCTCAAAACGGCACCGTGAACATCGACACCTCAAGCGGCACCATGCTGCCTCCTCCTGTCTTTGTAGAAGGCAATGATGGCTGGATCGATGCCAATGAAGCCGTCAGCAATAACAATACACCCGTTGCAATTCCGGCTTATGCGGGCATCGCCGTTGGCGATACCGTCACCACGCACTGGCAGGGTTACAGCCAGGCTGGTTCCCCTGTTGCCGCCGCCAAATATGACGCGATAACCATCGTTGAAGAGATGGATCTTGCCCAAGGTTTTGAAGTGGACATTCCGACGGCCAACATCACTCCGGTCGGCATTGGCTACGGCATCTGTTATTACGACGTCATTTTTGCCAACGACAGCGCGGGCAGTTCACTCGCCGCACAGGTGGGTATTGATGTCGTACATGGTGAATTACCCGCACCGCAGCTGCCTGAAGCGCTGGACGATGGCGTTATCGATAACGACGACGCCATGAGCGGCGGCGGCACGCCAGTTGTGATTACCTACAAGCCGATGTCCGAGGGCGATAGCGTAACGCTGGATTGGTCAGGCTATCAGGGCGCAAGCATCACGCCAGTAAACGGCACCGTTTATACCACCACGCGCGCGGTAACAGCGGCGGAGGCGAGCGCTGGCAACATGACGTTCACCGTACCGTCAAAATACATCACCCCGATTGGCCAGGGCTATGCCGTTGCTAGCTACTCCGTACAGTTTATCGGTGGTGGGATCGCGTGGTCTGACGATGCAAAGGTAACGGTGAATACGCATGGTGGCGATATTACCGGCTCAAGCTACCTGGGCGGCTCTACGGGTTTTGCCCCATGGAACAATACGGTCATTCAGGAATGCTATGTGGAATATCTGGCAATGTCGAATGGTGTACCGCTGAGAAATACCGATGTCCTGCTGACAATTTTTGGCAATAACTATTTCACCAGCAACCAGTTGAACACGATCACGCTCACCACCGATATCCAGGGCTACGTGCGCACCAATATTTCTGGCGCAGATACCAGCACAAACACCATTACGGCGGAAATTGTCGGTGGCGATTATCCTGTCTCGACAGTGGGTTTTGAAACCGAACGCACAAATATTCAGGCCGTACCATACCTGACCAGCGGTCCTTATATTCCAGGCAGCGGCAACAGGATGTTTACTCTTTCTATCAGCCAGGACTCCGGCGTATACCGGCTATCAGCAAGCAATAATGCAGATATTCATATTAATGGCGTAAATAAAGGAGACCTTGTCGATGGCGTAATCGTTTACGCCGGGAAACCACTCGAATTTGAAGTGACGTCAAATAACTTAAACAACACTGCCGTTACCGTTTCGGATAATGGTGCCGACTCAAAACAATACTGTACATTCTATTTCTAACACTACGAGGTTAATATTATGGTTAATGCAAATGCCAAAATTCCTGCGCTGCAGGCACAGATGCAATGGGTTGCGGGTTCACCACAGACCAGTACGACGTCAGCGACACGCATGATGTACAATTTTAACAACGCAAATAATACACTGGATCTTAATACAGGTTTTTTACCAGGGATTATTGAATTAAGCACAGCCCAGCAAGAATCAACTATTTGCGATCCGCAAACAGGTGAATGGGTTCTTTTCTTCGATGGTAACAATATCTATGATGGCTTAGGAAATCTGGTAAACCCAGATAATAAGCTCGATACGATCACGAGCACCTCAATGACCAGCATCATTGCTCCGAGTCTTTCATCTTCTATTCCAACTTATAATGTGTTCTATGTTGATAAAACAACTAAACACCTGAATTATGGCATCGTTAATTTCCCTGCAGGGCTGAGCAATGACGCAAACTGGGTAGGGATACAATCTCTCAATATTGATAATGGCGTTGCGACTCCATTTGGTCTCGCATGCCGAAATCAAACAGAGTATTGGGTTCTGACCTTGGCTAATGTGAATACACTGGTTGCTTACAAGTGTGATGAAACAGGTGTAAACACCACTGCACCGCTACATATTATGCTTCAACCTTTTGCTTCTTTAACGGGTACAGTTGATTGCACTAAGAGCTCTATTGTTACCTTTGGTGATAATATTGCGATCACCGTAAATAATAACATTATGGTTGGGAAATTCAATTTTAATACAGGTTTCTCAATCCCTCAAATCAGTCAGTCGTTGGTCGCAATGTCAACCATTACTTTAGCACCCGATTTTAATGCCTCTGGAACACATCTTTATTATCTTAAAACCAGAGATAGTGCACGTAAAAACCACGTGTGGGTTTATGAGATTGGTGGCGGAGCATCTTATTCTGCTGACTCAACCTACGCGTATACAAATCAATATAAAACTCTGAAACTGGCGCCAAACGGTACCATTTACGGGATCAATTTATTTACCACAACACCGCATTCAGATCCTATTTTAAATATTACTGAGATCCCAGAAACTGGAACTATTTCGGTAACCGAAACCATTATCCAGAACCTTAATAGCTCTAATACCTTCGGTAACATCCAATATCAAATCAATAACTTTTAATGCCTAATACCTAATGCCTAATACCTAATGCCTTCTCATAGAGAGGGCATTATTTTAAAATACAAACGATGAGGGCTCTCTTTATGATTAGTTCAGCAATGCAAAACTACTGGTTTCCTGGCCATGCGAATCAACGTTCCATTTTTGACTTCACAAGCGGAGTTATGGATATACAGACACCTGGCTTTCCTTTAGTGCCAGAGGACTCAGATAATTTTGGTAATGTCATTACTCTGGAGAACGATGTTGGTTACTACATTCTCGGGAAGTATCTGATGGATGGTAATTTCTCAGTCGTTTCAGGTTCCGACGGTCTCTTTAACAAAATCCCTGCCAATATTGCATGTTGTACATTCGCCCCTGATAACGCTAATACTAGCTCCGCACATTTATATTTCATCGACAGCGATGGCCTACACTACGCCCACATATCGAGAAATATATTTAAAGAATCTTCAATTGATACCTTAGCGCTTGTTTCTCTAGCCTATAAACCAATCGAAAACTCTCCATTATGTATCCTGGGTGACAGTGTCGGCGGTGGAAACTGGTTAATCTATGTTTCTGTAGTGAATAATCTTAAACGACTTGTGACTATTTATTGCGAAGCTGATACAGTTCTCGATAGCGAGCAAACGCTTCTACCAATACAAGATAACCCCGTTAGCATCGATATTTACAAGAATAATGCCGCAATAGTCTTTGATTCCTATTGTTTACTATATGGTTCAATTACTGCATCTGATAAAAAAATGGCTATCTCAATCGACGGGATGATCACTAACCTCAGTAATGATTGTGTGCAGACGGCATTTTCTGCAACGGGAAAATACCTATTCTGGCTAACCAAAATATCCGAACAATGTTTTATCAATTATATGGACATTCTCAGCGGTACAGTTACCACCATACAAACAAGCGGAGTATACAAGGCATTGAAACGCGGCGCCGACAACGTCATTTACGGATTACATAACCTGACCTTAAACTCCTCAACTCTACTGACCATTACACCAAACGACCAGCTCGGTAATTTCAGCGTGTTAGAAATTTTTGCCACCGCCAATGGCGGATATTTCCCGGCAACAGGCTGGGATGTTTATTAATAATAAACACACGCCAGGCCGTTATTTCAATAACGGCTTTTTTATTATTTTCCCTCCTCCTTTTTTGCTTCATTCCATTCTCTAAGTTGCCCCCACTGCAGCCACTTTACTTAATAAAATATTCAGCGATACATGGGGTATCAAGACTCTTAACAAGGTAAATATTATGACTGATACAATTTCTGCATTAAGCGCAAAACCAACCACTATCGCTAACGATGGTTCTGAAGCCTCGATCGTTTCCGCAACCGTTCTGACTGATGACGCGCCCGCAGCTGCGGGTGTAACCGTCAACTGGACCTCAACTGGCGGTAAACTGAACGCTGCGACATCAACTACCGACGCAAACGGTATTGCGCAAATTAGCGTGACCGCAACGTCCGGTACCGTGGTTGTCACCGCACAAACCGGGTTGAGCTCACTCAATAAAAGCATCACCACCTATACCCCGCTGGCAGCCCCGATTGTTGTTAATGCCAGCAGCGATGATAATTATACGTTGGATCACTACGATATTAGTTTTGGCGTTCAGGCTGAGATCCCTTTTTATAACAACGTTGAATTAGGCCAGACGGTAGAATTCTTCTGGGGGGATATTGATAATATTTCCTTTATTATTACTGAAACCGAGCATCCGCCATTTGTGATTGACGTGACTAAAGCGCTGTCACCAGACTGCCTGAAGGATGGGGCCTACAACGTATATTATGTCGTCACCGACCCGGCGGGCAACTCGACCAAATCCTCAACACTCAATATTACCGTTGCGGACGGCGGCAGTACCGTCCCAACGCTGCCTGCGGCCGCTGTTGCTGAAGCTGATCCGTACATCAACATTAACGATGCCAGCGACGGCGTTGCAGTTGTCATCTCTTATCCTGGTATGGTGGCCGATGATCTGGTGACCTTCTACTGGAACGGCTTTGATCAGTCCGCACGTCAGATCCCCGGTACTGAATCGACCGGCGACTACAAGGTTCTGGATGGCGATACCACCGCTACCTTCACCATTCCGATGGAAATTTTCTATCCTAACGGCACAGGTTATCAAGGTTATGCCGAAGTCTATTACACCGTTGAATCAACTGGTTCCAGCCTGCTGGCGTTGTCTGACACCAAACAGTGCCTGGTAGATACCCTGGCACCGTAAGGGTACCGTCCCGGCTTCTCGCCGGGACATTTTCTTTTTCGCAACACATCCGCACTGCTGTTGTGAAATAGCCATCTGTCAGGAAAATATCATGACTACGTTAATCACAGTGGAATATATTATTAAAGCCGTTGTCCGATGTATAACGCATATTATTGATCACAATGATATTTCCGTATTGACTGGCGCGGCATGCGGAGCAGCCATTTTTGTCCTCAACTTGCCCCAGACCGATAAACTACATCGCATCTGCTTTTTTTTAATCTCTTTCTTCTTAGGCAGTAACTGCGCTGAAAGTACCGCCAGCCTGTTGAACCGGGGAGCGGAGAAATTTATTACGCCTGCACCAGAGATTAATAAGACCTTTACCGCAGCACTGACCGCGGCCATCGCAGTCCGTCTGATTACCAAACTCAGTGAGTTGTTATTAAAAAAGATTACCGATAAAAAATAAAAGAGATGCATATGAAAGCGATAACTATTTACGAGTCAATAGCTGTATTAATTATATTGTGCCGATTAGTCATGCTTCGTTCACGATATAATCATAAGCCGCTCAGCGTTCGTTTTACCTGGTGGTTAGCCATTGTGGTAAGTTGTATGATACTTATTCGCCTAACCGACGGACGCATAGTCGCGGATACCTTACAGCTGTCATTAATGGTGATTATCGCCCTTAGGCTGTGGGCCGATGAAATTATGAAAGATGAGTAACGGGGAGAAGAGGAATGGGGGATTTATCTGAACATTTTAGCCGTCATGAATTCGCCTGCCGCTGCGGGTGCGGTTTTGACGATATCTCATCTGATTTAATTGCGGTGCTGGAAACAGCCCGCGACTGGTTTGCTGCGCCAATTAACATTAACTGCGGATGCCGCTGTGCTGCGCACAATGCCAGGGTGGGCGGCGTTCCGAACAGCCAGCACCTGAAAGGGACTGCGGCGGATATCACCCTTTCCGGCGTGACGCCCGCCGCACTCTATAGCTGGTTTGACAGTCATTACCCGCAGATGCTCGGGCTGGGAAAATATCGAACCTTCGTTCACGTCGATGTTCGCCACCAGCGCACACGCTGGACGGGCTAATCAAGCTCTATAGGGGGATACCCGATTTGCGGCATCCCTGTTTCAATAACTGCGGCCACGTCAAGGTTCCCCGCCATGGTGTGAACAATAATATAAGAAGTCTGTCATAAACGGATAAACAAGAATAACTGATATCATTGTTTGTCATTAATTATTATTACCACAGCACTCTTGGTAAAAATAAATCTATCTAATGTATGCTTATAACATGTTTTAGGATTGATTCTTAAATGCATCGCATTTTTTACTCTGTTACCACAATCTGATACAAATGTTGCATAAGCTAATGACCTCATCATTAAAAATAAGGACACTAATATTAGTGTGATCTTGTGAAAATCTATAGCAAATTCACTTCTAATAATTTCAGCGTTTTCTGACTTATAGGCACAAATTGATAAGTACAGTGAAAAAAGAATAGAAGCAACCCAATAATATATCTATGATGTATCAAGTGCAGATAAAACATTCATACTCCCAGACTCAATACCGCTTCCTTAATTTCATTTCCATATATCTTCCGGTTCAGTTAATTTTTTCTGCTATCAGCTAATACTCTCAACCAAATCCCCCGGCTCGCGTCATCAACAAACAGCATTTCAATTGGGTTTTCATCCACGCCTAAAAAGCCGTGAATAATGCCTGCGTCATCGCGAGCTATCACGACCTTGAAGTTAGGCAGATGCGAGGGGAGTGCGGTTTCTATTTTCATGGGCGGATCGTGTCTGGAAAACCTAATTCATTCAAGTCACTCTGTGCGCCTTGTTCCCCCCTCACCCTAACCCTCACCCTCAGGGAGAGGGAACCGGTCGTGCTAAGCTTTAATCTCCATCACCGCATACACCCCATCCTTCGGCACCACCACGGTGACGTTTTCCACCGGCACGCCCGCCGCCAGGTGAATATCCTGAAGCTGCTGTAACGACCTCGGGTGAATATCCTCCCAGCCGATACCCCGCAGCACAAAGTCAATTTGCGGGCTGCTGGTCAGCATGTTCGACACAATCACCGCCCCGCCGGGCTTGACCAGCCGCAGCGCGCGCTGGAGAAAAATCACCGCATCGGTATCGTTGAAGTATTCGAAGATCCCCAGCGCGTCGACCAGTTCGGCCTGCTGCTCGCCCAGCTCCAGCAGCAGGTCCTCGTTACGCACCAGCGTATGGAGCAGGTTGCGCCTGAGCAGAGTCAGCTGTTCGCCCACCACAATCCCTTCCTGCGCCGCCATGGTTTCGGCCCAGCTCAGCGCCACCGGGTCTTTATCCACCAGCGTGAGATACACCCGCTGGCCATCGAGCTTTGCTTCACGCAGCGCCTCCAGCACAGGGATAGCGGCGCCGCTCGCGAGGCTGATCCAGTTGTTCTCGCTTTCATTGTGAATGTACTTATCCACCAGCGCGGCCAGCACCCGGGCGCGGGAACGCACGCCAACCGCATCGTTAGCGTGGATAAACCACTGGCGGCTGTCGCTGTCCATTTTCGTGCCGTCTGGCAGGCGATCTTCCAGCGGGTTTTGCACCACAAACAGCGCCAGCGCGGAAGGCACCAGCCTGGTGCGCCACGCGGTGAGCGCCGGGCGGTTACGGAAAGCCTGTTCGGAATAGCGGTTCTGGGGAACAAGCACGGCCTGCCCCCCTTCGTCGTATTCCACCCTCGGTGGCCGGAGCGCGGGCTCGGCTTTCAGCGCGCGGTCAAGCGAGGCGATCTCACGGGCAGCATCGTCTTTCATCGGCCACTGGTCGCTGACATCGGGAAAGGACGCGCTCAAAATTGTCATATTTTCCGGTGCATTGCCGCAAAAAGGCTGCCAGTTCATGTCGTCTTCCCTCCGTTGGGCTTTTAACGGAAGTCTATCCAGGCGAGCCCGTAATACCCTACGAAGAAAGCACGAAATAGGTGCATCAGTTCTGCGACGTGCGCCATACCCCCGGCGTGCAGCCGTACTCGGTCTGAAAATGACGAATAAAATGGGCGCAGTCGCTAAACCGCATCCGTCGCGCAATATCCGTCACGCTTTGCTGAGAGTTTTTCAGCAGCCAGCAGGCATAGCGTAGCCTGGCGCTGCGAATAAATTCCCGCGCCGTTTTGCCAAACTCGGCGTGAAACAGGCGGTTAAGCTGGCGTTCGCTCAGCTTAACGTCCTGCGCGAGCCTGGCGGCGTTCAGCGGGTGAGTCAGATACTGTTCGACGATCGTCACCGCCCTGCGCAGCCGTGAATCAGAGATCATGGCGATATTCGCAGGCCGCGGCGTGGCGGCGTCATTCGGAGGAAGGGATAGCCGCCGGGAGGTGGTGGCTGCAATGTCGTCTCCCCCGTGGGCGCGGATCAGCGACGTTACCAGGGTGAGCGTTGAGATCCCGCCCGGGCAGGTCAGCACATCGCCTTCGTCGATAAAATCGAGGCCTTGCTCAGCATAAACCTGCGGAAAGCGTTGCGTGAAAACGTCATGGTGATGAGGATGAATCGAGGCGCGGCGCTCGTTCAGTAAGCCTTCCTCCGCCAGAATAAAGCTGCCGGTACCAATACCAATCAGGGGAACGTTGTTGTGATAAGCCTCCGTGAGAAACGCTCTGTCGCCACGGTGTCCCTGGTGAAGATGCTCCAGACCTCCGCCGATCGCCGCAATATAGTCGAAGTCGCCGGGCGGCGCATGGGCAGCCTCAGGCCGCACGCTGAGCCCTGAGCTGCTGACTACCGCTAAGTCGGGATAAGTGCTTATCAGGCTGAGTTTAAAGCGTATTTTCTGGCTACGCTTCTGGACGCTGGATGCAATACGTAACGCCTCTATTAATCCTGAATATGCGAAAAGCGAGAAATGGGGCCACAGGAGTAAACCCATATGCAGGGATTTATTCCGTGCAGGCGTCATTCTGACGCTATCATCAATTATATTTTTCATTAACTTGCCGAAGAGTAATTACATTATCGCAACATTATTGTTGCTGTTATATTTTCCTAAGATAGGCCCTGGCTGTTAAATCAAGCATAAATGATGCCCGCAAAACTTAAAAACATTTCTCCCTGTCGCTATCCGTTTTTTGACGTGTGGCACACATAGGTAGGCAGCGTGCCCAGAATAAATAAATAATTCTCATTCTGCTGTTTCTTAATACGCATATAAATATTCTTATTCGCATAGATAAAAAATAAGGGCTCGTACTTCTCCAGCCAGCTGTCGCTGATGTTGTCGTCCGGAAATTTCATATTGCGTATGGACGTCAGATTATAGACGCTGTCTTTGCGCTCAATCTGAAAGAAAACTTTGCGATTCAGGGTCTTCGTGGGATCGCTTTTCAGCCGGCCATTCATACTGAGTATTCCGCTGTTACCCTCCACGGTGTAATTCAGCCACAGAGAGAGCGTTTCATCACGGTGATGCTGAATAAAGTTCGCCTGGCAGGAAAAGGGCTGGATGTAATGGCGATGCCAGAGGTAATACGCCGCCACGACAGCCCCCATCAACAGGCACAGGCAGAGCGCAACAAGCGTTTGACGGTAGCGAACCATACTAGCGATCCTCTATAAAATAATCGGACATACAGCGGTTGGGTTCCGTCATCGGCCTGTCACAGCGAATGACCGATGCGCGAGGCAGCAGGATGTAGCCGCTAACGTACACCCAGGGGTAGTTCGCGCACTGGTCCTTAAACGGGGCGGCATAGGCCAGGGCTTTATCCCGATCGCGCTGCGTTTCAATATCGCGAGAAAAATAGAGCTGACATTCGCCCATCTTCATCGCGAAGCGGTACCCGTCGACGAAATAGCTGTCATGCACCAGGTTATGGCTGATAACGCTCACGCCAGCCAGCATCAGCAATAGCACCAGCGCGCCCGGCAGCCAGAAGCGGCGTGTCGAGACCGTCGGGGCTACGGTCTCTTCGCAAACATCCGGAGCAGCACATTCTTCCTCTTCAGCCTGCGGCTGCATCTCTTTAATGGTGATTTGCGTATCGCTTGCGAGCGTCAGTCCAATCCGCGGGATTGTGACAATTGGATCGGTTTCAAACCCCACTTTCTTCAGCCCCTTACGCAGAATAGAAATATTCTGGTAGTAGGTATTAGGCGAAACCAGCATCCCCCGGCGCTGCCAGACAATATCCATGCACTCCTGTTGAGTCACAATACTTCCGACTCTTTCTATTAATAACAACAAACAGCGCCCCGCCGGGGAATTTAATACCACCACCCGGTCAGGATTGTTGAGATCGCGTAATGTGCTGGCTGCTGGATGAAACTCTACCAGGCCATTAATAATGTAATGCTTATGCATAGAATGGGCTAAATACCTCCGGTCAACGCCTGTTGCTCCAGTAGATTCCCTTCATGGTTAACCTGCGTATCCCTCGCCTGTGTAAGGATTAATGTGACGGATAAATGCGCAACTGTATATCCTGGCGCCTGGCGAAAAATCTTATTTTTCCTTTCTCTTTATCTGACTGGCCTGAAGTTTTCTTAACCGCCATTTAAAGCCGTCTTGACACTGACAAAACTCGACAAAGGCGCCCGTTGAACGCTTTAGCCATCATTGTCTGAATTATTCAGCGTGCTTAATTTGTTTTTTTAATAAAAAGCAGAGAGGGCGCGTTCTGCCAGCGTATTTCGAAGTTTCGACCAATTCGAAAGCTGTCGTCTTAATTAACAATTTCGGTGCGAAACTGTTAGCCACCGTCAGTAACAACCCGCGTCGCATGACGTCTCCAGACTATTTCCTTACAAAACATTTATTAAAGCTAACTTTTCAATAAAAACTACCGGTATGATTATTTACAGGCAAAAAGCAAAAGCCGGTTCAGCGAGGAGAAATTGACGCTACACCTAAACCGTACTTAAAACAAATTAAGATTAATTCAGGTTACCTCTTTTACGCCCTGAGTATAGTGGGCTCACACCGTGCAATGCTTAATTGCTTCGAAAATACAGGCATCGTTCTGCCAGATAGACGAGTCTCATTACAATTATAAATCGAGGGAATGACATGGCGAATAAGCTCAACAACACACGTCATCTTAATATCGCGCTATTGGGTGGAGATCACTTTGCGCGCCAGGGGATCGCCGCGTTATTAAAAAATATTGTCCCGGCTATGCAGATTACAGCATCGATCGATAATTATGCGGAGATCGAAACGATACTCGCAGCCGCACCGGTCGACGTGATTTTTTTATCCGGCATGGAGAAATATCACGCGGGATATGACTGCCTGAAATATATCAGGAAGATGAAAGTACTTTATCCCGACGTACTTATTTGCATGTATTCCGCACCGGCAAATTCCTGGCTGTGGATACGCGGTGAAATAGACGCCTATCTCTCGCTGCAGGACCCGCTTTATCACTGGCGAGCCAGCGTATTAAAAATGGTCGATAGCCGTTATCGCCCACTAAAAAAACCCACGGCGTTATCGCTGACGCCGGGTGAATGGAGGGTATTGAAGGAACTACGAAAGGGTCTGGATATGCGTTACATCGCCGAAACAGAGCAGCTTTCTTACCGTCGTGTCAGCGCGTTAAAAAGCTCAGCGATAAGAAAACTCGGGCTCAGGAACAAGACAGATTTGCTGGTCTTTTTAACCAGTTAGACCTGCTGCTTTCAGAGCAAATCTCGACATAACACCATAATGGAATCAGGACAATGAAAGCTCAATTCAATAATAAAACGCTGCTCGCGATCGCTATTGCGGCATTACTGCCAGCGGGCACGGCCCTGGCTGCCGGCACCAGCGGCGGCACGGTGAACTTTAGCGGCAAAGTGGTGACCTCCGCCTGCGCCATCAGCGCAGGAAGCGCCAACATTGACGTAGATATGGGTGAAGTGCGTACCGCAACGCTGGCGACCGCCGGCAGCGTTGCCAGCACGGCAAAAACGTTTGCCATCACCCTGGAAGATTGCGAAATCGCCGATACCTCAGCCTCTACGGATGAGAACCCGATTGCCGCCACAACCGTGGCTGTCACCTTCACCGGCACGCCGGACACTACCGATGTAAATAGCTTGTCCGTCGGGGCAAACGGCAGCGCCAACTCTGCGCAAAACGTGGCTATTCGCCTTTATGACGAGCAGGGCAACGTGGTGAACCTGGGTGAACCTGCTGCGGCCATTCCTCTGCGTAAGGGTGCCAACACCCTGAACTTCAGCGCGAAATATTACTCGCCGAAGGGCGGCGCCACCGCGGGTGATGCCAGCGCCGTCGCGACCTACACCGTAACCTATTCGTAATCTTCAGGCCCGGTCTGCGAGCCGGGCCTGTCTTAGCTTTCAGGAGAAGCACTATGCGCGTAAACACATGGATTTGCCTGGCGGGCGCGTTATGTTCCTCCGCCGTCTATGCCGGCGGCGTGGGGCTGGGTGCAACGCGAATGGTCTACTCCAGCGCCACCAGCCAGGCCATGATGCAGGTGAGAAACACCCATCCCGACGCTACGTTCCTCATCCAGTCGTGGATGGAGAATGAGAAAGGCGAACGCACCAACGACTTCGTGATCACGCCGCCGCTGTACGTCATGAAGCCGGCCAGCGAAAGCGCGGTGAAAATCATGTTTAACGGCAAAGCCCTGCCAGAGGATCGGGAGACGCTCTACTGGATGACGGTCAAAGCCATCCCCCAGCAGGCGAAAAGCGGCGCCGGTAATACGCTGCAGTTTGCGTCGGCTAACCGCATCAAGGTCTTTTATCGCCCGGAAGGACTCAGTGAGAGCCCGGGAGAGGCGTGGAAAAAACTGGCCGGTGCCTATCGAGCCGGAAAAGTCACGCTCAGCAACCCCACGCCGTACTACCTCACCACCATCAACGTGAAAATTGACGGTATGCCGGTGCAGCCGGTGATGGTGCCCCCGAAAGGCAGCGTGACGCTGGCCGAAACCTTCAGCCATGCGGGCAGCATGAGCTATCAGACCATTAACGATTACGGGGCATGGACCCCCGCCACGCGCGCGTCGTTATCCCAATAATAAAAACAGTAAGGCGTGACCACGTGAAAATAAAAATCCTGTGCGCCACGGTGATCTCCCTGGTGATTCGGCAAGCCGTGGCTGCTGAAAGCGAGCTGCAATTTAACCCCGCGTTCCTCAACGGCGAGAGCGCTAACAGCGCCGATCTCGCCTGGGTCAACGCCGGGAGCGCGTTGCCGCCGGGTGATTACAACCTCAACGTGTATATCAATACGAATTATGCGTTCACGGGTAACGTCACGTTCCGCCTTGATGAAGACAGCACGGGTGAAGCGCTGCCCTGCCTCACGCCTGAACAATTCGCCGCGCTGGGCATCGATAGCCATCAGGCGAAGGGCGGCGGCCTGCCGCTGGCGCAGCGCTGCATCTTCTTAACGAAGGCGTTTGCGGATACGCAGTTTGATCTGGACCAGAAGACACTCACCCTAAGCTTCACAGTACCGCAAAGTGCGATGCGCAATTTGCCGCGCGGGTACGTCAGCCCGGAAAGCTGGGAGACGGGCATTCCTGCCGCGTGGCTGAATTACGTGGTCAATGGCTCGAACAATGAGTATCGCGGCGAGACGCGCACGCGGGAACAGCAGCTGTTTGCAAGCCTCAACAGCGGCGTTAACCTGGGCGCGTGGCGGTTGCGTGATTTCACCACGTGGACCAAAGACAGCAATGAGCTCACCCACGTTCAGACCTGGCTGCAGCGCGATATTCACGCCCTGCACGCGCAGGTGTATGCCGGGGAGACGTACACCTCGGCGCAGGTCTTCGACTCCGTGGGCCTGCGCGGTATCGCCCTGAAAACCGATGACAACATGCTGCCCGCCAGCCTCAGCGGCTATGCGCCTGACGTTCGCGGCATCGCGCGCAGCAACGCCACGGTCACGGTTCGCCAGAACGGCAACATCATCTATCAAACCTCCGTCCCGCCGGGGGCGTTTGTGCTGAAAGATCTCTACCCGACCTCCTCGGGAGGCGATCTGGCGGTCACCATTCAGGAGAACGACGGCAGCAAAACGCAATACACGCTTCCCTTTGCCAGCGTGCCGAACCTGGTGCGTAACGGACAGGTGAAATATGCCCTGGGCGCCGGGAAATACCGTCCGACGGGCAATCAGGACGCGCCCTCTTTCGCGCAGGGCGAGCTGTTCTACGGCTGGCGATACGGCCTGACGTTTTACGGCGGGGCGCAGTTTGCCGATCGCTATAACGGCCTGGCCCTCGGGTTTGGGCAAAACCTCGGCCGCTTTGGCGCCTACTCCATCGACCTGACCCACGCCCGCAGCCAGCTGGCGGACGATCGGCACTATACCGGTGATTCGGTGCGCCTGCGCTACAGCAAGCTGCTGAACGACATTGGCACGCGGGTTAACTTCTTCTCGCTGCGCTACTCCACGAAAGGGTTTTATACCCTCAGCGACACCACGTACAAAGGCATGTCGGGCGGATCGCCAAAGCAGACGGTGGAAGACGATGGCACCGTCACCACCCAATACGACACCGTGTACAACCTGCGCATGTCGCGTAAGGCAAAAAACCAGCTGCTGCTGTCGCAGCCAATGGGACAATACGGCTCGCTGTCACTGTCGTGGGATCAGCAGACCTACTGGAACACGTCAAATACCACGCAAAGCCTGCAGTTTGCGTGGAACGCCACGTTTCGTAATGTGTCGCTTGGCGTCAGCGTCCAGCGAAGCTCGAGCCTGTATGACGACAAGAAAGATAACATCCTGTCGATGTCGATTTCGGTCCCGCTGGGCAACCCGACGCTGTCGACCCGCGCGCGCTTTACCACGACCCATGCGGACTCCACCGGCACAACCACCAGCACGGGCGTGAGCGGCTACCTGCCGGGTGAGGAGAATCTGTTCTATAGCGTCAACCAGCGCTACAGCTCCCGACAGCACTACGGCGGCGATGCCACCCTGCAATACGAAGGCGCGTGGGGAGACTACAACCTGGGCTACAGCTACGCCAGCGACTCCCGCAACCTCAGCTACGGCATCAGCGGCGGCGCGGTAGTGCATGAAGATGGCCTGACGCTGAGCCAGCCGCTCGGGAATACCAACATTCTGGTGAAAGCGCCGGGGGCCAGCCGCGTCGCCGTGCTTAACCATAAGGGCATCAAAACGGACGGCCGTGGCTACGCGGTAATCCCGTACGCCACGCCGTACCGCGTTAACCAGGTCGCGCTGGACGTGACGACCGCCGGCAACGACGTGGAGCTGGAAAACGCCATCGCCAACATAACGCCTACCGACGGTGCCCTGGTTCGCGCCACCTTCACCACGCACCAGGGGGCAAAAGCGATGTTTATCGTGCGTCACGGCAACGACGTGCTCCCCTTCGGCACGCTGGTCTCGCTCGATGATGACAAAACCAGCGGCATCGTTGGCGATGGCGGCAGCCTGTATCTGTCCGGTTTGTCAGAGAAGGGCACGCTGAACGCCGTGTGGGGCCGCGGCAGCCGTCAGCGCTGCGCCATTACCTATGCCTTAAACAAGCAGCACTACAGCGCCCGCACCGGTCTTTATTCTCAGGAGGTGGTATGTCAGTAACGCTTCGGATCGGCTGCATTGCGCTGCTGCTGGTTTTAACGCTCCCCGTTCGCGGCTACGACGTGCTGGTCTCCGTCACCGGCAATTTGATCGGCAACACCTGCGTGGTGGCGCAGGACTCCGGGGAGCAAAACGTGCCGCTGGGCACCATTGGTATTAAACAGTTCAGCCGTGCCGGGGCCGTCAGCAATATCAAAACGCCCTTCACGCTCAGGCTTGAAGCGTGCGGGCCAACGTTTGCTGGCGTAAAAATCCGCTTCAGCGGTACGCCGGATGATGCCAACCCGCAGCTGCTGAAAATTGCCGACGGTGGCGCTACCGGCGTGGCGGTGCAGATCCTCGATAAAGAGAGCGTACTCATTCCCCTGAATACAAAGACCACTGCATACGGAACGGCGGGGGATGACAGCGTACAGATGACCTTCTACGCGCAGCTGGTTGCCACCGCTACGCCGGTGAGCGCCGGCGATGTGTCAGCCCTCGCCACCTGGACAACGGAGTATCTATGATGCGTTTAGCGTTTCTTCTCAGCGGATTACTTTTCTGCGCCAGCGTGCAGGCTCTGGACTGGAAATCGGACATTACGCTCTCACCTCAGCCGATGACCTACAGCGGGCCAGCGGATTCCGTGGTGCCGGGCAGTATAATCGGCTCGACCTGGAGCGCCACCGCCAGCGTGCAGCAGGTGTTCTGGTGTGGGCTTATTTTTACCTGCAGCAAAGGCACGCTGCAGCCCAGCAGCAGCGCCATCTCAAGCGGTGCGACGGTCACCGTCGACGGCGCGAATTACACCATTTTTGAGACCGGCGTACCGGGCGTGGGGTATATCATCGGGCTGAAGGATTTTAAGAGTACAAAATATATCCCCCTGCAAACCGGTATCACGCAAAGCTACCCGGCAGAGGGCACCAGTGGGTTTGCCCAGGATCTGGGATGGTCTGCAAAGGTCACCTTTATTAAAACCGGTGCTGCCCTGAAATCCGGCGTCTATAACATCCCGACTATCAACGCCGCGGTGCTCACCGCCTATAACAACGAAACGAAAACGGCACAGGTCATCATCAGCCCGACCACCATCACGGTGACCGCCAGCGGGTGTACGGTCGGCAGCAAAAACGCCAGCGTGGCGCTGGGCACCATTGATATTCGCACTCTGCCCACGGTGGGAAGCACGTCGCCATCGGGGACGTTTACCGTCGGCCTGACCTGCGACGCGAACGTGGCGGTTCATGCGGTGATGACCGATCAGACCACGCCGTCGAACACCTCGTCGGTGGTGACCCTGACCGGAGACTCCACGGCGTCCGGCGTTGGGGTGCAGTTTTTCTACAACGGCAGCGGGCCGCTGATGATGGGGCCGGACAGCTCGGCCGCGGGTGCGACCGGACAGTTCTTAATCCAGAGCACCACGGCGGCGCAGACGCTCACGTTACCGTTCCAGGCGCAGTACATCCGAACCGGCGAACTGGTCCCCGGCTCGGCCAACGCGCTGGCCAGCATTACGTTTTCCTACCAGTAGGGGCTACTGCTTCACCCACACCAGCTGATCGGTTCGGAACCCCAGACTGCGCGCGGTGTTCAGGTAATCCTGCTTCACCGCATCCGGGATCGTCGGCGTGCGCGACAGGATCCACAGGTAGTCGCGGTTTGGGCCGCTGACCAGCGCGTACTGGTACTTATCGTCGAGCCTGATCACGTTATAGCCGCCGTAGAACGGGCCGAAGAAAGACACCTTCAGCGCGGCGGTGGTCGGCTCGCCGGTGAAATACGCTTTCCCCTCGCTCTCGTTCCACTTGTTTTTCACCGGATCGTAACCCCGGTTGAGCACGCTGATGCCGCCGTCGCTGCGCTTGCCGTAGGTGGCGGTCACCTGCTCCAGCCCGCGTTCAAAGCGGTTTTCCAGACGGGCGACCTCGTACCATTTTCCGAGATAGCGGCTGGCGTCAAAATTGGTAATAGGCTGAACGCCTTTCGGCGGCGTAGGGGATTTACAGGCGACCAGCGTCAGCGCAATAGCAACACCGGTCACAACAGGCCATAGCTTCATGAGAATTCCTTTCATTTGCACGGTTGGATGTTAAGTGTAGTGCACCGTTTCGGCACTTCATCCCGTTCGGGAAAATTCGTAGTATATTGAGAGTATTCCTCCACTCTGGACACGGACATGGCTTACTCCATCGGCGAATTCGCCAGACTCAGCGGCATTACCGCCACCACCCTGCGGGCGTGGCAGCGTCGCTATGGTTTACTCAAGCCACAGCGCACGGAAGGCGGCCACCGCCAGTACAGCGATGCGGACGTCCAGCAGGCGCTGAAAATCCTCGACTGGGTCAAAAAGGGCGTCCCGATTGGCCAGGTCAAACCGCTGCTGGAACGCCCGACGCCGGGACGGACCAACAACTGGCAAACCCTGCAGCAGAACATGCTGCAACGCCTGCAGGACGGCAAGGTCGAGTCCCTGCGCCAGATGATTTATGACGCCGGACGCGAGTACCCAAGGCCGGAGCTGGTCGCGAACGTGCTGCGCCCGCTGCGCAGCCAGGTCTCGGCCAACGTCGCCGCCGCCATGACCCTGCGCGCGATCCTCGACGGCATCATCATGGCCTACACCTCGTTTTGCCTCGAGGGCGATAAAAAAGCGCCGGGCGATAACATTTTGCTTAGCGGCTGGCACCTGAACGACCCGTGCGAAATCTGGCTCGAAGCCCTCACGCGCACCGGGCAGGGCCACCGAATCGACATCCTGCCGGTTCCGCCTGACGCGCTGGCACCGGAAATTTTCCCGGAGCGCAAATGGCTTCTGGTCACCAGCGGCAAACTCACCGCCGGGCGGAAAAAGCAGGTGGAGCAGTGGCAGCAGCAGGTATCGCTTGAAGTGATTATCCTCTGATCATTTTCTGCTGTGGGAATCTTCACGAAAAGTTGAATATTTTCCCGCGCCGCAGATGCTAACGTTTTCCTGTGACAAATAACTCAACAGGAAAACACCATGAAAAAAACTGCCCCTCTGCTCATCCTGGCCTCTATGGCCTTTGCCCCTGCTGCCTTTAGCGCCGCTCCTGCTGGCACCCTGAGTGTACACATCCTCGACCAGCAAACCGGGATGCCGCCATCAGACGTGACCGTTACGCTGGAGAAACAGCAGCAGGACAAATGGACCCCGATTGCCAGCGGCAAAACCGACCACGACGGCCGCATCAAATCGCTCTATCCGCAGGATCAGGACATGCAGCCTGGCGTGTATAAAGTGACCTTCAAAACCGCAGATTACTTCCACGGCAAAAAGCTGGACTCATTCTTCCCGGAGATCCCGGTGCTGTTTACCGTGACACGCACCAACGAGAAGCTGCACATCCCGCTTCTGCTGAGCCAGTACGGTTACTCGACCTACAAGGGCAGCTAAGACGCATTGATTCTAAAGGAATAAAAAAAATAGTTCCGCTAATACTTGGACAAATTAGTCATGTTGTGTAAGTTTTAATTATATGAACGGGAGGACTACACCATGACAACGAAACCTGTACTCGGTATTAGCGGATGTTTGACCGGATCCGCCGTTCGCTTTGACGGCGGACACAAGCGTATGGGCTTCGTCATGGATGAGCTGGCCCAGTGGGTGAATTTCAGGCCCGTCTGCCCGGAAATGGCCATCGGCCTGCCGACCCCTCGGCCGGCCATACGCCTGACGCTGACGGACAGCGGCGAAACGCAGCTCCGTTTCAGCAAGCCGCCTCATGATGACCTCACGCAGAAAATGGCCAACTTTACGGCGGACTATCTGCCAAAAATCGGCGATCTGTCGGGATTTATCGTCTGTGCAAAATCCCCAAGCTGCGGCCTGGAACGCGTGCGGCTGTACGATGAAAACGGCAACCGGGGCCGCAAGGAGGGCGTCGGGCTGTTCACCGCCGCCCTTCTTGAAACCTACCCGTGGCTGCCCGTCGAGGAAGACGGTCGGCTGCACGACCCGGTGCTGCGGGAAAACTTTATCGAGCGGGTATTTGCCCTGCACGAGCTAAACACGCTGCGCGCTAAAGGTCTGACGCGCCGCGCGCTGCTGGATTTCCACAGCCGCTATAAATTGCAACTGCTGGCGCACCATCAGGCGGGCTACCGTGAAATCGGCCCGTTCGTTGCCTCGCTGCACGAGTGGGAAGACCTGGACGCCTTTTTCGTGGCGTACCGGGAAAAGCTGATGACCATCCTGAAAAAACCCGCCTCGCGGAAGAATCACACCAACGTGCTGATGCATATTCAGGGATATTTCCGTAACCAGCTGAACACCCGCCAGCGCGGCGAGCTGCGCGACGTGATCCTGCACTATCGCAACGGACAGTTGCCTATTCTCGCTCCGATTACGCTGCTGAAGCACTACCTGGCCGAATACCCCGACCGGTATCTGATGACGCAAAACTACTTTGATCCCTATCCTGATGATTTGGGTCTGCGTCTGGCAGTCAAGTGATCATAAAAATGCGAAGGCCCCATTGACCCTTAGAGGCCCAAAGCAGTACCCCGTTTAGACGACATCCTCACTGTCGTCTCTTTTTTGCATTTCATCTCAAAGACTGTGATTATATACAGGCTTATTCTGCAAAAGGGGCCTGCCTGTGATCAACACCCTGCACATTCAAAACTACCGATCCATCCGCGACATGTCGCTGGAGCTGGAGCAGCTCAACATCGTCTTTGGGCCGAACGGCACCGGGAAATCCAATATTTACAAGGCGATACACCTGATGCACAGCGCCGCCCAGGGGCAGTTTTCCCAGGCGCTGGCGAACGAGGGCGGCATTCTGAAGGTGTTCTGGGCAGGCAAAACCCGCAGCGACCAGCTGCGGCGGATGAATCTGGCGGTGGAAACAGAGACCTACGAATACGAGCTGCAGGTCGGGTTTGTGGAGAAGCTGCCTTATCCCTCGCAGTTTCAGCTCGATCCGGTGATCAAAGAGGAGTCCATCTGGCTGAGCAGTCAGCACCGTCGGCCTTCGTCACAGCTGATGAAGCGTAAGAACCAGGCGGTGTTTCTGAACAACGTGCATCACGAGAAAGTGACCCACAGCGGCACGCTGTACGAGAACGAATCGGTATTCGGCCAACTCGGCGAACCGCACCTTTACCCGGAAGTGTCGCAGATGCGCGAGTCTCTGCGTAACTGGCGCTTTTATCATGAGTTTTCCGTCTCATCCGGCTCGGCAATGCGCGCCCCGCAGGTCGGTTTCCGCTCCCCGGTGCTGGCCAGCGACGGTGCCAACCTGGCGGCAGCGTTTCAGACCATCGTCGAAATTGGCGACGAGCTGCTGCTGATGCGCATCCTCGACCAGGCCTTCCCCGGCTGCGTGTTTTACAGCGACAACACCGGCGGACGTTTCCGGATGATGATGCAGCGCGAGGGGCTGAGCAGACCGCTGGAACCAGCGGAGTTCTCTGACGGCACCCTGCGCTTTCTGTGCCTTGCGGTAGCGCTGTTAAGCCCGCGCCCACCGGCGTTTATCGCGTTGAACGAACCGGAAAATAGCCTGCACCCGCAGATGCTGCCCGCCCTGGCGAGCTTAATCGCCGAGGCCAGCCGCTACTCGCAAATCTGGCTCACCAGCCACTCGCCGGAGCTGGCGCAGTTGATTGAGAAGCAGCGGTCTTTTTCGCTGTATCAGCTGTCGATGGTGGAGGGGGAGACGAGGGTGGAGAGGCTGGGGTAAACGCCGGGTGGCGCTGCGCTTACCCGGCCTACAAATGAGTCCGAAAGGTCTTACGCCACTCCGCCGGACTGACCCCAAAACGCGCCTTAAACTGCTGTCGCCAGGTGACGGCGGAATTAAATCCCACCAGCTCGGCCACGCGTTCAATCGGCATATTTCCGGCTTCAAGCAGGATCTGGCTGCGCCGCAGGCGCTCGGCGGTAAGCCAGTCGGCGACGCTCATCCCCGTGGCTTTAATAAAGTGACGGGTCAGGGTGCGGCGGCTCATCGAAACCACCTCCGCCAGCGAGTCCAGACTATGTGGTTCGGTGATGTGCTGCTGAAGATAGTCAATCAGGCAGTTAATGCGTCCGTCGCGGGTATCTTTGGGTACCGGCTGGGCGATGAACTGCGCCTGCCCGCCCTCGCGGTGGGGAGGGACAATCATCCGACGGGCAATCTGGTTAGCGACCACGCTGCCAAAACGCTGGCGAATGAGATACAGGCAGCAGTCCAGCGCGGCCGCGGTACCGGCAGAGGTGATGATATTGCCGTCATCCACGTAAAGGGCATTAATATCCAGCTGAACGTTCGGGAAAAGGGACTGGAACTGATGTTCGAACTCCCAGTGGGTGGCCGCACGCTTGCCGTCGAGGAGCCCCGCATAGGCCAGCACAAACGACCCCAGACACAGCCCGACGATTTCCGCGCCGTTGTCTCTCGCCTGCACCAGGCTGTCGAGCAGCGTCTGCGGCGGACGCTCAAGAACGTGCTGCCAGTAGGGAACGACGACTATATCGGCCTGCCCAATGGCGGTAAAATCCTGCGTGGCGTTGAGGGCAAATCCGTCTTTTGAGCTGATGAACCCCGGCGTTTCGGCGCAGATCGTCACGTTAAAGCGTTTTTCTCCGGAGACCGAATCGCCAAAAAGAATGCAGGGAACGGAGTAGTGGAACGGGCTGAACCCGTCTACCGCGACTATCGCGACGTTGATTAGCGACATCTGTCTCTCCTTTCCCTTTCATACACTCAGAATATAACGGTTTCGCCATCCTCAGGAATACTCACCGCGTCACCCACCTGGTTGGCTTCTACGTATTCACGCAGCGCGCTGCGGGTCAACAGGCAGTGGTTAATGGCCTCCATATGGCTCGCCACAATGTTGGCCTGCGGCAGCAGGAAATGGACGTTAAGCACATCTTCCTGCCCCATAATAATGGGTCCAAAACCAATGACGTGGGCAAAGCCAGCGTTCAGCACCACCACGTCCGGCCGGTGCTTTTGCAGATCGGCCGCCACCTCGTCACGCCAGACGGTATCCCCGGCAAGATAAAGCGTCTTCTCATCGGGATGACGCAGCACCACGCCACAGGCCTCGCCCAGCCGCTCCGCCAGTTCGGGCACGGCGTATGCGCGATCGGTACCGTGCTGGCCGCCGTGGGTTTTCGTAATCTGAATATCGCCGAAGAAGGTCGCGTCGGTCATGACCGTCAGGTTGCTAAACCCCTGGCTGCGCAGCAGCGCGGCGTCCGCGTCGTTTTGCACGTAGATCGGTTTGTCTTTGGCGATCAGCTCCGCCGCGGCGCGATCCCAGTGATCGTCATGGGTATGGGTGACGATCACCGCGTCGGCGTTCAGCAGCGTGTTGACGTCAACGGGGAGTTCGACCATCGGGTTACGGCGTTCAGCATACGCCGTGCCGGGAAAGCCCGGATAAGCCCCCTTCGGGGCCAGCATCGGGTCGATTAAAAGACGTTTTCCGGCGTAGGTAATCAGCTGGGTGGCGTTGCGAATGTGGGTAATGTTCATGGGCTATCCTCCGGTTGGTGTGATAAGGAGGATAGCCAGCCATCGCACTTGCCGCAGTGGGTTAAAGGGCGATTACCGATGAAATCGGGCCAATTTAAGCCACCCTTTTCCGTCAGATTTTTTTTACCAGCCCGGCACCGCCCCACCGTTAAAGATCGTCTCCGCCGCTTTCGCTACCTCAGGCGACTGATACGACTGGATAAATTCCTTCACGTTCTCCGCGTCCTTGTTGTCTTCGCGCGTCACCACGATGTTCACGTACGGCGAATTTTTGTCTTCGATAAAGACGCTGTCATGCACCGGCGACAGCCCGGTTTGCTGAATATAGGTAGTGCTGATGATGGCGACATCCACTTTCGGATCGTCCAGCACGCGCGGCAGCTGTGCCCCTTCCAGCTCCATAATTTTCAGCTGTTTAGGGTTGGCGGTGATATCCAGCGCCGTCGGCAGCAGCCCGGTGTCCGGCTTCAGGGTAATGAGCTTCTCTTTTTGCAGCAGCAACAGCGCGCGGCCAAGATTGGTCGGGTCGTTTGGAATGGCAATGGTTGCTCCGTCCTTCAGGTCAGACACGGATTTGATTTTGCGGGAATAGCCGGCCATCGGGAAAACAAAGGTGTTCGCCACGGCCACCAGCTTGTAGTTATGCGCCTTGTTATCCTCAGCGAGGAACGGACGATGCTGGAAGACGTTGGCATCCAGTTCTCCCTGGTTGGTGGCATCGTTGGGCAACAGCGAGCCGCTGAAGCCGACCAGCTCCACGTCCAGGCCATATTTCTCTTTTGCCACCTTTTTGGCGACTTCCGCCACGTCCTGCTCAGCGCCGTTGATGACGCCCACTTTAATGTGTTTGGCATCGCTGCCACTTTGATCGCACCCTGCAAGCAGCAGGCCAGCCAGTACCAGAGCACCCAATCGACGTTTCACAAGACAGTTCCTTTTGCTGAATGTTGTAGTGACTATATCGACAACGAGGCGGTGAAATAAAAAACGAAAAAGAATCAATAAGAAGGATCGGTTATATGCGGGTATTGCCGGGTGGCGCTTCGCTTACCCGGCCTACAGATTCAGGGCTTAAAGCGCTTTCGCCAGATAATGCCGCTGCATGCCCGGATAAGGATAATCCTGTAAAGACATTTGCAGCCGGTAGCCCTGTTTTTCATAGAACGGGCGCGCCTGGAAGCTGGCGGTATCGACCAGCGCGTGCTTGCAGCCTTTGCGTCGGGCTTCGTCTTCTGCGGTTTTGATAAGCTGGCTGCCGACGCCGGATCCGCGCACGGCATCGCTCACCCAGAGAAAGTCGATATTCAGCCAGTCGCCTTTACGCACCCCAATGAGCCCGCCGAGCATGACGCCGTTTTCGTCCCGCACGTAAACGCCAATATCTCCGCTGAATGTGGATAGGTCCAGAAACTGCGCATTGTAGGCTCTCAGGCCCGTGAGTAACTCGTCTTTTTCCTGCGCCGTAACCGCATGAGTAATGCTCAGGTGCATATTTTTCTCCTTGTTATCTGTGCCGTTTCACTATCTCACACACGCATCGTAGAGAAAATTCATACTTTCGGCTGGCGTCGCTACACTGAATGTAACGATATATTTCATGGGAAGCATGTGGCTTCTAAAGGGGGTTGTTGATGAAAGCTGCGCACCTGGTCTGCCTGCTGGTTTGTCTGCTCTTCGCCGCGTTTGTCCATGCTCAGGAAAAGGATGACCCCGCGAAAGAGGCGCAAATAAAGCAGCAGGTCCTTAAAGATATTAAGAAAACCTGTACGCCACAGAAAAAGCAGAGCGATAAAGCCTGGCAGGAGATGATTTTGTCGTCCGAGGCCAATCAGCTGCTGATCAAAAATGCCGTTACCGCCGTGAAGCGCGACAACCTGGATGCCTACTGGGCGGCGATTGGTCAGGTGGATTGTATGGAAGATTATTAAGTTCTCGCCGGGTGGCGCTGCGCTTACCCGGCCTGGAAAACTGATTTAACGCTTTCGCATATCCGGAATAATTAAATCCCCACGCAGAACATAGGACCCGAGCATCTGCGTTTTCTCCGTCAGCCAGCTCACAATGCGCGCCGCCATCGCGTCCATGGAATATTCAATCGCCGGGATCACCGGAATACCCGGCAGGTGCAGCGATCCGGCCAGGCTAAAGACCATGATGTCGTCCGGCACCGATTTATTAAATGCCTGCAGCTGCGGGATCACCCGCTGGGCTTCCTGCTCGTCGGCCACCAGCAGCGCGTTGAAGTTCAGCGTGCTGGCGTTGTTAAGCAGCTCCTGCAGCGCAACGGAGGAGGAGGTCGCGTCCATAAAGACCAGGTTGCGATTAAAGGGCAGGAAATTTTTCTCCAGCGCGTGCTTGTAGCCGAGCAGCACCTGGTCGGCAAACCCGCTGCCGTGGGGGTGGATCAGCGCAATCTGGCGACGCCCCTGGCTGGTGAGGTAGTTACAGGCGGTTTCGGCGGCAAAGGCGTGATCGAACTGGATGCTGTTGGAATTATCAGATTCCATGCAGTCCACCAGAATGACGTTTTCCATATCGACGTCCAGCGGGAAACGGGCGCCAATCACCAGGATGTCATCGCAAAGCCCGCAGGAGAGTTCTTCAAGGGCGTGCATCACTTCCGCTTTGCTATGCGCGAAGCGCAGCAGCAGGTGTTTTTGATGCTGGCTGAGCTGTTTTTCCAGCGCGTACAGATAACCGGTGGTCTGGTTAATATTTTCCTGCGCGCAAATCACGCCAATACATCCCGTCGACTGGCTCAGCAGCGACTGGGCAATCACGTTGGGACGATAGTTCAGCTCATCCACGGCTTTCAGAACGGCCTGCCGGCTGGCTTCCTTAACGCCACGCGACCCACTCAACACTCGCGATACCGTGGCTTTAGACACCCCGGCAAGACGTGATACATCATTGATTGTCGACATCTCTTTCCCCTGGCAGGCTTACCTCGCGCCTGCAAATTCCATCACCGCTTCGGCTCACAATATAGCCAGAACGGAGTATATCCGTTTCCGTTTTCCATGGAAACCGATTTTCCGTTTCCACTCAAAATGATGTCAAAACAGCCAAATTATGTGACCAGCATCCGGTTAATTAGCCTCATAAGTAAGGGATCTTGATGGTTGTCACACTTCTGTCTTTTATAAATGGAAACCGGTTTCCGTATCATGTCCAATCATCCTCGCAATAACTTTTTACATTTAGAGGATGGTTGTCGATGTTCAAGATTATGCTGTGCTGCTCTGCCGGGATGTCCACCAGCCTGCTGGTCAGCAAAATGGTCGATGTCGCGAAAGAACGTGGTTTGCCGGTGAAGATTGATGCGTACGGTGTTTCCGAATTTGATACGCAGTTTCCGCAATACCAGGTTGTCCTTCTCGGACCGCAAGTGAAATACATGTTAAAGACACTCTCAGACAAGGCGGCGACGCAAGGCATTCCGGTACAGCCCATCGACATGATGGACTACGGCATGCAGCGTGGCGATAAGGTACTGGACTATGCTCTGTCGCTCATCGAAGCGGCACACTAAAAGGTGTTCACATGAGTTCGTTATATCAATCCATGGTCGCGGTGATTGAGCAGTCAATTACCCCGCTGGCCGCAAAGCTGGGGCAGCAAAAGTATGTGATTGCCATCCGCGACGGCTTTACCGCCGCGCTGCCGTTTATGATCATCGGCTCGTTTATGCTGGTGTTCATCTTCCCGCCGTTCTCAGCGGATACCACCAACAGCTTCGCCCGCGGCTGGCTGGATTTCTCCCAGACCTACCGCGAACAGCTGATGCTGCCGTTTAACCTCAGCATGGGCGTGATGACCTTCTTCATCTCGGTGGGGATTGGGGCGAGCCTCGGGCGTCAGTTTAACCTCGACCCGGTGATGTCCGGCCTGCTGGCCTTTATGGCCTTCCTGCTGGTCGCCGCACCGTATGCCGACGGCAAGATCTCGACCCAGTATCTCTCCGGCCAGGGCATTTTTACCGCGCTGATCACCGCCATTTACGCCACCCGCGTGTATGCGTGGCTGAAGCAGAACAACGTGACCATTCGCCTGCCGAAGGAAGTGCCGACCGGCGTGGCGCGTTCGTTCGAGATCCTGATCCCGGTGATGGTGGTGATCGGCACGCTGCACCCGCTGAACCTGTTCATCGAAGCGCAAACGGGGATGATTATTCCGCAGGCAATCATGCACCTGCTGGAGCCGCTGGTATCCGCGTCTGACTCCCTGCCCGCCATTCTGCTCTCCGTGCTGCTGTGCCAGATATTCTGGTTCGCCGGTATTCACGGCTCGCTGATTGTCACCGGCATCATGAACCCGTTCTGGATGGCGAACCTCTCGGCAAACCAGGCGGCACTCGCCGCAGGCGCGGCGCTGCCGCACGTTTACCTGCAGGGCTTCTGGGATCACTACCTGCTGATTGGCGGCGTAGGCTCCACGCTGCCGCTGGCGTTCCTGCTGCTGCGCAGCCGCGTTACCCACCTGCGCACCATCGGTAAAATGGGCGTTGTGCCAAGCTTCTTCAACATCAACGAACCGATTCTGTTCGGCGCGCCGATCATCATGAACCCGATGCTGTTTATCCCGTTCGTGTTCGTTCCGCTGGTTAATGCCTGCCTGGCGTACGCGGCAACCAAACTCGGCTGGCTGGCGCAGGTCGTCTCGTTAACCCCGTGGACCACCCCTGCACCGATTGGCGCCTCGTGGGCGGCGAACTGGGCGCTGAGCCCGGTGGTGATGTGCCTGGTCTGTATGGTGATGTCCGCGCTGATGTACCTGCCGTTCCTGCGCGCCTATGAGCGTACGCTCATCAAAAACGAAGAGCAGAAAGCTCAGGCGACCGTCGGTAACGCTGAAGCCGCCAGCAATTAAGTCAAAGAGGAAGAGTCATGAAATACGCATTTCCCGATAACTTCTGGTGGGGCAGCGCAAGCTCCGCTCTCCAGACGGAAGGGGCAAGAGAGGGGGAAACCACGTGGGATTACTGGTTTGCCCGCGAGCCGAACCGTTTTCACAACGGCGTGGGGCCGCAGCAGACCTCCACGTTCTATCAGCACTGGAAGACGGACATTCAGCTGTTAAAGCAGCTGAACCACAACAGCTTTCGCACCTCGATTAGCTGGGCGCGCCTGATCCCCGACGGTATCGGTGAAGTGAACCCGGAAGCGGTCGATTTTTACAATCAGGTCATTGATGAGCTGAATGAGCAGGGCATCACGCCGTTCATCACCCTGTTCCATTTCGACATGCCGATGGCGATGCAGGAAATCGGCGGCTGGGAAAACCGCGACGTGGTGGATGCCTACGCCCGCTATGCGCAGATTTGCTTTGAGCTGTTTGGCGATCGCGTGCTGCACTGGTTTACCTTCAACGAGCCTATCGTGCCGGTGGAAGGCGGTTATCTGTACGACTTCCACTACCCGAACGTGGTGGATTTTCGTCGGGCAGCCACGGCGGCGTACCACACCGTACTGGCCCACGCGAAGGCGGTTCAGGCTTACCGCGCCGGGCATTACGCGGGGGAGATTGGCATCGTGCTAAACCTGACGCCGTCGTACCCGCGCTCGCAGAACCCGGCGGACGTGAAGGCGGCGCACATCGCGGACCTGATGTTTAACCGCAGCTTCCTTGACCCGGTCCTGCGCGGCGAATACCCGGCAGACCTCGTAGCGCTGCTGAAATCCTGCGATCAATTACCCGCCTGCAAACCGGAAGACGGTTTCCTGATTGCGGAAGGGAAAATCGACCTGCTCGGCGTGAACTACTATCAGCCGCGTCGCGTGAAGTGTCGCGACAGCGCGGTGAACCCGCAGGCGCCGTTTATGCCGGAGTGGTTCTTTGATAACTACGAGATGCCGGGCCGCAAGATGAACCCGTACCGCGGCTGGGAAATCTACGAGCCGGGTATTTACGATATTCTGGTTAACCTGCGCGACAATTACGGCAACCCACGCTGCTTTATTTCTGAAAACGGCATGGGCGTCGAAAACGAGCAGCGCTTTATTGAAAATGGCCAGATAAACGATCAATACCGCATCGAGTTTATTTCCGAACATTTAGCCTGGCTGCATAAGGGTATTAGCGAAGGGTGCAATTGTCTTGGCTACCATATGTGGACGTTTATAGATAACTGGTCGTGGTGCAACGCGTATAAAAACCGCTACGGTTTTATCCAGCTCGATTTAGAGACGCAGAAACGCACCATTAAGAAAAGCGGAGAGTGGTTTGCCGCCACCGCGTTAAATAATAGTTTTGAAAAAGAGTAATGATGATGATCGCATTAGAAGAAGCCGTAATGGAAATTATCGTCAATGCCGGACAGTCCCGCAGCTTGTGTTTTGAAGCCCTGCACGCGGCACGTCAGGGCAACATCGACGAAGCCAAAAGCCTGCTGCGCGAAGCCGACGGCTACGCGCGACAGGCGCACAAGATGCAGACCAAACTGATCGAGCAGGATGCGGGCGAAGGCCGCCAGCCGATGACCTTAATTATGGTGCACGCGCAGGATCATTTAATGAATTCCTTATTAGCGCGTGAATTATCTGAAGAAATTATTCATTTATATCAGAGATAGTCTATGGCGAAATAATTACTGTAATACCTCTGTACCCTAAATAGAGATCCACTTGTTCTGATGATAGCGACATACTCTGTCAGATCGGAGCGGGATGGTTATTGTCTGAATAAAATTAAACTATATTGAGATAACCATGAATACGATTAAAAAACTTCCATTAACCATGGCGGTTATCGCCGCGCTTTGCCCAATTTCCGTGCTCGCACAGGAATTCACCCAGGAGCAAATCGACGCCATTGTGGCGAAAGCGGTGGATAAAGCCCTGGCCGAACGTCAGGCTAAAATGGATGCGGCGGTCGCGAAGAAAGCGGACGTGGTGACCGAGCCGCAAAGCGCGGCGCAATCTCCCGATATGGCGATCCCGTTCGGGGTGAAATTTACCGGCTATGCCCGCTACGGCGCGCACTTCCAGGCTGCCGATCAGAAATACGTGGCGGTGGACGGTTCATACAACGGCGCGTCCGCGATTGGTCGTCTGGGCAACGAAGGCAACGGCGGGGAATTCCAGCTCTCCAAGGCCTTCAAGGGTGAAAACGGCGCTATCTGGGACATCAACGTGATGATCGACCACTGGGGCGACGAAGTTAACCTGAAAAAAGCCTACGCGGGGGTGACCAACATTATGGCGTCTAACCCGAACGCCTATTTCTGGGCAGGGCGCGACTTCCACCAGCGTCCGCAGCAGGGCATCAACGATTACTTCTGGATGAACCACGACGGCCAGGGCGCCGGGGTGAAGAACTTCGACATCGGCGGCGTGCAGTTTGACGTCGCCGCCGTGGCGGCGGTGGAATCCTGTAGCCCGGAAGTGATGGAAGATGAAGCCAACCCGTCGCGTATCACCTGTACCGGCGGTTCCGGCACGGGTGACAAAGGCAACTATGCCGCAACCTCGAAAATCCACGGCATGAAGCTCGGCCCGATCGACATGGAGCTGTACGCCAACTACGGCTTTGATTCGAAAGCGGTTGAAAGCGACGAACGTCTGAACGCCTGGCAGGGCGGCGTGGTGCTGAGCCACACCAACGACAGCGGCGTGAACAAGGTGATTGCCCGCTACTCCGATAACGCGGACAACAGCGTGTTCAACAAAACCGAGGACCTGACCACGGTCTACGCCAGCTTCGAAGGGCTGTACAAATTCACCCAGGCGACGCAGGTGGAGTACATCCTCGCCTTCCACGACTACGACAACAGCCGCGATAAGACCGACAACCGCAAGAACTACAACGCCATCGTGCGCCCAATGCACTGGTGGAACGACGTTCACTCCACCTGGCTGGAAGCGGGCTGGCAGCACGTGGATTACGACAACGGCGGCGACAACAAGGGCTGGAAGCTGACCCTGTCGCAGAACATGTCTATCGCCATGGGACCGGAGTTCCGCCCGATGCTGCGCTTCTACGTGACCGGCGGCAAGGTGGATAACGAACGCACCGCGCGCGTGAACAACACCAAAGACGAAACGCTCGACGACTTCAACGTCGGCGCGATGTGGGAGGCGTGGTTCTAAGTAAACGCAAAACGGCAACGAGAGTTGCCGTTTTTAGTGTTTGCTCCCTCTTCCCCGCGGGAGAGGGCCGGGGTGAGGGCATCAGGCCGAACCCTATCATGCTATGCTGTTGACCGACTTAACGACAACATAGCAGGGGAGAACATGGGTTCCACACGTAAAGGGATGCTGAACGTCCTGATCGCCGCCGTTTTATGGGGCAGTTCCGGCGTTTGCGCGCAGTACATCATGGAGAAAAGCCACATTTCTTCGCCTTACCTGACCATGGTTCGCCTGCTTTTTACCGGCGTGATCCTGCTGACGCTCTCCTTCGTTCACGGCGACAAGATTTTCTCGGTGATCAAACATCGCAAAGACGCCCTCAGCCTGCTGATTTTCTCGCTGGTCGGCGCGCTCACCGTGCAGCTCACCTTCCTGCTGACGATTGAAAAATCCAACGCCGCCACCGCAACCGTGCTGCAGTTCCTCTCACCGACCATTATCGTTGCCTGGTTTGCCCTGGCGCGGAAAAAGCGTCCCGGCGTGTTTGTGCTGTCGGCCATCATGACGTCGCTTGTCGGAACCTTCCTGCTGGTGACCCACGGCGACCCAACCTCGCTCTCCATTTCACCTGCCGCGCTGTTCTTCGGCATCGCCTCGGCGTTTGCCGCCGCGTTTTACACCACCTATCCGTCAACGCTGATCGCCCGCTACGGCACGCTGCCGATTGTCGGCTGGAGTATGTTGATTGCGGGATTGATGTTAACGCCGTTCTACGCCGGGCGCGGGACTACGTTCGTGATTGACGGCAGCCTGCTGCTGGCGTTTTTCTATCTGGTGGTGATTGGCACCGCCCTGACCTTCAGCCTGTACCTGAAAGGCGCACAGATGATCGGCGGACCGAAGGCGAGCATTCTGAGCTGTGCCGAGCCGCTGAGCAGCGCGTTACTGTCGGTGATTTTGCTTGGCGTGGCGTTCACCCTGCCGGACTGGCTGGGAACGATGCTGATTGTGTCATCGGTGGTGCTGATTTCGATGGATTCGCGTAGAAGGGTTAAGGCATCGGCGTAGCCTGATGCCCTCACCCCAGCCCTCTCCCACGGGAGAGGGAGAAAACACTACTTCGCCTTAACCTTCCCTGCCACCAGCAGCGCCGTCAGCAGCATCAGCGTACCGGAAATCACCAGCGGTGACGTCAGCCCCAGATGGTCGAGCGCCACGCCGCCGATGGCCGCGCCGCAGGTGTTCGCCAGCTGGATCACCGCCACCTGAATCGACCCGGCTTTTTCCGCCTGATCGGCAAGCGAGCGGGTGATCCACGTCGACCAGCCCACCGGCACCAGCGCAAAGGCAAAGCCCCAGATAATCGCAATCGCCGATGCAACCCACTTATCGCTGCCCCACAGCACCAGCACCGCCGCGCTCGCCGCCAGCACCAGCGGCGCGCCCGCCAGCGCGACCTTCAGGGAGCGTTTCAGGAACTGCGACGACAGCGACGTGCCGACAAAGCTGGCGATACCGAAGCTCAGCAGCACCAGCGTCAGGCCGTCCACGTCAAAGCCCGCCATGGTCATGAACACCGGGCGGATGTAGGTAAAGAAGGCAAACTGCCCGGCAAAGGCCATGAAGATAGCGGTCATCCCCGCCAGCACGCCGGGGCGCTTCAGCAGCGCGAACATGTTCTGTTTGTGGTGCGCCGCTTCGCCCGGTAGCGACGGCAGCGCCTTCCACACCCAAATGATGCAGAGCAGGCCCATCACCGCCGCAGCGTTGAAGACGTTACGCCAGCCGATAATCCCACCGAGGAAGCTGCCGAGCGGCGCGGCAATCACCAGCGCGATAGAGACCGCACCGAAGATAACGGAAAGCGCTTTTGGCACAGTGCGCGCGGGCACCAGGCGCATGGTCAGCGAGGCCGACATCGCCCAGAAGCCGCCGAGCCCCAGCCCCAGACAGGCGCGCCCGAGCAGCAGCAGGGTGAAGCTTTCCGCGAAGGAGACCAGCAGGCAGGAGAGCGTCAGCAGCACGCTGAACAGAATGACCACTTTACGGCGGTCGATAGTGCCAATCACCTGGGTGATGAACAGGCTGGCGAACATCGCCACGAAGGCGGTGACGGTGACGGACTGCCCCGCCACGCCCTCGGAAATGCCCAGATCCTGCGCCATCGGCGTCAGGAGGCTCACCGGCAGAAACTCAACGGTAATCAGGCAGGCGACGCAGAACGCCACGGCGAAAACCCCCGACCAGTTGGGGCGTGAAACCTCTTTGGTCTGCGGTCTGGTCGTGGGCTGGATATGTTCTGTCATGGCGTCACCTGAAGATAAAAACGTGCGGAAAAGTCGCGCAGTTTATCATCAAAAGTGTGACGGATTTAACGATTTGACAACTTTTGCCGTTTTTACCGGGGATTAGTGCAGGTAAAACACGCCTTCTTCCGGCAGGAAGAGCTGGTTATAGCGCAGCTGGAAGGCATTCAGCTCCTGCGGATCGGGCTCCATCTCGCGCATGAAGCCAAGCGCCAGACGAATTTGCGCATCGGTAATGGGTGCCGCCAGGCGGGCTTTACGCAGCATGCGGTGCCAGGCGTGCAGGTTCTCCTCGCTACCGTCAACGATGCAGACCTGCCAGATAAGCAGCACCTGCGAGGCGTTTTGCAGATGCGCCTCGTCGGGACGTTCAAGATAACGGATAAACTCATTGCCGGGCGTTTTACCGAACTGGTCGATCATCGACTCGACCGGCATTGGGGTAATACCCAGCCGTTCGCTCAAGCGTTTGATGGCGCGGCGGGAATCTGAGGTCAGGACGCGAAATCCCACCACAAACACCACGGCAAGCGTTGCCAGCATTATCCAGACCATGCGTTCTCCTTAGAATAGCCGCTCATCATAGCGGGAAACGCATGGCGTCGACAGCGACCGGCATAAAAAAGCCCGGCATCACACACCGGGCAAAGAAGTTACCTGCACACTCAGGCCGCTTTCAATTTCTGCTTCTGCGCGCGATTTTCCCGGCGAATTTTACGTTCTTCCAGCACCGCTACCATCGCCATCAGGACGATACAGCCGATCGCTGCTGCATCCAGCGCCGCGAAGGTGCCCGCCCAGCCGGTGAGGCCAAAAATCGGCGTACCGTCGGCGATCATCCCCAGACCCAGTTTGGCGAAGCTGTCGCCGATCAGGTAGGCGAAGGTGCCTTTAATCCCATCGGCGGCGCCGATCGCTTTTTTCGGGACGAAGCCCACTGCCGCCACGCCGATCAGCAGCTGCGGGCCAAATACCAGGAAGCCGAGCGCGAACAGGGACGCCAGGTAAACGTACTGGTTGCTGGCGTGCTGGTAGACGCCGAGCGTGGCGATAATCAGCGCCAGCGCGACGCAGGCCACCAGCGCACGACGGCCGTTGGCGAGGTCGGAGAGCCAGCCCCACAGCAGCGTGCCGACCAGCGCGCCCACTTCGAACAGGGTGAAGCCCTGAATCGCCACTTCTTTAGAGAGCTTCAGCTCCTGGAAGGCATACACGGTCGACCACTGGTCGATGCCGATACGCACCACGTACAGGAAGATGTTTGAGAAGCACAGCAGCCAGATCACCTTGTTTTTCAGCACGTACTCAACAAAGATCTGCCATTTGGACATCTCGTTTTCTTCGGTCTCTTTGTCCTCTTCGCTGATCTCCTCGCCGAACAGCTCTTCGGCTTTGCCGAGGCCGTAAGATTCCGGGGAGTCGCTGCCGTAGCGCAGGCCGATAAAGCCGACAATCAGGGCGATAATCGACGGGAAGATAAACATGCCGATCACGTGGCCGTCGAACAGGTAATTTGCGCCAAACAGCGCCACGCCTGCCGCACCCGCCCCGCCGAGGTTGTGGGAGATGTTCCACATGCCGAGGTAGGAACCACGCTTGCGGCGCGGGGTCCATTTGGTGATGGTGGAGTAGCTGCACGATCCGCCGGTACTCTGGAAGAAACCGCTCAGGGCGTAGAAGGCGATCATCATGAACAGGCTGACGGAGCCCGCGCCCATGCTGGCGCTGAAGCCGAGCATACAGATGGCGGAGAGGATCAGCATAAACGGCAGGAACTGCTTGGTGTTTTTGCCGTCCGCGTAGTAGGAAACGACGGTTTTACCCACGCCGTAGGTGATGGAGAAGCCCAGGCCAATCATCCCCAGCTGCGTCATGCTCAGCCCGTAGGTCGAGATCATGTCGTTCTGCGCAATGTTAAAGTTTTTGCGGATCAGGTACATGGTCAGGTAGCCGATAAAGACCACCAGGTAGGACTGCATGAACGGTTTGAACCACATCTTGCGCCGCACGTCGAGCGGCAGATCCAGGGTCGGCTTGCGCACCTGGTTGAGGAAGGCCAGCATGGTTTGCTCCTGAGCTGATTTTTACCTGCGAATGGCAGGCATTGTAAAAATCAGCCGGGAGAGATGCCTGAGACAGCGTCCAGGTAAAACCGGGAAAATTTCTTAGTTTTGCGCCATTAGGGGCGAAAAGGTGAGGCGCATCACGCTTCGCTCGCCTCGCGCGGGGCCTGCGCGTGCAGGAAGGGCAGCAGCAGCAGAGCGGAGATCCCCGCCGCGATGGCGATCACCGCGAAGAACCCGCTCCAGTGCCAGACGTCGATCACCCGCGCCAGCGGCCAGCCGGAGAGCGATGCGCCGAGATAGGCAAACAGCCCGACAAAGCCCGTCGCCGCGCCTGCCGCCTCTTTGTGGGAACACTCCGCCGCCGCCATGCCGATCAGCATCTGCGGGCCAAACACGAAGAAGCCGGTGGTGAAGAAGCACGCCGCCTGCATCACGTAGCTGGCGAACGGCATCAGCCACAGCGAGCCGACGGAGAGCAAAATCCCGGCGGCGAAAATCAGGTTCATCGGACCACGGTTGCCGTTGAACAGCTTGTCCGAGCCCCAGCCCGCCACCAGCGCGCCGATAAACCCGCCCAGCTCAAACATCGTCACCGCCGAATTAGCGGTCACCAGGTCCACGCCGAGCGTCTCGGACATGTACAGATTGCCCCAGTCGTTGATCGCCGCGCGCACCACGTAGACCAGCACGTAACAGAGCGACAGCAGCCAGATGTACGGGTTTTTCAGCACGTATTTGGTGAGGATCTCCCTGCGGGTCAGCCCCGCCCCCTCCTGCTGCTGGGCGATCTCCATCTCGTCGTGCCGCCAGTCGCCCACCGCAGGCAGGCCGACGGTTTGCGGCCTGTCGCGCAGGCGCCAGCAGAGGAACAGCCCGGCGACAATCGCCATGCCACCGGCAATCATCATCCCCGCGCGCCAGCCGTAGTGCAGCGCTGCCGCCCCCACCACCATCGGAATCAGCGCCCCGCCGACGTTATGCGCGGTGTTCCAGATTGCCCACCAGCCGCCGCGCTCGTTGCGCGAGTACCAGGCGGTGAGCAGTCGGGCGCAGACCGGTGCGCCCCAGCCCTGGAAAAAGGCGTTCAGCGCCCACAGCAGGGCGAAGGCCCAAAGCGAGGTGGAGAAACCAAACAGGATGTTCACCACCCCGGTGGCGATAAGCCCTGCGCCCATAAAATAGCGCGCGTTGGAGCGGTCGCTGACGATGCCGGAGAAGAACTTCGACAGGCCGTAGGTGATGTAAAACAGCGTCGCCAGCAGGCCGATATCGGTGCGCGTCATCACGCCGCTGGCGAGGATTTCCGGCGCGGCGGCGTTAAAGCTTTTGCGGGTAAAGTAGAACAGCGCGTAGCCAAGCCAGATAGCGATGAGGATGTGGCGACGCCAGTAGCGGTAGCGGGCGTCGATTTCCGCTTTATCGCCAATCGGCGCGGCGCTGGCAGGGGTTTTAAACATGGTAACTCCGTAGCGGCAGGCTGACGCTGACGCGCGTTCCGTGGGTACAGGAGAGGTTCAGCGTGCCGCCGAGCGCCTTCACGCGCTCGCGCATGCCCGCCAGGCCAAAGCCCTGCTGGCCGGATCCCGGAGGAAGGCCGCAGCCGTCATCTTCAATTACCAGCTTCAGGCTGTCGTCCTGCTGCCAGCCCTGAATCGTGACCGCGCTGGCGCTGGCGTGCTTGACGATATTATTCAGCCCTTCCTGACAGACGCGGAAAAGGGTCACGCGCTGGCCTTCGCTCAGGGTGGCTTCATTGATGCGCCAGTCGAGATGGCTGACTATTCCGCGGCTTTCCAGCTCCATCTCGCGCATCAGGGAACGCACCGCCTGCTCCAGCGACAGGTCGTCAAGCTGGCGCGGGCGCAGCCGTCCTAACAGGCGTCGAACGGAATCATAGACGCCCAGCGAAAGCTGTTCGATATGCGCCCCGCCCTGCTTTACGCCTGCGTTTTCTGCCGCCAGGCGCTGGACAATGCCCGCCTGGGTGCGGATAGCGGTGATGGTCTGGCCGATATCGTCGTGCAGCTCGCGAGCGACCTCCTGCCGCACGCTCTCTTCCGTCTCCAGCAGACGCTCAGCCAGACGGCGGTTGCGCGCCAGCTCGGTTTGCAGGGACTGGTTCAGCTCGCGCAGGCGCTGGATGCCCGCACCGAGCAGCAGCCCGGTCAGGCTCTGGGCCAGCAGGGAAAGCAGTAAATCCACAGGATGGTCGTGCCAGGTCTGGCTGGCGATCAGCGCGATGGCGTTCATCAGCGTGGCGATCAGCGCCCCCTGCCAGCCGTAGTGCCAGGCCAGGGCGATAATCGGCAGCGCCAGACAGAACGGCGTGAAGCGTGAAAGCTCGGCGGGCAGGCCAAGCTGCAGCCACAGGCTCACCACGAACAGCAGCAGATACCAGATGAGGTGCCGGGCGCGCCAGTTCACCGGCTGGGAAACCAGCCCCGGACCGAGCGGCTGCCAGACGGTGCTGGTGAGGTAGTGCCAGAAAACGAGGCAGGTTGGCGCCAGCGTCAGGCCACCGGTGAGGGTCAGCAGCAGGGCGTTGAGCATCTCCTTCTCGCCAATCCACGGCAGGGATTGTAACAACGCTGCGGCAATCAGCACCGCCCCCTGCCGCAGCAGCGTGCGCCAGTCGCGCTGGTGGCGGTAGCGCGAAATGAGGGCAACCGGGAGAAGCGTCAGCAGGCTTCCGGTCATCAATAAGGGCAGATGCGCGAGGGCAACTTCCTGCGCCAGCCAGACCAGCATCAGCCACTCGGCACCGAGCAAAACCGGCCAGTAGCCTCGCGGGCACTGGAGCATTAACCCCAGACGCAGGCCGAAGGGGAACAGCAGCACCGCCAGCTCGGGGCGTTCAACCAGATGCAGGCTGATGCTCCACAGGCAAAACCAGGCGGCGGAGAAGATAAAAAAGCTGGCGACGACGGCGATCAGCCGTGAAAAAGCGGAACTCATTGCCAGCTGTCGAACATGCGGCGCGCCAGCTCGACGTCGTTGCTGACGTTAAGTTTTTCCATCAGGTTGGCGCGATGAACGTGTACGGTTTTCGGGGACAGATCCAGCTCGGCGGCAATCTCTTTTACCGACATCCCCTGCGCGAGTTTTTCCGCAACCTGACGCTCGCGTCTGGTGAGCGGGTCCTGCCTTCCGGCCGCCAGCTTGATGGCGATATCCGGCGTCAGATAGCAGCCGCCGGTGGAGACGGTGCGCACGGCGGCGATCAGCTCGTCGGGGCTACAGCGTTTAGAGAGGAAGCCGCGCGCGCCCGCGTTGAGCGCCTGCTCGACCAGCGCCGGGCTGTCGTGGACCGACAGCATGATCGTCGACATCCCTTTCGGCAGCTGGCTTAGCAGCTCCAGCCCGGAGAGATCCGGCATTGAGATATCGCAGATACAGACCTGCACCCCGCGCCCCGGCAGGCCCGCCAGCGCCTCGCGACCGGAGCCAAACTCGGCCACGACCTGAAAATCCGGTTCGAGGTTGAGAAGCTGGGCAAAGCCGGAGCGGACGATAAGGTGGTCGTCAATGAGAGCGATGGTGGTCATGTTTGTTCCTGCGGTCTGAAAGCGCCGGATGGCGCTGCGCTTATCCGGCCTACAAGCACGACGCCTGCAGGCCGACCAGGGCGCTTACCTTAAGCGATTTATTCGAAGAACACCGCAATTTTGTTAAACATGGTGGGATCGGACTGGTTGCGCGCCACTTTGGTGACATCTTCCAGCTTGTCGATCTGCGCCATCATCTGCTCCAGACGCTGGTCATCATTAACCAGTAGCCAGATGCGGCTGTGCTCGCTGCCCTGAATCGGCAGACAGAGAATGCCTTCCACGTTAAACGCCCGGCGGGCAAAAAGCCCGCAGACGTGGGTCATGACGCCAGGGTGGTTGCGGACGGTGAGTTCCAGAATGACGTTATCATGTTGTTTCTGCATGGCTTATTCTCCCACCATCTCAGTATTTGCCGCACCCGGCGGCACCATCGGATACACTTTTTGTTCAGGGTCGATACGGACGTGGATCAGCGCCGGGCCGGGGCGAGAAATCGCCGCCTGCAGCGCCGCGTGGGCATCCTCTTCCGCGTTCAGATCGCAGGTGTGCAGGCCAAAGCCGGCGGCAATCTGCATAAAGTTAATCATCCCCGGATAGGTTGCCGCAAATACCCCCTGCTTGTAGAACAGGCTCTGCTGCTGGTGCACCAGCCCCAGCGCCTCGTTGTTCATCAGGATGATTTTCACGTCTAACTGGTTTTCGGCCGCGGTCGCCATCTCCTGAATGTTCATCATCAGGCTGCCGTCGCCGGAGAAGCAGATAACCTTGCGGTCCGGATTCGCCAGCGCCGCCCCAACGGCTGCAGGCAGGCCGAAGCCCATGGTACCGAGGCCGCCTGAGGTCAGCCACTGGCGCGGGCGGTTCAGCGGGTAGGCCTGCGCTGTCCACATCTGATGCTGGCCGACGTCGGTGGTGATAATCGCGCTGTCGTCCACGCAGGCGGCAACGGCGTTAATCAGCCCGTAGTGGCTCAGCGGGTCGCCTTCGGTTGGGATGGCGCCCGGGAACTCGCGCTGCAGATCGGCCACCAGCTGACGCCAGTCGGCGCGCTCGGTTGCGTCAGTTTGCGGGATCAGCTGCGCCAGCACCTCGGCCACGTCGCCCTGAATCGCCACGTGCGGCTGCTTGATTTTACCCAGCTCGGCGCGGTCGATATCCACGTGAATGATTTTGGCATTCGGGCAGAACTGCTCGGTTTTGCCAATCGCCCGGTCATCAAAACGCGCGCCCATAACAATCAGCAAATCCGCCTCTTGCAGGATGTAGTTGGTGCTGCGTGCGCCGTGCATGCCCAACATACCGAGAGAGAGAGGGTGCGCTTTAGGCAGCATACCCAGCGCCATCAGGGTCATAGTGGTGGGCAGGTTGGCTTTTTCTGCAAACTGGCGGATTTCATCCGCAGCGTTAATTGCTCCGCCACCCAGATAGAGCACCGGGCGTTTGGCGGCATTAATCATGGCGGCGGCGTCGCGCACGCTCTCAGCGCTGAATTCTGGCGCGGGGGCGCGCTCGCCCGGCTCCGGCAGAACGTCGATCTCGATCTCTGCGGTCTGGACATCCTTAGGAATGTCTATCCACACCGGGCCTGGACGGCCGGACTGGGCAATGCGGAACGCATCGCTGATAACCTGAGGAAGCTCGCTGATATCGCGAACTAAATAGTTATGTTTGGTGATGGGGATAGAGATGCCGTAGGTGTCCACTTCCTGGAACGCATCGGTGCCGATCATCGAGGACGGTACCTGACCGGTAATGCAGATCAGCGGAATCGAGTCGAGGCGCGCGTCGGCGATGGCGGTCACCAGGTTGGTTGCGCCCGGGCCGCTGCAGGCCATACAGACCGCCGGTTTGCCCTGCGTGCGTGCCATGCCCTGCGCAATAAAGCCTGCCCCCTGCTCGTGGCGCGCCAGCACGTGGCGGATCTGCGTGCTTTGGCTTAACGCATCGTACAGCGGCAGCACCGTGCCGCCTGGGATACCTGCAACCGTGGTGATGCCCTGCCGTTCCAGCAGATGAACGATCAGCTGCGCGCCAGTAAAACGCGTCATGGTAGATGTTGTGCCCGAACTTGCCATGCTCCAGTCCTTTTCTTCTGGGCCGACGTTCCGGGGAGGGTCCTAAACGAAAAACCCCGCCCGGTTTGCGCCGGCGGGGTTTTGGATTCGTGTGTTGATCCAGTCCCTACGGCGCATTGCCGACGACCACCACCACACGCACGACGACCACTGCGGCTGGTTGCGCAGTTTTTAGTAGGGTCGAAGTGAAGATGGATGAAGTCATTGGGGACCTGTGTTTAAAATCATTGATTGAATTTATACAAACACAGGTTTCCGGGCGTGACAATGGAAATATTTTCATCTGCGCAAAAATGCGTCAGGGATCACGTTTCGTTTGTTGGGTGATGAAAACAAAAAACCCCGCCTAAGCGAGGTTTTTATCAGGGTTTTGCGGTTGGTTGCCGCAGAACACACTGTGTTACGTCAACGCAAAAAGTATACGCGATCGAAGACGAACGCGCAATTCCGGCACGGATTTTGACGTTTTTGAGTATGGATCGCCTTCCAAATTTTGTCCATGAAATACTGTTCATGCATACAGTATTTATCTATACTGAGGGTGTTCGCAGTGAGCGAGGGGGCCGCAGTTCTACCGGCGCAACGAAGTCCTGGCTGAAACGGGTGGTGCCGTCAGTGCCTTAACCCCTGAAGTGAGCACACTGTGTTACGTCAATCCAGGTGCTGGCAACAGGCGGCGGAAAGGTACGCCAGCATCGTGCTCCTTTTAACCAAAAGGAGACGCGTATGAGCGTAGTGGATATGGTGATACTTATCCTCAAACTCATTGTTGCAGTACTGCAACTGCTTGATGCTGTCCTGAAATTCCTTTGGTAATTCAGGTTCAAGTCGCACCTGAGAGGGGCGGGCAGCCGCCCCTCTTTAATAACGAGGGAATGCTATGTCGCGTCTGTTAATTGAGCCTGTCACACCGGATGAGCCGGGGTATATCGCCCTGAAGGCTGAAAGTATCGCACTGAATTTCAACATGCTTCGCAGGCTGGAAGAGAACTGGCAGCGCGGTGAGAACCGCTTTAACGCGCCGGGTGAAAAGCTGCTGGGTGCGTTTCTCAACGGCAAGCTGGTCGGCGTATGCGGCCTCAACCGCGATCCGTTCAGCCAGCAGCCGCGCGCCGGACGTATTCGCCATCTCTACGTCAGCGAGAAGTGTCGCGGGCAGGGCATTGGCAAACAGCTTTTGACCGTGGTGATGGCCGATGCCAGCATCTGGTTTGATTTCCTGAATACCCATGCGCCTGACAGCGCGTACGGATTTTATCATCAAGCGGGTTTTACGCTGGTCTCGGACGAACTGCGGGTAACGCACCGCCTTTTTTGCGCGGTGTAACCGGCTGGCAGCATCAGGGTGTGAATGTTACAGTTGAGTGACAATTCATCACCCGATACGCCATGACCATCACCGTATTCTGCATTTTGCTGTTTGCCGCACTGCTGCATGCCAGCTGGAATGCCATCGTCAAAGCCGGAACGGACAAGCTCTATTCCGCGATTAGCGTCAGCGGATCCGCCACGGCGATCGCTCTTGTCTTACTGCCGTTTTCCCCACAGCCATCTGCTGCAAGCTGGCCGTTTTTGATCGTCTCCTGCGCCTTACAGGTGGTGTACACCGTGCTGGTAGCGAAGACCTACCAGGTCTCCGATATGAGCCAGACCTATCCGCTGATGCGCGGCACCGCCCCGCTGCTGGTGGCGCTGATCGGCGTGCTGGCGCTCGGCGATCGTCTCTCCTGGCTCGCCTGGTCCGGTATCGGGGTGATCTGTCTGTCGATTCTTGGGATGGCGATGCATGGCCGCATACAGTCGCACAAAGGGATCTGGCTGGCGCTGCTGAACGCCTGCTTTATTGCCGGGTATACGCTGGTGGACGGCACCGGCGTGCGTCTTTCGGACACCGCGCTGGGCTACACGCTGTGGACCTTCTTTATGAACGGCTTCTGCCTGTTGAGCTGGGCGATGATAGCGCGTCGGCGCGAGGCATCCGGCTACCTGCGGCTGCACTGGAAAAAGGGGTTGCTCGGTGGCGTTGGCACGATGGGCTCTTACGGTCTGGCGCTGTGGGCAATGACGCAGGCACCGCTGGCGGTGGTCGCGGCGCTGCGTGAAACCTCCATACTCTTTGGGGCACTGATCGCATTTGTCCTTTTAAAAGAGAAGGTTCCGGGCCTTCGCATCGCGGCGGCGCTGGGTATTGCCGGCGGCGCCATTCTGCTGCGCCTGGCGTAAATCACTGGCAACATTAGTTGCCGTTCTTGTTTACAAATCCTGCCTTTCCCGGTTTTTTCATTCACCACGACAATGCTTAAATTGTCATCTCTCTGTGGTAGATTCCTCGCGCATTTATGGGAATGCGTAGTCACTTATTCTTCATTTTTCTCTTTTGGCAAAAGTATTCAGCGACATGAAAAAACAAAGGAACGTTAACTTATTGTTGATGCTGGTGTTACTGGTGGCCGTCGGTCAGATGGCGCAAACCATCTACATTCCAGCGATCGCCGACATGGCAAAGGAATTAAACGTCCGCGAGGGCGCAGTACAGAGCGTGATGGCAGCCTATCTGCTGACCTATGGGGTTTCGCAGCTCTTCTACGGCCCGCTGTCCGATCGCGTCGGGCGTCGCCCGGTGATCCTGGTGGGCATGAGCATTTTCATGGTGGCGACGGTAATAGCCATAACCACCCACAGCCTGACCGTACTGATTGCCGCCAGCGCCCTGCAGGGCGTTGGAACCGGCGTCGGCGGGGTGATGGCGCGTACCTTACCGCGCGATATGTATCAGGGCACCCAGCTCCGTCATGCCAACAGCTTGTTGAATATGGGTATTCTGGTCAGCCCTCTGCTGGCCCCGCTGATCGGCGGCCTGCTGGACACGATGTGGTCCTGGCGCGCCTGCTACGCCTTCCTGCTGGTGCTGTGCATCATTGTCACCTTCAGCATGGCGCGCTGGATGCCGGAAACACGCCCGCAGGACGCGCCGCGCACGAAGCTCATCGCCAGCTATAAAACGCTGTTCGGTAACGGATCGTTTACCTGCTACCTGCTGATGCTGATCGGCGGCCTGGCGGGCATTGCGGTGTTTGAAGCCTGTTCCGGCGTGCTGCTGGGCGCGGGTCTGGGCCTGAGCAGCATGGTCGTGAGTATTCTGTTTATTCTGCCGATCCCGGCGGCGTTCTTCGGCGCGTGGTTTGCCGGACGCCCAAACAAACGCTTCTCAACCCTGATGTGGCAGTCGGTGATCGGCTGTCTGCTGGCGGGTCTGATGATGTGGATCCCGGGGCTGTTTGGCGTGATGACGGTCTGGACGCTGCTCATCCCGGCTGCGCTGTTCTTCTTCGGCGCGGGGATGCTGTTCCCGCTGGCGACCAGCGGCGCGATGGAGCCGTTCCCGTTCCTTGCAGGCACGGCTGGCGCGCTGGTAGGCGGTTTGCAGAATATCGGTTCCGGCGCGCTGGCCTGGCTCTCCGCCATGATGCCGCAGACCGGGCAGGCTAGTTTGGGCCTGCTGATGACGCTGATGGGGCTGCTGATTTTACTGTGCTGGCTGCCGCTGGCGTCGCGTGTACCGCATCACGAGCAGCCGGTTTAACCGCATGATGGCCCGGCTTCTCGCCGGGCTTTTCACAGACGGGCGTAATCATCGCCTGCAATAACGGCTCTGGCGCAGGCCGCCAGGCTCCCTCTTCCCCGTCGTAAAACTGAAAATCCGCGTTAAGCGCATACGGAATTTTCGCCTTTTGCAGCTCACAGGCCATAAAGGTGGCGAAGGCCATTTGCGAAGCGGTTGGCGTGAGGTGGTTTGACTCCCCCACGCCCCAGCCCCCGACCCAGCTAACGTGCCCGGTTTTTTGCTGCCAGCGCAGCGCGGTAGTGATGCGATTATGGATAGCCGCTTTCTCCGCCGCCGTGCCGGACGTCCACGGGTATTTACCGCCATTTTTCAGCGGCCCCCACGGGAAAATGTGCCACTCTGCCAGCAGGTAGTTTTGGCTGTGCGCGGGCAGCTTCAGGCTGGATAAATCCTCCGGCGCGGCACGCAGGCGCGGCGCAATGAAGATCATGCGCTGCGGGTCGATGTCGTGGATCGCTTTAATGGTTTTTTCATAGACGCGGTTTAACGATGCCAGGTTGTGGTTGAGCTTGTCGGCTGGCTCATAGATGAGGTCAAAACCCAGCAGCGGGTAGCTTTGACCGAAATAGTGCGCCACGGCAATCCACCAGTTGATCGTCTCTTTCTCGTTATCAGCTTTCGGGTCGTTTTTATATTCATCAGCCTGATAAGCGACTATCGGGATCACGCCATACTGCTCACAGGCTTCCACCAGCTTGCGCAGGTGGATCAGCCGCGCTTCCGTCGGCTCATCGGCCACGCGGATGCGCACGTGGGTAATGCCTTTTGCACGAAAATCGCGGACCACCAGCGGGTCGAATTCGCGTATGCCGCGCTCGGTTCGCGCCCAGTCCACATCCATCCCGACGCCAAGCTGCTGCGCATAATGGGCAGCCGTCAGCGGCGGCTCAGCGGCAATCGCCCAGCCGGAAGAGATCAGTAATGCAGAGGCAATAAAAGGCTTTAACACGGTTTACCCTGGATAAATCGAAAGCATTACCTGTATTTAGCACGCTTTTTCACATTTGGTGTAGAGCGAAAGCGTAATAATTCTTCAACCTGCCAGTTCTCTCAGCCAGCCGATAAAGGCGTCTATTTTCGGCCACTGCCGGCCAGAAAGCGTCGAGATATAGTAGTGCTGATGGCATTTCAGGGTCTTTTCACCAAACGGGGCGATAAGGTCGCCCCGTTCGAGCCGTTTCTGCACCAGCCGCTTTCTGCCCATCGCGACGCCGACGTGGTTGATGGCCGCAATAATCGCCAAATCGGAACGATCGAAACCAATGCCCGACGATGGCGGCATATTCACCTCAAAGTGCTGCGCCCAGCTCAGCCACTCATCCGTACCGGAATCATTACTCCAGGCCTGACGATCGTGCAGCAGCGTGCAGTGGCTGAGGTTATCGGGGTTTTTCAGCAGTTCATGCTCGCGGGCGTACTGCGGCGAGCAGACGGGTAAAATCTCCTCGTCCATCAGGAAGTGATGAGAAAGGTGGTTTGGCGGCGTATCGTCGAAATAGAGCGCCAGATCGACGCCGGTTCGCTGCATATTGACGTAATCATTGCCGGTCAGGATGGTGAGTGAAATCGACGGATAGCGGCGGGTAAAGTCCCCCAGCATGGGCACCAGCCAGCACTGGGCGATCGACGGCCGGGAGTATACCGTCAGCGTACCGGAGAGCGCCTGGTTTTTGATGTCCAGGATCTCCTGATTCAGGGTGTCGAGGGACGATTTTAGCGTCCAGTAAACGCGCTTTCCCTCCTGCGTCAGCTCGACTTTACGGTGCGAGCGAACAAACAGCTGAATACCCAGCTCCTCTTCCAGCAGGTTGATGCGGTGGCTCACCGCGCTGGGGCTGAGCGACAGCTCCTCCGCGGCCAGAGCGAAGGACTCATGCCGGGCGGCCACTTCAAAGGTGTACATTTTCGACAGCTGCCAGCCGTTTAACAGCCGGTTTTTGGCTTCATTCGCATCGGTCATCACAATTCTCGCGCGGGGTTTCTGCGCTCAGCATACCGCTCAAGGGTGAATTTATGTGAACCTAATACGAATTAAGTGCGTTTTTTAGAGCGTAGTCACTCAGTTGATTCAATTTGGCTCACCTGAACGCCAATTTATATCGTTTGTCAGCCCACGCCGTTTTTTCGTCCAATACCCCCAGATGATATAAGGGTGAGGTGAGATATGGGATCTCAGGTCTGGGTTGTGGCAACGCTGCTGGTCAGCATTGTGTTGATTGTTTTAACCATCGTAAAACTGAAGTTTCACCCGTTCCTCGCGCTGCTGCTGGCGAGCTTTTTCGTCGGCACGATGATGGGGATGAGCCCGCTGGATATGGTGAACGCCATTGAGAGCGGAATTGGCGGTACGCTGGGCTTCCTGGCGGCGGTGATTGGTCTGGGCACCATTCTCGGCAAGATGATGGAAGTCTCCGGCGCGGCCGAGCGCATCGGGATTACGTTGCAGCGCTGCCGCTGGCTATCCGCAGACGTGATTATGGTGCTGGTGGGCCTTATCTGCGGCATTACGCTGTTCGTGGAAGTGGGCGTAGTACTGCTGATCCCGCTGGCGTTTTCCATCGCCAAAAAGACCAACACGTCGCTGCTCAAGCTGGCCATTCCGCTCTGTACCGCGCTGATGGCGGTGCACTGCGTGGTGCCGCCGCATCCTGCTGCCCTGTTTGTGACCAATAAATTAGGCGCGGACGTCGGAACGGTCATTGTCTACGGTTTGATGGTAGGCCTGATGGCCTCTCTGGTCGGCGGCCCGCTGTTCCTGAAACTGCTCGGCAATCGTCTGCCGTTTAAACCGGTTCCGGCGGAATTTTCAGACCTGAAGGTGCGGGAGGAGCACACCCTGCCGTCGCTGGGCGCCACGCTGTTCACGGTGCTGCTGCCGATTGCCCTGATGCTGGTGAAAACCATCGCCGAGCTGAATATGGCAAAAGAGGGCACGCTCTACACCCTGCTGGAGTTTATCGGCAACCCGATCACCGCGATGTTTATCGCCGTGTTTGTCGCCTACTACCTGCTGGGGATCCGCCAGCATATGGGCATGGGCACGATGCTGACGCACACCGAGCACGGCTTCGGCTCTATCGCCAACATTTTGCTGATTATCGGCGCGGGCGGCGCGTTTAACGCCATCCTGAAAACCAGCGGGCTGGCGGACTCGCTGGCGCATATTCTCTCGAACTTGCACATGCACCCTATCCTGCTCGCCTGGCTGGTGGCGCTGGTGTTGCATGCCGCCGTAGGCTCCGCGACGGTGGCGATGATGGGCGCGACGGCGATAGTCGCCCCGATGCTGCCGCTCTACCCGAACGTGAGCCCGGAGATCATCACCATTGCCATCGGTTCCGGCGCCATTGGCTGCACGATCGTGACCGATTCCCTCTTCTGGCTAGTGAAGCAATACTGCGGCGCGACCCTGAATGAGACCTTCAAATACTATACGACGGCGACGTTTATCGCCTCGGTGCTTGCACTTGGCGGCACATTCCTGCTTTCTTTCATTATCTGAGCGCGAAGAGACGTATTATGGAAAACGCAACTATCACCACTTTAACCGCACAGTTTCCTCTGGTAGAGGACCTGATCGCCCTGAAAGAAACCACCTGGCTTAACCCGCGCACCACGACGCTTGCAGAAGGGTTACCGTATGTCGGGCTGACCAAAGCCGACGTGGACGACGCGCACGCGCGCCTCAACCGCTTCGCGCCGTATCTGGCGAAAGCCTTCCCGGAAACGGCGGCAACGGGCGGGATTATCGAATCCGAACTGGTCGCGATCCCGGCGATGCAGGCGCGGCTGGAGCAGGAATTTTCAACACGCATTCCCGGCACGCTGCTGCTGAAAAAAGACAGCCATCTGCCGATTTCCGGCTCGATTAAAGCGCGCGGCGGCATCTATGAGGTGCTGACCCACGCGGAAAAACTGGCGCTGGAAGCCGGGTTGCTGAGCGTTGAAGACGACTACAGCATTCTGCTGGAGCCGCGCTTTAAGGACTTCTTCAGCCAGTACAGCATTGCGGTAGGCTCAACCGGCAACCTTGGGATGTCCATCGGCATTATGAGCGCCCGCATCGGCTTTAAGGTGACGGTGCATATGTCTGCCGACGCCCGCGAGTGGAAGAAAGCCAAACTGCGCAGCCACGGCGTCATCGTCGTGGAATACGAGCAGGATTACGGCGTGGCGGTGGAGCAGGGACGAAAAGCGGCGGAAAGCGATCCGAACTGTTTCTTCATTGACGATGAAAATTCCCGCACCCTGTTCCTGGGCTACGCCGTTGCAGGCGAGCGGCTGAAGGCACAGTTTGCCGAACAGGGCCGCGTGGTGGATGCCGATCATCCCCTGTACGTCTACCTGCCGTGCGGCGTTGGCGGCGGCCCTGGCGGCGTGGCGTTTGGCCTGAAGCTGGCCTTTGGCGATAACGTCCACTGCTTCTTCGCGGAGCCAACGCACTCCCCGTGCATGCTGCTGGGGGTCTACACCGGCCTGCACGATAAAATTGCCGTGCAGGACCTGGGCATTGATAACGTGACGGCGGCGGACGGTCTGGCGGTAGGACGTGCATCCGGCTTCGTGGGCCGCGCGATGGAGCGCCTGCTCGACGGATTCTATACGCTTTCCGATCGGAGCATGTACGACATGCTCGGCTGGCTGGCGCAGGAGGAAGGCATTCGGCTGGAACCGTCGGCGCTGGCGGGCATGGCCGGGCCGGTGCGAGTCAATGCCGATGCGAACGTTACCCACCTGGTGTGGGCAACCGGCGGCGGAATGGTGCCGGAAGACGAGATGGCGAAGTATCTGGCTAAAGGGAAAAAATAACCTGTAGATGGGTTACCGCAAACAGCAGCGACAGAGAGAGAACAGCGAGGGCGATCAGGAACTTATCCCGCACCGCCTTCGGCTGCACAAAGTCGTTCTGCGCCACGTCCATCAGGTTACGGCTGCGGGTATAGCGCCATAAAACGATCGCCACCAGCGCCAGCACAACAATCGAGATCCAGAACGGCACCCCTGTACGGTGCCAGTTGTGCTTAATCGCCAGGGCAATCAGCGCGCCATACCCCAGCAGCGTGCGCAGCCAGGCCAGCGACGTCCGCTCCGGCTGCAGGCCGGGGTCCGCTTCGCGCCGCACTTTGCGGCTATCCGCCATAGAACACCAGCACCATTACCACGCCCGCCACCGTCAGCAGAATCGCGCTGATGATGAGTAACCCGCGCGTATAGGGCAAATCCTGCTTCAGACGCATCGCCTTCTCATTGCGCAGCCAGCGCAGGTAGCCGTAAATCGCCAGCACGCCCGCGAACAGGCACAGCAGCAGCGCCAGCACTTCACGAATCAACGGCGTGGCGAAATCAGGCGCGAGCTGGTCGAGCCCCACTCCTGCGGCAAGAAAGCCCAGCGCGGTGCGGATCCACGCTAAAAACGTGCGTTCATTAGCCAGCGAGAAGCGGTAGTCCGGCGCTTCGCCGAGGCGGGAAATTTTCATGAAGGTTCCTTGTCGTGCTACGGGCAGGCTTCAGCATAGCGTAAATCGACAAGGACAAGGAGACCGGCATCGGGCGATGCCGGTCAGGAAGATTAGTGCAGCTCTGGCCAGTAGTCCTTATTGGCCTCGATCAGGTCATCCAGAATCGCTTTCGCGACGGACGCGCTCGGCACGGTTTTAGACAGGGTGATCGCCTGCCAGAGTTTCTGGTACGAGCGCTGCTCCCAGGCATCCACCACCAGTTTTTCCACCGCCACCTGCTGGCTCATCAGCCCTTTCTGGAAGTGTGGAATATCGCCCACCGTGAGCGGCTCCGGTCCGTTATGGCCCACCAGGCATGGGATCTCGACCATCGCGTCGGCATCAAAGTTATGGATGGCCCCGTTGTTTGGCACAATCAGCAGCATCCGCTCCTGGGTATTGAAGGCAATTGCCGTCGCCAGATCGACGATGTACGACGCATGTTCGTCGATTTCCAGCTCACCGGCGGCGGAGTGACCGGCTTCGATAATCGCCCGGCAGGAACTGAACACGTGCTTCTCGCGGTGATCCATAACTTCATTGGCGCGGGTGCGCTCCGGGTTGGAGTGCGCGACCACGTAGTCCGGGAACAGGTAATACTTCAGGTAGGTGTTCGGCATGGTGTCCGGATCCAGCGCCTGCACGTCTTTTGCTTTGGCGAACGTATCGTTCCAGCTCGCCTCGGTGTGAGCGTTGTCAGAAGGCGGAACATAGCCGTTTTTCGCCACGTATTCGCGCAGCTTCGGCATCAGATCGTTGCCGTTCAGGTCTTCAATTGACGTCCACCAGCCGAAGTGGTTCAGACCGTAGTAGCGCACGCGCATCTCTTTGCGGTCTTTCAGGCCAACAATCTGTGCCATGCGCCCTTCGATGCCGATCGGCATATCGCAGATATTGAGGATTTTGGCGTTCGGACGCAGGCGGCGCGTGGCTTCCGCGACAATCGCCGCCGGGTTGGAGTAGTTCAGCATCCACGCGTTCGGGGAGTACTGCTCCATGTAATCCACCAGCTCCAGCACGCCGCCGATAGAGCGCATGCCGTAGGAGATGCCACCCGGTCCGCAGGTTTCCTGGCCCAGCACGCCGTGGCGCAGCGGGATTTTTTCATCTTTTTCGCGCATCGGGTATTTGCCCACGCGGATATGCGCCATCACGAAATCCACATCGGTAAACGCCGCTTTAGGATCGGTGGTGTAGCTGAATTCAATCTCCGGCGCCTGCTCCTTCAGGATGATTTTGCACGCTTCGGCGATGGTCTCCTGACGTGCGCCGTCGTTGTCATAGAACTTCAGGGCGCGCAGCGGGAAACGGTCGCGGTTGGCTAACAGCATCAGGACGATACCAGGCGTAAAGGTGCTGCCGCCGCCTGCAATGACAACTGAGAATTTTTTCATGATATAGCCTCTGTCAGGGTGGTTTGTTCATTCGATAAAGGGGTTTTCATCAGCGATTCCAGCTGGTCGCGCACCTGAGGAACGTGCAGACCGACAATCACCTGAATGCCGTTGCCGCGTCGCACCACGCCGTGGGCGCCGAGGGCTTTGAAGACGTCATCGCTTTGGGTTTTCGCCATATCCACCAGCGCAATGCGCAAGCGGGTGGCGCAGTTGTTGATGCTTTCGATGTTGGCCGCGCCGCCGAGCGCCTGCAGGAATCCGGCGGCCTGTCCGACCTGCTGGCTGGCCGCCGCCGGGGCAGTGGTTTGCCCGCGCGCCGCCTTATAGTCGGCCTTGCTGTAGAGTTTGATTTCGCTCTCTTCCCGGCCCGGCGTTTTCAGGTTCAGACGCGCGATCAGCGTTTTGAAGACTACGAAGTAAATCCCGGTGAAGCAGACGCCGATGCCGATCTGGGTAAATACCGTTGAGGCGTGGTTATGGAACATCGGGATCCAGTTTTGCGGCAGGAACTGGTCCAGCAGACCGCCGCCCATGTTCCCGACCACGCCGAAGGCGTACATCACCGTTGCCATGGTCGCCGCCAGCACCGCGTGAACGGCAAACAGCAGCGGCGAGATAAACAGGAAGGTGAATTCGAGGGGTTCAGTAATGCCCACCAGCACGGCGGTGAGCGTGGCCGGGACCAGCAGGCCCGCCACCTTGACGCGGTTTTCCGGCGACGCGGTGTACCAGATCGCCAGCGCAATCCCGACCGAGCCAAACACTTTAGAGTTGCCGTGCAGCGCGAACCCGCCTTCCGGGAAGAGGGTTTTCAGCGGCAGGGTGCTCTGGCTGAATTCCTGCAGGTGCTGCGCCCAGTAGACCTGAATCCCTCCTTCCACCGCAGCCGGGCCGAAGATAAACGGACCGTAGACGAAGTGGTGCAACCCGGTTGGGATCAGAATGCGTTCCAGGAAGGTATACACCCACACGCCCAGCGCACCGGCGGAGCGCAGGAACGCCTGCAGGGACTCAATGCCCATCTGCACTTTCGGCCAGCCCAGCAGCGTCAGCCAGGCGCAGGGGATCATGACGAAGAACGCGAGGATAACGACAAACGAGCTGCCCTGGAAAATTCCCAGAAAGACCGGCAGCGGCTTGTCGAAGTAGCGGTTGTGGATGGCGGTAACGATACCTGAGATCACAATGGCACCGATGATGCTGGTATCGAGCGTTTTGATGCCGGCAATCATCGCCAGCCCGCTACCCGCCGTCGGTTCGGCGGAGAAGTCGACGCCAAAGAAGTGGCCCCAGGTCATTCCCATCGCATTGATAAAGTAGTTCCAGGTCAGGAAGCTAATCAGCACCGCCAGACAGGCGCGGCCCTGCGCCTGCTTCGCCAGGCCAATCGGCAGGCCCACGGCAAAAATCAGCGGCATATTGCGAAACACCGCCCAGCCGCCCTCTTCAATGATGTGAATAATCTGCGCGAAAAGATGATCGGGGGCCGTTAAGGCTTCGCCGACAAACAGCGGGTTGCGAAGCATGATGGCGATTCCCACCACGATACCGGCGAAGGGAAACAGCAACACCGGAGTAAACATGGCACCGCCAAAACGTTGTATTTGACTGAGCATTTTTAAATCCTCATGAAACAACCTGTAGGGGTAGAGGCCTTTATGGTTTTTTGCTGGCCTGAGGTGAGCATAAGAACTTACTGATGCGCGAACATGGCGTGCCGCTGCGATTCGTGATCGCATTCATGGTTTTATTTTGACCAATCAGGTCTACTTTTTGCAGTAAATATGGACATGTCAGGACGCATTCCACGCCCTGATAAGGGCAGAGAGGTCTACTGGTGATCTACAAATCAATCGCCGACAGGTTGCGGCTGCGGCTGAATTCGTCGGACTACAACATCGGCAGCCCTCTGCCGGGCGAAAAGGCGCTGGCGCAGGAGTTCGGCGTGGCGCGAATGACCATCCGCAAGGCGCTGGATCTGCTGGTGAGCTGGGGGCTGGTTGAGCGACGGCACGGCAGCGGAACCTTTGTCTCACGCAAAGACGTTCACCACGAAACCACCAACCTGACCGGGCTGGTGGAGGTGCTGCGCCAGCAGGGAAAAGAGGTGAAGAGCAAGGTGTTGCAGTTCGAAGTGATGCCCGCCCCGCCCGCCATCGCCAGCCAGCTGCGGATTCAGGTGGACGAGCGGATCTACTTTTCCCGACGGGTGCGCTACGTGGACGGGAAGCCGCTGATGCTGGAGGACAGCTTTATGCCGGTGAAGCTGTTCCGCAACCTGTCGCTGGCGCATCTTGAGGGGTCTAAGTTTGAATACATCGAGAAGGAGTGCGGGATCAACATCAGCGGCAACTACGAAAGCCTGACGCCGGTGCTGGCAGATAAAACGCTGGCCGGTTATATGAACCTGCCGGAACAGACGCCGCTGCTGCGCATTACCTCTCTCTCCTACAGCGACAGCGGCGAGTTCCTCAATTATTCCGTGATGTTCCGAAATACCAGCGATTACCAGGTGGACTACCATCTGCGGCGCATCCACCCGGACGACGTGCTAGCTCATCCCCCAGAACAGCACCGCCAGTAGCTGCGGGGTAATGATGCGCAGGAACATCACCAGCGGATAGACGGTGGCATAGGAGAGCGCGGCCGCGCCGCTGGTGGCGTGCAGGTTGTTGGCAAAAGCCAGCGCTGGCGGATCGGTCATGGAGCCCGCCAGCATCCCGCACAGCGTCAGGTAGTTCATTTTGGCGAACATCCGCGCCAGTATTCCTACCGTCAACAGCGGGATCGCCGTGATAAAGATGCCGTAGCCGACCCAGCTCATCCCTTCGCCTTTGACCAGGGTATCAACAAAATCTCCGCCGGATTTCAGGCCAACCACCGCCAGGAACAGCACGATGCCCAGCTCGCGCAGCGCCAGGTTGGCGCTCGGCGGCATAAACCAGTAGAGCTTACCGATGCAGCCGATACGCCCGAGGATCAGCGCCATAATCAGCGGCCCGCCCGCCAGGCCCAGCTTGAGCGCCACCGGGAAGCCCGGCACGTACACAGGAATAGAACCGAGCAGCACGCCGAGCCCGATACCGATAAACACCGGCAGCATCTGCACCTGCTGCAGTTTTTGCTGGGCGTTACCCACCATATCCGCCACGGCGTCGATGGACGACGGGCGCCCAACCAGGTTGAGGATATCCCCGAACTGCAGGCTGGCTTCCGGGCTGGCGACCAGTTCAACACCCGCACGGTTGAGCCGGGAGATCACCACGTCATAGCGCTCTTTTACCTGCAGATCGCGTATTTTCTTGCCCAGAACGTGCTCGTTAGTCACCACGACGCGTTCCACGCGCATATCGGTGCCGCGGGTTGAGAGCGAAGTATCCACCTCCTGGCCAATCACCAGCCGCGCGTTGTTTAAATCCCCGGGCTGGCCGACCAGGTGCAGCAGATCGCCCTGCTGAATGACGGTGCCGGGCGCGGGCACCATCAGCATATCGTCACGCTTGAGGCGAGAGCAGATGATGTTGGCGCTGTTCAGGATCGGTACGTCCTGAATCGCCATATTGTTCAGGTTGGGGTTATCGACCCGAATGTTGATGGTTTTAATTGGCATATGGCCGTTAGTGAGCGTGGTTTCGTGGTCCTTCGCCTCTTTGTCGACGTTAATGCGAAACAGGACGCGGACCAGCCACATGGAGAGCAGGATGCCGCAAATCCCAAACGGATAGGCCATGGCGTAGCTCATCCCCATCTGGTCAACGATGCCGGGTTCGATACCCAAATCGCGCAGGATCTGCTGTCCGGCACCAAGCGCGGGCGTGTTGGTGACCGCCCCGGAGAAAATGCCCAGCACCACGGGGAGCGGGATATCAAAGATTTTGTGCAGAATTGCGGTGACCAGCCCGCCCATTACCACAATGCCGAGGGCAAACAGGTTGAGCCGTAATCCGGAGACCCGAAGTGAGGCGAAAAAGCCCGGTCCCACCTGAATACCGATGGTATAAACGAAGAGGATCAGGCCGAACTCCTGAGTAAAATGGAGCATTTCGGCACTGAGGACCAGCCCGAGCTTGTCGGCAAAGTGCCCGACAAAAATGCCGCCAAACAGTACCCCGCCTATCCCAAACCCGACGCCACGGATTTTGATATTCCCTATCCACAGGCCAACAACAGCGACCAGGGCCAACACGCTGACGGTTAACGCGATATCACTCATGACCCACTTCCTTAGCATAACCTTAGTTATGCTAAGGATTCTCTCAGAGCCGGGGGCGGTTGTATGGGTGATGGCGCACAAAAAAGCCGAAGGTAAAAGCAAAACGGTCACCCAAAGGTGACCGTTTTTTGTGTTTGCGCCCTCTCCACGTGGGAGAGGGTCGGGGTTAGGGCACCAGCCCGCACACTATTAGCTATTCAACGCAGGCCGCTCGCTAATGGCAATACGCTGCGGCGCGATGGCTTCCGGCACGTTACGGATCAGGTCGATATGCAGCAGCCCGTTGGTAAACGTTGCGCCCGACACTTCCATATGGTCTGCCAGGGTAAAGCTCAGGCTAAACGGCTGATTAACCAGCCCCTGATGCAGCCATTTGGTCTCGGTCTCTTGTTTCTCCGGCGTACCTTTCACGGTCAGACGCGTGCCTTCGAGCTGGATATCCAGATCGTCCTGGCGGAAACCGGCCAGCGCCAGGGTAATGCGATAGTGGTTATCGTCGCTTTTTTCGATGTTGTACGGCGGAAACGTCTGTTGCTCGGTGGTGCTTTGCAGGGCATTAGCCAGTTTGTCAAAACCAATCCACTGACGCAGCAGGGGGGATAAATCATAGTTACGCATACTAAATCTCCTTCTGAGAAGCGAGTTCGGCACAGTGTAATTTTGTGCGCAGTTGTTCCTGCAAATCCTGATGGATTCGCATATGCTCCCGTTACGGCAAGCAAGTCCGGGTGGGCCGCTCACGCGACCCGCGTAATTAATTAATTTCGATACGACGCGGTTTTTTCTCTTCCGGAATCACACGTTCCAGTTCGATAAACAGCAGGCCGTTAACCAGGTTCGCGCCATTAACGTGAATGTTCTCGGCTAACTGGAACTTGCGTTCAAAGTTGCGCTCGGCGATGCCCTGATAAAGATAGGTACGCTCTTTCTGCTCGGCCGTATGGGAACCTTTCACCACCAGCAGGTTGTCCTGCGCGGTGATCTCCAGTTCGTTTTCTGCAAAACCGGCGACGGCAATAGCGATGCGGTAGTGGTTTTCGTCAACCAGCTCAACATTGTATGGAGGGTAGCCGTTGCTCTGGCTTTGGTTATTTTCTAAATGGTTAAACAGGCGGTCAAAACCAATTGCAGAACGGTATAGCGGAGAAAGATCGAAGTTACGCATAAATAAAACTCCTGAAATCAGCGAGAAATTGTAGCCTTCCACCATGGACAGGCCTTTGCGCCCCCGAACACCCATCAGGCGAGTTCGTTATCGGGCCACATTCTTAAAATGGGTCTGCAATCGGGCTTTTCAAGAACGACGGCTGCACTTTTTTTTGCACTTTCCTGCATCTCGCTTAGACTGGGACAACAGCACAAAGGGTTAAATTGCGATGGTTGCCACAGTGCGGGGTTATCGGGCTATCCATTTTGGATAAGGCTCGCTATAACCCTGAGTTGCAGGTCTATGCAGTGCCATTAACGATGACTGAGTGATGATGAAAAATGTTCTGATAAAGCTGACGACGTTCAGCGGGGTAGTTTTACTTTGCGGGTGTTCGAGCGTGATGTCTCATACCGGCGGTAAAGAAGGAACATATCCGGGGACGCGCGCCAGCGCGGCGATGGTCTCCGATGACGATACAAACTGGGGCACCAAATCCCTGGTTATCCTGGATATGCCGTTTACGGCCGTGGCGGATACGCTTCTGCTGCCGTGGGATATGTTTCGTAAGGACAGCTCCGTACGCTCACGGGTAGAGAAAAGCGAGCAGGAGAATCTGGCGACAAACGCCGTCATCCCGCCCGCTGACATGCCTCCACGCTAGTGCTGCGCGGTTTCCGTTATCCAAAGCTGGCGGAAACCGGCTGTCTCTTCCATCCACGCAATAACGCGCCCGTCCGGGGAAAACACGACCGCATCAGCAGACGGCGGGTTTCCGCGATCGGACGTCAAAAACGTCACCTCTCCGGTCTGCGCGTCGCAGCAGGCGATCCGATTTTCAAGCACAAACCCCAGACGATCGCCGGAAGGATGCCAGTTAAATGCAGACTGAATATCGCTCCCGGTACGCGTCAACTGGCGCGGCTCGCCGCCCTCAGGAGAGATCAGCCACAGCTGCACAATGCCGTTATCATCCCGCATCAGAAACGCGATCTGCGTCCCCTGCGGGTTGCTGCGAACCCAGTGGCGCGGCACGTTCACCAGCCCCGGATAACGGTTCTGGTGAGTGAAGGTCAATCGACGCTGCATCACCCCCGCAGGCGGAGCCGGCAGGGTCTCTGCCGTGCCCTGTAGCGGCGCGTCGCCCGCACGCTTCCAGCCCTGCTCGTCTTCCGGCAGGTCGACAATAAACAGTTCGGGTACTTTTTCGCCCTGCGAAGAAAGCGTGTCACCGATAAACGCCAGCCTGCCGTTGCCCACCCACCCCTCTTCGTAAGCGCGGTTGATTTCATCGCTGCCCGGCCGTGGGTTGGGCGTGGTGCGGCTAACCAGCACGCTCCAGAAGGTTCCCGAATATTCACGGGGATGGTTCCCCTGCGGGCTCACCGGGCCGTAAGGCGCAGCCACGCCGACGTTGCGTAAATCAAGTTTAGGATCGCGCTCGTGCAGAACATGGTCGTTATAGGTAAAGCTGACGAATTGCCCATTCGGGCTGAAGACATGGACGTGGCTGCCGCCGCGCAGCGCGCCTGCGGTGTAAGGCGCGGTGATATCCATCGCGTCCAGGTTGCTCACCTGACCGTTTTGCGCAATCACACCCTGACGATGATGAAAATCGTAGTGCCAGTCTGCATCCGGGTTTTTCGGGCCATGGATAAAGACATATTTCTCTTCTGCAGGATGAACGGTCACCACGCCGACGTGCGCGCCGTCAGTAGCGCGATAAACCACTTCAACCTTACCCGTGCCGACATTGACCCGCTCGATGGTTTCACCGGTGAACGATGCACCGGACGGGCGCACGTCGTAGACCAGCCACTGGCTGTCCGGCGTCCAGGTATTGATGTTGGTCAGCTGGTGGTTGCGGGAAGCGAAGGTGATTTGTTTCATGAGGATACCCTGATGCACGGTGAGTGCATCAGGGTAAAACATCCGCAAGGATTAGCCTACTCGTTTCACATCCCCCACCAGCAGGATGTAGGAGAGTGCCCCGATCAGCGCCACGGCAGAAATATAGACCAGCGCCGGGCCGAAGCCGTAGTCCTGCGCCAGGTAGCCGATGACCAGCGGTACGGTGATCCCGCCCAGCCCGCCGACAAAGTTGAACACGCCGCCGGTCAGGCCAATCAGCCGCATCGGCGCAAGGGACGACACCAGCGACCAGGTGATAGAGGCGAAACCGTTGCCGAAGAACGCCACCGCCATCAGGGTCATAATCCACACCGGATCGTTGGTGTAGTTGGCACCCATGATGCAGGTTGAGATCAGCAAGCCGCAGATGATCGGCGTTTTACGCGCCACGCCCAGCGAGTACCCTTTTTTCACCAGCCTGTCGGCCAGCCAGCCGGAGAGCAGCACACCGAAGAACGCCGCGAGAAACGGCACGGTGGTCATAAAGCCCGCCTTCAACGCCGTGATCCCCTTCTCCTGGGTCAGGTAGTTCGGGAACCAGGTAAGGAAGAACCACAGCGTGGAGGTCACCGCGAACTGGCCCAGATAAACGCCCACCAGCTTACGATGGAAGACCAGCCTCCAGTCCGCTTTGGTCAGCGGCTGGCGCGCCTCTTTTTTCACCGGCGCATCACCGTCCACCAGGCCACCGCCGTCGCGGATGTAGTCCAGCTCGGCTTTGGTGATGCTTTTGGTCAGACGCGGCGGCTGGTAAACCTTGAACCAGATCAGCGACCAGATAATGCCAATCCCACCCGTGACGATGAATACCCAGTGCCAGCTCAGCAGCTCCTGGATCCAGATCAGCAGCGGCGTCAGGAACGCCAGGCCGACAAACTGCCCGGAGGTGTAAAAGCCCACGGCGGAAGCGCGCTCGTGTTCCGGGAACCAGCTGGTCACCATGCGGTTGTTGGTCGGAAACGCGGGGGCTTCGAAAACCCCGGTGATGGCGCGCAGGCCAATCAGCGACATCAGCCCGGTCGCGAAGCCCTGGAACAGCGTCGCCACGGACCAGCCGAAAATGGCGATAAAGTAGGTCAGACGAGAACCCACGCGGTCAAGGAACCAGCCGCCCGGGATCTGGCAGAGCGTATACAGCCAGGCAAACGCCGAGAAGACGTAGCCCATTTCCGCTTTGGTGATGCCAAACTCTTCCTGAATATGGGCCGATGCCACGGCAAGGTTGGCGCGGTCGACATAGCAAATGACCACGGTAACAAAGATCATAATCAGCGTCAGGTAGCGGCGACGCCCGGTTTTTGTAGCGGTAACTGGAATATCCATCGCAATCTGTCTCCAGATTTTGGGCATAGCGAAGCCGCTCACCATGCCCTGTAATTTACAGAGGGTGTATTTGGTTTTTTTAATTAAAAACGTAAACGGAATGCGCTAAATAATTCGTGCTGGGGGAAGGCGGCAAGTTTTCGCATCCCCGGGAGCATACAAAAGTATGTGACCGGGGTAAGAAAACGCAGCCAACGCATCACCAGCGCGAAGTATGACGCGCATTTACCATTCGGCTACGCTGCCGTCCTCATGACGCCACAGCGGGTTACGCCAGTCCGGCGCATTTTTACTCAGCTCAATAACTTTGGCTTCGTCAATTTCCACGCCAAGGCCCGGCTTCGTTAACGGTTTAAAGAAACCGCCTTCCATGCTGAAGTCTTCTTTATTTTTCACAAAATCGAGCAGTTCCGCGCCCTTGTTATAGTGAATCCCCATGCTCTGCTCCTGGAACACCGCATTGCGGGAGACAAAGTCGACGTGCAGACAGGCAGCCAGCGCGATCGGGCCGAGCGGGCAGTGCGGCGCCAGCGCCACATCGTAAGCTTCGGCCATCCCGGCAATTTTGTAGCATTCGGTGATGCCGCCCGCGTGAGAAAGGTCCGGCTGCAGAATGGCAATGCCGCCCGCTTCGAGCACGCGTTTAAACTCGAAGCGCGAGAACATACGTTCACCTGCCGCGATAGGAATGTGGGTCTGTTCAGCCAGTTTCGGGTAGTACTCCGCCTGCTCGGCCAGCACAGGCTCTTCAATAAACAGCGGACGATAAGGCTCCAGCTCTTTAATCAACACTTTGGCCATCGGCGCGCTGACGCGGCCGTGGAAATCCAGGCCAAATTCGATCTCGTTTCCGAAGGCTTCACGGATTTGCGCCACGGTGTTGACCGCCCGGTCTACCGCGCGCGAGTTGTCGATCACCCCCATCTCTTCGCAGCCGTTGAGCTTGAAGGTGTCAAAGCCGATGTTGCGCAGCTGCGTGATGCCGTCAATCACTTCCGCAGGCCGGTCGCCGCCGACCCAGCTGTAGGCTTTGATTTTGTCGCGCACCAGGCCGCCCATCAATTGCCAGACCGGCGCGTTCAGCACTTTGCCTTTGATATCCCACAGCGCCTGGTCGATACCGGCGATGGCACTCATCAGGATCGGCCCCCCGCGGTAGAAGCCCGCGCGGTACATCACCTGCCAAAGGTCGTTAATGCGCGCTGGATCCTGACCAATCAGGTATTCACCCAGCTCGTGCACCGCCGCTTCTACGGTGCGCGCACGCCCTTCAATCACCGGTTCGCCCCAGCCCACAACCCCTTCATCGGTTTCGATTTTGAGGAACATCCAGCGCGGGGGTAAACGATACGTGGTGAGTTTGGTTATTTTCATTTCACTGCCTCTCGATACGCTTTCACAAATGCTGCCGCCTGCTGTGCGGTACGCTCCACGGACTGTCCGGCACGATAAAGATCGCTACCCAGCCCCGCGCCCACACAGCCAGCGCTCATCCACTGCGCCAGGTTTTCTGGCGTTACGCCGCCCACGGCAAAGACCGGCACGCTGGCGGGCAATACCGCTTTCAGCGCTTTGATGTAGTCCGGACCAAAAGCCGATGACGGGAAGATTTTGAGCGACTGTGCGCCCGCATCAAGAGCAGTAAAGGCTTCCGTGGCGGTGGCGCAGCCCGGGCAGACGGTCATGCCGTAACCCACGGCGCGGCGGATCACCTCAGGATGAATATTGGGCGTGACGATAAGCCTGCAGCCCATCTTCGCCAGCCGATCCACCTGCTCAGGCTGTAACACGGTGCCTGCGCCTATCAGCGCCTTATCGCCGAAGGCCTCCACCACGGCCGGAATGCTTTTTTCCCACTCGGGCGAGTTAAGCGGGATTTCCACCGCGTCGAACCCGGCGTCGATAACCGCGCCGACGTGGGCTAACGCCTCATCGGGCGTGATGCCGCGCAAAATCGCGATAAGGGGAAGATCAGTTTGCCACTGCATGAGCGATGCTCCTTATTCCTGCCTGAAATGCCGTGTCGCCGGATAGCGTTGCAACATCGCGCCCAACGGCGCGGAACGCCTGCTCGTAGCGCGACGTTAGCGATGCGCCTGCGACAATCGTGATGGCCTGCTCGTGCGCGATGAAGTCACGCATGCTGGCGACCTCTGCGCCAATCAGCAGGCCAGAGAGAAACTCGCTGACCTGCTCGCGCGGGAGATTTCCCAGCACGTGCGAGGCGCGAACCTCAAAAAGGTGCGGCAAAACGGCAGGAGAAGCGATCCCTCGCGCCAGACCGGCAGCAAACGCCTCTGCCGAGGCTTCCTGCTCAGGTAAACCGGCCCCGACCAGCGAATGGTTGAGCAGCAAATGGTGCAACTCGCCGGTCATCACGGTGCGAAAATCGTGGATTTGCTCAGCGTCAGCCTTGACCCACTTGCAGTGCGTTCCGGGCATGACGTAGACAGAAGAAGGAGAAAGCGCGCGCGCGCCAAGCAGCTGCGTCTCTTCGCCGCGCATCACGTTGTGGTTATCATCGCGAGAAACGCACAAGCCAGGAATAATCCAGATATTGTCGCCAGCGGACGTTAACTGCTCGCCAATCGCGGAGAAATGGGCGGGAACCGGCAGATAAGGGGCGATTTTCCAGCCTACGTTACTGCCTATCATGCCCGCCATTACCACCGGCGTGGCGCTGTCGCGCCAGCGTTGTGTGACCTCTGCTAACACCGCCTCGGGGGATTTACCGTTCAGGCGCGTCACGCCTGCTTCTGATTGCCTGCTCTCCAGGCACTGCTCGCCCTGATACAGCCAGGCGCGCAGATTGGTCGATCCCCAGTCAATTGCGATGTAGCGAGATGTCATGTGATTTCCTTCAGCCTTCGTGTCGAGCTGGCAATCATGGTAAGTGCCGCCTGCTCTGCCGCATCGCCGTCCTGATGCCGTATCGCATCGAACAGCGCTTTATGTTCCTGGAGCGTTTTCGGCATGTTGGCCTCATCACCCATCCAGGTACGTTCAAATACTGCTCGCTGTAGCGAGCTGATCGCTACGCTAAGCTGCTGTAATACTGGGTTATGCACCGACTGCAGCACCGCTTCGTGATAGCGAATGTCTGCCTCGTTAAACGCCTCCCGGTTCTGGTTATTGGCGATCATGTCGTTTAAAGCCGACTCAATCTGGGCCAAATCGCCGGAAGTTGCGCGTTCCGCCGCCCAGCGGGCGATGGCCGGTTCAACCAGGTTTCGTACTTCACTCATCGCGCCGATAAGCCGCGGGTCGTAGTCGTTTTCCAGAACCCACTGCAGCACGTCGGTATCGAGGTAGTTCCACTGGTTGCGCGGGGCAACAAACGCGCCGCGATAGCGCTTCATTTCAATCAGCCGCTTCGCCATCAGCGAGCGGAATACTTCCCGGATGATGTTGCGCGAGGTTTCAAACTCCTCACACAGTTCGGCCTCTGCCGGCAGCGGCGAACCGGGAACATATTTGCCACCCACAATCTGGGTGCCCAGCGTAATGACAATGCGATCGGTTTTATTGAGAGTCATGGAGAGTCCTTGTGCTCTGAATGTCCATCACTACTTTACCGCGACCGCTGAATTTCACCTCACTTTTGCAGTACAAACGTGAGGGCGTTCGTCTTTGCCGTGGCCTTAATGTAGTACAATCAATTAATGTTGTACTACAATACAGATCACAAAAAGAACAATTCAATAAATTAAGCGCAAAAAAAAGCCCCGGTTGATAACCGAGGCCGATGAATGCAAACAGGCGTTACTGCAGCACAAACTTCTCGATCGCATAGGCCACGCCGTCTTCGAGGTTGGATTTGGTAACAAAATTAGCCACTTCTTTAACCGACGGGATCGCGTTATCCATCGCCACGCCCATACCGGCGAATTCGATCATCGCGATGTCATTTTCCTGGTCGCCCAGCGCCATGATCTCTTCCTGTTTAATGCCCAGCGCATCGGCCAGTGATTTGACACCTGTGCCTTTATTGACGCGTTTATCGAGGATTTCGAGGAAGTACGGCGCACTTTTCAGCACGGTGTACTTCTCTTTTACCTCCGCCGGAATGCGCGCAATCGCTTTATCCAGGATCTCCGGCTCGTCGATCATCATCACTTTCAGGAACTGGGTCGCCGGGTCCATTTTCTCCGCTTCACAGAACACCAGCGGAATGGTCGCAACGTAGGATTCATGTACCGTGTAGTAGCTGATATCGCGGTTGGCGGTATAGAGCGTATTGCGATCGAGCGCGTGGAAGTGGGACCCCACGTCGCGGGACAGTTTTTCCAGGAACAGGTAGTCATCGTAGCTCAGCGCGGTTTGCGCAACCGTACTGCCATCTGCGGCTTTTTGCACCAGCGCGCCGTTATAGGTGATGCAGTAGTCGCCAGGCTGATCCATGTGCAGCTCTTTCAGGTAGCTGTGTACGCCCGCATACGGACGCCCCGTGGTCAGGACCACATTCACGCCCTTTGCGCGCGCCGCGGCGATCGCGTTTTTAACGGCTGGAGAGATGGTGTGGTCTGGCAGCAGCAGCGTGCCGTCCATGTCGATTGCAATGAGTTTGATAGCCATGAGTTCCCCGGGATAAATGAGTGCTGCCTCATGCTAACGCGATTAAGCCCACAAAAATAGAGCTAGATTGCGCAACAGAATCCCCCCTTTTACGCTTATTCCGGGGAACGAAGGCTTACTCGCGGGTGAGAACGATTTTACCGAACGCCCCGCGATCGAGGTGTTCAAACGCTTTTTCAAGCTCGTTAAAACGGTAGCGATGTTCGATCACAGGTTTCAGTTCGGTCACATCCACGGCGCGGACAAAATCTTCCAGCGCCCGGCGGTGCCCCACGCCAATCCCCTGAATGACGGGTGATTTCAGCAATAGTTCGCCAGCAGAGAGCATAATCTCCGTCCCGGCCAGCACGCCAATGACGGAGATACGTCCGTGAACGGCAACGGCGCGCAGGGAATGCTTCAGGTTCTCTCCACCGACGGTTTCGATAATATGGTCGATGCCGCGATCCTGCGTGAGCGCCAGCGTATTTTCCGCCCAGTCGCCTTTCAGCCGGTTGATTCCGTGGCTGGCCCCCAGAGTTTTGGCGAGCGCCAGCTTCTCATCGCTCCCCGAGATGACAAATACCTCCGCGCCGTGGGCTTTTGCAATTTGCAGGGCGAATATCGCCACGCCGCCCGTGCCCTGTACCAGCACCGATTGCCCGGCGCGCAGCTGGCCGCGTTCCACCAGCGCAAACCAGGCGGTAAGCCCTGCGCAGGGTAAGGTGCTGGCCTCAGCGTCATCCAGGGTCTCCGGGGAGGCCGCCAGCGCGTCTTCCTTCACAATCACGTACTCGGCCAGCATGCCCTGGAAGTATCCACCGGACGTTTTATAGGGCAGATTGCGCGCGTCCGCCTGCGGCTTACCGTCGATCCACTCAGGGAAGAAAGTTGAGATGACGCGCGCGCCGGGTTTGAAGCGCGTAACGCCTTCACCAATGCTGTCCACCACGCCCGCCATGTCAGACGCCGGGGTAAACGGGAAGGAGAGCGGGATCGGCATTGTGCCTTCAACAACCATTTTATCGCGATAGTTAAGCGCAACGGCATTTACCCTTACGCGCACTTCACCCGGGCCTGGCTGTGGAACGGGTGCCTGAGTCAGCTTGAGGTTCTCGCGCCCGAGGGCATCCATGGACCAGCGCTGCATTGTCTCTGTCATTTTATTTCTCCTGCCATCAGATGAGCTTTAGTCCTGACAGTCTACCGTTGACTAACCGTCGCCAGTGGCGATAAGTTTTCTCTTTATTGATGCCAGAATAGATACAATCCATGACCGATACGCTGAAGGATATTCCTGTTTTTGTGGCCGCCGTTGAGGCGGGAAGTTTCGCGCAAGCCGCGATTCGCCTGCATTTGTCACGTTCGGCGGTAGGAAAAAGCATCGCTCGCCTCGAGGAGCGGCTTGGGGTGCGTCTTTTTCAGCGCACCACCCGCAGCCAGAGTCTGACCGATAACGGCGCCCTTTTTTATGAACGCTGCCTGCGCGCTCTGGAGGAGATTCGGGGTGCGGAATCGCTGCTTGAAACGGGGAAACAGCAGGTCAGCGGCCGCCTGCGCGTTGCCATGCCGGTGCTGTTTGGTCGCCAGTGTGTCGCCCCGCTGCTGATAGCGCTGGCGCAGGAACACCCCGGGCTTGAGCTGGAAATGTTATTCAGCGACCGCGTGGTGGATCTCGTCGAAGAAGGGTTTGATATGGCGGTGCGTAACGGCACGCTTCAGGACAGCGGCGTTCTGGTCGCCAAAAGGCTGGGGGAACACCGCATGGTGCTGTGCGCCGCGCCCGATTATCTGCTGAAGAAAGGCCAGCCGCAAAGCGTTGATGATTTACCCCAGCATACGGCCATTAACTATCTGCGCGCAGGCAGAGTATTACCATGGCAGCTGATGGATAGCGAAGGAACATCTCGCACCTTTACACCCCGATCGTCGCTCAATATGGATGATTTGCAGGCAATCTGCGACGCCGCGCTGGCCGGACACGGCATTGCATGGCTGCCCTGCTGGATGGTCGTCAAAGATATTCACCAGGGTAAACTCGTCCCGCTATTAAAGCAGGCACCGGATGTACATTTCGATGTTCATGCGGTCTGGCGGCAGACGCCGCATCTGCCGCTGAGGGTAAGAATCGCTATAGATACGCTGGCGAGCCGTTTGCCGTCCGTGATGTCGCTGGATATGCCTGCGCCCATAAAAAAGCCGCGCTAAAAGCGCGGCCAGTTATCGTGCGGTATAACGACGATTAAATATCGATATTTGCCGCTTTCAGGGCGTTCTCTTCGATGAAGGCACGACGTGGTTCAACCGCATCGCCCATCAGGGTCGTGAACAGCTGGTCCGCAGCAATCGCGTCCTTAACGGTGACGCGCAGCATGCGGCGGCTTTCCGGATCCATGGTGGTTTCCCACAGCTGCTCCGGGTTCATTTCGCCCAGACCTTTATAGCGCTGGATCGCGAGTCCACGACGGGACTCTTTCACCAGCCAGTCCAGCGCCTGCTCGAAGCTGGCTACCGGCTGACGACGTTCGCCACGTTCGATGAACGCATCGTCTTCGATCAGACCGCGCAGCTTCTCGCCGAGCGTGCAGATACGACGGTATTCCGGACCGGTCACAAACTCGTGCTCCAGCGGGTAGTCGGTGTCAACGCCGTGGGTACGCACGCGAATAATAGGCTCGAACTGCTTATCGGCGTTCTGCTGGATATCGCATTTCCACATGCTGCCGTGCTGCTCTTTCTCGTTCAGATCGGTCACCAGGGCGTTCACCCAGCGGGTTACGGTCTGCTCGTCGCTCAGATCGGCTTCGGTCAGGGTTGGCTGATAAACCAGCTCCTTCAGCAGCGTTTTTGGATAACGGCGTTCCATACGCGTAATCATTTTCTGCGTGGCGTTGAACTCGGACACCAGACGCTCCAGCGGCTCACCGGCCAGTGCAGGGGCGTGCGAGTTCGCGTGCAGGGTCGCGCCATCAAGGGCGATCGCGATTTGGTACTGATCCATCGCTTCGTCGTCTTTAATGTACTGTTCCTGCTTGCCTTTCTTCACTTTGTACAGCGGCGGCTGGGCAATGTAGACGTGCCCACGCTCAACGATTTCAGGCATCTGACGATAGAAGAAGGTCAACAGCAGCGTACGGATGTGCGAGCCGTCGACGTCAGCATCGGTCATGATAATGATGCTGTGGTAGCGCAGTTTGTCCGGGTTGTACTCATCGCGGCCGATGCCGCAGCCCAGCGCGGTGATGAGCGTCGCCACTTCCTGAGAAGAGAGCATCTTGTCGAAGCGCGCCTTCTCAACGTTGAGGATTTTACCCTTCAGCGGCAGGATAGCCTGGTTCTTACGGTTACGGCCTTGCTTCGCAGAACCGCCCGCGGAGTCCCCTTCCACAAGGTACAGTTCGGACAGCGCCGGGTCGCGTTCCTGGCAGTCAGCCAGTTTGCCCGGCAGGCCAGCTAAGTCCAGCGCGCCTTTACGACGGGTCATTTCACGGGCTTTACGCGCCGCTTCACGGGCACGCGCCGCATCAATAATTTTGCCCACAACGATTTTCGCGTCGGACGGGTTTTCCAGCAGGTATTCGCTCAGCAGTTCGTTCATCTGCTGTTCAACCGCCGATTTCACCTCGGAAGAGACCAGCTTGTCTTTGGTCTGCGAGGAGAACTTCGGATCCGGCACCTTCACGGAGACAACGGCAATCAGGCCTTCACGGGCGTCATCACCGGTGGCGCTGACTTTTGCTTTCTTGCTGTAGCCTTCTTTGTCCATGTAGGCGTTCAGGGTACGGGTCATCGCCGCACGGAAGCCTGCAAGGTGCGTACCGCCGTCACGCTGTGGAATGTTGTTGGTAAAGCAATAGATGTTTTCCTGGAAACCGTCGTTCCACTGCAGCGCCACTTCCACGCCGATACCGTCTTTTTCGGTGGAGAAATAGAAGATATTCGGGTGAATTGGCGTTTTGTTCTTGTTCAGATATTCAACGAACGCCTTGATACCGCCTTCGTAGTGGAAGTGGTCTTCTTTACCGTCACGCTTGTCTTTCAGGCGAATAGAGACGCCGGAGTTCAGGAACGACAGTTCACGCAGGCGTTTCGCCAGGATGTCGTACTCGAATTCGGTGACGTTGGTGAAGGTTTCATGGCTTGGCCAGAAACGCACCATGGTACCGGTTTTGTCGGTGTCGCCGGTAACGGCCAGCGGTGCCTGCGGCACGCCGTGCGTATAGAGCTGACGGTGAATTTTGCCTTCACGCTGGATAACCAGCTCCAGCTTCTGCGACAGGGCGTTAACTACGGAAACGCCTACGCCGTGCAGGCCGCCGGAAACTTTATAGGAGTTATCGTCAAACTTACCGCCTGCGTGCAGCACGGTCATGATCACTTCCGCGGCAGAGACGCCCTCTTCCGGGTGAATACCGGTTGGGATGCCACGACCATCATCGGTGACGGAGACGGAGTTGTCCGCATGGATGGTGACCACGATGTCTTTACAGTGACCCGCGAGCGCTTCGTCGATAGCGTTATCTACCACCTCGAATACCATGTGGTGCAGACCGGTGCCGTCATCCGTGTCGCCGATATACATACCCGGGCGCTTACGCACCGCATCCAGCCCTTTCAGGACTTTGATACTGGAGGAGTCATAAGAATTCGACATCAACGTTTCTCGCTCATTTCAACTTGGGTTAATCCGTTATTTTACCCTTTTCCACGGTAAACATCTTCGAATTTTCGTCCGACATGTCTATAACGTGTTCAGCGCTAATAGCGCTGACGAAAACCTGCGACTGCGTGGCTTTTAAGCGGCTGGCAAGCAGCCCGCGCCGCGCGTCGTCAAGTTCCGAGGCAAAATCATCTATCAGGTACAGGCAGCGTCTTCCGCTCTCGCGGGTGAGGAACTCTCCCTGCGCCAGGCGCAGCGCACACATCAGGAGCTTGAGCTGCCCGCGCGACAGCGTGTCTTCCACCGGAGCACCGTCGGCACGAATGCGGAAATCCGCCTTGTGCGGGCCGTGCGCGGTGTAGGTCAACATGCGGTCGCGCTCGAAGCTTCTCTCTAACACCTCGGCATAGTCCGTCTCTTTCTCCCAGCCGCGCTGGAAGGAGAAGGTCAGAGAGAATTCAGGTAAAAACTGTTTGCAGGTGTCGGCCATGTCTTCGGCGATACCTACGCTGTATTCGGCACGCCAGCGGCTGATTTGTTCCGCAAGAGGGATTAACTCCATGTCCCACGGACGCAGCTGGGCGTAACGGGTAACCTGGCGCAACGCGGCGTTACGCTGCTTGAGCAGACGCTTCAGGTTGCTCCAGGCGTTAAAGAAACCGGCTTCATTGTGAAAGCATCCCCAGTCGAGGAACGCTCTTCTGTATTTGGGGCCGCCGTTGAGTAAAGTAAACCCCTCCGGCGTAATCAGCTGCATCGGCATCAGCAGCGCCAGCTCCGCCACTTTATGGCCGTCGGTGCCGTCGATGCGCACCTTGCTGTCGCCCTGCTTGTCTTTTGTCAGGCCGATGGCGGTTTCCCGCTCAGCCCCCTGCAAACGCCCGTGCAGGACAAAGGATTCCTGCTCGTGGCGAATGACGCGACCAATCTGCAAACTGCGAAACGCCCGACCGTGGCCGAGCGTATAGATGGCTTCCAGCACGCTGGTTTTGCCGCTGCCGTTGGCGCCAACCAGGAAATTAAAGCCAGGGGATAAAGCGAGATCCGCGCTCTCGATGTTGCGAAAGTCGCGGATCAACAGACGGGTGAGCGACATTACAGTCTCATTGGCATGACAACATAGGCAGCCGACTGTGATGCGGCATCTTCAATCTGTACGCTCGAAACGGAGTCGGTCAGCAGGATGCGCACGTTCTCGCATTTCAGCGCATTGAGCACATCCAGCACGTAGCTGACGTTGAAGCCGATTTCCATCTCAGCCCCGGCGTAGGTGACGTCCAGAATCTCTTCTGCCTCTTCCTGCTCCGGGTTGTTAGCGGTGATTTTGATCTGGTTTTCACTCACGTACAGGCGCACGCCGCGGAATTTCTCGTTAGAGAGAATGGCCGCACGAGCAAACGCCTGCTTGAGGCTATCGCAGCCTGCTTCCAGCGTTTTATCCGGGTTCTTCGGCAATACGCGGCGATAATCCGGGAAACGACCGTCAACCAGCTTAGACGTGAAGACAAAATCGCCCACGTGTGCGCGGATGTTGTTGCTGCCGATCTGCACGCGCAGCGGCGTGTCGCCACCGTCGAGCATACGCATCAGCTCAATCACACCTTTACGCGGCACGATCACCGAGTGGTTTGGCAGTGAATCGCCAATCGGCATAGAACAGACCGCCAGACGGTGGCCGTCGGTGGCTACGGTACGCAGCTCTTCACCTTCGGTTTCGAACAGCATGCCGTTTAAGTAGTAACGAACGTCCTGATGCGCCATGGAGAACTGCGTGGCTTCTATCAGACGCTTCATCGTCGCCTGCGGCAAAGTAAATTCAACTTCGCTCTGCCAGTCGTCCAGGTTAGGGAAGTCCGCAGCAGGCAGCGTGGAGAGCGAGAAACGGCTGCGGCCAGATCGCACCAGCATACGATCGCCTTCCAGCTGCACGGCGATTTCAGCGCCTTCCGGCAGCCCACGGCAGATATCAAAGAATTTACGTGCCGGAACCGTGGTCGCGCCCGCGTCATGCGGCTGCGTCAGCGTAACGCGCGCGATCATTTCCATTTCCAGATCTGTACCGGTCAGCGACAGCGTACCGTCCGCGACCTGAAGCAGCAGGTTTCCGAGAATAGGCAGCGTTGGGCGGCCACCTAATGGGCCACTCACCTGTTGCAGCGGTTTTAATAAATGTTCACGTTCAACGGTAAATTTCATAGCGTCACGATGATAATGTTCTGATTAGATTGGAAAAATCTTCTTTTATGTCGTGGCTTTCTTCGCGTAACTGCTCAATCTTGCGACAGGCGTGCAGCACGGTCGTATGGTCACGGCCACCAAACGCATCCCCGATTTCCGGCAGACTGTGGTTGGTTAACTCCTTTGCCAGCGCCATCGCCATCTGACGCGGACGCGCCACCGAGCGGGAACGACGTTTAGACAGTAAATCTGCCACTTTGATCTTGTAGTACTCAGCCACCGTCTTTTGAATATTGTCGATAGTGACCAGTTTTTCCTGCAATGCCAGCAAATCACGCAGCGCTTCACGCACAAAATCGATGGTGATCGCACGACCGGTGAAGTTGGCATTGGCGATAACGCGGTTCAGTGCCCCTTCCAGCTCACGCACGTTGGAGCGCAGACGCTTGGCAATGAAGAACGCCACTTCGCCCGGCAGGCGAATGTCGTTTTCATCGGCTTTCTTCATCAGGATCGCGACGCGGGTTTCCAGCTCCGGTGGCTCGATCGCCACGGTCAGGCCCCAGCCGAAGCGGGATTTCAGACGATCTTCAACGCCGTTGATCTCTTTTGGGTAACGATCCGAGGTCAAAATGATCTGCTGATTGCCTTCCAGCAGGGCATTAAAGGTGTGGAAAAACTCTTCCTGCGATCGTTCTTTATTGGCAAAGAACTGGATGTCATCGATGAGCAGCGCGTCAACAGAACGATAGTAGCGTTTAAACTCTTCGATCGCATTGTTTTGCAGGGCTTTTACCATGTCCTGAACGAAGCGTTCGGAGTGCATATACACCACTTTGGCATTAGGCTTGCGCGCCATAATGCCGTTGCCCACCGCATGCAGCAGGTGCGTTTTACCCAGGCCCGTGCCGCCATAAAGGAACAGCGGGTTGTAGGCCCCACCGGGATTATCAGCAACCTGACGAGCAGCCGCGCGCGCCAGCTGGTTCGACTTACCTTCAACGAAGTTATCGAACGTGTGTTTCACGTTAACATTAGAGCGGTAGGTTGGCTCAGCCGGTGCAGGGACATTATCCCAGCCCTGACGAGCGGGTGCGACGCGAGGGGCCGGAGCAGGAGCGGCCTGAGCAGGCGCTGCTACGTTCACGGTTTCACGAACGGTTTGGGTGACCGGCTTTGTGCCCACTTCAAAGCGCAGCTGCGGGGCATCTGACCCGCAGAAATCGTTCAGCAGTCCATTGATGTTATTAAGGTACTTATCCCTTACCCAATCGAGCACAAAACGGTTTGGCGCATACAAAGCCAGCGTGTTATCGCTCAGCTCCGCCTGCAACGGGCGGATCCACATACTGAATTCTGTGGCTGGTAACTCATCCTGCAATCGGGCAAGACACTGCTGCCAAAGCGAAAGTGACAC